>NZ_JAZIFX010000001.1:2761119-5522238 GCF_036634175.1 Streptomyces sp. P9-A2
CACGAGGCTGGTGACGCACGGCTGTTACGAGCCCCTGCCCGCCCCCGCCGTGCCCGCCCTGGTGTTCACGGGCGAGTACGACACCCTGTGCACACCGCAGATGGGCCGTGAGCTCGCCGCGACGATTCCGGCGGCGCGGTTCACGACGGTCAAGGAGGCGGACCATCTGGTCACGGTCGAGCGCAGGCAGGAGTCCTCGGAGCTGATCGGCCGCTTCTGTACCGACCGCCCCATCGACGACCTGCCGTACTGCACTCCCGTGGAGTCACCGGGTGCCGGCCTCGCCTGCGCGACGGCCCAGCGGTGACGGACGCACGACGAGTGGCCGGAACCCGGTACCGGGTTCCGGCCACTCTCCGCCGTACGGGTGGTCCGACGCGGGGGATGCCGACGTGAGGGGTGCCGCGAAACGGCACTCGGTCGTCGGAGGCTTCAGGACTTCTCGGCCGGGAGGACGAGGTTGTTGGCGCAGGAGACCTCGGCGTTCTCACCGGAACAGGTCTGCTCCGACTTGTTGACGAAGTGGATCGTTCCGTACTGGTCGGTCACGATCTCCTGCTCGCTCACCTGCACGCAGCGAACGGTGCCCTTTTCGTCCTTGACGCAGTTGTCCGGATCCTCGGCACCGAACGCCTGGACGGCACCGGCGCCAACCAGCGCGAGCCCACCGAGGACCCCCGCCGCCGCTGCGATCTTGTTCGACTTCACCATCTACCTTTTTCCTTGACGGTCAACCCGCCGCGACCGAGCGGCGGGGCCGGTCCGGACCTCCGGACCGGCCGATGTGCCGGGCGGTCCCGGGGCCCGAACCACGGGTTCGGGCCCCGGGACCCCCCTGGATCACCTGGCGGTGATCAGCCGCCGATGGCGAAGCTGGAGGCGCAGGAGACCGCGTTGGTCTCGGTGTTCTCCGCGTTGCCGAGGCCCAGGATGCCGACCGCGAGGTTGATGTCGTCGATGTTGATGAGGCCCTGCTTCGAGTTGTCCTGGACGCAGGTCGTGGTCTGCGTGTTGTTGAGCTCGACCTCCGGCCCGTCGTTGGCGTGACCGACTCCGGCGCCGAGGAAGCCGGCACTGCCGAGCATGGCCATGACGACCGCAGCCTTCTGGTACTTGCGCATTACTTCTCCTTCTGATTTGACACGGACCGTGAGGGCCCGGTCACTTTCAGTCGCTAATGTAGGCGACGATTACGGCAGTTGATAGACGAAACGCCGCATCGCTCCTTTTTTTCAAACAAGGCGATATCGCACCCGAGCGGCGGAGGCCTCAAGCCCTCCCGCCACCGAGGAGAGCGCCGCTCGCACAGGAGACCTCGACACCCGAACCGGAGCAGGTCTGCTCCTGCTCGTTGGTGAAGCGGACCTTCCCCTGCAGGTCGGCCGGGAGTCGGTACTCCCGCACCTGCTCGCAGCGGATGGTTCCCTTGCCGCCCTTGAGGCAGCTGCCGGAGCCCTCGACGCCGACAGCCTGGACGGCACCGGTGCCGATCAGGGCGACGCCGCCCAGGATCCCTGCCGCCGCTGCGATCTTCTTCGGCTCGAACATCTGCCTTTTCCTTGACGGTGGCCCCGCCGCGACTCGGCGGCGGGGCCGGTCCGGACCTCCGGACCGGCCGATGTGCCGGGCGGTCCCGGGGCTCGAACGCGCGGTTCGAGCCCCGGGACCCCCCTGGATCACCTAGCGGTGATCAGCCGCCGAAGGTGAAGCTGGAGGCACAGGCCACCGCGTTGGTCTCGGTGTTCTCCGCGTTGCCGAGGCCCAGGAGGGCACCGACACCGGCGTTGACGTCGTCGATGTTGACGAGACCCTGAACCGAGTTGTCCTGGGCGCAGTTCGTGGTCTGCGTGCTGTCGAGCGTGAACGAGGGGTCGTCTCCGGCGTGGCTGACGCCGGCACCGAGGAACCCAACACTGCCGAGCATGGCCAGGACGACGGCAGCCTTCTGGTACTTGCGCATTACTTCTCCGATTTCACGAGTCCACACAGCCCGTGTTGGGCTGGTCACTGACAGTGCATAACGTAAGCGACGTTTGCGACTTTGGACAGCCAAAACACCCATGCACGTAAGTTTCTTGTGAAAATGCACGTCACAGGCCTGTCACACGCGCATCGGGCGGCCCAAGAGCGCGTGTCCGCCCGGCGCCCCGAGCGCCGGGGTTCTTCTCATGGGGCCCGACACGGCGCCGCCTCACGCGTACCGGTAGATCCGGCCGACGTCCTCCAGCTCGTCCGGTGTCACGTCCCACGGCGGCAGCTTCTCGTGCCGTGCCACGATCCGGCGGTGCTGCTCGTCGTCGGGGCCCGGCGGTTTCGCGGGGAGGTAGCGGGCCCCGCCGCCGTGCCGGCGCTGCCAGCGGTACCACTGCAGATCGACGAAGGCGTGGTGCAGCCAGAAGACGGGGTCGTTGACGGAGGCGGCACCGAGCATGGCCCCGCCGACCCAGCGGTGCACCCTGTTGTGGTTGCGCCAGGACGGGCTGCCCCAGCCGGTGCTCCAGCCCTCCAGCTTGTTGCGGAAACCCCGCGTGACCGTCGAGTCCCAGGGCCCCGCGTCGTAGACGGGATCCTCCAGCGCCTGCTCCAGGTCGCTCGTGGTGGGCAGCTCGATCGGGTCGCGGCGGCGGCCGAGGTCCCGGGTGAGGAACCCCCCGTCGGTCATGCCCACTTCGATGGTCCAGTTGCCCTGACCGTACGCGAACGGCCCCGTCATCACCTGCTGGTCGGACCGGCGCCCGTCGCCGCCGAGGAAGTCCGCCGTCCACAGTGCGGAGGTGGTCGTGCGGTCACGGGTCCAGTCCCAGTACGGAATGGTCACCGCCGAGTCCACCCGGCGCAGGGCGTCCTCCAGGTCGAGCAGGAACCGGCGGTGCCAGGGCAGGAAGGAGGGCGCCATGTGCGCGGTGCGCAGTCCGCGCTCGCCGTCGGAGGAGTAGTACGCGAGGTGCATCCGCACGAACTCGTCGTACTCGCCCCGCCGTTTGACCTCCAGCAGCGCCTTGACGAGCCGTAGCCTCTCGGCCGCCGTGAGCGTGCCCGCGTCCTTACGCACGTACGCCATGCCGGCCCTCCCCGTGCGCGTGTCCCGCACCTCCCGGCTCCGACGCCGCATCGCTCAGCCGCTCGCCGGGGCCGAGCGTGTCGACGGCCGCGCAGGCGGCCTCTAGCGGCGTCCGGTGGGAGAAGTAGTGGTCGACCGTGCTCAGCCAGCCGCCGTCGGCGCGGCGCATCAGATGCAGGGGGCGGCCGTCCACCGTGACGTGCCACCGGCCGTCCTCGGCCGCGGTGCGCCCCGGCACCCACACCCCTCGGATGCGGCGGCCGCGGTAGGTCCGCTCGAAGGCGGAGGCGGTGTCGCCCGGGGGGTCCGTTTCCGCGGGCCCGGGGCGCGGAGACCGGAAGGCGGCGAGCACCGGGGCCAGGACGCCGGCGAGGGCACCGGCCCGCAGGCCTCGTGCCACGTCCCGCCGTGTTCTGCCCGCCGGTCCGGGCGGCGCCGGGCGCGGCACCGCGTCCTCGGCACCCACGGGTGCTGAGCCAATGGGAACGACCATGATCCACTCCTTGTCCGAACGGTTGTCGCTGTTCCAACCGTCGAACCTGCCGCATGGTCACCTCCGCGTGGCGAAGGGGTGAACACACGAAGTCGGCCCCCGGTCCGGACCGGGGGCCGACTTCGTACGGCGCGTCTCAGGCGTGCAGCCCCAGATCGCCGTGCACCGGCTTGGCCTGGTTCACCACGTCCGCCGCCTCCTCCGCGGTGCCGAACATCGACGTCCGGGACTCGGTGGCGCTCGACTCGTCCTGCGGCGACATGAGTTCGAAGGGGACCGCAGCGCGCGTGTTCAGGCCGGTGTCGAGGCCGGTGGACGCCAGGTCGATCTCCTGCGCGTACGCGGGCGCGGCCATGCCGGCGGCGATCAGGGACCCGGCAATGACGGCGGCAGCCTTCAGGGACTTCATCATGTTCCTTTCTTCGGCAACGCGGGTCGCCGGAGGGGGCTTTGTGTCGCCGTGCTCAACGATCCTCGGCCGGTGCGGAAACCGGGGAACCACGGATTGGCGAGTCGTCATATGAGATCAAACGGGTGGTGGCACCACCGGCGCCGGCGGAACGGTGACCGCGGGCGTCGAGGTTTCCGGTCCGCACGAGCGGCGCGGCAAGCCTTCGACGTCCCCTTTTCACCCGTACGGCCCTGATCCGCCCGATGAGGTGGCGGGGCGGGACCGCCCGGGTGTCACCCACGGAGGGCCGAATTCACGATTCCAACACACTTGTCGGCGTTGATTGAGTTTCGGCAAATTTGTCCGGCTGGTGGCTAGAGTTGTGCCGACGCACCCCCAGAAGCGGACGCATCGCACTCGTCGTGCTGCCTGCTCCATCCCGGCGGTCCTGCTCGTCGTCGCCGTCCTCGGGCGAGGCTCCGACATCGGCGGCACCGCCGGCCGCGGACGTCGTCTTTACCCATCCGGTCACCGCCACCCGTTCCGAAAGGCTCCGACGGTCATGCGCCAATCCCTGGGTCAGTTGCTTCGCCCTGCCACGGTGGGTGTCCTCGCTCTTGTCGCGATGTGGGCACCCTGCGGCTCCCCCGCCGCTGCTCCGGCCGCGCCGCCCGCGCCGGAAGCGAGCAGTCTCGCGTTCGACCAGCGGTATCACGCGCTCCAGCACGGCGGCATCGTGCGCGCGGCCAACTCCTCCGCCACCTGCCGTACGGCCCAGGCCTCCTCGTGCGCGGACGTGCAGGCGGGCGCGCAGGCGGTGAACGGCGACTTCGACATGTTCTACGTCGACGTCGACCGCGACCCGAACACCTACAACTCCTCCCGTTCGGAGGTCCGCCTGCCCTCCGGCTCGCAGGTGACGTACGCGCGCCTGTACTGGGGCGGCAACCTGCGCGTGGGCGAACAGAAGCCCGCGGAGGACAACGGGCGGGTCCTGATCGCCGAACCGGGCGGGGACTACAAGGAGCTCCTCGCGGACACCGTCGTCGGACACGACGTGGCGGACGGCGCGGACGCCTTCCAGGCCTCGGCGGACGTGACCGGGCTGGTGCGGGACAGCGGGCCGGGCCCGTACACCGTGGCGCAGGTCAACGTGGCCGCCGGCCGGTCGGCGGCCGGCGCGTGGGGCGGCTGGACCCTGGTGGTGGCGTACGAGAACCCGGCGGAGCCGCTGCGGCACCTCTCCCTCTGGGACGGCTTCGCGCCGCTGCAGTCCCGCACGGGACCCGAGGTCCGGCTCAGCGGCCTGGACCTCGCCGCGGGCGCGGAGGGCCAGGTGGGACTGGTCGCGTACAACGGCGACCGCGGCACCACGGGCGACTCGCTCACCGTGACCACCGGCACGCCCGCTTCCACCGCGACGCTCTCCGACTCCGCCAACCCCGCCGGCGACGTCCTCAACTCCACCATCAGCGGGCCCGCCGGGGCGGCCCCGGCGCGGGTGCCGGCGTACGCCAACACCCTCGGCTACGACTCCGACGTGTTCACCCTCGGACGCGGTCTGCTGCACGCCGACGACCGGATGAGCCTCCGGCTCTCGTCCCAGCGGGACGCGGCCTGGGCCGGCGTGCTCTTCACTGCCCTCGACGCCCGGCGATGAACACGCCGCTCCCCGTCCCGAGCTCCGTCACGAACGAGGAATCCGGACGCACGGACCTGCCCCCCTCCGACCGCCGGCCACGGGTACTGCACCTCACCCAGCCGGTGGAAGGCGGGGTCGCGCGCGTGGTGACGGACCTGGTCCGTACGCAGGTCGCGGACGGCCTGGACGTCACCGCGGTCTGCCCCGACAGCGCACTCGCCCTCCACCTGGGGACGCTCGGCGCGCAGGTACGGAGCTGGCGGTCGACGCGGTCGCCCGGCCCGTCGCTCGTGCGGGAGGTACGGCACCTCACGCGGGTGATCGACGAGGTGCGCCCCGACCTGGTGCACGCGCACAGCGCGAAGGCCGGGCTCGCCGGGCGGCTCGCGGTGCGCGGGCGGATTCCGACGGTCTTCCAGCCGCACGCCTGGTCGTTCGAGGCGGTGGGCGGGGTCACCGCGACGCTCGCGCTCGGATGGGAGCGATGGGGGGCGCGCTGGGCCACGCGGGTGGTGTGCGTGAGCGAGGCGGAACGGGCGACCGGCATGCACGCCGGGATTTCCGGACGGTGGACCGTCGTCCCCAACGGCATCGACCCCGAACGCTTCTGCCCGGCCGGCACCGCCACCGCGCGGGCCGGGCTCGCCCTGCTCGCCGCCCTCCACCCCGCGGCGCCGCTCGTGGTCTGTGTGGGGCGGCTCTGCCGGCAGAAGGGGCAGGACGTCCTGCTGCGGGCGTGGGACGCCGTCGTGCAGCGGGTGCCCGCCGCGCACCTCGTCCTGGTGGGCGACGGGCCGGACCACGACCGGCTGCGCGCCCGGGCCCCGGAGTCCGTGCTGTTCGCGGGAGCCGTCCCCGACGCCTCGCTCTGGTACCAGGCCGCCGATCTCGTCGTCCTGCCGTCCCGTTGGGAGGGCATGGCCCTCGCCCCGCTGGAGGCGATGGCCTGCGGACGTCCCGTGGTGGTCACCGACGTCGACGGCGCTCGCGAGAGCCTGCCGCCGTCCTTCGCCTCCCGTTGTCTGGTACCGCCGGAGAACCCGAGGGCTCTGGCCGAGGCCCTGTCCGGGCTGCTGCTCGACCCGCCGCTGTGTGAGTCGCTCGGCGACCTGGGCCGTCGGCACGTGCTGTCCGTCCACGACGTACGGCACACCGCCGAACAGGTCGCCGACGTCTACCGCGACCTGCTCGGCACCTGGCCCTCCAGAGGGAGGGCGTGTCCGTCCCGGGCCGTCGAGCGTGACGAGGCCCGCGGCGCCGAGCAGGGGCAGCCGCTCGACGCGGGCTGCCGTGCCGAGGCGGCCGACCGGACCGCGCAGCGCGTCGATCCCACCAAGTACAGGGAGACCATCCACTCGTGACCGCCGAACGCACCATGACCTCCCCCGGCGTGCCGCCGGGGGACCACGGTTCCTCGTCCGTCTCCGTCATGCCGCCGCGCGACACCGCCGGCGGTCTGCGGCTGTCCGGCCCGCGTCCTTCGGCGCGGCCGCCTTCGCCCGTACCGCTGTTTCTCACGGACGCCGCCGCGGCCCTGCTGGGTGTGCTGGCGCTGTCCGGCACCCAGCGGCACTCCCTGCTCGTCGCCCTGTTGACCGCCGCGTCGCTGCTGCTGCGCCCTCGCGGCGGCCGGTCGCCGGGGCCGGGGCTGCTGGAGGAACTGCCCGCCGTGTGCGGGCGGGTCGCGGTGGCCTGGCTGGCGTCCGCGGCGCTCTGGGCGGCGTACCGGCCGGAGCACGCGTTGTCCGCCGGCACCGTGCTGACGGGCCTCGTCCTGCAGTCGGCGGCCGGCTGTGCGCTGCGCGCGGCCGTGCGCGGGCGGCGGCGCGCCGCGCTGCGGCGCCATCCGCACGCGGCGCTCGTCATCGGCCCGGCGGCGACCGCGCAGCGCGTGGCCGCCGCCCTGCTGCGCCACCCGCGGTGCGGTGTGCGGCCGGTGGGGGTCGTCGCCGAGCAGCCGGACGGCGTCCAGGGCCTGCCGGTGCTGCGCACCGGTGCGGAGGTCGAGCGGGCGGTCATCCAGAACGGGGTGCGGGCCGTGCTGGCCGTTCATCCCTCCGTACGCGCCGGACAGGGCCCGCTCCTGCGCGCGCTGGCCGAGGCCGGCTGCGTGATCTGGGAGGTCGACGCCGATTCCCCGTCGTACCCGGCGAAGGAACGACTGGCCGGTTTCCCGTGCCGTCTCCTGGACCTGTCACCGGCGCGCCGCGGCAGCGCGGGCAAGCGCATGCTCGACATCCTCGTGTCGGGGGCGCTGCTGCTGCTGGCCGGTCCGCTGCTGCTGGTGTGCGCGCTGACGCTGCGGATCGTCGACGGGCCGGGCGTGGTGTTCCGACAGGAGCGCATCGGCAGGGGCGGAGAGCCGTTCACACTGCTGAAATTCCGTACGCACCGGCCGGTCGACGCGCACGAGTCGGCGACCCGGTGGAGCGTGGCCGACGAGAACGAGATGCGCCGGTTCTGCCGCATGCTGCGGCGCACCTCGCTCGACGAACTGCTCCAGTTGTGGAACGTGCTCCGCGGCGACATGAGCCTGGTCGGGCCGCGCCCCGAACGCCCTTATTTCGTCTCCCAGTTCAGCCGGACCCACCCGGGTTACGCGGCCCGGCACCGGATGCGGGCCGGCATCACCGGCCTCGCCCAGGTCCACGGCCTGCGCGGCGACACCTCGATCGAGGACCGCTGCCGGTTCGACAACGTCTACATCGACGACTGGTCGCTGTGGCAGGACATCTGCATCCTGCTGCGCACCGCGGTCACGCTGGTCCGTCCGACGGGGAGCTGACCGACGTGAGTCTCGCTCCCGCACCGCTCCTACGCCGGGCCGCCCACCTGGTGCCGGTGCTGCCCCTGGTGGCGTTGCCCGCCCTGCTGGCCCTGCCGCTGACGTACGACGGAGCGGGGCCCGCGGACGTGGTCTCCGGGCTGGTGGTGGTGTACTGCGTGATCCGCCTGCTGCGCGAGCGGCGGCGTCCGCTGTCGCCCGCCGCGGCCGTGGTGCTGGGCCTGCCGGTCGTGGGGCTCGCGCTCGCCGCGATGGGGGCGTCCTCGCCGGAGGCCGGGTTCACCGGCCTGGGCCGCTATCTGCAGGTCTTCGTGCTCGTCCCGGCGGCCGTGCTCATCCTGGTCCGTGACCGCACCGACTTCCGGGTGCTGGCCTGGTCGTTCGTGGGACTCGCGCTATGGCAGGGAGCCGTCGGCGTGCATCAGTACGTCACCGGGACCGGCGCCTCCTACCAGGGCGAGGGCGTCCGGGCGGTCGGCACCTTCGGCGCCCATGACGTGATGGGCATGGCGACGGCGGTCTCCCTCGGCCTGGTGTGCGCGGTCGGGATCGCGCTGGGCCGGACGGTCGTGTGGCAGCGGGTGACGGCCACCGGATGCGCTGCGGCCCTGCTGCTGCCGCTCGCCCTCTCCTTCAGCCGGGGTGCCTGGATCGCGACCGCCCTGACGTGCGCCGTGCAGTTGGCCCTGACCGGGCCGCGGCGCGCGCTGAAGGTGGCCCTGGCCGTGGCCGCCGCAGGCGTGGTCCTGACCGGCGGGTTCGGCATCGGGACGGCCCAGTTGCAGGAGCGGATCGACAGCATCGCGCAGGTCGGCGACACCCCCGACCAGTCGGTCGTGGACCGGTACGCCCTGTGGGCGTCCGCCGGCGGCATGTGGCGCGAGCAGCCGCTGACGGGCGTGGGTCTGAAGGGCTTCCCCGAGTACCGCGACGGGCACGCCACCCTGGCGCTGTCCTCGGGCAGTGACATCGGGGGCGCGGGGACGGAGTACCGGAAGCAGGCGCTGCTCTCGCCGCACAGCATGTACCTGCTGGTGCTGAGCGAGCAGGGCCTGATCGGGCTGCTCGCACTCACCGGCGGCTGGCTGGCGCTGCTGGTGGGCGGGGGACGGAGGCTGCTGCGCGTCCGCAGCCGCGAGCCAGGACCCGGCGACGGACCGGGACCCGGCCGCGGACCGGAACTCGACTGTGGGCTCGTCGCCTGCGGGCTGCTGCTCTGGCTGCTGACCGACTTCGTGTACGGCGACATCGGCGGCCCCTCGACGATGCTGACCGCCCTGAGCCTGGGGCTCGCGGCGTGGTGGGCGCTGGCCGGCGGCGAGCGGGTGGACGCCGTGCCGCGGGGCGCGGTACCGGAGCGTGTCGAGGGAGCCGCGGCGCGATGACGGTGGTGCCCTCGCAGAGCCCCGCCCCCGACACCGACGGGGCGGCGACCGTGCCCGCGGCCCGTGCCGCCACGCCCGCCCGGCACGGCACCGACCCGGCCTCGGCCTCGGCTTCCCGGAAGTTCCTCGCCCGGGCCGCGCTCGTCACGGCGTCGCTGTCCATCGCCGGCTCCCTGCTCGGCCTGGTGCGCGACCAGTCACTGGCACGGCTGTTCGGTGCCGGCAGCGACACGGACGCCTTCCTGATCGCGTGGACCGTGCCGGAGATCGCCGCCACGCTGCTGATCGAGGACGGGCTGGCGATCGCGCTGATCCCGGCGTTCAGCATGGCGCTGGCCCGACGTGCCCGGGGCGAACCGGGCGACCCGGTCCGCGCCCTGGTCGCCGCCACGCTGCCCCGGTTGTGCCTCGCCTTCGCCGCGACGGCCGCCCTGGTCGCCGCTGTGGCCCCTTTCCTGGTCCAGGTCCTCGCACCGGGACTGCCCGACCCCCGGCTGGCCGTCGACTGCACCCGGCTCACGGCGATCAGCCTGCTGGCCTTCGGGATCGCCGGTTACTGCAGCGCCGCTCTGCGGGCCCACCGCCGCTTCGCCGCGCCCGGGGCGATCTACGTCGCGTACAACACCGGGATCATCGCCGCGATGTTCCTGCTCGGCCGCACGTGGGGCGTGCGTGCCGCGGCGGTCGGGGTGGCGGTGGGCGGCTGCCTGATGGTGCTGGTGCAACTGCCGTCGCTGTGGCGGCAGCTGGCATCCCGCGCACCGGCCGTCGAGGGGGCGGTGGGCGACGCGCAGGAGCGGCCGGTACGGCTCGCCCTGATCGCTGCCGTACTCCTCTTCTCGCTGTGCCGCCAGTCGCAGGTCCTCGTCGAACGCTTCCTCGCCTCATCCCTGCCCTCCGGGGCCATCTCGCACCTGAACTACGCGCAGAAGGTCGCCCAGATTCCGATGACACTGTCGCTGATGGTGTGCACCGTCACCTTCCCCGTGGTGGCGCGGGCGCTGGCGGACGGGGACACCGAACGCGCGCGCGACCGCGTGGAGCGGGATCTGGTGCTGTCCTCCTGTGTGGTGTTGACCGGCATGGGCGCGGTGATCGCCTGCGCCCCGCAGATGATCGAACTGCTCTTCCAGCGCGGCGCGTTCACCGCGAGTGACACCGGGGCGACCTCGGCCGTCATGCGCGTGTACGCCCTCGGGCTGCTGGGACAGACCCTGGTGGGGGTGCTGGTCCGCTCGTACTTCTCGGCGGGCCGGCCCAGCTGGTATCCCCTCGCGGTGATGGTCGCGGGCATCACCGCCACGTCGGTGATCGGTGCCGTCGCCGTGCGTCCCTGGGGGGTGGCGGGGATCGCCGCCGCCAACGCGTTCGGCATCACCGTCACGGCCGTCCTGCTGCTGACCGGTCTGCGGGCGTCCCGGCGCGGCAGTCCCCACGGTGTCTCCCTCCGGGTCCGGCCGGTCCTGGCCGAACTGAGCAGGCCGGTGCTCGCCGCGGTCGTCGCCACCGCCGTCGGGGCATTCGCCGCGAGCCGGTTCGCGTCCCCCGTGGCGGGTCTCGCGGCCGGCGTTCTGAGCGTGGCCGGCGTCTTCGCCGCGCTTTCCCTGGCCCTGGGCGTCCAGGGCTCCGTATCCGCAGTGCGCTCCGTGCGCACCGTCACCCGAAGGCTCATCCATGGCCGCTCCCATTGATTCCGTCGGCTCCGTCGACACCGCTGACACCGCTGACACCGCCGACACCGTCGGTTCCTTCGACACCGGCAGACGCCCCGCCGCGCCCCCGGGCCCTGTCCCATGGGTGGCGATGTACCACTCGGTGGGAGACTGCTCGGACGATCCGTACCGCATCACGGTCACGCCCGAGCGGCTCGAGGGGCAGCTGGCCTGGCTGCGCCGGCGGGGGCTGCGGGGCGTGTCCGTGGCCGACCTGCTCGCCGCCCGCGCCCGGGGCGAGGGGCGGCACCTGGTGGGGCTGACGTTCGACGACGGGTACGTCGACTTCGTCACCGAGGCCCTGCCGCTGCTGCGCCGCTGGGAATGCGGCGCCACGCTCTTCGTCCTGCCCTGGCGGCTCGGCGGCGACAACACCTGGGACCCGCTCGGCCCGCGCAAGCCGCTGCTGACCGCGGCCGGCATCCGGCACGCGGCGGCCGAGGGCGTGGAGATCGGCTCGCACGGGCTGACCCACGTCGATCTCACCCGGGCGGACGACCTCGTCCTCGAGGCCGAGGTGGCCGAGAGCCGCGATCGGCTCGCGGAGTTGACCGGCACCCGCATCGACGGCTTCTGCTATCCGTACGGCACGGTCGACGCCCGGGCCGTGCGGGCCGTGCGGGAGGCGGGCTACGCCTACGCCTGTGCCATCGCCCCCGGCCCGCTGACCGGCCCGCACGCCCTGCCGCGCGTGCACATCGGCCAGAACGACACGGCGTGGCGCCTGGGTCTCAAGTACCGGCTGCACCGGCTGCGCCGACACCCGGTGGGGGGCCGGTGAGATGAGGGCTCTGCACATCATCACCGGCCTCGGTGTGGGCGGGGCCGAGCAGCAGTTGCGTCTGCTGCTGCGTCATCTGCCCGTCGACTGCGACGTCGTGACGCTCACCAACCCCGGTGCGGTCGCCGAGGGCCTCACCGCCGACGGTGTCCGCGTCACGCATCTGGGCATGGGCGGCAACCGTGACGTGACCGCGCTCCCGCTGCTGGTCCGGCTGATCCGCTCGGGCGGCTACGACCTGGTGCACACGCACCTGTACCGGGCCTGCGTCTACGGCCGGCTCGCCGCGCGCGTCGCCGGGGTCCGCGCGGTCGTCGCCACCGAACACTCCCTGGGCGACTCGCAGATGGAGGGCCGCCGGCTGACGGCGGGGGTGCGCGCGCTGTACGTCTCCAGCGAGCGGCTCGGTTCGGCGACGGTCGCCGTGTCCCCGGCGGTGGCCGACCGGTTGGAGCGCTGGGGCGTGCCCGCTCCCCGTATCGAGGTCATCCCGAACGGCATCGACCTGGAACGCTTCCGTTTCGAGGCGGAGGGGCGCGCGCGCACCCGCCGCCGTCTCGGCCTGCCCCAGGGCGCTTTCGTCGTGGGCGGTGTCGGCCGGCTCGCCCCCGGGAAGCGGTTCGACGTCCTGGTCCGGGCGCTCGCCCGGCTCCCGGACGACCACTGGCTGCTGCTGGTGGGCGGCGGCCCCGAGGAGCACGCCCTGCGCCGTACGGCGCGGGAGGCCGGGGTGGCCGACCGGGTCCTGTTCACCGGCGAGTGCCCCCATGCCGCGGACGGCTCCCCGGGCCCCGACCTGCCGTCGCTCACCTCGGCGATGGACGTGCTGGCGTCCCCGTCCCTGGAGGAGGCCTTCGGCCTGGCGGTCGTGGAGGCGCTGGCGTCGGGCCTGCCCGTGGTCTACGCCTCCTGCCCGGCGATCGAGGACCTGCCGCCGCAGGCCTCGGCCGGCGCCCGGCGGGTGCGGGGCGGCCCCGAGGCGTACGCGCGGGCGATCGCCGAGGCCCGGGCGGCGGGCCCGCTGCCACGCACGGCCCCGAAGGCCGCGCACCGCTACAGCATCACCCGCAGCGCCGACCGTCTCATGGACGTGTACGCGACAGCCGTTTCCCGTTCTTCGTCGTCCCCTTCCTCTTCTCCGGGAGCAAGCTCCTCATGACCGACACTCCGACCCGCCGGCTCCGTCCGTTCCTGGCCCGTGCCAGGAGGTTGCCGGCCTGGTCCGCGATCGCGGCCGGCGCCCTCGTCGGCGGCCTGTCCGGTGGCGCGTACGGCCTGCTCACCTCCACGACGTACACGGCCACCAGCTACGTCGTCGCCGTACCGACCGTGAACTCCACCCCGGAGTCCGCCCGCGGTTTCGCGCAGGCGTACGGACGGGTGGCCACGCAGCTCGCGGTGCTCGGGGACGCTCAGGTGTGGGCGGGCGTGCCGACGCGGACCCTGCGGGACAGCGTGCGCACGGCGACCTCGCCGGACGCGCCGATGGTCGCCGTCTCGGCCACCTCCTCACGCCCCGACCTCGCCGTCGACATGGCCAACGCGGTCTCCCGCGCGCTGACGCAGCACGCGGAGAAGACCGCAAGCAGCACCCAGGTCCGGCTCGTGCAGTTCTCGCGCGCGGTGAAGCCGAGCAGACCGACGTCCGCCTCCCCGGCGTCGACCGCTCTGGTAGGGGCGAGTGCGGGCGGGCTGCTGGGCGGGCTGGCGTTGCTGGCCCGGCCGCGGCGGACCGGTGGGGACGGGGACGACGCTCCCGTCCCCACCGCTTCGGTACCCGGCCCCGCCACCGCCGCCGCTGTGCGCGGACAGCGGTGACGAGGGCGAATCCCGCCGGGCCGGTGACGGCCGCGGCGGGCGCGCGCTCACCAGTCGGAGCGGAGGCAGAACTTCCCGCCGAGCCAGAACTCCACCCTGCTGCCCAGATCCAGCGGCGAGCACTTCTTCGGGGGCGACGGTGCGGTGGGGACGGGTGGCACGGGCGTGAGTACCGGGGGCACCTGTGGCACCGGGAGCACCTGTGGCACCGGGAGCACCTGTGGCACCGGGGGCACCACGACATCACGGCCGGAGAGCACGGACCGGTAGTGGCGGGACGAGGCCGGGTTCTGGTCGCACCACCACACACCGTGCGGGCAGTAGTCGGTCAGCGTGTTGTACAGCGGCTTGTGCTCGTCCATCCAGGCGAGCATGCGCCGCATGTACTCGAGATTGTCACCGTTGCGGAAAAGCCCCCATTCGGGATAGGAGAGGGGTTTGCCGCGGGCTTTCGCGAAATCCACGTGTGCCTGAAGTCCGTAGGGCTCCCCGACCTGTTCGTCGAAGGACATTCCGGCCGGCTGGTCGTAGGAGTCCATACCGATGATGTCGACCGTGTCGTCCCCCGGGTAGCACTGCGTCCAGGGAACGGCGTCCCGGCCGCGGCTCGGCGTGAAGTCGAAACGGAACTCCTGGCCCGGCACCGCACGCATGGTGGTGACGATCCTCTTCCAGTACGTCTTCCAGGCCTGAGGGTCCGGTCCGCACCGATGGGTGTAGGTGACGCCGTTCATCTCCCAGCCGAGCACCAGGATCGTGTCCGGCACCTCCAACCGGACCAGCCGTTCGGCCAGCGCGCGGAAGTGGTGATCGAACTCCCCGGCCGCGCCCCGCCGCAGCAGTTCCCGGACCTCGTGGTCCGGGACGCCCTCCTCGTTGCGCTCCTGCAGGGGCACGTTGAGGACGAGCATCCGGTCGTCCTTCTCGTTGCGCCAGCGCGCCCACGACTCGAGGAAGCGGACGTCGCCCTCGATGTCGCTCCAGTGGTTGCCGGGCAGGTAGGTGTGACCGACACGGAGTTCGGCGCCGCCCAGCCAGCTGCTGAACTGCTCCATCCGCGCCACGCCCCGCTCGTCGGAGCCGAGGAAGGCGCCGAAGGGCGGGCCCTGCGCGCCCGGCACCGGGACGGCCGGGACCGGCACCGGGACGGCCGGGGGCCTGACGGCCGGGACCGGCGGGACGGCGACCGGCGGCGCCAAAACCGGTGGCGTAGGGGCGGGCCGCTGTACGAGGTCCGGGAAAACGGCCGCGGACGCCGTCGGTTCCGGGACCGGAACGCGGGAATCGCCGGTGCCCGCCACCCCCACCCCCGCCGCCGGACCGGACACCAGGGCTGCCGACACGGCCATCGCCACCGCGCCCACGACCAGTCCGCGGACCCGGACACGTTCGCGCTGTGGGGCCATTCCTGCTCCTGTCTTCGCTCTCGTTTCCGGCCTTTGAGGTTCTGACCTTCCGAGCTTCCGACCTTCCGCCTCCGGGCTCGTTATTGACGAACAGTCATCCGGAAGTCAGTCACAGGAATTCCCATGGTGCCACTGCCACTGCGGCTTTCGAGTGCCATGCTCGCCCGTGCGGGTGAGCGAATTCAGAAAGAAAGAGAAAATTCGTGCCGCTGCTCGACACCCGTGTCCCCGCCGTGATTCTGCGGGTCGACCGGAATCCCTTCCATCACGGAACGCTGGGGGCCGTGCGTTCACTGGGCAGGGCGGGAGCGGAGGTGCACGTCGTCGCCGACGAGTCCCGAAGCCCCGTGCGCAGCTCCCGCTATGTGCACCGGCTGCACACACCGCCGCCGCCCGGAGCGTCCGCGGACGACATCCTCGCCGTGCTGCGCCGTGTCGCCGGCCGGATCGCGCGTCCTGCCGTTCTGGTTCCGATGGACGACGCGAGCGCGATCGCCGCGGGACGCCTGCGGGACGCCCTCGCCCCCTCCTACCTGCTGCCGGCGATGCCGGGCACGCTGCCCGAACGCGTCGCCGACAAGGCGGAACTGGCCGCCGTGTGCGCGTCGGCGGACCTTCCGCACCCGGAGACACTCGTTCCCGACAGCCCGGAGCGGGCCGCCGCCGACGCGACGCGGCTCGGGTTTCCGGTGGTGGCGAAGTGGAGCCGGCCCTGGCTGCTGCCGGCCGGCAGCGGGCTGCGCAGCACCCTGCTGGTGCGCTCCGCCCAGCAGGCCCGGGACTTGTACCTGCGCAGCGAGGAGGCGGGCAGCCCGCTCCTGCTGCAGGCGTATCTGCCGCCGGGCCCGGCCCGGGACTGGTTCTTCCACGGCTACGCCGACCACTCGGGTGCCGTGCGCGCCGGCGGACCGGGGGTCAAACGGCTGGCCTGGCCGCGGGGTGCGGGGCTGACCGCGGTGGGCAGTTGGGCACCCAACCCGCGGGTGCGGGCCCTGGCCGAGCGGCTCACCGGTGAACTGGACTACCGCGGCGTCTTCGACCTCGACTTCCG
Organism: Streptomyces sp. P9-A2; assembly: GCF_036634175.1. NCBI lineage: Bacteria > Bacillati > Actinomycetota > Actinomycetes > Kitasatosporales > Streptomycetaceae > Streptomyces > Streptomyces sp. P9-A2. The sequence continues at coordinate 2,777,645 of NZ_JAZIFX010000001.1, forward strand.
CCGCTGCCACGCGACGGGCCGTTACCACCTGCTCGACTTCAACCCGCGCCCCGGCGCCCAGTTCCGGCTCTTCGAGGACACCGCCGGGCTGGACGTCGTACGCGCCCTGCACCTGGACCTGACGGGCCGTCCGCTGCCGGACGGGGACCCGGTGGCCGGGCGGGCTTTCGTGGTGGAGAACTACGCGCCGCTCGCCGTGCTGCGTGCGGCGCCGGGCGGACGCGAACTGGCCTGGTACGCCCCGGACGACCGAGGGCCCGGACGGGCGATGTGGTCCCTGTGGGCCCGTCATGTGTCCGGCCGGCTGCGGGAGCGGCTGGGCGGCGGCCCGGTGGCGCCGGCGTCCCCCGTGGCCCCCTTGGCTCCCGTGGCCCCCGTGGCGGTCTCCCCCTCCCTGACCGACGACGAGAAAGCGAGCAGTTGATGATGTACGACCTCCTGGTGGTCGGCGCCGGCCCGTACGGTCTGTCGATCGCCTCCCACGCCGCGGCCGCCGGGCTGCGCCTGCGCGTGTTCGGCCGGCCCATGGCGTCCTGGCGGGACCACATGCCCGGCGGCATGTTCCTGAAGTCCGAGCCCTGGGCGTCCAACCTTTCGGATCCGGGCGGACGGTGGACCCTGGCCGCGTACTGCGAGGAACAGGGGCTGACGGCACGTCACGCCGAGCCGATCCCGGTGGAGGAGTTCGCGTCGTACGGCCTGTGGTTCGCGCGTCACGCCGTGCCGGACGTGGACGAGCGCATGGTGACCCGGGTGTCGTCGGGCCCCCACGGCTTCACGGTGGTGACCGCGGACGGTCAGGCGCTGCAGGCGCGGACGGTGGCGCTGGCGGTCGGGGTGATGCCGTTCATCGAGGTCCCGGCGGTCCTGCGCGGACTGCACCCGTCCCTGGTGACGCACAGCAGCCACCACAACGGCCTCGACCAGTTCCTCGGCAAGGACGTCACGGTGATCGGCGGCGGCCAGGCGGCCCTGGAGACGGCGGCGCTGCTCGCCGAACAGGGCACGCGCGTAAGGGTGCTGGCGCGGTCCGAGCGACTGGTGTGGAACGACGTGCCGCCGCCCTGGGAGCGCCCCTGGTGGCAGTCGGCCCGCTCTCCGCACAGCGGTCTGGGCCCCGGCTGGCGGAACTGGTTCTACTCGGAGCGTCCCGGCCTCTTCCGGCGGCTGCCGCAGCGGACCCGGACCCGTATCGCGGAGACGGCACTGGGCCCGGCGGGGGCGTGGTGGGTGCGGGACCGGGTGGAGAGCGCGGTGGATCTGATGCCGGGCCACGAGGTCACCGCCGCCTGTGCGGTGCCGGGCGGGGTGCGGCTGGACACGGTGAACCACGAGGGCACCGCGGGCGCCCTGGAGACCGAGCACGTCATCGCGGCCACGGGGTTCCGGGCGCAGCGCGACCGGCTCGGCCTGCTCTGTGCCGAACTGCGCGGGGCGCTGGCGGTCCTGCCCGACGGCTCCCCGGTGACCGGACGCGGCTTCGAGTCGTCCCACCCCGGCCTGTTCCTCGCGGGCCTGGTGACCTCCTCCGGTTTCGGTCCGGCCATGCGCTTCGTCCACGGCGCGACGTTCACGGCACCCACCCTCGTCCGGGGGGTGCGCCGACGGCTCGGGGCGACTCCGCTGCGCGGGGCGACGGTCCCCGTCCCCTCGGGCGGCAGCCGGACCGAGTCGCCGGCGCCGGTGAGCGGCTGACACGGAGTCCCGCGGGACCCTTCCGGGCCGCTGCCGGCGAACAGGCCGTCAGCGGCCCGTCCCCATCGCCCGCCCCACCCCCCGTTGCCCGCCCCCTGCCCGTACCCGTCCCGTACAGCACAGCGCCCCCGGACCGGTCCGGACCCCCCGAAGGGTGGGCTCGGACCGGTCCGGGGGCGTGCTCGGCCGACAGGGTCGCGGGTGCCGGCCGGACGGGGTCCGGCACCCGGGAACCGCTATCGGCGGGCGGCCGCCCGCCCGCGGCGGTACAGCAGCGCCCCGCCCACGAGCAGGGCCGCGCCGGCGCCCGAGGCCAGCAGCGCGTTGTCACTGCCGGTCTCGGCGAGCTGGGACGGCTCTTCGCCGGTGGCCGGAGGCGGCGTGTACGTCACCGGCGTGCGAGGCGGGGTGTCCGTGCGGACGGGCGGGGACGGCGGGGTCTCGTCCTCGGGCTCGTAGCCGGGCCTCTGCGGCTCGTCCGGCGTGTATCCGTTGCCGCAGTCGTTGTCGTAGGCGGAGTTGAGCAGCCCGAGCACACCGATGGAGTTGCCGCACACGTTCACCGGCGCGTGGACCGGGACCTGGATGAGGTTCCCGGACAGTACGCCGGGAGAGCCCTCGGCGACTCCCTCCGCGTACGCGCCACCGCCGCCGGAACGGCCCTGCGAGGTGCTGGACGCGCGGTTCTCGGACCTGTCGTCGTGGCGCGAGCCGTTGACGCACGTGTTGCCGGACGCCTCGTTGAGCGCCCCGACCACGTCGACGGTGTTGCCGCACGCGTTCACCGGCGCGTGGACGGGTGCCTGGACGTTGTTCCCGGACAGCACGCCGGGGGAGTTCTTGGCGACCCCCTCCGCGTGCGCGCCACCGCCGCCGGAGCCGCCGTACGCGGGGGTGGCCGCGCGCTGATCGGACCTGTCGTCATGGTGCGAGCCGTTGACGCACGTGTTGCCGGACGCCTCGTTGAGTGCGGAGACCGCACCGATGGAGTTGCCGCACACGTTCACCGGCGCCTCGATGGGCGCCTGGACGTTGTTGCCGGACAGCACGCCGGGAGAGTTCGTGGCGGCTCCCTCCGCGTACGTGTCGGCGAGGGCGGGGGCACCGTACAGGGAGAGGAGGCCCGTGGCGGCGGCCGCCGCGAACGCTCCCCTGCTCAGAGTCTGTCGCAATGTCGTGGTCTTCCTGCTTGAAGAGGTGGAAAGCCGGCCCGGGCACGGAGATCGACGTCCGAAGTCGGCCGCGGCGGAGCCGAGAGGCCGGTGCGTCGGACGCCACAGCGTGCTACGCGTCGAGAAGAACACCCGGAGGTCCGACGGCGGCAGACTCGACGCCGGCAGCGGCTCCCGTGTTCGCCCTCGACTCACAGGCGGGAAGGCCTGCGGGACAAACCCGTGTACCGCGGACGGAGCAGCACAGCGCGTTCCTTTCTCGTGGCGTCGCGTGCCCTACTGCTTCAGTAACCCGGCATACGGGAAACGGTTGCGCAGGTTCACCCGGTTGGCCCCTTCGCGGGCCGTACGCCCCGTCAGGAGTACAGCTTCTCGATCTCCCGTGCGTACGCCGCCTGTGCCGCCCCGCGTTTGACCTTCAGGGACGGGGTGAGCAGTCCGTTCTCCTCGGTGAACTCGCCGTCGACGAGGGTGAAGGCGCGGATCGATCCGGCGCGGGAGACGGCCTCGTCGGCGTGGTCGACGGCCTTCTGGACGTCGGCGCGCGTCCGGGGGTCGTCGATCACCTCGGACCGCCGTGACCGGGTGCCAGGTGCCGTGCCGCTCCCGGCGCAGGATGACGTCGTGCGGGGCCTCGGCCGCGTTGGTGAACGGGATGTCGGCGGTGCTGCCGGTGGCCGGCCGCGGTGCGAGGGGCTCCGTACGGACCTCGCACACGACGCCGTGCTCGTCCCTGGTGGTCCCGGTTCTGGTGCGGGCGGCCAGGCCGGTACGCCGTTTCGCACGTTTCAGGACAGGCGGTCGGCGGTGCGGATCGCTTCGGCCAGGTCGTGGAGGTCCCTGTCCCCGGTGCGGTCCGCCAGGCCGGCCGCGTGGCCGGCGAGTTCGCCGAGGCCGGGAGCGCCGGGCAGGGCGCGGTGGCGGCGGCCGTCCGGGCCCAGGGCGTCGGCGAAGTAGGCGGCGGTCGCGGTGACGGCGAGGCCCCGGCCGCCGGTCCAGACGGAGTCGCCGAGGTCTCCGGCCTCCAGGGAGCCGCTCTCCTCGTGCGGGGCGCGGGAGGTGGGGTCGAGCCAGCGGACGGTGGCCGTGGCGAGGTGGCCGTCGGAGGCGCCGGACCGGGTGCGCACCGCGTACAGGGCGGTGACGGTGTGGCCGGGGCCGACCTCGCCGCCGTCGACGTCGTCGTCGCGGAAGTCCTCGTCGGCGACCCGGCGGTTCTCGTAGCCGACGAGGCGGAACTCGGCGACCACCTCGGGGTCGAAGGCCACCTGGGCCTTCGCGTCGCGGGCGGTCAGTTCGATGTTCCGCGGCAGCTGTTCGCTGAAGACCTCGCGGGCCTCCTCCTCGTCGGACACGTACACCGTGTGGCCGTCGCCCTTGTCGGCGAGGCGTTCCATGAGGGCGTCCCCGTAGTCGCTGCCGACGCCGACGCCGAAGAGGGTGATGCCGTGCTCGCGGCGGGACTCCCCGACGCGTTCGAGGATCGTGTCGGCGTCGGTGTCGCCGGTGTTGGCGAGCGCGTCGGAGACCAGGACGACCCGGTTGGTGGCGCCCTCGCGCAGCCCTTCGACGGCGGTCTCGTAGCCGGTCTCGACGCCCGCGCCGAGGTTGGTGGACTGCGCGGGCTCCAGGGCGTCGACGGCGTCGTGGATCTCGTCCCGGTTGCCGTCGAGGCGGGTCATCGGCAGAACGGTCTCGGCCTCGTCGCTGAAGGTGACGATCGCCACGGAGTCCTCGTCGCGCAGCCGGTCCGTCATGGTGGCGAGAGATTCCCGGGCGAGGTCGAGGCGGCCCGGTTCGGCCATGGAGCCGGAGATGTCGATGACGAAGGTGAGCGCGGCGGGCGGGCGGTCCCCGTCCGGCCCGGCGGACCGGGTGGCGAGGCCCACGCGGACCAGGGACCAGTCGTCCTCGTCGGTGCGGGCGCCGTCGGTGCGGTCACTGTCGGTGCGGTCACTGTCGGTGCGGTCGCTGTCGACGCGGGCGCCGTCGACGGTGACCGTGAAGCCGTTGCCGTCCGGGCGTTCGTAGTCCTGCCGGAAGCTGTTGACGAACTCCTCGGGCCGGATCGTCGACGGGTCGGGCAGCCGGCCCTCGGAGAGGGTGCGGCGGGCGTAGCCGTAGGAGGCGGTGTCGACGTCTAGGGCGAAGGTGGACAGGTGATCGGGGTCGGGCGCGATGTCCCGCCGGTCGTCCTGCTCCCCCTCGCGCTGCCGGTCCGCGCCGCGGGTGCCGTCGGGCGCGGGGAGCGGGGCCGCATCGCTGTTCCCGCCGCCCCCGGTTCCTCCCCCGGGCCCGCCCCCGCCCTCGTACGAGGAGTCGGAGGCCTTGCCGTCGTGGTCGCCTCCGTTGCACGCGGTGAGCAGCAGACCGCTCGCCGCCGTGAGCGCGACCAGCGCGGTGCGGAGGCGACGCGCCCCCCGGCGTGTCCGGGCGCCTTTCCTCCGGGTCGCCCTCGTCCCGTCCCTCGTCCCGTCCGTCGTCCGCTTCATCGTCCGTTCCCCCTGCTGCCGTTGGCGTCGACTTCTCGACTGTGACGCCGGGGCGGGGCGGAACGTGCGCTACGGGGCGTTGCGGATGGGTCTCGAAGCGGGCACGGGACGGGCCCGCCGAGACCGGTGGGTGACCTTCCGTCGAACCGGTGGGTTACCTTCCGTCAACCTGAGCCGGATCCGGGGCCTCTCGTATCGAAAAGCCCATCGAAAAGCCCTACGACACCACGTCCTTGCGGGCGAAGCCGCGGAAGGCCAGCGCGAACAGTACGAGCGCGTACGTCACCGAGACCGCGGTGCCCTGGATCATGCCGGACCACTGCGGGACCGGCTGGACCGCGTCGGCCCAGGCGAACTGCCAGTGCGCGGGCAGGAAGTGACGCCAGTCGCCGAGGGCGGTCACCTGGTCCAGGACGTTGCCGACGATGGTCAGGCCGACCGCGCCGCCGACGGCGCCCAGCGGGGCGTCGGTGCGTGTCGACAGCCAGAACGCGAGTCCGGCGGTGACCAGCTGGGACACGAAGAGGTAGCCCACGACCACCACGAGCCGCTGTGCCGCCGTCGCGGGGTCGAGCGAACCGCCGGTGGGGATCTGCAGCGGCCCCCAGCCGTAGGCGGCCGTGCCGACGAGGAGCGCGACCACCGGCAGCAGCACCATCGCGGCGAGGCTGAGTCCCAGGCCGACGACGAGCTTGGACCACAGCAGCCGCATCCTCGGTACCGGGGCGGCGAGGAGGTAGCGCAGCGAGGACCAGCCGGCCTCCGAGGCGACCGTGTCCCCGCAGAACAGGGCGACGGGGATGACGAGGAGGAAGCCGGCCGAGACGAACAGGTTCACCGCGGCGAAGTTGGCGCCGGACGCGGTGGCCGTGTCCATCAGGGTCACCCGGCCCTCGCGGCCCTCCGGTTCGCCGCCGATGGCGAAGGCGACGGCCAGCACGAACGGCAGGGCGGCCAGGATCGCGCCCATGACGAGGGTGCGGCGTCGCTTCAGCTGCCGGGCCAGTTCGACCCGCAGCGGCAGCGTGCGGCCCGCGCGGTAGCCGTCGGCCGTCTCCACCGGTTCCGCCGGCTGTCCGGGGCCGGTGGTTCCAGCGGTCCCGGCGGGCCCGTCGGCCCCGGTCCGTTCGTCGAGCGCGCTCATGCGGGACCTCCGATCATCGTGAGGAAGGCGTCTTCGAGGCGGCGGTGCGGGCCGACCGACGCCACCGGCACGTCCAGCCGTACCAGTTCGGCGACCAGGCGCGCGGCGGTGCCGTCGGCGTCGAGGCGGACCAGCAGCCCGTCGTCGGTGGGGACCGCCGAGGCGACGCCCGGCAGGGCGGCCACCTTCCCGGCGAGCGGCTCGTCCACGGGGGACCCGGTGCCGACGAGCAGGGTGTCGCCGGAGCCGACGATCTCGTGCACCGGCCCGGCCTGGACCAGCTGTCCGCGGTCCATGACGACGAGGTGGGTGCAGGACTGTTCGACCTCGGAGAGCAGATGGCTGGAGACGATCACCGTGCGTCCGGCGGCCGCGTACCGGATCATCACCTCGCGCATCTCGCGGATCTGGGGCGGGTCCAGGCCGTTGGTCGGTTCGTCCAGGATGAGCAGGTCCGGCAGGCCGAGCATGGCCTGGGCGATGGCGAGGCGCTGGCGCATGCCCTGGGAGTAGGTGCGCACCGCGCGGGCGAGGGCGTCGCCGAGGCCCGCGATCTCCAGGGCCTCCTCCATGCGGGAGTCCTCCTGCGGGCGGCCGGTGGCCTGCCAGTACAGCTCCAGGTTCTCCCGGCCGGACAGGTGCGGGAGGAAGCCCGCGCCCTCGACGAAGGCGCCGACCCGGGAGAGCACCGGCGCGCCGGGGCGGATGGCGTGGCCGAAGACGCGGATCTCGCCGTCGTCGGGCTTGATCAGGCCCATCAGCATGCGCAGGGTGGTGGTCTTGCCCGCGCCGTTCGGTCCGAGCAGGCCGAGGACCTGCCCCTTCTCCACGCGGAACGACAGGTCCCGTACGGCGTACCGGTCGGCGGACCGGGCGTAGCGCTTGCTGAGGCCGGTGATCTGCAGCGGTACGCCGGCGAGTCCGGGGTCGGGGGGCGTGGCCGTCGCGCGGCGGCGGCCGGTGAACACCAGGGCGAGGGCGGCGACGGCTCCGGCGAGCGGCAGCCACCACACCCAGGAGGGCAGCGGTGCCGCGGCGGTGGCGACCTCGGGCGCGGTGGGCACGGTGAGGTCGCCCTTCAGGGAGACCGTGTACGTCGCCGGGGCGGCCGGGGAGGCGTAGCCGAGGTCGGTGGAGGCCAGGACGAGCCGCAGGCGGTGGCCCTGCCGGACCTCGTGGTCGACGGCCGGGAAGGTGACGGTGACGTCCTTGCCCGCCTTGGCGTCCTCGACCCGGACCGGCGTGACCAGCTGGGAGGGCAGCACCTGCTGCCGCCCGTCCGGGCCGACGTCGTACACCTTGCCGAAGAGGACGGCGTCGTCACCGGTCGACTTCACGTGGACGGTGGCGGTCGGCGAGCCGGTGATCCGTAGGTCGCCGGTGACCGGGGCGGACTCGAAGCGGGCGTGCTGGCCGGGGAAGTCCAGGGAGACGCCGACGCCGAGGGAGGAGAGCTGGGAGAGGCCGCCGGCCCCGCCGAGGCCGGGCAGGGCGGAGACGGCGGGCGGACTGGCGCCGGCCGGGTTGGCGAAGCTCTGCTCGCGTCCGGTGAGCGGGAAGGTCTTCCCGCCGCCGGTCAGGCCCGGGTAGCGGTCCGCGCTCGCGCCGCTCAGCACGGCCCGCCCGTCGGTGGAGTCGACGCCTCCGGTGCGGGTGACGCGGAAGGCGGGGCCGGTGTCGGCGCCCTTGTCGTCCTTCAGATACCGGTCGAACCAGGCCCTGGTGCGGGCGCGGACGCGGTCCGCCTCCGGTTCCCCGCCGTCGTGCCCGCCGGCGATCCAGTCGACGTCGACCGGGGCGCCGTTCGCGCGGATCGCCTTCGCTGCGGCGTCGGCGTGGCCGAGCGGGAAGAGGGAGTCGGACTGGCCCTGCGTCAACAGGGTCGGCACGTCGATGCGGTCGGCGACGGCGGACGGGGAGCGCTCCTTCAGGAGCGCGACGGCCTCGGCGTCCGGGGTGCCGGACTCGGCGACCCGCTCGTACATCCGGCACAGCGCGGGCTCGAACTTCTCGCAGCCGCCGCCGGAGTTGACGAAGATGCCCGCCCACAGCTTCTTGAACACGCCGTTCGGGAACAGTGCTTCGGAGAGGTCGAAGTAGGTGATCGCCGGGGCGATGGCGTCCACCCGGTCGTCGTGCCCGGCGGTGAGCAGCGCGATGGCGCCGCCGTAGGAGGCGCCGGCCATGCCGAGGCGCGGGTCGCCGTCCTTGTCCAGCTCGACCTCGGGCTGTTCGGCGAGCCAGTCGATGAGCCGGGAGACGTCGGCGACCTCGCCCTTCGGGTCGTTCAGCCCGATCTTCCCGGTGGACTTCCCGAAGCTGCGCGCGGACCAGGTGAGTACGGCGTACCCTTCGCGCGCGAGCTCCTCGGCCTGCTTCCGCACGTCGTTCTTGCTGCCGCCGAAGCCGTGCCCGAGCAGGACGGCGGGCCGGCGGCCGTCCGGTCCGGCGGTGAAGTACGAGGTGTCGATGCGCACTCCGTCGCCGGTCGCCACCGTCCGGTCGGCGCGGTCGACCGCGGGCACGTCGTCCGAGGCGGCGGCGGTCCAGGTACCGGCACCGGCGAGCACGACGGCGGCGGCAGCGGCGGCCGCGATCCGTCGTGACCGCCGCGACCGGAGCCGTCGTGCCCCGGGCAGTCGAAGATCCATGCGTCAACCGTACGGGGTCCGCCCGTGGGTCCGACGCCGCCCGTGGGCCGAACCCGGGGACCTCCCAGCGGCGTATGCGAGGGCTCGCGCGTACTGCGTCCGTGGTAGCGGCGGGACGGCGCCGGCCGGAAGCACGGGGCGATGCGGCCCTCCGGCCCGTCCGCCGACACCACGCGCGACGTCACGCCAGGACGAACGGGCTTGCCGGTGCGGTGCGGCCGGCCGACGGGCCGTCACGCACCCCATGGGCCTTCGGACCACACCTCCCGGGTGGAAGCCCTCGGGTCAAAACCTCCGGCGCGGGGCCGTGGCGGACGGGGAGTCGTCGCACGCACTTCGCTCCTGCCAAAGCAAAGCGGCCGTCCGCGCCGGAGGTGGTCGGTGCCGGGGCCGTCAGGGGCGCCCCGGGGCGGGGACGGCGGTCGTCCCACGCGGCTCACCTCGGTTCTAGCCGTGGAGGCGAAGCCCTGTCAATGCTTTGTCCAGACATAAGGACGAGATCTTGACCTTACGTCCCCGGAACAGGCGAACCGTCCAGGGGGAACAAGGGGAAACAGCGGGTCGACGCCCGGCCGGACGGTGCCTTCACGGCCGCCGGCCGGGCCGCGGGACGACGGGCGACCCTGGCGGATCAACGGTTCCGGCGGGGCGGGTCAACACGGCCCGCCGAGAGAGCGGAGCGCACCTTTGCTTCACTTGCGTCACAAATATCCCGCTCGTGTCACGCGTGTCCCATGTACACGGCCTTTCCGTCACGCCCGGCGCACAACGGCGCCCCACCCCCGTAGGGCGTCGTTCACCGGGCAGAACGCTTGGTGATCGCCAGCACAGCACCCGGTTCCCCCTGACGGCCGCCCCCTGGCCGCCTCCGTGGTGCTCGCGGGGAGGTACGACGCATGACCGACCGACGCCTGTGGTCCTACAAGGACATCGCGGCGCACATCAAGGTGCAGCCGGACACCGTCCGTTCGTACCGCAAACACGGCCTGCTGCCTCCGCCCGACCATGTGGAGAGCGGCAAGCCGTACTGGTACGCGGACACGGTGCGCCGCTGGGTGGCCGCCCGGCCGGGCAACCGGCCACGCTCCTGAACCCCGTCCACCCCGGACACGACGGACGACGGCTGTGCCCCACCCGTGTGGTGGGGCACAGCCGTTCCCGTCGTTCAGTCGTTCCCGTCGTTCGGTCGCACCAGTCGTTCCCGTCACCCGGTCCGGCCATACGGTCGTCCGGGCCGGCTCGGCTCCGGACCGGGGCTCGAGCCCGGACTTTCCGCCTCCGCCTCCGCCTTCCGGGCCACCGGGTACACGGCGGCCGGCACCGACGCCGTCGCCCGTGAGGCGGGCGTCTCCCCCGGCGCGCCGCACCAGCTCTTCCCGGACAAGGAAGCGGTCGCGGTCGAGCTGAGCGACCCCCTGATGCACGGGATGAGGGAGATCGCCGGGGAGGCCCTCGGCCCGCCGCTCCCGGATTCATACCCCCTAGGGGTATAGTCTGGAAGTGGAGGCCCCGGCCCCGTGGGCCCCCTCGACCCCATACGCCTCGACGAGGAGCAAGACATGACCGTCCGGACCGACACCCAGGGCTCCGTCACCACCGTCTACAAGGTGAGCGGCATGAGCTGCGGCCACTGCGAAGGCGCCGTCTCCGGCGAGATCTCCGAGCTCCCCGGGGTCGAATCGGTGAAGGCCGTCGCCACCACCGGCGAGGTCGCCGTCGTCTCCGCGGCCCCGCTTGACGAGGAGGCCGTCCGCGCCGCCGTCGACGAGGCCGGCTTCGAGCTCGTCGGCCCCGCCTGACGCTGCCGTCGGCTCGGCCCGGCGTCAGGACGACACGCCCGAGCCCACTGGGGACACCGCGACCCCTCCGGAGTCCCGGACCTGCCTGGAGTACGGATATGACCGGCACCACCGCCACCGGAGCACCGATACCCGCCGATCCGGCGGGCCCGGACACCCCGGCGGCCCCCACGGCCTCGGAGGCCCCGCCCGCCTCCGAGGTCGAGCTGATCGTCGGCGGGATGACCTGCGCCTCCTGCGCGGCCCGCGTCGAGAAGAAGCTCAACCGCATGGACGGCGTGACCGCCACGGTGAACTACGCGACGGAGAAGGCCCGGATCGCCTACCCCGCCGGCACCGAGATCGCCGATCTCATCGCCACCGTGGTGAAGACCGGCTACACCGCCGAGGAACCCGCTCCCCCGCCGTCCCCCGCCTCCGTACAGGAGTCCGCACCGGACGGGCCCGGCAGGCAGGACACCACGCCGGCGGACCCCGGGCTCGCCGCCCTGCGCGACCGGCTGACGGTCTCCGCCGTGCTCGCCCTTCCCGTCGTGCTGCTCGCGATGATCCCGCCGCTGCAGTTCGACAACTGGCAGTGGCTCTCGCTCACCCTCGCCGCCCCCGTCGTCGTCTGGGGTGCGCTGCCCTTCCACCGGGCCGCCTGGACCAACCTGCGGCACGGCGCGGCCACCATGGACACCCTGGTCTCCGTCGGCACGCTCGCCGCGTTCGGCTGGTCCCTGTGGGCGTTGTTCCTCGGCGACGCGGGGATGCCCGGCATGCGGCACCCCTTCGAGCTCACCGTCGCCCGCACCGACGGCGCCTCCACGATCTACCTGGAGGTCGCCGCCGGCGTCACCGTCTTCATCCTCCTCGGCCGCTACCTCGAGGGCCGCTCCAAGCGCCGCGCGGGCGCCGCGCTGCGGGCCCTGATGGAGCTGGGAGCCAAGGACGTCGCCGTGCTCCGCGACGAGGGCGGCGGCCGGGTGCGCGAGGTGCGCGTCCCGGCGGAGCGACTGGCGGCCGGTGACCGGTTCGTCGTACGCCCCGGAGAGAAGATCGCCACCGACGGGACCGTGGTCGAGGGTTCCTCCGCCGTGGACGCGTCGATGCTGACCGGCGAGTCGGTGCCGGTGGACGTCACCGTCGGCGACGCCGTCACCGGCGCCACGGTCAACGCGGGCGGCCGGCTCGTCGTCGAGGCCACCCGTGTCGGCGCCGACACCCGACTCGCGCGGATGGCACGGGCCGTGGAGGACGCGCAGAACGGCAAGGCCGAGGTGCAGCGGCTGGCGGACCGGATCTCCGGGGTCTTCGTCCCCGTGGTGCTGTTCATCGCCGCCGGTACCTTCGGCGGGTGGCTCGGTGTCACCGGCGACACCGTCGCCGCCTTCACCGCGGCCGTCGCGGTGCTGATCATCGCCTGCCCGTGCGCCCTCGGGCTGGCCACCCCGACCGCGCTCATGGTCGGCACCGGGCGCGGCGCGCAGCTCGGCATCCTCATCAAGGGCCCCGAGGTCCTGGAGTCCACCCGCCGCGTCGACACCGTCGTCCTCGACAAGACCGGCACGGTCACCACCGGCCGGATGACCCTCCAGCGGGTCCACACCGCCGACGGCACCGACGAGAAGCGGCTGCTGCGGCTCGCCGGCGCCCTGGAGCACGCCTCCGAGCACCCGATCGCCCGTGCGATCGCCGCCGGCGCCGAGGAGCGGGTGGGGGCACTGCCGTCGGCCGAGAGCTTCGAGAACGTCCCGGGGAGGGGCGTACGCGGGCGCGTGGACGGCCATGAGGTGGTCGTGGGGCGGCTCGGCGGGGGTCCGGCGGGCGAGGAGACGGGCCCCGGGCTGCCGCCGGAGCTGGAGCGGGCCCGGGACGAGGCCGAGAAGGGCGGGCTCACGGCCGTCGTGGTCGGCTGGGACGGCACCGCGCGCGGGGTCCTCGCCGTCGCGGACGCGGTCAAGGAGACCAGCGCGGAGGCCGTCCGGGACCTGCGCGCCCTCGGGCTCACCCCCGTCCTGCTCACCGGCGACAACCGCACCGTCGCCGAGGCGGTGGGCCGGGCCGTCGGCATCGACCGGGTGATCGCCGAGGTCCTGCCCGAGGACAAGGCCGCCGTCGTCCGGCAGTTGCAGGAGGAGGGACGGTCCGTCGCCATGGTCGGTGACGGCGTCAACGACGCCGCCGCCCTCGCCACCGCCGATCTGGGCCTGGCCATGGGCACCGGCACCGACGCGGCGATCGAGGCCGGCGACCTGACCCTCGTCCGTGGTGATCTGCGAGTGGCGGCGGACGCCATCCGGCTGTCCCGTCGCACCCTCACGACCATCAAGGGCAACCTCGTCTGGGCCTTCGGCTACAACGTCGCCGCGCTGCCGCTGGCCGCGGCCGGCTTGCTCAACCCGATGATCGCGGGAGCCGCCATGGCCTTCTCCTCGGTCTTCGTCGTCACCAACAGCCTGCGGCTGCGCTCGTTTCATTGAGGTCTCGACTGGGATGACCCCCTGGAGTCCGGTACGACATTTCACATAAGCTCTTCACAAGGCTCCCGCATCTTCCTTACTCTTGGGGCGCGTCGGTAATTCAGGACCTATGCGCACCTAGCGGACAAATGCAAGAGACGCAGATCACAGTGATGTGAACGTAACCATCGAAGGGGTTCGAAGGTCTAAGTTGGCGATGTCAGGAAGCGTCTTGGGGGGCGCGACCTGGCATCTGGGGATGTCTTGGGGGACTTTCCCGGAGTTGCGTTGCCGGGGCACGTACATCGGAGAGCTTTGAGCGGCCCTCTCGAGCGTGCGCGTCCCGGCAGACCGCACGAGGCGCGGTGAGTTCCGCTCATCGCGCTCAGAGACAGCGATTCAGGCGCTGATCTTCACAGACGCCCGGCCGGATCCCGTGGGGGGAATCCGCACCGGGACATGGGAAGGCGCCCTGACGTCGGCCCGTGGGGGGACCGGCGCAGGGCGCCTTCTTTTTTTGGGGCTCGGTTCGCCTCGGGGAGCCGCCCGCCGACTCCTGCCTGCCTGTCTTCCTGCCGGTCCCTGCCGCACGAGACCGGCAGGGACCGGCAGGAGTCGGCAGGGACCGGCAGGAGTTGGCGAGGGACCGGCAGGAACCGGCGACGGGACGACGGCACCCGCCTCCGAGGGGCCGTTGATCGAACGACGAACGGCACGCCCCTCAGGGGCGTGCCGTTCGGTGGTCGCGTCGTGTGCCGCGTCCGGTCAGCGCTCCTCGACCGGGATGAAGTCGCGCTCCACCACGCCCGTGTAGATCTGGCGGGGGCGGCCGATGCGGGAACCCGGCTCCTTGATCATCTCGTGCCACTGGGCGATCCAGCCCGGCAGCCGGCCGATGGCGAACAGGACCGTGAACATCTCGGTCGGGAAGCCCATCGCCCGGTAGATCAGACCGGTGTAGAAGTCCACGTTCGGGTAGAGGCTGCGCGAGACGAAGTAGTCGTCGGAGAGCGCGTGCTCCTCCAGCTTGAGCGCGATGTCCAGCAGCTCGTCGGACTTGCCGAGGGCGGACAGCACGTCGTGCGCGGCGGCCTTGATGATCTTGGCGCGCGGGTCGAAGTTCTTGTAGACCCGGTGGCCGAAGCCCATCAGGCGGACGCCGTCCTCCTTGTTCTTCACCTTGCGGATGAAGGCGTCGACGTCGCCGCCGTCGGCCTGGATGCCCTCGAGCATCTCCAGCACCGACTGGTTGGCGCCACCGTGCAGCGGGCCCCACAGGGCGGAGATGCCGGCGGAGATCGAGGCGAACATGTTCGCCTGCGAGGAGCCGACCAGACGCACCGTGGAGGTCGAGCAGTTCTGCTCGTGGTCCGCGTGCAGGATGAGCAGCTTGTCCAGGGCGGAGACGACGACCGGGTCGGGCTCGTACTCCTGGGCCGGGACGGAGAAGGTCATGCGCAGGAAGTTCTCGACGTAGCCGAGGTCGTTGCGCGGGTAGACGAACGGGTGGCCGATCGACTTCTTGTACGCGTAGGCCGCGATCGTCGGAAGCTTGGCGAGCAGCCGGATGGTGGAGAGGTGGCGCTGGCGCTCGTCGAACGGGTTGTGGCTGTCCTGGTAGAACGTCGACAGCGCCGAGACGACCGACGACAGCATCGCCATCGGGTGGGCGTCGCGCGGGAAGCCCGTGTAGAAGTTCTTGACGTCCTCGTGCAGCAGGGTGTGCTGCGTGATCTCGCCCCGGAACGCGGTGAGCTCGTCGACGGTCGGCAGCTCGCCGTGGATCAGCAGGTAGGCGACCTCCAGGAAGGAGGAGCGCTCGGCCAGCTGCTCGATGGGGTACCCGCGGTAACGGAGGATGCCCCCCTCACCGTCCAGGTACGTGATCGCGGATTTGTATGCGGCGGTGTTGCCGTAACCGCTGTCCAGCGTCACCAGGCCGGTCTGGGAACGGAGCTTCCCGATGTCGAAGCCCTTGTCACCGACCGTACTGTCGATCACCGGGTAGGTGTACTCGCCGTCGCCGTACCGCAGTACTACAGAGTTGTCGCTCACGTCATCCCTCACCGACGTAGTGCCTCACCTTCGAGGTGCCCTGACTGTCTCTACCATCCCCCACTTGGCTCAGGAGAGTGCACTCGGGGTCGACCATCGGGCCTATTGGCGGCACTCAGTGCCGCTAGCTTGCCCATCCTGCCTCCTGTGTCCCCCTTCCGGAAGACCTCTGTGACGTTCCCGACTCACTTGATCGATCATTTTTCTTCCGGGAACGGGACGAAGGACAGCAACAACGACGGTTCAGGCGCCCGCGAGCCGGAAGTCGAGCGCCGTGCAGCGCCGGCCGGCCGAGACCGTGCGTACCGCCTGTCCGATCGCCCTGCGGGAGCCGACGAGGACGACCAGCCGCTTGGCCCGGGTGACCGCCGTGTAGAGCAGGTTCCGCTGGAGCATCATCCAGGCGCCGGTGGTCACCGGGATCACGACGGCCGGGTACTCGCTGCCCTGGGAACGGTGGATGGTCACCGCGTAGGCGTGGGCGAGCTCGTCCAGTTCGTCGAACTCGTACGGCACCTCCTCGTCCTCGTCCGTCAGCACCGTCAGCCGCTGGTCGACCGGGTCGAGCGAGGTGACCACGCCGACGGTTCCGTTGAAGACCCCGTTCTCACCCTTCTCGTAATTGTTACGGATCTGGGTGACCTTGTCGCCCACGCGGAAGACCCGGCCGCCGAACCGCTTCTCGGGCAGGTCGGGGCGGCCGGGGGTGACGGCCTGCTGGAGCAGCCCGTTCAGCGTGCCGGCGCCGGCCGGGCCCCGGTGCATGGGGGCCAGGACCTGCACGTCCCGGCGCGGATCGAGCCCGAACCTCGCCGGGATGCGGCGCGCGGCGACGTCCACGGTGAGCCGGCCCGCCTCCTCCGTGTCGTCCTCGACGAAGAGGAAGAAGTCCTTCATGCCGTCGGTGAGCGGATGCTGTCCGGCGTTGATCCGGTGCGCGTTGGTCACCACACCCGACTGCTGGGCCTGGCGGAAGACGCGGGTGAGGCGGACGGCGGGGACGGGACTGCCGTCGGCCAGCAGGTCCCGGAGCACCTCGCCCGCGCCGACGCTGGGCAGCTGGTCGACATCGCCGACGAAGAGCAGGTGGGCACCGGGAGCCACGGCCTTGACCAGCTTGTTGGCCAGCAGCAGGTCGAGCATGGACGCCTCGTCGACCACCACCAGGTCGGCGTCCAGCGGCCGGTCCCGGTCGTAGGCGGCGTCACCGCCGGGCTTGAGCTCCAGCAGGCGGTGCACGGTGGAGGCCTCGGTGCCGGTCAGCTCCGCGAGCCGTTTGGCGGCGCGCCCGGTCGGGGCGGCGAGCACCACCTTGGCCTTCTTCGCGCGGGCCAGCTCCACGATGGACCGCACCGTGAAGGACTTGCCGCAGCCGGGGCCTCCGGTGAGGACGGCGACCTTCTCGGTGAGCGCCAGTTTGACGGCGGCCTCCTGCTCGGGGGCGAGGTCGGCGCCCGTACGGCCCTTCAGCCAGGTCAGCGCCTTGCCCCAGTCCACCCCGGCGAACCCCGGCATCCGGTCCTCACCGGTGCGCAGGAGGCGCAGCAACTGGGCGGAGAGGGCCAGTTCGGCGCGGTGGAAGGGCACCAGGTAGACGGCGGTGACGGGGTCGCCGCCCTGCGGGTCGGGGACCTTCTCCCGTACGACTCCGGGGTCCTCGCCCTCCTCCGGCCCGGCGGCCAGTTCGGCGAGGCACTCGATGACGAGCCCGGTGTCCACCTGGAGCAGTTTCACCGCGTCGGCGATCAGCTTCTCCTCGGGGAGATAGCAGTGGCCCTGGTCGGTGGCCTGCGACAGCGCGTACTGCAGACCGGCCTTGACCCGGTCCGGGCTGTCGTGCGGGATGCCGACGGACTGGGCGATCTTGTCGGCGGTGAGGAAGCCGATGCCCCAGACGTCGGACGCCAGCCGATAGGGCTGGTTCTTCACGACGGAGATCGAGGCGTCCCCGTACTTCTTGTAGATCCGCACGGCGATCGACGTCGACACCTCGACGGTCTGGAGGAAGAGCATGACCTCCTTGATCGCCTTCTGCTCCTCCCAGGCGTCGGCGATCTTCTTCGTCCGCTTGGGCCCGAGGCCGGGGACCTCGATGAGCCGCTTGGGCTCCTCCTCGATGACGGTCAGGGTGTCCAGGCCGAAGTGCTGCGTGATGCGGTCGGCGAAGACCGGCCCGATGCCCTTGACCAGCCCGGAACCGAGGTAGCGCCGGATGCCCTGGACGGTGGCCGGCAGCAGCGTCGTGTAGTTCTCGACGTGGAACTGCTTTCCGTACTGCGGATGCGACCCCCACCGCCCCTCCATCCGCAGCGACTCGCCCACCTGCGCCCCGAGCAGCGCCCCGACGACGGTGAGCAGGTCGTTGGCGCCCCTGCCGGTGTCGACGCGGGCGACCGTGTAGCCGTTCTCCTCATTGGAGTACGTGATGCGCTCGAGAACGCCTTCGAGGGTGGCGAGGCGCCGCTCACCGGGGGCCGCCGCAGACTGGTTGGACATGGGTCCGACGGTACCGGTGGGGTGTGACAGGGTGCGGCCCGGAAGGGCCCTTCTCCGTAGTCTTGGGGCATGGACTACGCCAGGATGCGCGCCATCGCCGAAGACCTCGGGGCATACGCGGAGCGGCTCGAAGGGGCCTGGAGCGTCGAGATCGGGCCGTCCGGTCCGATACTGGCCATGATGCGCCCGTCCAAACGCCATGAGGGCACCATCCGCCGCATCTGCAAGCAGTTGGACGCGCAACTCCTCAGTACCCACCCCGGTCACATCTGCGCGAGCGGCCCCGAGATCGAGCATCCGGCGATCGGCCGCATGCGCCGCCCCGACGCCGTTGTCATCCCCGAGGCCACCCTCGACGAAGAAGGCCTCGCCGTCGACGCGACGCAGGCGCTGGCCGTCGTCGAGATCGTCTCGCCGTCCAACCCGAGCAACGACTACGCCGAGAAACTGGCCGACTATCCGGCCATGGGCATCCCGTATTACATGATCGTCGACCCGCGCACCGGAACGATCCAGGTGCACTCCGACCTGTGTAAGGGCCGCTACAGCAACAAGGAGCCGTACATCTTCGGCGACTCGGTGCCGTTCGGGCCGTGGACGGTGGAGACGTCGGAGTTCCGGCGGTACGGCAGGGACGGTTAGGGGCAGCGGCGGGGGTTCGGCTCGAGGGCTTCGAGGAAGGGGGCGAAGGCGGCGGCGGGGAAGGTGAGGGTGGCGCGGACCGGGGCCTGTTCCCTCACACGGGTGAGCCAAGTTCCGGTGAGGGCAGGAGGCCCGCCTCGGAGAGGCGCTGCCACGCGGTGCGCACATGAGCCTGTGTGAACAGGCGCTGCTTACGCTTGTTCCACCCGCTGATGCACGCGACAACGGCATCGGGATTGGGGGGCGGCGTGACCAATTCTTCCGCAGCGAACAGAACGGTGCTCAGGAGTTCCATGCCGAAGGCGTCTTCGAAACCGGCAGTCAGTATGTGGAATCTGTCCGCGATCTCCTCGAACTCCGGGTGCTGCTCAAGAAGCCGCTCGGCTTCGTCCACGGAGCCCCTGTCAAGCTCCAGGATCGCCTGAGCTCCGCTGGTGCCGTCCCCATACCCCGTGATGAAGTGCCCCTCCATCGCCGATACCGCCCTGTCCAATGGCTGCGAGTACGGACCGTAGATCCCCTTTTCGAAGTGAAGACCCAGCGGCAGTCGCAACTTCTGCAGAAGATATGCAATCTTGTGCGCTTCGAGCAGAGAAACGCGAGGCTCAAAGGCAAGCCCCCGCGAGATTCCACTACGGATATAGCGGTCGAGCGCAGCAAGGAAAGCGGCACGCTCGCGGTTCATGGGGGGCGCTTCGGTGGCGTTCGGCATGGAGCGGGCACTCGGCGCGCCAGACGGTTCCCACAGCCGGACCTCGACCCCGGGGATGGTGCCCAGCGCCTGGCGAATCATGGGCTCGACCTCACGCCAGGACAGACCTCCATTGCCGCACCCGAGCGGAGGGACCGCGATTGACCCGATTCCCCTCTCGACAATCTCGTCACGCAATGCGACAAGCCCCGAGGCGATGTCCTCGATTCGGGACGGCGCGCGCCAGTGACGCTTGGTCGGGAAGTTGATGACAAATCTGGGGCCCGCCATCTGACCGACCTCATGCACGTGCATTCGGCCGACCGTCACATCCCCGCGATCACAGGACGCCTTGTAATCCTTGAAATTCTCTGGATAGGCCCGCTTGAACTGCAAGGCGATGCCCTTGCCCATAACACCCACGGTGTTGACCGTGTTCACAAGGGCATCGACATCCGCCAGAAGCAGATTGCCGGTGCCGCGCGTAATCATCGCCGTCCTTCCCTCGGAGGGTCCGATCTCCTCCGCCAACTCAGTAGTACCACTCACGTCTGACACTCAGCGGGAGCTCGGCCCCCGCCTCTCTGAGCAAGCGATGCGCTTGTTGAGCATGAGCATGATCATAGGCCCCGACCTCATGCAGGGCGGTGACCGGGAGGTGTTCGAGGACCAGAAGTTCAGCCATGCGGCGTCTCATCCGGTCACCGTCGTCAGCCGTGTTCGCCCAGTACCGAGCCGCCATGATCTCCCAGTCGACAACAGTGGGCATCTCACCCAGTGTCGTGAAGTGCTGGGTGATCTCGTTTGCGCAGTTGCCGTCGCTGAAGACGAAAGGCCTTCCGGACTCCACCACCGCACCCACGGACGTGACGAGGTAGACGAGGGGCGTCTGCCCCTCCCGGTACGTCGGCACGCCACCCCGGCTGATCACGTACAGCATGGGGGACCGTGGAGCGAAGTAGAACGGAACGTAGTCAGCCGGGCAACCGTACGGCGGAACGGTGATCCGTCGGGTGCGCCGTTCGGCCTTGACCTCTCTGTCCCCGCACTCCAGCAGCACCCCTCCCCTGCCCTGCATGACGGTGTCCGAGACCAACTGCTTCTCGGTAAGGATGTCGCGCAGGTTGCGTACGTGCGTGAAGTGGAAGAGTCGCCGTTCCCCAACGTTCGTCACGAGAGCCGAGTAGACCACACTCATGCACTCCCAAGAACAGTAGTCACATCATCAACTAGCTTTGTTCGAACAATGGTTGGATGACGACAGCCGAGTCCGACGGCGAGGCCGGCGCGGGAGGACACCACGGACGGCAAGCCACCGTTCACCGGGGGCCGCCGCGGACTGGTTGGACATGGTTCGACGGCACCGGTGGGTTGTGACAGCCCACGTCCTGCCCGAGAGGCCGGAATCGGTAGGCTCTCGCGAACCAACTCGAGCAGATGGCGAGCCGCACGTGATGCGAGACCTCTACAACGTCCGGTTGCGTCCCACCGAGGCCGCTGCCGCACCGCTGACCGACGAGGAGGAGCAGCGCTTCCGGGCCGTGCTCTTCAGCGAACTCGGGAACGAGATCGCCGACCACGGCTCTGCGCGTTTCCCGGCGTACACGCCGGAGGACCGCCGCCGGCTCGTCGATGTCGCACACCGCCTCACCGCGTACTGGGGGCAGCAGGTGTTCGTCGAGGCCGAGGACCTCACCCGCCTGAGGCTCCACCTCGCGGGCCACGAGGCACGTCCGCAGACGCTGCCGACGCCCTCCTGAGGCCCCACGCCGGCAACGGCTCCGCGTACGTGTCACAACTGCTTCGCCGACTCCTTGAGGGTTTCGAGGAAGGGGGTGAAGGCGGCGGTGGGGAAGGTGAGGGTGGCTCGGGTGGGGATCTTCGAGTTGCGTATGGCTATGCGGGTGGGACTGTGCGCGATCTCCACGCACGAGTCGCCATCGCCCGGACCGGAATAGGACGACTTCTTCCAGTTGCCTGAGGTTTCCATGAAGCGCCTCACAGCTCCTTCGCCAACTTGTGAATGAAGTCGTGCGACTGCTCGGGGGAGAGCGACACATCCTCCACCCTATGAAAGAGCGTTCGAAAAGCGACGAGCTGGGCTTCCGAGTCGATGAAGGCCGCACCATGTGGGCCGTCGCGTACCACGGTGTCCAGCTTGGACACGGAACCTCCCGCGTACGTCATGGCGCTCGCGGCGCCGGCGAAGCCTTCCAGTTCGAAGGGGATGACACGGACAGTGGCATGCCCCCGTTCGGAAAACTCCAGAAGCCGAGCCAACTGGGCCCGTGATGTGCCCCGGTCGCCCACCATGATGCGCAACGCGGCCTCGTGGATGACCGCTTCGTACGGCGTCGGGGTGGACCCTTCAAGGACATTCTTGCGCTGCATCCGGTGCCGGACCCGCGCCTCAAGCTCCTCCTGCGGAAGTTCGGGAATCCGGTAGGCGAAGACAGCGCGGGCGTAGTCCTCCGTCTGGAGCGGGCCAGGGACATACAGGAACTGGACCTCGCGCAGGAACGCGGCATGGCCCTCCAGTTCGGCCAAGTCCAGGAAGGACGTGGGCAGCAGACCCCGGTACTCCTCCCACCAGCCGCGTGTCCGATCGGTGGCCATGGCGACCAGGGCGCCGATGAACTCCGCGTCCGTGCAGGCGTAGTGGGACGCGAGGCGACGCAGTCGCTGCTCACTCACTCCCACGAGGCCGGATTCGATCTGGCTGATCTGAACCCGGTTCGCTCCATTGTCTGATGCCCCATTGTGATTCGCGGGTGTACAACCCCGTGTGGATACCGGCTGTCTGTAAGGCGCTGGAGGGATGAGCCTTCGGTGCCCTTCCGTACGGAGATTGGGGATCAGGTGGGGAAGCAGGTCTGGAGAGTCGTCGTGGCCGGTGGTGCGGCGGCGGTGTTCACGGCCGTGGCCGCGGTGCCGGCCGGGGCGGCCGAGGGTGGGGTCTCGTTCACCCGTGTCCAGGTGAACGGCGGCAAGCCGATTGTGATCGGGGTGTCGAAGGAGGTCGCTGCGCCCGCCTCCTTCCGGATGGCGACCACTCACAAGTGGAAGTGGCCGGCGGTGTTCCTGTACCGCGGTGGTGCGGGTGATCGGCTGTGGCACGCCATCGAGACGAGCGACTGCATCAAGGTGAGATCGGGCGTCTGCGACTTCAACGAGACGATGTACTTCGACCCGAGCGTGTGGGACATGCGCAACAGCGAGGCCGGGGCCTGGAAGGTCGGGGCCGAGGTGTACTTCAAGGGCGGCGGTGGTGACACCGACGACAAGGGTCTGACGGTCCACGTCAAGCGCAACTCCCGCCTGACCGTCAACGCCTCGCCCGAACCGGTGTCCAAGGGCAGGACCATCACCGTGACCGGAAAGGTCACGCGGGCCAACTGGGAGACCAGGAAGTACGCCTCCTACGGAGGCCGCCTGGTGAGCCTGCAGTTCAAGCCTGCCGGCACCGCCTCCTACACCACGGTGAAGAAGGTGTACGCGAACGGCTCGGGCAGTCTCAAGACGACCGTGAAGGCCTCCAAGACGGGTACGTGGCGCTGGGTGTACTACGGCAACACCACCACCGGGCCGTCGACGTCGTCCGGGGACAAGGTCGTGGTGAAGTGATGTCCGCGGTGCCGGCGGGCTGGTGGGGGCCGAGCCGGCGGTAACGGCTGCGACGGTCAAGGCGTCGGGTCCGCCGCGAGCGGCCGTGCACGGGCCTCAGTGCAATCGGCGGTGTCCGTCCATCTGGGACAAGTGAGGTCTGGTGCGTTCAGCTGCAAGGCGGAGGAGGGCGCCGACGCGATGGGGGTCCCTCCCGCGCATGGGGGTCCCTCCCGCGCATGGGGGTCCCTCCCGCGCATGGGGGTCCCTCCCGCTCGAGCGCAGCCGAGAGTGGGGGAGCAGCCGAGAGTGGGGGAGCAGCCGAGAGTGGGGGAGCAGCCGAGAGTGGGGGAGTCGGCAACCGACGACAACGCCGCTGGGGGTCCCCCTGCTCGAAGAGCTCGGGGGAGAGCGTGCCAGACCCCACGTCTCCGGCATGATCCGCCGGACAGGCCCTGGGGCTCTTCCGGATGCGGGCGGCGGCCGGCCCGCTGGTCGAGGCGGTGGCGAGCGGTGCGTCCCGGCCGGATCCCGGCCTTGAAGATCCCGTTCACCCGCCCCGGGAACTCTTCACGGGCTTCACGCCGGTGCTCCGGCGGCGGTCAGGAACCCGCGTATGTACCCGGCCACGGTGTCCAGGTGGCTTTCGAGCAGGAAGTGGCCGCCTCCGGGAACCAGGTGGATCTCGGCGTCCGGCAGGTCCCTCGCGAAGGCGCGTGCTCCGTCCGGGCCGAAGATCTCGTCGTTCGCGCCCCAGACCGCGAGGAGGGGAACCCGGCGTTCCCGGAAGTAGGCGTGCACCTGGGGGTAGAGGGGCCGGTTGCCGGCGTAGTCGCGGAACAGGGCGAGCTGCACGAGGTCGTTGCCCGGCCGGTTGACCTCGCGGTGGTCGGCGGTCCAGGTGTCGGGGTCGACCAGTTCGGGCCGGTCCACTCCGTGCAGGTACTGCCAGCGGATGGCGTCGAGCGAGAGGGCGCCGCGGACGGCGGGTTCGGTCCGGGGGCCCGGATCCTCGCCGTACGCCCATACGGGCTTCCAGAAGTCCGGTACGAAGCCGTCCTCGTAGGCGTTGCCGTTCTGCGTGATCACCGCGGTGATCGCGTCCGGGGTGCGCAGGGCCAGCCGCCAGCCGATGGGCGCGCCGTAGTCCTGGACGTACACGGCGTAGCGGGTGACGCCGAGCTGGGCCAGGAGGGCTTCGGTGATGTCGGTCAGGGAGTCGAAGGTGTAGGTGAACGCGTCCACGGGCGGGGCGTCGGAGTTGCCGAAGCCGAGGTGGTCGGGGGCGATGACGTGGAATCGGTCGGCCAGCGCCGGAACGAGGTGACGGAACATACGTGAGCTGGAGGGGAATCCGTGCAGGAGCACGAGCGTGGGCGCCTCGCGGGGTCCCGCCTCGCGGTAGAAGACGCGATGTCCCCGCACCGTCGCGTACTGGTGGCGGATCTCAACCATGACTAACCCCTTCAATGGATTTTGATGGTTATCGCTCGGCGTCCAGTAGACCGCCCTGGGAGTAACCTGTCAAGCGACTTGATGGAGTTAGCCGGGAAGGTGAGGGCCGTGCTGGACGACCAAGCCCTGATGCAGGCACTGAACAGCACCCCTGTCACGGAGGGCCGACGCCAGGACCTGTGGCGTGACGACCAGGAGATGGACGGGTGGGCGCGGGAGCACGGGGGCCTCGGCGGCGAGGAGGAGCGCGGGTGGCTGCGCACCGCCCGGGACGCGCTCCAGGCGGCGGAGTCGGGCACACCGGCGGAGCCCCGTCTGCGCCGAGTCCTCGCGGGCGTTCACAAAGTCCCGCAGCCCAGCGCGTCGGGCGTCGAGTGGCACCTGGAGGTGCCGCCGGAGCGCAGGCTCGCCGTGGAACTCGTGCTCGCGTGGGCGGACGTCAAGGAACGCCTGCCCGGCCGTCTGCGGCCGTGCGGGAACCCCGAATGCCGCCTCTTCCTCCTGGATCGCAGTCGCGCCAACACCGCACGGTGGTGCTCGATGAAGACCTGCGGGAACCGGCTCAAGGCCCGCCGGCACCAGGCCCGGGCACGGGAGACCCCGCGCCCCGAGTAGAGCGCCGGCGAGTCGGCACCCGCACGCCGGCCGGGCGTTCGCGGCAGCCGGCGAATTCGCCTGGTGCTGTGTCCGCACGGGTTCGCCGGGTTGGGTCAGGTTGCGGTTTCGACGAGGCTTCCGCCCCAGGCACGGGCGGCACGGATGCGGTCCTCGGCCCGGGCCCGCAGCCGGTGACGGGGCTCGAGCTCGGCGATCGGCCGGCCTGAAGTGCTGGTGGCGAAACAGGTCAGCCGCATGCCCTTGGGCCGGCCGTCCAGGACATCGCCGGTGAGTTCGGCGACCCAGGCGCCGGCGCGGATCTCGCCGTCCGCCTCGGAGGACCACGCGTCCCGCCTCGGCTACAAGGTGCTGCACCTGTCGACGGGTGTGCTTCAGCCCGATGCCATCAGGTTCTACGAGCGCGAGGGCTACGCCCGCACCGAGGGCTACGGCCCCTACGTCGGCCATCCTCTCGCCGTGTGCTTCGCCCGCCGACTGGTCTGCGACTGACGGCGATTGCGACCGGCGGCGGACAGTGGGTCGGGGCCGTGGCCCGCTTCAGGACACCAGGCCCTGACGGTAGGCGTAGACGACTGCCTGGACGCGGTCGCGGAGGCCGAGCTTCGTGAGGATGCGGGAGACGAAGGTCTTGACCGTCTCCCGGCTGATCACGAGGGCCGCGGCGATCTCGTTGTTGGAGAGGCCGTCCGCGATGAGGCGCAGGACCTCCAGTTCGCGGGGGGTCAGCGGGACGTCGGGCCCGTTGTCCTCGGTGGGGCGGATCCGGACGGCGTACCGGCCGACGAGCCGGCGTGTCACCTCGGGGTCCAGCAGTGCGGCGCCCGCCGCCACGGTCCGGATCCCGTGCAGCAGCTGGGCCGGTGGCGCGTCCTTGAGGAGGAAGCCGCTCGCGCCGGCGCGGAGCGCCTCGTAGACGTACTCGTCGAGGTTGAACGTCGTCACCACGAGCACCTTGACGGGGTGCGGTACGCCGGCGCCGGCCAGGAGGCGGGTGGCCGATATGCCGTCGAGCACCGGCATGCGGATGTCCATCACCACGACGTCCGGGCGGAGTTGTCCGACGAGATCGACGGCGGTCTGCCCGTCCCCGCACTCGGCCGCGACCTCGAGATCGGGCTGGGCGTCGATGATCGTCGCCAGTCCGGTGCGGATCAGTACCTGGTCGTCGCAGATCAGGACGCGGATGGGCGCGGTCACGACGGGCTCCCGGCGGGTATGTGGGCGCGGACGACGAAGCCGCCGTCCTTCTGTTGCTCCGCGCTGAAGTCGCCGCCGAGGACGTCGACCCGTTCACGGAGACCGGCCAGGCCGCGCCCGCTCCCGGAGAGTCCGGGGGTCTTCGAGCCGGAGCCGTCCGTGCCGACCTCCACGGTGATCTCTCCCGAGCCGTGGCGCACCCGGACGGAAGTGCGGCTGCCATGGGCGTACTTGAGGGCGTTCGTCAGGGACTCCTGCACCACCCGGTAGGCCACGAGGTCGGCGCTGCCGGTCGACTCGGCCGGTGTGCCCTCTTCGGTGAACTCCACGGGCTGACCGGCCCGCCGTGTCTGTTCGACGAGGGTGAGGAGCCGGCCGGCGGGTGGGGTCCTGGGCTCGGTGCCGTGGTCGGGGTTGAGCAGGTCGAGCAGGTGCCGCAGATCCGTGATGGCACGGCGGCCGGTGTCGGTGACGGCGGTCAGGCTCTGGTCGAGGCGATCGGGGACGGCGGTCAGATAGCGGGCCGCCTCGGCCTGTACGACCATCGCCGTCACGTGGTGGGTCACCACGTCGTGGAGTTCGCGGGCGATGCGGGCGCGTTCGGCGGCGCGAGTGTCCTCGGCGACGCGGCGGCGGCTCTCGTCCTCCAGGGCCCGGGTGTGACGAACCCATGACCCGACGCCCCAGGCGAGTGCCACGGCCAGGTAGAACGTCACGAACTCGACGGGCGGTTCGCCGGGGCCGAGCCGGTGGAGCGCGACCGCCAGCGGGACGTATGCCACGGAGGCGGCGATCGCGGTTGCCCGCCTGTGGTGTTCCAGGTGGGAGGCCACGCTCAACAGCGTGATGGGCAGCGCGATGCCGGCGAGTGAGTGGTAGCCGCGGAGCTGGTCGAGGGCGAAGCCGATCGACACCACGGCGAAGCAGAGGACGGGCCACCGCCGGCGTCCGGCGAGCGGGAGGCACTGGAGGGCGATCGCCGCGACGGCCAGGGCGTCGAGGGGGCGGGTCGGCAGGCCGCCGAGCTCCGTGCCGTTGTCGTGGTAGACCAGCGAGGCGGCGAACAGGACCGCTGCGAGCGGGACGTACCAGACCGCGGCGCCCGACCGGCGCCACAGTTCCTGGATCCGCGGAAGTCCGGTCACCGGGGCAGTGTAGTGGGGGTGGCGGCGATCCGGTCGGCGCGCCGACGGGGCACCAGGTTGCCGCGCTTGCGGGCCAGCCACATGAACCCGATCGTCACCAGTACGCCGAACAGCACCGCGTACACGCTGCCTTCCGGTCCGAAGTCGCCGCCGGTGACCCATGTCGGACCCGACATCACGGTGTCCAGCAGTCCCTGCGGGGTGTCGTTGCCGGAGACCTCGGCGCTGAAGATGCCGGCCTGGACGAAGTTCCAGGCGAAGTGGAGGCCGATCGGCACCCACAGGGTGCGGGTCGCGGCGTAGGCGGCGGCGAGCATGCCGCCGGCCTCGATCGCGATGGCGAGGGCGCCCCACAGGTCGGCGTGGGGGTTCAGCAGGTGCGAGAGGCCGAACAGCAGCCCGGTCAGCGTCAGTGCGATCCAGGTGCCGGTGTACTCCTCGATGATCCTGAACAGCACCCCCCGGAAGATCAGTTCCTCCGTCACGGCGGCGGCCGCCATGAAGCCGACCAGTCCCACGGTGCCGGACACCGAGCCCAGGCCGTTGATCTCGTAGTGCGCGTTGACGTAGATGTTGGTGAGCACGGCGCCGAACATCGCGACGCCGATCAGCATCCCCCGGCCGATCGCGGCCCCGGCACCCTTACGGGCCACTTCAATGGCCGGGCGGTGCTCGGTCCTGCTGACCACCCGTCCGTAGACGAGTACGGCGAGCACGGAGACCAGGAGGCCCAGGACGAGCTGGAGCCAGGGGTCATTCTCCACGGCGGCGACCACCTGATAGCCGATCATGGCGACCACCACGACCGCCGACAACTGCCAGACGAACCTCATGAACGCTCCTCCTCCGGGTCCGCGGCCGGGGCGCCGCGACGCCTCGAACGCTACGGATCCGGCGTCCGCGAATCGTCACCTCACGGTGGACACCTGCGCGTAGCTCGCGTGGGGGACAGGCGCTCCGACGGGCCGTTCGATTCGGGTGTCGGCGCACCTGGCTGCCGGGAAGACCGCCCGCGTGTTCGCGCGTTCTCGCGCAGGAGGCACCGTCCGACGCCCCCCGAAGCGGTCACCGGCCTGGGAGTGCCTCGACGGGTATGACGTCCCGGTCGCGCTGACGTCCGGCGGGGGCCCGGCGCCCGGGACCCGGGCTCCGGGCTCCGGGCTCCGAGAAGAGCCCGACCAGGACGATCACTACGAGCGGGTTGTAGACGAAGTACGCGAAGCACGCGACACCAGTCCAGACGGGGATCGGCAGGAGCGAGCCGCGCAGCACCGTCCAAAACCTGATCCGTTCCGGCCCCGACGCCCCCACACGTTCATGCCCCACCTCAATGTGGTTCCTGGTCACCTGGTCTCTTGCGAGGAGGCCCCGGCGTTCACGCCGGGGAGGAATCGCATTCCATGACAGCGGCGCGGGACGTCGCGGCGTCCCGCCCCCTCTGAGCGTGGAGTGTCGCTGTGGCTTGCCGGGTGGGGCCGCGGGTGTGGGCGAACGTGCGTGCCCGTGTTCGCTGGTGGGGGTGGTCGGGGCGGGAGAGGGGTGCGGGTGTGCGGATCTCGTGCGTATGGTCGCCTCGCAGGGTCGGCGCGGCCGGAATGCGGACGGGGGTGAGGGCGTGGCGCACGCAGCAGGGGCCGACAGGGCGGGGCGTGCCCGGTACACCTACCGGCTGCGGGTGTCGTCGACCGCCCGCACCGCCCTGCTCGCCGAGTGGGACCGATGCCGCTGGGTGTGGAACGAATGCGTGGCCAAGTCCCGGCAGGTGCACGCCCGCAATCGCGCGCACCCGGACGACAGGCTGACGTGCGGCCCGGCCCGGCTCGACAAGATGCTGACCGAGGCCCGTGCCCGTACGCCATGGCTCCGCGACGGCGCGAGCGTGCCGCAGCAGCAGACCGTCCGGGACTTCGCCACGGCGCGTTCCAAGGCGCTGAAGGACATCGACAAGCGTCTCCCGGTGAAGCGACGTGCGGGAATGCCGCGCCACAAGAAGAAGCGCGAGGCCGCCCCGAGCCTGAACTACACCACCCGGGGCTTCCGCCTGAAGGACGGCCGTCTGCACCTGGCAGGCGGGATCGCCCTGACGGTGGTGCGGTCGCGGGACCTGCCCTGCGCACCCTCGTCGGTGCGCGTGTACCGGGACAGCGTCGGCCACTGGTACGCGTCGTTCGTCGTCGCCATCGAAGTCCAGCCGCTCCCGGAGACGGGCGCTGTGATCGGCGTGGACTGGGGCGTCAAGCAGACTGCGACCACCACGTCCGACGCGCACGACCTGCCGCACGCCCGGCACGGGAAGAACGCCGCCCAGCGCCTCGCCCGCTATCAGCGGATGATGGCCCGCCGCAAGCCCGCACGCGGGCATGCTGCGTCCAAGGGCTACCGGCGGGCGCAGGCGCAGGCCGCGAAGCTGCACAAGAAGGTGGCCCGGCAGCGGCAGGACACCGCCCGCAAGTGGGCCAAACGCGTCGTGACCGACCACGACGCAATCGCCGTCGAGGACTTCCGGCCGAAGTTCCTCGCCCACACCACCATGGCCCGCAAGGCCGCCGACGCCGCGATCGGCGCCACCAAACAGGCCCTGATCGAGATGGGCCGCAAGCACGGGCGGGACGTCCGCCTGGTGCACCCCGCGCACACCACCATGGACTGTGCGTCGTGCGGAGCGAGAACCAAGCACGCACTGCCACTGTCGGAACGTACCTACACCTGCACCGCCTGCCAGGCCGTCTCCCCCAGAGACAAGAACTCCGCACGCGTGATGCTCGTCCGGGCTGGTCTCAACCCGGCTGGTGCTGAGGGCGTAAGACCCCCGGGAGCGCTGCTCCCGGCGGCAGCCTGAGCCAGGAATCCCCCTCCTTCTCCAGGAGGGGGAGGATGTCAAACAATGCTCAGGTCGTATGACGCCATCCCACCACCGACAGCCCGGAACTTGTGCGGTGATCCGCAAGAAACTGCCTAGCCCTCTTCGGAGCGGGTCCGCCCGCGTCGCCGCAGCGGGGCCGTCGCCCACATCGTCAGGCCGACCAGGGACAGGATCACCGCACCTCCGATGACGGTGGGGACTGCCACCATGAGGAAGAAGGTGAGCAGCAGCTCCACTCCCGCCGGCTCCTCGCCCATCGTGCTCCCGCCCCGCTCCATGAACACCACGACGCCGGCCGGGAGTGATCGGTTCCGGCCCGCCGAGGGAAGGCTCCGGCGGCACCCCGCACCCCGGTCACGATTTGGTTTCGGCCGTCTTCACCCCTTGTTTCCCCTCGTGTAATCGATTCCAATCCTTGGTGCACAGCCGATGTAATCGATTCCACAAGGAGGTGGAGGCGATGGTGGGCATCAAGGATGTCGCCGCCGAGGCGGGCGTGTCCGTCGCGACGGTCTCCCGTGTCCTGAACGACCACGCGTCGGTCAGCGCGGCCGCGCGCGAGCGGGTGCTGGCCGCCGTCGAGACGCTGGGCTACCGTCCGAACGCCGTCGCCCGGTCGCTGCGCACCCACCAGACCCGCACCCTCGGCCTGGTGATCAGCGACGTCATGAATCCGTACTTCACCGAGCTGGCCCGCTCCGTCGAGGAGGAGGCCCGCGCGCTGGGCTACAGCGTGATCATCGGCAACGCCGACGAGCGGCCCGACCTCCAGGACCACCACGTCACGACCCTGCTGGACCGCCGGATCGACGGGCTGCTGGTCTCCCCCACCGACGGCGGTTCGCCGCGGATGCTGGACGCCGCCCGCGCGGGGACGCCGATGGTCTTCGTCGACCGGTGGATCCCCGGCGTGGACGTGCCCGTGGTCCGGTCGGACGGGCGGACCGCCGTACGGGACCTGGTGGCGCACCTGCACAGGCTCGGTCACCGGCGGCTCGCGATCATCGCGGGGCCGGCCGCCACCACGACCGGACGTGAGCGCGTCGACGCCTTCCGCGAGGCGCTCCGCGCGTACGGGCTCCCCCTCCCCGACGGCTACATCGGCCAGGGCGACTTCCAGGCCGACAGCGGCCGCCGGGTCACCGAGGGCTTCCTCGACCTGGCCGAGCCGCCCGAGGTCGTCTTCGCCGCCGACAACCTGATGGCACTCGGCGCGCTGGACGCCGTCCGCGCGCGCGGGCTGCGGGTTCCCGAGGACATCGGGCTCGCCGCGTTCGACGACATCCCCTGGTTCGTGCACACCGATCCGCCGGTCACCGCGATCGCCCAGCCCACGGGCGACCTCGGACGGGCCGCCGTACGCGCGCTGGTCGACCGGATCGAGGGGCGGCCCGGCGAGTCCGTCACCCTCCCCGCCCGGCTCGTCGTACGCCGCTCGTGCGGCGAACCGGCCCCACAGCTCCCGGCCCCACAGTTCCCGGTCCCACGGCCCCCGGCGTCCGAACCGCCGGCACCCACCCAGTCCCCCGTACAAAGGAGTACGTCGTGAGCAACCCGGACGAGTTGCTGCGCATCGAGGGCATCCGCAAGACCTTCCCCGGCGTGGTCGCCCTCGACAGCGTGGACTTCGACCTGCGCCGCGGCGAAGTGCACGTGTTGCTCGGTGAGAACGGCGCGGGCAAGAGCACCCTCATCAAGATGCTGTCCGGCGCCTACACGCCCGACGAGGGCCGCATCCTGGTCGGCGGCGAGGAGGTGCGCATCCACGGTGCGCAGGACTCCGAGCGCCTCGGGATCGCCACCATCTACCAGGAGTTCAACCTCGTACCCGATCTGACGGTCGCCGAGAACATCTTCCTGGGGCGGCAGCCGCGCCGCTTCGGGATGATCGACCGCAAGAGGATGGAAGCCGACGCCGCCGTCCTCCTGGAGCGGGTCGGCGTCAAGGTGCCGCCCTCCGCGCGGGTCCGCGAACTCGGCATCGCGCGCCTGCAGATGGTCGAGATCGCCAAGGCCCTGAGCCTGGACACGCGCGTGCTGATCATGGACGAGCCGACCGCCGTGCTGACCTCCGAAGAGGTCGACAAGCTCTTCTCCATCGTGCGCAGGCTGCGCGAGGACGGCGTGGGCATCGTGTTCATCACGCACCACCTGGAGGAGATCGCCGCCCTCGGCGACCGGGTCACGGTCATCCGGGACGGCCGGAGCGTCGGCCAGGTCCCGGCCACCACCTCCGAGGACGAACTCGTCCGCCTCATGGTGGGCCGGTCCATCGAGCAGCAGTACCCGCGCCTGCGGCCCGAGGCCGGGGACACCCTGCTCCGGGTCGAGGGGCTCACCCGCGACGGCGTCTTCCACGACGTGAGCTTCAAGGTGCACGCCGGTGAGGTCGTCGGCATCGCCGGGCTGGTGGGCGCGGGCCGTACCGAGGTCGTCCGCGCGGTGTTCGGCGCCGACCCGTACGACAGCGGGACCGTGACGGTCTCGGGCAGCGCGCTGCGCGCGCACGACGTCAACGCGGCGATGACGGCCGGGATGGGACTCGTCCCCGAGGACCGCAAGGGCCAGGGCCTCGTCCTGGACGCCTCGGTGGAGGAGAACCTGGGCCTGGTGACGATGCGTTCGGCCACCCGCGCGGGCCTCGTCGACCTCAAGGGGCAGCACACCGCGGCGGCCCGGATCGCCGAGCAGCTCGGGGTGCGGATGGCGGGCCTCGGCCAGCACGTGCGCACCCTCTCCGGCGGCAACCAGCAGAAGGTCGTCATCGGCAAGTGGCTGCTCGCCGACACCAAGGTGCTGATCCTCGACGAGCCGACGCGCGGGATCGACGTCGGCGCCAAGGTCGAGATCTACCAGCTGATCAACGAACTCACCGCGGCCGGCGCCGCCGTACTGATGATCTCCAGTGATCTGCCCGAGGTGCTCGGCATGAGCGACCGGGTGCTGGTGATGGCCCAGGGCCGCATCGCGGGCGAACTCCCGGCCGAGGGCGCCACGCAGGACACCGTGATGGCCCTCGCGGTCGGCACCGGCACGGACACCGGCGCGGACACCGGCAGCAAGAACGACGACACCACCGATCAGACCGACAAGGAGGGCCCCCGTGGCCACTGACACGCTCAAGAGCACGGGGGGCAAGGGCTCCGCCTCGGGCGGCCTGCGCCGCCTCCTGCTCGACAACGGGGCGCTCACCGCGCTCATCGTCCTCGTCATCGCGATGTCGGCGCTGTCCGGCGACTTCCTGACCGCCGACAACCTGCTCAACATCGGCGTCCAGGCGGCGGTCGTCGCGATCCTCGCCTTCGGCGTCACCTTCGTGATCGTCTCCGCGGGCATCGACCTGTCGGTGGGTTCGGTCGCCGCCCTGTCGGCCACCGTCCTCGCCTGGAGCGCCACCTCCGAGGGCGTCCCGGTGCCCCTGGCGGTGCTGCTGGCCATCGCCACCGGCATCGCGTGCGGCCTGGTCAACGGCGTCCTGGTGTCGTACGGCAAGCTGCCGTCGTTCATCGCGACGCTCGCCATGCTGTCGGTGGCCCGCGGTCTGTCCCTGGTGATCTCCCAGGGCTCGCCGATCCCGTTCCCCGACTCCGTCTCGCACCTCGGCGACACCCTCGGCGGCTGGCTGCCGGTGCCGGTGCTCGTGATGATCGTCATGGGCCTCATCACGGCGTTCATCCTCGGCCGTACGTACATCGGCCGCTCCATGTACGCCATCGGCGGCAACGAGGAGGCGGCCCGGCTGTCCGGGCTGCGGGTGAAGAAGCAGAAGCTCGCCATCTACGCGCTGTCCGGCCTGTTCGCCGCCGCCGCGGGCATCGTGCTCGCCTCCCGGCTGTCCTCCGCGCAGCCGCAGGCCGCGCAGGGCTACGAACTCGACGCGATCGCCGCCGTCGTCATCGGCGGCGCCTCCCTCGCGGGCGGCACCGGCAAGGCGTCCGGGACACTGATCGGCGCGCTGATCCTGGCGGTGCTGCGCAACGGCCTCAACCTCCTCTCCGTGTCGGCGTTCTGGCAGCAGGTCGTGATCGGCGTGGTCATCGCGCTGGCCGTGCTCCTGGACACCCTGCGCCGCAAGGCGGGGGCGACCCCGACCGCGTCCGGTGCGCCGGGCGGGGGCGACCGGAAGAAGCAGGCGGCGACCTATCTGCTCGCCGCGGTGGTCGCGGCGGCGATCGTCGGCGCGCTGTCCTTCCTGCACAACGGCTCCTCGGAGGGGAAGGCGCAGAAGGTCGGCCTGTCCGTGTCGACCCTCAACAACCCCTTCTTCGTGCAGATCAGGGACGGTGCCCAGGCGGAGGCGAAGAAGCAGGGCCTCGACCTGACCGTCACCGACGCGCAGAACGACGCCTCCCAGCAGGCCAACCAGCTGCAGAACTTCACCAGCGGCAGCCTCGACGCGATCATCGTCAACCCGGTGGACTCGGACGCGGCGGGACCCGCGGTGCGCTCCGCCAACGAGTCGGACATCCCGGTCGTCGCCGTGGACCGCGGGGTCAACAAGGCCGAGACGTCCGCGCTGGTCGCCTCCGACAACGTGGCCGGCGGCCGGCAGGGCGCCGAGGCGCTCGCCGAGAAGCTGGGCGGCAAGGGCACCATCGTGATCCTCCAGGGCCAGGCCGGCACCTCCGCCAGCCGCGAGCGCGGCTCCGGCTTCGCCAAGGGCCTCAAGGACTACCCGGGCATCAAGGTCGTCGCCAAGCAGCCCGCGGACTTCGACCGCACCAAGGGCCTCGACGTGATGACCAACCTGCTCCAGGCCCACCCCGACATCGACGGTGTGTTCGCCGAGAACGACGAGATGGCGCTCGGCGCGATCAAGGCACTCGGCTCCAAGGCCGGAAAGTCGGTCCAGGTCGTCGGCTTCGACGGCACGCCGGACGGCCTCAAGGCGGTCGAGCAGGGCACGCTGTACGCGTCCGTCGCGCAGCAGCCGCGCGAACTGGGCAGGATCGCGGTGGACAACGCGCTGCGCGCCGCCGAGGGCAAGAAGATCGACGAGACGGTGATGGTTCCGGTGAAGGTGGTCACGAAGGAGAACGTGGCCGAGTTCAGCGGCTGACACCGACGAGCGATCAGGACCGGGGGCGGTCGGTCATCACGACCGGCCGCCCCCGGACGACCGTGTGACTGTGCGACGACCGTATGACGACATGACGACCATGTGGGGAGCCATTCCATGTACGACTACGACCTGTTGGTCGTGGGGTCGGCCAACGCCGACCTGGTGATCGGCGTCGAGCGCCGGCCGGACGCCGGGGAGACGGTGCTCGGCTCCGACCTGGTCGTCCACCCGGGCGGCAAGGGCGCCAACCAGGCGGTCGCCGCCGCCCGGCTCGGCGCCCGGACGGCCCTGCTGGCCCGGGTCGGCGACGACGCTCACGGGCGGCTGCTGCTGGACTCGCAGCGGGAGGCCGGGGTCGACACGGTCGGCGTGCTGGTGGGCGGGGCGCCCACCGGCGTCGCGCTGATCACGGTGGACCCGTCCGGGGACAACAGCATCGTCGTCTCGCCGGGCGCCAACGGCCGGCTGACGCCCGATGACGTACGGGCCGCCGGGAGCCTCTTCCACGCCGCCAAGGTGGTCTCCACCCAGCTGGAGATCCCGCTGGAGACGGTGGTGGAGGTGGCGCGTTCGCTGGCGCCGGACAGCAGGCTGGTGCTGAACCCGTCGCCGCCGCAGCCCCTGCCGGGCGAGGTGCTGGCGGCCTGCGACCCGCTGATCGTCAACGAACACGAGGCGAAGGTGATCCTCGGCGAGGCGTGCGTCAGCGAGGAGCCCGAGGACTGGGCGCGGCTGCTGCTCGCGAAGGGCCCCCGCTCGGTGGTGGTGACGCTGGGCGGCGAGGGCTCGCTGGTGGCCTCGGCCGACGGGATCTCCCGTATCCCCTCGGTGAAGGTGCGGGCCGTGGACACCACGGGGGCGGGCGACTCGTTCACCGCGGCGCTGGCCTGGCGGCTGGGCTTGGGCGAGTCCCTGGCCGACGCGGCGGCCTACGCGGCCCGGGTGGGAGCGGTGACGGTCACCAGGGAGGGCGCGCAGGTGTCCTTCCCGACCGCCGAAGAGGTCGCGGCGCTGTGAGGAAGGGCGGAATCCTGAACCGGCACCTGTGCGGCGCACTGGCCGAACTGGGCCACACGGACCGGGTGCTGGTGTGCGACGCGGGCATGCCGATCCCGGACGGGCCGCACGTGGTGGACCTGGCGTTCCGGGCCGGGGTGCCGTCCTTCGCGGAGGTACTGGAGGGGCTGCTGGCCGAGCTGGTGATCGAGGGCGCGACGGCCGCCACCGAGATCCGCCAGGCCAACCCGGCCGCCGCGGAGCTGCTGGCAGGCCACTTCCCCGACCTCGACCTGGTCCCGCACGAACGCCTCAAGGAACTGACCGCCGGCGCCCGGCTCGTCGTCCGCACCGGCGAGGCCCGCCCGTACGCGAACGTGCTGCTGCGGTGCGGGGTGTTCTTCTGAACGTCCCGCACGCTTCGAGGGGGCCCGGTCCGTCGACCGGGCCCCCTCGGTTCCCTCCCCGTCAGAACCTCTCGGATCCCCCCCGGGTCCCCCCACAGAAGTCCTGACAGCAAGTACGACCCGCGGGGTGCGGGGAGAGTTGTACGGTCTTCGCGAAAAAAACTTTCCCGGCCTTCAGCCGGCTGCGGGTACGGGTGCGGGTGCGGTACCGGGGGCCCACGACACCGTCGTCGCGCCCGAGCCGTAGGACGTTGTCCCCCTACATGTCCGGATCACGTCACATCGTGCTCAACGACGTTGCATCCGCGACGGGTTGTGCGACAGCATGTTCGAACAGGTTTGTGATGCGTACGTGACGCACGGGGGTGACACACGTGAAGTTCGACATGGGGTCCACGACCCTGTCGGATCTGGGCAAGAACACGGTCGGTTCGAGCACCGACCTGGGCACGCTGATCCGCATGCTCATCCAGGCGGCCGAGCCGCTGGAGGGCAAGTTCAACGGTTCCGGAAAGGTCGCCTTCGACTCGTTCAAGACGCGCGCGGACGAGATCACCGCCGCCCTGAACGACTCGCTCGGCGCGATCCTCGAAGGCCAGGGCGGTATGGACACCGCGTTCGGCACCGGTGACGTGGAGCAGCAGGACAACGCCCAGAAGAACATGGGCGCGGCGAACTTCGACGCGGCCCGCTTCGGCGCGCGCTAGACCGCCGGCCGGGGCAGGGACCGACAACCACAGGGGGTTTGTGACGATGGGTCAGAATCTGGACCGCCGCTCCTACGACACCGGTGCGTCGAGCGAGGTGCAGGGTGGTCTGCAGGGCATCGTCGGCCAGTTGGAGCGCGTGCTGGCCGACCGCGACAAGGCAGTGAAGGCCGCCATGGCCGACTTCCAGGCCGACGGGGTCTCCGAGGAGTACCACGGCAAGGAACTGCGCTGGAACCGCGCGGCCGACGAGGTGCGCAGCATCATCCAACTGGTCCGCACCACCCTCGAGGACAACGACGGGACGGCCCAGGCGACGATGGCGAAGGCGCGGGCCGCGGTCGACAACATCGGCTGACGCCGACGCGTCGGCGTGTCGGCACGCCGGTGGGACGACGCCACACGGGGATACGGGGATACGGGGATACGGGGATACGGGGAATCCACATGACGGGGTGGGACATCTCGCCGTCCGGCGTGCAGCGCGTTCTCACGCGGACGGCGGAGGCGGCCGAGGGCCTCTCGGACACCGGGAAGGCCCTGCAGGAGACACTGCCGAGCGCGGCGAAGTCCGCCGGCACGATCCAGCAGGGCGGCGTGGAGAGGAGCGGGGTCCAGGGCCCGGTCGCGGCGGCGCTGGGCGAGTTCTTCACCGCCTACCAGGAAAAGCTGATGTACGTCGCGGTGCGCACGTCGAACTCCCTCAACGGAGCGGCCACCGCGACCAACGAATACGTCAAGGGCGACCTGGACATGGCCGCGCAGGCCCAGGCGAACGCGCTGAAGGAACCGAAGATCGACCTGCCGGGGGCGGGCGGGCAGCAGGGGGGCACGTGAGCGCGGACCTGATCGACCCGCAGAAAATCCCGCAGTTCACCGGCGACCTGGAGCAACTGGGCACGGACCACATGCTCCTGACCGGCGAGGCCCTCGTCTTCCGCCAGTCGGGATCCGACGTGCACACCCGCTTCCAGGGGCTGTCGGCGTGCTACACGGCACCGGAGGCGGAGCAGTTGTTCGCCACGACCGCGCCGGTGGCGGCCAAGGCGGACGAGTTCGCCGACGATCTGGAGAAGGTCGCGGTGGCCCTCAGCGCGTACGAGACGGAGATCCAGCCGCTCGTGGCCAAGCTGAAGAGCCTCAAGCGGCGTGCGGAAACCTTCCGGCACCAGATCGCGGGGGACGACGACTGGCGCGAGGACGACGACAACGTCCAGCTCAACAACGACCTGGTGTACGACGTCAACGCCACCGCGGAGGCCTTCTGGCTGGCGGAGATCGCCTGCCACAACGCGATCACCGCGCTGGTGGGCGGCTCGACGCTGATCCTCGAGGACGGCGCGGAGAAGCGCCTGGTGAAGCGCGGCACCAGCACCTACGGCTTCACCGCCGACCTGCTGAACCAGTCCGAGGAACTGCCCTGGGGCAGGACCGTGGAGAAGGAGCGGCACGGACTCGACTGGCTGGGCCACCAGGTGTGGGAGTTCGGCAAGGGATTCGTCGTCGACGGAGTGTGGGCCACGATCCAGGGCCTCGGCACCCTCGTCGGCTTCGACGGCTTCGACGCGGCGGGCGAGGCCTGGAAAGGGCTCGGCAAGCTCGCCACCGGCGTGCTCGTCACCGCGGTGCCCGTCGTCGGCGTCGCCTACTGGGCGATGCCCGAGGACAAACTGCCCTCCTACCTGCGCGACTCCCGCAACGCGGTCAAGGAGACGGGCAAGGCGCTGGTCGCCTGGGACCAGTGGGGCGAGAACCCCGCACGCGCGAGCGGCGCGGTCACCTTCAACGTCCTGACCACGGTGTTCACCGGAGGCGCCGGAGCGGCGGCGAAGAGCGGCGCGGTGGCCCGCACGGTCGGCGCGCTCGGCAAGACGGCCCGGCTGGTCGACCCCATGACGTACCTCGGCAAGGCCGCGACGTTCGGCACGGTCAAGGTCGCCGACCTGTTCGCCGGCCTGCGGGGCGTGCACGCGGGCGCCTACACCGACATCCTCTCCGGCGCGGGGCGCGTCCAGCCCGACGGCAGCGTGGTCCGGATCGCCGACGACACGCCGGTCATCCGCGACAACGTCGTGGAGTGGCCCGACGGAACCCGGCTGAACCTGGACGACGGCTCGGTCGTCCGCGCGGACGGGACTGCGGCGCCGGCCAAGGTGGAACTCTCGGCGGCGGACCGGGAGTTGCTGGAGCGGAGCCTGCCGCACGAGGAGGGCGCGCTCGTCGGGGCGGGCGACCGGGCGGGCACGCACGCCGCCGGAACCACGGCGGCCCACGTCGGCGGCGACGCGACGGGGCGGGCCGGCGGCAACACGGCGGCGACCGCCCACGTCGGCGAGCACGCCGGGGCGCGCGGCACGGACACGGTGCCCGCACGCGACACCGGCGGGCATACGGCGGGCGGCGACCACGGGCACGCGGGCGGCGACGCGACCGACGGTGGCCGGGTTCCCGCCCAGCACGGCGGCACCGGGGGCGGCAATAGAGGCGCAGACGGCCCGGGCGGATCACCGTCCGGCAGCCGCGATCCACTGGATGTCGAACGCGAGATCATGCGCCGACAGGTCGAACGGGCCAACAACGACCCCGAGTGGTTCAAGGAGCACTACCGCAAGAACGGATACCGTTGCGACACGACCTCCGAGGGTGGATACAGCCAGGCCGTACCCCAGATCACGCTCAACCCGTTCGCGCCGCCCAAATGGATCGCGGCCAGTGACATGCCTCCGGCGATCAAGGAAAGCTATGTGCGTCCGGATCCCATCGAGGGCAAGCCGGCGGATCTCCCCGACGAGACTCGGGACTACCTGAACGAACAGGCCGCCAAGCGGGACACGGCCGTCAAAGCCGACAACGCGGCGGAGGACGCCCTCAAAGCCGCAGAGAGGGCCTACGCCGCCAACCCCACGGACGAGCTGGCCGCCGCGAGGGATCTCGCCGACAGGACACACTCACCGATCCATGGCGACGCGAACCGGCAGAGCGAACTGCTCGGCGAGCACGCCGCCGAGCGCCATGCGATACCCGAGCAC
Organism: Streptomyces sp. P9-A2; assembly: GCF_036634175.1. NCBI lineage: Bacteria > Bacillati > Actinomycetota > Actinomycetes > Kitasatosporales > Streptomycetaceae > Streptomyces > Streptomyces sp. P9-A2. Next base: position 2,818,008 of record NZ_JAZIFX010000001.1, read on the forward strand.
TACAAGGGTGCGGTGCGTCTGGACGACGGGGCGTTCGGCAACAATCGGTTCGACCAGGTGTACCGGACGACGGACGGCCGGTACGTCGTCGTCGAGGCGAAGGGGTCGACGACGGCCTCCCTCGGAGTGCGCAAGGGGCACAGCAATCGACTGGTGACGCAGGGAACGAAGGAGTACTTTGAAACAATCCTGAAGGAAATGGAAAAGAGGGCTAAAAGAAACGAAAGAAAGGGAATGAAATCCGGAGATGGGGATCTGCTCAAATCAGCAGAGGCGGAACGCAAGCTAGCCGACGACCTAGATAAGGCACTCAAAAAAGAACAAGTAGACTACGTCCTCGTAAAGGCTAAGCCCGACGGCGCCAAGTACGCTGGATATGAAATGCTGCAGTTCAATATAAAGAAATGAGGCAATTGCACGTGGTGACGAGTATTTCACGTCCCGAAATGGAGGGCAGCCACCCGATTCCGGACGCATTCCGCGAGAAACTGAACACTCGCACGCTTGCGAAGATCGAAAACCTCGAGGAGTACCCGGATAGCTTCGGGTTGACCTTCAGCAGCGCACTGAGTACGGCTAAGCTGCAGACCCTCGATGATCCCACTGCCGACAAGTTGGAGACGTGGGAGGCCTGGGTGATGGCCATGCAGGTCGGGTCCGCGTTGTTCGCTTCGGCGACCGCTCCGGAGGGCTCCACCGTCGAGTGCATGATCGGCCATGAGGTGCGGACGATCCCCGCCGTGGGGATCACGCATTTCGTGGACGCCGGCACTTGGCTGGAAGCCTTCTGGCTGGCGCTCGTCTGCCGGGACCAGGCGCGGATGACGCAGCTGTGCCAGGTGCCGATCGAGACGCTGCGCGCCTCCGGCGCCGTGTTCGAGGAGTACATCTACCACTGGGTCGACACCCTTCAGACGTACTGGCTGGAGCGGCCCGGCCTCGGGGACAAGCTCGTCGCCGCGTTCGACGGAACCGAACCGGACCGGCTGCGGTTCCTCGACCGCGAAACGATGCTCAAGGTCCTGTATCCGCCGATCAACCTGTTCTACCGCTTCATCGGACAGGACCCCGACCAGTTCAACGAGGCCCTGGTCCAGGCACTCCAACTGCACAAGGAATACTGGAACGCCGACCCCGACCGTGAGGAATCCGGCGAGGGCGACATCCCCCTCGAGATTCTCGCCCTCACCTGCCTCGCTCACGACGCCGGACGGCCCATCGAGGTCGAATCGGAGTACCTGCCCGAGCACCTGCTCAAGCGCAGCTGGCTGGGCGAATTCCCCACGTGAGACAGGTGACCGGCAGACCCCTCAGGACGGGTCTGCATAAAAGCCCGCCCTCTACCGGACGTACTACTCGTGATGTACCACTTGATGGTTCGCGCCAGTGATGCGCCAACACGCCTGCCCGTGATTCTCGCCGAAGTGTTCCATGTCGCATTGGAACAGACGGATGTGTCGGCAGAATCGGAGTGGGAGGACCGGAACTGGGATGCTGTCGTCACGTGCGAATACGAGCGCCTGCAAGGCGACTTGAACTGGTCCCTGACCGTCTACGCAGCCAATGAGGTCGATTATCGACCGGCAGAGAAGGAGCTGGCCTCGTCGGTGGCCCAGCGCCTCTCCGCGTCGATTTTCACTTCTTGGGATGCCAGATTCCCGTGGGTCCGAAGGGCGGCCCTGCCGGACGGCAGTTTCACACTGGCACGGGTGCTGCAACCGGAGGACGACAGCCCCGCTTATGTGGTCGACGCCGCAGAATCGAGAATCCCGGATCTTCCGAATGTTCCCGTAGTAAAATTTCCGGAAGCAGTGCGCGCATACAAACTCCCCACCCCGATCACCGACTCGGTCGAAGAAGCGAAGCCCGGGAGGGAAACGTCCGATCTTGTCAGCCTCCTGGGAAATTGGGAGCTTCTGTGCTCACGGCTTCGTTCCGGCTGTCCCCCGCACGGATGGTTTCCGGCGGACCTGTATCACGAGGACCTGGAACACCGAGACCGTCTCGGAGAAGCAGTGGACAGGCTCTCCCCGGAGATCATGGCGTGCACGGCCAGAGACGCCTTGGAGCAACTCGATGAGATGTACCGACGTTTCACCATTGATGACGGTGGGCTGGCACTTGCCTCAGCACTGGACGAGGGAATCACGGACTTGCCGCGCCTGTCGTGGTACTGGCGTCGTCGCCCTCTCGTCCTGCCTTGGTCCGAGAACGTCGGGCATCAGGCAGATCCGACCGATAACGAGACTCGCGCCCCATGACAGTCATCAAGGCTCAGCCTCCTCCGGATTCGGGGAGCGACTGGCTCACCCGTCCGCTGGACCGCCGTGCGACCGGCGCAAGTGCGCAGGATCTACACACGAACGATGAGCTCGAAACCTTCATGCGTACCTATCTTCATGCAGATACGGCTTACGACACCGCCGGACCCTTCCATGACCATAGAAATCACCCGGCACAGCCTACCGGCAGGAAGTGATGCCGAGCAGTTCGCTGAGCAGTTGGCCTCCGATCTGACTGACGAGATCAATGACCTCGAGGACTCATCGGAGTTGATCGACTTCGCATTCAGCTCCGGAGTAATGAACCTGCGCGCCCATTGCGTGAGTGATCCTCAGGCCGAAGCAGTGGAGACCTGGGAAGCGACGGTCAACGCGATGCAGCTGGGTTCTGCCCTGTTCGCCGTCACGGCCAAGAGTGAGGGAACAGTCGAATGCCGCATCAACGGGAAAGTGCGCACCCTTCAGGCGACCGGCCCGCTCTCGACGGCCCGCGCGGGAACCTGGCTGAACGCGTTCTGGCTCGCCGTCATCTGCCGTGAGCCCGAGCGTATGACGCAATTGTGCGAGGTACCCCTGGAGCGGCTCCGGGCGCCGGAGGGGCAGTACGACGAGTACATCTACCACTGGGTCGACACCCTGCAGACGTACTGGCTGCGCCGGACGGGGCTGGTCGAGAAGCTGACCGCCGCACTGCAGATGTCGGATCCGGCGGTCGCCCGCATCGCTCCCCGAGACCTGCTGCAGGGCATCCTCTATCCGCCGATCAACCTCTTCTACCACTTCGTACGCAGGGACGCGGAAGGCTTCAACCCCGCACTGGAAGAAGCCCTGAAACTGCACCGCGCCTACTGGACCCTCACCGAGGAACGGCAGACGGACATCGACGGCGCCATCGCTCTTGGCCCCCTTGCCATCGCCTGCTGGGCGTACGACGGGCACCTGCCCATCGAGGTCGAGTCGGACTACCTGCCCCAACACCTCCTCCAGCACGACTGGCTGGGCGAATTCCCCACGTGAAACAGGTGACCGGAATGGCTGATCAGGACAGGTCTGTAAGGAGCCAGCCCTCTACTTGACGTATTACTCGGATGTACCACTTGATGGTTCGCACCAGTGGTGCGCCAACGTGTCCAGCCGTATCGGTTAGGGGAGGGGTTCAGTGGTCACGAGTGTTCCGCGCCATGACTTCCGCACGGACAACGCGGCCGAGGCCATGGCGCCGCTCGTCGATGGGACACGCCGAGTTCTCGACCGACTGGAAAGGTCGGAGATGTCCCGCCATCGGGCGCTGAGCAGCACCCTGACCATGGCGAAGTGGCGCTGCCTGACGGATCCCGAAGCAGCCAGACTTGAGACGTGGGAGGCCTGGGTCACCGCCATGCAGGTCGGCTGCGCCCTGTTCGACTCTGCCACAGCCACCGAGGGGCCCGTACCGTGCCGCATCGGAAGCGCGGGCGAGGTGAAGAACCTGCCTGCGACGGGGCCGACGCCTTACACGCATGCGGGGGCGTGGCTCACATCGGTCTATCTGGCGACGATCTGCCGCGAGAACGATCGCCTCGATCGACTGATGCAGGTACCTGTTTCGTTCCTCCGTGCCTCTGTTCCCGAGGGCGCGGTTTTCGACGACCATGTCTACGACTGGGTCGAGGCTCTTCAGAGCTACTGGGCCGGTCGGGCAACGGAGATGTGGGACAAGCTGGTATCAGCGGTCAAAGGCACCGATCCCGAGCGGGAGGGCATCACTGACAAGGAAATGATGCTGAAGATCCTTTATCCGCCGCTCGAACTCTTCCATCGCTTCCAGCTGCGGGAAATTGATCAGTTCAACACTGCGCTGGTTGACGCCGTCACCGGGCACAAGCAGTACTGGGCCGGCGACGCGGCGCGCGCCCTGAGCGGTGACGGCCTGGTGACCCTCGCTCCCCTCGCGTTGGCCTGCATGGCTTACGACAACGAATTCCCGGTCGAGGTCGAGTCCGAGTACTTGCCCAAGCACCTGCTGAGGCGTTCATGGGTCGGCGAGTTCGAGACGTGATCCGCGTTCCCCGCGAGGCAGGCGGCCGCAGATCGTGACAGCTCAGGATGACGACAGCCAGCTCCTCGATTCCGTAGCCATGCGTCGACGGCGGTTGCGGACACGTTGCTCTTCGGTGTGCAGCGGGAGTACGTGCGCGTGCCCGGTGTGCGCGGCGGGCTGCCCGACCCGGTCGGCGCTGCGGTCCCGGTGACACGACTGGACGCGCACCATGTGGTCGAGCTCCGCGATGCACGGGCCACACGCGTACACGTCTCCCCTCGCGCCGGGCGTGGCCACGGAACCGACCCGCAGCACGGCCGCGCCCTCACGGCGGCAGTACAGCCAACACGCGCCCGTCACCCACGCGTTACCGTCGTCGGCCTGCGCGACCAGGGGCCACACTTCACGCCAGGGGTGCTCGGCGGACGGGGCGAACATCACGCCGTGCCCGTCCATTCGTAGCCGTCCGGCCGACTCCGCCGGGGCTCCATGACCGTGTGGTCGCCGAAGTCGCGACGGTAGCGCCGACGCCTCACCGTGCCGCCCCCTGATCGGGCCGGAGCGCGGAGGCGAGCGCACGGGCCGTGGCCACGTTGCAGCGCCCCAGGTCGATCAGCGCGAGCGGAGCGGACCCGGCGTACGAAGCGGCATCGAGCCCGAGGGACGGCAATGTCACCCCCGCCGCCTTGAGCGCGTCGCGCAGGTCCTCACACGCCTGTTCTGCGTCTCCCACCTCAGAGAACCTCCCCTCTGCTACGGGCATTGGCCCTGGCCACCCGCGTCCACATCAGTTCCTCGGCCCGTTCACGGACGTTCAACAGCTGCACGTCGCCGGGCAGCGCCGTCCACTCCGTGCCGCCGCCCTCCGGGCGCAGCCATACGAACCCGTCCTGGTGGTCCATGACGATCCCGCGCCTCTCCTGCCTTAGGTCATGGGCGAGTTCACCGACCGGGAGCCGACTCGCCTCCGGTTCGGGGCGGCCGGGGCGGGGCGTCGTGTCGGTCGTCTTACGTCCGCGGGAGGGCAAGGGTGCAGCCTCCTGCTGCTTCTCACTGTTCACGCTCTCAGCGTCACGGCGGGCAAGGGGGCCCGCCAGGGTGACGATGTTCCGAAGCGGGTTCCGGGACGGCTGCCACCTGGGCACTCTCACTGTTCGCACCCATGCTGTCACCGCAAGCGACTAGCGTTGGCGGATGCCCCGTTCCCTCGGGAACACGGGACGGCATGCCGACACAGCACACGGCAAGGGAGCCCGACCACCATGACCCAGCCCTCCCGGGACCTCGAACCCGTTCACTCCGCCCGCGACCTGTACGGCGTCGAGCTGCGCCGGCAGCGCCAGCTCATCGGGCTGTCGCTGGACCGGATGTCGGACATCGTCAACTACAGCAAGACACACCTGCACGGAGTGGAGACGAGGGAACGGCTCCCCCTGCCGCCCCTCTCGGAGAAGCTGGACGCGGCTTTCGGGACAGGGGAGTTGTTCCAGGGGTTGTGGGGGGCGGTGAAGCGGGAGTACATGCCGAGGCGGTTCGATCATTGTCTGGAGCTGGAGGCCCGGGCAGTGCGGATTCAGGAGTTCTGTGCAGGCATCGTCCCCGGTCTGCTCCAGACATCGGCATACATGCGTGCGCTGTTCACCGAGGGAAACCCCCAGATGAGCTCCGAGGAGATCGACCCCTTGGTCGCCGCACGCCTGGGCCGTCAGGAAGTCCTGCGCCGTGACAGCCCTCCGCACTTCTGGTGGATCCTCGGCGAAGCAGCCCTACGGCAGGCAGTGGGTGGACCGGAGGTGATGTACGGGCAACTCGCGGCACTGCTTCCCCTGGTGCAATCGCGCTGCACGACGATTCAGATCGTCCCGTTCGCGGCGGGCTCATGCACCTTGATGAACGGCACACTCATCTTGCTTACGCTCCCGGACAACTCCACCACCGTGTACCAGGAAGGCCCCAGGAACGGCGAGATCTTCGACGACCGCGAGACCGTCACACAGTGCGTGCGAGAGTACGATCTGATGAAGGCCAGCGCCCTCCCGCCAAGGGATTCAGCAGCGTTGATCGAAGCGACGATGGAGATGTACGAGCCATGCGAGTCACCCCAGACGTGAGCACCGCCCGCTGGCGTAAGTCCTCCTACAGCGGAAACCAGCAGGGGGATGCCTGCGTCGAAGTCTGCGACGACTTCGCCGACGCGGTCCCCGTCCGCGACAGCAAGAACCTGACCGGCCCTGTGATGATGCTGGACGGGGAGGCCTGGCGATCCTTCGTCGACAGCGTCAAGGACGGCTCCCTGTAGAGCGGTTACGCGGAACGAGCCCTGGTGATGTTCCAGGACCCGTTCCGGAACAAGGACTACGGCGGTCTCACGGTCCAAGAGGAATACCGGTGGGACGAGGACGGCCGACCGACGAGAAGCCGGCGTCTCGACGACCACTCGCAGGCGCCCTGAGCGGATTCCCGATCGCCGGGCCGCGGCCGCGATGCGTCTTGGGAAGTGGCTCCAGGATGATCGAGGTCGAGTCGGAGTACCTGCCCGTGAATCTGCTCAAGTACAGCCGGCTCGGCGAATTCCCCACCTGACCCGACACGAGGTGAATGAGCAGCATGCCCGCTCAGGACTACGACAGCCAGCTTCTCGAATCCGTTTCCGTGCGGCGGCGGCGGTTGCGGGACGCCCTGTTGTTCGGGGCGCAGCGGCAGCGGCGGGCCGTGGACGAGCGGGTGGGGAAGGTGATCGCCGGGATGGTGATCGCGGCCGTGCTGTGCGCGGGGTGTGTGGGGTGGTCGTTCGTTTCGAACCGGCTGATCGGGCAGAGCAGCCCGTATTCCCCCGGTGTTTCCACGCCCTCCAATAGTCCTACAAGCCGGTGATAGGTTCGCGAGTGTGATGTCTCCGGGGGCCTTGAGCAGGGAAACGGCCGGTGGGCCGGCGGTGTTGAGCCGGGTCACGCTCATCGGTGAGCGGCGCCGCGTCGACCTCGTGCTTCCGGCGCGGGAGCCGGTCGGGCTGCTGCTGCCCGAGATCATGCGGTTGCTGGACGACCGCGTGGAGGGGCGGCCCGCTTCACGTCACCTCGTCACGGTGGACGGCTCCGCGCTCGATCACGACAGCACCCTGGAGACGGCGGGCATCCGCGACGGTGCCGTCCTGCGTCTCGTCCGTGCGGAGGACGCCCCGCCCGCCCCCGTCGTGCACGACGTCACCGACGAGGTGGCGGAGGATCTCGGTCATCGGGCGTGGGTGTGGGGGCCGGCCGCGCGGCGGGTCACGGCGGGGGTCGCGAGCGTGGGTTGGGTGGTCGTCGCCGCGCTGTTCGCGCGTGCGCGGTACGACAGCTCGGTCGTCGCCGCCGCCCTGCTCGCCGCCGCCGGTGCGGCCGCGGTCGCGGGCGCGGTCCTGGGACGGGTGCGCAGGCACGGGCTCGCCGCCACCCTCCTGTGTTCCGGTGGCGCGCTCGGTGTGCTGGGCGTGTGGAGCCTTGTCGATGTCGTCGGCGGGTCGTCGGCGGGCGCTCTGCGGCTCGCCGGGGTGGCTGCTGTGAGTGTGCTGGTCCTCGCCCTGCTCGGGCTGTTCACGCCGCTGGGGCGGGGCGGGCTCGTGGGTGCCGGCGCCGTGGCCCTGACCGCCGTCGGCTGGGAGGCCGTCGTCGCCGTGCAGTCCGGCGCCGGGACGGCGGAGCAGCAGGCCCGTGTCGGGGCCGTTCTCGGCGTGGTCTCGGTGGTGGTGCTCGGCGTGCTGCCGCGGCTCGCGCTGATGGCGTCCGGGCTCTCGGGGCTCGACGACCGCCGGGCCGGGGGGATCTCCGTCAGCCGCCACCAGGTGTCCGTCGCCCTGGCCGCCGCCCACCGCGGGTTGGTGCTCGCCACGATCACCCTGGCGGGGTCGGCCGCCGTGGCCGCCGTACTGGCGCTGCGGGATCCCTCCGTGTGGACGGTGCCGCTCGCCGCGGTCGTCGCGGTGGTGCTGGCGCTGCGGGCCCGGGCGTTTCCGCTGGTGGCCGAGGTGGTCGTGCTGCTGGCCGCCGCGGCGGGCGTCGGCGTGCGGTTGCTGGCGGTGTGGGCGGAGCGGTCCTCGGCCGCGGCACCGCTGGCCGTCCTCGTGGTGCTGGCGGTCCTGCCGCTCGTCGTGCTCGCCGTGCAGCCGGCCGAGCACGTACGGGTCCGGCTGCGGCGGGCCGGTGACCTGCTCGAGTCGGTGGGGGTCATCGCGCTGCTTCCGCTGCTCGTCGGCGTGTTCGGTGTGTACGGGCGACTGCTCGGCACCTTCGCTTGAGGGCTTGAGGGGCGCGGCGGCATGACGAGCGGGGAGCAGGGACGGGAGCAGCCGTCGGCACACGCCGGTGGCGGTGGCGGTGGCGGCGACTGGCAGCGGGACGTGCTGCGGGAGCTGGGCGGCGGGGTAAGCGGCCGTTCGGACGCGGGGACGCACATCGGTGCGGAAGCGGGGGCGGGCACGGAAGGTGGGGCGCCCGGCCCGCACGTCCCCGGTCCGGTGTCCCCGACCGCCTCCGCCTTCCCGACCGCGCCCGACGCTCCGGACAGCCCGGCGTCCCCCTCCCCCGTACCGGCCGGCCGGGCCGCCGACGAGCCGGCCCCGCACCGGCCCGCGGCGCCCGCCGCCCCCGTCCCCACCCGTGCCCCTCACCTCCCGGCGGCCCCCGCCCCCGAGTCCTCCCCCACCCTCGATCCCCGTCTCCTCCTCGCCCTGGGACGCCCCCTGCACGGCGACTCCGTGACCCGGCGTACGGGGCGGGCGCTGCGCAAGCTCACCTCGTCCGTGGCACAGGACGTCGCCGAACAGACGCGGATCGCCCGGGAGTTGCAGCAGCCCGTCACCACGGGCCGGGTGGTGGCCGTCACCTCCATCCGTGGCGGTGTCGGCAAGTCCACCGTCTCGGCGTTGCTCGGGCGCACCCTCAACCACTACCGGCACGACCCGGTGCTGACACTGGAGGCGGATGCCGCGCTGGGCACCCTGCCGGTGCGCATGGGTGCGGAGGCGGTGCGCTGGACGTGCGCCGATCTCGCGCCGATCCTTCATCCGTCCATGCAACTGACGGACGTGACGGGCTACTTGGTGCCGGTGTCGGATGGTGGCTGGCTGCTGCCGGCGAGCCGGGGCCAGGTAGGTGCGCCGCTCGCCATGACGGCGTACCGCAAGGTGACGCTGGCGCTGCGCCGCTACTTCGCCGTGACCGTGGTCGACTGCGAGACGCTCCCCGGCGAGGTGGCGCGCACCGCCATGGACACCGCGCACGCCCGGGTGGTGGTCTCGCCGGCCACCGCGGAGGGGGTGAACGCCACCCGTCAGGTGCTGGACTGGCTGGCCCGGTTGCCGCACTCCGCCCTGGCCACGACGGTCGTGGCGCTGGTGTCGAGCACCCCCGACACGCTCCTCGACGACGAGACGGCCGCCGGGCACCTCAAGGAGGCCGGTGTCACCGTCGTCTCCGTGCCGTACGACCGTCATCTGGCCGGTGGCGGCCCCATCCGCACCGACCTCCTGGCGCACGACACGCGGCAGGCCGTCCTGCGGCTGACCGCCGAGGTGATGGGGCGCGCGGTGAGGGTGCGATGAGCATCCGGCCGGTGCGCCCCGGTCCGTACCCGTCCTGCCCGCTTTCCGCCGCGCCCTCCCTCACCCCCTCCCGCCCGCCTTCCGTCACGACCCGCTTCGGAGAAGTCCGCCCGTGACCCTGCAGATCGTCCATCGACCCGCCCGCAGCACCCGTCCCCCGGAACCCGCCCGGCCCCGCACGATCGAACCCCCGCCGAACCTTCCCGAAGGGAAGATCGGCAACGCGGCCACCGCGCTGCTGCCGATGGCCGGCGTCATGGGCTCCGTGATCATGATGACCGTGATCCGCAACAGCCGGTTCGCGGTGGTGGGCGCGGTCGTGCTGGTCTTCGCGCTGCTGGGCGCGGTGGCGCTGTTCCTGTCGCAGCGGGGCAAGGCGCAGCGCACCCGGCGCACCCAGCGTGAGCGCTACCTGGAGTACCTGGAGGAACTGCGGGAGGAACTCGGCGTCGCGGAGCGCCGCCTGCGGGATGCGGAGCGGGAGCTGAACCCGCCGCCGGAGGCGCTGTACGACCTGGTGCGGGACCCCGCCCGGCTGTGGGAGCGGCGCCGCCGGGACGCCGACTTCCTGCGGGTACGGGTCGGTCTCGGTGACGTACCGGCCCAGGAGCCGGTGATCCAGCAGAGCGGCACCGGCGGGGTGCTGACGCCGCCGGATCCGTTCATGCTCAACGAGGCGCGCGCCCTGCAACGCCGGTTCGCGACGGCCGCCGACGTGCCCCTGACGGTGCCGTTGGACCGGGCGGGAAATGTCAGCGTCGTCGGCGACCGGGAGGACGTCCTGCGGGTCGTCCGGGCCCTGCTGGTGCAGACGGCGGTGACGCACGCCCCCGACGACGTCGCGCTCGCCCTGGCCGTGCCCGGCGAGCGGCTCGCCGCGTGGGAGTGGGCCAAGTGGCTGCCCCACGTGCTGGATCCGCAGGCGCACGACGGTCCGGTGGCCGCCCGCCGCATCGCGCCCGATGTCCGGCAGCTCGCCGAAGGGCTCCGGCACGAGCTGGGCCGGCGGTCCGCGTACGCGGCGGAGGTGCGGCGCGGGCTGGCCGACCGGAGCGCGCTGCGGCTGGCGGGCCGGCTGCTGGTGGTCGTCGACGCCCACGGTGAGCCGGCCGCCGAACTCCCCCGCCCGGACTCGGCGGTCGGGCTGGCGGACATGGGGGTCACCGTGGTGCACCTCCTCCAGGAGCAGGTGCACGAGCCGGACGAGGTGAGCGTGCGCATCACCGTCCGGGGCGAGCGGGTGGTCGTCGAGGACGTGCGTGCTTCCTCCGCCGCGGAGGACCTGCGCGGTTCCTCCGCCGCGGAGGGCGCCGTCGACCCGGTCACCGCGGCCGGGGCGGAGGGCGTCGCCCGGTTGCTGGCCCCGCTGCGGCTGTCGCCGGAGTCCGTCGCCGAGGGGAGCCCCGTCACCGGACCGGTCGACTTCCCCGCGCTCCTCGGCATCGCCGACCCCGCCGACCTCGATCTGCCCACCCTGTGGAAGCCCCGCGGCGAACGCGACTTCCTCCGCGTACCCATCGGCCTCACGGACCGTCACGAGCCGGTTCTGCTGGACCTGAAGGAGTCCTCCCAGCTCGGCATGGGCCCGCACGGACTGTGCGTGGGCGCGACCGGTTCGGGCAAGAGCGAGCTGCTGCGCACCCTCGTCCTCGCCCTGGCCGCCACCCACTCCCCGGAAGACCTGGCACTCGTCCTGGTCGACTACAAGGGCGGCGCCACGTTCGCCCCCTTCGCCGACCTCCCGCACACCGCCGGAATGATCACCAACCTGGAGAACCGGGCCGGGCTCGTCGAACGCGTCCACACCAGCCTCGCCGGTGAGGTCAAGCGCCGCCAGCAGGTCCTGAAGGACGCCGGCAACGTCGCCGACATCGGGCACTACGCCGTGCTGCGCGCGACGGAGCGGCCGGACCTCGAACCGCTCCCGCACCTGTTCGTCGTCATCGACGAGTTCGGCGAACTCCTCACCGCCAAGCCTGACTTCATCGACCTGTTCCTGTCCATCGGCCGCATCGGCCGCTCCATCGGCGTCCACCTGCTGCTGTCCAGCCAGCGCATCGAGGGCGGCAGGCTCAAGGGCCTGGACACCTACCTGTCGTACCGGCTGGGGCTGCGCACCTTCTCCGCCGACGAATCCCGCACGGTCCTCGACACCACCGACGCCTTCCACCTGCCGCCCCTGCCCGGCTTCGGCTACCTGAAGGTCGACACCTCCACCTACGAACGGTTCAAGGCCGGGTACGTCTCCGGCGCGCACCGCGGACCGGCGGCGCGCGAGCAGCGGGACGAGGAGCCGCTCGCCCTGCCCTATCCGGCGTACAACACCGCGGGGCGCACGCAGGAGCCGGAGGAGGGACCCTCCGCCACCCGGCGGGAGACCGGCCCGACCGTCCTGTCCCTCATGGTCGGCGGGCTCGCCGGAGCCGCGCCCGCCGTGCGCCGTATCTGGCTGCCCCCGCTGCCGGACGCCGTCACCCTGGACGCGGCCGCGGGACCGGTCCGGGTCTCCGAGCACGGGCTGCACCTGGCGCGCGCCGCGGGCGGGATGCGGGTGCCGCTCGGTGTGCTCGACGACCCGGCCCGGCAGTGGCAGGGCCGGTGGGAGCTGGACCTGACCACGGCCGGCGGTCACGTGGCCGTGATCGGCGGCCCCCAGTCCGGCAAGACCACGCTGCTGCGGACCCTCGTGCTGTCCCTGGCGGTCACCCACACACCCCGCGACGTCGCCGTGTACGGCCTGGACCTGGTCGGCGGCGGCCTCTCGGCCCTGGCCGCCCTGCCGCACGTCGGCGGGATCGCCGGACGGGCCGACCGTGAGCGCGCGGCCCGTACGGTGGCCGAGGTGCGCGCCATGCTCGACGAGCGCGAGACGGTCTTCCGCGAGCACGGCATCGACTCCGTCGACCAGCTCCGCCGGCTCCGCGCCCAGGGCCGGCTGCCGCGGCTCGGCTCCACCGACGTCGTCCTCGTGGTCGACGGTTTCGGCGCGCTGCGCGACGACTTCGCCGACCTCGACGAGCCGGTCGCCGACCTGCTGAAGCGGGGCGGCGGCTACGGCATCCACGTCGTGGCGGGCATGCTGCGCTGGAACGACGTCCGTATCGCCACCCAGTCGCTCTTCGGCACCCGCGTCGAACTGCGCCTGAACGACCCCGCCGACTCCTCCGTCGACCGCAAGCTCTCCGGGACCCTCTCGCCGGACGTGCCCGGCCGGGTGCTCACCGACGGCAAGCTGTTCGCGCAGGCCGCCCTGCCCCGCATCGACGGTTCGCCCACCACCGGCGACCTGGGCCCGGCCCTGGACGAGGCGGCCCGGACCGTCCGCGCCACCTGGCACGGCGAACCCGCCGCCCCGGTGCGAGTGCTGCCGGCCCGGCTGCCGGCGACCCGGCTGCCCCCACCGGCCGCCGAACCACGCCGGATACCCCTCGGCCTCGACCAGGACGCCCTCGCCCCCGTGCTGCTCGACCTCTTCGGCGGCGACCAGCACCTGCTGGTCCTCGGCGACAACGAGTGCGGCAAGACGAACCTGCTGAAGCTGGTCGTCGCCGGGCTCGTCGAGCGGTACTCCGACGACGAGCTGGTCTTCGGCGTCTTCGACCCCCGCCGCGGCCTGCGCGGCGTCGTCCCGGAGCCGTACCGGGGCGGCTACGCCCACAACACCACGCTCGCCGGCACCCTCTCCACGGGCATCGCCGCCGAACTGCGGAAGCGGCTGCCGGAGACCGCCGATCCGGACGCACCCGAGACCGGCGAACCCGCTTTCCGGGGCCCGCGGATCGTCATCCTCGTCGACGACTACGACATCCTCACCACCGCCGGACAGCAGCCCCTCGCGCCCTTCCTGCCGTACGTCTCCTCCGCGCAGGACATCGGCCTGCACTTCGTCCTGGCGCGCCGCGTCGCGGGAGCCTCGCGCGCGCTGTACGAGCCGCTGCTGACCACCCTGCGGGAGACGGGCACCACCGCCCTGGTGATGACCGGCGACCGCACCGAGGGACAGCTCTTCCCCGGTCTGTACGCCTCCCAGCAGCCGCCCGGCCGCGGCACCCTGGTCCGCCGCGGCCGGCGCCACCAGCTCGTCCAGACCGCGCTGGCCGGAGCCGAGGAGAAGGGGGAGGAGTCGTGACCAAGGACGTCATCGCCCTCACCCCGACGATGCCGGACACCTGGGCCCTGCTGGCCGGCCTGTACGCGGCCGGGCCCGAGGCGGGCGTGACCGCCGGGTCCGGGGGCGCCGTGCTGCGTCTGTGCGCCCCGGACGGCAGGCCCCTCGTGTCGGTGGAGGCCCCGCTGCTGGTCCAGGTTCCCGGGGAGGCCGAACGGCTGCTCGGGCGGGACGTGCCCGTGCCGTTCTGGTGGACCGAGGCCCGGGCCTCCGGCGCCGTGCCCGGGGCCGAGCGGCTGGCGGGATCGGTGTGCGGGCGGCTCGCCCTGCTGCTGGGCGGCAGCACCTGGCCCGAGCCGGCGGCGGGCACCGAGGTCGTGGACGTGCGCGCGGCCGTCGCGCCGGACGACGGGCAGCCGGTCGTGGACGTCCTCACCGACAGCACGTCCGTCGTCCTGGCCGACCGGCCCGTCCTGGCCCTGACCACCTGGCTGTCCGAGGTGCTGCGCGGCACCTCCGAGTCGGGCCGGGCCCTGCAGATCGTCACCCCGCCGCACGTCCGGCTCAGTGCCCCGGCCCGCGCCACCCTCCTCCAGGTGCCCAACCGCTGGGTCGTCCAGGACCCGGCACAGGGCTACTACGACGGGCTGTCCGGGGCGGTGCTGCGCTGGCAGGACGGGACGTTCGCGCCCGCGCTCGGGGCGGACGGCACAGCCTCGGTCGCCGAGGCGTTCGGCCGGACGTCCCCCTCGAGTGACCGGCAGCTCGTCGTGGCGTTCCGCACGACGCTCCCCGCGCACGAGGACGCCGCTCTGGGCGAAGCGCTCGAGACGGCCTGGCGCGCGCTCACCGGCTCGGCCCCGGCCGGCTGGGGCACCGCGGAACCCGTCAACCTGCCCTGGTCGCCGCGCCGGCTGACCGATCTGGCCCGCGACCGGGCCCCCGAGCCCACCCATCTGCTCGTGACGGGGCACCCCGGCCGGCCCGCGCTGGCGTGGATCCGGGTGACGCGGACGACCGCCGGGGTCGAGCAGGACGTGACACTCACCCTCGGGTACGGGGAGGGCGAGGAACCGCCCCTGGAGGCGATCGGGCCCCTCGCCGAGACCCTCGTCGTGGAGCACGGCCTGACGACGATGCTGGCCTCGGTGCGGCGGGCCTCCCGCGGCCTCACGACGGCGCCCGTGCTCCAGGCACCGACCGTCCCGGTCGCCTTCACCCTGGGTGCGCGCGACGTGCGGGGCATCGGGCTCACCCACGCCCGTCGCCCGCCCGTCGGGGTACGACCCGTCGTCCTGGGGCCCGCCTCCGAGCCGGCCCTGCACTATCCGCTGGGGGACGGGTCGGACGCCGGCGCCCTCGTCGAGCTGCACCGCCTGGCGGCGCATCTGCGGGCCGGTGTGCCGGGGGCGGAGGCGGAGGTCTGACGGCGTGCTCCGCGCCTGCGGCACCATGGGCGGACGCGCCTCGCGCCCCGCGCCTCGGGACACGGAGCGCGGGATCCGGGTCGCCGCTCACGGCTCACGGCTCACGGCCGGACGTTCTCCGTGAACCTCTGTGCCGTCTCCGCCAGGACCTCGCGGCCGTCCCGGGCCCACAGGACGTCGTTGAACAGCTCGACCTCGATAGGACCGGTGTAGCCGGCCGCCTCCACGTAGCCCTGCCACTCCCGCATGTCGATGCTCCCGTCGCCGATCTGGCCGCGGCCGTTGAGGACGCCTTCGGGCAGCGGGGTGGTCCAGTCGGCGAGCTGGAAGGTGTGGATGCGGTCCTGGGCGCCGGCGCGGGCGATCTGCGCGGGCGCCGTGTCGTCCCACCAGATGTGGTACGTGTCGACGGTGACGCCGACCTGCCGGGCCGGGAACCGTTCGGCCAGGTCCAGGGCCTGGGCGAGGGTGGAGACCACGCAGCGGTCCGAGGCGTACATGGGGTGCAGCGGCTCGATGGCCAGGCGCACCCCGTGCTCCTCGGCGTACGGGCCCAGCTCCGCCAGGGCGTCCGCGATGCGTTCGCGGGCGCCGCGCAGGTCCTTGGAACCGGCCGGGAGGCCGCCGGAGACCAGGACCAGGGTGTCGGTGCCCAGGGTGGCGGCCTCGTCGACGGCGCGGCGGTTGTCGGTCAGGGCCGCGGCCCGCTCGGCGGGATCGATCGCGGTGAGGAAACCGCCCCGGCACAGGGTCGTCACCGTCAGGCCCGCGTCGCGGACCAGCTTCGCCGCCGCCTCCACTCCGTAGGCCTGGACGGGCTCGCGCCACAGGCCGACGCCGGGGACGCCCAGGTCGCGGCAGGCGTCCACGAGTTCCGGCAGGGACAGCTGCCTGACCGTCATCTGGTTGATGCTGAACCGCGCGAGGTCACCCACGGGCTCGGTCACGGGGGCGGTCACGGGGTCGCTCCGTACAGGTGCAGCAGGGTCCGCATGCGGTCCTCGGCGAGTTTCGGGTCGGGGAACAGGCCGAGGCCGTCGGCGAGTTCGTAGGCGCGGGCGAGGTGGGGCAGGGAGCGGGCCGACTGCAGGCCGCCGACCATGGCGAAGTGGTTCTGGTGGCCGGCCAGCCAGGCCAGGAACACCACGCCCGTCTTGTAGAAGCGGGTGGGTGCCTGGAAGAGGTGCCGGCTCAGCTCCACCGTCGGGTCGAGCAGGGCGCGGAAGCCCGCCGTGTCCCCGGTGTCCAGGACGCGGACCGCCTGGGCCGCCAGCGGGCCGAGCGGGTCGAAGATGCCGAGCAGGGCGTGGCTGAAGCCCTGTTCGTCGCCCGCGATCAGCTCGGGGTAGTGGAAGTCGTCGCCGGTGTAGCAGCGCACCCCGTGCGGCAGGCGGCGGCGCAGATCGATCTCGCGCTGCGCGTCCAGCAGCGAGACCTTGATGCCGTCGATCTTGTCGGGGTGGGCGGCGATGACCTCCAGGAAGGTGTCGGTGGCCGCGTCCAGGTCGGACGAGCCCCAGTAGCCCTCCAGGGCCGGGTCGAACATGGGGCCGAGCCAGTGCAGGATCACGGGTTCGGCACACTGGCGCAGCAGGTGCCCGTACACCTCGAGGTAGTCCTCGGGCGAGCGGGCGGCGGCGGCCAGGGCGCGGGAGGCCATCAGGATGGCCTGCGCGCCCGACTCCTCGACGAGCGCGAGCTGTTCCTCGTAGGCCGCCCGCACCTGGTCGAGGGTGCCGGAGGCGATCTGGCCGGAGGCGATCTGGTCGGTGCCGACGCCGCAGGCGATGCGGCCGCCGACGGCCTTCGCCTCGGCGGCGGAGCGGCGGATCAGTTCGGCCGCGCCCGCCCAGTCCAGGCCCATGCCGCGCTGGGCGGTGTCCATCGCCTCGGCGACGCCCAGCCCGTGCGACCACAGGTGGCGGCGGAAGGCGAGGGTGGCGTCCCAGTCGACGGCGGCGGGCGAGTCGGGGGTCGTGTCGGCGTACGGGTCGGCGACGACGTGCGCCGCGGAGAAGACCGTACGGGAGGCGAAGGGGGCTCCGGCGACGGGCGCGAGGGGCTCGGTGCGGGGCTCGTAGGTCCGCAGTCGGCCCTGCGCGTCGGGCAGTTCGATGGTCACAGGGAAATCTCCGGTACGTCCAGGCGGCGGCCCTCGGCCGACGACCTCAGGCCCAGTTCGGCGAGCTGGACGCCGCGGGCACCGGCCAGCAGGTCCCAGTGGTAGGGGGCGTCGGCGTAGACGTGCTTGAGGAACAGCTCCCACTGGGCCTTGAAGCCGTTGTCGAACTCGCCGTTGTCCGGGACCTCCTGCCACTGGTCGCGGAAGACCTCGGTGGCGGGGATGTCCGGGTTCCAGACGGGCTTGGGGGTCGCGGAGCGGTGCTGGACGCGGCAGTTGCGCAGACCGGCGACGGCGGAGCCCTCGGTGCCGTCGACCTGGAACTCGACGAGTTCGTCGCGGTTGACGCGGACCGCCCAGGAGGAGTTGATCTGGGCGATCGTGCCGCCCTCGAGCTCGAAGACGCCGTAGGCGGCGTCGTCGGCGGTGGCGTCGTAGGGCTTGCCGCTCTCGTCCCAGCGCTGCGGGAGGTGGGTGGCGGTCAGGGCCTGGACGGAGCGCACCCGGCCGAACAGCTCGTGCAGCACGTACTCCCAGTGCGGGAACATGTCGACGACGATGCCGCCGCCGTCCTCCGCGCGGTAGTTCCAGGACGGACGCTGCGCGTCCTGCCAGTCGCCCTCGAAGACCCAGTAGCCGAACTCGCCGCGCACCGACAGGATCCGGCCGAAGAAGCCGCCGTCGATGAGCCGCTTCAGCTTGAGCAGGCCCGGAAGAAAGAGCTTGTCCTGCACCACGCCGTGCTTGATCCCGGCGGCGTTCGCCAGCCGGGCCAGCTCCAGGGCGCCGTCGAGGCCGGTGGCGGTCGGCTTCTCGGTGTAGATGTGCTTGCCGGCGGCGATCGCCTTGGTGAGGGCCTCCTCGCGGGCGGAGGTGACCTGGGCGTCGAAGTAGATGTCGACGCTGTCGTCGGCGAGCACCGCGTCCACGTCGGTGGAGATGTGTTCCAGGCCGTGCCGTTCGGCCAGCGCGCGCAGCGCGTGCTCGCGGCGGCCGACCAGGACCGGTTCCGGCCACAGCACGGTGCCGTCCCCGAGGTCGAGGCCGCCCTGCTCGCGCAGGGCAAGGATGGAGCGGACGAGGTGTTGCCGGTAGCCCATCCGCCCCGTCACACCGTTCATGGCGATACGCACCGTCTTGCGTGTCACGTCGTTCCCTTCGTACGCGGTCCCCGCGCGCCGCACACGCCCCACCCGTCACGCACCGGCCGGCGATCGGCGGCCGGTGGCGCGAGGACTGGTGAACGTCACAGCAAGCGCTTTCTATGTATCTAGAAGCTAGCCTCTGAACGGCGGTCCGGACAAGACCACGGAGAACCCGACTTGTTCGAGGGGGCGAACAAGTGGGCGTGGGGCCATAGGGTCTGGTCGGGGGCGGGACATCGGGCCCGTACCCGGAACGCGCCCGGACGCGCCCGGACACGGCGGCCGGCGCCGATACGACGAGACGCGCGACCGGAGGACTAGAGATGACGGTGACCCTGGCGGACGTGGCGGCCCGCGCGCAGGTCTCCCCCGCGACGGTGTCGCGCGTGCTGAACGGGAACTATCCCGTGGCCGCTTCCACCCGCGAGCGGGTGCTGAAAGCGGTGGACGAACTCGACTACGTGCTCAACGGCCCCGCGAGCGCCCTGGCCGCCGCCACCTCCGACCTGGTGGGCATCCTGGTGAACGACATCGCCGACCCGTTCTTCGGGATCATGGCGAGCGCGATCCAGGGCGAGATCGGCGGTCCGGGCGGGCGGGCCGGCGGAGAGAGACTCGCGGTGGTGTGCAACACGGGCGGCTCCCCGGAACGTGAACTGACCTACCTCACGCTGCTCCAGCGCCAGCGGGCCGCCGCGGTGGTACTGACCGGCGGCGCCGTCGAGGACGCCCCGCACAAGGCGGCGATGGACTCGAAACTGCGCAAGCTGGCGGACGCCGGGACCCGGGTGGTGCTGTGCGGCCGGCCGCCGGCACCGGACACCGGGGCGATCGCGCTGACCTTCGACAACCGCGGCGGCGGCCGGGAGCTCACCGAGCATCTGATCGGGCTCGGCCACCGCCGCCTCGGCTACGTCGCGGGCCCGCAGGAGCGCACCACCACCCGTCACCGCCTCGAGGGACACCGGGCCGCGCTGGCCGCGCACGGCATCGAGGAGGACCCCCGCTGGACCGTCCACGGCCGCTACGACCGCCGCTCCGGCTACGAGGCCGCCCTCGAACTCCTGCGCAGGGACCCCGCGCTGACCGCCGTGGTCGCCGCGAACGACTCCGTCGCGCTGGGCTCGTGCGCGGCGCTGCGGGACTCCGGCCGGAAGATCCCCGACGACGTGTCGGTCGCCGGTTTCGACGACCTCCCGTTCAGCATCGACGCGGTGCCCGCCCTGACGACGGTACGGCTGCCGCTCGCCGAGGCCGGGGCGCGGGCCGGCCGCATCGCGATGGGCCGCGAGGAACCACCGCCCGGGGGGATCGCCTCCGTACGGGGCGAGTTGATGGTGCGGGGGTCCTCGGGGGCGCCGCGGGTGTGAACGGGCGGACGGGGCATGTCCCGACGCCGGAAGCCGTGTCCGTGCCGGGGCCGGTGGCTGCCCCTGTGCCGGAGCCGGTCCGTGCCGGAAGCTGCCCCCGTCCCGAGGCCGGTGGCTGCCCCTCCCGGTCGGAGTATGCGGTTCCCGTACGTGTTTTTCGGCGGCGGCGATGAGTTCCGCCGCTACCGTCGGTCTCACTTCCGTCATCGCCTCAACGGACCAGCGGACCATCAGGAGCGGCAGCCATGCGTATCGTGATCACCGAGTTCATCAGCCTCGACGGCGTCGTGCAGGCCCCCGGCGGTCCCCAGGAGGACACCGACGGCGGTTTCGCCCATGGTGGCTGGTCGCACGCCTACTTCGACCCGGAGGTTCTCGGCGGCGCCTTCGACGCGGCGCTGGGCCGGGCCGGGGCGCTGCTGTACGGGCGCCGCACCTGGCAGACCATGGCCCAGGCGTGGCCCGGGCAGGCCGGGGACCCCTTCGCCGACCGGATCAACGGCCTGCCGAAGTACGTCGTCTCCGGCACTCTCGGCGAGTCCGACCTGACCTGGAACAACAGCCGGCTCATTCCCGCCGGGGAGGCGGTCGCCCGTATCCGGGAGCTGCGCGCGGCCGAGGGCGGTGACCTCGCGATGATGGGCAGCCCCACACTCGCCCGCACCCTGCTGAGCGAGGACCTGGTGGACGAGCTCCAGCTCCTCGTCATGCCGGTGGTCCTGGGCGGCGGCAAGTCGATCTTCCCGACGGACGGCGCGAAGCGCCCGTTCGAGCTGGTCTCGTCGACCGTCGCCAAGTCGGGCGCCCAGGTCTGCGTCTACCACCGCGCCGCGCAGACACCGGCCGGGGCGTCCTCCGACGTGCCCGTGGAAGCCTGACGCCGCCCTCTCACAGGGGTGCTGTCCGCCGGAACGGCCGGCACCCCCCGCCCCCGCCCCCGCTCCACCCGCCCGCCCCGGACCCGTGCGCGACACCGGAGCGACAAGGGGATTCAGCGCCACGAGTGCTGGGTAGTGTCGGTATTCATGAAGCTGGCGTTCTCCACCCTCGGTGTCCCCGGCCTTCCGACGGCCGACGTACTGCGCCTCGCGACCGCGCACGGCTATCACGGCGTCGAACTGCGCGCCCACCCCGAGGAACCGGTTCACACCGGTCTCACTCCCGCCGAACGGACCGATGTGGCCGCCGAGTTCAAGGCGGCCGGCGTCGAGATCCTGAGCGTCGCGGGCTACCCCAAGGTCGCCGCGCCGGGCGAGGACGAGGCCGTCATCGCCGAGATCCGTGCCCTTCTCGCTCTCGCCCGCGACCTCGGCGCCCCCTACATCAGGGTCTTCCCGGGCGGTTCACCCGACCAGACTCCCGAGGAGGCCGACGCGACGGCCGCCCGGCGGCTGGGTACGGCCGCCGAGCACGCGGCCGACGCCGGCGTGCGCATCCTGCTGGAGACCCACGACTCCCACCGCACCGGCGCCGACGCGATGCGGATCCTCGGCCTCGTGGGACACCGCCAGGTGGGCGCCCTCTGGGACGTGATGCACACCTGGCTGGGCGGGGAGCAGCCCGTGGAGAGCTACGCGGCCCTCTCCCCCCACCTAGGCTACGTCCAGGTCAAGGACATCGCCTCCGCCGAGGACACCACCCCGCTCCCCCTCGGCGAGGGCATCCTCCCGCTAGCCGACTGCGTGGAGGTCCTCTCCCGCCACGGCTGGGACGGCTGGCTCTGCTGGGAGTACGAGAAGCGCTGGTACGAGAAGGCCGCCCCCCTCCCCGACCTCCTCGCTCCCGGCCGGGCCCACCTCTCCCACCTCCTCAACGACTCGGCGTGAGCGGCTGCCGCTGACCAGCGGGCCCGGCGCCCCGGCCGGCATGCCGGCGTGACCCACGCGTCGGCGGCCCGTCCGGCACCTCGCTCCGCCGGCGTGACCTCCGCGTCGGCGGCCCGTTCGCCCCGCGGCCGGCCCGCCGCTCCCGGGCACCTGACCGCCGGGCCCTTCCTCCCGGCCCGCCCGCCGGTCCCGCCCCTCAACGCATCGGCGTGATCAACGATTCGGCGTGATCACCGGCTCTGCACAACCGGCTCCCGCCCACCGGCCGGTCCGGCGCCCCGCCCCGTCGGCGCGGCTCCCCGGGCGCCGGACCCGTGTGTGTCGTCGGACCCGTGTGTGTCGTCGGACCCGTTTGTGTCGTCGCCGGGCCCGTTCGTCTCTCCGCCGGCCCTCTCCGTCCCGGCCCCGGTCTCCTTCTTCCGGCCCTCCCGCCGGTCCCGCCCGCCGAACGAGGCGAGGGCCACCCCGCCCACCAGCAGCGCCGCCGCGCACCACCGCAGCGGGGACACCGGCTCACCCAGGAAGAGGGCGGCCGACGACATCCCGAAGACCGGTACCAGCAGGGAGAACGGCGCCACCGTCGACGCGGGGTGACGGCGCAGCAGCCATCCCCAGGCCCCGAAGCCGAACACGGTGGCGCCCCAGGCGACGTACAGCAGCGCTCCCGCCCCCGGCAGGTCCAGTGCGCCCAGCGCCTCCAGGTCCCGTGACGGGCCCTCCAGGAGCAGTGAGAGCACCAGCAGCGGCAGGACCGGCACCGTGCTCACCCACACCATGAAGTTCAGGGCGTCGTCGGGCGCGGCCCTGCGGGTCAGTACGTTCGACACGCCCCAGCAGGCGGCCGCGGCGATGACCAGGGCGAACGCGCCCAGGGGACCCGAGGCGCCCTCGTCGGCGGCGGCGACGCCGATCCCGGCCAGGGCCACCGCCATGCCCACCAGCCGGATACGCGCGGGCCGTTCACCCAGGAGCAGGAACGCGAACAGGGCCGTGAACACGGCCTGGATCTGGAGCACCAGGGAGGACAGCCCGGCCGGCATGCCCGCGTCCATGCCGACGAACAGCAGCCCGAACTTGGCCACCCCGAGCGCGAGGCCCACCCCCACGATCCACTTCCACGCCACCTTCGGGCGCCCCACCAGGAAGACCGCGGGGACCGCCGCCGCGAGGAAGCGCAGCGCGGAGAACAGCAGCGGCGGGAAGTGGTCGAGACCGATCTCGATGACGACGAAGTTCACGCCCCAGACGGCGGCGACGAGAACGGCGAGCAGGACGTGGGAAGGTCGCATACGTCGAGGATCACCGCCCCGACCCTTCAGCACCAGCGACGATTCCTGCATGGTGGGGTGAAGCACCGCTTACCGATCGGGGAGCCGTCCCATGCTCGACCTCCAGCGTCTGCGCGCCCTGCACGCCGTGTCCGTGCACGGCACCGTCGGGGCCGCCGCCGCGGCGCTCGGCTACACCTCCTCCGCCGTCTCCCAGCAGATCGCCAAGCTGGAGCGGGAGACCAGGACCGTGCTGCTGGAGCGGGAGGGCCGGGGCGTGCGCCTGACCGACGCGGCGTACCATCTCGTCTCCACCGCGCAGGAGTTGCTGGCGATCGTGGAGCGGGCCGAGACCGAGCTGGAGGAGCGGCGCGGGGTGCCGTCCGGTCGGCTGACCATCGCCGCCTTCGCGTCGGCGGCCCGCGGGCTGATGCCGCCCGTACTGGCCGACCTGGCCCTGCGCCATCCCGCGCTCGACACCCGGCTGACCGAGATCGACCCGCACCTGTCCGTGGACCTGGTCGCCAAGGGCGCGGTCGATCTCGTCGTCGCGCACGACTGGGACATCGCGCCGCTGCCCGCCCCGGGGGGTGTGGAGCAGGCGGTCATCGGGGACGACCTGTGCGATCTGCTGGTGCCGCTCGGGCATCCCTTCGCGGAGCGCGGCACGGCGGTACGGCGCGAGGAGCTGGGCGGCGAGCGGTGGATCTGCCAGCCACCGGGGCGGGTCTGCCACGAGTGGCTGGTGCGCACCCTGCGGACCGCGGGGCACGAGCCGGACATCGTGCACCAGGCGGACGAGAACCCGACCCTGGTCGCCCTGGTCGCGGCCGGGCTCGGCATCGCCCTGATCCCGCGGCTCGGCCGGGGTCAGCTGCCCGACGGGGTGGTGGAGGTCCCGCTCGACCCGATGCCCGTACGGCATCTGTACGCGCTGTGGCGGGCCGGTGCGGCGCGCCGTCCGGCGATCGCGGAGACCGTGCGCACCCTGCGCGCCCACTGGCCCGCCGTCTCGGCACACCGGTCCCACGCACCGCAGTCACCCGGGCCGTCCCAGCCACCCGGGCCGTCCCAGTCGGCCGAACCGTCCCGGTCGGCCCGGTCCGCCCGGTAGCCCCAGGCACCCCGGCCTTCCCAAGCACCCCGGACATCCCAGCCACCCCAGCCACCCCAGTGGCCCCGGGCGTCCCGGGTCCGGGCGTCCCGGGTCCGGGCGTCCGCACCGATCCGGGATTTCCGCCCGCACCGGGGAACCCCGGGCCGAGTCCTCCCGTCCAATGCCCGGACTGCCGGAGGAGTCTCCGCGGTGCGGTGTCGGCCACTCGCCACTGGCTGCGATCGCCGACCCACCCTCTCCGCCGCGCCGCGGCCGGCAGCACCGCCGCCATCGGCGCGCCCCCTCCCGAAGCGCCGGTGGCGGCCCCGCCCGCGTCCCCGCCGGCCTCACCTCTCGCGCACTCCCTTGACTGGCAGAAACTTCCCGGATATTGGTGACCCCTTGGAAGTTTCCTTCAGCGGATCCCCCGTGGATCACCTCCCAAAGGAGCGCACGTGCCCGACAGCAGCACGGGAAGCACAGGAAACACGGAGACCCCGGAGACCCCGGAGACCCCGGAGACGGCGGAGCACACGGTGGACCCGGTGAACGCGGGAAGCACCGGGAGCGCCGCGCGTCCGTCCAGACGTGCGGTCCTCGCCGCGACGACGGCGGTCACCACCGTCCTCACCACCGTCCTCGCCGCCGGTGCCCCCGCCGGTGCCCCCGCGTACGCGGCCGGCGCCTCCGGCGCCACCTCGGCCCCCGCCTCCCCGGACGACCGGAAACTCCGCGCCCTCGTCTCCCGGATGACCCTGGAGGAGAAGGTCGGCCAGCTGTTCGTGATGCGGGTCTACGGCCACTCCGCCACCGAGCCCGACCAGGCGGACATCGACGCCAACCTCGAGGAGATCGGCGTGCGCACGGCCGCCGAACTGCTGGAGAAGTACCGGGTCGGCGGCATCATCTACTTCACCTGGGCGCACAACACCCGTGAGCCGCACCAGATCGCGGCTCTCTCCAACGGCATCCAGAAGGCGTCCCTCGGCCTGCCGCGCGGGCTGCCGGTGCTCATCTCCACCGACCAGGAGCACGGCATCGTCGCCCGCGTCGGCGCGCCGGCGACCCTGTTCCCGGGCGCGATGGCCGTCGGGGCGGGGAGTTCCCGCTTCGACGCGCGCGACCTCGGCAGGATCGCGGGGCGCGAGCTGCGCGCCCTGGGCATCCGTCAGGACTACGCCCCGGTGGCCGACGTGAACGTCAACCCGGCCAACCCGGTCATCGGCGTACGGTCCTTCGGGTCCGAGCCGGAGGCGGTGGCTCGGCTGGTGGCCGCCGAGGTCGCCGGGTTCCAGCAGTCGGGGGTCGCGGCGACCGCCAAGCACTTCCCCGGGCACGGCGACACCGCCGTCGACAGCCACACCGGTTTCCCGGTGATCACCCACAGCCGGGAGCAGTGGGAGGAGCTGGACGCGCCGCCGTTCCGGGCGGCGATCGCCGCGGGCATCGACTCGATCATGACGGCCCATCTGATGGTCCCGGCGCTCGACGACTCCGACGACCCGGCCACCCTCTCCCGTCCGATCCTCACCGGCATCCTCCGCGAGGAGCTGGGCTACGACGGGGTCGTGGTCACCGACTCCCTCGGTATGGAGGGCGTGCGGACGAAGTACGGCGACGACCGGGTGCCGGTGCTGGCCCTGAAGGCGGGCGTGGACCAGTTGCTCAACCCGCCCTCCCTGGACGTGGCGTGGAACGCCGTCCTGAAGGCCGTCCAGGACGGCGAGCTGACCGAGGAACGGCTCGACGAATCGATCCTGCGCGTCCTGCGCCTGAAGGCGAAACTGGGCCTGTTCAAGGACCCGTACGCCGCCCCGGACGGCGTGGACCGCAGGGTCGGCACGCGCGCGCACCGGGCGGCGGCCGACCGGATCGCCGACCGGACCACCACCCTGCTGGTCAACGAGGACCGCGTGCTGCCCCTGTCGCGGCGCCGACAGCCGAAGCTGCTGGTCGTGGGCGCCGACCCGGCCTCTCCGTCCGGCACGACGGGACCTCCGACCGGCGTGCTGGCGGGCGCGCTGAACGAACTGGGCTTCACCGCCACCGCCCTGCCCACCGGTACGACGCCGTCGGCGGCGGTGATCGACCGAGCCGTGACGGCCGCGCGGGAGGCGGACGCCGTGGTCGTCGGGACGTACAACGTGACGGCGTCCTCCAGCCAGCGGACCCTGGTCGAGCGGCTCCTGGCGACCGGCAGGCCGGTGGTCGCGGTGGCGATCCGCAACCCGTACGACGTGGCCCACCTGCCCGCCGTGCGGGCCTTCCTGGCGACGTACTCCTGGACCGACGTCGAACTGCGGGCGGCGGCCCGGGTGATCGCGGGCCGGGTGGAGCCGCGCGGGACGCTGCCGGTGCCGGTGCAGCGGGCGGACGACCCGGCGGCGGTGCTGTACCCGGTCGGGCACGGGCTGAGCTACTGACCACGGCATCCGGGGTTTCCCGCGCCCTGGTTTCCCGCGACCCGGTTTCACGCGCCCGGGTAGCCCGTCGGACGTAGCACCCGTACGTCACACAACCGACGCACCCCCACCAACATGCGCAAAGTGTGCCGTATGTCCAGCGTGACCCGCTGTGGCGGGTCACGCTGGACGGGGGCGTTCGGGGGAGGGTGACGCACGTGAGAAGTTCCCTGGGGGCGGTGTGCGCGCTCGCCGTGCTGGCCGCGGCCCTGTCGGCCGGCTGCCAGAGCGCGCCCGGCGGCGCCGACGAGAACGGCCGTCCGGCCGGACAGCGGACGGCGACGGTGTCACCGGCACCGGCACCGCTCCGGACCTCGGGCTACGGGGCGGTGTTCCTCGGGATCGACGAGTGCAGTTCGTTCGGCCGGACCAGTTTCACCGAGGTGCCGTGCGCCGGCGAACGGGCGGCGGCCCGGGTGGTCGCCCGCCACGACGGGACCGTCCGGGACGGGCCGCGCTGCCCCGCCACCACGGACTTCGTCCTGCACATCAGCGAGCAGCTCCCCGCGTCCGACGAGGACGGCGACGGGGCGGTGCCGCGCGGCTACGCCTGTATGCGCAACCTCCAGCCCCCGCACCCGGGCGATCCCGGCGGCGGGGGCGGGCCGCGCACCATCGTCGGCGACTGCGTGCGCGGGCTGGACGACGGTCAGGTCCGCGAGACGGCCTGTGACGGCGAGGGGGAGCAGCGGCCGGAGTACAAGGTGACCGAGGCCGTGGACGCCAGGTCCCGGTGCCCGGCGTCCACGACCCTCTATGTCCGGCTCGGTGGCGATTCACCGGTGGGCTGCGCCCGTCCGGTGTGATCCCCGCCGCCGTCGCGGCCCGGTGTTCCTACCGGTGCAGCGCCGGCTCCCGCCGGATGTCCCGCACGTCCAGCGTGCGGTCGAACTTCGCCAGCGGCTTCGCCTCGGCCGGGTTCTCCTTGACCGCGTTCGGGGCGACGCCCGCCCAGTCGAGGATGCGGGCCGTGGCGAGCGCCTTCTCCTCATCGACCAGACCGGCCACGTTGGCACCGTGGTTCATGCCCGGGGCGGTCAGCACGTACGAGTCGCGCGCGCCCTTGCCGAGCCGGAAGGGCTCGGCACCCCACGGGTCGTTCTCGCCGTAGACGAACAGCATCTGCCGGGCGTTGCCGCGCACCCAGGTGTCGATGTCGCGCATGGCCCGGGGTTCGAACGTCATCGGGATCGAGCGGGGCACGAAGTTGCGCGGCGGCTGGTAGCCGTGGCGGACGTACTTCTTCTCGATGTGCGGGAAGCGGATCGTCGGCGCGCCGAGCTGCGTACCGGCCTGGTAGTAGTACGGCGTGTACGGGCTGAGGCCCTGGTCCGTGTAGAACGAGAAGCCGGAGATGGTGTCGACCGAGGTCCAGATCTCGTCGTCGGTGGCGTTCCTGGCGTCGGCCGGGATCTGCTCGCAGTCCTGCACCGTGCCGTACTGCCAGAAGCCCCACACGTAGTCGAGGACGACGGCCTCGTACGCCCGGTCCGCGCTGCCGACGGTGTCGAAGGTGTAGCCGTTCTCGGCGGCGTACGCCTCGTACCTCTGCTTCAGCGGTGCCCGGCGGACCAGCGCCTCGCGCTGCACGCCGTTGAGCCGGTCGCGGCACTCCTTGGTGCCGACCTTCCTGAAGAAGCGGTCGTAGGCCGAGTCCTCGTGGTTCACCACGTCGTTGGGGGCGACGTAGGCGACGACGCCGTCCATGTCACGCGGGTAGAAGCGCTCGTAGTACGTGGCGGTCATGCCACCCTTGGAACCGCCGGTGGAGATCCACTTCTCGGAGTAGATCCCCTTCAGTGCCTTGTGGATGCGGTGCTGGTCGCTGGCGGCCTGCCAGATGTCCAGCGTGGACCAGTCGGCCGGGTCGGGGCGGGACGGGGTGAAGAAGCGGTACTCCATGGAGACCTGGTTGCCGTCCACGATCTGGGTCGGCTCGCTGCGCCGCGGCGTCGTCGAGACGTTGTAGCCGCCGGTGAAGAAGACGGTCGGCCGCGCGACGTCCTTGTGCAGCACGGTGATCCGCTGCTGGAAGGTGCCCTTGGCGGGCCTGCGGTGATCGACCGGCTGGGTGTAGTTCAGGACGAAGAAGCGGTATCCGGTGTAGGGCTTCTCCTCGACCAGGCTCATGCCCGGGACGGAGAGCAGCCTCTCCTTGATGTCGGTGCCGGCGGTGACGTCGGTCTCGGCGGCGGTGGCGGCGGTGGCCGCGCTCGCCGCACTCACCGTGCCGATCAGCATCGTGAGCGTCAGCAGCCATCTGAGCGCCTTGCGCATGCACACTCCCCTGTGAGACAGATGTGGCCGGGAAACTAGCCGACCAACTCGCCCCAGCACCAGGGGACATGGGGATAGCCCTCGGTGCAGAGAGGGGCAAAGGCCTTACCCGGGACGGAAATTCCAGCTCGGGTCCGGGTGCGCGTTCTCGGGTCCGGGCGCGCGTTCAGCACAGGATCCAGCCGGAGCTGACCGACCCGCCGGCCACCCTGCCCTTCACCCAGACGCAGCGGCGCCCGGCGTGCACGGTGACCGGGCCGGCGTGCCGCTTGTAGCGGCCCTCGTCGACCACCGGACGGCCGCCGCGCGCCCTGATGCTCACCGACATCTTCCGCTTGGTGCCGGGTTTCTTGGCGAGGGTGACGGCGCAGAGGTAGCCGCCGCGCTTGTAGACGACGACCGAGCCGGTGGAGAACGGCAGGGTGCGCATCTTGCGTCCGGGGCAGTGCGCCGCGGCCTGGGCGTCGCCCGGCGCGGCGACCACCAGCAGCCCCGCCGCGGTCAGCACCGCCAGGCCGAGCGCGAGTAACCGGCGTATCGCTCCGCTTCCCACTGCCGTTCCTCCCCGTACCGGATCGCACCGCATCGAAGCCCGCGTCGAAGCCCGTACCGCACCTGCCGCGACCGAGGGCGTACAGGTGTACGGACGCATGGCGTACGCCGGATGGTTGCCCACCCGCATCCCCGGCCTCACGCGCGCCCTGCACCCGCACCCCGGCCCGGCTGGTCACACCCCGGGCCCACCCCCTCGGGCCCACCCCCTCGGGCTCACGCCCCGGGCCCCACACCCCCGGACTCACACCCCGGGCCCCACACCCTCGAACTCACGACCCAAGCCCACACCCCCGGACCCGCACCCCGGACCCCACACCCTCGAACTCACGACCCAAGCCCACACCCCCGGACCCACACCCCCGGACCCGCACCCCGGACCCCACACCCTCGAACTCACGACCCAAGCCCACACCCCCGGACCCACACCCCCGGGCTCACGCCCAGGGCCCACATCCTCGGGCTCACCGCCCCGCGCCGACCGGTTCCTCCGGTTCGGCCTCTCCGACGAAGGTCCGCCACAGTGCGGCGTACCGTCCGTCGCGAGCCAGCAGTTCGTCGTGCGTGCCGTCCTCGGCGACCCGGCCGCGGTCCATGACGACGACCCGGTCGGCGCGGGCGGCGGTGGTCAGCCGGTGTGCGACCACCAGCGTGGTGCGCCGTCCCGCCAGCCGGTCCGTCGCCTGGTTGACCTGGGCCTCGGTGGCCAGGTCGAGGGCGGCGGTGGCCTCGTCGAGCAGCAGGATGTCGGGGTCGACGAGTTCGGCGCGGGCCAGCGCGATCAGCTGACGCTGTCCGGCCGAGAGGTTCCGGCCGCGCTCGGCGACCTCGTGCAGGTAGCCGCCCTCCAGCGTGGCGATCATCTCGTGCGCGCCGACCGCGCGGGCCGCCGCCTCGACCTCGGCGTCGGAGGCGTCCGGGCGGCCGTAGGCGATGGCGTCGCGGATCGTGCCCGGGAAGAGGTAGGCCTCCTGCGGGACCACGCCGAGCCGGTGCCGGTAGGCGGTGATGTCGAGGTCCCTGAGGTCGGTGCCGTCGACGGTGACCCTGCCCCCGGTCGGATCGTAGAACCGGGCCACCAGCTTGACCAGGGTGGACTTCCCGGCACCGGTCTCGCCGACGAACGCGACGGTCTGCCCGGCGGGGATGCGCAGGTCGATGCCGCTGAGGGCCTCCTCCTCGTCCCCGTAGGCGAAGTCCACGTCCTCGAAGACGACCTGGCCGCGCAGGGAGGGCACGCCGAGGGGTTTCGCGGCGTCCTGGGTGGACGCCGGTTCCCGCAGCAGTTCCTGGATGCGGCCCAGGGAGACGGACGCCTGCTGGTAGCCGTCGAAGACTTGGGAGAGCTGCTGCACGGGGGCGAAGAACAGGTCGATGTAGAGCAGGTACGCGACCAGCGCACCCGTCGTCAGTGTCCCGTTGTCGACCCTGATCCCGCCCACGACGAGGACCGCCGCCGCGGCCGACGACGCCAGGAACTGCACGAACGGGAAGTAGACCGAGATCAGCCACTGGCCCCGGATACGGGCGGCCCGGTAGCCGTCGCTGCGCTCGGCGAACCGCCGGTTGCCCAGCCGCTCGCGCCCGAAGGCCTGCACGATGCGCAGCCCGGACACCGACTCCTGGAGGTCGGCGTTGACCGCCGAGATCCGCTCCCGGGCCAGTTCGTACGCCTTCACGCTGGCCCGGCGGAAGAAGTACGTGGCGATGATCAGCGGGGGCAGCGTGGTGAAGACGATCAGGGCGAGCTGTACGTCGATCACCAGCAGGACGCCCATGATGCCGAAGAAGGTGACCACCGAGACGAACGCGGTGACCAGGCCCGTCTGCAGGAACGTCGACAGCGCGTCCACGTCGGTGGTCATCCGGGTCATGATCCGGCCGGTCAGCTCGCGCTCGTAGTAGTCGAGGCCGAGCCGCTGGAGCTGGGCGAAGATCTTCAGCCGCAGTGAGTACAGCACGCGTTCGCCGGTGCGTCCGGTCATCCGGATCTCACCGGTCTGCGCCGCCCACTGCACGGTCACCGCGAGCAGGCCGAGCAGCGCGGACGCCCAGACGGCGCCGAGGGCGGCCTGGGTGACGCCGGCGTCGATGCCGTGCCGGATCAGCACCGGCAGCAGCAGGCCCGCGCCGGCGTCCACGGCGACGAGCGCGAGGCTGATGAGCAGGGGCGTGCGGAAGCCGCGCAGGAGGCGGCGCAGTCCGTAGGATTCCTCCGGCTGCACGGCCCGGCGCTCGTCGATGTCGGGGACGTCGTCGGCCGGGGGCAGCGCCTCGACCTGGGCGAGCAGTTCGGGGGTGGCCGGGCTGCCGGCCAGGGCGGTGTCCTTGGGCTCGCGGTCGCCGGTCCACAGGCGGGGGGTGACTTCGCGCTCGGCGTCGAACTCGGCGTCCAGCTCCGCGCGGACCGTGGTGTCGGCGGTGTCGTCCTGGCGGAGGGCGGCGGCCGGGTGGTGGCCCGGGGAGACGCCGCCCAGTTCGTCGGGGTCGGTGAGCAGCCGGCGGTAGAGGGCGGAGCGCCGCTGGAGCTCGTCGTGGGTGCCGATGTCGGCGAGCCGGCCGCCGTCGAGGACGGCGATGCGGTCGGCGAGGTTGAGGGTGGAGCGGCGGTGCGCGATCAGCAGGGTGGTGCGACCGCGCATGACCTCGGCCAGCGCCTCGTGGATCTCGTGCTCGACGCGGGCGTCCACGGCGGAGGTGGCGTCGTCGAGCACCAGCAGGCGCGGGTCGGTGAGGAGGGCGCGGGCGAGCGCGACGCGCTGGCGCTGGCCACCGGAGAGGGTCAGTCCGTGCTCGCCGACGGTGGTGTCGTAGCCGTCGGGCAGTTCGGTGATGAACCGGTCGGCCTGGGCCGCCCGGGCGGCGGCCACGATCTGTTCCTCGGTCGCCTCCGGGCGGCCGTAGGCGATGTTGGCGCGCACGGTGTCGGAGAAGAGGAAGGAGTCCTCCGGGACCAGCCCGATCGCGGCCCGCAGCGACTCGGTGGTCAGCTCGCGCACGTCGTGCCCGCCGACGAGGACGGCGCCGCCGCCGACGTCGTAGAAGCGCGGCAGGAGCAGCGAGACGGTGGACTTGCCGGAGCCGGAGGCACCGACGACGGCGAGGGTCTCGCCGGGCCCGATCTCGAAGGACAGACCGTCGAGGACGGGGCGCTCCGGGTCGTAACCGAAGGAGACGTCGTCGAACTCGACGGTCGCGGGGGCGTCGGCGGGGAGCTCCTTGGTGCCGTCGGCGAGGGACGGCTCGGTGTCGATCAGTTCCAGGACGCGTTCGGTGCCGGCCCGCGCCTGCTGTCCGACGGTCAGTACGACGGCGAGCATCCTGACCGGGCCGACGAGCTGGGCGAGGTAGGTGGAGAAGGCGACGAAGGTGCCCAGCGTGATGTTGCCGCGTACGGCGAGCCAGCCGCCGAGCGCGAGCATCGCCACCTGGCCGAGGGCGGGGACGGCCTGGAGGGCCGGGGTGTACCGGGAGTTCAGCCGGATGGTCCGCAGCCGCCCGGCGAACAGCCGCCGGCCGACCTCGCGGAGCTTGCCCGTCTCCTGCTCCTCCTGCCCGAAGCCCTTCACCACGCGCACCCCGCTGACGGAGCCGTCGACCACTCCGGCGACGGCGGCCGCCTGGGCCTGCGCGTACCAGGTGGACGGGTGCAGCCGGGTGCGGCTGCGCTTGGCGATCCACCACAGGGCGGGGGCGACGGCGAGGGCGACGGCCGTGAGCGGCAGCGACAGGGACGCCATGATCACGAGGGAGATCACGAACAGCAGGATGTTGCCGATGGTCATCGGCAGCATGAAGAGCAGGCCCTGGATCAGCTGGAGGTCGCTGGTGGCCCGCCCGACGACCTGCCCGGTGGACAGCTCGTCCTGGCGGCGGCCGTCGAGCCGGGTGATCGTCCGGTACATCTCGGTCCGCAGGTCGTGCTGGACGTGCAGGGCGAGCCGGCCGCCGTAGTAGCGGCGGACGAAGGTGAGGGCGTAGACGACGGCCGCGGCGCCGATCAGGGCGCCCGCCCAGGGGGCCATGGCGCGGGTGTGGTCGCCGATCACGTCGTCGATGATCACCTTGGTGACCAGCGGGACCAGCGCCATCACGGCCATGCCGCCGAGGGACGAGCCCAGGGCCAGCACGACGTCCCCCGGATGACGCCACGCGTACGCGCCCAGTCGCCGTGCCCATCCCTGCTGCGGTGTCACGCGGGTGCCCTCCGGTCGTGCCGATCCGATCGTCCTGATCTACCGGAAGGCACCAACACACCCTGAAGCGGATTTCATCCCTCCGCAACGTTTGGGGAGGCCGGGGTCACTCCAGAGGGGCGCTCTCCGCAAGGACGTCACGTAATCGACACCGCATGTACATTCATACAACTTCATGCGCATGTCACGATGCGAAAACCCTCATTCAACTCGCGTAGACGGGACACCCCCACATGCTCGCGATACGCATGCGCACCCGGCACCGCAGGGCGGTGGCGTTCGCCACCGCCGCCGCCCTCACCGCCCTCGCCGCTCCCGCCCTGACCGCGACCCCCGCCACGGCCACGACCGAGCCCCCGGTGACGGCGGCGGCCACAGTTACGGCTACGGCGACAGCGACAGCGACAGCGGCGAACTCGGACTACGACTCGACGTACTACAAGAACGCGATCGGCAAGACGGGGACAGCCCTCAAGTCCTCGCTGCACACGATCATCAGCAGCCAGACGAAGCTGTCCTACTCGGCGGTCTGGGACGCGCTGAAGGCCACCGACCAGGACCCGAACAACAGCAACAACGTGATCCTGCTGTACTCGGGGGTCTCCCGCGGCAAGTCCCTCAACGGCGGGAACACCGGCAACTGGAACCGCGAGCACGTGTGGGCCAAGTCCCACGGCGACTTCGGCACCTCCACCGGCCCCGGCACCGACATCCACCACCTGCGCCCGACGGACGTCCAGGTCAACAGCATCCGCGGCAACAAGGACTTCGACAACGGCGGCAGCGCCGTAGCGAACGGCGGCGGCAGCCTCACCGACTCCGACTCCTTCGAACCCCGCAACGCCGTCAAGGGCGACGTGGCCCGCATGATCCTCTACATGGCGGTCCGCTACGAGGGCGGCGACGGCTGGGCCGACCTGGAGCCCAACAACAACGTCAACAACGGCAGCAACCCGTACATGGGCAGGCTCTCCGTCCTGAAGGCGTGGAACGAGCAGGACCCGCCGGACGCCTTCGAGCAGCGCCGCAACCAGGTCATCCACGACTCCTACCAGCACAACCGCAACCCGTTCATCGACCACCCGGAGTGGGTCGAGGCGATCTGGTAGGCCTCACCGTGGCTGAACTCCTCTACTCAGAAAGGGGGAGTTCAGCCCGGCTTACCGGACGTCACCCATCCAGAGCCGCCGCCCCAGCTCGTCGAGGTCCGCGCGCCGCCCCTCGTACTCGGGCAGCGCGGTCCGCAGCAGCCGCCAGAAGTCCTCCCGGTGCCCGGACACCTTCACGTGGGCCAGTTCATGGGCGATGACGTAGTCGATCAGATGCATGGGCAGCTGGAAGAGCGGCCACCCGAGACTCATCAGACCCTTGGCACCCGCCCCGGCCTGCGGCGGCCGGTATGAACCCCACCGGTCTCCCAGGTCCCGCACGTCGAGTTCCGGCTCGGTCACCCCCATGCGGGCCGCCCAGGGCTGAAGCCGCTGTCCCGTCCAGTTCCGGCCGGCCCGGCAGTACCAGTCGACCAGCGCCGCCCGACCCGCCTGGGGCTCCGCCGCCAGATCCGGGCCCATGACGAGACGCCCCGCGATCAGCCGGACTCCTCCGGCCGCTCCCTCCTCACCGGACACGGCCAGCCGGTACGTCCTCCCCAGATAACGGAAGACCTCTCCGTCGACGAACTGTTTGACGGGGCTGAGCGGGCGTGTGCGCTCCCGCTCCCGCCGTTTGGTCACCAGCCAGTCCCGGTGTGCGCGGACGAACTGTTCCGCCTCGGCCGTCGAGCGCCCGGCCGGCGTGTGCAGGGTGAGGGTCGCGTCGGTCTCGACGGTCAGCGCGAACCGTTTCCTTCGGGCGCTGGCACGCACCCGCAGAGACAGCCCCTCCACGGTGAGGAGTGTTTCGGGGACGGGGTACGTCGAGGGATTGGCCGGCGCGGTCACGCGCCTATTCTCCCCTCGCCCTGTTCCGGAACTGCCGGAGGTTGTCCTGCGCGAAGGACGCCAGGCGCTCGGCCGCGTTCTCCAACGACACCCAGTCCCCCTTCACGGGCCGGACATGGCCACTGAGCAGGACGTCCTGGAGGTCTCCGGCCAGCGCGCTGATGTCCTGGTGCTGCCCCTGGTACGACGCCCTGGCCATGGTCCGGGTGGCCATGGCGCACACCTTGTCCGTGAGCCGCCTGATGTCGCCGCCGTCGGCGAGGCTGATCCCGGGTGTGTCCTCCAGGATCTGCTCCACGAGCCGGTACGCCCGCTGTTCGAGCGGCGTGAGGCCGGCGAGCTCCGGGGACTCCTCCTGTTCCTGCCTGGCCTCCTCGATCAGCGGGCCGAACTCCTCGATCTGCTCCTCGAAGCGCCCCGGTATCGTGCGCAGGATCTCTTCCAGGCGCTTGGAGAGCCGCTCGTACTTCGCGGGGTCCTCCCGCTTCGTCCGCTCCTCCAAGTGGAAGCGGAGCGCGTGGCCCATCTCCGCCGCCGCCTCCTGCGGCGGCAGCCGCCGCACGGCGTCGTCGAAGGTGAGGGCGGTGAGCGAGACCGGCGGGATGACCTGGTCGATCTCCGGCCCTTCAAGGTGGTCGGCGATCATCGCCCGGACCTTGCGTCCGTACCGGCGCAGGGTGAACGTGCCACCCTCGGCGTCCCGGCACAGCCGCCGCACCCGCTTCTGGAGCAGGCTCCAGCGCCGGGCGTCCGCCACGTAGTCCAGGGCGTCCTCGTGCGGAAGGACGCGTTCGAGGGTGGCGAGGAACTTGTGCAGCACCTCGTCGAAGTCGAACCGCAGGTCGTCGGGCTCCAGGGCGAGGGCCGCGGGCCCCAGCTTGGCGAGCTGGTCGAGCTGCGCGTCGTCGATGCCGTTGCGCCGCAGGAAGTCGCGGACCTCCTGTGCGGCAGGGCCGAGTTTGTCCACCTCGTAGGACAGATCTCGCATGGTGTCGGTGACGTCGGCGTTCCGGTACCCGGCGAGTGCTCTGGAGAGGTGCTCGAAGACGCCGTAGTAGTCGACGACGTAACCGACCTCCTTGCCGGGCGAGGTGCGGTTGACACGCGCGACGGCTTGGAGCAGCTCGGCGTCCCGGATCGGCCGGTCCAGGTAGAGCACCTGTTCGCGCGGGGCGTCGAATCCCGTGAGCAGCATGGACTTCACGATCAGGAACGCGACGGGGCTGTCGGGGTGCACGGGGTCGGGCACCGAGGTGGGGAGCGGCGGCGGCCCGCTGTTCGCGGCATCAGACCACGGAGTGTTCATGCCGCCGGCGGGATCGGTGGGAGGGGTCGGAGCCTGCGGTGGATTGAAGGGGGTCACCGCAACCCACTCCGGATCGGGCGCCAGCTCGGGGAAAACCTTCTGGAAGCGCTCGGTGTACGCCTCCTGGCGACCGGCGTCGGTCCACTCCCTCCATTCTCCCCGCTTGTGGCCGGAACCCGGGGAGATGACGGGAACGAAGTCGATCCGCCGCAGCAGCGCCCGGAACTGGTGGGCCTGGTGGAGATAGCGCTGTCTGACGGACAGCTTCTCCAGCGGGGTCCCCGTCACCGACTCCGGGTCGAACTCGGCCAACTGGTCCAGCAGTTCGTCACGGGCCTTGCGCAGGGCGTGGTGGTACTGCACGGCCGCCTTCCGGCTGACGGCCGCGACCTGTGCCTTGAAGCCGCCGGGCAGCACGGTGGTCACCCAGTGTTCCAGCATGTCCTCGGCCTTCGCCTCGATCATGGGAACGGACTCGGCGACGTCCCGCTCGGTGGGCCACCGCTTGAGCAGCGCGGCCCGCTCCTCGGGGGTGCGGTCCCGGACGAGGTCGTCGAACCCCTTGTCGAGGACCTCCCCGTCACGGACCTCGCCCTCCCCGGTCCGCCCCTCGTAGCGGATACGGACGACGACGCCGTCGTGCTCGGCGTCCTCCATCCGGTACTCGTCGAGGAAGCCCCGCGGCGAGTCGCCCCGCCCGAAGATCCGGCGCGTGTCCTCCTCGCGCCCGGTGATGATCGGCGTACCCGTGAACCCGATCTTGGCGGCGTTCGGGATCGCCTTGCGCAGGACGGCGTGCAGGACGCTGGTGTGGGAGCGGTGTGCCCTCCTCCTCCGGCTCGACGCTGCGCCACGGGTGGAAGTGCTCGGGCTCGGAGGTGACGGTCCCCAGGTGGGCGGTCTCGCCGGTCGCGGCGACGAGGAGCTGCACGGTCCGGAACAGTTCCGGTACACCGGCGGGGACCGGGGTACCGGTGGCGTCGAGGTCCAGAACGGGATTCCCCGCGTAGTGCCGCAGATCGAGCACGGCACTGCGGACGGGCTCGGCGAGATCGGGGCTCTTGCACTCGACGGCGACGAGCGGGATGCCGTTCACGAAGAGGACGAGGTCGAGTATCGACAGCTCCCCGGAACGGCTGCGCACGCGGAGCTGGTCGACGACGGTGAAGGTGTTGCGCGTGACGAGGTCCGGATGCCACTCGACGTACTGGACGGTGGCGGACGGGCCGCCGTGCGCGGCGGAGGGCGAGGGCAGCGTCCAGCCGTGGAGCAGCATGTCGGTGGCGGCGAGGTTCGCCTGCACGACGCCCTTGCCGAGGGAGAGGGAGGCCAGCTCGCCGACCGCCCGCCGGATGTCGTCCTCGCCCATCCAGGGCTGACCGTCACCGCCCCGGAGGTTGATCCGCCGCAGCGCGGGTCCGAGCTGGTCGACCAGCAGCAGCACGGCCGCGTCGAGCGTGTCCAGCTCCACGCCCGGGACGTGCGTCCACCCCATGGCCTCCAACTGCGCGACCAACGGCCGCTCCACCTCGTCCCGTTCGACGTGCACCACCACAGCCCGCGCCCCTCCGTACGTCCCGCCGTTCCCCGGAGATGCATTCAGTGCCCAGGGGGCGGGGTGAGGGGAAGGGATCCAGGTGGAGGACATGGCTGAGCGCGCGGACGTACGGGGCTTTGTGCCGGTACGTCCGCACGTTCGGCGGCGGAGCGGGTGGGTCAGGTGCCGGGGTCCTCTTCCGGGGCGGGGGCGGAGCTTTCCTCGCCGCCGTGGGGCACGGGGAGGCGTGCTCCCCTGCTGCGGGCGATGCGGTGCACGTCGTGGAGTGCCTCGGCCAAGCAAGCGGCGAGGTAACGGAGTTGGGGTGTGGTGGCCTTGTCGTCGCCCAGGAGGTCGACGGCGTGGCCGAGAAGGTCGTCGGCCATGCCGAGCTGGATGGCTTCGACGTCGTCGGCGAGGCGCGAGAGACGGCTGGTGCCGGTGTCGTCGGTGACGAGGTAGCAGGGGTTGCCGTCGAGGTTGGACCAGGGGAGGAGGCGGGGCCGGCTGGCCGTGGTGGCGGCGTCGTGGCTCTTGTAGATCACGCGGCCACCTCGTTGCCCCGGATGCGGCGCGGGCCGACGTCGACACCGTGGATGTGCCGTGGCCCTACGTCGATGCCGTGCACGGCGAGCCAGAGAGTTCGGCGGCGGGCGCGCTGCTGCCTGGCCTGGACGCGTCGTTCGTGGGCGAGGAGGTAGGGGCGGACGAGCCGGGAGTCCTCTCCGTGGAGGAGGGCCTCGTGCGGGGAAGGGCGGCGGCCGGGTGCGACGGGGGCGGCCGGCACGGGGGTGGGCCGCGCCGCTCCCCCGGCGCGGTGCCGGTTCCGGTGCCGGTGGCGCCCGGAGGCGGGCCACAGGAGCCGGAGCAGCGGCTCGACGAGGCGGGCGATACGGTGCAACACGTCTTCAACTCCGATGCGGTTGAGGGCCATGCCCCCGGGCCGTCGGTAGCGGTCGCGGGGGTCTTCCGTGCCCGAGGGCAGGTCGACATGCATGGACATCGCTGTGTAGCGATCCACTCACAGAGTGAGACCGGCCGGGCTAGGCTCGCCAGAGGGGCGGAGGTGACAACGCATCTGTCACATGGGAGTTGACGATGAGCAACATCTATGGGGAGTGGTTGAAGGCGCAGCGCGAGGCGGCCGGGCTGACGCAGCAGGAGCTGGCGACGGCCGCCGTCATGACGCGTTCGCACATCTCGCACATCGAGGCGGGCCGGCGCACCCCGTCCAAGGAGGACGCGCGACGCCTCGACAGGGCGCTGAACACGGGCGATGTACTCAGCAGCTTCCTGCCGGACGACGACACCGCTGTCGCGGGGTACTTCGAGTCGGCCCTTCAGCTCGAACAGCAGGCAACGATGATCCGGGAGTTCGCCCTGTCGTTCATCCCCGGCATCCTCCAGACGGAAAGGTACGCGCGTGCGGTTCTGAGCATGCCGTTCCCTCCGGCGAGTGAACAGGAACGTGACAGACGCCTTGTCACACGCCTGGAACGCGCAAAGATCCTTGCCGACCCAGTGACACCCGTAGTGTGGGCGCTACTGGACGAGGCGGTGCTACGACGCCGGATCGGCGGCCCGGAAGTCATGGCGGAGCAGATCAACCACCTCATCAGACTCGCCAAGGCCGAACGGATCCAACTGCACCTTCTGCCTTTCACGTTGGGCATGCATCCCCTCATGAGCAACATGCTCACGCTGATGTGGTTCGAGGATCAGCCACCCGTGGCCTATGGCGAAGGCCTGTACATGGGGAAAATCCACGACAGTCCATCAGTGGTTCAGGAGCTGCAGCATCGCTACGATTTCGCACTGGGCAACGCTCTGCCGCTCAAGGAATCACTGGATCTGCTCAGGGCAACAGCAAAGGACTACGAACATCATGGCTGACCGAGCGATACCGAACGCAGGGGTGCGGAAGGGCTGGCGGAAGTCCTCTCACAGCAACGACCAGGGCGGCAGCTGCCTGGAGGTCCTGGACGACCACCCTGCAGGTGTCCCTGTCCGCGACTCAGAGAACCCCGACGGCCCGATTTTGCTCTTCGCACGACAGAACTGGTCACCGTTCGTCACAGCAGTCAAGGACGGCCACCTGTCCGCCTGACCGCTCACCGCCACGATCCATCCGGCCCGCAACCTTTGGGCGGGCCGGACACCGTTCTCTCAGGCCGCCACGCCAGAGACTGTCACCTTGCCCTCGGTGAAGATGAAGACCTGACGCTTGCGCTGCCCGCCCCGTCCGCTCGCTCGCCTGTCCCGTCGTACGTGCCGGCCTCACGCGCCACCAGCAGCCGCCGCGCGATCTGCCCCTCCAGGAGAGCCGGAACCCCGCCGAAGGCCCCCGCGAGATAGGACTGCGTGAGGTCCTCGTCCTCGCCCGGCTCCGCATCGGTGAGCGGGTACAGCCCGGTCGCCCCGTCCTTGTCCTTCTCCGTCAGCCACACCTGCGCCGGGTCGAGGAGCCGCTCGCCGCTCGGGGTGGTGAGCACCGTCGCGTCGTGCGATGTGAAGACCAGCTGGGCGCCCTTGGGGTTCGCGTACGGGTCGTGGAAGAGCCGGACGACCTCGGCCGCGAAGCGGGAGTGCAGGCTGGCGTCGAGTTCGTCGACGAGGAGGACCGCGCCTTCGTCGAGGGCGAGGAGGAGAGGGCCCAGGAGGGCGAACCAGGACCGGGTGCCGTAGGACTCCTCCTGCCAGTCGAAGGGCACGTCCCCGGCAGCCGAGTGGTGCGTCAGCTTCACCGTGTCCCGGCCCGGACCGTCCTGGACGACCGTCGCTCCGGTGATGCCGAGGTCGGCCACTCTCAACAGCTCCTGGATCCTGGTGGCCCTCGGACCGGACAGTTCCTTCGTGGTGTACCGCGCGCGCTCGTCCCGCTCGGCCTCCGGGCTGATCATCCAGAGGTTGCGGCGGAACCAGTGGAACAGCGGGGAGAGCTGCGGGTGGTTGTCCGTGCCGGCCGTGGAGAGCAGCAGGGCGTTCGGCCGCGTACGCCGTACGAGCTGGGCCCGGTCCCTGACCCGTCCGCCGGGCCACTTGAAGACGTCCGGCCGGGAGGCGTCGCGGTCGAGCCATTCCTGACGGCGACCGCGCGGGTAGCTGTGCAGCCATTCGGACTCGACACGGGTGGCGCCGAGCTCGAAGCCGTACGTCCAGCGGACCCCGTCGATGACGACATCGACCTCGAAGAAGGAGGGTTCGCTCTCGCTCTTGGGGTGCAGGGAGAAGACCTGACGCGGTATGCCGTCGTAAGAGGCCCAGTGCGCGTAGGAGTTGAGGACCGCGTTGCGCATGTCGGTCATCGCGGTCAGCACGTTGGACTTGCCGGAGGCGTTG
The DNA here is from genome assembly GCF_036634175.1 of Streptomyces sp. P9-A2. Taxonomy (NCBI): domain Bacteria; kingdom Bacillati; phylum Actinomycetota; class Actinomycetes; order Kitasatosporales; family Streptomycetaceae; genus Streptomyces; species Streptomyces sp. P9-A2. The sequence continues at coordinate 2,859,862 of NZ_JAZIFX010000001.1, forward strand.
GCCCCGAAGATGCCGATCAGCGGGAGCACGGAGAGGGATCCGCCACCCGCGAGGTCCACCGGGTTCACCGATGCGTCCTGTCCGTCACCGGGCGCGACGAAGGACAGCTCCTGCTCGTCACGCAGGGACCGCACGTTCGCGACGCGAAATCTCAGTAGCAAGCCGTCCTCCTCTCCGCGCTCAGGGTAGTCGTCGCCTCCGGTAACGGCCTGACGGGGAAGCCTGTGACCTCAGGGAACATATCGTCCACCGGATCGCCTCCGCAGCCGATCGAGTGATCAACATTCTGTAGGCATCGGAAGGACGACCACCCGGAGTGGGTCGAGGCGATCTGGTAGCCCGCTGACCCCGTGGTGTTCGGCGACACCGTCCCGGGCGCCACGGGTGCCACCCGGGCCAGGACGTCACACGGCAGCAGCCGCAGGGTGAGCTTGTTCGAGTCGTGGAGAACGAGCGCGTCGTCGACGGTCAGCCCGAGCGAGGAGGCGGTCGACATGGCCGCGGCCACCGCGCGCGGGACCTCAGACACCCGCATCGCCGCCTTCATCGCAGCATGGAAACACGGCCCGATGGTCCGCGGCCGGCGACTTCCTCAGCAGGTTCCGGCCGTGGCGCGCCCTGCGTCCTCCGTGCACACCGTCTCAGACCTTCGGCTGGGTGAAGCGGATGCGGTTGCCGAAGGGGTCACGCAGGCCGCAGTCGATTCCGTACGGGCGCTCGGTGGGTTCCTCGGTGAACTACACGCCCTTCTCCAGCAGCCTCTCGTAGGTCCTGCGGCAGTCGTCCGTGGTGAGGATGAACCAACCGCCCATGGCCCCCTTGGTCACCAGCTCGCGTACCTGCTCCGCCGTCTCCTCCGACATCGCCGGAGCGCCCGGCTTCTCCAGGAGGATCTGCCACTCGGGGTGACCGGGGACGCTGACGGTCAGTCAGCGCATGAAGCCCATGTCGATGTCGGCGGTGACCTCCAGACCGAGCTTGCCGACGTAGAAGTCGAGGGCCTCGTCCTGGTCGAGGACGTACATCTTTGACATCCTCCCCTCCCTGAAGGGGAGGGGATTCCTGGCTCAGGCCGCCTCCGGGAGCAGCGCTCCCGGAGGTCTTACGCCCTCGGCACCAGCCGGGTTGAGACCAGCCCGGACCAGCATCACGCGGGCGGAGTTCTTGTCCCTGGGGGACACGGTTCCGCATGTGGTGCAGGTGTAGGTACGTTCCGAAAGAGGAAGTGCGTGCTTGGTTCTCGCTCCGCACGATGCGCAGTCCATGGTGGTGTGCGCGGGGTGCACGAGGCGGACGTCCCGCCCGTGCTTGCGGCCCATTTCGAGCAGGGCCCGCTTGGTGGCGCCGATGGCGGCGTCGGCCGCCTTGCGGGCCATGCTGGTGCGGGCGAGGAACTTCGGGCGGAAGTCCTCCACGGCGATGGCGTCGTGGTCGGTCACGACGCGCTTGGCCCACTTGCGGGCGGTGTCCTGCCGCTGCCGGGCGACCTTCTTGGAGACCTGCGCGGCCTGCCGCCGCGCCCTCCTGTAGCCCTTGGACGCGGCCTGCCCCCTGGCGGGGCGGCGGCGGGCCATCATCCGCTGATAGCGGGCGAGACGCTGCGCGGCCCGCTTGCCGTGTTCGGCGTGCGGGAGGTCGTGGGCGTCCGATGTGGTGGTGGCGGTCTCCTTGACGCCCCAGTCGACACCGAGGACGGCGCCGGTTTCGGGAAGCGGTTGCACCTCAGTGGCGACGACGAACGACGCGTACCAGCGGCCGAGGCTGTCCCGGTACACCCGCACCGACGACGGAGCGGACGGCAGTTCGCGCGACCACACCACCGTCACGGCAATGCCGCCCGCCAGGTGCAGACGGCCGTTCTTGAGGCGGAACCCTCGGGTGGTGTAGTTCAGCGTCGGCTCGGCGTCACGCTTGCGCTTGTGCCGGGGCATGCCCGCACGCTGCTTCACCGGCAGACGGCACTCGATGTCCTTCAAGGCCTTGGAGCGGGACTTGGCGTAGTCCCGGATCGTCTGCTGCTGCGGGACGCTCGCGCCGTTCCGCAGCCACGGCTGCTTGCTGCGGGCCTCGGTCAGCATCTTGTCGAGCTGTGCCGGACCGCAGGTCAGCTTGTCGTCGGGGTGCGCCTTGCTGTGGGCGTGCACCTGCCGGCACTTGGCAACGCATTCGTTCCACACCCATCGGCAGCGGTCCCACTCGGCAAGGAGTGGGGTGCGGGCGGTCGACGGCACGCGGAGCCGATAGGTGTACCGGGAGTGCCCGGCGTCCTTGGCCATCCGCAGCATCGCCATGGCATCATTTTAGCATGGCCGATGAGAAAAGAATCTCCCTCCGACTCCCCACCGACCTGCACGCACGGCTGGTTGAACAGGCTCGTGCGGACCGGCGGTCCCTCAACTCCGAGATCATCCACCTGCTTGAGGTCGCCCTCACCGACACGGATGGAGACGGCCAATCGCCCTGACGGCGATTCGTCTTTCCTTGCCCTGCTCCGCAGGGGTCCGCTTCTCCCCCGCAAGCGGGCGGTACCCCCACCCCGGCCTGAAGTCCGGGGCATCCTCGGAGGTACCCGGTGAAGTGCGCCGGTGACACATGGGCGATGCGCGCCAGGGCGGGGACGTCCATCGGCTGCGCGTAGTCGCGGTCCATCGCGTCCCGCGCCCGGAGCATGCGGCGGTTGGTCTCTTCGGCGGCGCGGCTCACGGGGCCATCCCATCACGGTCCACTCGCCCCGCACCACGCACGGACCGGTCACGGCCGGCAGGCCGCCGACGTGCGTCGACGCTCCGGCGGGGGACGTCGCTCGGCCGTCTGTCGTACCCGACCGGATCGGGCACAGGATGTCGGGTCCGGCAGGGTGGTTCCTTCCTAACGTGAGTGAGCGAAGGGGAAGGAGACCGGGGTGCTGGAACGGCTGAACCAGGCCATGGAACACATCGAGCGCCACCTCGATCAGCGGATCGACGCGGCCGACCTGGCACGGATCACGGCGACGTCGGAGTACCACTTCCGCCGGCTGTTCTCCGCGCTGGCGGGAATGCCGCTGTCGGAGTACATCCGGCGCAGGCGGCTCACGGTCGCCGGTGCCGAGGTGCTGGCCGGGAACCGGACGCTGCTGGAGATCGCGATGCGGTACGGCTACACGTCGGGGGAGGCGTTCGCGCGTGCGTTCCGCGTCATGCACGGCGTCGGTCCCGGCGAGGCCAGGCGGTCCGGTGCGAGTCTGCGGTCCCAGCAGCGGCTGTCCTTCCGCCTCACCGTCGAAGGGAGCAGCAGTATGCGCTACAGGATCGTGGAGAAGGACGAGTTCCGCGTGGTCGGCAGGAAGGCACGCGTCCCCCTCGTGCACGAGGGGATGAATCCCGCCATCGCCGACTTCATCCGGGGCATCGGGCAGGAGACGCTGCAGCGCATGCGGAGCCTGTCCGATCAGGAACCGCGGGGGATCGTGGGAGTGAGCGAGAACCTCGACCCGAGCCGGGCGGAAGGAACCGAACTCGACTACTACCACGGGGTGGTGACCCGTGCCGCCGCGCCCGAGGACATGGACGCGCTCACCGTGCAGGCCGGGACGTGGGCCGTCTTCGAGAGCTCCGGGCCGTTTCCGCAGGCGCTCCAGTACCTCTGGCGGGACGTGTTCACACAGTGGTTCCCGTCCAATCCGTACCTGAGCCGGCCGGGACCCGAGATCCTGCGGACCCGGCTGTCGCAGGATGCCACGCAGGCGGACGCGGAGCTGTGGATCCCCGTGGAGCGGGCGGCGGTCTGAACGACGGCGTGCGGCGGCGGCCCGGCCGCCGCCGCACGCCGGAGATGTTGGTCAGAGCCTTGAAACGAACCGGGTCTCCCGGGCCCGGACCACGAAGGGCCGGGAGAGGACGGTGACGGTGACGGAGAGGGCGGCCGGGACGGTGATCGTGAGGCCGGGGCCGAGGTACGGGGCGAGGACTGCGGCGATCGCGGTTCCTCGGCGGTGGTCTTCTGAGTGGCGGGCTGGTCGTCGTGGATCACCGCCCTCCAGAAGTGACCCACCCGCGTGAAAACCGTGAGCGCATCCGCCCCCACTGTCCAGATGTCACTCATTTGAGCGCTTACTGAATTCGGCGCTTCGAGGTCAGTCCGATCTGTCGAGAGTGAGGCCGGTCCCGGCGAGGAATCCGCCGAGGATGCCGTGTCGGTACTGCAGTGCCTTGAGCCTCCTGCCTCCTGCCTCGGCCACGGCACTCCCCCTGCTACGCCGCTCAACCCACCCGACGGAACTGCGCTACACCCGACCACCGCCCACCCCGGGGGAACGAGGGTCCCCCGGGGCCGGGCCCGGTCATGGCCGTTGCGCCCGGATGCGGGCGGTGGACCGTGGTGCCCGGCCGGGTGCCGGCATCGATGCCGACCCATATCCGCTCGTGAGACGTGCTCAAGCCCGTCGCTCCGTATCTCTCGTGACCAGCACCCCATGGTCCGAAGGACACCCCGCCGACAGGTCCCTGATAGGACTCCCGCTCTCCCTGGTCAGAGGGGATCTCCTTTTCCATGCCCAAACCCCGAACGGACCATCACCCGGCGAATCGTGGTTCAGTCAGCCATCCTCGTTCAACTCTTGCCGACATGGAACCCGTCGGGCCAACAAATGGTATCCAGGACGTACTCGTGCACGAAGAAACCATTCGGGGAACGTCTGAACCCAGGCAGGGCTCGCGCCCTCTCGATTCGTTCTTCAGCCAGCTGCCTGCTTGAGTACAGGCCAAGCACCTTGAAACTGTCCTCACTGTCATCCCAGAAGAGCGGTTCACCATCTTCCATAAAGTCAGGTGCTACATCTTCGGGCTCAACTGACATGTGATGCCGGTGCACCAAAAGATAGACGATTCGATTCATTTCAATCCTTTACCGGGATTTCAAAGTTGGTAGGGACAGACCACCGGACGGTACCCATCCGCGCCAATATGGACGGACGACCTGCTCCGTCCGCACCGGGGTGCCGACAGTCCGACGGTCGCGCATAGAGCCAGCCGTACCCCCGTCAAGCTCGAAGACCCCTTTTTGCTCACCGAATGAATGAGGAAGTCAGTCCTCCTGAATTCCTTCTGGATACTCCGTAAAATATCCGTCGGTCCACAGGTCCTCATCAAGCATGAGGGGTGAAATGCAGAAACAATCCGGCTCATCACGGAACCCCGGCAACTGCTTCGCACCCTGACCCCGCGCCCCGGCCATCTCCCTATCGCTGTAGATACCGAGAATTCGCCACTCCTCCTCGTCCAGATGTATGCCGCCGTCCAGATCTCGATGGATCGCCTCCCCGTCCTCCTCTACGGCAAGATGGCGGGCATGCCACAAGACGAAAACCTCGGGCTGGGAGTGACGTTCAGTCATCATGCACGCTTTCTTTCGTAGGTAAGCTTTCGGGGGGTGCGCGACCGCACCCCCCGAAAGCTTACAAGTACCCGCTACTTCCGGTCGAAGTATTTCTTCGCCTTACTAATGGGCCCACCTGCACCCATCTCCCGCTTCGTAGGGGGCCGACGGAACTCCTTCTTAAAGTATTCTATCGCAGATTGCTCTGCCGACTTTCCCGGGATTTTACTCTTTCCCCTGACGAAGCTCGGGGCGTCGGTGGCTCTTTCCTTCCCGGACTTCTTTGACGCCTTCGCCCACAGGATTTTGACTTGCTTGACGGCCCAGGCCTTACCCTTCAGCCAGATGAGGGCGGCGATGCCGATGACGGCTCCGACACCGATGATGGCGAGCACCGTTCCAGCGCTCACGCCTAGCCCCGCTGCGCCGACGAGTGCCAGGGCGGTCATGCGTCCGTCGAGGTCGAGCATGTTGACCGGGTCGCCGCACACGTAGTCGTAGCTGTTGCAGCTGCCACCCGCCACGGGGTCGACGGACAGGAATCTCCCCTTGGCGGGGTCGTACAGCCGGACGCCCATCAGAGTCAGCCCCGTGACGCTCTCACTGGAGCGCTGATAACCGCCGAGCCAGCCATAACGGGCTTCGGACTGACCACCCCTGGAGTTTCCGTACTCATCGACGTCCAGGGCCGTGGGCGCCTCGCTGGTGTCCAGAGAGAGCAGGAGACTGACGTCTCCACGGATGTTGGTGAGTTGGAGGACTGTTCCACCAGCCTTGGCGGTGGTGGCAGTCAGCCGGCCGTCGAGGCCGGTGACATTGCGCGTCAATACGCCGGTGGCTGCCTCTTCGGTTATCCAGCGGGGGCTGTCGTCGTCGCTGTCGTAGTGGTTGACCTTGGAGCCGGTCTGGGTCCAGGTGGAGCCGCTGCCGGTTTCGGTCTTCCAGGAACGGAAGCGCAGGTTGGCGTCAAGTTGCCAGGTTTGGCGCTTGCCGTTGGCGGTCTGCTGGTGGGCGACGTCGTTGGCAGGTACCGGTGCCGGTGCCGGTGGCGGCGGCGGTGCCGGTGCCGGTGGCGGCGGCGGCGGCGGCGGCGAACCAGTAGGTGGTCCCCCGGGTCGCGGCGTCCGTGCCGGTCGCGCCGGGCAGGAGTTGCTTGGTGACCCGCCCCTGGGCGTCGTGCTCCGTGGTCTCGGTGATGGCGAGACCACCGGGGTCCTTGACCGTCTTCGTCGGCAGGTCCTTAGCCCAGTCATAGACCATCTGCGTGGCACGCAGGTCACCGAGCACCGAGGGGTGCTCGGTGACCTGGGCCCCGGTGGTGGTCCTGGTGACCTGGTCCTTGACCTTGGCCGTGCCGTTGGTGGGCCGACTGGCGTCGTACTCGTTCACGGTCCAGCGCACCCCGCAGCGACACGCGACGTCCCCGAACCTCACCACGAGGACAAACCGGGGTGAACTGATCACCTCACCCGAGCAACGTCATGGCTGACGAATCGGGGTCAATGAGCTTCTTCAGCGTTGACGCTCCAGGGTGAGGATGGCCTTGGCGATTGACGTCATGCGGTTGGGGCTGCATCGGGACCTGCGGAAGATTCGCCAGGACTTCAGGTTCGCGACGCCGCGTTCGACGGGCGCTCGCGCTGCGGCCAGTGCCTGGTTGAGGGTCTTTTCGGTGGGGGTGAGTTCCCGCAGAGGCCTGCGCTTGATGCCGGTGGTCAGCCACGGGCCGGCGCCTTGATAGGCGAGATCGGCCAAGATGGGAACGCCCTGGCGCTCGCAGATCCGGATGATCCGGTGGGTGCGGGCTGGGGGAGGTCAGGTCGTGGGTGCGGCCCGGCAGGGCGGGCGAGAGCCACAGCAGTCGGCCTTCGGGGTCGGTGACGACCTGCACGTTCACGCCGTGGCGCCGGTGTTTGTGGGAGTAGTCGACCCGGCCGTCGCCGACCCGGTCGCACTCGGCGAGGGTGCCGTCGAGCAGGACGAAGTCGGGTTCGTGCTCGCGCAGCTTCTTCAGCAGACCCGGTGCACGTTCGGCGAGCAGGTCGACGACTGCGCTGGTATAAGCATGGGCGGTGGACTCGCTGATCCCGAACCCGGCGGCGATCTTCGCCAGAGTGGTGCGTCGCGCAGGTACACCAGTGCCACCATCGCGCGCTGAGACGGGCGGAGCTTGCATCGCCGGTCGCCCTCACGGGTGATGATCAGCATGGTGACCCACTCCACGAGTGCATGCGGCAGGTCGAGTACGGCAGGATGGCTGACCAACGAGGCCCCCGAGCAATGTGATTGAGACGTCAGACATCTCGATCAACAGCCCGGGGGCCTCGCTCGTTGCGCTTCACGGCCCATCACCGGATCGGTGGCCAACTCGAAGAAGCTCAATGATCCTGCCGACGGAGATTGCTCCTACGAACCACCTGTGAGAGGCGCATCGCGTCGGGCCTTCACAGAGGCGGCGATGTTCAGCCCCACGGACGTCAGGAGAAGTCCGATTCCTATGACATTCCTGATCCCGGCTGAATCTCCGGTCGCTCCGATCGCCAACGGCACGACGAAAACCAATCCGGCGGCGTAGACGGCAAGAAAACCCCAGCCACGCAACCGGACTCCATCAGCGCGCTTCCGGTCCCAGGGGGGGACCCAGCCGAGGATCATGGCCAATCCGATTGGTACCACCAAGGTCATGGCGGATAGGTAAAGCCAGTACAAAGTCCACTTCCCTGAGTCCATGCGATGGTGGGCGAGGGCGGGGGCTTCCTTCACAGCCCCCGTCCTCGCTCTACGTTTCCCGATGCTTCACCGGCGTATCTGTCCGGCAATCACCGGTCTGTCAGCACCTTCGGGTCCAGTGCCACACCCCTCCGATGGCTCCGAAAGGCGGGATGGCTCGCGCGGCAAACCCTACCGTCAGGCAGCGCTTGTGGTAGTTGGCCTTGGCGGCGGTCTTCTGCACCCATCCCGAGTAGGCCCCGGCGGCGAGGCCGAAGCCCACACCGAACGGCCCCATCAACATGACGGCGCCCCAGACGAAACCGTAGAAGTAGTGGGCGCTTCTCCCGATCTTGGCTGTGTGACTTCTGTTGAAGTGGAAGTACACATTCGATTTGAAAGTTGTGATGCCCCAGTTCCGCGTGGTCCACGCGTTGATCACGAGACGGCCCCAGGCGTAGTACCTGGTCTTGTTCCAGCTGTACCGGCCGTCCAGATCGTATCGGTTGACGGGGTCGGCGCTCGCGTACTCGTAGGCGTTGTCGTTACCTCCGTAGACAGGGTCGGCGGAAAGGAACCGGCCCGTCTGCGAGTTGTAAAGACGCACTCCCATGAGGGTGAGACCGGTGGGCGTCTCGGCGGATCGTTGGTGGGAACCAAGCCATCCGTACCGGACAGCTGTCCCCTCCGACCGCGTGTTCCCGTACTCGTCCGCGTCCAGGGCCGTCGGCGCATCGCCAGCGGTCAACGGAAGCAGCAGTGCGACGCCTCCATGGACGGTGGTCAACTGGAGCACGGTGTTCCCGGTCCTGCCGGTCACGGCAGCCAGCCCCCCGGACAGGGACTGAACATTGCGGGTCAGCACCCCGGTGGCGGTGTCCTCGACGATCCAGCGGGGACTGTCGCCGTCACCGTCATAGTGGTTGCGCCTAGACGCGGTCTGGGTCCAGGTGGTGCCACTGCCGGTCTCGGCCGTCCAGGAGCGGAAGCGCAGTGCGGCATCCAGGTTCCAGGTCTGGCGCTTGCCGTTCGCGGTCTGCTGGCGGACGAGGTCGTTGGCGTAGTAACTCATGGTGCCGTTGCCTGGCGCGGCGGTGGTGCGGCCGAATGCGTCGTAGGTGTAGCCGGAGTCGACGATGCGGTCGGCGCTGTCATAGGTGTGGCTGGTAGTGGTGCCTCCGGTGGTGGCGCAGTCGAGTCCGGGTGCGGCTGTCGTCGTGGTGAGCGACTTGCGGTTGGTGCGCGCGTCGAAGGTGTAGGCGCGGCGTGCGCACACCGTTTCAAAGGTGTCCTCGACGGTGGTCAGCCGGCCGACGGCGTCGTAGCGGTAAGCCTGGTCGGACCAACCCGCGTGCGTGGTGTTCTGCCCGTGGACGGACTCGGTCACCGTGTCTGAGTAGACGATCGTGCCGTCGCTGTCACGGGTATAGGTACGATCCGTGGTCGTTCCGGTGCTGTCCTCGGTGACTGTGAGGGTGTAGCCACCGGGCAGCTTCTCGGTGGCTACCGAGCCGTCCGCGTTGTAGGTGGCGGAGAAGGCGCCGGCGACGGAGTCGGTGGTCCTGGTGGCCAGGCCCCGGGGTTCGGCCGTGTGGTCGTAGGTGTAGGTGACGGTGGAGGGGACGGTGTCGGTGACCTTGACCGGGCGGTCGAGCAGGTCGTACTCGGTAGTGGTCTTCCCGCCGTCGGCATCCGTGTATGAGATCAACCGGCCAAGTCGGTCCAGCTGCCGGGTGATCGTTCCGCCGGTCGGGGAGACGGTTCTGACGGCGCTCCCGGTGTCCGGGTCGTACTCGGTGGTGGACTCGGGCACCGCCTGCCCGACCCCACCGGTGATCTTCATCGTGGTGGGGCGGCCCGCCGCGTCGTACGAGACGGATGTGGTGCGGGTGGCTCCGTTAGCGGTCTCGGTGACCTTGGCGGAATCGCCCCACTGCGTGTACTCGGTGGTGATGGTCGGCAGCTGCGTCGGGTTGCTCCCGCCGCCGGTGACCGTACCACCGGGACCGACCGAGCAGACCAGATCGGCCCACTCCGGACGCCCGGCGCAGGCGCCGGTACCCGTCGCGGACCAGTAGGTGGTGACTCGGGTCGCGGCGTCGGTGCCGGTCGCTCCGGGCAGGAGCTGCTTGGTAACGCGGCCCTGGGCGTCGTACTCAGTGGTCTCTGTGATCGCCAGGCTTCCGGGGTCCTTGACCGTCTTCGTCGGTAGCCCCTTGACCCAGTCGTAGACGGTCTGCACCGCCCGGATCTCGCCGTGGGCGGTGGGGTGCTCACGCACCTGGGCACCCATGATGACCTTGGTGATCTGGTCCTTGACCGTGGCGGTGCCGTCGGTCGGGCGCCCTGCGTCGTACTCGTTGACCGTCCAGGTGCGCGCGGTCACCGGGGTGCCGGAGGACACCAGGGTGGTGGCGCCGGACTTCAAATCGGCGGTCAGGTCGACGCGGCGCAGCGGGCCGAATTCCTCCACCTTTCGGGTGCCGGTCGCGTTGTAGACGGACCGGGTGGCGAGCAGATCGGCGCGCTCGGCACCGGTGAGTTGGGCGATGCCCAGGTCGGCCTGGACGGCCCGGTCACCGGCGGTGATCCCCAGAGCAACAGCCCGGTTGCCGGCCGACAGCTCCCGGAGAACGTTGCCGAACCGGTCGTACTCCGTGGTGGTGATGTTCTTGCCCGGGTCAATGGTGTTCACCTGCTGACCGGAGGCGTTGAAGTAGCTCACCGAGGCTCTGCGGTAGTCACCGGCTGCCAGGCTGGTGCCCGCGTGTGAAGCCGGAATCACGTCCGCCGGGAAGATGGCCGTCGCGTCGGTCGGGGCATCCAGTTGACCCCAACCCTTCACGTTTGCCACTCCCATGGCGTGCGGGGCCTGGTTGCCGGTCAATGGAACACCGTAGACGATAGAAGTGACGGCGCTGCCTTCAACCTCATTGACGGTACCGGCCTTGAGACCTTGCCGGGACGCCTTCAACAGCATCCCATCACCCGAGACCGTACCGGCCCCGGCATTGCCGTAGCTGAACGTCCACGGCAGCTCACCAGGCGGGGTGAGCTTGGTGACCCGACCGTCTGCGTCGTACTCGTACTGGGCCTTCAGCGCGGGGCTGATCTGCGGGTTCCACGTCTGGCGCATTCGGCCGGTGGCGTCGTAGGCGTAGGTCTGCACCGCGCTGGAGACGGCGTTCGCCGCGCCCGGGGCAGTGGACCACAACCGGATCTCCTTCACCTGGCCCGCGTAGTCACCGAGGATGTCGCCGGTGGCGGTGGTGGATGTGGCGTAGACGAACTCCATGACCCGGCACCCCTTGGTGGCGGGGGCGGTTTCGCAGGCAGCCGCGTTGGCCGCCGAGGTCGGGGCAATGATCCGCTTGGGGCGGGCCAGCTTCTTGCTGTCGACGGTCACCGTCTCGGAGACCACGGTGGTCGTGGAGTTGGTCAGGCCGTCGCGAAGAATGCTGGAGACCTGCCAGGCAGTTGCAGCCGCGTCAGCCTTCTTGAACGTCGTCACTGTGCCGTCGTTGTCAGCAAGGGTGAACGAACTCGTGACGCTGCCTTGGAGAGTCAGATGCTCCAACCCGGGCTCGGGTATCCAGCCGGTCTTCGCCGCGTTGGCGGTGAAGTGCTGCTCAGTGCCTTCGGATCCCACGAGCACAACAGCCGTGGCCGAGGTGCTGCGCAGGTGGGAGTAGTCGGACTCGCCAACCTCCGCAGCCACGCCGCTGACCCACTCCTTACCGAAGATGGGGATCTGTCCGTCCTGCTTCGCCCCCTTGTCCGGGACGCGGGAAGAGGAGGTCCGGGACACCGACATGCCCAGAGCCGAGGCGTCAGTGCCTGAGAGTTCGTAGTCACCGGTGATTGGATTCACCATGCCCGGGCCGATCTCGGTCGCGGATGCTCCGTCGGCGTTGCGGTCCACGACGACGGTCAGCGGTTCGGTGGATCCGGTGGCGGAGCTGGGGCCGGTGAAGTCGGCCTTGAGCTGTACCGAACCGTCGGGGTCGACGGTGTCGGTGGCGTTCCAGACCAGCGGCGCGTTCCTGCCGCCAGTCATCGGGACCGGCCAGGCAGTCAGCGGGGTGCCGCCGGAGGCCACGTGGCCGGCGGGAATCCGCACCCACGGGTCGGCCTCGGAGCGGCGCCAGGAGAAGGAGACCTTGTCGTACTTGTCGGCATCGGCCTCAGCGACCAGGGGTAGGCGGCGCGCGGTGCGCTCACCCTCGCCGGGCTGGATGAACCCGCCGGGTCCGGCATGGAAGATGTAGTCGATGGCCTCCGACTTGTTGTCGGCCTTGTCGACGGCCTGCACCTGCAGGGTGTGGGTGCCGTCCTTGGGCGGGGTGATCGACAGGGCCTTGGCCGTGCTCGCGCCGCCGGTGGAGACCTTGGTCCAGGTCACACCGTCCAGCGACCACTCCAGCCAGTGGTGGTCACCGCCGGCGGGCGGGGTGACGGTGAACGTGCCGGCCTGCCCAGTGCCCTTGACCCACTTGTCCGACGGATAGTCCGTGGAGACGATCTTCGTCGGCGCGGACGGCGCCTTGGCATCGACGGTGAAGGTCTTCCACGCCGACCAGCCGTTGTTGTAGTGCGCACCGTCATAGGGGGAGGTGCGGAACTTGTACGTCTTGCCGTCCGCGAGCACCCCGGAGGGGACGGTGACGGAGGCGACCTGCCCGGAGGGCACGTACTTCGAGACGAGGACGTTGCCGACCTGGGTGTCGGTGGCGTTGTCGAAGATCTGGAAGGTGCCGTTGACCTTGTCGCCGTCGGCGTCGACGAAGGTGTCCCGCAGGGTCGGGGTGAGAGTGTTCACCGTGTAGGCGCCGGAATAGGAGAAGTACGGCGGGCCGGCTTCCTGCTTGGTGCCGGTGCGCGGCCGGTAGTTGTAGGTGACCACCAGCTTCGGCGGGTTCGTGGCCGCGTTGGCGGAGTTGACGCGCTTCCACTGCGCCACGACCGACTCGTCGGTGGCGCGGATGCCCATGTGGCCGCGGGTGGCCTTGGCCGAGGCCCACTCCTGCGCCAGCGTGGTCACGTCGGCGTTGATCCAGCCGTCGGGCTGGCTGGTGCACGAGGTGTTGCCGCGGGTCTCGGTGGAGGTGGCCTTCTTCGCCGTCATGACCGGCCGGTTGGTCCACCGGCTGGAGGTGGACGCCGCGGGCGAGGACCACACCTCCCACGGGTAGGCCTTGCAGTCGGCGTTGTTGCCGGAGTGGAAGTTCCACAGGCTCAGCTTGGCGTCCAGGACGAGGGCGTCCTGGACCGGCGTGGTGTTCCAGGTGATGAAGGACTGTGCGGTACGCGGAGTGCCGTCGGCGTTCTTGGTGCCCGGGTTGCCGAAGTCCAGCTCCACGTCGGTGGACCAGTCGACGGTCTCGCCCTGCTGCACGTAGGTGTCGAAGACATTGCCCAGCGAGGAGGTGGACGGGTCGATGGTGACCGGGTACTTGGTGGCCGAGTCAGTGAGGAAGTCCGCGTCCGGGGTGATCACCAGGTCGACGGAGGCGCCCTTCTGCACCACCTTCATGCCGACCCGGGCCTTGCGGGTGTGCTCGCCGGAGCGCTGGTCGACGGTGGAGTCCCACATCACCGGTGCGGGCATCACCGCCCGCTTCTTGTTCTTCTTGTCGGTGAACAACACACTGCCGTCGGCGAGTTGCTTCGCCTTCAGGCCCTTGGCCTTCAGCGGCAGCGTGTAGGAGTAGTCACCGGTTTCGGGGCGCTGCTTGAGTTCGACGTACTGCTCGAAGCCGGTCCGGGTGGCCTCCACGACCACGTCCGCGCCCGGCACGGCGTTGACGTACTCCGCCCGGGTGCCGTCCAGCTTCGGCTCGGGCAGACCACCCTTCCACTGCAGGGTGATCTGCTGATCACCCTCACCCAGGGTCACCAGGTCGGTGGCCTTGGCCTGCTGAGCGGCCTTCAGCGACTTCGCCGGGGTCCCGGACCTCCCGGCCAGGCGCAGCCCACCCGGGTGCGCTACGGGCTCGACCGCCCCGTCGTCGCCCCGGACGAGATCCAGGTCCACCTCGCGCCACCGCCCGGTGGCCTCGTCCGTGAACCGAACGGGCCCGGCGGTGAGTTCCGTGGTGAGGGAGCCGTCCTTGTTCACCCAGGTCGTCGAGGTCTCGGTACGTTCCGAGAGCGCCTCCACGCGCTTGCCCGACAACCGGGCCGCGACGCGCGCCGACGGGAGGTCCGCGGCCTGAGTGGCTGCCGCACTCTTCGGCTTCTTGGGATTCTGCGGTGCGGCGAGGGCCGTGGAGTGCGTTCCGTCAAGGAGCGCGACGGAAAGGGCCAGGGACAAGCTCCCCACTATCAAGCACGTGCTCGCCCTGGACCAAGGGCGTCTGCGTCGATGGTGCGCATGGTTGCGAATCATCCAGATTCTCCGGTTTTTTCCACTTCACGAATACGCCACATCTGTGACGTGTTCATGAAGCTAGCCGGAGCGAAAAGAGAGCAAAGGCGGCAAGCGGGAGGCAAAAGGATCTTGCTCCATCAGATCAAGACCATGATCTTTATCACTCAAGGCGCCCACCCGAATACGTTTAGTACCCCATCAGCGGTTCGTGTCCTGAGCTGCGTTTTCGATAGTGGCAGCGGCGGCGATGACCTGGTGGTTTCTTCTCCAGGCAGACCGGTTCAGCGCGTGGGTGACGGGCTTGTGGTCGACTCGCGGGCGGGGCGGGAGAAGTATCCAGGAGGCGCCGGATCTCTGCCACGGTGAGCGGGACGGAGGCTGATTCGTTTCTGCGGCCCCTTTTGCGGCCTCGCCGCCGGCCTGGGCGGCGAGTACGGCCAGGCCGGCACGGGCGAACATGGCCAGGATGATGTGCCGGCACCAGCCGATGTAGCGGCATATCGTGCTCGCCCACCCCTTCCTTGCGGTGATGGCCGTGCAGGAGAGCGAAAAAGGGGTGGCCAGGCCGACACACTCGACCTCGTGGACCTGACACCAGCCGACATCAGTGGTCTGCCGGCAGCTGAACCTCGCCGCCATCCTGCAGGCCGCGACTACGCCGTGCACTGGTCCCGATGGCGACGCCGCCACCAGGTACGTGCCCGACCTTGTCATTGCATGCGGCGCGGGCTACCCGCTGGTGGGATGGCCGGCCCCAGACCGCCCCGCATGTCACGTCCCCGCCACACTCCCCACCGCCAGGCCACTGAAGTCCGGCTGGAGTGCTAAGCCCTCTCCGAACCAACCGGCCCTGTGACCTGGGGCGATCGGGCGCGGAGCACGAAGGGGCGGGAGAGGACGGTGACGGCGACGGAGAGGGTGGCCAGGGCGGTGATCGTGGGGCCGGGGCCGAGGTACAGGGCGATGCCGCCGGCGATCGCGGCGCCGATGCCCTGCCAGGTCATCCGGCCGGCGGACTCCACACCCTGGACCTGGCCGCGGACCGGGTCCGGGGTCAGCGCGAGAAGCTGTTCCTGGAGCGGCAGGGTGGCGGCGAACCCCGCACTGGCCACGAACACCGCGACCGCCGCCACCCAAGTGGGCGGGCTCGCGGCGAACAGCAGGTACGGCACGGCGAGCAGCAGCCGCAGGGCGAACGCGCAGCGGCGTCGCCGGTCGGCGGTGAGCAGTCGCCCGACGGTCAGGTCTCCGAGGAGCATGCCGGCCGAGCCGGCGGCCAGGAGGACGCCGGCGTGCTCCGGGTCATAGGAGATGAACAGCGCCTCGCAGCCGACGATCAGGCCGTTGGGAACCCACAGGTTCAGCAGCAGCGCGCGCCTGCCGGGGTGGGAGAAGAGCTCGGCGTTGGTCGCCCAGGTCCGGCGCAGTCCTGAACTCGGTCCGGAACGCGGTCCGGGACGGGCGCCGGAGCGGGCGCCGGGACGGCCCGGGTCGGCCGGGCGGGTCGAGTACTCCCGGACGGTCGTCGCCACGGCGACCAGCCCGAGTCCGGTCAGGACGGCGGCGACGACGAAGACCTCGTACGGGCTCAGATACCGCAGCAGCAGGGCGCCTACGGCGAAGCCGAGGACGGCCGTGCCGCCCGAGGTGATGTTCATCAGCGACCGGGCGAGCGCGTACGCGGAGGCCGGCACGACTTCGGCGAGCAGCCCCATCCGCGCTCCGGTGCCGAGGGACTGGAAGAACCCCAGTACCAGGAGGAGTCCGAACCGGGCGGCCAGGGGCAGCCCCGGAATCGCCTGCGCGGCCACGCCTGCCAGGGAGACGCACTGGAGCATGACCAGGATGCGGCGAGGGCGTTTCCCGTCCGCGACCGACATCAGTGTCAGCGCGCCGAGCACGGTCGCGAACGTGGCGCCGTACATGCTCACGGCCGTCAGGAACGGGGACCGGGTCCGGTCGTTGACCAGCGTGCCGAGCGCGAAGCCCGACAGGGTGCTCGCGGCGACCGTCAGTGTGAGGCCGGCGTACAGGCCGGCGAACTCACGGTTGCGGAGCAGAGCACGGTAGCCGGTGGCGGGAGGCACGGTGGGTGGGGAAGCGGACGCGGAAGGGGGCGCGGAGGCGTCGTCGGAAGGCATGAAAAAAGCCTCCGAGCGTGCCCGCTGGGCGCCGGAGGCCAACTAGCACAGTTTAACAGGGAGTTCGGTCGGCAGCCGCTCAATTCAGGTGCGTCGGTGCGAACATCCGCAGGACCGCGGGAAGGACGACCACGGACGGGCCCGGGGTGGTCAGGGCCGCCGCCAGGTCGCGTTCCAGCGTATCGGGGGTGGTGCGTACCGCCGGGACGCCGAAGGATTCGGCGAGGGTGACGAAGTCCGGGCCGGTCAGGTCGGTGGCCGTGGGTTCGCCGTAGGCGTCGGTCATGTACTGGCGCAGGATGCCGTAGCCGCCGTCGTCGACGATGAGCCAGGTGACGTCGAGGTGGTGCTGACGGGCGGTGGCCAGTTCGGCGACGGAGTACAGGGCGCCGCCGTCCCCGGAGACCGCGAGGACCGGGCGGGTGGGGTCGGCGACCGCCGCGCCGAGGGCGGCCGGGAGGCCGTAGCCGAGGCCGCCGGCGCCCTGGGCGGAGTGCAGCTGGTTGGGGCCCTTGGCGTCGAAGGCGGACCAGGCCCAGTAGGCCAGGATCGTCATGTCCCAGAAGGACGGCGCGTCGTCGGGCAGGGCGCGGCGGACGGACGCCAGCACCTCCTGTTCCAGGGTGAGGTCCTGGGCGGCGATGCGTTCGGCGACCTTCGACAGCAGGGTGCGGACGCGTTCCGGTGCCGTCGTGTCCTCGCGTGGCTCCGCCGTCTCCAGCAGGGCCTGGAGTGCGAGGCGCGCGTCCGCGTGGATGCCGAGTGCCGGGTGGTTGGACTCCAGCTTGCCGAGGTCGGCCTCGATCTGGACGATCCGGCCGCGCGGTGTGAACGTGTGGTAGTTCGAGGAGAGTTCGCCCAGTCCCGAGCCCACGACCAGGAGTACGTCGGCGTCCTCGAGGAAGTCCGTCGTGTGCCGGTCCTCCAGCCAGGACCGCAACGACAGCGGATGCGTCCAGGGGAAGGCCCCCTTGCCGCCGGGCGTCGTCACGACCGGTGCCTGGATCAGCTCGGCGAGCTGCCGCAGCTTGCCCGAGGCGTCGGAGCGGATCACTCCCCCGCCCGCGATGATCGCCGGGCGCTCCGCGTGCGAAAGCAGGTGGGCGGCGAGCGCGGTCAGTTCGGGGCGCGGGGGCAGTTCGTCGGGGGTGGCGTCCATGGCCGTCACGACCGGCAGGGCCGTCGGGGCGTCCAGCACGTCCTGCGGGATCTCCACCCACACGGGACCGTGCGGCACCGTCAGCGCCGACTGCCAGGCCGCCGTGATCGCCGACGGGATCTGGGAGGCGGCGCGCACGGTATGGACGGACTTGACCACGCCCCGGAACGAGGCCGCCTGGTCGGGCAGTTCGTGCAGATAGCCGTGCCGGCCGCCGCCCAGCCCCGCCGTCGGCACCTGGCTGCCGATCGCCAGGACGGGGGCGGACGCGGCGGCGGCCTCCTGGAGCGCGGGCAGCGCGGTCAGCGCGCCCGGCCCGGTCGACAGCAGCAGCGGGGCCGCCTCACCGGTGACGCGGCCGTACGCGTCCGCCGCGAAGGCGGCGTTGTTCTCCACCCGCAGGCCGACGTACCTGAGGCCCGAGCGGCGCAGGGCGTCGAACATGCCGAGCGCGTGCTGGCCGGGCAGCCCGAAGACGGTGGTCGCGCCGAGGCCGGCCAGGGTCTCCACGACCAGGTCCCCGCCGGTGCGGCCGGGAGGCGGGTTCAGCGCGGCCTCCGTCTGGGCCGGGGTCGGGCGGAGCACCAGGTCGTGGTCGTGGGTCACTTGCCCTCGTTCTCCTTACGGGCCGCTGCGATCTGGCGGGACATGATCGTGGTCAGCTCGTACGCCGTGTGGGAGGCGGCGATCGAGGTGATCTCCGCGTGATCGTACGCGGGGGCCACCTCGACAAGGTCCGCCGAGACCAGGTTGCAGGAGGCCAGCCCGCGCAGGATCTCGAGGAGTTCGCGGGAGGTCAGGCCGCCGGCCTCGGGGGTTCCGGTGCCGGGGGCGTGCGCCGGGTCCAGGCAGTCGATGTCGATGGAGATGTACAGCGGGCGGTCGCCGATGCGCTGCCTCAGCTGGTCGGCGACCTCGTCGGCGCCCCGGCGGTAGACGTCCGCCGAGGTGACGATGCCGAAGCCCATCTTCTCGTCGTCGGTGAGGTCCTGCCTGCCGTAGAGCGGACCGCGGATGCCGACGTGGGAGAGGGCGGAGGTGTCGAGGATGCCCTCCTCCACGGCCCGGCGGAACGGGGTGCCGTGCGTGTACTCGGCGCCGAAGTAGGTGTCCCAGGTGTCCAGGTGGGCGTCGAAGTGGAGCAGTGCGACCGGGCCGTGCTTCTTCGCGACCGAGCGGAGCAGCGGCAGGGCGATGGTGTGGTCGCCGCCGAGGGTCATCAGGCGGGCGCCGGTGCCGAGCAGGTCGTCGGCGGCGGCCTCGACGGTCTCGACGGCCTCGTTGATGTCGAACGGGTTGACGGCGATGTCGCCGCCGTCCGCGACCTGGGCGAGGGCGAAGGGGGAGGCGTCCTGCGCCGGGTTGTAGGGGCGCAGCAGCCGGGACGCCTCACGGATGGCGTTGCCGCCGAAGCGGGCGCCCGGCCGGTAGGAGACGCCCGAGTCGAACGGCACGCCCACCACGGCGATGTCCGTGCGGCCGACCTCGTCGAGGCGGGGCAGTCGGGCGAAGGTCGCGGGGCCCGCGTACCGGGGGACGCGGGAGGAGTCGACGGGCCCGCGGGGCGTCTCGTTGCTGCTCATGGGTACTGCCTTCTTTCCTACGCTTCGCCGCGTATGCACTGCCTGCCGCATGACTTTACCGGCGCCGGGGACCTGGTTCCCGGTCGCACTGTCGGCGACGTTAGGTGGCCGGAAAGCGGCTGCAAAGTGTACGTTTCATCCACTTCGAACGATCAACATGGAGGAAACGTCCACCATGCCGGACCCCACGGTTCCCCCCACGCCTCCGGTGTCCCTGGACGCGCTCCTGGCACGGGAGGACCTGGGCCTGCGCCGGGTCGCCGGCCCGTCGGACCCCGGTGTCGTCGTGCGCTGGGCGCACACCTCGGAGATGGCCGACCCGTACCCGTATCTGCTGGGCGGTGAGCTGCTGCTGTCGGCGGGGGTGCACATCCCGGACGGGGCGGGCCCGGGGTACTTCGACGCCTATGTGTCCCGGATCGTGGCGGCGGGCGGCGCGGCGCTCGGTTTCGGTCTGGCCCCGGTGCACGACACCCTGCCCGAGGCACTGGTCGCGGCCTGCGACCTCCAGGGGCTGCCGCTGCTGGAGGTGCCGCCGCGGACCACGTTCTCCGGGGTGGCCCGCGCGGTGTGGCAGCTGATGGCGCAGGCCCGGCTGGCGGAGCTGCGCCGCGTGACGGAGGCCCACCGCGGTCTCGCCTCGGCCGCCGCCCGCCCGGACCCGGTCCCCTCGGTCCTGCACCGCCTCTCCCGGCACCTGGACGGCCGGGCGGTCCTCTTCGGCCCGGAGGGCACGGAGATCGCCGCCGCGGGCCGCGCCCTGGGCGAGGAGACCGACACGGCCCTGGCGAAACTGGCCGAGGTGGTACGCCCGCCCTCCCCGGCCGGGCAGGCTCGGTCCCGCCCCTCGCCCGCCTCCGCCACGGACACGGTCGCCGGGGTCCGGCTGGCCGCCTACGCGCTGGGGGCCGGGCACGGGTTCGTGCTGGGTGTCGCGGCCCCGTCGCGGGACTCCGGGGACCACACCATCGCGTCCGTGGCCGCGGTGCTGCTCTCCCTGCTGACCGGTGAGCAGCAGAGCGGCACCGGCGCGGCCCGCTCCGCCGCGCTCGTACGGCTGCTGCTGGGAAGCGCGCCCGAGGAGGTGGCGCCGTTGCTCGGCGGCGAACCGTGGCGGGTCGTGCACGCGCACCGGACCGTACGCCCCTCGGAAGTACAGCCCCCGGAAGTACAGCCCCTCAAGACCCGGTCCCCGGAGACCCGGTCCCCGGGGGCCGTATCTCCGGAGATACGGCCCCCCGAGATACGGCCCCCGGACGCCCTGGCGGCCTCCGCGCTCGGCGCGGCGCTCGGGTCGGCGCTGGTGGATCCGGCGGACGGGGTCGTGCGGGTGCTCGTGCCGGACGGACGGGAGCCGGAGGCGCAGCCGGGCTGGACCCTGGGGGTCAGCGCCGCCGTCGCCCCGTACGACTGGCCGGCGGCCGACACCCAGGCGGCCCGCGCGCTGGCCCGCGCCCGTGCCACCCGGGTCCCGCTCGTCGTGCACGGCGCCCGCCCCGCGCTGGACGACCTGGTCCCCGCGGCGGACGCCCGGGCCCACGCCCGCATGCTGCTCGCCCCGTTGGCGGGCACGCCCGCGCTCACCGACACCCTGCGCACCTGGCTGTCCCTGCACGGCAGTTGGGACCGCACCGCGGTGGCCCTGTCCGTGCACCGCAACACCGTGCGGCAGCGGATCGCCCGGTGCGCGGCCCTGCTGGACGCCGACCTGGACGACCCGGACGTCCGCATGAACCTGTGGTTCGCCCTGCGCCACACCTAAGCCCGAGCCGCCGTGTCCGAAACCCGGGCCTGACCACCTCTCTCTTGCCGGGCGAGGGTGCCTGGTCCCTTCAGGGCGGGGAAATGTCCGTTCCCACGGAACGGGGCAGGGATGGCCGCATCGTCTTCGGGATGGTGTGGCGTCCGGAGGAGACGGCGGCAAGTTCGGCTACAAGCAGGTGTGACGGTGCGCGGCTGTGAGTGGTGGGGTCGGTCGCTCGTTCGGGTGAGTCTGACCGGATTCGAAGAGGGGAACGAGTGGCGGGGCTACGTTTGACGGCATGTCACGTTTCCGGATGTACCCGACGAGCGAGCAGGCGGAACGGATGCTGTTGCACTGTGCGCACGCCCGGTACGTGTGGAATCTGGCCGTCGAGCAGCACGCGCACTGGGAGCTCGGGCGGAAGCCCGCGCCCGGGTTCGCCGAGCAGTGCCGTCAGCTCACCGAGGCCCGGCGGGAGAACGCGTGGATCGCTGCGGGAAACGCGGACGTGCAGCAGCAGGCCCTGAAGGACTTCGCCAAGGCCAAGAACGCCCGGTTCACCTCCGGCTTCGGCGAGCCGACCTGGCGCAGGAAACACCGGCATGAGGGTTTCCGGGTGATCGGCACCGACCGCGTCCCGGAGTCCAATCCGGACGGCGCCCCGAAGCTGAACGCCAGGGGCAGGCAGGTCATGGGCCGCTCCGTGGTGGTACGGAAACTCAACCGCCGGTGGGCGCGGGCGAAGGTACCCGGCTGCGGCTGGGTGCGCTTCCGTCTCACCCGCGCCGAGCTGCCGAGGGCGAAGACGTTCCGAGTCACCTTCCGCAACAACCGGTGGCACATCGCCTTCGCCGTCGTTCCCGAACCGGCCGACGGGCCCGGTACGGGGGAGGTCATCGGCATCGACCGGGGTGTGAAGATCACCGCTGCCCTGTCCGACGGGCGGAAACTGAACTGCCCACAGCTCACCGCCCGCGAGCGCGCGGATCCGCAAGCACCAGCGGCGCGCGGCCCGCGCCCCCAAGGGCAGTGACCGCAAGAGAGCCGAGCACGCCAAGGTCGCCAGGATCAAGGCCCGCGAGGCGGACCGGCGCAAGGACTGGTGCGAGAAGACCTCCACCATGCTCGCCCGCACCTACCGCCTGATCCGGTTCGAGAAGCTGAACATCACGACCATGACCCGCTCGGCGAAGGGAACCGTCGCACAGCCCAGTACACGGGTGCGGCAGAAGGCCGGGCTGAACCGGGCGATCCTCGCCCAGGGCTGGGGCCTGCTGCGCCGCCGGACCGGGGAGAAGGCCCCGGGCCGGGTGGAGGATGTTCCCGCCCCCTACACCTCGCTGCGGTGCAGTGCCTGCGGATGGATCGCGAAGGACTCGCGCAAGAGCCAAGCCGAGTTCGTCTGTGTGTCCTGCGGGTTCAGTTGCCACGCGGATGAGAACGCAGCGGTCAACGTCGCGGCAGGACAGGGCGGGATTCCCCGCCCCCGGCGTGCAGCCGGTGCCGGAGGGGTGACAGCGGCCACCGGCCGCTCGAGCGCCCGTGAACCTCGACCCACCCGGGTCGGAATCCCCCTCCTTTGAGGAGAGGGAGGATGTCAAAATGGGGGCATGCCGATATCCGGGACGCCCAGCCGCGCCGAACTCCTCGCCCACCTCGCCGCCACGCGCATCGCGGGTGCTGTCGCCACCCCGCGCGAGAACAATCTCTCCCACTACCGCAAGCTGGCGAACGGCGACCGCCACTACTGGCTCGGCCTGGAGCTCGGCGACCGCTGGAGCGACGAGCAGGACGTGCTCGCGGTGATGGCGGAGCGGGTCGGGGTCAGCGACGACGCCGAGCACCGGTACGGCCAGGACACCATCGATCCCGAGCTGACCGTGGCCGCCCTGGAGCGGATGGCGGGGCGGCTGCGGAAGGCGGCGGACGGGCAGCAGCGGGTGCTGCTGGCCACCGGTCATCCCGGCGGCCTGCTCGACGTGCACCGTGCCACGGCCGCCGGGCTGCGCGCCGCCGGCTGCGAGATCGTGGTGATCCCGGACGGGCTGGCCACGGACGAGGGCTACGTGATGCAGTTCGCGGACGTGGCGGTGCTGGAGCACGGTGCCACGCTGTGGCACACCCACTCCGGTGAGCCGATGAAGGCCATTCTCACCGCCCTGGAGCGCGAGGGCCGCCCGCTGCCCGACCTGGTGGTCGCCGACCATGGCTGGGCGGGTTACGCGGGGCAGCACGGCGTGGACTCCGTCGGCTACGCGGACTGCAACGACCCGGCACTGTTCCTGGCCGAGGCGGAGGGCACCGTCCAGGTGACGGTCCCCCTCGACGACCACGTGGTCAGCCCCCGCCACTACGACGCGATGACGGCGTACCTGCTGGCGGAGGCGGGACTGGACCAGGGCGCCCGTTAGGGGCGGCTGCCAGGAGGGCCGTCAGGACGGCCGTCAGGACGGCCGTGGGGGCTGCTCCTCGCGCGGGACGCGGACCAGGCCCTCCTGGATGACCGAGACCGCGAGGCGGCCGTCCTGGGTGTAGATGCGGCCCTGGCCGAGGCCCCGGCCGCCGTGCGTGGACGGGGACTGCTGGTCGTACAGCAGCCATGCGTCGGCACGGAACGGGCGGTGGAACCACATCGCGTGGTCGAGGGAGGCCCCGACCACGTCCCCCACCGCCCAGCCGCCGCGGCCGTGGGCGAGCAGCACCGAGTCCAGCAGCGTCATGTCGGAGACGTAGGTGGCGAGGACGACGTGCAGCAGCGGGTCGTCAGCGAGTTTGCCGTTGGTGCGGAACCACACCTGGGAGTGGGGTGCGCGGGGCTCGCCGAAGCGGCCGTAGGGCGGCTCGTCGACGTAGCGCAGGTCCACGGCCCCGCGGGCCTCCAGGAAGCGCTCGACGACGTCGGGGTCGAGGTGCCGGTAGTCGCGCAGCCGTGCCTGGGAGGTGGGGAGCGCGTCCGGGTCGGGCGCGGACGGCATCGGCTCCTGGTGCTCCAGGCCCTCCTCGTACGTCTGGAAGGACGCCGAGAGGTGGAAGATCGGCTTGCCGTGCTGGACCGCGACGACCCGGCGGGTGGTGAAGGAGCGGCCGTCACGGATCCGGTCGACGGTGTAGACGATGGGCGCGCCGGCGTCGCCGGGACGCAGGAAGTACGCGTGCAGGGAGTGGGCGGGCCGGTCCGCGGGGACGGTGCGCCCGGCGGCGACCAGCGCCTGCGCGGCGACCTGCCCGCCGAAGACCCGGGGGACGACGGCGAGGCGGGACTGGCCGCGGAAGATGTTCTCCTCGATCTGCTCGAGGTCGAGCAGATCGAGGAGATCCTGTAGTGCCTGGCTCATGGGGTCAGTTGTACCGGTGCTCGTAGAGGCCAGGGATGTCGGACGTCTTACAGGCCCATGTCCTTGGCGATGATCGACTTCATGATCTCGCTGGTGCCGCCGTAGATGCGGTTGACGCGGTTGTCCGCGTACAGGCGGGCGATCGGGTACTCGTTCATGTAGCCGTAGCCGCCGTGCAGCTGGAGGCAGCGGTCGATGACGCGGTGCGCGACCTCGGTGCAGAACAGCTTGGCGGAGGCGGCCTCGGCGGGG
Source organism: Streptomyces sp. P9-A2 (assembly GCF_036634175.1). Taxonomy (NCBI): domain Bacteria; kingdom Bacillati; phylum Actinomycetota; class Actinomycetes; order Kitasatosporales; family Streptomycetaceae; genus Streptomyces; species Streptomyces sp. P9-A2. The sequence goes on from NZ_JAZIFX010000001.1 coordinate 2,884,510, forward strand.
GTGAGTTCGCCCGCGTCCAGGGCCTCGGTGGCGCGGTCGGCGACGGCCTCGGCGGCGTCCACCTCGGCCTGGCAGGCGGCCAGCTCGAACTTGGTGTTCTGGAAGTGGGCGACCGGCTTGCCGAAGACGGTGCGCTCCTGCACGTACTGCTTGGCGAACCGGACGGCGGCCTTGGCCTGCGCGTAGGCGCCGAAGGCGATGCCCCAGCGCTCGGAGGCCAGGTTGTGGCCGAGGTAGGAGAAGCCCTTGTTCTCCTCGCCGAGGAGGTCCTCGACGGGAACCTTGACGTCGACGAACGCCAGCTCGGCGGTGTCGGAGGTCTTCAGGCCCAGCTTGTCGAGCTTGCGGCCGACGGAGTAGCCCTCGGACTTGGTGTCGACGGCGAACAGGGAGATGCCGTGGCGGCGGTCCTCCGCGGTCGGGGCGTCGGTGCGGGCGCAGACGATCACCTTGTCGGCGTGGACGCCGCCGGTGATGAAGGTCTTGGCGCCGTTGAGGACGTAGTGGGTGCCGTCCTCGCTGAGCTTGGCGGTGGTCTTCATGCCCGCGAGGTCGGAGCCGGTGCCCGGCTCGGTCATCGCGATGGCCCACATCTCCTCGCCGGTGGCGAACTTGGGCAGGTAGCGCTTCTTCTGCTCGTCGGTGGCGAGCATCTTGAGGTACGGCAGGGCCAGCAGCACGTGCACGCCGGAACCGCCGAACTGCACGCCGGCGCGAGCGGTCTCCTCGTAGAGGACCGCCTCGAACTTGTGGGTGTCCATGCCCGCGCCGCCGAACTCCTCGGGCACGCTGATCCCGAAGATGCCCAGCTCACCGAGCTTGTAGTAGAAGTCGCGGGGCGCCTGGCCCGCCGCGAACCACTCGTCGTAGACCGGGACGACCTCGGCCTCGATGAAGTCGCGGATGGTCTCCCGGAAAGCCTCGTGGTCCTCGTTGAACACCGTACGGCGCACGCCGCCACCCTCCCTCGCGCCTGGTCCGGCGCCGCTCTCGCGTTCCTGGTCGCCCGGCGTGGAGTGCCCTGTGATCCGGCCACCCCACACGCCTAAGCGCTTGCTCAGAGACTCAACCGTACCGGCGAGTAGCCAGAGCCGTCCAGACCACGCCCCCCGTAACGCTCGTCACGTACGCCGGGGCCGGGCGCCCCGCACGCCGACGCCGGGGAGGCCCCGGGACGGCGAGTCCGGGGCCGGGGCCGGGCCCCGGGCCGGGGCAGGCCCGGGACGGCGAGTCCGGGGCCGTGACGATCCCCCGGCCGGGGCGGGCCTCCGGTCCGACCGGGCTCCAGACCGGGAGGACCCCAGACCGGGAAGACCCGGGAGGGCGAATCCGGGGCTGGACCGGGTCGGGCCGATCCCCCGGTCCGACCGGGCTCCAGGCCGGGAAGACCCCAGACCGGGAAGACCCGGGACGGCGGATCCGGGGCCGGGGCGATCCTCAGGCCGGGGCGGGCCCGGGATGGCGAATCCGAGGCTGGACCGGGTCGGGCCCCGATCCGGCCCGACCTCAGACCGGACCGAACCCCCGATCCAACCTGACCCCAGACCGGGCCGGGCCCCAAACCGGACCGGACCCCAGACCGAGCCGAACCCCGTCGGGCCGGGCCCCGTCGGGCCGGGCCCGGGGTCAGGCCGGGCCCGCCGCGGCGAAGGCGCCGCGGGCCATCCGATGCAGGAGTGCCGCCGTCGTGGCGCGGCCGGGCAGGGAGCCGGACCGGGTGAGGTGCGGGGTGGAGTTGAGCAGCCCGAACACGGAGTGCACGGCCGAGCGTGCGGCGGGTTCGGCCAGGTCCGGGTACAGCGCGCGCACCACCCCGACCCACAGTTCGACGTACTGCCGCTGCAGCTGCCGCACCAGTTTGCGGTCGCTGTCCCGGAGGCGGTCCAGCTCACGGTCGTGCAGGGTGATGAGGGGCCGGTCGTCGAGCGCGAAGTCGATGTGGCCCTCGATCAGCGAGTCCAGGACCACCTCTGGAGCCGCCCCGTCGACCTCCTTCAGGCGCTGTTTCGCGCCGGTGAGCAGCTGGCCGCTGATCCCCACCAGCAGTTCCGCGAGCATCGCGTCCTTGCCCGGGAAGTGCCGGTACAGGCCGGGGCCGCTGATGCCGACCGCGGCGCCTATCTCGTCGACCCCGACTCCGTGGAAACCGCGCTCGGCGAACAGCCGCGCGGCCTCCCTGAGGATCTGCTCGCGGCGGGTCGGGGCGTCGGTTCTGGTGGCCATGGAATCGATTCTAGACAGCGGGGTTAGCGGTCGTTAACCTGAAGGGAACGCGTTAACGCTCATTAACCAGTGAGGGGACCGCAGGATGCACGAGGCACCGGAGCTTCACAGCGCGGCCGATCCCGCGTCGGAGTCCTTTCGGGCCAACGAGGAGGCGCACCGCGCGCTCGTCGAGGAGCTGCGCGTCAAACTGGCGGCGGCCGCGCTCGGCGGGGGCGAGCGGGCGCGGGCCCGGCACACCGCGCGGGGCAAACTGCTGCCGCGCGAGCGCGTGGACACCCTCCTCGACCCCGGTTCGCCCTTCCTGGAACTGGCCCCGCTGGCGGCCGACGGGATGTACGAGGGGCAGGCCCCGGCGGCCGGGGTGATCGCCGGGATCGGGCGGGTCGCCGGACGCGAGTGCGTGGTGGTCGCCAATGACGCGACCGTCAAGGGCGGCACCTACTACCCGATGACGGTGAAGAAGCACCTGCGCGCGCAGGAGGTGGCCCTGGACAACCGGCTGCCCTGTGTCTACCTGGTGGACTCCGGTGGGGCGTTCCTGCCGATGCAGGACGAGGTGTTCCCGGACCGGGACCACTTCGGGCGGATCTTCTACAACCAGGCCCGGATGTCCGGCGCCGGCATCCCGCAGATCGCGGCGGTGCTGGGTTCGTGCACGGCGGGCGGGGCGTACGTCCCGGCGATGAGCGACGAGGCGGTGATCGTGCGCGGCCAGGGCACGATCTTCCTCGGCGGCCCGCCCCTGGTGAAGGCGGCCACCGGCGAGGTGGTCACGGCGGAGGAGCTGGGCGGCGGCGAGGTGCACGCGCGGGTCTCCGGCGTCACCGACCATCTCGCCGAGGACGACGCGCACGCGCTCAGGATCGTGCGGAACATCGTCGCGACCCTCCCGGCGCGCGGTCCGCTCCCCTGGGGGGTCGAGCAGGCCGTGGAGCCCAAGGTCGACCCGCTGTCGCTGTACGGCGCGGTCCCGGTCGACTCCCGTACGCCGTACGACGTGCGGGAGGTCGTCGCGCGCGTGGTGGACGGGTCGCGGTTCGCCGAGTTCAAGGCGGAGTTCGGGCAGACCCTGGTCACCGGTTTCGCCCGGATCCACGGCCATCCGGTGGGGATCGTCGCCAACAACGGCATCCTGTTCTCCGAGTCGGCCCAGAAGGGCGCCCACTTCATCGAGCTGTGCGACCAGCGCGGCATCCCGCTGGTGTTCCTGCAGAACATCTCCGGCTTCATGGTCGGCAAGGACTACGAGGCCGGCGGCATCGCCAAGCACGGCGCCAAGATGGTGACGGCGGTGGCGTGCACGCGGGTGCCGAAGCTGACGGTGGTGGTCGGCGGTTCGTACGGCGCGGGCAACTACTCGATGTGCGGCAGGGCGTACTCGCCCCGTTTCCTGTGGATGTGGCCGGGCGCCAAGATCTCGGTCATGGGCGGTGAACAGGCCGCCTCGGTGCTGGCGACGGTCAAACGCGACCGGTCGGAGGCGCGCGGGGAGAGCTGGCCGGCCGAGGACGAGGAGGCGTTCAAGGCGCCGATCCGCGCGCAGTACGAGCGGCAGGGCAATGCCTACTACGCGACGGCCCGCCTGTGGGACGACGGGGTGATCGACCCGCTGGAGACCCGGCAGGTCCTGGGCCTGGCCCTGACCGCGTGCGCCAACGCGCCACTGAGTGACCCTCAGTTCGGCGTCTTCCGGATGTGAGGGGACCTCAGAGGATGGCGAATCAGACCATGTCGGCTCAGATGTTCGAGACGGTGCTGGTGGCGAACCGGGGCGAGATCGCCGTCCGGGTCATCCGCACCCTGCGGTCGATGGGTGTGCGCTCGGTGGCCGTCTTCTCCGACGCGGACGCCGACGCCCGGCACGTCCGCGAGGCCGACACGGCGGTGCGGATCGGACCGGCACCGGCCGCGGAGAGCTATCTGTCGGTGGAGCGGCTGCTGGAGGCCGCCGCCCGCACCGGCGCGCAGGCGGTCCACCCCGGCTACGGCTTCCTCGCCGAGAACGCCGGGTTCGCGCGGGCGTGCGCCGAGGCGGGACTGGTGTTCATCGGGCCCCCGGCGGACGCGATCGCGCTGATGGGCGACAAGATCCGCGCGAAGGAGACGGTGAAGGCGGCCGGGGTCCCGGTCGTGCCCGGCTCCAGCGGCAGCGGGCTGACGGACGACCAGCTCGCCGCCGCCGCTCGTGAGATCGGCATGCCGGTGCTGCTGAAGCCGTCCGCGGGCGGCGGCGGCAAGGGCATGCGCCTGGTGCGGGACGCGGACCGGCTGGCCGAGGAGATCGCCGCCGCCCGGCGCGAGGCCCGCGCCTCCTTCGGTGACGACACGCTGCTCGTCGAGCGGTGGATCGACCGCCCCCGGCACATCGAGATCCAGGTGCTGGCCGACGGCCACGGCGATGTCGTCCACCTCGGTGAGCGCGAGTGCTCCCTCCAGCGGCGTCACCAGAAGATCATCGAGGAGGCGCCCAGTGTGCTCCTCGACGAGGAGACCCGGGCCGCGATGGGCGAGGCGGCGGTCCAGGCGGCCCGCTCCTGCGGCTACCGGGGCGCGGGCACGGTGGAGTTCATCGTGCCGGGCAACGATCCCGCCGCGTACTGCTTCATGGAGATGAACACCCGCCTCCAGGTGGAGCACCCGGTCACCGAACTCGTCACGGGGCTGGACCTGGTGGAGTGGCAGTTGCGGGTGGCGGCGGGCGAGCGGCTCGGCTTCGCGCAGGAGGACGTCCGGCTCACCGGTCACGCCGTCGAGGCCCGTGTCTGCGCCGAAGACCCCTCCCGCGGCTTCCTGCCCTCCGGCGGCACGGTGCTGAAGCTGCGCGAACCCCAGGGCGACGGGATCCGTACCGACTCCGGGCTCAGCGAGGGCACGGAGGTCGGCAGCCTCTACGACCCGATGCTGTCCAAGGTGATCGCGTACGGCCCCGACCGCGCGACCGCGCTGCGCAAGCTCCGGGCCGCGCTCGCGGAGACGGTCACGCTGGGCGTGCCGACCAACGCCGGGTTCCTGCGGCGGCTGCTCGCGCACCCGGCGGTGGTGAGCGGCGACCTGGACACGGGGCTGGTGGAGCGCGAGGCGGAGGGCCTGGTCTCCGTCGAGGTCCCCGAGGAGGTGTACGAGGCGGCGGCGGCCGTACGACTGGACGCGCTGCGGCCGCGCGGCGACGGCTGGACGGACCCGTTCTCGGTGCCGGACGGCTGGCGCCTGGGGGGTACGCCGAGGCCGGTCGCGTTCCACCTCCGGGTCACGGACCCGGTGGAGTACACCCCGCGCGGCTCCCACACCGTCACCGACGACCGCGTGTCGGTGACGCTGGACGGTGTCCGGCACACCTTCCACCGCGCCGCCGACCGGCTCGGCCGGGACGGCGACGCCTGGCACGTGCGCGACCACGACCCGGTGGCCGCGTCCCTGAACCGCGCGGCGCGTTCCGGCGCCGACTCGCTGACCGCGCCGATGCCCGGCACGGTGACGGTGGTGAAGGTCGCCGTCGGCGACGAGGTGGGCGCGGGCCAGAGCCTGCTGGTGGTGGAGGCGATGAAGATGGAGCACGTCATCTCCGCCCCGCACGCCGGCACGGTCACCGAGCTGGACGTGGCCCCGGGCACGACGGTCGCGATGGACCAGGTACTGGCGGTCATCGCTCCCACGGAGACGCCTGCGGAGACACCCTCGGAGACGCCCGCGGAGACGCCTGCCGAGGAGGAGACGGCATGAACGCCCCGCAACCGGTCCTGCCCATGGCCGTACCGGCCGAGGGACTGCCCGCACGTGTGCGGATCCACGAGGTCGGCGCACGCGACGGACTGCAGAACGAGAAGGCGACCGTCCCGACGGAGGTGAAGGCGGAGTTCATCCGCCGCCTGGCCGGCACGGGCCTGACCACGATCGAGGCGACGAGCTTCGTCCACCCCGAGTGGGTGCCCCAGCTGGCGGACGCCGAGGAGCTGTACCCGGCGGTCGCCGGCCTGCCGGTGTCGCTGCCGGTCCTGGTGCCCAACGCACGGGGCCTGGACCGCGCGCTGACGCTCGGCGCCCGCCGGGTCGCCGTCTTCGCCAGCGCCACGGAGTCCTTCGCCAGGGCCAACCTCAACCGCACGGTGGACGAGGCACTGGCGATGTTCGAGCCGGTGGTGAGCCGGGCGAAGACACAGGACGTCCATGTCCGGGGCTACCTGTCGATGTGCTTCGGCGACCCCTGGGAGGGCGCGGTCCCTCTCCCCCAGGTGGTGAGGGTCTGCGGGGCCCTGCTCGACATGGGCTGCGACGAGCTGAGCCTGGGCGACACCATCGGGGTGGCGACCCCGGGCCACGTGACCGCCCTGCTCACCGCGCTCGCCGAGGCCGGCGTGCCCGTGAGCGTCCTGGGCGTGCACTTCCACGACACCTACGGCCAGGCCCTGTCCAACACCCTGGCCGCGCTCCAGCAGGGCGTCACCACCGTCGACGCCTCCGCCGGCGGACTGGGCGGCTGCCCGTACGCGAAGTCCGCCACCGGCAACCTCGCCACCGAAGACCTCGTGTGGATGCTGCGCGGCCTCGGCATCGACACCGGGGTCGACCTCGGCCGTCTCGTCGCCACAAGCGTCTGGATGGCCGCTCACCTGGGCCGGCCCAGCCCGTCCCGCACCGTCCGAGCCCTCTCCCACCAGGAGCAGTGAACGACATGGACCACAAGCTCTCCCCCGAGCTGGAAGAACTCCGCCGTACGGTGGAGGAGTTCGCGCACGACGTCGTGGCGCCGAAGATCGGTGACTTCTACGAGCGGCACGAGTTCCCGTACGAGATCGTCCGGGAGATGGGCCGCATGGGCCTGTTCGGCCTGCCGTTCCCGGAGGAGTACGGCGGGATGGGCGGCGACTACTTCGCGCTGGGTGTGGCGCTGGAGGAACTGGCCCGGGTGGACTCGTCGGTGGCGATCACCCTGGAGGCCGGGGTCTCCCTCGGTGCCATGCCGGTGCACCTCTTCGGCACGGAGGAGCAGAAGCGCGAGTGGCTCCCCCGGCTGTGTACGGGCGAGATCCTGGGCGCGTTCGGCCTGACCGAGCCGGACGGCGGCAGTGACGCGGGCGCGACCCGTACGACGGCCCGCCTCGACGAGTCGACGAACGAATGGGTCATCAACGGCACCAAGTGCTTCATCACCAACTCGGGCACGGACATCACGGGCCTGGTCACGGTGACGGCGGTGACCGGGCGGAAGCCCGACGGCAGGCCGCTGATCTCGGCGATCATCGTCCCGTCCGGCACGCCGGGCTTCACGGTGGCGGCCCCGTACTCGAAGGTCGGCTGGAACGCGTCGGACACCCGCGAACTGTCCTTCGCCGACGTCCGCGTCCCGGCGGCGAACCTGCTGGGCGAACAGGGCCGGGGCTACGCCCAGTTCCTGCGCATCCTCGACGAGGGCCGCATCGCCATCGCGGCCCTGGGCACGGGTCTCGCGCAGGGCTGTGTGGACGAGTCGGTGAAGTACGCCAAGGAGCGGCACGCGTTCGGACGGCCGATCGGTGCCAACCAGGCGATCCAGTTCACGATCGCGGACATGGAGATGAAGGCCCACACGGCCCGCCTGGCGTGGCGTGACGCGGCGAGCCGTCTGGTGGCCGGCGAGCCCTTCAAGAAGGAGGCGGCCCTGGCCAAGCTGTACTCGTCCACGGTCGCCGTGGACAACGCCCGTGACGCCACCCAGATCCACGGCGGCTACGGCTTCATGAACGAGTACCCGGTGGCCCGCATGTGGCGCGACTCCAAGATCCTGGAGATCGGCGAGGGTACGAGCGAGGTCCAGCGGATGCTGATCGCCCGGGAGTTGGGGCTGCCGACGGGTTGACGGCCCGGGAGGCGTGCGGTGCGGGCCGGCGAGCCCGGTCCGCCGGCCGCCTCACCCGTCGAACAGGGCGGACAGGACCGCTATCAGCACCATCGGCACCGGGACGAGTCCCGCGCTCGCCGTCCAGTAGCGCCGCCGGGCGCAGGACTCCGGGCGGACCCATTGGTTCAGCGGGATCCACAGAGCGAGGAAGACGGCCCACACCGGGATCAGGATCATCACCCAGGGGAGCATGCCGTCGTTGTCCGTGGGCTCCCTGGAGGTGGGGCCCGGCTCCGCCAGGGGACAACTCACCACGAACATCATCGACAGCCACAGCGGCACCACGGCCACGACCCCGAGGATCAGGTTGACGGCCAGGGGAGCGCCCCATCGTCTGAGCGCCTGCACGCCCAACCCCCTTTGCCCATGAGGGGGTCACTGTACGGAACGGGCTTCGCCACCGTTCCGGGCGGGGAGGAACATCCGGCCCCCTCTGGACATTCCATGAGGTTAGGCTAACCTAAGTCTGCCTCTGATCCGAGGCGCCGCAAGCCCGCACCCCACGGCTCCGTACGCATGAAAGCAGACCCAGCCATGTCGAACGCCAGAACCGCCCGCTTCTCCCGTCGCGGCATCCTCGCCGCCGGTGGCGCCCTCGGACTCGGTGCCGTGCTCGCGGCCTGCGGGGACGGCGACGCGAAAAGCGGCGGCTCGGACTCGTCTGCGGCCGCCGAGGAGTCCGGTCCCTGGTCCTTCAAGGACGACCGCGGCACGACGGTGAAGCTGGACAAGGTCCCCGTGAACATCGTCGCGTTCACCGGTGCCGCCGCCGCGCTCCACGACTACGGCGTCCAGGTCAAGGGCGTCTTCGGTCCGACGAAGACCAAGGACGGCAAGGCCGACGTCCAGGCCGGCGACATGGACATCAGCAAGGTGACCATTCTCGGCAACACCTGGGACCAGTTCAACGTCGAGAAGTACGCGACGCTCTCCCCCGAGGTCCTCGTCTCCACCACGTTCGACGACGCGGGCACCCTCTGGTACGTCCCCGAGACGTCCAAGGACAAGATCGCCAAGCTCGCGCCGAGCGTCGCCGTCTCCGTCTACGACCGTCAGCTGACCGCGTCGCTGGAGCGCATGTGGGAGCTGGCCGAGTCGCTGGGCGGCGACATGAAGGCCGCCAAGGTCACCGATGCGAAGAAGCGCTTCGAAGAGGCTTCCGAGCGGCTGCGCAAGGCCGCGAAGGCCCATCCCGACATCAAGGTGATGGCCGGTTCCGCGAGCCCGGAGCTGTTCTACGTCTCCGGCACCGACCTCTCGGTCGACCTGGAGTACTACAAGGCCCTCGGGGTGAACTTCGTCGAGCCGACCGAGAAGGCCAAGGAGCCCACCGGCGGCTGGTTCGAGAGCCTGAGCTGGGAGAACGTCGACAAGCACAAGGCCGACGTCATCATCATGGACGACCGCAGCTCGGCCATCCAGCCCGCCGACATCACCGAGGCGACCTGGAAGAAGCTGCCCGCGGTCAAGGCCGGTCAGGTCATCGGGCGTTCCGCCGAGCCGATCCTGTCGTACGACAAGTGCGTCCCGCAGATCGAGGCCCTCGCCGAGGCCATCGAGAAGGCCAAGAAGGTCAGCTGACCGTCCCCACCCTCTCCGTCACCGGAGTTGTCCGTGACCACTGCCGCAGCCGCCCCGTTCCGCCCCCTCCCCCAGGTCGCCGGAACGGGGCGGCTCGGTCCGCTTCCGGCTCGGACCTCCTCCGCCGGGGCCGGCCTGCACGCGTTCGGGTCCGACGGGCCCGACCGTTCCCTGACGCCGCTCCCGCCGCAGCCATTCCCGCCTCCCGCCGGCCGCCTCCCACCGGCAGCCTCTCGCCTCCCGCCGGCCGCCTCCCACCTCCCGCCGGCCGAGCGGCCGTACGCGTGACTCCCGGGTGAGCCCGGCCGTGTGAAGCGGCTGCGGCGGCACTTCGCCGGAGAGGGTGGTCCCGACCGCCGCCGCGTCACCTTCATGGGACACCGGCGACGCGGCCCGGCGGAGCAGCAGATGCCGAAAAGCACGAACGGCGTTGTCTGCGAATTCACTTGAGCCCGTCTCACACCTCATGACGGAGTGAGGACGGTCACGGTGGCAACGGGAATGAAACTCGCTGGCTTAGGTTAGGCTCCCCTAAGTAAAAAGCGGGCCGCACCGCGGCGCGCCCGCCACCTCCCCGCACCGGACCGTCCCCCACCGGAGGCCCCCACATGCGCTCGCACCTGCTCAACGACACCACCGCGGAGCACTATCGCCGCTCCGTGACCGAAGGAGTCGAGCGGGTGGCAGCCAAACTCGCCACCGCACAACGTCCGTTCACCGGCGTCACGGCCGACGCCCTCGCCCCCGTCATCGAGCGGATCGATCTCGACCGGCCGCTGCACGACACCACCGCGGCGCTGGACGAACTGGAGGACGTCTACCTCCGGGACGCGGTCTACTTCCACCACCCCCGCTACCTCGCCCACCTCAACTGCCCGGTCGTCATCCCGGCCGTGCTCGGCGAGGCCGTGCTCTCCGCCGTCAACTCCTCCCTGGACACCTGGGACCAGTCGGCCGGCGGCACCCTCATCGAGCGCAAACTGATCGACTGGACCGCCGCCCGGATCGGTCTCGGCGCCGCCGCCGACGGGGTGTTCACCTCCGGCGGCACCCAGTCCAACCTCCAGGCGCTGCTGCTGGCCCGCGAGGAGGCCAAGACCCGCGACCTCGCGAAACTGCGCGTCCTCACCTCCGAGGTCAGCCACTTCAGCGTGCAGAAGTCGGCGAAACTGCTCGGCCTCGGCCCGGACGCCGTGGTGTCGATCCCCGTCGACCACGACCAGCGGATGCAGACCGTGGCCCTCGCCCGCGAACTGGCGCGCTGCGCCGAGGACGGCCAGGTCCCCATGGCCGTCGTCGCCACCGCCGGCAGCACCGACTTCGGCTCCATCGACCCGCTGCCCGAGATCGCCGAACTGTGCGCGCAGTACGGCGTCTGGATGCACGTGGACGCCGCCTACGGCTGCGGACTGCTCGCCTCGCTGAAGCACCGGGACCGCATCAGCGGCATCGAGCACGCGGACTCGGTCACCGTCGACTACCACAAGTCCTTCTTCCAGCCGGTGAGTTCGTCCGCCGTACTGGTCCGGGACGCGGTCACGCTGCGGCACGCCACCTACCACGCGGAGTACCTCAACCCGCGCCGCATGGTGACCGAGCGCATCCCCAACCAGGTGGACAAGTCCCTGCAGACCACCCGCCGCTTCGACGCGCTGAAGCTGTGGATGACCCTTCGCGTGATGGGCGCCGACGGCATCGGCGGGCTCTTCGACGAGGTCTGCGACCTGGCCCGGGACGGCTGGCGGCTGCTCGCCGCCGACCCGCGCTTCGACGTGGTCGTCGAGCCGTCGCTGTCCACGCTCGTCTTCCGGTACGTCCCGGCCGCGGTCACCGACCCCGCGGGCATCGACCGCGCCAACCTCTACGCACGCAAGGCCCTGTTCGCCTCCGGTGACGCGGTCGTCGCGGGCACCAAGGTCGCGGGGCGCCACTACCTGAAGTTCACCCTGCTGAACCCCGAAACCACGACGGCCGACATCACCGCCGTCCTCGACCTGATCGCCGGCCACGCCGAGCAGTACCTGGGAGAGTCCCTTGAGCGCGCATCCTGAAGCCCCGGACACCACCTACGACTTCGTCGGTATCGGTCTCGGCCCCTTCAACCTCGGCCTCGCCTGCCTCACCGAACCCATCGGCGAACTCAACGGCGTCTTCCTGGAGTCCAAGCCGGACTTCGAGTGGCACGCCGGGATGTTCCTCGACGGCGCCCATCTCCAGACGCCGTTCATGTCGGACCTGGTCACCCTCGCCGACCCGACGTCCCCGTACTCCTTCCTCAACTACCTGAAGGAGAAGGGCCGGCTGTACCCGTTCTACATCCGCGAGAACTTCTACCCGCTGCGCGTCGAGTACGACGACTACTGCCGCTGGGCCGCCGCGCGGCTGAGCAGCATCCGGTTCAACACCACCGTCACCGAGGTGACGTACGACGAGGCGGCGGAGCTGTACGCCGTACGGACCGAGGCGGGCGTCACCTACCGCGCCCGGCGGCTGGTGCTCGGCACCGGGACCGTGCCGTTCGTGCCCGAGGTGTGCCGGGGCCTGGACGGCGGCCTGTTCCACACCTCCCAGTACATGCACCGCAAGGCGGAGCTGCAGGAGAAGAAGTCGGTCACGATCGTCGGCAGCGGGCAGAGCGCCGCCGAGATCTACTACGAACTGCTCTCCGAGATCGACGCCCACGGCTACCGGCTCGACTGGGTCACGCGCTCCCCGCGGTTCTTCCCGCTGGAGTACACCAAGCTGACCCTGGAGATGACCTCCCCGGACTACATCGACTACTTCCGGGCGCTGCCCGAGGAGACCCGCTACCGGCTGGAGCAGGAGCAGAAGAGCCTGTTCAAGGGCATCAACTCGGATCTCATCGACGCGATCTTCGACCTGCTGTACCAGAAGAACGTCAGCGGCGGCGACCGTCCCGTCCCCACCCGGCTGCTCAGCAACTCCACGCTGACCGGGGCGCGTCACGAGGACGGCGCGTACACGCTCGGCTTCCACCAGGACGAGCAGGGCAAGGACTACGAGATCCGCACCGAGGGCCTGGTGCTGGCCACCGGCTACCACTACGAGCGGCCGGCCTTCCTCGGCCCGGTCGAGGACCGCCTCCGTTTCGACGGGCACGGCCGGTTCGACGTGGCCCGCAACTACTCCGTCGACGTGACCGGCCGGGGCGTGTTCCTGCAGAACGCGGGCGTCCACACGCACAGCGTCACCAGCCCCGACCTGGGCATGGGCCCGTACCGCAACAGCTGCATCATCCGCGAGCTGCTCGGCACCGAGTACTACCCCGTCGAGAAGTCCATCGCCTTCCAGGAGTTCACCGTATGAGCACCACCGGCACCGGTGCCGACGCCTTCACCGGCAGCGGCCTGCGGACCGCGCTGGGCACCTTCGGGGTCCGCCCGCTCGACCCGCCGAAGGACGCCGCGCTGCTGCACTCCTGGGTCACCCACCCCAAGGCGGCCTTCTGGATGATGCGGGACGCGACACCGGAGGACGTCGAGCGCGAGTACCTGCGGATCGCGGCCGACGAGCACCACCACGCCCTGCTGGGCCTGCACGACGGCGTCCCCGCCTTCCTGATGGAGACGTACGACCCCGTCCACCGCGAGCTGACCGGACTGTACGAGCCGGCGCCCGGCGACGTCGGCATGCACTTCCTGGTCGCGCCGGCCGGCACCCCGCTGCACGGCTTCACCCGGGCCGTGATCACCGCCGTCCTCGCGCACATCTTCGACGACCCGGCGGCCCTGCGGGTCGTCGTCGAACCGGACGTGTCCAACACGGCGGTCCAGGCCCTGAACGAGGCCGTGGGCTTCGTCCCCGTACGCGAGATCGACAAGCCGGAGAAGAAGGCGTTGCTGAGCTTCTGCACCCGTGAACAGTTCACCGCGGCCACGGGGGTGAGCGTGTGAGCCCCGCAGACGCGAACCGCGCAGACGTGAGCCCCGCCGGCGCCGTGGGCCATCTGACCCCCGAGCGCTGGGAGAGGGCCGACCGTCTGCTGATCCGCAAGGCGCTCGCCGAGTTCGCCCACGAGCGGCTGATCACGCCGGAGCCCGCCCCGCGGCAGGCGGACGGGTACGTCGTCCGCAGTGACGACGGGCTGACCGAGTACCGCTTCACCGCCGTCCGCCGTGCCCTGGACCACTGGCAGGTCGCCGCCGAATCCATCACCCGCCACCGCGGCGGCGGTGAACTCCCGCTCGCCGCCCTGGACTTCTTCATCGAGCTGCAGAAGTCGCTGGGGCTGAGCGACGAGGTCCTGCCGGTGTACCTGGAGGAGATCTCCTCCACCCTCTCCGGCACCTGCTACAAGCTGGCCAAGCCCGCCGTCACCTCGGCCGAGCTGGTGGACGCCGGTTTCCAGGCCGTCGAGACCGGCATGACCGAGGGCCACCCCTGCTTCGTCGCCAACAACGGGCGCCTCGGCTTCGGCGTCCACGAGTACCGGGCCTACGCGCCGGAGACGGCGAGCCCGGTACGGCTGGTGTGGCTGGCCGCGCACCGCTCACGGGCGGCGTTCACCGCCGGTGTCGGCATCGAGTACGAGTCGTTCCTGCGCCAGGAGCTGGGCGAGGACACCGTCGGACGCTTCCACCGGACGCTCACGGAACAGGGACTCGACCCGGCCGACTACCTGTTCATCCCCGTCCATCCCTGGCAGTGGTGGAACAAGCTCGCCGTCACCTTCGCCGCCGAGGTCGCCCGCCGCCACCTGGTGTGCCTGGGCGAGGGCGACGACGAGTACCTGGCCCAGCAGTCCATCCGTACCTTCTTCAACCGGTCGAACCCGCACAAGCACTATGTGAAGACGGCCCTGTCCGTCCTCAACATGGGCTTCATGCGCGGTCTTTCGGCCGCGTACATGGAGGCCACCCCGGCGATCAACGACTGGCTGGCCCAGCTGATCGACAGCGACCCGGTGCTGCGGTCGACCGGGCTGACGATCATCCGGGAGCGGGCCGCGGTCGGCTACCGCCACCTGGAGTACGAGAAGGCCACCGACCGCCACTCGCCGTACCGCAAGATGCTGGCCGCGCTGTGGCGGGAGAGCCCGGTGGCGTCGCTGCGGGAGGGCGAGTCCCTCGTCACGATGGCCTCGCTGCTCCATGTGGACCACGAGGGGACGTCCTTCGCGGGCGCGCTGATCGAGCGGTCCGGCCTGACGCCGGTCCAGTGGCTGCGGCACTACCTGCGCGCCTACTACACGCCGCTGCTGCACAGTTTCTACGCCTACGACCTGGTGTACATGCCGCACGGCGAGAACGTGATCCTCGTCCTCGAGGACGGGGTGGTGCGCCGCGCGGTCTACAAGGACATCGCCGAGGAGATCGCGGTGATGGACCCGGACGCGGTGCTCCCGCCGGAGGTCTCCCGCGTACGCGTGGAGGTGCCGGACGACCAGAAGCTGCTGTCGATCCTCACGGACGTCTTCGACTGCTTCTTCCGCTTCCTGGCCGCCGACCTCGCCGCCGGGGGCGTCCTCACCGAGGACGACTTCTGGCGGACGGTCGCGGAGATCACCCGCGAGTACCAGGCGTCGGTGCCCGAACTCGGCGACAAGTTCGCCCGGTACGACATGTTCGCCCCCGAGTTCGCGCTGTCCTGCCTCAACCGGCTCCAGCTGCGCGACAACCGGCAGATGGTCGACCTCACGGACCCGTCCGGCGCGCTCCAGCTGGTCGGCACCCTGGAGAACCCCCTCGCGGGGTTCTGACCCGCGATCCGACCCACGAACGGACGGGCACCCCGCGGTACGGTCCTGCGGGGTGCCCGTCGTCCTTGGTGAGGAGACCGGGCAAGCCGCGGAGACCGGCCGAGGTCCGGACCACGCTCCCGCGGACCGGTGGAACAATCGCCCCATGGCGGAAATCATCCAGAAGGACGGCACCTGGGTCTTCGACGGGGACACCCTGCGGCTGACACCCGGCCGGGACAAGAGCGTCGGGCTGCTCCGCCGGACCCTGGGCGAGCTGACGGTTCCTCTGACGGCGTTGGCGGGCATCTCGTTCGAGCAGGGCCGCAAGGCGGGGCGGCTCAGGCTCCGGCTGCGCGAGGGCGCCGACCCCCTGCTCCAGGCGGCCGGCGGCCGGCTCACCGAACCGCACGACCCGTACCAGCTGATCGTGGAGTCCGACCGGTACGGCGTCGCCGAGTACTTCACGGAGGAGGTCCGCAACGCCCTGCTGCTGGACCAGGTGCCCTCCGATCCGGTCTCCGGCTATCTGCTGCCCGGCCCGTCCGTGCCGCTGTCGGTCGCCGCCGGGGACGGCTCGGCGAGCTTCGACGGGGAACGGGTACAACTGGAGTGGAACTGGAAGACGGAGGACTCCAAGTCCGCCGCCGGGGCCCGCGCCCTGGCACTGAGCGAAATCACCGCGGTGGAGTGGCTGCCGGCGGGCGGGCTGGAGAACGGCCACCTGCGTTTCCTCGTGCGCCACGCGCCCACCAAGGCCCCGGCGAAGTACGACCCCAACGCGGTGGAGCTGTGGGGCTTCAAGAAGGACCCCCTGATGGCGCTGGTCGCCGCCGCCGTCCAGGCCCGCCTCCCCCACCCGGCCGCCCGCGACACCGCGCTCGACCCGGTGCGCGACACGGCGAAGGACACCGCGCCGGCCGCCGTCGGCAGCGCGCGTCCGGCGGGCCCGGAGCCTGTGGGCGCGGCCGGCTCCCCCGCCCGCGAGGACGACCACGACGCGCTGCTGCGCCGGCTGCGTGAGCTGGGTGAACTGCGTCGTGCCGGGGTGCTGACGGACGAGGAGTTCACCCAGGCCAAACAGGCCGTCCTGAGGCGCATGTAGGACGGCCGCGCGCACACGCGTTCACCTTCGCTCCACCCGGCATCGCCTTCCTGCCCGAAATCGGGCAGAATTCTTGCGTGAACCCCTCCCTTACCTCAGGATCGTCGAGTGCACGACGAACTTGTTGATCACCTGACGCGGTCCTCGCCCCTCAGCCGGGGCGAGGCGCTGCGTGTGGTCCAGGACGTGCTCGCCTACTTCGATGAGACGACCGAGGATTTCGTCCGTCGCCGCCACCGCGAACTCCAGGCCCAGGGCCTGGTGAACGCGACGATCTTCGAACGGATCGAGGCGGATCTCAGATACCGCACCGTGGCCCCGCCCGAGCTCTCGCTCCGGCAGCTGCGGCGCATCGTCTACGGCTAGGGAAACACCACATATGTGCGGAATCGTCGGATACATCGGCAGGCGTGAGGTCGCCCCTCTGCTGCTCGAAGGTCTGCAGCGGCTGGAGTACCGGGGCTACGACTCGGCGGGCATCGCCGTCACGTCCCCGAAGGCCGCCGGTCTGAAAACGGTCAAGGCCAAGGGCCGGGTGCGCGACCTGGAGGCGAAGGTCCCGGCCCGCTTCAAGGGCACCACGGGCATCGCCCACACCCGCTGGGCCACCCACGGCGCCCCGTCCGACGTGAACGCGCATCCGCACCTGGACGCCGAGGGCAAGGTCGCGGTCGTCCACAACGGCATCATCGACAACGCCGGTGAGCTGCGCCGCAAGCTGGAGGCGGAGGGCGTCGAGTTCCTCTCCGAGACGGACACCGAGGTCCTCACCCACCTGATCGCCCGCTCGCAGGCCCTCAAGCTGGAGGACAAGGTCCGCGAGACGGTGCGGATCATCGAGGGCACCTACGGCATCGCCGTGCTGCACGCCGACTTCCCGGACCGCATCGTGGTGGCCCGCAACGGCTCGCCCGTGGTGCTCGGCATCGGCGAGAAGGAGATGTTCGTCGCCTCGGACATAGCCGCCCTGGTCACCCACACCCGGCAGATCGTCACCCTCGACGACGGCGAGATGGCCACCCTCAAGGCCGACGACTTCCGTACGTACACCACCGAGGGCACCCGCACGACGGCCGAGCCGACCACCGTGGAGTGGGAGGCGGCCTCCTACGACATGGGCGGCCACGAGACCTACATGCACAAGGAGATCCACGAGCAGGCCGAGGCCGTGGACCGGGTGCTGCGGGGCCGGATCGACGACCGGTTCTCCACCGTGCGCCTCGGCGGCCTGAACCTGGACGCGCGGGAGGCCCGCCGGATCCGCCGGGTGAAGATCCTCGGCTGCGGCACCTCGTACCACGCGGGCATGATCGGCGCCCAGATGATCGAGGAGCTGGCCCGCATCCCCGCCGACGCCGAGCCGGCCTCCGAGTTCCGTTACCGCAACGCGGTCGTCGACCCCGACACCCTGTACGTCGCGGTGTCCCAGTCCGGTGAGACGTACGACGTGCTGGCGGCGGTGCAGGAACTGAAGCGCAAGGGCGCCCGGGTGCTGGGCGTGGTGAACGTCGTCGGTTCGGCGATCGCCCGCGAGGCGAACGGCGGCATGTACGTGCACGCCGGGCCCGAGGTGTGCGTGGTGTCCACCAAGTGCTTCACCAACACCACCGTCGCCTTCGCCCTCCTCGCCCTGCACCTGGGCCGCACCCGCGACCTGTCCGTGAGCGACGGCAAGCGGATCATCGAGGGACTGCGCAGGCTCCCGGGGCAGATCACCGAGATCCTGGAACGGGAGGAGGAGATCAGGAAGCTGGCCCTGCAGTACGCCGAGGCCCGCTCGATGCTCTTCATCGGCCGCGTCCGGGGCTACCCGGTGGCCCGTGAGGCGTCGCTGAAGCTGAAGGAGGTCTCCTACATCCACGCGGAGGCCTACCCGGCGTCCGAGCTCAAGCACGGCCCGCTGGCCCTGATCGAGCCCGCGCTGCCCACGGTCGCGATCGTCCCCGACGACGACCTGCTGGAGAAGAACCGCGCGGCGCTGGAGGAGATCAAGGCCCGCAGCGGCCCGATCATGGCCGTCGCCCACCGGGAGCAGGAGAAGGCCGACCACACGATCGTCGTCCCGAAGAACGAGAACGAGCTGGACCCCATCCTCATGGGCATCCCGCTCCAACTCCTCGCCTATCACACGGCGTTGGCCCTGGGCCGGGACATCGACAAGCCCCGCAACCTCGCCAAGTCGGTCACCGTCGAGTAGTCGGGCGAGCAGCCGGCCGAGCAGTCGGGCGACCGCCCCCGAAGGCCTCCGGACGCCCGCGTGGGCGGGGCAGGGACCCCGCCCCGCCCACGCGCGGTCCTTCACTCCGGCCCCCGTCACGCCGGTCCCCGTCGGCCGCGGTCCGGTCCCCGTCGGCCGCGGTCCGGTCGCCGGCCGGCCGACGCGTCAGGGAATGACCACGACCGGGCGCTGGGCCCGCTTGGCGAGCCGGCCCGCGACGGAGCCGAAGAGCCGGCCGACGAGACCGTGGGTGGAGCCGACGACGATCGCGTCGGCCTCGTACTCCCGGCCGACCTCCTCGAGTTCGTGACAGATGTCGCCGCCGCGCTCGACCAGGATCCAGGGCACCTCGGTGAGGTAGTCGGCGCAGGCCAGTTCGAGACCGAGGACCTCGGTGCGATGGTCCGGGACGTCGACGAAGACCGGGGGCTCACAGCCCGCCCACACCGTGGTCGGGAGCCGGTTGGCGACATGGACGATGATCAGCGCGGAACCGAAGCGCCGGGCCATGCCGATCGCGTACGCGAGGGCGCGCTCACTGGAGGTGGACCCGTCGAAGCCGACGACGACGCCGTGCCGGAACGCCGGATCACAAGGGTGGCGCGACTGAGCCGCGCCCAAGGGCTCGGCGCCCAGCGGCTCTGCCGCCGCGGGGTCGACGAGGGGTCGCTTGCGGTCCGCGGGTTCGAAGAATTCGTGACCGGCCATGGCTGTCTCGGCGTTGTGATCCTTGTTGTGAGGGACGACAGGCTGCGTCGGAGCTGTGTCCGGGAATCATCTTCCCAACCCCATACCCCCAAGGGTACGGCGGCACTCCTCCTTCACGCAGATCCCGCCCACGCTGGCCGACGGGTATCCCGGAGCATGCCCGAGGGGACACCCGTCACGCAATGGTCGCTGCGTTGTACAGGCGGTTTGCACAGGGCAGGCCCAGCCGCGAGAGTGGGGCGCGCCGGGAGCGCCGACGCCGCGGGCACGGTGACCGACGCCCGCCCGCACACTGAAACCCCCGTGCGCCGCGCCGCGCGAAGCGCCCGCCACGACCGGAGTCGAAGCGGACCCGGAGCGGGCCCTGAGCCGACCCGGAGCCGACCCGGAGCGGGCCCGCCGGGCCGACCCCGCCCCACTCCTCCCGCCGGCCCGCGACGGGCCTCGGAACGGACGCGTCGGACCGGTCCGCGACCTGGCGGAGAGACACCGGTCGCCTGACCGGTTTCCGCGCACGCGGCCGTATGTTTTCAGCCAACTTCCCTAACCTGCGCATCGACTGGTGCGACCACCCCCCAACCCCCGTTCGACCTGCACGGACAGGGTCCGGAGGGCCCCGCACACCCTATGGGGATTGGCCACCGCGACAAGGCGCACTTCCCTGCACGCCCCACGAGTGCAACCCTTCGTGATCGAATGCTTCACGCCAAGTTGCCAAGTCGACAATCCGCCGGGGGCCGAACTGGCCACCCGGGCAAGGCGGGACACAGTAGATTCGATCTTGACTGTCTTACGGCGGGGGACTCGTGCAGGACCGAGGGGAAACGTGCAGGTGCGACACAACCGAGGAGCCGCGACCACCGAGGGGGGCTTAGCAGTATGAGCCACGACTCCACTGCCGCGCCGGAAGTCGCGGCCCGGAAACTCACCGGGCGACGCCGCAAGGAGATCGTCGCGGTGCTGCTGTTCAGCGGCGGCCCCATCTTCGAGAGTTCCATACCGTTGTCGGTGTTCGGCATCGACCGCCAGGACGCCGGCGTGCCGCGCTACCGCCTGCTGGTGAGTGCCGGCGAGGAGGGCCCGCTGCGCACCACGGGGGGTCTCGAACTCACCGCGCCGCACGGCCTGGAGGCGATCGCGCGGGCGGGCACCGTTGTCGTGCCCGCCTGGCGTTCGATCACCTCGCCACCACCGGAGGAATCACTCGAGGCGCTGCGCCGGGCCCATGAGGAGGGCGCCCGCATCATCGGGCTG
The DNA here is from genome assembly GCF_036634175.1 of Streptomyces sp. P9-A2. NCBI lineage: Bacteria > Bacillati > Actinomycetota > Actinomycetes > Kitasatosporales > Streptomycetaceae > Streptomyces > Streptomyces sp. P9-A2. The sequence goes on from NZ_JAZIFX010000001.1 coordinate 2,905,175, forward strand.
TGCACCGGAGCCTTCGTGCTCGCGGCGGCCGGCCTGCTGGACGGCCGTCCGGCGACGACCCACTGGATGTACGCGCCGACGCTGGCGAAACGCTATCCGTCGGTGCACGTCGATCCGCGCGAACTCTTCGTGGACGACGGCGACGTGCTGACCTCCGCCGGTACGGCGGCCGGAATCGATCTGTGCCTGCACATCGTGCGCACGGATCACGGCAACGAGGCGGCGGGGGCACTCGCCCGGCGTCTCGTCGTCCCGCCGCGCCGGGCGGGGGGTCAGGAACGCTACCTGGACAGGTCTTTACCCGAGGAGATCGGCGCCGACCCGCTCGCCGAGGTCGTCGCCTGGGCACTGGAGCACCTCCACGAGCAGTTCGACGTGGAGACGCTGGCGGCACGCGCGTACATGAGCCGTCGTACGTTCGACCGCCGCTTCCGCTCGCTGACCGGCAGCGCGCCGCTGCAGTGGCTGATCACGCAGCGGGTGCTGCAGGCACAGCGCCTGCTGGAGACGTCGGACTACTCCGTGGACGAGGTCGCGGGCCGCTGCGGCTTCCGCTCACCGGTCGCGCTGCGGGGCCACTTCCGGCGCCAACTGGGTTCGTCCCCGGCCGCCTACCGGGCCGCGTACCGCGCACGGCGCCCCCAGGCGGAACGGCACCAGGGCTCCGACGGCCTCCTGAACACCCCGGGAGCCGTCCCGTCCGGACCGGCGCACCAGCACGGGCATACGGGCCACCCCGGCCAGGCGCCCGCCGCGCTGCATCCGGACAGCCCGGTGCCGCACCAGTCCCGGCGTGCGGCGGCCGCGAGCGCCCTGGGCGGGCCGCCTTCGGCGTCCTCGGCCGACCCGGGCCGTGAGGCCCGCGAGGCGTACGCCCAGGCCCGGGCGAGCGTGCCGGGCCAGCGCAGCGCGCCGTGAGGCGGACCTGAGACGAGCGTGCAGGACGGGCGGGTCCGAGCAGGGCCCGCGGCAGGCGACAGTCGGCACTGCGGGCCGGAGGCGGAATCCTCCGGCCCGCAGTGCTGCCGCCGCCCCGCCCCGCACCCCCTGCCGCCCCTTCCCGCCCTCTCCCCGTCCGCGCCGTACACCCCGGTCCCCGCCCGGCCCCCTGTGCTCCTGCGCCCCGTAAGGTAAGACATATGAACGATCGCATGGTGTGGATCGACTGCGAGATGACCGGCCTCTCGCTGTCCGACGACGCGCTCATCGAGGTGGCCGCCCTCGTCACCGACTCCGAGCTGAACGTGCTCGGTGACGGTGTCGACATCGTCATCCGCCCGCCGGACGGGGCACTGGAGACGATGCCGGAGGTGGTGCGTCAGATGCACACCGCGTCCGGACTGCTCGACGAGCTGGCGGACGGCACCACACTGGAGGACGCCGAGCAGCGCGTCCTCGCGTATGTGAGGGAGCACGTCAAGGAGCCCGGCAAGGCCCCCCTGTGCGGCAACTCCGTCGGCACGGACCGCGGATTCCTGCTGCGGGACATGCCGACGCTCGAGGACTACCTGCACTACCGCATCGTCGACGTGTCCAGCGTCAAGGAGCTGGCGCGCCGCTGGTACCCGAGGGCGTACTTCAACAGCCCCGAGAAGAGCGGCAACCACCGCGCGCTGGCCGACATCCGCGAATCCATCGCGGAGCTGCGCTACTACCGCGAGGCCGTCTTCGTACCGCAGCCGGGCCCCGACTCGGACACCGCGAAGAAGATCGCCGCGAAGCACGTCCTGCCTGCGCAGTAGGCACGCGCCGGGCGCACGACGGGCGCATTCGGGGGCCGTCCGGAGGGCGCCGCGAAACCGTGGCGCGAGCACCCCTTCGGACCAGGTACACTTTTTCTCGGCCGGTCGGGAAAGATTCAGTCTCCACCGATGACGGCCATGGTGGGTGTAGCTCAGCTGGTAGAGCACCTGGTTGTGGTCCAGGAAGTCGCGGGTTCAAGTCCCGTCACTCACCCTGAATGAAAGAGGCCCCCTCGGGGGCCTCTTTCGCGTTGCGGGCCGGCCGCTCACCCCGCCGGCCGCTCACCCCGCCACCGGTGCCGCGTACGTCACGGCACCGGTCCGAAGCCGTCGGCCGCTACGACGAGGCCCGCTCCACCAGCTCCGTGGCCAGCACCACCTGGCGTCGGTCCAGTTCCCGGGAAGCGGGCGGTCGACGGTCGGCGACCTCGGCGAGGAGCAGGTCGATCATCGCGCGGCCCATCTCCTCGATGGGCTGGCGCACGCTGGTCAGCGGCGGGTCCATGTGGCGGGCGATGGCGGAGTCGTCGTAGCCGACCAGGGCCACGTCGTCGGGGATGCGGCGGCCCGCCTCCCGCAGCGCGTGCCGGGCACCGGCGGCGGTCACGTCGGAGGCGGCGAAGACCGCGTCCAGGTCCGGGCAGCGCTCCAGCAGTGCCGTCATCGCGCTCCGGCCGCCCTCCTCGGAGAAGTCACCCGCCTCGATCATCAGGTCGTCCGCGGGGTGGCCCGCGTCGCGCAGGGCGTCGCGGTAGCCGTCGACGCGCCGCTGCGCGCCGTACACGTCGAGGCGGCCGGTGATGTGGGCGATGCGGCGCCGGCCCCGGCCGAGGAGGTGCTCGACGGCCTGCCGGGCACCGCCGTAGTTGTCGGAGTCGACCGAGGTCAGCGTCTCCGCGGCCGACCGGGGGCCGCTGATCACCGCCGGGATCTCCAGCTGGGCGAGCATGTCGGGCAGCGGGTCGTCGGCGTGCACGGAGACCAGCAGCACACCGTCCACCCGGTGCGCGGCCAGGTAGTCGGCGAGGCGCTGTCGCTCCCGGTCGCTGCCCGCGAAGATCAGCAGCAGCTGCATCTCGGTGTCGGAGAGCGCCGCCCCCACCCCGCGCAGCATGTCCGAGAAGTACGGCTCGGCGAAGAAGCGGGTCTCCGGCTCGGGCACGACCAGCGCGATCGCGTCGGTGCGGTTGGCGGCGAGGGCGCGGGCAGCCGTGTTCGGGACGTAACCGAGCTCGGCGACGGCGGCCTCCACGAGGGCGCGGGTGGCGTCGCTCACCCGGGGTGACCCGTTGATCACCCGGGAGACCGTGCCCCGGCCGACACCGGCGCGCGCCGCCACCTCTTCGAGGGTGGGGCGGCCACCCCCGCGGCCCCGCGCTCCGTGGCTTGCCATGTACGCCCCGCCTTCCGTCGCATGTCCCGCTGGCCTGGAATCTAACAGCCCTGTCAGCGGCGGCGACCGCTGCCAGGGCTGCCGTCCGGGGCTCCGGGCCGTCCGTCGGCGGGGACCGGGCGTCCAGTTAACAGCCCGATAACTGAACGCAGTTCTCCCCGTCCGGTCCCTTGACACCCCCGCCCAGACCCGCGACTCTTCAACACATCACTTGTGGGAGCGCTCCCACGGTACCTGACACATACACAACCCGCACGTTCCCCACCCGCGCCGCAGCATGCAGGAAACGGGCCCAACCACGCCGTTGGCCGGGGGGTCGGCACGTCAGGGCAACAGGAGGACGCACATGCGAGCACGTACCCTCCCCCACTCTCGGCAGCGCTCGAACGGGGGGAAGCCCATCGCCCGCAAGGCGCTGGCCGTCGCAGCGGCGGTGGCGCTGAGCACCGGGCTGCTGGCCGGCTGTGCCGACGACGGCGGAGACGGCGACTCCGGCTCCTCGTCGGGCGGCGAGGGCAAGACCACGATCCAGCTGGGCTTGTTCGGCACCATGGGATTCCAGGAAGCCGGTCTCTACACCGAGTACGAGAAGCTGAACCCGGACATCAAGATCGCCCAGAATGTCATCGAGCGGAACGAGAACTACTACCCGGCGCTGCTGAACCACCTCACCACCAACAGCGGTCTGATGGACATCCAGGCGATCGAGGTCGGCAACATCGCCGAGGTCGTCGGCACCCAGGCGGACAGGTTCATGGACATGTCCAAGGTCGAGGGCGTGAAGCCGGAGAACTGGCTGGACTGGAAGTGGAAGCAGGCCACCACCAAGGACGGCCAGACGATCGGCCTGGGCACCGACATCGGCCCGATGGCCATCTGCTACCGCAAGGACCTCTTCGAGAAGGCCGGTCTGCCCACCGACCGCGAGGAAGTCAGCAAGCTGTGGGCGGGTGACTGGAAGAAGTTCATCGAGGTCGGTGAGAAGTACAAGAAGAATGCCGACAAGAGCACCTTCTTCATGGACTCCCCCGGTGGCCTGATCAACGCCATCCTCAGCAGCGAGGAGGAGAAGTTCTACGACTCCTCCGGCGAGGTCATCTACAAGAGCAACCCCGCCGTCAAGGCCGCCTTCGACCTGACCTCGGAGGCCGCCTTGAAGGGGCTGGTCCAGTCGCAGACGCAGTTCCAGCCGGCCTGGGACACGACGATCGCCAAGAGCAAGTTCGCCACCGTCGCCTGCCCGCCATGGATGCTCGGCACCATCAAGGGCAAGTCCCAGCCGGACGCCGCCGGCAAGTGGGACGTGGCCGTCGCACCCAGGTCCGGCAACTGGGGCGGCTCCTTCCTCGGCGTGCCCAAGAGCGGCAAGAACGTGAAGGAGGCGCAGAAGCTGGCGGCCTGGCTGACCGCGCCGGAGCAGCAGGCCAAGCTGTTCGCCGTGCAGGGCAGCATCCCGAGCGCCCCGGCCGCGTACAAGCTGCCCGAGGTGCTGGACGGGAAGAACGAGATGACCGGTGACGCGCCGGTCGGCACGATCTTCTCCGAGGCCGCCCAGCAGATCCCGGACCAGGTGATCGGCCCGAAGGACCAGATCATCCAGCAGGGTCTGACGGACAACGGCGTCATCTTGGTGACCAAGGGCAAGTCGCCGGAAGAGGCATGGGAGACGGCCACCAAGACCATCGACAACAACCTGGACAAGTGACCCGCATGGCCACCCGCCACCACACCGCCGCGCCCCCCGTGAAGGGGGGCGCGGCCCCGGGCCGTCCGCCCGGGAGCTCCGGATCCTCGGATCCTGAGACCAAGGAACAGCGGCGCCGGGCCAAGCTGTCCCGCCGCTGGCAGCGCGACATGCGCTGGAGCCCGTACGCGTTCGTCTCGCCGTTCTTCCTGCTGTTCCTCGCCTTCGGCCTGTTCCCGCTGCTCTACACCGGCTGGGCCTCGCTGCACCAGGTGGAGCTGACCGCCCCGACCGACATGAGCTGGGTGGGGCTGCGCAACTACACGCGGATCTTCGACGACGAGTTCTTCTGGAACGCGGCGCGGAACACCCTGACCATCGGCGTCATCTCGACCGTCCCGCAGCTGCTGATGGCGATGGGCATCGCTCACATCCTCAACTACAAGCTGCGCGCCTCGACGTTCTACCGGGTCGCGATGCTCGCGCCGTACGCCACCTCGATCGCCGCCGCCGCCCTGGTGTTCGTGCTGCTCTTCGGGCGTGACTACGGCATGATCAACTGGGCGCTGGACTTCGTCGGGATCGACCCGATCGACTGGCAGGGCGAGAAGTGGCCCTCGCAGTTCGCCGTCTCGTCGATCATCATCTGGCGCTGGACCGGTTACAACGCGCTGATCTACCTGGCCGCGATGCAGGCGATCCCGCAGGACCTGTACGAGTCGGCGGCGCTGGACGGCGCCAACCGCTGGCAGCAGTTCATCCACGTGACGCTGCCCTCGCTGCGCCCGACGATCCTGTTCACGGTGGTGGTCTCCACGATCGGCGCCAGCCAGGTCTTCGGTGAGCCGCTGCTGTTCGACGCCAACAAGGGCGCGTCCGGCGGCGCGGAGCACCAGTTCCAGACGCTCGGCCTGTACCTGTACGAGCAGGGCTGGGTGAACCAGCACCTGGGCCGTGCCTCGGCGATCGCCTGGACGATGTTCGCGATCCTGATCGTCATCGGCCTCATCAACCACGTCATCTCGCGCCGGCTGCGCGCCAGCAGTTAAGGAGTTGTGGCCGTGACGACGACTGTGACGCCCCCTGAGACCACGCCCGCCAAGGAGCCGAAGCGCCCACGCCTGCCGAAGTCGGCGCGGGCCGGCGGAACGCTGCACGGCGGTCCGATCGCGTACGCGATCCTGATCGTGTTCACGCTCGTGTCGCTGTTCCCGCTGGTGTGGACCGCGATCGCCGCCTCCCGGGACAACCAGCGCCTGGCGGATACCCCGCCGCCGTTCTGGTTCGGCTCGAACCTGTTCAAGAACCTGGAGATAGCCTGGACCGACGCCAACCTCGGGGAGGCCTTCCTCAACACCACGATCGTGGCGGGCATCTCGGCGGTCACCGTCGTCGTCCTGTCGACGATCGCCGGATTCGCCTTCGCCAAGCTGCGCTTCAGGGGCCGCAACGCGGCGATGCTGATCGTCATCGGCACGATGATGATTCCGCCGCAGCTCAGCATCATCCCGCTGTACATGATGGTCGCCAAGCTGGACTGGACCGACCAGCTGCAGGCGGTCATCTTCCCGTCGCTGGTGAGCGCCTTCGGTGTGTTCTTCATGCGGCAGTACCTGCTCCAGGCACTGCCGGACGAGGTCATCGAGGCCGCCCGGGTGGACGGTGCGAGCAGCTGGCGCGTGGTGTGGCACGTGGTTTTCCCGGCCGCGAGGCCGGCGATGTCCGTGCTCGGCATGCTGATGTTCGTGCAGACCTGGAACGACTTCCTGTGGCCGTTCCTGGTGCTGACCCAGACCGGCAACCCGACCGTGCAGGTCGCGGTCGCGGGACTCGGCCGCGGTTACACCCCGGACCAGTCGCTGATCATGGCGGGTGCGCTGCTGGGCACGCTGCCGCTGCTGCTGGTCTTCGCGATCTTCGGCAAGCAGATCGTGGGCGGCATCATGCAGGGCGCGGTCAAGGGCTGACGCGCGCATCCCCTCCTCGTACATCCCTTTCAGGGGCCGGGACACCGGCGCCTCGGCCCCTGCCCGTCCCCCTCCTCCCTGTCCGTTCCTCTTCTCTTCTCCCCCTCTCTCCCCCTCTCCCCTCTTCCCCGCTACTCCTTCCCCCTGCTCACTCCGACTCGCAGGTCCTCCACGACCGCCTATGGGAGCGCTTCCATGTCTGACTCCGCAACGCCGTTGACCCCGGCGGCTTTTCCCCCCGCCTTCCTCTGGGGCTCCGCGACCTCCGCCTATCAGATCGAGGGCGCGGTGCGGGAGGACGGACGGACCCCGTCCATCTGGGACACCTTCAGTCATACGCCGGGAAAGACCGCCGGCGGCGACACCGGTGACATCGCCAACGACCACTACCACCGCTACCGCGACGACGTGGCGATGATGGCGGACCTGGGCCTGGGCGCCTACCGCTTCTCCATCTCCTGGTCCCGGGTGCAGCCGACCGGCCGCGGCCCGGCCGTGCAACGCGGCCTGGACTTCTACCGCAAGCTGGTCGACGAGCTGCTGGAGCACGGCATCAAGCCGGCCGTCACCCTCTACCACTGGGACCTGCCGCAGGAGCTGGAGGACGCGGGCGGCTGGCCGGAGCGTGACACCGCCTACCGTTTCGCCGAGTACGCGCAGATCGTCGGCGAGGCGCTCGGCGACCGGGTGGAGCAGTGGATCACGCTCAACGAGCCGTGGTGCAGCGCCTTCCTGGGCTACGCGTCCGGCGTGCACGCGCCCGGTCGTACCGACCCGGCGGCCTCGCTGCGGGCCGCCCACCACCTGAACCTGGCACACGGGCTGGGCACCAAGGCGCTGCGGTCGGTGATGCCGGCCCGTAACTCCGTCGCGCTCAGCCTCAACACCTCGGTGGTGCGGCCCCTTTCCCCGGACGACCCGGCGGACCTGGCGGCGGCGCGCAAGATCGACGACCTGTCCGGCGGCATCTTCCACGGCCCGATCCTGCACGGCGCCTACCCGAAGACGCTGCTGGAGGCGACCTCGTCGCTCACCGACTGGTCGTTCGTCCAGGACGGCGACCTGGAACTGATCCACCAGCCGCTGGACGCGCTGGGCCTCAACTACTACACGCCCACCCTGGTGTCGGCGGCGGACCCGGACGCGAAGGGTCCGCGGGCCGACGGTCACGGGGCGAGCGAGCACTCGCCGTGGCCCGCCACGGACGACGTCGCCTTCCACCAGTCTCCGGGCGAGCAGACCGCGATGGGCTGGTCCGTCGACCCGACGGGCCTGTACGACCTGATCATGCGCTGCACCCGCGAGGCGCCCGGCCTGCCGCTCTACATCACCGAGAACGGCGCGGCCTACGACGACAAGCCCGGCGCCGACGGCGCGGTGCACGACCCGGAGCGCGTCGCCTACCTGCACGGCCACCTCTCCGCGGTCCGCCGGGCCATCACCGACGGCGCGGACGTACGCGGCTACTACCTGTGGTCCCTGATGGACAACTTCGAGTGGGCCTACGGCTACGAGAAGCGCTTCGGCGCGGTGTACGTCGACTACACGACCCAGCAGCGGACCCCGAAGTCCAGCGCCCTCTGGTACGGCCGGGCGGCTCGGTCGGGAGCCCTGCCGGAGCCGGACGGCATCTGAACCTCCCGGGAACGGGGGACACGGGGGAACCGGGAGCGGGGGAACGGGGGCGGGGGAACGGGGGCGCGGTGTCTCAGGGGGAGCGCCGCGCCCCACGCGGGTGGTCCCCCGCACGGGTGTCCGCACCCCGCCCGGGGCGTGCCCGGGGCCGTCTTCCTGCCGGGCGGTGCCCGGACAGGTACCGGGGCGGACGCCCGGACCGACGCGCGCCCCGGCCGGACGGGAACCGGCCGGGGCGCGCGCCGGTGTGTTCTCCGGGTCAGGCCCGGAACGTCGGCACCAGGCGCCCCGGGCGACGGCGGCGTACGGTCCCGCGGTGGCCGCGGCCCCGGCCGCGGGGCGCGCCCTCGCGTCCGTCCAGCTGGATCCAGATCCGTACCTCGGTTCCGCCGAGCATCGACGAGCCGATGCGGACGTCCCCTCCGGTGGCCTCCGCGAGACGGCGCACTATGTCCAGGCCGAGCCCGGTGGAGCCGTCGTTGCCGGAGCCCCGGCCGCGGGCCATCGCCGCCTGGGGGTCGGGTATGCCGGGACCCGCGTCGGAGACGAGCACGATCACCGCGTCCTCGCCGTTGTGCACGTCGACCGCGAAGGCGGTGCCCTCGGGGGTGTGCCGGAAAACGTTGCCGAGCAGGGCGTCGAGGGCGGCGGCCAGATCGGCGCGGGCCACGGGGATGCGTACGGGGGTGTCCGCGCCGGCCACCCGCCAGGTACGGCCCTCGTCCTCGGCGAGCGCCGACCAGAACACCATCCGCTCCCGGACCACTTCGGCCGCGTCGCAGCCGGCGCCGGGGCCGGCGGCTGCCGTCTGCGGTTTGGCGTCCCGCGCGGTGCGGATGATGATGTCGACCTCGCGCTCCAGTTGTTCCACCGCCGCGCGGGTCTGTTCGGCGGCCGGTCCGTCGCCGAGCGAGGCTGCGTTCAGCCGCAGCACGGTCAGCGGGGTGCGCAGCCGGTGGGAGAGATCGGCGGCCAGTTCCCGCTCGTTGGCGAGGAGTTGTACGACCTGGTCGGCCATGGAGTTGAACGCCACGGCCGCCAGCCGCAGTTCGGTCGGCCCCTTCTCCGGCACCCGCGCACCCAGTTTGCCCTCCCCCAGTTCGTGCGCGCCCTCGACCAGCCGTTGCGCGGGCCGCACCATCCGTACGCCCAGCCGGTCGGCGACCGCGACCGAGCCGAGGACGAGGGCGGCGCCGACCGCCGCGAGCACCGCCCAGGCCGTGCCCACCCCGTTGGTGACCTCGGACTCGGGGACGTACACCTCGACCACGGCGATCTCGCCGCTGCTGAGCGCGACCGGCTGGAGCAGCGCGGAGCCGCCGGACACCGGGGAGGTGGAGACGCGCCCCAGGTTCCGTACCGCCTCGATGTCCTCGGCGGTGGCGTGCCGGCGGCCGATGTCGAGGGGCTTCTCGCCGTCCGCCGCGGGGATGTGCACGGCCATCCCGGCATCGGACCCGCCGGAACCGGCGGAGGCGACGACGCGTTCGAGCTGGCCGCGGTCGGTGGTGATGGACAGCGCGGGGGCAACCGCGGCGGCTTCCCGTTCGGCGTTGGAGAAGGCGCGGTCGCGGGCCATCTCGCGGATGACCAGACCGAGCGGCACCGCGAAGGCGACCACGACCATCGCGGTCACCGCCACGGACACCTTCACCAGGGCCCACCTCATCGCGGCTGCTCCGCTCCGGGGACCTGAGCGGCGGGCGGCTCCAGTTTCACGCCGACGCCCCGCAGGGTGTGCAGATAGCGCGGCCGGGCGGCCGTCTCCCCCAGTTTCCGGCGCAGCCAGGAGAGATGGACGTCGATGGTCTGGTCGTCGCCGTACGACTGCTGCCACACCTCGGCGAGGAGTTCCCGGCGGGCGACGACGACACCTGGCCGCCCGGCGAGGAAGGCGAGGAGATCGAACTCACGCCGGGTCAGGTCGAGCCGTACGCCGTCGAGTTCGGCCTGGCGGCGCAGCGGGTCGACGGTCAGTCCGCCGACCCGGATCACCGGGGACGGCGCGGCCTGACCCGCGAGGGAACGGGCCCGGCGCAGGACGGCCGCCATGCGGGCCGAGAGGTGTTCCACCGAGAAGGGCTTGGTCAGGTAGTCGTCCGCGCCGGCGTTCAGCAGCCGTACGATCTCCGCCTCGTCGTCCCGCGCGGTGGCGATGATCACCGGCACGTCCGTGATGCCGCGCAGCATCTTCAGTGCCTCGGAGCCGTCCAGGTCGGGCAGCCCGAGGTCCAGGATGACGACGTCGAAACGGAAATGGGCGACCTCGCGCAGCGCCTCCAGCGCCGTCCCCACACTGCGCACGGTGTGCGCGGCATCGGTCAACTGCCGGATGAGCGCCGAGCGTACGAACGGGTCGTCCTCGACCACGAGAACACTTGCCATGGGCGGCACCGTACGCCATGCCGGGCGGGCCGGCGGCGGCCTGTGGACAACTCCGGATCCCGGAGGGGACGCGACACCCGTGGGGCGGGTGAGGCAGTATGGCCGGCGATGCGCAGAGGACTCGTACACCTGTTGGCCTGGCTGCTCGCCACGGGCGCGGCGGTCACGCTGTCGTGGTGGGGGGTGCACACCGTGATGGCGGGCACCGCCTACGACCCTCCGCGTGCGCTGCCCGTCCCGGCCGGGGACGCGACGACGCAGGAGTCGAAGCCGGTGTCGTCCTCGACCCGGCGCCCCTCCGACGGGGAGACGCCGAAGGACGCCGGGGACGACAAGGACGGCGAGGGCTCGAAGGACAAGGGCGCCGGCAAGGACGCGAAGGACGCCGAGGATTCGGACGCGAAGGCCTCCGAGTCGTCGCGGCAGTCGGCTCGGGAGCCCGGCGGGACGTCCGCCGCACCCGAGCCGAAGCCGGCCGACCCCGGGCCGGCCGGCGGCGACCCGGCCCCGGCGGCCCCCGGCGAGGTCAAGGCCTACGACACCGCCGGCGGCCGGGCGGTCTTCGACCTCGGCGAGACGTCCGCTTCCCTGGTGTCGGCGACGCCCGGGGCGGGCTGGTCGATGCAGGTGTGGAAGACGGAGTCGTGGATCCGGGTGGAGTTCGCGTCGGGCGCGGACCGGGTGTCGGTCTTCTGCACCTGGCACGACGGCCCGCCGCGCGTGGAGATCGGCACGTACTGACCGGCGCAGACCGACCGGCACGGGCTGACCGGCACGGACCGACCGGCACGGACCGACCGGCACGGACCGACCGGCACGGACCGACCGGCACGGACCGACCGGCACGGACCGACCGGCACGGACCGAGGCGGTCAGCGGAACACCGATGCCGGTGGCGCGGGTGAGGCGACCGCCGCCAGGTCGGTGACCGGGGCGGCTCCGCCGGCGAAGTTCCTGAGTTCCGGGCCGTGCTGGACACGGCCGGGGTGCGGGTCGGAGGCCGCGCGGCGGGTCAGTTCGGCGATCGGGAGGGGCAGATCGGAGGCGACCAGCACGGCGTTTCCGAAGCGCTTGCCGCGCAGGACCACCGGGTCGGCGATCAGAGCGAGTTCGGCGAACCGGGCGGCGGCGGTGGCGATCTGGCCGCGCAGATGGGCCAGCGGCGGTCCGTCGGCGAGGTTGGCGGCGTAGACCCCACCGGGTGCGAGGGCTCTGCGGACGTCGTCCAGGAATTCGGTCGAGGTCAGGTGGGCGGGGGTGCGGGCGCCGCTGAACACGTCGGCGACGACGAGGCCGGCCCATCCGTCCGGTACCTTCGCGAGCCCTTCCCTGGCGTCCACCGAGCGCACCCTGATCCGTGACCTGGGGTCGACCGGCAGCTCCCGGCGGACCAGTTGCACCAGCTTCGCGTCCCGCTCGACGACCTGCTGGGTGGACCGGGGCCGGGTGGCGGCGACGTACCGGGCGAGGGTGAACGCGCCGCCGCCGAGATGCACGGCCTGCAGGGGCCGGCCGGCCGGTGCGACGGTGTCGACGACATGTCCGAGCCGCCGCTGGTACTCGAAGGAGAGGTACGCCGGGTCGTCCAGGTCGACGTGCGACTGCGGGGCGTCGTCGATCAGCAGCGTCCACGCCCTCGGCCGCTCCCGGTCGGGGACGAGCCGGGCGAGCCCCCCGTCGACGCTCTCGACGACGGTGTCGGCGGCGGCCTGCCCGCGCCCGGAGTTCCTGGTCCTGCCCATGGGGCCATTGTCACCCGACGCCCGCCCCCCTCACCCATCCCCTCACCGGCCCCCCTCACCGGCCGCCCGCTCACCACCCGCCCGCGGCGGCCCCCACCGGTAACCGTCCACCGCGTCGATCAGACGCTGCGCCTCGCCCAGCGCCTCCCGCAGGGCCGCGGGGTCGGTGGCGAGGTCGGTGCCCTCGGGCGGCAGCAGCCAGTCCGAGCCCTCCATCGGCGGCTCGGGGGCGGAGGCCTCGGGTGCGGAGGCCTTGAGGTCGGAGGCCTTGAGGGCGAGGGCCGGGTGCGGTCCACGGCCGTCGGTCTCCCAGCAGGTGCTGCCCGGCACGTCCCACTCCGCGGCCGTCCCCGGCGGCACCAGGAACCCGAGCGTGCGCCCGCCGTCGTCGTGCAGGACGGGACCCACCGCGTCGCCCGCCTCACCGCGCCGGAGGATGTCGACCGCCTCCAGGCCCTGGCGGGCCGGAACCGTCACCACGTCGCAGCCGCCCGACGGCCCGCCGCGCGGCGTCCGGGGTTCACTGCTCCGGCTGTTCGTCATCCCGGCCTCCACATCCCGGCCTTCGCATGTCCGGCCTCCACCACCCGCGCTCCTGCGGCCCCGCCCGAACGGGCGGGGCCGGGAACCGGGAGCCGAATGCGCTCCCGGTCCGTCTCCCGGTCCACCGGTTCAACGCGGCGGACCGTCAACGGCTACGGCGGAACCCAATAGCACAGAATGGCAGTTCATGGCGGATCACGTACGAGATATCCGGTTTGTTGCCAAACTTTGCGTGGCGGCTCCGTCACAGCGGGTACGTTCTTGCCCGCCGGTACCAGAGCGGCGCCGCGCGGCACATGGACGCACCATGACGAACCGCAAGAAACCGCCCTGATGTCCGGCATGGTTCGACGGTTCGCAGAGAGGACCCGGCCATGGCGTCGTCAACGGTGCCCTCGTCACCACCCGACCGGCCCCCGCGGCCGAATCTCGTCTTCCGGCAACTGCGCGGACCGCGCTCGCCGGCCGAGTTCGCCGCGTCGGTCCGCCGTGCCGCTCGCGAGATCGGCGAGCGGGTCAGTTGTGACGCGCGGTATGTGCACCGGGTGGAGGCGGGTGAGATCCGCTGCCCCAACTACGCCTATGAGCGGGTGTTCCTGCACATGTTCCCCGGCCGCACGCTGACCGACCTGGGCTTCGCGTCCCGCGCGTCGGTCCGCGGGCGCCGGACGCGGGACGCCGGGGGCACTCCCCCGGCGCCCGCCGGGGCCCCGGCGCTCGTCACCGGTGAGAGCAGCGGGGCCGCCGAGCCCTATGACACGCAGAACCCGTACGACACGCACCACGACTACGAGGAGAGCGACGTGCTGCGTCGCGCATTCATGACCCGCGGGGGCGCCACGGTGGCCGCCGCCTCGCTGAGCCCGCTCGCGCTCGCCCCGGACGCCTCGGCGGCACAGCACGCCGTGCGCCGCCCCGGTGCGAGCGACGCCGGAGCCCTGGAAGAAGCCGTCCGCCACATCCGGCTGCTCGACGACCGGCACGGGGCCGACGGCCTCTACCGACGGGCCTCCGCACCGCTGCGCGCCGCCTACGCCCTGCTCGACGCCGGCGCGACCCGGCAGCGGACGGCGGACCGGCTGTACGCGGGCGCCGGTGAACTGGCCATCTCGGTGGGCTGGCTGGCGCACGACTCGGGCCGCTTCGACGACGCCCGCTCGCACTACGCGGAGGCACTGGCGACCGCGCGGGTGACGGGAGACTCAGGGCTCGAGGCGCACGCCTTCTGCAACACCGCGTTCCTCGCCCGCGACGCGGGCCGGCCGCGGGAGGCGGTGCGGGCGGCGCAGGCGGCGCAGCGGGCCGCGCGCCCGCTCGGCTCGCCCCGGCTGATGTCGCTGCTGGCGCTGCGCGAGGCGGGCGGCTGGGCGGGGCTCGCCGACCGGGCGGGCTGCGAGCAGGCGCTGGCCCGCGCGCAGGCCTACTTCGACCGCGGCACCACGCCTGCCGACCCCGAGTGGATGACCTTCTACGGGGAAGCCGAGCTGGAGGGCCTGGAGGCCCAGTGCTGGTCCACCCTGGGCGACTGGCCGCGGGCGGCCCGGCACGCGCGGCGGGCGGCGGAGCTCCAGGACCCGCACTTCACCCGCAACATCGCGCTGTACACGGCGGAGCTGGCGGACGACCTGGCGCGCGGCGGACACCCCGACGAGGCGGCCGCGGCGGGGATGCGGGTACTGGACCTGCTGCTGGAGGTCCAGTCGTCCCGGGTCCGGACGATACTGGCGGGCACCGCGCGCGTCCTGCTCCCGCACCGCCACGCCTCGGGCGTCTCGGCCTTCCTGGACCGCCACGCCTCACTCCCCCGCGCGGTGTGACCGGCACCCGCGCGGTGTGACCGGCACCCGCGCGGTGTGAGCAGCCGCACGCGCGCGGCGACCGGCACCCGCGCGGGTGGCCGGTTCCCGCGGGCGACCGGCGGGAACGACGGACGGCCCCGAGGCGTTCAGCCCGCCAGGTGCCCCAGGTCGTTCCAGCTCTCGACGGCCGGTTCCCCGTACGCCCAGCCCAGGACCGACAGGGAGGTCGGGTTGAGGCGGATGCGGGCCGCGAAGTCGAGCGGCAGTCCCAGCCAGCGGGCGCCGATGGAACGCAGGATGTGCCCGTGGGCGAAGACCAGGACGTCACGGTCGGCGGAGCGCGCCCAGGCCACGACCTCGTCCGCGCGGGCCGTCACCTCCCCGAGGGTCTCCCCCTCGGGGACACCGTCCCGCCAGATCAGCCAGCCGGGGCGGTCCGCCTGTATCTCCGCGGGGGTCAGTCCCTCGTAGGCGCCATAGTGCCACTCCATGAGGGTGTCCCAGGGCTGCGCGCGCTCGCCGAACCCGGCGAGTTCGCAGGTCTCCCGTGCGCGGGAGAGCGGGCTGGTGCGCACCTCGATGCCCGGCACCCCGTCGTACGGCGGCCGGTGCAGGCGCTCACCGAGCAGCTTGGCACCCTGGCGGCCCTCGTCCAGGAGCGGTACGTCGGTCCTGCCGGTGTGCTTGCCGGACAGCGACCACGCGGTCTGTCCGTGCCGGGCCAGCAGCATGCGCGGTGCCATGGGAGACCTTCCGGAGAAATCACAGGTGGAACCCCTTCATCATCGCGCACCCTGGATACGGGCAACCCGGTGGGCGATCCCGACGTCTATCAGGGCCGAGGCGCCTCCGCGGGGTGCGTCCACACCGTAGAGTGGCCGACCGCCGCAGGGGCGTCGTATCGGAACGAGGGAGAGGGCGAACGGATGCCGCACACCGAGACACCGGGTACCGAAGGGGCCCCGGCGACCCGGCTGCGCTGGTGGACCGAGCTGCCGCTGATCCTTCTCGTGTACGCCTGCTACTCCGCGGGGCGGCTGTTGGTCCGGGGCGATGTCACCGACGCCGTGGACCACGGTCTGGCGATCCTGCGCATCGAGCAGGCGCTGTACCTCAACGCCGAGCACCCGCTGAACCGTCTCTTCACGCGCGAGCCGTGGCTGGGGATACCGGCCGACTTCTGGTACGCGTCGCTGCACTACCTGGTGACGCCCGTGCTCCTGGTCTGGCTGTTCCGCTCCCGCGCGGTGCGCTACCGCGCCGCCCGCACCTGGCTGATGACGTCGACGTTCATCGGGCTGATCGGCTTCACGCTGCTGCCCACCTGCCCGCCCCGGCTGCTCGACGCGAGCCACGGCTTCGTCGACACCATGGCCCAGTACAGCTCGTACGGCTGGTGGGCGGGCGAGGCCAGCGCCCCCAGAGGCCTGGGCGGACTGACCAACCAGTACGCGGCGATGCCGAGTCTGCACGTGGGCTGGGCCCTGTGGTGCGGGGTGATCCTGTGGCGGTACGGCGGTACGCGCCCGGCGAAGACCGCCGCTGTGATCTACCCACTGGTGACAATCGTCGTGGTGATGGGCACCGCCAACCACTACTTCCTCGACGCGGTCGCGGGTGCCGCCGTGATGGGCGCCGGACTGCTGCTCACACCGGTCGTGTTGCGCACCACGGACCGGGTGAGGGCCCGTGTGCTGCCGCGCTTCGCACCGGCCCCGGTGGTCTCCTCCGTCCCGGGTTCCCCGATTGTCAGTGACGGATGCCAGACTTCCACGGGTGAGCAATTTCCAGGGCAGCGGCAGCGACAGCTCGAGCCACGGTTCGCCTCCGGAACCGAGCCGGGCGACTCCCCTCCGGCCCACGGGGAAGACGCCGAGACAGCTGCGGCACCGGCTCGCTGAACTGCGCGGTCCGGACGTACGGGCCAAGGCGCTGGACGCGCGCGCCCTCGCCGCCCTGGCCGCCAACCCGGGCTGCGAGCGGCGCGCGATCCTCGACGGCGCGGGGGTGGACAAGGCCACGCTCGCGGGCGCGTTGGGCTCCCCGTCGGTCTTCGGCCAGTCCCAGTTCGCGTTCGTCCGGGGCAACGCGTTCGAGGCCAAGGTCAAGGCCGACGGCGGTACGGAGCTGCTGCGGCTGGTCCACGAGAAGCTGGACCGCTCGGCCGAACCGCCCGCCGCCGCCCGGGTGCCCGACCTGTCCGCGGCGGGCCACGCGGGGCGTGCGGCGCGTACGGAACTGGCGCTGGGCGAGGCCGTCCTGGCGCCGGGCGAGTGGACGCTGCTCGACCATCCGCTGCTCGCGCTGGACGTCGCCGGTTCCCCGGCCTTCCTGGAGCCGGACGCGGTGGTGGTGCACCCGGACGGCAGTTGGACGGTCGTGGAGATCAAGTCCTTCCCCCTGCTGGACGGGTCCGCCGATCCGGCGAAGGTCGGCGCGGCGGCCCGGCAGGCGGCGGTGTACGTCCTCGCACTGGAGGAGGTCGCCGCCCGCCTCGCCACCGCACCGGACGCCCCGAACACCCCGAACGCCTCCGGCGGGGCTCCCCGGGTGCGGCACCGGATCCTGCTGGTGTGCCCCAAGGACTTCTCCAACCTGCCGACCGCGTCCGCGGTGGACGTGCGCAAGCAACGTGCGGTGACCGCCCGTCAGCTGGCCCGGCTCACCCGCATCGAGAACATCGCCGACACGCTCCCGGACGGCACCTGCTTCGCCCCCGAACTGCCCCGCGAGCGGCTGACGGCGTCCGTGGAGTCCGTCCCGGCGAGCTACGCGCCGGAGTGCCTGTCCGCGTGCGAACTGGCCTTCCACTGCCGGGACCGTTCCCGGGCACAGGACGCGGTGACCACCCTGGGCCGCCCGGTCCGTGCCGAACTGGGCGGCCTGACCACGGTCGAGGACGTACTGGCGGCGGCCCGCGGTGAGCTCGGCGACCCCGACGATCCGACGGTCGCCGCCCTGCGCAGGGCGGCGGCACTGCGCGCGGAGGCGCTCGCCGGAGCCGAGGCGTTCGCCGGCACGCGGGCCCTCGCCGGCGTGGCGGGGACCGCCCCCGCGGAGGTGGCCCCTTGTCTCTGATCACCACCCTCGCCCGCCTCGAGGCCGTCAGCACCGGCCGTGCCCGGCCCGCCGCCACCGTCCGGCACCGGCATCTGTCCCGGCGGCCCCTGGTGTTCGTGCCGCTGACCACCGCCGGTGAGGCGGGCGCCCCGCTCGGCGCGCTGGTGGGCACCGACCGGGACGCGCCCCGGCTGCTGGCCGTACCGCAGCCGCGCGACCGTGATCTCAGGTTCGCGTTCCTGGCCGAACTGGCCGACGTGGTCCTGCCCTACATCGACGGCTGCGCCGAGGCCGTGGAGGCCGCGGAACGCAGCGAGACCGACCCGGAGACCGGCAAACGGATCAAAGTCGAGGTCGAACTGTGCGCGGACGCCCCGCAGCTGATCGTGCCGAGCCGGGCCGGTGTCGAGCTCGTACGGCTCCTCGGCCGTTCCACGCGGTTCAGGCGCACGGCGGAGCAAGACCCGGAGGCGCCCTTCCCGGCGCCGCCCCGGGTTCCGTTGCTCGGACGGTGGCTGACGCACTTCGGGGAGCGGGCCCGGGTGCCCGGGTCGTCGCTGCTGCCCGCCATGACCGATCTGCTGGGCCGGCACTGGGCTACCGGGCAGTCCACCCTGGAGGACCAGCACCTGGGGGCGCTGCTCGCGTGGATCGACCCGCCCGCGGGCCGCTCGGGCGCCGAGGCCGCGCGGGAGGCGGAGCTGGCTCGGGACGCCGACGGGCAGTTGCGGTGCCCGCCCGCGGGCCCGGCGACCGACCCGGCGTTCGACAACAAACTGCTCGCCCCGGCGATCGAACGGTACGACCGCGCCCGTACGGCGCTCGCCGCCGCGCAGGACGGCCTGGAGGCCGACGAGCGGCTCGGCGCGCTGACGGCGGCGGAGCGGGAGATCCGCTCCCTGGTGGAGAGCCGTACGCGGCCCACCTGGGACGCGGTGTGGCGGGGCCTGGACCTGCTGCGCGCGCTGCCCGAGGGCACGCGGGTCGAGGAACGGTGGACGCGCGACCGCTGGTCGTTCACCGGCCACCGGGACCGGGTGCTGGCCGGAGAGCCGCCGCAGCCGCGCCGCGACGACGCGGTGACCGCGGCCAACAAGCTCGCCACGCGCGAGCGGGAACAGGCCCGGCTGGAAGCGCAGGAAGCCTTGGACGACCCGTTGGTGATGGCGGGCCGGCGGCTGTCCGGGGAGGCGTTCGCGGGCGAGGTCACCGACGTCGTCATGGCGTACAGCGAGAGTAAGCGGCCGAGCCCGCGCCCGCTGGTCACCGTCCGCACGGACGACCGCCCGCACCTGGGCGCGCGGACCCGGGTGTACCGCTCGCTCGGCGGAAAACCGCAGGCGGCCGAGTTCGTCGCGTACGAGGACGAGACCGACAGGCACGGGAGGGACGGCGCCGAAGAGGGATCGGCCGGGGAGGGGCTGTCCGGGGAGGGGGCGGTCACCGGCGGGCTGCTCGTCCTGCGGATCATGGACAAGATGGGCCGCGGCAAGGAGCCGGAGGCGGGTTCGGTGCCGGAGAAGGGCGACCGCGTCTGCTTCACCCTGTTCGAGCACGAGCCGCGCGGCGGGGCGAAACTGCCCGACCCGGAGGAGACACCGTGGACACACGGCGGCCCGCCCGGCGCGGAGGCCGCCACGCAGGAGCCCGCCGACCCGGTGACCGAGGAGGACGTGCTGTGACCCGCCACTCATCCGCCGAGGCCGTCTTCGACGCCGGCGCGGCCGCCACCCGTGCCACCGACGCGATCCTGCGCGACACCCTGTACGGCACCGCCCGCGGTGTGGTCGTCGACTCTCCGCCCGGCGCCGGCAAGTCCACCCTCGTGGTCCGCGCGGCGCTGGAACTGGCCGACGCGGGCCGCCCGTTGATGGTGGTGGCGCAGACCAACGCCCAGGTCGACGACCTGGTGCTGCGGCTCGCCGAGAGGAACCCCGCCCTGCCGGTCGGCCGGCTGCACAGCAGTGACACCGACCCGTACGACAAGGCGCTCGACGGGCTGGACAACGTCCGCAAGTCGGCGAAGGCGGCCGACCTCGCCGGGCTCGACGTGGTCGTCTCGACGGCCGCCAAGTGGGCGCACGTCAAGGGCGTCGAGCCATGGGCGCACGCGATCGTGGACGAGGCGTACCAGATGCGTTCGGACGCGCTGCTCGCCGTGGCCGGGCTGTTCGAGCGGGCACTGTTCGTGGGTGACCCGGGGCAGTTGGACCCGTTCTCGATCGTGGGCGGCGAGCAGTGGGCGGGGCTGTCGTACGACCCGTCCGCGTCCGCCGTGACCACGCTGCTCGCGCACAATCCCGAGCTGCCGCAGCACCGCCTGCCGGTGTCGTGGCGGCTGCCCGCCTCGGCGGCGCCCCTGGTGTCGGACGCGTTCTACCCGTACACGCCGTTCCGCAGCGGCACCGGGCACGGCGACCGGCGGCTCGCGCTCGGGGTCCCGTCGGACGGTTCGGGGCCCGACCGGGTGATCGACGAGGCCGCCGAGTCCGGCTGGGGCCTGCTGGAGCTGCCCGCCCGGCACACCCCGCGCACCGACCCGGAGGCGGTACGGGCGGTGGCGCTGGTGGTCCGCCGGCTGCTGGACCGGAAGGGCGCCTCGGTCTCGGAGCGGTCCCCCGAGGCCGTGCCGCTCACCGCCGACCGGATCGCCGTCGGCACCGCGCACCGCGACCAGGCGGCGGCGGTACGGTCGGCACTGGCCGCGCTGGGGGCGGCGGACGTCACCGTCGACACGGCGAACCGGCTCCAGGGCCGGGAGTTCGACGTCACGGTGGTGCTGCACCCGCTGTCCGGCCGCCCCGACGCCACCGCCTTCCACCTGGAGACGGGCCGACTGTGCGTACTGGCCTCCCGGCACCGGCACGCCTGCATCGTGGTGTGCCGGGCGGGCGTCGGCGAGCTGCTGGACGCCTACCCGTCCACGGAACCGGTCCAGCTGGGCACCCTCGTGAAGTTCCCGGACGGCTGGGAGGTCAACCATTCAGTCCTGGCCCACCTCGCCCGGCACCGGATCCCCTGCCGGCCATGACCCCACCGGCCCCGAGGCCCTCTTGCGGGACGCGGGAGAATGGAAGGTGGCCCGCTCCTCCCAGTGGGCCGAAGCGCACGCACGAGCAAGCACGAAGGAGAAGACATGGCGGAGCCCACGCCGCGTCGGGACGCACCGCGGCTACGCCCCGCGCCCCTGTTGTTCGAGCCCACGGCGGCGGCAGCCGATCCGGAGCACTTCTTCGACCTTGAGTCGATCGACGACCCGCGCGCACTGCTGGAGCGGGCGACGGAACTGACGCTCGCGTTCCGTGTGGCGGCGGACCGGGCGATGGAGTTCCAGGCGATGGCGGCGGCCCAGCTGGCCGACCCCCGGCACTTCGACCGGCTGACGGCCGCCGACATCGCCGAGCGGGCCGAGTGGACCGAGGACTACGCGAAGAAGATGGTCGAGTTCGGCCGGGACCTGCTGCGCGGGGGCGAGGGCCAGGACCAGGGCCCCATAGAGCCTTCGTGAGGCACGACGCCCCGTACGACCGCCCCGGGCCGCCGGCCACCGGACCCCGGACCACCGCCCCCGCCCCTGCCTCCCCGAAGTCATCCGGTCGAACAGGCGTGGCATATGCCAGGTGGGCACGATACCTCCCTCACCTCCTCCGCGTCCCCGGTTCCCGCAACTCTGGGAAACCGCTCCCTCACCCCCGGTAGACAGACGGCATGAGCAGTACACGCAACGCCCCTGATGCCGGCCGTGCCACCGGCGCCACCGATGCCACCGGGGTCACCCCGGACGGCGCCGCCTGGCTCGCCTCCGCAGGAACGTATCCGCGCAGTGCGCTCTCCCTCTGGGAGGAGCGGCCGGAGGCGCCGATCGTGCTGCCCTGCGGCTCCGTCTTCGATGTGGTGAGCGCGCCCTCCACCTTCGGACGCCGGATGCTGGACCGGATGTGGGACGAGGGGCCGGGTTCGGGTCCGGTGGCCGGGTTCCGCGGCCGGATGCTGCTGTTCGCGGCACCCGGCACCGCCCAGCGGCTACCCGCGCTGCTGGGGTGGGAGGAGTGGGACGCCCGCGGCAGGGGCCCTGGGGAAGCGGGCCGTACGGGCGCGGTTCCGCCGCTGCTGTGCCACGGCGCCGGAGACGCGGTGACCGTTCCGGCCCCGGCGCCCGGTGCTCGCGCGGACCGTTCCGGCTCCCGTTGGCTGGTCGCCCCGGACACGCGTCATCCCTGGCTGCCGGGCCCGGAGGTGCTGCTCTGGGCGGCCGTACGGGCGGCTCGCGCGGCCGTACGGATATCGATTTTTCCTCCCGCCGATCAGAGTGCTAATGTCTACGACGTCAGCAGGCGCCGCTAGCTCAGTTGGTTAGAGCAGCTGACTCTTAATCAGCGGGTCCGGGGTTCGAGTCCCTGGCGGCGCACGACACGGAAAGGCCTCTTGCCACGGCAAGGGGCCTTTTACGCGTCCTCCCCGCCCACACCCGCTCCCCCTCTCTCGCTCCCGCTCCCGTCCTCGTCCCGGCCGGTGCTGATCTGTACCGTCCAGTCGCCCGAGGCCGTGCGTCCCTCCACCTCCACCCGTACGCCCTCCCCCGGCACCGTGAAGCTCTCACCGAGGGCGACCGGGGCGTCCGCGAGGGGCGGGTAGACCGAGTCCCCCCAGCAGGCCTCCGTGTGCGGGTGGGCGTCGATCACCTGGACCGGGCCGCCCCCGGACCGGGTGGCGCCACGCACCTGGTAGACCAGCACCCCCGGCCGGCAGGCGCCCACGTCGTCGCCGACCGGGCTCCGCGCCTCGAAGGCGAGCACGGTGTCCGGGCCGGTGCGCACCACCGCGAGCTTGACGCCCCGGCCCAGCCCGAAGGACGGCACCCCGGCGGCGCTCGTCACCGGCACCCCGGGCCCCGCCCCCAGTGGTTCCAGCGTCAGCCGTACCGGCTCCGTGCCCCGCACGCACCGCACCTGCCGGGAGTCCAGCCAGCCCAGCTTCCACTTGTGCCAGCCGAACAGGTCGGGGGCGAGCCCGAACTGGCTGCCCATCAGGTCCCAGTCGCCGACATGGGTGTCCCAGTCGCCCTTGCCGTCCACGGGCCGGTCGTAGAGGTCGGGGAGGTCGAAGACGTGGCCGGTCTCGTGGGCGAGGACCAGCCGGTCCGGGGGATGGTCCTCGAACACGGTGACGACCCGGCGGATGTCGGTGCCGTCCGCCCGCAGCGGGGTCTCCAGGTTGACGACCTTCGTGGCGTCGGAGTCCACACCGGGCGCGTCCGGGTCGGCGACGAAGTACACGACGTCGTAGCGCGAGAAGTCGACCTGGGGGTCGGCCGCGGCGAGCGCGTCGCGCAGATAGGCGGACCGGTGCCGCGTGGTCCAGTCACGCCGTATGGCGTACGCGGTGGACGGGCGCGGCATCCGGATCCAGTCGCGCAGGGCGTGCGGGTGCAGGGAGAACCTGCCGTAGGAGACCCGGTGGAAGAAGTCGCCGGTGGCGGGGAAGTGGTCGGCGGCCAGTTCCCCGGGTGTGGTCAGCGGGTTCGAGTCCGGGAAGGACAGGAACACCATGACCGCGTCCAGCCGGCCGGACGGACGGGGGTAGGCGGCGTTCCAGGTGTCCAGACCCTCCGAGTGGTGCGCGTCGGTGCGGGTCAGGGCGCACGGCACCGCGGAGAACGGCTCGGTCGCGGAGGGTGCGGCCACCATGGAGGTCGCCGCGAGCGCCGACATGGTGGTGCACACGGCCGTGGTGCCGCGCAGCCGAGGGCGTGACAGCGGACCGCCGGGTCCCAGCCGGTCCGGCCCCGGGAGCCCCGCCCTCGGCCACCGCGTCACCCCCGGACGGCCCAACTCCCTCAGACGGCCCAACCCCCTCAGAGCCTCACGGCCGAGTCCCCTCGGGGCGAGCTGACGCGGCACGGGGACCTCCGGGAGACGGTTCACGGGACACCGCACCCAGACTGTGATGGTTTGCAGTAATACGCCCTGTTTATCTGCACCGGACGGGTGAGGGACGGCACAGTCCGTTCACAGGTGACACCCCGAACCACTCACGGAACGTCACAACTGGTCGGAGGCCTGAAGAAGCCGTCCACCTCCGAGCAGAAACGATCTGGCAGAGATGCGGGACCGTCCTGGACACTGGACAGTGACTGGAAGGGCTTCAGGGAGACCTCTATGATCGGCACACTTTCCTGAGACATTCCTGAGGCTTTCCGGCACGGACGGCGATCGAGTGCACGGCGGGAGCGAGCGGTGAGCGGAACGTCCCAAGGGCCGACGCCCGCAGCAGATTCCAACCGACCGACCGTCACGGAGAGTGAGATCACTGCCCCACCCCGTACCGGGCGCGCCGAGCTCCCCCCGCCTCCGTCGTACCGCTCGGTCTTCGCGGCCGCCCCCCTCGCCATGGCCGTGGTCGGCCGTGACGGCAGGGTGATCAGCGCCAACGGCACGCTCGCCGCCCTGCTGGGCCGCGCCCCGGACATCCTGGTCGGTGCGGTCGCCGCCGACCTGGTGGACCTCCCTTCCGACGCCCGCGCCTGGCACGCCTACCGCGACCTGCTGAGCGGCCGGCCGGGCCGGCTGCGCTGCACACGACGGCTCAAGCACCCCGAGGGACACTCCCTGTGGGTGCAGGTGTCGGTCGCCCCGCTCCCTCCGGACGACGGCGCCGCCCACGGCGAGTACGACGCACACGACACGCACGACGCACAGGGCTCACAGGGCACCCACGACTCGCACGGCGTGCTGCTCTCGGTCACCGACATCAGCGCCCGCCATGAACTCCAGGCCCGGCTGAGGCACTTGCAGATGCACGACCCGGTGACCCGGCTCCCCAACCGCACCCTGTTCTTCGAACGGCTGACGGCCGCCCTGGAGGCGGAGTCGTACGAGCAGAGCGGCACCGGCCGGATCGGGCTCTGCTCCCTGGACCTCGACGGCTTCAAAGCCATCAACGACGCCCTGGGCCACCGCGTCGGCGACCGGCTGCTGGCCGCCGTCGCCGAACGGCTGCTGCTGTGCGCCGAGGAGGCGGGCCGGGCCAGGACCGGCACCCCGCTGGTGGCCCGGCTCGGCGGGGACGAGTTCGCGCTGCTGGTGGAGGACTCCACGGGCACCGAACAGCTCGCCGACCTCGCCGAGTCGGTGCTCGCCGCGATCCAGGACCCCTTCGACGTGGCCGGCCAGCGGCTGTCGGTGTCCGCGTCCATCGGTGTGGTCGAACGGCACGCGGCCGGGACCACGCCCACCGCGCTGATGCAGGCCGCCGACACGACCCTCTACTGGGCGAAGGCCGACGGCAAGTCCCGCTGGACGCTGTTCGACCCGGAGCGCAACGCGCACCGCATGACCCGTCAGGCCCTCGCCTCCGCGCTCCGCCCCGCCGTCGAGCGGGGCGAGTTCGCGCTGGAGTACCAGCCGCTGGTCGGCATGGAGGACGACCGGGTGCACGGGGTGGAGGCCCTGGTCCGCTGGAACCATCCGCAGTTCGGCACGCTGACGCCGAATCGGTTCATCTCCATCGCCGAGGAGGACGGCTCGATCGTCAAGCTCGGTCGCTGGGTGCTGCGCACCGCCTGCCGGCAGGCCCGCAGCTGGCAGGTCGAGCATCCCGGGGAGCCGCCGATCTTCGTCAGCGTGAATGTGGCGGTCCGTCAGGTCTGGGACTCCGACCTGGTGGCGGACGTCGCCGAGACCCTGAAGGAGACGGGTCTGGCGCCGCAGCTGCTCCAGCTGGAGCTGACCGAGTCCGCGGTGATGGGCTCCTCGGGCCGGCCGCTCCAGGCGCTGACCGCGCTCAGCGATATGGGCGTACGCATCGCCATCGACGACTTCGGCACCGGCTACTCGAACCTGGCCTACCTCAGCCGGCTTCCGGTGTCGGTGCTGAAACTGGACGGCGCGTTCGTCCGCGGCTTCCAGTACGAGGACCGGGCCGCGGCGCCCAGCCCGGCGGACGAGGCCATCGTGGAGGCGATGGTGCAGCTCGCCCACCGGCTGGGGCTGACGGTCACCGCGGAGTGCGTGGAGACCTCGGCGCAGGCCACCCGGCTGCGCCGGATCGGGTGCGACACCGGTCAGGGCTGGCTGTACTCCCGCCCGGTGCCGCCGGACCGCATCTCCGAACTGCTGGGCGCCCCGGGGGTTCAGGCGGACGTCGTCGGCGACCCGGTCGTCGGCAACCCGGTCGTCGGCGACCCGGTCGTCGGCAACCCGTAGGCGTCCGCGATGAGTTCGTAGGACCGCAGGCGTACGTCACCGCTGTGCGCGTTCGCCGTGATCATCAGCTCGTCGGCGCCGGTGCGCTTGTGCAGGTCGTCCAGACCGGCGCGGACCTCGTCCGGGGTGCCGTACACGACGTTGGCGTTCCACGAGTCGACGAACTCCTGCTCCATCGGCGAGAACGGGTGCGCCTCGGCCTCCTCCGGGGTGGGAACCAGCCCGGGGCGGCCGGTGCGCAGCCGGACCATGTTGAGCGCGGCGGCCAGGACCTGGCGCCGGGCCTCCTTCTCGTCCTCGGTCGCGAGCGCGGAGACGCCGATCATGGCGTAGGGCTCGTCGAGGACGTCGCTCGGGCTGAACGACTCACGGTAGAGGTCCAGCGCGGGGATCGTGTTCTGCGCCGAGAAGTGATGGGCGAAGGCGAAGGGCAGGCCGAGCATGCCGGCCAGCCGGGCGCTGAACCCGGAGGAGCCGAGCAGCCAGACCGGCGGCCGGTGCGGCGACTGCACCCCGCCCGGCGAGGTCGCCTGGACCGGTCCCGGGACGGCGTGTATCCGGTGGTAGTGGTGGCCGTCGGGGAAGTCGTCGTCCAGGAAGCGGATCAGCTCGGCGAGCTGCTGGGGGAAGTCGTCGGCGCCCTCGTTCAGCCGGTCGGTGCGGCGCAGCGCGGCGGCGGTGGCGCCGTCGGTGCCGGGGGCCCGGCCGAGGCCGAGGTCGATCCGGCCGGGGGCCAGCGCCTCCAGCGTGCCGAACTGCTCGGCGATGACGAGCGGGGCGTGGTTGGGCAGCATCACTCCGCCCGAACCGAGCCGGATGCGCTCGGTGTGCGCGGCGAGGTGGGCGAGGATCACGGCCGGGGACGAGGACGCCACACCGGGCATGGAGTGGTGCTCGGCGACCCAGTGGCGGTGGAAGCCGCGCGCCTCGGCGAGCCGGGCGAGGTCGACGCTGGTGCGCAGCGCGTCGGAGGCGGTCTGACCGGCCCCGACCGTGACCAGGTCCAGCACGGACAGCGGAACGGGCGCCGAGCCGTGCGTCACGCCGCGGATCCCGTCGGCTTCCCGGACCTCGCCGGCTCCTCGGCTCTCGGCGCCTGCGGTGTCGTCTGCGGCCACGGTGGGGTGCCTCCTGTTTCGAGTGACGTTCGCCGTCTTCGCAACAGGAGACCGCCCCCGCTTATTCCCTGGCGGGACGCCCGAGGGCCGCCCCGGGACCCCACATGGCTCCGTACGGAGCCGTACGGCTCCACATGGCTCCGTACTCGCTCCACGGAACTCCACGCGGCTGGGGCACGGAACTCCACGCGGCTCCGCGGGCCGCTACGCCTGCACGATCGGTTCCCGCGTGAACAGGGCGCCCAGGCTCGGCGCGTTCACCCGGCGGTCGGCCAGGCGCAGCCCCTCCCAGACGGAGACCTGGTTGGCGGTGAGGACCGGTTTGCCGAGCTCCTTCTCGAGGGCCGGGAGGTGGGCGGCCGTGTGCAGGGCCGTGTCGGGGAGGAGGAGGGCCTGGGCGTCCGGGTGGTCGGCCGCGCGGGCGAGGGCGAACAGCTCGGCCTCGCCCCAGGTGCCGACCTCCGCCGCCGTGATGACCCCGGAGCTGGTCACCGCGGTCACCTCCACCCCGCCGGCCGCCAGGAACTCCGCGAAGAGCGTGGCCACGTCGTCCGGGTAGGTCGCCCCGACGGCGACCCGCCGGGCCCCGATCTCCCGCGCCGCGTGCACGAAGGCGAAGGACGTGGAGGAGGCGGGCAGGCCCGCCGTACGGGCGAGGGCGCGCACCTGCTCGTGGGCGCCCTCCCAGCCGCGGACGAAGCTGCCGCTGGTACAGGCCCACACCACGGCGTCGGCGCCGGTGAGCCGCAGTTCCTGGAGGCCGGCCGCGAGCCGGTCGGCCGCGCCCATCTCGAGCAGGGCGTCGGCCCGGTGCGCGTCCTCACCGATCTCGGTGTGCACCAGGTCCACCCGTACGTCGCTGCCCAGCAGTTGCTCGATGCGCGGATAGTCGTCCTCGGCGGAGTGTCCGGGGTAGAGGAATCCCAGTGCGGTCATGTCCAGCCTTCCTGCTGCTTCTCGTCCGGTCCGCCGGACACGCCCTGCGCGCCCGGCACACCCTGCGCGTCCGACACGCCGTGCGCGCCCCGCACGTCCGGTGGCTCCTGCCCTTCCGGCAGTACGGAGCCGGTCGGCACCACCGGTCCGGCGGCCGGCACCACCGGTCCGGCGGCCGGCACCACCGGTCCGGCGGCCGGCACCACGGTGCCGGCCGCCGGGCCCGGCAGTGCGCTCCCGGTACAGCTACCGCTACCACTACCGGTGCCGGTGCGCGCCGACGTGTCGATCAGCGCCTGATACGGTCCCACCGCTCGGGTACCCAGTCGGCGCAACGCCGCCCACATGGTCACCTGGTTGGCCGAGATCACCGGTATGCGCAGTTCCGCCTCCAGTTGCGGAATCACGTCGTAGGTCGGCAGGTTGGTGCAGGACAGGAACAGCGCGTCCGCCGCACCGAGCCGGCCGCGCGCCGCCGCCCGCCGGGCCATGTCGACCACCTCGCGGTAGGCGACCTTCCAGATCTGCCGGGTCAGGCCCATGTACGCGCGGCCGGTGACCGTGACCCCGGCCTGCGCCACGTACTCCTCCAGCGCCCGGGTCACCGACACGGTGTAGGGCGTCACCAGCGCCAGCCGCCGTACGTCCAGCTCCACCAACGCCTCCAGCAGTGCGCCCGAGGTGGTGATCGCGGGGACCGAGCCGGCCCTGCTCATCGCCTCGCACATGGCGTGCTCACCCATGGCCCCGCCGACGAAGCTGCCCGACGTACAGGCGTACGCGACGACCTCGGGGGTGACCTCGGTGAGGGTGCCCACGGCATTCTGGAGGGTCTCGTGCTCGCTGATCATGCGGGCGAGGTCCAGGCTCACCTCGACCGGCACGTACGGCGTCCGGGTGACGTGCAGGGACACGTCGTCGGGCGTCCACCGCCACAGCTCGCGGTCCAGCGCGAAGTCGAAGGGGGCGACCACCCCGACACCGCGCTGCGGGCCTGGTCCGCCGAGAAAGGAGACGTCCATGTCAGCACCGGCCTCACGGTGAGAGACGAGCACGCAACGGTTCGTGGAAACGCCCGTGTTGACGACGGTAGGTTCGGGGTGCCAGCGTGGTCAATCCGTACATCTCAGACTTCCGGTCCTATGAGGGAAAGGCAGCCATGACCTCTCCTCGGACGACCCCCTCGACCGGCCCCGCGGCCGGCCCCTCGACCAGTCCTTCGACCGGCCCTTCGACCGGCCCTTCGACCGGCCGTTCCCTCACCCCCGGGATCTCTTCCGTGCCCCTTCCCACGCTGCTCGTCCTGGACGCCGATCCGCCGCCCCGGCTGGGCCGGCTGACCGGCAGGGTCCGCGTCGAGCACGCGGACGCCTCGACGCTCGCCGAGCGGCTTCCCTCCGCCGACGTGCTGCTGGTCTGGGACTTCACCTCGCACGCGGTACGCGCCGCCTGGCCGGGCGAGGGCCCCAGGCCGCGCTGGGTGCACACGGCGAGCGCGGGCGTGGACCATCTGATGTGTCCGGAACTCGCCGTCTCCGACACGGTGGTCACCAACGCGCGCGGTGTCTTCGACCGGCCGATCGCCGAGTACGTCGCCGCGCTCGTGCTGGCGATGGCGAAGGACCTGCCGCGGACGCTGGCGCTCCAGCGGGAGCGGACCTGGCTCCACCGCGAGTCGCGCGGGGTCGCCGGGACCCGTGCCTGCGTCGTCGGATCGGGGCCGATCGGCCGGGCGGTCGCCGGCACGCTCGAGGCGCTCGGCGTCACCACCGCGCTGGTCGGCCGCACCGCGCGCGCGGGGTCGGACGGCACCGCGGCCGTGCACGGCGCCGAGGACCTGGACCGGCTGATCGCCCGCGCCGACTGGGTGGTCGCCGCCGCGCCGCTCACCGAGCAGACCCGGGGCATGTTCGACGCCCGCCGTTTCGGGCTGATGCAGCCGTCCGCCCACTTCGTCAACATCGGCCGCGGACCGCTGGTCGTCGAGGACGCGCTCGCCGAGGCGCTGGAACGGCGCCGGCTCGCGGGCGCCGCCCTGGACGTCTTCACGTCCGAGCCGCTCACCCCGGACAGCCCGCTGTGGGATGTGCCGGGACTGATCGTGTCCCCGCACATGAGCGGGGACACCCTGGGGTGGCGGGACGAACTCGGCGCCCAGTTCGTGGAGTTGTACGAGCTCTGGGCCGCCGGCAAGCCACTGGTGAACGTGGTCGACAAGCAGCGTGGGTATGTACCCGGACACTGACCCGCCCGGCGTCCGCCGGCACCCCCGGCCCGCCCGGCACCCCTGACCACCCGGGAGCGTGGATGACCCGAGGCACCGACCCCACCGACCGCACCGCTCTCACATCCCTCACCGCCGTGCGGCTCCTCGACGGCTACCGCACCGGCGCGTTCGGTCCCGTGGCGGTGACCCGCGCGGCGCTGGAGCGGGCCCAGGAGATCCAGCCGGAGGTGAACGCGTTCGTCCGGCTCTTCCCCGATCAGGCGCTGGAACAGGCCGCCGCGTCCGAGGAGCGGTGGCGGCGCGGCGAGCCGCACGGGCTGCTCGACGGGGTGCCGGTCACGGTGAAGGACATCCTGCTGCTGCGCGGCGCCCCGACCCTGCGCGGCTCGCGCGCCGTCGACCCGGCGGCGGGCCGCTGGGACGAGGACGCGCCGTCGGTGGCCCGGCTGCGGGAGCACGGCGCCGTCTTCCTGGGCAAGACGACGACCCCCGAGTTCGGCTGGAAGGCCGTGACGGACTCCCCGCTCAGCGGCGTCACCCGCAACCCGTACGACCCGGCGCGCACCGCCGGGGGCTCCAGCGGGGGCGCGGCGGCTGCCGTGGCGCTGGGCGCGGGACCGCTGGCGCTGGGGACGGACGGCGGGGGCAGTGTCCGCATCCCGGCGGCGTTCTGCGGCGTCTTCGCGCTGAAGCCGACGTACGGGAGGGTGCCGCTGTATCCGGCGAGCGCGTTCGGCACGCTGGCGCACGTCGGCCCGATGACGCGGGACGCGGCGGACGCGGCGCTGATGATGGATGTGATCAGCGGCCCGGACTCCCGCGACTGGTCGGCGCTGGCCCCGTCGCCCGGCTCGTTCCGGGAGGGGCTGGGCGGCGGGGTGCGGGGGCTGCGGGTGGCGTACTCGCCGTCGCTGGGCGGGCAGGTCGCGGTGGCGCCGCAGGTCGCGGCGGCGGTGCGGCGGGCGGTGGAGCGGCTGGCCGCGCTCGGCGCGTACGTGGAGGAGACCGACCCGGACTTCTCGGATCCGGCGGACGCCTTCCACACCCTGTGGTTCTCCGGGGCGGCGCGGGTGGTGCAGCACCTCACCCGTGAGCAGCGGGGGCTGCTGGATCCCGGGCTGCGCGAGATCTGCGCCACCGGGGCGCGCCGGTCGGCGCTGGACTACCTGGCGGCGGTCGACGTCCGGATGGATCTGGGCCGGCGCATGGGCCGTTTCCACGACACGTACGACCTGCTGGTCACTCCGACCGTGCCCCGCACCGCGTTCGAGGCGGGCGTGGAGGTGCCGAAGGGATCGGGACACCGGCGGTGGACGGGCTGGACCCCGTTCACCTACCCGTTCAACCTGACCCAGCAGCCCGCGGCGACCGTCCCCGTCGGCACCGACGCGGCCGGACTGCCGATCGGCGTCCAGCTCGTGGCCGCCCGCCACGCCGACGCGCTGGTACTGCGGGCGGCCCACGCACTGTACGAGTCCGGTACGGCCGGGGCGGCCGGGTAGCCCGAGGGTCCGCCGGGCCCTCCGAAGGGCCCGGCGGGTCCGGGGCGTCCGGCAGGCCCGAGGGGCCCGGCAGGTCCGGAGCGTCCGGCAGGCCCGGGGAGGGCCCGGGGCGGCCAAGGGCCCGGCAGGTCCGGGGCGTCCGGCGGGTCCGGGGCCCGGCAAGCCCAGGGCCTCCGGCGGACCCGAGGCCCGGCAAGCCCAGGGCCTCCGGCGGACCCGAGGGGCCCGGCAAGCCCAGGGCCTCCGGCGGACCCGAGGGGCCCGGCAAGCCCAGGGCCTCCGGCGGACCCGAGGGGCCCGGCAGGTCCGGAGCGTCCGGCAGGTCCGGGGCCTCCGGCGGACCCGAGGGGCCCGGCAAGCCCAGGGCCTCCGGCGGACCCGAGGGGCCCGGCAGGTCCGGGGCGTCCGGCAGGTCCGGGGCCCGGCAGGTCCGGCAGGTCCGAGGGGACCGGGGCCCGGAGGGACCGGGATCACGCCCGCCGGAAGCTGAGGCTCTCCCCCGCCGCGCCCGTGCGCCACAGGTCGTTGCACCCGTCGGCCATCTCCGCCAGGCCCTCGACGACCTGGCCCCAGACGATGCCGGGCACCCAGCCCACGTCGCCGTTCAGCAGCAGGTTGTTGCGCTCGTAGAACAGGGCCAGGTCCACGACCGTGGCGCCGGGGCCGACCTCGCGGTCGTAGCCGTAGGCCTTGGTGCCCAGTTCCGCGCCCGCGAAGGAGAAATAACAGAGATCTCCCGGAATAGGGGTGACCGTCGGGTTCTCCAGCGGCGGCTCGGACGGAGCGAAAGGCGGGAAAAGGGCATAGATCTCGTTGCGGGCGTATTTGGCGTGATAGACGTCGCCGGACAGGGGCAGGGAGTCCCAGACGGCCGCGCAGGTGACCGGCGCGCGATCGTCGAGCAATCGGGCGGTACAGGTGATTCCACGTTTGACCAGGGAGACCTCGACATATCGGTGAATCATGTGCCCCATCGTCCCGCACCGGTCAAGGCCACCCGACCGCCGAACGGGGCCGAAAATGGCGGGAATACTCGGCATTGATTCGGGTAGCCGCGCCGCCATGGCTCCACCACTGGGAATACCACTGAGACGACGCGGGGAAGCGTCCGCGCCCGTCGGGCCCTCACGCCGGTCGCTGCTCGCGGGGGTCGCGGCGCTCGGCGCACTGGGCGCGGCGGGCTGCTCGCGCGTCCCCACCGAGGCGAGCACGGGCGGCGGTGACCAGCTCGAACGGCTCAAGGCGGCGGGTGTGGTCCGGCTGGGCATCGCCGGCGAGATCCCCTTCGGCTACATCGACAAGGACGGCAACCTGACCGGGGAGGCACCGGAGCTCGCGAAGGTCATCTTCAAGCGGCTCGGCGTGGAGCGGGTGCAGCCCGTGCCCACCGAGTTCGGTTCGCTGATCCCGGGCCTGAACTCGCAGCAGTTCGACGTCGTGGCCGCCGGGATGTACATCAATCCCGAGCGCTGCGAGCAGGTCATATTCTCCGACCCCGACTACCAGATGCTCGATTCCTTCATCGTACGCAAAGGCAACCCGAAAGGGCTGACCAGCTACAAGGACGTCGTCGAGAAGAAGGCGAAATTCGCCACCGGCACCGGGTACGCGGAGATCGCGTACGCGGTCGAGGCCGGATATCCGGAGGGCGACATTCTGATCGTCCCCGACCAGGTCGCCGGGCTGAACGCGGTGGAGGCCGGGCGGGTCGACGTCTTCGCCGGTACCGCGCTCACCACCCGCGAGGTGGTGAAGAAGTCCGCGAGGGCGGAGGCCACCGAGCCGTTCCAGCCGATCGTCGGCGGGGAGCCGCACACCGACGGCGGCGGTTTCGCGTTCCGTCCCACCGAGACGAATCTGCGCGACGCGTTCAACGAGGAGCTGGCGAAGCTGAAGGAGAGCGGCGAGCTGCTGCGGATCCTGCGGCCGTTCGGTTTCACCGAGGACGAGATGACGGATCTGACCGCGAAGGAGCTGTGCGGCGGATGACCTCAGGACTCTGGGAACTCGTACTCAAGGGCGTCTGGGTCACGATCCAGCTGCTGGTGCTCAGCGCGCTGCTCGCGGCCGCGGTCTCCTTCGTGGTCGGTATCGCGCGCACCCACCGGCTGAAGTTCGTCCGCTTCCTCGCGGGCCTCTACACCGAGGTGTTCCGCGGCACCTCGGCGCTGGTGATGATCTTCTGGGTGTTCTTCGTGCTGCCCCCGGCCTTCGGCTGGCAGCTGGTGCCGCTGTGGGCGGGCACGCTGGCGCTCGGCCTGACGTACGGCGCCTACGGCTCGGAGATCGTGCGCGGCGCGCTGGCCGCCGTCGACCCGGCGCAGCGCGAGGGCGGGATCGCCCTCAGTTTCACGCCCGCGCAGCGGATGCGGCTGATCATGCTGCCGCAGGCGGTGCCGGAGATGATCCCGCCGTTCTCCAACCTGCTAATCGAGCTGCTCAAGGGCACCGCCCTGGTGTCGATCATGGGCATGGGTGATCTGGCGTTCAGCGGCAACCTGGTGCGCCTGGCACTGCAGGAGAGCGCCGAGATCTACACGTACATCCTGCTCATCTACTTCGTGATCGCCTTCCTGCTCACCCGGATCATGCGCGGTCTGGAGAAGAAGCTGAAGGCCGGCGTCGGAAAGAAGCCCGTGCCCGAACCCGATCTGGAACTGAAGCGGGCCGAGACGACCGGTGTCGGCGGGGGTGGTGTCTGATGAAGTGGGACTGGAACGCGGTCTCCGAGTTCATGCCGTACTTCTGGGACGGTCTGCTGGTCACCCTGCAGATCCTGGTCCTCGGCTCCCTGATCTCGTTCGTCCTCGGCCTGGTGTGGGCCCTGCTGATGCGGGTGCCGTCCCGCTGGGTGACCTGGCCGGTCGGCGCGGTGACGGAGTTCGTCCGTAACACTCCGCTGCTGGTGCAGCTGTTCTTCCTGTTCTACGTGCTGCCCGAGTGGGGGGTGACCTTCTCGGCGCTGACCACCGGCATCTTCGCCATCGGTCTGCACTACTCGACGTACACGATGCAGGTCTACCGCGCGGGCATCGAGGCCGTGCCGGTGGGCCAGTGGGAGGCGGCGACGGCACTGAACCTGCCGCTGCGCCGGACGTGGACCGCGGTGATCCTGCCGCAGGCCGTACGCAGGGTGGTCCCCGCGCTCGGCAACTACGTCATCTCGATGCTGAAGGACACGCCCCTGCTGATGGCGATCACCGTGCTGGAGATGCTCGGTGAGGCCCGCCTGTTCTCCCAGCAGCACTTCCAGTTCACCGAGCCCCTGACGGTGATCGGCTTCGCCTTCATCGTCATCTCCTACCTGGCCTCCCTTGCCCTCCGATCCCTGGAGCGACGCCTTGTCCACTGACAGCACCCGGCCCAGCACCCCTCCCGTCCCCGGCCCCGTCCCCGGCCCCGAGAAGACGGCCGATCCGGCGGTCGCTCCGGCGGCCGATCCGGCGGTCGGCACCGCCCGCGCCTCCGGCAGCGAGCTGATCCGGCTGGAACGGGTCACCAAGCGGTTCGGGAACCACACGGTCCTGGACAACCTGGACTTCTCCGTGGACGCCGGAAAGCACGTCACCCTGATCGGGCCGTCCGGGTCGGGCAAGACGACGATCCTGCGGCTGCTGATGACGCTGCTGAAGCCCGAGGAGGGCACGATCACCGTCGACGGGGACCAGCTGTTCCCCGCGCAGGAGAAGCAGGTCCGCGAGATCCGCAAGAAGATCGGAATGGTCTTCCAGCACTTCAACCTGTTCCCGAACATGACCGTGCTGCGGAACATCACCGAAGCGCCGGTCACCGTGCTCGGCCTGCCCAAGGACGAGGCCGAGGAGCGGGCGCGGGAGCTGCTGGAGATGGTCGGGCTGACCGAGCACGTCGACAAGCACCCCTCGCAGCTGTCCGGTGGTCAGCAGCAGCGGGTGGCGATCGCGCGGGCGCTGGCCATGCGGCCGCAGGTGCTGCTCCTCGACGAGGTGACCTCGGCGCTCGACCCGGAGCTGGTCGCGGGTGTCCTGGACGTGCTGCGGGACATCGCCCGCTCCACCGACATCACGATGCTCTGCGTCACCCACGAGATGAACTTCGCCCGGGACATCTCCGACCGCGTCCTGATGTTCGACCAGGGCCGGATCATCGAGTCGGCCTCGCCCGAGAAGCTCTTCAGCGAGCCCGAGCACGACCGGACCCGGGAGTTCCTCAGCGCGGTCCTGTGACGTCGGGGCGGTGTCCGGGGTGGGCGCTCTCAGGGCGGACGGTCCCGGAACGGACGATCCCGGAACGGACGATCCCGGGGCGGGCGGTCCCGGGGCGACGCCCGAGGTCCGCGCCCCGGGGCATCCCCTTGGCATATGCCCGTGGACCGGCGCCGCAGTTGGGAGAGCCGCAATCTAGTCAACACCCGCTCCTCGGAAGCCGCTTGACGGCTATCGTGGAGAGGATTCGCTGACCGGATTGCGGCACCATGAGCGAGCGCAGGGGGAAACCGTGGCGCTGAAGCACAAGCCGACCGCCCCGCACCACTCGGTCCAGGACGCCCTGCGCGTCCTGGACACGGTGGCGCGGCACACCACCGGAGTCACCGACACCCAGCTCGCCCGTGAGACCGGCCTCGGCCCGGAGCGACTGACCACGCTCCTGCCGATGCTGCGCCGCGAGGCCTACGTCGAGCAGAGCGCCGACGGCACGTACGTCGCCGGGGAGGCCTTCGCCCGTCTCGGCTCGGCCCACGAACACGAAGCGGCACTGCACGGCAAGCTCCAGCGCACCCTGGACCGGCTCCGCGACCGCGTGGGCGCCGCCGTCTACATGAGCCGGTACGTGGACGGCGAGGTGAAGGTCACCCAGTACGCCTCCGGGCCGTCCCTCCCGAAGGTCCACGAATGGGTGGACTTCCGCGACGCGGCCCACGCCACCGCCATCGGCAAGAGCCTGCTGACCCAGCTGGACCACAACGGCCGGCGTGAGCATCTCGCCCGGCACCGGACGGTCCGGCTCACCTCGCGCACCATCACCAGTGACAAGGTGCTGCTGTCCCGGCTGGCGGCCCACCCGCCCACGGTGCCGGTGCTCGACCTCCAGGAGTACGCGATCGGCACGGTCTGCGCGGCCGTCCCGGTCACCGCCGGTTCCTCGGTGGGCTGCCTGGCCCTGTCCCTGCCCGTCGAGCACGCCCACCGCCTGCGCCAGGCCGCCGAAACCCTCAACCGCAACGCGGCCCCGGTGCTGCTGTCGCTGACGATCTAGGGAGCGGGTCGCGGGGGACATGGGGAGCATGGGAGGGCGCGGGGAGGCATCGGGCCGGTGCGGTCGGAAGCACCCCCCGGGAGCAGGTAGTATTTTCCGCGTCGCCGACCGCGGAAGCGGACGGCGGAGTCATGCGCCGCTAGCTCAGTTGGTTAGAGCAGCTGACTCTTAATCAGCGGGTCCGGGGTTCGAGTCCCTGGCGGCGCACAGTGAAGGGCCTCTCGCTCCCGCGAGAGGCCCTTCTGCGTGCCCGGCGCGGGTGCGGATCACACCCGGCCGGGGCGTGGCATCGGGGTTCGGTGCCGGACGGGTGACGCCGGAGAGCGCGTCAGAAGGTGACGTCCGAGCAGGCGTAGAACGCGTTGGTCGTGTCGGCGACCGACCACACCGCGAGGATGACGTGGCGCCCGCTCAGTCCGGACGGGAGCGTGCCGCTGTGCGAGAGCGTCTGCGGCGGGCGCTGCCCGTTGTAGGGCACCTTCAGGAACGGGGTGAGGTTGAGGTCGGACCGGGCCAGGTTGTGGTTCTGGTTCCAGCCCGGCTTGGTGATGTAGTACGAGAAGTCGCTGGTGGCGTGCATGGCCGTGAACTGCCACCGGAAGGTGTAGTTCTGGCCGCCCGACACCCTGGTGGCCGGCCATGCGCCGCCCGAGGGCGTCTTCGGGCCGTCGAGCTGGGCGAACCGCGTGTTGTCGGCCGAACAGAGCCGGCCGTCGGCGGCGCCGGAACCGGGGAAGCCCTTCGGGCCCTCGACGCTCTGCGGCTCCCACTGGATGGAACCGCAGTTGGTGACGCCGCCGTTCTGGCAGAGCTTCTGCCTGCTGATGGGGAGGTCGGTGTAGCCGTGGCCGCTGGCACCGCCGGAGGAGAGCACGAGCGCTCCGGTCGTGGCCAGCCCCACCGCGGCTGCGTACAGCTTGGTCTGTGCGCGCATGCTGCCGCTCCTGGGGAACGTGGGGGGGGTGGGGGGGGTGGTGGGGGAGTGTCAGTGAGCTGATGCAGGTAGGTCTAGACCAAGTCTCAGATTAGGGCCGCCGATTGAGCATGTCCATACCAATAACGCAATCCGTTCGACGCCTCCCCGCACCCGGCTCGCCCCGGCCACGGCAGTCCCTGCGTCCCCATCTCCCTGCGTCCCCATCTCCCTGCGTCCCCATCTCCCTGCGTCCCCGTCTCCCTACCTCCCTACCTCCCTACCTCCCTACCTCCCTACCTCCCTACCTCCCCTGCTCCCTTGCTCCCCTGCTCCCCTGATCTCCCGCTCCCTTGCTCCCCCCGTCCCGCGCAGAACGCCACCGTCAGATCCTTCACCAGCACCTTGCGCTCGTAGTCGTCCAGATCCACCAGGCCTCGCAGGGTCAGCCGGGTCACCGTGTCCTCCACCGAGTCCACGACCGAGGTGAGCGCGCTCGCCCGCCGCCGGGCGTCCAGCTCGGCGATCAGGCGCCGGTGTATGGCGGCGGCCACCTCTGGGGCGTACTCCGCCCGGACCGGCCGCACCGCGAACACCTCGATCCCCACCGGGCCCGCGTCCGCCGCGACCAGCCGGGTCAGCGCGCCCTGTGCCGTGCCCGCCGCACCTCCCGGCTCGCCCGGCGCCTCCACCGGCACCCGGAGCAGCGCCGCCTCGACGCACTCGCGCACGTACCTCTCGTGGTCCTCGACGCCCAGGGTGGCCCGCGCGGTGTCCCGTACCCGCCACACGACCAGGACGACCACCCGCAGCGCCACCCCGCCGCGGTCGGCCGCCTGCATCGGCTCACTGCGCCAGTGGCGCAGCCGTACGTCGACCCGGCGGCGCAGCAGCAGCGGGTTCACCCACAGCAGGCCGGTACGCCGGACGGTCCCGCGGTAGCGGCCGAACAGGCCGAGCACCCAGGCCCGCCCGGTCCGGCCGCGCGCCAGCCCGCCGAACCCGAACAGTCCGAGAGCCCCTGCAGCCGCGTACGCCGCCCACTGCGCGGGCCCGAGCGCGACGGCCCCCGCCGGTGGCAGGACGCCCGCCCACCACGAGGTGGCCACGCACCCGGCCGCCCCGCACATCCCGGCGAGCACTCCCGCGCCCCCGGGCAGCACCCGGGCGGGCCGCTCCACCGGCCCGGGGTCGGCCCCCGGTACGGGTGACCGGGACGCTTCGGCGGCCGGGCGACGGAGCCGCGGCTGCTCCCCCGTGCCCTGCCGGCACCCGACGACCGCGGGGCGCGGCCGCGCGGGCACCGGGTCGGGGCCGTCGCGGAACAGCAGATGGACGGGGATGTCGGTGGTGGACTCGTTGCGGATCACCCGCCCGGACCGCCCCACCGCCGGGCGCTCGCTCCCGGCCGGACGCCAGTGTTCGGGGGTACGGGGATCAGGCGTGCGGGAATCAGGCGTGTGCGGGCCAGGCATGTGCGGGTCAGGCGTATGGGGAGTGTCAGGAGTGGTCAGGGTCATGCGTGCCTCCAGCCTTCGCGCCGCCGGCCGTCAGCAGCTCCCAGGTCAGCGAGCCCGGTAGTCCGCCCGTGAGGATCCCCCCGCGGGCGGAAGCGGTCACGCCCAGGTACCGGTACGGGACGTAGCCCGCCGAGTTGTTCCAGTAGGCGTACGGGGTGGTCCGCCGGAGCGTGTTCGGGCGGGTCTGCTCGTAGGCGACGTAGGTGGTGCGTGTGCTGTCCGTCCAGCCGCCGAAGAGGACGGCGTGGGAGCCGCCCTGCGGGTCGGCCGCGTTGTGGAACAGCAGCATGTCCCCCGGCTGGAGTTCCGCCTTCGTGATCTTCTGCCCGTACTGCCCGAGGCTTCCGGTCCATTCGTTCGCGGGCAGGTCCCACGCCATCGAGACGAAGCCCGAGCAGTCCTGCCGGTATCCGTCGGACCAGTACGCGGACGCGCTGTACGGGACCTTCGCGGCGACCCATTTCTCGGCCCGTTCGATGATGTCCGCGCGGGTGATCGCGCGGACCGACGACGGGGGCGAGGGGTCCGCGGGGTACGTGGGATCCACGGGGTCGGTCGTCCGGCCGTCGGGGCCGTACAGCGGCCCCCTCGGCCCCTGCGGGGTGGCGGGCCCCTCGTCGGCGGGGGCGCCCCGGACTCCGGGAAGACCGGGGCGGCCGGCGGTGTGCGGGGCGGCCAGGGCGGGGACCGCGTACGCGCCGATCACCGCCGACACCGCGGCGGCGGCCACGACGAGGGGGCGGAGCGCCGCTCGCCGACCGGCTGTACGGACGGCCGGCGAGGGGGGAAGGACGAGCGCACGCCGCCCGCGCACACAGCCGGGGCAGTCGCAGTCGCTCGCGGGATCGAACTCCTCGAACACCGGAGACTCCACGCGCTCCACACGCTCCCGGCGCTCCCCGCACACCCCGCAGTCCGGGCGGCCCGGGTCATCCGGGCGACCCGGGCGGCCCGGGCGACTCCCCTCACAGTTCCGGCCACATACCCGGTCACACGCCCGGTGAAATAAGTCACGTCTGTGCATAAAAATCAGCTTCTCAACTGTCCACGGGGCACGCACTCTGACGGTCCGAATGATGTAAGCGCACCGGAGTGGGCCCCGGCGCGGGCGACGGCGCCGGGGCGGGACTCGGGCCCCGCCCCGGCGGATGGTCGGGAGCACCCGCCGGGGTCCGGTAGAGTTACGGGGTCAGCGAGCGCCGCTAGCTCAGTTGGTTAGAGCAGCTGACTCTTAATCAGCGGGTCCGGGGTTCGAGTCCCTGGCGGCGCACCGACAGCACGGGCCCCTCGTCACCGAGGGGCCCGTCGCTTTTGGCCGGAAACCCTCTCGCGCCCGTTGAACGCCTCCTCTTTGTCACACATATGGAACAGGAGCCCCACGCGACTCCCTCGACCGTCACAATGGGATCGCATGACCGGTGAGTACCAAATTTCACACCTTGCGATCATGATGAAACCCGTCCAACCTGGTTCCTTCACGATGCCGCGGGTTCGCGGCCGTTGGGGGGGCGGAAGACCGGCCGCGGACGGCACGGGACAAGGAATCCCGCCCTCCGGGTGATGCCGCGGGGGACGCGTCATGCAACCGTATGAAGCGCTGTGCCGTGTCTATATGGTGTGGGTGCCGTGGTGACAGCGATCCACCATTGACACGTCCGGGCCGGTCGAGGGGGACCGCACACGGGCGGAAAGAAGCGACGAAACACGCGGCAAGACCGTGTGTGGGGGGATGACACTCATGACGTCGACGCCGTCGGGCGCCCAAAGGGACGACGACCCGTCCCAGACCACCCAGCTCAGGGTGCCTGCGCACCGGACAGGAAACACGGGCGCTTTCCGCCGGATCAAGAAGACGCTGCCGAGATACGACTACGAGCACTACAGCCGGCTCGCGGGTCCCCTCACCCAGCCCGATCCGAACAAGCCGTACACGGTGCAGTACCGCTCGCTGATCTCGCAGGAGCCGCACCGCATCCGCATCGTGCTGATGCTGGCCGCGGCCCCCCTGCTGTCGGTGGTGCTGCTGGTGTGGCTGCTCCAGCCCGCGCACTGGACGGAGCGCGACTACCCGGCGTTCGACTGGCTGCCCACCCTCGACATCGTGATGCTCGTCTCGATCGGTCTGATCGAGCTCTTCCGCTGCATGAACGTGCTGTCCAACGCGCACGCCACGCTGGTCGCCCGCGATCCGGTCCCCGTCGTGCCCGAGACCGGCACCAAGGTCGCCTTCCTCACCTCCTTCGTGCCCGGCAAGGAGCCGCTGGAGATGGTGACGAAGACCCTGGAGGCGGCGGTCAAGATCCGCCATCGGGGCACCATGCACGTCTGGCTGCTCGACGAGGGCGACGACCCCGAGGTGAAGGAGGTCTGCGCGCGTCTGGGTGTGCACCACTTCTCCCGCAAGGGCGTCGCGAAGTGGAACCAGCCCAAGGGCCCGCACCGCGCCAAGACCAAGCACGGCAACTACAACGCCTGGCTCGACGCGCACGGCGACGACTACGAGTTCTTCGCCTCGGTGGACACCGACCACATTCCGCTGGCGAACTACCTGGAGCGGATGCTCGGCTTCTTCCGCGACCCGAACGTCGGCTTCGTCATCGGCCCGCAGGTCTACGGGAACTACGACAACTTCGTCACCAAGGCCGCCGAGTCGCAGCAGTTCCTCTTCCACGCGCTCATCCAGCGGGCCGGCAACCGCTACGGCTCGCCCATGTTCGTCGGCACGTCCAACGCCGTGCGCATCAAGGCGCTCAAGCAGATCGGCGGTCTGTACGACTCGATCACCGAGGACATGGCGACCGGCTTCGAGATGCACCGCGCCAAGAACCCGGCGACGGGCAAGAAGTGGCGTTCGGTCTACACCCCGGACGTGCTCGCGGTCGGTGAGGGCCCCAACGCCTGGACGGACTTCTTCACCCAGCAGATGCGCTGGTCCCGGGGAACCTACGAGACGATCCTCAAGCAGTACTGGAAGGGCTGGTACTCGCTGCCGCCGAGCAAGCTCTTCAACTACACCATGATGATCATCTTCTACCCGATGTCGGCCCTCAACTGGATTCTGGCCGCACTGAGCTGTGCGCTGTTCCTGGGCCTGGGCGCCTCGGGTGTGAACATCGACCCGGCGGTCTGGCTGATGCTCTACGGCAACGCCTCCGCGCTCCAGATCGGCCTCTACATCTGGAACCGCCGCCACAACATCTCCCCGCACGAGCCGGAGGGCTCCGGCGGTGTGGCCGGTATGGCCATGTCCGCGCTGTCGGCGCCGCTCTACGCGAAGGCGCTGATCGACTCCGTCCTGCGCCGCAAGAGCAAGTTCGTGGTGACGCCCAAGGGCGACTCGGCCAGCCCGGACACCTGGTTCGGCACCTTCCGGTACCACTGGTACTTCATCCTGATCTTCGGTGGCTCCCTCGCCGCCGGTTTCGTCTACGGACACGCGCACCCGGCGATGATCATCTGGGCGACGTTCGCCCTGCTGGTCACGGCCGCACCCCTGTTCGTCTGGCGGCACAGTATGCGCCAGGACAGGAAGAAGCCGCCCGGCGCCCATGCGTCGGGACGGCTCCCGGCCGACCGGCCGGCAACGGAGCCACCGAAGGACTTCGCCCACGAGCCCGCGACCCAGCAGCTGCAGACGCTCCCGCGGGTGCAGCAGGCGCAGGCGCAGGCGCAGACCCCCGGTCAGTACCAGGGGCAGCAGTACCAGGCTCAGGCTCAGCAGTACGGGCAGCACCACGCCCAGCAGCAGCCGCACGCCGCGCACGGCCGGCAGGACCGGCCCAGCTGGGCCGCCTCCCACGGCGGACCGGCGGGGCAGGGAGAGCCGGAAGGCCCGGCGGGGCCGGGCGGAGCGACAGGTGCCGGGAACAGCTCCGGCAGTGACCAGACGATGCAGATCGCCCTGGGTGGACTTGGGGGACGTAAGGAATGAACGACCGTGCAGGCCGCCGCCGCGCCCGTCGAATCGCGATAGGCACCACGGTGGTACTCGCGCTGGCCGGCATGAATGGACCGTGGCTGTACCGCTTCGGATCCGAGAAATACCACCAGTACAAGATCAACAAGCCGGAGTACAAGGCGGAGAACGGCCGCTGGGAGATCGTCGAGTTCCCGGAGAAGTACCGCCAGAACACCATCCACGCGGCGCTGCTGCACACCGGCAAGGTGCTGCTCGTCGCGGGTTCCGGCAACAACAAGGACAACTTCGACGCCAAGCAGTACGACACCCGTATCTGGGACCCGGTCAAGAAGACCATCAAGAAGGTGCCGACGCCGAGCGACCTGTTCTGCACCGGCCACACCCAGCTCGCCAACGGCAACCTGCTGATCGCCGGCGGCACCAAGCGGTACGAGAAGCTCAAGGGTGACGTGACGAAGGCGGGCGGCCTGATGGTCGTCCACAACGAGAACCCGGACAAGCCGATCACCCTGCCGGCGGGCACCAAGTTCGTCGGCAAGGAGAACGGCAAGACCTTCGTCTCCAAGGACCCGGTGCTCGTCCCGCGCGCCGAGAAGAACTTCGACAAGGAGACCGGCGAGTTCCTGGGCAACACCCCGGGCTACGGCCGTACCTACGTCGAGGCGCAGAAGGAAGGCGCCAAGCACCAGACCGGTACGCAGGACAACTACACCGTGCAGGGCCTCAGCGGTGAGGACGCGCAGAACACGTACGGCATCGCCGAGAAGCTCGCCCTGGACAAGAAGGACTTCCAGGGCATCGACGACGCCTTCGAGTTCGACCCGGTCGCGGAGAAGTACATCAAGGTCGACCCGATGAAGGAGGCCCGCTGGTACCCGACGCTCACCACCCTGAGCGACGGCAAGATCCTCAGCGTCTCCGGCCTCGACGACATCGGCCAGCTGGTCCCGGGCAAGAACGAGATCTACGACCCCGAGACCAAGAAGTGGACCTACACGGACAAGATCCGTCAGTTCCCGACCTACCCGGCGCTGTTCCTGATGCAGAACGACAAGATCTTCTACTCGGGCGCGAACGCCGGCTACGGCCCCGACGACGTGGGCCGCGACCCGGGCATCTGGGACGTGGAGACCAACAAGTTCACCAAGGTCCCCGGCATGAGCGACGCCAACATGCTGGAGACGGCCAACACCGTGCTGCTGCCCCCGGCGC
The DNA here is from genome assembly GCF_036634175.1 of Streptomyces sp. P9-A2. NCBI lineage: Bacteria > Bacillati > Actinomycetota > Actinomycetes > Kitasatosporales > Streptomycetaceae > Streptomyces > Streptomyces sp. P9-A2. The sequence goes on from NZ_JAZIFX010000001.1 coordinate 2,949,911, forward strand.
AGGACGAGAAGTACATGGTGATCGGCGGCGGCGGGGTCGGCGAGTCCCCGCTGGCCAGTGAGAAGACCCGGATCGTCGACCTCAAGGCCGACAGCCCGCGCTTCGAGGACGGCCCCTCGATGGACAAGGGCACCCGCTACCCGCAGGCCTCGATCCTGCCCGACGACAACGTGCTGATCTCGGGCGGCTCGGAGGACTACCGGGGACGCGGCGACTCCAACATCCTCGAGGCGCGGATCTACGACACGGCGGAGAACGAGCTCAGGCGCGTCGCCGACCCGCTGGTGGGCCGCAACTACCACGCCGGTTCGATCCTGCTGCCCGACGGCCGCCTGATGTTCTTCGGCTCGGACCCGCTGTACGGGGACAAGGCGAACACCAAGCCCGGCGAGTTCGAGCAGCGCATCGAGATCTACACGCCGCCGTACCTCTACGGCGAGAACGCGCAGCCCAACCTCGCGGGAGGCCCGCAGACCATCAAGCACGGCGAGTCCGGCACCTTCACCTCGAAGGACGCCGCGTCGGTCAAGAAGGTCCGGCTGATCCGGCCGAGCGCCTCGACCCACGTCACCGACATCGACCAGCGCTCCATCGCCCTCGACTTCGAGACCGACGGCGACAAGCTGACGGTGACCGTGCCGGAGAGCCGGAACGTGGTCCAGGCGGGCTGGTACATGATGTTCGCCGTCACCGCGGACGGAACACCGAGCAAGGCCCAGTGGGTGCAGGTGCCGTAACCGGCCCGACCCGACAGCCCGCGCCCGGCACATACGGGCACACGCGCAGGGGGCGTCCTCCGTCATGGAGGACGCCCCCTGCGCGTGTGTGCGGTGTGCGGTGGATGACGCGTGGTGTGCGGTACGGGGTGGGGGTGTGCGGGGTCAGTCGCCGGCCTTGGCGAGCTTCACCGCGTAGTCCTCCCACCATTCGCCGGCCTTCGGGCCGCCCTTGCACTCACCGTCCGACTCGCCGGGCCGCTTCACCCACAGATACGCGTCCACCAGCGGGTCCGCCGTCTTGATCGTCGGCGTCTCGCCGAGGGCACGGCCGGGCGGGTTGCACCAGCGTTCGGCCGCGTCGCCCCCGGTGTACGGGCCGTTGCCGTTGCGGCTGGTGTCTACGACGAAGGGCTTGTCGCCGACCTTGGCGGAGAGCTGCTTGCCGTAGGCGATGGACTCCTCGGTGGAGTAGAAGTTGGAGACGTTCACCGAGAAGCCGTCGGCCCGGTCGACGCCCGCCCACTTGAGCGGCTCGAAGATCTGGTCGGGGTTGCCCCAGCCGGCGTTGCCCGCGTCCAGGTACACCGTGGTGTTCTTCAGGCTCTTGAGCTTGTCGACGGCACCGTTGAGGACGTCGTAGCGCTCCTCGTGGAACTTCTCCGGTGTGCAGCCGTCGACCAGGTGGAGCACCGCGTCGGGCTCCAGGATCACGGTCGCCGCCCGGTCCCCGATGCCCTTGGCCACGCTGTCGATGAAAGCGCGGTAGGCATCGCCGTCGGCGGCACCGCCCTGCGAGTACTGACCGCAGTCGCGGTGCGGGATGTTGTAGAGGACGAGCAGCGCGGTGCGGCCCGCCTTGTCGGCCGCCTCGGTGAAGCCGCGGGTCTGCCCCTCCGGGTTCTCCGGGCTGATCCACTCGGCGGCGGGCTGCTCCGCTATCTTGCGGATCTGCTCGGCCTCCGGCTTCTTCCCGTCTGCCCTCAGATCGGCCATCTGCCGCGCGGCCGTGCCCTCCGGGTTGACCCAGAAGGGGTTCGCGTCCTTGGGCTGCTGCGTGATCTCCGCGCCGGCCGCCTCGTCCGAATCGCCGCCGGAGGAACACGCCGTCATCAGCAGCGCAGCCCCCAGTACCGCTGCCGACGTCCGCCTCCTGGCGAACGCCCCGACCCCCCTGCTGCCGTACATCCATCCCCCCTTGGGTGCACTTGTTCCGTGCGTGCCGAGTCCCAATCCTGACATACGCGCCGCGGCAGCCACGCGGCCGAGCCATTCTTGCCCGCGCGCTGTTACGGCCGTCGTACGGTGACAGGTCGCCTGGGGCGATCACGGAACGCGACCGGGGACGGGCGGGGGCGTCGCCCGCCCCGGAGCCACGTCCGGGCCGGGTGGACGGGGTGCTCGGGGCGGGGAGCGGTCGCGCTCGGGGCGGGGTGGACGGGGCGCTCGGGCGGGGACGCGGTCGCGCCCAGGGTGAGGGCGCGGTGGCGCTCGCTCAGGCGGTGGTGCCCGTCAGGTACGCGGAGACGACCACGTTCGCCGTGTAGCGGTCGCGTGCCGTGTCGAAGGTGCCGCCGCAGGTGATGACGCGCAGTTCGGCCCGGCCCGGGCGGCGGGGCCCGTAGGCCTGCCGGGCGTCGAACCCGTCGCGGGCCAGGACCTGGACGTCCTCGATCGTGAACTCGGCGACCTGGTCGTCCTCGCGGACCACCCGGATCTTCTGGCCGGGTTTCAGCGTGCTCACCTTGTAGAACACGGCGGGCCGGGTCTCGGTGTCGACGTGTCCCACCACCAGCGCGGTGCCGGACGCTCCGGGCGCCACCCCGTCCGCGTACCAGCCGACCACGTCCGGCCGGTCGAACGGCGGCGGATCGAGCGCGCCGCGTTCGTCCAGGCCGCGGGAGACCACCGGGGCCCGGACGTCCAGGCCGGGTATGTCGAGGCGCTGCGGCGGCGCCTCGCCCAGCGGGCGGTGGGCGGGCGGAAGGTCCGCCCGGGGCGGCCGGCCGGCGGCCGCCATGTCACCGGTGGAGGGGTCCGGCCCGCCGGGGTGCGGGCCGGTCGCCTCCCCGCCCCACAGCCAGAGCACGAGCAGCAGCACCACCCAGGCCACACCGGTGAGCAGCCGGCCCGGGCGTATCTCGTCGTGATCGGACACGGTCGGCCGCCTCAGCCGGTCGTTCTGCGGCTCCGCCGGACGCGGTTGCGTACGACGGCTCCCGCGGCGGCGGCCGCGAGGAAGAGTCCGGTCACCGTCTGCGCGGCACCCGGCCCGCCCTCGTCGACACCGGTGCCGGTGCCGGTGCCGACGGCCAGGGGGGCGCCGCCGCCACCGCCCGCGTCGACGGGGGCGACGGGCGAGGCGTGGGCGGTCGGCTCGGCGGCCTCCGGCTTCGACGGTTCGGCGGTCCCGGCGGGCAGGTGGCGGGCGGGGGCGACCTTGATCGTGCCCTGGCGGGCCCGCTCGCCGCAGTTGACCAGCACGGGGTACGTGCCCGCGGTGAGCGTGGAACGGACCCGGCTCTCGCCGACGAGTACGCCGTCGGCGACGGTGAGCCGGACCTCGGAGACGAACGCCGAGGACACGGCCAGCGCCGTCCGCTCGGCACACTCCGCCACCTTGAGGGTGACGTCGGTACCGGGCGCGGGGACCACCGGTGTCACCGAGACGCCCGTGTCGTCCGCCGTGTCCGCCGCGTACGCCGCCGGGGTGAACGCGGCGGCGGCCAGGATTCCGGTGCAGAGAGTGAGTCGCAGTGAACCCATCGTGTACCTCCAGACACCGGGAGCGTGCCCCGTCGAGCGGGGTACCGCACCCTCAGGGCGCGGTGGTTGCTCCGTACGGGTGACATGGGAGGGGACTGCTCCGAGGTCCGCCTTTGGAGCCGAAAGTGATCGACGGGACGTGCGACGGAATCCACGAGCTTGGCCAACCGATACGGCAATCGGGGCTCGAAATATCAGGTTCGGGCCTCATCGTGAAGTCATAGAACGTACATTCGACGGAAAGGGGAGACGTACACCGTGGAGATGAAGCGGCGGGAGCTGACACGGGTCATCGAGGCCGTGGTGATCAAGCCCGCAGGCAAGGGTGGTACTCAACGGGGCGCTTTCCGAACCGACTTGCTCGAGATGATGTGGAAGTGACGGTACGCATCTCCGCCGGGGCAGCCCCGGCGCAGAAGTGTCTGCATAGCATGAGGTCGTCCCATGGTCCACGTACGGCAGGAGTCCATCTCCCATGACAGAGCGCAAACCCATCGAGTCGTGGCTCACCGACATGGATGGGGTCCTGATGCACGAAGGGGTGCCGGTCCCCGGTGCGGATGCCTTTATCAAGAAGCTGCGCGACCTGGGGCGGCCGTTCCTGGTCCTCACCAACAACTCGATCTACACGGCCCGAGACCTGCACGCACGCCTGAACCGGATCGGGCTCGATGTGCCGGTCGAGAACATCTGGACCTCCGCCCTGGCGACAGCGACGTTCTTGGACACCCAGCACCCCGGCGGTACGGCCTACGTCATCGGCGAGGCCGGCCTGACGACGGCCCTGCACGACGCGGGCTACGTCATGACCGATACCGACCCCGATTTCGTGATCCTGGGTGAGACTCGTACGTACTCGTTCGAGGCTCTGACGAAGGCCATCCGTCTGATCGACGACGGAGCCCGGTTCATCGCCACCAACCCGGACAACACCGGACCGTCTCCCCAGGGCGCGCTGCCCGCGACGGGTTCCGTGGCCGCGCTGATCACAAAGGCCACCGGGAAGAAACCGTACTTCGTCGGTAAGCCGAATCCTCTGATGATGCGAACCGGCCTCAACGTCATCGGAGCGCACTCAGAGACCAGCGCCATGATCGGTGACCGGATGGACACCGATGTGCTGGCCGGGCTCGAAGCCGGAATGGAGACCTTCCTCGTCCTCACGGGCCTGACGACGAAGGACGACATCAGCCAGTACCCGTACCGGCCGACCAGGATCGTGGAGTCGATCGCGGATTTGGTGGACCTCGTCTGAGACGGCGTCAGCGGCGCCGCCGTCCCCGCAGTACGACCACGCTCCCGGCAGCCAGCAGCAGGGCGGTTGCCGCCAGCGCCGCACCCAACCCTCCGAACCCGGTGCCGGAGAGTTCGTGGGCGAGGGGGAAGCGACTGTCACCGGGGGCGGGAGAGGTGAGGCCGGTGCCGTCGGAGTCGGCGTCGTGGGCTCCCGGTTCGGGTTCCGTTTCGGCACGTGTCTCGATGCGGAACCGGTACTCGTCCGACTGTCCGACCCAGTCGCCGTCGCCTTCGCCGTCGCCTTCGCCGTCGTCCTCGTGCCGCTGGACGATCGCGGCCGTGACGACGACCTCGTTGGCCACGGCGTCGGACGTGAGGGCGAGCCGTACCTTCACGGTGAGGGTCCGGCCGGCCCCGACGGTGAACCCCTCGAAGCCGGCGTCGTCGTCGGCGAGGACACCGACGAGTTCGTCCTCGTCGGTGGTCTCGAAGCGGACGGTGTGCGGCGGTTCCCGGTCCGCCGCGTAGAACTCCAGCACCGTCTGCGAGGCCCGCAGCGCCCGCTTGTCGTCGTAGAGCACGACGACCGGGTGGATGCCACCGCAGGAACGGTCGGTGGTGTTGGTGAGTGCCAGGTGCCAGGTGCCGAAGCCGCCCCCGGCCCGGTAGGAGTCGGGGCCGCCTTGGATACGGGTGGTCAGCGGGAAGTCGGACTCGTCCGCGGCGGCGCAGGCGGGCGGCGGTGTTTCCGCGTGGGCCGGGGCCGCGGGGGGAAGAATCGCGGCCACCGCCGCCAGGAACAGGGACGCGGGCGTGCAGAGTCGCATGCCATACGGCCTTGCCGTTCGGCGGGCGGACACCACGGGGGCGCCTCCGATCGCCCCCGCACGGCGGCACGATTCCCCCCGCTCGGCGTAACCCGCCGTCCCGCCCGGCTGCTCCGTCCGTCTCCCCGTCCCCTCCCTCTTGTCCTTTTCTTGTCCCTCTTGTCTCTTATCCGTCGCCCCGTCCGAACACCGGGGCCAGGACCGACTGGGCCGCCCCCTCGGCGACCCGCTGCCCACTCCCCTGGCGTCCCCCCTCCCCGCCGCTCCGCCCGCCGCCCGAGGCGATCCGTACCGGGACGGGGGTGTCCCCGGTGCGTCGGGCGCGGGCCTCCAGGACCTCGCGCACACCTCGTACGAACGTCTCCGGGGCCGCCTCGACGATCCGGCCGCCGAGCAGGACGCGGTCGATGTCCAGCAGGCCGACCAGATTCGCCGCGCCGGTGCCCAGGACCCGGGCCGCCTCGTCCGTGTCGCCCCTGGCCACCGCGCCCAGGCACAGGGCCTCGACGCAGCCCCGGTCGCCGCAGCCGCAGGGCGGCCCGTCCAGTTGGAGGACCTGGTGGCCGAACTCCCCCGCCCCGGTCCGCGGCCCCCGGTGCACGCTGCCGCCGATCACCAGCCCCGCCCCGAGTCCCGTGCCGAGGTGCAGATAGGCGAAGGAGCCGCCCTCGCCGCCCACGGCCAGGCCCAGCGCCGCCGCGTTGGTGTCCTTGTCGACGACGACCGGCACTCCCAGCCGCCGCGACAGCGCGTCCCTCAGCGGGAACCCGTCCCATTCGGGGAAGCCGGTCACCCGGTGCAGGACGCCTCGGGCGTGGTCCAGCGGTCCGGGCAGTGCGATCCCGGCGCCGAGCAGGGAGAGGCGGCGGCGTCCGCGCACGGTCGCCTCGTCCCCCGGCTCGCCCGGCTCCGCCGGTGCCTCCCGCGGTTCCCCGTCCCGTTCGCCCCACAGTTCCTCGATGACCCCTGCCACCCGGGTCAGTACCGCCTCCGCGCCCGCGCCCAGGTCCAGGGGGGTGTTCCGCTCTCCCACGACCGTCCCGTCGAGGTCGACCAGGACGGCCCGTAGTTCGTCCCGGTCCAGGTGCACGCCCACCGCGTGCCCGGCGTCCGGCACCAGGCGCAGGACTGTCCGGGGTTTGCCTCCGGTGGACGCCCGGCGTCCCGCGTCCGCCGCGAGGCCGTCCGCTCGTAGCCGGGCGGTGATCTTGCTGACCGCCTGGGGGGTGAGCCCGGTCCGCTCGGCGAGCTCGAGCCGGCTGATGCCCTCCGCTCCCGCGGTCCGCAGCAGGTCGAGCACGAGCGCGGTGTTGTGGCTGCGCAGGCCGAGCAGGTTGACCCCGGCCGTCGCAGGCCCGGTTCTGCCCGTCGTGTCCCTGCCCGTCGTGCCCCTGCCGTTCGGTCCGGCGTCCGGTCCGCCGTTCGTCCTGTTCACCCGCCCATTCTCTCCCGTGCTTGCACTTTGGCAACAGCGTTGCGAAAGTAGGAGCATGACTGGTACTCCTCTTCGCGTCGGCCTCGTCGGCTACGGCCTCGCGGGCTCCGTGTTCCACGCCCCGCTGATCACCGCGACCGAGGGCCTCGCCCTCGACACGGTGGTCACCTCCAACCCCGAGCGGCAGCGGCAGGCCCGCACCGAGTTCCCGGACGTCCGCGTCGCGGCCACTCCCGACGAGCTCTTCGAGCGTGCCGGCGAGCTGGACCTGCTCGTGATCGCGTCGCCGAACAGGACGCACGTCCCGCTCGCCACCGCCGCCCTGAAGGCCGGCCTGCCGGTCGTCGTCGACAAGCCCCTCGCCGGCACGGCGGCCGAGGCCCGTGAGCTGGCGGCGCTCGCCGAGGAGCGCGGCCTGCTCCTCTCCGTCTTCCAGAACCGCCGCTGGGACAACGACTTCCTCACCCTGCGCAAGCTGGTGTCCGAGGGCACGCTCGGTGACGTGTACCGGTTCGAGTCCCGCTTCGAGCGCTGGCGGCCGGAGCTCAAGGGCGGCTGGCGGGAGTCCGGCGACCCCGCGGAGATCGGCGGTCTGCTCTACGACCTCGGCAGCCACGTCGTCGACCAGGCGCTCGTCCTCTTCGGCCCGGTGACCTCCGTGTACGCCGAGGCGGTCGTCCGCCGTGAGGGCGCGCGGACGGACGACGACACCTTCATCGCGCTCACGCACGCGAACGGCGTCCGCTCCCACCTCCACGTCTCCGCGACCACGGCCCAGCTCGGCCCGCGCTTCCGCGTCCTGGGCTCCGAGGCGGGGTACGTCAAGCACGGCCTCGACCCCCAGGAGGCCGCCCTGCGCGACGGCCTGCGCCCCGGTACCGGAGCAGGCGCCGACTGGGGCACCGAGCCCGAGGAGCTGTGGGGCCGCGTCGGTTCCGGGGAGTCCCCGCTGACCGACGGCGGACGCCCCGAGCCGACCCTGCCCGGCGACTACCCCGCCTACTACACGGCCGTGGCGAAGGCCCTCCTGGAGGGCGGCCCCAACCCGGTGACCGCACAGGAGGCCGCCGCCGCCCTGGACGTGCTGGAGGCGGCCCGCCGCTCCGCCGACGAGAAGGTGACGGTGACGCTGTGACACAGCCCGCATCCACCCCCGCTCCCGTCCCCACCGTCGAGGAGCTGGAGGCGCAGGAACGCCGTCTGGTGTTCCGCCGGTTCACCCACGAGGACGCCTGGGCGCTGGGTTCCCTGCTGGTGGAGATGGCCCGGGAGCGGCAGGCCCCCGTCGCCATCGACATCCACCGCGCCGGCCAGCAGCTCTTCCACGCGGCACTGCCCGGCTCGGCCCCCGACAACGACGCCTGGATCGCCCGCAAGCGCCGGGTCGTCGAGCGGTACGGTGCCGCGTCGTACCTGGTGGGTGCCCGGCACCGGGCCAAGGGCACGACGTTCGAGGAGTCCTCCCGCCTCGACCCCGACACCTACGCGGCCCACGGCGGTTCGTTCCCGATCACCGTCGAGGGCGCGGGCGTGATCGGCGCGGTGACGGTCTCCGGCCTCCCCCAGCTCGAGGACCACCGGATGGTGGTGGAGGCGCTGGAACGGTACCTGGAACGGCTTTAGGGCCTCTCGTCCGGATCAGGCCGGGCTCGCGGGATCCGGCCTGATCCAAACGCCCCCCTAGTCCCACCCCAGGCCCGCGGCCGCCGAACAGCCGCGGCTCCTCACCGACGGGGACCTCGCGGGTTCAGGCGCGCCAGATCAGCACGATCAGGCCGAAGAACGCCAACAGGCCCATCGGAACCAGGAAGGGGGAGGCACCGGGCCGGCGGGAAGCCGAACGGGACAGGGCGGCGATGATCCTGGCGTTCGCGAAGGCCGCCGACAGCCAGAACACCGTCCACAACGGTTCGAACAGCCAGGCGGGCGCCGCGTGGTAGAAGCTGTAGCCCAGCAGCCACTCCTCGACGTGGCTCAGGTAGATCATCACGGACGCCACGAACGTCCAGGGCATACAGAGGATGACGGCCAGAAACCGCACCATCCAACTGGACTCCACCAGGCCGAGGTTCCCGGCCGAGGCCCAGATCGCCAGAACGGCGACGATGCCGAAGTAGACCCGTGAGGTCCGGTCGCTCGTCGCGTCCTCCACGGCACTACGGATTTTCAAGGTGCCAGTCACCAGCAGTCCTTATTACTAGATGGTCCCCTGGGGGCCACCCGGCCGGGTGGCCCCCAGGGGCACTCAACGGTTTTCGGCAGACGCCGCGGCTACCAGATGTGCCGTCTCAGGTTGCTGGCCAGCTTGCTCCAGGTGTTGTACGCACCCTTTCACTCCGCTGATGAAGCCTCCACGTCTCCGGGCAGCGCAGGATCGGCAGCGCAGGAAGGCGGCGGTCGGTATCCGTGAGAAGCCGCCACCATGGCCCTTTCACGTACTGAACCGTCCCTCCACGGCCGGCCGCCCTTCACCGTGGGCCCGTCTCCGCGGGCCCACGCCTCCACGAGCGCGTCACCGATGGAGCGCGGCCCGCTCCACCACACCCCACGCCATGCTGGTGACCACGTACAGCGCGGCGGCGAGCGGGACCACGGCCACGGTGACGAGCGTGAAGAACGACAGGAACGGCGTCACCTTGGCCACGGCCCCCATCCCGGGCACCGCGACGGGTTCCGCGGCACCCTTGCCGGTGCCACCACCACGTCCACTACTGCTACCGGCACCCGCACCCGCACCGGTCAAGGCCGCGTTCGCCGCCATCGACCGCTTGGTCAGCCGGTAACTGAAGGCGGCGACCGCCACGACGACCGCGAACAGCCCTGCGTACACGAGCCCCGCCCCGCCGAGCGGCCCCCCGTCCCCCAGCGCGTCGACCCAACGGCCGCCCAGCGGAGCGGTGAACAGCTCATGGCCGAGCAGCTCGTTGGGCCGCCCGCCGATCGTGGTGTTCGAGAACAGGTAGAACAAGAGGAAAAAGGCGGGCAATTGGAAGAGGCTGGGCAGGATTCCGGCCAGCGGCGACACCTTCTCCCGGGTGTGCAGGTCGAGGAGGGCCCGCTGAAGCTTCTCGGGGTTGCGGCCGTACCGGCGCCGCAACTCGGCGATCTTCGGCTGGAGTCGGGCCCTCGCCTTCTGACCGCGCGCCGCGGCCCGGGACAGGGGGTGGACGAGGAGTCGTACGAACGCGGTGAACAGGACGATCGCGGCGGCTGCCGCGGAGAGGCCGAACAACGGCTGGAGCAGGTCGGCCAATTGCTCGACCAGGCTGGCGAAGACGGACATGGGTGAGCCCTCCGAGGGTCTCGTCGTGCCGAAGGCCCCGGGCGTACCGGGACGGGAAAGAGGGATGACGGCATGACGACCCACGCGGGGCGTGGTGGACGAAGGTGAGAACGGGTGCCCTACGTGCCCTACGCGACGGTCGTCGGGAGGGCGTGTCCGGGAGCTCTGGGCCGGGTGCGGCCCCTGGCGTCGGGGTCGCGTTGCGGCAGGAAGGCGGTACGCCGGTCGCGGTCGCGGAGGGCCGTACGCACCAGGGTGGGCGGCACGACGGACGCGCTGCGCGCGAGGACGACGGCGCACACGGTGAGCGTGGCGGCGGCCGCGGTGGTCGCGGCGAGCGCGACGGTGCCGGAGAGTCCGGACAGCCCGCCGGTGGCCGGCAGCATGAGCAGGGCGACCTGGAGCAGCGGGAGCAGCACGGTGACCGCGGCGAAGGCGGCGCGCACGTCGCCGCGAACGGGCGTCGCGACGCGTATCGCGGTACGGATCACCGACACCCCCTGTCCCTTCGCCTCGCGCCCGGTCGGACCCGGCACGATGCACGATCCATTCCTGTCCGCCATCTCAACGTCCGGGACCGGCACAACAGTTCCGTACGGTTCCGCGAAGTTCCGCGAAGTTCCGCAGGAGCCGCATCCGCCGTCCGCCCTCCCGCTCCCGACCGTGCGTACGGACAGGGAGGGCGGACCGCGCCGCTGTCACATGTCACACGGTGAACCGGTGGTTTCCCGACCCCACCTCGAAGACGGCGAAGCCGTTCTCCGCACGCACGAAGGTTCCGTGGGTGTGTGTGACGCGCTTGGGGTGGTCCGTCGGGATCCACACCTCGGCGGTGGTGTTCGCCGGCACGCCGCACGACAGCCGGAATCGGCCGGACCGCTGCTCCCACGCGGTGGAGACCGGGCCGTAGAGGGAGGTGAAGGTCGCCCGGGCGGAGGTGACCTCGCCGCCCGGGCGCGGGCGGATGACGATCTGCCGGTAGCCCGCCCGGCCCGGGGCGATGCCGGCGATGTTGGCGTACATCCACTCCCCCACGGAGCCGTAGGCGTAGTGGTTGAAGGAGTTCATGCCCGGGGACTGGAACTCGCCGTCCGGCTGGAGGGAGTCCCAGCGCTCCCACATGGTGGTCGCGCCCTTGTCCATCTGGAAACCCCAGCTCGGGAAGGTGCGCTGGTGCAGCAGGCGGTAGGCGACCTCGGTGTGGCCGGTGTCCGTGAGGACGGGCAGCAGGCGCGGGGTGCCGAGGAATCCGGTCGACAGGTGCCAGTCGCGTGCTTCGATCAGGGCGACGAGGCGGTCGGCCGCGGCCTTGCGCAGGGCGTCCGGAACCAGGTTCATGGACAGGGCGAGGACGTAGGCGGTCTGGGTGTCTCCCTTCACCTTGCCGTCGGCCGTCACGTACGCCGTCTCGAACGCTGTGCGTACGCGCGCGTGGAGGTCGGCGTAGGGTGCGGGATCCTCCCCCAGTTCCGTCGCGATCAGTGCCGCGAGGTCGGCGCTGTGCGCGAAGTAGGCGGTGGCGATGACGTCCTTGGGCGTCTCGTCGGACACGTTCAGCCAGTCGCCGTATCCCGCGTCCGGACGCAGCAGGCCGGTGCTGTTCTGCTCCAGGTAACGCAGCCAGGCCTGGACGGACGGCCAGGCATCCTCGAGGACCTGCCGGTCGCCATACGTCTGGTACAGGGCCCACGGGACCGTGACCCCCGCGTCTCCCCAGCCCGCGACGCCCTTGCCGATGTCGCCGGCCTGCGGGGCCACGTCCGTGAACGCGCCGTCGGACGTCTGTGCGTCGCGGAGGTCGACGAGCCACTTGGTGAGGAAGCGGGCGGACTCCATCGTGTAGGTGGCCGTGGGCGCGAAGACGTTGATGTCGCCGGTCCATCCCAGTCGTTCGTCACGGGCCGGTGTGTCCGTCGGGACGGAGAGGAAGTTGCCGCGCTGCCCCCAGGTGATGTTGCGGTGCAGCTGGTCGATCATCGGTACGTCGGTCTCGAAGGTGAGCGTGAAGGGTGCGGAGGTGTGCATGACCCGTCCGGTCACGGCCGACGCCGGCGGTGTGCCGGGGAATCCGGTCACCTCGACGTAGCGGAAGCCGTGGAAGGTGAAGCGCGGTTCGTAGACCTCCTTGCCGGTCCCCTTCAGGATGTAGGTGTCCGTCGCGGCGGCCGACCGCAGGTTGGCGGTGTAGAGGGTGCCGTCGGGGTTGAGGACCTCGCCGTGCCGCAGCCGCACCGCGGTGCCCGCCTTGCCCGACACGCGCAGTCGTACCGAGCCGACCATGTTCTGGCCGAGGTCGAAGATGAAGACGCCCGGCTTGGGTTCGGTGACCTTCTGGGTGCGGAGTTCCTTCTCGACGCGTACGGGGCCGTCCACCTGCGCGACGATCCGCGGCGGGGCGGCGGCGTCGGCGTCACGTACCGGACGCCACGCTCCGTCGTCGAATCCGGGTGAGGTCCACCCGGCCGTCTCCTTGCGGGCGTCGTAGGTCTCGCCCGCCAGCAGGTCGGCGGAGACGATCGGGCCCTGGGCGGCACGCCAGTCGGGCCCGGTGGTGATGCGCTCGCTCGTCCCGTCGGCGTACTCGACCTCCAACTGTGCCAGCAGCCCCGGGTGTTCCCCGTACTGGTGCGGTCCGAACCAGCAGATGTTGCCCGCGTACCAGCCGTGGGCGAGGTGGACGCCGAGGGCGTTGGCTCCCGGGCGGAGCGCGTCGGTCACGTCGTAGGTCTGGTACTGCACGCGCTTGTTGTAGTCGGTCCAGCCCGGTGCCAGTTGATCGTTGCCCACCCGCTTGCCGTTGAGGTGGGGTTCGTACACGCCGAGGGCCGTGGCGTACAGACGGGCGCGTGCGACCTTCTTGCGCGGCAGCCTGAACTCGTGGCGGAGCTGGTGGGCGGCGAACAGCACCGGCACGACCTCGCCCCACGGCCCGGCGCCCCAGGCGGCGGCCACCTTGGCGGCCTGCCACCCGGTGTCGTCGAAGTCCCGCTCGCGCCAGTCGTCGGCCGGCTCCCGGTCGGTGGACCTCCACGCGCCGTCGGTGACGATCCTGCGCTCGCCGGAGGCCGTGGTCAGGGCGAGTACGCCGATGAGGCCGGCGGGGCCGACCGTGCGGTTGGTCGCGGAGACGGCCAGGATGTTCGTGCCGGAGCGTAGGTGCTCGAGGACGTCGATGACGTCCGGGCGGCGCCATCTCCGCTCGTCCGAGTCCAGGGCGGTGCTCGCCACTTCGGTGCCGTTGACGGAGGCGACGTAGGCGTCGTCCGCGCTGAGCACCAGCGTGGCCGCGGTGACGGCGTCCGGGAGGTCGACGGAGAGACGGAACCACCGGGTGTCCGCCGGAACGCTCTGCGCCGGTTCGCCCTCGGGGAACCAGATCCACGAACTGCCCTCCAGGGAAGGGGGTTCGGTGAGGGAGGCGGGAGCGGATATCCACCGCGCGGACCACTCGGCCTCGTCCATCAGGCCGGTCTCCCACCAGGACGGTTCGCTCCACGGCGAGACGGCTCCGCCGGCGTCCCAGACACGCACCGACCAGTGGTAGCGCGTACGCGGCTCGAGCCGGGGTCCGTCGTAGGAGACGAGAACGGACTCGGCCGAGGCGACCTTGCCGCTGTCCCACACGTCCGGGCGGGTCAGGCGGGCCACGCTCGACGCGATGCGCACCTGGTAGGCGCTCTGTCGCTGCCCCGGTGCGGTCGCGGTCAACGGCCAGCTCAGACGCGGTCGGGCCACGTCCAGGCCCAGGGGGTGGCGCACGTACTCGACGGTCGGAGAGGTCACCCGTAAGGCGCTCCCTCCCTTGCGCGCGGCGGAGGGCGCGGCCCCCGCCGGCACCGCTCCCGCGGCCGGCACCGCTCCTGCGGCCACGGCGCCCACCGTGGCCGCGGCGCTCGCGAGAATGTTCCTTCTACTGATCACAGCGGCTCCATCGGAGAGAGGGGAGTCGTAGAGGGTGAGTCATAGAGCGTGAGTCATAGAGCGTGGCAATCGAAGCTGAATCGATTCATGCGAACGTAAAGGGAACGCGAGACACCGTCAATAAGCGTGCGCGGATTTTCGTCATACCCGTCGGGTAAACGATGGAAGCGACGCGAGCGGCCCGATTCAGCCGGACCCAGGGAATTGAACCCTTTCAAAATGATCAAGAATAGCGGTACCGGCGACGGAAACGAGGGCCCGAACGCCCCCTCCCCGCCGACCTCCCGCCGGCCTCCTCGACGGGCACGGGCACCGACTCCGGCACACCGGCACCGTCTCCTCACCTGTCACCGGTCGGCAGTACGGTGTCCCCCATGCGCCCCGACACGCCCGCCGAAAACGTCGACCACACCGCCGAAGCGGCACGCCTGGAGCGGACCGCCGGTCTCTATCCCGAGGACGCCGAAGCCCTGCTGCTCCGGGCCGCCGCCCATCTCGAACTCTCCGGCGACCGCCCCGCCGCGGCCGCCCTCTACGACCGGCTGCTGGCCTCCGACAGGGAGCTGGAGAGCCCGTACCTGGTCCGCGCCCTGAAGGCCTCGAACCTCTGGGAGTACGGCCACGAGGCGGAGGCCCGCGCGATCATCGACGGCATCCGCGCCGCGGCCCCGCGCGATCCGGCCTCCTGGGTGGTCGTCGCGGAGTCCCTGGAGGCCCACGACGAGCTGGAGCAGGCGCACGAGATGTTCACGGAGGCGGTGCGCCTGCTGCTCACCGACGTGCCGGAGCCCCCGGCCGCCGCCCACCCGCTCCTCTTCGGCCGCCACCGCGTGCGCAGGATGCTGGGCGCGGCGCACGACGAGTGGGACGCCCTGGCGGACACCGTCCACAGCCTGCCGATCACCCTGGACGAACTCCACGACCCGAAGCGCGTCTGGTCACTGGGCTCGGAGAACCCGGCGGAGCTGGAGGCGGAGATCTCCCGTCTGCGAGCGGAAGTGGGCGCGTACCGGATGGCCCTGTCCCGCCCCTTCCCGGTGGCGGTCCTCCACTGGCCGGCGGACGAACTGACCGAGCTCCTGGAGGCGTACCCCTCCCTCGCCATCGAGTACCCGTCGCACGAGGAGCACCTGGCCACGATAGAGACGGCCCTGCGCGAACTGGCCTCCTCGGGCACCCCCAACCTGGGCATCGTCCCCGGCACCGTCCCCTCGTACGAGGCCTTCGCCGCCTCCGAGGGCACCACCCCCGACGACGCCGACCTCCTCCCCCAGTACGCGACCACCCTGGCGGCCCGCGGCCGGGCCATGCCCTGGCCGCCGCAGCGGTCGGCCCCCTGCTGGTGCGGCTCGGGCCGCCCGTACGGGGAGTGCCACGGCGCCTGACCGACGACCGGCCGGGGCAGCAGCCCTGCCCCGCCCCACCCCACCCTGGCCCGCCCCGCCCCACAGAGAACCCGACGGCCGTCATGAAGGGGCGCTCGGGCTAGTGCTGGAGCTTCGAGGTGAGCTTTGCCTGCATCTTCTGTGTCGCCTGGTGCAGGGCTTGGGTGAGTGCCGTCTCGGACGGGGTGCGGGGGTCCTCGCGGGTGAAGCAGAGGCGCGCCTGCGGCCCCGAGATGGTGATGGCGATGGGCGGGTACCCCTGAGGGGTGGGGAGCGTCTGCGCGAGTGCCGCGATGCCGGGCTGGGTCTCCTCGACGTTGCGTGCGTAGCCGCGCTGCCTGACGTTCTCCAGTTCGGCTTCGAGGGCCGTGCGGGTCGGGGTGGTGGTCTTCGCCGCGTGCGGGAGGGGTTCGTTCGGGTAGATCCGGCGGAGCTGCTCGGTGGTGAGGGTGGCGAGGAGGGCTCGTCCGCAGGCCGAGGTGTGCGCGGGGAGGATCGTTCCCGCCCGGGCTTCGATGCGCATGTGGTGCTGTGAGGCGATGCCGTAGATGTAGCGCACCGCCTGCCCTTCGAGGACCGCGAACTCCACGGTCTCGCCGGTTGCCGCCTGCAGCTCGAGCAGGTCGTCCTGGATGAGGTGGGTGAAGTCCGTGTCGGCGTGGGCGGGGCGGGCACTGGTCATGGCCGGGCCGAGACGGTAGCCGGGGCCGTCGAGTGAGCGACGCATGAAGCCGTTCGCCTCGAGGGTGGCCAGGAGCCGGTGGGCGACGGAGGTCCCCACACCCAGTTCGTCGGCGGCACGGGCGAGGGTGACGACCGGCTCCTGCTGGGCCAGTGCAAGCAGTCGAAGTGCCCTGTCCACAGTTTGCAGAGTATTCACGCCCCGATGTTCCCACATACAGGGAATGATTGACTAGCCACTCCCTGATAGTGGATTCTCTCGATGTCCGCAGGCGAACGCACACTCGAACGGGTGTCTTTGCGTGATGCGGACTCCTGGGCGCGAGATCACCCCCTTGCCTGCCCGTGGCGTAAGTGGCCGCTGAGGCGTGAACCGCCCGTCAGCTCATGTGACGTGCCGCGCAGTGAGGACACCGAGGAGAGTGAAGCAATGAGAGTCAGTGGACTCGATGGCCAGGCCGAAGCGACTCAGCCGGACACGGCACCGGAGGGCTCCGGGGGCCCGGAGGACGGGAGCGGGACACCCACCGCCCGGCGCGCGGTCGTCAGTGGCGCGCTGGGTTCCGCACTGGAGTGGTTCGACTTCTCCGTGTACGGCGCGTTGTCGGCCACGGTGTTCCCCCAGCTGTTCTTCCCCGACCTCGCGCCGGGCACCGCACTGCTGGCGTCGTTCGCGACCTTCGGAGTCGGGCTGGTGGCACGCCCCCTGGGCGGCCTCGTGTTCGGCATGCTGGGCGACCGGCTCGGCCGCCGGAACGTCCTCATGTTCACGCTGCTGCTCATGGGCGTGGCATCGGTGCTGATCGGCCTGCTTCCGACCTACGCCACGGCGGGAATGGTGGCTCCGGCCTCGCTGGTGGTCCTGCGTTTCCTGCAGGGCTTCGCCCTGGGTGGCGAGCACACCGGGTCGCAGCTCATGGTGATGGAACACTCGCCGAGCCGGCGCCGCGGTATCGCGGGTGCTCTGATGTCGGTGGGATCGCCGATCAGCCAGGTACTCGCCACACTCACACTGACCGGACTCGCCGCGTGGCTCACCGAGGACCAGTTCACCAGCTGGGGCTGGCGGATTCCCTTCTTGATGAGCGTGGCGCTCATCGCCGTCGGGTACTACATCCGGCACCGCGTCGAGGAGACTCCGGTCTTCCTCGCCAACGAGGGCAAGAGCGAGCAGCCGGCGCGCGGGCTGCTGAGGCAGCACCGGAAGACCGTGACGCTGCTGGTGCTCGCGTGGGCCGCGCCGGGAGCGCTGTACTACATCACCGTCACCTTCGCCATCAGCTACCTCACGGGCCAACTCGGATTCGACAAGAGCTCCACCTTCGGGCTGATGGTCGTCGCGAACTCGATCTCCATCGGGGCCAGCCTGCTCGGCGGCTGGTCCAGCGACCGGATCGGGCGAAAGCGCGTCCTCTTCACGGGTCTCGCGGTGCTGCTGGCCTTCCTCGTCCCGTTCTTCCTGATCCTCGACACAGGCAACTGGTGGCTGGCCGCGCTCACCATCACGGGTGCGCTGTGCGGTGTGCAGTTCATGACCGGATGCCAGGGAGCCTTCTACGCCGAGGCGCTGCCGACCCCCGTCCGGTACACCGGATCGGCTCTCGGACTCACCTGCGGAAACATGATCTTCGCCGCACCGGCGCCCCTGCTCGCGACGTGGCTGATGCAGATCTCGGGGAACGGAACCCTGCTGATCACCGCCTACGGCCTGCTCACGATCCTGATCTCCGCCGTGGCGATCCGCCTGCTCCCGGACCGTACCGGCCGGCAACTCGATGCGTGACAGGGACCGCACCCTGCCGTACGCGCCCCCACCTGCCTGAATCCTCACCCAAGGAAGAAAAACAATGACCGACGATGCAGCTCGCGCCGCCAGCGTGGTGACCGAGGAAGACCTTCGCCTCCTGAGGGAACTGAAGGTCAAGGACCGGCTGCACGACCTCGAGGTCGCCTACTGTCGCGGGATCGACCGGCGTGACCCCGAGCTGCTTAAATCGATCTACTTCGAGGACGCCTTCGTCCGCCTGGGCGACATGAAGGAAGGCGGGGTGGACGAATGGGTGGACTGGATCATCGACGAGTTCAAGCCCCGGTTCGAGAACACCACCCACTACCTGCTGAACGAGTGGTACAAGGTGGACGGCAAGACCGCCGAGGGGGAGACCCATCGCCTCTCGTACCACCGGTTCGGGGACCCGTCACGCGAACTGATCGCCGCCAGCCGCACCTTCAACCGGTACGAGGAACGCGACGGCGTCTGGAAGATCACCTTCCGCGAGGTGATCCGGGACTGGATCCACGAACGCCCCGTGGACCGGGACCTGTTCACCGGCGGGTTCGCCATGGAGCTGAGCAAGCCCGGCCCCGAGGACAAGAGTTACGAGGTCCTCTCGATGTTCGGCCGAGGTCCGCTGCGGCCCGAGTGACCCCTGGTCCCGTATCCGGCCACAGCCCCGCCGACCGCGGGGACAGGCTCCGCGGGGAACCCGCACCACCATGAGCACCGATGACCTCGCCCTTTCCCCCGGGGGCGGGGTCATCGGTTTCCCGGCGCCACCGCCCGCTCAGCCGTACGTCGTGTCCTCCCCTCCGCCGCCTCCCCCCTGCGGGGGAGGCGGATCCCCCACGCGCGCGATCTTCCCGCGCCGTCCGGCGGCTGTACTGGAGGCATCCGACGTCGAGGGAAGGACACCCGATGCACCTCTGGACGAGACGACGCCTGCTGCTCTCGACCGCCTCGGCGGCCTCGGCGGCCGGTCTCGCCACGACGGCGTCCGCTCCCTCCCACGCCTTGACCGGGACGCCTCCCGCACCCGCCCCCGACGACGACCTCGTGCGCCGTCTGGGCTCCCTGCCGGGTGTGCGGATCGTGGAGGAACGGCCGGGCGCCGAACCGGGATACCGCTTCTTCGTGCTCGGACTGCGCCAGCCGGTCGACCACACCGACCCCTCGGCCGGCACGTTCGAGCAGCGCCTCACCCTGCTCCACACATCCGCCGAGCGCCCCACCGTCCTGTTCACGACCGGCTACGCGGCCTCGCTCACGCCACGGCGCACCGAACCGACCGTCCTCCTGGACGGCAACCAGCTCCACGTCGAGCACCGCTACTTCGGAACCTCACGCCCCAGCGCCCACGACTACTCCCACCTGACCATCCGCCAGGCCGCCGACGACCACCACCGCATCGTCCGCACCTTCCGCCGGCTCTACCGAGGCGCGTGGATCTCCACCGGTGGCAGCAAGGGCGGCATGGCGAGCGTGTACCACCGCCGCTTCCACCCCCACGACGTGGACGGCACCGTGGCCTACGCGGCCCCGAACAACGTCGACGACCGCGACGACTCCGCCTACCTCCGCTTCCTGGAGACCGTGGGCACGGCCGCCGACCGCGAGGCGATCAAGTCCGCCCAGCGCCGGCTCCTGCTGCACCGCGCGGAACTGGTCGCCCGCTACCAGGCCGCGACGACCGCCGCCGGGGACACCTTCCGCATCGTCGGCAGCGCCGACAAGGCGTTCGAGATCGCCGTCCTGCGCGTCCCGTTCATGTTCTGGCAGAACGGCGGCAGCCCGGCGGACCTCGCCGCCGTTCCCGGCCCGGACGCCACCGCCGACCAGCTGTACACCTGGCTGGACGACACGGCGGGCCTGGCCCTCTACGCCGACGCGATCGCCCGCGTGTACATCCCGTACTGGTACCAGCTCGGCACCGAGATGGGCTATCTCGACGTCCCCACCGCCCACTTGGACGGCCT
This sequence comes from Streptomyces sp. P9-A2, assembly GCF_036634175.1. Lineage (NCBI taxonomy): Bacteria > Bacillati > Actinomycetota > Actinomycetes > Kitasatosporales > Streptomycetaceae > Streptomyces > Streptomyces sp. P9-A2. The sequence continues at coordinate 2,969,914 of NZ_JAZIFX010000001.1, forward strand.
GCTGCGCCACCCAGGCGCCATCGAGCCGCGCTCCTTCGTCCCCCGCGACATCCCCCTGCGCTTCGACCCGGACGCGATGCCGGACATCGACCGCTGGGTCCGCCGCAGCGGCACCCGCCTGCTGTTCGTCAACGGGACGCAGGACCCCTCGACCGCCGAGTCCTTCCCACCCGGCCGCCACGACTCCCGCGTCCTGTGGATCCCCGGCGCCAACCACCACACCACCCTCGCCGACCTCCCCACCCCGGACCGCACCGAGGCCACCGCAATGCTCACCCGCTGGTCCGTCCGCGCCTGAGGGCCCTGAAGGAACTGGAGGCCCCAGCGGAAGGATCTCCTGCGACACGCGGGTTCCACAGTCGCGAGAGTTGACCGGCGGCTGTGGAACCCGGCTGCTCACTCGGCCCACCTGGCTTGCTCGGCTTGAACTCCTGACGAAATGAGGTGCTGCCGGCTCGACGTGGTCCGACGGCACCGTGCAGTCGTGCTGGTGTCACGACCCCAGAGGGCGAACCTGGAGACGACTGGTGTCACTGCATGCGCAGCAGAGACCCGCGGCTTCCCGCCAGTGCTCTCGCACGGGTGGCAGCTGAAACCTGCTTGCGCAGTCGCCCGGCGAGCCGATACCCAGCACTTGAAAGATAAGGAGGACATGGCGTTGCGGGCAGGACCAGTAACCGCGCTGCGCGGCCCTCGGCTCCCGGAAGCGGCTCGGAGCCGGGCGCGCGGTGCACCCGGCTCCCCGGGCCGGGACGCCGCCGTGACCGCGGGGGTCAGTGCTGGGCGTAGATGAAGCCGATCTTGTCGACCTCGTCGCCGGAGCGGCCGTGGAATCCGGCGATCCGCCAGCCGGAGGGCGCCGTGCGGGTGACACAGTCGGACGTGGGCGAACCGCCGGCCAGGGTGCGGCCGAGGTTCGTCGTGAACTTGGCGTGGAAGATCCGGGTGCGGCCGTCCTTCTTGGCCTGGCACAGGTACGCGGTGGTCACGTACTCGGTGCTGCCCAGCGTCAGCGAGGAGGCGGTGCCGCCGGAGCCGCCGTGGGCGAGCGTGGTGCCGTTGCTCAGGGTGATGCTCATCCGGTCGACGCGGGAGCCGGCGCGCAGGGCGACGGTGGTGGCGCGGGCCGACGCGGGGACGCTGTCGATGTCGTTGAAGTAGGTGCCGTGCGGGCCGCCGAACTGGTCGCTGAGCCGGAAGCCGGCGTTGCGCGACCAGGAGAACCCGACCGCGATCGGGTCGTGGTCGGAGAGCATGAGCCCGTCGCTGGTGAGGAACTCGGCGTGCTCGTTGTCGTAGGAGGTGGCGTTCAGTGACACGAGCTTGCTGCCGCGGTAGAGGATCTTGTCGACGACCTCGCACGTGTTGGGCACGGTGGGCTGCGTCTGGTCGCAGACGAGCGCGGCGCTGCCCTTGGCGGGAGGGGTGCCGCCGCGGATCAGCTTGACCCACGCGTCGGTGAGGCCGTTGGCGGAGGCGAACTCGGCGATGGTGTCGCCGGAGCGGGTGTAGCGGGTGTTCGTGTCGCCCATGACGACGACTGCGTTGCCGGCGGAGTGGCTCTTGATGAAGGCGGTGAGCTGGTTGAGGTTGTCCGCGCGGGAGGCGAGGTCACCGTCGCTGGTCCCGGCGTTGGTGTGGACGTTGTAGAAGTCGACGTAGACGCCCTCGGCGAGCCGCTCACGCATGAAGGTGAAGCCCTTGGGGGTCAGGCAGTCACCCGAGTCGAACTGGCAGGAGTTCCAGCGCACCCGCTCGAAGTCGTCCACGTCGTAGGAGACCTTCGACAGGGTGTTGAGTCCGCTGCCGATACCGGCACCGCCGCTGGTCGGGGTGCGGTGGGCGTGCGCGGTGTCGGCCGCGTAGAGGTGGGCGTGGTAGTTGAAGTCCTCCTGCACATGGACGATGTCGTACGGCGCGATCCGCCGGCCGATCTCCGTGGTGCTGGACTCACGGGGCGTCGGGGCGCTGGAGAGACTCCCGGGCAGGCCGGCGACGTTGTAGCTGAGCACGCTGAACGTGCCCGAGTCGGCGGCCGACGCGGAGGGGGCGGCGGCGGTGAGCCCGCCGAGGGTGGCGGCGGCGGCCAGACAGGCGAGGAGTCTTCGCATGAGGGAGTATCTCCTGGGGGGCGTGAAGCAGGTGGGGGCATGCGGGTTCGCAGAGTACATGTCAAACGCAGCGGCAAAGTCTCATGAGTCCCTTCTCTCTTGTGAACCGCTTGGACAACATTCACGGGCTTCTCGGCCGATCCTTTGCCCGTTCGTCGACTTGGCTGACCACCGGGGCAGTTGAGCGTCGTCCCCGGCTCCGGTCGCGGGAACCACGGCCCGCCGCGCACGCGCGGCGGGCCGTGGTCCGGGCGGCGTCCGTCCGCTCGGCCGTCGTCCCCCTGTCCGTTCGCGCCGAGGGTCAGGCGCAGGCGCTTCCGTTGAGGGTGAAGGCCGTGGGGGAAGGATTGCTTCCGCTGAGCGACCCCTGGACGCCGAAACTCGCCGTCCCCCCGGCCGCGATCACCCGGTTCCAGTCCGCGTTGCGGGCGACGACGGCGGTGCCGCTCTGGGTGACGGTCGCGTTCCAGGCGCTGGTGACTCGCTGGCCGCCCGCGTAGCTCCACCCCAGCTGCCACCCGTCCACGGCGGCCGAGCCGGTGTTCTTGACGGTCACCGTCGCGGTGAACCCGTCGCTCCAGGCGTTGTCCACCGTGTACGTCACCGCGCAGGCCGCGGTGGGTTGCTCGCCGGTGGACGTCCGCTCGGCGGCGTAGGCGGCGAGCCAGGCCAGCGGGGCGTTCCAGTTGACCGCCACCTCGTTGGTGGAGTACGAGCCGATGTCATCGACGTAGCACGCGGCGGGCGCGCAGCCGGCCAGCCTTTCCTCCGCCACCGGGTCCTGCAGGGCGCTGTTCGGGCCGCCCGCGAGCGAACCCGCCGGCGGGTTGGGCAGCGAGGCGTCCGCCTGGTGCGCCCAGAAGCGGTGATGCTGGTTGCGCGAGAACGTCTCGCCGTAGCCGGTGACGTAGGACTGCCCGAGAGCGTTGCGGCCGAGCAGGTAGTCCATCGCCTCGAGCACCCCGGCGCGGTAGCGCCCGGCACCGGTCAGCTCACCGGCGACGGCCATGACGATCGCGTTGTTGGCGAGTTCGCTGTTGGAGCCCCAGAAGTATCCGTCCGTGGGGATGGGCATCCCGTAACCCTGTCCGGCCATCGTGGACAGGTGGCTGTCGGCGGCCGAGGTCACCGAGGAGCGGATGCGGGTCAGGTCGGCGGCGGGCAGCCCGTTGGGCACGGTGGCCAGGGTGAGCCGGCCGAGCGCGGCCGTGTCCGCCCAGCCGAAGCCGTACCGGGTGAAGGCGCCGGTGGAGGTGTGCCAGGTCGAGGAGGTGACCGCGTCCCGGTAGGCGCTCTCGCCGGTCGTCGCGTACAACTCGGCGGCCGCCCAGTAGAACTCGTCGCTCACCTGGGTGTCGCCGTAGGCCCCGCCACCCGTGCTGTCCGAATCCGGCGCGTAGAGGGCCGGATTGGCCCGCGCCGCCGTCCAGGCCTTGCGGGCGGCCGCCAGGCAGCGGTCGGCGAACGCGGCGTCGTACGGCCGGTAGACGCGGGCGCACTGCGCGGCGGTCGCCGCGAGGTTCAGGGTCGCCGCCGTGGACGGGCGGTGCAGCTCACGGACCTGGGCGTCCTGCTCGGGGCGGGTCGGTATTCCGGTCCAGGCCGCGTCGTGCACCTTGTGGAACGCCATGCCCGCGTACGGCTTGCCGTCGGGCACCTGCATCCGCATCAGGAAGTCCAGCTCCCAGCGCGCCTCGTCCAGGACGTCCGGCACGCCGTTGCCGCGCTCGGGGACGCGCAGGGTCGAGTCGCCCAGCGCCGCGTCGGTGCCCGCACGCCTGGCCCGCTCGAAGGAACTGACGACGAGCCAGGTGGAGATGCCTCCGTTGACCACGTACTTGCCATGGTCGCCCGCGTCGTACCAGCCGCCCCTGACGTCCCGGGTGTAGTCGCAGATCCCGGACTGGCAGGGGACGGAGGTGTCGCCCTTGTTCGGCGCCACGCCGAGGTGCCCGGCCGGGCGCGCGTAGGCGGAGCCCACCAGGGAGGAGTCGATGGCGATGCCGCTGCGCTGGTGGTAGAAGAACGCCATCGCGTCCGAGCGCAGGCCGTCGTAGAGGTCGGCGCGGATGTCGAACGGGTCGCTGTTGCTGCCGTCCACCGTCAGGACGTACCCCGACCCCGTTTCTCGGTGCGAGGAGAAGTCGGCCACCTGGACGGACTGCCCAGAGGCCTGGTCCGCGCCGTGCGGGACGGTCGAACCGGAGGCGACCAGCGTGCCGGACGCGGTGCGCAACCGCCAGGTGAGCGCCTGCGACGACGTGGTGACGACGGTGGCGCGCTTGGGGCCGTCCGGCAGATAACCGACCTGATTGACACGGACGGCCGTGGTCGCCGCCGCGGCGGCGGGGAGTCCTGCCGCGGCCGGCGCGGTCAGCAGACCGCCGACGAGGAGTGAACTGGCCAGTAGGACTGCGGAGAGGGTTCTGCGCCTGCGTAACGACACGGAGGTGGGCATGAGCGGCTCCTGAGTCACTGCGGGGGGGGCTCCCGGATACTGGGAGCGCTCCCATGGTGGACCTGCCGGGGTGCGAGTTCAAGAGCGGGAGAAAGGGGTCTGCCGCGCCCCCGCCCTCCGTGTGCCGTGCCGCTCCGTCCCGTGTCGCTCACCAGCCGTCGACGCGGGTGGCGGTGGTGCCGAGGATCCGTCTTCGCCCCTGGCACGTCCTCGACGCGGGCGGGGGCCGGTGCGCGGTGCGGCCTCCGGTGAGCCGCGTCCGGGGGTTCAGTGCGGCGCGCGACCGGCGTGTCCTGGGCCGCCTCGGCGGGGTCGGGGGTCTCCGGATCCTGCCCGGGGGCGAAGCAGGACTGCGCGGCGCCGTAGTTCCGGCCAGGGCCGGGTCGCGGGCGCGCCCCGGCGGCCCTGCGGCGTCGGGGAGCACTCGAACCGTGGTGGAGGTGAGGTTGATCTTGCGTAGTGCCGCAGGCCGGGAGACTCGCAGAGGTTGCGCGAGCAGTGTCCCGACCCGATCCGCCCTGGCCCGGGTCGGCGGTGACGGCGTAGGGGGTGGCCGTGTTCATGACTTCCGGTTCCGGCTCGACTTCTGTGATCGATAACGCCGGGTTATCAGGTCCACGATCTGGCGCTTAGGTATCTGCGCAGGTCAGATGGATGATCGCCGCCTCCGGGGCAGCACGTGGCCAGCAGGGGGCCGGACGGTGTGAGGCGAGGTGCCCGCCGCCGGAGCGCGGTGGGCACCTCTGCGACGACGCGTTCACTCCTCCGGTCGGGTGGGTGGAGTGGCTCCGCCCGATGACCCGTCGGCGCGAACGGGACGTTCCCTGGTGCGAGTGCGCTGCTCTGCCGACCGGGCGTTGCGTGCGATCGACGAAGGGGAACCTGACCTGCGGCCCGGCGCCACAAGGGCGGGCCGCCCGATGGACAGCCAGCCGGTTCCAGGGGCGGGGCGGACTGTCCAGGGCGGCCGAAAGCCGTCGCGTAGCACCGCCGTAGGCGCCGGGGCCGTACGAGCACCGGCCCCACGGCGGCCTGCTCGTGGCGTTTCCGGCGTCCGATGACGCGCGCTGAATCACCGGGACACCACCCCCGTCCCGGCGGCATTCGCTGACGCCACGCGGTCTTCGCCGCTGACCCACGAACGGGCTGACCCACAAACGGCCGGAGCCGTCGCTCGAGGTCAGCGAGGCGTGAGGAGGCAGAACTCGTTGCCCTCCGGGTCGGCCAGAACCGTCCAGGGGAACGCGGACTGGTCGATACCGGGGTCGGTGGCGCCCAGGGCGCGCAGCCGGGCTTCCTCTGCTCCCAGGTCGTCACCGGGGTAGGGGCGGACGTCGAGGTGGACGCGGTTCCACACGCTCTTGGTGTCGGGGGTGCGGAGGAACTCCAGGTAGGGGCCGACGCCCTGGGCGGAGCGCATGGTCGCGTGGTCGTCGGCGACCTCGTGCAGCGTCCAGTCCATCGCCTCGCCCCAGAACCGGGCCATCGCCCGCGGGTCGGTGCAGTCGACCACCACCGCGGCGATCGGCCCGGTGTCCCGGTAGACCGGGCGGGGCTCCAGGACACAGAACTCGTTGCCCTCCGGGTCGGCCATGACCGTCCAGGGGACGTCGCCCTGACCCACGTCGGCGGGCGTCGCGCCGAGGTCCTTCAGGCGCGCGACCAGCTCCGCCTGATGGGTGGTCGAGGTGGTGGCCAGATCAAGGTGCACCCGGTTCTTCACCGTTTTCGGTTCCGGGCGGGCGATGATGTCGATGCAGACGGCCACGGGGTCGGGGTAGGCGAAGCCCACGGGTTCGAGGTTGGTCACACCGGGCGCCTCGCTGTCGACACCCCACCCGAGTGCCTCCGCCCAGAACCGGCCGAGCACGGAGTCGTCCCGGGCCTTCATGTTGATCTGCACGAGTCTCGTTGCCATGCGCAGATCCTAGAAGCCGCCGCCGGACCGGGCCGCCGCGATCAGACATGTGCTCAGCCCGGCGCTGACCGTGGTCCCCCCCCTCGTCGAGACTGTGCGGTTCCTTGCTGGTGTGCACTGACGACGAGACGGTGGCCGCCGGCCACAGCAGAGATCCCGCACGTCACGGACAAGGGATCCGGACCCGCCCCCGGACCGGACCCCTCACCGCGTGCTGCTCCTCGCTAGGCAGCTCGGCGCGCCGGGTGGAAGTTGATGCGTTCGCTGACGACGGGGAAGCCGGCCTTGGCGAAGTTCGCGGCCATGGGGAAGTTGCCCCGGTCGGTCCCTCCGCCGATGAACTCCGCACCCTCCTCGACGAGGAGGTGGGTGCACTCCGCGAGGAGGTCGTAGGCGTAGCCGTGACCACGCTGTTCCGGGACGACTCCGATGAAGCCGATGGTCGGGCCGGAAGGGTTGTGGGCCGGGATGTGGATGCCGGCCAGGTCGCCCTCCGGCGTGTACGCGATCTGCCACCACTCCCGTGGGGAGGGGCACCAGTGGAAGAAGTCGAGTTCCTCCTGGGCGGCCTGGTCGAGGCCGCCCTCCTCGACGGCCCTGAGCGCGTGGGCGTCCAGGGTGACGGAGTGGATTCGGCGCAACGCGTCGAAGAACACGGTGTCGTCGGGTTCGGCGCTGAAGCGCAGGCGTCCGGGCCGCTCGGGCAGACCTCGCTTTGGGGTCCAGCGGTACAGGAAGCGTTCCACCAGGAGTTCGTACCCGGCGGCTCGTGCGGCGGCGAACCGTGCCTCGGCGGCGGCGCGCAGGGCGACGCGCTTCCAGTCGGGGCGGAACCGGGTACGCCGATGGCCTTCACGGGCGCCCAGTGGGTCGGGGAGTGCGTCGAAGAGACGGGCGTCGCTCGCGGTGAGCGCGCGGATGACCGGATCGGTCATGGATTCCTCCGGGAGACAGGCTGCTCGGAGCGCTCCCGGTCAGAAGTGACGCACCACGCCGGGACAGCGGAAAAGGGAGCGCTGGAAAGGTGTGAACCGCACGGCACTCGCCTCCTTCCATCCGTCTCAGGGCGTGGAGCCACACCGTACGTGATCTTCCGCGGCTCCGTCATGGATTTCCGCGGCCCTTGGGAAGGACGGGTTCACGGGACGATGCAGAGCGCACCCAAAGGCCTGTGGGGCCTTGATCCTCCGCCCGTAGACCGCGATCGCCACACCTGACGCGCTGTCAACGCTTCTGTCGGCGGATGAGTACCCGAGTCGGCGAGCTGTGCCTGCCGAGTGGCAGGCCAGGGGCTGCAGGTGGTCTGCTGGCAGGCACTCACAGGGCCCCGAGGCGGGAGGCCGCCTCCTTCGCCGCGCCGACCGAACCGCTCGATCATGTCCGGGCTGCTTGCCTCCGGTGGGACCGGTCGAGCCGGGGCGATGGGCGTACAACCGGGCCGCCGAGCAGCGCGAACACCGGGGCGCCGGCAGACCCGTGCCTCGTGCTCAACCGCCTTGGCCTCCTTACAACTGGTCCCCCCTACCGGCTGGTTCCGGAGGATGCTCCCCGCCACCGTCCTTGATGTCCTCCGCGCAGGTTCGTCGGTCGTAGGACTGGTCGTTGGGGATGAACAGCACTCCGGCAACCTGCTCAGGGTGCTCGACGGCGAGCCAGTCGTCGCCCGTGAGGGGATCGGCAGCGGGCCCGAACGCCTGGGACGAGTAAACCGTCTGACACCCCAACGCCACGCGCTCCTTGTCGACCGCGCAGGCGTCCACTGCGGGGTCGGAATATTCGTCGGCGCCGTCGAAGCGGAAGCGGAAGTGGACCAGGTCGCCTTCGGAGGGCACCTGTGGGTGGGGCTCAAGGCTCCAGTCGACGACCTCGGCGGTAACGCCGAGAGACTGCCCGTACGTGCCCTCGATCTGCACCCTCACACAGGCCTCACCGCGCTCCGCCGTCGTGTCGGTGCAGCTCCAGAGGAAGGAGCAGCCGGACAGGGAGAGGATCACCAGAGCCAACGGGGCACCGGCAAGTATCCGTGCGGGTAACACTGAGATGACCTCCGGTCGGGGTGGGGCGGAGCAGTGCATCCCGGGGCCTGGCAGCTGCGGGCGACGGCGACGAGCGCCTGCGGCGGCGAAGCCGAAACGCAACTGAAGCAACCGCATTGACCGTCTATCCCCCGGGGGTTCCGGTCCAGCACCCACTCAACAGTTTTGGGACTAATCCCCCAGCTTCACCACCCAACCACCTTCATGTCCGACCTTTGCAGTACGGTCACACGAACCAGCCCGACCCTGAGGGCCGCCTCTCACCGGGCAGGCCCGGACCCGTGTATTCGAGGACGCACAATGCCTTACGAGCCCGGCACCGTCTGGCAGTACGAGGTCCCCACGACCAGTAGCACCCACCTGCCACCGGATGCCGGCTACGGCAAGGCTCTGACCAATCAGGGGTACGGCTTCGAGGTCGCCATAGCCGACCTGATCGACAACTCGATCGATGCCGGCGCCGACAAGATCGTCGTGCACTTCCTGCGGGACGCCAAGCGCATCCTCACCCTGCTGGTGATTGACAACGGCAAGGGCATGGACGATGCCGACCTGGACGCCGCCATGACCGTGGGGCGGCGCCGCGACTACGGCGAGAGTGCCCTCGGCATGTACGGCACGGGCTTGAAAGCCGCTTCGCTGTCCCACGCGGCGTCCCTGACAGTGGTCAGCCGTACCAAGCGCAGCCGGACCGCAGGACGCCGTCTCACCGCGGAGGGCCTCGAGGACGGCTTCCGTTGCGACACCGTCGATCCGCGCTACGCGCAGGAACTCGTCGACCGCTATGACGGCGTCATCGAGTGGCACGGCACGATCGTGCGCTGGGATCAGGTGCGGGCCTTCGAAACGGTGACCGCAGGCCAGAGCGACCACTACCTGTCCAAGTCGATCGCCCGCCTGGAAACGCACCTCGGTCTCTACCTGCACAGGTTTCTCCAGAACGGCCTCAAGCTCGACATCGCCGTGTGGGACGTCAGCAGTGGCGAAGGGGCACTCGGCGAGGAAGTCGACCACATCGCCGTCCAGGCGCTGGACCCCTTCGGTTACAAGGTCCCGGGGAAGCCGCGCTACCCCCGTACGTTCACGGCCCCCGTGGAGGGCTTGGGGGACGTCGAACTGACCGCGCACATCTGGCCCGCCAAGTCGAAGCAGGCCGGGTTCCGGCAGATCGGACCTCTCGCCGACCGTCAGGGCTTCTACTTCTACCGCAACGACCGTCTTGTCCAAGCCGGCGGCTGGAACGGTCTTCGCAACCCTGAAGGGCACCTCGCTCTTGCCCGCGTGGCCGTCGACCTTCCGCCCCGTGAGAACAGCGTCCTGAGCCTTGACGTGAAGAAGGAGAGCGTCACCGTCACGCCTGCCTTCACTCTCGGCGTCGAGAATGCCGTGGACGCCTCCGGGAACACCTTTCACGGGTACCTCAGCGACGCCGAGGCCACCTACCGGGAGGGCGCGAAGCGCACGGAGATCGTCCGCAAGCCCGTGACGCTCCCGGGTAAGGGGATAGACCCGAAGATCAAGCGGGTCGTCAAGGAGGAGCTGCCCGAGAAGCCGGGGGAAGAGCCCATCTCGTTCACCTGGGCCTCACTTCCCAGTGGCAAGTTCTTCGACCTTGACCGTGAGAACAACACCGTCCTCCTCAACAGGGCTTTCCGCAGCGACTTCAACGACGGCCGTCGCGGCGGAAGCAACGACGCCCCCGTCACGAAGACCTTGTTGTACTTGCTGCTCGAGGACTGCTTCGGTCTCGGACGCTGGGAGCGTGGCCGCCAGGACCGAGTGGACTACTGGAACACCATCCTTCTGGCAGCGGCGGGTACGCACCGCGACCGCCGTGTCCAGGCGACCGACTGATCCAGTACCGCTCTCGCTCCTGGCCCGCTCCGGCCCCTGACTGAGGACAAGAGATGACCCACACTTCGTCCGGCGTGCTCCTCGACATCCACACCTCCGCGCTGGCCGGGATGGGCAGCATGCCACGTCACTTCGAACGCTGGGCAGCGCTTGCCGCGGACGATTCCTACCCTGAAGCGGACCTGGGCGAGGAGTTGCTCCGCTCCCTTTTCATCAGTGGTGACGACGCACTGACCGCTCTGTGGGACCGCCACCTGACCGCCTGGGACTTCGCGGAGAACCCGCAATGGGGAGCGGGCTCCCCGGCGCGCACCGACGAACGGCGCGCAGTGGTCTACGAACGGCTCCGGTTCGGAAGTGAACTGCGCAAGGTCCTGGACGAGGCCATACCCGTGGCGAAGGTGCCCGGCGCGACGGTGATCACCCGGGAGTTCACCCCGTGGTACACCCCTGAACGCGCGGCGGCCAGGTCCTTCTACTGGACGGCGTACGAGCAGAAGCTCCGCGACAAGGGCTGGCCCGAGACCGCCATCGCCGGCCTCGACCAGGCGAGCCGGGCAGTCGTCGAGCGCCTCGCCGACCCCGAACAACCGGCGGCCCGCCAGGCGAAGGGCCTGGTCGTCGGCTATGTCCAGTCCGGCAAAACAGCGAACTTCACCGGCGTGGCCGCCAAGGCCATCGATGCCGGATACCGCCTCGTCATCGTCCTGGGGGGCACTCTCAACCTGCTCCGCGCCCAGACCCAGAGGCGCCTCGACATGGAGTTGATCGGCCAGGAGAACATCCTGCGGGGCGCGGATGTCACAGATGTGGACTCCCTGGTCGGCGTGGACTACGTGGGTGACGACGAGGGCTGGCCGGAGTTCGTCCGGCACGGCGGCCGCCCTTCCACGCTCGGTGCGTTCGACGTCGAGCGCCTGACCACACGCGACAACGACTACAAGAGCCTGGCCCAGGGCATCCGGGCCCTGGAGTTCGAGAAGCGCGCCCCCACCCGGCCGCTGCATGACTCGGCAAACCTTCACCACACCGCAGCGCGGATCCTCGTGGTGAAGAAGAACAAGGCCGTCCTCACGAAGCTCGTCAAGGACCTCAAGCAGATCCACGGGATCCTGGGGGAGCTGCCGACCCTCATCATCGACGACGAGTCCGACCAGGCCTCCGTGAACACCTCGGACCCGAAGAAGTGGGAACGGGGAAGCACCGAGCGCACGGCCATCAACGGCTTGATATCCAAACTCCTGGGACTGCTCCCGCGAGCCCAGTACATCGGCTACACCGCGACGCCCTTCGCCAATGTCTTCATCGATCCCGGTGACGAGGAGGACATCTTCCCGCGCGACTTCCTGATCTCCCTCCCCCGTCCCACCGGTTACATGGGTGTTCAGGACTTCCACGACCTGGACGGCATCGACGACGGTGAGGGTGGGGCCGAGCAGAGGCACGTCCGTGGGATCCATGACTCCACGGGCGACCGCCTTCAGGAAGCCTTGGACGCCTTCGTCCTCACAGGCGCTCTGAAGTGCTACCGCGTCGCCCACGGCGTCTCCTCCGAATCGTTCCGGCACCACACGATGCTCGTGCACGAATCGGTCCGGATGGCCGAGCACACCGAACTCGCCCTACGCATCAACACCATGTGGCACAACGCCGCGTACACACACTCTGAGGGCCACGCACGCCTGGCCCACCTCTTCGAGAAGGACTTTCGCCCCCACGCGGACGGAGCCGCCCTACCCACCCCCGCGACATACGACGAACTGAAGCCGCACCTCAAAGAGGCACGCCACCTCATCAACAAGGGCGGCGGGCCTGTCATCGTCGTCAACGGCGACAGCGAACGCGATTACACCCAGCCCGACCTGGACTTCGATCGCACCCCGAACGTCTGGAAGATCCTGGTCGGCGGCACGAAGCTGTCCCGTGGCTTCACGGTCGCGGGCCTGACGATCACGTACTACCGTCGCACGACGCAGCAGGCCGACACCCTGATGCAGATGGGCCGATGGTTCGGCTTCCGGCACGGGTACCGTGATCTTGTGCGGCTGTACATCGGTAGGGAGGAGACCCTCGGCCGTGGCCGCAACGCCAAGACGGTCGACCTGTACGAGGCCTTCGAGGCGATCTGCCGCGACGAGGAACTCTTCCGCGCCGAACTGGCCCGCTACGCCCCCTTGGTGAACGGCCGCCCCCAGGTCACCCCCGCCCAGATCCCGCCGCTGGTGGCCCAGCATCTGCCGTGGGTGAAGCCATCGGCACGGAACAAGATGTTCAACGCGCAGCTGGTGGAGGTGCGATCGCCGGGTGTCTGGGAGGAGCCCACGGCCTACCCCGAGGATCCTGACGCCCTGCGTCACAACACGGAGTGCTGGGCACCGGTTCTCGGGGCTCTCTCGCATGCTCCCGTCTCTCTCGGCCTGGACGGCGGTCCGCAGTACGACGCGCGGGTGGGCACGGTGTCGCACCAGGACCTGCTCACGGTGCTGTGCGACCTGCGCTGGTCCGCGCCGGCGCAGTTCTCGCCCCACCTGGAGTTCCTGCTGGACGCCGGACAGGAATCGGGCACGATCGACGACTGGTTCGTGATCGCTCCGATGCAGACGTCCGTTCGCCGCAGCGAGGTGCGCATTCTGGGGCACGGCCCCTTCTCCCTGGCCCGCCGCAAGCGCCGCCGAGGGTCTCTGTTCGGCGCGATCCGCGATCCCAAGCATGTCGCGGCTGCGAAGCGTCTGGCCGGGGCCTCGAACCTGACCGGAAACGCAACCGTCGAGCAGCACGTCCGTCCGCGTCGAGGTGCGCTGGTGCTCTATCCCGTGATGGAATCCGAACCCCGGATCCTGTCCGACGGATCGGTCGATCCGCGTGACCTGATCATGGCCTTCGCCTTCGTCGCCCCGCCGTCGACTGCGCGGGGTGACCGTGCCTTGGTGCGGTTCCGTGCGATCGACTCGACCAGGGCGGAAGCTGCGATTATCGACTGTGACGACATGGGTTCGTGAGGCTTTCGGCAGTGAACAATGTGACTCCGTCCTCCCCGGGTGTTTCGGCTCGAATGAGCAGGCAAGCGAGCAAGGACACGGAAATCGAGCTGGCCGTGCGACGGCGGCTGCACGCGGCCGGGCTGCGCTATCGCGTGGAGTACCCGGTGCCGGGCATGGCGCGGCGGCGTATCGACGTGGCGTTCACCCGTGCCAAGGTGGCCGTCCTGATCGACGGGTGCTTCTGGCACGGATGCCCCCAGCACGCCACGCACCCGAAGTCGAACGCTGAGTGGTGGCGCAGGAAGCTGGACCGGAACATGGCTCGTGATCTGGAGACTACGGAACACCTGACCGCGGCGGGATGGACGGTGTTGCGGTTCTGGGAGCATGAAGATCCGGAAAATGTGGCCGCTCGGGTGAAGGCGGCCGTGGAACGGCGTCTGGCGTAACGAAACAGGAAGGTGGCAGGTATGGGGGGACTGACCTTCGTGGACGTGTGCTCCGGGGCGGGTGGACTCGCCCTCGGCCTGGAGCAAGCCGGATTCGAACCGCGGCTGCTCCTGGACGACGACGATGATGCCGTCACGACCCTGCGGGCCAATCGACCGCGCTGGAACGTGCTCCGCACCGATCTGCTCGACTTCGATCCAGCCGAGCACCCCGAGAGCTACGACGTCGATCTCCTCTCAGCCGGGTTGCCGCGGGTGAAGTCGAGTGCGACCGCCCAGCGGGCCGAATCAGGTCTGGAGGAACGCCTGTTGGAGGCCGCGGTCTACCTGGCCCACGCCATCAGGCCGCGAGCGGTGATCATCGAGAACGTTCCCGATCTCGCTCACTCGGACAGGTATCAGCGCTTCCGTGACTTCGCGCGTGCAGAACTGGCTCACCTGGGTTACGAGTTCAGTTGGTTCGTCGTGAACGCCGTCGACTTCGGGGTGCCGCAGAACCGCAGACAGGGTGCCCTGGTGGCCGTCGAGCGGCGTTGGGCCGAGTCCTTCCGGCCACCGACACCCACGGTGCGGCAGCCGCAGACAGTCGGTGCCGCCCTGGGGTCGTCCATGGCAGCACGCGGTTGGCGGGACGCCGCCCGGTGGGCCGCCCAGGCCGATCAGCCGGCTCCCACACTGGTGGGCGGCTCGAAGAACCGAGGTGGTGCCGACCTCGGGCCGACCGGGGCCAAGCGGAAATGGGCGACCATGGGCGTCAATGCCCACACGGTGGGCAACGAGGTTCCCGGATCCGACTTCGTGTGGGCCCCTCAGCTCGGCAGGGACAACATGGTGAAAATCACAGTCGAGCAGGCGGCGCTGCTCCAGGGGTTCCCCGGATCGTGGCATGTCACGGGCCTCAAGACCGCCCGGTACCGCCAGATCGGGCACGCGACACCGCCGCCCGTCGGCCAGGCACTGGGTCGGGCCGTTGCCGAGGCGCTGCACGGGGAGCCGGTCGCCCCCGCTGCCGGCTAGACTTCCGCCACATGACCAGCACGCTGCCCCACCAGTCCATCCTCGACAAGCCCTTTGTCCTGGACCTCTTCGCAGGGCCCGGCGGGCTGGACGTCGCTGGACACAAGCTGGGTATCCCGAGTCTCGGGATCGAGTGGGACAGGAGCGCGTGCCTGACGCGCTACGCAGCCGGCCTGGACACTCTCCACGCCGACGTGAGCGCAGTCCGCAGGGAGTCCTTCGAGTCGCTCCCGCCGGAGATCAACGTGCTCGCTGGCGGCCCTCCTTGCCAGACGTACTCGGTGGCCGGGAAGGGCGCAGGACGTAAGGCTCTGGAAGAGGTCAAGAAGTTCATCGAACGGCTTATGGCGGGCGATTCCGACGAGGAGATCGACAAAGAGCTGAAGAACCTCAGCGACCCGCGCACCGCATTGGTGCTCGAACCCCTGCGCTACGCGATCCAGGCGACCAGGAGCCCGAACCGGGGGTGTCGACCGTACGACGTCATCGTCCTGGAGCAGGTCCCCGCGGTCGAAGCGCTCTGGGACCGCTACGCCAAGGTGCTGCAGAGGATCGGCCTCCCTGACGGCACCAAGTACAAGGTCGTCGTCAAAGTCCTGGACACCGAGACTTACGGAGTACCGCAGACCCGCTCCCGCGCCGTGCTCATCGCCCGTCGTGAAGGACTCGGTGAGCCCTCGCTGCCCAAAGCGACTCACCGCGCCTATGAGGTGAAGGAGTGGAATCGCAGGAACGGTGACACTGCGACACCGACGGCTCAGCCGACCCTCTGTGAAGCGAACGTCCCCGAACCCCGACGGCGCCCCGAGGAGGACGACGATCTGGAGCATTGGACGTCGATGGGCGACGCCCTCGCCGATCCGGTCGGCACACACTTGGGGCGCAAGACGCCTTTCCTGGTCCGGTCGAACTACGGCAGCTCCGGAAATCCGGGACGACGCGGAGTACGGACCGACCGACAGCCCGCCACCACCGTTACGGGGCGCATCTCCCGCTTCGTGGTCTTCGAACCCGTCGGCGACCACCACCCCGACATCGTCTGGGAAGGTCCGAGGTTCAGCATGAACGAGGCGGGGATGCTGCAGAGCTTCCCGCCTGACTACCCGTGGTCGGGTACGGCGAAGGCCCAGCAGGTGGGCAACGCGGTGCCGCCCCTTTTCGGGGCCCACCTCCTGAGCGCCGCGCTCGGTATTCCCGCACCGAGCCCGGAGGCGATGCGGAAGCCGTGGGTGCCGGCCACGGAGGAGCAGCGAGCCAAGCTACGGAGCCACGGCTGCGGAGCAGCGGACGACTGCACCGCCCGCTGTCCGCGCCCCGAGTAGCAGGTTCCGCCCTGGTCGTCCTCGCGGCCGGGCAAGAACGCGTCGCAATACTGATCCGAGGGCCACCGGATCAGTCCTCGATCTTCCTACCCCTGACCGGAGCTGTCTCGAACAGCTCGGTGAAGTAGTCAGTCAGCGCTGTCACAGACTCCTCCGGAGCGGGGTCCTCGTCGGGTCCCTCCGGGAGGACGTGGCGCGAAACCGGTGGAGCCGTCTGCGCCTCCTCGATCCAGTCCCGCAAACGGGCGGGGTCCCTGGGCTCGTCCGGTGCGAGAACGTCGTAGATCACGGTCGCGCCGGCCGCGTTGATGGCGACGCTCAGCCCGTTGATCTCGCGCCCGGTGGTGACCTTCCCATCCTTCAGGAGACGGACCAGCGCCTGGGCCGTAGGACGGTGGTCGATCAGGTCCTTCCGGAGCACGGTGTGGATGAGGTCCTGATTGCCGCAGGCGACCTCGACCGGCCCGTAGTCCGGCCCGTTCCGGAAAAGTTCGGCCGCCCACCACAGACGGGAGAAACACTGCCGGTCCGCAGGGCCCTGAAAGCGCTCCGCGGCCACACGTCGAGACGGCTCCGACAGGTGCCGCCACACGACATAGTCAGGGGCGACAGCAAGCGCCAAGTGGTTCCACAGCCGCCTGTCCGCCGCTTCCTGCCGCGTCAGACGCAGCGTGGCGTGGAGCCGGGGCGCGAGCCAGGCATCGGCTCGGGTGTGCTCCTTTTCGAAGGCGAACATGGCGTCGTCCACAAGGCTGCGGATCGGCTCGACCCACCACCTGGCGTCGTCCTCGGGGAGAGGCTCAACGGCCTTGGCGAGGTCGATGCCGCTGTGAACCTCTTCGCCCCTGAGCAGGCCCTCGGTGAGGAAGGTGTCCACGGCCGAGCTGGAAAGCAGCGCCAGACGCTCCGGCATGTGGTGGGGTTGGGTGATCACGTCTCGCTCTCCCTGTTCGTCCGTTCCAGACTGCGGATGATGTAGCCCACCGCTTTGGCGGCCTCGGCACGCCGGACCGCCGCGTAATGGATGCGTGTCTGGAGCTCGCCCCAACCCGACTCGCCGGTGCGTCGGCGGTGGACCTGGCGCAGGGCCTCCTCGACGTGCACGCCGGGAACGACGTCCGGGAGCATCTCCCGCAGCACTTCTCCCTGCCAGTCGGTCGGGAAGACCGGACCTCCTCCTGGTTCCACCTCCAGGTCGCCGATGGCTCCGTGGAACACCGCCGTCCAGACGTCCGTGGCCATCTGGGCGACGAGGAGGTCGCGTACTTTGCTGTCCACACCGGAGCCGTTGCTGTCCAACAGCCCGACGATCCCGTCGATGTCGGTGTTGACGAACACCGTGGGAACCCGTGCCGTGGTGTCCACGAGCCAGGGTGCGTCGGCGTAAGCACGCAGCCATTCCCTGGAACTCTTGCTGAACGACGCCTTCCGAACATCCAGTCGCAGCCCTCTGACCGGCTCGTCGGAGACGGTGTCGACGACCCAACCCCGGTCGGTCTCGGCGATCGACCGTCCCCGCACTCCGTCGACCGTCCCGGCGGCGTACGCACTGAGGGAGGCACGTCCCAGGTGGTCGTCGCGTAGCACCTCCAGGTAGCCCGACCAGTCGCGGCTGCCCTCCGTGTCGCGTGTGAGGGCCGTCGAGGTGCGGACATTGGTCTCACCGTCGGTCAACACCACGAGGACACACAGATCGGACCAGGCAGCGTCCGGAGCGTCGGCGCCGGGCGGCAGCGTGGCCGAGAGACCGATCGTGGCACTCACCCAGTCCGTGTGGCCCACGACACCGAAGGCGACGGCTTGCTCCTGAGTCGAGTAGGCACTGGTGTCCAAGGGGTCACGAGTGCCGTCGGAGAACTTGAGGGAGACCGACGTCACCCTGAGTGTGATCGGGCGATTGAGCCGCTTGTACGGGTAGATCTTCACGCGTCACGCCCCCTTGCCGGCGCGCAGTTCGAGGACGAGGCGGGTGAGTGTGGTCCTCACCGGATGGCTGGAGACGTCGGTGACTCCTCGGAACGTCGCACGGCGCGTGCCGGGCGGGAAGCGCAAGGTCCCGCCTTCCACCTCGCAGCCCTCGACGGCCACGAGTTCCGCCCAGTCGAGTCGCGGGCGTCCCCCGGAGCGGACATCCATCTGTGCGACCGGCACCATCGGGACGATCTCGTCACCGCGCGGGATGCTCACCTCCGCGGTGATCAGCCACTCCCCCTGGTCACCGATCGTCGCCTCGAGTCCGTCCAGCACCGGCACCACCGGGCCGGAGGGCATCTTGGCCTTGGGCCGGCTCTTGACGGTCAGCGCCTTGCGCAGCGCCTCGCCGCCTTCGCCTCTGCCGCGCTTCGGACGGGCGACAAGTTCTCTGACCACGCTATTGACTTCGGTGGTCAGGTTGCTGATCCGCCGATACGCGGAGGGGGACCAGCGCAAGGACAGCTCCTCCGTCTGTCCCCAGCGATCGTGCTCAGGGGGTTCGGCCGCGCGCAGGAACTCCTCGGCCTCCTTCGCGAAGGGGGCCGACTCTCCGGCGGCCGCGCCCACCAGGAGAACGGCTTGGAAGGGGTTGGTGCCGAGCGGCAGGTTCGGGACCGTGGCCTTCTTGACCGTCATGCGGTTACCGCGCAGCGAGTGCACCTGGTTCTTGGGGGTGTCCTTGTCGCCGGCAGCCTCGGTGACCAGCAGGACAGCCTGGTGGGTGCCGAGCGTCCCCCGGGCACCTCCGGTCAGCGGCAGCTTCAGCGGAACGTTTCTGATCGCCACCTGCCCGGCCTCGGTGAGCCGGTCCACCGTGGTGCCCTCGTAGTGAGCCCGCAGGGCGCGGGTGCGGGAGGGTTGCTCGACGGACGGATCCACCTTCGTCTCCGCCACGACCTCCTCACCGTTACGCAGAGCGCGGACGGAGACCTCGAGCAGCGGGAGCCGGCCACCCCCACCGATCATGGCGGCCCAGAAGTCGCGACCCAGCGCCTCGACCAGGCGGCCGTGCATTCTGCCGATGTCGCGTGCGTCCTCGGGGCCCTCCTCGTCGCGGGGCTTCCCGTCCTGGTCGAAGGCGTCCCCTTCGAGACTGGCCACGTCGTGCGCGCCCACGATGAGGAAGGACGTACCGGGTTCGTCGCTGTCCCGGCTCAGATGCAGGCGGGCCACGGTCTCCTCGTCCGCCCACCAGGAACGGGCGACCTCGGCGCCCGGTGTGTCGGGGTCAGGGCGCCCGAACCAGGCGGGGCCCGCGTAGGTGCGTCCGTCGACCTCCCGCCAGGGCAGTTCGAGACGGCCGATCACCCGTCGCTCGGTACGCCCCTCGTGCGGCACGGACAAGGTGGAGTTGATGAGCACGAGGCCGAGAGCACTGGTGGCCCACAGCGTGGCCTTGCCCAGGCCGTACGAACCACCGGCGGCAGGACCGGACTTCAGGCTCTCGAGTTGGCGCCGGACGACGGCGGCGAACTTGCCGTCCGCGTAGTCGTCGCCGATGAGCCCGGAAGCGTTGTAGTCGTCGACCCGCAGCAGGACCAAGCGGCCCTTCTCGTACATGTCACGCACCCCGGCGTCCACGACCCGGCCGACCTTCTGACCGCCCGCACTTTCGGAGACTGCGGAGTAATGGGGGAACAGGTCGTTCCACAGGATCGCCTCACGGAAGGCGTCGAGTGTCTCCCCGGTCAGCTCGTGCAGGGTGTAGCGGACCTTGACCGGCCGTCCGTTCTCTGTGAGCCGCTCGTCGAGACTGTTCTGGCAGGTCTCCCGAGCGAGCACCTGCACATCGGCGTCGAAGGCGAAGGCAGCGGCGTTGCCCAGGTCACGGCCGCCGTCGGGGTAGCCGGGGCGGTGGTACCAAGTGACCGGGAGGCCGGCTTGGGTGTCGGTGGTGCGGGTGTGCAGCGTGCCGACGTCCGTACCGAGCGCATTGGCGATCTCCGTCATGACGGTCGGGCGCGGGGTCGACCGCCCAGCGATCCACGCGGAGACGGCGGCTCGGGTCAACCCGAGCTCCTTGGCCAGTTCGGCCTGCGTCTTCCCCGTGAGCTTGAGCTGCCGGGCCAGCCACGGCCCGAACTCCTCGCTTGTCTCCACGCGCCACCTGCTCTTCCTCGGGTCGTACGAGGGAGGCTAATTTGACGATCGCGACCATGTCAACCAAAAGTTAACCGAGCAAGGGGTCACGACAGGTCCAGTCGGTCAGTCCGAATCATCCAGTTCACCCCCTCCACCCCTATATGCCCGCTCTACACAAACGGAAGTCGTCAACTCCTTTCACGTGAGCAGACGTTGGGGCTTGCCGACATCTCAAAACCCCGATACATTCGCCACGTTGGAAAAGCCAACTCGCTCGCGAACCGGTTTGTCCGGAGGCCGCGCGACTGGCCAGCGGTGTGTCCGCATGCGCTCAACGAACGCACGCGGAAACGTTTTTGGAAAGTTCTGGCGGCCGGGGGGATCCAGCCGCTACCGTGATCAGCGGGAGTGAATCCCGCAGCAGGAACCATTCGCTTCATGGGGGCGTTACCCGATTACACCCCTGCGCGAATTAACAGGACATCAATCGACAGGGGTGGGGACTCAATGGACGAGGACGACTGTTTTCCATTACTGCTCTCCCAGCGGGAGCGCAGCGCGCTTGAGCTGGATAATCTGCGGGTAGTGAGCAAGGTCGAAGTTGCGGACTTTTCGAACCGTCATGACGTGTCCGAGGATGATTTCCTCGCGGGACCCCCCGACCTGGACAAGACAGTTCCAGTGCTGCTGGACGAAAGCCCTCCTGCCGCCTGACTCCGCACATTCCACCCGCATGACCTGCGCACTCGTCCATCGGAGAGACGCTCCGAACCAGTGCGCGATGAACCATGGGCCGGCTCGCACACAGCTGGCGAGCCGGCCCATCACCCAGGCTTTCACCCACCTTTGACATCAGGAGCGCTGCAACCGTGCCGTCCTCGTCCTCAGCGGTGATCGAAACCGTTCTCGAACAGTCCTCCCGAGTCCTGCAAACGTACGCCGTGGATCCCGGCCTCGTCGCCGAGCACGCCAATGGCGAACGTCGTATCACGCAGGGCGGATACGGCGACCGTCAGCTTTTCGAGCTCGTGCAGAACGCAGCCGACGAAGTCGCGAACGAACCCGGCGGACGCGTCCATGTGGTCCTCACAGAGACCCACTTGTACTGCGCCAATGAGGGAAGTCCGGTCACCCCGGAAGGGGCGGAAACCATCCTTCGAATGAGCATGTCGAAGAAGCGTGGCGGGCAGATCGGGCGGTTCGGGGTCGGTGTGAAGTCGGTCCTCGTGGTGACCGACGCTCCGGAATTCTTCAGCCGCACCGGGAGTTTCGGATTCGACCGCGCCTGGTCCTACGAGCAGGTCAAGGCCGTGCCCGGTGTGACGGAGCGCTACGGCTCGGAGTTCGACGCCCCCGTCCTGCGGATGGCCCGTCCTCTCGACATACAGGCCGAACGTGCCTCGGACCCCGTACTGGACAAGCTGTTGACCTGGGCGACCACTGTCGTCCGGCTTCCGCTGCTCCCGAAGGCCGACGACCGGCTGGGCAAGGACATGCACGGCAATCGCGGCAAGGACCATGGTGAGCCCCGCGAAGAGTTCCCGGTCGGATTCCAGCTCTTCTCGCCGCACGTCGCCAAGGTCGTACTGGAGGATCACCGGCCCAGGCCCATGGCGCGCCGGACGCTGACCGTTCAGCAGTCCGGTGACCTGCACACCGTGACCGAGGAGCGCACGGGGAAGGCTCTCTCCACGGAGCGATGGCGCGTGTTCACCACCACGCACGAGCCGGGACCCGCAGCCCGCGCGGACGCCGGAGAGTTGCACGACCGGGTCGCGCTCGACCTGTCCTGGGCCGTCCCCGCGTTGGAACGGGACACTGAGAGTGGCCTGTACGTCAGCCCTAGGTCCCGCGGCCGCGGCAAGTTCTGGTCCTTCTTCCCCACCAAGTACGAGATGTCGCTGAGCGGCATCCTCAACGGGGCGTGGAAGACCAACGAGGACCGACAGAACCTGCTCGACTCCTCCCCGTTCAACCAGGAAATGATCAGGGTGTCGGCGAAGCTGGTCGTCGACACCCTCCCCGGGCTGACTCCGGACGAGGACCCGGCCGCTTACCTCCCCCTGCTGCCCGGCCGTGTCAAGGAGTCGATCAGCTGGGCCGACGAGTTCCTGACCCGGGAGATCTGGGCCCGCACCGCTACGAGCCCTTCGCTGCCCGACCAGGACGGTGTCCTGCGCGTCCCCAAGCAACTGCGCATCCACCCGCGACTGGACAAGGACCTGAAGCAGCTGACGCGGTGGCTGCGGATGTGGCACGAGTGCCCTGGACGCCCCTCGAACTGGCTGCACCCGAGTGTGGAGGCCGATGCCCTGCGCTCCGGCAAAGTCGAGCACATCCTCACCGCCGCCGGACACGAACGGGCCGGCGTCCGCGACTGGCTGGAGGCCCTCGTCGCGAACGGCACCGCCGAGACCTCGGCGGTGGCCGTCCGCATCCTGGCCGACATGGTCGAAAAGGGCTCCTCCTTCGCCGACGAGGCCCGCAGGGCCCGCGTCGTGCTGACCGAGGAACATGGGTTGGTCGCCCCGGTCCACGGCAAGGTGTTCCGTCGGGCCGAGCACCAGGACGGGCTGCGCGAGTCCACGGTGTACATCGTCGACGAGCTCGCCCAGGACCCCTCTCTGGCACACGCGCTCAACGTTCTCGGCATCCGCGAGGCCGATGTAGAGGGACGATTCGCAAGCGTCCTCGACCAGGGCGTCGACCACTACGGGGAGTCCGACTGGGAGCGCTTCTGGGAGCTGTTCCGGCAGGCGGGCATCCGTCGGCTGGCCCACAAGGTCCTGGAGCGCGTGCCCGACCCGCGCACGACACTTCGGGTACGGACGGCCGACAAGCGTTTCCGGCCGGTCGCGGACTGCATGCTGCCCGGTGTCGTGGTCGTCGCCGAGCGCGATCCGAGCATCGCTGTCGACATGACGTTCCACTCCGACGACGCGTCCTTCTTCTCTCTGATCGGCCTGCGGGAGCGGCCCGCCGGCGGCGTGCAGCCGCAGGCTGACGAGGCCTGGTTCGAGGAGTACCGAGCAGCCGTCCACGCCTCGTACCTTCGCTCTCTGGACAGTCGCGCACCCCGCCCCGCACTGAACCGGATGAAGGTCGAGGGCGCCGCGATCGGTGGTCCCCTCCATCTCTTTCGCGCCCTGTCCGAGGAGTCCCGGGCCGCTTTCCTGAAAGCACTGCCCGACGACGCCGTGGTGGACAACTGGACGCGTCAGTTCGGCGCCCAGGCCGGCACTCGGCAGGCGGTGATGTCCCCGATCCGCTGGATGCTGCGCAAGCACGGCAGGGTCGCCACCTCCCAGGGGATCAAGCCGCTGGCGGAGGCCGTCGGCCCTCAGCTCGCTGCCTACCGCGATGTGCTGCCGGTCGCCGACATCTCTCCCGAGAAGGCCCGCAAGCTGCGGCTACCGATCACCGTCGAGGAGGTTCCCGCCGACCGTTGGGACACGCTCCTCGATGAGGTGTCCCGCAGCGAGGACGACGCCTTCGTCGGCGCCACCTACGTGATGCTGACCAGGTTCGGGGCGGACTTCCCCGAGGACTCGCTGACCCGCTGTCGGATCGGGGACACCTGGGGCGCACGCCCCGACGACGAGATCACTCTCGCGGTCGGCGCCGCCGAGTACCGGGCCCTGCGTGCCGAGCAGCTCCCCGCCCTGCTCGTGCCGACCGCCGAGGACGCCGAGCTGATGGTCGAGAAGTGGGGCATGCTCCGCTACGCCGACGTGATCAGTCGGGAGACCCGCGAGGTGCCCGAGGGCGACCCCGTACCCCTCGTCGAGCTGTTCCCCGCCCTGCGACAGCGCCTGAACAGCGGCAACCGGAACAACATGGTGCAGCGGTGCACCGAGCTGGAGGAGGTCACGCGTACCCCCAACGGCACGCATGCCTCTCCCCTGGACGCCGTGCGCCAGGACGGCACGGTCAAGATCCGCGTGCCGCGGGAGCCGGAGCCCATGCTGCGGCTGATCGACCGCGAGCTCAGTCTCGGTCTGGGTGCTGCCGGCTGCCGCGCGGTGCTGGAACACCAGGACCGCATGGCCAAGGACAGCGCCCTGAAGGCGGCGCAGAAGGCCGTACGCGACGCCAAGGACGTCGTGACCAAACTCGAGCTGCTGATCGGCGCGGACGCGCTCAGGGCCGGCCTGCCCGAAGGATTGGTGGACGCCGAACTGCAGGCGACCGGCGGCGTGGAGCCGTCCGGGCGCCGCATCGCGCAGATGGCGTTCAACGCGCACGGCGACGGGGTGCTCCAGCAGCACACCCGGGACATCCAGGCGCGCTTCCCGAACGCCCCGGTGGCGTACGGGGGTTCGTCTTCTGCCATCGCGTTCGTCTCCGACCTGCGGCTGCCTGTGACGTTCGCCGGTTCCAGGGCTCCGTCGCCCCCTCCCTTCGAGACGATCGAGGGTCCCCGGGACTTCCCCAGACTTCACGACTACCAGGAGGACCTGGTCCGGAACATCTCCACCCTGCTCGACCGGCTCGCCCCGCAGCGCGGAATGCTGTCCCTGCCCACCGGCGCCGGCAAGACACGGGTCACCGCCGAGGCCGTGATCCGCTGGGTGAAGCGGGTCGGCGACCTCAAGGGTCCTTTGTTGTGGATCGCGCAGACCGAGGAACTGTGCGAGCAGGCCGTGCAGAGCTGGAAGTTCGTCTGGAGCAAGGTCGGTGCCGAGCGGCCGCTGACCATCAGCCGACTGTGGAGCAGCAACGAGGTCGGCAATGTCGTCGATCACCCCCACCTGGTGGTCGCCACCGACGCGAAGCTGCAGCGATGCCTGGGCACCGACCAGTACGCGTGGTTGCGTGAGCCCGCGCTTGTGATCGTGGACGAGGCGCACACCGCCATCTCCAAGCGGTACACGGAGGTCCTCAGCCTGTTGGGCCTCACCCAGTACGAGACGCGCCGGCATCTGCTCGGCCTGACCGCCACCCCGTTCCGCAACACTAATGAGGACGAAACGCGCCGGCTGATCACCCGCTTCGGCAACCGACGACTCGACGAAGGTGTGTTCCCGTCCGGCGACCCGTACCGGGACCTGCAGGAGTGGGGCATGCTCGCCCAGGTCGAGCACCGCACCCTGGAGGGCGGTCGAATCGTGCTCGACCAGGACGAGAAGACGCACGCCGAGCGCATGGCGATGCTGTCCCGCGCCACCGAGCAGCGGCTCGCCGACGACCACGCGCGCAGCCTGCGCATCGTCGACTCGGTGGCCGATCTTCCGTCGGACTGGCCGACGTTGCTCTTCGCCACCTCCGTCGACCACGCCAAGTATCTGGCGGCCATGCTCAACGATCGGGGTGTCCCCTCCGCCGCCGTGGACTCGACGACCAGTACTCAGGACCGTCGGACGCGGATCGAGAAGTTCAGGAACGGCAGCATCCGTGTGCTCACGAACTACGGCGTCCTCACCCAGGGGTTCGACGCACCCGCCACTCGGGTCGTGGTCGTGGCACGACCGGTCTACAGCACCAACGTGTACCAGCAGATGATCGGCCGCGGCCTGCGCGGCCCCAAGAACGGCGGCAAGGACACCTGCCTGATCCTCAACGTCGACGACAACATCGCCAACTTCGACACCGCGCTGGCCTTCGCCCAGTTCGAGCACCTCTGGAGCCGTACGTGACCGACGTCTACCTCGACAGTCCGCCGCTCACCGCCGAGCAGCGGACCGTCGTCGAGCAGCCCTGGGACGCACGGGTCCTGGTCACCGCAGGGGCCGGCGCGGGAAAAACACACACGTTGGCGCGTCGGCTCGACGCGCTGTGCGGCCACGAAGACCCTGAGGAGGCGCTGGAAGCCACCGACATCCTCGTGCTCACGTTCTCGCGAGCGGCCGCCCGCGAATTGCGCGAGCGCATCACCCGGCACGGGGACCGGGCCCGCCGGGTACGCGCCCAGACCTTCGACGCCTGGGCATACGGGGTGCTCGTCCAGGCGTACCCGGACCGGGACTGGGCCACGACCTCCTTCGACGAGCGGATCAAGGCCGCGGCCGAAGCCGTCGAGGAAGGCGCGCTGGAGGCCGGCGACTCGGTCCCGCCCTCCCACGTGGTGATCGATGAGGTGCAGGACCTGTTGGGCGACCGCCGGGAACTGGTGGAGGCCCTGCTCGACCGCTACCAGGAAACCTGCGGTTTCACCGTGGTCGGTGACGCCGCCCAGTCCGTGTACGGCTTCCAGATCGAGGATCCGGCCGAGCGCAACGACGAGACCGGCCGGTTCTTCGAGTGGTTGCGCAGCTCGTACCCCGACGACCTGGTGGAACTGCGTCTCACCGAGAACTTCCGGGCCGTCACCCCGGAGGCACGGATCGCGCTGTCGCACGGCCCCCGGCTCCAGCGGGTCCGGGACGCGGACGAGGCAGTCACGCTCTACGAGGAACTGCGCGACCTCCTCCTGGATCCGGTCAACTCCCTGGGCGATCTCACCGACGAGTACACGCTGCAGGGTCTGCGAGACCTCGACGACACCTGTGTCGTCCTCACCCGCGACAACCGGCAGGCCCTGGTGGTCTCCCGGCTGCTCCACGAGAACGGCATCGGACACCGGCTGCGCCGTCCTCTTGAGGAGCGGCCGGTGCCCTACTGGGTGGCCGAGCTGCTGCGCCGTACCGAGGCGACCGGCCTGCCCGAGGAACGGTTCCGCTCGTTGCTGGAACAGATCCCGCTGCCCCACGAATCGAACGCGGGCGCCCTGTGGACGGTGCTGCGACGCGCGACCCGCTCGCCCGGGCGCTCCGTGCTCGATCTGGACCGGCTGCGCCGCCTGGTCGCCGACGGCCGGTTCCCCGACGAGGCGGCCGACCCGGAGACCGCGCGGATCGTCGTCTCCACCGTGCACCGGGCCAAGGGGTTGGAGTTCGACCGGGTGATCGTCCTGACTCCGCCGACCGTCGCCGAACTCCACAAGCAGTACGGCGCCGAGACGGACCTCCCCGCGGAGGCTCGCGCCCTGTACGTGGCGATGACCCGCGCCCGACAGGACCTTTACCACGTCCACAGCCCCGAGTTGCCGATCATCAAGAGGGCGGAGAACCGCAAGAACGGTCGGCGATTCGTCGGCGGGTGGCGGTCGTACGACAGGTTCGGCGTGGTGGCCGAGGCCGGTGACGTCTGCCGGGACAACCCGCCCGGTCACTCGACCGACGCCGTGGCGACCCAGACCTACCTCCTGCACGAGGTCGGTCCCGGCCAAGAGGTGCTGCTGCGCAAGCGTCACGATCTGCCGGCGGGCGAGGCTCAGAGCCCACCGTACGCCCTGCTGCACCGGGGACGGGAGATAGGCGAGGCGTCGGAGCGGTTCCGGCAGGAGCTGTTCCGGGTGCAGAAGGTGAGCCGGACGTGGGACCCGTGGTGGCCCGACAAGATCCACGGCCTGCGGATCGACACCTTGGAGACGGTGACGGGCAGCGTCGCGGCCGGTGCCAACGCCGGCCTGGGCGATCGAGGTGTGTGGATCACTCCGCGGATCACCGGCATCGGCATGTTTCGACGGGCTGACAACGAAGAGGAGCAGGGAGCATGACACACGCGGCAGGTCGGCACTCCGAGCACTATCGGGTGCGGGACGAGGAACTTCTCGTGGGGTTGCGCAGGGAACTCTTCGGTCCCACCGAGGAGTTCGACCCGGAGGACCTGGCTGAGGTGCTCCCTCACGACGCGCCGATCGACCGTTACCTGACCGGGGTGCTCTATCCCCGCGCCTCACGGGAGCGGAGGGCCGAGAACGCGGCTGAGCAGGACGGCCTGGACGCCGCGCCCGTACTCGCCCGGGAGGACGCCGAGGAGGCCGGCGCCACGCAGGAAGCCGGTGTCTCGGGCGACAAGCGCCCCTCCTCCATGGGCTTGACCTTCGCGGTCGCCCCGGCCATAAGCGACACGATCGTGGTCTCGACGCGCGCGGCGGTCTACGAGCCCACCGACGCGGACGGCCACCCGGTCCCGGCCCGCCGAGCCGAGGCCCGGACCGTCGCGGAGCAGCGGGAGCGATGGCGGCGCAAGGAACTCCAGCTTCCCGAGACGACCATCGACGTGACCGCCCCTACCCCGGGCGAGCTGATCGGCCTCGTGCCGGACAAGGTCGCTCTGCACGTCATTGTCCGGCGACCCGATCCGGTCACCGGCACGGTCACCGTCACGGTCACGCTGATCAACAGGCAGAAGGTCGGTGAGCGGGACCTCCAGGACGCCTTCGCCCTGTTCCAGTGCGGCCTGATGGTCTGGGCCGCCGACGGCTCCAGCGCTTTCGTCGAGCGCCCCGCCGCGGACGCCGCACACGACCCGGAGATCGCCACCAGTCGCCTGCTGCACCGCCATGCCCCGACCTTCGCCATTGGCCACGGCTGCGCCGCCGCCTGGGACTGGGTTCCGTCGCCGATCGGCGTGACCGACAGCATCCAGGCTGCCGTCCCCGAGGTACGCAGCGAGTTCGTACCCAGCGTGGAGGTGCTGCTGACCGACTCCAATCCGGAGATCGACAGCTCGTCGTTGTCGATGCTGGGGCTGGCCGAGAAGCCCGACACCGAGGTTCTGGCCGCCTTGGAGGCACTGGCGACGGGGTACGAGGACTGGATCGCCCGTAAGTCGGCCGAAGCCGACTCTCTGGCGGGCAGCCCCCACGAGCAGCCCGCGCGGGACCAGGTGGACGCCTGTCGTGAAGCGCTCGGCCGGATCCGCGAGGGCATCGGGCTGCTGCGGGCCAAGCCCGACCTGATGCGGGCGTTCCGGCTCACCAACCGTGCCATGGCCGACCAGCGCGCCCGCAGCGCCTGGGTGAAGGGCGGACGCATCGGCAACCCCGATCCGGCCGCCGGCCGCTGGCGTCCCTTTCAGATCGCCTTCCTGCTGCTCTGCATGGCCGGCATCGACGACCCTGAGCACGACGATCGTAAGATCTCCGATCTGCTCTGGTTCCCGACCGGTGGTGGCAAGACCGAGGCTTACCTCGGCCTGATCGCCCTGACGTCCTTCCTGCGCCGCATCCGCAAGGGCGCAACCGGCGGCGGTGTCACCGTCCTCATGCGCTACACGCTGCGGCTGCTCACTCTGCAGCAGTTCGAACGTGCGGCGATCCTGCTGTGTGCCATGGAGCACATGAGGCGTCACAGGCTCGAGCTGGGCGACGAGCCGTTTTCCGTCGGCATGTGGGTGGGACGCTCCGCCACCCCCAACACGCTGGCCGAGGCCGCCGCCAGGCTCGACGAGCTGCGCGCCGACCTCGACAAGCGTCTCGCCACCGAGAATCCCGTACAGATGCACGCCTGCCCCTGGTGCGGGACCCGGCTCGACGCCCGGGACTACGAGGCCGACGAGGACGCCAAACGGATGTACATCCGTTGCCCTGGCACGGACTGCGACTTCTCCGGCGGTCTTCCCGTCCACCTGATCGACGAGGCGGTGTACGACGCGCGTCCGACGCTGGTGATCGCCACCGTCGACAAGTTCGCCTCGATGCCCTGGCGCCCAGCGACCTCCGCGCTCTTCAACCTCGACGATCCACACGACGACACTCCCCCTCCGGAGCTGATCGTCCAGGATGAGCTCCATCTGATCTCCGGCCCCTTGGGCACCCTCACCGGCCTCTACGAGACCGCCGTGGACGCGCTGGCCAAGCGGCCCAAGGTGATCGCCTCTACCGCGACCATCCGCCGCGCCGCCGACCAGGGCCGCCACCTCTTCGCCCGCGAGGTGCGGCAGTTCCCGCCGGCCGGCCTGGACTCCCGAGACTCGTGGTTCGCGGTGGAGACCCCGCGCGAGGAGAAGGCGAGCCGCCGCTACGTCGGCCTCCTGGCTCCCGGCACCAGTCAGTCCACGCTGCTGATCCGCACGTATGCCACGTTGCTGCACCGGGCCATGCACGCGGACACCGACGACAAGGTGCGCGACGCGTATTGGAGTCTCGTCGGTTACTTCAACAGTCTGCGGCTGCTCTCCGCGGCCGAACTCCAGGTTCACGACGACGTGGTGGCGTACCTGGAGCTGCTCGCCGAACGCGAAGGCGTGGCGGTGCGCTCGGTGGCCAACTACTCGGAGCTGACCAGCCGGATCGACGCCAGTGAGATCCCCACGCGCCTCAAAGGCATCGAGAAGCGGCTTCCTGACGAGGACACGGTGGACGTCCTGCTCGCCACCAACATGATCGCGGTGGGCGTGGACGTGGACCGGCTCGGGTTGATGGCCGTGATGGGCCAGCCGCAGACGACCGCCGAGTACATCCAGGCCACGAGCCGCGTCGGTCGCGCCCACCCCGGCCTGGTCGCGGTCATGCTCAACTCAGCGCGTGCCCGGGACCGCTCGCACTACGAGAACTTCCAGCACTACCACTCGGCCCTCTACCGCGAGGTCGAGTCCACCTCCGTGACCCCGTTCTCCGCCCGCGCTCGTGAACGGGGACTGCACGCAGTGATCGTCGCTCTCGCCCGCATCCTGATCCCGGCCGCCCGCCCGAACGGGGGCGCCGGTCAGGTCGAGTCCTACGAGCACATCCTTCGGGGCCGCATCAGGTCCCTGCTCCTGGACCGCGTCCACGTGGTCACTCCCTCGGAGGCCGAGGCTGTGGAGCAGGGCTTCGACGAGTTCGTCGACTGGTGGTGCCGGGAGGCCGACATCCACAACGAGTTGCTCTTCGAACCGAAGCGAGGCAGTCGTGCCCCTTCGATCCTGAAGTCGTACGACGACGATTCCGAGGACCGCGAGGCGTGGCCCACCCTGTGGAGCCTGCGCGACGTCGACGCCGAGTCCGCCCTGTTCATGGAAGGAAACCGATGACCCCGCCTCCCGCCCGACGCCGTCGGACCGCGGCGAACGGCACCACCCCGGCCCACAACCTCCCCCGCCGCGGCACCGTCCGCCGGGCACAGGCGATCAGCACGTACGGCGTCGGGTCGCTCATCGCTGTCGACCACGAGTCCTTCGTCGTCTCAGGCCTGGACGAGGCCGATCAGAGCTGGCGCAAGGATGAGTCGCCCATCGTCCATGAGCGGCGACTGGCCCGACTGCTCGATGTCGACTACTTCCGGCTGCCGCCGGCGTCCGACGACACCAGTAAGGACGGCCTTCGGGTCCGCCGCTTCCCCTTGATGCACTCGTGTCCCGAGTGCAACGACCTGCAGCCGCACCGCGACTTCTCCCCGCCAACCGGTCGAAGCATCTGCGGCACGTGCGAGGTGGATCTCGTCCCCTCCCGTTTCGTCGTCGCCTGCGAAGCCGGGCACCTCGACGAGTTCCCCTACTGGCAGTGGGTGCACCGCTCGCCCGACCGTGATTCCACGAGGTTCGGGAAGTGCGGCGGCAAGCTCAGGATGCGCACGACCGGACGTACCTCCTCGCTCCGCTCCATCGTCATCTCCTGCACCTGCGGCCAGGTGCCCGAGGTATCGATGGAGGGTTCCTTCCGCAGGAACGCGCTGAAGGACCTGCGCCTCATCTGCCGAGGTGCCCGCCCCTGGCTCGGCACCTCCGCCACCGTCCCGGCGGGGTGCGGACTCCCCTTGCGCACTCTGCAGCGCGGTTCCTCGTCGGTGTGGCAACCGGTGCTGAAGTCGGCGCTCTCCATCCCACCGTGGAGCAGCGGCCGTGCGGATCCGCTCGCCGAGCACTGGGCGAAGCTGCGGAAGTACGACGACCCCGCGCGTATCGAGGGCTATCTCGACGCCGTTTTCGGCGACGAGAAATGGCCCCTTTCCCTGGAAGAGATCACGGCTCTGCTCGACGCGGAACGCGAGGAGGACCCTGAGGACGACAAGGAACCCAACTTCGACCACCGCTACCGCGCCCTGCGCAACAAGGAGTACGAGCGTCTTCGTTCCGGCAACGACGAGAGCGAGTACTCCCATGACGAGCAGTTCGTCTGCGAGACGCCGCTCGGTGACCCGAGCGTGCTCCAGCCACTCGGGATCACCGGCCCGATGCTGGTGAAGAAGCTTCGCGAGGTGCGGGCCCTGAAGGCTTTCACCCGCCTCGTGGACGTCGAGTCGACGACCGATGCGAAGGAGATGCCGCTCTCCCAGAACCCGCTGCGCTGGCTGCCGGCCATGGAGGTCCAGGGCGAAGGTGTTTTCCTGCGCCTGGATGAGAGCCGACTGGACGCCTGGGAGAAGGCAACGGCCGTGGCAGCCCGGGTCGAGCGCATGCGTATCGCTCACCAGCGGGTGCTCGAGCAAAGGGCCGACGACCCCAGCCGGGCCGTGTCGTCCCCGGCGACGCCTCGCATGGTGCTGTTGCACACCTTGGCCCATGTCCTCATCAACGAGTGGAGCCTGGAGTCGGGCTACCCGTCCGCCTCCTTGCGTGAGCGTCTGTACGCCGCGGACGACATGGCCGGGGTACTCGTCTACACGGCGACGAGCGACTCGGCGGGCAGCCTCGGCGGTCTCGTCGCTCAGGGCGAACCGGAGCCCCTCGACCGCGCTGTGCGTTCGGCGATCCGCCGGGCCGAGTGGTGCTCCTCCGACCCGCTTTGCATGGAGGCCGAGGCGTCCGGTTCCACTGGGACGAATCTCGCTGCCTGTCACGCCTGCGTGATGCTTCCGGAGACGAGCTGCGAGCACAACAACATCCTGCTCGACCGCGCTCTGCTGGTGGGCACTCCGGAGGATCCCTCGGTGGGATTCTTCCGGCAGGCCCTGACGGCCTGAGGCAAGCCTCACCGTCCGCGTGCCGACGGAGCGGCCTCGAAGCGGCTCTGCGCGCGGTCGAGCGCCTCGTCCACGTCACAACCGCGGGCCTGGAGCCAGCGGAGGAAGTCCGTGATGACGTCGATCGCGGACTCCTCCGCCATCATCCGGCCCACTCTCCCGGGCCCGGGTTCATAGGAGCACTTCGGAGGTCGCAAGGTCGTGTACAGGCCCAACAGCGCCTCGGCACGCGTCACCGACGGCTGGCTCGGAGAATCGTCGGGTGACGTGGACCCTGTAGCCAACTCGCACCATGTCACCTTGTGGTCCTCGTGGAGCTGAACGCCCCAGCGGTCCGCGAGGGCGTCGACCAGCGTCATACCGCGACCGCCTTCGGCGTCGGCGTCCGTGAGGACGACGGCGGGCAGGGCCCGGGTGTCCGGGTCGTGAACCTCGATGCGCAGGTCCGCACCGTTCATGGAGAGCACGAGCAGGCCCGGCGTACCGATACCGACGTGCGTGAGGACGTTGGACACGAGTTCGCTGACACAGAGACGGGCCGTGTCGACGAGTTCGGGTAGGCCCCAGGCCGCCAGGCGGAGTGCCACGACGCGGCGCAGCGTAGCCACCTCCTCGGGGTGGGAGGTGAACTCCACGTCCCACTGTTTTCGCGTCGTACGGGTTTCCTGGATCACGAGACTCTCTCCCATCGGAGTTCTCCCTGCTCGTCGCGATGCACCATCGGAGCGTCACGACCACTCACTCTGTGTGTCGCTCCGTCGCCCAGGATGACGCCGGCACATCCCTTCATGCAATGTGCACAGCGGGATTCCCACTTCCGAGTGATTGGCAAGCAGCCCTCTTGGCATGAGACTGAACTCTCGTTACGCACCACGTGGAGGAGAGCGGGATGGCCGGTTCACCGACGGCACGCCGTCGGCGTCTGTCGATCGAGCTGAAGAAGCTCCGGGAGAAGAGCGCGCTGACTTGTGCTCAGGTCGGGCAGGCGCTGGACTGGAGCGGCTCCAAGGTCAACCGTATGGAGACGGGCAGCGGCAGGGTCCAACCGTCCGACATCGACGCGCTGTGCCGGTTCTACGCGACGAGTGACGAGCTGCGAGAGTTCCTCAAGTCGCTGGCCCGTGAGGCGAAGACCCGCGGCTGGTGGCAGGTGCACGGCGCCGGTGTGCCCGAGTGGTTCAACATCTACATCGGCCTGGAGCAGGACGCCTCCGCGCTTCGCCAGTACCAGTGCGAGTTGCTGCCCGGTCTGATGCAGACCGTCGCGTACGCCCGCGAGTTGCACACCACGGGCGCGCACCTCTCGCCGGAGGACATCGATCGGGCCGTTCGAGTACGGCTGGAGCGCCAGGAGATGCTGACACGCCCCGACGCCCCCGAAGCTTGGTTCGTCGTGAACGAGGGTGCGGTGCGCAACGTCATCGGCGACCGCGCCTTGATGCGGGAGCAGCTCGAACGAGTACTTGACTCAGCCGCGCTGCCGAACGTGACCCTGCAGGTGCTCCCCTTCGACGCGGGCACGTACCCGGCCACCGGCTCCTTCACCATGCTCGGTTTCCCCGCCCCTGAGGACCCGGACCTGGTGTATCGGGACGGCATCACGGACGCTGTCTACCTGGAGGGCGAGCATCACGTCCGCGAGTACACCAAGGCTTTCGACGGTCTGCGCGCCGCGGCCCTGAGTCCTCAGCGCTCCGCCCAACTCATCAAGTCAGTGGTGAAGGAGTACGCGAAGTGAGCACCGCGGATCGGACCGGGCCGGCTTCGGCATGGTTCAGGTCGTCGTACAGCAACGGCGCGGGCGGGGAGTGCGTGGAATGCGCCTACTCCGCCGACGGCACGCTCATACGTGACTCGAAGCGGGCGGAAGGCCCGGTGGTTCATGTGCGGGCTGGTGCGTGGAGCGCGTTCGTGCGGTCTCTGACCCGCGATGTCCCCAGGTAGAACCACGATTCCCGCAGGCCCGTACCTTCGGGTGAGGGTGGTGGTGGGGATCAGCGCAGTATCGACTCTCCGTTGCTCACGGCCGTGGGCCGCTCCGGGGTCGGTAGTGCGGGTCACCTGAGGCGGCCAGGTGGTTCCCTCCGCATCCGGCATCGGAAACCGGCCGCGGTTCGGGACCGACTAGCCGCTCGTGAAGCCGCGGAGGGCCGTAAGAGGCTGGTGGCGTATGGGTGGCACCTCGTGGGCGGGGTCGGATTTCCGGACGACGAGGGGTGGGAGCCGGGTTCGGTGGTCGGTACGCGTCCGGCGCCGGCGTGTCACTCCGGCTCGATGATGAACACCTGGCCGTTGGCGTCCTGCACGGTGCACCGCTGGGCCACGGCCACCGCGCCCGCCTTGTCGGAGCCCTGGGAGCCGTCGGGGTCCTCGGCGCTCTCGCGGATGCCGACGCACAGGGGTTCCGCGTCCTGGGCCGGCCTGAACCGCCAGTGGTCCGTGCCGCCGCCGGGGGCGCGTTCGATGCGGAACCGTTGGGCGGTGCTGCCGCCCTGGCAGGCCTTCCAGGGCCAGGGTTCGAGCATCCCGTGGAACGGTCCCCCGTCGAGGACGGTGAGGCAGCCGGGGCCGTGGTCCGGGTGGTCCCACTTGATGATGTACAGGCCGTCGGACTCCCGTTGGAGATACGTGCGCGGTGGCACCGCCTCCGTGCAGGGCCGCTGCACGGCGACCGTCTTGGTGTCGCCGTCCACCCGGGCCTCCCCGTCGGTCAGGCACAACGTCGGCGCCCCGACCGGCCGTACCCGTGACCACCCGGGAGTCGGCCCGGCCGCCACGGGGGTGGCCGCCGGATTCATGGAGGCCACCGGGCCACCGTCCTTGGAGTCCCCCGTCCGTTCGTCGTCCGGCAGCAGGACCACCGCGGCGATGACGAGCAGGACGACCGTCCCGAGCGAGGCCAGCGCGACGATCGGGGCGAGCGGTGCGGTACGCGTACGACCGCCACCGGCGGCTCCTCCCCTGGCAGCCTCTCCCTTGGCGGCCCCTCCCCTGGCGGCTTCGCCCTCGGCGGCCTCGTCCTCCGGGGCGCGGCCCGCCCCCGGGGCACCACGGCCCGCCCCCGGAACGCGGTCGGCGTCCAGGGCGCGATCGGACTCCGGCGCATCGCCGGCCCCGGAGGCCTCCGGCCTCTCCGCGTCCGCGAGGCGCTCGCGCTCCGCGAGCCGTTCCCGGGCGGCGAGCCACTCGGCCACGTCCTCCCCGGGGCTGCAGGCCCGTACCAGCGCCGAGACGAGCTCGGCCCGCGGCAGTGCGTCCCGGCGCAGGACGTCCGCCAGGGTGCTGCGCGCGAGTACCTCGCCGCGTTCGGCGGCCCGCTCCTCCAACTGCCGGTAGGTCAGCCCGCTGTGCTCCTTGAGCCGCCGCAGCAGTCCGACGTACTCGGCCGGAGTCCGCGCCCCGCCGGGCTCCAAGCCGCCTGAGATCGCCATTCCGTCATTGTCGTCACGCGCCTCACACCCGGCAATCCCCGTCCCGGCCACGTCGGGCGTCCCGCCACCGCCGTTCCGGACAGCCTTCCGACCGGCCCGGACAGCCCGGTTCTTGTCCCGGACAGCGCGAACCGTTGCCGGACAAGCCCCCACGGCCCAGGCTCTGTTGATGTCGCCGCAGGCCGGACCCACGGGGGTGGACCGGCCTCGGCGGCCACCGGCTCAGTCGACGATCGGTGAGACGGCGACGCAGCCGGTCGCGGAGACCGTGCCCGCGTCGGACTCCTCGGCCAGGGTCTTGCCCTTGTGAAGGATCTTGCAGGAGAGCGCGCCCGAGCCGTCGGCGTCCACGGTCACCGGTATGACGGCGGGCGCCTCGATCCCACGCAGTTTCACCGTCTTCTTCCACGGCAGCGTGGGGTTGTTCACCGTCTCGAACTTCGGGTCGGTCGCGTCCCCGCCGCCCGCGTTGAAGTCGATGGAGTCGGCCTTCTCGCCGGTCACCTCATAGGTGACCTCGTACTCTTCGTCGAGCTGTCTGTCGACTTCCTCGACCAGCTCGTCCTCGACCTGCCGGGCGGCCTCGTCCTTGGCCTCGGAGCAGGCACCCAGGCCAAGGACGAGGCCGCCCGCGACGAGCGCGGACATGAGGGAACGACGGATGTGTTTCATGCTGATTGATCCCCCGATCACACCAACTGTGCTGGTCGTGCGCAACAGTTGAAGAAAGAGCAAGTCATCTCGTTATCGGCTGCGCGAAGCCGCTTGTCAATACCGGCACCGGCTGCCTCGCACTGTCGAACGGTGAGAGAGGCCGCCGAACCGAGCCCGTTCCGACGCGAGCCCTGGCAGGGTCCGGTCGGGTTCGCCGGCCGGTGGCGTGTCCGTGAAGAGACGGCGCCGTCCCGAGCCTCACCGGGGTCCGGCGCGTCCTCCCCTCAACTCTTCGAGCGGGGGCCCCGTGGCGCTGCCGTCGCTCTCCTCCACTCCCGGCTTCGACGGGTTCCCGCGGAAGGCTTCTGCCCGGCGAACCGGTCTGGGCCACTCCAACCGTCCGTGGCCATGTCACCGGTTGGTGACAGCGTTGTCCTGGAGCGGAGACGCCGGTATCCCTTCGGCCCGTGGCCCCGTCATAGTCATCAAGCGACCACCGGAAGCCGTCACGGCTTCTGCATCAACTACCGCGTATTAAAGGGGATTTCATGTCCAGCAACCGCCGCAGGGCCTTACTCGTCTCCGCAGCCGTCGTGTGCGGCACCCTGCTGATGACCGCATGCGAGGACGGGGATGTGGACGCCGGTGCCGGCCCCACGCAGGACTCCTCGTCGGCCGCCCCCTCCGACTCGTCGACCGCAGACGGCGGCCAGAACACCGACAAGGGCTCCGACGCGCCGAGCGAGGAAACCGGGGAAGCGGACGGATCCGGCGCCGACACGGGCGACGGCAAGCGGGTGCCGGTCGAGCAGAGCTGCGGCGCCAACGACATCTCCTGGAGCACCAGGTCCGAGAGCCAGGCCGGCGGCTACATCCTGATCATGGCCAAGGCGAAGTCGGGGATCACCTGCTACCTGCCCGCCGAGCTTCCGACCGTGGCGTTCGGCTCCGACGGCACCCAGGCGGGTCCCGCGGAGCAGTCCGTCGGCGAGCAGATCAAGCTGAGCGGGAGCACCACCGCCTACGCCGGGGTGAACCCGAAGACCACCAACAGCAACGGTGGCAAGGAACTGGACAGCATCATCGTCGGCGTCGGTGATGAGGACCCCGACCCGGTCTCCCTCAAGGTCGGCACCATCACCGTCGACAGCCCGGTCGTCACCAACTGGCACACCGCCCCGGCGGAGGCCGTCCCCTTCAGCTGAACGGATCGCGGATCGAGGTCTGCGATCCGTCCTGGGGCCTGTCCTTGATCCTCTGCGGCAGATGTGAGCACGGCGCCGGAGCGCGTACGAGAACTCGCGTACGAAAACTCCAGTGCGCCGGCTCGCACACCTCTGCGACCATCCCCGAATGGCGCACAGTCTCGAATCGTTGGTCATCCGGCACACCCACCGCCTTTCCTCCCCCGGGGGTTCCGCCGGTCAAGGAGCCACCGCCGCACGGCAGTTCGACGCGGCGCTGACGTCCGTGGGCTTCAAGCTCTCGGCGGAGCTGCTGGAGCGGCTGTCGGGGCTGTCCGAGGCCGCGGTCGTGCACACCGCCAGGCGGACGCTGCGCACCGTGAGCGAGATGGTGGGCGACCACGTCCGGCACAACGCGTACTTCATCGACTTCCCGGCGAACGTGCCGGACACCGAAGAGTTCTGGATGCGGTGTGTGGCGAAGGCCCTCGGCGACGACACGTCGCGCGAGAGCGTGCTGACGCAGTTGGCCCGCGGGACGCTGGACCTGATCGGCCTCCCCACGTACGGCCGCTACCAGCACACCTACGAGGAGATGCTCGCGGCGCATGACGAGCTGATCGCCTCGGCGGGCGACCGGGTGACCGTCCTGCACCTCGGGCGGGGCCTGGACGACGAACTCACGGACCTGTACCTGGCCCTGGCGGGCAGCACGACGCCGCTGGGCGAGGAGCACCTGCGCGACCTCGGAACCCTCGCCGAGTGCTGCGCGCTCGGTCCCCAGCCGGAGTCGATCCCGGTCCGGGAGAACCGGGCGGTCGTCAACGCGGCCCGTCTCGCTGTCGACGTGGACCTCCTGCTGGACACCGTCACCGACGTGCTGCGGCTGGCCTGCGCGCTGTCGGGCGGCGACGTGACGCTGCAGGAGCCGACCCGGTTCCGGACTCTCCCGCGGCCGACCCGCCGTGCACTGCTCGCGGGCCTCGACGCCGTGGTCGCGGCGAACCCCGCCAAGCTGGCCGATGTGCACGCGCACCGCGAGCCCTTCAAACGGCTCGGTGAGCGTCTCCACCCGCACGAGTACCCTCGCTGGCCGCACGCCGCCGATGTGTTCGCGGTGGCGCGGGGCGAGAAGGAGGCGCGGTCCTTCGACAGCCGTGTCGAGGAACTGCTCGGCGAGTCCGACGTCCTCGGTGCGGCGCGTCTGCTGAAGTCCGCTCCCGGCAAGCTGTTCCGCGCCCTGGACCTCCTGCTGCGCAGCGCCGCCGGCCAGGACGAGCGGGACGCGGTGGTGGCCGCCGCGGTACAGGTCGCCCCCGAGGTCTCCGGCCGGGTCGTGCTCTCGGTCCGCGAGCACTTCCAGAACCGGGAGCGGGAGACCGGCGCACCCCGGATCTTCGTCAACCGCCGTGGCCGCGGCTGGGCCACCCCCGACGCCCGGCCGCCGGTCCCCGCCGCCGACCGCGATCGTCTGACCGCCGCCCTCGACACCGAGCTGCGCCGCAGGCTCCCCGCACCGGGCCGGCTGCTGCTCGACCCCGACGTCCTCGACGTGGCGCTCCCACTCAGCGGCAGGGCGACCGCGGCCGGGCTCGGCGTACTGCCGCGAGGTTCGCTCTCGGCGGTCGACGGCGAACAGCTGCGCTTCTTCGTGTACTGGAAGGAGACCGAGCACCGGACCGACTACGACCTCTCGGCACTGCTCCTCGACGCGGACTACAGCACCCGCTCCTGGCTCTCCTACACGTCCCTCAGGGCTGTCGGGGGCAAGCACTCGGGCGATGTCACCGCGGCGCCCGACGGGGCCTCGGAATTCATCAACCTGTCGCTGGGCCGGGTACGCGGCGCATTCATCGTTCCGCAGGTCAACATCTACGCCGGCGAGGGCTTCAAGGAGGTCGAGGAGTCGTTCTTCGGTTTCATGCTGCGCGACAGTGAACAGAAGGGCCGGCCGTTCGAGCCGCGCACGGTACGTATGAAGTCGGAACTCCGCGGGACGGGCCGGGTGGCGCTGCCGCTGGTGTTCCAACGCGAGGACGACGGCCGGTGGCGCGCCAAGTGGCTGCACCTGTACCTGAAGGGCACCTCGTCGGCCAACCAGGTTGAGCAGAACCAGGTGTCGGTGTCCAAGGTGGTGCGCGCCGTCGTGGAGCACGAGCACCTGACGGTGCGGTACCTGATCGACCTGATGTCCGGCGACACCACGGCCGTGGATCTGTGGGACGGCGGGCCGGTCCCGGACGAGCCCGTGACGTACATCGGTCTCGAACGTCCCGAGGGGCTGCACCCGGACTCCCGGGTCATCACCCTCGAAAACCTGCGCGACGTGATCCCGGGCTGAGTGCTAGCGTTGCCCACGGCGAGGCCATGAAGGGGCTTCCTTCTCAACTCCTTTCCTGAACAAGTCCTTTCGCTTTCCTCGCCCTCGACATCGACATCGACATCGCTCCGGGCGGTGCCCGCGCTCACCGCGCGGGCACCGCCCGAGCCGTTTTCAGGCCCTGTTCCACGTAGCCACGGCCGAAGAGAACGGCGTGCACCAGCTCGACCTGGCCGAGACGCGGAAGGGGCGCTTCCACATCGAGACCACCGACCGGGTCCGATGGATCGCCGACATCCAGGTTCCTTCCTGACGAGCAGAAACGAGACCGCGCGGGAGCCTCCGGGGCTCCCGCGCGAACGGCCGGACCGCCTGCCCGAGCACCGAGCACCGAGCACCGAGGTATCACCGGCCGCAGAAGCCTGAATCGGCTCGCTGAGCACCAGCGACGACGGCCACCTAGCCATCGCCTTCGGGCGCGAGACGGCCGTCCTGAAGCGGCAAGGTTCACCACACGACCGGCAGCGGTGGAAGTCGGTGGGGGAGACCGCCGGGGCCCACTGGAAAATCCGTGCGGTGAGGGCCCGGCAGGGCGGAGACTCGTTCCATGGTCGGCATGAGGGCGTTCCGGGAAGCGGTCACGGCATGGGCGGCCGGTGGGTCCCGTGAGGCCGGTGGGTCCGCGCGCGAGCTGGCGGCGCGGCTGCCCGTCCGGACGGCCATCCTGCTCGAAGGGCCGAGCGACGCCGCGGCGGTCGACGCGCTGGCCGGGCGTCGCGGGCTGGACCTGGAGGGTGAAGGGGTGTGCGTTTTGCCGATGGGTGGTGCGATGAGCGTCGGGCGCTTCGCGCGGCTCCTCGGGCCGTCCCCCGGTCTGGGGCTTCGCCTCACCGGGCTGTGCGACGTGGGGGAACGTCGCTTCTACGCCCGCGCCCTGGAGGGGACGGCCGCGGCGGCCGGTGCGGCACAGCGGCAGCGGTTCTTCGTCTGCGCGGCGGATCTGGAGGACGAGCTGATCCGCGCGCTGGGCGTGGCACGGGTGGAGGAACTCGTCGAGGCGGAGGGCGACCTGCGGGCCCTGCAGACCTTCCTGCACCAGCCCGCGCAGCAGGGCCGCACCGCCCAGCAGCAACTGCGGCGCTTCCTCGGCACGAAGAAGGGGCGCAAGATCCGCTACGGTCGCGTTCTCGTCGAGGCCCTCGATCCCGACCGCGTACCCGCCCCGCTGGACGACCTGTTCGAGGATCTGCTCGCCGGCTTCTGATCCCTGGATCCCTGGATCCCTAGGGTCTCTGGGGGCGGCGGGGCAGACATGATCACCGGGTGGGGCGGGCAGGACGACGGGGCACATCCCGTGAGCGGCCTGGAGCGGTGAAGGAGCATGGGAGGATTCCGCACAGCCATAAGGCAGTTGAGGGCTCCAGGATCTGATGCCCGGGCTCCGGTGGTGGTTCGGTCATCGAGGTCGGGAGGCCGTGGTGTGGTTGTTGGTATTCCCGCTGGCTCTGCTGCTGGCGGGGTGCTCTTTCGGTCTTGTGGGGTATGGCTTCGGGTCGGTGGCCGATGGGCTCTCGGGGCTCAAGGAGCGCCGTACCGCCGTGCTGCGGGGGTTGGCCGCACTGGCCGCGGCCGGTGCGGTCGCGGTCTACGCGTGGGGTCTGCTGAGTCTCTTCGGAACGTTGGTGGCCGCGGAGGACGGAGGGGCCGACTCGGCGCCGGTGCGGCCCTGCCGTACCGCCGGATGGATGGAACAGCATCGGGCGGGGATCGAGATCGTCGGGCACCGGGCGAGTTTCGTGCCGCTCGGGTTCGTGTGCGAGACCAGTGACGGGGGGAGCTACGACAACGGGGACGTGCCCGGGTACGTCAATCCCGCCGTCGCCTCCCTCGCCCTCGCCGCCCTCGCCTGTGCCGTCGCCGCGGGGTACTCCGCCGAGCTGCGGGCGCGGGCCGAGGCCCGTGCGGGCGAGGCGGGCTCCGGGGGATAGCCTCGGGGAGAGCGAGACCCCGAAAGTGAGATCCCGCCGCCCTTCGGCTCGACAAGGGCGGGCGTGGTGGCAGGAGGCGCAGGACATGGCGAAGGTTCCCGGCTCGGTGCTGGCCGCGAGTGGACTCGTCGGCGGGTACGGCGTGGCCCGCTGGACCCGTCAGCGGCCGCTGGGCGGGGTCGTCCTCGCCGTGGCGGGTGCCGCCGCGGCGCGGGAGTGGCGGGAGCGGGCCGGCGGGAAGACCGCCGGGGCGCTGTCGGTCGCCTACGTCGCCGCGTTCGCCGGATCGCACCCCCTGGCGAAGAAGGTCGGCGCCTGGCCGGCGGTGTTCGGCGTGGCGGGTGCCGTGGCGCTGGCCTCGTGGGCGGTCGCCGACCGGCGCGGGTGAGGCCCCGCGGGGAGGCGGCGGAAACCGCGACGGATCGCGTGCGGGTGCGATGCGGGTGCGATGCCGGTGAGGTGCCGGTGAGGTGGCACCCGGGCCGAGCGGGCTTGCCGGCCGGCCCCTCGACCAGGCCGCGCGGCCCATGCCTGCCGAGGCCGCCTGCGGCAGGGGACCGACCGGCTCGCGGCGGGTCCGTCAAGCGAAGAGCAGGGTGGGGTCGGCCAGGATGTCTCTGCTCTTCTCGCTCTTGTAGATCAGGTCGATACTGCCGAAGCGGGCCTTGGTGTAGTCCAGGCCGAGTTCTGCCACCGCCTTGCGCACGGCTTCCTCGGAGCCCGCCTCGATCTCCAGGAACGTGGAAAGGCCGGGCCAGGTGTCGAAGTCGTAGGTGACGCCTTCCAGTTGCCACTCCTCGCGGTAGTTCTGCTGATACCGCACCTGACGCAGGCCCAAAGCCGCAAGGAGTTCCGCGGTGCGCGCCAGGTCGCTGACCTCGATCTCGATCTCGGTGGTGCCGTTGATGTGCGTGGCATCGCTGACCTGCTTCAGCGTCAGCGTCGTCCTGCCGCCCTCGTCGCGCAGGCGAAGCCACTGCTCGCCCTGGACGGCGTCGTTCTCGAAGATGAGCCGGGTGAACAGGGTCTTGTCGAAGGTGCGCCGGGCTCCGGCTGCCCGCAACTGGTCGCGGACGGCGTCCACGTCGATCTCCAGGAACTTCGCTTCGTATTCGTGCTGAGCCAACGCTCTCTCGCTCTCGGTGAGTTGTGGGTCAAGGTCGGGTGGTCAAGTCGTGCAGGTCCTGCTCGCGAATCTTCCGGACCTCTGCGCACACCTCGCTGCCCACGAACTCTTCCACGGGCAGACAGAGGTCCATGCGTTGTGTGCATACGCCGACGTGGAACGTGCCGTGCGGGTCTCGGTACCACCGCACTGCGTAATAGCCCTCTTGGCAGTCGGCGCTGTTGTTGAAGCGGCAGCCTGTGCAGGTCTCGGGCAGCCGCAACGGGCGTATGTGCTTGACGAGCAGGGGCCGACCGGCGGGTAGCCGGCAGGCGATAGGGAATCCAGGGGACATGCCCGGGTACGTCGATCCCGCCGTCGCCTCCCTCGACCTCGCCGCACTCACCTGTGCCGTCGCCGCGGGGTACTCCGCCGAGCTACGGGCGCGGGCGGAGGCCCGTGCGGGCGGGCATCACGCCGGGGGACAGCTCTCGGGAGAGCGGATCCCGCCCTGCCTCTCGATCCCTGGTGGGGCCGGAAACCCCGCCTCGGTGCGACCGCCGACTTCGGTTCGAAGCGACGGCTGCACAGGATGAGGACCCGAAGGTGTAGGGGGTGTGACCCTGGTAGGAGTCTGTGATCAGGTGACCTGTAATCGAGGGCTTGCGCTGCTTCCGATTACTGTGAGTACTTGTCAGGGTGGCCTCGAGTGGCCCCTTGTGTTGCGGTGGCGGGATCGATGCCTCGGTGCCGTAGCCGCGCGCGGACCCTCTCCCACCGCTCGGCGGGCAACTTCCACCCGATCACCGATCCGGTGTCGCTTGCGGAGAAGGAGACTCCTGATCCTGCCGGCCCCCAGATCTCTGCAGAAATGGTGTGCGGCACGAGGGTGATGAACCATTCGCGCTGCCGTTCGTCCGTCAGGTCCAGGACTACGGCGGTCTCCCCTTCCCGAGCCCCCGTCGCGCCGGCGATGGCGGTGAGGGCAGCCTGGGCATCCGAAGGCCAGGGGAGGTCGGAAATAAGGTCAATGTCTACCGAAGCCGCGTCAGGTGCCACCTCCCGGATCACCTCTTCAACCACTGCCCGCGCCGTTTCGGGGGCGGTGCCTTCCAGAAGGAGGAGGTCAAGCGGACGTGGCCTCTGGCCACCGCG
Organism: Streptomyces sp. P9-A2; assembly: GCF_036634175.1. Taxonomy (NCBI): domain Bacteria; kingdom Bacillati; phylum Actinomycetota; class Actinomycetes; order Kitasatosporales; family Streptomycetaceae; genus Streptomyces; species Streptomyces sp. P9-A2. The sequence continues at coordinate 3,014,600 of NZ_JAZIFX010000001.1, forward strand.
GCCCCCCAAGGGCCGCGCGAATTCGGTGAGTGCGCGCGGGAGTGAACGTTTGGCGGACATGAGGCTGCTGTCTCCTCTGGTGAGGTTCTGCGCGGATCGTTTCATCGGGTGTGGTCGCCGGGTGCGTACTTCTTCCAGGTTCCTCCGGCTTGGGCGGCGACGGCCTCGGTGTGGACGGCGTGGTAGCCGAGTATCCCCGCGATCACTGATGGCGGCGCTTGGAGGACGAGCTGCCGCAGGGTGGCGGTCCGGCCGTGGAGGGTGGGGACACCCGCGGCAGTGAGTCGCTTGCCCAGGGTGGCGGGGTCCATGGGCTGTCCGGCCCGGCGTCCGGGGAAGAGCCAGTCGCTGGCGGGAAGAGTGCCGCCTGGCCGGTTCGGGCGTCCCTCGCGTATGTGGTCGAGGAGCATGCCGGCGAAGGGCTCGGGAACTGGTGTGGGCGGGTCGCCGAGGCGGAGTGCGACCTGGTCGGCGTCGTGCTGGACGTCGTGGACGGTGAGCCGGACGAGCCGACGGACCGGCTGGGCATAGAGGAGGATCAGGGCTGCCGCGATCCGTTCCATGAGCGGGAGGTCGTCGCTGGTCATGATCTTGCGGATCAGGGCGATGCGGTGGTGCTGGCTGATCGGGGCCGGGTTCTCCGTGCGGATCGTGGGGACCTTCAACCGGGGCATGACCTGGTGGTCCATGCTCCAGCGCAGGAACGCTTGGACGACGCGGCGGGCGGTGGCGTCCTGGGCGAACCAGGCGTCGAGGTCGGCCTGGGTGCACTCGCCGACGGCGCGGTTCCGTTCGGCGAGCCAGGTGAGGAAGGCGGCTGCCTGGATGAGTCGGGCACGGGCGGAGGTGACGGCCCCGGGGCCGAGGGGCCGCTTGGCGGCGGTGGCCCGGAGCTTGCGCAACAGGTGCCAGGCGGCGAAGCGGTTCAGGAGCTGACGGTGTTCGACGTCCTCGATGGTGTCCAGCCATTCGGGCAGTCGGCGTTCGAACAGCAGAAGGTGCCGGTCGCGGTGCGGCAGGACGCCGGTGTGCATGAGCAGGTCACGGACGTGGGCGACCGACCGCCAGGGCGACAGCGTGCTCAAACCCTCGTGGCTGAGGGGCACTTCGCCGCGAGCTAGGGCGCGCAGGATTTGCTGGACATGTGGCTTGCCGACCCAGGTCAGCGTTGCCTTGGGGCGGGGCACGGACCTGACCTCGTCGAAGAAGGGAACAAGTTCGGGCCGGACGAGGCCGGCGCCGTTGTCAAGGAGCTCTTCCAGGCGTTCGGCCAGGACGCAGTTCCCGCATACTCCGCGCAGGTAGCGGCGGGCCTCGCGGCCGCAGCGTTCGCAGTGGAACTCGCCCAGGCCGCCCGCGCAGTTGGTGCACCACCGGCCGCCGTCCGGTGCGATGCCGGGGGTGAGACGGTCGACGCCGCAGCCGACGCACTGCCCATAAGTTTCCAGCGCGTGGTCGTAGCAGGCGGAGCACAGGTAGCCCTCGGGCCAGTGGGCTGCTCCGAGACGGACGGCCCGGTGACAGCGTGCGCAGAACAGGTGCTCGGGCCGGACCCGGGTGCGGCTCATTTCTCCGGGCGGACCCGTGCCCGCTTGGGACGGACCGTGGCCGCGAGGTCGACCACGTCGGCGCCGCCGGAGGCGGCGGTGCGGCGCGGGGCCGCGTTCTCCGCCTTGGTGGCGATCAACTCGGCGGGAGTGACGTCGAGGATGTCGCAGAGGGCGGCGAGGACGGGCAGGGCCTCCCCGGCGGTCCTCGCCCTGGTGAAGGCCCAGGTGGTGCAGGCCGGCGGGTTCGGCGCGGTCACCCGCGCGGTGGACGGCTTCGGCGGGTTCGCCAAGCAGTACGAGCAGATCGAGAAGGTCTCCGCCCACCACGGCAACTTCTGGGAAGTGCTGCTGTACGGGCAGATCGGCCGGGACCGGGCGGTGATGTTCGACCTGGCCGGCAAGCTGGAGTTCACCGCGACCAGTGAGGGCAGCCGGGTGTTGGACGCACTCGCGCACGCCCAGCGGCACCAGAGTGCCCGCGGCGAGTACATCACTGCCGTCAACGATGAGGGCAAGGAGGTCGACATCTCCTTCGCCACCCAGAACTGGCGCAAGGCCGTGGTCGACAAGACCCGGACCGGGCAGTTCGTCCGCAAGCACTTCGAGGCGATGGTCTTCACCGCCCTCACCGAGGAACTACGCACCGGCAACGTCGCGGTGGTCGGCTCGGAGGAGTACGCCGACTGGTCCGAGCAGCTGCTGGCCTGGGAGGTTGTCCGGGAGACGCTGGGGTCCTACCTGGTGGAGGTCGGCCTCGCCGAGCCGGGCGAGAGCGCCGAGTTCGACGCGAAGTTCTTCCGCCGGCAGCTGGAGGACAAGCTGCGCAACGCTGCCGCGGCGACGGACGCTGGGTGCCCGGAGAACGAGGGCCTGGTGATCGATCCGGAGACGGGAGTCCCGTCGCTGAAGGCGTTTAGGGCTGACGGCCAGCGTCCCTCGGCGAAGCGGCTGGAGCAGGAGATCAGGGCGAGGATGCCGGAGCGTTCCCTGATGGGGATCGTGGCCCGGACCGCGTACTGGGTGGAGTGGTGGCGCCGTTTCGGCCCGCCGTCGGGTAACGAGCCCAAGCTCACCGACCCCTTGGGCCGCTACGTGATCGTCACGTTCGTCAAGGGCACCAACATGGGCCCGTACGAGGCCGCCCGGCACATCCCCGGCGTGAGTGGCCACGAGCTGTCGTACGTCGCCAACAAGCACTTCTCAATCATGCTGCTGAACGAGGCGATCTCCGACCTGGTGAACGCGCACGCCCGCCTGGACATCTCGCAGGCATGGGGCGACGGGACCGCCGTCGCGGCGGACGGCACCCACATGGACACCTATCTCGACAACCTGCTCTCCGAGACGAGCGTCAGGTACGGCAAGCCGGGCGGGATCGCCTATCACCACGTCTCGGACACGTACATCGCGCTGTTCACGCACTTCATCCCGTGCGGCGTGTGGGAGACCGTCTACATCATCGAGGGCCTGCTGAAGAACACCAGCGAGGTGCAGCCGACCACGGTGCACGCGGATACTCAGGGCCAGAGCTTCCCTGTCTTTGCGCTCGCGCACCTCCTGGGCTTCGACTTGATGCCCAGGATCAGGAACTGGAAGGAACTGACGTTCTACCGGCCCTCCAAGCAGAGCGAGTACGTGCACATTGACGCCCTGTTCGGGGAGCTGGGCAAGCACGTCATCGACTGGGACTTGATCGAGTCCCAGTTCCGCCACCTGATGCGGGTGGCCGTCTCCGTACGCGAGGGCACGATCTCCTCCTCCACGCTGCTCAAGCGGCTGCGCTCTGGGTCGCGGAAGAACGCCACCTACGCGGCCTTCCGCGAGGTCGGCCGCGTGATCCGTACTGTGCAGCTGCTGCGCTACCTCTCAGATGCGCCGCTGCGGCGGCGGGTGACCGCGGCGACGAACAAGGTGGAGTCGTTCAACCGGTTTTCCCAGTGGGTCGGCTTCGGTAACCGCGGAGTCATCGCCGACAACGACCCGATCGAGCAGGAGAAGTCGATGAAGTTCAACGCCCTGCTCACGAACATGGTGATCTTCCACAATGCCCTGGACATCGCCGAGATCATCCGCCAGCTGCTGGAAGAAGGCTGGGAGATCGACCCCGAGGACCTGGCCCACATCTCGCCGTACCTGACCGAGCACGTCAACCGGTTCGGCGAATACAGCACGCACGAACTCGGCATCCAGCCGGAAGCGTACGACCCGAAGCTTGACGTCGACTTCACCCCGCTCCGTGAGCAGAGTCTGATCGCCGCCGGCCTCGGTCAGGCCGCTTGACCCAACGTTCTCGCCTACGCGGCCGCCTTATTTTTTGGATCGGGATGCGGGTCGGCTATGCGGAGGGCCGCAGAAAGCCGACGACGGCCTCCTTCTCCATGTCGATACCCTGCTCGATCTGAGGCGGGACAGGTTCGAACGCATCCACCTGGATGGAGCGCGAGCCGGAGCCACGGCTCCAGGTGGCGATGGCCAGGCCGTCGGCGATGACGGTCGGCCGGATGAGACCGCCTCCCGGCCAGACGCGAGCCTCATGGACAGCGGGGACGGACACCTCGCGAGTGCGGTAGCCGATCAGGTAGTTGTCGTAGGCGGGCAGCATGCGAACGTCTGGAGTGTCAGACGGGCCCGGGAGTTCCTCCATCCGCCCGGCGAGCATGGTCAAGCCGCCGTACTCGGTGATCACGCCGGATTCCGCCAGCAGTTTCCAGGCCCTGCGGGCCCAGGTGACCGGCAGCCCGGACCAGGCGGCGAAGTCCTCCAAGGTGGCGGGGGCGTGTGCGGCCAGGTAGCGACGGGCCAGCTCGGCGAGGGCAGCGTCTTCCTCCCACCGGAAGCGCCCGGTGGTGGGCAGCCAGTCGTTGAGCAGTACATAGGTGGCCTCACCGGCGCGCTGTGGGCCGTGGCAGAGGATGCCGGTGAGTGCTGCGTGGCGGATCAGGTGGAACGGCGCCTGCCCGTCCGGCGGGATACCGAGGGTGGTGAGGTGCTCGGTCAGCTCGGCCCGGGTAAGCGGGCCGTGCGCGGCGAGAACGCGCCGGATGAGATGGTCGGCGCGCTGGCGCAGATCGTCGTCCAGGCCCAGCTGCTGGTAGCGACGGCTTGTTGTGGCAAGGACCTGAGGTGCGAGCAGTCGCAGAATCCAGCGGGCGTTGTCGCTGGGGATGGTGTGCAGGGTACCGCGCATGTACCAGCCGCGGACGATGCTCCGCTCTTTCTCGTATGCCGTGCGGATGGCCTGGGCGGTGATGTCCCGGCCGCGTACCCGGATGCCCAGGTCGGAGGCTGTGGCGTCCTGGGCCTGGATGGCGAAGACCCGTCGGACGACCGCCTCGGCAGAGTCCTCCCGTGCTCCGCCGGCCAGGGCCTGGGCGTGGGCCCGCAGCCGGCGGACGCTCTCGCGGTCAAGCATCGGACTGTGCCTCTCAGCCAGCGCGGTCAGGAAACGGCCTTGTCGAGGATGTCGGCGAGTTCGGCGGGCGCGGACAGCATCGGCCAGTGCCCGGTGGGCAGGTCGAAGCGCCGCCACGGCGGCTGGTTCAGGTAGGCCAGCATCGGCACCCCTGCATCCAGCAGCCCCGTGAAGTCACGGCACGCGACCAGGACACGGTCCACACCGGGACCGGGCTCGGCCGGGCCGGCGAGACGCTGGGTGAAGGCGCCGAACGGTTGAGGGGTAGCACGCGAGCGCAGAGCGTCCCGCTGGCCCTCATCGAGCCCGTCGAGGCTGCTGGACAAGCCCAGGACCTCAAAGGGCGGCATCGGCAGCCGCCACCCGTCGCCAGACGCGTCGACCTGCTGGCGCAGCTGGTCCGCTGCCTGCGGTGGCATGAGGTCGAGCATGCACATGCCCGCGGCAAACGGGGCGCTGTCCACATAGACCACGCGCTCCAGCCGGTCACCGAGACGTCCGGCTGCCCCGGTCACCGGAGCAGCCGCATAGCTGTGGGCGACCAGCGTGACGTCGCGCAGATCGTTCCGCTCGACGAATCCCGTGATGTCCGCGATGTGCGTGTCCAGGTCCGTCTCGGGGCCGCCCTGGTCGGCGTGCTCGGCCAGGCCGGTCAGTGTCAGCGGCAGCGCCGTGTGACCGCGCTCCCGCAGAGCGCGGGCGGTGTCTTCCCAGGCCCACGCCCCGAGCCAGGCGCCGGGAACGAGTACGAAGGTGGCCATGTGATCTCCCAGAAGTAGGTGCTGCGGGGAGCGTAAGGTCGATACAGGACAGAATCCGCCCTGAAATGCCGAGTGATCCATGTCGCATCCCCTCACCCGCGTGCTGACCCTGCTGGAACTCCTCCAGTCGAACGCCCGGCTCACCGGGGCGGAGCTGGCAGACCGCCTGGACACCGACGTCCGCACCGTGCGCCGCTACACGGCCCACCTACGCGACTTGGGCATCCCAGTGGAGGCCGAACGCGGCCGCTACGGCGGCTACCGACTGGCCCGCGGCTACCGCATGCCACCTCTGGTCCTCACCAATGACGAGGCCCTCGCCGTCGTTCTTGGCCTGCTCGCGGCAGAACGTCTGGGCATGGGCACCGCCGCACCGGCCAGTGCCGGTGCCTTGGCCAAGATCGAGCGGGTGCTTCCGCACGCCCTGCGCGAACCGCTCGCCGCCATGCGGGAGACCCTGTCCTTCACCGCCAACGCCGTGATCGGGCAGGCACCCGGAACCGGCGTCCTGCTGGCACTGGCCCAGGCCTCCCGCGCCCACACGACCGTCGGTATCAGCCACCAGTCCTGGCGCCAGGAACACACCGAACGCGACATCGACCCCTACGGCGTGGTCTTCCACACCGGCCGCTGGTACGTCGTCGGCCACGACCACCTCCGCGACAGCCTGCGTACCTTCCGCATCGACCGCATCGCCTCCGTCACCTCCCGAGCCGACGGCTTCACCGCACCCGACGGCTTCGACCCCGTCGCCCACCTGACCTCGACCCTCGCTCAGGGGCCCTACCGCTGGCAGGTCGAGGTGACGATCCATGGCCCCCTCGATGAGATCGCCCGCCGGCTGCCCCGCTCAGCGGTGACCCTCACCGCCCAGCCCACCGGCGTCCTGATGCACGCACGGGCAGAACGGCTGGACGGCATGGCCCACATGCTCGCCTCCCTGGAGTGGCCCTTCACCATCCACCATCCCGACGAACTACGGCAGGCGCTCAAGAATCTGGCCGCCCAGCTCACCGCAGCCGCCCAGCGGAGACCGGAAGAACTACCGCAGTAAATGCCGGATTTACTGCGGCGGAGCCTCTACCGTGATCTTCGCGACCTGCGGCGGGGCAATTCGGCCGCCGGGGCGAGGTGTACGCATTTACTGCGGCAGAGCCGGAGGGCGGGGTGGGCGTGACGATCGAACCAGTGACCGAACTCGGGAGCGAGGGTGCGCTCAGGTTGCCGCGCGCCCGGGTCGTGCCCCAGTCCGCCCCGCCCGCGTCGTACACCGCGGCGGTCGAGCGGTACCTCACCGGCGCGGGCATCGCGAAGTCCTCCGCGCGGATCTACCGGATCTCGCTGACGACGTGGGGATGGATGCTCGCCGGCGAGCCCGCGCCGACCGGACCCGCCCGCCGGGGCGCGAAGCCGCCCGTCTTCCCTGTCGCCGCGATCGACGACCCGGCGCTGCCGGAGGTACTGGCCGAACTGGCGGCGGCGAGGGCGGACGAGATGGACGCCGGCACCGTCAACCGGGAGCTGTCCATCGCGCGCAAGGCAGTCGGCTGGTGGCAGCGCCAGGGCTGGATCGAATCCGACCCGACGATCGGCATCGGGCGGCGGCCGGCGCCGCCCGACCGCACCAAGGCTCTGGCCGAGAACCAGATCGCCGCCCTGTGGCGCCTGGACGTCGCCCTGCGGGAGAAGACGCAGTGGAAGATGCTCTACGAGTCCGCCGCACGGGCCGACGAGGTGCTGTGCCTGAACGTGGAAGACCTGTACCCGCAGGACAAACGCGGGAAGATCACCGCCAAGGGCGGGGCGACCGAGTGGATCCACTGGCAGTCCGGCACCGCCCAACTGCTGCCCCGACTCATCGCCCGCCGCACCCGCGGCCCGCTGTTCCTCACCGACCGCAAGGCCCCGGCCGGAACACCGACGCTCGACGTGTGCCCGGAGACCGGCCGGGCCCGGCTCTCCTACCGCCGGGCCGAGGAGATCTTCGAGGAGAACACCCGGCTGCCGGCCAACCCTCTCGCCTCGCCCGAGGACATCGAGGCCCTGGACGGCTGGACCCTGCACCGGCTCCGGCACAGTGCCCTGACGCACGACGCCGAGGACGGCACCTCGACCCCGATGCTGCTGGCCCGCTCCCGCCACGCCTCCGTCCGCTCCCTGGAGCGGTACGCCCGCCCCGGCGTCGACGCGGTCGCCCGGCACGTCGCCGGACGCGACCCCGCTGCACGCCGCCGTACGTAGATCCGAGCGGATCAGGACTTCAAGATCATCCCGTTGCCCCTTTGGCGCGTATCTCGGTCACACCCCTGTAGGACACTCCTCGTAGGACGGGAAGAAGAGGGAGCTAAAGATCGTGAGCCCAGAGCACGCAGAGGCACCGATCCCAGCAGCATTGCCGTTGAGGACCATCGGCGACATTCGGGCTGCCCTACGGTCCGGACTTGGATTCCCTGGCGATCAGGAGACCTTCGAAGCTGATCTCCAGCAAGCGCTGGAGGCGTCCTCGGAGACCGATCTCCATACGGTCGCGTCAGTGATTGTCGACTATCGGGGACGGATTCGCCTCTACCAGGACCCGGACTTCGACATCGCCATACAGGAGGGCCAGGACCTGACAGCACAGCTGAAGCGAGAGGATCCGAACGCGCGAGCGGTGTGATCGCCGCCATTACCGTGCGAGCTGCCCAACGAGCCAAGGAATGGGGAGTCGAACAGGAATTGGAAGCGTTGCGGCAGGAACTGGAACAGGCTCCTCGTCTCGGGGTGCGCCTCGGACCGATGCGCCAGGACGGCACGGAAGTGCGTAAAACGAGAATCGAGCCCCGAAACGACATGCCTGGGTTCGCCGTGGCGTATGTGTACACGCCGTCGCCCCCGCCACCGACAGTGGCTGTTGTCGCCCTGACGCCGGACGACGCGGCGCGTTCGGACTGACGTGTCCTACCGGGCCCGGCTTGCTGTGCCGGGCCGCGGTCGGCGGACGCAACACGGAAGAAGCACGGCCGCCAGAAGCGGTTCCGCAAGCTGATCTCCGGCATGCCCACCTCCGAACTGCGAACCAGGCTGGTGTCGACGGCGGCCGAGCTCGGCATCACGGTCGTCGCCAGCGGCGACGGTGCGGCGCGGCACGGCTGTGGGACGAGGCGACCGGCCGCTGCGAGGGCCTTCAGGTGATCGAAGACCACGGGGGTGGGGGCACAGGCCGTCTCGGGTCGCCGTCTCCGGAACAGCTGGCCATGCTGGTGCTGGGAGTGGCCCTCTTCCCGATGACAAGGAGCACGGCATGTCCACGGACCCGGTCGGACGATTCCTGACGGCTTTGGACCCGGACCACCGGGAAGCCATCAGTGCCAAACCGCGCGAGGAACAGGAACGGCTCGCGGCGGCCTGGGAACGGGAGCTGGCAGACGATACCGAACTCGACTCTCTCGATGAACTGTCCCCGGCGGCGGCAGAAGCCGAGGCGGCCCGCCGCGTCCTGGACCGCGGGACCGGCTCAGACCTGTCCGGCTGAGGCCTGGCCTGCCGATCACGTGTCTCGCCGAGGTGCTCACGGCTGGGCTGTGCCCGGTCGCGGGACGGGACGGTGCCCGGCGCACAGACACCGGCCCCCGCGGATGTGCGGCATCCATGAGCCATGAGCGGCGGCGTGTGTCGCACGGTCGGCCTGTCCCGAGGAGCGGGTCGCCGGCATCTCGTGTTCGTCCGGTGCGATACCGCGAGCACGGGTGAGGACGACGCCTGCGCCTGTTCTTCCGGCTTCCGGCTTCCGGCTTCCGGCTTCCGGCTGTGGAAGGCTTCTCGCGTGCCCACCTGGACGACTCCGCGCCGCTCAGGCGCTGCCGCCGTCCTGTGCGCCGTGTCCGTCGGGGGCTGGTATCTCGGCCGGCCTCTCCCCTACGCCGGCTGCGGCTCGCCCGGACCGGTGACCGCTTCCGAGGTGACGATCGCGGAACCCGGCGATGTCGCCAGGGACTTCGGCCGGGGCCTCACCGTCATGTCCCAGACCTTCACCGCGGAGATCGTCTCCGTCGAGAGTGTCGTGTCGTGCGACGCGACCCCCGATCCCCGTCTCCTGGCCTGGCTGACCGGCGACTGGCGCTGACCCGCGGCGGGACCGGCCGCTTCGCCCTCGGAGGGACCGGCCGTTTCACCCGTGGGTGCTCTCCGTCTTCGCTTCCGTGGCGGAGAGCGGGGTGGCGATGTCCTCCAGCGAGTTCCGTGGAGCCCCGTGGAGCCCCGTCGGGCGAACGCCTCCCGTATGCCCTGGGCCGGGAGGAACACGCCCGCCGCCGGGAAGCCGGAGCCCGCCGGACGGGCCTACGCCCCCAGCATGCGGGAGACCGTGTAGATCAGCAGCCCGGCGAGGGAGCCGACGACCGTGCCGTTGATGCGGATGAACTGGAGGTCGCGGCCGATGTTGGCCTCGATCTTCTTCGTCGTGTGCTCGGCGTCCCAGCCCGCCACGGTGTCCGTGATCAGAGAGGTGATCTCCCCCCGGTAGGTGGTGACGACGTACACCGCGGCGCTCTCCAGCCAGCCGTCGACCTTGCCCTGCAGCCTGGCGTCGGCCGACATGCGCGCGCCCAGCGACAGCAGCGAGGCGCGTACGCGCAGCCGCAGCTCGCTGCGCTCGTCCTCCGCCGCGGAGACGATCATGGCCCGTACGGCCGTCCAGGCGGAGGCGATCAGGTCCTGGACCTCGTCGCGGCCGAGGGTCTCGCTCTTGAGGCGTTCGATCCGGGCGCGGGTCTCGGTGTCGGACTGGAGATCGGAGGCGAAGTCGGTGAGGAAACGGTCCAGGGCGCCACGCGCGGGGTGGGCGGGCATGTCGCGCATCTCGGTGACGAAGCGCAGCAGCTCCTTGTAGACACGGTCGCCGATCTTGCGGTCCACGAACCGCGGGGTCCAGCCGGGGGCGCCGCCGTGCACGGCGTCCATCACGGTGTCGCCGTGCCGCACGAGCCAGTCGTGGGCGCGGGTGACGACGACGTCGACGGCCTTCTTGTGGCCGCCGTCGGCGACGACCTTCTCCAGCATCTTGCCCATGCCGGGCGCGATCTCCTGGGCGTCCGCGCGACGGGTGATCGCCTCGCCCACCACCGCCTGGACATCGGAGTCGCGCAGGACGGTCAGCGCGCCGCGCAGGGCGGCCGACAACTCGGCGGTGACCCGGTCGGCGTGCTCGGGTACCGCCAGCCAGGCGCCGAGCCGGCTGCCGATGCCGACGGAGCGCAGCCGTCCGCGGACGACGTCCTCGGAAAGGAAGTTCTCACCGACGAATTCACCCAGGGAGACGCCGAGCTGGTCCTTCTTGGTGGGGATGATCGCGGTGTGCGGGATGGGCAGGCCCAGCGGGTGGCGGAACAGGGCGGTCACGGCGAACCAGTCGGCGAGCGCGCCGACCATGCCCGCCTCCGCCGCCGCGGCGACGTAGCCCGCCCAGGGGCCGGCGCCCGCGTGGGACGCCCACTCGGCGAGGACGTACACCACGGCGACGAACAGCAGCAGCCCGGTGGCGATGAGCTTCATCTGGCGCACTCCGCGCCGCTTCTCCTCGTCCGCCGGACTGAACGTCGTCATCGTGCGGTGGGTGGCGCCACCGGCGCGGGCCTGCGCACGCCTGCCCTCACCGCCCTCGCCCCGGCCCTCCGTGGCCGCGGTGGCCGCGGTGCCCGTGGAATCCGTGGAATCCTCCCGGCTCATCCGCTCGATCCGTTCATCCGTTCCGCCCCGCTCCATCCGCTCCACCCGTTCGGTGATCCCTCACACATTGTCCCTTCCCGACCGACTCCCGGAACGGAACAGAAGTTCCCGGCGTCTGTCCAATGAGCGGCCCGACGAGCGGCCCGACAAGGGAATCGGAGGGGACTCCGCCTGGAGATCAGAAGAAACGCGGGGGGAGTTCGGGAGGAGACCCAGAGGAAACCAGAGGGAAATCAGGGCAATCCGCGACGCGGAGCCAGGGTGGACCTCAGGGACAAGTCAGAGGGAACTCAGGGACGAAGCCAGGTGACTTGCCCGCGGGATCCCCCGTGAACTCTCCAAGAGACCCCGGCGAGGTCCCAGTGGGACCCCGACAGGGTCCCGTCGGACCGCCGCCCGTCCATGACGCATCATGGGTTCATCCGTACGGAGTCTCGGACTCCGACCGTCCGAGGAGAACAAAACAGCATGACCGGGGGACGTGACGGGGGCTCGGGGACGCCTCCCGCGAAGTACCGCGCCCTGCTCGCTGCGGTGATCGCCGCGGTCGTGGCGGTGTCCGCGGCCATATACGTCGGAGTGGCCGGAGTGCCGTCCGACCTGTACGGCGACGGCACCAGGGACCGTGACACCCTCGCCGACGGGCGCGACGGGCGCGGGGACCCGGCCGCACCCGCCTCCACCGGCACCTGGGTCTCCTCCTGGGCGGCCCCTCCGGTCGGCGGTGAGCCCGGCACCGAGATGACCGGCCTCGCGGACCGCTCGCTGCGCAACGTCGTGCACACCAGCGTCGGCGGCACCGCCGCCCGGATCACCCTGTCCAACCTCTACGGCCAGTCCCCGCTCACCGTCAGCCACGCCTCGATCGCCCCGTCCGCGGGCCGGGGCGACGCGGCGGCCCTCGCCGGCGCCATACGGCAGGTCACCTTCCGGGGCAGCCCCACCGTCGTCGTCCCGGCCGGGCAGCAGGTGACGAGCGACGCCGTACGCCTCACCGTCCCGCACGACGGAGACCTGCTGGTCACCACGTACTCCCCCACCGGCTCCGGACCGGTCACCCGCCACCCGCACGCACGCCAGACCTCGTACGCCGCCGTCGGCGAGCACACCCAGGACACGACCGGCGCCCCGTACACCGAGAAGAGCACCTTCTGGCGCTACCTGACCGGACTGGACGTGCTGAGCAGCGACTCGCAGGGCACCGTCGTCGCCCTCGGCGACTCGCTCACCGACGGCAGCACCTCCACCACCGGCGCCAACAACCGCTGGCCGGACATCCTGTCCGACCGGCTGCGCGAAGCGGCCGCGGCAGGCCGGGACGTACCGCGCTACAGCGTCGTCAACGGCGGCATCAGCGGCAACCGCGTCCTCGCCGACGGCCTCGGCCGCCCCGCGGAGAACCCCAGCGCCCTGAACCGCTTCGACCGCGACGTCCTCGGCCGCACGAACGTCAAGGTCCTCGTCGTCGACCTCGGCGTCAACGACATCCTGCGCGACCCGGGCCTCGCCGACCCCGACGCGATCGTCGGCGGCCTGAAAACCCTCGTCGACCGGGCCCACGCCCGCGGACTGAAGGTCGTCGGCGCGACCCTCATGCCGTTCGGCGGCCACCGCGGATACACCGACGCACGCGAGGCGGTGCGGCAGCGGATCAACGCGGAGATCCGCGCGGGGCACGTCTTCGACGCCGTCGTCGACTTCGACCGGGCGCTGCGCGACCCGTACGCCCCGCGCCGGCTGCGCCCCCTCTACGACTCGGGCGACCATCTGCATCCGAGCGACCGGGGGTACACCCGGATGGCCGAGACCCTCGACCTGGACGACCTGAAGGGCGGGGCGCCGGCGCAGCTGTAGGGCGCGGCCGGACCGGCCCCACACCCTGCGGCAACGACCGGTGACCGGTCAGCGGTCCCGACCGGTGGTTCCGGTCGGTGATTCTGACGGGTGGTCCTGGCCGACCCTCCTGGTCGGCGGTCCCGGTCGCGGCAGTCCTGGTCAGCGGTCCCGGTCGCGGCGGCGTTCGCCCTGCTCCTCGGCCCGCCGACCGTGGGCGGAGTCGAAGCCGAAGGAACCGTGGCCGAAGCCGCCGTGCCCCTGACCCTGGCCGAGGGCGGCCTGGCCGGACGAGGAGGCGCCCAGCCCACCGCGGTCCGCGTCGTCGCCCGCCCCCTTCCCGCGACGGTTCGCCCTGCGCTCCAGCTTCTCGAGGCGGCGCTCCTCACGGAGCTGCTGCTTCTCCGCCCGGGTCAGCTTGCGCTTGACGCCGACACCGCCCCAGAAGGCGAAGCCCGAGACGATCACGCGCGGGGCGCCCGGCTCGCCCGGCACGCCCTCCTCACTGTGCTCGAAGCCGCCCATGACGCCGATGCCGCGGACGACGACCTCGACACCCTGCGGGACGATGACATCGATGCCGCCCATGATCGCGATCGCGTTGATCACGATCTCGCGGTCCGCGAAGTCCGCCTCGCGCAGGTCGATCTCGCCGCCGCCCCAGAAGGCGAAGCAGTTGAACTTCCGCGGCGCCGTCCACCGGCCCTTGCGCTGGAACCCCGACATCACGGCGACGGCCCACGTCGACGGCGCGTCGCCGCCGACGCCCACCCGGCTCGCCCAATCGTCGCCCGGCTCGGGGGACTTCGTCAGGGAGACGACGGGAACGGACACTCCGGGGGCGGGCAGATCACGGGTGATCGGCTCGAGTTCCCGGTAGGTCCGCGCCTTGTACGTCGCGTCCAGCCGCTCCTCGAACTCCTCCATGTCCAGGCGCCCCTCGGCGACGGCATCCCGCAGAACGGCGGTGACGCGCTCGCGGTCGGCATCGGAGGCGCGGAGGTCCGGGGCTGCGTCGTCGGTCATACACAGCAGACTACGAGGTCCCCCCGGCCGAGGGCTACGAGGTCCCCCGGCCGAGGGCTACGAGACCACTCGCCCGATGCCCTCGTCCCGGCTCTCCGAGGCGCCCCCAGGGGCCGAGGCGGTCCCCGCTGCCTCGGTGACCCCCACTGCCTCGATGACCCCCGCGGTCTCGGTGGTCCCCACGGTCTCGGTGGTCCCCGCGGTCTCGGTGGTCCCGGCAACCGACGCACCCCCGGCGGCCGAGACGCCCTGGGCGACGTCCTCCCTCCGATCCGCCCGCACCGCCTGTCCGGCCCGCACCGCCTGTCCTCCCTGCCCGGCCTGCTCCGCCTGCCCGGTCCGCCTGGCCTGCTCTCCCTGCCCGGCCTGCCCAGCCTGCCCAGCCTGCTCCGCGTACATCTTCGCGATCACGGCCTCGATGTCCGGCTCCCGCACCGAAAGATCCACCAGCGGATACTCCGCCGCGATCCGCGCCACCAGCGGGGCCGCCGACTCCGCCGCCGGGAACGCCAGCCACTGCCTCGGCCCCTCCACCCGCACCACCCGCGCGGGCGCCGGCGCGTCGATGGGCGGCATCTCCCGTTCCAGGTCCACCACCAGCGTGCGTTCACTCTCCCCCGCCCGGTGCAGGCCGGCGAGCGGACCGTCGTACATCAGGCGGCCGTGGTCGATGACCATCACCCGCGAGCACAACTGCTCGATGTCCTGCAGATCGTGCGTGGTCAGCAGCACCGTCGTGGCCCGCTCGGCGTTCAACTCCCGTAGGAATTCCCGCACCCTGGTCTTGGAGATGACGTCCAGACCGATGGTCGGCTCGTCCAGGTACAGCACCTCCGGGTCGTGCAGCAGCGCCGCCGCGATGTCGCCGCGCATCCGCTGCCCCAGGGAGAGTTGCCGTACCGGCGTGTCCAACAGGTCGCCCAGATCGAGCAGTTCGACGAGCCTGTCCAGGTTCTTGCGATAACGGGCGTCGGGAATCCGGTACATGCGGTGCATCAGCCGGTACGAGTCGAGCAGCGGCAGATCCCACCACAGCGTCGTCCGCTGCCCGAACACCACCCCGATACGGTGCGCCAGCCGCGTCCGCTCCCGGCTGGGGTCGATGCCGGCCACCCGCAGCCGGCCACCGCTCGGGGTGAGAATCCCGGTCAGCATCTTGATCGTGGTCGACTTGCCCGCGCCGTTCGGCCCGATGTAACCGACCATCTCACCGCGTGCCACGGAGAACGAGAGCGAGTCCACGGCCCGCACCTGCCGCCGCTCCCGCTTCAGGAATCCGGTCCTCTTCCGCACGTCGAAGACCTTCTCGACCCCCTCGAGAAGAATGAACTCCCGCTCGTCACCACTCACCCCGCCGCCGCTCACCCCGCCATCGCCATCGCCATCACCGCTGCCGCTGCCGCTGCCGCCATCACCCTCGGCATGCGCACTGTCGTCACCCATGGCTAACTCCCTGTACTCCGGTATGAACGCAGCCCCGCCCGCCACGCCAGTCCCGCCAGCGCGCAGCACACCACCGCCACCGGCGGTGCCATGAACGCCATCCACTGCGGCAGGTCCAGCGGATACGGCCGCCCCAGCACATAGGACGCGGGCACCCAGTTGACGAAGGCGAGCGGCAGTACGAACGTCACCCCGCGCACCAGTTCCTGCGCGAACACCACCGGCGGGTACTGCAGCATCGTCTGCCCGCCGTAGGTGAACGCGTTCTGCACCTCGGACGCGTCCTGCGCGACGAACTGGAAGGCCGCGCCCCCCACGAACACCGCGCAGAAGATCGCCGCGCCGCTGACCACCGTCACCGGCACCAGCAGCAGCTTCGGCACCGTCCAGACGATGTCCAGCGAGGCGACGGCCCAGCCGAGGACCAGCAGCCCCTGCAGCACACGCCCGACGCGGCGCAGGGCGAAGCGGTCCGCGGCGACCTGCGCGAGCACCGGTACCGGCCGCACCAGCAGCGTGTCGAGCGTGCCGTCACGCACCCGGCGCCCCAGCCGGTCCATCGAGCCCAGCACCAGATCCGCGATGCCGAACGACACGATGGACAGGCCGTACAGGAAGGCCACCTCGGCCAGGGAGTGGCCGGCCAGCACGTCGACGTGCGAGAACATCAGCGCGATGCCGACGAAGTCAAGGCCGGTCACCACGACCCCGCCGATGGTCGTCAGTACGAACGACGTCCGGTACACCATGGTCGAACGGATCCACATCCCCGCGATCAGCCCGTACGCGCGCACCCCCGGCACCAGCCCGGACCCTCCACCGAACCTCCCACCGGACCTCCCACCGGACCTCCGGCCAGGCTGCCCGCCGGGCTGCCCCCCGGGCTCCTCACCGACCCGGCCGCCGACCCGCCGTCCGACCCGCCCGCCGCCCTCAGCCACCCTGGACCACCACCCGCCGCGTCGCCGTCGACTGCAGCAGCCGCCCCGCCACCAGCAGCACCACCGCCCAGCCGCCCTGGAGCGCGAAGACCCGCAGCGCGCTCGTCTCCCCCATCAGGACGTCGGCCGGCCCCTGGAGCAGCGCCGCCCAGGGCAGCACCCGCACGACCTCGCCGAACGCGCCCGGGAACACGTTCAGCGGCAGCACCAGGCCCGAACAGAGCATCCCCACGATCATCAGCATCTGCATCGCCCCCGTACCGTCCAGCAGCCAGAACGCGCTCAGCGCCACCAGGTAGCGGATCGCGTAACTGACCACCATCGCGAGCAGCACCGTCGTCAGGAAGGCGGCCCAGGTCAGCGGATCGTCCGGCAACGCCACCGGGAAGACCGTCACCCCGAACAGGAAGGGGATCACACCCCGCCCCAGCAGCTGGAACACCGACCGGCCCAGATCCTGCGCCAGCCACCACCCCTGCAGGTCGGCGGGCCGGTACAGATCGATCGCGATGGCACCCGTACGGATCCGCTCCATCAGCTCGACCTCGAAGCCGCCGCCCTGAATGGCCAGCGTCGCGTACAGCGCCTGCCCCAGCCACACGTACGTGACCGCCTGCGCCTGCCCGTACCCCCCGAGGTCCGGCCGCTCGTTCCACAGCGCCAGATAGGTGTACACGAGGATCAGGCCGAAGACGGTGTTGGTGAACACCCCGGCCGCCGTCGCCGCCCGGTACGTCGCGTACCGCCGGAAACCGCCCACCGCGACCGCCCCGTACAAGCGGACCGACGACCAGACCGACAGCCAGACCGACAACCGGGCCGAGCCTCCCCCCACAACCGCCTCCGTCCTCGCCTCGCCCGACGCTCTCGCCCGACGCCCTCGCCCAGTGCCCTCGCCCGACGCTCTCGCCGACGCCCAACCGCACGAACCTAGTGCCGGCGGCCGACGCACTGCCAGGCATTTTCCGGCTGCCGAGGGCCATACGTGTGAGAAGCCGTACAGCGGTCCGACACGCGCCGCCGACGGGAACGGACCGCCGGATGCGACAGTCTTCTACAAGGGGACGCACGCCCCGTACGCGCACGCATCACGCGTACCGGCCGAACCTGCCGTAACAGCCGAACCGGCCGTTACAGCTTCAACGGCAGGAACAGCGGCAACAGGCAGGAACAGCGGCAATAGCCGTACCCTCGGAAAAAATGCGAAACAGGAGTCCGTGCACGACATGAGCGACGAGCCGCAGCCACAGCAGCCCGCCCGGGGCAAGCGCCAGCGCACCGGATGGCGCCGGATCGTCCCCACCTGGCGGATGACGCTCGGCGCCCTCCTCGCCGGCGCACTCCTGCTCATCGGCGGTTTCTTCCTCGGCTACCACCTCGTGCACATCCCGTCCGCCAACGCCCTCGCGCTCAAGCAGGCCAACGTCTACCTGTACACCGACGGCTCCGTCATCGCCCGGGACGGCGAGGTCAACCGGGAGAACGTCGGCCTCGGCCGGATCTCCCAGGACGCGCAGCACGCCATCCTCGCCGCCGAGGACCGCGACTTCTACACCGAGTCCGCCGTCGACCCCCAGGCCATGCTCCGCGCCGCCTGGAACACCGCCACCGGCAAGGGCAAGCAGTCCGGCTCCACCATCACCCAGCAGTACGTGAAGAACTACTACCTCCAGCAGGAGCAGACCGTCACCCGCAAGGTGAAGGAATTCTTCATCGCGATCAAACTGGACCGCGAACAGAGCAAGGACAAGATCCTCGAGGGCTACCTCAACACCAGCTACTTCGGCCGCAACGCCTACGGCATCCAGGCCGCCGCCCAGGCCTACTACGGCATGGACGCCCAGGACCTCGACGCCGGCCGCGCCGCCTACCTCGCCGCCCTGGTCAACGCCCCCAGCCAGTACGACGTCGTCACCCACCCGGAGAACCGCCCCGCAGCCGAGTCCCGCTGGAACTACGTCCTGGACGGCATGGTCCAGAAGGGCTGGCTGAGCGGAACCGAGCGCGCCGGCCTGAAGTTCCCCCCGCCCAAGGAGAGCACCAACTCCACCGGCATGTCCGGCCAGCGCGGCTACATCGTGCAGATCATGAAGAACCACCTCGTCCAGAACAAGATCGTGGGCGAGGAGGAACTCGACACGGGCGGCTACCGCATCACCACCACCCTGCAGAAGGACAAGCAGAACGCCTTCGTCGACGCCGTCAACGACAACCTGATCGACCGGCTCGACCAGAAGGAACGCGAGGTCGACACGTACGTCCGCGCGGGCGGCACCGCCATCGAACCGAAGACCGGCAAGGTCCGCGCCATGTACAACGGCATCGACTACGTCAAGCAGTACACCCCCAACGCCACCCGCAGGGACTACCAGGTCGGCTCCATCTTCAAACCGTTCGTGTTCACCGCCGCCGTCGAGAACGCGTCCACCACCCAGGACGGCCGCCCCATCACCCCCAACACCGTCTACGACGGCACCAACAAACGCCCCGTCCAGGGCTGGTCCGGCGACCTCTACGAACCTGCCAACGAGGACGACCGCTCGTACGGCGACATCACCGTCCGCGAGGCCACCGACAAGTCCGTCAACGCCGTCTACGCCCAGCTGGCGGTCGACATCGGCTCCGACAAGGTCCAGCAGACCGCCATCGACCTCGGCCTCCCCTCCACCACGCCCGAACTGACCCCCTCCCCCTCCATCGCCCTCGGCGTGGCCACCGCCAGCACCCTGGACATGGCCCAGGCCTACGCGACCCTCGCCAACCACGGCGTACACAGCGACGCCGTCCTGATCGAGAAGATCACCAAGGACGGAAAAGAAACAGTGCCGCTGCCCGAGCCGAAGAAACACCGGGCCGTCAGCCGCGAAGCCGCCGACACCACCACCGCCGTCCTGCGCGGCGTCGTCCAGAACGGCACCGCGACCGCCGCCCTCGGCGCGGGCCGCCCCGCCGCCGGCAAGACCGGCACCGCGGAGGAGGACAAGGCCGCCTGGTTCGCCGGCTACACCCCCGAACTCGCCACCGTCATCGCGGTCATGGGCCAGAACCCGGACACCGCCGCACAGGAGAAGCTGTACGGCGCGATGGGACTGCCCCGCGTCAACGGCGGCGGGGCCCCCGCCGAGATCTGGGCCCAGTTCACCCGGGAGGCACTGGAGGACAAGCCCGTCAGCGCCTTCGACCTCGAACTGCAGCCGGACGCCGAACGGACCGCACCACCGACCGCCGGCACCGGCTCCCTCCCGCCCACGACCACCCCGGACGACGACACCCCCACCCCCGGACCGGACGAGAACACGGACCGGACCCCGGGCCCGGACGACGGCACCGGCGAAGGCCGCACCGAAGGCGGCACGAACGAAGGCACCGACGGCGACACCACGACCGGCGGCACGGACGACGGCACCTCCACCGGCGGCACCACGGACGGAACCACCGGCGGCGGCACCACCGGCGACACCGGCAGCGGCGGAACCGGAGGCAACGGCTCGACCGACGGCGAGAACCCCGGCGCGGGCAGCCGAGGAGGCCTCACCGGCTTCATCCCACGCCCCCGCGGGGAATGAGCGCGGGGAGGTCAGCGGGGGCGCGCCCGGGAAGTGGCCCCGGGGTGCGTGAGCACGGGGAGCGAGCGCCGGAAGTGAGCGCCGGGAGCGACCGCGCCCAGCGCTCAGCCACTCAGTGCCCCGACATCGCCTTCAACCCCACCACGGCGACCACCGACGGCCCGTCTCGTCGGGGCCCAGTGAGCCCCCACCCCGAAGCCCCGGCCAGAACGGCCGGAAGGGCTGGTGACCATGGTCACCAGCCCTTCCGGCCGTCACAACGGCAACACCGCGACACTCCACGGGCCCACGGATCTACAGGTACAGGCCCGTCGAGTCCTCCGACCCCTCGAACCGGTCCGCGGCCACGGCGTGCAGATCACGCTCCCGCATCAGCACGTACGCGGTACCCCGCACCTCGACCTCCGCACGGTCCTCCGGGTCGTACAGCACCCGGTCACCCGTCTCCACCGTCCGGACGTTCTGCCCCACCGCGACGACCTCGGCCCAGGCCAGCCGACGGCCGACCGCCGCCGTCGCGGGAATCAGGATGCCGCCCCCGGACCGCCGCTCGCCCTCACTCGCGTCCTGCCGCACCAGCACACGGTCGTGCAGCATCCGGATAGGCAGCTTGTCGTGCCGGGGATCGTGCTCGTTCTTCTTCGCGCTCACGCCTGAAACCTACCTGCCTCGGCCACGGATGTACGCGATCGGGTCCGGATCCGGACCCGGGTAAGGGTGCGGGTAAGGGTGCGGGTAAGGGTGCGGGTATGGGTACGGATACGGATCAACGCCTGCGCCGGCGCGACCCCAGAGCCAGCAGCCCCACCACACCCACCACTACCACCACCGCGACCGGCACGACCCGCTCCAGCCGCGGCGCACCGTTCAGATCCACGAACTGCGCCTTGACATCACTCACCGCACGATTGACACCGACGTACGCCCTGCCGAGCGTGTGATCGACATGGGAGGCGGCCCTGGCCTTCGCGTCCCCCACGATCGTCTTCGGATGCACCCGCACGCCGATCTCGTCCAGGGTCTCGGCCAGCACCGCGCGACGGCGCTTGATGTCCGCCTCGATCTCCGCCGGGGTTCTGGTGTCCGCCGTGTCCGCCACCGTGTCGCCTCCGAAATCCGCTGAAACCATAAAAGCCGTACCTGTGCCGGACAGTCTGTCAGCTTCACGCCGCACCGCACGGTCAGGGCACCCGGATACCCTCGATCCCGGCACCCGATCCACCCAGCGTGTACGTACGAGGAGACCAGACCGATGAGCGAACGCCTCGAGCCCGGAGCCCCGGCCCCCGCCTTCACCCTGCCCGACGCCGACGGCAACGAGGTGTCCCTGGCCGACCACAAGGGCCGCAAGGTCATCGTCTACTTCTACCCGGCGGCGCTCACCCCCGGCTGCACCAAGCAGGCCTGCGACTTCACCGACAACCTCGAGCTGCTGACCGGCGCGGGCTACGACGTCATCGGCATCTCCCCCGACAAGCCCGAGAAGCTCGCCAAGTTCCGCGAGAAGGAGTCCCTGAAGGTCACCCTCCTCGCCGACCCGGACAAGCAGGTCCTGGAGGCGTACGGCGCCTTCGGCGAGAAGAAGCTGTACGGCAAGACCGTCGTCGGCGTGATCCGCTCCACGATCGTCGTCGACGAGGAGGGCAAGGTCGAGCACGCCTTCTACAACGTCAAGGCGACGGGCCACGTGGCCAAGATCATCAGGGACCTGGGCGTCTGACCCACCCCCTCGCGAACGGCCCGCACCGACAACCCGGTGCGGGCCGTTCCCCGTGTCACGCGTGACCGTCCGATAAACGGTTCGTTACTCCGTACGAGGCCACGAACGGGTGGCCTAGGAACGGAGGGGACTCGATGGGGACGAGCGCGTACACGAAGGAGCGGCTGGAGGAAGCGGCTCGGGGGGCACGGACGCTGTCGGAGGCGTTGGTGCGGCTGGGGGTGGATCCGAGGAGTCCGACGCGGGCGTACATCCGGGAGCGGATGAAGAGATTGGGCGTGGGCGTATCTCACTTCGAGCCCGATGCAGTGCGATGGACCAGGGATGTTCTGCAAGCGGCGGTATCCACTTCGACCAACATGTGCGAGGTGCTGCGCCGCCTCGGGCTTGAAGTTGTCGGGGGTCATCACACGCACATCAGCCGCCGCATCAAGGCGTACGGCATCGACACCTCACACTTTGAAGTGCCGGCCGCGCGTGCCAGGACAGGAGGAAACATCCTCTCCGAGCAGCCGCCGAGTCGAGCCAGACGTGTCGACGGCAGTCGGCTCAAGCGCGCGATGCTCGAAGCGGGAATGAATGATCACTGCGCCCTGTGTGGGCTGGAGGCCCTGTGGCGGGGAGAGCCACTGCCGCTCGAGGTCGATCACATCGACGGCAATTGGCGGAACAACCGGCTCGAGAACCTGCGCTTACTCTGCCCCAATTGCCACTCCACAACGGACAGCTACCGAGGGCGTGGCACGGAGCGCGCAAGGAGCGGCGCCTGATGGGCAGCGGCACTCTGTACACCCGTGAACGCATGACCGAGGCGGCCACGCGCTGCTCCGACATCGACGAAGTCATTACCTTCTTCGGCACCCGACCCTACGAAACGCTTCGGCGATACCTGCACAAGCGCTTCGAGCACTACGACATCGACATCTCTCACTTCCGCCACCGGGGCAGACGCACCATGCGCCGTACGAGGCCCACAAGCAGCGAACTACGCACAGCCGTCGCGGCGTCCACTTCCATGGCTGAGGTCCTGAGCAGCTTGGATCGCCCCGACAACACCAGCCAGCGC
The DNA here is from genome assembly GCF_036634175.1 of Streptomyces sp. P9-A2. Lineage (NCBI taxonomy): Bacteria > Bacillati > Actinomycetota > Actinomycetes > Kitasatosporales > Streptomycetaceae > Streptomyces > Streptomyces sp. P9-A2. Next base: position 3,037,624 of record NZ_JAZIFX010000001.1, read on the forward strand.
ACAATGGTGCGGTCATGGATCGCGGAGGAGCAGCTTTCAACCGCGCACTTCCTGGGGCAGGCTCACCGGCGGGGGAGGCCGAGCTCCAACCCTCTGAAGAGCGCTGAAGACATCCTGGTCCTGCACAGCGCCGAGCACCGCACGAGAACGCCACAGCTCCGCCGAGCCCTACGCGAGATCGGTGTACCCGAACGCTGCGCCACGTGTGGCATCGGGCCCAACTGGCGCGGGATGCCGATGACGCTGGAGGTCGATCACATCAACGGGGATTGGCGGGACGATCGGCGCGAGAACTTGCGGCTTCTGTGCCCCAACTGCCACGCGATCACCAGCACGTGGTGCAGGGGAGGCGTCAGGCAACGCACGACCCCCGGTACCATGACAGGCACCAGCGGCGGTGGCGCAACGGCGACGCGGCAGACTTAGGATCTGTGGCCCTTGATCGGGCTTGAGGGTTCGAATCCCTTCCGCCGCACACTAACGGCCTGCGAATCGAAGGATGATACGCAGGCCGTCGTCATGCGGGCTCACCCCAGCAGCTCTCGCACCACCGGTACCAGTGCCCGGAAGGCCTTGCCCCGGTGGCTGATGGCGTTCTTCTCCGCCGCGGACAGCTCCGCGCACGTGCGGGTCTCGTCGTCGGGCTGGAGGATCGGGTCGTAGCCGAAGCCGCCGGTGCCGGCCGGGGTGTGGCGCAGGGTGCCTCGCAGTTGGCCTTCGACGACGCGTTCGGTGCCGTCGGGGAGGGCGAGGGCGGCGGCGCAGGCGAAGTAGGCGCCGCGGTGGGTGTCGTCGATGTCGGAGAGCTGGGCCAGGAGCAGGTCGAGGTTGGCCTTGTCGTCGCCGTGGCGGCCTGCCCAGCGGGCGGAGAAGATGCCGGGGGCGCCGCCGAGGACGTCGACGCAGAGGCCGGAGTCGTCGGCGACGGCGGGGTGTCCGGTGGCGCGGGCGAGGGCGTGGGCCTTGAGGAGGGCGTTCTCGGCGAAGGTGGTGCCGGTTTCCTTGACGTCGGGGACGTCGGGGTAGGCGTCGGCGCCGACGAGTTCGTGGGGCAGTCCGGCGTCGGCGAGGATCGACCGCAGTTCGGTGATCTTTCCGGCGTTGCGGGTGGCGAGGATCAGGCGGGTCATGGGGTCCAGTATCGCGGGCCCCATGACCGGTGCCTCGTCCGTGTCATACGGGACTACGGGACTACGGCGTGCAGACCTTCGTCAGTTCGCCGGCCGCGTCGGTGACGGGGCTGAGGTCGGGGGTGGTGTCGCCGTCCTCGACGGAGGTGCGGACGTTGCCGACGGCCTTGTCCAGGTTGTCGACGGCCTTGCCGACGTCGGCGTTGTCGGTCTGGTCGCCTATCTCGCCGAGGTTCTGGTCGATGGAGTCGAGGGACTCCTCGAGCTGGGTGGCGTCGTTGGAGGCGTTTTCGACGGCCTGTTGGAGTTCGGTGACGCTGTCGGCGATGGCGTCGGCGGTCCGGACGCAGTCGAGTGCCTTGTCGACGGCACTGCAGCCGGTGGTGAGTCCGGCGGTGAGTGCGACGGCAGCCAGTGTGGCGGCGACGGCTGTGGTGCGGCGTCGGCGGCTCGCGGCCATGGAACGGTCCCTCCCTCGTGGGGCCGGGCGGCCCTCCTCGCTGACCGGGTGTGCGGAGTGGATCCCGTCCGTACGCCCGTACCCATGAGGACGCGGGGATGGCCGACGCGGTTGCCCGCGTCGGCCATGTCCCTTGGTACGTCCTTTACCTTTCGAGGACGCTATCAAGTGCGGTGCGCTGTGCGGTAGTCAGTTCGGCACAGCCGGCGACGGCGAGGTCGAGGAGGGCGTTGAGTTCGGTGCGGTCGAAGGGCTGGGCTTCGGCGGTGCCCTGGACTTCGACGAAGCGGCCGTCGCCGGTGCAGATGACGTTCATGTCGGTGTCGGCGCGGACGTCCTCCTCGTAGCGGAGGTCGAGGAGGGGGGTGCCGTCGACGATGCCGACGGAGACGGCGCTGACGGTGCCGGTGAGGGGTTTCCGGCTGGCGCGGATGAGTTTGTTGTCCCTGGACCAGTTGATGGCGTCGGCGAGGGCGACGTAGGCGCCGGTGATGGCGGCGGTGCGGGTGCCGCCGTCGGCCTGGAGGACGTCGCAGTCGAGGACGATGGTGTTCTCGCCGAGTTGCTTGTAGTCGATGACGGCGCGCAGGGACCGGCCGATGAGGCGGCTGATCTCGTGGGTGCGTCCGCCGATGCGGCCGCGGACGGATTCGCGGTCGCCGCGTGTGTTGGTGGCGCGGGGGAGCATCGAGTATTCGGCGGTCACCCAGCCCTCGCCGGTGCCTTTGCGCCAGCGGGGGACGCCTTCGGTGACGGAGGCGGTGCAGAGGACTTTGGTGTCGCCGAAGGAGACGAGGACGGAGCCTTCGGCGTGCTTGCTCCAGCCGCGTTCGATGGTGACCGGGCGGAGTTGTTCGGGGGTGCGGCCGTCGATTCGAGACATGGTGTCGAGCCTAGCCGTATACGGGAGGGGCCCCTTCCGGGTGCGGCGGGTGCGCTGCCGCCGGGAAGGGGCCCTCGGGTGCCGGGTGTTCCCGGTGCCGTGGATCTTCGGACGCTCCGGGTACTCAGGAGGTTCCGGGTGTTCAGGACGCTCCGGGTGTCCGGGAGGTTCCGGGTGTTCAGGAGGTTCCGGGTGCTCAGGAGGTTCCGGTGGTCACATCATGTCTTCGATCTCGGCCGCGAGGGGGTCGGCGTCGGTGCCGATGACGACCTGGATGGCGGTGCCCATCTTGACGACGCCGTGGGCGCCGGCGGACTTCAGTGCGGCGTCGTCGACCTTGGAGGCGTCGATGACTTCGGTGCGGAGGCGGGTGATGCAGCCCTCGATCTCCTCGATGTTCTCGATGCCGCCGAGCCCGGCGACGATCTTCTCAGCCTTGGTGGCCATGTTCGCTCTCCCTGATCCGAACCGCTTTTGTCGCAGTAACCCACAGTTGGCCCATCTTCGCGAGCGGTCGTGCCGTCCGTACCGAAGGATGGCGTCACGATAGCGGGGCCGCCTCCAACTGGTCTACACCACCGGGGGGACCGTCGCCAAACCCTCCCGGCGAATCCCCCGTGAACCTCCCAGTGGACCTCTCGGCGAACCTCTCAGCGAGCCTCCCGATGAAATGAAGGGGACCGGATGAGTACGCAGAGTCCCGCCGGTGCCGGTCCGGAGGTCGGTTCCCTGCGTGCGCGCCGGCAGCGGCTGTTCCAGGGGCTGCAGAAGATGGGCCGCAGTCTGCAGCTGCCGATCGCGGTGCTGCCGGCGGCGGGCATCCTCAACCGGCTGGGCCAGCCGGACATGTTCGGGGACGACGGTCTGGGCTGGACGGACGTCTCCAGGGTGATGGTGGGTGCGGGCGGCGCGCTGCTGGACGGTTCGCTGGGGCTGCCGCTGCTGTTCTGTGTCGGTGTGGCCATCGGCATGGCGAAGAAGGCGGACGGGTCGACGGCGCTGGCGCTGGTGGTGGTGGTGGTGGCGGTGGTGGCGGCGCTGGCGATCACGCACTGTGCGAGGCCGGCCCGCCGTAAGGAGGTCGGCGGTCTGATGCTGTCGGTGGCGCTGACGTCGTTCGTGACGGGGATCACGGAGCCGATCGAGTACTCGTTCCTGTTCGTCGCGCCGGCGCTGTACGCGGTGCACGCGGTGCTGACGGGTGTGTCGATGGCGGTGACGTGGGGGTTGGGGGTGCACGACGGGTTCAGCTTCTCGGCGGGGCTGATCGACTACGTCATCAACTGGAACCTGGCGACGAGGCCGTGGGCGATCGTTCCGATCGGGCTGTGCTTCGCGGTGGTGTATTACGTGGTCTTCCGGTTCGCGATCACGAAGTTCGACCTGAAGACGCCGGGGCGGGAGGCGGAGGAGGAGGTGGAGGACACCACCAAGGCCTGAGGGGAGCCCCTTAAGGTGTAATCGGTCGTTCGAGCCCTCGGATCATGGGTCCGGGGGCCTTTCGGTGCGCCTGGGGGAATGGGGTAACGGCCGCGGAGCGGGTACGGAGTGTAGCTCTCCGGTTGCGGAATCCGAGGGTTCCTCATACGACCTTCATCGTGCTACAACAGGTCTACACCACTGAGTGGTGTAGACCACCGGACGCCGCCGTCCCCTCCTTTGCCCCCGCGCGGCGCCATGCCCACTGGAGGAAGTTGTGTCCACGGCCAGCGCCGCTCCTGCGGCCGAGAAGAAGAAGGGCTCCGGTGTGATGGCTGTGCTGCAGCGCATCGGCCGCAGCCTGATGCTGCCGGTGGCCGTGCTGCCCGCCGCCGCGCTGCTGGTGCGCCTCGGCAACACCGACATGCTCGGGCGCCCGGAGTTCCCGGCCTTCCTGACGAAGATCGCGTCCTTCATGGCCGCCGGCGGCAACGCGATCCTCGACAACATGGCCCTGCTCTTCGCGGTGGGCATCGCCATCGGCTACGCGAAGAAGTCGGACGGCTCGACCGCGCTGGCCGCCGTCGTCGGCTACCTGGTCTTCAAGAACGTCCTCGGCACGTTCACCGACGGCAGCCTGCCCAAGCAGGAAGCCATCGTCGACGGCAAGATCGTGATGGTCGAGCAGGCAGTGGACGCCAAGGTGCTCGGCGGTGTGGTCATGGGCCTCGTCGTCGCCCTGCTCTACCAGCGCTTCTACCGCACCAAGCTGCCCGACTGGGCGGGCTTCTTCGGCGGCCGCCGCCTGGTCCCGATCCTGTCGGCGTTCGCAGGTCTGCTCATGGGCATCGTCTTCGGCTATGTCTGGCCGGTCCTCGGCGCCGGTCTGCACAACTTCGGTGAGTGGCTGGTCGGTTCCGGTGCCGTCGGCGCAGGCATCTTCGGTGTCGCCAACCGTGCTCTGATCCCGGTCGGCATGCACCACCTGCTGAACTCCTTCCCCTGGCTCCAGGCGGGCGAGTACGAGGGCAAGAGCGGTGACATCGCCCGCTTCCTCGCCGGTGACCCGAGCGCCGGCCAGTTCATGACCGGTTTCTTCCCGATCATGATGTTCGCGCTGCCCGCCGCCTGTCTGGCCATCGTGCACTGCGCCCGCCCCGAGCGCCGCAAGGTCGTCGGCGGCATGATGCTCTCCCTGGCGCTGACCTCGTTCGTCACCGGCGTGACCGAGCCGATCGAGTTCACGTTCATGTTCATCGCGCCGATCCTGTACGCGATCCACGCGGTCCTCACCGGTGTCTCGATGGCGCTGACCTGGGCTCTGGGGATGAAGGACGGCTTCGGATTCTCGGCCGGCGCGGTCGACTTCGCCCTGAACCTGGGCATCGCCACCAACCCGTGGGGCCTGGCCCTGGTCGGCCTCTGCTTCGCGGCGGTCTACTACGTGGTCTTCCGCTTCGCCATCACCAAGTTCAACCTGCCGACGCCGGGCCGTGAGTCCGACGAGGAACTGGCGGAGCTGCAGAAGGCCGAGGCCAAGTAGCCCGCATGACCGCATAGACCGAGGCCCCGGAGCCATGACGCTCCGGGGCCTCGGTCGTGCGCGGGCTCAGATCACGTACGTCACGCCGGGGGCCGCCAGTTCCACCGGTCCGTCGTAGGCCGCGCGTGCGTCGGCGAGGTTGACCTGCGGGTCGGTCCACGGGGCGATGTGGGTGAGGACCAGCCGGCGGGCCCGGGCGCGGGCCGCCGACTCACCCGCCTCGCGGCCGTTGAGATGCAGGTCGGGGATGTTCTCCTTGCCGGCGGTGAAGGCGGCCTCGCACAGGAACAGGTCGGTTTCGTGGGCGAGTTCGTCGAGCGCGGTGCTCACCCCGGTGTCGCCGGAGTACGTCAGTGACTTCCCGCCGTGTTCGAGACGGATGGCGTACGCCTCCACCGGGTGCGCGACGCGTTCGGTGTGCACGACGAACGGGCCGAGCTCGAAGGTGGACGGTTTGACCGTGTGGAAGTCGAAGACCTCGCTCATGGAGGAGGCGGAGGGGGTGTCGGCGTAGGCCGTGGTCAGCCGGTGCTCCGTGCCCTCGGGTCCGTAGACCGGGATCGGGTCGCAGCGGCCTCCGTCGTGCCGGTAGTAGCGCACCACGAAGTACGCGCACATGTCGATGCAGTGGTCGGCGTGCAGATGACTGAGGAAGATCGCGTCCAGGTCGTAGAGACCGCAGTGGCGCTGCAACTCGCCCAGGGCTCCGTTGCCCATGTCGAGGAGCAGCCGGAAGCCGTCGGCCTCTACGAGGTAGCTCGAACAGGCCGATTCCACGGACGGGAACGACCCCGAGCAGCCGACGACGGTGAGCTTCATGGAGCAGAAACCTCCGCTGGCGGGGTAGTGAAAACGGGGGTCGTGCGGTTCGTCGAGCGTAAGGCGCAAAACCTTTGGTCGCTCCTCCGCCAAGGGCTGTTGTGGGGGAACTCACCTGCGCTGTCACCGGTTCGGTTGGAAGCGGATCACATGGGGCGCGCGAGAAGGCGCACGGCTGCGGCCCGCGCCGGTACGGTCGGGTCATGAACACGTCGTGGTGGCTCGCACTCGTCGCGGTGGTACTGCTCGCGCTGGTCGCCGCGCTCGTCGACGGATGGGGCCGGGGGCACCGGCACCGGCCCCGCGTCCGGAGTGCGCCGGCCGGGGCGGGGACCGTTACGGACGACGGGGGCGACGGGGGTGGCCGGCCCCGGCCCGCGGAGATCTGGTGGGCGGACGTGCCCTACGAGGAGGTGCCGGGGGCGGGGAACGGGGCGCGTTCGGGGGACGGGGCGCCGGCGGGGGACGGGGTGTCGAAGGACCGGCCGTGCCTGGTGCTGGCGGTGCGCGGGGAGCGGGTGACGGTCGCGAAGATCACGACGCGCTTCCGGGAGGAACGCGCCGGGGTGGTCCCGCTGCCGCCGGGATCCGTCGGGGACGCCCGGGGCCGGGCGAGTTTCCTGGAGACGGACGAGTTGCGCGAGGTCCCGGTACGGGAGTTCCGGCGCAGGGTGGGGCCCGTCGACCCGACGGTGTGGGACCGGGTCCGGCATCTGGCGCGGTGACCGCCGGGCGGCAGAACGGCGAAGGGGCGAAAAGGCGAAGGGGCCGGAGTGGATCTCCGGCCCCTTCGTACTGCTCTGGTGTGCGTCCTGCCCTCATGGGTCATGCCCTTGTGGGCGTCATGCCCTCGCGGGTCACGCCCAGAGCTGGCCCTGGAGCGTGTCGATGGCTTCCTCCGTCGTGGCGGCGGTGTAGACACCGGTCGACAGGTACTTCCAGCCGCCGTCGGCGACGACGAAGACGACGTCGGCGGTCTCCCCCGCACGGAGCGCCTTGTTCGCGACGCCGATCGCGGCGTGCAGGGCGGCTCCGGTGGAGACACCGGCGAATATGCCTTCCTGCTGGAGGAGTTCACGGGTCCGGGTGACGGCGTCGGCGGAGCCGACCGAGAACCGGGTGGTGAGGACGGAGGCGTCGTACAGCTCGGGGACGAAGCCCTCGTCGAGGTTGCGCAGCCCGTAGACGAGGTCGTCGTAGCGGGGTTCGGCGGCGACGATCTTCACGTCGGGCTTGTGCTCGCGCAGGTAGCGGCCGACGCCCATGAGGGTGCCGGTGGTGCCGAGGCCGGCCACGAAGTGCGTGATCGAGGGCAGGTCGGTGAGGATCTCCGGGCCGGTGGTCGCGTAGTGGGCGCCCGCGTTGTCCGGGTTGCCGTACTGGTAGAGCATCACCCAGTCCGGGTGTTCGGCGCCGATCTCCTTGGCGACCCGCACGGCGGTGTTGGAGCCGCCGGCGGCCGGGGAGGAGATGATCTCCGCGCCCCACATGGACAGCAGGTCGCGGCGTTCCCGCGAGGTGTTCTCGGGCATCACGCACACCATGCGGTAGCCCTTGAGCTTGGCGGCCATGGCCAGGGAGATGCCGGTGTTGCCGGACGTCGGCTCCAGGATGGTGCAGCCCGGGGTCAGCCGGCCGTCCTTCTCCGCCTGTTCGATCATGAACAGGGCCGGACGGTCCTTGATCGAGCCAGTCGGGTTACGGTCCTCGAGCTTCGCCCAGACACGGACGTCGGTGGACGGCGAGAGCCGCGGCAGGCGCACCAGCGGGGTGTTGCCGACCGCGGCCAGGGGGGAGTCGTAACGCATCGCCGATCAGGCCGTGCCGCCGGCCACGGCCGGCAGGATCGTGACGTTGTCGCCGTCGGTCAGCTTGGTGTTGATGCCGTCGAGGAAGCGGACGTCCTCGTCGTTGAGGTAGACGTTGACGAAGCGGCGCAGCTGGTCGCCCTTGGCGTCGTCGATGAGGCGTGCCCTGATGCCCGCGTGCCGGGTCTCGAGGTCGGCGAAGAGCTCGGTGAGGGTGTTCCCGGTGCCTTCCACCGCCTTCTGACCGTCGGTGTACTGGCGGAGGATGGTGGGGATCCGGACCTCGATGGCCATGGCGTGGGACTCCTGTCGGTGTTTTCGTCTGGTCGGTGGGCGCGCGGCGGCGCGGGCGGCGCGTGGGGATGCGTACGCGGTGGAGCCGCCGGGGCTCACGGGCCGTACGGCGGGAGGCTCGGTGTCAACAGATGGCGCTGGCGAGTCTGCACAGGTCGACGTGCAGCCGCGCCACGAGCAGTGCGCCCGGCGTCTTGTCGCTCACGTCATGGAGAACCATGGGCTCATCGTATCGATTCCCGATGGCCGGATCCGAGTGTCGTCTCATACTTCGGAAGATGGCCGATCGATATGTGGGAAGAGGCAGGTCGGGGCCCCGTCAGGCACTGCGCGAGCGGGCGCCTGGAGGGGTGGGGAGAGGGCCCGAAGAGGGCCGGGAAGGCTCGGGCGCGGGTCAGTACGCCTCGACGACCTTGACCTCCTCCTCGGTGACCTCGCCGTCCACGATCCGGAACGAGCGGAACTGGAAGTCGCCGAGGCCGTCGGTGTCGGCGGTGGAGACCAGGACGTAGTGGGCGCCGGGCTCGCTCGCGAGGGTGATGTCGGTGCGGGAGGGGTGCGCCTCGGTCGCGGTGTGGGAGTGGTAGACGATCACCGGCTCCTCGTCGTTGTCGTCCATCTCGCGGTACAGCTTGAGCAGGTCCTTCGAGTCGAACTCGTAGAACGTGGGCGAGCGGGCCGCGTTCAGCATGGGCACGAAACGCTCGGGCCGGCCGGAGCCCGCCGGGCCCGCCACCACGCCGCACGCCTCGTCGGGGTGGTCCTCGCGTGCGTGGGCGACGATCCGGTCGTACAGCTCCTGGGTGATGGTCAGCATGGGACTCAGGATAAGCAGACGGGCCGTCCCGTACCGAGGGGTGATACGGGGCGGCCCGGATGCCGGACGTCGGGGCACCTTGACCGGCGGTCGTGCGGGAGTGCCACGAGCACTCCCGCACGACGGGTACGGCCACACGGCAGAACCCCACGGCCGGTGCTCCCCACGGCCGGTAGGAGCTAGCCGCCGATCTTCTCGAACTTCGGCTCGCGGTCCTCGGTGATCCGCGGATCGCGGTTCTTGAGGACCGCCCAGCCGGTCCCCAGGACGAGGGCCCAGCCGGCCATCACGTAGAGGCAGATCCTGGCCTCCGCGTCGATCGCGATGAGGGAGGTGACGAAGAGCAGGAACGCGATGGCGATGTAGGAGCACACCGAGCCGCCGGGCGCCGGGAAGGAGGAGGCGGGCAGTCGGCCCGCGACCACCTGGCGGCGGTAGAGGATGTGGCTGATCAGGATCATCAGCCAGGTCCAGATGCCGGCCGCCGTGGCGATGGAGGTGACGTAGCCGAACGCCTTCTCCGGGACGACGTAGTTCAGGACGACGCCGATGCCCATGAAGACCACCGAGGTGGCGATGCCGAGCGCCGGGGTCTTGCTGGAGGAGAGCCGCTGGTAGATCCGCGGGGCCTCGCCGTTTTCCGCGAGACTGCGCAGCATGCGGCCCGTGGAGTACATCCCGGAGTTGCAGGAGGACAGGGCGGCGGTCAGCACGACGAAGTTGACGATGGCGGCGCCGGCCGGAATGCCGATCTGGGCGAAGGCCGCGACGAAGGGGCTGACCCCCGGCGCGAACTCGGTCCACTTGACCACGCACAGGATGACGGTGAGGGCACCGACGTAGAACAGGGCGATGCGCCAGGGCAGGGTGTTGATCGCCTTGGGGAGGGTCTTCTCCGGGTTCTTGGACTCGCCGGCCGTGACGCCGACGATTTCGATGGCGAGGTAGGCGAACATGACGCCCTGGAGGGTCATCAGGGACGATCCGATGCCCTTGGGGAAGAAGCCGTCGAAGGCCCAGAGGTTGGACACCGCGGCGGTGTCCCCGGCGGCGCTGAAGCCGAGGGTGAGCACGCCCAGCCCGATCACGATCATGCCGATGATGGCGGTGACCTTGATCATCGAGAACCAGAACTCGATCTCGCCGAACATCTTCACCGAGATGAGGTTGGCCCCGAAGAGGACGAGCAGGAAGACCAGGGCGGTGACCCACTGCGGGATCTGTGGGAACCAGTAGTTGATGTAGATCGCGGCGGCCGTGAGTTCGGCCATACCGATGACGATCCACATCAGCCAGTACGTCCAGCCGGTGAAGTAGCCGAAGAACGGGCCGAGGAACTCCCGCGAGTACTCGGCGAAGGAACCCGAGACCGGGCGGTAGAGCAGGAGCTCGCCGAGCGCCCGCATGATGAAGAAGATGATCACGCCGGCGAGGGCGTACATCACGATCAGGCTGGGTCCGGCCTTGGCGATGTTCGCCCCGGCTCCCAGGAAGAGGCCGACGCCGATGGCGCCGCCGATCGCGATCATCTGGACTTGACGGCCGCTGAGACCGCGCTCATACCCCTCGTCGGATACGGACTCCGTGTCGACCTGCGGTGAGGCCATGTGGCATGCGCCTTTCTCCATCCCGGTCCGGGCCGCTGGTGGGCCCCGGACCGGGTCTCTGTCCCCCCGGACTGATGGAGCTGAGCGCGTCCGCTCACGCCTGGCCGGCGGTCGCCGGCTCGGTGGCGCACCCGGCGGGCGTACCGATGGTGTTCGCCGGGTGGTCGTGCAGATCTATCACGACCGCAACACTGATCAGCAGCGATTCGTGGCGCACATCACAGGAGAAAGCGGACAGACGTCACCAGGAAAATACATAGGCGGCGGAAGCCTTGACAGGATCGCCACGCGGGCTTGAGTGTCCTCTGAGCGAACACGTCGGCGGACTTTTCCGAACATCCCGGTCGGATGTACGGCATGGGCGACGGCTGCGCCGAGAGCGCGGGGCGTCGTACCGGCGGGCGTGACACGGCGCTGTCGGCCACGGGGTTCCGCAAGCCGCACGGTGCCGCGGGCCGGCGGTGCCGCGGGCCGCGCGGCCTACGGCATCAGGGTCGATACCAGGGTCTCCTGGAGGCCGCCGAGCCACAGGTACGCCATCACCATGGGCTTGCGCGGATCCTCGTCCGGGAGGCTGAAGAGGAGATCGGTGTCGTCCTCGTCGTCGATCTCCAGCCGGGACCCGATCGCCAGGCGCAGGTCGTTCAGCGTGCCGAGCCACTGGCGGGACTCCTCGGCGGAGAGCTCGAGCACCGCCCCTTCTCCGCCGGCCCCGGTGAGTCCGTCCAGGGAGCGGATCACCGTGAGGGCGCTCTCGCGCTTGCCGGCCCGCAGGTCGTTCTCGGTGAAGCGGCGGAACTCCGCGGAGTGCTCCCGCCGCTCCTCGGTGTCCTTGGCCGAGGCGGATACCTCGGGGCCGCCGTAGGCGTCCGGGAAGAGCCGGCGCAGCACGGGGTCGGCGGGCGGTTCGCTCGGGCCCTCGGCGAAGAGTCCGGCAAGCGGGTCGGCGGAGGCGTCCACGGCCGGGCCGGGGCCGATCAGCTCCATGAGCTGCACGGCGAGGGACCGGATGATGGAGATCTCGACGTCGTCGAGGGCGACGGCCGCGCCGCCGCCGGGGAGCGGTTCGAAGTGTCCTGACATGGAGGCGATTCGCTACTTCCGGTCCTGCGGGCGGGGGCTGGGGCGGGGCGCGGGCGGGCTGCTGTGTGGCTTTCCGGTCCTGTCGGCGGACTGCTTCCGGTCCTGTCGGCGGGCTACTTCCGGTCCTGCTGGAGAGTGGCCCACAGGCCGTAGCCGTGCATGGCCTGGACGTCGCGTTCCATCTCCTCGCGGGTACCGCTGGAGACGACGGCCCGGCCCTTGTGGTGGACATCGAGCATGAGCTTGGTGGCCTTGTCCTTGGAGTAGCCGAAGTACGTCTGGAAGACGTACGTCACGTAGCTCATGAGGTTGACCGGGTCATTGTGGACAAGGGTGATCCAGGGGACGTCGGGCTCGGGCACGGCGAAAACCTCTTCCGCCGACTCGGTGCGTTCGATCTCCAGGGGTGCGGGTGACGTCACACCGCCCATGCTGCCACCGGAAGGGGCCGGGAGTACAAACCGGCGTACGCGGACCGGGACGCCGAACCGAAATCGTCAGAACGACGAAAAGGGGGTAGCATCTTCGTATGAACACAGCGGACCTTGGGTTGCCGGTGACTGTTCCGTCGACGGCACTCTTCACCGATCACTACGAGCTGACGATGCTGCAGGCCGCCCTGAGCGGCGGCACCGCCGAACGACGCAGCGTGTTCGAGGTCTTCACCCGGCGCCTGCCGGAGGGCCGCCGCTACGGCGTGGTGGCCGGCACCGGACGGGTCCTGGACGCGGTGGAGAACTTCCGCTTCGACGGCCCCCTCCTCGACTTCCTGCGCGAGAAGGACGTCGTCGACGGGCCGACCCTCGACTGGCTGGCCGACTACCGCTTCACCGGGGACATCTGGGGCTACCCGGAGGGCGAGGTGTACTTCCCGGGCTCGCCGATCATGCGGGTCGAGGGCAGCTTCGCGGAGTGCGTGCTGCTGGAGACGGTGATCCTGTCGATCCTCAACCACGATTCGGCGATCGCCGCGGCGGCCTCCCGGATGTCGTCGGCCGCCGGGTACCGGCCGCTGATCGAGATGGGCGCCCGGCGCACCCACGAGCTGGCCGCGGTGGCCGCCTCCCGGGCCGCCTACGTGGGCGGCTTCACCTCCACCTCCGACCTGGCGGCCGGATTCCGCTACAACATCCCGACCGTGGGCACCTCCGCCCACGCCTTCACCCTGGTGCACGACAGCGAGCGGGACGCCTTCCGCGCACAGGTGGACTCCCTCGGCGCCGGTACGACGCTTCTCGTGGACACCTACGACGTGACCGAGGCGGTCCGTACGGCCGTCGAGGTCGCCGGCCCGTCCCTGGGCTCGGTCCGGATCGACTCCGGTGACCTGCTCCTGGTCGCGCACCGGGTGCGGCAGCAGCTGGACGAGCTGGGCGCCACCGGCACGAAGATCACCGTGACGTCGGACCTCGACGAGTACGCCATCGCCTCGCTGGCCGCCGCGCCGGTGGACTCGTACGGCGTCGGCACCCAGCTGGTGACCGGCTCCGGGCACCCGACGGCCTCCATGGTCTACAAGCTGGTCGCCCGCGCCGAGTCCGCCGACGCCGGAGCGCCGCTGGTGCCCGTGGCGAAACGGTCCACCGGCGGCAAGACCTCCATCGGCGGCCGCAAGTGGGCCGCGCGGCGGCTGGACGAGCGGGGTGTCGCCGAGGCCGAGGTGGTCGGCACCGGGCAGGTGCCCGAGGAGCTGGCCGACCGGCAGCTGCTGGTGGAGCTGATCAAGAGCGGCGAGGTGACCGCGACCGCGCGCGAGCCGCTGGACCGGCTCCGCGAACGGCACGCCGCGGCCCGCGCCGGCCTGCCGCTGTCCGCTACCCAGCTGTCCCGCGGGGAACCCGTCATTCCGACGGAGTACCTGAACCTGGGCTCGGGTAGCTAACGACCTCACCCGCGATGAGGAGTGGATCAGCGAGCGGCCTCATGCGGCTTCGGATCCAAGGCGGAGGAGGGAGTGATGGCGGAGCCATCGCGACCGACGACGACGCCGGAGGCGAAGCCGCAGGGCGTCGGGAGCCCGCTCACTGTCGCGGGTGAGGTCGTAAGGGCCTGCCGGCTGTCCCGCGGTCCTCTGCCCGTGACCCCCTGTCCCGTAATGCCGCAACCGACCCCCGACCGATCCCTGATCGATCCCCAGCCGAAGGAATCCGACCATGCGCCGCGCCTTGATCGTCGTTGACCTGCAGAACGACTTCTGCGAGGGGGGAAGCCTCGCCGTGTCCGGCGGTGCGGATGTGGCCGCCGCCATCACCGAGCTGATCGCACGGGTGCCGGACGGGTACCGGCACGTGGTGGCCACCCGCGACCACCACATCGCCCCCGGCGGCCACTTCGCCGACAACCCCGACTTCGTCCGCTCCTGGCCCGCGCACTGCGTCGCCGGGACGGAGGGCGCCGGTTTCCACCCGAACTTCGCCCCCGCTGTCACCTCCGGCGCGGTCGACGCCGTCTTCGACAAGGGGGCGTACTCGGCGGCGTACAGCGGTTTCGAGGGAACCGAGGAGAACGGCGTGTCGCTGGCCGACTGGCTGCGCGCCCGCGAGATCGACGAGGTGGACGTGGTGGGCATCGCCACCGACCACTGTGTCCGGGCCACCGCCCTGGACGCCGTCGGCGAGGGCTTCCGCACCCAGGTCCTGCTGGACCTCACCGCGGGGGTGGCCGCACAGACCACCGAGCGGGCGCTCGACGAGCTGCGCGGCGCGGGTGTGGAGCTCTCGGGGAAGCCGGTCGTGCGGTAAGGGGCACCCCTCCGGGGCGTGAGTGCGCCGTGCGGGCGTACGCCGGTCAGGCGAGGACCGGCCGGGCGGGGGCCGATCAAGCGTACGCCGGTCAGGCGGGGGCCGCGGGGCGTCCGAGCAGGGCGCGGATCGGGTGCCACAGCTCGACCACCAGGTCGCCGGGACCGGACGGGCCGGGGCCGGGCAGGGCCGCGCTGTCGGGGGCCGTGCGCCATATGAGGCCGTCGGGGTGGTGCAGCACCGCGGTGATCTCGTCGGGGCTCGGCGGGGCCGCGTTGCCCCGCAGGTAGACGGCCCGCAGACCCAGGTTGCGCAGCCTCGTCAGGGCGCGGGCCCTGTTGCCCGCGTGCACGAGGACGCGCACCGAGCCGGGGCCGGCGGCGGGGCTGGGCAGGTTCAGTGCCACCACCACGGTGCCGTTCGGCAGCTTGCTGAAGCCTCCTGCGGCCATGGAATTCATACCCCCGTCGGGCCAGGTGTCAATAAGAGCGTCACAGGACGCACCTAAACACGGAACGGCGGCAACCCGCCAGTGGGTCGCCGCCGATCACGTTTTGACCTGGTAAGACGCGGTTTACTTCGCTGCGCGGCTTACTTCGAGGCGGATCGTCGAGCCGTCCTTGGCCTCCTTGACGATCTTGATCTTTGTGTTGGTGTCAGTGATCTTGACGCCGCCGCCCGGGTTCGTCTCGTCGTAGTAGGTGTGGGTGCGGTCGTTGAAGACCGGCACACCCTTCGAGGAGCGGATCTTGGTCGCGACGCCGCTCTTGTGCAGCGTGATGCCGTCCGTGCGGAAGGTGCTGAACGTCGAGTCGTACGTCTGGACGCGGTTGCGCATCAGCGTGCCGTCGGACCACTTCAGCGCGGCCGGGTGCGAGTCGACCGGCAGGACCAGGCCGGTGCCCGGGTGCCGACTGGTGTTGTTGTCCGCCTGCGAGGTGTCCCACTTCCAGATCAACAGGCCGTTCTGGTACGGGAAGTGCTCCACCCAGTCCGGACGGCTGTTCGCGAAGCCGAAGTTGTACGGGCCGACCTTGAGGGTCTTGTCGTACGACACGTACTGGCGGTTCTCGGCGATGTAGTACTGCGTGTAGTCGTTGGTGAACGACGCGCCGATGCGGGAGAAGCCGTTGGCCGTCCAGGCGGCGTCGGCGGTCTCGGCGTTGTCCGTGAACAGCGCGGTGCCGTCCGCGGTCACCGAGATCCGGTCGGCCGCGAAGCCCTTCATCGCCAGGCCGCCGTCGGTCTGGTAGCGGAAGCGCAGGTCGATCTTCTGACCGGCGTAGGCGTCCAGCGGGTAGGCCAGCGGCTTGTAGCCGTCGACCGTGCCGTGCAGGGCCGGCTTGTCGCTGCCGTCGCGCGGGATCGGCGTGCCGTCCACCGTGCCGTCCAGGACGGTCCAGTTGGCGCCGCCGTCGGTCGAGGCCTCGGCGTAGAGGAAGTCGTAGTCGGACTCGATCTCGTACCAGCCGTCGAGCGTCAGCTCGGCCGTCGAGGTGCCGGTGAGGTCCACGGAACGGGTCAGCGTGTTGCGCAGGTCGTCACCGCTGCCGCTCCACCACTGGGTCTCGCCCTCGGCGGGGACCACTATCTCGGTGGTGACCGCCTTCTCGGGCAGTTCGACCACGAGGGCCTGCTTGTCCTTGGTGTTGTACGCGGCGTAGCCCAGCTTGTGCTTGGACTTCGTCGCGGCCTTGGCCGTGTCGTAGTCCAGCCAGCCCAGCTGGAGCTTGTCCCAGGCGGTCATGTCGCCGGGCAGGTCGCCGATCTCGTTCTTCCCGGTGCCGAGCCAGGAACCGGAGGACATCAGGGTCCAGAAGCCGGTGGAGTTCTCGCCGCCCGCGGTGTCGTAGTGGTCCGGCAGGCCGAGGTCGTGGCCGTACTCGTGGGCGTAGACACCGAGTCCGCCGTTCTCCGGCTGGATGGTGTAGTCGCCGGCCCAGATGCCGGTGTCGCCGACGGGCGCGCCGCCGAGCTTGTTGTGGGCGGGGCCGGTGGCTCCGGCGTCGGTGCCGAAGGCGTACCAGCGGTGGGCCCAGATCGCGTCCCCGCCCTGGGCACCGCCGCCGGCGGACTCGTCCTCACCGGCGTGCACGACCTGGAAGTGGTCGATGTAGCCGTCGGGCTCGTTGAAGTCGCCGTCGCCGTCGAAGTCGTAGCGGTCCCACTCGTCGAACTTCGCGACGTCCGCCTTGATCTCGGCGTCGGTCGCCCCCGCCGCCTTCTGCTGGGCGACCCATGCGTTCAGGCCGTCGCTGACGACGTTCCACACGCTCGAGCAGGTGCTCTGGCCACAGGCGTTGTTGCCGTAGCGGGCCTCGTTGTAGGGGACCTTGACCCAGTCGGAGACCTGGCCCTCGACGGAGTAGCGGCCCGAGGACTGCTTCTCGAAGTACGTCTTGACCGACTCGACACCCTTGCCGGTGCCGAAGTACATGTCCTCGAAGTGCTTCTGGTCGTAGTCCGCCTGCCATGCGGTGGAGTTGTCCGCGCCGCGGTCCGGCTCGGCGATCTCGTTGTGCAGCGGTCCGCGGGTGCCGCCGTAGCGGCTGTCGGTCTCGTCGCCGAACTCGACCAGGATCGTGAAGATCTTGTCGGTCTTCTCGCGGCCGAGCTCGACGTACTTGCCGGTGCCCTTCTTGCCCTTGCCCTTGCCCTTGAGCTCGACGACCTTCGAGCCGCCCCGGTCCTTGACCGAGGACTCGCCGGATATGACCTGCTTCAGGGCCTCCTGGCGCTGGGCGTCCCGGGTCTTGGAGAGCGGGCCCTCGAGGTCGTGCTCGACGTGGTTGTGCTCCGCCGGGTCCTGCCGGTCCACACTGGCCGGCCGGTCGGCCCCTTCGGCCGTGTCGGCCTGGGCCACGGTGAACGCAGAGCAGGTGGCGGCGATCGCCGCCAGTGCCACGCCTGTCGCGGCCGCTCTGGACGTCCAGGGTCTACTGGTCACTTGAGATCCCCTCTGGCGTGCGTGTGCGCGAAGGTGAGGTCCGGGTGGCGGACGATTACGCACACGTGATCAACGCGTGTAGTCAAGTGACCACATTTGACTAGAGGTTCGGCAGAAAAAACAGACCTTGACTTGAACAGATCAACTGAATTACGCGGAGGCGGGGTTCGCTTTACGGACAGGGGAGGGCTGTTTACGGACACGGAGGGCCTGTTTCGCCGTCGAGATGACTCCGTGCGCCCCCTGTGCACCAGTCCTGCCGGTGAGGTCACGCTTACTGTGCGTTCCACTCGGGCACGCTCGCGGTGAGAGTCGCTTGGTGGCACACCGTTGAGCCGGTGGAACGCCAGGCCGACAGCCCCCGACTCCCGAGGACACGATGGCCATGCCCCGTCCGACTGTCACTCAGCTCGCCTACGGTTCGTGCACCGTGGTCTTCTCCACCCTCGCCCTGCTGCTGTTGTCACGGACGAGTTCGGGCGTGGGCATCGCGCTCGTCGTCGTCGCGGCACTCGCTCTCGGGCTGACGGTGGCCATGACGGCGCCTCGGGCGACATCCCGCCCCACCCCGGTGCTGCGGTCCCTGCCGCAGGAGCCGGTCCGGGCGACCCTTCCGTCACCGGCGACCGTGCCGGCCCGCGAAGCCGTACGGGAGCGGGCGGTTTCCTGATACCGGCCGGCCGCGGGTGCCCCTCACCGGGGACCCTCCGGCCGGTCCCGTGTCACCGGGCGCTGACCACGACCGTCTTGGCGGCCTTGTCGTGCAGGCCCTGTTTGTAGGGCTTGTCGAAGAAGCTCCAGCCGCCCGCGATCACGGTCCACACACAGGCGCAGCAGAACGCGAACGGAATCCACAGCACGGCGGCGCGTATCAGTGACGTCTGCACGGAGGGCGTCGAGCCGTTGGACAGGTCGGCCACCCGCAGCTTCAGCCACCTCTTGCCGAGGGTCTGCCCGGAGCGGGACATCAGGATGGTGTCGTAGGCGATGTAGAGGACCGCGGCGATGAGGGACTGGGTGAAGGACTTGCCGACGTTGACCTCGTCGCCGCTCACGTCGTACTCGCTCACGCCGAACGGCCAGGTGAGCAGCCAGACGACCAGGCCCACCAGGATCATGTCGATGATGCGGGCGAGGGTGCGCCTGCCGCTGTCGGCGAGGGGTGGCATTCCGGCGAGGGGGTCGCCGGGGCCGGGGCCGTACGGGCCGCCGCCACCGTAGGGACCGCCGCCGCCTCCCCCGTACGGGCCGCCGGCACCACCGCCTCCGCCGTACGGGCCGCCTGCACCACCGTAGGGGTCACCGCTCCCGCTCCCGTACGGACCGCCGCCGTAAGGGCCGCCGCCTTGCTGCGGCGGGGGCTGGTCGCCGGGCGGAGGGTGTTTCTTGAACGGGTCGTCGTCCGGGGGCTGCTGACCGGAGCCCGGGGGCGGTTCGGTACTCATGGCCCGAGTCGACCGCGAACCCCCCGGTCGCGCATCCGGCGAGCCGCCGTCCGGAGTAGCGGTGCCGCGGCCCGCCCGCGCAGCCGGTCCGAAGGGGTGATCCCCCGCCTGCTTCCGTCTGTTCCCCGCCTGTTCCCCCGTGCGGTCCCCCGCCTGTTCCCCCGTGGTTCCGGTGGGGTCAGCCCGCCACGAACGTGTGCGCGACCTTGTCGTGCCAGCACTGCCGCCACGGCTTGTCGAACAGGCACCACAGGACGCCCACCACACCGACGACGAGCAGTCCGGGGATGCTGTAGACCAGCCAGCGGCGCAGGGCCGCGCCGAACCCGGGCGCGTCGTGACCCTCGATGTCCCGCACCTCCAGGCCCAGCAGCTTCTTGCCCGGGGTGCAGCCCCACTTGGCGGTGGGCAGCACCTCGTAGAGGACACCGCCGAGGAGGAGGACGGCGAGGACGATGCCCAGGTACACCGACGTGGTGCCGTCGAGCAGCCACACCGTGACGGTCTCGCCGGACAGTCTGGCCGCGTCGATCTTCCCGTTGACGTGGTCCGCCGCCGCGAGGCCCAGCGGCACGGCGGCCAGGGCGGTGACGCCGCCGAGGAGGACGGTGTCCAGCAGCCGCGCCGCCAGCCGCTTGCCGAACCCCGCGGGACGGGCCGAGGCCTGACGCCTGGCGGCGGCCTGGAAGATGTCCTCGACCGGCGGCTTCCACGGCGCGACCGGCACCTCCTCCCCGTCCGCGGGCCGGGGCGCCTGCTGCGCCCAGGACGACTGGCCGCCACCGTGACCGCTCGACAGCGGACGGGAGGCGGGAGCGGGTGCGGGAGCGAGTGCGGGAGCGGGCATGGGAGCGGGCATGGGCTCCGGTGCGGTGGACCGGGGCGGGACGGCCGGGGCCGCGGAGGCCTGCTGCGGCCCGGACACCGGTGCCGCGGCCGAACTCCCGCTCCCCTCCTGGCCGGAGGCCGTACGCGCGGCACGGGCCGCGGCGGCCTTCCCGGCCCCGAACCCGGGGCGCCCGGACGAACCGGACGACCCGGAACCGGAGGAGGCCGCACCGGAACCCCGGCGCGGGCCGACGGCACGGAAGGTCATGGTGCCCTCGTCCGCGATCGCACTGTCGGAGGCTCCGGCGGAACCGCTGTCCGCGCTCGTCGGCGGGCGGAACACGAACGTGTTGCCCGCGGGCGCCGCACCGACATCCGCGCCGGCATCCGCACCGCCCGCGCCCGTGGACTCGCCGCCCGCCGGGCCGGACGCGTGCGCCACTCTCGGATCCGCTCCCCAGGAGACCCGGCGGTCCTGGTCGCTGCCGAAGCCGGACTGGTGGGAGCGGTTGGCGCCCCATGCCGAGGCGGGCTCGGGCCGGCTGCCGTGCTGCGAGTCGGCCGGCAAGGGAGACGGGGAGAAGGGGGAGGACGGAGACGGGGCCTGGGAAGGCACAGGCACGGGCGAAGTGGGCGGTGACGGTGAGGGCCCGTCGACCGGGTCCTCGTCGAAGAAGTGCGGGCCGGTCTCCTCGACGACGGGCACCGCCGGGGTGGAGCCGGAGAAACCGGCACCGGCGGACGCCGACGGCGCGAGCGGCGCGCCGCCGCCGTCCGGCGCCGGACGGCTGGTGCCCGGTACCCAGGAGGCACCGTTCCAGTACCGGACGTATCCGGGAACGGACGGGTCCGGGTAAAAGCCTTCGCGCGGCGTGTCGTCGCCGGGGGCCGGGGTTGGGGCGCTCATGTCCGTCGTCCCGTATCTGCTCGCGGGTGGGTCGGTGGCACCACATTTATCAGACGGGCGCAGGAATCAGGGCTCGTCCGGCCGGACGCACTCCTTTCGAGCACCGATGTGGTACCGCGAAGAAACTTTCGCGAACCCGCGTAATGCTCCCGGTCCTTCCCCCTCTCTCCTGTGACGGCCCCTCGCGGGCACCTGTACGAGAGTTCACGAGAGAGAGGACCTGCGCCATGGGCATCGTGGTGGAGCGCGAAGTGGAACTGCGGCTCATCCTGTCGCCGGAGCGGGACGTCCCGGTGTCGGCCCGGCTCGGCTACCGCGCCGACGACCCCTACGCCGTGCACATCGCCTTCCACACCGACTCCGAGCAGCCGGTGCACTGGACGTTCGCCCGCGAGCTGCTGATCGAAGGTGTGTTCCGGCCGTGCGGGCACGGCGACGTGCGGGTGTGGCCGTCGAAGGCGGAGGGGCGCGGCGTGGTTCTGGTGGCGCTGAGTTCGCCCGACGGGGACGCCTTGCTGGAGGTGCCGACGGCTCAGGTGTCGTCGTGGCTGGAGCGGACACTGCGGGTGGTGCCGCCGGGCAGCGAGAGTGAGCTGCTCGGGCTGGACGACGGATTGGCCGCGCTGCTCGCCCCGTGAGGGCGCGGGGTGCGCGGGAGGGCGGCGGGTCAGAAGAGCTTGCCCGGGTTCAGGAGGTTCAGCGGGTCGAAGACCTGTTTGACGGCCCGCTGCATCTCCACGCCCACCGGGCCGATCTCGCGGGCCAGCCATTCCTTCTTCAGTACGCCGACGCCGTGCTCGCCGGTGATGGTGCCGCCGAGTTCCAGGCCGAGGGCCATGATCTCGTCGAAGGATTCGCGGGCCCGGCGCGACTCGTCGGGGTCCTGGGCGTCGAAGCAGACGGTCGGGTGGGTGTTGCCGTCTCCCGCGTGGGCGACGACGCCGATGGTGAGCCGGTACTTCCCGGCGATCCGCTCGACGCCGTCGATGAGTTCACCGAGCCGGGAGCGGGGCACGCACACGTCGTCGATCATCGTGGTGCCCTTGACCGCTTCCAGGGCGACCAGGGACAGGCGCCGGGCCTGGAGCAGCAGTTCGGACTCGGCGGCGTCCTCGGCCGGGACGACCTGGGTGGCGCCGGCCGCCTCGCACAGCGCGCCGAGGGCGGCGAGGTCGGCGGCGGGGTCGGTGGTGTCGAACGCGGCGAGCAGCAGGGCCTCGGTGCTCTCCGGCAGTCCCATCCGGGCCATGTCGTTGACGGCCTTGACCGTCGTACGGTCCATGAGTTCGAGGAGTGAGGGGGTGTGTCCGCCGGCCATGACGCGGCACACGGCGTCGCAGGCGGCGGCGCCGGAGGCGAACTCGGCGGCCAGGACGAGCTGCGCGGGCGGTTTGGGCCGCAGGGCGAGGGTCGCGCGCACGACGACGCCGAGGGAGCCCTCGGAGCCGACGAACAGGCGGGTCAGGTCGTATCCGGCGACGCCCTTGGCGGTGCGGCGGCCGGTGGACATCAGGCGGCCGTCGGCGAGGACCACGTCGAGGCCGAGCACGTACTCGGCGGTGACGCCGTACTTCACGCAGCACAGCCCGCCGGAGGCGGTGCCGATGTTGCCGCCGATGGTGCAGGTCTCCCAGCTGGAGGGGTCGGGCGGGTAGTAGAGGCCGTGTTCGCCGACGGCGCGGGAGAGGGTGGCGTTGACGACGCCGGGTTCGACGACGGCGACCCGGTCGACGGGGTTGATCTCCAGGATGGCGTCCATCCTGGTCAGGGAGAGCACGATGCATCCGTCGGTCGCGTTGGCGGCGCCGGACAGGCCGGTGCGGGCGCCCTGCGGGACGACGGGGACGTGCAGGGCGGTGGCGGTGCGCATGACGTGCTGCACCTGTTCGACCGTGCGGGGCAGGACGACGACCGCCGGGGCGCCGGCCGGGCAGAAGCTCGCCATGTCGTTGGCGTAGGAGGCCGTGACGTCGGGGTCGGTGAGGACCGCCTCGGGGGGCAGGCCGTCGAGCAGCCGGCCGACGAGGGGGCCGACGGGGGAGCCGGCCGCCACCGTGTCTTCATCGCGTCGCGCTTCGATACGGCTCACGATCCCAGCGTGACACCCGGGGCCATCGGTGTGAACCCCATGTACGTCACCCGGTCGTAAGCCGTCTTGCACCGGGGTGTGGTTCGTCGTATCGACGGATGATGTGACGCACAGTGTGCGCCATGGACGACAAGCCGCAGGAGACCGGGGGCGGGGACGAGACCCGTGAGCAGGGCCAGACCCGTGGACAGGGCCAGACCCGTGGACAGGGCGAAACCCGTGAGCAGGGCCAGATCCGTGAGCGGGACGGCACACCGGGGTGGGGGAGAGCCCTCGCGTGGGTGGGCCGCGGGCGTCGGGCGCGGTTCGGTTCGGCCGCCGCCGGGTGCGCCGTGCTCGGCGGGGTGCTGGTGCTGCTGCCGTGGGAGCGCGGGGCGGAGGTGCCACCGGAGCCGGCGCCCGGGGCGCTGGCGCGGGCGGCGGTGGCCAGTGGGGTGCCGGCGTCGCTGCCCGGTCTGGAGGCACTGGTCGAGGAGCGGGAGCGGCATCTGAAGAAGCATCCGAAGGACGCGGAGTCCTGGGCGGTACTCGGAGCGGCCCGGGTGGAGCAAGGGCGGCGGCTGGCGGATCCCGCGCGGTACTCGCGGGCCGAGCAGGCACTGCGCACCTCGCTGAAGGTGCGGCCGCGGGACAACGCCGCGGCGCTGCGCGGGCTGGCGGCGCTGGCGAACGCGCGCCACGACCATCCCGCCGCCCTCGAGTGGGGCGAGCGGGCGCGGAAGCTGGAGCCCGAGCGGTGGACGACGTACCCTCCGCTGGTCGAGGCGTACACCGGGCTCGGTGACGGCGAGGCGGCGGGGAGGATGCTGGACCGGCTGAAGGCGTTGCGGTCGGATCCGGCCGTGATGGCGCTGGCGGCGGCCGTGTACCGGGACAAGGGCCTGCGGGAGGACGCGGCGGCCCAGCTCTCCGACGCCGCCGCGGCGGCCGGGGAGCCGGCCGAGCGGGCGGCGTACCTGGAGCGGGCCGGGCAGCTGGCTTGGGAGCGCGGCGACCGGGAGGACGCCCTGGGGCATTTCCGGGAGGCGCTGCGGATCGACCCGGACCAGGGAGCGGCGCAGGCGGGGCAGGGCAGGGTGCTGGCCGCGCTCGGCCGGACCACGGAGGCGCTCGGCGCCTACCGGGCGGCGCTGGCCGGGCAGCCGCTGCCGGAGTACGAGCTGGAACTGGGTGAGCTGTACGAGTCCCTGGGACTGCGGCAGGACGCCCGGGTCCACTACGACCTGGTGCGTTCCCGGGTACGCGAGGCCGCCGCCCACGGCGCCGACGGGGATCTGGTGCTCGGCCGGTTCGAGGCGGACCACGGGGACCCCCGGGCCGCGGTGCGGCGGCTGCGGACGGAGTGGGAGCGGCAGCCGTCGACGGCTGTGGCCGACGCGCTGGGCTGGGCGCTGCACCGGTCGGGGCGGTCCGAGGAGGCGCTGGAGTTCGCGGTGCGGGCGATGGAGGGGGCGACGGAGGAGGCGCACGGCGGCGGGGTGCGCAGCGCGCTGCACGCCTTCCACCGGGGCATGATCGAGCTCGAACTCGATGAGGACGGGCCCGCGCGGCGGCATCTGCGGGAGGCGCTGAGCATCAATCCGTACTTCTCCCCGCTGCGGGTGCCGCAGGCGAAGGCGGCACTGGAACGGCTGGGCGAGCCGCCGGTCGGGGGCGGGCCGCCGGACTGGTCGTGAGGAGAGTGAAGTGAGGAGAGTGAGGAGAGACGGCGAGGGCCGGACACGGAGTGGTGCCCCGTACCCGGCCCTCGCCGTCATCGGCCCGCCGTCATCGGGCCCGCCGTCATCGGGCCCGCCGGCATCCGGTCACAGGTTGCCGCGGCGTTCCTGCTCCCGCTCGATCGCCTCGAAGAGGGCCTTGAAGTTGCCCTTGCCGAAGCCCATGGAGCCGTGCCGCTCGATGATCTCGAAGAACACGGTCGGCCGGTCCTGGACCGGCTTGGTGAAGATCTGCAGCAGGTAGCCGTCCTCGTCCCGGTCGACGAGGATCTTCAGCTCGCGCAGGGTGTCGACCGGCACCCGGGTCTCGCCGGCCCACTCGCCGAGGGTGTCGTAGTACGAGTCCGGGGTGTCCAGGAACCGCACACCGGCCGCGCGCATCTGGCGGACCGTGTGCACTATGTCGTTGCTGTTGAGCGCGATGTGCTGGACGCCGGCGCCGCCGTAGAACTCGAGATACTCGTCGATCTGGGACTTCTTCTTGGCGACGGCGGGTTCGTTGATCGGGAACTTGACCTTGAGGGTGCCGTCGGCGACCACCTTCGACATCAGCGCGCTGTACTCGGTGGCGATGTCGTCGCCCACGAACTCCTTCATGTTCGTGAAGCCCATGACCTTGTTGTAGAACGCGACCCACTCGTTCATCCGGCCGAGTTCGACGTTGCCGACGCAGTGGTCGATGGCCTGGAAGGAACGCTGGGAGGGCGGCTCGACGATCGGGTCGGCGGCGACGAAGCCGGGCAGGTAGGGCCCGTCGTAGCCGGTGCGTTCGACGAGGGTGTGCCGGGTCTCGCCGTACGTGGCGATCGCGGCGAGGACGACGGTGCCGTGCTCGTCCTTCAGCTCGTACGGCTCGGTGAGCGGGTGGGCGCCGTGCTCGACGGCGTACGCGAACGCGGCGCGCGCGTCCGGGACCTCGAGGGCGAGGTCGACGACACCGTCGCCGTGGGCGGCCACGTGTTCGGCGAGGAAGGCGCCTTGTTCGGTGGACTGCTTGATCACCGAGGTGAGGACGAAGCGGGCGGAGCCGCTCTCCAGGACGTAGCTCGCGGTCTCGCGGCTGCCGTTCTCCGGTCCGGAGTAGGCGACCAGCTTCATGCCGAAGGCGGTGGAGTAGTAGTGCGCCGCCTGCTTGGCGTTGCCCACGGCGAAGACGACCGCGTCCATTCCCTTGACCGGGAAGGGATCGGCCTGCCGGGCGGTCGGGTCGGGAGCGTGGTGTGTGGTCTGCGTCATAGGTGCAGGGTGGGCCAGCCCTGCAAGGTGCGCAATAGTTCGCGTGTTCACTGGGCATGGTGTCCAGTGACCTGCCGTGATCGGCGGGCTTTCTGTACAGGATGACCAGGCAACCAGGCGACCAGGTGCGGAGGCCGGTATGGCGATCGATCGGCTGGACGGCCGAATCATCCTGCTCCTCGCGCGGGAGCCGCGGATCGGGGTGCTGGAGATGTCCCGGCGGCTGGGGGTGGCGCGGGGGACGGCGCAGGCGCGGCTGGACCGTCTTCAGTCGAACGGAGTCAT
Organism: Streptomyces sp. P9-A2; assembly: GCF_036634175.1. Taxonomy (NCBI): domain Bacteria; kingdom Bacillati; phylum Actinomycetota; class Actinomycetes; order Kitasatosporales; family Streptomycetaceae; genus Streptomyces; species Streptomyces sp. P9-A2. The sequence goes on from NZ_JAZIFX010000001.1 coordinate 3,063,683, forward strand.
CCGCGGCTTCGGTCCCCAGGTGGATCCGGCGGCCCTCGGCTACCCGGTCACCGCGTTCGCGACGCTGGAGATCCGGCAGGGTCAAGGAGCGGATGTCCGGGCGCACTTGGCGACTGTTCCGGAGGTCCTGGAACTGCACACCACGACCGGCAGCGGGGACATGCTGTGCCGGCTCGTGGCCCGCTCCAACGCCGATCTCCAACGGGTGATCGACCGGGTCGTCGGTTTTGATGGCATCGTCCGGGCCGCCACGGCGATCGTGATGGAGAACCCCGTTCCGCTGCGGATCATCCCGCTGGTGGAGCAGGCCGCGCTCCTCGAACCGCCGGGCGGGGACCCGGACGGATCGGACTGAGCCGGGCCGGCCCCACCGGGCGGACCCGGCCGACCGGACCGACCGGACCGACCTGACGGGCGTGGCCGAGCTGGGGTGAGCGGACGTGAACTTCTGGGAGTACCTGGGCAACCGCCACCAGCAGCTGCTCGTCGACACGTACCAGCACGCGAGCGTGGTCTTCCAGTGCATGGTGGCGGCGACCGTGATCGGCGTGCTGATCGGGGTGACGACGTACCGCAGCGACTGGGCGGGCAGCCTGGCCACGACCGCCACCTCCACCCTGCTGACCGTCCCGTCGCTGGCCATGATCGGTCTGCTGATCCCGGTCGTGGGGCTCGGGGTGCCGCCGACGGTGATCGCGCTGACGCTGTACGGGCTGCTGCCGATCGTGCGGAACTCGATCGTCGGCCTGCGCGGGGTCGACCCCGCGCTGGTGGACGCGGCCACCGGTATCGGCATGTCGCGGGTGGCCCGGCTGGCCCGGGTGGAGCTGCCGCTGGCCTGGCCGCCGATCCTCACCGGGATCCGGGTCTCCACCCAGATGCTGATGGGCATCGCCGCCATCGCCGCGTACGCCTCCGGCCCCGGCCTCGGCAACCTGATCTTCCGCGGGATCGCCTCACTGGGCAGCAGCAACGCGCTCAACCAGGTGCTCGCGGGCACCCTCCTGATCATTCTCCTCGCGCTGCTGTTCGACGCCGGGTACGTCCTGATCGGGCGGCTGACCATCTCCAGGGGGATCCGTGCCTGAGTCGCCCGCCCCGGGGACGCCCGGCGCACCCTGCGCACCCGGCGACGCCCCCGGAACCACCAGCACCACCGGAGCCACCGGAGCCACCAGCACCACCGGCACCACCGGAGCGACCATCGAGCTGGAGAACCTCACCAAGCGGTACCCGGGCAATCCGCGGCCGGCCGTGGACAGCGTCGACATGGAGATCAGGGCGGGCGAGACGGTCGTCCTCGTCGGCCCGTCCGGCTGCGGGAAGTCGACCACGCTGAAGATGATCAACCGGCTGATCGAGCCGAGCGGCGGCCGGATCCGCATCGGCGGCGAGGACGTCACCGACATGGACCCGGTGAGGCTGCGCCGCCAGGTCGGGTACGCGATCCAGTCCAGCGGACTGTTCCCGCACATGACGGTGGCCCAGAACATCGCGCTGGTGCCGAAGATGCTGCGCTGGCCGGCGGCCCGGGTGCGGGCGCGGGTGGAGGAGATGCTGGACCTGGTCGGGCTGGACCCGGGCGAGTTCCACGGCCGCTATCCGCGCCGGCTCTCCGGCGGGCAGCAGCAGCGGGTGGGCGTGGCGCGGGCGCTGGCGGCGGATCCGCCGGTGCTGCTGATGGACGAGCCGTTCGGGGCGGTGGACCCCATCACCCGCGACCACCTCCAGGACGAGCTGATCCGGCTGCAGCACGAGCTGCACAAGACGATCGTCTTCGTCACCCACGACTTCGACGAGGCGATCAAGCTCGGCGACCGGATCGCGGTCCTGCGCGAGCGCTCGCACATCGCCCAGTTCGACACCCCGGAGGCGATCCTCACCAACCCGGCGGACGACTTCGTGTCCGGTTTCGTCGGCGCCGGAGCCGCGCTGAAGCGGCTGAACCTCACCCGCGTACGGGACGTGGGGATCACCGACTATCCGACGGTGACCGTCGACGACCCGCTCCAGCGGATCTTCGACCTGCTCCGCTCCAGCGGCTCCAACGAGATCCTGCTGCTCGACCGGCACCGCCGCCCCTACAAGTGGCTCCGGCGCGGCGACCTGATGCGGGCCAAGGGCTCCCTGGCCCGCGCGGGCACCCTGGTGCACGACACGGTGACCCGGAACGCCACCCTGCGGGACGCGCTGGAGGCGGTGCTCACCGACAGTTCCGGGCGGGTGGCGGTCACCGGCGGGCGCGGCGTGTACGAAGGCGTCGTCGACGTGGAGACGCTGATGAACTCCGTCCACGAACTGCTGGAGGCCGACCGGCTGGAGGCCGACCGGCTGGAGGCGACGGAGGCCCAGCACGAACTGGAGGGGCAGCGGGCCGGCCGGACGCACGCCGAGCAGGAGGGTGCGGACAGGGAGGCGGACGCGTGAGCGGCTCCTCCCGGCGGCGGACGCCCGGCGGGCGGCGGCCCCCCGGCGAGCACGAGGCCGGAGGACTCGCCTTCCGGGACGAGGACGAGGAGCAGCACCGGGACGAGGGCGATCGCAGGGGCAACAGCGAAGGCGACGGCGACGGCGGGGGCGTGGCCACGAGGGAGGCGGCCGGATCCGCGTCCTCGGCCGCGGACGCCTCCCTCGTGACGTGGCAGAAGCTGACGGTCCTGCCCGTGGTGCTGATCGTCGTCCTGTTCTCGACCTGGCTGTGGTTCACCCGGGCCGACCTGGACGCGCTCTCCGAGAACGCGCTCTCCGACGGGCAGGTGTCCAAAGCGCTGTGGCAGCACATCGAACTGACCGTGATCTCGACCTTCTTCGTGCTGATCATCGCGATCCCGCTGGGAATCCTGCTGACCAGGCCCGCCCTCCGCAGAGCCGCCCCGGTCGTGATGGCGTTCGCCAACACGGGCCAGGCGACGCCCGCGATCGGTCTGCTCGCGCTGCTGGTGATCTGGCTCGGCATCGGCCGCAGGGCCGCCCTCATCGGCATCATCGCCTACGCCGTGCTGCCGGTGCTCTCCAACACCATCGCGGGCCTGCGGGCCAACGACCCGACCCTGCTGGAGGCGGCGCGCGGCATCGGCATGTCCCCGCTGGGCGTACTGGCCCGCGTGGAACTGCCCCTGGCCGTCCCGCTCATCCTCGCCGGGGTGCGTACGGCCCTGGTCCTGAACGTCGGCACGGCCACCCTGGCGACCTTCGGCGGGGGCGGCGGTCTGGGCGTACTGATCACCACCGGGATCACCAGTCAGCGGATGCCGGTGCTGATCCTGGGCTCGATCCTCACGGTCGCCCTGGCCCTGCTGGTGGACTGGACGGCCTCGCTGGCCGAACTGCTGCTGCGGCCGCGGGGGCTGGAGTCCGGCACATGAGGCGGCGCGGGTGTCTGCTGCTCGCCGGGGTGCTGCTGGCGGGGGTCTCCTCCTGCGGGCTGACCAGCGGGTCCCCCATGGTCGACGACGTGGAACCGGGTTCGATCGGGCGGGGCAAGCCGCTCGAGGGCGCGAAGCTCACCGTCACCTCCAAGGAGTTCACCGAGCAGCTGATCCTGGGCGCGATCATGGGCATCGCCTTCCAGGCGGCCGGCGCCGAGGTCGTGGACCGCACCGGCATCCAGGGCTCCATCGGCGCCCGGGAGGCGGTCGTCAAGGGGGACGCGGACGCCTCGTACGAGTACACCGGCACGGCGTGGATCACGTACCAGGGCAACAGCAAGCCCCTCCCCGACCCGCGCGAGCAGTGGGAGGCGGTGCGCGAGGCCGACCTGAGGAACGGGGTGACCTGGCTGGAGCCGTCGGCGCTGAACAACACCTACGCCCTGGCCATGAACCAGGCGAACCACAAGAAGTACGGCACGCGGACGCTGTCGGAGGTGGCCGCGCTGGCGAAGTCCGACCCGCCGGCGGTGACCCTGTGCGTGGAGGGCGAGTTCGCCAACCGGACGGACGGGCTGCGGGGCATGGAGAAGGCGTACGGCATGAACGTGGCCACGGGGAACATCACGCAGATGGACACCGGGATCATCTACACCCAGACGGCCGAGGGCGCCTGCACCTACGGCGAGGTCTTCACCACCGACGGCCGGATCAAGTCCATGAACCTGGTGGTGATGGAGGACGACAGGAAGTTCTTCCCCAACTACAACGCGGCACCGATGGTCAACACCGACGCCCTGAAGAAGTGGCCGGCGATCGCCGAGGTCCTCGACCCGGTCACCGCGAAGCTGGACAACGAGGTGGCGCGGACCCTGAACGCCGAGGTGGACGTGGACGGCGAGGACCCCCACCAGGTGGCGCTGGACTGGATGGTGGACGAGGGGTTCGTCAGGAAACGCTGAGCCGGCGGACCGCGGTCAGCCCGCGGTCAGCCCGCGGTCAGCCCGCGGTCAGCAGCTCGGGACCTTGCCCGCGTCCTTCTCCAGGGCGACCAGGGCGTCGACGGTGCCCTCGAGGGTGGTGACCGGGATCAGGCGCAGACCGTCGGGGAGTTCCGCCCGCGCCGCGGCGCACTCGGCCTCGGGCACCAGGAAGACGGTGGCGCCGTCCCGCCGGGCGGCCTGCGTCTTCAGCGGCACCCCGCCCACGGCGCCGACCCTGCCCTTGGCGTCGATCGTCCCCGTACCGGCGATGATCCGGCCGCCGGTGAGGTCGCCGCCGCTGTCGTCGCCGTTCAGTTTGTCGACGATGCCGAGGGAGAAGAGCAGGCCGGCGCTGGGTCCGCCGACGTCGGCGAGCTTCAGGTCGACCTCGATGTCCTTGCCGTCCAGGTCCAGGTAGCCCAGCGCGGCCCGGGTCGCCTCCTGCTGCGACGCGCGCATCTGCTTCTCGTTGTACTGCTCGATCTCCTCGAGGTTGTCCCCGGTGGGGTAGACCGAGTCGCGGGGCATGACGGCCTGGTCGGTGCCGAACCAGGCGTCGAGGACGTCCGGGAGGCTCACCCGGGTGTCGGGGGAGGTCGCCTCGATCGTCGTCATCCGCAGCTGGCCGGTGGTCTCGCGGGTCTTCGCGCCGGAGACGGTGATGACCTGTGTGCCCTTGCTCTCGCCGAGCACGTCGGCCGTCAGTCCCGGCTGCGCCACCGAGAACGGCAGCGGCGCGAACACCGCCGTGGCCAGCAGGGCGACGACGGGAACGGCACAGACGGCCAGGGCCTGGGGACGCGTGAGGCGAGAGAGCACGGGGTCAATCTAACGCGACGCCCCGGTCCCGCCTCCGCCGCTCCCCTGTCGCTCCCCCGCCGCGCCCCTGCCGCTCCGGCCCCCGCGGCCGCCCCCACGGCGCCGGCCGTCAGCGCAGCGCTTCCGCGACCTCGCGGGCCGCGTCCATGACGCGGGGGCCGACCCGTTCGGGGACCACGTCGGCCAGCATCACCACGCCGACGCTGCCCTCGACGCCGGTGACCCCGATCAGGGGCGCCGCCGCTCCGCACGCGCCGGCTTCCAGTTCGCCGTGGGTGAGGGTGTATCCGGGGTCGCGCGGCCGCTGCCGGGCCGCGATGATCGCCCGGCCGGCGGCGCCCCGTTCCAGTGGATGCCGGAACCCGGCCCGGTAGGCCACGTGGTAGTCCGTCCACGACGGCTCCACCACGGCGACGGCCAGCGCTTCGGCCCCGTCCACCAGCGTGAGGTGCGCGGTGGCGCCGATGTCCTCCGCCAGCGACCGCAGGGCCGGCATCGCGGCCTCGCGTACGAGCGGATGCACCTGGCGGCCCAGCCCCAGCACCCCGAGTCCGACCCGGGCCCGTCCGCCGAGGTCACGGCGGACGAGCGCGTGCTGCTCCAGGGTGGCGAGCAACCGGTACACGACGGTCCGGTTCACGCCCAGTCGGTGGGAAAGCTCGGTGACGGTCAGACCGTGGTCCGTGTCGGCCAGCAGTTTGAGGACCCGTAGTCCCCGGTCGAGCGTCTGAGAGGTCTCCGCGGTCACGACGCCCACTCCTTCGGGGTCAGGTCGGCGGCCCTCTCACGGCGTGTGCGTCACCGAGTCCCGTCGGTGACGCGCTCCAGAGGCCGCCGATCGGCCGGTGGCCCGGCTGTGTCCCGGGCGCAGTCGCTTCACGGCTGCGCTCCGCGGCGGCGCTGCCACGGGGCGTGTGCGTAGCGGGACAGTAGCGAGCCGGTCCGGTCAGCGGAAGGCTCCGTCCAGAATCCGGGCACCGATGACCGTGAAGTGGCACCTTTTGCCGCGGTATGCACAGACGGTGAAGGGAATTCACCGCATGCGGGTGGCCCACTCCTGCACCTTGGCGATCCGCTGACGCAACTGTCCCGGTGTGGCCTCGGCGGCGGGCGGTCCCCCGCAGACGCGGCGCAGTTCGGTGTGGATGGCGCCGTGCGGTTTGCCGCTCTGGTGGACGTAGGCGCCGACCATGTTGTTGAGCTGCCGGCGCAGTTCCATCATCTCCTTGTGGGAGACCACGGGGCGCCGCTCGGCGGGCAGTTCGAGCAGGTCGGCCTCGGTGTCCGGCTTCTTGCGGCTGTGCGCGATCTGCCGGGCCTGCCGCTTCTGCAGCAGCATTTCCACCTGGTCGGGTTCGAGGAGCCCCGGGATGCCCAGGTAGTCCTGCTCCTCCTCGCTGCCGGGGTGGGCCTGCATGCCGAAGTCGGCGCCGTTGTAGGTGACCCGGTCGAAGACGGCGTCGGACTCCAGCGCCTCGAAGGGCAGCATCTCCTCGCCGGTGTCCTCGTCCTGCTCCCGGTTCGCCTCGTCCATCTCCTGCTCGGACTCGGCGTACGGGTCCTCCTCGCCCTCCTTCTTGGGCCGGTCGAGGACGTGGTCGCGCTCACGCTCCATCTCGTTGGCGAAGGTGAGCAGGTCGGGCACGGTCGGCAGGAACACGGAGGCGGTCTCGCCGCGCCGCCTCGACCGCACGAAACGGCCGACGGCCTGGGCGAAGAACAGCGGGGTGGAGATGGTGGTCGCGTACACGCCGACGGCCAGGCGCGGTACGTCGACGCCCTCGGACACCATGCGGACGGCGACCATCCACCGGTCGTCGCCGTCGCTGAACTCGTCGATCCGTTTCGAGGCGCCGTTGTCGTCGGACAGGACGACGGTGGCCTTGCTGCCGGTGATCTCGCGGATCAGCTTGGCGTAGGCGCGGGCGGAGTCCTGGTCGGCGGCGATGACGAGGGCCCCGGCGTCCGGGACGGACTTCCTGACCTCGGTCAGCCGCTGGTCCGCGGCGCGCAGCACGGACGGCATCCACTCGCCGCGCGGGTCGAGGGCGGTGCGCCAGGCCTGGCTGATCGCGTCCTTGGTCATGGGCTCGCCGAGGCGGGCCGCGATCTCGTCGCCGGCCTTGGTGCGCCAGCGCATGTTGCCGCTGTAGGCGAGGAAGATGACGGGGCGGACGACGCCGTCGGCGAGCGCGGAGCCGTACCCGTAGGTGTAGTCGGCGGCCGAGCGGCGGATGCCGTCGTCACCCTCCTCGTACGTCACGAACGGGATGGGGTTGGTGTCGGACCGGAACGGCGTACCGGTCAGCGTGAGCCTGCGGGTGGCCGGCTCGAACGCCTCCAGGCAGGCCTCGCCCCAGGACTTGCTGTCACCGGCGTGGTGGATCTCGTCGAGGATGACGAGGGTCTTGCGCTGCTCGGACCGGTTGCGGTGCAGCATGGGGCGCACGCCGACACCGGCGTAGGTGACGGCGACCCCGTGGTAGTCCTTGCCGACCGGGCCCGCGCTGTACTCGGGGTCCAGCTTGATCCCGATCCGGGCGGCGGCGTCGGCCCACTGCTTCTTCAGATGCTCGGTGGGCGCGACGACGGTCACCTGCTGCACGACGTGGTGGTGCAGCAGCCAGGAGGCCAGCGTCAGCGCGAAGGTGGTCTTGCCGGCGCCGGGGGTGGCGACCGCCAGGAAGTCGCGCGGCTGCGTCTGGAGATACCTCTCCATCGCCCCCTGCTGCCAGGCCCGGAGCTTTCCGGCGGTGCCCCAGGGGGCACGGCCGGGAAAGGCGGGGGACAGGTGGTGCGAGGCGGAAGCGGCGGTGGTAGTCACGGTCTCCGTTGTGGGGACGGGGGCGGGTTCGGGCGGCTCGGCCGCGCCGGGAACCCGGCCGCAGGGACGGCCGGCCGCACCCGGCGGTCGGCGTACGGCAACCGGGCCACCCTATCCGCGCCCCGGTCCGGACGACGCCCGGGCCGGGCGGGGGCACCCGGGGGTGGGACCGACGTCACAGCCTCCGCAGCCGTCCCGCGATGCTGCCCACATCCGCTTCCGCCCCTGAGGCCACCTCGATGACCAGCGCATACGCCGCGTCCTGGTCGACGGCGGCGAGATCGACGCCGTTGAGGGCGAGGAAGGTCGCGGTGCTCAGCCAGGCGGTGCGCTTGTTCCCGTCCACGAGGGGGTGGTTGGTGGCGATGGCGTGGAGGAGGGCGGCTGCCTGGTCGTACAGGCCGGGGTAGGCGGCCGTGCCGAACATGCGGGCGCGGGGGCGGTGCACGGCCGAGGCCGGCAGTCCGGGCTCCCGTGTCCCGGGCGGACGGCCGCCGAAGGCGATCTCCGCGAGGGCGGTGACCTCGTCGACGGTGAGGTGCCGGGTCGCTCCCCCCGGAGCGGCCGGCTGCCGATGCGTGGTCATTCGCCCAGCCTCCGCAGCAGGTCGGCGTGCTCGCGCGCGAGGTGCTCGCCGACGGCGCGCACCTCGCGCGCGAGGTGCTCGCCGACGGCGCGCACCGTCCGGCGCTCGTCGCGCAGGTACGCGCGCACGGCCTCCTCGGCCACGGCTTCGGGCGTGCGGCCCTGGGCGTCGGCGAGATCCTGGAGGGCGCGCAGCCGGGCGGGGTCGAGGTGAAGGACGAACTCGGTCACACCCGAATGCTACTTTCCGTGAGCATACGGAAGCGATCGGTTTACGGCTCGCGCTCCCGCAGCCGCGTCGTCACCCACACCCCCGCCAGGGCCACCGCCGCCATCGGCAGGAACACGGCGACGAAGGCGGCCGGGTGGGAGCCGGCGGCCTGCGTGGCCCCGTGGGCGACCGTGCCGCCGCCGAGGGCCGCGAAGGCCGCTCCCCCGGCGGCCAGCAGGAGGACGTTGGAGAGGCCGTCGGAGATCTGGAGGGCGGCGGAGTTGGTGCCCGCCTCCTCGGGGGCGGAGAGCTGGAGCAGCAGGACGCTGGTGGAGGAGATCACCAGGCCCATCCCGAGGCAGCCGAACGCCCAGGCGACGGCCAGGGTCCAGGCGGGGACCGACTCGATCAGCACGCTCGGGGCCGCCGCGATGGCCACCGCCACCAGGAGCATCCCGAGGGTCGTCAGCCGCTCCCGGTGCGGTTCCAGACGGGGCCGCGACTGGATCCAGGAGCCCAGCGCCCAGGTCACGCCGCCCGCCGCGAGGGAGAACCCGGCGAGGGTCGGGCTGAGGCCGCGCTGGGTGACCAGCATCAGCGGGACGAAGGACTCGGCGGCGATGAAGGATCCGGCGGCGACGCCGCGCAGCAGCACCACCGAGGGCAGGCCGCGTGCCGCCCGCCAGGTGCCGTGCGGGAGCAGTCCCCGTACGGCGGGCACCAGGAGCGCCAGGCCCGCCGCGCCGGGCAGCAGGGAGATCCAGCGCAGGTCCTGGGCGGCGTACTGGAGCAGCGCGGCGCCGAAGGAGATCGCGAGGGCGAGACGGATGCGGCGGCCGCCCGAGGAGGCCGGTGCGTCCGTGCCGTCGCCTGCCCTGCCGCCGCCCGCCGGGCCGGACGCCCTGCGGCGTATCTGCGGGAGGGCGAGGGCGAGGGGGAACGCGACGAGGACCGGGATGCCGAGGAACACCCACCGCCAGCCGATGTGTTCGGTCACCGCTCCGGAGGCGAGCGGGCCGACGATCGACGGCACCACCCAGCTCGCCGCGAACGCGGCCATGATCGCCGGACGCAGCCGCTCCGGGTAGGCCCGGCCGACGACGACGTACAGCGCGACGATCACCATCCCGCCGCCGAGGCCCTGCACGGCCCGCCCCAGGATGAACAGCCACATCGAGCCCGCCGTCCCGCCCAGCAGCAGTCCCGCGGCGAAGGCGGCGATGCCCGTGGTCAGCGGCGCGAGCGGCCCGCGCCGGTCCGACCACTGGCCGGAGAGCACCATCGCGAACAGGCTGGTCGTGAAGAACGCCGAGAACGCGAAGGCGTACAGCGACACCCCGTCCAGCTCGCGCGCCGCGACCGGCATGGCCGTGCCCACCGCCGTCGCCTCGAAGGCGATCAGCAGCACCACGGAGACGATGCCGATGCTCAGCGCCCGGTAGGGGCCGCTCAGCACGCCCTCGCCCCGCTCGCCGCCGGGGGCGGGGGGCAGGATCGGAGTGGTGGGCCCGGGCGGGGCGTCGGAGGTCTTGGCGACAGAGGTGTCGCGCGGGTTCGGGGCGGCCATGGACGTCAGAGTAAGGGCCATAGGACGCTTTGACCCCTGTCGAGGGTCGGACCGGCACCGGGACCTTGGTCGTACTCCCCCGGCCCGCCCGCTCCCGGCGTTCATGAACAGCGTGTGGCAGTCCCGTTGCACCGCACCGGAATCCCTTGAGCACCGCTCCCGCCCCGCCGTACGGTCGGCGTACCGAGTTCGCGGCGGCAGGGTGGTGAAGAGCACACCTCGCCCCGGCCTTGGCCGTGTGCCCGAGTGGCTCAGGGATTCGCCTGCAAAGCGAATAACGCGGGTTCGATTCCCGCCACGGCCTCCCCCGCGGGCGGGGTGCCCTCAGAGCACCCCGCCCGCTTCGTCCTGGAACAGCTCCGTCCAGTAGTGCCAGTCGGCGTCGGTCGTGGCGCCCGTCGGGTCGACGGAGGACAGGACCTGGATCATCGTCATGGCCAGCTGGTCGTACGCCTCGCTGGTCAGCGCGTGGCCCGACTCCTCGTCGATGGTGTGCTCGCGGTGCAGCAGCCAGAGGGTGAAGGCGAGGGTCGAGATGTCCGTGTTCAGCGGGTACAGGACGGCGTCCGGCTCGCTCCAGTTCAGGACCGCGCCGGTGGCGCCGTCGACGACCAGGCTGTTGTCCTCTATCAGATGGCCGAGGCGGACGAGCCGGTCGGCGTGGGCGGGGAGGCGGCCGGCCGGGAACGCGCCGGGACCGTCGCCGCAGCCCTCGCCGTGGTAACCGCCGTGGTGATCGTCGCGGTCCTCGCCGTGGTACTCGGCGAGGGTCCGCAGCGGCAGGTCGGTGTCCAGCTGGAACAGGAAGCCGTCCTCGGGCAGGCCCGTATCGCGCAGGAAGCGGCGGGTCGGCTCGTGCGTCAGCGTCGTGGGGAAGTCGAACTCCTCGAAGCGGACCACGCTCCGCCGGCCGAACTCCTGGTCGAGGAGGCGGACCGGGAGGTCCAGGGCGAGCCCCGAGGCCGTGCCCGGACCGGCCACCAGAGCCAGCGGGCGGATCAGCGCGGCCATCCGCCACAGCGGCGCCGGCTCTCCGTCCGCGCCCTCCTCGAACACGGCGAGCAGCTGCCGCGATGCCTCCGCCACCGCCTTCGCGCCCCAGCGGCCCGCGTAGGCGGCGAACTGGCCGCGCAGCCCCGCCAGTTCGTCCGTGGCGGCGGCGAACCGCACCAGGGTCGGCAACGACGGGGCGAGCGGGCGACGGTCCATCAGGTCGGGCCGGTCGTGGAAGAAGTACGTCGTCGACACCTCGCCGGTGGCGCCGTCGAGCAGGACCGACTCCGTCTCCAGGCCGGCGGGGCCGAGCAGTCCGCCGATGACCAGCTGGTCCCGCAGCTCCGCGGAGAGCCCCTCGCCCGGATCACCGGCCGAGCCGGCGACCGTGCGCAGACCCTCGCCCCGCAGCCGCGTGAAGCTGAACAGGCCGCTGTCGCAGGGCAGTCCGGGGCCGGTCAGCCAGCGGCGCGTGGACGCGTGCGTGATGAACGGATCGAGGTCGTCCTCGGTCAGGGTGATCGCCGCCGCGGTGCCCGTGACGTTCATGGCATCCGTGACAGCGGTGTCGGTCGTGCTCATGGCTCCCCCGTGCATACGTGCGATCGGTCCCGTGTCCCGTGCTTCGTCACTCCGGACCGCACCGTTCCGCCCGGACAGGACGGACCCCGGCCCTCCGAACCCGACAGCCGTCCCCACCACTTGGAACACTACGCGTCACCACTGACAACGCCCCGGAGCGGGAACGGGCGGACGGGCGGACGGGCGGACGGGCGACCGGAACACGGATACGGACGCCCCACCCCACAAGACGCCCGAACACCCCCTGTGCGTTGCCTTCGCACGGAAATCAACGTGAACGTTCTACGACTTCCCGCCCCAGACTGCCCGGCGTCGGCCACGGACACCGGTCACGCGTCACCACGGGCGGCCCGGCCACGGGCGGCCCGGCCACGGGTTCCCACAGGTGGCCGGCACGACGTCGGCCACCCGTCACCGGCAAACGGTTGCCCCTCGGCCGTCGTCCCTCGGCCGTCGGCCGCCGGTCGTCCGTTGCCCATCGACCGGCGGTCGCCCATCGGTCGCCCGTCCTCCGGCGCCCGGCGGGCTTCAGTCGGCGGCCGTCAGTCGGTGGACCTGACCAGCCGGTCGCGGCCGCTGGTCACCACCGCGGCCTGCGGGCGGATCGGCAGGCGGTTGACCGGGCGGCCGGTGGCCGCGCGGACGGCGGAGGCGATGGCCGCCGGCGAGGTCACCACCGGCACCGCGCTGACCGACTTCGCGCCGAACGGCGCGACCACGTCCCGCTCCTCGACCAGTTTCACGATCTCGATGTCGGGCGCGTCCAGGGCGGTCGGCAGGGCGTAGCCGGTGAGGTCGGGGTGGCGGACCAGACCGCGCGGTGTGCGCAGGTTCTCGGTGAGCGCGGCGCCCACGCCCTGGGTCACGCCCGCCTCGATCCGGGCGGCGAGCTGAGCCGGGTTCAGTATCCGCCCCACGTCCTGGGCGACGGCCAGTTCCACGACCCGTACGGAGCCGATCTCGATGTCGACGTCGACCACCGCGCGGATCGCGCAGAAGGCCATTCCGACGTAGGCGTCGCCCTGGCCCGACGCGTCCAGGGGCTCGGTGGGATGCGGACGGCACTGGGCGGTGGCCCACAGTTCCTTGCCCGCCAGTTCCTCGGTGACGGGCGTCGACAGCACGCCGTCGTACGAGGTGATCCGGCCGTCGGTGATCTGGAGCAGCTCGGTGGACATGCCGAACTTGTGGGCCAGGGGCGCCAGGAGCTGGGTGCGGACCATCTTCGCCGCGCGTTCCACCGCGCCGCCCGACACCCAGGTGTGCCGGCCTCGGCTGCCCGCGCCCGCGGCGGGCTGGTCGGTGTCCACGGGTGCCACGCGCACCTCGTCGACGCCCAGGATCTCCTGGACGATCTGCCGGGCCAGTGTGGTGAAGCCCTGGCCGGTCTCGACGGCCGCGCACAGCACCGTCGCCACCCCGTCCTGGACCTTCACGGTGGCCGTGGACACCTCGTCGGCACCCTCGCCGCCGAGCATGTGCACCATGCCCAGGCCGTAGCCCACCCCGCGGCGTACCGCGCCCGGTTCGCCCGCGCCCTCGGGACCGCCGGGCAGCAGCCACTCGTCCTCGGGGCTGTCCTTGGGCAGCGGCGGCAGCGGGTGGTCCCGCACCGCCTCGAGGAGTTCGGCGACCGGGGCCGGACAGGTCACGGTCTGGCCGGTGGGCAGGACGTCGCCGGTCGCCATGACGTTGCGCATGCGCAGTTCGGCCGGGTCGAGGCCGAGCTTCTTGGCGAGCTTGTCCATCTGCGCCTCGTAGGCGGCGCACACCTGCAGGGCGCCCTCGCCGCGCACATGGCCGGAGGGCGGGTTGTTGGTGCGGACCGCCCAGCCCTCGATGAAGGCGTTCGGGACGACGTAGGGGCCGCAGGCGAAGGCGACGGCGGCGGCCAGCACGTCCGACGAGGTGTCGGCGTAGGCGCCCGCGTCGAGCAGGATCTGCGCCTCGACCTTCACCAGCCTGCCCTCGGCGTCGGCGTGGTGGCGGTAGCGCAGCAGGGTGGGGTGCCGGTGGGCGTGGCCGAGGAAGGACTCCTCGCGCGTGGCGGTGAGTTTGACCGGGCAGCCGGTCTTCAGCGCCAGCAGGCCGAGCGGCAGCCGGAAGCTCTGGTCCTCGCGGTCGGCGGTCGCGCCGGGCACTCCGGTGACGACGATCTTCACGCGGTCGGGTTCCAGACCGAACGCGGCGGCGGCCTCGTCCCGGTCGCCGTGCGGGTCGGTGGAGGCCAGGTACAGCTCGACGCCGCCGTCCGGGCGGGGGACGGCCAGTCCGGCCTCGGCCCCTATGGGGGCGGGGTCCTGGCGGCCGATGCGGTACAGGCCGTCGACGACGAGGTCACCGGCCGCGTCGGGGTCGCCGTGCCGCAGCGGGATGTGCCGGATCAGGTTGCCGTCGGGGTGCAGCGGCTCGGCCTCGAAGGCCTGTTCGGGGTCGATCACCGGGTCGAGCACCTCGTACTCGACGATGACGGCGGCGGCGGCCATCCGCGCGGTGTCCGGGTGGTCGGCGGCGACGGCGGCGATGGCCTCGCCGTGGTGGCGTACGACGTCGGAGGCGAAGACCGGGCGGTCGGACCGGCCGCGCTCGTACACCGGGGTGCCGGGGACGTCCTCGTGGGTGACGACGGCGTGCACGCCGGGCATCTCGCGCGCGTGGGTGGTGTCGATGGACGTGATCCGCGCGTGCGGGTGCGGGGAGCGCAGTACGGCCGCCCACAGCAGGCCCTCGGCCCACAGGTCGGCGGCGTACGGGAAGGTGCCCTCGGTCTTGGCGCGGGTGTCGGCGGCCGGCAGGGAGACACCGAGTCCGCGCGGGAGCGGTTCCGTCCCGGCGGTGTCCTCCGTGGCCTGTGCGTTCTGCACGGTGGTGGCCTCGTTGCTCATGCCTGGCCTCCGTCCCGGCCGTAGAGCCGGTCATGCGGTCCGGGGTCCGGGAAGGCGGCGGGGCCGACTCCGCCGGCGCCCGGTCCTGCCTGGTGCGGAATGCGGAACTCGCCCGTTTCGCCGCCGGAGCCCCGGGCGTTGTCCTGGTCGGCCAGGGCGGCCTCGGCGAGGGTCTCGCGTTCGGTGACGACCTCCTGGACGGCTTCCACCACACCCCGGTAGCCGGAGCAGCGGCACAGGTTGCCGCACAGGGCCTGGCGGGTCTCCATCCGGGTGGGCGCCGGGTTGCCCTCCAGCAGGTCGTGCACGGTCATCGCCATGCCCGGTACGCAGAAGCCGCACTGCACCGCGCCGCACCGCGCGAGCGCGCGCTGCACGTCCGACGGCCGGCCGTCCTGGGCGAGGCCCTCGACGGTACGGACCTCGCTGCCGGCCGCGGTCACGGCCGGGACCAGGCAGGACGCGACAAGCCGACCGTCGACCTGCACGTTGCAGGCCCCGCACTCGCCCTGTGAGCAGCCGTCCTTGGCGCCGGCGAGGCCGAGGCGCTCGCGCAGCACGTAGAGCAGCGACTCGCCGATCCAGGCGTCGGTGACGGGCCGGTCGGTGCCGTTGACACGCAGCACGTAGGAGGCGAGGGGGTGGTCGTCGTGCGCGGCACCGGGCAGCGGTTCGGACCCGGGTGACGTGCCGTCGGGGGCGTCCAGGCCGATGTCAGGACCGGTGCCGATGTCAGGACCGGTGCCGGTGTCAGGACCGGCGGCGGACGCGGGGCCGGTGCCCGCGGGTTCCGGCCCGGTGTCCCCGGCCGGGGACGTCTCGGCGTGGTCCCTCGCGCCCTCCGGGGCCGCTGTGCCTTCCGGTCCCTCCTGGGCACCGTGCGCGCCGTATGCGCCCTGGGGCCGCTGGGAGCCCCTGACGGCCTCGACGGCCCCCGGAGCCTCCCCGGACCCGCCGACGGGTCCTGCGGCGCCCTCCGGGCCCGGTTGCGGGTGCTCGCGGAGCTCCGGGGCGGACGGACCGCCGGCCGCCTCCGGGTAGGTCTCGGGGCCGGACCGCCAGTGGGGCTCGGCGGGGGCCGGCTGCGGCACCCCGCTCGACAGGGGCGGGGAGTCGTGGCCGGGGGCGGGCCGCGCGTCGGGCCGCTCCCGGACGGGGTCGGCGGTGCCCGCATGACCGTGCGCGGGTGCTCCCCGGCCGTCGTCCGCGCGCCAGTCGGGTTCCGGGCCGCCCTGCTCCCGGTTCTGCTCCCGGCCGGGAGCGGAGTCGGGGTGAGCCGGGTCCACGCCCGGTACGCCCGGTCCCCACGGCTGCCCGATGGCCTGTGCGGCCCAGGGCGCGGGGGCGCCGCCCGGGAGGGTGGGGGGCGGGGTGACCGGCGGGGTGGCTCCCCACTGCTCGGCCAGCGCGGAGGTGGTGAACTCGCCGGACTCGTCCGGGAGGTCGCCGCCCGCGACGGGGATCGACCACTGGCCGGTCACGTCGGCACCGGGTGCCGGGGCGCCGGCGCCGGGCGGGTCCTCGAAGTGCCACTGTCCGGAGGCCCCGGGGTCGTACGTGAACCGGTCCTGGCCGCCGTGCTGCTGCGCCGCGTGCGCCCCGGGGTCCTCCCTGGGCCGGCCCGCCCGCGGGTCGTGCCACTGGACGCCGTCGACGGGGGCGCCCGGCGTTCCGGCGCCCGGCACCGCCCAGCCGCCGGTGCCCGCGGGGTCGGTGCCCGCGGTGGTGGGGGTGACGGTGATGGGCGGCGGCACATAGCCGTGTCCGGGCGCGGCGAGCGGGCTCTCCATCGAGTCCAGCAGCGCGTCGATGCCCCCCTCGGGAAGCTTCACGAAGGCCGTGGCGCCGTCGTCGTAGTCCCCCTGGGGCAGCGGGTCCCAGCGGCTGCCGCCGCCCTGGGACGTGCCGGACGTGCCCTCTCCGTGCTGGTCGTCGGTCACGACAGTGCCCTCCCCAGTGCTCGTCGGGCCAGTGCGGCGACGGTGCGCCGCAGGTGCAGTACCGCGGGCGGCAGCGACGGGACGGAGCCGTCCTCGTCGGGGGCCGGATCGGGGATGCAGGCCGCGGCGACGTACTCCCCGAACGCGTTCAGCGCCTCCGGCACGAGCGCGCGGTTGTTGTCCCAGTCGATGAGCTGGGCGACCCACTGCTCGGCCTCCAGGGGCCGCAGCGCCATCGGCGCTATGGCGCCCACCGCGCAGCGGACACCGCGCCGGCCGGGGTCCAGCACCAGGGCGACGGAGGCGACCGCGCGGCCGGGGCCGGTACGGCCGGTGGCCTTCAGGAAGACCTGCGGGGCGTGCAGCAGCGGCACCCGCACGTAGCCGATGAGTTCACCGGCCCGCAGCATGTCCATCCCGGCCAGCAGGTGCGACACCGGGATCTCCCGGCGGGCTCCGCCCTGGCCCGCGATGATCAGCGTCGCCTCGAGCGCGGCCAGCACGGGCAGCGCGTCACCGGTCGGGGCGGCGGAGGCGATGTTGCCGCCCAGGGTGCCCGCGTTGCGGATGTGCGGTGGTCCGGCGGCACGCGCGGAGGCGGCGAGCGCCGGGATGAGGGCGGCGAAGTCGGGGCGGCCCATACGGGCGTGGGTGAGGCCGGCACCGAGCAGCGCGTGGCCGTCCTGGTACTGCCAGCCGCGGATCTCGCTGATCCGGCCGAGGCCGACCAGCGCCGTCGGCCTGAGCTGCCCGGAGTTGACGGCGGCCATCAGATCGGTGCCGCCTGCGACGGGCACGGCGGCGGGCATGGCGGTGAGCGCCGCCACCGCCTCGTCCAGCGTCGTGGGCAGCGTCACGGCCTGCGCCGCCTGCGGTGCGTGCGTGCTCAAAACCGGCTGCCCCTTCCCGCGGCCCCACCTGGTCCCACCTGTTGCAGCCGTACGGTACGACCTGACAGGGCGGACGTGGCAACTCTGGCACATCTTCGCGAGCACCGAAGACAGGGGTCCACTAGGAGACGTTCGCCCACCTCACAGGCCACTTGACCCGTTTTGGGGCCCCATCGCCCGTGTGCTCGAATTGGTACCGTTCGATGATCCTTGCGACTTTTCCGTGCGGCCTGTTCGGGATGGGGCGGGCCGGGGGTGTGCCGGGCCGAGGCGGACCGGGCCGGGGGCTACCGGTTCGGGGGTGGGCCGTCGATGGGGCGGCCCAGTACGCCGGGGCGCCGCTGCCAGGGCAGCGGGCCGGTGGGCGGGCGGTAGGCCACGCCGAGGGCGTCGAGTCGCCGGTAGTGGGCGGCCATCCGGCGCTCGAAGTCCGCGAAGTCCCGTTCCGCGGGGGCGGACAGCGCGCTCCAGGCGACCTCGGCGAGGGCGGCGAGCCGGGGAAAGACCTGGTAGTCCACCCTCGCCTGGTT
The DNA here is from genome assembly GCF_036634175.1 of Streptomyces sp. P9-A2. Classification (NCBI taxonomy): domain Bacteria; kingdom Bacillati; phylum Actinomycetota; class Actinomycetes; order Kitasatosporales; family Streptomycetaceae; genus Streptomyces; species Streptomyces sp. P9-A2. The sequence goes on from NZ_JAZIFX010000001.1 coordinate 3,081,860, forward strand.
CTCCGTCACCTCGGACCAGGCGTTGGCCTGGGTGCCGAGCACCCGCCCGGCGTCCTCGGGCGTCAGCTCCGCCGGCACGGGTTCGAACCGGTAGACGTCCTCCAGGGTGCGCACGTACCCGATCGGTACCGGCTCCTCGGGGCCCGCGTCCTGGCGGTGGTCCAGGTACACGTGCTGCTCGGGGCACATGACCACGTCGTGCCCCGCGCGGGCGGCGGCGACCCCGCCGGCGTAGCCGCGCCAGGAGGACACGGCGGCGCCCGGGGCGAGGCCGCCCTGGAGGATCTCGTCCCAGCCGATCAGCCGGCGGCCCCGTTCGGCGAGCCAGCCGGCGAAGTGCCCGACGAACCAGGACTGGAGGGCGTCCTCGTCGGCCAGGCCGAGATCGGCGATCCGTTTCCGCGCGATGTCCGACGCACGCCACTGGTCCTTCGGGCATTCGTCGCCGCCGATGTGGACGAACGACGAATGCCCCGGGGCGCCCGTCGCGTCGGCGGGAAACAGTTCCAGGACTTCCTCGAGCACTCCTTCGTAGAAGCGCAGTGTGGTGTCGGTGGGGGCGAGTACGTTCGGATTGATCCCCCAGGTGTCCCAGACGGTCAGCGAGGAGGTGTCGACGACGTCGGTGTTGCCGAGTTCCGGATACGCGGCGATGGCGGCCTGCGAGTGGCCGGGCACGTCGATTTCGGGGACGACGGCGATATGCCGTTCGGCCGCGTAGGCGACGATCTCCCGGATGTCGTCCTGGGTGTAGTGGCCGCCGTGCGGTGTGTCGTTCCACAGGGGTGAGGCGCGGTGGCCGAGTTTCGTCCGGGCGCGCCAGGATCCGACCTCCGTCAGCCGCGGGTAGCGCTGGATCTCGATGCGCCAACCCTGGTCGTCCGTCAGGTGGAAGTGCAGGACATTGAGTTTGTGCGCGGCCATCAGATCGAGATAACGCAGTACGCCTTCCTTGGGCGTGAAGTGCCGGGCGACGTCGAGCATGAGGCCGCGCCAGCGGAAGCGGGGGGCGTCCTCGATCGTGACGTGCGGCACGGTCCGGACCCGGTCGCGGCCGAGCGGGGCCCTGCGGTACGCGTCGGGGCCCAGGAGCTGCCGCAGCGTCTGGGCGCCCCGGAAGACACCGGCCGCGCTGCCGCCCTCGATCAGGACGCCGTTCGGGTCGCTGACGAGGCGGTACTCCTCGGGACCGAGCCCGGGGTCGAGCTGGAGCCCGATGCCGTCGACGTCCGTGTCGTCGAGCTCCCGTCCCTCGTGAAACGGCAGGCCGGTGGCCTGCCGGAGGACGGTGCCCAGCCAGTGTCCGACGCCCTCCGTCGCGGGACCGGCGTAGAGCCGGGAGTGCTCCGTCAGCCGTACCTCGCCGGAGCCGGTGACGACGCTGCGGGGCGCGGGAATCAGTTCCGTCGGCGATGTCATGTCAGTCCTTCACCGCGCCGCCCAGTCCGGAGACCAGGCGTCGCTGTACGAGTACGAAGAAGACCAGCACCGGAATCGTCATCACCGTGGACGCCGCCATCACGCCGCCCCAGTCGGGATCGTCCGGCTTGTAGAAGACCAGCAGGGCCATCGGCAGTGTCGACTGCGAGATGTCGCTGATGATGAAGGACTTGGCGAACAGGAAGTCGTTCCAGGTGGAGATGAAGGAAAAAACGCTGGTGGCCACCAGCCCCGGCAGAACGAGCGGAAAAAGGATCTGCCACAGGAACCGCGCGCGGCTCGCGCCGTCGATGTAGGCGGCCTCCTCCAGCGCGTCGGGAACGGCTTTCACGAACCCCCGCAGCATCCAGATCGCGAACGGCAGCGAGAACGCGATGTGCGGCAGGATCAGCGACCACAGCGTGTTCAGCTGGCCCGCGTCCCGCATGAGGAAGAACAGCGGGATCGTCAGCGCCTCCACGGGCACCATCTGGGCCACCAGAAACATGATCAGCAGGGTGGTCCGCATACGGAACCGGAATCGCGTCACGGCGGTCGCCGCGAGAAAGGCGATGAGTGCGGAGGCGAGCACCACGGAGCCCGCGACGATCACGCTGTTGAGGAAGTACCGGCCGAATTCCTCCTGCCCGAACACCCGTCGGAAGGAATCCAGGGTGGGGTTCAGGGTCCACGGCCGCGGCCGGTCCGACTCGATCTCGCCGGCCGGTTTGAAGGCGCTCAGCACCATCCAGTACAGCGGGAAGGCCACCACCACCGCGACCGCCAGCGCGGTCGCCTCGGCGGCCAGCCGCCACGGACGCCGTACGAACCCGCGCACAGGATTCACCCGGCGCGCCCCGGCCCGGCTCACGACGGTCACAGTTCCTCCCCCTGGCGGCGCAGCAGCCGCAGGTACACCAGCGTGACGGCGAGCAGGATCAGCAGCATCACCACGCCGATCGCGGCGCCCAGGCTGTACTGCGAGGACGCGAACGCCTTCTGGTACGCGTAGACGTTGAGGACCAGGTTCTGGCCGGCGATGCCGCCCCCGCCCGTCATGACGTAGATCTGGGTGAAGACCTTGAAGTCCCAGATCACCGACTGGATGGTGACGACGACCAGGATCGGCCGGAGCATCGGGGCGAGCACCGAGCGCCAGACGCGCCACTGCGAGGCGCCGTCCAGGGCGGCGGCCTCCAGCACCTCGGCGGGCACGGCCCGGATGCCGGCGTAGACGGTGATCATCACGAACGGGAAGGAGCACCAGACGACTTCGAGCAGGACGAGGAAGAAGGCGCTGTACCTCCCGTACGTCCATGAGTGGTCGCCGAGGCCCAGGAGCCGGTTCACCGGGCCGAAGTCGGCGTCGAAGAGGAGCAGCCACACCGTGGAGCCGGTGACGGCCGGGGTCGCCCAGGCGCCGAGCGCGGCCAGCATCAGCGCGAGCCGGGGCACGGCGCGCACCCGGGTGAGCAGCACGGCGAGCGCGCAGCCCACGGCCAGGGTGGAGACCACGCAGGCCGCCGCGAACAGGACGGTGGTGAGCAGCACCTGCCAGAACTGCTCGTCGGCGAAGAGTTCCCTGTAGTTGCCCAGGCCCTGGAAGGTGGTCGGTTCGCCGCCGCTGACCTGTGCCTGGGTGTAGTGGAAGAGCGAGATCAGGCCGAGTTGGTGGACGGGGTAGGCGAGCAGCCCGCCGAGGACGACGAGGGCGGGGGCGAGATAGAGCCAGGGGGTGAGGCCGGCCCCGCGGCCCCGGCCCCGTGGGCTCTGCGGGCCCCGCGGCCTGTGGGGTGGGGTGGCCGTGCGGGGCGCGGGACGCTTGCGCACGGCCACCGTGTCCGGTGCGGCCACCGGGTCAGCCCACCGAGCCGAATGCCTCGTTCATCTTCTTCGCGGCGTTCCCGGACGCGGACGCCACGTCCTTCTTGCCGCTGACGACCTCCTGGAACATGGTCGGCAGGACCAGCGAGGCGTCGATCCGCGCCCAGGCGGGCGAGGCCGGCACGAACTTGGTGTCGGCGGCGAGGGTCTCGACGAACGGCTTCAGGAACGGTTCCTTGGCGGCCACCTGCTGCCGCACGTCCGAGAAGGTCGGCAGGAAGCCCATCGCGTCGAACAGTTCGCCCTGCGCCTTCTTCGAGGCGAGCCGTCGCATCAGGTCGACGGCGAGGGTGCGGTGCGAGGTCGACTTCAGGACGCCGAGGTTGTTCCCGCCCGCGAAGGCGGGGGCGATGGATCCGGACTTCACGCCCGGCAGCGGCACGACGGCGTACTTGCCCTTCACGGCCCCGGCCTCGATCGCGGCGTGGCTGAAGTCGCCGCCGATCGCCATGGCGGCCTTGCCCGAGGCGAAGGCGGTCACCGTGTCGTTGCCGCCCATGCCGGCGCACTTGGCGGCCGGGCAGTTGTCGTCGCCGAAGAGGGAGGTGTACGCGTCGATGCCCTTGCGGGCGGCGGGGGTGTCGATCGCGGAGGCGTACGAGCCGCCCTTGCCGGTGGCGAGTTCACCGCCGTGGGCCCAGATGAACGGCATCGCGCCGTAGGTGTAGGCGCCGCCGACGGCGATGCCGTACAGGTCGGGCTTCGCGGCGCGGATCCTCTGCGCGGTGGAGATCAGTTCGGCCTGGGAGGCGGGGGGTTCGAGCCCGAGTTCGTCGAAGACGTCCGTGCGGTAGTAGAGGGCGCGGACGCCCACGAAGTACGGCGTCCCGTAGACCTTGCCGTCGACGGTGACCGACTGCCGGGCGGTCGGGTCGGTGTCCTTGGCCTCGTCCCAGTCGCCGAACTCCTCGGTGACGTCGGCGAGTCCGCCGTCCTTGACATAGCCGGCGGTGTCGGTGTTGCCGTACTCGACGAGGTCGGGCGCGGACTTCGGGTCGTTGAAGGCGGCCTTGATGCGCTCGGCGCGGGTCTCGACCGGGATGTACTCGACGGTGACCTCGGTGCCGTCGTGCGCCTTCTCGAATCCGGCGACGACGGACTCGACGACCTTTTCCTTGGGTGCGTTGTTGACCTCCTGGAAGAGCCAGACCCGTAAGGTCCCGGTCTTCTCGTCCTTGTCGGAGGAGGAGTCCCCCGAAGTCTGGGGCGCGCAGGCGGCGGTGGCGAGGACGGCCGCGAGGGCGACCAGGCGGACGGACAACTTCATGGACTGCATCCTCCGATGAGGTGTTGCAACATGCGCAACGCTGATTTCGCTGTGCACAACAACACCGGAGGCTAGGGACTGAAGGAACCAGTTCACAAGAGGTCTCCACCACTCTGTGACCGGCTGACGCACTCCGCGCAACGCGCGGGCACCACAAAGGCCCCCAGGGCGCACAAAACGCGTCCGGGGGCCCGAGGCCGGGGCCGGCGCGGCTACTTGGCGCCCTTGCCCTTGCCGCCCTTGCCGCTCTTGTCCTTGTCGTCGTCGCCGCCGCTCATGGACTCGTAGATCTCCTTGCACATGGGGCAGACGGGGTACTTCTTCGGGTCCCGGCCCGGCACCCACACCTTGCCGCACAGCGCCACGACGGGCGTGCCGTCGAGAGCGCTCGCCATGATCTTGTCCTTCTGGACGTAGTGGGCGTAGCGCTCGTGGTCACCGTCGCCGTGGGAGGTCTGCGGCGTCGGCTCTACAAGGGTCCCCGTACCAGTCCCGCGCTCGGGCTCAAGAGTGCTCATGAATCAAAGGGTACTGAAGCTCACACGCATCAGTTGAGCGAAGGGTCGTCCGGATAGGTGGCCACCATCGCCAGTTCGCCGCGCTGGCGGCGCAGCACCTCGCGCCAGAGCCGCTCCGGCACCGGGTACGCGATGTCGCCGGGCTCCGACTCCACGACGTACCAGGCGCCCTCCAGCAGCTCGTCCTCCAGCTGGCCGGGGCCCCACCCCGCGTAGCCGGCGAAGATCCGCAGCGAGCCGAGAGCGGCCGCGAGCAGCTCCGGCGGTGCCTCCAGATCGACCAGCCCGATCGCCCCGTACACCCGGCGCCAGCCCAGCGGGGCGGCCCCGCCCCCCGTCCCACCGGGGACGACGGCGACGCCGAGGGCCGAGTCCAGCGACACCGGGCCGCCCTGGAAGACGACCCCCGGTTCACCGGCCAGGCCCGCCCAGCCCTCCAGGATGTCCCCCACGCCCACCGGGGTCGGGCGGTTGAGCACAACACCGAGGGAGCCCTCCTCGTCGTGGTCGAGGAGGAGCACGACCGCACGGTCGAAGTTCGGGTCCGCCAGGGCCGGCGTGGCCACGAGCAGCCGCCCTGTGAGCGAGGACACCTCGGTCATGCCAGACATGATTCCGCATCTTCCCTTTCTGTGGGGAGGCAATCGGGGTACGGGGGCGAACACGGCCGGCCGGCGCGTGAGCGGCCTGATGGGCCGCCGGTCCGGGACGGCCCCAGCGGGGCCGCGGGCGCCCGGCGGGCGTACGGAAGCACCTCCGGCGCACGGTGACGGCGGTGACCCCCAGTGGCCGGAGGGGAACCGCTCGTGTCCCGGTGGCCACGGGGACGGGACCGGGCCGCGCACGGGCTGGTGGAACGGGCATGGAGGGCGACTACCCTTGCCCTTCTGGCCCCTGCCCCCTCCACGGAACGCGAGATCCATGACCGTCAACGGCGCTGAAGACGTCCTGCTTGTCCACGGCGGAACCCCGCTGGAGGGGGAGATACGTGTCCGCGGTGCGAAGAACCTCGTACCGAAGGCCATGGTCGCCGCTCTGCTGGGCAGTGAGCCGAGCCGGCTGGGCAATGTTCCGGACATCCGTGACGTCCGGGTCGTACGAGGGCTGCTCCAGCTGCACGGGGTGACGGTCCGCCCGGGCGAGGAGCCCGGTGAACTGGTGCTCGACCCCACGCACGTGGAGAGCGCCAACGTCGCCGACATCGATGCCCACGCGGGTTCGTCCCGCATTCCGATCCTGTTCTGCGGCCCCCTGCTGCACCGGCTCGGGCACGCGTTCATCCCGGGACTGGGCGGCTGCGACATCGGCGGCCGGCCGATCGACTTCCACTTCGACGTGCTGCGCCAGTTCGGCGCGACGATCGAGAAGCGGGCGGACGGCCAGTACCTGGAGGCCCCGCAGCGGCTGCGCGGCACGAAGATCGAGCTGCCGTACCCGTCCGTCGGCACGACGGAACAGGTGCTGCTGACGGCGGTCCTCGCGGAGGGCGTCACCGAGCTGTCCAACGCGGCGGTGGAGCCGGAGATCGAGGACCTGATCTGCGTCCTGCAGAAAATGGGCGCGATCATCGCGATGGACACCGACCGGACCATCCGCATCACCGGTGTGGACAAGCTCGGCGGCTACAACCACCGCGCCCTCCCCGACCGCCTGGAGGCCGCCTCCTGGGCGTCCGCGGCGCTGGCCACCGAGGGCAACATCTACGTCCGCGGCGCCCAGCAGCGCTCGATGATGACGTTCCTGAACACCTACCGGAAGGTGGGCGGCGCCTTCGAGATCGACGACGAGGGCATCCGGTTCTGGCACCCGGGCGGCCGGCTCAAGTCGATCGCCCTGGAGACGGACGTCCACCCGGGTTTCCAGACCGACTGGCAGCAGCCGCTGGTGGTCGCCCTGACCCAGGCGACGGGGCTGTCGATCGTCCACGAGACGGTCTACGAGTCCCGCCTCGGCTTCACCTCGGCGCTCAACCAGATGGGTGCGCACATCCAGCTCTACCGCGAATGCCTGGGCGGTTCCCGCTGCCGCTTCGGCCAGCGCAACTTCCTCCACTCGGCCGTCGTCTCGGGCCCGACCCAGCTCCAGGGCGCCGACCTGGTCATCCCCGACCTGCGCGGCGGCTTCTCCTACCTGATCGCCGCCCTCGCCGCCCAGGGCACGTCCCGCGTCCACGGCATCGGCCTGATCAACCGCGGCTACGAGAACTTCATGGACAAGCTGGTGGAGCTGGGGGCGAAGGTCGAACTCCCCGGCAAGGCACTCGGCTGACGGACCGAACCCGACAACCCCGCCACCAGCGCCACCCACCCGGCCGGGGGTCCGGGGGTCGCCCCCCGGGCAGACACAGCATGGACAAGCTGGTGGAGCCGGGGGCGAAGGTCGAACTCCCCGGCAAGGCACTCGGCTGACGGACCGAACCCGACAACCCCGCCACCAGCGCCACCCACCCGGCCGGGGGTCCGGGGGTCGCCCCCCGGGCAGACACAGCATGGACAAGCTGGTGGAGCCGGGGGCGAAGGTCGAACTCCCCGGCAAGGCACTCGGCTGACGGACCGAACCCGACAACCCCGCCACCAGCGCCACCCACCCGGCCGGGGGTCCGGGGGTCGCCCCCCGGGCAGACACAGCATGGACAAGCTGGTGGAGCCGGGGGCGAAGGTCGAACTCCCCGGCAAGGCACTCGGCTGACGGACAGAACCCGACAACCCCGCCACCGACGCCACCCACCCGGCCGGTCGAGCTTCCGGGCAGGGCGCTCGACCGGCCGGAAACAGCCTTGCCAAAGGGGCGGCCACCTGATCGGTGGCCGCCCCTTTGGCGTCGCTGTGCGTCGTACGCCGTCCCGGGACGTACGAACAGCAGGATTTACTTGCCCTTGGCGGCTTCCTTGAGCTTCGAGCCCGCGGAGACCTTCGCGCTGTAGCCGGCCGGGATCTGGATCGGCTCACCGGTCTGCGGGTTGCGCGCGGTGCGAGCGGCACGGTGGGTGCGCTCGAAGGTCAGGAAACCGGGGATGGTGACCTTCTCGTCCCCCTTGGAGACGATGTCGCCGACGATGTCGGCGAACGCGGCCAGCACGGCGTCGGCGTCCTTGCGGGTCACCTCGGCGCGGTCGGCCAGCGCGGCCACCAGCTCACTGCGGTTCATGTTGTTACTCCCGTGTTCTTCTTGCCGTTGAGGCGTGCCACGCGGCGGGGCCGCGATTGGGGCACGACCAAGCCGATGCTGCCAGGGTCCTCGGTGAGTCCCCCGGACCCGGGTACTTATTCGGGCCCGCACGCCCCTGGAGTACTGCCCCCTGAACGTGGTCCCGGTGGAGCATCCTGCCTCTACCTGCGGCGGTAACGCCAATCCGGCACCCGCAGGAGCAGCGATATCACCTATGGAGTCACCCGTGGGAGTCACCCGGGGGGCTCCCACGGCCCGACCCACGGTGACGCTGCGTCCGCTGCCGGCAGCGGACCGCGGATACCGGGAGTCCGAGTCACGGCCGCCACCCTAAAGGGCGGCCGTGGGTCACGGGTTCCACGACGCGCCGAGCGCACACCTACCGTGGTGATGGTCACAGCCGAGGCGGCCCCCGATGGGGGCCCCGCTAGACGGCCGTGGCGGGGGTCTCCGTGCTCTTCGCGGCTTCCCGTACGGCGTCGGCGACCGCGCCCGCGACCTTGTCGTTGAACACGCTCGGGATGATGTAGTTCGCGTTCAGCTCGTCCTCGGTGACCACGTCGGCCAGGGCCTGCGCGGCGGCGAGCATCATCTCGGTGTTGACGGTCCGGGACTGGGCGTCCAGCAGGCCGCGGAAGACACCCGGGAAGACCAGCACGTTGTTGATCTGGTTCGGGAAGTCGGAGCGGCCGGTGGCCACCACGGCCGCGGTCTGGCGGGCGACGCCCGGGTCCACCTCGGGGTCGGGGTTCGCGAGCGCGAAGACGATCGCGTCGTCGGCCATCGCGGCGATGTCGTCGCCGTCGAGGACGTTCGGGGCGGAGACGCCGATGAAGACGTCCGCGCCGCGCACGGCCTCCTTCAGCGTGCCGGTCAGGTTCTCCGGGTTGGTGTGGTGGCCGATCCAGCACAGCGGGGAGTCGTCGGGGGCGTCCACCAGATCCGTGCGGCCCGCGTGCACCACACCGTGGATGTCGGCGACGACGGCGTTCTTCACCCCGGCCGCGATGAGCAGCTTGAGGATGGCCGTGCCGGCCGCGCCGGCGCCGGACATGACGACCCGGATGTCCTCGATCGCCTTGCCGGTGACCCGCAGCGCGTTGGTCAGGGCCGCGAGGACGACGATCGCGGTGCCGTGCTGGTCGTCGTGGAAGACGGGGATGTCGAGGGCCTCGCGCAGCCGGGCCTCGATCTCGAAGCAGCGCGGCGCGGAGATGTCCTCCAGGTTGATGCCGGCGAAGCCCGGGGCGATCGCCTTGACGACCTCGACGATCGCGTCGGTGTCCTGCGTGTCGAGGCAGAGCGGCCAGGCGTCGATGCCGGCGAACCGCTTGAACAGGGCCGCTTTGCCCTCCATCACGGGCAGGGCCGCCTTCGGGCCGATGTTCCCCAGGCCCAGCACGGCGGAACCGTCCGTCACGACCGCAACGGAGTTGCGTTTGATGGTGAGGCGGCGGGCGTCCTCGGGGTTCTCGGCGATGGCCATGCAGACGCGGGCCACACCCGGCGTGTAGATCATCGAGAGGTCGTCGCGGTTGCGGATGGGGTGCTTGGACGCCATCTCGATCTTGCCGCCGAGGTGCATCAGGAACGTACGGTCCGAGACCTTGCCCAGGCTGACGCCCTCGACCTCGCGGAGCTTCTCCACGATCTCTTCGGCGTGCCCGGTGGAGGTGGCCGCGATGGTGACGTCGATACGGAGCTTCTCGTGGCCGGACGCGGTGACGTCGAGGCCGGTGACCGTGCCGCCGGAGGACTCCACGGCGGTGGTGAGCTGAGAGACGGAGGCTCCGCTCGCCGGCACCTCCAGCCGGATGGTCATCGAGTAGGAGACGCTGGGCGCCGTTGCCATGGCCGACTTCCTCTGCTTTTACCGTGTAGCTGCTTTGTGCCGTCCGATCGTCGCACCTACCGCCGAGTACGCGGTAGCCGCATCCGATTGCGAACGTTTTGGTCACGGCGAAAGCGGGTAGCTGCGAAAACCGCCGGAAAGACTGTTCCACCATACGAGAAGTCGAGGGCTGTTCGTAAGCCAACGCGAGAGGCCCATGTCACCCGGAAGTGACATGGGCCTCTCGGTTGTTCAGTGACACCGACCCGCCATGCTCGCCTCGCGGCAAGTGGTCGCTCGTAGCGACGAAGGTTGGGCCCGGGGGCTTGGATCGGGCCGGTGTCACTTGCCAGGTTAACAAACGGATGGCGTAGAACCATTCCCGCGAGCGGGCCATTTACCGACGGACGCCGATGGACGCCGATCGGCGCCGGTCGGCCGACGGTCGGCCGACGGTCGGCCGGTGGATCAGTCCCTCAGCAGGTCCGGGACGCCGGACGCGTCCGGTTCGTCGCGTTCGGTCGAGACGACGGTGAGCTGCTGGGTGGCACGGGTCAGGGCGACGTACAGGACACGCAGGCCGGCCGGGGACTCGTCGGCGATCTCGGCCGGGGAGACCACGATCGTCGCGTCGTACTCCAGGCCCTTGGCCTCCAGGCTGCCGAGGGCCACCGCCCGGTCTCCGAGCCCGTCCAGCCAGCGCCGCGCCTCCTCGCGGCGCTGCATGGCGACCACCACACCGACCGTGCCGTCCACCCGCTCCAGCAGCCGGGCCGTCTCCGCGCGCACGGTACCGGCGAGCGACGCCCCCGCACCGACGCCGTTCCCCTGCGCCTGAACCGGCACCGGCACCGGCACCGGCACCTGGGTTTGTACCTGCCCCTGCCCCTGCCCCTGCCCCTGTCCCTGTCCCTGTCCCTGTCCCCTGCCCGTGGTCACGAAGCGCGGTTCGACGCCGGTGGAGCGCACCGCCCTCGGTGACACGGAGCCGGGCATGGCGAGCGCGAGCACCTTGGCGGCGAGTTCGGCGATCTCGGCCGGGTTGCGGTAGTTCACGGTGAGCTCGAAGCGGCGGCGGGGCCTGCTGCCGAGGGCCTCGTCGCGGGCCCGTGCCGCCTCGTCGGGGTCGGACCAGGACGACTGGGCGGGGTCGCCGACGACCGTCCAGGTGGCGTGCCGGCCGCGCCGGCCGACCATGCGCCACTGCATGGGGGTGAGGTCCTGGGCCTCGTCGACGATGACATGGGCGTACTCGGTGCGTTCCTGGGCGAGGCGTTCGGCCCGCTCGCGCTGCGACTCCTCGCGCACCGGCATCAGTTCCTCAAGACCGGTGAGCTGGTCCAGCGGGTCCAGCTCCCGCCTGCGCCGGGGTCGGGCGGGGGCGCCGAGGACGGCCTGGAGTTCGTCGAGCAGCGCGATGTCGTGCACCGACCGGCCGCCGCGCCGCAGTGAGCGGGCGACCTTGCGGATCTCGCCCGGGTCGAGGACGCGCCGGGCCCAGCGGCCGAGGCGCCGTTCGTCGGCCATGGCGTCCAGCACGGCGGCCGGGGTCAGCTCGGGCCACCATGCCTCGAAGAAGGCGAGGAAGTCGTCCTCGGTGGTGATGTCGTCATCGAAAGAGGAGCGCAGTTCGGCGGCCAGCTCCGGGTCGGTGTGCCGGCCGCCCGCGCCGGAGCGCTTCCACAGGGCGTCCAGGAGCAGCCTGCGGGCGCGGGGGCGCAGCAGGTTCACCGGGGCGGTGCCGCCGAGGGCGGTGTGGCGGACGGCCGACAGTTCGTCGGCGTCCAGTTCGATCCGCCGGCCGAAGGCGACGACGCGCAGCCGGGTCGGCGTGCCGGCGCTCTCCAGGGCGCCGCGCGCGGCATGGCGAATCACCCTGAGCATGCGGGACGAGCCCTTGGCGCGGGCCACCGCCGGGCTGTCGTACAGGGTGGCCTCGGCGCCGTCGACCAGGGAGCCGATGGCGCGGATGGCGACCTGGCCCTCCTCACCGAGGGAGGGCAGGACGCCCTCGGTGTAGGCGACCAGGAGCGGGGTGGGCGAGACGATCAGGATGCCGCCCGCGTACCGGCGCCGGTCCTGGTAGAGCAGGTAGGCGGCGCGGTGCAGGGCGACGGCGGTCTTGCCGGTGCCGGGGCCGCCCTCGACGTAGGTCACGGAGGCGGCGGGGGCGCGGATCACCAGGTCCTGCTCGGCCTGGATGGAGGCGACGATGTCCCGCATGCTGTGCGTCCGGGCCTGGCCGAGCGCGGCCATCAGCGCGCCGTCGCCGATGACGGGCAGCTCGCGGCCGTCCAGGGAGGCCGTCAGCTCGGGGCGCATGAGGTCGTCCTCGACGCCGAGGACCTTGCGGCCCTTGGAGCGGATGACGCGCCGGCGCACCACCCGGCCCGGGTCGACCGGGGTGGACCGGTAGAACGGGGCGGCGGCGGGCGCCCGCCAGTCGATGACCAGCGGGGTGTAGTTCTCGTCGAGGACGCCGATCCGGCCGATGTGCAGCGTCTCGGCGATGTCCGCGGTGTGGTCGGGGCGGACAGCGCCCTCGGCGGGTTCGACGGCGGTGTAGGCGCCGTCGGGTCCCTTCTTGCCGTCCTTGCCGAGGAGCAGATCGATCCGGCCGAAGAGGAAGTCCTCGAACTCGTTGTTCAGCCGGTTGAGGTGGACGCCGGCCCGGAAGACCTGGGCGTCCCGTTCGGCGAGCGCGCCGGGCGTGCCGACCTGGCCGCGCCGGGCGGCGTCGTGCATGAGGAACTCCGCCTCGTGGATTTTTTCCTCGAGCCGTCGGTACACCCGGTCGAGGTGTTCCTGTTCGCCGCTGATCTCCCGGTCGCGAACGGAATCGTGAACCGGATCGACCGCGGTTTCCTGCTGAGCCTGAGCGGCCACCGGGCCCCCTTCTGACGTGCTGGGCAGCCGTCAACCGTACGCGAAGGGGGCCCGTCCTGCTACGCGTCGATTTCGACGAGCTTCTCGCCGTCGAACGTCACGAACTCGTAGCTGTCGATCTCGTCGGGATCGAACGAGACGCCGCCCTGGACGTGGAGCGGCTGCTTGGCCTTGTCCGTCGTGGCGTCCGGCAGGCCGTAGCCCCACTCCGGGACGTTCCAGGAGGTCGCCGTCTCCCGCTCGCCGTTCTTGCCGACGACGATCAGGGCGCACTTCTTGGAGCCCTTGACGTTGGTGATCTGCGCGGCGAGGCCGGTGCCCCAGTCCTTCTCCTGGAACGCCACGGTCACGGAGACCCCGGTGACCGGGTCGGTGGCCGTGAGCTTGTCGGGGATCTGGTCGAAGACGTCCTTCGCCGGGTCGGCGGAGAGGGTGCGGTTGGTGTTGCCACCGCCCCCGCTGCCGCCGTCGCCCCCGCCGTTCGCCGCGACGGCGACGAAGGGGCCGCTGACGATCAGGGCGCCCGCGGCGGCGACCATGTAGAAGTTGCGGCGGCGCTTCTTGGCGCGGCGCTCGGCGACCTCGTCGACCAGCTTCTCCACCACGCGCGGCGCCGGCTTGACCGACAGCGACTCACCGAGCGACGGCGTCGTGCCGGTGCCGGGCAGGTCCGCGAGGGCGGCCAGCATCGGTTCCATACCGGCGAGTTCGTCGAGCTGCTGGGCGCACCACTCGCAGCCGGCGAGGTGCCCCTCGAACGCGGTCGCCTCGGCATCGTCGAGGATGCCGAGAGCGTAGGCACCGACGGTCTCGTGCTCGTTCGGCGCCGGTGATTCCTGCATGGCACCAGACATACCCGTACCACCCGCTCCGAATCCCCCGTACACGCTCATCACGCCGTCACCCCCCGCTCCTCCAGTGCCAGCTTCATCGAACGCAGGGCGTAGAACACCCTGGAGCGCACCGTGCCGCTGGGTATTCCGAGGGTCGCGGCCGCCTCGTTCACGGTACGTCCCTTGAAGTACGTCTCGACGAGGACCTCCCGGTGGGCAGGGGTCAGGTCGTCGAGTGCGTCCGACAGCGTCATCAGCCACAGCGCCTTGTCGATCTCGTCCTCCGCGGGGATGACCTCCAGCGGCGACGGATCGACCTCCTGCGGCCGGGCCTGCCGGCTGCGGTGGCCGTCGATGACGATGCGCCGGGCGACCGTCACCAGCCAGGGGCGTACCGATCCGGTCGCCCGATTGAGCTGACCGGCGTTCTTCCAGGCACGGATGAGCGTCTCCTGCACCACGTCCTCGGCTCGCTGCCGGTCGCCCGCGACCAGCCGGAGGACATAGGCGAGCAAAGGCCCGGCATGCTCCCGATACAGCGCACGCATCAACTCCTCGTCGGGTTCGTTCGACGAAGACGATGAGGACGATGAGGACGCAGACATGCGATGTCGGGCCCTCGCTCCACGTTCATTGGCCACGGCCGCATCCTTGCGCACGCCCACCTCCGGTGTCCCGGGGATCCCCCCCGTCGGTCGCTCGACATGGGTACGGACGCGGTGCGTGGGGTGTTCAACATGAGGTGACAGTTTTCCGGGGGACGGGGCGAAGACCGGGACATGGGAGCACATTCCCCCCGCCCCTCCTTCACATTTCCCCCACATGCCGATGGCGGGGCGGGTTGCCCGCGCCGCCCGGAAGGCAAACCGGGCGTGAGCGAAGTCACTTCAAGATTCAAGGAACGGGAAGCGGCGGGAAACGGTAGGAGAGTTTACGTAAGCCGCATACGGGACAGCGGAGTTCAGGGTGCCCGTGAAGTGAGGCGGCCGGGTCAGGCGCGGGTGAGGGCGGCGGCCCTGCGGCGGTGGCGTGCCACACGCTCGCGGTTTCCGCAGACCTCGCTGGAGCACCAGCGCCTGCGGCGGCCCCGCGAGGTGTCCAGGTACACGATCGGGCAGTTGTCGCCCTCGCACTGCCGCAGGCACGCGCGCGCGTGCGGATCGGTGAGCAGGTCCACGGCGTCCCGGGCGATCGCCGCGAGCAGCGCGGCACAGCCGGGCGGCGTCTCCAGCCGCCGCACCAGCGCCCCGTCGTCCCCGGGGACCGCGCGCGGCGTGGGGGGCGCGGCGCGGGCGATCTCGTTGACGCGGGTGAGCGCGAGGTCGTACGCGGCGTTGCCGGGCGCCGGCCGGACGTGCGCCAGAGAGACGTGCACCAGACGGGCGAGGTGGCCGCGCAGTTCCCGGAAGGCGACCGGCCAGGCGCCGTCGGCGTGGGCCAGCGGGGTACCGGCCGGGATGAGTCCGGAGCCGGTGATCCAGGCGCTCAGCACGTCGACGGAGCCGAGCCGTTCCTCGGGATGTGTGGTCGCGAGGAGATCCAGACAGATCCGCCCGGTGTCGAACCGCAGCTCGTGGGGCGCCGTGACCGTACCCAGTGCCATGTGCCTGTCACCGCCTAGAGTTCACCCCGGTCGCGTGGGGGCCGGGACGATGCGAGTGAGGAATCCGCTCCGGAGATCCGTTCCGGGAATCCGCTCTCCCTACAGTGCCTGCCCGCTCCTCCGCCCGGAACCCCCCGGCCGGGAACCCCTCACCCGGGGCCCCGGGCCCGGACGTCCCGGCCCGGCGCCGGTCGTGTTCAGGCGCCCCCGTCTCCGTCCCCGTACTTCGCGTCCGCCTGCGGGTCCAGAGCCAGGCGGTAGCCGCGCTTGACGACCGTCTGGATCAGCCTGGGCGCGCCGAGGGCGGCACGCAGGCGGGCCATCGCGGTCTCCACCGCGTGTTCGTCGCGGCCGGTGCCCGGCAGCGCGCGCAGCAGCTCCGCGCGGGCGACGACCCAGCCGGGACGGCGGGCCAGCGCCCGAAGCAGCGACATGCCCGCCGGTGGTACGGGGCGCAGCTCACCGTCCACCACGACGGCGTGCCCGCGGATCTCCACCCGGTGCCCGGCGACCGGCAGCGAGCGGACCCGACCGGGCAGCTCCCGGCAGAGCAGCTGGACGAGGGGCCCGAGCCGGAAACGCTCCGGATGGACGGTGTCGACACCCCGGGCCTGCAACGGCAGCGCGGTGACCGGGCCGACGCAGGCGGGCAGGACGTCGTGCCCGAAGGCGGCGAGGACGTCGTCGAGCAGGCCGCGCTCACCGGCCCGGGACAGCAGGGACATGACGGCGGGCGCGCTGGTGAAGGTGACCGCGTCCAGGGTCCGGGCGACGACGGCGTCCAGCAGCCGGTCGACGGGGGCGATGTCCTCCGGCGGCATCCACCGGTAGACGGGCACCCCCACCACGTCCGCTCCCGCGGCCCGCAACGACTCCACGAACCCGGGCAGCGGTTCGCCGTGCAGCTGGAGGGCGATCCGCAGTCCGTCGACGCCCTCCTCCAGGAGCCGGTCGAGGACCTCCGCCATCGACTCCGACGACGGCGACCACTCCTCCGTCAGCCCGGCGGCCCGGATCGCGCCCTTGACCTTCGGCCCGCGGGCCAGGATCCGCGCCCCGCGCAGCCGCGCCAGCAGATCCTCGCCGAGCCCCCAGCCGTCGGCGGCCTCGACCCAGCCGCGGAAGCCGATCGCCGTCGTGGCGACCGCGATGTCCGGGGCCTGCCCGATGATCTCCTTGGTGGCGGCCAGCAGCTCGCTGTCGTCGGCGAGCTGCACGATCCGCAGCGCGGGGGCGTGCAGGACGGCACCGCCGCGCCGCTGGAGCAGCGTGCCCAGTTCGTCGGCCCGGCGCGCGGCGGTCACACCCACGGTGAAACCCGCGAGCGGCCCGTACTCCGGTGCCTGCCCGGGGTTCCGCCCTGTCGGCCCGTCCGGCTGTTCCGGCTGACCCGGTTGGCCCGGCCCGTCCGACCGGCCCGTCCGATCCGAATCGTCCGGCCCGTCCGGCCCGTCCGGCTGGTCCGGGTTCTGCTGTGCGTCGTACATGGTTCTCGTCCCGCTCTCGTCCCGCACTCGAGTCGGTGTGCTGCGTCCACTCTGCTGCGTCCACTGTGCTGTGTGAGGCACGGCTCGTCCTCATTCCTCATGCCGAACCGAGCCTGTCAATGCTCCATGACAGGCTCGGTTCGGCTCCATGTCACCCGTGTTACGTCACACCTCGGCATAGCTGAGCTGGGACTTCTCCTCCGTGACGGCCGTCGCGGCGGTCGGCCGGGCCGGGCGGCGAAGGTATACGGCCCGGGTGACCACCAGGCAGACCGCGTAGAAGGCCAGGAAGACGGCGAACGCGCCGGTGCCGGAGCCGGAGGAGAGGAAGGACTGACGAAAGGCGAGGTTGATGCCGACGCCGCCGAGCGCGCCCACCGCGCCGATCAGCCCCATGGAGGCCCCGGACAGCCGGCGCCCGTACGCGGCCGCCTCCTCGCCGCTCAGCCCCCGGGCCAGCGCCTTGGCCTGGAAGATCCCCGGGATCATCTTGTACGTCGAGCCGTTGCCCAGGCCGGTCAGCACGAACAGCACCACGAAGGCGACGGTGAACAGCACCGGCGACTTCTGTGCGGAGGCGACGATCAGCACCCCGGTCGCCACGCCCATGCCGACGAAGTTCCACAGCGTGATCCGCGAGCCGCCGTACCGGTCGGCGAGCCTGCCCCCCACGGGACGGATCAGGGAGCCGAGCAGCGGGCCGACGAAGGTGACGTAGGCGGCCTGCAGCGGGGTCCGGCCGAACTCGTTCTGGAGCACCATCCCGAAGGCGAAGCTGTAGCCGATGAACGAGCCGAACGTGCCGACGTAGAGGAAGGACATGATCCAGGTGTGCGGGTCCCGCGCGGCGTCCCTGGCGGCACCGGTGTCGTTCCGTACCGAGGCCAGGTTGTCCATGTACCGCGCGGCGAGCGCGGCGGCCACGACGATCAGCGGGACGTAGAGGCCGAGCAGTACCCGGGGCCCGCCGCTCGCCCCGATGACCGCGAGGGCGACGAGCTGGATCACCGGGACGCCGATGTTGCCGCCGCCGGCGTTCAGTCCGAGCGCCCAGCCTTTCTTCCGCAGCGGGAAGAAGGCGTTGATGTTGGTCATGGACGAGGCGAAGTTGCCGCCGCCGATGCCGGCCAGCAGGCCGACCAGCAGGAACGTGGAGAAGGACGTCCCGGGTTCCATCACGGCGAACGCGGCGACCGTGGGAACGAGCAGCAGCGCGGCGGAGACCACCGTCCAGTTCCGTCCGCCGAACACCGCGACGGCGAAGGTGTACGGGACCCGGACCACGGCGCCGACCAGCGTCACCACGGAGGTCAGCAGGAACTTGTCGGCGGGGCTCAGCCCGTACTCCGGGCCCATGAAGAGCACCAGCACGGACCACATCGTCCACACCGAGAACCCGATGTGCTCGGACAGCACGGAGAAGAGGAGGTTCCGGCGGGCGACCTTCTCCCCGGTCCGCTTCCAGAAGGTCTCGTCCTCCGGGTCCCACTGCTGGATCCAGCGGCCGCTGGGGGCTGTCATGGGGCCTCCACTGTTCTCCGGGGCGCGGGCGGGTGCCGCGAGGTGATGGTCCCGAAGGTAGGGAGGCGGCGTTTCCGTCACGGTGGCACCCGGTGACCGCCAGGGAACGTTGCTCTCACCCGCGGTGAGGGCGGGATGAGAGGTGGCCGGTACCGGGCGCGGGCGACGCCGTGAGGTTCAGGGCCGCGGGGGCTGCCAGTGGGGGTTCTGCTGGGGGTTCTGCTGGGGCTGGAACCCGGGCGGCTGGGCGGGCTGTCCGTACGGTGGCTGCGGCTGGGGATGACCGTAGGAGCCGGGCGGCTGGACGGGGGGCTGCGGTGGGGCGCCGTACGGGGCGGTCTGGGCGTACGGCATCGGAGGCTGCTGCTGGGGCTGGTGACCGTAGCCGGGCACGGGCGCGGGCATCCCGGGGACCTGGGCGCCGTACGGGCCGCCGCCGAAGGGGTTGCCGTGGCCCGACATCTGCCCGCCCGGGGGCAGGTAGCGCACCCGGCCGGTCTCGTCCGTCACCGGGGCGAATCCGGCCGCCCGCAACCGGGCGGCGAACTTGGCGTTGCGCTTGCGGGTGAGGACCAGGCCGACGCCGAGGAAGGCCATGAGGAGCAGCCAGGCCCCGCCCGCGATGATGAGGCCCGAGGACTCGCCCTCGAACCGGATGGCCATGGCTCCGCCGCCGATGGTGGCAGCGAGGGCCCCGATACCCAGCCGCTTCTCGGCGCTCTTCCCCGTGAGGTCGAAGTTGATGCGGGCCTTCAGGAGTTCGAAGGCGTCCGGCACGAGAGGCGGCACCGACACCCCGTCGCCGGCGTTCGGGTACTGCGCCCAGTTCTGCGCGGCACGGGCCCGGGCCTGCGGACCGGGATCGGGCACGATCAGCATCTTCAGCTGACCGTTGTTCCCGCCACCCTGCCGCACATCCGCGTACTCGTACCCGAACTGCTGGGCGGTGAAGGCGAGTCGGGCGAGCTTCTTCACAGAAGCCATCGCACTGGTGAGCTCGACCGGCTCCCCGCTCGCCATCGACCGCAGCATCTTCTGCGTCTGCCACTTACTCATTCGCGCCCGCCCCCTGGCCACACCGTTCACTTCCGCAACAGGGGCAGTTTCGCACGCCCGTCCACTTCGAACCAGAGCAGCTTTCCGACGCCTCGCCCCGGTGCACCGTCACCGAGGGCCCAACCGCCCCAGGAGTCGGCGTGCTCCCGCACGAGACGCAGCCCGCGCCCGGTTTCGGCGTCGGGCGGAGCAAGCGGGACGGAGTCGTCGCGGGCCCCGCTGAACGGGGCGGGGATGTACGGGTCGCTGTCCCACACCCCGATCCGCAGCCGGCCGCCGCTCAGCCCCGTGAGCCGCAGGGAGGCGGGCCCCTTGGTGTGCAGGTAGGCGTTGGTGACCAACTCCGACGTCAGCAACTCCACGACGTCGACGGCATCCTGCATACCGTGCCCGTCGAGCGCCGCCCGCACCGTCACACGTGCGACGCGTACCGCGCGGGGGTCATGGGGGAGGCGAAGGGCGTACGTCCAGGGGTGGGGCGGGGCTACGGTGACCATGGTCGTCTCCGGGGATCAGAGGGGGACTCGGGTTTCGCACTCACGGCCGCGCCGGGCGGTGGCAGTGCCTCGGTCGGTGCGCTTCCGGCTTACGAGCGCGACGGATGGGCGATATCGCTACGGTAGAGCCGAAATGGAAGATGAATCTCCCAACTGCGGGAGTTTCATCTCCAATTAGCTCGTGTGAGGGACATGAGAGCCGCTTCGCGGCCAGGAAGGACACGCTGTGCCGCCCACGAACAATCCCACGCTGCGGCAACGGAGACTGGGCGCCGAGCTGCGCAAACTCCGTGAAAGAGCGGGGTTCACGGTGACCCAGGCCGCCGAGCACCTGGGCGTCAACCAAGGGCGCGTGAGCATGATCGAGACCGGTCGCAGCGCCGTGAGCGCCGACCTCGTGCGCGGGATGGCATCCGCCTACGACTGCTCCGACGAAGCCTTGGTGGACGCGATGGCCGCAATGGCCGGGCGCAGGCCCCGGGGCTGGTGGGAGGAGTACCGCGAACATCTGCCCGCCGCGCTTGTCGACCTGGCAGAGCTCGAACACCACGCGACCGCCCTACGCGTCGCCCTGGTGATCCACATTCCGGCGCTGCTGCAGACCACCGACCACGCCCGCGCCCTCTTCCGGGCCGTGGTGCCGCCCATGCGTCAGTACGAGATCGAGCACCGTCTCACCTACCGCATCAAACGGCAGGGCATCCTGCACCGAGAGGATCCGCCGTCCTACTCAGCGATCATTCACGAGTCGGCCCTCCGCATGGGCTTCGGCGGCCCTTCCGTGTCTCACGGCCAGCTCACGCACCTGCTCGACATGGGCGAGATGCCCCATGTCACCATCCGAGTGATCCCGTTCGGCACGGCCTACTTCCCGAGCACCGGCCAGTCCTTCGACTACCTGACGGGCGCTGTAGCACAGCTCGACACGGTCCAACTGGACACGCACCACGGGGGCTGCGGATTCCTGGACTCGGAGGCACAGTTGGCCAAGTACCGCTCCGTACTGGACCACATGACATCCTGCGCACTCGGTCCCGCCGAGTCCCGCGACTTCATCCACAACCTCATCCGGAAAGCCTGAGAAGGAACACCGTGCAGACCATCCGTTGGCGCAAGTCGAGCCACAGCGGCGACAGTTCGAACTGCGTCGAAGTGGCCACCCCTCCCGCCACTGTCCTCATACGCGACTCGAAGGACGCGTCCGGCCCCCAACTGGGCCTCTCCCCCACCACGTGGGTCGCCTTCCTCACCCACCTCACGAAGTGACCATCGAAGTCGAAGGTGAGCTGGAGGCAGGCATGCTTTCGGTCTGCCGGATCGGCCCCGTAACGCCAAGGCGACCGCGCCCCGTCCCAGCCGCTTCCTGACACTCATTGCCGCCGAGGCCCGTCAGGTCCTCGGCGCGGCCCGCACTGACCGGCTGCATGCGCTGTACGAACTCGCCCTGCGCAAGGACGGACTTCTCGGCCTGCACTGGGAAGACCTCGACCTCAACGGCGGCATGGCCAGCATCCATAGCTCCCTCCAGCTCGCCCACACCAGCGGTCTGATCACCCTGCACACCAAGATCCACACTTCCGAACGCCCCATCGCCCTACTTATCAAGTACATCAACTCGCCCAAAATTCACCAGGAACGGCAACAGGAAGAGCGCCAAGCCGCCGGAACGGGCTGGACGGACAGCGACCTCGCCTTCACCACCCCGAAGGGCAAACCGCTCGACCCCACCAACCTCACCCGCCGCTTCTACCGCCTCCTCCGCAGCGCAGGACTCCGGACCATCCGTTTCACGACTTTAGACACTCGGCAGCCCGGAGATCACCGAGACGGCCAACGGCGACAGCGACGAACCGCTACCTTGCACCGCCCTCGTCCGTTGACGTTGCCGTCAACTACTGCCGTCACCCCATGCTGAAGCCCCGCCAGACGCCGCCTGGCGGGGCTTCAGCATTGCTGTCGCATATGCCGGACTCGGCATCAGCTCGGGCGCAGTCAGTCGCCTATCCCCCGGAGGGAATCTGTCGCAGCAATTCACCAAACAAGAATTGCATGAATCCTTCGAAATCTCGCGCAATCACCTGCACCCCAGACTCTTCCACCTCATAGACATCACCGATGAGGGATCCGCCTTCCAGTCGAACAATCTCTCCGGTTTGACGATCGACGGCAAACAATGCGCCGCCACCGTCAGAGCCAAACACGGCCACAATCCGATCGGGCACGCTACGCACCTGCGTTGGCCGAGTACCGCGCACCCCCTCAACCACGCACTCGGCCTCGTCGACAAAGAACCCTGGACCGACATCAGGCAAGGAGATTTGCGCAACGTGCGAATAGAACTCGATCAAATCCCTCGCACCTGCGCCACTCAAGACCGCAGCAAGCGCGTCACGACCGCTGTTATCAGCAACTCTTGACACATAATGCTCGCCTGGCGGATACCCATACGCAGTCTCGAACCCTGCGACGAACCGTGAGGCCAGGCGCGACATTTCACCGATCCAGCTATCAACGTTCGGCCCAGAAATAGGCACCGTATCCCCTATCGATCTGTCCCGCGAAGTCTTCGATTTGAGCTCGCGAGGGGTTCGGGTTCATGTCATGGAACCATTTCCACTGGTTGGTTATCTCTTGATGGACATTGGCTCCACGGGACTTCATCCTACTGCCGGGCACTCCACGCATGTTGGATGGCGCATCGAAATCAAAGTCACCAAACCCCGGGTGGTTTCGATACTCCTGCGGGATGGCATGGTGGGCATCCCAATCATCTGGCAGCCGCTTCATGCTGCTGCGGTGCAAGTACGCCTGGAACCTACCGCGGTAGTTGCCGATGTCGATGGTGGGGGCTTCAGGCGCCTTGCCCGTAGGACATCCGTTGCTGTTGTGAACGAGTACCGGCGTCTGACCGGCGAGCACATAGTACGTGTGAAGGTCGTCCACCGTGAGGTTGTAGGTGCGAGCGTGCTTACTGTAGGGCCGATTCGCCGTGACGATGACCGTGTCGCCGGCGTCGGTCAACAGCGTCACTCCTGGGGCAAGCGACGCGGCCTCCACCCACTCGTCCGCCGAAGGTGACCAGAACGGGTGCTCATGAGTGGCTGTGAGTTTTTCAATGCCATCTACGGTGGCGATATAGAGTTGATTGAAGTGCTTGTCATCCTCGGTGATGATCAGCTTAGTGACTTCGCGAGGACCAGTTTCTCCGGTCTCAGGGTCTGTGGCGTGGACTGCATCGCCGACCTTGATGTCCTCAATATCCTTAGTGGTGCCGTCAGCCATGAGGACATCAGTGCCGGCAAGGAAGCAACGCGTGCACGTGACTGAATCAACAACATCGTCGGCCTTCTTCGCTTTTAGGCCCTTCAGGAGCTTCAAGCCCTTCAGGGCCTTGACCCAGGGAAGGTCAGTCGCAGCCCAGCCGCAATGGGAATTGATGCCGGGGTTTTTTCCGCACGCCTTCCACTCGTCAACCTCCGGAAGGGCCACGAACTTGATCATCGCCCAAACCCCCGGGACCTCCGGGACGGGAGAGTGATAGGGGCGGTTATCGTTGATGTACTTGTCTACGGATTCCCCATACCCGCTGTAACCAACCGAGGAACAGCCTGGGAAGCCACATCGGTAATCAGCAGCTGCTGAATTGGTGGTGCCAACGCTGCCAGTGCTGCCGCCTCCGCCCCCGCCGTGCGGCGTGCCCCGCACCGCGCCGTCGGAGTTCAGCCCGCCGCCCGGGTCGCCCTGGGTGCCGCCGTCGGGACGGGTCCAGCCGTTGCCGTCGTTGCAGCTGTCGCACCACAGTCCACTCGGGTCGCTGTGGCTGACCGGGCTGTTGCTGCTGTACGCGTACCCGTTCATCTGCAGCGGGTCCGCTATGTCGATGACCGGGTCCGCCGAGAGGAAGCGGCCGGAGTCCTGGTCGTACTCGCGGGCGCCGATGTGGGTCAGCCCGGTGGCCGCGTCGTCGATGCCGACGCCCAGGTAGCCGCGCTTGTTCGGCCACACCGTCGGCTTGGCCCCGCGGGTTTCGCCGTAGGGCTTGAAGGCCCGGCGGGTGACCGCCTGGCCGCTCGACAGGGCGACCGCCGTGTTCGCCGTGCCGAGGTGGTCGGTGAGCAGCACGCTGAGCTGGTGACCGGTCGTCGCGCCGTTGCTCGTCGTGCGGGTCACCGACGGCGCGCCGGCCTGCCCGTAGGTGCGGGAGGCCCGGACGACCGCCCCCGAGGCGTCGGTCGTCACCTCGGTCTCGCCCAGGTAGAGCGTCGAACCCGACGGGGAGTTCTCCAGGACACGGTTCCCGGCGGTGTCGTAGACGTACGTCGTCTTCTTGCCGTCGTCCGTGATCGTGTCGAGCCTGTTCTCGTGCGTCCAGGTCAGGTTCTGCGTGGTGGCGGGCAGGTCACGGACCCGGGTGCTGCCCGTCGCGTCGTACGTGTAGTTGCTGCCCTTGCCGGCCGGGGCGGAGCTGACCCATTTCATGGTGTGCGGCTGTGGTGTGCCGTAGTGGTACGTGAAGCCGACGTTCTTCGTGGCGTCCGCCGGGTCGTGCTCGGCCATGGCGGCGCGGTTGCCGAGCCAGTCGAAGGTGAAGGACTGACGGTAGGCCGTCCCGCCCGTGGCGACCGTGGCCGCGTCGGGGGCGGTGGCCGCCCGGGTGGAGGCCAGCGAGGCATCCGGGCTCGACACGTCCGTCGACGCGTCGGGGGCGTCGGCCACCGGGCCGGACGAGGCCACGTAGTCGGTGCGGTGGCCCCACGTCGTGCCGTTCGACGCCTTGCAGCCGTTACCGGTGCCCGTCGGGGTGACGTTCGACGTCCAGGCGTTGAGCAGTTCGCCCATCACGTCGTAGGTGAAGCACTGGGTGTCCCACGACGAGATACCCGCGCGCGAGCCAGTTGTCCACCGCAGGTGCCAGCAGGGCCCGAGTCCTTTGCGAGCGGGGGCTTGCAGGGCGCGCCGTATCGGTTCCCTCCCGCTCGGAGGTGGTCGAGACACGCAGGAAGGACTCACGCAGGCTGGGAGGCGCAACGATCGTGGATCTCCTGAGGAGGGCACCGAGCACGGCGGCGTTCACGAAGGCACACAGGAGGAGCCATACGACCCAAAAGCCAATGGCTGGTAGTGCCTGTTGTGAAAGTCCTGGTCACGTGGGATCTGGCATCGATGGGAGCGTCGTTGTCAGTGGCGCTGTGCATGATCGGTGCGTCAGCTTTTCGCGGAGGTAGGGAAGCAGCATGCCGATCACAAACCAGCAGGTAGCGGGACACGCATTCCTGCGGCAGATGTACGACGATTCGTACTTCCCTGATCACGTGGTCGATCAGGGAAAGGCGATCCTGCTGCGGCTGTGCGAACGCATTGAGGCCGAGCAGCCGTCGAATCTGGAGAGCCTGTATGCGCTCACCCAGGCTGCGACGGGGGAGTTCAACCTGCTGGACAGGGAGTTCGTGGCGGCCGGGAGCGGGATCGAGACGGTTGCGCGTGAGTGGATCTGTGACGAGTTTTGCTTCGTCGCGTCGGCATACGGGTTCATGGACGCGGATGCGGAGGAGCTGACCTCCGGCCGGGACTGGTGAACGAGGACGGGAAGACCGCCTCCGATCAAAGCCATTCGTCAAGAGCTGCGATCAGCACGGTCGCCTCGTAGCGGACAGCGAGCTTGTCGTATCGCGTGGCGACAGCGCGATGTCTCTTGAGGCGGTTGACCCCGCACTCGACCGCATGGCGCTCGCGGTAGTCGGCCCGGTCGAAATGCGGCGGCCGGCCGCCGCGGGAGCCGAGCTTTCAGCGGTTGCGCGCCTGGTCAGCCTTATCCGGGATGGTGCAACGGATCCCGCGGCGGCGCAGGTAGGCACGGTTCCTTCGGGAGGCGTACGCCTTGTCAGCACGCACCCGATCGGGACGGACGCGTGGCCGGCCCGGCCCAATGCGAGGCACGCGGACCTTCTCCAGCACGGGTTCGAACTGCGGCGAGTCTCCACGCTGCCCTGCCGTCACCACGATCGACATGGGCTTTTGACCCTGCTCGACGGCCAGGTGCAGCTTGGTGGTGAACCCGCCGCGCGACCTTCCCAGCCCATGATCACGGGGCTCGGTGAAGACGCCACCCAGTGGTTCCTTCTGCAGGTCGCCCCGCTTGCGAGCCCCGGCCGCATGCTGATGGGCGCGGCACACCATGGAGTCGACGCTCAGGTCCCACGTGATCGCACCCTTCGCGTCGGCCAGGGACTGGAGCCGGGTGAGGATCCGCTGCCAGATGCCGTTCCGCTGCCACCAACGGAACAAGTCGTAGACCCGGCTCCACGGTCCGTACGCGACGGGGACGTCCCGCCACGGAACACCGGTCCGAATCCGGAACCGTATGCCGTCGATCAACCGCCGTCGAGGCCAGACAGGCGGCCGCCCCGTCCTGGCACCCTTCGGCAACAACGACTCCAGCACCGCCCACTGCTCGTCAGCGAGATCTCCCCGACCCATGAACCGTGATCATTCACAGCCCAAGATCCACTTTCGACACACGGCCTGAGATCATCGGCAATCTCGGTTCACTGTTCGATGTCGAGCTCGAACCAGATCACCTTGTCGGTGCTCAGCCGAGTCGCGCCCCAGCGTCGGGCCAGCCGGTTCACGACCCCGTCACTCTGCGGTTGACAGGGCCGAAGAACCACGCGTCCGGCGCCACGGTCCGGAAACCGGTTCGCCGTCGGTCCGGGCGCCTTGCCCTGAGCCTGGCCCGGCCTCAGCCCCCGTGGGCGGCGCGGCTTGCGGGCTGCCGGCCGGCGGAGCGCTTCGCGCCGTTCGGCCACAGGCGTGGGCTTCGCTTCGCCGCGAGGTCCTCGACCCAGCCGACCGCGAGCACCGCCAGGCCGATGAGGGGCCAGATCAGGGCGAACATCCAGAGCGTGTACGTGCTGCTGATCGCCTCCGCCCCGCGCTCGCTCTGCATGAACGGGAGCCGGTACAGCAGGTCGACGATCGGAACCGTCGCCATGATCAGCATGTTGTGCCACAGGTAGATGGTGACCGCCCGGTTGTTGGAGAGCGTCACCAGCTTGTCCCACTGCGCCAGGCGTCCCGGGAGTTCCCGCCAGGACGGGGAGTACTGGAGCAGGATCACGACGAAGCCGAACGACCAGGTGGCCTGGGCCAGCGGGATGTCGTTGAGGTCCCAGCCGTCGGCGCCCAGATGGCCCGACGCCCACCACAGGCCGAAGGCCATCACCAGCGACGCGCAGGAGACCGACACGTACCGCGGGATCTTCTTCAGCATGCCGTCGTTGTGGGCGAATCCCAGCACCCAGCAACCGCCGTAGACCGCGAAGTCGGTGATCGCGCGGCCCGTTTCACCGGGGATAGTCACCAGGCCCGTGCCGACGATCGCGGTCAGGACCAGCGGGGCGAGCAGGGTCGGCCAGGGGGCCCGGCGGAACGCCCACAGCAGCAGCGGCGACGCGATCACGAACCACAGGTAGGCGCGCAGGTACCACAGCGGGCCCGCGGCCTGCACCGCCCACGTGACGTCCAGCAGGCCCGACGGGGAGCCGAGCTCCCAGGGGTAGGGCGGAGCGCCGATCGGGACGATGTAGTTGACCAGCCCGATCAGACCCCAGGTGCCGTCCTCCTTCCCGGGGTTCCAGCCGTTCACGAACATCATCGTCAGCACGACCGCGGCGAACGCCCACATGGGCGGCAGGAGGCGGCGGATCCGGCTGCGGATCACGCTCCCCGCCGGGCGCTTCAGCGAACGCGCCATCAGCGAACCGGCCAGCGCGAACATCACGCCCATCGACGGGAACAGCACCGTTATCCAGGCCCAGCCGAACAGGTGGTAGATCACGACGCGGACCAGGGCGATGGAGCGCAGCAGGTCGAGGTACCGGTCACGGCCCGGTTTCCCGGGGGTGGCGGCCGGGGTGGCGGGGTGCGCTGCGGGTGCGGGCTCGGTCGTGCGCTGCCGCGGGAGGTCGGGCGGCATCCCCGAGGTCCCGTCCGTCTCCCCCGTGTGGGCGGTTCCGTACGGGCCGGCCGGCCCCGGAGACGGGTCCGGGCCCGTACCCGTATCCGTCGTGTATCCGTGGGTCATGCCACGGGCCTCCGATCGTCGTCGGTCCGCGCGTTCTGGCGCGGCACCGAGCCGCCGGGCGCCTCGACGACGCCGGTGCGCCGTAGCTTCTGCCAGCGCAGGCGGCCGCCGGTGAGCGCGGTGATCCAGGACTGGAGCAGCACGACGTACATGAGCTGGCGGTAGAGGATCTGCTGCAGCGGCAGCGAGACGAGGTGGGTCATGCGTTCGCGGTCGAGGCGGAAGGCGAAGGCCGCGCAGACCGCCTGGATGGCGAGGACGCCCAGCCACGCCATGATCGTCTTCTGGGTCGGGCCGAAGACGATGCCGTAGAGCAGGAAGACGTCGATCAGGGGGGCCAGCAGCGGGGCCACGATCATGAACAGGGAGACGAAGGGCAGGCCCACGCGGCCGAAGCGGCCCGATGGTCCCTTGTCGATCACGGAGCGGCGGTGCTTCCAGATGGCCTGCATGGTGCCGTACGACCAGCGGTAGCGCTGGGACCACAGCTGCTGGACGGTCTCCGGGGCCTCGGTCCAGGCGCGGGCGTTCTCGGCGTAGACCACGCGCCAGCCGGCGCGGTGCAGCGCCATGGTGACGTCGGTGTCCTCGGCGAGCGTGTCGTCGCTCATGCCGCCGAGCGGGACCAGGGCCGAGCGGCGGAAGGCGCCGACGGCTCCCGGGATGGTCGGCATGCAGCCGAGGATGTCGTACATGCGGCGGTCCAGGTTGAAGCCCATCACGTACTCGATGTGCTGCCAGGCGCCGATGAGGCTGTCCTTGTTGCCGACCTTCGCGTTGCCCGCCACGGCCCCCACCTTCGGGTCGCCGAAGGGCTGGACGAGTTCGCGGACGGTGGACGGCTCGAAGACCGTGTCGCCGTCCATCATCACGACGATGTCGTACCGGGCGTTGGCCAGGCCCCGGTTGAGCGCGGCCGGTTTGCCCGCGTTGAGCTGGCGGATCACCCGGACGTTGGGCAGGCCCATGGCCTCGACGATGCGCGCCGTGCCGTCGCTGGAACCGTCGTCGATGACCAGGACCTCGACCGGGTGGTCGCTGTCCATCAGGGAACGGACGGTGTTCTCGATGCACTTGGCCTCGTTGTAGGCCGGGACGAGCACGGTCACCGGTTCGGTGACCGGCGGGCCCCAGCCGAAGCCCCGGCGGCGCACCCGGCGGGCGTGGACGCCGGAGAGGACGAGCATCAGCAGGAAGCGGCCGATGACCAGGGTGCCGACGATCGCCAGGCCCGCCGCCAGACCGCTGGTGATCTTCTCCGAGGCCTGGACCAGGAAGACCCACGCCTTGCCCTTCCACAGCTCGGAGCCGGTCACCGGGCTCATCGCGCTGGGCGCGTCCAGGGCCTCGGTGAGGTTGTCGAACTCGTAGCCGTCCTTCTTCAGGTCGGGCAGCATCGTGTCCAACGCCTTGACGGTCTGGCTGCGGTCGCCGCCGGAGTCGTGCATCAGGACGATGGCGCCCTCGCCGTTCTTCGGCGTGGCACGGCGGATGATCTCGCCGACGCCGGGCCGCTTCCAGTCCTCGCTGTCCGTGTTGTTGACGACGGTGATGTAACCGAGGCTGCCGATGTACTCGGCCACCGGCCAGGACTTGTTGTCCATGGCGGCGGAGAAGGAGGAGTACGGCGGGCGGAAGAGCGAGGTGCGCACCCCGGCCGCGCCGGTGATCGCCAGCTGGTTCTGCGACAGCTCCCAGTCGATGCGCTTCTTGGACTGGAGGGAGAGGTCGGGGTGGTTGAACGTGTGCAGACCGAGCTCGTGGCCCTCGTCGACCATGCGCTGGACGAGGCCCGGGTAGCGGGAGGCCATGGTGCCGGTGACGAAGAAGACCGCGTGCGCGTCGTGCTTCTTCAGCACGTCCAGCACGCGCGGCGTCCAGACCGGGTCCGGGCCGTCGTCGAAGGTGAGGACCAGATGGCGGTCGGGCACGCTCAGGCTGTCGGTGCGGCCGCCCCGGGCGTCGATGACCGGGCCGCCCCCGTGGATCTTCTCCGGCACCTTGTCGGTGGGGGCGGGCGCCTGGACGCGGTGGTCGGCGAGGATCTCGCTGTGTGTGTAGCCGCGCAGCATGAGCATCGCCGCCAGGGCGACGAGGACGAGCAGCGGGAGCAGCAGGCGCAGGGGCAGACGGCGACGCCTGGAGCCGCCTCGGGCTCTGGTCGCGGGCCCGGGGCGGCGGGAGTGGGATGCCATCAGAGAACGTGCTCCGGGGACGGTGCGGTGGGGGCGGTGGACGGGTTCGGCGGCGCGGCGGGGTTCTCGGCGGCCACGGCCGGTGCTTCGGCGGGCGCCTGGGCGAGGTTGCCGGCGCCGGCGGGTTCCTCGTCGCCGGGGTCCTCCCCGGCGGGCGGGGTGGTCGGATCGGTGCCGGTGCCGCCGGACGGGGTCGTCGGGGCGGCGGGCTGCGTGGCGACCGGGGGGACGGCCGGGGCGGTCGTCGTGGGGGCGCCGCCGACGCCGGTGCCCGGCCCCGGGGTGGTCCGGGTCGGTGCCGACGACGGGCCGGTGGTCTCGCCGGACCCGTTCTCGGCGGCGGGCGCGCCGCCCGCGGGGAGGCCGGCATCGGGCGAGGGAAGGGTGTCGGCGTCACCGGTGACCGGCTCGGTGCCCGGGGTCAGACCGGTACCGGAGTCGGGCGACGCGTCCGGCTCGGCGGGCTCCGGCGAGGTCTCGACCTTTCCGGCGGGCTGCTCCTGCTCCTGGTCGGGTACGGGGACCCAGGGGGCGTTGGAGTTGCCGGACAGCAGCGTGGCGACGATCACGATGGCGTACGCGGCGCAGGCCAGGCCGACGGCCAGGCCGATCCGGCGGTAGAGGCGGCTGCGGCGGCCGGACTCGTCGACGAACACGGGTCCGTCGGCGGCCTCGAGGGCCGTGCCGGCACGGTGCTTGCCCGGTGTCGCCCGCAGCACGCTGTCGCCGAACTGCACGGCGTCGAGCTGGACCGTCACCTCGTGCGGGTCGTGGGTGTGCTCGGTGCTGTCGGCGTCCACGTCCACGGCCGCGGCGGGCATGGCCGTGGTGGGCGCGGCCGCGGCGGGGGGGAGCACGGACGTCTCGGCGCCCTCCTGCCAGGGGTCGCGCAGGGAAGCGCGGGGCGGCCGGGGGGTCCCGGGAGACCGGTCGGAGAGGCGTGCGGTGAAGCCGGTGGAACCGGCGGAACCAGTGGAGGGGGGCGTGGGGAGGCTGTGGGGCTTGATCCGGAGGACCCTGGTCTCCTCGGGGTCCTCCGGGCCTTCGGGGTCCTCGGAAGCCGCCGGGAACGTCGGGGCCGCCCCCCACGTCGGGGTGGCCTTCTCCGGCCCGCGCTGTGCGGGCATCCTGCTCGTGCCACCCGGTGCCGGCACCTTGCTCGTGCCGCCCGGTGGGGGCGTTGCGCTCATCGTGGTCGTCGTGGCCTTCGTGTCGTCCGGAGCGACCCGGTCGTCCAGGCCGGCCCGGTCGTCCGGGTCGGCCGCGCGGGGCGCGGTTCTCGCCGCGGTGCCGTCGTTCGCCCCGGCGGTGCGGCCGGGCGCGCCTCGGGAGAACCATGTTCCGCGGTCGGCAGCGGAACTGCCGGAGTCAGGCCGGTCGCCCTCGACCGGGTCGGCTTCGTCTTCGGTCCCGGACCGTTCGGGTTGGGCGTCTTCTCGCCACTGTTCCACGCGCACGCTTCTTCCCCCCACGGGCCTGTTCCGGGTGCGCGTACGGCTCGAGCACTCGCCTCCGGAAAGGGGTCCCCCACCCTCTCCGAGCGCCCCGTTTATCACACCGTGCTCGGGCATCGAATGTAGCGCACGCGAAGGTTCCGTGTTCACCGGGAGGGGATTCGTGTCAATTGCGAGACATTAGGGAGAACTCATGACATCAAGATCGCTGTCCGAAACCCACCCGTCGGCGGGCCGCAGCAACCAGCCCTCCTCGGCTGCGATATCGGCCGCGGCTCGGCGAAGTCCGTCCAGAGCGGGGTGAATCAGCCCTTTCCGCCAGACCAGGGACACCGGTGACAGCGGAACGGGGTCGACCAGTGGGCGCAGCACCATCGAGGGCAGCGGCGGGAAGCCCACCACGGTGAGGACCGGATTCCCCGTACGGGCCATGATCCGCTGGAACTCCTCCTCCCCGACGGCCAGGGGCGCGGGCGCCGCCACGTCGATGCCCCGTCCCTCGAACAGCAGCCCCGCGAGGTCGGTCCACTCCGGTGTGCGCGGATTGCCCGCCCCGGCGTACACCTCCTCGCCGGCCAGCGCGTCGAGCGGCACCTCCGCCAGGGCGGCCAGCCGATGGCCCTCGGGAAGGATCACCGCCATCGGCTCGTACCGTACGGGCTGCTGGTCGAGCCCGGTCTTCAGCGCCGCGGGGAGCCCCGCGAACCGCCCGAACGACGCGTCGAGCCGCCCCGCGGTCAACTCGCCCGCGGCCCAGGCCAGTCCGCTCTCGTAGCGGGCCATCAACTCGTGACCGGGGCTGAGTTCGCGGGCCCGGTGCAGGACCCGGCGCCCGGTGGCCAGCCCCGGGGAGTTGAGGTCCACCAGGAGCGGCCGGGTCCGTCCGGCGGCGGCGAGCAGGTCGTCCTGCGCCGCCAGGGCCCGGCGGGCGTACGGCAGCAGGCGTTCGCCGTCGGGGGTGAGCGTCACCTGGCGGGTGGTCCGTACGAACAGCTCGCTGCCCAGCTCCCGTTCCAGCCGCCGTACGTCGCGACTGAGCGCCTGCTGGGCGACGTAGAGGCGCATCGCGGCGCGGGTGAAGTGCAGTTCCTCGGCGACGGTGACGAAGGCGCGCAGGAGGCGGGGGTCGAGGTGGGCGGGGGCGGGCACCCCGCGAACCTACAACGCGGATGCGTGAATCGGTACCGGGAAGGTGTTGGACCGGCGCCGCGAGCACGGGCGACGGTGGGTCCATGCCGCAACCGACCTTCCGCAGGCGCCCTCCGGTCTCCCGGAACACTCCGCTGCTCACCGTCACCGCCGACACCCTGGTCGCCGTCGACTTCTCGCCACGCGGGCGGACGAACAGCGGTCGCGGCCGGGAGAAGGGCCCCTACCGCCGCCTCT
This sequence comes from Streptomyces sp. P9-A2, assembly GCF_036634175.1. NCBI lineage: Bacteria > Bacillati > Actinomycetota > Actinomycetes > Kitasatosporales > Streptomycetaceae > Streptomyces > Streptomyces sp. P9-A2. The sequence goes on from NZ_JAZIFX010000001.1 coordinate 3,114,948, forward strand.
TCGCACTGCCCGGCGCCCGCGCGTTCACGGCCTGGAACCTCGTCGCCCGGCTGCCGATGGGCATGCTCAGTGTGAGCGCGGTCATGATGATCGCCGTGACCCGGGGTTCGTACGCCCTGGCCGGCGCGGTCGTCGCGACCGGACTCGCGGTGACCGCGGCGGTCGCCCCGTGGACCGCGCGCCTGGTCGACCGGTACGGGCAGGCCCGCATCGCCCTGCCCGCCACGGGGTTCGCCGTGCTCGGCCTGCTCGCGCTACTGCTCTGCGTGCGCCACGGCGCCCCCGACTGGACCCTGTTCGCCGCCTACGCCGCCACCGCCACGACACCGAACACCGGCGGGATGTCCCGGGCCCGCTGGGCGTACCTGCTGGGCTCCCGCGCCGGGACGTCGGGGGACGACCCGAAGGCGGTCGCCGAGGCCCTGCACACCGCGAACTCCTTCGAGCAGGCCGCGGACGAGCTGTGCTTCATGCTGGGCCCGGTGCTCGCGGCCTTCCTGTGCACAGCGTTCTTCCCGGAGGCGGGCACCCTGGTGGGGGCGGTGCTGCTGCTGACGGGCGTGACGCTGTTCGCCGCCCAGCGTTCCACCGAGCCGCCGGCCGGACGTCACGCGCCGGGCGGCCGGGCTCCCTTCCGGGCGCCCGGGATGCGCCCGCTGCTCGTCGTCTGCCTCGCGACCGGCGCGGTGTTCGGTGCGATGGAGGTCGTCACGATCGCGTTCGCGGACGCCCAGGGGCACCGTCCGGCGGCCGGCGCGGTGCTCGCCCTCCAGGCGGCAGGCTCCTTCGCGGCGGGGCTCGCGTACGGGGCGATGCGCCCGGCGGGGTCCGCGTGGTCCCGGCTGCCGTGGTGCCTGGCCGCCATGACCGCGCTGATGGTGCTGCCGCTGCTCGCGGCGTCCCTCGCCGGCTCGCTCGTCCTGCTGGCGGGCGCGCTCCTGCTCGCCGGCATGGCCACGGCGCCGACGATGGTCACGGCGATGACGCTGGTCCAGCGCCTCACCCCCGAGGGCCGGCTGAACGAGGGCATGACCCTCGCGGTGACCGGCCTGCTCGGCGGGATCGCCTGCGGCAGCGCGGCGGGCGGCTGGACGGTCGAGCACGTCTCGGCCGCGGCCGGGTACGGGGTCCCGGTGACGGCGGCCGCGACGGCCCTGCTGACCGCCCTCGTCCTGCTCGGCCCGCCGGACTCCCGTCGGCCCGGGGCGGCGGGTCCGGCGGGTCCGGGCTGGTGAGGCGGGTCCGGGCTGGTGAGGCGGGTCCGGGCTGGTGAGGCGCCGTCCGTCCGAGGCCTCGAACCGCCGTCCGTTCGGGCCGTCGAACCGCTCCACCGAATCCCGCCCGCACCATTGACGGCCCTACTGCTCGCACATACCTTCACCCGTCGAAGCGCTTCGACGCACCTCCGCGCGCTTCGGCGCACTCCCCCCTCCCGCTCCTTCCCCCCTCCCGTTCCTTCCCCCGCGAACCGTGTCAGTGGAGGACCCCCCGATGGTGAAGATCACGGATGTGGCCCGGCGCGCCGGGGTCTCTCCCAGCACGGTGTCGTACGCGCTCAGCGGCAAGCGGCCGATCTCCGACGAGACCCGGCGCCGCGTCCAGGCCGCCGTGCGCGAACTGGGTTACCGCACGCACGTCCGTGCCCATGGCGCGGCCGGGGCCGGATCGCGGGTGCTGGCACTGGCGGTGCCGATGCGCTCCGGCGTCCATGTGCCGGTGGTGACGCAGTTCGCGGTGTCGGTGGTCACCGCCGCCCGCGCCCACGACCACGACGTGCTGCTGCTCACCCAGGGGGAGGGCGAGGAGGGCATCGGGCGCGTCGCGGAGACGGGGCTGGCGGACGCGCTGGTGGTGATGGACGTCCAGCTCCAGGACCCCCGGCTGCCGTTACTGCGCTCGCTGCCCCTGCCGTCCGTGCTGATCGGCGTCCCGGCCGAGCCGGACGGGCTGACCTGTGTGGACCTGGACTTCGGTGCGGCGGGCGAGCTGTGCGTGGACCATCTGGCGCGGCTCGGGCACCGGACGGTGGCACTGGTCGGCTCGCCGCCGGAGGTGTACGTCCGGCGCACGGCGTTCGCCCGCCGGCTCGTGCGGGGCTTCACGGCCGCCGCCGACCGGCACCGGCTCGCCTCCGCCGTGTACCCGTGCGAGGCGGGCCGGGGCGCGGCCCGCGCGATCGCCGAACGGCTGCTGCGCGAGCAGCCCGCGCTGACCGGGGTGGTGGTGCACAACGAACCGCTGCTCGACCCGCTGATCGACGCCTTCGAGGAGCTCGGAATGCGCATCCCCGAGGACCTCTCCCTCACCGCCGTCTGTCCGACGCCGGTCGCCGCCTCGGCCCGTGTCCCGCTCACCTCGGTCACCGTGCCGTCCACCGAACTGGGCACCCGCGCGGTGCACCTGCTGGTACGGAAACTGTCGGGTGCCCCCGTGCCGCAGGCCACCCTGCTCCCGCCCCGCCTGACCGAGCGCGCCAGCACGGGCCCACACCGCCCGGCCTGACCGGCCCGGCAGCCGCCTTCACTCATGTGTGCGCGCATGACACAGGCCCCGCCGCTGATGCGACGGGGCCTGTGCCCACATGGGAATTGTGGAGATGGCGGGAATCGAACCCGCGTCCAACGGTGCGGAATCAGGGCTTCTCCGTGTGCAGTCCGCTGTGCTTTTCTCAGCCCCGGAGATCACGCGGACAAGTCTCCGACGGGCTCAGTCACTGTTGGATTTCCCTCTTCACCCCGTGACCGGGATCAAGGTTTAGTTCCCTAAATGATGCCAGGAACCGGGTCGGGAACACCCCCGGGCTGACACTCCCTCTAGTAGGAGAGCCGCTGCTCGCTACCTGAAGATCAGGCAGCGAGGGCGAGCTCGCCCTGGGAGATGGATCGCTTGGAATTGGCGATTATTTTTTCGGCCTGTGGTTTACGAGATCATGGCCGCTTCCTCGACACGCTTCCCCTGCTTCGACAGCCGCTGTCGAAACCGATCATCCCCATGTTTTTTTCTCAAGGTGCGCACCCGCTGTGAGGTGCTGTCGCCATCGTACGTGACCAACGCGGGTCGGTGCCAGCGTATTCCCGCGCGACGGCTCCGAGGACTCCGGGACGGGCCGGGAGCCGCTCGGCCAGGCCCTACGCCTGCTGCTTGCGGCGGACCGCCGAGACCGCCCGGTCGGTCTCCCGCCGGTCCTGCTTCTCGCGGAGCGTCTGGCGCTTGTCGTACTCCTTCTTGCCCTTCGCCAGCGCGATCTCCACCTTCGCGCGGCCGTCCTTGAAGTACAGGGCGAGCGGCACGATGGTGTGCCCCGTCTCCTGGGACTTGGACTCCAGCTTGTCGATCTCCGCGCGGTGCAGCAACAGCTTGCGCTTGCGCCGCGCGCTGTGGTTGGTCCAGGTGCCCTGGCTGTACTCGGGAACGTGCACGTTGTGCAGCCACGCCTCGTTGCCGTCCAACTGGACGAAACCGTCCGCCAGCGACGCCCTGCCCTGGCGCAACGACTTCACCTCGGTCCCGGTGAGGACCAGGCCGGCCTCGTAGGTGTCGATGATGAGGTAGTCGTGCCGCGCCTTCTTGTTCTGCGCGATCAGCTTGCGCCCTTTTTCCTTAGCCATAGTGCAGCCCATTTTGGCACTACGGAGGGGGTCCGCGGAAAGCCGGTTTCCGGGACGGGCCGGCGGAGGCGGACGGCGGGGGTGTGGCGGGCGGGTGGGTGCGGCAGACGGCGGGGTGCGGAGTACGGAGTGCGGCAGGCGGGTGGGTGCAGCGGAGTGCGGGGTGCGGCAGACGGCGGGGTGCGAAGTACGGAGTGCGGGGTGCGGCGGGCAGTCCTGGCCGCCGCGCCAGGGTCTGCCCGGCGGGATCGAGTCGGAGGTGACGGGCGGCATCTGTCCGGCTGGGCCGAGCGAGGGCGACGGGGCCCCTGCTCGAAGAGCTCGGGGGAGGGCGTGCCGGCCCCCACGTCTCCGGCATGATCCGCCGGACAGGCGCTAGCGGCCGAGGCCGGCCAGGATCGTGCCCGCCCGCTGGAGCGCCCGTTTCTCGGCCTCCAGGTCGGGGGTGATGCCCCGGCCGTCGACCTCCCGGCCGGACGGGGTGCGGTAGTGGCCCACGGTCAGTTCGGCGACCGAGCCGTCGGGCAGTCGGCCGGGCATCTGCACGGAGCCCTTGCCGAAGGTGCGGGAGCCCACGACGACCGCCCGTCCGCGGTCCTGGAGGGCACCGGTGAGCAGTTCGGCCGCGCTCATCGTCCCGCCGTCGACGAGCACGACCAGGGGTCTGGCGGTGTCGCCGCCGGGTTCGGCGTGCAGGGCGCGCTGCTCGCCCTCGACGTCGTACGTGGCGACCAGGCCGCCGTCGAGGAGGGCGGAGGACGCGGTGACCGCCTCGGCGACCAGTCCACCGGAGTTGCCGCGCAGGTCGAGGACGATGCCCGCGCCGGCCGGGGCCCGGCGCACGGCGGTCCGGACCTCGTCGCCGGAGCCCTTGGTGAAGGCGGCGACCTTGACGACGGTGATCTTGCCGGGGAGTTCGTCGACGGTGACGGTGTCGCGGGAGAGCCGGGCCCGGCGCAGGGTCTCGCTCCAGGTGCGCGTGCCGCGCTCCAGGCCGAGACGGACGGTGCTGCCGGCGGATTCGTCGGTGTCGTCACCGCGCAATAACGAGACGACCTCGGTGACGGGCCGCCCGTCGACCGTCGCGCCGTCGACGCTGCGCAGCCGGTCGCCCGCGCGGATACCGGCGTCGGCGGCGGGGGTGTCGCTGCCCACCTCGGTCACCTCTATGCGGCCGTCCCGTTCCCGGGCCCACAGGCCCACACCGGTGTACCTGCCGTCGAGGGCGTCCACGAATTCCTCGTACTCGCCCGGGGAGTAGACGGCTCCCCAACGGTCCCCGCTGCGGCTGACGGCTCGCTGCGCGGCCTCCACGGGAGACGTACCGGCGGCCATGGCCGCCTCTGCCGCCTCGGCGACCTCGGCATGGCGTCCGACGGGGGCGGCCGCCTGGGTACTGCCCGCGGCGGGCTTCCCCTCGACCGGTCCGGGCAGGCTGCCGGTGACCGCGCCGGCTGCGAGGACGCCGGTGAACACCAAGGTCAGGGCGCCCCCTCGGCGGATCCGACGGGGCTCGCAGAACAGGGCACGACCTGACATGCCGGTGAGTCTAGGACAACACGAAGGGGCGCACGGCCGCTTGACCGTACGCCCCTCGTGGCAAGGGTCACTTGGTCTCTTGCGAGGAGGTCCGACGTTCACGCCGAAGCGAGGGAAGGACGCGAACACACATACCCCAGTTCACTGGTCAGGGTGATCACAGTGGGAGAAGTGGGCGGGCGTGCGGGGCTCGTACGTACGGTCAGTTGACCAGGAGCTGGCTGACCGGGACAGGGCGGGGGTGGAGGCGATGGAAGACGGGGCGCAGCGTGCGCGGTATACGTATCGGCTGCGGGTGCCGGCCGCCGCCCGGGCGGGGCTGGAGGGGGAGTGGGGGCGGTGCCGGTGGCTGTGGAACGAGTGCGTGGCTCGCGCGAAGAAGGCTTGCTCGGAGGGGGAGGTGTGTGGTCCGGCCCGGCTGGACGGGATGCTGACGCGGGCGCGTGCGGTGACGCCGTGGCTGGCCGCGGGCGCCTCGGTGCCGCAGCAGCAGGTCATCCGTGACTCTGCCGCATCCCGTGGCAAAGCACTCAAGGACATCAAGAACGGGCTGCCGGTGAAGCGGCGGGCGGGGATGCCCCGCCACAAGAAGCGGCGCGGGAGTGATCCGTCGCTGAACTACACGCGGCGCGGCTTCCGCATCAAAAAGGGACGGCTGCATCTGGCGGGCGGGATTGTCCTGACCGTGGTCTGGTCCCGCCCTCTCCCAGCCGAACCGTCCTCGGTGCGGGTCTACCGTGACCGCGTCGGACACTGGTACGCCTCGTTCGTCGTCCATGCCCCGATCGAACCGCTGCCGCCGACGGGTGCGGTCATCGGTGTCGACTGGGGTGTGAAGGAGATCGCGACCACCACGTCCGACTGCCACGACCTCCCCCACCCCCGCCACGGCTTCAAGGGGCAGGAGAAGCTGTCCCGCTACGACCGGATGATGGCCCGCCGCAAACCGAAGAAGGGGCAGGCGGCGTCGAAGGGCTACCGGGAGGCGAAGAGGTGGCGGGCGAAGACCTACGCGAAGATCGCGCGGCAGCGGCAGGACACCGCCCGCAAGTGGGCCAAGCGCGTGGTGCGCGATCATGATGCGATTGCGGTGGAGGACTTCCGGCCGAAGTTCCTCGCCAGGACCACGATGGCACGCAAGGCCGCCGACGCCGCGATCGGCGCCACCAAACAGGCCCTGGTCGAGATGGGCCGCAAACACGGCCGGGACGTACGGCTCGTACATCCCGCGCACACCACCATGGACTGCGCCAGGTGCGGAGCGAGAACCAAGCACGCCCTGCCGCTGTCAGAACGCACCTACACCTGCACCGCGTGCGGAGCCGCCTCCCCCAGGGACAAAAACTCCGCCTACGTGATGCTCACCCGGGCAGGTCTGAACCCGGCTGGTGACGAAGGCACAAGACCTCCCGGAGCGCCGCTCCGGGAGGCCGCCTGAGCCAGGAATCCCCTCCCCCTTCAGGGAGGGGAGCAGTCAAACCTTCAGGTACTTGCGCAGTGCGAAGAGAGCGGCCAGGGCCGGCATCAGGAGACTGGTGGCGAGGATCAGCGGAAGCTTCGTCAGCACCGCGTCCCAGCCGATGAAGCTGATCAGGTTCAGCTTCTCCGACAGCGCCAGTCCGGCGTCGATGATGAAGTACCGGCCGACCAGCAGGAATCCGCAGGCGAGGGCGCCGCCGATGAGTCCGGCGACCGCTGCCTCGGCGATGAACGGCGCCTGGATGTAGAAGCCCGAGGCGCCGACCAGCCGCATGATCCCGGTCTCACGCCGACGGCTGAACGCCGAGACGCGCACCGTGTTGACGATCAGCATCAGGGCGACGACCAGCATCAGCGCCATCACCGCGCGGGCGGCCCAGTTCATGCCGTTCAGCAGCCCGAAGAGGTTGTCCAGGGTGCCCTTCTGGTCCTGCACGGACTGCACCCCGTCACGCCCGTCGAAGGCGGTCGCGACGACCTGGTACTTCTCCGGGTCCTTGAGCTTGACCCGGTACGACTCCTGCATCTGGTCCGGCGTGAGGGAGCTGGCCAGCGGGGAGTCGCCGAACTGCTCCTTGTAGTGCTTGTACGCCGTGTCCTGGGACTCGTAGGTGACCGAGTCGACGACCGTCATCTTCTCCAGGTCGTCCTTGATCTGCCCCTTCTGGTCCTCGGTCACCGCTCCCTTGGCGCAGTTGGGGTCGGACGCGGCGTCGCTCTTGTTGCACAGGAAGACGGAGACGTTGACCTTGTCGTACCAGTAGCCCTTCATGCTGGTGACCTGGTCGCTCAGCAGGAGCGACGCACCGAACAGGGTGAGTGACAGGGCGACGGAGACGACGACGGCGAAGGTCATCGTCAGATTGCGGCGGAGACCGACACCGATCTCCGACAGAACGAACTGGGCGCGCATGGCGTGGGGTTAAGCCTTTCCGTTCCTCGTCAGTGCTGGTAGCCGTAGACGCCGCGTGCCTGGTCACGGACGAGGCGGCCCTTCTCCAGCTCGATGACGCGCTTGCGCATCTGGTCCACGATGTTCTGGTCGTGGGTCGCCATCACCACGGTGGTGCCCGTCCGGTTGATCCGGTCGAGCAGCTTCATGATGCCCACCGAGGTCTGCGGGTCGAGGTTGCCGGTGGGCTCGTCGCAGATGAGCAGCTTGGGCCGGTTGACGAAGGCCCGCGCGATGGCGACGCGCTGCTGCTCACCGCCGGAGAGCTCACCGGGCCTCCGGTCCTCCTTGCCGCCGAGCCCGACGAGGTCGAGCACCTGCGGCACGGACTTGCGGATCTCGCCGCGGGACTTGCCGATGACCTCCTGCGCGAAGGCGACGTTCTCGGCGACCGTCTTGTTGGGCAGCAGGCGGAAGTCCTGGAACACCGTCCCCAGCTGGCGCCGGACCTGCGGCACCTTCCAGTTGGAGACGCGCGCGAGGTCCTTGCCCAGGACGTGCACCTGCCCGTGGCTGGCCCGCTCCTCACGGAGGACCAGCCGCAGGAAGGTGGACTTGCCGGAGCCCGAGGACCCCACGAGGAACACGAACTCGCCCTTCTCGACCTCCAGGGAGACATCCCGGAGGGCTGGACTGTTCTGTTTGGGGTAGACCTTGGAGACGTTGTCGAATCGGATCACGGGTGCACCACGGGTCGCCGGGGGTAGATGTGCGTGACCTTACGCGAACCCGAAGGCCGCTCCCAGTCACCGGCCCGGGTTGCGTAACACTTGCGCGCTATATACCGGATGTGCGGGCAGGACACAGGGGCCCGCGCCGATTGCCGCAGAACCTGGCACAGTGGTAGGGGGAACGTTCGCGTGGTCGTGGGCGTTGTACTGACCGGAACCGGTGCGAGGAGGGCGAGCGCATGACGTACGACCGGCTGGTGTGCGCCAACTGCGCCGCACCCGTGAGCGAGGGTCGGTGCCCGGTGTGCCGCGCGAACCGTGAGCGGCTGCAGCAGGTGAACTTCTTCACGGGTCTGAACCCGACGGCGCTGATCGCGCTGCTGGTGGTGCTGGTCGCGGCGGTGGCGCTGCTCGCCCACCAGACCGTCTGAAGGCGCGGAGCACCCGGACCACGGGGCCGTACGGACCCCGGGGCCCGTACGGCACGGCTCCCGCACGGAGCGGACAGGGGCAGGGGCAGGAACGCCCGAGGGGCCCGGAGCAGCGAACACGCTCCGGGCCCCTCGGCCTGCCTCCTGCCGCGCGTACGGTACGTACGCGTGCCGTCACCGTCAGGCGGCAGCGGCTCCACGGTTACCCATGAGGCGCGGCAGCACACGGAAGCCGACGCCACCGGCGATCATCGTGGCGGCGCCGATCACCAGGAAGGTCATCTCGGCGGCACCGGTCTCGGCCAGCTCCTTGCCGTTGCCCTGGGCCGACGGAGCGGGCGCGTCGCCCGTGTCGGTGAGGGCCGAGGAGCCCTCCTCCTGGACGGAGGCGCCGGCGCCTCCGGCCGGGGCGTTGCCGCCGCCGCCGCTGCTGCCGCCGCCGTTGCCGCCACCCGGGGTGGTCGGGGCCTCGGTGGGCTCCTCCACGGGGTCCTCACCGCCCGGCTTCTCGGGGTCGGTGGGAACCTCGGGGTCCGTCGGAACCTCGGGGTCGGTGGGAACCTCGGGGTCCGTCGGAACCTCAGGGTCCGTCGGAACCTCGGGATCGGTCGGAACCTCGGGGTCCGTCGGAACCTCGGGCCCCTCGCCGCACTCCGGATCGACGACGATGTCACAGGGCGGGTCGCCGGGGTCGGCCTGGGCGACACCCGTCACCATCAGCGACGCACCCGCGGCGATCACAGCGCCGGCCGCGATGCGTGCGACGCGAATCCGCGTCTTCTTCGTCATATGCGTGCTACCCCCAGTAGCTGATCGTCAATGAGGCTGCGCTCGGGGCCGTGATCAACGGGGGCAACTGCGATGAAACGCCCCCCGGTTCACATGCGCCCCGGAGATACGCATGCCGAGCCTCACCTTTCCCACTTTTCAAATGAACGTCAAGGCCGTTGCGTACGCGATGTCCACGTAAGCGCGCTTTGCCGAGAGTGGAAGCTGTGATTGTGATGTAAAAGCCCGAAAGCCCCGACGCACAAAAGGTAACTGCCGCCACTGGGGCGGCAGTTACCTTGTCGACAAAGCGCTGTTCGCGCGCGGGGTTACTTCTCCCGCTGCTTGCGCCAGCGAATTCCGGCCTCCAGGAAGCCCTCGATCTCGCCGTTGAACACGGCCTCGGGGTTACCCACTTCCTGCTCCGTACGCAGGTCCTTGACCATCTGGTAGGGGTGCAGCACGTACGAACGCATCTGGTTGCCCCAGGAGTTGCCGCCGTCGCCCTTGAGGGCGTTCATCTTGGCCTGCTCCTCCTGGCGGCGCCGCTCCAGCAGCTTGGCCTGGAGGACGTTCATCGCGGTGGCCTTGTTCTGGATCTGCGAGCGCTCGTTCTGGCAGGAGACCACGATGCCGGTGGGGAGGTGGGTGAGCCGCACCGCGGAGTCGGTGGTGTTCACACCCTGGCCGCCGGGGCCGGACGACCGGTACACGTCCACCCGCAGCTCGGACTCGTCGATCTCGATGTGGTCGGTCTGCTCCACGACGGGCAGCACCTCGACACCCGCGAACGAGGTCTGGCGCCGGCCCTGGTTGTCGAAGGGCGAGATGCGCACCAGCCGGTGGGTGCCCTGCTCGACCGAGAGGGTCCCGTAGGCGTACGGCGCCAGCACGGCGAAGGTGGTCGACTTGATGCCGGCCTCCTCCGCGTACGACGTCTCGTAGATCTCGGTCTTGTAGCCGTGCTGCTCCGCCCAGCGCAGGTACATGCGCTGGAGCTTCTCCGCGAAGTCGGCGGCGTCGACGCCACCGGCCTCCGCGCGGATGTTGACGAGCGCCTCACGCGCGTCGTACTCGCCGGAGAGGAGGGTGCGGACCTCCATCTCGTCGAGCGCCTTGCGGACGGTGGCCAGCTCGGACTCGGCCTCCGCGCGGGTGTCCGGATCGTCCTCCTCCTCGGCCATCTCGAAGAGCACGGCGAGATCGTCGATCCGCCCGCGCAGCGTCTCCGCCTTCCTGACCTCGGCCTGGAGGTGGGAGAGCTTGCTGGTGATCTTCTGCGCCGCATCCGGGTCGTCCCACAGGGACGGAGCGGCCGCCTGCTCCTCGAGCACGGCGATGTCTGCCCTCAGCTTGTCGAGGTCCAGAACGGCCTCGATCGACCCCATGGTCGAGGAGAGGGACTTGAGCTCTTCGGAAACATCGACGACTGCCACACCCCCAGCGTAACGGCTCGCCCGGGCGCACCACGCCGGACGCCCGCCCTCGGGGCCTGTCGCGGGCGTCGGGGCAGGCCGGGATGGGCGGGGCGGCGGAGTACGGCGGGGTGCGGCGGGGCTCCGGCCAGGGTGCGGGGCACGGCGAGGGCCGTGGCCGGGGTCAGGGAACGGCGGGGGCCGAGTTGTTCGAGTCGCGCGGGTCCGCTCCCGGCTCGTCGTCCGAGGCGGCCAGCCAGGCACCCGCGCCGATGGCTGCCAGCAGGGTCACCGTCAGCGCGGCCAGGGTCAGCCGGCGCCGGCGGGCCACCGCGCGGTTGCGGGCCGACCCGGGACGGCGGGCGCCGCTCGCGCGGGGCGCGCGGGCCGTGCCGCGGGCGCCTCCGGCCAGTTCGTCGGGGCCCGGCACACGCATCGACGTATGGGTGTCCCGGTTGGAGTCGGCCGGTTTCGCCCCCGGCACCAGCGGGACCGCGCCGCGCCGTCGCGCGGGCTCCCCGGCGGTCGGCGCCGGACCGGAGGACAGGGTGTCCTCGCCCTCGCCCTCCCGCCCCGTCGGCTCGGCGTCCGGCTCGTCCACGTCCAGCGGCGGCATCCCCGCCAGGAGGGGCAGCAGCTCCCGCAGCCGGTCCGCGAGCTCCGAGGCCCGCAGCCGCGAGGCCGGCGCCTTGGCCAGGCACTGCACGAGCAGTTGCCACAGCTCGTCGGGGATGCCGGGGAGCGGGACGACCGACTCGGTGACATGGCGGCGCAGCACCGCTCCCGGGTGTCCGCCGCCGAACGGCGTGAAGCCCGCGAGCAGCTCGTACAGGACCGTGGCGAGCGCGTAGATGTCGACCGACGCGCGCGGCGGCAGGCCCTCCACGATCTCCGGCGCCAGGTAGTCCGGCGTCCCGATGATCTTCGTGGCGCGGGTGCGGCGCGGGGTGTCGATGAGCTTGGCCACCCCGAAGTCGGTCAGCAGCGCGCGGTGCGAGCCGCCGGGGCCGACCGGACCCTGCATGTCCAGCAGGATGTTCTCCGGCTTGACGTCCCGGTGCACGACCCCCGCGGCGTGCGCCGCCGCCAGCCCGTCCGCGACGTCGGCGACGATCGCCACGGCGGCTTCCGGGGCGAGCCTGCGCTCGCGGTCGAGGCGGGTGCGCAGATCCGTACCGCGGACCAGGTCCATGACCAGCGCGAGATCGTTGCCGTCGACCACCAGGTCGCGCACCGAGACGACGTGCGGATGCTCCAGACCGAGCAGCGCCGTCCGCTCCTGCACGAAGCGTCCGACGAGCTCCTGGTCCGAGGAGAGGTCCTCGCGCAGCAGCTTGACGGCGACGGGCCCGTCCGGCCCCTCGCCGAGCCACACCGTGCCGGCACTGCCCCGTCCGAGTATCTGGTGGGCGGTGTACCGGCTGCCGATCTTCCGTGCCAAGACTGCTCCTACCGACGCGTGTTGCCGCCAAAGCTACGCGCCCCGGAAGCCAACCTTCACCGGGGATCCGGAAATCACCCGCCAGGTGTCGACAAATCAGCAAACCGGCCGGACACGCCACGGACCGCCGGTGGCTCCGGGCCACGGAGTCACCGGCGGTCCGGGGCGCCGGACTACTGCGGCGGGTCGGACTCGGACCCGCTCAGGTCCTGGAACCAGTCCACCGTGCCGGTGAACCAGTCGGTGAGCTGCTCCCAGTAGCTCTTGCCGCTGCCGATCCAGTCCTGCAGCGGGCTCAGCTCCCAGATCAGCCAGCTCGCGACGAACAGGATGAGGATCGTGAACAGACAGCCCTTCAGACAGCCGAGGCCGGGGATGCGCATCGGGTTGGCGCTGCGCTGCCGCGGCTCGCGCGCGGGGCGCCGCGGCTCCGGCGGCGGGGTGTACCGCTGAGGCTCCGGCTGCCGCGGCCGTTGGGACCGCTGGGGCCGCTGCGGCGGGGGTGGGGCGTACTGCTGAGGTTGTTGAGGCTGCTGTGCCTGCTGGTACGGCTGTGGCTGACCGTAGCCGCCGGGGCCGGGGCCGGACTGGGGCTGCGGGCGGTGCTGCGGGGGCTGCTGCTGCCGGGAGACCTGCCGTTGGGGGCGGCGGCGCAGCGGGTCCTCGCCCGGGTCGAGGTACTGGACCTGGGTCTGCTCGTTGCGGTCGCGGGCCGCTCGCATCTGGTTCTGCCAGGGATGCGGGTCGTCGGGTCCGGGCTGCCCCTGGCCACCCTGACCGGGCGGGCCGGGCGGCACCGGGGGCATGACGGCGGTCGGGTCGGCGGCACCGGAGGGGCCTCCGACGCCCGCCGAGGCGTTGGCGCCGGTCTGCGGCAGGACGCTGGTCGCGCCGTTGGGGTCGTACGCGCCCCCGGTGTGCGGCAGCACCTGCGTCGGGTCGGCGGAACCGGGCGCGCCGGGTGTGCCGGGCACCGGGGCGGGCGCGGGGTCGGGCATGAGGAGCGCGCCGACGTTCTCCGCGGCGGAGATCTGCGCGGAGTTCACGTGCACGCCGATGCCGTCGGCGACGACCCGCAGGCCGCGCGCGAGGTTCTCGGCGCTGGGCCGCCGCTCGGGGTTCTTGCTGAGGCAGCGCTCGATGACCGTCCAGAGCGGGTCCGGGACGGTGGAGGGGCGGCGCGGTTCGGCGCTCAGGTGCTGGTGCAGCACCTCCAGGGCGGAGCCACCGGAGAACGGCGGGCGGCCGGTGACCAGCTCGTACAGCAGGATGCCGGCGCCGTAGATGTCGACGGCGGAGGTCTGCGGACGGCCCTCGGCGGACTCGGGCGCGATGTACGCGGGCGTGCCGACGAACTCGTGGGTGCGGGTCAGCCCCGGGGAGTCGGCCAGCCGGGCGATGCCGAAGTCGGTCAGCATCGGGTGCAGCTCGCCGCCACCCTGCTTGAGCAGCACGTTGGCGGGCTTCAGGTCGCGGTGCACCACGCCGTCGGCGTGGCTGGCGCCGAGCGCGTCGGCGATCTGGGCGGTCATGAGGGCTGCGGCGGCCGGCGTGAAGGGACCGTTCTCGCGCAGGTGACGGTGCAGGTCGGGACCCTCGACGAGATCCATGACCAGGGCCAGCAGATCGCCCTCGACGACCAGGTCGCGGACCCGGACGATGTTGGGGTGGGTCAGTCTGAGCAGGACGGAGCGTTCCCGCAGGAACCGCGTCACGATGTCCGCGTCGTTCGCGAGCTCCTCCTTGAGGACCTTGATCGCGACGGTCTCTCCCGGCTGACCGGGCACTGCCGCCTCGGCCCCCGCGGTCTCACGCTGGCGAGCTCGCCAGACGGTGCCCGTGGCGCCGCGTCCGATCGGCTCCTCGAGCAGGTACTTGCTGCCTACCGGCCGCACGTCATGCGCTCCCTGCTGCTTGCTTGACTGGCGTACACCGTGATGCGTCGTGCTCGGAAATGTTCCGCCCCACTGTAATGCCGCGGCGCGGGACAGCGGCCTGACCCCGTCGACGACTTCCTTCCCGGTTCTCGTACGGGTACGACACGATTTCCCCGGGCAGGGCCCGGGCGGGGCTCGAGCGGGGTCCGCGGGGGTCCTTCCCATGTTCGAAGAAAGACGCTCGACCCGGCCCGCCGGTTGCCGCCGGCCGGACGTGACCGATCCCAAGCAGTGCCGAAACGATCATCCACAACGCGTAGGGCAGGCACTTTTGAGGGCAGAGCCGACCAATCAAGATCATTTGATGCGGGGATGCGGGCGCGTTGTCGGTGGCAGGTGCGAGGATGCTCGCAGTACTGGCCGTACGTGCGCATGTGGTGGTGGGGGAAGTCCGCGGTGGGGGACCGCGGAGCGGTTCCGTCCTCCATGCCGCGGGCGCTCGCGCAGAAGGGACCGCTCACGGCGATGCAGATCCGCCTGACCGTGGTAGATCCGCTGGGTCTGCCCTCCCCCACGCGAGGCCATGTACTCGTCACCGCCCCCGCCGGTACGGCCCTGTCGGCGGTGGCCGCCGCGCTGGTCTCCGCGGTCTTCGGCGGCGACGGCGCCTCCGGTTCCACGGGTTCCTCCGGCGCCCCGGTGCTGTACGCCGGTGACCAACGGCTGGACGCCCAGCGCTGCACACTCGGCGAGCCTCCGCTGATCGACGGCGCGGTCCTGGCCGTGGGCGCCCCGGGCGAACCGGAGCCGCACCCCGAGCTGGACGACATCCCGACCAGGCTCCATGTCGTCGCCGGTCCCGACGCGGGCGGCGTCCATCTGCTGCACGGCGGCGAGATCCGCATCGGCCGCTCGGCCGACGCCGATGTGCCGCTCGACGACCCGGACGTCTCCCGGCTGCACTGCGCGGTGACGGTCGGCCGGGACGGCAGGGTCTCGGTCGCCGACCTCGGCTCCACCAACGGCACCACCCTGGACGGCCGGCGGGTGGGCTCCCGCCCGGTCGGTCTGGCACCGGGCGCACTGCTGCGGATCGGTGAATCGGCGCTGCGGCTCACCCCGGCCGCGGGGCCGGGGGCGCGGGCCCGGACGACGCCGGACGGCGAGGGGCACGTCCGCGTGCCGGAACCGCCCGCGGGGACGTCCGCGGAGCCGCCCGCGGGGGCGGGGTCGGCAGCCGTGCGTCCGCCGGACAGGCCGACGCACCACGGCTACGGTTCCCCGGCGACCCGGACCGCCGGGGAAACCCCGCTGGTGCCCGGCCAGGGGAGCGCACCGGGGATCGAGAACCGGGCGACGGGCGACGGGCCGGACGCAGGCTCCGGCTCCTGTGCCGGCTCCGACACCGATTTCGGCTCCGGCTCCGGAAGCACAGGCCGCAACAGCCGCACCGACGGCACCGACGGCAGGCGTACGGTCCGTGTGGCTTCCCGGGATGAGATGCCACGGGTCCCCCGGGGTCGCCGGGTATCGCAGCCGAGGCCGGCCGACGGCGGGTTCGGCCCGGCGCCCGGGGCGGAGACCGGTACCCACGCGAGCAACACGGACGCGCCCACCGGATCCGGCGCCGACGGCGGGTTCATCGCCCGGCCCGCCGCCCCCGGCACCCGGCCCGGCGACGGCCGCGAGGGTGCGCCGGTGCGCGGCACCGGTCCGGCCGACGCCGGCCTCGCCCCGCAGCCCTCCGTCGGACGCCGGCGTGGCGGGCTCTCGGCGTGGGCGCGCCGACTGGCCGGGGGGCGTCCGGAGCCGGAGGAGAGCACCGGACCGGAGCTGTACGGCGAGGAGGCGGCCGGCGCCGTCCCGGCCGAACCGGCCGGCGCCCCGCCCGGCCCGCCCGATACCTGGCCCGACCCCGCCGCCCTGCTGCTGACCGCGCTGGGCCCGGGGCCCCGCCTGTGGGAGCGCGGGCCCGGTCACCCGGAGGCCCTGGCGATACGCCTCGGCACGGCCGACCGGGTGGTCCCCGGCGGCTCGGGTCTGCTGCCCGCCGTGCCCGTGACCTCGGGGCTGCGCGAGGTGGGCTCGCTGGGCCTGGCCGGTCCGCGCGAGCGGCTCACCGGACTGGCCCGCTCGGTCCTGGCCCAGCTCGCCGCGCTGCACTCCCCCGACACACTCGAGATCGTCCTGATCACCGCCGACCGCTCCCGCACCCTGGAGGAGCGCACCGCGGAATGGGCCTGGCTGGGCTGGCTGCCGCACGTACGGCCGGGACACGGGCAGGACTGCCGGCTGCTCCTCGCCCACGACCGCGAACAGGCCGCGGCCCGCGCCGAGGAGCTGCTGCGCCGCCTGGACGAACACGGCCAGGCGGCCCGCACCTCACCCGCCCCGGCCTCCCCTCCCACCTTTTCCTCCCGGTCCGTCCCCTCCCCCTCCTCCACCCCGGCCGCCCCGCTCATCCCCGAGCAGCCCCAGGCATCCGGCGCCGACCGGGGCACCCCCCGGCGGGCCGCCCGGGGCGCCGGCGACGGCCCGGCAGGCGGCTTCACCGGGCCGTACACCGTGGTCGTCGTGGACGGTGACCCCGGGGACCCCGAAGTGCGTGACGCGGTGGCGCGGCTGGCGGTGGAGGGACCTCGGGCCGGTGTCCACCTGGTGTGCCTCGCCGAGACGGCCGCCGCCTCCGCCTCGTCCCCGGTGGCGGAGACGTACGAGGCGGCCTGCGCGGTGACGCCCGCGTTCCGGGAGTGCGGTGCCGTCGCCCTGCTGAGCGGGGACGTGGCGACCACCCTGCGGCTGCTGCGGGTGGCCGCCATCGGCTCGGGGGCGGCGCCGGGCCCGGTCGGCCACGGCACGGTCGCCACGGTCGACGCGGTCTCCCCCGCCTGGGCCGAGCGGTTCGCGCGGGCCCTGGCACCGCTGCGCACGGCGGGCGTCCCCGGTACACAGCACGCGCGCGTGTCGGTGCCGCTGCCCCGGTCGGCGCGACTGCTGGACGAGTTGGGCCTGGCCCGCGCCACCCCGGCCTCGCTGATGGCCCGCTGGGCGGACGCGGCCGACGACAAGGAGCGGCTCGGCGGGCGGGTGTGCGCGGTGCTGGGTGCCGGGCCGCGCGGCCCGGTGTCCGCCGACCTCGTGGCCGAGGGGCCGCATCTGTTGGTGGAGGGGCCGTCCGGCAGCGGCCGTACGGAACTGCTCCGGGCCGTCGTCGCCTCCCTGGCAGCGGCCGAACGGCCGGACCGGCTGGGCATCGTGCTGGTGGACGGCCGCGCGGGCACCACGGGCGGCGGGCAGGGCAACGGGCCGAACGGCGGGCAGGGCGACGGACTGCGTGTATGCACGGACGTACCGCATGTCACCACGCATCTCAGCGCCAACGACCCGGTGCGGATGCGGGAGTTCGCCCAGTCGTTGAGCGCCGAGCTGAAGCGTCGTGCCGAACTGCTCGGCCGGTCGGACTTCGTGGAGTGGCACACCGGGCGCGAGTTGTCGGACCGTATGGTCGCCCAGCGCACGGCCTCGCCCCGCGGCCCCGCGGCCGCCGCCGGCGAGCAGTTCGGGGATGACCTGGAGGCCCCGCCCAGTTCCACGTTGCGGCTGCGGCCCGGGGCCGCGCGGCGCAGGGCCCAGGCTCCGCCGCCGCTGCCCCGGCTGGTGGTGGTCGTGGACGACCTGGACGCGCTGGTCTCCCCCGCGCTCGGTTCGCCCGGGCGGCCCGCCGCCGGGTCGGTGCTGCGGGCGCTGGAGGCGGTGGCACGAGAGGGCGAGCGGCTGGGCGTGCACCTGGTGTCGGCCACCGGCCCCTGCGCCCGTACGGCGGAGTCCGAGCCGGTGCGCCGTGCGGTCCTGCGCGTGACGCTCGACGCGCCCGCACCGGGCCGCGGGGCCGCGTCCTCGTTCGAACCGAACCGGGAGAGCGGTGGCGAGCCGGCGCCGGGGCGTGGGCGTTTGACCCATGCGGACGGCCGGGTGACCGCGTTCCAGGGCGGGCGGGTGACCGGGCGTATCCCGCGCACGGCGACGCTGCGGCCCACGGTCGTGCCGCTGGAGTGGCACCGCATGGGCGATCCGCCCGCCCGCCGCCCGGTCCGGGAACTCGGCAACGGCCCCACCGACCTCGCCCTGCTCGCCAGCGCGCTGGAACGCGCGGGCCGCGAGGTCTCGGCCACCGAGGTGCCGTCGCTGCTGTGACCCCGCCTCCTCACCGCTCTC
Source organism: Streptomyces sp. P9-A2 (assembly GCF_036634175.1). NCBI lineage: Bacteria > Bacillati > Actinomycetota > Actinomycetes > Kitasatosporales > Streptomycetaceae > Streptomyces > Streptomyces sp. P9-A2. The sequence goes on from NZ_JAZIFX010000001.1 coordinate 3,133,344, forward strand.
CCCAGCATTCGTGCGGGGAGAGCAGGGAGAGCGGCGTATGGACTGTGAGGGGCGAGAGGCGCGCAGCGCCTCGGTCCGCACAGGCCTCACACCACCCCCACCTGCCCCACCTGCCCCACCTGCCCCACCTGCCCCACCTGCCCCACCTGCCCCAGCAGCCCCAGCAGCCCCAGCAGCCCCAGCAGCCCCAGCAGCCCCAGCCCGTAACGCCCGCACCCCGACGGAGGGTGCGGGCGTTACGGGCTGCCCGGGTGGGCCGGACCGGCCCCCTCCGCCCCGGAGAGTCACGACGCGGTCACGATCGCGGACTTGACACGAGCCGCGCTCTTGCCGATCTCGACCTCACGGCGTACACCAGAGCGCACGGGACAGCGCTCGACGTTCGACGAGGTACGAAGAACGGGGCAGTGATGCGCAGGACGAGCAGGATCATCCGGGCACGCAGGTCGTCCGGCACACCCACGGCAACAGCGACCCCCCGCACCCGCAGGGCCGGCAGAACGGGGGCCGCCGTCGTGGCGGGCGTGCTCGCGGTCTCGCTCACCGCGTGCGGGGGCGGCGACGACGGCGGCAAGGAGGAGACGGGCGGCGGAGCCGACGAGACCGCCTCCACCGTCACCCTTCCCCGGCTGGACGGCCAGAGCCTCGAGGTGGCCGCCGTGTGGACCGGAACCGAACAGGCCAACTTCAAGAAGGTCCTCGCGGAGTTCGAGAAGCGCACCGGCGCGAAGGTGACGTTCGTTCCCGCCCAGGACCCCATCATCAACTTCCTCGGTTCCAAGATCGCGGGCGGCGCCCCGCCCGACGTGGCGCTGCTGCCGCAGCCGGGCGCCGTCAAGCAGGCCGTGGAGAAGGGCTGGGCCAAGCCGCTGGGCGCCGAGGCGCAGGCGGAGCTCAAGAAGAACTACTCGCAGGGCTGGCAGGACATCGGCTCGGTCGACGGCACGCCGTACGGCGTCTACTACAAGGCCGCCAACAAGTCGCTGATCTGGTACAACGCCCAGGTCTTCGAGAACGCGGGCGCGAGCGAGCCGAAGACCTGGAAGGACCTGCTCACCACGGCGCAGACGGTCTACGACTCCGGTGTCACCCCGTTCTCGGTCGGCGGCGCCGACGGCTGGACGCTCACCGACTGGTTCGAGAACATCTACCTCTCCCAGGCGGGCCCGGAGAAGTACGACCAGCTCGCCGCGCACGAGATCAAGTGGACGGACCCGTCCGTGAAGGACGCGCTGACCACGCTGGCGGAGATCTGGGGCAAGGACGACTACCTCGCGGGCGGTCCGGACGGCGCGCTGCAGACCGAGTTCCCGGCCTCCGTGACGCAGACCTTCACCGGCGGCGACCAGCCCAAGGCGGGCATGGTCTACGAGGGCGACTTCGTCCAGGTCACCATCGGCGAGGGCGAGGCGAAGGTCGGCACGGACGCGAAGGTGTTCCCGTTCCCCGCGGTCGGTGACAGCCCGCCGGTGGTGTCCGGCGGCGACGCGGCCGTGATCCTGGAGGACTCGAAGGCGGCGCAGGCCCTGGCGACGTTCCTCGCCTCCCCTGATGCCGCGGGCATCCAGGCGAAGCTGGGCGGCTATCTCTCGCCGAACAAGAACGTGCCGAACTCGGCGTACCCGAACGAGGTGCAGCAGAAGATGGCCCAGGCGCTCGTCGACGCCGGGGACGACTTCCGCTTCGACATGTCCGACCAGGCCCCGCAGGCCTTCGGCGGCACCCCCGGAAAGGGCGAGTGGAAGGCGCTCCAGGACTTCCTGAAGAACCCGAAGGACGTCGCGGGCACCCAGCGGCAACTGGAGGCCGACGCGGCCGCGGCGTACGGGAACTGATCCGGCCATGAAGTCGGACAAGGCGGCGGGGCCCTTAGGGGCCTTTGCCGCCCACACGTCGCGCAGGAGCGTCACCGGCACCCGCAGAACCGTCGCGGCGCTGTTCCTGCTGCCCGCGCTGCTGCTGCTCGGTGCGCTCGTGGTCTACCCGATCGGGTACTCCGTCGTCCGCAGCTTCTACGACCGGTCCGGCGACGGATTCGCCGGACTCGACAACTACCAGGCGCTGTTCACCGACGACGGCATCCGCACCGCCCTGAAGAACAACGTCATCTGGGTGGTGTTCGCGCCGACGGTCGCCACCGCGCTCGGCCTGATCTTCGCGGTGCTGACCGAACGGATCCGCTGGGGCACGGCGTTCAAGCTGGTCGTCTTCATGCCGATGGCGATCTCGATGCTGGCGGCCGGCATCATCTTCCGTCTGGTGTACGACCAGGACCCGGACAAGGGCGTCGCGAACGCGGTGTGGGTGGGCGTCCACGACACCTTCGCCGAGTCGTCGGCGTACCCGAAGGCGCACCCGGGCCGCGAGTCGCCGCTGGAGGCGGCCGGCGGGGGCGCCTTCGTCACCAGGGGGACGGTGGGCGTCGGCGACACCGTCGCACTGCCGCTGGTCGGCGTCGCCCCGGACCTGATCCCCGACGACGCCGCGCGGGCGGCGGCGCCGAAACCGGAGGCGGACCGGATCACCGGCACGACCTGGCAGGACTTCACCCGCGGCAAGGGCGTCGGCACGCTGAACGAGGTCGACGCGGGCGAGCTGGGCTATCCCGGCATGAAGATCGAGGCCGTCAGGGACGGCACGGTGGTGGAGACGGCCACGGCGGGCGCCGACGGCACGTTCTCCCTGTCGGCGAAGGCGGACGGCGCACAGCTGAGGCTGCCGGCGAGCAACTTCCAGGCGCCGTACAACGGCCTGGACTGGCTGGGCCCGTCGCTGGTCACGCCCGCCATCATCGGTTCGTACATCTGGATGTGGGCGGGCTTCGCGATGGTGCTGATCGCGGCCGGGCTCGCGGGCATGCCCCGGGAGCTGCTGGAGGCCGCGCGGGTCGACGGCGCCAACGAGTGGCAGGTGTTCCGGCGGATCACGGTGCCGATGCTGGCGCCGGTGCTCGCGGTCGTCACCGTCACCCTGATGATCAACGTGCTCAAGGTGTTCGACCTGGTCTTCATCATCGCGCCCGGCTCCTCCCAGGACGACGCCAACGTCCTCGCGCTGGAGCTGTACCGCAAGGGCTTCTCCGAGGACCAGCCCGGCATCGCCAGCGCGATCGCGGTGTTCCTGCTGCTTCTGGTGATCCCGGTGATGTGGTTCAACGTGCGGCGGCTGAGGCGGGAGGTCAGGCGATGAACTCACGCCCGGAGGGCGACGGTTCGCCGAAGTCGGGGTCGTCGGGAGCCGGGCCGTCGGGAGCCGGGCCGTCGAGGCCCGTGGCGCCGGGGCCCGTGGCGCCGGGGCCCGTGGCGCCGGGATCGGGGCCGCCGGAGTCCGAGGCGCGCGGGTCCCGGTCACCCGGCCCCCGGTCACCCGGGTCCCGGCTGGCCGAGTGGGTCAGCGGTGGTCTGGTGCGGGTGTTCCTGATCGTCGTCGGCCTGTTCTGGCTCGTCCCGACGATCGGTCTGCTGCTGGCCAGCCTGCGCACCCCGCGGGACATGGCCGCCGACGGCTGGTGGACGGTGTTCACCGAGCCCTCGCAGCTCACCTTCGGTGCCTACGAGACCCTGCTGGAGAACGACGACATCACCGGCTCGCTGCTGAACACGGTGTACATCACCGTCCCGGCGACGGTGCTGGTGGTGGTGATCGGCTCGCTCGCCGGATACGCCTTCGCCTGGATGGAGTTCCCCGGCCGGGACTGGTGGTTCCTGGGCGTGGTGGGGCTGCTGGTGGTGCCGGTACAGGTGGCGCTCATCCCGATCGCCGAACTCTTCGGCAATATCGGCATCTTCGGCTCACTCGTCGGCGTGATCCTCTTCCACGTCGGCTTCGGTCTGCCGTTCGCGGTGTTCCTGCTGCGCAACTTCTTCGCGGAGATCCCGAAGGAGCTGCTGGAGGCGGCCCGGCTGGACGGTGCCGGCGAACTGCGCCTGTTCGCACGGGTGGTGATGCCGCTGGGCGGACCGGCGATCGCCTCGCTGGGCATCTTCCAGTTCCTGTGGGTGTGGAACGACATGTTGGTCGCGCTGATCTTCACGGACGCCGGGAGCCAGCCGATCACGGTCGCCCTGCAGACCCAGGTCCGACAGTTCGGCAACAACGTCGACGTGCTGGCACCGGGCGCGTTCATCTCGATGGCGATCCCGCTGGTCGTGTTCTTCGCCTTCCAGCGGCAGTTCGTCTCCGGTGTGATGGCGGGCGCGGTGAAGTGAGGCAGCACGTACGGGCCCCGGCGCGCACTGTGCGCGCCGGGGCCCGTAACGGTGCCGCACCCGGGCCGGGACCGGTGCCGAACCCGAAGCCGGGCCGGGACCGGTGACTACTCGATGACGAGCTCGACCGGGACGTTGCCGCGGGTGGCGTTGGAGTAGGGGCAGACCTGGTGCGCCTGCTCGACCAGCTTGCGGCCGGTCTCCCGGTCCACGGTGTCGGGCAGCTCGACGCGCAGGGTCACGGCGAGCGCGAAGCCCTCGCCCTGCTTGCCGATGCCGACCTCGGCCGTCACCGCGGCGTCGCTGACGTCCACCTTCGCGGCCCGGCCGACCAGCCCGAGGGCGCTGCCGAAACAGGCCGCGTAACCGGCGGCGAACAGCTGCTCCGGGTTGGTGCCCTCGCCGTTGCCGCCCAGCTCCACGGGGGCGCTGAGACCGAGGTCCAGCTTGCCGTCGGAGGTGACGGCGCGGCCGTCGCGGCCGTGGGTGGCGGTGGCGACAGCGGTGTAGAGCGCGTCCATGGGGAACCTTCCCTTTCGAGTCGTGGTCGTGGGGCGGCCGGCCCGTCCGGTGGGCCCGTCCTCCGCACACTTCGAGTAGAGCACACAATTAAATTGCACACAACTGAATGACTCGATAGAGATACCCTGGGGGCATGACACCGACCCCGAACCCCGGACCGGCCGCCCCGGAGCCGCCCGGGTCCGCCGGCGACCGGCTCCGCCTCGACCAGCAGGTCTGCTTCTCCCTGCAGTCCGCCTCGCGCGCCTTCAACGGCCTGTACCGCGTCCTCCTCAAGGACCTCGGCCTCACCTACCCGCAGTACCTGGTGATGCTGGCCCTCTGGGAGCACGGCACGCTGCCCGTGAGGAAGCTCGGCGAGCACCTGCGACTCGACTCCGGCACCCTCTCCCCGCTGCTCAAGCGGCTGGAGGCGGCCGGCCTGGTGCACCGGGAACGCAGCGCGCGTGACGAGCGCTCGGTGGAGGTGCGGCCCACCGAGGAGGGCGTCGCGCTGCGCGAGCGGGCCCTCGACGTCCCGCGCCGGATCGTCACCGCGACCGGATTCGGGCTCGACGAGATCCAGGACCTGAAGACCCGCCTGGACCGTCTCACCACCGCACTGGACACGGCGGCGACCGACGAAGCCTAGGATCCTGCCGAACGGTGGAAAACGACCGCCCGGTGAAGACCGGCCGCCCACCGCACACCACAGCACCACCGGAGCACCACCCGCACCACCACGACGGGGCAACAACGAGGGGACGGCCGCACATGACCTGGTTGATCACCGGCGGCGCCGGCTACATCGGGGCGCACGTCGTACGCGCGATGACCGAGGCGGGGGAACGGGCCGTGGTGTACGACGACCTGTCCACCGGCATCCCCGACCGCGTGCCGGACGGAGTGCCGCTGGTGGTCGGCTCGGTCCTGGACGGCGAGCGGGTGGCGCGTGCCCTCGCCGACCACGAGGTCACCGGCGTCGTGCACCTGGCGGCGAAGAAGCAGGTCGCCGAGTCGGTGGAACTGCCCCTGCAGTACTACCGGGTGAACATCGAGGGCCTGCGCGTCCTGCTGGAGGCGGTGACGGCGACGGGCACGGCGTCGTCCTTCGTGTTCTCGTCCTCGGCGGCGGTGTACGGCACACCGTCCACCGGTGCCGAACTGGTCACCGAGGACACCCCCTGCCTGCCGATGTCCCCGTACGGCGAGACGAAGCTGGCCGGCGAGTGGCTGGTCCGCTCGACGGGCCGGGCGGCCGGACTGTCCACGGCCTCCCTGCGCTACTTCAACGTGGCGGGCGCCGCACGCCCGGAACTCGCCGACACGGGCGTCTACAACCTCGTCCCCATGGTCTTCGAGAAGCTGACCGCGAACGAGCCTCCGCGCGTGTTCGGCGACGACTATCCGACCCCGGACGGCACCTGCGTCCGCGACTACATCCACGTCGTCGACCTCGCCGAGGCCCACGTGGCCGCCGCGCGCGCCCTGCGCGCCTCGCCCGGCCGGGAGCTCACCCTCAACATCGGCAGCGGGGAGGGCGTCTCGGTCCGGGGCATGATCGACCGCATCAACGCCCTCACCGGCCACGACCTCCCGCCCACGATCGAACCCCGCCGCCCCGGCGACCCGGCGAACGTCGTCGCCTCGGCCGACCGCGCCGCCACCGAACTCGGCTGGAAGGCCCGCCACACCGTCGACGACATGATCACCTCGGCCTGGGCCGGCTGGCAGCGCCTCCACCCCGCAGCGGGACGCAAATGATCTCTGCCCCGACCTTCTCGGAGCGCGCCGTGGGCGCCGTCGTCGGTTCCGCCGTCGGCGACGCCCTGGGCGCCCCCTTCGAGTTCGGCCCCGAGGGAGCCTTCTCGGTCCGCTTCCCGGCGCCGGGAAGCGGCGGCGAGATGTGCGGGGGCGGCGGCTGGGAACCGGGTGAGGCGACCGACGACACGCAGATGGCGGTGCTCGTCGCCGAGTCACTGCTGGAGCGCGACGGCCTCGACCTCCCCGACGTCTTCCGCCGCTTCCAACGGTGGGCCGCCGCCGACCCGAAGGACATCGGCCTCCAGACGGAGGCGGTGCTGAGCAGCGGCGACCCGTGGGACATGGCCGCCGCACTGCACTTCCAGACGAACCGACGAGCCGCCGGGAACGGGGCGTTGATGCGGGCGTCACCCTCCGCCGTGTACTTCGCGCGCCTGGGCCGCGAGGCCACCATGGACGCCGCCCGCCGACTGGCCGCGCTCACCCACGGCGATCGTGCGGCCTGGGAGGGCACGGCCGTCTTCCACGAGCTGGTGCGCGTCGCCCTGACCGGGGGCGATCCGCTCGCCGCCGTACCGGACACCCTGCGCGCGGTCCACCCGGACCACCGCGAGCGCTACGCCACCGTCCTCGCCCCCGACTGGCACCCGGACCTGGCCACGGAGTTCAACGGCGCCGTCTGGCCCTGCCTGGGTTCCGCCGTCTGGGCCCTGCGCACCACCACCGGCTACGAGGACGCCGTACGCGCCGCGATCGACCTCGGCGGCGACACGGACACGGTGGCCGCCGTGACCGGAGGACTGGCGGGAGCCGTGTACGGCATCACGGCCGTGCCCGCACGCTGGACGGACGCCCTGCACGTCCCTCTGCCGGGCTTCGGCAAACGGGTGCTGCGGGCGGCGGACATGGCCGCCCTCGCCCGACGGTTGTGCCACTGAGCCGTCTCCTGAACCCGAGCGTTCAGGTGGTGGGCCGCCACTCTCGATCGAGGATCGCGTGCACGACGGAGTCCCGCCACTTTCCCGCCTTCAGCACGTGCTCGCGGATCAGTCCCTCTTCGACCATGCCGACCGCCGCCATCGTCCTGGCGGACGCCTCGTTGAACGGGGAGCGGGCACCCCAGACACGGTGAAGGCCCAAGTCGTCGAAGCCGAAGCCGAGCAGCAGCCGCACCGTCTCCATGCCATACCCCACACCCCAGGAGGCGGGGCGCAGCGCGAAGCCCATGGTGGCCCCGCGCTGCTGGTGGGGGTCGGTGGCCAGCCGGCCGAACCCGATCAGTTCGGCCGTTTCTCGCTCGACGACCGCAAGGGCGTATTCGGTGCGGGGCGTTGCGGTGGCGGCGGCGATGGACCGCGCCACGATCTGCTCGACCTGATCGCGGGTGCGTGGATCGAAGCTCATGTGCTCCGTTGCTTCGGCGCTGCCGTAGATGGCAAGCATTGCGTCCACGTCGTCCGAGGCGAGTTCCCGCAGGTCAAGTCGTTCTCTGGAACGTTCAACCGGGTACATGCCCCGGACTCTACCCATGGGGCAGAGCGGGCCGGCCGGCCGGGAACACCTCGATCTCCGCGCGCAGATCCCGCGCGACGACGGCCCCCTGCGCCGGGCTGCTCATCAGCGCGTGCCGTACGCGCATCGCCGACATGACGATGCCGGCGTTGCGGTGCGAGGCGGGCAAGTCGAGCACCGGCCGGATGGCTTCGGCAGCACCGTCCAGATCCCCGCCGAAGAGACGGATGAGCGCGAGGTCGCACTGAGACCCCGCGAGGTCACCGAACGCCCAGGTCGGGGCGCTGGGGTCGCTGAACCCCTGCACGGCCTGTTCCGCCTGCGCGGCGAGCTGCGCGCCGCCGTGGCCGAGAAGGGTCTCGGCCTCCACCGTGTAGTAGAGCTGTTTCTCCGGGGCGTAGGTGAACAGTCCGCCGAGCTCGTCCAGGTCGTCGTGGATGACGCGCTCCCGCCGGTCGGCTGCCTGCTGGCTGGCGGCGCGCACCGTCTCCTCGTCGCCGAGCACGGCGGCGGCGCGCGCCCGGAGGCCTAGAAGCCACAGGCCGACGGTGCCGTGAAGATGCTCCGCCGTCGCGGCGCCCTGGCTGGCGTAGTGGTAGGCGTCCGTGGGCTTGTCCGCCCAGTAGGCAATGAGCGACTTGAGGCCGTCGGTGAGCGCGATCAGCCCGGCGTGCTCGGCGTCTCTGGCGCAGGCCGCCGCGACGCGGGTCATGGTCATGGCCTGGTGGGGGACCTCCATGTCGTTGAATCCCTTGGCCACCATGAACGACAGCACGGCACCCTTGACGTTCAGGTCGCGGAGCTGCGACGGCCGGACCCTTCCGCCCTCCAAGAGGCGGAAGACCTGCTCTTGGGTCTCCAGCAGGTCGTCCCAGATCACCGACAGGGGTTCCCGCGGGTACGCGGCGACGAGCCGCTGCACCTCGTCATCGAGCAGACCGAACGTGTCCTCACCGACTCGCTCACGGTCGGCCCCCAGGAGGAAATCCTTTGCGCGTCGCACAGCCATCGCGCCCGTCCTTTTCATGTCGTCCAGGTCCACGTCGGAATCGGCGTGGGGTGTAGTCGGTGACGCGCCTGTGAGTGGCACGAACTGGGACGCGGTGCCTTCGGGGGCATCCGTCCACAGGGCCTCGATGCTGTAGCCCAGCATCTCGACGATGACGGGTCGGAAGACCCGTTGCGGCTTCCGACCCTCGTAGATCCATCCTTCGATGGTCTTCGGGGCCGGCTCGTCCGTGTTCTGGAGCCCTAACCGTGCGGCGGCCTCCCGGTACTTCGACAGGAAGTCGTCGGGGTGCCGTAGGCCGTGGGCTTCGCAGGTGTACCGGAAGAACAACACGATGTCTCCCATTCCTCTGCCGAGCGCGTCACTGCCACGACGGTAGAACGCTCTCCCTGGCAAGTTGCCCCACACCGACGTTACTTAGCGGTTCCGGGGGAGGGCCGAGGAAGTTCCGAGGAAGTGGGTCAACTTCCCGTCAGATCCCGAGGGCGTTTTGGGGGTAGAGCCGTCCGGACGTAATTGCCACGCTCATACCAACTCACTCAGCGTGCCCAGGCGTGCACAATCGCGGACCAGGGAGTCCCCCTTATGCCCCCCAGAGTCGCCGAATCCACCTGCGTGTTAGATGTATCCCCGTCGACGGCCGCGGGCCCTGCACTTCCCGCCTTCGAGATGACGATCCGCTCGGAACCGTCGAGCGTGGAGGTCGCGCGGCGCATTACCCGGGCGTGGGCCCGCTATCACTGTCCGCTGCCCAACGACCAGGTGGACGCCCTGCTGATCGTGATGTCGGAGCTGTGCACGAACGCGGTGCAGCACGGACGCCGCGACTCGTTCGGCGTGCGGGTCTGGATGCCGACGGCGGGCGAACTGCGCTTTGAAGTCGACGACAAAACGCCCTCGGCGCCCCCGTCCCTCGAGAACCCCGAGAACGAAGCGGAGAGCGGGCGCGGCCTGTTCCTGGTGGACATCCTCCTCAAGGAACTGGGCGGCACGTGGGGCTTCAGCGAGGACGGCTCATGCGCCTGGTGCGCTCTCCCTCTGCCCGGAACCGGCCGGTGACTGCGACCGTACGGCGGTGGAACCGCCCCGTGCCGGCGTGGGCTCCGCCCCTGGACGGCGGCTCACTGCACGTAGTGCCGGAGAAGGTCCGACAGCGGCAGCCGTTCGACGGCGACGGGCTCCTGGACGACGTCATACCGGCCGAGGAGCACGTCGACGAACTCGCGCAGCGAGGCCATGCCGGGCGACCACTGGCGCGCCGTCGGGCACCTGCGCCGGCTGGGCTGGACCGTCAACGAACTGATGGAACGTCTCATCGCAACGAGACGCTTGAGGGAGGCGGCATGAGCCCGGCCCCTGTACGTCCCACCACACCACACCCAAGGAACAAGCGCGTGCGCACCAAGCCGGCCCTGGTCCCCTTTGTCATCCAGCGTGAGGGCGAGGAAGCCGCCCCCAACAATCTGATGCTGGCCACACTCGGACCGGGCCGCCACCGGCTCTGTTACGCGGACGAGGACCCCCGGGACCGGGACCTGCGCGGCGTACTGTGGGGCCGCTGCTCCTTCAACCCCGTCGACGAGCACAAGATGCCGACGGGAAAGCCCCAGTGGCGGCTCATGCACCCTTTCCGGCAGCGGATGACCATGCAGGCCATGCGCTGCCAGGTCTGCGCCGAACCCGCCCGCACCCCGCTCGGGTACATCTTCCTCGCCGGGCCCGGCACCGTGGGCCCCGAGCAGACCCAAGTGCTCACCGCTCAGCCTCCGGTGTGCGCCCGGCACATCCGCGCCTCCGCCGAGCTGTGCCCGCACCTCCACGGCCGTCCCATGGTGTTCCTCGCCCAGAGCGCCCCCCTGTACGGGGTGCACGGCGTCCTCTACGGCTACGGCGGCCTGGGCGTGAAGGCCATCGCCCGCCCCGACGAACCCCTGCCGTACGGGCACCCCAACCTCTCGACGTTCCTCGCCTCCCAACTGGTCAGACGCCTCAGCTCCTTCCGGCTCGTGGACCTGGGCGAACTGGTCCGAGAGCTGAAGCGCGCCGCACAGGCCCCTGCCCGGCAGCCCGGATGCCCCGGCCTGGGCCGCCGGGCAGGTCCAACTCCCGGCGCCGGCTGTCTGACGTGTTCCCCCACGGCTCACTGAATCCAGCGCCGGGCCCCAGCCCTCTTTGCCGCCCCCGCTTCCCCCGAGGGGGCCGGCAAAGGGCCCCGCCCCTCTCAAGGGAGGTATCTGTTGAACGCTCTACTCCCCGCCTTCGTGGATCGGCTCCTCCAGCAGGGCCGAGACCCCGCCGAGATCCCCGCGATCTCTTTGCCGGCTCCCACCGACTGGCTCGCGCCTCTCGCCACCCGCGTCCTGAGTGCCCTGGCCATCGGCACGCCCCGGCCGGCCTGCGCGCTCCTTGCACATGGCTACGCCTACCTGCCCATCCCGAGTCCGGACGATCACGTGCTCTACCTGCGGATGGCCGCCCAGTCCGTCATGACACCGTGGCCGGTGGACGCTCCCACAATCGTGCTCACCCTCGCGGGCACCGCTGCCCTGGAGGTGTACCAGGAGCCCGGGGACATACAGGCCGGGCGCCCGCAATACGCGCGCAGCTTCGGCGCCGAGCAGGTGTTCGCCGTGCACCCGGGCACGCTGTGCGCGACCCAGGGCAGCAGCGACGGCGTTCAGGTGCTCGCTACCTCCCGTGCCCTTACGGGCACGGACGAGCTCGCTGGTGACGAGTACGCGGCCCTTGCCCGGCGGGCCCGCCGGGTACTTGAAAGCCTGCCTTCCGCCATGCGGGAGGGCCGATGCTGAGGACTGCGGCCTCATGGCTCGATCGTGTGCCGTCCCTGGACCTGGATGACCTCCGCGAGGTGCAGCGCATCAGCCGCACTCTGCTCGACCGGCTGGCCGGGGACCGGGCCCTGCTGACACGGCTCGTCAACGAAGTGCTGCACGACCAGGAGCGGATGGACGCCAGCCGCGTCACACTGCTGCTCAACCGGCTGTCGCTCTACCAGGCCCCGGGCCGGGGCTTCGAGATCCGCCTGAACATGAATCCCCGGCCGGAGAACCAGTTGGTTCCCCACGATCACTGCTACGCGTTCGCCACCCGCATTCTGACCGGCGGCTACGTCCATGTGGTGCGGCGCCGCACCAACGGCTGGTCCGGCCCGTTCACCGGAGCCGACCTTGAGCCCGCCGTCGTGACGATCGAGAGGCCCGGCAGTACCTACACGCTCGGCGACGCGCTGGTGCACCAGGCGGTGATGGAGCCGGACACGGTCACCCTGTTCGTTCGCGGCCCACGCCGTAAGAAGCTCTCCCACGCCGCTGAAGAACTGATGCCGCCCCTGGAGACCTGGCCGGCTCCCGCCCTCCCGGGCGGCGAACCGGAGGACTCCCGCCCACCGACGCTCGAGGAGTACCAGGCGATGCGCGCCTACCTGGTCCGACACCGGCTCATCGGCTGATGCCACCGGTTTCAGCGGTCACGGCGCGCCGCAGCACAGGGACGCGAGAGGCTACGGAGGCCCACCACGCACCATGAGGAGCATCAGATGACCGACGTCCTGACGACCGATCACCCCGCCTGGCACAGCTACGACGACGGTGCACGCGCGCGTGCCGTCCGTACCGCCTCCGGTATCTGGGCCCTTTCCTTCGACCGGGACGGCCTGCGCGAACGGTGCGTGCACGGAACCGAGGACGTGAAGCCGACGTACATCACCACCGAGCCGGCTCATCTTCCCGCTGCCGCTCCCGCTCCGCTTCGGGATGGCCTCAACAGGCTCGGCGTCACCCAGCGCCTGGCCAACCCGTGGCTGTGGGATGCGATCACCACCGCGGTCCTTCGGCAGGTCGTACGCGCCGACCAGGCCCGCAAGCTCTACCGCGCCTGGTGCAGCACCTACGGCACCCGCGTGGACGGGCCGTCCGGCACGCTCGCCATCGCCCCTTCCGCCGGCGAGGTGCTCGGCCTGGCAGAGCAGCAGTTCGCCGAGGTCGGCGCGAAGTTCCACCGCACCGCCCTCCAGGCGGCGGCCGCGCACTACGAGCAGCACCACACCGAGTGGGAACAGATGAACGCCGGCGACCTGGTGACGGCGCTCACCCGCGTCCCGCGCATCGGCCCGTGGACCGCGGCCGCAGCCGCAGCCGACTTCACCGGCGATTTCAGCATCTACCCGCACGACGACCTCGCCGTGCGCACCTGGGCCGCGCAGATCGCCCCCGCCTACCCCTGGCCCGGCAAGAAAGACAAGACGTTCGGGCCGATGTGGACCGACTGGGCCGGTACCGACCGCACCGCTCTGCACACCTTGACCCTCTCCACCCTCACCTGGGGCTCACACGCCCGCGCTGACCTGGAGGACCCATGCGGCACTTAGCACTGATCTCGGGCGCCGACGCCAACCACACGCTCGACGCCCTGTTCGTGAACGCGCCGCTACGCGACTACGGCCTACGGCCGCGGACCAACGACTACACCCTCCCCGTGCTGGGCATGGCGTACATCGCCACCTACGCCCAGCGCGCCGGGTTCAACGTCGGCGTCCTCGACGCCGAGGCGCTCGGGTTGGGCATCGAGGAGACAGCACAGATCGTCAACGGCATGGCGCCGCGATGGGCCGCGATGAATCTCCTCGCACCCACCTACGAAATGTCCGCGCGCATCGCCGACAAGCTGAACCCGCAGATCGCGCTCATGGTGGGCGGGCACCACGCCAAGGCCATGCCGGACCGTATCCTCGCCGATCCCCGCATGCGCCACCTCAAAGCCCTGGTCCTCGGCGAAGGGGAGCTGCGCGTCGCGGCCCTCCTGGAGGACATGCAGCGCCGCCGGGAACTTCCTGGAGTGCTCTGGCGCGACCCGCTCATCGGCAGCCGGGCCGGCGGCGTAGCCGACCCTCAGACCAGCGGGCAGATGCTCGGCCCAGACATCGACACCCTGCCGTACGTGAACCGGGCCTTCCTGCCGCAGGATCCCTACCGCGCCGCGCCCACCCCTGCTGACCGCCGCCTCGCCGCGAGCCGCGGAAGCGACTGGCTGACGGCCGGCGCCGCCCACGGGCACCTCGAGGCGAACATCGTCGGCAGCCGCGGCTGCCCGTACAACTGCACCTTCTGCGGGGCCGCCTTCAGCGCCAACCCCGATGTGAAGATCCGAGTCCGCTCCCCCAGGAACATCATCGGCGAGCTGGACTCCCTGCATGACCAGTACGGCGTGACCGCGTTCCGTTTCGTCGATGACCTGTTCCTCGGAGCGAAGCGGGTCATCGACGATCAGATGGCGGCCTTCACCCAGCACCGGATCGGCGAGCGGTACGTGTGGGACGCCACCGGCCGCATCAACGTCCTCGACCGCTGCACGGACCAGGAGCTGGGGACTCTCGTCGCCAACGGGCTGCGGGAGGTCGCCCTGGGGATCGAGTCCGGCAGCGACCGCATCCTCACCGCCATGGACAAGCGGATCGACGCCGAGATGACCGAACGCGTCGCCCGCCGCCTCGTTGCCCACGGCATCGGCGTGAAAGGCTACTTCATTCTCGGATTCCCCGGCGAGTCCCAAGAAGACCTCGACGCCACGGTCCGGCACATCCGCAACCTGTGGGCCATCGCCGACCAGCACCCCGGCGACATCCGGGCCAGCGTCTTCGAGTTCCGGCCCTACCCCGGCACCCCGGTATGGCAGACCCTCATCAAGAACGGCTACAACCCGGACGAACTCCTCGCCTACGGCGACGTGGACCTCACCCAGGACGGTGCCGACGAGTCCATGCGGCAGCGCGATGAATTCAACTTCTCCGTCGGTATCCAGTTCGGCGGGGTACCCCTCGACGTCGTACGCGGCACGCTCGCGCTGCTGACACGCGAACAGCACGAACGGAACCACAGCGGGCAGGAGGCCGCTGCATGACGGGCGAGCGTACGGGCTTCTTCGTCACCATCGACGGGCCCAGCGGCGTCGGGAAATCCACCACGGTCGCCGATCTGAACCGTCACCTCACACGGCAGGGCGTCGCTGCCCGGATGACCACCCAGCCGTCCGCCAGCGACCTGGGCCGATTCCTCCGCACGAACGCCGACCACCTCCACGGCCTGGCCCTGGCATGCCTGGTCGCGGCAAACCGGTACGAGCACATCGACACTGAAATCACCGCCGCGCTCCGCGCGGGTGAACTTCTCGTCTGCGACCGCTATGTGGCGTCCACGCTCGTTCTCCAGCAATTGGACGGGGTGCCGCTGGACTTCCTCATAGCCCTCAACCAGCATGCCGTGAAGCCAGACCTCGCCGTGATCCTCACGGCCACGCCCGGCCTGATCGCGGACCGCATCACCGAACGCGGGATCACCCACCGCTTCCACCGTGACCCCACCGCCCCAGGCCGGGAAGTCGAGCTCTACCGCGACGCCGCGGCGTTCCTCACGTCCTGGGGCGTCAACGTTCTCGTACTCGACACCAGCGCTGCCACACCATCGGAGGTGGCGAGCCGAATCGCCGACGCGATCCCACCGCTGCCACTACCGTCGGTGGCCTCAACCACCAACCCAACCCCCCAGGAAACATGAGCGAACAACCGGCACAGCCCATCATCGACACCCACGTCATCATCCGTGACGGCGACAAGATCCTCTTCTCTCAGCGGGGCGGCCCCTACGGCTACGGCCGATGGCACATGCCTTCGGGCAAACTCGACCACGGCGAAACACTGCCCACCGGTGCAGCCCGCGAACTGTTCGAGGAGACCGGCCTCACCGTTGACCCCGCCCACCTGCGTCTCGTGCACGTCGTGCACCACCGGCAGCACCAGCACGAGCGGATCGGTTTCTTCTTCGAGGCCACCGAGTGGGAGGGAGAACCCGTCAACAAGGAACCGGAGAAGTGCCTTGCACTCCAATGGTTCACCGTGCACGAGCTACCCGAGGACATCATCGAGTACCCGGCCGCCGGCCTTCACGGCTACCTGAACGGCACGGGCCCGCTGACCGAACACGGATGGCAGTAGATGTGGTGGCCGATGGCTGATGTGCTCCGGGCCGTTCACGAGGGGCGGTTCCTCCTCCCCGTTGGGCCGTTCGCTCTGCTCCTGGCAGATCACCGCCCCACAGATGGCTGACGTATCACCCTCAACATGTTCCTGCACCCCTCGCTTCGGCAGGGGCCTTCACTTCAGCTATTTCGGTGGCAGGGCAGGAGCGTGCTCTGGCGTCGGGCCGGTGCCCTCCGGCCGCCCCCGCGTCACAGAGCCTTGAGCCCCGCGGTCGTCGCCCTCGCCAGCGCCGCCAGGTAGCCCTTCGGCAGTTTCGGGTTGCGGATGATCACCGAGCGCCAGTACAGCGGGCCCGAGATCAGGTCGAGGGCCAGGTCGTGGTCGATGCCGGGGCGCACCTCGCCCCGCTCCTGTGCCGCCGTGACGATGCCCTTGGCGACCCCGTCCTGGCCCTCCCGCAGCGCCTTTCGCAGGGCCTCGGCGATGTCGGGGTTGCGGGCCGCCTCGGCCTGGAGGTCGGGGAGGATCTGCGAGGCGACGGGGTGGCGCAGGGCGCGTGAGGTGACCTCATAGAGCAGGCGGAGGTCGCCCTCGAGGGTGCCGGTGTCCGGTGCGGGCAGGCCCTGCACGGCGAGGGCGGAGACCAGGTCCAGGACCAGGTGCAGTTTGGAGCGCCAGCGGCGGTACACCGCGGTCTTGCCGACGCCCGCGCGGCGCGCGATGCCCTCGATGGACATCCGCGCGTAGCCGACGGCCGCGAGTTCCTCGAAGACGGCCGCCCGGATCGCCTCCGTCACGTCCTCGCGCAGTACGGCCGCCCCGGCGGGAGCCCTGCGGCGCGGACGCGGCTGGGGCTCCTCGGCGTTCGTCGTCATGCGGCCCAGCATAGGGCGTGACGACGATACGGACCCGTTCTGACGACAGTACGTACACCGATCCGGCACAGACAGGCATGGGCAGCCGCGGATCGAGTCCGGCCCGGACCTGGGCAGGACCTGGGCAGGACCTGGGCCGCCACGACGAAACGGTTGCGTTCCGACGCACATTCGCCCTACGCTCACGTTGCGACGATACGGTGCCGTCCCGACGTAGGTGAACGTGCGAAGACGCGCGGGGAAACACCGGGCGGGATCCGGCACCGCACCACCCCACCGTCATCCCACCCCACCCCACCCCCACCCCCACCCCCTAGCGAAAGCAGCGGATGTGAGTCAGGTCCTCCACACACCGCCTCCCGCACCGGTCCCCCCGGCCGCCGAGGACGACCTCCCGGCCCTCGCCGCCCGCCACGGCCTCACGGTCAGCGGCGCCCGCCCCACCCTGCCCGGCTACGTCCGCGAGCTGTGGGCGCGCCGGCACTTCATCCTCGCCTTCTCCCGGGCGAAGCTGACCGCGCAGTACAGCCAGGCGAAGCTGGGCCAGCTGTGGCAGGTGGCCACCCCGCTGCTGAACGCGGTCGTGTACTTCTTCATCTTCGGTCTGCTGCTGGGGGCCCGCAAAGGCATCCCCGGCGACATCTACGTGCCGTTCCTGGTGACCGGCGTGTTCGTGTTCACCTTCACGCAGAGCTCGGTGCTGGCGGGCGTGCGCGCCATCTCCGGCAACCTCGGCCTGGTACGGGCCCTGCACTTCCCGCGGGCCGCGCTGCCCGTCTCCTTCGCGCTGCAGCAGCTCCAGCAGCTGCTGTTCTCGATGATCGTCCTGGTCGTCGTGGTGATGGCGTTCGGCAGCATGCCCGCCCTGTCCTGGCTGCTGGTGCTGCCCGCGCTGCTGCTCCAGTTCGTCTTCAACACCGGACTCGCGCTGATCTTCGCCCGCCTGGGCAGCAGGACCCCCGACCTGGCCCAGCTGATGCCGTTCGTGCTGCGCACCTGGATGTACGCCTCGGGCGTCATGTTCAGCATCTCGGCCAGGCTCGCGGACAAGAACGTCCCCGGCTGGCTCGCCGACGTCCTGCAGTGGAACCCGGCCGCGGTCTACATGGACCTGGTCCGCTTCGCGATGATCGACGGCTACGGCTCCTCGTACCTGCCCCCGCACGTGTGGGCCTTCGCGGTGGGCTGGGCCCTGCTGGCCGGCGTGATCGGCTTCGTCTACTTCTGGAAGGCTGAGGAGACCTACGGCCGTGGCTGACAACACCGACGAGAAGATCCCCACCGTCATCGCCGACGGCGTCGACATCGTCTACCGGGTCAACGGCACCGGCGCCGGACGCGGCTCCGCCACCGCGGCCCTCAACCGCATCGTGCGCCGCCGCAAGACCGAGAAGGTGTCCGGCGTGCGCACGGTGCACGCGGTGCGCAACGTTTCCTTCGTCGCCCACCGGGGTGAGGCCATCGGCCTGATCGGCACCAACGGCTCCGGCAAGTCGACCCTGCTCAAGGCCGTCGCCGGACTGCTCCCGGTGGAGAACGGCCGGATCTACACCGACGGCCAGCCCTCCCTGCTCGGCGTCAACGCCGCCCTGATGAACGACCTGACGGGCGAGCGCAACGTCATGCTGGGCGGGCTCGCGATGGGCATGTCCCGCGGACAGGTCCAGGAGCGCTACCAGGAGATCGTCGACTTCTCCGGCATCAACGAGAAGGGCGACTTCATCACCCTGCCGATGCGCACCTACTCCTCCGGCATGGCCGCCCGACTGCGCTTCTCCATCGCCGCCGCGAAGGACCACGACGTCCTCCTCGTCGACGAGGCGCTGGCCACCGGCGACCGCTCCTTCCAGAAGCGCTCCGAGAGCCGCATCCGCGAGCTGCGCAAGCACGCCGGGACGGTGTTCCTGGTCAGCCACAGCAACAAGTCGATCCGCGACACCTGCGACCGCGTCCTGTGGCTGGAGCGCGGCGAGCTGCGCATGGACGGCCCGACGGACGAGGTGCTCAAGGAGTACGAGAAGTTCACCGGCGGCCCGGACAAGGCCCGCAAGCCGAAACCGAAGGCCGAGCCGAAACCCGCCCCGAAGCCGGACCCCGAACCCGGGCAGCCCGAAGCGAGGCCCCGAACCGATCCCGCGACCGGGCCCGAGCCCGCGACCGCTCCGAAGCCCGCCTGAGACCGGCACCGCAACGCCGCAGGGGCGCCCCGGACCGTGTGTCCGGGGCGCCCCTGCGGGTTGTGGGCCGTGCGCGTGCGCGCGGTGCCTTACGAGTGCGAGCGCAGCAGCGTCCGCATGGTCCGCATGGCCACCGACAGGTTCGCCAGGTCGAAGGTGTCCGAGCTCTGGATCTCGTCCAGGGTGGTGCGGGCCCGGCCGATGATGGCCTCGTTCTTCGCCTCCCACACCTTGAACCGCTGCTCCGGTGTCGACGTGCCGTTGCCCGCCGCCAGCACCTCGGCCGTGAGCGCCGCGTGCGCCGCGTACAGGTCCTCGCGGATCGCCGCGCGGGCCATGGACTGCCAGCGGTCGGCGCGGGGCAGGTCGCTGATCCTGTGCATCAGCTGGGTGATACGCAGCCGGTCGGCGAGGTCGTAGTACGCCTCGGCGACGTCCAGCGGCTCCTTGCCCGTGCGGTCGGCCACCGAGACGATGTCGATCGCCGCGAACACGGAGGAGAACCCGGCCACGCGGGTGGCGAGTTCCGCCGGGACACCGACGCCCGTCAGCTCGTCGTGGACCTTCTGGAACCACTCCAGGTCCGCGCCGCGCAGCAGCTTCGGCAGCTGCGACCAGACCAGCTCGACACGCTCGGCGAAGAACGTCACCGTCTCCTCGAGCTCCAGCGGCTGCGGCCGGTTGTTCAGCAGCCAGCGCGTGCCACGCTCCACCAGCCGGCGCGAGTGCAGCCTGATCCGGGTCTGGACGTCCGCCGCCACCTTGGTGTCGAGCTCCTCGACCCCGTCCCACACCGTGGCGGACCGGAAGATCGCGCGGGCCGCGGTCTGGGCCCGGACGATCTCCTCCAGCGACGCTCCGGTCTCCTCCCGCATCCGGTGCAGATACGTCGTACCGCCCGTGTTGACCGTGTCGTTGACCAGGACGGTCGTGGTGATCTCGCGGCGCAGCGGGTGTGCGTCGATCCGGTCGGGGAACTGCTCGCGCAGCGGGGCCGGGAAGTACGAGTGCAGCAGCCCCTTGAGGTACGGGTCGTCGGGCAGTGAGGTGCGCAGCAGCTCGTCGGCGACCGTGATCTTCGTGTACGCCATCAGGACGGCCGTCTCCGGGCCGGTCAGGCCCTGCCCGGCGCTCAGCCGCTCACGGATCTGGCGGTCGGTGGGCAGGAACTCCAGGGCCCGGTCGAGGTGGCCCTCGCGCACCAGGTACTTCATGAAGCGCTGCTGGGCGTGGAGCATGTCCTTGGACTGGGCCAGGGCGTTGGCGATCGCGGTGTTCTGCGCGTAGTTGGTGCGCAGCACCAGCCGGCCGATCTCGTCGGTCATCGAGGCGAGCAGCTTGTTGCGCTGCTTGACCGTCATGTCGCCGTTGGCGACCAGGGTGTTGAGCAGGACCTTGATGTTCACCTCGTGGTCGGAGGTGTCCACGCCGGCGCTGTTGTCGATGGCGTCGGTGTTGATCCGGCTGCCGTGCAGCGCGACCTCGATCCGGCCGAGCTGGGTCATGCCCAGGTTGCCGCCCTCGCCGACGACGTCGGCCCGCAGGTCCTTGCCGTCGACGCGGATGGGGTCGTTGGCCTTGTCGCCGACGTCGGCGTTGGACTCGCTCGACGCCTTGACGTACGTGCCGATGCCGCCGTTCCACAGCAGGTCCACCGGCGCCGTGAGGATCGCCTTCATCAGGTCCGTCGGGGTCATCTTGGTGACGCCGGAGTCGAGGCCGAGGGCCTCGCGGATCTGGGCGTTGACCGGGACGGACTTGGCGGTGCGCGGGAACACGCCGCCGCCGGCCGACAACAGGTCGGTGTTGTAGTCCGCCCAGGAACTGCGCGGCAGTTCGAACAGGCGGCGGCGCTCGGCGTGACCGGCGGCCGCGTCCGGGGTCGGGTCGATGAAGATGTGCCGGTGGTCGAAGGCGGCGACCAGACGGATGTGCTTGCTCAGCAGCATGCCGTTGCCGAACACGTCGCCGGACATGTCGCCGATGCCGACGACCGTGAAGTCCTGGGTCTGGGTGTCCACCCCCAGCTCCCGGAAGTGCCGCTTGACGGACTCCCAGGCGCCACGGGCGGTGATGCCCATGCCCTTGTGGTCGTATCCGGCGCTGCCGCCGGAGGCGAAGGCGTCACCGAGCCAGAAGTCGTAGGACTGGGCGACCTCGTTGGCCGTGTCCGAGAACCTGGCGGTGCCCTTGTCCGCCGCGACGACGAGATAGGTGTCGTCCCCGTCGTGCCGGACGACGTCGGCCGGGGGCACGACCTCGCCGGCCACCATGTTGTCGGTGATGTCGAGCAGCGCCGAGATGAACGTCTTGTACGCGGCGATACCCTCGGCCATCCAGGCGTCCCGGTCCACGGACGGGTCCGGCAGCTGCTTGGCGACGAAGCCGCCCTTGGCGCCGACCGGCACGATGACGGTGTTCTTCACCATCTGTGCCTTGACCAGGCCGAGGATCTCGGTGCGGAAGTCCTCCCGGCGGTCCGACCAGCGCAGGCCGCCGCGCGCGACCTTGCCGAACCGCAGGTGCACGCCCTCGACCCGCGGCGAGTACACCCAGATCTCGAACGCCGGCCGGGGCGCGGGCAGGTCGGGCATGGCCTGCGGGTCGAACTTCATGGAGACGTAGTCGTGCGGGCGGCCGCCGCTCGCCTCCTGGAAGAAGTTGGTGCGCAGCGTCGCCTTGATCACCGTGAGGAAGGAGCGCAGGATGCGGTCCTCGTCGAGCGAGACGACTTCGTCGAGGGCGGCGTCGAGCTCCTCCAGCAGGGCGTCCACCAGCTCGAAGCCGGCGCCCTGCCGCTCCGGCGACATCCGCGCCTCGAACAGGGAGACGAGCAGCCGGGTGGTGTGGACGTTGTTGCGGAGGGTGTCCTCCATGTAGTCCTGGCTGAAGGTGGAGCCCGCCTGACGCAGGTACTTGGCGTAGGCGCGCAGCACCACCGCCTGACGCCAGGTCAGCCCGGCCCCCAGCACCAGGGCGTTGAAGCCATCGTTCTCCGCCTTGCCGGTCCAGGTCGCCGCGAAGGCCTCCTGGAACCGCTCACGGGCGTCGTCGCCGAGGTGGTCGGCGACGACGGCGGCCTTGGGCAGCCGCAGTCCGAAGTCGTAGACCCAGGCCACGCTGCGGTCGGCGCGGCGCAGCTCGTAGGGCCGCTCGTCGACGACCTCGACACCCAGCCGCTGGAGCACGGGCAGCACGGCGGAGAGGGAGACGGCCTCGCCCTTGCGGTAGATCTTGAAGCGGCGCACCTCGGGGGCCGCGCCCACCGGCTCGTACAGGCTGAGCTCGAAGTTCTTCTCGTCGTCGAGCTGTTCGAGCCGGACCAGGTCGGCGACGGCGCTGCGCGGGGTGTGGTCGGCCTTGTACCCCTCGGTGAAGGAGCCCGCGTAGCGGCGCAGCAGTTCGGCGGCGCGTTCCTCGCCCAGTTCGGCGGTGAGCGCCTCGCCGAAGCCGTCGGCCCAGGAGCGGGCGGCCTCGACCAGCCGGGCCTCGATGCGCTCCCGGTCCTGGTCGGACAGCTGCGGCAGCTCGGTGCCCTGCGGGACGCGGACCACGAAGTGCAGCCGGGAGAGGATCGACTCGGTGTTCCAGGCGGTGAAGTCGACGCTGATGCCGTCGAGCTCCTCCTTGAGGATGTCGATGATCCTCAGCCGCACACCGGTGGTGTACCGGTCGCGGGGAAGGTAGACGAGGGCGGAGTAGTAGCGCCCGTACTCGTCCTGGCGCAGGTAGAGCCGCAGGCGGCGGCGCTCCTGGAGGTAGAGCACCGAGGTGGCGATGGCCCGGAGCTCGTCGGACGGGGTCTGGAAGAGCTCGTCGCGCGGGTAGGTCTCCAGGATCTGCAGCAGGTCGCGTCCGTCGTGGCTGTGCGGCGAGAAGCCGGCGCGCTCGAGGACCTCCTCGACCTTGCGGCGGATCACCGGGACCCGGCGGACGGACTCGGTGTAGGCGGCGGACGAGAACAGGCCGAGGAAGCGGCGCTCGCCGACGACATTGCCGTCCGCGTCGAACTTCTTGACGCCGATGTAGTCCAGGTACGACGGCCGGTGCACGGTGGCCCGGCTGTTGGCCTTGGTCAGGACGAGCAGCTTGTGCTCGCGCGCCTTGGCGCGGGCGTCGGCGGGCAGCCGTTCGAAGGACGGGCTGACCGGGTGGTCCTCGTCGGTGGCGTGGTGCGGGTCGGAGCGCAGTATGCCGAGACCGGTGCCGGGGACGGCGGCCAGCGAGTCGTCGTCGCGCAGCTGGTACTCGCGGTAGCCGAGGAAGGTGAAGTGGTCGTCGGCGAGCCAGCGCAGCAGCTCACGGGCCTCCTCGACCTGCTGCCCCGGCACATCCCCGGGGACGGGCTCGTCGGGCAGTCCTTCGGCCAGTTCGGTGGCGGCCTGCCGCATCTTGCCCCAGTCCTCGACGGCCTCACGGACGTCGGACAGGACGCGCAGCAGGTCGGCGGTGATCTGCTTGAGGTCGCCGCGGTCGCTCTCACGGTCGGTCTCGACGTGGATCCAGGACTCGACGTGGGCGTCGTGCGGGAGTTCGCCCCCGGCGGGCTCGGCGGACACCTCGACCAGCTTGCCGGTGAGGTCGCGGCGCACCACCACCTGCGGGTGGATCACGACGTGGATGCCGCGGCCCTGCCGGGTCAGCTCATTGGTGACGGAATCCACGAGGAAGGGCATGTCATCGGTGACCACCTCGATGACGGAGTGGCTGCACGTCCAGCCGTTCTCCTCGACGGTCGGGGTGTGGACCCGGACGTTGGCCGTGCCCTGGGGACGGTTCTCGGCCAGCCGGAGGTGCGAGAAGGCGGCTCCGAAGACGTCGACCGGGTCGCGGCCGACAAGGTCCTCCGGGGCGGTGTGCAGGTAGTAGCGCTGGAGGAACGCAAGCACGGT
This sequence comes from Streptomyces sp. P9-A2, assembly GCF_036634175.1. NCBI lineage: Bacteria > Bacillati > Actinomycetota > Actinomycetes > Kitasatosporales > Streptomycetaceae > Streptomyces > Streptomyces sp. P9-A2. The sequence continues at coordinate 3,157,273 of NZ_JAZIFX010000001.1, forward strand.
GTCCCGGTCGGGCATGCCCTTGTCCATCGTCCCGGTCGGCAGTTTCCCGCCGACCGGGCTGTTCTCAGCTACCCGGGCGGCCTTTTCGAGCAGCTCGGCCTTTGCTTCGTCCAGCTTGGTCTGCATTGTCCTCTGGCTCCTGTCGCGCGCCATTGCGTGACGTAGAAGGAAGTGCGGTCTCTGCGCCCGCGGTGCGGTGGCAGGACGCGGGGTGTCCGCTCCGTACCGACGTTATGCCGCAGGATGAGACGAGCGGGGGCTTCTCTGCCCATTCCGACGCGCCCGACGGGTGTGACGCTGCTCTCCGCGACGCCCGTACCCGGGGAATGCCGCGCGCCTCGGGGACCCTCCGGGTCCCGTCCCGCCCGCGAGGACCAGCGAGCGCCGCCCGGTCACGGATGTCGTCCGTGCTCTCCGGGCGCACAACGGGGACGACGAGGCCCCCGCAAGCTATCGCGCTGATCACGCCACCCAGGCTATCCCCCCTCGAGGGGGGCCCGTCATGAGCCGGATGTGTACAAAAGACGGGGTGGAACTTTGACGTTATACACAATGCGCGTGCAGCGACACCCGGTCACCCACCGTCCGTTTCCCGCCCATCGTCCGCCCTTCGCCGTGGCACCCGCCGCCCGGCTCAGGCCGGGCGGCTCAGGCCGGGCGGCTCAGGCCGGGCGGCTCAGGCCGCCAGGCGTTCCGCTTCCTCGACGGCCTGAGCCAGCGTGTCCACCACCGGCACCCCCACCGCTTCGAGGCTGGCTCTGCTGTGCGAGCCGCCGGTGTAGAGCACGGCTGACGCCCCCACGTGCCGCGCGGCCAGCGCGTCGTCGGCGGCGTCCCCGATCACCACCGTGCGGGCCGGGTCCACGCCGGTCAGCGCGTCGAGGTGCCGCACCATGTGCTCCGACTTGCCGCCACCGGACGGACCGGTCCGCCCGTCGACGCGCAGGAAGTGGGACTCGATGCCGAAACCCCGGACCAGGGGCACGAGGTCCTCGTGCCCGTACATGCTGAGGATCGACTGGCTGCGCCCCGCCGACGACCATCCGGCCAGCAGCTCCGCCACTCCCTCGGCGAGCGCGCACCGCACCCGGTGCTCGGTGTAGTACCGGTGGAAGGTCGCGTCCATCAGCTCCCACTCGGCCTCGGTGGGCATCCGTCCCAGCAGCCGCTCGTAGAACTTCGGCACCGGCACGCAGTACAGCTCCCGGTACCGCGCCGGAGTGAGCGGCTCCAGGCCGAGCTCGGCGAAGGACGCGTTCGTCGCCCCGATGACCGCGTCGACGTCGTGGAACAGCGTGCCGTTCCAGTCCCAGACGATGTGCGCGTCCCTGTGCATCCCCATGGGAAAAAAGTACCCGCCACCACTGACAACCGGGAGAACACCGGGTCGGCGCCGCACCCGACGGCCGGGAACGCGACATCGGCACCGGGCCCCGCCCCGGTCAGGTCAGGTCAGGTCAGGTCAGGTCAGGAGACCTCAGACCGTCGGCTCCAGCAGGTTCGGGATCTCCTGCGTGGCGTACCACAGCAGTTCGTGGTCCTCCGCCCTGTCCACGACGGACTGTGCGCCGTCGTCCCCGCCGTCCGCCGCGGGCAGCGCCTGCGCGGCCGACGCCACGTCCGGCTCCGCGTCCGCCGCGTCCACGTGCACCGCCGCCGCCCGAGACAGCCGCACGGTCCCGTCGACCCATAGCGCACCGGGGCCGGCCGGATCGGCCGAGACCGCCCCGTCGGGTACGTCCACGGCGACCACGACCCGGCGCCGCGGGGCACCGGCGTCCGCCGCCAGCAGCCGCAGCGAGGCCAGCGCGGCAAAGCCCAGCGCCGCGTACTCCTGGTCCTCGGCGAACTCGGAGGGGTACCACTCGCGCAACGCGGGCGTCACACCGTAGCCGGGGAGCCGCCCCGCGCCCAGTTCTCCCGTCCGGTACGCCTCGGCGAGACCGGAGAGGGTCAGGGGGACGTAGACGCGCATGTCGGCAGCTTTGACGCGCATGTCGGCCGCTTTCGTGGTCGGAGGTCCGCCGGGCATCGGGGAGCACCTCGAGGGGGTGGCCGCATCCGGCCGGGTGAGCCTTCAGGGTACGTGCGGCGTCCCCCATCGGGTTCCTGCCCACCCCCTTGACTGCGTCCACCCTGAGCCCGGAATTCACCCGGTACGCCCGCTCCGGGACAGGGCCGACCGGCCGCCATTCACTCGGATAAGTGAATCCTCCCGCCGCCCCGACACGGTTCACGGCGCCTTGCCGTCGCCCTCCGCCGCCCCGTACAAGATCCCCAACCACGAAGTTACCGCCTGGTATCGCCCCGGTCCCCCGGCCGGCGGCGACGCCCGGCCCGTCGAACGGGGTCACATGAACAAGGTCATGACCAGGGCTCAGCACCGCACCGGTACGCGTCCCCCCGGCCGCCGCGACACGCGCCGCCCGACCGGCACCACCCCTCCCCGCATCCCCGCGGGTGGCACCGCCCCCGCCACCCCGCCGCCGGGCGAGGGCCCTCCCTCCCTCTCGCCCCGCGCCGCCTCCACCCGCCCCACCGACAACCGCCCGTCGTCCTTCGCCCCGACAACCCCGGCGGTGCCCGGACGTCCTCGTCCGCTACCGCTGCCGCTGTCCGCCGAACCCGCGCGGGAAGCCTCCGTACGCGCCGCGAGGGCCGTCCCCGCCCGAGCCCCGCGTTCCACCGCGCCCCGGCCGCCGCACCTCACCGTCGTCCCCGCACCGCTCACCGCCCCCGCGCCGCTCATCCGTCCCGCATCTGCTCCGGCCGTCCCCCGGGTGCCCGCTCAGGCCCCCCGCCGGCCCGTTCCGCAGCCCCGCCCCACCGACCACTTCGCCGAGCTGCTCCTCGCCGTCCTGAGCGGTCAGCGGCCCGTCCACTCCATGCTCCGGCACACCGCGGGCCGCGCCTACGACGAGCTGGCGGACCTCGCCGAGCGCGGTCCGCTGCGCACCCGCGGCACCCGCCCGGTCGTGCGCGACATCGGCTACTACGTCCCCCGCGAGGGTGCCCTCGAGGTGTTCGCCCGGATCGGCGCGGGCGACAGGCTGCGGGCCATGGCCTTCCGTCTGGAACAGGGCCACGACCTGCGCTGGCGCTGCACCGCCGTGGAACTGGGCGGCCCCCGCCCACCCCACCCGCACGACCGCTGAGCCCCGCACCCCGCCACCGGGCCCGTACGTACAACCCCTACCGGCCTGTATGTCCCTACCGGCCTGTATGTCCCTGTCCGGGCCCTGTACGTCCCTACCGGCCCGCACGCCCTCACCCGGCCCGCACGCCCTCACCCGGCCCGCACGCCCTCACCCGGCCCGTACACCCCTACCGGCCCGTACGTCCCTACCGGCCCGTACACCCCTACCGGCCCGCACATCCCCACCCGGCCTGCATCCCTACCCGGCCTGCATCCCTACCGGCCCGCACATCCCACCGGGTCCCGTACGACGCCCGAGGGCCGGGCACCCCTGGGGTGCCCGGCCCTCGGCCCGTCTCCGTCGGCAGCTCACCGCTGCCGGCGGGACCGCGGTCACTTCTTGCGGCGACGTCCGCCCCGCGTCTGCTTGCGGCGCTCGGCGCGCGTGAGGCCGTCGGCCTCGGAGCGCACCGGCTCGTCCTCGGCGAACTCCCCCTCGACGGTGCCGCCCTCGCCGTCCACCGTCGGCGCGGAGAAGTGCAGGTTCCGCCGCTGCGGGGCGTCGAGCCCCTTGGCGCGGATCTCCGGCCGGGCACCCGCCTGCGCGGGCACCGCGTCCTGCGGGGCCTTGTCCAGCGACGGCGCCGCCTCCTCGACCGGGACCTCCTCGACCTGCTGCTCGACCTGGACCTCCAGGTTGAACAGGTAGCCGACGGACTCCTCCTTGATGCCGTCCATCATCGCGGTGAACATGTCGAAACCCTCACGCTGGTACTCGACCAGAGGGTCCTTCTGCGCCATCGCGCGCAGACCGATGCCCTCCTGGAGGTAGTCCATCTCGTAGAGGTGCTCACGCCACTTGCGGTCCAGGACCGACAGCACGACGCGGCGCTCCAGCTCACGCATGATCTCCGAGCCGAGCTGCGCCTCACGCTGCTCGTACTGCTCGCGGATGTCGCTCTTGACGGTGTCGCCGATGTACTCGGCCGTCAGCCCGGCCCGGTCGCCGGCCTCCTCCTCCAGCTCCTCGACGGTGATCCTGGTGGGGTAGAGCTGCTTGAAGGCGCCCCACAGCCGGTCCAGGTCCCAGTCCTCGGGGAAACCCTCGGCCGTCTCCGCCTGGACGTAGGCGTCGATGGTGTCGTCCATGAAGTGGTGGATCTGCTCCTGGAGGTCCTCGCCCTCCAGGACGCGGCGCCGCTCGCCGTAGATGACCTCGCGCTGACGGTTGAGGACCTCGTCGTACTTCAGGACGTTCTTACGGGTCTCGAAGTTCTGCGTCTCGACCTGCGACTGGGCCGACGCGATCGCGCGCGTGACCATCTTGTTCTCGATCGGCACGTCGTCCGGGACGTTCGCCATGGACATCACGCGCTCGACCATCTGGGCCTTGAACAGGCGCATCAGGTCATCGCCGAGCGACAGGTAGAAGCGGGACTCACCGGGGTCGCCCTGACGGCCGGAACGGCCGCGCAGCTGGTTGTCGATCCGCCGCGACTCGTGCCGCTCGGTGCCGAGCACGTAGAGCCCGCCGATCCGCTCGACCTCGTCCTTCTCGGCCTTGACCGCGTCCTCGGCCCGCACGAGCGCCTCCGGAAGGGCGTGCGCCCATTCCTCGATGTGCTCCTCGGGGTCGAGGCCACGCTGGCGCAGCTCCGCCTCGGCGAGGTCCTCGGGATTGCCGCCCAGTTTGATGTCCGTACCACGGCCGGCCATGTTGGTCGCCACGGTGACGGCGCCCCTGCGGCCGGCCTGGGCGACGATCGTCGCCTCACGGTCGTGGTGCTTGGCGTTCAGCACCTCGTGCTGGATGCCGCGCTTGCTGAGCTGCTGCGAGAGGTACTCCGACTTCTCCACCGAGGTGGTGCCGACCAGGATCGGCTGGCCCTTGCCGTGCTTCTCCTCGATGTCGTCGACGACGGCCTCGAACTTGGCGACCTCGGTGCGGTAGATCAGGTCCGCCTGGTCCTTGCGGACCATGGGCCGGTTGGTCGGGATGGGCACCACACCGAGCTTGTAGATCTGGTGGAACTCGGCGGCCTCGGTCATCGCCGTACCGGTCATGCCGGACAGACCGGGCTGTTCCTTGTCGTTGTGGTCGCGGCGCTTGTAGAGGCGGAAGAAGTTCTGGAGGGTGATGGTGGCGAGCGTCTGGTTCTCGTCCTTGATCGGCACCCCCTCCTTCGCCTCGATCGCCTGGTGCATGCCCTCGTTGTAGCGGCGGCCCGCGAGGATACGGCCGGTGTGCTCATCGACGATCATGACCTCGTCGTCGATGAGCACGTAGTCCTTGTCGTTCTTGAAGAGCTCCTTGGCCTTGATGGCGTTGTTCAGGTAGCCCACCAGCGGGGTGTTGACCGACTCGTAGAGGTTGTCGATGCCCAGCCAGTCCTCGACCTTGGCGACCCCGGACTCGTGGATGGCGACCGTGCGCTTCTTCTCGTCGACCTCGTAGTCGCCGGTCTCCTCGATGCCCTTGAGGGGGTTGCCGGGCTCTCCGCGCTTGAGGCGCTTGACCAGCTTGGCGAAGTCGCCGTACCACTTGGTGGCCTGGTCGGCCGGACCGGAGATGATCAGCGGCGTACGGGCCTCGTCGACGAGGATGGAGTCGACCTCGTCGACGATGGCGAAGTTGTGGCCGCGCTGGACCAGCTCGTCCTTGGACCACGCCATGTTGTCGCGCAGGTAGTCGAAGCCGAACTCGTTGTTCGTGCCGTAGGTGATGTCGCAGCCGTACTGCTCGCGGCGCTGGGCCGGCGTCATGTTGGCCAGGATGCAGCCGACGTCCAGGCCGAGGAACTTGTGGACGCGGCCCATCATCTCGGAGTCGCGCTCGGCCAGGTAGTCGTTGACCGTGATGATGTGGACGCCCTTGTCCGACAGGGCGTTCAGATAGGCGGGCAGGGTGCCGACGAGGGTCTTGCCCTCACCGGTCTTCATCTCCGCCACGTATCCCATGTGCAGGGCGGCGCCGCCCATGATCTGCACGTCGTAGTGCCGCTGGCCCAGGACGCGCTTGGCGGCCTCACGGACGGTGGCGAAGGCCTCGGGGAGCAGGTCGTCCAGGCTCTCACCGTCGGCGTACCGCTGCTTGTACTCATCAGTGAGGGCCCGCAGCTCGGCGTCGGAGAGGTCGATGAAGTCCTCTTCGATGGAGTTGACCTGGCCCGCGATGCGGTGCAGCTTGCGCAGGATCTTGCCTTCGCCTGCACGCATGATCTTGGAGAGGACGGACACGGGGGGTGGTCTCCTTGCCGGTCGGGCCTGGGACGGTCGGTTTCCATATTCATTGCTGAGCAACGGCCATCGTATGCGAGGACCCCACCGCGCCGGGAGGCCTGCCGTGACCGTGGCCGCGCACAGCGTCATATCTGTTTCACGGCCGCTTTCGAAGGAACAACGCGCGTGTCCCGCGGATGGTGCCGCTCCATCGCCGGATTGCGCGAAGAGTGACCCTTTCCTCACGTACGGCAAAGAGTTGGCGCCGATTCTCCTCCGTGAGCAGAATCGGCCGATGGACCCCGCCGCCCTCACCACCGACCGTCTTCTGCTGCGCGCAGTCGGCCCCCAGGACACCGACGCCGTGTACGCCGCCTGCCAGGATCCCGGCATCCAGCGCTGGACCACGGTTCCCTCCCCGTACCTTCCCGAGCACGCGCGGGGCTTCACGGAACAGATGTGTCCGGACGGCTGGACGAGCGGTTCGATGTTCACCTTCGGCGCCTTCCTCCCCTCCGGGGAGCTCACCGGCATGCTCGGCATCACCATGCGGTCCCTGGGAGTGGGCGAGATCGGCTACTGGGGCACCAAGAAGCACCGCGGCAACGGCTACATCACCGAGGCCTCCGTCGCCGTCTCCCGCTGGGCCTTCACGAAGATGTCGATCGACCGTGTGGAATGGCGCGCCGAGGTCGGCAACCGGGCCTCCCGCGCGGTGGCGGAACGGGCGGGCTTCGTCATCGAGGGCACCCTGCGCTCCTCGCTCAACAACAAGGGGGTGCTGCGCGACTGCTGGATCGGCTCCCTGCTCCCCTCCGACCTGGGCCTCCCGTCGACGGCTCCCTACCTGCCCGCCAAGGAGTGACGCCCTCCGGGCCGGCCCCCGGGCCGCTCCGGGCCGCTCCGGGCCGCTTCGGGCCGCTCCGGGCCGCTCCGGGCCGCTTCGGACCAGTCTCCAGGTCGCTCCGGTGCGGCTCTTGGAGCGCTCCGGTCCGGCCTCCCGGTCGGTTCCCGGACTTCCCCGGTCCGGCCTTCCGGACGGCCCTCGACCCCGATCAGGGGCGGCGAGGGGCGACTCGGGCGTCCCCGGACCGGTGCCCGCCCGGGGCCCGGTGCCGCTGCCCGGCGGATCGTTGCGGAGCCCCCGTCCGGACGAGCCGTCCGGACGGGCACCGCCGGCCGTCTCCGGCCGTGATCCGCCGGACAGCCCCGGCCCCCGCCGCCCCGGCCGTTGTCAGTGCCGCCCTCTATCGTGCGGACGTATGACGACCCTCCCTCGTCCTTCCACGGACCTCTCTGCAGCCGAGGCCCGCCGCATCGCCCTGCGGGCCCAGGGCTTCCTGGGCGCCCCCGACCGCCGCTCCGGCGTCCGGGGGGTTCTGCGTCATCTGGGTGCGGTGCAGCTCGACACCATCTCCGTCCTCGCCCGCTCCCACGAACTGATCCCCTACGCCCGTCTCGGCGCCGTCGGCCGGGCGACGGTCGAGGACGCGTACTGGAAGGCCGGGGCCGAGCCGCCGCGCGCGTTCGAGTACTGGTCGCACGCGGCCTGCCTGCTGCCGATCGAGGAGTGGCCGCACTTCGCCTTCCGCCGCCGCGCCTACCGCTCCCGCCCGCACTGGCACCACGATCTGCCCGACGGCGCCTACGACCAGGTCGTCAAGCAGCTCCGTGCCCAGGGCCCGCTCACGGCAACCGACCTTGGCGGCGCGAAGCGCACCAGCGAGTGGTGGGACTGGTCCGGCGCCAAGGTCGCCGTCGAGCGGGCCCTGATGTACGGCGAGGTGGTGTGCGTCGAGCGCCGGGGCTGGAAGCGGGTCTACGACCTCGCCGAGCGCGCGATCCCGGATGCCCTGCTGCACGACGAGCTGGACGATGCCGAGTGCCTGCGCCGTCTGGTGCGTCTGGCCGGCAGGTCACTCGGCGTCGGCACCCACGCGGACCTCGCCGACTACCACCGGCTCAAGGGGGAGCAGGTCGACGCGGTGATCGCCGACTCGGGCCTGGTGCCGGTCGCGGTCGAAGGCTGGTCCAAGCCGGCCTGGGCCGATCCGGAAGCCCTCGCCACGCCCCCGCGGGGACGCCACCGTACGACGCTGCTGTCTCCGTTCGACTCCCTGGTCTGGGAGCGGGCGCGCACCGAGCGGATCTTCGGCTTCACCCACCGCCTGGAGGCCTACGTGCCGAAGCCGAAGCGGGTGCACGGCTACTTCGCGATGCCCGTACTCGCCGGGGGCCGGCTCGTCGGCCGCGTCGACCCGGCCCGCGAGGGCCGCACCCTGGTGGCGAAGCAGATCACGCTGGACGGCCCCAAGGCGCTCCCCGCCGTCGCGCAGGCCCTGGTCGAGGCCGCGAGCTGGGTGGACTGCACGGACGTCCGCGTGGAGCGGGTCGACGCACCGGAGCTGCGCGAGCCGCTCACCGCTGAGCTGTCCCGCGCCCTCGCCTGACACCGCTCAGCGGATCTCGAGGATCTTCTCCCGCATCGCGTAGACCACCGCCTCCATCCTGGAGTGCAGCTGCAGCTTCTCCAGGATGTTGCGCACATGGTTCTTCACGGTGTTCTCGGAGATGAACAGCTCCTTGGCGATGTCCCGGTTGTTCATCCCCGTGGCGACGAGCTTGAGGACTTCGAGTTCACGGTCCGTCAGCCGGGGCGCGGGCACAAGCCGGCGCTCGTCGGTGCGCTGGATCATCGACTTGAACTCGGTGAGCAGCTTCGACGCCATGGACGGACTGATCTGCGACTGTCCGTCGGCCACCGCCCGGATGGCGGTGGCCACCTCGTCCGTGGAGATCTCCTTGAGGAGGTAACCGGTCGCGCCCGCCTTGATGGCGTCGTAGAGGTCGGCTTCCTCGTCGCTGATCGTCAGCATGATGATTTTCGCACTGGGGGCCACCTCCTTGATGGAGGTGCACGCCTCGATACCGCCCCTCTTGGGCATCCGCACATCCATCAGGACGATGTCCGGCAGCAGGTCGGCGGCCTTCTCCACCGCTTCCGCGCCGTCCCCCGCCTCGCCGACGACCTGGATGTCCTCCTCGGCCGCGAGCACGATCTCCAGGCCGCGGCGGAACAGCGCGTGGTCGTCCACCACGAGGACCCTGATCGGCTCCCGGTCCGGCTCCTTCACCGGCTCCCCGTACCTGGAGCCCGCGTCCGGCCCCATGCCGGTGCCGTCGTGGCCGGAGTCCTCTCCACGCATCGGTCCGAAGCTGTCCGCCATCGTTCCTCCCCCTGAAGGCTGTGGCCTGTGGTTCTGAGCCATCGCCAACGCAAGGCAACTGCCCACCGTTTGGGCCGTTGCCGCCATGATTCCATGCCCGGACGGCACCGGGGTGACAGCGCAGGGTGCGAAGCGGTCGCACAGCGGTGCCCCTGGGGGCGCACATGCGCGCACCAGGGGCACCGGTCCAACTGTGACCCGGCTCGGTCAGCCGCCGAGCGTTCCGCCCGCCTCGGGGGCATGCGGCTGCGTGACCATGGTGTCCGTGCTGAGGTGGATCACGCCGTAGTCGTAGGCGTGCCGTCGGTAGACGACACTGGGTTCCTTGGTCTCGGAGTCGACGAACAGATAGAAGTCGTGCCCGACCAGCTCCATCTCGTAGAGCGCCTGGTCCAGGGTCATGGGGGCAGCCACGTGGGTCTTCTCGCGGACGATGAGGGGCCCTTCGCCCTGCACCTCCAGCGAGCCGATCTTCTTGGTGGGGACGGCTTCCGAATTCCCTTCGGAGAGCTGTGCCCCCGTCCCGTTGAGTGTCGCCGCGTCGGGGACGTGGTCGGGGACCTCCGCTGCCGAGATCCTGCGCGCTCCGCGCCGCGAGTAACGCTTGTCGTGCTGCTTGCGCAGCCGGGCGTCCAGCTTCTCCGCTGCCAGGTCGAGCGCCGCGTACGGGTCACCCGCCGCCGCCTCTGCCCGGATCACCGGACCGCGGGAGTGGAGCGTGATCTCCACTCGGGCGCTGCGGTCGGCCTGTCGGGGGTTGGGCTCCTTGGACACCTCGACGTCCAGGCTGATCACCTTGCCGTCGAGCTTCTGGATCTTCTCCAGCTTCAGCTTCTCGGCCACGTGCTTCCGGAACCGCTCGGGCACCTCGGTCTTGCGGCCCTTGACGACGATGTCCACGCAGAACTCCGTTCCCGGATCACTCCGCCTCGGTGCGGAGCGTCTCCCTTTTGCACCAGGCTCCGGCCAGCCCCGGAACCTCGGACTCGGTGACTTCCGCCTCCTCCCCCATGGGCGAGATCTCCGGCCCACCGGCCCGGGTGATTATAAAAAACCCGCAGCACGGCATTCGGATTCAAGAGGTGTGGCCTGCGGCTTTCCCTCATGACCGAACATATCTCGCCCGGACGGATGTCGTCACCCTCTCCTACCGCGTACCTCCGTTCAGGTGAATTTACACTCTCACTACCTGCAACGATGCAAGTTCCCCATCAGTTCCGGTTTATTTCGAAAGAATCCGGTGAAGTCGCAACAACCGCAGCGCACTTCACGTCAATGGGCCGGTCGGCCCTGTCCGTACCCGTCGTACCCACTGACCGGCCGGGCCTCCGGCCCGCCCTCACGTGATCCGGTCTGTTTTGTTGTTCCCCTCTCCTTTCCCACCTTCCACCCCTGTACACGAGCGCGGGCGCCGAAATACTCGAATCGGCCCTGAGATCCGCTTGTGCCCGCACCTGCGCACCCACTTCCGTGCGTACCTCCGTACGGACCTCCGTACAGAGGTACGTACCCGTCCGCGGGCGCGGCCCGGCAGACATCGGGTGGTCCACCGCGTCCGCGGCCCACAGTGCGGTCCGCACCGCCCGCGCGGCCTCCGCCAGCGACGCCCCCGTGGTCATCAGGTCGTCCACGAGAACGACCTGCCCACCGCGCAACAACCGGCCACAGCCCGGCGCCACCGCCAGCGCGCCGGCGAGATTGGCCAGCCTCTGCCGGGCGTCGAGTCCCGACTGGTCGGCCACGTTCCGCCGCTGCCGCAGCGCGGGAAGCACCGAAGCGGGTACCCCTTGCCGCCGCAGCACACCCGCCGCCGCCCGGGCGATCCGCAGGGCCGGGTCATGGCCACGGGCCCGTACGGCCCGCCGCGCGGACGGCACGGGCACCAGCAGCACCGCGCCGCGGTCACCGTGGACCGGCCCCACAGGCCCACCCGGGCCCGGCCGCGCCGCCTCACGCAGCCCCGCACCCACCGCTCCCGCCAGGGCTTCGCCCAGCGGCCGGGTCAGGGCCAGGGCGCCGCGCTCCTTGTGGGCCAGCAGCACGGCGCGCACCTCGTCCGCATACCGGGCCGCGGCATGTGTCACCGGCAGACCGTCAGGCTCCGGCTCCGGCCGCACCCGACGAGGCGCGGCACCGCTCAACGCCGTACGGCACCGGGCGCACAGCACCGCACGGGGCCTGCCGCATCCACCGCACTCGGCCGGAAGCACCAGGTCGGAAAAGTCCTGCCACCAACCCCGCATGACCCCACTGTGCCAAGGCCCACCGCACCCGGCCACCCCTGTGGAAAACTCCACCCGGCACACCCGGCCGGCGCGTGCTCACCCCGGATAGACCGGCGCGGTCCCTTCCGTCACCTTCTGCCACTGGGCCCCCGACGGCAGCCGGACGATCCCGTCCACCGAGTGCGCCACCAGTGGCATCTGTTCGTCGGCGGACGCGGTGACCGCCTCGACTCCGGTCAGGGCGGCGGGCTGCGGAACCTCCGGTACGGAGCCGTCGACCTCGACGTACCGCATCTGCTCCACGCCTCCCTCCTCGCGCCCGACCACGACGAGCCGGCTGTCGCCGGTCCACGACATGGCGGTGACCTTCTCCAGCTCGGGCGTCGCGGGCCGCATCTGCAACACGGTGACGGTGGGCCGCGCGCCGGTCTTCTCGGCCGGCCCGGCCGGTCCCTCCCGGCCGTTCGTCCCGCTCCGCTCGATCCGTCCGATCATCAGGGAGCGCCGGTCGCCCTTCTCCACGACGAGCGCGATCCTGACCCCGTCGGCGGCCACCCGGACCGCCTGGATACGCCCGTCCAGGCCCGGAGTGCGCACCTCCAGCGGTTCGCCCGCACCGTCCTCGAGCAGGAACAGCCGCGGATCGGCGGGGTCGCGGTCGGCCGCCCACAGGCCGCCCTGCGCGTCCCAGCTGGGCGCGGTCAGCCGGTCGTCCTCGGACTTGCCCCGACTGCTCAGCACGGGCTCCCCGAGCGAACCGCCCGGCACGATCGATCCGACGTACAGCTTCCCCCCGTCGAACGCGACCCCGGCCGCCGTGCGTTCGTCCCGCGAGACGGCCACCGACCGCAGCGGGGTCCCGCCCTCGCCGAGCGCCCCGGGCACCGGGTACGGCTGGGTACCGTTGCCGCCGGCGGCAATCCGTACCAGCCCGTGCTCCTCGTCGAGGAAGTACAGGTAGTCGGGGCTGCTCAGCGAGCCCCGGTCGGCCACGGTCCCGGTGGTCTCCTGGCTCAGCGAGCACAGCTGCTTCCCGTCGGCCCGCAGCTCGACCTCCTCCACGGCGGGGCTGAGGTTGCGCAGCGTGAACAGCAGTTGGGCGGCCATCTCCTTGCACTGCCTGATGCCGGTGCCGGCCGCCTTGTCGTTGAGCGACACGGTCAGCTTGCCGCGGTCGTCCGCCGTCAGCGGTCCGGCGTCCTCGTGCAGCGCCACGCCCTCGGGAAAGCTCGACCTGACGACCGGGTCCAGCCAGGCCGTGGGACCGCCCAGGAGGGAACGCACCATCTGGGTGGTGGGCTCCACATGACTGCGGACGTACACCGGGTCGGCGACCGCCATCGGAGGCCCGTCCGCGGCGGCCCCCACGGCGCTGGAGGCAAAGTAGTACTTGCTGACGGACATGTAGTTGCGTTGAAAGTCCGACTTTCCCATGACGACGCCCTGCGGCACCCTGTCGATGCGCCACTGTCCGCTCTTCGCGTCCTGCGTGAGATGCACGAGCTTGTTGTACGGCCCGGTGGCGGACGCGTACGCCTGCCGCGCGTCCACGGTGGCGACCTTCTCGCCGGTCAGGGTGAAGGAGACCTCACCGGAATCCTCCCGGCCCGGCGGGTCCGCCTGCGTGCCCGGACCGTCCGCCAGCACCGTGGTGGACAGCTCGGGCCGCCATGCCTCCGCCGCCTCGGCGGTCAGATACTGGCGCGCCGTCCTGTAGTCCGGATCGTCACTCGTCAGCGCCTCGAGGAAGCCCTGCAGGATCTGTGGGGGCGACGCGTCCTTGCTCGGCGGCATCGCGAACACCCGCACCTGCGCGTCCTGCCGGGGCGTGGACTCCACGCCCCGCAGATCCCCGCTGTCGGGCATCGAGGCACACCCGGCCAGCAGCACCGCACCGCTGGTGGCGTACGCGATCATCCGTGCCGGCGTCCTTCGGCCGCGTCCTGCGCGCTCACCGCCCACGTGAAGTCCCCCCCTGCCCGTCCCCGAAGCCGTCGAGCCCTTCCAGACCGTCCACATCGTCCAGCTCATCCAGTTCGTCCACGTCCCCGGCAGTCCCACCGCCACCGGCATCGATCTCCGCGCCCGCGTCCGCACCCGCGTCGGCGGGCGCCGCGTCCCCGGCTGCCGGTCCCGCCGGCTCCTCCCGGGGTGTCGCGCCCGCGGCCGGCCGCGACACCACGCGCGCGCCGTTGCCGGGCAGCGCCGTCGGGTCGGCCGTGGGTGTCACGGCGGGCGACAGCGGGCCGAGCCGATCGCGGGCCGCGTGGGCCGAGCCCTGGGTGTCCGCGGGCGGCGCGGGCAAGGTGGCCCGCTTCTCGCCGTCCCCGCCGCCGCGCGACGCGCCGGCGTCCTCGAGTCCGCGGTTGCGCCGCGAGTCCCTGGGCTCCAGCGGTATCGGAGAGCCCCTCAGCGGCTCGTCCGCCGTCCGGGGCAGGGTCAGCCGGAACTGCGAGCCGCCGCCCGGCTCGCCCCATGCCTGGAGCCAGCCGCCGTGCAGTCGCGCGTCCTCCAGGGCGATGGACAGCCCCAGCCCGGTGCCGCCCGTGGTCCGCGCGCGTGCCGGGTCCGCCCGCCAGAAGCGGCTGAAGACCCGGGTCGCCTCACCGGGCTTGAGTCCGACGCCGTAGTCCCGCACCGCGATCGCGACCGCCCCGCCCGCCACGGCGAGCTTGACGACGACGTCCTTGCCGTCGCCGTGCTCCACGGCGTTGACGACGAGGTTGCGCAGGACGCGCTCCACCCGCCGGGCATCGACTTCAGCGATGACGGGCTGCTGGTCGCCGACCACCTTGATCTGCGTGCCCTTGCGCTCGGCGAGCGGTTCGGCCCCGCTGACCACGCGCCGTACGACGGCCCGCAGGTCGACCGGCTCCGCCTCCAGGGCGGCCGCGCCCGCGTCGAAGCGGCTGATCTCCAGCAGGTCCGAGAGCAGCGACTCGAACCGGTCGATCTGGTCGGCGAGCAGTTCGGCCGACCGCGCGGTCACCGGGTCGAAGTCCTCACGCGCCTCATGGATGACCTCCGCCGCCATCCGTACGGTCGTCAGCGGTGTCCGCAGTTCGTGGGATACGTCCGACACGAACCGGCGCTGCATCCGCGACAGGTCCTCGAGCTGGTTGATCTTCAGCTGCAGGTTCTGCGCCATTTTGTTGAAGGCCTCGCCGAGCCGCGCGATGTCGTCCTCGCCGGTGACCTTCATCCGTTCCTGGAGCCGCCCGGCGGACAGCCGCTCCGCGATACCGGCCGCCATCCGCACCGGTGTCACGACCTGTCGCACCACGAGCCAGGCGATGGCCCCGAGGAGGACGACGACGAACAGACCGGCGGTCGCCAGCGTGCCCTTGACCAGGCTCAGCGACTTCTCCTCCTGCGTCAGCGGGAAGAGGTAGTACAGCTGGTACGGATCACCGTTGGGGTCGTTGACCTGTTTGCCGATGACCAGGCCGGGCTGGGAGTCGGCGCCGTTGCTGTAGACGATCCGCGTGTACCGCTGCGCGGCCCCGGTGCCGATGTCGATCCGGTCCCGCAGATTGCCGGGTACGCTCTCCGCCGGATCGACGTGCCCCGAGGCCCGCGGACCGCGCCCGCCGCCGCTCTCGTCGCCCATGGGCAGGGTGACCACGTCGAAGGCGCCCTGGCCACCGCTGGAGAGCGACTCCACGAGGTCGCTCATCCACTGGATGACGCTCTGCGAGGACCGACCGTCCACCGTGGACGTGTCCTCGCCGGTGCCGCTCGCGGCCTCGTCGGCCTTCTGCTTGGCCACCGCGAACCCACCGGTGGCCTGACTCTGGGACGCCTTCACCTTGGCGTCCAGCAGGCCGTTGCGCACCTGGCCGATGACGACGAAGCCCAGCAGCAGGACCACGCCCAGCGACATCAGCAGCGTGGTGACGACGACCTTGAGCTGGATGTTGCGCCGCCACAGCCGCATGACGGGCAGCAGTGGCCGGCGCACCCAGCGCATGAGCAGGCGGATGACCGGGCTGCCCTGGACTCCGCCCTGGAGCAGCCCGCCCTCCCTGGGACGCCCCCAGCGCAAACGTCCCGGGGTACGGCCCTGGGACGTCCGGCCGACAGGCCGCTCCGGTCGGTCCCCGGACCGGCCGGAGCCCGAAGCGGCACTGTCCCCGGACATGTCAGCTCGGTCCTGCCTTGTAGCCGACGCCACGGACGGTCACCACGATCTCCGGCTTCTCCGGATCCTTCTCGACCTTGGAGCGCAACCGCTGGACATGGACGTTCACCAGCCGGGTGTCGGCCGCGTGGCGGTACCCCCAGACCTGCTCGAGGAGCACCTCACGCGTGAACACCTGCCAGGGCTTGCGGGCCAGCGCGACCAGCAGGTCGAACTCGAGCGGGGTCAGCGCGATCGACTGCCCCTCCCGCTTCACGGAGTGCCCGGCCACGTCGATCACCAGGTCGCCGATGGCGAGCTGTTCCGGCGTCGGCTCCTCCGACCTGCGCAGCCGCGCCCGGATGCGGGCGACCAGCTCCTTCGGCTTGAACGGCTTGACCATGTAGTCGTCGGCACCCGACTCCAGGCCCACCACGACATCGACAGTGTCGCTCTTCGCCGTGAGCATCACGATCGGCACCCCGGACTCCGCCCTGATCAGGCGGCACACCTCGATGCCGTCCCGGCCCGGCAGCATCAGATCCAGCAGCACCAGATCGGGCTTGGCCTCACGGAAGGCGGCCAGCGCCTTGTCACCGTCGGCTACGAAAAACGGCTCAAAACCTTCACCACGCAGCACAATGCCGAGCATCTCGGCCAGTGCGGTGTCGTCGTCGACGACAAGGACTCGTCCCTTCATAAACGACATCATCCCATTAGCTATTCGTGACCTGGCGTGACCTGGCACACAGTGTGGCCAGGGACTCTGCCGTCACGGGTGAGACGGCACCTTCCTCCGTGACGATCGCCGTGACCAGTTCCGGTGGTGTCACGTCGAACGCCGGGTTGTACGCCTGGGTCCCCAGGGGTGCCACAAGAATCCCGCCTCCCGCTTCGGTTCCGGCCATCGACACCTGCGGTGCCGTGACCTCGGTCACTTCATGGCCGGGGCGCTGCTCGACCTCGATGGACGCCCCGTCCGGTGTGCGGAGATCAACCGTCGTCACCGGTGCCACCACTATGAACGGCACGTGGTGGTACCGCGCGAGCACGGCGAGCGGATAACTCCCCACCTTGTTCGCCACCGAGCCGTCGGCCGCGATGCGGTCCGCCCCTATCAGTACCGCGTCCACCTCGCCCGCCGCGAACAGCGATCCCGCCGCACTGTCGGTGAGCAGCGTGTACGCCATGCCGCTGCGGGCGGCCTCGTATGCCGTCAGGCGAGCACCTTGCAGCAACGGGCGCGTTTCGTCCACCCACAGCCGCCTGAGCCGGCCCGCCCGGTGGGCGGTCAGCGCCACCGCGAACGCCGTGCCCTCACCGCCCGACACCAGCGAGCCGGTGTTGCAGTGGGTGAGGATCCGGTGCCCGCCGCCGGGCATCAGTTCGTCCAGCAGCGCCAGCCCGTGCCGGGCCATCCGGGCGCTGGCCTCGGCGTCCTCCCGGTGCAGCTGCCGTGCCGCGGCCAGCGCGGCCCCGGCCGCTTCCCGGAGATCTCCGCCGCGGGCGAGAACACCCCGGTGGGCATTCAGGGCCCGGCGCACCCCCACCCCGAGGTTCACCGCGGTGGGCCGGGCACCCTCCAGCGCGGCGGCCGCGTCGTCCACGTCGAAGCCCCGCACGGCGGCGAGGGCGACGCCGTACGCCCCGGCGATACCCAGCAGTGGCGCACCGCGCACGGCGAGTGAGCGGATCGCCTCCACGAGCGCGGGGGCGTCCGTGCAGACGAGTTCGACCTCCTCGGCCGGCAGCCTGGTCTGGTCGAGCAGCACCAGAACGGGTCCTTCCGGTGGCTCCTCCCAGCGGATCACCGGGATGTCGGTCGGCCGCTGGTGGTCGCCGCTGTGTGCGTACTGATCAGCCATGCGGCCAGTCTGCCCCCTGGAACGCCGACAATTGAAGGCACAGTCCTCACCTCGGCCGGTCCGACAGGTCCGTTGGGGAACACCCCATGACACGATGGCTGCGAACCTGCCGCCGCGACCGCGGACGGGCACCGTGAAGGAGCGACGATGAACGACACTCCGGGCTGGGCTTCGCCCGGATCCGCCCCCTCCGAAGGGCAGGGGCCCGGCACGTCCGGGTCTGCCGAGCCCGCAGAGCGCCCGAACGCCGAGCAGCCCGCCCCACAGGGTCAGGGCTGGTCGAAGGAGCAACCGCCGAGCCAGTGGTCCGCGCCCACCGGCCGGCCCGGCCCCACGGGCCCTGCGGACCCCTCCCAGGCTCCCCCGCCCCCACCGCCCACACCGGGCTGGGGCACCCCGCCCCCCGGCGGGCCCGGTTACGGCGGCGATTACGGCGGACCCGGCTACGGCGGACCCGGGGGATACGGCGGCGGTTACGGCAGTCCCGGCGGATACGGGTCCTGGGGAGGAGGCTGGGGCGGGCCCCCGCCCGCGGCCAAGCCCGGCGTGATCCCGCTCCGCCCGCTCGGCGTGGGCGAGATCCTCGACGGCGCGGTCTCCACCATGCGCGCCCACTGGCGCACGGTCCTCGGCATCTCGCTGACCGTCGCCGTCCTCACCGAGATCATCGTCGTCCTCGTCCAGGGATTCTTCCTGGACAGCCCCAGCTCCGCGGCCCTCAGCGACCCGTCCGCCAGCTTCGACGAGCTGACCGCCGCCATGGGCGACTCCCTGATCAACAGCGGGATCGTCTATGTCGTCACCTTGATCGGCACCATCGCCGCCACCGCCCTGCTCACCACCGTCACCAGCCGCGCCGTACTCGGCACGTCGGTCACCACCGCCGAAGCCTGGCGCGACGCCCGCCCCCAGATCCTGAGGCTGTTCGGCCTGATCTTCCTGCTGATGCTCATCACCACGTTCGTCGTCGCGGTGGGCGCGCTGCCGGGCATCGTCATGGCCGCCACCGTCGGCGGCGCGGGCGCGGTGGTGCTCACCGTTCTGGGCATCCTCGGCGCCGGCCTCGTCGCCCTGTGGCTGATGATCCGCTACTCGCTGGCCTCCGCGACGCTGATGCTGGAGAAGCAGGGCGTCCTGAAGGCACTGAGCCGGTCCGCGAAACTGGTGCGCGGCTCCTGGTGGCGGATCTTCGGCATCCAGCTGCTCGCGATGATCATCGCGGGCTTCGTCGCGTCGATCATCGTCATCCCCTTCACCGTGATCGCCATGACCGTCACCGACGGCGGCGTCACCGGTTTCCTCAACAGCGCCGGCGGCGACATCGGCTGGACGTTCCTCATCATCACCGGTGTCGGCGCGGTCGTCGGGGCCATGATCACGTACCCGATCCAGGCCGGCGTCACGGTGCTCCTCTACGTCGACCAGCGCATCCGCCGCGAGGCCCTCGACCTCGAACTGGGCCGCGCCGCCGGCGTCCAGGGCTACGGGCCCGGCACCGTCCCGGGGAGCTGACCGGGTGCACACCGCGGGGGGAGTGCTCACCATGCCCGTATCGGCGCAGACGCCGGCCGAAGCCGCCGGCAGCGCGGTCCGGGCGCTGCTGCGCGGTGACGGCGAGCCGCCCGTCACCATCCCGCGTGACCCCGCGCGGGAGGCGGCCCGGCGCGAACTGTCCAAGCAGATGTACCACGAGAACGACCCCAGCTGGTTCCAGCGGGCCCTGAACGCCTTCTGGGAATGGGTCGGCAAACTGTTCGACGCCGCCTCCACCGCGGCGCCCGGCGGTACGCTCGGGCTGATCGTCATCGTCGCCGCCGTGCTCGCCGTGCTGGGAGCCCTGTGGTGGCGCCTGGGGACCCCGCGCCGCGGGCCGGCCTCCGCTCCCGCCCTGTTCGACGACCGCCCCCGCAGCGCCGCCGAACACCGCACGGCCGCCGAGGCGCACGCCGTCCAGGGCCACTGGAACCAGGCCGTCCAGGAACGCATGCGTGCCGTGGTCCGTGCCCTGGAGGAACGCGCTCTGCTCGACATCCACCCCGGCCGCACCGCCGACGAGGCCGCCGCGGAAGCCGGCCGCGCCCTGCCCGCCCACACCGGCGGGCTGCACACCGCGGCCCGGAGCTTCGACGACGTGACATACGGCGGCCGCACCGCGACCGAAGAGTCGTACCGGCAGATCACCGAACTCGACCGCGACCTGGAACGGACCAAACCCCGGCTCCCGAGCACCGCCGCCGGTAACCGGAACCACGGCGACAGCACCACGGACGACAACACCCGCCAGGGAGCCGCCGGATGATGACCGAGGTACCGCTCCCCTCCACCTCGGCCTCGCCCACCGCACGCCAGGTGTGGGCCCGCTCCCGAGGTGTCGTCCTCGCACTCGCGCTGCTGGTCGTGGCGGCCGTCGTCATCGCCGTGGTCCGCTCCGACACCCACCACGGCGAACTCGACCCGCGCTCCGCCGACCCCCTCGGCAGCCGCGCGGTCGCCGAACTCCTGGCCGACCGCGGTGTGGACACACGCGTGGTCACCACCCTGGAAGAGGCGTCCGCCGCCGCGAAACCCGACACGACCCTCCTGGTCGCCGTCCCCGACCTCCTGACGCACCGCCAGCAGTCGCGACTGCACTCCACGTTCACCGACTCCGGCGGCCGCACCGTCCTGGTCTCCGCCGGCAGTACGTCCGTCGACCGGCTCGCCCCGGGCGTCGTCGCCGACCCGGCCACCAGCTTCGGCTCCACCCTCGACCCGGTCTGCACCCTGCCCGCCGCCCGCAGCGCGGGCGCCGCCGACACGGGCGGTATCCGCTACACCACCACCCACCTCGACGCCGACAAGTGCTACCCCAGCGAGCGCCTGGCCACCCTCGTACGCGTCCCGGCGGCCTCCGGAGCCGGCGACACGGTCCTCCTCGGCGCCCCCGACATCCTCCTCAACGACCGCCTCGACGAGCACGGCAACGCCTCGCTCGCCCTCCAGCTCCTCGGCTCCCGCCCCCATCTGGTCTGGTACCTCCCCTCACTCGCCGACACCTCCGCCGCCTCCGAAGAAGGCGAACGCGGCCTCTTCGACCTGCTCCCCTCCGGCTGGATCTGGGGCACCGCGCAGCTCTTCGTCGCGGCAGTCCTGGCCGCCCTGTGGCGGGCACGCCGGCTCGGTCCGCTCGTGCCCGAAAGGCTCCCCGTCGCGATCCGCGCCTCCGAAACCGTCGAAGGCCGCGCCCGCCTCTACCGCAAGGCGAACGCCCGCGACCGCGCGGCCACCGCTCTGCGCTCCACCACCCGCACCCGCCTCGCCCCCCTCGTAGGCGTCCCCGCGTCCCAGGCGCACACGCCCGAGGCCCTGCTTCCCGCCCTGTCCGCCCATCCCCACGGCGACGGGCAGTCGTCCCTGCACGATCTCCTGTTCGGCCCGCCACCCGGCGACGACACAGCCCTGACAGCCCTCGCCGACCGACTCGACGCCCTCGAAAGAGAGGTACGCCGTCCATGATGGACCCGACCACTGACAACGCCGCGCACACCGGGGACCCGGCCGCCGCCCGTGCCTCCCTGGAAGCATTGCGCGCCGAGATCGCCAAAGCCGTGGTCGGCCAGGACCCCGCTGTCACCGGCCTCGCCGTCGCCCTGCTGTGCCGCGGGCACGTCCTCCTCGAAGGCGTCCCCGGTGTCGCCAAGACCCTGCTCGTCCGCACCCTCGCCGCCGCTCTGGACCTCGACACCAAGCGCGTCCAGTTCACCCCCGACCTGATGCCGAGCGACGTCACCGGCTCCCTGGTCTACGACGCCCGCACCTCCGAGTTCTCCTTCCAGCCCGGCCCGGTCTTCACCAACCTCCTCCTCGCGGACGAGATCAACCGCACGCCCCCGAAGACCCAGGCGTCCCTTCTGGAGGCCATGGAGGAGCGCCAGGTCACCGTGGACGGCACCCCCCGTCCCCTCCCCGACCCCTTCCTGGTCGCCGCCACCCAGAACCCCGTGGAGTACGAGGGCACCTACCCCCTCCCCGAAGCCCAGCTCGACCGCTTCCTCCTCAAACTCACGATCCCGCTGCCCTCCCGGCAGGACGAGATCGACGTCCTCACCCGCCACGCCGAAGGCTTCAATCCCCAGGACCTGCGCGCCGCCGGTGTACGCCCCGTCGCGACCGCCGCCGACCTGGAAACGGCCCGCGCCGCAGTGGCGAAGACGACGGTCTCCTCCGAGATCACCGCCTACGTCGTCGACATCTGCCGCGCCACACGCGAGTCGCCGTCCCTCTCCCTCGGCGCCTCCCCCCGGGGAGCCACCGCCCTCCTGTCCACCGCCCGCGCCTGGGCCTGGCTGACGGGACGCGACTACGTCATCCCCGACGATGTGAAGGCCCTCGCTCTCCCCACTCTCCGCCACCGCGTACAGCTCCGGCCGGAGGCCGAGATGGAGGGCGTCACGACCGACTCGGTCATCAACGCGATCCTCACCCACGTCCCCGTCCCCCGCTGATGGCCCTCACCGGACGCGCCGCCCTCCTGGCGGCACTCGGCTCTCTCCCCGTCGGCCTCTGGGAACCGGGCTGGACGGGCCTCCTCGCCGTCAACGCCCCCCTGGCGGTGGCCTGTGCCTGCGACTTCGCCCTGGCCGCCCCCGTGCGCCGGCTCGGCCTCAGCCGCTCCGGCGACACCTCGGTACGCCTGGGCGACACCGCCGACATCACCCTGACGGTCACCAACACGTCCCGTCGCCCGCTCCGGGCCCGTATCCGTGACGCCTGGCCCCCCAGCAGCTGGCAGCCCGGCACCGAGGTGGCGGCCTCCCGCCACCGTCTCACGGTCCCCGCGGGCGAGCGCCGACGCATCACCACCCGGCTGCGGCCGACCCGCCGAGGCGACCGCCGGGCCGACCGCGTCACCGTCCGGTCCTACGGTCCGCTCGGCCTGTTCGCCCGCCAGGGCGCCCACGACATCCCCTGGACGGTCCGTGTGCTGCCGCCGTTCACCAGCCGCAAGCACCTGCCGTCCAAGCTGGCCCGCCTGCGCGAACTGGACGGCCGCACCAGCGTCCTCACCCGCGGCGAGGGCACGGAGTTCGACAGCCTGCGCGCCTACGTCCCCGGCGACGACACCCGTTCCATCGACTGGCGTGCCACGGCCCGCCAGTCCGCCGTAGCGGTTCGCACCTGGCGCCCCGAGCGCGACCGGCACATCCTGCTGGTCCTCGACACCGGCCGCACCTCCGCGGGCCGGGTCGGCGACGTCCCCCGACTGGACGCCTCCATGGACGCGGCGCTGCTCCTCGCAGCCCTCGCCTCCCGGGCCGGCGACCGCGTCGACCTCCTCGCCCACGACCGCCGCCTCCGCGCCCTCGTACAGGGCCGTTCGGCAGGCGATGTCCTTCCCTCCCTGGTCAATGCCATGGCCGCCCTCGAACCGGAGCTCGTCGAGACCGATGCCCGAAGCCTCACGGCCACGGCCCTGCGCACAGCCCCTCGCCGCTCCCTGATCGTCCTGTTCACGACGCTCGACGCGGCGCCCATCGAGGAGGGCCTGCTTCCCGTGCTGCCCCAGCTCACCCAGCGACACACGGTCCTACTCGCCTCGGTCGCCGACCCGCACCTGGCCCAGATGTCCAAGGCCCGCGGAAACCCCGACGCGGTGTACGAGGCAGCGGCAGCGGCCCAGGCCCAGACCGAACGTGACCGCACCTCGGAACAGCTCCGCCGCCACGGCGTCACGGTCGTCGAAGCGGCCCCGGACGACCTGGCACCGGCCCTGGCAGACGCCTACCTCGCCCTGAAGACAGCGGGACGCCTCTGAGGGAAGACAAAACAGAAAGGAAAAGGAAAGGGACCCAAGGGTCCTATGAACGCAGGAAAGCCCCGTGCCGGTGGCACGGGGCTTTCCCATTCAAGAATTGTTCGGCGGCGTCCTACTCTCCCACAGGGTCCCCCCTGCAGTACCATCGGCGCAATAAGGCTTAGCTTCCGGGTTCGGAATGTAACCGGGCGTTTCCCCTACGCTATGACCACCGAAACACTATGAAACAGACAACAACCGCACCACGCCAAGTACGTGGGGTCGTTCGTGGTTTCAGAACCAACACAGTGGACGCGAGCAACTGAGGACAAGCCCTCGGCCTATTAGTACCGGTCAACTCCACACGTTACCGTGCTTCCATATCCGGCCTATCAACCCAGTCGTCTACTGGGAGCCTTACCCCATCAAGTGGGTGGGAGTCCTCATCTCGAAGCAGGCTTCCCGCTTAGATGCTTTCAGCGGTTATCCCTCCCGAACGTAGCCAACCAGCCATGCCCTTGGCAGGACAACTGGCACACCAGAGGTTCGTCCGTCCCGGTCCTCTCGTACTAGGGACAGCCCTTCTCAAGACTCCTGCGCGCGCAGCGGATAGGGACCGAACTGTCTCACGACGTTCTAAACCCAGCTCGCGTACCGCTTTAATGGGCGAACAGCCCAACCCTTGGGACCGACTCCAGCCCCAGGATGCGACGAGCCGACATCGAGGTGCCAAACCATCCCGTCGATATGGACTCTTGGGGAAGATCAGCCTGTTATCCCCGGGGTACCTTTTATCCGTTGAGCGACGGCGCTTCCACAAGCCACCGCCGGATCACTAGTCCCGACTTTCGTCCCTGCTCGACCCGTCGGTCTCACAGTCAAGCTCCCTTGTGCACTTACACTCAACACCTGATTACCAACCAGGCTGAGGGAACCTTTGGGCGCCTCCGTTACTCTTTAGGAGGCAACCGCCCCAGTTAAACTACCCATCAGACACTGTCCCTGATCCGGATCACGGACCCAGGTTAGACATCCAGCACGACCAGACTGGTATTTCAACGACGACTCCCCCACCACTGGCGTGATGGGTTCACAGTCTCCCAGCTATCCTACACAAGCCGAACCGAACACCAATATCAAACTGTAGTAAAGGTCCCGGGGTCTTTCCGTCCTGCTGCGCGAAACGAGCATCTTTACTCGTAGTGCAATTTCACCGGGCCTATGGTTGAGACAGTCGAGAAGTCGTTACGCCATTCGTGCAGGTCGGAACTTACCCGACAAGGAATTTCGCTACCTTAGGATGGTTATAGTTACCACCGCCGTTTACTGGCGCTTAAGTTCTCAGCCTCGCCACCCCGAAGAGTGACTAACCGGTCCCCTTAACGTTCCAGCACCGGGCAGGCGTCAGTCCGTATACATCGCCTTACGGCTTCGCACGGACCTGTGTTTTTAGTAAACAGTCGCTTCTCGCTGGTCTCTGCGGCCACACCCAGCTCACCGAGTAAATCGGATCACCGGACATGGCCCCCCTTCTCCCGAAGTTACGGGGGCATTTTGCCGAGTTCCTTAACCATAGTTCACCCGAACGCCTCGGTATTCTCTACCTGACTACCTGAGTCGGTTTAGGGTACGGGCCGCCATGAAACTCGCTAGAGGCTTTTCTCGACAGCATAGGATCATCCACTTCGCCACAATCGGCTCGGCATCGGGTCTCACCCCCATGTCATCCGGATTTACCTGGATGACGGGCTACACCCTTACCCCGGGACTACCACCGCCCGGGCTGGACTACCTTCCTGCGTCACCCCATCACTCACCTACTACAAGTCTGGTCCGCCGGCTCCACCACTTTCCTTTCCCCGAAGGGTCCGGAACGGCTTCACGGGCTTAGCATCGCCTGATTCAATGTTTGACGCTTCACAGCGGGTACCGGAATATCAACCGGTTATCCATCGACTACGCCTGTCGGCCTCGCCTTAGGTCCCGACTTACCCTGGGCAGATCAGCTTGACCCAGGAACCCTTAGTCAATCGGCGCACACGTTTCTCACGTGTGTATCGCTACTCATGCCTGCATTCTCACTCGTCAACCGTCCACCACTGCCTTCCGGCGCGGCTTCACCCGGCAGACGACGCTCCCCTACCCATCACAGCGGGCGTTGGCCCTATAGCTGCAATGACACGACTTCGGCGGTACGCTTGAGCCCCGCTACATTGTCGGCGCGGAATCACTAGACCAGTGAGCTATTACGCACTCTTTCAAGGGTGGCTGCTTCTAAGCCAACCTCCTGGTTGTCTGTGCGACTCCACATCCTTTTCCACTTAGCGTACGCTTGGGGGCCTTAGTCGATGCTCTGGGCTGTTTCCCTCTCGACCATGGAGCTTATCCCCCACAGTCTCACTGCCGCGCTCTCACTTACCGGCATTCGGAGTTTGGCTAAGGTCAGTAACCCGGTAGGGCCCATCGCCTATCCAGTGCTCTACCTCCGGCAAGAAACACGCGACGCTGCACCTAAATGCATTTCGGGGAGAACCAGCTATCACGGAGTTTGATTGGCCTTTCACCCCTAACCACAGGTCATCCCCCAGGTTTTCAACCCTGGTGGGTTCGGTCCTCCACGAAGTCTTACCTCCGCTTCAACCTGCCCATGGCTAGATCACTCCGCTTCGGGTCTTGAGCATGCTACTGAGACGCCCTGTTCGGACTCGCTTTCGCTACGGCTTCCCCACCCGGGTTAACCTCGCAACACACCGCAAACTCGCAGGCTCATTCTTCAAAAGGCACGCAGTCACGAGAATGAGGCAAGCCTCATTCCGACGCTCCCACGGCTTGTAGGCACACGGTTTCAGGTACTATTTCACTCCGCTCCCGCGGTACTTTTCACCATTCCCTCACGGTACTATCCGCTATCGGTCACCAGGGAATATTTAGGCTTGGCGGGTGGTCCCGCCGGATTCACACGGGATTTCTCGGGCCCCGTGCTACTTGGGTGTCTCTCAAACGAGCCGTTGACGTTTCGGCTACGGGGGTCTTACCCTCTGCGCCGGACCTTTCGCATGTCCTTCGCCTACATCAACGGTTTCTGACTCGTCTCATGGCCGGCAGACCATGAAGAGAGATCCCACAACCCCGTAGGCGCAACCCCTGCCGGGTCTTGCACGCCTACGGTTTGGCCTCATCCGGTTTCGCTCGCCACTACTCCCGGAATCACGGTTGTTTTCTCTTCCTGCGGGTACTGAGATGTTTCACTTCCCCGCGTTCCCTCCGCATACCCTATGTGTTCAGGTATGGGTGACAGCCCATGACGACTGCCGGGTTTCCCCATTCGGACACCCCCGGATCAAAGTCTGGTTGACGACTCCCCGGGGACTATCGTGGCCTCCCACGTCCTTCATCGGTTCCTGGTGCCAAGGCATCCACCGTGCGCCCTTAAAAACTTGGCCACAGATGCTCGCGTCCACTGTGCAGTTCTCAAACAACGACCGACCACCCGTCACACACCGCTTGCGCGGTGCTGTACCGGGGTCGGCATCGAGGAGCGGGCCTTGCGGCCGTGCCCTCAGACACCCAACAGCGTGCCCGGCACCCCCTGGCGTCTCCTCCGCCGTTCCACGCCCCGAAGGGGCAGTACTGGAAGGAGAAGACGAGCGGGAGTGCCGAAATAATCAACGTTCCACCCATGAGCTGACCACCGCCGGACGGATGCCGGCGTAGTGGCTCTGGCCGCCTTGCGGCAGCTAGATGCTCCTTAGAAAGGAGGTGATCCAGCCGCACCTTCCGGTACGGCTACCTTGTTACGACTTCGTCCCAATCGCCAGTCCCACCTTCGACGGCTCCCTCCCCGCAAGGGGGTTGGGCCACCGGCTTCGGGTGTTACCGACTTTCGTGACGTGACGGGCGGTGTGTACAAGGCCCGGGAACGTATTCACCGCAGCAATGCTGATCTGCGATTACTAGCAACTCCGACTTCATGGGGTCGAGTTGCAGACCCCAATCCGAACTGAGACCGGCTTTTTGAGATTCGCTCCACCTTGCGGTATCGCAGCTCATTGTACCGGCCATTGTAGCACGTGTGCAGCCCAAGACATAAGGGGCATGATGACTTGACGTCGTCCCCACCTTCCTCCGAGTTGACCCCGGCGGTCTTCTGTGAGTCCCCATCACCCCCGAAGGGGCATGCTGGCAACACAGAACAAGGGTTGCGCTCGTTGCGGGACTTAACCCAACATCTCACGACACGAGCTGACGACAGCCATGCACCACCTGTACACCGACCACAAGGGGGCGCCTGTCTCCAGACGTTTCCGGTGTATGTCAAGCCTTGGTAAGGTTCTTCGCGTTGCGTCGAATTAAGCCACATGCTCCGCTGCTTGTGCGGGCCCCCGTCAATTCCTTTGAGTTTTAGCCTTGCGGCCGTACTCCCCAGGCGGGGAACTTAATGCGTTAGCTGCGGCACCGACGACGTGGAATGTCGCCAACACCTAGTTCCCACCGTTTACGGCGTGGACTACCAGGGTATCTAATCCTGTTCGCTCCCCACGCTTTCGCTCCTCAGCGTCAGTATCGGCCCAGAGATCCGCCTTCGCCACCGGTGTTCCTCCTGATATCTGCGCATTTCACCGCTACACCAGGAATTCCGATCTCCCCTACCGAACTCTAGCCTGCCCGTATCGACTGCAGACCCGGGGTTAAGCCCCGGGCTTTCACAACCGACGCGACAAGCCGCCTACGAGCTCTTTACGCCCAATAATTCCGGACAACGCTCGCGCCCTACGTATTACCGCGGCTGCTGGCACGTAGTTAGCCGGCGCTTCTTCTGCAGGTACCGTCACTTTCGCTTCTTCCCTGCTGAAAGAGGTTTACAACCCGAAGGCCGTCATCCCTCACGCGGCGTCGCTGCATCAGGCTTTCGCCCATTGTGCAATATTCCCCACTGCTGCCTCCCGTAGGAGTCTGGGCCGTGTCTCAGTCCCAGTGTGGCCGGTCGCCCTCTCAGGCCGGCTACCCGTCGTCGCCTTGGTGAGCCGTTACCTCACCAACAAGCTGATAGGCCGCGGGCTCATCCCTCACCGCCGGAGCTTTCAACCCCCGTCCATGCGGACGCGGATATTATCCGGTATTAGACCCCGTTTCCAGGGCTTGTCCCGAAGTGAGGGGCAGATTGCCCACGTGTTACTCACCCGTTCGCCACTAATCCCCACCGAAGTGGTTCATCGTTCGACTTGCATGTGTTAAGCACGCCGCCAGCGTTCGTCCTGAGCCAGGATCAAACTCTCCGTGAATGCTTTCCCGGCGGTGTCCGGTTAAGGACTGCCGGAAGAACACACACGAGAGCGGAACGGTCGGGCGGAATAGGCCCGGCCGTTCACAGCGTCCTCGCTGTGTTTTTTTCAAAGGAACCTCGCCCCGGCCGTGGGCCGGGAACGGGGTATCAACATAATCTGGCGTTGATTTTTGGCACGCTGTTGAGTTCTCAAGGAACGGACGCTTCCTTTGTACTCACCCTCTCGGGCTTTCCTCCGGGCGCTTCCCTTCGGTCTTGCGTTTCCGACTCTATCAGATCTTTGTGATCCGGTTTCCTCGGGGTTTCGCCTTCCGGGTTTCCGCTTTTCGCGTTTCCCTTTCCGGCGGCTCCGACTTTATCAGAAGTTTCGCACCGAACTTGCCGGTCGAATTTTTCCGATTTATCGGGAGGGGCTTCGTCGAAATCTGGGATCTCGAGAAGTAGTCAGATGTTCACGGTTGCCGTTGCGGGTCAGAACCCAGCTCCAGGCAACTGTTCAAATCTACCTCCCCACTCGGTCCGTGTCAACGGTTCCTGTGGGGCGAAGAGGAGACTAGCAGCTGAACGGAGCTCCACGCACATCAGGCCGCCGTCGGCACGGCGGTGCTGCGTTCGGCCGTCTCCAGGTCACCGGTCTCACCGGCCCTGGCCGCGCGTCCGCCCAGGACATAGACGTAGGCCAGGAAGGCCAGCTCCGCGACGACTCCGATGGTGATCCGGGCCCAGGTGGGGAGGCCGGACGGGGTGACGAAGCCTTCGATCGCACCGGAGACGAAGAGGACCAGTGCGAGGCCGATCGCCATGGCCAGTGCTGCCCGGCCTTCCTCCGCGAGAGCCCTGCGCCGCGGGCGTGGCCCGGGGTCGATGAGGGTCCACCCGAGGCGCAGGCCCGTGCCGGCTGCGACGAAGACCGCGGTCAGTTCGAGGAGGCCGTGGGGCAGGACCAGGCCGAGGAAGGTGTCCAGCCGGCCCGCGGAAGCCATCAGTCCGAAGCCGACGCCAAGGTTGAGCATGTTCGTGAAGAGGATCCAGATGACCGGCAGGCCCAGGAAGACGCCCAGGATCAGGCAGAGGGCGGCGGCCCACGCGTTGTTCGTCCAGACCTGGGCGGCGAACGAGGCCGCGGGGTTGCTGGAGTAGTACGTCTCGTACTGGCCGCCGGGGCGGGTGAGCTCGCGCAGCTCGGCAGGTGCGGCGATGGACGCCTGGACCTCGGGGTGGGTGCCGATCCACCAGCCGAGGAGAGCCGCGACGGCGGTGGACAGGAGTGCGGTGGGCACCCACCAGTGACGGGCCCGGTACACGGCGGCCGGGAAGCTGTGCGAGAGGAAGTGCGTGACGTCCCGCCAGGACGCGCGCCGTGCCCCTGTCACAGCGCCCCGCGCGCGGGCCACCAGCTGGCTGAGTCTGCCGGTCAGCTGGGGGTCGGGGGCCGCGGACCGGATCAGCGAGAGGTGGGTGGCCGTGCGTTGGTAGAGGAGGACGAGTTCGTCGGCCTCGGAGCCGGTCAGCCGGCGCCGTCGCCGCAGCAGGGCGTCGAGGCGGTCCCACTCCGCGCGGTGGGCGGAGACGAAGACGTCGAGGTCCATCGGTGTGTCTGCTCCTCGGCTGTTCGTCGGCTCCCGCCACGAGCTCTTCGGTCGTACGGAACGGCCGACTCGGCGGTACGGGATGATCGGCTGGTCGTACTGCGGTGCGATGCGCCATCAGCTTGGCAGACTGGCGGTGTTCCGGGCAGGGCAGGGGAAGGGCGTGCGAACGTGAGTGAGCTGGTGACGGGCGAGGCTGTGGCGTTGGAGCTGCGCCCCGCGAAGCTGCCCAGCAGGGCGCTGGCCGTGCTGCTCGATCTGGTCGCGGCGGTGACGGTCTATGTCGTGGTGACCATCGCACTGGTGGCTGCCACCGCTTCGCTGGACCAGGCGGCCCGGACGGCGATCTCCCTCACGGTCTTTCTGCTGTTGCTGGTGGGCGTGCCGATGGCGGTCGAGACGCTCAGCCATGGACGGTCGCTCGGGAAGATGGCGTGCGGGCTGCGGGTGGTGCGGGACGACGGTGGGCCGATCCGTTTCCGGCACGCGCTGGTGCGGGGCCTGATAGGTGTGATCGAGATCCTGATGACGATGGGCGTCGTCGCGTGCATCGCCTCGCTCGTGTCGTCGCGGGGGCGGCGGCTCGGAGACGTCTTCGCCGGGACCCTCGTCGTTCGGGAGAGACTGCCGGTCGGTCCCGTGAATTCGGTACCGCCGCCTCCGCCCTGGCTGGCCGGCCGGTTCTCGGGGCTCGATCTGTCCGCGGTGCCGGACGGACTGTGGCTCGCCGTGCGCCAGTACCTGACGCGGATGCGGCAGCTGGACCCGCAGGCGGGCCACGCGATGGCGGAGCGGCTGGCGGCGGACCTGGCGGACCGGACGGGGGCACCGGTACCGCAGGGCGTGCCGGCGGCTGCGTACCTGGCGGCGGTGGTGCAGGAGCGGCAGGCCCGGGACGCTCGGCGTGCCTTCGGGCACGGTACGAGTGGAGCGGGGGCCATGGCCGGCGGGTTGGTCGGCACCTCCGGACCGGCAGGTGCGTACGCTCCGCCGCCCGTCCGTCAGCCGGTTCCCCCGACCGCGTACCCCTCCATTCCCGCTGCCCCCTCCCACCCCACCGGTTCTTCGAGTCCTTCTGTTCCCTCTGCGCCCGGCGTTCCCGCCCCGCCCGCCGCGCCCGTGTCTCCCCCTCCGGCGGCCGAGGGCCCGTCGACCGGGTTCGTGCCGCCGGCGTAGGGCGCGTTCGGGGCGGTCGCCGGGGTTGTCGGTCAGCCGAGGGCCGAGGGGGGTGACTCGAGGTCCTCGAGTTCGATGCCGGGGGCCGCGAGGACCACGTCCCCGGAGAGGTGCACGGTGTGCTGCTCGCCGGTGTCCAGGGCTGTGACCTGGTATTCGTCCACGGTCAGAGGTCCGTTGTCAGTGGTGTGTGCTTCTCTTTCCACCAAGGTCCAGGACTGGTCCACGGTGAGCGGGGCGAGCACCGGATCCGTGAAGGCGACGAGCCGTACGCGGGTGGCCGGGGCGGAGGGGGTGAGGCGCAGGAGACGGGCGGTGGCGATGAGGAACGCGGGTGAGGAGCCGGTGAAGGCGTGGGCGCGCACATTGCCTTCGGTGGCGTGGGTTCCGGTGGGGTCGGTACGGACCCAGGTGACGCCGTCGAGGGCGGCGCCGCGGACCTGCCAGCTCGCGGCGTGCAGTTCGAGTCGGATGGGGCGGCCGAGTTCGTCGAGGGCGAGGTCGACCGAGCCCAGGTGATCGCCGGACGGGGCGGTGAGCCGGGAGACGTAGCGCCAGCCGGAGGGGCCGGGGGCGCATTGGAAGTGCTCTTCGGCGAGGGGGGTGTGATCGTGCGGATCGTGGAGCGAATAGCGGCCGCGGGGCATGGGGGTCCTGGGTCTTGACGGGCCGGCCCGGTCACTGGCCGGACAACGGGACAGGCCCCCGGCACGGGGGTGCGGGGGCCTGTCCCGGAGGGTCCTGCCGTCGGGGAGCGCGCCGGTTCACGGGCGTGCTCCCCTCGGCGGGAGTCTCGGCCCGGTGGGCGTCGACTCCTCGGGCGTCGGCTCAGTAGCGGTAGTGGTCCGACTTGTACGGGCCCTCGACCGTCACACCGATGTACGCGGCCTGCTCGGGGCGGAGGGTGGTCAGCTTCACGCCGAGTGCGTCGAGGTGCAGCCGGGCGACCTTCTCGTCCAGGTGCTTGGGCAGCACGTAGACGCCGGTCGGGTACTCGTCGGGCTTGGTGAACAGCTCGATCTGGGCCAGGGTCTGGTCCGCGAAGGAGTTGGACATCACGAACGACGGGTGGCCGGTGGCGTTGCCCAGGTTCAGCAGGCGGCCCTCGGAAAGAACGATGAGGACCTTGCCGTCGGGGTACGTCCAGGTGTGGACCTGCGGCTTGACCTCGTCCTTGACGATGCCGGGGGTCCCGGCGAGCCCGGCCATGTCGATCTCGTTGTCGAAGTGGCCGATGTTGCCGACGATGGCCTGGTGCTTCATCTTGGCCATGTCGGCGGCCATGATGATGTCCTTGTTGCCGGTCGTGGTGACGAAGATGTCGGCCTTGTCGACGACCTCGTCCAGCGTCGTGACCTGGTAGCCGTCCATCGCCGCCTGCAGCGCGCAGATCGGGTCGATCTCGGTGATGATCACGCGGGCGCCCTGGCCGCGCAGGGATTCCGCACAGCCCTTGCCGACGTCGCCGTAGCCGCAGACGACGGCGGTCTTGCCGCCGATCAGCGTGTCGGTGGCGCGGTTGAGGCCGTCGATCAGGGAGTGGCGGCAGCCGTACTTGTTGTCGAACTTCGACTTGGTGACGGCGTCGTTCACGTTGATCGCCGGGAACAGCAGGGTGCCGTCGCGGTGCATCTCGTACAGGCGGTGGACGCCGGTCGTCGTCTCCTCGGTCACGCCGCGGATCTCGGACGCCAGCTGGGTCCACTTCTGCGGGCTCTCGCTCACCGTGCGGGTGAGGAGTTCGAGGATGACGCGGTGCTCGTCGGACTCGGCGGTGTCGACCGAGGGGACCTTTCCGTCCTTCTCGTACTCGACGCCCTTGTGGACCAGGAGGGTGGCGTCACCGCCGTCGTCCAGGATCATGTTCGGGCCGCCGGTGGGGGTGCCGGGCCAGGTCAGCGCCTGCTCGGTGCACCACCAGTACTCCTCCAGCGTCTCGCCCTTCCAGGCGAAGACCGGGATGCCCTGCGGGTTCTCGGGCGTGCCGTCGGGGCCGACGGCGATGGCGGCCGCGGCGTGGTCCTGGGTGGAGAAGATGTTGCAGGACGCCCAGCGGACCTGAGCGCCGAGGGCGGTCAGGGTCTCGATGAGGACGGCGGTCTGCACGGTCATGTGCAGGGAGCCGGTGACACGGGCGCCGGCCAGGGGCTGGGCCTCGGCGTACTCCTTGCGGATCGCCATCAGGCCGGGCATCTCGTGCTCGGCGAGGGTGATCTCCTTGCGGCCGAAGGCGGCCAGGGAGAGATCGGCGACCTTGAAGTCCTGTCGGTTGTCGACAGTCGTCATGAAGAGCTGCTCCTCGGGATGTGGGTCGAGGTGGGTACGGCTGTTCTGCGCGGCGGCGGGCACAAGGGTGCCCTGGGAGGGCATGGACATGCCCTCGTGCGCGCAGCGCAGTCCGTCGGAGGCCCTCTCTCCCTCGGCCGGTCCGCAGGGGGACCGCCCGACCGCCATCAGCAGCGACGTCTGGCTCCGTCCCAAGCTACACCGACGGGCCCGGCCGCCCCCAGCCTGTCGCCGAACACATCGGGCCGAACACGGAGAGCAAGGAAACGGAGAGCAGGGAAACGGAGGGCAGGGAAACGGAGGGCACTGGACGGCGGTGAAACGCGACGACCACCGGGGCCGCGGTGGTCGTCACCGGTCGGTGGTCGTGGCCGGTCGGTGGTCGTGGCCGATCACAGGGTGCGCCGGCCGGTGGGGCCGGGCGGCTGCGGGCTCAGTGTTCCGTCAGGGCCGGGCCGCCCGGGGTGGCTGCGGCGTCGGCACCCTTGGCGGCCTCGGACTCGCGGTAGATGTCGGGCTCCAGGTAGATCACGCGGGCGATCGGCACGGCCTCGCGAATGCGGGACTCGGCGGCGTCGATGGCGGCGGCGATCTCCGTGGCCGTGCCGTCGTGGCGTACGGCGATCTTCGCGGCGACCAGCAGTTCCTCGGGACCGATGTGGAGGGTGCGCATGTGGATGATGCGGGTGACGGTGTCGCCGTCCACGGCGGCGGCCTCGATCTTGCGGGTCTCCTCGGCGCCCGCGGCCTCGCCGAGCAGGAGCGACTTCGTCTCGAGCGCGAGGACCACGGCGATCAGGATCAGCAGGACGCCGATGCAGAGGGTGCCGATGCCGTCCCAGACGCTGTCGCCGGTGAGGAGGGCCATGCCGACGCCGCCCAGGGCGAGGACGAGGCCGACGAGGGCGCCGAGGTCCTCCAGGAGGACGACCGGCAGCTCGGGGGCCTTGGCGTGGCGGACGAACTCCTTCCAGGAGCGGTCGCCGCGCACCGCGTTGGACTCCTTGATGGCGGTGCGGAAGGAGAAGGTCTCGGCGATGATCGCGAAGACCAGCACACCGACCGGCCAGTACCAGTGCGTCAGCTCGTGCGGGTTCTTGATCTTCTCGTAGCCCTCGTAGAGGGCGAACAGGCCGCCGACGGAGAACAGCACGATGGAGACGAGGAAGGCGTAGATGTAGCGCTCGCGGCCGTAGCCGAAGGGGTGTTGCGGGGTGGCCTGCCGCTGGGCCCGCTTGCCGCCGACCAGCAGCAGGGCCTGGTTGCCGGAGTCGGCGACGGAGTGCACGGATTCGGCGAGCATCGACGAGGAGCCGCTGAAGAGGAACGCCACGAACTTCGCTACCGCGATCGCTGCGTTGGCGACGAGTGCCGCAACGATCGCCTTTGTTCCGCCTGACGCGCTCATGTGTCCGCGTTGTCCCTTCGTACGCCGTTCACGGGCCCGGGCGGGCGCCTTGGTGCGCCGCCCGGGTGTTGTCCGTGCTGTAGCGGGGGGACATTGTTGCAGCCCGATCGGGCTGCGGGGGGTCGGATCGTCGTCGTCCGGCGGTCAGGCGACGACCGTCGCCCTGAACAGGGTTCCGGTACCGGACACTTCGGCCTTTTCGCCGGCGGGGACGAACACGGAGGTGCCCGGGGACAGTTCGTGCTCGCCCGCGCGTACGGAGCCGGCCGTGCAGAGCAGGATCTGGGGGGTGGCCAGGGTGAGGTCGTGGGCGGTGGTGCCGGCGGGCAGGACGTAGCGGGAGAGCCGGAACTCGTCGGTGGGGGTGTCGTAGAGCTCCTCGCCGTCCGGTGCGGCCTCCGGGCGCAGCACGCCCGGGTCGCGGGACTCGAAGCGGACGATGCGCAGGAGTTCGGGGACGTCGACGTGCTTGGGGGTCAGTCCGCAGCGCAGGACGTTGTCGGAGTTGGCCATGATCTCGACGCCGAGGCCGTTCAGGTAGGCGTGCGGGACGCCGGCGCCGAGGTAGAGGGCCTCGCCGGGCTGGAGCCGGACGTGGTTGAGGAGCATGGCGGCGATGACGCCGGGGTCGCCCGGGTAGTGGTGGGCGATGTCGGCGTACGGGGCGTGGTCGCCGCCGAGGCGGTCGCAGGCGGCGGCCGCCTCGGTGACGGTGCGGGCCATCTCGTCGCGGTCGGCGGTGAGGATCGCGGTGAGGACCTCGCGCAGGGCCGCTTCCTCGGGCCGGGCGTGCAGCAGGTCGACGTACGGCTTGAGGGAGTCCACGCCGAGGGCGTCGAGCAGTTCGGCGGCGCGCAGCGGGTCGCGGAAGCCGCAGAGGCCGTCGAAGTCGGTGAGGGCGCAGACCAGTTCGGGCTTGTGGTTGGCGTCCCTGTAGGTGCGGTGCGCGGCGTCGGCGGGGACGCCACGTCGTTCCTCGTCCGCGTAGCCGGCCTTCGCCTGCTCCAGGTCGGGGTGGACCTGGAGGGACAGCGGCCCGCCGGCGGCGAGGAGCTTGAGGAGGAAGGGCAGGCGCGGACCGAACTTCGCGACCGAGGCCGCGCCGAGTTCCCGCTCCGGGTCGGCGGCGATGACCTCGGCGAGGGTGCCCCGGCCGGTGCCCGAGGGCGCGCCGGGGTGGGCGCCCATCCACATCTCCGCCTGCGGCTCGCCGGTCGGTTCGACGCCGAGCAGCTCGGCGATGGCGGTGGTGGAACCCCAGGCGTAGGGGCGGATGGTGTTGTCGAGGCGATCCATCGGACCTCTTTCGAGGAAACCACCGGCTGCGGCCGGTGGGGGAATCGAATCCCTGGTGTGCGTCTCTGGTGTCCCGCGAGGGATCGGTTCGGGCTGGACCGCAGCCCTCGGGTCGGAAGCCCCCTTCCTTCGGGAGGGGAGCAAAGTCACGGGGTTCTCTCTGGATGTCCTTCGGCAGGTTCTCGTACGGAGGGCGGGCCGCCCGGGTCAGGCCGTCCACCTCTGAACGTCCGGGCGGGCCGCCCGGCAGGCCGCCCCGGGTCAGGCCGTCCCCGGGCAACCCGTCCCGGACATGATCAGGCTCTCGAGGTGAGCGCCAGGTAAACGGCGGCGAAATCCGTGACGGCGATCAGCTCGGCGAGGGTCTCCAGTTCACCGCCCTCCTCCGGTTCGAGTTCGCTGATCGGTGTGTCGTGGCCGAGGGCCAGCTCACGGGCGGCCGGGGCGGCGGTGAGGCCGCCGACCGGGCGGTCGCGGAGCAGCACCACGCGCGCGTGCAGGGCGGGGGCCTCCTCCACGCGGTCGCGGAAGAAGTCGTCCGGGTCGGCGCGGCCGGCGAGCGGGCCTGCCAGCAGGGTGCCGTGCGCGCTGAGCGCTTCGGGGAGTTCGGCGACGACGGCGGGAGTACCGGACAGTTCCGCGAGCGCGGCGGCGAAGCGGCGGCCCGCGGGGCCGGCCGAGGTGCCCTCGGTCCACACCACGGGCAGCGCGTCGGCGAGTTCGGACGCCAGGGTCTTGGCGGGGTTGCTGTAGGTGGCAATGGCCGGGCCGCAGCGTTCCGCGATGCGGTCGAGGCGGTCGGCGACCTTCTCCAGGACGTCCGGCGGGGCGGTGAGCAGGCCGGCGCGGTCCAGGATCGCGAGCAGTGGGGTGAGCAGCGCCCACAGAACTCCGGGGGCGGAGGCGGCGAGGGGTTCGTCCTGGTCGTGGGACATGGTCGCCATGGGGACGAACAGGCCGTGGGAGCCGTTGACCGCGTCGGCGAGCGGGGACCGGGCGGGGGCCACGGCGACGACGGTGCAGCCGCGGCGATAGGCCTGTTCGGTGAGCAGGGACAGGCCCGGCTCGGTGCCGTCCGGGGTGGCGATCAGGAGCAGGTCCACGGAACCGGTCCAGCCCGGCAGCTCCCAGCGCAGCGCGCCCGCGGCAGGTGCCACGCCGGTGGGCGCGAGCCGGGTGACGGGGCTGCCCGCGCCGGCGAGCGTGCCGAGGAGGTCGGCGGTCTGGGTGGCGGCCGCGCCGGGGCCCGCGATGAGGACGGCACGGGGACGGCCGTCGGGTTTGAGGTCGTGGACACCGGCTTCGGCCACATGCCGCGCGGCGGTACGGACACGGGCGCCCGCTTCGGCGGCGCCGCGGAGCAGCCCGCGGCGGTCGGCCTCGGCGAGGCCCTCCGGTGAGTCGAGCAGCGATTCGTCGAGCATGGGGCGGCTGCCTCCGATCGGCGGGGCGTCGTACGCGGAGCGTCTTACGCGGGGCGTCGGTACGCGAAGCGTCGTACGCGGGGCGGCGGGTCGCTGGTGCGCAGGGTCGCCGGGTCGTCGGTCAGGCGGGGTGACGGGCCTCGTCGACGAGGAGAACGGGGATGCCGTCGCGGACCGGGTACGCCAGGCCGCACTCCTGGCCGGTGCAGATCAGCTCGTTGTCCTGCTCCTCGAGGGAGGAGTGGCAGGCCGGGCAGGCGAGGATCTCCAGGAGGCCGGTTTCCAGCGGCATGGGGTGGGTTCCCTTCGGGGCGGGCGTATGCGGATGTGCCTGGTCAGGGTACCGCCGGTGGGGGCGTGGCGGGCGAGCAGCGGGTGTCGGGTCCGACGGGCCGGTCCGGCGGGGCGCGCGGTGGCCGTCGGCGTAACGACCTCACCCGCGACAGCGAGCGGGCTCCCGACGCCCTGCGGCTTCGCCTCCGGCGTCGTCGTCGGTCGCGATGGCTCCGCCATCACTCCCTCCTCCGCCCTGGAGGCGAAGCCGCATGACGCCGCTCGCCGATCCACTCCCCATCACGGGTGAGGTCGTAAGCCCTGGGCACGGCGTGGCGGTGCGCGCGACGGGCCGGTCCGCCCCGGCCGACGCACTCCATCGCACTCCGACGCACGGGGGGACGGGGGCGGGGGCGGGGGACGGCCGCAGGTCACACGCGGACCGGTCCTCGCGGCACCCGACGCCGGCGGGCGCGGGCGCCGTTGCGGGGTGCCGTACAGGCCGCTCAGCCGGCCGCGAGCGGTTCAGCCGGCGCGAGCGGATCAGCCTCGGATGACGGCCAGGGCCTCGTCGCGGATCCTGGTCATGGTGGCCCGGTCCCGGGCCTCCGCGTTCAGGCGGAGGAGGGGTTCCGTGTTGGAGGGGCGGACGTTGAACCACCAGTCGGCGGCGGTGACGGTGAGACCGTCCAGTTCGTCCAGGGTGATGCCGTCGCGGCCCTCGTAGGCGGCCCTGATCGCGGCGAGGCGGGCCGTCTGGTCGTCGACCGTGGAGTTGATCTCACCGGAGCCCACGTAGCGGTCGTACTGGTCGACCAGGGCGGACAGGGTGCCCTGCTGGCCGCCGAGGGCGGCGAGGACGTGCAGGGCGGCCAGCATGCCCGTGTCGGCGTTCCAGAAGTCGCGGAAGTAGTAGTGCGCCGAGTGCTCGCCGCCGAAGATCGCGCCGCTGGTGGCCATCTCGGCCTTGATGAAGGAGTGGCCCACGCGGGTGCGTACCGGTGTGCCGCCGTTCTCCTCGACGACCTCCGGCACCGACCAGGAGGTGATCAGGTTGTGGATGATCGTGCCCTTGCCGCCGTTGCGGGCGAGTTCGCGGCAGGCGACCAGGGCGGTGATCACGGACGGGGAGACCGGCTCGCCGCGCTCGTCGACGACGAAGCAGCGGTCGGCGTCGCCGTCGAAGGCGAGGCCGAGGTCGGCGCCCTCCTCGCGGACCCGCTGCTGCAGGTCGACGAGGTTGGCCGGGTCGAGCGGGTTGGCCTCGTGGTTGGGGAAGGTGCCGTCGAGTTCGAAGTACATCGGGACGACGGTGAGCGGCAGACCGGCCAGGACGGTGGGGACGGTGTGCCCGCCCATGCCGTTGCCCGCGTCGACGACGGCCTTCAAGGGCCGGACGGAGGTCAGGTCGACGAGGGAGCGCAGGTGTGCCGCGTAGTCGTCCAGCGTTTCGCGGCGGGTGACGGTTCCCGCCGTGGCGGCCGGCTCGGGGGCGCCCGACTCGCTCCACTTCTCGACGAGTTCGCGGATCTCCGTCAGGCCCGTGTCCTGGCCGACGGGCGCGGCGCCCGCGCGGCACAGCTTGATGCCGTTGTACCGGGCCGGGTTGTGCGAGGCGGTGAACATCGCGCCGGGCAGGTCCAGGGCGCCGGAGGCGTAGTAGAGCTGGTCCGTGGAACAGAGGCCGATCTCGGTCACGTCGACGCCCTGGGCCGCGGCGCCGCGGGCGAAGGCGCCCGACAGGCCGGGCGAGGAGGGCCGCATGTCGTGCCCGGTGACGATGGCGCTCGCCCCGGTCACGCGCGCGAAGGCGGCGCCGAAGAGCTCGGCCAGGGGCTCGTCCCACTGGTCGGGGACGACCCCGCGTACGTCGTACGCCTTGACGATCTGTGACAGATCAACAGCCACGGCCAGCCCTTCCGGAGGTCCTGTCGGTCACCACAAACTACCCGCAGAGGATGACACTCCGCTGCGGGCAGTCCCGTGGTGACCGGCCGGTTCGTGTCCGGTAGGCGGCCGCCTCGTGCCCGGTGGGCGGCTGGGCTCGCGCCCGGTGGGCGGCTGGGCTCGCGCCCGGTGGGCGGCTGGGCTCGCGCCCGGTGGGCGGCTGGGCTCGCGCCCGGTGGGCGGCTGGGCTCGCGCCCGGTGATGACCGGCCGCCTCGTGCCCGGTGGTGGACAGCCGGGCACGAGCCGGACGGTGGTGGACAGCCGGGCTCGCGGACGCCGCCTCGGGTCAGGGCAGCATCCACCCGAGTACGAAGGTGCTCTGTCCCACCACGATCAGGCACATGACGAGGAGCAGGCCGAGGCTCCAGGACAGCACCTTGCGCAGCAGGTCTCCTTCCTTGCCCGCCAGTCCGACGGCGGCGCAGGCGATGGTGAGGTTCTGCGGCGAGATCATCTTGCCGA
The DNA here is from genome assembly GCF_036634175.1 of Streptomyces sp. P9-A2. Lineage (NCBI taxonomy): Bacteria > Bacillati > Actinomycetota > Actinomycetes > Kitasatosporales > Streptomycetaceae > Streptomyces > Streptomyces sp. P9-A2. The sequence continues at coordinate 3,197,985 of NZ_JAZIFX010000001.1, forward strand.
GGACACCGCCCGAGCTGTTCGCGGCCGCCAGCAGCTCGGGCGACAGTCCGGACTCCCTCGCGGCGGTCACCTGGAGGGCGCCGAAGAGCGCGTTGGCCGAGGTGTCCGACCCGGTGACGGCGACGCCGAACCAGCCGAGGACGGGTGACAGGAAGGCGAGTCCGGCACCGGCGGCGGCCACGGAGTAGCCGATCGTCGCCGCCTGGCCGGAGAGGTTCATGACGTAGGCGAGCGCCAGTACCGAGGTCACCGTGAGGATCGCGAACCGCAGTTCGTACACGGTCGCGAGCCATTCCCTGACCGCCACGCGCGCGTGCAGGCCGAGCACGAACGCGGTGGCCACGCCGGCGAACAGGACGAGGGTGCCGCCGGTGGAGACGATGGGCCAGGTGAACACGTTGGCGCCGACCGGATCGCCGTTCGGCGCGGCGACGTCGAGGAGGGGCCAGTCGAACTTCCGGGTCGCCCCGGCCAGCCATTCCTTGATCGCCGGGATCTGCGCGACGGAGAAGATCACCACGATCAGCGCGTACGGGGCGTACGCCCGCACGACCTCGCGGCGCGGGTCGTCCTCGTCCAGTTCCTCGCTGCGGGCACCGGTCAGCACGGAGGTGCGTACGGCCTCGGAGGCGGGCACGCGCGAGTGCGGTACGGCGACCAGGGCGGCCGCACCGGCCATGGCCGCGGCGATGTCCGCGAGTTGCGCGGAGACGTAGTTGGAGGCGACGAACTGGGCGACGGCGAAGGCGACTCCGCAGGCCACCGCGGGAATCCAGGTGTCCCGCAGCCCGCGCCGCCCGTCCACCAGCCAGACCAGCACCAGCGGCACCACGAGGGCGAGCAGCGGGGTCTGGCGGCCGACGACGGACGCCACCGAGTCCAGCGGCAGGCCGGTCACCTGGGCGAGCGTGACGACCGGCGTGCCCATGGCCCCGAACGCCACCGGCGCGGTGTTGGCGACGAGCGCGACGACGGCGGCCCGGACCGGGTCGAAGCCGAGGGCCACGAGCATCACGGCGGAGATCGCGACGGGAGCCCCGAATCCGGCGAGCGCCTCCAGCAGTGCCCCGAAGCAGAAGGCGACGACCAGGGCCTGGATCCGCGGGTCGTCGGAGAGCCGTCCGAAGGAGCGGCGCAGGATGTCGAAGTGCTGGGTGCGGACCGTCATCCGGTACACCCACAGTGCGTTGACGACGATCCACATGATGGGGAAGAGGCCGAAGACGGCTCCCTGGACGGCGCTGGAGAGTGTCTGGTCCAGAGGCATGCGGTAGGCCAGGCAGGCCACCAGTACGGCACCCGATAAGCCGATCAGGCCCGCCAGGTGCGCTTTCATGCGCAGGCCGCCGAGCAGGACGAGGACGATCACGAGGGGCAGCGCCGCCACGAGGGCGGACAGACCGAGTGAGCCGGCGACGGGTTCCAGTTCCTGAACGTACACGGACGCGCCTCCTGGATTCCGCGATGCGGAAGAAGAATCTCGCTACGTCCTCGGAATGGTCGTGTCCTCGACAAGTGCGCGTCAATGGGCGTGCGGCACCTTACTCACGGGGCAGGTGGGGCGAGAGGGAGCAAGGGCCGGTGAACACGGACGACCGGCACAAGAGATCGACACGGACGACCGGCACGGACATGCGAACGGACGCACACGCGAAGACCGTTCAGGGCTCGGGCGTCAGGGCTGGAGCGCGGCTGCCGACGTCAGTTGTCGGGAGAGCGGAGCACGCGCAGGTGGCCGCGGCGCGCGACCTCCATCGGGTCCGCACCGCGCCCCGCACCGCCGGCCGACCGCTCCTGGGGGCGGGCCGCTTCACGCACCGCGTCCGCGAGCGCCTCGAGGTCGTCCCCGCTGGGCCGTGCCGGGGCCGAACTGTCGAGCAGACGGACGACCTCCCAGCCGCGCGGCGCGGTGAGGCGCTCGGAGTGCTCGGCACACAGGTCGTAGCAGTGGGGTTCGGCGTGGGTCGCGAGCGGGCCGAGGACCGCGGTCGAGTCCGCGTAGACGTACGTCAGCGTCGCAACGGCGGGACGGCCGCAAGCGGTGCGCGAACAGCGACGTACAGGGCTCACGATGTTGGACGGTACCGCACTCTTGAGCGGGCCGCGACGACTCCCCTCCTGCGCATTCCCCCGTGTCGTGGCCGGAAAGACCTCCTGCGTCCCTGTCGGCGCACCCTGTTCGACCTGCTCCGACGCCCGCGTTCGGAACGTGCACCGCCTTCCCTTCGGTCATCACTTGGTACAAAAACCGCCAAATACCTTGAGATCACCGGACCATGAAAGATATGGAATCGCGCCGAACCTTGGCCGGAACGGTCATGCGACGACATGCCGATCCGGACGGCCCGCCACCGTGCCCCGACGCCGTACGGAGCGGCGTCCCGGTGCCGTGCGGGAGCCGTCGTCCGGAGCCGGCGTCCGGAGCGGCGGGGAGCAGGATGCCGGGCCCGTGCGAGGCCGAGGCCCGGAAGCCGTGTGGGGGCCGGGCGCGTCGGACCGGCGGAGACTACGCTTCACCGTGATGGACACCCCTGTGACGCCCCGTGCCGCCGACCGCGGGCCCCGCCGTCGTGATCGCCACGGCCGGGGCATGCGCGGGCCGATCGCGCCGCCCCAGGTGCCGCTGGCCGCCAGCCGCGCGGAGACGTTCGCGGATCTGGTGCAGGATTCCGTGGAGCGGCTGGAGCGTCGGTGGCCGCAGCTGACCGACATCGACTTCCTCGTGCTGGAGGTCCCGCGCCTGGACGCGCCCGGAACGGGGTGGAGCGACGAGGCGGTGCCGCTGGGCGGCGCCGTGCCGGCCCACGAGGGACAGCCCGCGCGGGTCGTGGTCTACCGCCGGCCGGTGGAGATCCGCACCAAGGGACGCGACGAGCGGGCGGCGCTGGTCCACGAGGTCGTCGTGGAGCAGGTCGCCGAACTGCTCGGGCTGACGCCGGAGACCGTGGATCCCCGGTACGGCGAGGACTGATACGACGAGGCCCGGTACGACGAGGCCCGGTACGACGAGCACTGACACACCGGGGCCCGAGCGGCTGCCCCGGCGCCCGCCCAGGGTGAGCCCCCGTACGGGCGCCGGCGGTTCCAGCTCCCACCGGTTCCTACTTCTGCAGGACCGACAGGTCCTCCTTCGCCTGCGGTACCGCCACCATGCCCCGGTCGTCGGTAAGGGTCTGGACGGTGAAGGCGGGAACGCCGTCGTCCGGGGCGGTGAGGGTCCGGGAGGCGTAGACGGGGGCGTCGTCCGACTCGGGCTCGACCGTCAGCGCGTACGTGCCCTCGACGTCGTCCGGGACCGGGACCTCGATGTTCTGGGTGGTGCCCGCCTTGATCGTGTACGTCTCGGTCGCCGGCGTACCGCCCTCGCTGCCCGCGGACACCGTGACCTTGACCTTGGCGGCGCCCTCGGGCGCGGTCACGGCGAGGGTGCTGCCCTTGGCCGTGTTGTCGACGGACGTCGCCCGCAGGCCTACCTCCCGGGCCGCCGGGACGAAGGCCGACTCCTGATTGTCGCCCTTGCCGCGCAACACCCGGACGGCCGCCACGACGGGCACCGAGCGGTCCGTCGGCGTAAGGAGCAGGGAGCCCGCCTCGCCGCGCGTGACGTCACCGAGGTCGACGGCGGTCGTCATCCCGCCCTTCACATGCACCGTCTCGTTGCCGGCCGGTGTGATCGGCCCGGAGGGCGACGCGAGCTGCACCTTCAGGTCGGCGTCGACATTGCCGGGGGTGAAGACGACCAGGCGTACGGCGGTGGCGTCCTCGGGGATGCCGGGCAGGACCAGGCTGCCCGCCGGATCGGCCGACGCGGCCAGCCAGTCACCGCCGAGCGAGTTGTCCAGGGCCTGCACGGCCGCCCCGACCCGCCCGCTTCGGACGACGACGTGGACCGTCACATCGGTCTGCTCCTCGTCGGTGAGCGTGGACAGCAGCACCGGTTCGGAGGAGTGCGGCCCGACCGTGATGCCCTCCCCCACCTCGGTCTCGAGTACGCCGTCCTTGCCGTAGACCTCGATGTCCACGACGGCGGCGGAGTCGTCGGGGTTGGTCAGGTGGACGTAGTCGGTGCGCTCGGTCGCGGTACTCGCACCCGGGAACCAGAATTCCGTGTCCGGGGCGGTGCAGGTGACGCCCTGGAGGCCCCGGCCGGTGCCCGCGGCGACCTCGGTGGTCTGCTGCACGGTCCAGCCGGGAGCGAAGCGGCCCTCGGCGGTGCCGAGGAGCGCGGGTTCCTCGCCCCCGGAGGTCTCCGCGGTGACCGGCTCGCCCGGTTCCTTCTTGTGCTCCAGCACCGGCTTCTCGAGCTTCTCGGGCTTCTCGGACTCGGCGGCCTTCTCCTCACCGCCGTCCTTCCCGCTCTCCTTCTCGCCGTCCTCGCCGTCCTTCGTGCTCTCTTCCGCGGGCTGCCCCGCGGTGGCCGACCGGAGTTCGGCGCTGCCCTCGCCCTCCGTGCCCTTCGTGACGGGCGTGAAGGACGTGTACGTCGTCTCGGCGAGGTCGGAGCTGCTGGGCGTCGGACACAGCAGGCTCGAGCGTTCCACGGGCAGGCGGGCCGCCGCCGTCGCGACGCCGCCGTCCGCGGCCGTGGGGTCCGGCGCGGTCAGGACGGCGAAGCCGGTGACGGCGGCGAGTGCGGTGGTTCCCGCGATCAGGGACAGGGTGGTGCGGTTCACTGCTGACTCCCGTCGGGACGCTCACTGCCCGGCTGGGGGCGGTGCTGCTGCTCGGGGTCGTACGACGCGTCGTAGCCCTGTGCGTAGGTCTGGTCGTAGCCGTCGTAACCCTCGTAGCCCTGTCCGTACGCCGACGGGTCGTACGTCGCCGGGTCGTACTGCGGCTGCTGGGGCGTGCCGTCGTAGGCGTACGGGTCGTACTGGCCGCCCTGGTCGTACTGGCCATCCTGACCGCCCTGGCTGCCCTGGTACGGCTGTCCGTAGCCGTCCGTCGCGTACTGCTGTTGTTGCTGCTCCTGCTGCGACGGCTGCTGCTGTCCCTGCGGGTACGAGGGGGCGGCGGTGTAGGTGCCGTCGTACTCGGGGTTCGGGTTCGGGTTCGGAGCCGGAGCCGGAGCCGGGTAGCTCGACGCGTCCCATTCGTCGTAGGGCCGCTGCTGCGGGACGGCCACGGGCTCCGGCGGGGCGTCGAACCCGTCGGCCGCGCCGCCGTCCGTGCCCTCGGCCGCGCCGCCGTCCGTGCCCTCGGCCACGTCGCCGTCCGCACCCCGGTCCGTGCCCGCCTCCTCGGCGGCCGCGGCGGCCGCGGTTTCCGCCTCCGCCTCGGCCTGGGCCCGCAGGCGGCGGGCGCGGCGGCCGTCGCCGGCGAGTGCCTCGGCGGGGACGGCCTCTTCCTCGGGCAGGTCGTCGTCGATGTCGCGGCGCCGGCCGGGGAGCGCGAGCACGACGAGGACGACGGCGAGCAGCCCTTGCGCCCACAGCCAGGCGGTGTGGGTGAACGGCTCCTCGTAGGTGACGGCCAGTTGTCCGCCGGTGGCGGGGAGCTGGAAGCCCTGGGCCCAGCCGTCGACCGTGGTGCGGGTCAGCGGCTTGCCGTCGAGGGTGGCGGTCCAGCCGTCGGCCGTGGCGTCGGCCAGGCGCAGGACGCGCCCCTCGGCGCCGTCGGGGATCTCGGTACTGATCTCTACGGGTCCGGCGGCCACGGCCTGCGGCTCGCCCTCGCCGCCCTTGGCGGGGACGATGGTCGCGCGGGCCACGTTCTGGTCGACGCGCCACAGCGCGCCGCCCGCCTGCTGACTGAGCCTGGTCAGGCCGGGTGTGGCGTCCAGGACGCGGGTGACGTCGCGGGGCGCGCCCGGGTGGACGAGGACGTAGCGCACCGCGAATCCGCCGAGCTGGTCGGCCTGGTCGGCGCCGGAGCCGGCGACGAGGTTGGCGACGACCTTGTCGAGCCCGGTGTTCACGCCGGACGAGGCGGTGATCTCGGCGTCGCCCATGCGGGCACCGGAGCCGCGGACCAGCACGTAGTCGACGCGGGCGACGGAGTCGCTGTCCAGGACGAGGGTGCGGGCCTGGTCGCGGGTGCCGCTCTCCTCGGCGACGAACGCGGGCACCTGCACGGGATCGCGCCGCTCGAGCGGTCCGTCGGCGCCGCGGAGCACCCAGCCGGCGGCGGCCAGCAGGGGGCCGACCGCGCAGGCGAGGGCGATCAGCACGGCGACCGGCTGACGCCATCCGAAGCTCTGCTCGGCGACCCGCGAACGCGCACCGTCGGCGCCGAGCACGGCCGCGGCCAGCAGGGCGATGCCGTAGACGAGCGTCGCGGGCCCGGCCCAGGTGGAGCCGTTGGACAGGACCGCGAAGACGAGTCCGGCCAGGGCGGCCGCCCAGGCGGCGCGGATGGCGAGCAGACGCTCGGAGCGGAGCAGGGCCGCGAGGGCGGCGAGCACGATGCCGATGAGCACCGGCCCGCCGACCGCGCCGGGGCCGCCGGGGCTCGCGCCGAGCAGGTCGAGGGCGGAGGCGGCGGACGCGCCGTACTCCAGGCCCGCCTCCTGGAAGAAGCCGAACGGGAGCAGCGACAGCGACCAGGGGGCGAGGACCAGCAGCGGGGTGCCGAGCTGGGCCAGGAAGCGGAGCCCGTACGCCGGGAGGTCGGACCTGCGCAGGGCGAGGACGCCGAGGCCGAGGACCAGGGCGATGGGCCAGACGATCGGGGTGAACGCGGTGGCGAGGGTGAGCAGCAGCGCGTACGCCCAGGTCGCGCGCCAGCTGCCGCGGACGCCGGGGTCGTTGGTGAGCCCGCCGGCGGCGATGCCCGCGCGGGCGATCAGCGGCAGCAGGACGGCGAGGACCGCGGTGCCGATCCGGCCGCCGGCGAGGGCGCCGGTGACGGCGGGCAGGAAGGCGTAGGCGACGGCGGCCCAGGCGCGCAGCAGCCGGGACTCGACGAGCGGGCGGGAGGCGAAGTACGCGCTGAGGCCGGCCAGCGGCACCGAGCCGATGAGCAGGACCGTGACGGTGAGCCCGGTCGAACCGAGCATCAGGGTGGCCAGGGACGCCACGAGGGCGAGGTAGGGCGGTGCGGAGCCGGTGCCGCCGGCGCCCACCGCGTGCCAGGTGTCCGTGTACCGCGCCCACAGCTCACCGGAGCCTGCGGGGGCGGGCAGCAGGGCGCCGCCCGAGAGCGCGCCGCTGCCGAGGAGGGTGCGGCAGGCCGCGAGGGAGACGAGCAGCAGGAGCAGGAAGAGCACCGGGCCGGGTTTGCGGGCGATCCGCTTGAGCCGGACGAACTGCTCGACCTCGATGAAGTCGGCGTCGTCCCCGCCGGGTCCGGACTCGACGGCGCCGCCGTGCCGTCCGGCGCCGGTGGTGGCCTCGGGGTCGGAGCGGCCGACGAGGTCGCCCGCAACCTGTTCGACGGTGACGCGGATGGTCGCGCCGGGGGGCGGGAACAGTGCCCGCAGTTCGTCCTTGTCGATCTGTGGGCTGCCGCGGCGGCGGCGTCCGGCGAGGATGCGCTCGGGCCGCAGCAGGGTGCCCACGAGGCCGCGTATCTCGTCGACGGCCTGCCCCGGGACCTTGCCGACGAGATAGGCGAAGGTCCGCAGCACGGTGCCGAGGACGAGCCGCAGCAGTACCCAGGGCAGTGCGGCGGTACGGGTGTTGACGAGCAGGGTGTGGGCGGCGCCCGCCTTGTCCACCTTGTGCGGGGAGGCGGCGGTGCGGCCCACGCAGTCGACGGCGCGGCGCTCGCGGGAGGCGGCCTCGGCGTGCCGTACGACCGCGTCGGGGGCGACGAGGACCCGGTGGCCCGCCGTGTGTGCGCGCCAGCACAGGTCGACGTCGTCCCGCATCAGGGGCAGGTGCCGGTCGAATCCGCCGAGTTCGTCGAAGACGTCGCGGCGGATCAGCATGCCGGCGGTGGACACCGACAGGACGGACCGGACCTGGTCGTGCTGGCCCTGGTCCTGTTCGCGGCGGTCCAGGCCGGTCCAGCGGCGACCGGAGTTGGCGATGGAGACGCCGACCTCCAGCAGCTGCCGGCGGTCGTACCAGCCGCGGAGCTTGGGGCCGACGACGGCGACGTCGTCACGGCCGAGTTCGTGCTCGTTCTCCACGACGCCCAGCAGCCGGGCCAGCGCGTCGGGTTCGGGGGCGCAGTCGTCGTGCAGCAGCCACAGCCACTGCACCGGCTCTCCGTGCGGGAGGTCGGGCAGGTCGTACGCGTCGTCGTGCCAGCTGCGCGTGACCGGGTCCCAGCCGCTGGGCCGCTTCAGGTAGGGCAGGTCGTCCGGGGTGAGGTGCGGCGCCGCACGATGGCACTCCTCGACGGCCTGCCCGAAGCCGGTGCGCCGGGCGAGGTGCAGGACATGGTCGTCGCCGAGGGCTTCGGCGACCAGCAGGGCGGAATCGTCCGCGCTGCCGGTGTCGGCTCCCATGGCGAACTGGACGGGGCGTTCCTGGCCGAGTAGCCCGGCGAGCGCGTCGGGCAGCCAGCGGGCTCCGTCATGGGAGACGAGGACCGCGGTCACCACATGACGCGGGAACTCTGGTGCGGCAGCGGCGTCTTGACGGGCTGCCGGGTGACTGTGCACGGACATCGAGGTACGGGCCCCGGTTCAGTGGACTGTGGGGGACGCCCGTGCCCGGTGGGGGCGGCGTGGCGTCTCGGACGAGCAACCACACTATCGGCTGGACAACAAGGCGGTCCGCCGCCTGTGGACAACCCGTACCCGACGGACCGTAAGCACATATACCGGACCCACACGCATGACCGGGATGTGCGGCACATGCGCGGACAAGGCGCGCATGTGCCGCACACGGACGCATGGACGTCACGAGCAAGGCGCGCGTGCGGATGGACGCGTGCGAAGCGCCGGCTCTCGGACGGAGACCCCCTTCAGGCGGCGGCCTCCTCCAAGCGGCGGCCTTCTTCAGACTGCGGCCTTCTTCAGTCGGCGGCGCTCCCGCTCGGACAGGCCGCCCCAGATGCCGAAGCGTTCGTCGTTGGCGAGGGCGTATTCGAGGCACTCGGAGCGGACCTCACAGGAGAGGCAGACCTTCTTGGCCTCCCGGGTGGAACCACCCTTCTCGGGAAAGAAGGACTCGGGGTCGGTCTGGGCGCACAGCGCGCGCTCCTGCCAGCCGATTTCCTCGTCCGCGTCGTCGACCAGCAGTTGCTGCACCAGCTCCGTCATGTGCGCCCCTCGTCCGTCTTTCGCGTCCCCGTGATGCTGCCGTTACCGATCCCGGCCGAACGACACGAGTGAAATTACAAGTGTGCTGATCCGGGCGAGTCAAGCCGAGATCTGCTATTGGCTCCCTTATTCACTCTGCGGAACCAAGCCCAAGCCGAAAGTGTTCAAATCGCCATAAACGTTGACACCCGGGCGAGTCGCACGGGAGGCCCTCCCCGCGCAGACCGTTCACGGAGTGAGACGCCCGGTCGATCGATCCCGTTGACGCACCAACGCCACAGCGACCCGGATCACATTCGGATCACAGGAACGCAACGGCACTTGTGCTCTCGACCATGTGCGCCTTGTGTCCCTGGAATCACGTGAGCAAACCTTTCGCCCCGCAGTGAACCGGATGGGGTGAACCGTGCCCATAATCCGTGGGTCGAGTTGACACTGAAGGCATGAGCCGCTGTCCTTATGGGCATGCTCGCGAACTTGGCACTCACCTCGACCCGCTCCGCCGGGTACCTCGGTGCTGCCCGCGCTCGCTGTAGCTGTCGCTGTTCCGGTTGTTGAGCCCAACGCGCTCCTGCCCTTCGGGTCACCCTCGACCCGCCTCCTATTTCCTCCGCTCTCATCAGGGCGCTTCCCGCCGCCGTCCGTGACCCGGACACCCGCGGCACCTCGTCCCGGCAGGCCGGCTCCCCGCACGGTCCCGCTCGACGGCCTCCCCCTTGCTCCCCCTGTTTCCCGACCGCTTCTCCGCCGAGGAACCACCGCATCCATGAACAGCGACAGTGACCTCCAGATCGCCGGCGACATCCTCGAAGTACCGCACCTCCTGCAGACTCCGCGCGAGCACCCGGCCACCGTGTCCGAGTTCGTCGGCCTGGCCCGTTCCCTCGCCGCCGACCGGTCCCGGTGGGAGCACCTGGTGCGGTACGACGCGAGCAGCCGCTGGTACCACCGGCTCCTCTCGGCCCCCCGGGCTCTCGGCTCCGCCCGAGCGGAGGAGACTCCGGTCGGCTACGAGGTGTGGCTGCTGTCCTGGGTGCCCGGCCAGGGCAGCGGACTGCACGACCACGGCCGCTCCTCCGGTGTCCTGACCGTCCTGGACGGCGTCCTCACCGAGCGCACCGAACGCGGCACCCGCACGCTGACACCGGGCACGGAGCAGGTGTTCGCGCCGGGCTACGCACACGAGGTCGTCAATGCCACGCTGGAGCCGGCGGTCAGCCTGCACGTGTACTACCCGGGCCTGACCGAGATGCCGATGCACCCGGCCGCCCCGCACTGCGAGGCGCGGACGGAGCCCCGGACGCCGACCGCCTGACCCACTCCCCTGCGCGTCCCTTGCCCGGCCGCGTGCGTGACCTCTGCCTGACCCCGTCCACGACCCCGTGTGTGACCGGGCCACCCGACACGGTGCCGCGGCCCGCCCTGCGGCTGACAGACTGTTTCCCATGCGCATTGTGGTTCTGGCAGGCGGCATCGGCGGTGCCCGTTTCCTTCGCGGTCTGAAGCGGGCCGTGCCGGACGCGGACATCACGGTCATCGGCAACACCGGGGACGACATCCACCTCTTCGGACTGAAGGTCTGCCCGGACCTCGACACGGTGATGTACACCCTCGGCGGCGGCATCGACGAGGAGCGGGGCTGGGGGCGGACCGACGAGAGCTTCCGGCTCAAGGAGGAGCTCGCGGCGTACGGCGTCGGCCCGGGGTGGTTCGGGCTCGGCGACCGGGACTTCGCCACGCACATCGTGCGGACGCAGATGCTCGCCGCCGGCTATCCGCTGAGCGCGGTGACGGAGGCCCTCTGCGACCGCTGGCAGCCGGGCGTCCGGCTGATCCCGATGACCGACGACCGCGTGGAGACGCATGTCGCCGTCACCCTGCCCGACGGCGACCCGGCGGCGGGGTCCGGGGCGGGATCCGGGGCCGGGGAGACCCCGCCGGGCTCCGCGGCGGGCTCCGGTGTCCGCAAGGTGATCCACTTCCAGGAGTACTGGGTGCGGCTGCGGGCGTCGGTACCGGCCGAGGCCGTGGTGCCGGTCGGCGCGGAGCAGGCGAAGCCGGCGCCGGGTGTGCTGGAGGCGATCGCCGCCGCCGACGTGATCCTCTTCCCGCCGTCCAACCCGGTCGTCTCCATCGGCACGATCCTCGCCGTCCCCGGCATCCGGGAGGCGATCGCCGAGGCGGGCGTGCCGGTGGTCGGCCTGTCGCCGATCGTCGGCGACGCGCCCGTGCGCGGCATGGCCGACAAGGTGCTCGCGGCGGTCGGCGTCGAATCCACGGCGTGGGCGGTGGCCGAACACTACGGCTCGGGTCTGCTGGACGGCTGGCTGGTCGACACGGTCGACGCGACCGGTGTGGAGCGCATCGAGGAGGCGGGGATCCGCTGCCGGGCCGTGCCCCTGATGATGACCGACGTCGACGCCACCGCGCGGATGGCCCGGGAGGCGCTCGCGCTCGCGGAGGAGGTGCGGACGGTTTGAACGGCACGCGTGTGCACGACGACGGCGTACCCGCGGGTGGCGCGGCGTCCGACGGATACCGGGTGTGGGCCGTCGCGGGGCTGCCCGAGGTCCGGCGGGGGGACGACCTCGCGAAACTGATCGCGGCCGCGGAGCCGGGGCTGGCCGACGGGGACGTGCTGCTCGTCACCTCGAAGATCGTCTCCAAGGCGGAGGGCCGGATGCTGGAGGCCTCCGACCGGGAGGCCGCCATCGACGCGGAGACGGTACGGGTGGTGGCCCGGCGCGGCCCCCTGCGCATCGTCGAGAACCGGCAGGGCCTCGTCATGGCCGCGGCCGGGGTCGATGCCTCCAACACGCCCCCCGGCACGGTGCTGCTGCTCCCCGAGGATCCGGACGCGTCCGCGCGGGCGATCCGCGAGGGTCTGCGGGACGCCCTCGGCGTCACGGTCGGCGTACTCGTCACCGACACCTTCGGACGTCCCTGGCGGGCGGGTCTGACGGACGTCGCGATCGGCGCCGCGGGCGTCCACGTCCTGGACGACCTGCGCGGTGGGACGGACGCGTACGGCAATCCGCTGAGCGCCACCGTGGTCGCCACCGCCGACGAACTCGCCGCCGCGGGCGACCTGGTCAAGGGCAAGGCCGCAGGCCTGCCGGTGGCCGTCGTGCGCGGACTGTCCGCCCTGGTGGCGGCCGACGACGAGTACGACGAGCACGGCGGGGGCGCCCGGGCCCTGGTCCGCGACTCCCGCGACGACATGTTCCGCCTCGGCACGTCGGAGGCGGTACGGCAGGCGGTGACCCAGCGCCGCACGGTACGGGCCTTCACCGACGAGCCGGTCGACCCGGGGGCGGTGCGCCGCGCGGTGGCCGCGGCCGTGACGGCTCCGGCGCCGCACCACACCACCCCGTGGCGCTTCGTCCTGCTGGAGTCGCGGGAGTCCCGGACCCGGCTGCTCGACGCGATGCGGGACGCCTGGATCGCGGACCTGCGCCGGGACGGCAAGTCGGAGGAGTCCGTCGCCAAGCGGGTGCGCCGCGGCGACGTCCTGCGCAACGCGCCCTGCCTGGTCGTGCCCTGCCTGGTCATGGAGGGCTCGCACACCTACGGGGACGCCCGGCGGGACGGCGCGGAGCGGGAGATGTTCGTGGTCGCGACGGGTGCCGGCGTGCAGAACTTCCTGGTCGCGCTGGCCGGGGAGCGGCTGGGCTCGGCGTGGGTGTCGTCGACGATGTTCTGCCGGGACGTGGTCCGCGAGGTCCTGGACCTGCCCGCGGGCTGGGACCCGATGGGTGCGGTGGCGGTGGGCCACCCCGCCGGGGAACCGCGGCCGCGGCCGGAGCGGGACGCGGCCGCGTTCATCGCCGTGCGATGAGCCGGACAGTGACGAACCCGACAGTGACGAACCGGACAGCGGTGACCGGCCGGCGGTGAACCGGACAACCGTGAACCTGACAGCGGTGAACCGGACAGCGGTGAGCCGGAACGGACGCGCGGGGCGCCTACCCTCGTAGGAGCCTCGCCTTCCCCTACCTCCGCGCCGCTCACCCGCTTCCGCCCCTATCCCCGGGACCCCTCCGTGGCAGGACGTTTCGCTCCCCGACCCACCCCTCGACCCACCTCCCGGCCCGCTTCCCGCCCTGCTCGTACGACCGTGCGAGGCGGGCGGGCCGCCGACCCGGCGGAGGTGCCGCGGCAGGCACCGGCCCCGGCCGCCCCGTCGTCGGTCCGAACGTGGGTGCCGGACGGGCCGCTGGACCTCGGGCTGGTGCTCGGGCCGTTGCGGCGCGGGTCCGGGGACCCGACGTTTCGCGCGCTGCCTGACGGTTCCGTGTGGCGGACGAGCCTGACACCCGCCGGGCCGGGAACGCTGCGGGTGACGCGGCACGGCGGCGAGGTACGGGGCGAGGCGTGGGGAGCGGGGGCCGGGTGGTTCCTGGACCGGCTGCCGGACCTGCTCGGTGCCGCCGACGATCCGGCGGCGTTCGTCCCCCGGCACAAGCTGCTGGCGCTCACCCGGCACAAGCGGCCGGGACTGCGGCTGGCCCGGACCGGGCTGGTGCTGGAGTCGTTGATCCCGTCGGTCCTGGAGCAGAAGGTCACCACCGGTGAGGCGTACCGGGCGTGGCGGCTGCTGGTACGGAAGTACGGGGAGCCGGCCCCCGGGCCGGCTCCCGATCGGATGGCGGTCATGCCGTCGCCCAGGACCTGGGCGCTGATCCCCTCCTGGGAGTGGCACCGGGCCGGTGTCGACGACAAGCGGGCGTCCGCGGTGCTGCGGGCGGTGCGGGTCGCGGCGCGGCTGGAGGAGGCGGCGGGGATGGCCCCGGCGGCGGCGCGGGCACGGCTGGAGCTGGTGTCGGGCATCGGGCCGTGGACGTCGGCGGAGACGGTGCAGCGCAGTCATGGCGCGCCGGACGAGGTGACCACGGGGGATCTGCACCTGCCGGGCATCGTGGGGTGGGCGCTGGCCGGGGACCGTTACGCGGACGACGCGGCGATGCTGGACCTGCTGGAGCCGTATGCCGGTCAGCGGCACCGGGCCGCGCGGTTGATCCTGCTGAGCGGCAGAACGCCGGCGCGGCGGGCGCCGAAGATGCCGCGCTGGGACGTCGGACGGCTGTGAGGCCCGTGCCCTCCCGCCGTCCGCCTCCTCAGCCTCCAGGCCCCCAGCCGCCAGGCCCTCCCGCCGTCCGACTCCTCAGCCTCCGGGCCCCCAGCCGTTGGGCCCTTCCAGCCGTCCGAGTCCCTCCAGCCGCCAGGCCCCTCAGCCGCCAGGCCCTCCCGCCGTCCGAGCCCTCAGCCGTCCGAGCGCGCACCGGGTCTGTGGGCGGCCCGGTTTCGCACGGTCACTCGTCCGAGGAGAACCGCACCGACCCCGCCGGGATCCGCGCGTCGCACCAGACCCTGACCCCGTCCCGGAGTTCGTTGCGGGCGCCGACGACCGCGCCGTCGCCTATCACCGTCCCGGTGAGGACCGACCGCTCCCCCACCCGCGCGCGTGTGCCGATCAGCGAGTCGGTGACGACCGCGCCGGGTTCGATGACCGCACCCGGCAGGATCGTGCTGCCGAAGACGCGCGCGCCCTCCGCCACGAACGCGCCCTCGCCCACCACGGTCCCGCCCGCCAGCTTGGCGTCCGGTGCCACTCTCGCCGTCGGCAGGACCAGCCGGTCGCCGCAGCGTCCCGGGACCGCCGGGGACGGGGCACGGCCCAGCACCAGGTCCGCGGAGCCCCGTACGAAGGCCGCCGGGGTGCCGAGGTCCAGCCAGTACGTGGAGTCGACCAGGCCCTGAAGGTGGGCTCCGGCCGACAGCAGGTCCGGGAACGTCTCCCGCTCCACCGACACCGGCCGGCCCGTCGGGATCGTGTCGATGACGGAGCGGCGGAAGACGTACGCCCCCGCGTTGATCTGGTCGGTGACGATCTCCTCGGGTGCCTGGGGTTTCTCCAGGAACGCCAGGACGCGGCCCGTGTCGTCGGTGGGGACCAGGCCGTACGCCCTGGGGTCCGTCACCTTCGTCAGGTGCAGCGAGACGTCCGCGCCCGTCGTGCGATGGGTGCGCACCAGCGCCTGGATGTCCAGGCCCGTGAGGATGTCGCCGTTGAAGATCAGCACCGGTTCGTCCGGGCCGGAGTGCAGCCGGGAGGCGACGTTGCGGATGGCGCCGCCCGTGCCGAGTGGCTCCTCCTCCGTCACGTACTCGATGTGCAGCCCCAGCGACGAGCCGTCGCCGAAGTACGGTTCGAAGACCTCGGCCAGATAGGACGTGGCCAGGACGATGTGCTCGACGCCGGCCGCTCTGGCTCTCGCCAGTTGGTGCGTGAGGAAGGGCACCCCGGCCGCCCGGACCATGGGCTTCGGGGTGTGCACCGTGAGCGGGCGCAACCGGGTGCCCTTGCCGCCGACCAGGAGAATCGCTTCTGTCACCTGTCGTCTCTGCTTCCTGCCGGGACCGGCCGAACTGTTTTTCGGCCGGTCGGTGTATGCAGACCGTCGCACAGCGGTTCCGACGGCGGTGCCTCCGGCAGGAAGGAACGCGGCCCGGTGGTCCGCCCCCTCAGCGGCCCTGGTAACCGGCCGCCGCGGAGCGGGCGGTGCCGAGCTTGTCGTAGAGCTTCCCCCCTGGGCACAGGGTGTTGAACCCGTCCCGGTGACCGGAGATCACGTTCAGTCGTACCTTCGTGCCTTTTTCGTAGAGATTGCCACCACCGGACGTCAGGTATGTCTTCGCGCTCGGATCCATACCGTGCAGCCCGAGCTTCCACGCGGTGAGCTGGGCGACACCCGTCACCGCGACGGCAGGCGGATTCGTGGAGTCGAAGGTGCCGAGAACCGCCACGCCCATGGTGTTGCTGTTGAACCCCAGAGTGTGGGCGCCCAGCACCGGGTTGGCCACTCCCCCGGCACGCCCCTCGTAGATCTTGCCGCACTTGTCGACGAGGAAGTTGTAGCCGATGTCCCGCCAGCCCATGCTTCCCGTGTGGTAGCGGTAGATACCGCGGATGACCGAAGGAGCCTGCTCGCACGTGTAGTTGTTGCCGGTAGCGGTGTGGTGCACGAAGGCCGCGCCCACCTTGTCGGTGTACACAAAGCTCTTCTCCCGCAGGCTCTCGTCCGCACCCCATCCGCTGCGCGTGACGATGCCGGGGCGCGGTCCGATGTACGGCTCCGCCTGCGGCTTCCCGCCGCTGTTCGCCTCCTGCCCGGCCGCCTCGGCGCCGCGCAGAACGTGGTACTCCTCCTCCGTCTCCGCCCGGGTCAGCGCCGGGATCTCGGTGGCGCCCAAGGGGACGAGCTGGGCGTTGGCAGCGGAGGCGGCGGTCGCCTCGGCGCTCATCACACCGGTACGGGGAGCGTCCGCCGGGGTGCCCGCGGAGCCGTCGGCGGGTTCGCGACCGGGGTCCTCATCAGTGTTTCCGTCGGTGCTTTCGTCGGTGCTTTCGTCAGGGCTTCCGCCGGGGCCCTCGGCAGTGCCGCTCCCGGGCGGAGCGCCCTCCCCCGGGTCGACGAGTTCGAGGCGCATCCCGGACGGCAGCAGCGAGGTGGCCTCCTCGGCCTCTTTCCCGGCGCCTTCCTCGGCGGTGGAACCCGGGGACTCGGAACCCGCCTTCGGCTCCGGCTCCGAGTCGGGTCCGGCTTCCGCCCGGACCCGGATCTCCACACCGTCCGACGCGCCCACCCACAGCGGTGCGGTGGCGCCGCGGACCCGGCCCGAGGTGCGTTCGGCGGTCTCGGGGTCGGCCGCGTGGTCGGCGTTGTGGGTCTCGACGTCCTGCCAGCCGGACCAGGCTCCGCTGTCCGCCGCGCGGGCGCGGACCTGGACCTGGCCGTGGAGTTCGGCGGTGGGGTCGTCCCAGATGACGCCGACGAGGGAGAAGTGCCGTACGGACTGCGGGGTGAGGCCGAACACGGCGGCACCGGAGGCGCGGTCGGGGTCGAGGGGCCGCAGGGGCAGCGACTGGGTGCTGCCGGGGGTACCGGATCCGGTCGTCACCGCTGCGCGGGTGGCCGCCGGCACCGTCCCGCCCGGTCCCGCGGCCGCCGCGACGGCGGACGGGGCGAGGGGCAGGGCGAGTGCGGCCGCACAGGTGACGCCGATGGAGGAAGCGAGAGTTCTACGCATGCCCCTGAGCTTGGACATAGTCATACAAATCTGTCCATCGGGGAATTGACGAGCTGTCGGGATCCGTTCCCCCGAACCGGTGCTCCGTGCACTCGGTGCCCGCGGCCGTGCCCGCGTACGCTTGCGCGGGTGAACGCCACCGACCGCACCCCCGCCGACCTGCTGGGTTCCGCTCTCGCCGCGGACCCGGGACGCCCCCTGGTGACCTTCTACGACGACGCCACGGGCGAACGCGTCGAATTGTCCGTGGCCACCTTCGCCAATTGGGTGGCCAAGACCGCGAACCTGCTTCAGGACGAACTGGCCGCCGAGCCCGGTGACCGTGTGGCGCTACTGCTGCCCGCGCACTGGCAGACGGCCGTGTGGCTGCTGGCGTGCGCGTCGGTGGGCGTGGTCGCGGACGTGTCCGGCGACCCGGCGGCGGCCGAGGTCGTGGTGAGCGGGCCGGACGCGCTGGAGAGGGCGCGGGCCTGCTCGGGCGCACGGATCGCGCTGGCCCTCAGGCCGCTCGGCGGACGGTTCCCACAGCCTCCTGAGGGCTTCGCCGACTACGCCGTGGAGGTCCCGGGACAGGGCGACCGGTTCGCACCGTACGTGCCGGTCGACCCCGAGGCCCCGGCCCTGATCGTGGCGGGCCGGGAGTTCACCGGGGCCGAGGTGGTGCAGCGGGCCCGCGCGGAGGCGACGGAACTCGGACTGACCGGGCCGGCGTCGCGCATCCTGTCGGGGCTGTCGTACGACACCTGGGAGGGGCTCCGCGCAGGCCTGTACGGGCCGCTGGCGACCGGCGGCTCGGTGGTGCTGTGCCGGAACCTGGACCGGATCGGGGACGACGCCCTGGACAAGCGGGTGGAGAGCGAACGGGTCACCGTCATCGCCCGCTGACGGCCTGCCCGTCCCACCGCCACACACCCGCACCCACACCCACACCCACACCCACCGACGGAACCGGAACCGAAACGGGACCGGGCCGGGCCGGGCCGATCGCCCGAACCGAGCCCGCCGGACCGTCCCCCGTCCGGCACATCCCCTCCCCCGTTCGGCTCAGCAGCATCCGCCGCCGCCGCGCATCCGGGTCATCGTCGTATCAGCGGCGTGCCCGGCACGCGGCAGGCGGCGCCTGCCGGGCACGCCTGGCACCGCACGCCCTGATGCCCGTACGCCGTCCCGTATCTCCCTACGCCGTCCCGCGGTTCCGCGTGCCGCCGCAAGCCGTCCCGTACGCAGTGAGGGGGTGGACCCGGTCGTGAACGACACCGCAGGCGCGCCCCCCGCGGGCGGGGGCATCCTCGGGCCGGGGGCGGGAGCCTCGGCGAGCGGGGCGGGGCTGCCGCGGCGCAGACGGCGGCGATGGATGACCGGCGCCGGGCTCGGTGTCGCGGCACTGCTCGTCGTGACCGCCGGGGCCGGGCGGGCGGTGTACGTGAAGCTCGAGGGGAACCTCACCGCGGACGAGGCGGCCGCGGCCGAGCTCGCGCGGTTCGAGAGGGAGCGGCCCACGGCGCTGGTCGAGGAGGCCCGGAACATCCTGCTGATCGGCTCGGACTCGCGGTCCGGGAACGAGAACGGCCGTTACGGCCGGGACCCGGGGACGGAACGGTCCGACACCGTGATCCTGCTGCACCTGCCGGCGGGCCGGGGCAGCGCCACCGCGGTGTCCCTGCCCCGGGATCTGATGGTGGACGTGCCGGGCTGTCTGCGCCGGGACGGCACCCGCGCCGAGCCCGTGTTCACGATGTTCAACCAGGCATTCGAGCAGGGCGGCTCCGCCTGCGCCATCCGTACCGTGGAGAAACTCACCGGCATTCGCGTGGACCATCACATCGTCGTGGACTTCCACGGTTTCAAGGAGATGGTCGAGGCGGTCGACGGCGTCGAGGTGTGTCTGCGTGAACCCATTGACGACAAGGCGGCCGAACTGAAGCTGCCCGCGGGCCGGGTGACACTGAACGGGGAACAGGCCCTCGGCTATGTCCGCGCCCGCAAGTCTCTCGGTGACGGCAGCGATACGCACCGTATGGAACGTCAGCAGCGGTTCCTCGGAGCGCTCGTCAACAAGGTGAGCGGCAATGACGTTCTGCTGAATCCGGCCAAGCTGTATCCCGTTCTGCACGCGGCCACTTCGGCACTGACGACCGACCCGAAATTGGCGAGTCTGCGTGGTTTGTACGAACTCGCCCGCGGTCTCCGCGACATCCCCGCGGAACACGTGCAATTCCTCACCGCACCCCGGGAGCCGTACGCGAAAGACGCCAATCGGGACCAGCTTTCGCAGCCCGCGGCGGAGGAGCTGTTCGAGCGGCTGCACAGGGACGCGCCGGTCACAGTCACCCGAAGCACGGCGCGGAGTTCCGTCACGGAATCCGAGCCCGGCGCCCCACCCGGTAATTCGGACATTGCCGCCACGGAGAGTGACGAAAGGGTCACTCGGAATGAATCCGGGGAGCAGGCGGAGGAAGCCGCCGAAGCGGCTTCTCCCGCACCGACGTTCTCCGGAAACACAGCCGCCGAGGAGGCCTGCACGTAAAGCCGGCCCTCGGATGCCCCCGGATGACTCCCAGAGCTGAAGTCATGTCAACAGATATGAGCGAATTGCCCAGTTATATGGATGTGGAATACGCCACGGGCGTCGCCGAAGGCCGTTCCGTGCCGTTAGTGTGAGCGCTCCCGGTGCGCGCGTTCCTTGAGATTCACCCTGCAGTCGCGCACTGTGTGACCGACCGAGCGCCTGGGAGGGGAAAGGCGCCGCGTGGCACCGACGGAGGATTCAAACGACCGTGGACGCGCAAGGCCGTGGACGGGGCAACGACATCGACCCCGCAGACCAGTGGGTACTCAATCCGGACACCGGCGATTACGAGCTGCGACTGAACCATTCCGCACCGCAGCAGCCGATCCCCTCTCCCCGTGGACCCCGTGCCTCCGGCGCGGCTCCGGGGGGCGCGAATCCGGGCGGCGCGGCTCCGGGCAAAGGTTCCGGTGCCGACGCACCGCGCGGTCGTACCGGTGCTCCCGGGCGTACGGCGGAGCGGCCCGCCGGCCGCAGGGCGTCCGAGCGTGGGACACCTGAACGCGGGACACCCGAGCCTGGGACGCCTGAACGTGGGACACCCGAGCGTGAAGGGCCGCCGCGCAGACGCCGGGACGCACCCGAGGAACCGTCGGCGGGCCGGCGCGGACGCCGGCCGGTGAAGAAGAAGTCGAAGGCGAAGAAGGCCTTGCTGTGGACCGGCGGGACGATGGCGTTCGTGGTGCTCGCCACCGCCGTGGGCGGTTATCTGTATCTGGAGCACCTCAACCGCAACATCGACTCGATCCCCGACGACGGCGCGAGCACCGGTGGCTTCCAGAAGGACAGGGCCATCAACATCCTGCTGATCGGCACCGACAAGCGCACCGGCGCGGGCAACGAGGGCTACGGCGACAAGGGCAGCGCCGGGCACGCCGACACCACGCTCCTGCTGCACGTCTCCAAGGACCGCACGAACGCGACCGCGCTCAGCATCCCGCGCGACCTGATCGTCGACATCCCCGACTGCCCCACGACGATGGAGGACGGGACGGAGAAGACGATCCCGGGCTCCAGGGGCCGCTTCAACACCAGCCTCGGCCAGAGCGAGCGCACGCCGAGCTGCACCATGCGGACGGTCACCGAGCTGACCGGGATCACGCCGGACAACTTCATGGTGGCCGACTTCAACGCGATCAAGACGCTGACCACGGCGGTCGGCGGGGTCGACATCTGTGTCGCCAAGGACGTCGACGACCCGGACTCCAAGCTCCAGCTGACCGCCGGCCCCCACACCATCGAGGGCGAGGAGGCTCTGGCGTTCGTCCGCACTCGGCACGCGTGGGGCAACCAGGGCGACCTCGACCGCATCAAGGTGCAGCAGCAGTTCCTCGGCGCGCTGATGCGGCAGTTGAAGTCCAACGACACGCTCACCAGCCCGACGAAGATGGTCAAGCTCGCGGAGGCGGGTACCGAGGCGCTCACGGTCGACTCCCAGCTGGACAGCATCAACAAGCTGAAGGACCTCGGTCTGGAGCTGGGCAAACTCAACGTCAAGAACCTGGCGTTCATCACGCTGCCGGTGAAGGACAACCCCGTGGAGACGGTGAAGGCGACCGTCGTCGTGAATGACTCCCAGGCGCCGGAGATATTCGACCTGCTCAAGAACGACGTGTCGTTCACCGAGGTCAAGCAGCAGAAGAAGGAGGAGAAGGCCGCCGTCGCCGCCCGTCTCAAGGGCACCAAGGCACCGGCCTCGGACGTCCGGGTGCAGGTCCTCAACGGCGGCGGCCCGTCGGGCAGTGCCCAGGACACCGTCACCTGGCTCCAGCTCGACGAAGGCGTCAGCAAGTCGGAGAACGCCGGCAACGCCGACGAGACGCTCAAGAAGACCACCCTCGAGTACGCGCCCGACCAGGCCGACCAGGCCCGCCGCCTCGCCGACATCATGGGCCTGTCCGGCTCGGGAATGAAACCCGGTGAGAGCGTCACCAACTCACAGGGGCTGCCCACGATGACGCTGACCCTCGGCAAGGACTTCAAGGGTGCGGGCATCTCCCTCACCCCTCCGTCCAAGGCATCGGACGACATCAAGGAGTCCACGTCCACGGCGGACAAGGTCGAGTGCGCGCAGTGACGCGACGCGCGTCGCGCGGTGCGGCGCGGCGCGGTGCGGCGCCTTGCCGTGCCTTGCGGTGCGCGGGCGAAGCCTCCGCGGATACGCCGGGTGACCCGACGGGCAGGCCCGTCGGGTGCCCTGCGGGGCGTGTGACGGACCCGTACGCGGGGCGCCCGGACGGCGCGAGCCCTGCGGAGAACGGCGGCTCCATGCCGCCACTTCCCCACCCAATAAGGCGGTTTACCCCTTTTTGTGGACGAGGAATTCGTCACTGGGGCCCCGTCCCGCTCAGGTCGGCGGCTAGTGTGAACGCTCCAGTGCCCCGGCCGCGAGGACCGTTCTGGCGTCGCGGGCACGGTGGTGACCAGCACGCGCGGACACCCTCCGGAGGGGGGAGGGTGCCGTGTGGCCCCGACGGAGGATCGGACGAGCGTGGACGCGCAGAGCCGTGGGCGGGCGGACAATGTCGACCCCGCAGACCAATGGGTACTCAATCCGGCCACCGGTGAATACGAACTGCGACTGGGCCCTTCCGCACCGCAGTCGTATGTCCCCGGTCCCCGCAGAGGCTCCCCGTACACCGCGAACCACCCTGCCGGTCCCGGCGGCATGGGCCACCCGTACGGTGCCGTGCCCGGCGGCCCCACGCGGGCACCCGGCCGCGAGGTCCCGCCGCCGCGGCGGGACGGCGCCCCCGAGCCGCCACCCGGACGGCGCTCGGGCCGGTCGGGGCAGCGGAAGCCGAAGGCGAGGAAGGCCCTGCTGTGGACCGGCGGGACGATGGCGTTCGTGGTGCTCGCCACCGGCACGGCCGGCTACGTCTATCTGCGGCATCTCGAGGGCAACGTCAACACGACCGACGTCGGCGACGCGGGCTCGGGCGACTTCAGCAAGGACGAGGCCTTCAACATCCTCGTCCTCGGCACCGACAAGCGCACCGGCTCGGGCAACGACGGCTACGGGGACGCGGGCAGCGTGGGGCATGCCGACACCACGATCCTGCTGCACGTCTCCAAGGACCGCACGAACGCCACCGCGCTCAGCATCCCGCGCGACCTGATAGTCGACATCCCCGACTGTCCGACGAAACTGGAGGACGGGACGGAGAAGGTGATCCCGGGGCTGCCGGGCGCCCGCTTCAACCGGAGCCTCGGGGAGGGCGGCCGGGATCCGGGCTGCACGATGCGCACGGTGGAGGAGGTCACCGGCATCAAGCCCGACCACTTCATGATGGCCGACTTCAACGCGGTCAAGACCCTCACCTCGGCCGTCGACGGCGTCGATGTGTGCGTGGAACACGCGGTGAACGACAAGCAGTCGAAGCTGGAGCTGCCCGTGGGCACCTCGAAGGTGGCGGGCGAACAGGCCCTCGCCTTCGTCCGGACCCGGCACAGTTTCGGCAACGAGGGCGACCTCGACCGGATCAAGGTGCAGCAGCACTTCCTGGCCTCGCTGATGCGCAAGATGTCCTCCGGCGACACCCTCACCAGCCCCACGAAACTGGTGAAACTGGCCGAGGCCGCCACCAACGCGCTGACCGTGGACACCGGCATCGGCAACGTGAGCACGCTCAAGGACGTCGCCCTGGAGCTGAAGAAGGTACCGCCGAAGAACATCTCGTTCACCACGGTGCCGGTACGCGACAACCCCGCGGAGAAGGTGAAGGCCACCGTCGTCGTGGACGAGTCCAAGGCGCCGCGGCTGTTCGACGCGATCGTCGGCGACGTGTCGCTGACCGAGGTCGAGAAGAAGCGGGACAAGAAGAAGAAGGCCGCCGTCGCCGCCCGCCTGGAGGGCGCCAAGGCACCGGCCTCCGAGGTCCGGGTGCAGGTCTACAACGGCGGTGCCCCGGCCGGCAGTGCGCAGCAGATGCTCCGCCGACTCCAGGTCGAGGAGGGCGTCAGCAAGTCGGAGAACGCCGGCAACGCCGACAAGACGCTCAAGAAGACCACCCTCGAGTACGCGCCCGACCAGGCCGACCAGGCCCGCCGCCTCGCCGGCATCCTGGGCCTGTCCGGCTCGGGGATGAAACCCGGCGAGAGCGTCACCAACTCGCAGGGGCTGCCCGCGATGACGCTGACCCTCGGCGAGGACTTCACGGGTGCCGGCTCGCAGCTCGGCGGCTCCGCGGCAGGGCCCTTGGACGTGGAGAAGTCCACGGCCGACAAGGTCGAATGCGCGAGCTGAGGCTCGACCGGGCCGTGTTCGGGGACTCCTCAAAAGTTGTTGCCGTGGAATTGCGTTCCCAGGGCAACTGACAGGCCTGTCGTGCGTCTAACAAGAGCAGGACAGGCCAGTTCCATGAGGCGAGGAGTACCAAGGGGTGGCGAGGGCGACGGAAGTGACGCAGAGCGCCGCGCGGAAGACGCTCCGCGACGACCGGCGTGACGCGGGCCCGGACGACGCCCTCTCCGGCGTCCCGGACGACGACGGCGGGAACGCGGCGGGCGGTGATGACAGCGGCGGCATACCCGCGTCGGACGGTGACGACGACGGCATACCCGCGTCCGGCGATGGCGTGCCCGCCCCCGGTGGAGGCGGCCGTCGCCCGCGACGCCGGATGCTCAAGTGGGTCGCCGCGGTCCTCGCGCTACTCCTCCTCGGCGCGGCCGGGGCCGGCTACGTCTACTACCGGCACCTGAACGGCAACATCAAGCAGAACCCCCTGAACCTGGGGGACAACAAGGTCGCCGAGCCCACACCGAACGCCGCCGGGCAGACCCCGCTGAACATCCTGCTGATCGGCTCCGACGCCCGGGACAGCAAGGAGAACCAGGACCTCGGCGGCGCCCGCGAGACGTTCGGCGCGACACCGCTGGCCGATGTGCAGATGCTGCTGCACCTGTCCGCCGACCGGACCAACATGTCCGTGATCAGCATGCCCCGGGACACCCTCATCCAGATCCCGAAGTGCACCGACCCCGAGGACGGGACGGTGTACGAGGCGAGCAACGGGCGGACGCTGACCAACCAGAGCCTCGGGCACGGCGGTCCGGGCTGCACCGTGGCCACCTGGCAGGAGCTCACCGGCATCCACATCGACCACTTCATCATGGTCGACTTCGCCGGTGTGGTCGCCATGGCCGACGCCGTCGGCGGCGTCCCCGTGTGCGTGGACGCCAACATCCTCTCGCGCGACAGCCGGGGCCACGGCTCCGGGCTGAAGCTGCCCGAGGGCACCCACCCGGTCAAGGGCGAGCAGGCCCTGCAGTGGCTGCGTACGCGCTACGGCTTCGAGGACGGCAGCGACCTCGCCCGCGCCAAGGCCCAGCACATGTACATGAACTCGCTGGCCCGCGAGCTGCGCGAGAACGCCGGCCTGAGCAACCCCAACACGCTGCGCAGGCTGGCCGAGGAGGCCACCCGGGCGCTCACCGTCGACCCCGGCCTCGACACCGTCAAGAAGCTGTACGACCTCAGCAAGGAGCTGGGCGGGGTGGATCCGGCGCGCATCACCATGACCACGATGCCCAACCGGTACGTGGGTGCCCGGGTGGAGCCGACCGAGGACGCCGAGCAGCTGTTCCGGCTGGTCCGCGAGGACATCGCGCTGGACGGCAAGGACGAGAGGTCGGCACAGGCCGGGGCGGCGGCCGCGGAAGCGGCGCGGGAGGCCTCGGCCGCCGAACCGACCGACGCCGACGACAGGATCGCGGTCCAGGTCGTCAACGGCACCCGCACCGACACCCTCGGCGCGACGTCCGGCCGCGCGAGCGCCGTGGCCGGGCTGCTTCAGGAGAAGGGGTTCACGGGCGCGACCGCCGACACCGCCGGCTCCCTGAGCGAGCAGCTGACGCTGGTGCGCTACCCGAGCGCCGACCTGAGGGGCAACGCCCTGCGGGTCGCCGAGTCGCTGGGCGTTCCGGAGAGTTCGGTGCGCCAGTCCACCGGCGTCTCCGGTGTCACGCTCGTCGTCGGCGCCGACTGGCGTGAGGGGACGGCGTACAAGGCGCCCGAACAGGATTACACGATGCCCGAGTCGGTCAAGGCCAAGGCCCTCAACGGGGCGGACGACTCCGCATGCATGGAAGTCAACCCGAACTACACCTGGTCCTGACCACGATCACGTCACGCGTGGCGGAACGGGCTCCGACCGCCGCCTGCCCCTGCCCGACCTCGTCGAACCGGGCCGGGGCGGGCTGGGTCGGGCCGGGTCGATGAGGTCGGGCCGGACCCGTGAGGAGTCGGCGACGAGGCTCCGCTTCCCCTGGAACGCGCAGGTCGGAGCAGAGGTGGTTCGTCCTGTGGTGGTCATGGGGCGAGGGGCGTAGGACTGAAGGGCGGGGGCCGGTCCGCGGCCCCCGTCGTTTCCCTGGGAGGAATCATGACCCAGCAGTCTGCCGCCGCGACCCCCATGAGCAAGGAGATGCAGGACTGCGTCCAGGCGTGCATGGCCTGCCACAGCATGTGCGAGGAGACCATGAGCTCCTGTCTGCGGATGGGCGGCCGGGCCCCCGCGCAGGTCATGGGAGCCCTCATGGACTGCGCCGACATGACCCGCATGTGCGCCGACATGACGATGCGCCGCTCGCCGCTGGCCGCCGAGATGTGCGCGATGTGTGCCCAGGCCTGTGACCTGTGCGCCGAGGCGTGCATGTCCATGCCGGACGACGCGCAGATGATGCGTTGCGCGGAGTCCTGTCGCCGCTGCGCCGAGTCCTGCCGTGCCATGGCGGGCGCCACGATGTGACGCGCCGGATACCGGATACCGGATACGGTCGGGGGCACCCCGCGGGGTGCCCCCGGTCCTTCTCCCGCCCGCCCCGCCCGTCCGGCGCCGGTGTCGGCTCCGTGGGGCTCAGTTGCCCTTGACGGTGACCTTCTCGTCGTTGTTCAGCTGGTTCACCAGCTGCTTGACCTTCGCCTTGTCCCAGAGCAGGTTGCCGCCCGAGGAACCCGCGAGGGGCATGTTCAGGGAGGTGCCGTCACCGCCGCTGACGCCCTTCATCGCCCAGAACATGCCGGCCAGGTCGAACAGGCCCATGTCCTCGTCGACGATCAGCGAGTCCAGACCCGCGCCCATGGTCGGGTACAGCTTGAACGGGTTCAGGACCGTGCCCGGCGTCGCCACCTGACTCGCGAGGGCGGAGAGGAACTTCTGCTGGTTCTTCGTACGGTCCAGGTCGGAACCGGGCAGCGCGTACCGGGTGCGGACGAAGGCGAGGGCCTCCTCGCCGTTCAGCGTCTGCTTGCCCTTCTCGAAGTCGGCGCCGGACTTGGTGTCCTTGATGTCCTGCGGGATGTCCATCTCCACGCCGCCGACCGCGTCCACGATGTTCGCGAAGCCGGCGAAGCCGATCTCCACGTAGTGGTCGATGTGCAGGCCGGTGTTGAACTCGACCGTGCGGACCAGGAGTTCGGGCCCGTCCTCGGCGTAGGCGGCGTTCAGCTTCACCTGCCGGCCCGTGCCCTGGAACGTCTTGCCGGACTCGGAGCCCTTGAAGGTGGGTATCTCCACGTTCGAGTCGCGGGGCAGCGAGATCAGGGTGGGGCCGTTGCCGCCGGTGTGCAGGATCATCATGGAGTCCGTGCGCTTGCCCTCGGCGGACCCGGTGCGCAGCTTCTTCTTCTGCTCGTCGGTCAGCCCGGCCCGGCTGTCGGAGCCGACGATCAGGTAGTTGGTGCCCTCGCCCGCCTCCGGCCGGTCGAGCACGATGGACAGGTCGACCTCGCGGTTGAGCTTCGAGTCGGCCCAGAAGTAGGTGCCCACAGTCGTCACGATCAGCACGGCCGCGACCGTGATCGACGTCACCTTGATCCGGCGGCGCCAGTCCGGCGCGGGACGCGGGTAGCGGCCGTCGTCGCCCGGACCACCCGGACCGCCGGGACCGCCCGGACCACCTGGGCCGCCGCCCGGGGAGCCGTAGACCTGGCCCGTGTTGTAGTCGTCGTAGCCGCCGCCGTTCACGTACGACGGCTGCTGCGGCACCGAGCCGCCGTAGGCTCCCTGGCCGGGCGGGACCCCCGGACCGCGGCGGACCTGGCGCATGACGCGGGCGCTCTCGGGCTGTGCGCTCGCGCTCCCGCGTCCGTAGCGGGGGCCGCGGTTGTCGTTGGGCCGTGCCTCGGGCCATTCAGTCATGCGCAACAGTGTGCAGGTCCGGGCCGTGCGCCGTACCAGTCCTGGGGAAATAGGAGCAGCGCTGTTGCGAAGCTGACACAAATTCCCCGGCTGCCACCTCGGCATAAGGTGGAGGCCATGACAGATCAGGCTCCGGCCCCACTCACGGAGAGTCCCGACAGTCCAGACATCCCGGGCAAGCCCGTCTCGGCATCACGGACGACCCTCAGCCACATCATGACCCACAGCGACACCAATCTCCTGGGCACGGTGCACGGCGGCGTGATCATGAAACTCGTCGACGACGCGGCGGGCGCGGTCGCCGGACGGCACTCCGGCGGCCCCGCCGTCACCGCCTCGATGGACGAGATGGCCTTCCTCGAACCGGTCCGTGTCGGCGACCTGGTCCATGTGAAGGCACAGGTCAACTGGACCGGCCGGACGTCCATGGAGGTCGGCGTGCGGGTCCTGGCCGAGCGCTGGAACGAGTCCGCCCCGGCCACCCAGGTCGGCTCGGCGTATCTCGTCTTCGCGGCCGTCGACGCGGACGGCAAGCCGCGCCGCGTGCCGCCGGTGATATCGGAGAGCGAGCGGGACCGGCGCCGCAACCAGGAGGCCCAGATCCGCCGCACCCACCGCCTGGCCCGCCGCCGGGCGATCATGGAGCTGCGCGAGAAGCGTGCCGCGGACGGGATCGAGGACTGACAGACCCAGGACCGACAGACCCAGGACCGACAGCAAGAGCTTCCACCCGGCGCCCCTCGCGGCCCCGGCAGCCCCCGCGGTCCCCACGGCCGCCACCGGGCCCACCGGTCCCCACGGCCGCCACCGGGCCCACCGGGCCAGGATCCTTCCTCCGGATCGTGCCGGACCCCGTGAGCCCGGCACGATCCGAACATCGGGCCCCTGGCCCCGGGCCCTACGAGCAGCCCACCTCGTCGCCCCGCACCACCCCGAACTCGTCCTTCCCGGGGTCCTCGGCCCGGACCTTGCGGACCTTCTCGAAGTCGGTGCCGGCGATCACCCTCAGCGTGGCGCCCTGGCCCTTGACCGCGCGCAGTTCGCTGCCCGGCAGGGCGGCGGCGAGGGACTTCGCGGAGCGGTCCCAGCGGGGGTCGTAGGCGACGACGGTCCGCCGCACGGAGCGGTCCGCCGCGTTGACCGGAACCCGGGTGGTGCGGAAACCGGTGGCCGCGAGGGCCGCGTCCACGCGGCGGCCGAGGCCCTTCGCCTCCGTGCCGTTCTCGACCTGGACACGGATCTGCCGGGGGTCCACCGGCACGCGCCGGGCCGCGCCGGGCGACGGACGCGTGGAGAGCGGCTTGTCCTCGCGCAGCGCCTCGAAGATGTCCTCGGACTTCCCGGGGTCCCACTTCAACGTCGATCCGATGCCCTTGACCATGTGTCCCGTCTTCTCGAGCGGCACGGTGGTGAACTCGGAGGAGGCGGGCGAGAAATTCCGCATCGCCCGCCCCAGGTCCAGCAGTTCGCCGGTGCCGAAGCCCTTGTCGGCGCGGACCGAGCCGAGCACGGCACGGGTCACGTCCCGGAACTTCATCGGGTTCAGCAGAATCCCGGAGGACGTGGCCCGGTCCAGCAGGGCGGCCATGAAGTGCTGCTGCCGTTTCATCCGGCCGAGGTCGGCGGCGCCGTCGATGTGCCGGGCGCGCACGTACTGCAGGGCCTCGCCGCCCTCCAGGGTGTGCCGGCCCGCCGGCAGGTCGAGGCCGGTGTGACTGTCCTTCAGCGGTTCGGTGGTGCACAGTTCGACGCCGCCGACCACGTCCACGGCCTTCATGAAGCTGGTGAAATCGAGCTCCAGGTAGTGGTCGATCTTCACCCGGGTCATCTTCTCCACCGTGCGCACGGTCAACTGCGGTCCGCCCTCCGCATACGCCGCGTTGAGCTTGACGGGATGCCCCTCGTGTTCCTCGCCGCTCACCTGGTCGGTGTGCGCGGGCGTCATGGCGTACGAGTCGCGTGGCAGGCTGACGACGCCGGCGCGCTCCCGGTCCTCGGAGATGTGCACGATCATGATCGTGTCGGTGCAGTTGCAGGGCGCCCCGCCGAGCCGGTACTTCCGCCGCGCCTGAGCGTCGATCTTCTCGCGGCCGTCCGTGCCGACGAGCAGGATGTTCATGCCGTGGCCCGCCTCGGGGCGGTTCTTCATGTCCCGGAACGGGTCGACCCGGTCGATTCCCGCGTCGAGGCTGCTGACCACCGCGTGCCCGATCCCGGCCGAGGCGAGCACCAGGACCGACAGCGTGGTCACCGCCCGCGGGCCCCAGCGCGGTCTACGGCGTCCCGGTGGGCGCGGTCCGCCCTCCCGTGGGGGCTGAGGTCGGCGCTGCGGCGCGGTGCGGGGCCGGGGAGGCCGTGACGACGCGGGCAAGAGGGACACCTCCGGGCGAGGGCCGTGCAAGGGGACGCGAGAGGGGAGTGGGCGGACGGACACAGGGTCATGTCGCGCCGTACAGGTTCATACAGGGACATACATGGTCGTAAGCGAAATCGTGAGCACCGTAGGCCGATACGATCTGCGGCCCGGCGCAGCCGCACCCGGCACGCGCGTCGCTGTCCCCCGTTCGCGGTAACGTGAGGCCCCTATGAACGCCAATCCCGACGTGCGGCTCCCCGCCGTTTCCGTGATCATGCCCGTGCTCAACGAGGAGCGGCATCTGCGTGGCGCCGTCCACGCGATCCTCGCCCAGGAGTACGCCGGCGAGATGGAGGTCGTGATCGCCCTCGGTCCCTCCACGGACCGCACGGACGAGATCGCCGCCGAACTCGTGGCCGAGGACTCCCGGGTGCACACCGTGCCCAACCCGACCGGCCGCACCCCGGCCGCCCTCAACGCGGCGATCGGGGCCTCGCGCCATCCGGTCGTGGTCCGTGTCGACGGGCACGGAATCCTTTCGCCGGGCTACATCGCCACCGCGGTACGGCTCCTGGAGGAGACCGGCGCGCAGAACGTCGGCGGCATCATGCACGCCGAGGGCGAGAACGACTGGGAGCACGCGGTCGCCGCCGCGATGACGTCCCGGATAGGCGTCGGCAACGCCGCCTTCCACACCGGCGGCGCCGCGGCTCCCGCCGAGACCGTCTACCTCGGGGTGTTCCGGCGCGAGGCGCTGGAGCGGCAGGGCGGCTACAACGTGGAGTTCATCCGCGCCCAGGACTGGGAGCTGAACTTCCGTATCCGCGAGGCCGGCGGGCTGATCTGGTTCTCGCCGGAGCTGAAGGTGTCGTACCGGCCCCGGCCGAGCCTGCGGGCGCTGGCCAAGCAGTACAAGGACTACGGCCGTTGGCGGCACGTCGTCGCCCGCTACCACTCGGGTTCCATCAACCTGCGCTATCTGGCCCCGCCGGCCGCGGTGTGCGCGATCGTGGCCGGGATCCTGGTCGGCGGTCTGCTCACCCCGTGGGGTCTCGTCGTGCCCGGCGGCTACCTCGCGGCGATCGTGCTCGGCTCGATACCCGCGGGCAAGGGTCTGCCGCTGAAGGCACGGCTGCAGATCCCGGTGGCGCTGGCCACCATGCACATGTCGTGGGGCTGGGGCTTCCTGACCAGCCCGCGCTCGCTCGCGAAGAAGGTCATCGCCTCCCGCCGCCCCGCGGTCCCCGCGGACGCGACCACGGACGCGGACGCCGGCACCCCGGCCTCCTGACCCGCGCTCAGCAGCGCGCCAGGCCCCTCCCGGACGCGAAAAGACCGATGGGCGCCCGAGTACACGTACTCGGGCGCCCATCGGCTGTCCGCGCGCCAGGGGTCGGGGCTACGGAAGGTTCCTGGCCATCACGATCCGCTGAACTTGGTTCGTGCCCTCATAGATCTGGGTGATCTTCGCGTCGCGCATCATGCGCTCGACCGGGTAGTCGCGGGTGTAGCCGTAGCCGCCGAGGAGCTGGACGGCGTCGGTGGTGACCTCCATGGCGACGTCGGAGGCGAAGCACTTGGCGGCGGCACCCTGGAAGGTGAGGTCGGCGTCGCCGCGCTCGGACTTGGCGGCGGCGGCGTAGGTGAGCTGGCGGGCGGCCTCGACCTTCATGGCCATGTCGGCGAGCATGAACTGGATGCCCTGGAAGTCGGCGATCGGCTTGCCGAACTGCTTGCGCTCCTTGACGTAGCCCTTGGCGTAGTCGAGGGCGCCCTGGGCGATGCCGAGGGCCTGGGCGGCGATGGTGACGCGGGTGTGGTCGAGGGTCTGCATCGCGGTGGCGAAGCCGGTGCCCTCCTCGCCGATCATGCGGTCCGCCGGGATGCGGACGTTGTCCAGGTAGACCTCGCGGGTCGGGGAGCCCTTGATGCCGAGCTTCCTCTCGGGGGCGCCGAAGGAGACGCCCTCGTCGGACTTCTCGACGACGAAGGCGGAGATGCCCTTGGAGCGCTTGGTGGGGTCGGTGACCGCCATGACCGTGTAGTACTCGGACTCGCCGGCGTTGGTGATCCAGCGCTTCACACCGTTGAGGACGTAGTGGTCGCCGTCGCGGACCGCCTTGGTCTTCATGCCGGCCGCGTCGGAACCGGCGTCCGGCTCGGAGAGGCAGTACGAGAACATCCCGTCGCCCTTGGCGAGCGGGGTCAGGTACTTCTCCTTCAGCGCCTCGGAGCCGGAGAGGATCACCGGGAGGGAGCCGAGCTTGTTCACGGCGGGGATGAGGGAGGAGGACGCGCAGACGCGGGCCACTTCCTCGATCACGATGACGGTGGCGAGCGCGTCGGCGCCCGCGCCGCCGTACGCCTCGGGCACGTGGACGGCGTGCAGGTCGTTCGCGAGGAGCGCCTCGAGCGCCTCCTGCGGGAAGCGGGCCTCCTCGTCCACCGCCGCGGCGTACGGCGCGATCTTCGCCTCGGCCAGCGAGCGGACGGCGTCACGGAGCATGTCGTGCTCCTCGGACGGGCGGTACAGGTCGAAATCAGCCGATCCGGCCACGGTCTCTCACTCCAAAGACGACGAGGTGCGACGAGGTGCAACGCTCTGAATGATGCTCCGACGATGCTAACTACTGTTAAGTAACTCCTATTTTAGAACTCCTGCTCCCGCCGCCGTGCGTGAGTTTGGTGACAACGGAACGGCTGTGAGGCCGCAATGGACGGGAACGAGCGGGATCGCCCCGTGCGGCGTGCCCGAGGGCCCCGGATATGCTCAGCCCGCACTGGCTTCCGCATACCCCTGGAGCACGCATGGCCCTCAAGATCACCGTGATCGGCACCGGCTATCTCGGTGCGACCCACGCGGCGGCCATGGCGGAGCTCGGGTTCGAGGTGCTGGGCCTCGACGTCGTACCGGAGAAGATCGACATGCTCCGGCGGGGCGAGGTCCCGATGTACGAACCGGGGCTCGAGGAACTGCTGCGCCGGCACGTGGCGGGCATCGAGGGGTCCACCGGCCGACTCCGGTTCACCATGGACTGGGCGGAGGCCGGAGAGTTCGGCGACGTCCACTTCGTCTGCGTGAACACTCCGCAGCGGCACGGCGAGTACGCCTGCGACATGTCGTACGTCGACTCCGCGATCGCCTCGCTGGCCCCGCACCTCACCGGCCCCGCGCTGGTCGTCGGCAAGTCGACCGTGCCCGTGGGCTCGGCCGACCGGCTGGCCGCCTACCTGGCCGAGCACGCGCCGGCCGGCGAGGAAGCCGAGCTGGCCTGGAACCCGGAGTTCCTGCGCGAGGGCTTCGCCGTCCAGGACACGCTGCGCCCGGACCGGGTCGTGGTGGGGGTCAGGAGCGAGCGGGCCGAGAAGCTGCTGCGGGAGGTGTACGCGACGCCGGTCGCCGAGGGCACCCCGTTCGTGGTGACCGACTTCCCGACCGCGGAGCTGGTGAAGACCTCCGCGAACTCCTTCCTCGCCACCAAGATCTCCTTCATCAACGCCATGGCCGAGCTGTGCGAGGCCACGGGCGGGGACGTGGCCAGGCTGGCCGAGGCCATCGGGTACGACGACCGGATCGGCCCGAAGTTCCTGCGCGCCGGGATCGGCTTCGGCGGCGGGTGCCTGCCGAAGGACATCCGGGCGTTCATGGCGCGCGCCGGCGAGCTGGGCGCGGACCAGGCGCTGACGTTCCTGCGGGAGATCGACTCGATCAACATGCGCCAGCGCGGCCGGATGGTGGAGCTGACCCGGCAGGCGCTCGGCGGCGGGGCCTTCCTGGGCAAGCGGGTCGCGGTGCTGGGCGCCTCCTTCAAGCCGGACTCCGATGACGTACGGGACTCGCCGGCGTTGAACGTCGCGGGCCAGATACACCTCCAGGGCGGCCAGGTCACCGTGTACGACCCGAAGGGCATGGACAACGCCCGGCGCATCTTCCCCACCCTCGGGTACGCGGACTCCGCGCTCGACGCGGTGCGGGGCGCCGACGTGGTGCTGCACCTGACGGAGTGGCGGGAGTTCCGCGAGCTGGACCCGACGGCACTGGGCGAGGTCGCGGCCCAGCGGCTGGTCCTGGACGGGCGCAACGCGCTCGACGCCGAGGTCTGGCGCCGGGCCGGCTGGCGCTACCGCGCGATGGGACGTCCCACCGCCTGACAGGCTCCGCGAACGCGGGCACCGGGTGAGGCCGATCGGCGGGTGACGCCGGTTCGGCCGAGGCTCAGTCGGCCGAACCGGCGTCTGCCTGCATTCTGCACCACGGTGCGGGTCCGGTGAGGCAGCTGTGACGCCTACGACCGTCTCGGCTGCGGCTGCGGCACCGCCGCCCGCTCCGGTTCCTGCCGCGTCCCGGCCTGCTGCGTCCCGGCCCACTCCCGCTGCGGCTGCGGCTGCGGCTGCGGCTGCGGCTGCGGCTGCTTCGAGCGGTAGCGGCGCATCTTGGCGCGGGCTCCGCACACCTGCATGGAGCACCAGCGGCCGCGTCCCGCGGGGCTGCGGTCGTAGTACGCCCAGTGGCAGTCGGCGGCCTCGCAGGCCTTCAACCTGCTCCACGTACCCGCCGCGACCGCTTCCGCCACGGCCGCCGCGACCCGGGAGAGCAGAGGTCCCCGGTCGACCGGTGCGAGGGCGGCGGAGCCGTCCGCCGGGTCGACGGTGACCACCAGGGGGGCCTGTACGAGCAGCGTGCCGAGCGGGACGACCACGCGGTGCGGCGGATGGCCGGCGTGGGCGAGCAGGGCCGCGCGCAGCGCCTCGCGCAGGGCGCGCGCCGACTCGACGCCGGCCGTGTCGCCCGCCTCGTCGCCGGCCTCGTCATCCGCCGTGAGCCCGAAGCGGGCGCGGCCGTCCGCCGTGTCCAGCGTGTCGGCGCCCGTCTCCAGGTCGAGCGTGTTGACCAGGTCCTGGACCAGGGCCAGCCCTGCGGGTGCGGCCGATCTCTCACTCATGTCCGGACGGTACCTCTCACGTCCCCGTGCGTTTTCCCCTTGCGACGTTACCCCCTATGCGAAAGTATGCGGTAACGGTTACTGGTTACCCGCCTTTACGGGTAACCAGGGAATTCGAGGAGGAATTCATGTCTGTTGCCAAGGTGGGCGCCGTCGTCCTGGACTGCGCCGATCCGCGCGCGCTGGCCGGTTTCTACGCCGAGCTGGTCGGCGGCACGATCAAGGGCGAGGGCGACTGGGTGGACCTCCAGCTGCCCGGCGGACCGGCGCTCGCGTTCCAGGAGGCCCCCGGACACGTACCGCCGCGCTGGCCGGCGCCGGACCACTCGCAGCAGTTCCACCTGGACCTGACCGTCGAGGACCTGGACGCCGCCGAGAAGGAGGTGCTGGCACTCGGCGCGAAGCCGCTGGAGACGGAGGACCGCTCGCGGACCTTCCGGGTTTACGCGGACCCGGCGGGGCACCCCTTCTGTCTCTGCGCCTGCTGACCCGCGCCTGCTGACACCGGGAGGACCCATGGCCGCCGTGGCCCGTCTGCGCTCCGTCGTCCTCGACTGCCCCGAACCGCGCGAACTGGCCCGCTTCTACGCGGCCGTCGGGGGCGGCATGCCCGAGGAGGAGGACCCGGACCGGGTGGTGCTCCAGATCCCCGCGGGGCCCCACCTGGCCTTCCAGCGGGCGCCCGGGTACGGCCCGCCCGACTGGCCGCGGGCCGGCCACGGCTCGCAGCAGTTCCACCTCGACTTCGACGCGGGCGGCACCTGGGAGGAGGTCGACGAGGCCGAGCAGAAGGTGCTGGCGCTGGGGGCGCGGCTGCTGGACCGGGAGGACGGCGAGCGCAAGGACTTCCGGGTGTACGCCGATCCGGCAGGGCATCCGTTCTGCCTCTGCCGGATCGAGCAGCCGTAGCGTCGGCCCGTCTCAGCCGTACCGTCGGCCCGTCTCAGCCATTGCCGTTGCCGCTGCCGTCGAGGGATTCCAGGGTCGCGTTCGACGGGGCGGTGGTCGCCCGGAGCTCGCGGGCGGTGTCCTCGGCGGCGCCCAGCACCCGTACCGCGTTCTGCCAGGTCAGCTTGGCCAGATCGGTCCTGGACCAGCCGCGGTCGTGCAGTTCGGCGATGAGGTTCGGGTAGCCGGAGACGTCGCGCAGGCCGTCGGGGGTGAAGGCGGTGCCGTCGTAGTCGCCGCCGATGCCGAGGTGGTCGATGCCGGCGACCTCGCGCATGTGGTCCAGATGGTCGGCCACCGTGGACACGGTGGCGACCGGGCGCGGGCGGGCCTCCTCGAAGGCGGCGTGCACCTTCATCGCCTCCGCGGTGGTGTCCAGGTGGTGGAAACCGTGGGCGCGCATGTTGTCGTCGGCCTCGTTCGTCCAGTCGACGGCCGCCTGGAGCACGAACTTCGGTACGAACGTCACCATCGCGACACCGCCGTTGGCGGGCAGCCGTTCCAGCACGTCGTCCGGGATGTTGCGGGGGTGGTCGCAGACCGCGCGGGCCGAGGAGTGGGAGAAGATCACCGGCGCGGCCGTGGTGTCCAGCGCGTCCCGCATCGTCGTGGCGGCGACGTGCGAGAGGTCGACCAGCATGCCGAGCCGGTTCATCTCCCGGACCACCTCGCGGCCGAACGCCGACAGGCCGCCCACGCCGGGCTCGTCCGTCGCCGAGTCCGCCCAGGCCACGTTGTAGTTGTGGGTGAGGGTCAGGTAGCGCACCCCGAGCTCGTACAACCCGCGCAGGGTGCCGAGGGAGTTGGCGATGGAGTGGCCGCCCTCCGCTCCCATCAGGGAGGCGATACGGCCCTGTGCGCGTGCCGCCTCCATGTCGGCGGCGGTCAGCGCGGGCGCCAGGTCCTCGGGATGGCGGGCCAGCAGCCGGCGTACGCAGTCGATCTGCTCGAGGGTGGCCGGCACCGCGTCGGGCAGGTCCGCGCGGACGTACACCGACCAGAACTGCGCGCCGACGCCGCCGGCGCGCAGCCGCGGGATGTCGGTGTGCAGGTGGGCCGACTGGTCGGCGGTGATGTCCCGGGCGCCGAGGTCGTAGCGGACCTGCTCGCGCAGCGCCCACGGCAGGTCGTTGTGCCCGTCGACCACGGGGAACTCGGCCAGCAGCGCGCGGGCGGCCTCGAGGGACGCGGATTCGGAAGACGTCACGGGACTCACTTCCCGAAGCCGAAGCCGTTGCCGGAGCCTTCGGTCCTGGCGCGCAGCCGTTTGCCCTTCTCCGTGGCCTGGTCGTTCAGCTCCTGCTGGAACTCCCGCATCCGGCCCAGGAGCTCGTCGTCATGGGCGGCGAGCATGCGGACGGCGAGCAGTCCCGCGTTGCGGGCGCCCGCCACCGAGACGGTGGCGACCGGAACACCGGCCGGCATCTGCACGATGGAGAGCAGGCTGTCCATGCCGTCGAGGTGCTTCAGCGGCACGGGGACGCCGATGACGGGCAGCGGGGTGACCGAGGCGAGCATGCCGGGCAGATGCGCGGCGCCGCCCGCACCCGCGATGATCACCTTCAGCCCGCGGTCCGCGGCCTGCTCGCCGTACGCGATCATCTCGCGGGGCATGCGGTGCGCGGAGACGACGTCGACCTCGTGGCCGATCTCGAACTCGTCGAGGGCCTTGGCGGCGGCCTCCATGACGGGCCAGTCGGAGTCCGATCCCATGACGATGCCGACTACGGGGCTGGGGCTCATTCGGTGATCGTGCCTCTCAGGTAGCCGGCTGCGTGACGGGCGCGTTCCAGCACGTCGTCCAGGTCGTCGCCGTAGGTGTTGACGTGGCCCACCTTGCGGCCGGGCTTCACGTCCTTGCCGTACATGTGGATCTTCAGCCGGGGGTCGCGGGCCATGCAGTGCAGGTACGCGGAGTACATGTCGGGGTAGTCGCCGCCCAGGACGTTGACCATCACCGTCCACGGGGCGCGCGGGCGGGGGTCGCCGAGCGGGAGGTCGAGGACGGCGCGGACGTGGTTGGCGAACTGCGACGTGATCGCGCCGTCCATGGTCCAGTGGCCGGAGTTGTGCGGGCGCATGGCGAGCTCGTTGACGAGGATGCGGCCGTCGCGGGTCTGGAACAGCTCCACGGCGAGATGGCCGACGACGCCGAGTTCCTTGGCGATGTTGAGCGCCATCTCCTCCGCGCGCAGGGCGAGGTTCTCGTCGAGGCCGGGCGCGGGTGCGATGACCGTGTCGCAGACGCCGTTCACCTGCCGCGATTCGACGACCGGGTAGGCGACGGCCTGGCCGTGCGGGGAGCGGACCACGTTGGCGGCCAGCTCGCGCACGAAGTCGACCTTCTCCTCGGCCAGCACCGGGACCCCGGCCCGGAACGGCTCGGCGGCCTCCTCGGCGGAGCCGACGACCCACACGCCCTTGCCGTCGTAACCGCCGCGGACGGTCTTGAGGACGACCGGGAAGCCGCCCGCCCGTCGCCCGCCACCACCCTTGCCGGCGGGCACGTCGTGCCCGCCCCTCTCGAGCTCTGCCGCGAAGGCGGCCACGTCCGCGGGATCCGCGACGATGCGGTGCCGCGGACAGGGCACGCCGATCGCGTCGAGCCGGGCGCGCATCACGCCCTTGTCCTGGGCGTGCACCAGCGCCTCGGGGCCGGGGCGGACGGGGATGCCGTCCGCCTCCAGGGCCCGGAGGTGCTCGGTGGGCACGTGCTCGTGGTCGAAGGTGATCACGTCGCAGCCGCGGGCGAACGCGCGCAGCGTGTCCAGGTCGCGGTAGTCGCCGACGACGACATCGCCGACGACCTGCGCCGCGGAATCCTGCGGAGTGTCACTGAGGAGCTTGAACCTGATGCCGAGCGGGATGCCCGCCTCGTGTGTCATACGAGCGAGCTGGCCCCCGCCGACCATGCCGACTACCGGGAACGTCACTCCCCCAGGGTATCGGTCGAGCCATGGTGGCCGATTCCACGGCTGTTCCCGGCCTGCCCTCGACCGTTCCCGGACGGGTGTGCGACCCGGAGGTCCAT
Source organism: Streptomyces sp. P9-A2 (assembly GCF_036634175.1). Classification (NCBI taxonomy): domain Bacteria; kingdom Bacillati; phylum Actinomycetota; class Actinomycetes; order Kitasatosporales; family Streptomycetaceae; genus Streptomyces; species Streptomyces sp. P9-A2. Next base: position 3,237,218 of record NZ_JAZIFX010000001.1, read on the forward strand.
TCGCGGGGAGATCGCGCGGACGGGTGGTTAGCATGGTCTGGTTGACGCCACCTCGGCGTCGCCTCGACGCCACTCCACGGACGGGGGCCGGCACGACCATGGGACGCGGTTCCTCGGGGTCTTCGACGGGCACCCCGGCCCCGCGCGGCTCCGTGCGGCAGCGCCTCGACCGGCTCGTCGGTGAAGCCGTGAAGTTCGGCGCGGTCGGCGGGGTGGGGCTGCTGGTCAATCTCCTCGTGTTCAACCTGGTCCGGCAGGTGACCGAGCTTCCGGTGGTGCGGGCGAGTGTCATCGCGACCGTCGTCGCGATCGTCTGCAACTACCTGGGGTTCCGCTACTTCACGTACCGGGACCGCGACAAGTCCGGACGCACCAAGGAGATGTCGCTGTTCCTGCTGTTCAGCGCGATCGGCCTGGTGATCGAGAACGGCCTGCTGTACACGGCGACCTACGGGTTCGGCTGGGACAGCCCGCTGCAGAGCAACATCTTCAAGTTCCTCGGCATCGGGGTCGCCACCCTGTTCCGGTTCTGGTCCTACCGCACGTGGGTGTTCCGTGCGCTGCCGGGGGCCGTGGCGGCGGGTGTGCCGGCGGCGGGTCCCGTCGCGGAGGGCGGGCGCGGGCCCGCGGGACCGCCCTCCCGGCAGCACGTGCCGTAGGCGCCGGGTCCCGGGCCTGGGCCGGCACCGGTACGTACGCCCTCGCACTCCCTGTTCACCACACCGCTCACGGCCCTGTTCACGGCCCCGTTCACCGCACCGTCTGGCGGTTGTCGTCCCGGGTTTTCTGCGGCGGCGTGCGGGACAGGAACAGGCCGAAGACCGCGGGCTCGGCCTGAAGCATCTCCAGCCGGCCACCGTCGGCCTCCGCGAGGTCGCGGGCGACCGCGAGGCCGATGCCGGTGGAGTTGTGGCCGCTGATCGCACGCTCGAAAATGCGGGCGCCCAGGTCGGCGGGGACTCCCGGGCCCTCGTCCGTGACCTCGATGACAGCCTGGTTCCCGGTGACCCGGGTGCGCAGGGCGACCGTGCCGCCCCCGTGCATGAGCGAGTTCTCGATCAATGCGGCCAGTACCTGGGCGACCGCACCCGGCGTCCCGACTGCGCGCAGATGCCTCTTGCCGGAGGTGACGATCGCGCGGCCGGCGCTGCGGTAGGCGGGGCGCCACTCCGCGAGCTGCTGCTGGATCACCTCGTCGAGGTCGAAGGTGACGGCCGAGCCGGTCCGCGGGTCGCGGGAGTTGGTCAGCAGCCGCTCCACCACGTCCGTCAGGCGCTCCACCTGCGCCAGCGCGATCGTCGCCTCCTCCTTCACCGTCTCGGGGTCGTCGGTGAGGGTGATCTCCTCGAGCCGCATGGACAGCGCGGTGAGCGGGGTGCGCAGCTGGTGGGAGGCGTCGGCGGCCAGCCGCCGTTCGGCGGTCAGCATGCGGCCGATGCGCTCGGCGGAGGAGTCCAGCACATCCGCGACCCGGTCCAGCTCGGGAACGCCGTATCGCCGGTGGCGGGGGCGCGGGTCGCCCGAGCCGAGGCGCTCGGCGGTCTCCGCGAGGTCGGTCAGCGGGGAGGCGAGCCGGTTGGCCTGGCGGACCGCCAGCAGTACCGCCGCGATCACCGCCAGCAGCGCCACCAGTCCGATGATCAGCAGGGTGCGGCCGACCTCACGGGTCACCGAGGAGCGCGGCTCCTGGACGGTGACCGTCTCGCCCTCCTCGCCGGACGCCGAGGCGCTGATGACATCGCCCTCCGGCCTGTCGCCGATCTCGATGGGCGCCCTGCCGGGCAGGCGTACGACGACGTAGCGGTCCTCGGCGACCTGGTCCCTGAGGACCGCCGCGGTGACCTTCTCCTCGACGAGCAGCCTGCTGTCGACGATGCTGGCGAGCCGTACCGCCTCGGACTCGACCCGTTCCCTGGCGCTTTCGGTGATCGTGCGGGTCTCCACGATCACCAGGGAGACGCCGAACACGGCGATCACGACGAGCACCACGGCGAGCGTGGACTGGATCAGTCGGCGGCGCATGTCCTCATATCCGAACCGGAATCACGATGTACGGGTGGGGGGGTCAGCTCTTCTCGAAGCGGAACCCCACGCCTCGTACGGTCGCGATGTAGCGGGGGTTGGCCGCGTCGTCGCCGAGCTTCTTGCGCAGCCAGGAGATGTGCATGTCGAGGGTCTTGGTGGAGGACCACCAGGTGGTGTCCCAGACCTCGCGCATCAGCTGATCGCGGGTGACGACCCGGCCCGCGTCCCGCACCAGGACCCGCAGCAGGTCGAACTCCTTGGCGGTGAGCTGGAGTTCCTCCTCGCCCATCCACGCCCGGTGCGACTCGACGTCGATGCGCACCCCGTGCGTCGCGGGCGGCTGCTGCGGTTCGGTGGCACCGCGCCGCAGCAGGGCCCGTACCCGGGCGAGCAGTTCGGCGAGGCGGAACGGCTTGGTGACGTAGTCGTCGGCGCCGGCGTCCAGACCGACCACGGTGTCGACCTCGTCGGCGCGCGCGGTGAGGATCAGGATCGGGACCGTGTGACCGTCGGAACGCAGCCGGCGGGCGACCTCCAGACCGTCCATGCCCGGCAGCCCGAGGTCCAGCACCACCAGGTCGACGCCGCCCTGCAGGCCTGCGTCGAGCGCGCTGGGTCCGTCCTCACGCACCTCCACCTCGTAGCCCTCCCGACGCAGGGCGCGGGCCAGCGGCTCCGAGATGGACGCGTCGTCCTCGGCGAGCAGTACACGGGTCATGGACTGATGGTAGTCCCGCACGGACGCGGCCCGGGGTGTGATCACCGGCACCGGTTCCTACCCGGCACACACCGGATTCTCACGTCCGGGGTCCGGGGTCCGGGGGGCCGTGCCTGAGGTGGGGGGGTGCGACTCCGGAGAAAACCTTCGATCGGGTGATCGCGGTTCCCCCGGAGCCTGTGATCCCTGTCTCAAGTCCTTCCATATCGGGCACTGTCCTGCCGTATGGTGAACCAACGCCTGTTGCACCACGGGGGCCTTTGGCGCATTTGACGCCGAAGGTCTCTTTCGTGTGCGGGCCGGTTTCCCGCCGGCCTGTCCCGGCCGGCCTCGCCGGCCCCGTAAGGAATGACCTGTGGCCGGGCCTCGGCGCGCATGGACGCGCGTAGAGGCGTGGATCCCGGTGGTCACCGTCCGCCGCTCCGTGATCCGGAGCGGATTCCCCAGGGGCGTGGGGCTGGACGGCAGGGCCTGCCGGTGCCGGCCAACCCCCCACCGGGCGCGTACGCACTGACAGGACGCGTCCCGACCAGCAAGGAACGACCATGGCGTCCAGCCTGACGAAGGACTCGGTCTCACCCGGCACCCCCGGTTCCGAGAAAACCTTCTTCGGCCACCCTCGCGGACTGGCCACACTCTTCATGACCGAGATGTGGGAGCGCTTCTCCTACTACGGCATGAGGGCCCTGCTCCCGCTGTACCTCGTCGCCCCTGGTGGCATGGGGATGAACGCCGGTACCGCGACGGCCGTCTACTCGGTGTACCTGTCGCTGGTGTACCTGCTCACGATGCCGGGCGGCTGGTTCGGCGACCGTGTGCTGGGCCCGCGCAAGACCGTCGCCCTCGCCGGCGCGATCATCATGTTCGGCCACCTGACCCTGGCCCTGCCTTCCGCCGGCACCTTCTACGCCGGTCTCGGCCTGGTCGCGCTCGGCTCCGGTCTACTGAAGGCCAACATCTCCACGATGGTCGGCCAGTTGTACGACGGTCCTGACGACCCGCGTCGCGACGGCGGCTTCACCATCTTCTACATGGGCATCAACCTCGGTGCCTTCTTCTCGCCGCTGATCATCGGCACCGTCGGTGAGGGCGTCAACTGGCATCTGGGCTTCGCGCTCGCCGCGGTCGGCATGGGGCTCGGTGTGCTCCAGTTCCTGCTGGGCAGCCGTCACCTCGCCGCGCACTCCAGCGTCGTGCCCAAGCCGCTGTCCGCCGCCGAGAAGTCCGCCACGCTGCGCAAGTCCGCCCTCTGGGCCGGCATCGCCGTCGTCGCGTACGCCGTCGTCGGCTTCTCGGGGAACTACACGCTGAACTGGATCCTGGTCCCGCTGACGCTGCTCGGCTTGATCATTCCGGTGCTGGTGCTGGTGCGGATCAAGCGCGACCGGGACCTGGACCGGGACGAGCAGTCGAAGATGTCCGCGTACATCTGGTTCTTCGTGGCCGCGGCCGTGTTCTGGATGATCTACGACCAGGGCGGTTCCACCCTGGCGCTCTTCGCCGACGCCTCGGCCGACAACAGCGTCTTCGGCTGGGAGTTCCCGGTCTCCTGGTACCAGTCGGTCAACCCGGTCCTGATCATGGCGCTGGCCCCGGTCTTCGCCTGGTTCTGGCTGGCGCTGAACCGGCGCGGCAAGGAGCCCAGCACGATCGTGAAGTTCGGCTCCGGTCTGGTGCTGGTCGGCGCGTCCTTCTTCCTGTTCCTCGCCCCGCTGTCGATCGCCGAGGGTGGTCACAAGGCGGCGGCGGCGTGGCTGGTGGCGATCTACTTCACGCAGACCGTCGGTGAGCTGCTGCTCTCCCCGGTCGGCCTGTCGGTCACCACGAAGATGGCGCCCGCGAAGTACGCCTCGCAGATGATGGGCGTCTGGTTCCTGGCCGTCACCGCCGGTACCGCCACGACCGGCCTGCTCTCCACCGCCGGCGTCGACCTGAACGGGTCGGGCGTGGTCGCGATGGAGGCGACCCTCGCCGTGGTCGCCGGTGTCGCGGTGTGGATGTACCGCAGCAAGGTCAAGGCGCTGATGGGCGAAGTCCGCTGACATCGTGCGCATGACGCCGTGAGTCCGTGACCCGGTCGGCTCGCCGCCGTCGCGGCCGCACTCACGGACCGGAGGGCCCCGCTTCCGTACGTACGCGCTGCTGTACGTACGGAAGCGGGGCCCTCCGGGCATTCTCGCGGCGGACACGGGTGGGCTCGCCGTGCGCACGGGCGGGGTGCGGAGCCCGCACCGGCGTCGGCTCCGATCGCGGGGCCCGAGGCCACCGGCGCCGGTCCCCTGGGGTGTACGCGGTACGCGGTACGCGGTCCGCGGTACGCGGTCCGCGGCCGCGCACACCGCGCACGGCCGGCGGCCCCGCGCGGAGCACGGCAACCGGTACGACCAGGAGGACCATGGCCCGCAAGAGGGTCCCTCTCCGGGGACGGGGCTCGGTCCAGGGGCGGGGCTCGGTCCGGGACCGGTTCCTCCCGCTGCGGGCCGTGGACGCCGTGGGACGTGGACACCGTGGGACGTTCCGGCCTGGAGGACGGGGCCCTCCACGAGGACGTACCGGTGTCACCGGCGCTACGTTCCCTGACGCCACATCGGATCCGACGGCCGGTCAAGGTGCGCCGGGGCGCGAGGAAGGAAAGACACGGTGCGCACCGGATCTCTCACGATCCGGTGCACGTGCGGTGGATGCGCGCTGCGCACGGTGGGTGCGCGCCGAGTGGAGTCGGGGAAGTCGGGGGTTCCGCCGGTCAGGCGGGCGCCCCGAGCTCCGCCCACACCGTCTTGCCCGCGACGCCCGGGGCACGGACGACGCCCCAGTCCAGGCAGAGCCGCTGGACGATGAACATGCCGTGCCCACCGGGCCGGCCCGCCCGGTGCGGGGTACGCGGTGCCGGCTGACCGGCGCCCCGGTCGGTGACCTCGAGCCGGATCACCTTGTTGTCGCAGACAATGCCCAACTGGTCCGGTCCCTCGGCGTGCAGGCAGGCGTTGGTGACCAGTTCGGACACGACGAGCAGGACGTCCTCGGCGGCGGCTCTCCGGTCGGCGGTGGCGGCGGGCAGCCAGCCCCACGCCTGCAGCGCCTGGCGGGTGAAGTCACGGGCGAGGGGAACGACGCCGCTCTGGTCCTCGAAGCTCAGCCGGCGGACCTGACGCCCTCCCGGTGAACCCGAGGGCCCCGACGCCTCCGACGGCCCCGTCGACGCGGACGCCACTGCGGACTGCGCCCCGGACGGCGGCACGGCCACGTCTCCCTGGGGCGCGCTCGCCGTCGGCGCGCCGCCCCCGGGCACCCCGGAAACGCCGCTGGGCTCCGGACCGCGGTCGCCCGGCGGGTAGGGCCGGGTGGTGCTCATCAGCGCTTCACCTCACCGATTCACCAGTTCACCATTTCAAAAAAATCCGTACTCATTCGGTCACGCCGTGGGGGTCGTCCGGTTCCCGGCATCCCCTTGAGCGTGGCAGCGGACACATTCCGCTTGTCTCCTGCCCGAGGCGGCCGAGGCAACACCCCCGCGTTCGCACAAGAAAGGCGTAACGATCCGGGAACAGCTCGAAAGAGGGTCCGCGGAAAGAACCGCGGGGCGACACAGCGCTCGGCGCAGCGGAAGGGGAGCGCCCGCCCCCCGGGCCCGCCGCGGGGTGGCGTCGCCTGCCCACACGGTCATCCGGAACCGTCGGTCAGAGCCGCCTCGAGGCTGTCATGGAGAGTGAATACCGCTTCCGCCCCGGTGATCTCGAACACACGCGCGACCACGGGCTGCATTCCCGCGAGATGCACTCCGCCCCCGGCGGCGTCGGCCTTCAGCCTGGCGCCGAGCAGCACGTTGAGCCCGGTGGAGTCACAGAACTCCAAGCCGGAGCAGTCGATGACAAGCCGCTTGAATCCCTTGGCGAGGCAGCTCTCCAGTGGCTCGCGCAACAGGTCGGCGGTGTGGTGATCCAACTCACCCGCCGGAGTCACGACGGCACTGGGGCCCTCTTCTCGCACCTCGACCAGAAGCCGGCCCGACTGTGCGCTGCCGACCGTCCCGCGGTCCATGCCGCCTCTCTCTCCCACCAGTCATGGCTACTACTGACGCTGTCGAACGTTACGCCTTCCGCGCTCACTTCGACAGCCGAACAATCAGCGGTAAATGGACATATGCCATCAGAGCTCACTTGCGGTGGGCTTGCGAAAACGGGTAGGGCTAGTAAGGACACGTACTCGACACGGCCGGCTTTGGAGGCGCCGCACACCGCAGTGCACGAAACGGCATCGGCAGCCATACGCCGAGAACGATGGAGGACATCATGTCACCCCGGCTCGACGCATCGCGTACCCAGAAAGCGACGTCGACACTCCCTCCGGAACATCTGGCTCCCATCGAGCAGGACGATGTGGGTGTGGTCCCGGACGACGATCTACTCGCCGGACTCCCGGAGATCCCCCCTTTTGACGAGGTGGGCCCGGTCGACGCGCGGGCGCTGTCCAAGACCCTCTTCGAGCGGCTGGAGTCGCTGGAGGAAGGCACCCACGAGTACGCGTACGTACGCAACACGCTCGTCGAACTGAACCTGGCCCTGGTCAAGTTCGCCGCCTCCCGCTTCCGCTCGCGCAGCGAGCCGATGGAAGACATCATCCAGGTCGGCACCATCGGTCTGATCAAGGCGATCGACCGCTTCGAGCTTTCGCGCGGTGTGGAGTTCCCCACCTTCGCGATGCCGACCATCATCGGTGAGATCAAGCGCTTCTTCCGGGACACCTCGTGGTCCGTGCGCGTACCGCGCCGGCTGCAGGAGCTGCGGCTCGACCTGGCCAAGGCCGGCGACGAGCTGGCCCAGCTGCTGGACCGGTCCCCGACGGTGGGCGAACTGGCCGAGCGTCTGGGCATCTCCAGGGACGAGGTCGTCGAGGGCATGGCGGCGTCGAACGCCTACACCGCTTCCTCGCTCGACGCCCAGCCGGAGGAGGACGACGCCGAGGGCTCGCTGTCGGACCGGATCGGTTACGAGGACCACGGCCTCGAAGGCATCGAGTACGTCGAGTCGTTGAAGCCGCTGATCGCCGAACTGCCGCCGCGCGACCGGAAGATCCTCTCGCTGCGCTTCGTGGCCTGCATGACCCAGTCCGAGATCGGTGAGGAACTGGGCATTTCACAGATGCATGTGTCACGGCTGCTGTCACGGACGCTGGTGCGGCTGCGCAAGGGGCTCACCATCGAGGAATGACGGACGCCCGCGTCCCGCGCCCTTCGCTCCGTCCCCCTGACGAACCGCACTCGGCGCCTCGCACGCCGCGCCCCGTACTCCGCCGACGCCGGAGGCCCTTCCCGGGCCCCGGGTTCCGGCCGAGCGCGGGGCGCACCGCGTTACCCGGGGTCACCCCTTTCCCCGCGGGCCTCCTTCCTCCACTATGGGCACGCCCAGACCGGCTGGTATGTCAGGACGACGGGTCCGACGGCCCGGGGCTAGGAGGCGGTGCATGGCTCGGGGCGACGGAGCCGTCGACGACGACGGGATCGGCGGCGGACACCCAGGTGCGCACACGGATGCGTCCGACATCCGGCTGACCGAGATGCTGCGCGCCGACACCTCGGCCGCGTACGCGGCACTTCAGGAACTCCGTGCCCGGCACGGCCCGCCCGTGCTCGCCTACGCCCGCCGGTGCACCACAGGCGATTCCAGCGCGCGTCAACTCGCCGCGCAGGCCTTCACCCACGCCGCCCGCGAGAGCGCCCGCGGCACCGATCCCGGTGGCCCCCTGCGCCATCAACTCCTGCTGCTGACCGTCCGGGTGGCGGCGACCTGGGCCGCCGACGGGCGGGCCGGCGGCCTGGACGCCGGACTGCACCTCGTGCTCAGCTCGTCCGGCCCCGACGGCCCGGTCCCGTCCATGCTCGCCGCGTTCCGGACACTGCCGTACCGGGCACAGGGCCTCATCTGGTACGGGATCGTGGACCAGGAGCCCGCGGACCGTACCGCGACGCTTCTCGGCCTCACCCGTCAGGACGTGGCCTACGACACCCCGTCCGCACTGCAGTCGCTGGGCCAGGCCTGTCTGCGGTCCCGGCTGGCCGCCTCGGACGACCCCCGGTGCGCCGACTTCCGCCGGCTCATCGAGGAGTCGGTACGGCCCGGCGGCCCCCGCGACAGCGCCGACCTGCACACCCACATGGCTCACTGCGGGCACTGCACCGCGGCGTACGAGGAACTGTGCGCCCTGCGGGACGAGCCGCGCACCACCCTGGCCGAGGGGCTGCTGCCGTGGGCGGGCACGGCGTACACCGCCCCCGCACCGGCACCGGCCGGGCCGTCCGCCGGCCCCGGCAGCGCGGTCGGGACGTGGCCGGTGTCCCGGCGCCTGGTGCTGGCCTCGACGGCACTCGGCGTGGCCGTGGTGCCGCTGCTGCTCCTGCTGTGGTCACCGGACGACACGCCGGCCGGGCACCCCTCGGAGTCGGTCCCCACCGTGGCGGTCCCGCCGCCGGTGACCGTGACGGCCGCGCCCTCGCCGTCCCCCACCGCGTCCGCGACGCGGTCCCCCTCACCGTCCCCTTCGAAGACTCCGGGGACCAGGGAGCCCAGCCCTTCCCACCCGCCACGCCCCACGCCGTCCCCCACACCCGTACATCCGCCGCCGGGCGGCACGTACGCGCAGGTGGTGAGTCTGGCATCGGGCCTGTGCCTGGACATCGACGGCGACCTGGAGAACCGCACGGACGTCGTCACGGCGGCCTGCGACTCCTCCCGCTCCCAGCGGTGGCGGGTCGACACGGAGCGCGGTGTGCTGCGGTCCTACGCCGACTCCGACTACTGCCTGGACAGCCGCGGCGCGGTGGGCCGGGGCGTCGGCATCTGGGAGTGCGACTCGGTGGACGGGCGCAATGGGCAGAACCTGCGCTTCGCCGTCGACGCCCGTGGGGTGATCCGCCCGGCCATCGCACCGGACCACGCGGTGTCGGCGTCCGGGGACGGCTCGGTGTCCCTGGGCAGGGAGGCGGGGCGGGCGGACCAGCGGTGGCGGGCCGGGGTGTGATCCTGCCGGTCAGAGCACGCGGACGCCGCGCCGCCACACTCCCGTGACCAGGGGGACGCCGGGGCGGTAGGCCAGGTGGACGTGGCTCGGTGCGTCGAGGAGGACGAGGTCGGCGCGGGCGCCGGGGGTGAGATGGCCGATGTCGGTGCGGCGCAGGGCCGCCGCACCGCCCGCGGTGGCCGACCAGAGCGCCTCGTCGGGCGTCATGCCCATGTCCCGCACGGCGAGCGCGATACAGAACGGCACCGAGGACGTGAAGGACGACCCCGGGTTGCAGTCCGTGGACAGCGCGACGGTGACGCCCGCGTCGAGCAGCCTGCGGGCGTCGGGCCAGGCGGCCCGGGTGGAGAACTCGGCGCCCGGCAGCAGGGTCGCGACCGTACGGCTGTCGGCCAGGGCGTCGACGTCCTGGTCGGTGAGGTGGGTGCAGTGGTCCGCGCTGGCCGCGTCGAGTTCGACGGCGAGCTGCACGCCGGGGCCGTGGGTGAGCTGGTTGGCGTGGATGCGCGGGTGCAGGCCCTTGGCCCGGCCCGCGGTGAGAACGGCGCGCGCCTGGTCGCCGTCGAAGGCTCCCCGCTCGCAGAAGACGTCGATCCAGCGGGCGTGCGGCGCACACGCGTCCAGCATCTCTCCGGTGACCAGGTCCACGTAGCCGGCCGGGTCGTCGGCGTACTCGGGGGCGACGACGTGGGCGCCGAGGTAGGTGACCTCGTCGGTGTGGCGGGCGGCCAGCCGCAGGGCGCGGGCCTCGTCCTCGGGGGTCAGGCCGTAGCCGGACTTGGTTTCGATGGTCGTGGTGCCCTGGCGCAGCGCCTCGGTGAGGAAACGGGTCAGGTTCGCCTCGAGTTCCGCGTCGCTCGCGGCCCGGGTGGCGGCGACGGTGGTGCGGATACCGCCCGCACTGTAGGGGCGGCCGGACATCCGGGCGTTGAACTCGTCGGTGCGGTCGCCCGCGAAGACCAGATGGGAGTGCGAGTCGACGAAGCCCGGGATCACCGTCCGGCCCGCGGCGTCGACCCGGTTGTCAGTGGCGGGTGCTTTGCTTGATTCACCGGCCCACACGATGCGGTCGCCGTCGATGACGACGGCCGCGTCCCGGACCTGCCCGAGCGGAGACGTATCACCGAGGGAGGGATCGTTGGTGATCAGCGTGGCGATGTTGACGATGGCGGTGCTGCTCATGGCGTCGCTGCTCACAACTTCCTCGTGGGTGGCGGGGGCGGGCGCGGTGTTGCGGCGGCCGGCGCTGTGCCGGCCGGCGTTCAGGTCCTCAGCGCCTCGACAGCGCGCGCGAGGGCGTGCGGCACATCGGGTACGAGGGTGTGCGCCCCGTCGCGTACGACATGTCGCCCCGCCACGATCGTGTGCCGTACGTCGGCCGCCGTCGCGGCGAATACGGCGGTCTCGGCGCCGAGCCGGTGCGGTGGCCCCGCTGTTCTGACCGACTCCAGTGTGAGGGTGGTCAGGTCGGCGAGGGCGCCGGGTTCGATGGTGCCCGCCCGGTCCCAGCCGAGGGCGGCGTGACCGCCGGCGGTAGCCGCCCGCAGCAGTGCGTTCGCCGTCCAGTGGCCGCGGGTGCGGGTACGCAGGCGCTCGTTCAGCTCCAGGGCGCGCGCCTCCTCCAACAGGTCGATGACGGCGTGGCTGTCCGAACCGAGGGAGAGCGGGGAGCCCCGGCGCTGGAGGGTGGCCGCGGGACCGATGCCGTCGGCCAGGTCGCGTTCCGTGGTGGGGCACATACAGGTGCCGGTGCCACTGCCGCCGATGAGCGCGATGTCCTGACCGGTGAGGTGCGTGTTGTGGATGCCGGTGGTGCGCGGTCCGAGCACACCGTGGTCGGCGAGAAGGCGGGCCGGGGTGCGGCCGTACGCCTCCTGGCATGCCTCGTTCTCGGCGGTCTGCTCCGACAGATGCACATGCAGTGGGGCCCGCCGCTCCTCTGCCCAGCGCACCACGGTCTCCAGCTCCCGGGCGGGCACGGCCCGTACGGAGTGGATGGTGGCACCGATCCGCGCGTGATCCCGTTCTTTGAGATCTGAACAGCGTTCGGCCCAGGCCTCGGCGGTGCCGTCGGAGAAGCGGCGCTGGTGAGCGGTGGGCGGCTCTCCGAAGCCGGCGGACAGGTAGGCGGTGTCGAGGAGGGTGATGCGGACACCGGCCTCGGCGGCGGCCGCGATGAGTGCCTCCCCCATGGCGTTGGGCTCGGTGTACGGGGTGCCGCCGGGGGCGTGGTGCAGGTAGTGGAACTCGCCGACGGCCGTGATGCCGGCGAGCGCCATCTCCGCGTACACGGCACGGGCGAGCCGGTGGTAGGTCTCGGGGGTCAGCCGGTCGGCGACCGAGTACATCACCTCGCGCCAGGTCCAGAAGGTGCCGGCACCGACCTGGACGGTGCCGCGCAGTGCGCGGTGGAAAGCGTGCGAGTGGGCGTTGGCCAGCCCGGGGAGGGTCAGCCCGCGCAGGATCTCCGCCCCGGGAGGCGGGACGGGGACGTCCGTGGTGACGGCGGTGATGCGGCCGTCACCACCGCCGTGGCCGTCGCCGTCACCACGGACACCGACGGCCACGGTCACGCCCGGCTCGACCCGGTCGCCGAGCCAGGCGTGCTCCAGCCAGAACGTCCGCCCGGAGGCCGCGGCGGGCACAGAGGGCGCAGTGGCCGTGGCGGGCACAGGGGGCGCAGTGGCCGTGGTGGTCCGGCCGGCCGTTGCGCTCGTTGTGGTGGTGCTGCCCTGTGTCACCTGTACACCAGTCCCTCCAGTACGTCGGCGAGTGCGGCCACCCCGGCCAGGCAGTCGTCCTCGGCCGCGTACTCGGCCGGGGAGTGTGAGACGCCCGTGGGGTTGCGCACGAACAGCATGGCGGTCGGAATGCTCGCGGAGAGGATCCCGGCGTCGTGTCCGGCCCCCGTGCCGAGGACGGGGACCCGGCCCGGTGCCGGGCCGGGTTCTTCGTCCCGGCGCAGGATGCGGGCGAGTTCGTCGCGCAGGGCGTGGTCGAAGTCGACGACGGGTGTGTGGGACTCCCGGACCACGTCCAGGTCCACGCCGTGGGCGGCGGCGTGGTCGCGGGCCGCTTTCTCCACCCCGGCGACCACGGTGTCCAGGCTCGTCCGGTCGGCGGCGCGGGAGTCGAGCCAGCCGCGCACCAGGGAGGGGATGGCGTTGACGCCGTTCGGCTCGACGGCGATCTTGCCGAAGGTGGCGACCGCACCGGCGAGTTCGGCCTCGCGGCGGGCGGCGAGGACGGTCTCGGCATACGGCAGCATGGGGTCACGTCGGTCGGCGAGACGGGTGGTGCCGGCGTGGTTGGCCTCGCCGCGGAAGTCGAACCGCCAGCGGCCGTGCGGCCAGATGGCACCGGCGATGCCGATCCGGTCGCCGGACAGGGCGAGGGCGCGGCCCTGTTCGACGTGCAGTTCGACGAAGGCGCCGATGCGGGCGAGCCGTTCGGGGTCGGCGCCGATGGCGTCGGGGTCGTGTCCGGCGGCCTCCATCGCCCGGGGCAGGGTGATCCCGTCGCCGTCGGTGAGGCGGTGTGCCCGGTCGCGGGTGAGCTGTCCGGCGGTGAGCCGCGATCCGACGCAGGCGAGTCCGAAGCGGGCGCCCTCCTCGTCGCCGAAGTTGACGATGCCGAGGGGACGGCCGAGCGGCGTTCCTCTACGGCGCAGTTCGTCGAGGGCGGCGAAGGCGGAAACCACTCCGAGGGGGCCGTCGAACGCTCCGCCGTCCGGCACGGAGTCCAGATGGGACCCGGTGACGACGGCGTCCCCGTCGGCGGGGTCCCCGAGCCAGGCCCACTGGTTCCCGTTCCGGTCCACGTCGAGCCGCAGTCCCCGCAGTGCGGCCTGCCCGGCGAACCAGGCCCGGCATTCGGCGTCGGCGCCGGTCCAGGCATAACGCCGGTAGCCGCCGGAGCCGGGATGGCGGCCGAGAGGGAGCAGGTCACGCCACATCGCCTGGAAGGTGGGAGGCGTGCAGGTCCCGGTCACGCGTCCTCACCCTCGCGCCCCCCGCGCTCCCCATGCCCCTCAGCCCTCTCAGATCCCTTGGGCTCCTCGGACCCCTCGGGCCCCTCACGCATGGGTACCCGTACGCCCCGCTCCGCCGCGACCGAGTCCGCGAGGTCGTAGCCGGCGTCCACGTGGCGGATGACGCCCATCCCGGGGTCGTTGGTCAGGACCCGCCGGATCTTCTCGCCGGCGAGCGCGGTGCCGTCGGCGACCGTCACCTGGCCCGCGTGCAGGGAGCGGCCCATGCCGACGCCGCCGCCGTGGTGGACGGACACCCAGGAGGCCCCGGACGCCACGTTCACCATGGCGTTGAGCAGCGGCCAGTCGGCGATCGCGTCGGACCCGTCGAGCATGCCCTCGGTCTCGCGGTACGGGGAGGCCACGGAGCCGCAGTCGAGGTGGTCGCGGCCGATGACGACGGGGGCCGACAGTTCCCCGGAGGCGACCATGTCGTTGAACCGCTCGCCGGCCCTGTCCCGCTCACCGTGTCCGAGCCAGCAGATGCGCGCGGGCAGGCCCTGGAAGCGGACCCGTTCCCGGGCCAGGCGCATCCAGCGGGCGAGGGACGCGTTCTGCGGGGACTCGGCCTCGGGGAAGAGGTCGAGGACGGCCCGGTCGGTCTTCGCGATGTCGGCGGGGTCGCCGGACAGGGCGGCCCAGCGGAAGGGGCCCCTGCCCTCGCAGAACAACGGGCGGATATAGGCGGGCACGAAGCCGGGAAAGGCGAAGGCCCGGTCGTATCCGGCGAGTTGCGCCTCACCGCGGAGGGAGTTGCCGTAGTCGAAGACCTCGGCCCCGGCGTCCATGAAGCCGACCATCGCCTCGACGTGCCGGGCCATGGACTCCCGGGCGCGGGCGGTGAAACCGGCCGGGTCCTCGGCGGCGGCGTCGGCCATGTCCTCGAAGGCGATTCCGGCCGGCAGGTAGGCCAGCGGGTCGTGGGCGGAGGTCTGGTCCGTGACGATGTCGACGGGGGCGTCCATGGCCAGCAGCCGCGGGACCACGTCGGCGGCGTTGCCGAGGACGCCGATGGACAGCGGGCGGCGGGCGTCACGGGCCTCGGTGGCCAGGCGGAGGGCGTGGTCGAGGGAGTCGGCCCGCACATCCAGGTAGCGGTGCTCGATGCGGCGGTCGATGGCGCGCGGATCGCAGTCGACGCAGATCGCGACGCCGTCGTTCATGGTGACGGCGAGCGGCTGGGCGCCGCCCATGCCGCCGAGTCCCGCGGTCAGGGTGACGGTCCCGGCAAGGGTGCCGCCGAACTTCTTCGCGGCGACGGCGGCGAACGTCTCGTAGGTGCCCTGGAGGATGCCCTGGGTGCCGATGTAGATCCAGGAGCCGGCGGTCATCTGCCCGTACATGGTCAGGCCGAGGGCCTCCAGGCGGCGGAACTCCTCCCAGTTGGCCCAGTCGCCGACGAGGTTGGAGTTGGCGATGAGGACACGCGGGGCCCATTCGTGGGTCTGCATGACGCCGACGGGGCGGCCGGACTGGACGAGCATCGTCTCGTCCTGCTTGAGGGTCCTCAGGGTGCGGACCATGGCGTCGAAGGAGCGCCAGTCGCGGGCCGCCTTGCCGGAGCCTCCGTAGACGACGAGCTGGTCGGGGTGCTCGGCGACCTCCGGGTCGAGGTTGTTCTGCAGCATGCGCAGGGCCGCTTCCTGGGGCCAGCCCAGGGTGCTCAGATCCGTTCCGCGCGGGGCGCGGACGGGGCCGCGGGGCGGCGCGGCGGGCCCGGTACGGGCCCGGTGGGAGGAGACGGGCGGGCGGGGTCCTGACATGGTCTGCCTCCTGGTGGCGAGCTCCCGCACTTACTACAGATATTCACACTTTCGCAGCCTGAATAGAGTCAGTCAATGCATGCGGCCGTGTCGGCGCGGAGTGCCGGACGGTGCTCGGCTGGAGACACGGGCGCCGACGCGGGTACAGGCATGGCATGGGAACTGAAACGGGAGACGACGGCGGGGCGCGGGAGACGGGTCACGGCGAGGACGACGGGCGGACAGCGGGAACGAGGCGGGCGGCCCGGCGGGACGCGGCGGTGCGGGCCGCCGTGGCACAGGGACTGCTCGGCCCCGGTCATCCCCTGGTGGCGCTGCTCGACGTCACGGGCATCCGGGAGTCGGCGGCCGAGCTGCGGGAGGCCTTCGCGGCGGTGACACCGTCCGGCACCCCCGTGCTGCACGCCTTCGCGGTGAAGGCGACCCCGCTGGTACCGGTGCTGCGGCTGCTGCACACGGAGGGCATCGGGGCCGAGGTCGCCAGCCGCGGCGAGCTGGCACTGGCACGGGCGGCGGGGGTGCCACCGAAGCACATCGTGCTGGACTCACCCGCCAAGACACCGGCCGAGCTGCGGGAGGCACTGGCGCTGGGCATCGCCGTCAACGCGGACAATCCGCAGGAGCTGGCACGTATCGACGCCCTGATGGCCGGCTCCCTGGCGCGGTCGGCCGGTCTCCCCTCCCCCCTCGGCATCCGGGTGAACCCGCAGGTCGGCGGGGGCACCATCGAGGCGCTGTCCACCGCCACGGCGACCTCGAAGTTCGGTGTGGCGCTGCGCGACGAGGGGGCGCGGGAATGGGTCGTACGGGCGTACCTCGACCGGCCGTGGCTGACCCGGCTGCACACGCACACCGGCTCCCAGGGCATCGCCCTGCCCCTGATGGCGAAGGGCGTGGCTCAGACGTACGCGCTGGCCGAGGAGATCAACCGGCGCGCGGGGCGGCAGCAGGTCGACACCGTCGACATCGGCGGCGGGCTGCCGGTCGACTTCACCTCCGACACGGCCGACCCGACGTACACGCGGTACGCGCGGCTGCTGAAGGAGACGGTACCCGGACTGTTCGACGGGCGGTACGGGCTGGTCACCGAGTTCGGGCGGTCACTGCTGGCGAAGCACGGCACGGTCGTCGCCCGGGTGGAGTACGCCAAGAGCGCCGGCGGACGGGCGGTCGCGGTGACGCACGCGGGCGTGCAGGTGGCGACGCGCACGGTGTACACGCCGGCCGCGTGGCCGCTCAGGATCGCCGCGTACGACGCCGCGGGGCGGCCCAAGGGAGGGCCGGCGGTGATGCAGGACGTGGCGGGGCCGGCCTGTTTCGCGGGCGACCTGCTCGCCCGCGAGATTCCGCTGCCGCTGCTGGAGCAGGACGACCACGTGGCGGCGCTGGACACCGGCGCGTACGCCTTCGCCCACCACTACGGGTACAACTCGCTCCCCCGCCCGGCCGTCCACGGCTTCATCGCACACCGCTCGAACGGCGCGGGCGACGGGGGCGACGGGGGCGACGGTGTCACCTTCGCGCTGGTGCGCCCGGCTCAGACCGCCGAGGAGATCGTGGCCGAATCGGGCGGCGCCCAAGCCGACGCCCTGATCCCGTGACCGACCGACCTTGATCGACCCCGCCCGCTCTCCGACCGACTCCGCTCGCCCCATGACCGATCCCGCTCGGCCCGACGCGGGCCGAGCAGACCGGGTCGGAGCGGACCGAACCGGACTGGACCGGAGTGAGGTGGGACAGGGCGAGGCGTGGCGGACCGGAGCAGGGCGGACCGGAGTGAGGTGGGGCAGGGCGAGGCGTGGCGGACCGGAGCGGGTCGGACCGGGCCTGACCCGTATCAGCCACGGTCTCACCAGGCCCGGTCAGGCCCTGCCAAGCCCGGCCCGGTCAGATCAGACCCGGCCCGGTCAGACCCGGTCAGGTCAGGGCCGAGGCCCGGCGGCGGGCGCCGCCCGGGGTCGCGTCGCCTGCCGCGATGCCGGTGGTCCGGTAGCCCTTGACCGCCTTGCCGGCCGGGCTGCTCGCACCGCCGCTCAACCAGTCGACGCGGACCCACAGCAGGGCCTCGCCGGCCTCCTCCAGGCGACCGATCCAGGACGCCTTCAGCCACAGGCCCACACCGCACCCGGCGAGCAGCAGACCACCCGCCGCGGGGACCGCGAACGCGCTGCCCAGGGCGGCGAGGAAGCCGAGCAGCAGCCACCAGCGGTGCCGACGGCGCCAGTTGCGCATGCTGACCGCCCGGTCCTGGAGCACGTCGTGCTTGCCCGCCCGCACCGCCGGCCGGGCCAGCTCGCGGTACCGCCCACGCCGTACGTACGCCACCACGGCGAGGGCCATGAGGAACAGCGCGGCACCGGCCGACACACCGATCCTGCGGCCGGTCAGTCCCGGCACCAGCACGCCGATGCCCGCCGCGAACACCCCCAGCCACCACAGCGGCGCGGCCCCGGCCCGTACGACCACGGCCACCCGAGCCAGCCCCTGTCCTCCGCGTCCTGCGCGCATCACGTCCAGCCTCCCGTCCCACTTCAGTGGAGCGTCCGTAGGGTCCGGGACGCAGATTATTGAATCCTCCCCTTCCTGAAGGGAAGGGGATTCCTGGCTCAGGCAGCCTCCCGGAGCAGCGCTCCGGGAGGTCTTGTGCCCTCGGCACCAGCCGGGTGGAGACCAGCCCGGACGAGCATGACGCGTGCGGAGTTCTTGTCCCGTGGGGCCACGGTTCCGCAGGCGGTGCAGGTATAGACGCGCTCACCCAGCGGCTGGGGGTCCCCCCACGCCTTGAAGGCAGTGGGGGAGCGTGCTTGGCTCTCGCATCGCAGTGCGCGCAGTCCATCGTGGTGTGCGCGGGGTGGACGAGACGGATGTCCCGTCCGTGCTTGCGGCCCATCTCGATCAGGGCGGTCTTGGTGGCGCCGATGGCGGCGTCGGCTGCCTTGCGGGCCATGGTGGTCTGGGCCAAAAACTTCGGGCGGAAGTCCTCGACCGCGATGACGTCGTGGTCGCGGACGACCCTTTTGGCCCACTTGCGCCCGGTGTCCGCACGCTGCCTCGCGACCTTCCTGTGGGCCTTCGCGCGCAGTTTTCGCGCCTCGCGATAGCCCTTCGATGCGGGCTCGCCCTTCTTCGGCCTGCGGCGGGCCATCATCCGGTCGTAGCGGGCCAGCCTGGTCCGGGCCTTCCTGCCGTGCTCGGCATGCGGCAGGTCGTGCGCGTCGGACGTGGTGGTCGCGGTCTCCTGCACGCCCCAGTCGATGCCCAGGACACGGCCGGTCTCCGGCAGGGGCTGGAGCTGGGCGGGGACGACGAACGAGCAGTACCAGTGCCCGAGGCCGTCCCGGTACAGGCGTACCGAGGACGGCTCGGCCGGCAGTTCCCGCGACCAGACCACCGTCAGGACGACGCCGCCCGCCAGGTGCAGCCGGCCGTCCTTCAACCGGAACCCGCGTTTGGTGTAGTTGAGGGTCGCCAGTGCCTCGCGTCTGGTCTTCCACTTCGGCATCCCGGCCCGGCGCGCCATGGGCAGGCGCTCCCTGATGTCCTTGTGCGCCTTGGCGCGGGAGCGGCCGAAGTCGCGGATGACCTGCTGCTGGGGAACCGACGAGCCCTCACGCAGCCACGGCGTACGGGCGCGGGCCTCGGTCAGCATCCTGTCGAGCCGGGCCGGGCCGCACGTGGCTTTCCGGCCGGTGGACTTGTTGTGCAGGTGCACGGCCCTGGACTTGGCGACGCATTCGTTCCACACCCAGCGGCACCGGTCCCACTCCGCCGCCAGGACGGTGCGGGCAGCGCACGACACGCGCAACCGGTAGGTGTACCGGGCATGCCCGGCCCCCGCATCCGCCCTCACCTGCACCATCTCGCCCCCTCACGGCCCCGCCCGGGGACACTCCGTCATCCCGAACCCTGCGAAGACCGTACGTACGACAGCCGCACAGACACACCCCGACCCCGCAGCCACCACCCCCACCAGCGACCACGGGCACACACGTTCGTATCACCTCGGCGACAGCGACACGGGGGCGCCGCGCCCGGACCGGATGCGGCGACGCTCCGCTTCGCGACACCGGATGCGATTCCTCCCCGCAAAAAAAGGTGACTCGAGGTGAGAGAAATCTGAGATACCACGCAAGGAACGGCACCCCGCCCCGCCGCCCCGGGTCCTGGCGTCATTCCACGAACAGGCCGCGCGTCGCCGCCTTCGTGTCGAACTCCTCCAGACGGGCCTGGGCGCCGGGCAGGCCGTCGCACATCGCCTCCAGCAGCACCCGGCCCAGCAGCATCGGCGCGCACGCCGTGTCGAAGGCGAGCCCGGTGCCGACGGCGGCGGGCAGCAGCAGGTCGGAGACCTTGGCGACCGGCGCAAAGGCGGAGTCGGCGACGGTGACCACGGTCAGTCCCGTCTCCTTGGCATGGGTGAGGGCGTCGACGACCTCCCGGGGATGCCGGGGCAGCGCGAAGCAGAGCAGCGCTGTGGCGCCGGCCGCGGCAGCGGCGTCGACGCGGTCGTGGAGCATGGTGCCGCCCTCGTTGAGCAGCCGTACGTCGGGGTGGACCTTGGCGGCGAAGTAGGCGAAGCCGTGGGCCTGTGCCGCCGCCGCGCGCAGCCCGAGCACGGGCAACGGCCGGCTGCCCGCGAGGATCCGCCCAGCCCGCCGCACGGGCTCCGGATCGGCGAGCACCTCGGCCAGGTGCCGCAGATTCTCGATCTCGGCCTCGACGGCCTGCTGGTACTCGTTGTACGACCCGGCGTCCGGCGCCGGCGGTCCGGAGGGTACGACCTCGCGCAGATGCCGTCGCATGGCCGGATAGCCGTCGAAGCCGAGGGCGACCGCGAACCGGGTCACGGAGGGCTGGCTGACCCCGGCCAGGTCGGCCAGTTCCACACTGGAGAGGAACGGCACGTCGGCCGCGCGCCGCACCATGCTGTGCGCGATGCGCCGCTGCGTCGGCGTCAGCCGGTGCCCCTCGAACAGCGCCTGCAGGCGCGCGGCAGGCCCCTCGGTGACACTCATGACGCGGCTCCCCCTCGACCTGATCACACGGCACTGATCACACAACCCTGATCACACGACCCTGATCGCATGGCGCCGGCCGCACGGCTGTCCACCCGGCCCATTCACCGACCGCGCTTCCTGCATGCCGTTATACAGGCGAACACCGGGCGCGCACGACCGGGACCGGGCAGGCCCCCGGCCGACAAGGGGGGCTATCCCCAGTGCAATGGGCGGCCGGGCTGCCTACCGTGGTCCGCATGACCGGAATGGATGCGCGGGACGCCGATCTGAAGAAGGAACTCAACGCCACCCTGCAGACCCGCAGGGAACTGGGCGACGAGTACGAGTCCGCGCTGGTCGACTCGTTCCTGGAGAAGGTCGACCAGCGCATCGACGGCGCGGTGGAGCGCCGGGTACGCCGACAGCTCGCCGAGCAGCAGATGACGGTGGCCCGGGACTCCCGGTCACCGAAGGCCACGGACACCTGGGGCGAGCGCTTCGGCTTCGGGATCGTCTCCCTGGTCCTGGCGATACCGCTGTCCGCCATCGGTGGTGGCGTGGCCCATCTGCCCGGCCTGCTGGTCGCCTGGCTGGGCATCGTCGGTGTGAACGCCGTCCAGGCGGCCCGCATCAACCCGGGCCTGTTCGGCCGCCACAGGCAGCAGCGGCAGGACGACGCCTGGGAGGACTGAGCACGAGGACTGAGTACGGAGGGCTGAACGCGGGAGGCCGGACCCGGAGGTCCGGACGCGGGAGGCCCGGCCGGGATCAACGCGGGGACCACCGCACCCCCGTTGCCGGGGGGCGGGACGACGGTGGTCCCCGCGTAGCGACGCGGGCCGGTCGGACCGGGCTGCGCGCCTGGCGTCCATGGAGGTCCGGGAGCCGCTCCGGAGGTCCTGTGACGCCGTTCCCTGTCGGCCGGGAAGGGGAGAGCCTCCCTCAGTGCTGAACACCTGGGAGGTACTCCCACCTGCCCCGCCGACAACGACCAATCTGCCGGACCGGTGTTAAGCGAGTGCTGCGCGCACGTGACACCCGCGTACCACTTCCGCGAAGTCCATGAAGATCACGTCACGGCCCGGCCCGGCTCCCGGCGCTCACGGCCTGCCCACCCGCCGTCGGCGGGCGTCAGCCGTCCGTCACGTCCCTCCCGCCACCCGCCCGCCACTTCCCACCGGTCAGTTCCCGCCGGTCAGTTCCCGCCCTTGGCGAGGAAGGAGAGCAGGTCCTGGCGGCTGACGACACCGGTCGGCTTGCCCTCGACCAGGACGATCGCCGCGTCGGCCTTGCCCAGCACGGCCATCAGGTCCGCGACCGGCTCACCGGAGCCGACCTGCGGCAGCGGAGCGGACATGTGCTTCTCCAGCGGGTCACCGAGCGAGGCCCTCTTGCTGAACAGCGCGTCCAGCAGTTCCCTTTCCACCACGGAGCCGACGACCTCGGCGGCCATCACGTCCGGGTGGCCGGCGCCCGGCTTGACGACCGGCATCTGCGACACGCCGTACTCGCGCAGCACCTCGATGGCCTCTCCGACCGTCTCGTCGGGGTGCATGTGCACGAGGGACGGGATGTGGCCGTGCTCCTTGTGGTCGAGGACGGCGCTGACGCGCGCGCTGGGGCCGGCGTCCTCGAGGAAGCCGTAGTCGGCCATCCACTCGTCGTTGAAGATCTTGCTGAGGTAGCCGCGTCCGCTGTCCGGGAGCAGCACCACCACGACGTCGTCCTCGCTGAGCCGCTCGGCCACCCGCAGCGCCGCGACCACGGCCATGCCGCAGGATCCTCCGACGAGCAGGCCCTCCTCCTTGGCGAGGCGCCGGGTCATCTGGAAGGAGTCCTTGTCGGACACGGGGACGATCTCGTCCGCGACGGTCCGGTCGTAGGCGGTCGGCCAGAAGTCCTCGCCGACGCCCTCCACCAGGTAGGGCCGTCCGGAGCCGCCGGAGTAGACGGAGCCCTCGGGGTCGGCGCCGATGACCTGGACGCGGCCGTCGCTGGCGTCCTTGAGGTAGCGCCCGGTCCCGGAGATGGTGCCGCCGGTGCCGACCCCGGCCACGAAGTGGGTGATCTTCCCCTCGGTCTGCTCCCACAGTTCCGGGCCGGTGGACTCGTAGTGGCTGAGCGGGTTGTTGGGGTTGGAGTACTGGTCCGGCTTCCAGGCCCCCGGCGTCTCACGGACCAGCCGGTCGGAGACGTTGTAGTACGAGTCGGGGTGCTCGGGGTCCACCGCGGTCGGGCAGACGACCACTTCGGCCCCGTACGCCCGCAGCACGCTGATCTTGTCCATGGAGACCTTGTCGGGGCACACGAAGATGCACTTGTACCCCTTCTGCTGGGCCACGATGGCCAGGCCGACGCCGGTGTTGCCGCTGGTCGGCTCGACGATGGTGCCGCCCGGCTGCAGCTCTCCGCTCTTCTCCGCCGCCTCGATCATGCGCAGGGCGATGCGGTCCTTCACCGAGCCGCCGGGGTTGAAGTACTCCACCTTGGCCAGGACGGTCGCCCCGATACCGTGGGTGACGTTGTTGAGCCTCACGAGCGGGGTGTTGCCGACGAGACTGATCATCGAGTCGTGGAATTGCACCGTTGTCTCCGGATGCTGCAAAAGATGTGGTTGACGTAGTGATGCCAGCGTAGAGCCTGCTCCGGGTACTGGGCCTGAGCCCGGCCCCCGGCGCCGTTCCTCCCGGATCGTTCACTCACCGCGAAGATTGGATCACGGTCCGTACGGGGCAAGCACTTGGTGTACGGCTGTGAGGCCTTACGGACGGCTGTGAGGTCGTACTGCTGTGCGGCCGCGAGGCGGTACCGCTGTACGGCTCGGAGGAGGTGGCGGCGAGGCATGACGAGGATGTCGAGGGCGAGGGTGGCCCGGCGGATCGCGGCCGGCGCCGCGTACGGCGGGGGCGGCATCGGCCTGGCCGGTGCGGCCGGCGTCGGGCTGCTGCTGGCCGAGGCCCGGCTGGCGCGACGCCGCGTGGGCAACGGCAGGAGCCCGCACGTACCGACCGCGGACGGCCTGTACGGCGCCGCCTACACGGTGCCCGGGCAGCCGGCGCTGCGGCTGACGATGCTGGGCGACTCCACGGCCGTCGGCCAGGGCGTGCACCGGGCCGGCCAGACCCCGGGCGCGCTGCTGGCCTCGGGGGTCGCGGCGGTCGCGGAGCGGCCGGTGGGGCTGAGCACGGTGGCGGTGCCCGGGGCCCGCTCCGACGATCTGGACCGGCAGGTGACGCGGGCCCTCGCGGATCCGTCCCGGGTGCCCGACATCTGCGTGATCATGATCGGCGCGAACGACGTCACGCACCGCGTGTCGCCCGCGCTCTCCGTCCGCCACCTGTCCGCGGCGGTGCGCCGGCTGCGTACGGCGGGGGCGGAGGTCGTCGTGGGCACCTGCCCCGACCTGGGCACGCTCGAACCGGTTCAGCAGCCCTTGCGCTGGCTGGCCCGGCGGGCTTCTCGGCAACTGGCGGCGGCCCAGACGATCGGCGCGGTCGAGCAGGGCGGGCGCACGGTGTCGCTGGGCGACCTGCTCGGCCCCGAGTTCGCCGCACATCCCCGTGAGCTCTTCGGCCCCGACAGCTACCACCCCTCCGTCGAGGGGTACGCCACGGCGGCCATGGCCGTCCTGCCGACGGTCTGCGCCGCCCTCGGTCTGTGGCCGGCCCAGGACGAGCGTCCCGACGCGGCGCGCCGCGAGGGCTTCCTCCCCGTCGCCCGAGCCGCGGCCGAGGCCGCCTCGGAGGCGGGCACCGAGGTCACCGCGGCCATGCCCACGGGCCCGAGGGGCCCCTGGGCCCTGCTCAAGCGCCGGAAGCGCCGCCGGGTGCGGGAGCCGGAGCCGCAGGCCGCGGAGTCCGGGGAGTCCCAGGCCCAAGCAAGCGCTTAGTAAGATGCGGCCAGTGTCACATCGCGCGCCCCGTGACCCCGCCACTACGTCCGGGTAACTTCCCAAGCAGCCCTGCCCGACCAACCGGTACGCCCTCCCGTCGCCCGACCACCACCCCGCGACGGGGCGCTGCGCGCCGCCCCTTCCCTCAGGAGCCGTAATGCCCGAAGCCGTGATCGTCTCCGCCGCCCGTTCCCCCATCGGCCGCGCCTTCAAGGGTTCCCTGAAGGATGTGCGCCCGGACGACCTGACCGCCTCGATCATCCAGGCCGCCCTCGCCAAGGTCCCCGAGCTGGACCCCAGGGACATCGACGACCTGATGCTCGGCTGCGGCCTCCCCGGCGGCGAGCAGGGCAACAACCTCGGCCGCGTCGTCGCCGTACAGATGGGGATGGACCACCTCCCCGGCTGCACCGTCACGCGCTACTGCTCCTCCTCCCTGCAGACCTCCCGCATGGCGCTGCACGCCATCAAGGCCGGCGAGGGCGACGTCTTCATCTCGGCCGGCGTCGAGACGGTCTCCCGGTTCACGAAGGGCAACTCCGACAGCCTGCCCGACACCCGCAACCCGTTCTTCGCCGAGGCCGAGGCCCGTACCGCCGCCGTCGCGGAGCAGGAGGGCACCACCTGGCACGACCCGCGCGAGGACGGCCTCGTCCCGGACGCCTACATCGCGATGGGCCAGACCGCCGAGAACCTCGCACGCGCCAAGGGCATCACCCGCCAGGACATGGACGAGTTCGGCGTCCGCTCGCAGAACCTGGCCGAGGAAGCCGTCAAGAACGGCTTCTGGGAGCGCGAGATCACCCCGGTGACGCTGCCCGACGGCACGGTCGTCACCAAGGACGACGGCCCGCGCGCCGGCGTCACCCTGGAGGGCGTCTCCGGCCTCAAGCCCGTCTTCCGCCCCGACGGCCTGGTCACCGCCGCCAACTGCTGCCCGCTCAACGACGGCGCCGCCGCACTCGTCGTCATGAGCGACACCAAGGCCCGCGAGCTGGGCCTGACCCCGCTCGCCCGGATCGTCTCCACCGGCGTGTCCGGCCTCTCTCCGGAGATCATGGGCCTCGGTCCGGTCGAGGCCTCCCGGCAGGCGCTGCGCCGCGCCGGCCTCACCATCGACGACATCGACCTGGCCGAGATCAACGAGGCGTTCGCCGCGCAGGTCATCCCCTCCTACCGCGAGCTCGGCATCCCGCTGGAGAAGCTGAACGTCAACGGCGGCGCCATCGCCGTCGGCCACCCCTTCGGCATGACCGGCGCCCGCATCACCGCCACGCTCATCAACTCCCTCCAGTTCCACGACAAGCAGTTCGGTCTGGAGACGATGTGCGTCGGCGGCGGCCAGGGCATGGCCATGGTCATCGAGCGCCTCAGCTGACTCCCTCGGCCGGACGCCGTCGCGATGCCGGGAAGCAGCCGGGAAGCAGCCGGGACGTAACCGGCAAGTAGCCGGAGCGGCACGGTCGGTGAAGCTGTGGCCCGGAACCCTTGCACCGCCGGGGTTCCGGGCCGTTCCGTGATCCAATCTCCCCCAGGATGTGACCTATCTCCCTCGCTTCGGAGATTCGCGCAGGTCAGGGCCCCACCTCCCCCCGGAATGGAAACCACACTCTGTCCGTTTCGTGACGTTACGCACTGACAGATGGTTAGTCCACCCTTCAAGCTGATGTAGGAAGTCGGGGGTCGACTTTGAACCGGGAGTACGTCAGTGAGCGCCATGCCGATCGCCCTGTTGGTCACCACGGCCGCAACCGGCGCCGTGGGCGTCGCCGTTCTGCGCAGCATTCTGGTGCTGCGCCGACAGGTCGCGGCCCTGCACGCCGAGCTGGTCAAGGACCGTGCCGCCGCCACGCGCGCGCTCCTGCCCGCCGCCCGCTCCGCCCACACGGACGAGATACGCGCGGCCGTGGCCGAGGCTCTCGCGGAGGAACGGGAACGGGAACTCGCCGAGGCGCGGGCGTTCTGGGCCGCCCAGGAGGCCCGTGACATCTCCGACGCGCCGTCCCTGCTGGGTCTGGCCGACAGCGAGCTGTTCATGCCGCGGCAGACCGATTTCGTGGGTCTGGAACCGATGGCCGACCCGGTGGCCGACACCGACGAGTACGCCTCCAAGGACTTCGTCCAGGGCGGTACGCCCACGGAGTCCCCGGAGCTGGCCGCGGCCCGCCGCCGGCACCCCTCTCACCCGGACTTCGTCCCGAACCCGTCACCGGTCGCGAACGACCACGAGCGCACCGTCTCCACGTTGGAGGAGCTGGCCTCCTCCGAGGTGGAGCTGACCGACGTCCGCCCCGGCCCGCTGGGCACCCTGGACGTCTACGTCTTCGCCGACGGCACGACGCTGTGCATGACTCCGGGGCACCGGGAGACCGCGGAGCGGCTGGCCGCGGCCCTGCGGGAGGGCCGGGCCCCGTTCCTGCTGGGTGGTTCCGGCGTCTCGGGCGCGTACACGCTGACCTTCGCCTGCGGCGAGGAGAACGTCTACATCCTGGCGGACCGCGTCATCGCGTCCCTCTGAGCCTTCCGCCCGAATCCTTCAGCCCGAAGCTTTCCCGCGGCCCTTCCGGGCGGTCCTTCCGCGCAGCCCTTCCAGGCGGTCCTTCCGGGCGGCCCTTCCGCGCGCCGGGCGTGTTCCTACACTCCGGCGCGTTTCTGCGCCTCCTCCACGAGCTGTAGCGCTTCTGCGACCTCTTCCTCGTTCTCCAGTACGAGTGCCAGGTCACGGCCGGCGACGGTGATCTGGTCGGCGGCGGCGAACATGCCCGCGTCGGGCATCTCGCGGGGCTCGGTGCCCGGCTCCTCCAGACGCTGGGTCCACACCGCCAGTTCCCTGGCCAGGGCGAGTGCCTCGGCGGCGGCTCCCCGTTGCAGCCTGCTCTGCGGCGCGGCCCGCAGGCGGTCGGCGAAATGATCCACGGCACGGGTGAGGGGCGTCGTATCAACCACGCGGTGAGCGTACGCGGCACGACGGGGCTGTTGCCAACGGACGAACGGTCGGGCACGGTGACCTGAAGGACCGGCTCACCCCCCTGCGCTGGAGGCCCGATGTCCCAATTCCTCTCCGAGGAGACCCATCGCAACATGCTCGCCCGCATCCCGCACTGCACCGGTCGTGAGGTCTCCGACTGGCTGCGCGCCGTCGAGG
This sequence comes from Streptomyces sp. P9-A2, assembly GCF_036634175.1. Lineage (NCBI taxonomy): Bacteria > Bacillati > Actinomycetota > Actinomycetes > Kitasatosporales > Streptomycetaceae > Streptomyces > Streptomyces sp. P9-A2. The sequence continues at coordinate 3,264,802 of NZ_JAZIFX010000001.1, forward strand.
AGGAAGGCCCCTCCCTCTTCCGCTTCGAGGAGAGGGTCAGCCGGCTCCGCCACGAGTACGACCTGGCGTACGGCCACGCCAAGGCGATCATCCACGAGTACGACCTGAGAAGGGCCGCGCGCAACCCGCGCTGAGCCCGCGCCCCGCCCACGACGGCGGCCCACCACCCACTCCCGTCCACCACACCACCCGCCCTGCCCGCAGCACGGCGAAGGGCCCCGGGTGAACCCGGGGCCCTTGCGTGTGTCCGCGTGGATCGGACGCGTCGATCACCGACGCGCCGACCGGTCGCTAATCGCTGCTGCTGAAGATCGCGATGAGCCTCAGGAACTCCAGGTAGAGCCAGACCAGCGTCAGCGTGAGGCCGAAGGCGGCGAGCCAGGCCTCCTCGCGCGGGGCACCGTAGGCGAGGCCGTCCTCGACCTGCTTGAAGTCCAGGGCGAGGAAGCAGGCACCGAGGATGATGCCGATGACACCGAAGAGGATGCCGAGCGGACCGCTGCGGAAGCCGAGACCGTCACCGCCGCCGAGCACCGCGAACAGCATGTTCACGGCCATCAGCATGATGAAGCCGAGCGCGGCCGCCATCACGAAGCCGTAGAAACGGCGGTTGACGCGGATCCAGCCCGCCTTGTACGCCACCAGCACACCGACGAAGACCGCCATGGTGCCGAGCACGGCCTGCATGGCCGCACCATCGGCGATGCGGTTGTCGACGACACTGGAGATGACGCCGAGGAACACACCCTCGAACGCGGCGTACGTCAGGATCAGCGCGGGCGCGGCCTTGCGCTTGAAGGACTGCACGAGCCCCAGGACCATGGCGATCAGCGCGGCGCCGATGCCGATGCCGATGGACTGGGGAAGGTTGGTGTCGTCCACGGGCAGCAGGGCCCAGGCGAGCGCGGCGAAGACGATGAGTACGCCGAGCGTGGTGCCCGTGCGCATGACGACGTCGTCGATGGTCATCCGGCCGGCAGCGGCGGGCGCCTGCGGCGGCGCGCCGTGCTGCACGTCCTGCTGGCCGTACGGCTTCTGCGCGTAGGGGTTCTGCGCGTACGGGTTGCCGGTGGGCTGCGCGTACGGGTTGCCCTGCGTGGCGACAGCGGGACCCCCGGCCTGCGGCGCGGTGCTGAAGCCCGCGTAGCCGTTGTCGCGGCTGAACCCCCGTCGCGAGAAGACCGGGTTTCTGCTCCTCATTTCACTCCTCCATGGCCACACAACGCGGCCTTGGGCTCAAGAGTAATAGGTAGGCAAAGGAATGACCCCCCTGCCTGAGAAGGATCTTTCCCTCGTCGTGCTGCACAACACGCTACGCGGCCATGCGATTCCCCTCACCGCGGGGGACCGGACCATGACCTACCTGGGACCTGTCCGGAACCGGCCGGAGATCACCCCCAGCCGCCCTCGCTCCCGACGGCGTCCTCGCCGGCGCCTCGCCCGGCGCCTTCCTCGCCGCCCTCCTCGACGATCACATGCCGGCCGGAGACGTCGAGGACCGGTCCCGGTACCGGAATCCGCACGGGCGCCGCGCCGCTCCGGCCCTTTCCGTGGTCGCCCAGCACCAGCGCGGATCCCCAGCCCCACAGTCCGCCGTCGGTGTCGATGGCCAGGCCGGTGAAATCGAAGGACGCGATACGGCGAATCGGGGGAAGTCCGCGCACCCGGACCGGCTTCACCGGCTCCCTCACGAGAACGTCCCGGCCGTCCGGGAAGGGCTGGAGCACATCTGCGCCTGAGCCTCGTCGGGGCGAACGTTGCCTTTGATCCACTCCAGGCAGCGGGCCGCCCCAGTGATCGGCGTGGCGATCACCTCCGGGTTGTCCCACGGGTGCGCGTCGAGGAGATACCGCTCCAACCCCGGATACCGCTCGCGCGTCGTCGTGAGGAGAAGCCGCCACTCCTCACCCTCGCCGAACTCCCCGAGGTGCCAGAACACCGACGTGACGGGGCCGATGATCTGCGCCCCCGCGGCGAGCCGTGCCTTGACCGCCCCCTGGGCCAGGCCGACGGCGTTCTCACGGGCGGGCGTAGCGGTCGAGACCCGCACGTAGTCAGTCATGGCCGGGAGGCCAACAACCCCCGCCTCCGCGGGCGGTACCCGCAGGGCTGACCCGCAGGCAGGACGTCCACAGGCGCACGTGCCTCACGGCAGAACCCCCCTTGGCCGCCTGCTCGGTGAAGCGATACGGGCACAAGGGGTTCCCGCCGTCCGGCCGCCTCACCCGGCACGGGCCGACGCCACCGGGCGTGAACGCCTTCTCGTCCTGGGGGCGGAGGCAACCGCCGGAACAGGGGGTGCGCCAAAGAGGGTGCCCGGAGCCGGACTCGAACCGGCACGCCCCCAGCAGGGGCAGCGAGGTTTAAGCTCGCCGTGTCTGCATTCCACCATCCGGGCAGGCCATGGGCTCCGCGTCGGGCCCCCCGAGCCTATCGGGACCGCTCACCCGAACTGCGCGGCGGTGGGCCGATGTTGTCTGATTTTATTGGCGCCTGAGGGTGTATCAGGCCAGGGGAATCGCCATCAGCACATGCCAACAGCCCTCCGTGCGGGGACCCGCAGCGCATGCGGAATGACGGGATTTCACCGTCCGAACAAGGGCGCCCCACCCGTTCTTGCGATTTCGGATGTTCAGTGGGCTCCGCTCGGCCCGAAGGCGTCCCCCGGCTCGGCCCCGGATCCTCCCTCCCGGCCCGAGGGCGCCCCCTCCCTCCCGGCCCGAGGGAACCCCCTCGCTCCGGGCCCGAGGACACCCCTCCCTCCGGGTCCGCCGTCATCCGCAGGTATGACGGCGGACCCCGGGGTCCACCCCGAGTCGCCCTCCGGAACCGGAGCTGGGGGTGACTACACGGCCGCCGCCGGGCGGAACGATGGAGATCGTCCCGTTGCCATGAAACGCCGTACCGTCAGGAGCACCCATCCCGTGACCACCGCCCCCATCGCCGACCGGACCACCACCGTGGCCGCACGTGCCACGGAGCTGTCGAAGATCTACGGCCAGGGCGAGACCCAGGTGGTCGCCCTGGACCAGGTCTCCGTGGACTTCCGGCAGGCCGAGCTCACCGCGATCATGGGCCCCTCCGGCTCCGGCAAGTCCACGCTGATGCATTGCGTGGCCGGCCTCGACACCTTCTCGGCCGGTTCCGTGCGTATCGGTGACACCGAGCTGGGCTCCCTCAAGGACAAGCAGCTCACCAGGCTGCGCCGGGACAAGATCGGCTTCATCTTCCAGGCGTTCAACCTGCTGCCGACCCTGACCGCCCTGGAGAACATCACCCTCCCGATGGACATCGCGGGGCGCAAGCCGGACAAGCAGTGGCTCGACACCGTGATCCAGATGGTCGGACTGTCCGACCGGTTGAGCCACCGGCCGTCCCAGCTGTCCGGCGGCCAGCAGCAGCGGGTCGCCGTCGCGCGGGCGCTGGCCTCCAGGCCCGAGATCATCTTCGGTGACGAGCCCACCGGCAACCTCGACTCCCGTTCCGGCGCCGAGGTGCTCGGCTTCCTGCGCAACTCCGTACGCGATCTGGGGCAGACGGTGGTCATGGTGACCCACGACCCGGTCGCCGCGGCCTACGCGGACCGGGTGGTGTTCCTCGCGGACGGCAGGATCGTGGACGAACTGCACGGGCCGACGGCCGACTCGGTGCTCGACCGCATGAAGCAGTTCGACGCCAAGGGCCGCACCAGCTGAGCCGTCGCCTGCCGCGCTGCCACCGGCCGAGTTGCCGTCAGCACAAAACCGTCCCTCGACTCTTCTGGTGACGCGACCTCACTCCTGCTGACGCCCCACCCCCCGCCCGTACGACTGGACTCGAGAAAGCACCCATGTTCCGTACCGCCTTGCGCAATGTGTTCGCGCACAAGGCCCGGCTCCTGATGACCGTGCTCGCCGTGATGCTCGGCGTGGCCTTCGTGTCGGGGACCCTGGTCTTCACCAACACCATCTCCGGCGCCCTGCAGAAGAGCTCCGCCAAGGGCTTCGACCACGTCGACGTCGCCGTCACCGCCCAGTGGAAGGAGTCCGAGGGAGACCAGGTCGGCGAGCCCCACGAACTGACCTCGGCCATGGTCGAGGACAGCGCCCGGGCTCCCGGCGCCGCACAGGCCATCGGCGTCGTCATCGGGTTCACCGCCATGGCCGACGCGGACGGGAAGCTGATCGGCGAAGGCTTCGGGTCGCAAGGCGGCAACTACTGGGGCACCGACGACCCCCGCTACCCGCTGACCGAAGGGCACGCGCCGAAGGGCCCGGACGAGATCCTCATCGACTCCAGGACCGCGGAACGCGCCGGATACAAGGTCGGCGACACCGTACGGATGTCGGTCGACGGCCCCGTCCTCGAGCCGGTCGTCACCGGCATCTTCACCACCGACGACGGCAACGTCGCGGCCGGCGGCAGCCTCGCGCTGTTCGACACGGTGACCGCGCAGAAGCTGTTCGGCAAGGAGGGCACGTTCGACGAGATCGCCGTCAAGGCGAAGGACGGCGTCTCCGAGGCCGCGCTGAAGGCGGAGCTGGACAAGGCCCTGCCCGCCGGCGCCGTGGAGACCACCACCGGCACGCAGCTCGCCGACGACCAGGCGAGCATGATCGCCTCCTCGATGAGCGGGCTGAAGCAGGGCCTGCTGGTGTTCGCCGGCATCGCGCTGTTCGTCGGTACGTTCATCATCGCCAACACCTTCACCATGCTGGTCGCCCAGCGCACCCGGGAGCTGGCGCTGATGCGCGCGGTCGGCGCCTCCCGCCGGCAGGTCACCCGGTCGGTGCTGATCGAGGCGTTCGTGGTGGGCGCGGTCGCCGCCGTGGTCGGGCTGCTCACCGGTATCGCCATCGGGGCCGGGCTGCGTGCCCTGATGGGGACGTTCGAGGCGACCGTCCCCGCCGGCCCGCTGGTGGTCACGCCGGGCACCGTCGCCGCCGCGTTCGCGGTCGGCATCCTGATCACCATGCTCGCCGCGTGGCTGCCCGGCCGCCGGGCCGCGAAGATCCCGCCGGTGGCGGCGATGAACTCCGTGCATGCCAAGGCGACCACCAAGTCGCTCGTCCTGCGCAACACGCTGGGCGCGCTCTTCTCGGGCGCCGGTATCGCGGTGGTCCTCGTGGCCACGACGATGAGCGGCACGGACGGCCAGGCCCCCATGGGCATCGGTGCGGTCCTGCTGATCATCGGCGTGTTCATCCTGACCCCGCTGCTGTCCCGCCCGCTGATCGCCGTCGCGGCGCCGGTGCTGCGCGTCTTCGGGATGTCCGGGAAGCTGGCCCGGCAGAACGCGGTGCGCAACCCGCGCCGTACCGCCGCGACCGCGTCCGCGCTGATGATCGGGCTCACCCTGATCACCGGTATGACGGTGGTGGCGGGCAGCCTGCAGAACGCCATCGACAAGATGGCCACCTCCGCGATCAAGGCCGACTACGTGGTGTCGATGGCGAACGGCAACTGGCTGTCGCCGGACGTCGCGCGGACCCTGAAGCAGTCCGACGACGTCACCGCCAGCAGCCCGCTGCGCAACGCGCCCGCCCGCATCGACGGGCAGACGGAGTTCCTGACCGGCGTCGACGGCTCCTCGATCGGCGAGCTGACCGACTTCCCGGTCCGCGACGGCGCCTTCGAGGTGTCCGGCACACGGATCGTCGTCGACCACGAGACGGCCGAGGACTACGGCTGGAAGGCCGGTTCGGACTTCACCCTCACCTACGAGGACGGCAAGAAGCAGGAACTGACGGTCGCCGGGGTCTATGAGGGCAACGAGATGTTCCGCGGCATCATGCTCGACACCGCGACCCTCGCCCCGCACCAGTCGGACCCGATCGACATGCAGGTCATGGTGAAGACCTCCGGCGGTGCCTCCGACGCGGCGAAGGACGGGCTGGTGGAGGCCCTCGGCACCAACCCCGCCATCAAGGTGCAGGACAAGAAGGACATCTCCAACGAACTGGCGTCCATATTCACCCTGGTGCTGAACATGCTCTACGGGCTGCTGGCGATGGCCGTGCTCGTCGCCGTCCTCGGAGTCGTCAACACCCTGGCCATGTCGGTGTTCGAGCGGTCCCAGGAGATCGGCATGCTCCGCGCGATCGGCCTGGACCGCAAGGGCATCAAGCGGATGGTCCGCCTGGAGTCCCTGGTGATCTCCCTGTTCGGCGGGGTGCTCGGCATCGGCCTGGGCGTGTTCTTCGGCTGGGCGGCCGGGCAGCTGGTGGGCTCGAGGATGGCGACGTACGAACTGATCCTGCCCTGGGGCCGGATGGCGGTCTTCCTGCTGCTGGCCGGCGTCGTGGGTGTGCTCGCGGCTCTGTGGCCGGCCCGGCGGGCGGCACGGCTGAACATGCTCGAGGCGATCAAGGCGGAATAGCCGGTCGCAGCGGGTCGCAGCCGGCCGTGGTCAGGCGACGGCCGGACGACGGCCAGGGGTGGAGCAGTACGGGAGTGGGGCGCGGGCCCTGTTCCGACGACCGGGTCCGGCCGTCGGAACAGGGCCCGTCGTCGTGCCCGTCCTCATGCCCGTCGCCCTTCGGGGGCAGGGGCGACCGTCAGTTCCAGGTGCGGGCGCGCAGGGGCAGGCCGGAGGTGCCGGATTCGGGGGTCTTCACGGCCAGGACCTGGTTGACGCCGATGCGGTTGCGTTCGAAGGCGAGCGCGGAGGCGGCCATGTACAGGCGCCAGACGCGGGCCCGGCCCGGCCCGGCGAGCGTGGCGGCCCGGTCCCAGTCGGCCTCCAGGTTCGCCACCCAGCGGCGCAGGGTGAGGGCGTAGTGCTCGCGGATCGACTCGACGTCGCGCGTCTCGAAGCCGGCCCGCTCCAGCAGGGACACGGTGGTGCCCACGGGAGCGAGTTCGCCGTCGGGGAAGACGTAGGCGTCGATGAACGGGTTCAGTCCGTACTCCGCCTCGTCCCGATGCGGGCGGCGTGCGATCTGGTGGTTCAGCAGCCGCCCGCCGGGCCCCAGGAGACGGTGCAGGGCGATGGCGTACTCCAGATAGCGCGGAGAGCCGACGTGTTCGGCCATGCCGATCGAGGAGATCGCGTCGTAGGGGCCGTCCGTGACGTCACGGTAGTCCTGTACCCGGATCTCGACACGGTCGGTGAGCCCCTCGTCGGCGACGCGCTTACGGGCGTACGCGGCCTGCTCCTGGGAGAGCGTGACGCCGACGACGCTCACGCCGTACTCACGGGCGGCGTGGATCGCCATGGAGCCCCAGCCGCAGCCGACGTCGAGCAGCCGCTGACCGGACGTCAGCGCGAGCTTGCGGCAGACGAGTTCGAGCTTGTCGTGCTGGGCCTGCTCGAGGGTGGCCCGCGCGGACGGGGCGGGCCAGTAGGCGCAGGAGTACACCATGGACGGGCCGAGGACGATCTCGTAGAAGTCGTTGCCGACGTCGTAGTGGTGGCTGATGGCCCTCTTGTCGCTGCGCTTGGTGTGGAGGCCGCGGTGGGGCCTGCGGATCTCCTCCTGGGGCGGACCGGGCGGCAGCGGCGGGCCGGCCAGCGCGACGAGGCCGCGGACGGCCGCACGGACACCGGGGTCACGCAGGGACCGGGCGAGGGTGGGGGCGTCCTCGCCGCGCTGCCAGACGGGACCGGAGAGGAATTCGAGGACGGTGTACAGGTCGCCCTCGACCCCCAGGTCGCCGGACACCCAGGCGCGGGCGAGGCCGAGTTCGCCCGGTTTCCACAGCAGGTGGCGCACGGCACGGCGGTTGCGTACGACAAGGGCCGGGGCGTCCGGCGGACCGGCCTGCGAGCCGTCCCAGGCGCGGACGCGCAGCGGGAGCGGTGCGCCCAGCAACTGCTCGACAAGGCCCTTCAGCCGCGAAGCGGCGTCTCTCATGGTGTACACCTCCGATAGGGGCGTCCCCCGCTCGAGCGACGTCGAGAGCGTGGGAAGGCCAAATCCCGGAATGTCGTCACCACGTAAACACCTGCGGGGCACGCGGCAGTCCCGGCGCGCGTCATGACGGGGCAAAACGCCGAAAAGGCCACCCGCACCACGGATGGCGGGCGGCCCTTTCGGGAGCCGAGGACGGCCTGGCCGATGGCCTGGAGCCCGCCGTTCGGAGCAGGCGGGTCAGGCGGACCGGAGAGTCGGGCGGACCGGAGAGTCAGGCGACCGGAGAGTCGGGCGGACCGGAGGCCGCCCGGCCGTACGCGGGCCCCGGGGAGGGGCGGCGGCGGGTCGGGCGACCAGCGGTCGATCGGCCTGACGTCAGGATGCCTTGGCCTTCTCGGCCGGTTCCTTCTTGGCGGCCGCGGGCAGCGGCGCCGGCTTCGCGGCCTCGTAGAACTCGTCGCGCGGGGACTGGATCGCGCCCAGCGAGACGACCTCGCGCTTGAGGAACACGGCGAGCGTCCAGTCGGCGAAGACGCGGATCTTGCGGTTCCACGTGGGCATGGCCATACCGTGGTAGCCACGGTGCATGTACCAGGCGAGCCGGCCCTTGAGCTTGATCTTCATCTTGCCCATGACGATCATCGCCACGCCCTTGTGCAGGCCGAGGCCCGCCACGGCGCCCTTGTTGGCGTGGCTGTAGTCCTTCTGCGGGAAGCCCCGCATGCCGGAGATCACGTTGTCGCCGAGGACCTTGGCCTGGCGCAGCGCGTGCTGGGCGTTCGGCGGGCACCAGGCGTTCTCGTTGCCGGCCTTGCGGCCCACGAGGTCCGGTACCTGGGCGTTGTCGCCCGCGGCCCAGATGTAGTCGGTGCCGGTGACCTGGAGGGTCGGCCGGGTGTCCACGTGGCCGCGCGGGCCCAGCGGCAGGCCGAAGCGGGCCAGCGCCGGGTTCGGCTTGACGCCGGCCGTCCACACGATGGTGTGGGAGTCGACCTCGAGGCCGTTCTTCAGCACGACGTGGCCGTCGACGCAGGAGTCCATGGAAGTGGAGAGGTAGACCTCGACACCGCGGCCCTCGAGGTGCTCCTTGCCGTACGCGCCGAGCTTGGGACCCACCTCGGGGAGGATCTTGTCGGCGGCGTCGACGAGGATGAAGCGCATGTCCTCACGGGACACGTTCTTGTAGTACTTGGCCGCGTCCCGGGCCATGTCCTCGACCTCGCCGATGGTCTCCGCGCCCGCGAAGCCGCCACCGACGAAGACGAAGGTGAGCGCCTTGCGGCGGATCTCCTCGTCCGTGGTGGAGTCGGCCTTGTCGAGCTGTTCGAGGACGTGGTTGCGCAGGCCGATGGCCTCCTCGATGCCCTTCATGCCGATGCCCTGCTCGGCGAGGCCGGGGATCGGGAAGGTGCGGGAGACCGCGCCCATCGCGATGATCAGGTAGTCGAAGGGCAGCTCGTAGGCCTCGCCGACGAGCGGCGCGACCGTGGCGACCTTGCGGTCCTGGTCGATGGTGGTGACCCGGCCGGTGAGGACCTCCGCCTTGGGGAGCACGCGTCGCAGGGGGACGACGACGTGCCGCGGGGAGATGTTGCCGGCGGCGGCTTCGGGCAGGAAGGGCTGGTAGGTCATGTACGACCGCGGGTCGACGACGGTGACGGTCGCCTCGCCGTAACGCATCTTCTTCTGGATGCGCCGAGCTGCGTACAGGCCTACGTACCCACCGCCTACTACGAGGATCCTGGGACGCTCCGTGGTGCTCATGCCATCGAGTATCCCCCTGCCCCGGGAGGTGAGCTCGTGCGCCCCTTCACAAGCTCGGACAGTGGTTGTGTTACACTTCCGGGCTTTTGTGATCAAGTCCATGTCGGGCACCGGGAACCAGGGCCGCACGCGAGCCGTTGTCAATGCCGCGTGAGCTGCCTCTCTTCGATTCCGACGGCGCCGCGAGACCCCACACAGGGCCTCTGCGGCGACCTCCCGGACACCACCCGTCCACACCTTCTGAACACGTTCAAAGCAGCCCAGGGGGCCCGAAAGGGTCAACCGGACCCAGTTCTTCGACCTACCGGGGCAATTTCCTTGTGAAGAACTTCACGAACTTTTCCGCCGGCGGCCCGAGAAAGGGCCCGACAGGCCCTTGCGATCACCGCTCAAAGCACGTTCGCGCTGCTCAGCAGAGCACTACTCGTCGCTGGCGACGGACCAGGCGATGCCGTCCAGGATGTCGTGTTCGCTGACGACGACCTCCTGTGCTCCGGTGCGTTCCATGACGGCGAGGAGGACCAGGGCGCCCGCTCCGATGACGTCGACCCGGCCCGGGTGCATGGAGGGGATCTCCGCGCGTTCGGCGTGGGTGGCGTGGAGAAGCCGGCCGGTGATCTCGCGGACGCGTTCCAGGGTGACCCGGGAGTGGTGGATGGCCGCCGAGTCGTACGCGGGCAGGTCCTGCGCGATCGCCGACACCGTCGTGACCGAACCGGCCAGGCCGACCAGGGTGCGGGCCTCGCGCAGCGGGACCGTCCGCTCGGCCCGGTCGAGGGCGGCCTCGATGTCGGCCCGCATCGCCGCGATCCGTTCCTCGGTCGGCGGGTCCACCACCGCCCCGTCCGCCACCAGGTGCCGCTCGGTCATCCGTACGCAGCCCACGTCGACGGACCGGGCGGCCCGTACGCGGTCGTCGCCGACGACGAACTCGGTGGAGCCGCCGCCGATGTCCACGACCAGGAACGGGCGGTGCAGGTCCGCACGGCCCGTCAGTTCCTTGGTGGCGCCGGTGAAGGAGAACTCGGCCTCCTGGTCGCCGGTGATGACCTCGGGCTCCACGCCGAGGATGTCCAGCACCCCGCGCACGAACTCGTCCCGGTTCTCGGCGTCGCGGGAGGCGGAGGTGGCGACGAAGCGCAGGCGTTGCGCGCCGTGCTCCTTGATGGCCTCCGCGTACGCGCGGCAGGCGGCGAACGTCCGCTCCAGCGCTTCGGGGGCGAGCCGGCCCGTGCGGTCGACGTCCTGACCGAGCCGCACGATCGTCATGCGCCGGTCCAGGTCGGTCAGTTCACCGGTCACCGGATCGGCGTCGGCCACCAGGAGCCGGATGGAGTTGGTACCGCAGTCGATGGCGGCGACCCGGGTCACCGGCCGTCTCCCTCGATCGGCTTGACGGCGAAGTGGCCGTCGTCCGAGGCGTCCGCCTGCCACCCCTCGCCCGCGGGCGGCGTGACCGTCACACAGGCTCCCTTGCTCCACCACTCCGGCAGCATCGCGAGCGCCTCGTCGCCCAGCGGGTTGACCCCGGGGCCGGCGGCCAGCGAGTGGGCGACCAGGACGTGCAGGCACTTCACCCGGTCCGGCATCCCGCCGGCGCTCGGGAAGTTCTTCAGCTCCTCGATCTCGTCGCGGCGCCGGATGTAGTCCTCGTGCGCCGCGCGGTACGCGACCGCCAGCTCCGGGTCCGTCGCCAGCCGCTCCGTCATCTCCTTCATCACGCCGTTCGCCTCCAGCGTCCCGATCGCCGAGGCGGCCCGGGGGCAGGTGAGGTAGTACAGCGTCGGGAAGGGGGTGCCGTCGGGCAGCTTCGGCGCGGTCTCGACGACGTCCGGCTGCCCGCAGGGGCAACGGTGCGCGATGGCGCGCAGCCCGCGCGGGGGCCGGCCGAGCTGCTGCTTGAACGCCTCGACGTCCGCGTCGGTCGGTTCGGTGCGCGGGGTCGTGGGCGGGGGGGTATCCATATCTGTCTTTCTGCGGTTCTCAGCGGTTGCCTGCGCGGCCTCTGCGCGGTTCTCCGCACGGACGGGGGCCGTTGCCGTCGTGCTGCGGGACCGTTGCCATGGTGCGGGGCCGTGCGGGCCGGCCCCGCGGGTTCCGGTGAACCGCAGGGCACCAAGGCTACGGCCCCGGGCTCACCGCTCGGCCGCGTCGGACTTGTCGACGCCGTCCCAGACGTTCACGTACCAGGGGCGGCCTGCCGATCCGCGGTCGGCGCGCGGCTGCTCGGCCGCGCCCGGGTCGATCACGATGTAGCCGGTCTCGCCGGGCATGACGTAGTGCAGCCGTGCGCGGGCCTGCTGCTCGGCGTAGGCGTCGTCCTGCCAGCGCGCCTTCATGTCGCGCAGTTGCTCGACCCGGCGGCGGGTCTCGTCCTTCTCCTGCTGGAGGTCGGCGATGTCGGCGCGCTGGGACACGTACTGCCGCATGGGATAGGCGAGGGCCACGATCAGCGAGCAGACCACCAGGGCGAGCAGCGCGGCCCGGCCGGTCAGCCGGGAGCGGCGAGCCTGGCGTTTGGTCTGCGAGCGGTAGACCCGGGCGGCGGTCTGCTCGCCGATCAGCCGGATCCTGGTCGCGGTGGAGAACCGGTCCCGGTCCTTCACGGCCATGTCTCCGCCTCCCGTTCCCCTGTCATACGCGCGTACGTCCCCGGACACGGTACGGGACCGCGTCCGGGGACGTACGGACGACTGGCAGAGCCGCGTCGTCAGGCGTTGCGGAACCGCGGGAAGGCGCTGCGGCCCGCGTACACCGCGGCGTCGTCGAGGATCTCCTCGATGCGCAGCAGCTGGTTGTACTTGGCGACGCGCTCGGAGCGGGCCGGGGCGCCGGTCTTGATCTGGCCGCAGTTGGTGGCGACGGCCAGGTCGGCGATGGTGACGTCCTCGGTCTCACCGGAACGGTGCGACATCATGCACTTGAAGCCGTTGCGCTGGGCCAGCTCGACGGCGTCCAGGGTCTCGGTCAGCGAACCGATCTGGTTGACCTTGACCAGCAGGGCGTTGGCCGCGTCCTCCTCGATGCCGCGGGCCAGGCGCTCCGGGTTGGTGACGAACAGGTCGTCGCCGACGATCTGGACCTTGTCACCGAGCTTGTCGGTGAGGGCCTTCCAGCCGTCCCAGTCGTCCTCGAACAGCGGGTCCTCGATGGAGACCAGCGGGTACGCCTCGACCAGCTCGGCGTAGTACTCCGTCATCTCGGCGGCGGAGCGCTCCTTGCCCTCGAAGACGTACACGCCGTCCTTGTAGAACTCGGAGGCGGCGACGTCGAGCGCGAGGGCGATCTGCTCGCCCGGGGTGTAACCGGCTTCCTTGACGGCCTCGAGGATGAGGTCGAGGGCCTCGCGGTTGGAGCCGAGGTTCGGGGCGAAGCCGCCCTCGTCGCCGAGGCCGGTGGCCAGGCCCTTGCTCTTCAGGACCTTCTTCAGCGTGTGGTAGACCTCGGTGCCCCAGCGCAGGGCCTCGGAGAAGGACTCCGCGCCGATCGGGGCGATCATGAACTCCTGGATGTCCACATTGGAGTCCGCGTGCGAACCGCCGTTGAGGATGTTCATCATCGGCACCGGCAGCAGGTGCGCGTTGGGGCCGCCCAGGTAGCGGAAGAGGGGCAGGTCGCTGGCCTCGGAGGCGGCGTGGGCGACGGCCAGGGAGACGCCGAGGATGGCGTTGGCGCCGAGGGAGCCCTTGTTGTCGGTGGCGTCCAGGTCGAACATCGCCTGGTCGATCAGGCGCTGCTCGGTGGCGTCGTAGCCGACGAGCTCCGGGCCGATCTGCTCGATGACGGCCAGGACGGCCTTCTCGACGCCCTTGCCGTGGTAACGGTCGGGGTCGCCGTCGCGGAGTTCGATGGCCTCGAAGGCGCCGGTGGAGGCGCCGGACGGGACGGCGGCACGACCCGTGCTGCCGTCGTCGAGGCCGACCTCGACCTCGACCGTGGGGTTGCCTCGGGAGTCCAGGATTTCCCGGGCTACGACGACGTCGATGGACGGCACGAGCATCTCCTTCATGGATGTGACGTGGTTCAGCGGGGCCACGGGGCCCTGCGGACCCGAGCCTATCCGGCTCGGAGCGATCGGCCATCCGGTCGGCCGCTTCGCGGACAGAACCGAGAGTAAATTGTTTCCGAACGGAACAAAGGCGGTATCGGAAAACCGGGAGACGGAAAACCGCGAGACGGGGGCGGGAGGCCGGGAAACGGGGGCGGGAGCGGGAGGCCGGGAGACGGGCGGGAGGCCGGGAGACGGGAGGCCGGGTCCGGCACCGCGTACGGACCGGATCCGGCCTCGAACACGGAGAAGCCCCGCTCCGGCGCGTATGGGGGATACGCGCCGGAGCGGGGCAAGGACCCCGTGGGGGAGGAGCCGGACGTGCGGCCGCGCCTTACTTCAGGTGCAGCTGCTGACCCGGGTAGATGAGGTCGGCGTCCTCGACGATGTCGTCGTTCAGCTTGAACAGCTTGTCCCAGCCGCCCTTGACGTCGTGCTCCGAGGCGATCGAGCTGAGGGTGTCGCCCTTGGCGACCTTGTACTCGCCGTCGCCCTTCTCGACCTTCTCGCCGGTCGGGGTGGTGACGGTCTTCTTGGCGGCCGGACGCTCGTCGGAGCGGGAGGCCTTCTGCTCGGCGGAACGCTCGGGAGCGGCCTCGGTGCTCCGCTCCTGGGACTCCCGCTTCGGAGCCTCCTGCTTCGGGGCCTCCTGCGAGGAGCCGCTGTTCTGGCCGCCGGAGCTCTGGTTGCCCGAGCCCTGGTTGCCCGAGCCCTCGGCGGAACCGCCACCGCCGTGGGCGGCGTTGGACAGGCCCTTGCCGCAGACCGGCCAGGCACCCTTGCCCTGGCCCGCGAGGACCTTCTCGGCGATCTCGATCTGCTGGGCCTTGCTGGCCTGGTCGGCGGTGCCGGCGTACGTCGTGCCGCCGTAGCCGGCCCAGGTGGAGGCGGAGAACTGCAGACCGCCGTAGTAACCGTTGCCGGTGTTGATCGACCAGTTGCCGCCGGACTCGCACTGGGCGACCGAGTTCCACTCGGAGGCGGTTGCGGCGGAAGCATTGCCGGCCGCCATCAGCGGGGCGGCGACGGCGGCACCGGTGACGCCGGCGATGGCGATGACACGGGTGGCCTTGGACGGACGACGGTGCTTGCCCTTGCCGGAAAACAGCATGGTTGGATCCCCTCACCGACGCCTACGAGGTGAGCTGTCGGGTTCGGGCCGGTTGAGTTGCCCGGCCGCGTCCCTCCCGGGACGCGACTTCACCCCAAGCCGCATCCGGCTTTCTCCACCGGATCCGGCGCCTACCTTGGGTCCCCCGCTCCTGCCTACGGCGCATGACGCGACGGCTGTTCCCGTACCGCCACTGGCAGGATTCGGCGTGGTGGCGGCCGGGGCCCGCGATGGCGAGCGGTCACGACCGTAGACACGGGATCGGCAGATTATCAAAGACGATCAGGGCTTCTGAGACCTATCTCTCATCGCCTTTAAACCGGACATTCATCGCGAAACGTGACCCTCAACTGGCTTTGCCGGCGCGCTTTTTCGCGCGCCGACCCACCTGCCGCCCCGTCACCGCGCGACCGGCGCACGCCCGCCGCCCGCCGCCCGGTCGGGAGAGACTCCCGCGCCCGACTGCCGACCGAATGTCAGCCGTTGCCCGATCAGGACCCGAACCCGAGCGCCTGACTGGGAAGGATGAGGTTCGGGACGGCCGCGCCCACGACCTCGCCCTCTCCGTCGAAGGCGAGGAAGTCGGAGGCGGCCGAGGAGTCGCTCCCGGAGTTCGCGCCGGAGCCGCTCGACGGGGACGAGCCGTCAAGACCGCGTGAGAAACCGAGGCCGCCACGCGAGGCGTGCCGGCCGGAGGATCCGGCCTCACGGTCCTTACGCGCCTCCTCCTCGGCGCTGGCGCCGCGGTGACGGCCGCTGCCGGAACTCTCGCCGTCGGCCGATCCCGAAGCGCCGCCCTTTTGTCCCGACTTGCCCGATTCCTTACCCTTGCCCGAGGCCGAGGGAGACGAGGAGGCGGAGGCGGAAGAAGAAGCGTCGGGTTCGGCCGATCCGTCCGCGCCCTCCCCCTTCTCCTTGCCGTCCGCGGTGTCCTTCGCGTCCGACGAGGAGTCGGAGGACTGGGACGGCGACGGAGTGTCGGACCCTTCGGGACCGTACTTGTCCGACGAGTCGTCCTGCGTACCGGTGCCGACGTCGAGCACGGGCGAGTCCTGACCCAGGCCCCCCAGCAGCCCGCAGGCCCTCCACGCGTCGACACCCTGGTCGGCGAGGATCTTCTCGGCCACCGCTATCTGCTGGCCGCGGCTGGCCTGGTCGGCGCTGGTCGCGTAGTCGAGGCCGCCGTACTTCTCCCAGTCCTCCTGGGCCAACTGCAGGCCGCCGTAGTAACCGTTGCCGGAGTTCTGGCTCCAGGAGCCACCGGACTCGCACTCGGCGACCTTGTCCCAGGTCGGGCCGTCGGCCGCGCTGGCCGCGCCGGCGCCGAGGAGGGGGATCGCGATGGCCGAGCCGGTCACTCCGGCTGCGACGAGAAGAGCCGGAGCCTGGCGGGGGCGACGGTGACGACCGTTCCCGGAGAGCATGCGGAGACCTTTCGCAGACAACGGTTGCTCGCACGACGGTTCGAGCTGTGGTGCCGCAAGAACGAGACGCCGTGCTTGATGGGTGAACGTATCGGCAGTCGAACGCTTGTCACAAGTTCATGCCGCGCAGATCACATAAAGATCACAGAGGTGAGTGTGTGTCATCTTTACGCTGGTCCTGCCGGGGTTCGACGGACCGTGTCCACAACGGACCTGACGGTCACTTGCGCGAGGGCGAAAGGCATTCGGAGGCCGGCCCGGAGCGGACTCGGCGGCCATCCGGGGCATTTCGGAATGCGTGCCGAGCACGGCGCTCTGTAGGCGACATCACGTCGGCGGCGCGGTGAATCGCACCGGCAGTGTGCGCAGTCCGCGCATGATGAGACCGCCGCGCCAGCGCAGTTCGGCCGGGTCCGCCGCGAGTTCGAGGTCCGGCAGACGGGTCAGCAGCGTGGCGAGCGCGGTCTGGCCCTCCAGGCGGGCCAGGGGAGCGCCGAGGCAGTAGTGGATGCCGTGGCCGTATCCCAGATGCTGGTTGTCGCGCCGTGCGAGGTCGAGCGTGTCGGGGTCGGTGAACCGCTCCGGGTCCCGGTCCGCGGCGGCCAGGACGACGAGGACCGGGTCGCCGGCCGAGATGTGCTGCCCGCCGAGGGTGAGTGCCTCGGCGGCGAACCGCCAGGTGGCCAGCTCCACGGGCCCGTCGTAGCGCAGGAGTTCCTCCACTCCGGTCTCCAGCAGTTCGCGTTCTCCGGCGGCGAGGGACGTCTGCAGGCGCTCGCGCTGGTCGGGGTGGGTGAGCAGTGCGTAGGTGCCGTTGCCGATGAGGTTGACGGTGGTCTCGAAGCCCGCGAACAGCAGGATGAACGCCATGGCGGCGGCCTCGTTCTCGGTGAGGTGCTCACCGTGGTCGGAGGCGCGGATCAAGCCGGAGATGAGGTCCTCGCCGGGGGCGGGCTCGGCGGGCAGGGCCTCGCGCTTGCGGTGGATCAGGTCGGCCAGGTAGCCGCGCATCTTCTTCACCGACCGGGCGACCCCGCCCCGGGGCCCGCCCTGATGCCGGATCATCATGCCCGCCCAGTCCCGGAAGTCGTCCTGGTCCTCCCGGGGGACGCCGAGCAGGTCGCAGATGGCGTAGATGGGGAGCGGGAACGCGAACTCGTGGATGAGGTCGGCGGAGCCGCGCTCCGCGAACCGGTCGATGAGGCCGTCGGTGAGCTCCTGCACCCGGGACTCGAACTCGGCGACGCGGCGCGGTGTGAACGCCTTGCTGACCAGTTTGCGCAGCCGGGTGTGGTCCGGCGGGTCGATGTTGAGCAGATGCGTCATCAGCTCGGCCTTGCGCTCACCGGGGATGCCGGTCTTCCCCTTGGCGTGGGCGGGCCCGTCGTGGTGCGCCGGGTTCTTGGAGAGGCGGGGGTCGGCGAGGGTCTGCTTGGCGTCGGCGTAACGGGTCACCAGCCAGGCCTCCACCCCGCTGGGCAGCCGCGTCCGGTGCACGGGCGCGTGCTCCCTCAGCCAGGCGTACGCGGGGTAGGGGTCGCTCGCGAACTCCCAGGTGAAGAGTTCGGGGGCGCCGTTCTCGGGCTGGGACTGAAACTGGGGCTGGGGCTGGTCGTTCACCGCTCGACCGTATCCGGCGGCAGACGGGGAGATGCGCCCCGCTCCTCACGACAGGCACCCGGTGGCACACGGGCAGGGACATCTATTCCCCCACGCCCTCCGCGGCCCGTATCGCGTCCCGGTAGGTCCGGGCGGCCGCGCGCAGCGCCGCCTCCGGGTCGGCGCCCTCCGCCTCGGCCCGCACCGCGAGGCCGAGCAGTTCGTAGCCGATGCCCTCCGCCCGGGGCAGGGGGACATCCAGCCCGGCCGTGCGGACGCGGGAGGCGAGTTTGGCGGCGAGGGCCAGTCCCGGCTGGCCCAGCGGGATGCCCTCGGTGACCGAGGTGCGCCGCTTCTCGACCGCCTTGGTGCGCAGCCAGTGCGCCTTGACCTCCTCGGGGGTGGTCGCCGTCTCGTCGCCGAAGACGTGCGGGTGGCGGTGGACGAGCTTGGCGACGATGCCGCCGGCCACGTCGTCGACGGAGAAGGGATCCTCGGGGTGCTCCTCGGCGATCCGGGCGTGGAAGACGACCTGGAGGAGGACGTCACCCAGTTCCTCGCGCAGTTCGTCCCGGTCGCCCTCCTCGATCGCCTCGACGAGTTCGTACGCCTCCTCGATGCCGTACTTCGCCAGGCCCTTGTGGGTCTGCCGGGAGGACCAGGGGCACTCGGCACGGATGCGGTCCATGACCTGGACGAGGTCGAGCAGGCGGGCGCCCGGCAGATCGTAGGAGGCGGGGAGCAGTTCCAGCTCCGGCATCGGGACACGGCCGGAGCCGGCGAGGCGGGCCAGGCCGTCGGTCAGGGCGGGCTCGCCCTCGCCGGTCGCCACGACCACCACCGTCCGCCCGCCGGCGCAGGCGCCCACCAGGTCCTCGGCGGCCGGGGACGCCTCCTCGACCGGTATGCCCGCCTCGCGCAGATACGGCAGCTGCGGGTGGGCGCCGTCCGCGCACAGCACCTTGTCGGCCGCGTGCAGGATCTGCCAGGCGGGCCAGGACAGCAGGCCGGGCGCGACGCGGTGGCTGGTGGTGAGCAGGACGATGCGGCCGGTCGGAGCCGCGGAGGGGGCCGCGGGGCTGATTGCGTTCACGATCCGAAACTAACCCACGGCGCCGCCGGCCCCAGAAAGTTGTCCACAGGAGATCCGTCCCGGTGTGAAAGTACGCCCGACTCGTCAGACAACCGCCCGACTAGTCAAGCGACCGGCTGACTCGTCAGACAACCGCCCTGCTGATTCGTCAGACGACCGCCCGGCCCGTCAGGCGACCGGCTGGGCTCCGGCTGCCCCCGTGACCTCGCGTACCCACGGGGTCCCGGCGTCGACGCGGCTGCTCTTCTCGTCGTCCCAGGTGCCGTAGCGCGGGTTGAGGTCGACGTCGAGCTTCTTGCTCGCCTCGGACAGCGCCTGCCAGAACTCGGGCCTGCTGGTGTCGGTGCCGAGCCCCTGGGCAAGCTTCTGGGCCTGGAGCTGAAGGCGGAGGTTGTCGTCGAGCCGCTCCGGCGGGATGCCGTACTGCTGCAGCCAGGCCGATTCCAGGGCCTCGGCCCCGCCGGCCTGCTCCTCCAGACCGGACCGCATCCCCTGGATCTCCTTGGGGGTGACCCTCACACCGGCGTCGCTCGCGGCACGCTCCAGCACCCGGTCCAGGACCATGCTGTGCAGGGTGTCGCGGGTGAGACCGCCGGTGCGGGCGATGGCCTGCTCGTACTGGGCCTCGTCCGGCACCGCGTCCTGCTGGGCCGCGCGGATCTCGTTGACCCGGTTCTCCAGCTGCGACACCGTGATCCGCTGGCCGCCCACGACGGCCGCCGCGCCGGGATGCGCGTCGTTCCCGCAGGCGGTGAGCAGGGGGGCCGCTGCCGTGAGGGCGGCGGTGAGGAGGAGCGCGGTGCGACGACGGCGGTGCAAGGAAACCTCCTGGGGAAGCTTGTGCGGCGGTGCACAAAGTCCTGCGATGATCGATGGTAGGCAGCGGCCGGGCTCTGGCCAACCCATTCGACCAACGATTCACCGGGACTTCCGGCACCGCCGCGCGCCCACCGGCCCGGCCGAGCCCCGAAATGAGGGATCCCGCCCCGCTATCCGCGCACCTGTCCCAGCCACTGCAGGGTCCGGCGGATCTCACCGGCGAGCGGGTGGCCGGGACCCTGGGAGCGCTCCACGTCGTGCAGCAGCCGGGCCAGGGTCTCGTGGGCCGCGGGGCGGTCGCCGAGGGCGAGCAGGAGGTGGCCGATGCGGCGGCGGACGTCATGGGCGAGCTGCGGGTCGCCCGCGGCCACGTACTGGTTCTCGTAGTACGGCAGCAGCGCACGGTATTCGGAGAGCGCCGCCGTCGGCTGGCCGAGCTGCTCCAGGCACTGGGCGGCCTCGTAGCGGTGGCGCAGGGACTGCGGGTCGGCATGGCCCGCCTCGGTGGCGCGTTCGTCGGCGAGGCGGCGCAGTTCGGGCAGTGCGCGCCGGTACTGGCCGTCGTCCAGGAGCGTGGCCGCGTACTGCTTGCGCAGGGTGCGGACGACCGGGGAGTGCTCGCCGTGCTGTTCGGCGGCGGCGGGCAGGATGCCGCCGAGGATGTCCACGGCCTGGGTGATGCGGCCCTCCCCGAGCAGCCGCTTGACCTCGTCCACGGCGGCGGCGACGTCGGCCTTCTCCGCGACGGGCGCGGGCGGTGTGACGGGAGTGGGCTGGGGCGCGGGGGTACGCGCGCGGTCGGGCCAGGGGGCATGCGGGCGCAGGAAGGGACGGGTGGGGTCGAGGGGCGCCCCGGTGGGCGTACCCCGCGACGGCAGCAGCAGCGTCAGGTGCTCGTAGACCTCCTGGGCGGAGGCGGGGCGGTGCTGCGGGTCCTTGGCGAGCAGCCGCAGCACCAGCGCCTCCAGTGCCTCGGGGACCTCCGGGCGGACCTGGCGCACCGGCACCGGCGCCTCGTAGAGGTGCCGGTGCAGCACACCGAGCGCCGTCGAGCCCGCGAAGGGCACGTCGCCGCTGAGCAGTTCGTGCAGCAGCACACCGAGCGCGTACAGGTCCGTGTACGGGCCGACCGCGCCCCCCATCGCCTGTTCGGGGGCCATGTAGGCGGGCGAGCCGATGGGCGAACCGGTGTGCGTCAGGCGCGTGGTGTCACTGTCGATGACGGAGGCGACGCCCAGGTCGAGCACGGTGACCGTGCCGTCCTGCTTCACCATCACATTGCGCGGCTTGAGGTCGCGGTGGACGATCGGCACGGCGTGCACCGCGCTCAACGCGGCACACAGTTGCGCGGCCACCGACACGGCCCACTGCCACGGGTACGGGGAGTACTCGGCGAGGTGGTCGCCGAGGTCGGCGCCGTCGACGTACTGCATGACGAGGAACAGGTCACCGTCCTCGCTGCCCGCGTCGTGCACGGTGACCAGGCCCGGATGGTCGACCTGGGCCGTCACCCGGCACTCGCGCACGAAACGGCGGCGCAGTTCGTCGGCCTCCTGGCCGGCCATCTTGTCCGGGCGCAGGAGTTTCACCGCGACCCGCCGGTCCAGCCGCTTGTCGTAGGCCGTCCAGACCTGCCCCATGCCGCCCTGCCCGATGAGCGTGGACAGTTCGTAGCGGCCGGCGACGACACGTTTAGCCGTCACGCCCACCTGTCACCCCGGTCGTCGCCGTGGCCCTGGCCGCCGTCACTTCTGCGCAGGTAGTCGCTGAGCTCGTCGAGTTCGGCGCGCACCTGGTCGATACGGGCCGGCCCGGGGTGCTGCGGCGGCTGCGCCGGGGGTACGGAGGAGGCCGGTGTGTCGTGGTGCGGCACGGGCGTCGGAGGCGGCTGCACCACGGGCTGCGGTACGACCGTCTGCACGTACGGCGACGCGGACTGCGGGTAGCCGTACGGAAGGGGGGCGCCGCCCGGCGCGTGCATCGTCGTGGCGTAGGGCGACTGCGGGCCGTGCACCCCGTGCCGATACAGCAGGCGGTGGTGGCGGATGTCCACGGTCAGGTAGTACGCGGCGGCGCCGGCGCCCAGGCACAGGAGACAGAAGAGGGCGACATCGGTCCGGGTGTCCGTCTCCGGCAGCGAACCGATCACCATCAGGAAGAAGAGGGACAGCGGCAGACTCACCCAGGCCAGCAGCCAGTCGAGGAAGCGCCCGCGCAGGACCGCGACCCGGAACAGCGGCACGGAGGACAACAGTCCGCACGACAGGAAGCCGGCGGCGGCGATCAGCACGCGCAGGGTGATGACCGTTGCCGTGCTGCGGTGGGGCGGCGCCGCGCCGTGGCCGTACATGACTGCTCCTGGACCGGTGTGGCCGATGGGACGAGTGGTGCGGGTCCGCGAGTCTGCGCGGAGCAGAACGCGGTGGGGAGTCCGAGCGTATAGGCCGAGGGGGACAACCGGTCCCGGTGTGTACCGAACCGTTGTCGTCCCGGCGGCCCCGCACTCCCCCGCGCGGAGGGCGCGGGGGCCGCACGAGGTGATGGTCAGCCGCCGCACTGCCGCAGCATCATCTCCTTGTCGGCGGTGGTCACCGGCATCTCGTACTTGACAGCGACCTGGGCGAAGCGGACCGCGTACGCGCACCGGATCGGTTTACTGGGCGGCAGCCAGGCCGCGGGCCCGGAGTCGCTCTTGGAGGAGTTGGCGCCGCCGTCGACCGGGATGAGGTTGAGGGGGTCGTTCGCCAACTGCTCCCGTTTGGCCACGGACCAGCGGGAGGAACCCATCTGCCAGCTGTACGAGAGCGGTACCACGTGGTCTATCTGGACCTCGGCCGCCTTCGCCTTGCGCCACTCGATGGTCTTGGCGGTGTACGGGTCGGCCAGCGTCATGGCCACGACCACACAGTCGGAACCGGACCTGAACCGCAACTCCTGCCCGTCGCGCTGGAGGAGGTCGTTCCGTGTGTCGCATCCGTTCCTCGCGAGGGGGACGCCGTCGGCCGTGTCCTTCCAGGCATAGCCGAACTCGTCGCGGTCGTATCCGGTCCTCGGTCCGCGCCCCTTGGTCTTCACCGTCTCGATGAGTCCGCGTCCGCCGGCCCGGTCCGTCTCCCCGGTCAGCGGGGCGAGGCCCGGGTCGGTGCCGTCCGGGTTGTCCAGCGGGCTGACCGCCCGTCCGTCCGACACCTGTGCCGCGCCGCCGTCCTCGGTGGGAGAACCGCTCTCCTCCAGGGCTTCACAGCCGGCGAGGAGCAGCGCGGCGGCCAGCGTGGCGGCCGCGGGGCCGGTACGGCGCAGGGTTCCGGGTGCGCCGCCGCGGCGCACCCGCCCGCCGGCCGCTCCCGCACGTCCCGCTCCGCCCCGTGTCTCGCCCGCGGAGAACGTCGTCGAGTACCGCCTCACGGTGCCCCCTTTTTCCGTACCTTGCACCCGTCCCCGAACGGCCGGGATCTCACTGTCTCCACGGTAGCCAGCGAGAGGTACAGACCACACCCTCACAAAAGGGGCATTCGGCACGCGTTCCGCGTATGGTCGGTGCTGAGTCACCCGGGAAGGAGTTCTGGATGGGCATCTTCGACAAGTTCAAGAGCAGCCGCGCGGCACAGGACAAGGCGAAGAAGGCCTCCGACGCCGCGGAGAAGAAGATCAACGAGAGGACCGGCGGCAAGTACGAGGACCAGATCGACACCGGGCAGCGGCAGGCCGAGGAGCGGCTCGGCATGAAGCGGGACCAGGGCCGGGACCGGGGCCAGGACCGCCCCGGTCAGCCGTAACCCCCGGGTCCTCGTCCGGCTGCCGGACCGGAACACACCGGGAAACCCGGACGATCCGTCGTGTGCGGTCCGGCCCCGTGAGGGAGCCGGGAGCCCGCACGACGGCACCGCCGCACCGTACGTCACCACGACCCGACGTGACTCCGAGCCGGGAACCGCCCACGGACTCCCCTCCCCGTGGGCGGTTTCGCGCGTCCGGGCGGCCCCGGGCACGGCGGGACCGGCCGGGTCACGACCCCAAAATCGACGTCAGGAACTCCCCGACCCACGCCAGCAGCTCCCGGCCGACCAGCGGCTTCCCGCCCACCTTCGCGGTCTTCGGGCGGGGCACCAGCACCTGGTGCCCGGTCGGCTTGATGACCGTGCCGGGGTAGAGCCGCTTGAGGCGCAGCTCCTGGGACTCGCGCAGCTCCACCGGCGCGAACCGGATGTTGCCGCCCTGCAGGACGATCTCGCCGACACCGCACGCGCGGGCGAGCATCCGCAGCCCCGCCACCAGAAGCAGGTTCTCCACCGGTTCCGGCAACTTGCCGTAGCGGTCGACGAGTTCCTCGCGCACCGCCTTGACGTCCTCCTCCTTGTCGGCGGCGGCGATCGCACGGTACGCCTGGAGCCGCAGCCGCTCGCCGGGCGCGTACTCGTGCGGGACGTGCGCGTCGACGGGCAGCTCGATCCTGACCTCGAGCGGCGGCTCCTCCTGGAGCTCACCGGTCTCCAGCTGGCGCCGGTAGTCCGCGACGGCCTCGCCGACCATCCGGATGTACAGGTCGAAGCCGACGCCCGCGATGTGGCCCGACTGCTCACCGCCGAGCAGGTTTCCGGCGCCGCGGATCTCCAGGTCCTTCATCGCCACGTACATGCCCGCACCCATCTCGGTGTGCTGGGCGATCGTCGCGAGCCGCTCGTGCGCGGTCTCCGTCAGCGGCTTCTCCGGCGGGTACAGGAAGTACGCGTAACCGCGCTCCCGGCTGCGGCCGACCCGGCCGCGCAACTGGTGCAGCTGGCTCAGGCCGAAGTTGTCGCCGCGTTCCACGATCAGGGTGTTGGCGTTGGAGATGTCGATGCCGGACTCGACGATCGTCGTCGACACCAGCACGTCGAACTTCTTCTCCCAGAAGTCGACGACGACCTGCTCCAGCGCCGCCTCCGACATCTGCCCGTGGGCGGTCGCGATGCGCGCCTCGGGCACGATCTCGCGCAGCCGGGCCGCCGCGCGGTCGATCGACTCCACCCGGTTGTGGATGTAGAAGACCTGCCCCTCGCGCAGCAGTTCACGGCGGACGGCCGCGCCGATCTGCTTCTCCTCGTAGGGGCCGACGAAGGTGAGCACCGGGTGGCGCTCCTCCGGCGGCGTGGTGATCGTCGACATCTCGCGGATGCCGGTGACCGCCATCTCCAGGGTGCGCGGGATCGGGGTGGCGGACATGGTCAGCACGTCGACGTTGGCGCGCAGCTTCTTCAGCTGCTCCTTGTGCTCGACGCCGAACCGCTGCTCCTCGTCGACGATGACCAGACCCAGGTCCTTGAACTTCGTCTCCGAGGAGAACAGCCGGTGGGTGCCGATGACGACGTCCACCGAGCCCTCCCTCAGACCCTCCAGGACCGCCTTGGCCTCCGTGTCGGTCTGGAAACGGGACAGCGCCCGCACATTCACCGGGAACTGCGCGTACCGGTCGCCGAACGTGCCGAAGTGCTGCTGCACCAGCAGCGTCGTGGGGACGAGGACGGCGACCTGCTTGCCGTCCTGGACGGCCTTGAACGCGGCCCGCACCGCGATCTCCGTCTTGCCGTAGCCGACGTCGCCGCAGATCAGCCGGTCCATGGGGACCGTCTTCTCCATGTCCTCCTTGACCTCGGCGATGGTGGTGAGCTGGTCGGGCGTCTCCACGTACGGGAAGGCGTCCTCCAGCTCGCGCTGCCAGGGCGTGTCGCCGCCGAAGGCGTGCCCGGGGGCCGCCATGCGCGCGCTGTACAGCTTGATCAGGTCGGCGGCGATCTCCTTGACGGCCTTCTTGGCGCGGGCCTTCGTCTTGGTCCAGTCGGCGCCGCCGAGCCGGTGCAGGGTGGGCGCCTCACCGCCGACGTACTTGGTGATCTGCTCCAGCTGGTCGGTGGGGATGTAGAGGCGGTCGCCGGGCTGGCCGCGCTTGGCGGGGGCGTACTCCACCACCAGGTACTCGCGGGTCGCGCCCTGCACCGTGCGCTGGACCATCTCGATGTAGCGGCCGACGCCGTGCTGCTCGTGGACGATGTGGTCGCCCGGCTCCAGGGTGAGCGGGTCGATGGTCTTGCGGCGCCGGGCCGGCATCCGGGCGCCCTCGCGGCCGGACGCCTTCTGGCCGGTCAGGTCGGTCTCGGTGAGCACCGCGAGCCGGAGCACGGGGTCGACGAAGCCGTGGTCGATGCAGCCGCAGGCGACGTGCACGAGAGACGGGGCGATCTCACCGAGGTCGCCCGTCCCCGCCTTCCCCCCGGCCCCGGCCAGGCGGGCCGGAATGCCCTCGCCGCCGAGCACCTCCACGGTGCGGGAGGCCGGGCCGTGGCCCTCGGTGACGAACACCGTGCGCCAGCCGTCGGCGAGCCAGCCCTTGGTGTCGGCGAGCGCCCGCGCGGTGTCGCCCCGGTAGCTCTCCGGGGCGTGCATGCCGAGCTTGAGGGTGTCCGGACCCCCCGCCCCGCCGTCGTCGTCGGACGCGAACGTCTCGTCGGCGGCGAACGGCGACACCGACCACCACATCGTCCCCAGCTCGCGGGCCCGTTCACGGACGTCCGCGAGGGACCGCAGGGAGGCCGCGCCGACGTCGATGGGTGCCTCACCACCCTGGGCGGTGGCCGCCCAGGACGCCTGCAGGAACTCCTGCGAGGTCGCGACCAGGTCCGCCGCACGGGTCCGCACCCGCTCCGGGTCGCACACCACACCCATGCTGCCCTCGGGCAGGACGTCGAGCAGCAGTTCCATGTCGTCGACCAGGACCGGGGCGAGGGACTCCATGCCCTCGACCGCGATCCCCTCGGCGATCTTCCCGAGCAGCTCGCCCAGCTCCGGGTGCTGCTCGGCCAGCACCCGCGCGCGCTCCCGTACCTCCGCGGTGAGCAGCAGCTCCCGGCAGGGCGGCGCCCACAGACCGTGCTCGGCGATCTCCAGGGACCGCTGGTCGGCGACCTTGAAGTAGCGGATCTCCTCGACGTCGTCGCCCCAGAACTCCACCCGGAGGGGGTGTTCCTCGGTGGGCGGGAACACGTCGAGGATGCCGCCGCGTACGGCGAACTCGCCACGCTTCTCGACCAGTTCCACGCGCGCGTACGCGGCGGCGGCGAGCGCCTCGACGGTCTCGTTCAGGTCGGCGCTCCCCCCGGTCCGCAGCGCGACCGGCTCCAGCTCGCCCAGGCCCTTGACCTGCGGCTGGAGCACAGAACGTACGGGCGCGACGACGACCGACACCGGGCCCGTCTCCGGGTCGTCCGCGCGGGGGTGCGCCAGCCGGCGCAACACGGCCAGGCGGCGTCCCACGGTGTCGCTGCGAGGGCTGAGCCGCTCGTGCGGCAGCGTCTCCCAGGAGGGGTACTCCACGATCCCCTCCGGCGG
The DNA here is from genome assembly GCF_036634175.1 of Streptomyces sp. P9-A2. Classification (NCBI taxonomy): domain Bacteria; kingdom Bacillati; phylum Actinomycetota; class Actinomycetes; order Kitasatosporales; family Streptomycetaceae; genus Streptomyces; species Streptomyces sp. P9-A2. Next base: position 3,291,857 of record NZ_JAZIFX010000001.1, read on the forward strand.
GAGCATGGAGCGCAGGGCCGCCGCCAGGTCCTCCGCCTCCCGGCCGGTCGCCGTCACGGCCAGCACCGTACGGCCGGTCTCCCGGGCGAGGGCGGCGACCGCGAACGGGCGGGCGGCGGAGGGACCGACCAGATCGACGTGCATGCGGTTGCCGTCAGTGGCCGCCGAGATCGCTTCCGCGAGGGCGGTGTCCTTGACGACGGCGTCCAACAGACCGTGCAGGCTCATTCGGGGCGCTTCCATCCGGAGGTGTGCAACACGACAGGCCCGACACGCGCCGCGGGCCGGGGGTCTCCAGCGTACGACGCCCCGCCCCGGACACCGCGCCCCGCCGGGCGGCGGCCGGGGACGGCGTGGCCGGTGGACGGAGCACGGCCTCGGGCGGCGGGCGGTGACGGACAGCTCCCCTCGAACCGCCCGTGTCGCCCGTGTCGCTACAGCCGGTAGGTCGTTGATACCACCGTGACTACAGAAAGTTACGGAGACGTGCTGTTCTCATCGGCACGCCACAACGAACAGACACGCCTGGACGGACTCACCCGGGCCCTGGACCCTGTCTCCTTCCAAACCCTGCACGACCTCGGTGTCGGACCCGGCTGGCGCTGCCTCGACGTCGGAGCGGGGACCGGCACGGTCAGCTCCTGGCTGAGCCGGACCATCCACGGGCCGGTCACCGCGGTCGACCGCGACATCACGTTCCTGGCACGGAAGCGGTCCCACCTCGATGTCGTCCACGCGGACATCAACCACACCGACTTCCCTCCGGACGAGTTCGACCTCGTCCACGCCAGGCTGCTGATGATGCATCTGCGGCAGCGGGAGGAACTGCTGCCCCGCATGCTGTCCTGGGTGCGGCCGGGAGGGCTGCTGGTGCTCACCGACGGTGTCTCACTGCACCCCGAGCAGTACCACCATCCCGCCTACCGCGAGGTGATGACGGGGCACTTCCGCATGATGGCGAACGTGATCGGCAGCGACCTCCACTTCGCCTCCCGGTATCCGCAGATCCTCACGGATCTGGGACTGGCCAAGGTCGGTCTGCTCGCGCACCACCCGATCATCGGGATGAACCCGGGGTTCGCCACCTTCGTCGCGCACACCCTCGAGCAGTCCGAGAGCCATCTGCTGGCCGACGGGGTCTCCCAGGCGACGCTGGACGAGGCCGTCGCCCACGTGCGCCGGCCCGAGACCCGGGAGATGTTCATCGCGATGCTGACGGCGTGGGGACACAGACCGCACGCGGCCGACCGGTAGGCCCCCGCCCCTGTGTCACACCTATGTGCCCGTACCTCTGCGCCGCACCTCTGCGTCACGCTCCTGCGCTCCGCCCTGCGCTCCGTGTCGAGTCCTCCCGCATTCAGTGAAAGCAAGCCCCGTATCAGATGACCACAGTCCCTCCTTACGTTCCACCCCCCGGCCCCTCGCCCGGACTCGACCGGCGCATCACCGAGTTCACCTCTTCCTGCACACGCATGCTGCTGGCGAACGACGGCCTGACGACCGTCCTCCTCGAAGCGGCGGCGAAGGCTCCCCTGCACGTCCGGATCACCCACACCGCCCGGTTGTCCGCGCACGCCCTCGACGACTCCGGCTCCCGGAGCGCACTGGGGCTTGAGGCGGGTCGGCCGTGCCTGCTGCGCCGGACCCGGCTGGTCACCCCCGGCGGGGTGCCCGTCTCCGCCAACGTCGTGGTCGCCGCGGCCGGCCGCGACGCGGACGTGGACGCGGCGATGCTGGCCCCGCAGCCCCTGGGGTACGCGCTGGCCGGCCGGGGCTGCCGACTGGAGCGGCGTCTGCTGCATGTCGGCCACGCCGCCTGGCCCGAGGCACCGGACAGGACCTGCGCGTCCAAGACGTACGTGATGTACCACGCGGGCGGACCGCTGATCTTCGTACGGGAGACCTTCAACCCCGCCTACTTTCCCGCCGGCACGGACGGAGCGGCCCCCGCGCACGAGGCGTGCCCGGCGACCGACCCGGCCCGGCCGGGGCCTTGAAAAGGTCCGGCCTGCGGCCTGGTCTGCCCGGTCTACGGGGCCGGCAGGACCGGCGCGCGGGGCAGGACCGGCGCGCGGGGCCGGGCCGGACGCCGCCACGGAGACTGCGGCCGGCTCCGGCACCCGCACACACGAAGCCGCCCGGCGCCGGTGGCCCTCCTGGGCTTCCCGGCGCCGGGCGTTCCCCCGCAACCCCCGTGTGCGGTGGCCGGTCGCGGCCGCTTCGCCGGGTGGCCGCGCGAAGTCGCCGCCGGCCGCCCGGAGCCGCGGCTACTCCGTGGCGATCGCGTTCAGGACGTTCATCCGGCCCGCCCGGAACGCCGGGACCAGCGCCGCGAACAGCCCCACGAACGCCGAACCGATGAACACACCGATGATCGTCGGCCACGGGATCTCGAGGACCTTCAGGCCCTCCAGCTCGAGGAGCTGCTGGGCGGTGGCGCCCCAGCCCATGCCGAGTCCCAGACCCAGCAGGGCACCGAAGAGGGCGATGACGACCGACTCCAGACGGATCATGCGGCGCAGCTGGCGGCGGGAGAGGCCGATGGCCCGCATCAGGCCGATCTCCCTCGTCCGCTCGACCACCGACAGGGCCAGGGTGTTCACCACGCCCAGGATCGCGACGACGATCGCCAGGGCCAGCAGGCCGTAGATCATGTTCAGCAGCTGGCCGATCTGGTCCTTGAGCGCTTCCTTGTAGTCGGTCTGGTCGCGCACGGTGTACTGCGGATAGTCGTGCAGCGAGTCCTTCAGCGCCGTGTACGCGGCCTCCTGCTGCCCCTCCTTCGCCGTGGCGAAGAGCAGCGTGTCCAGCGGCATCCGGTCGGCCGGGACGTACTTCGCGAGGGTGTCGATCGACGTGTACATCGCACCCGCGTCGACCACGGCGTCACTGCTGGTGATCGCCCGGACGGTCAGTGTGCCGGTCGACCCGTCCCTGAACGCGATGTCGACCGTCGATCCGAGGCTGATGCCGTGGTCCTCGGCGAACTTCTCGTGGACGGACATCGAGTCGGGCCGGTAGGCGTCGGAGAGCTTCCCCTGCACCGTCTCGACCCGCAGGTCGGTGGCGTACGTCGGGTCGGCCGCCGTGATCGCCGTGTCCTCGAGCGTCTTGCCGTCGGGCGTGGTGAAGTCCGCCTCGGTCCACTTGTACTCGGTGACGCGCTCCAGCTCGGGGGTGTCCCGCACCGCCTTCACCGCCTGCGGGGTGATCAGCTGACCGCTGTCGGACTGGATGATGAAGTCCGTGCCGACGGTCTTGTCGAGCTCGTCGGTGGCGGAGGCCACCATGGACGAGCCGACCACCGACAGGCATGCCACCAGGGCCAGCCCGATCATCAACGCGGCGCCGGTGGCGCCGGTGCGGCGCGGGTTGCGCAGCGCGTTGCGCTCGGCCATCCGCCCCACGGGACCGAAGGCCCGCAGCACGACGACGCCCAGGACCCGGACCACACCGCTCGCGAGCAGCGGGCCGATGAGCACGAACCCGACCAGCGACAGCACCACACCCAGGCCCAGCCACATCGAGCCCTCCGTGGCCTTGTCCGCCACCGAGGTGAGGTACAGCGCGAACGCGCCGGCCGCGGTCAGGAGCGTGCCGATGCCGCCCCGGATCCAGCCGGCCCTGGCGTCCGCGGGCGCACCCGCGTCGCGCAGCGCGGCCATCGGGGAGATCTTCCCGGCCCGCCGCGCGGGCAGGTAGGCGGCCAGGACGGTGACGACGACACCGAGGAACAGTCCGATCGCCGGAGTCGTCCAGGCGACCGTGAGGTCGTCCGTGGACAGTTCCATGCCGATCGAGCCCATGAGCTTCATCAGCCCGACCGCGAGCCCGACACCCGCGGCCACCCCGAGCACCGAACCGACGACGCCGAGGAGCAGCGCCTCGATCAGCACCGAGCGGTTGACCTGCTTGCGGGAGGAGCCGATGGCCCGCATCAGGCCGATCTCCCGGGTGCGCTGGGCGACCAGCATGGAGAACGTGTTGATGATCAGGAAGATGCCGACGAGGAACGCGATCCCGGCGAAGCCGAGCATCGCGTACTTCATGACGCTCATGAAGCCCTCGACGTCCTGCTGCCCGGCCTCCGCGCTCTCCTCCGCGGTCAGCACCTTGTAGTCGCCGCCCAGAGCGGCCGTGACGTTCTTCTTCAGCTGTGCGTCACTGACGCCGTCGGCGGCCGTGGCGTTGACGTTGGTGAAGACGCCGCTCTCACCGAGGAGGGCCTGCTGGGCGGTCTTCGTGTCCAGGAAGAAGATCGCGGCACCGGGGTTGGTGACGGACCAGTCGGCGATGCCGGAGATCTTCGCGGTGTGCGTGCCGACCACGCTGATCACGCCGATCTCGTCACCGAGCTCCAGGCCGTGCTTGTCGGCGGTGTCGGCGTCGACGAGGATCTGGTCGGGGCCCTGGGGCTCCGCACCGGAGGTGATCTTCATGGTGCGGGCGTCGTTGGCGGTCCAGTTGCCGACGATGGTCGGCCCGCCGCTGGTGGGCGAGAGGCTCTCCTTGTCGGCGTCGACGACGGTCAGCGAGGTGGAGTGCAGCGCCCCCTCCGCCGACTTCACGCCCTCCACGTCCCGCACCTCGGCGAGTACGGAGGCCGGTACGGTCGGCGGCTTGCCGTTGTCGGAGGTGGTCTCGCCGCCGTCGGAAGCGTCCTTGGCGCTGACCGTGACGTCCGACGCCGTGGCCGCGAACAGCTTGTCGAACGTCGTGGACATCGTGTCCGTGAACACGAGCGTCCCGCACACGAACGCCACCGACAGCAGCACCGCCACCGCCGACAGCGCCATCCGCCCCTTGTGCGCGAAGAAGTTGCGCATCGAGGTCTTCAGCACGGTCATGACGTACGCCCCCGGGCGTCGAAGTCCTTCATGCGGTCCAGGACCTGCTCGGCCGTCGGCTTGTGCATCTCGTCGACGATGCGGCCGTCCGCGAGGTACAGCACCCGGTCCGCGTAGGAGGCGGCGACCGGGTCGTGCGTGACCATCACGATGGTCTGGCCCAGCTCGTCGACCGAGCGGCGCAGGAAGCCGAGCACCTCGGCACCCGCGCGCGAGTCGAGGTTTCCGGTCGGCTCGTCACCGAAGATGATCTCCGGCCGGGCCGCCAGCGCCCGCGCCACGGCGACGCGCTGCTGCTGCCCGCCGGACAGCTGGGTGGGCCGGTGCTTCAGCCGGTCGGACAGGCCGACGGTCTCCACCACCCGGTCCAGCCACGGCTGGTCCGGCTTACGGCCGGCGATGTCCATGGGAAGCGTGATGTTCTCGATGGCGTTGAGCGTCGGCAGCAGGTTGAACGCCTGGAAGATGAACCCGATCCGGTCCCGGCGCAGCCGCGTGAGCTTCTTGTCCTTCAGCCCGGTGATCTCGGTCTCGTCCAGGTAGATCTGCCCGCCGGTGACGGTGTCGAGCCCGGCCAGGCAGTGCATCAGCGTGGACTTGCCGGACCCCGACGGGCCCATGATCGCGGTGAACCGGCCGCGGGCGATGTCCACGTCGACGTGGTCCAGGGCGACGACGCGGGTCTCACCGGACCCGTACGCCTTCACGACCTGCCGCGCCCGCGCGGCAACGGCCGTACGCCCACCAGTTCCTTCGTGCTGGGGAATGGTCACAGCCGATGTCACGGTAAGTCTCCTATGTCGGTCAGCAGATGGGAAAGCGGTGCCCGTGCGACCGCCTCCATACCCGGTGGCCGCTTCGTGCGCGTTCGTTCGACGTGATGAAGTCTGGCGGCGGGGAAGGCCGAGCGCCCTGGTGTCCAGCGCAGTCTTCTCCTGGGGAAAACCCCACCCCCGATGGTGTGTTCCGCCGCCCCCCAGCGGCGTAAAGCCAGGTTAAGGACCGACCCCGCCCCTTCTCGTCCTCCGCCAGTACGAGCCCTCCCCGAGCCGTAGTACGGAGGTACCCCTAAGGGCTCTCCACCGTCAGGCGGAGCACTTCTCAGGGTCGCCTCGTCCTGAGGTCCCGGTCAGCTTCCACCCTCCCGCCGCGTGAGGGTCAAGTGCGGGGCCGGTCACCACCCTGGACAACCCGGCCTCGATGACCGTCCTCACCCGCGACGCCTTCGTCCACGTGGCGAACACCACCGTCGGCAACCGCCCGGGAGCGCGCCGCATCCGCCGCCGGCTCGCGCCCTGACACGGCGTCGGCCCCCGACGCGCGGTCGGGCCCGGCCGGGACACATCTGTCCGACCGGGCCCGGCTCCTCACCTCCGCGTGAGCGTCCGCGTCAACGGCGGCGGGTACTCACAGCAGTCCGTCCCACATCTGCTCCAGCAGCACCGACCACCAGCTCTCCGGCGAACCGAGCGCCGCGGGATCCAGCGCCGCCAGCTGCATCTGGAAGTCGACGGTCCAGCGGCCCGCCTGCTCCTGGTTCAACCCGAACCTCAGCCGCCACATCCGCCCCAGCAACGCCAGGCAGCGGGCGAACTCCGGCAGCCCCGTGTTCACGAACTGCGGCGGTACCGGCACCCCCCCCGGCCCCGCCTCCACCGGCACCGCGACGATGTTCGCCGTGCCGTACTGCACACAGACCGCCTTGCCGAAGTCGCTGCCCATGACGAGGTACGAGCCCGCGTCCAAGGCCGGCTGCACACCCCGCTCCGCGGCCAGCTCCGCCAGCGTCGGCACCGGACGCCCCGGCTGGGCCTGCGCCCAGAAGAACGGACCCATGTCCAGCGGCAGTCCGGCGACCACCAGCGTGTGCGCCACGACCGGCGGCACACCCTGCCGGGACACCGCCTGCTGCTCGAACCGGAACACCCCCGTCCCGAACGCCCCCGCCAGCTCCTGCCCGATGACCTCCGGCGGAACCGGCGGAACCGGATGCACCGGCGTCAGCGGCGCGCGCACCGGCGCCGGGCGGGCCGGCCCGTCCGCCACCTGATGCAACTCACCCTGATGAAGGAGCAGTTGCTGCATTCCCTGCTGACGGCTTGCCTGATCGGTGCCGTACGGCGCGATGTTCGTGATCCGTGCCTGCGGCCACTGCTCCCGGATCATCCGCGCACAGTACGCACCCGGAAGCTCGCACGACTCCAACTCCGTGTGCAGTTCCAGCACCTGGTCCGGCGGCACGTTCATCGCACGCAGCTCGTGGAAGATCTGCCACTCCGGGTGCGGCGTGCCCGGCGCCGAACGCCGGATCAACTGCTGCTCGGAACCGTCCTGCGCGCGGTAGCGCAGCACGGCCTGATAGCCGGGGCCGACCGTCGGCTGCCCGACCGGCTGCGGCGGATAGCCGTACGCCGACGGTCCGCCGAGCCCGGGTACGCCGAGCCCGGGTACGCCCGGCGGCACCGCACCCGGCATCCCGCCGGGCATCCCGGGTGGTCCGGGAAGCGGAGGCACACCCGGGCCACCGGGGGCCGCCGGCGGCGGCGGCACACCGGGCCCCCCGATCGCGGGGCCCCCCAGCACGGTCTCCGCGTGATGCACGGTGCCCCGCCCGCCCGCCGGAGCACCGGGAGCACCGGGAGCACCGGGAGCACCGGAAATACCGGGAATACCAGGGGCAGCCGGAGTCCCCGGGGCACCGGGGACACCAGGTGCACCGGGCGGGCCCGGAGGCTGGGGCGCACCGGCACCCGGCCGGCCGGGGCCGGCGAACATCGTCTGTGCGTGATGGACACCACCGGGCGGTGTACCCGGCGCGGGCGGAGCGCCGGGCGGAGGCGTCGGGGCACCGGGCGGGGGCGGGCCGCCCGTCGAACCTCCCGGGCCTGCCGGGCTGTCGAAACCGCCGATGCCGTTGGACCCCGGGGACGACATCATCTGCGTCGGTACGTACCCGCCCGCCGGAGCGCCCTGCCCGCCGGGGCCCGACGGGGGCGACGACGGAGGCGGCGGCGCACTCCCCGGGCGCACGCCCGGCGTACCCGGGGCACCGGGCGGAGGAGGCGTCGTCGGGCCCGAGGGGCGGCGCGGCGGAGCCGCCTTGCTGGTCGCGGCATCGGCGATGTCCGCGGCGCTCAATGCCGCCGGGGTCTGCGGCCCGCCCGGCGCACCATGCGGAGTCCGCGGCGCGTCCGCGTCCGGGAACGCCGGTGTCAGCGCCGTCGGCGGCAGCCGGCTGCCCCCCGACATCAGCGCCGTCGGAGCGTTCGAAGCCGATACCGGTGGAGGCGGCGTGTCGTCGTCGGACTGGCTCAGCGGCGGAGCGAAAACGGTGACCGGAAGCGGCACCGAACCGTCCTCGCCGGCGTCGGCGTTCGTGTCCGTACCGGCCCACGGTGTCGCCCCGTCCGGTCCACCCGGAGTGCCCGCGCCGGCCCCCGCCGGGGAGTCACCCCCGGCAGCAGGCCAGGCAGTACCACTCCCGGGCGCCACCGGCGCACCCGGCGCGCCCGGCACCGGGGCCCCGGAATCACCCGCACCGGAGCCGCCGGACGCACTGGACGCACTGGACGCACTGGACGCACTGGACGCACCCACCGAACCGGCCGTACCCGCCGAACCGCCCGACGTCTCCCCGCGCCGGTCCGGAATCCCCAGCCGGTCCGCCGCCTCCTGCAACCACTCCGGCGGACTCAGCAGGAACGACGTCTGATTCAGATCCACCCGCGCCGGAGCCGCCGGCGCCGGTTCGGCCGCCGCGTCCGTACGGGCGTACTCCTCCTCGTACCGGCGGATCACCTCGCCCACCGGCAGGGCGGGCCACAGCGTCGCCTCGCCACTGTCCCGGGCGATCACCAGCCGCTGCGCGCCGCCGTCCGAACGGGGCCCGTCCGCGCGGTCCTCCGCCCACACCACGAAGCCGAGGCCGAACTCCCGTACCCGCACCTCACGGTGCTGATACGACGGCACATCCCCGTTGACCCACTCCTCCGCACGCTCCTGCGCCTGCGCGAACGTCACCATCGCCGGACCTCACTCCCCCGCAACAACCGGAACGACCTGCGCGAAGCCGCCGTCCACCATCAGATTCGCCACCGTCTCCAGCTCCGGCGGCGACCCCGCCAGACGGGCCAGGAACGCGTCGAAGTCGTCCCCGCACGGCAGCAGCAGCCGCTCCACCCGCTCCGCCGGCGGCCACGACGGATCCACGTCCCGCGCGTCGTCGTAGGCGCAGAACCACACCGAACCCGTCCGGTCGCCCCGCACCTTCACCGCCAGCAGACCGCCCTGGACGAAACCGACGCCCAGATAGTCCTTGGTGAGGTGATCACGCAGACACTTGTTGACGTACACCAGGTCGTTGACCGCGGCCTCGTCCCGCACCGTGAAGAACGGCTGGTCGATCAGCAGGCCCAGTTCGGCGTCCAGCGCCGTACCCACCGGCGCGCAACCGCCCGCCGCCTTCAGGAACGACCGGTACGCGCCGGGCAGCCGGTAGCCGAGATCCTCCTCGACGTTCAGCACCTGGGCCTCGCTCACCGCCGGCCCCGACTTCGGCAGCCGGAAATGCGCCGGGCGCGTCTCCTGCAGCGGCCGCGTGCCCCGCTTCTCCTGATCCACGCCCGACGTCACCACACCACCGTGGTGCCGCAGCAGTGCCTTCACCTCGACCGGCACCAGCTCCAGCCGCCGCGACGCCACCGCGTGATGCCACGTCCAGCCGTGCGGCGTCGCCACCGCCGGCACCGTGCCCCACAGCTCATGACCGGTCGCCGCGAGCGCCGCGTTCGCCGACACGTAGTCCGTCAGCCGCAGCTCGTCGACACCGAATCCCTCCGGCGGCTCCGCGATCTCCACCGCCGCACGCGCGTACGGCGAGAAATCGGGGTAACCGCGCTCGTCCACCCGTACCCCTCTCGGGTGACGGGCCGCCCGCACCGGATCCGGGAAGTGCACGACCTGCCCGGAATAGGCCGCATTCGGCGGCACGGCTCTCTGCCCGAGCCGACCTGTCGTCATGGCGGTTGCCCCCTGCGGCACTCTGGACGGCCCGCACCGACCACCATCGGGTCGTTACGGAACGTATTCGACTGTCACGTCTGTTTCGACTGCTTACCGCCGCCCTTCCCGCCGACGCCCCGCACGCCGTTCGCACGGATCACCGCAGGAATCGCGACACCAACAGCCTATGCGGTACGACGGCAGCGGTCACCGGCCACCGGCCGCTCGCCCCTCCGGTTCCGTGACCAAACGTCACCCTCCCGTGACAGCACGCCCAAACCTGGGCGTGTCGCCGCGCCCCAGCTTCCCCATCAGCCACGCCATTTGGCACCCTGTGACCTTCCGGGGGATGCACAGGAGGGGAATGCGATCATGAACATGACTCAAACAGGGGCGCCGGCAGGTCACGCCGCCGACCCCCGCACCGGCGACCCCCGCATCGGCTGGAGCAGCACCGACACCGCCCGCACCCCCCTCCTCCGCCACCGCCGCGACGGCATCCTGCCCACCATCGCCGCCGCCCTCTCCGTCCGCGGCGCCACCCTCACCGGCACCGCCGCCCGCGGCGACACACCACCCGACCTGCACCCCCTCGTCCAGGACCTCCTCGACACCCTCACCAGCGGCCAACGCGACCGCTTCACCGGCCGCTGCGCCGAGACGATCCTCATCTCCCGGCACCTCACCACCGCCGACGCCACACGCAGCAAACGCGCCGCACGCAAACCCATGACCAACGGCGAAGCACGCAAAGCGCTCAAACACACCAAACTCACCGCCCGACACATCCGCGAGGACGGCGACCCCCTCCACGGCACCTACGCCGCACCCTGCCGCGCCTGCACCACCCTCGCCACCCATTTCGGCGTCCGCATCGTCAACCCCGGATGACCCCGGACAACCCCGAACCGGTGAGCGATTCCGTACACCCCACCCGTACCGACCCCTGACGCCCACCCGCCCCCGACCACCACCCGGCCGGCCACCCCCTCACCCTCCACCGGCCGCACCACCACGACGAACGAACGGCAGATGCGCACCGACCGCACCCCCTCTCCCAGCCACCCGGCCCCACCCGAGCCAGGGGGAACCTCACACCGCTTCCCCGAGCCCGTCGCCGCCGCCCTGCGCACCGCCGGCTGGCAACCGGGACGCTGGGACATCAAACAGGCCGAAGTCTGGGCCGACACCCTGCGCGACCACACCTCACCCGCAGGACACCGCCACACCGTCTTCCCCGCCGCCGTCGAGGCCTGGGCCGAATTCGGCGGACTCCACATCACCCCCACCACCCCCGGTCGCCAACTCGCCCCCGCCACCCTCCACCTCGACCCCCTCCACGGCCTCCACCTGGCCCGCACCCTCGGCGACCTCGGCCGCGCCCTCGACACCGACGTCTGCCCCCTCGGCGCCGACCCCGACACCCGCACCCTCGTCGCCATCGACACCGAAGGCCGCGTCTACGCCCTCGACCACACCGGCGACTGGTACCTCGGCCACCACATCGACCAGGGCCTCACCGCCCTCATCACCGGCACCGAACCCGCCCGCCTCACCGTGGGCTGACCGCACACCGGACACCACACGCCGGACGCCACACACCGGACACCCGGCCGGACACCGGATACCAGGCACCGGGCCGCAGGCGCCACCGGACACCACGCCCTCCGGCCGCCCTGCCCACCACCCCGCCCCCGACACCCCCTACGCCTACGACGCCGGAATCACCGCCGACACCCGGAAACCCCCCGCATCCGTCGGCCCCGACACGAACACCCCACCCAGCGCCGACACCCGCTCCTTCATCCCCACCAGCCCGTTCCCACCCGACGGCAACCGCGCCGACGCCCCGGCCTCCGGCGGCGGCTCGTTCTCCACCTGCATCGCGATCTCCGACACCCGATGCGCCAGCCGCACATACGCCTTCGCCCCCGGCGCGTGCTTGTGCACATTCGTCAGCGCCTCCTGCACCACCCGGTACGCCGTCGCCTCCACCTCCACCGCGTACGGCCGGTCCTCCCCCTCCACCGACAACACCACCACCATCCCCGCAGCCGCCGACTGCCCCACCAGCTCATCGATCTCCGACAGGCTCGGCCCCTCGCCCCCGGCCCCCCGAGCCTCGTCCACCGCCCGCGACGCCGCCGCGGCAGCCGCCGCACCCACCGCCGCCAACGGCACCGACGCCCCCGCGCCCCGCCCCGCGCCGTCCCCACCGGACCGCAGCACCCCGAGCATCTCCCGCAGCTCCGTCAACGCCTGCCGGCCCATGTCCCCCACCAGCGCGGCGTTCTTCACCGCCTTCTCCGGGTCCTTCCGCGCCACCGCCTGCAACGCCGCCGCGTGCACCACCATCAGACTCACCCGATGCGCGACCACGTCATGCATCTCCCGCGCGATCCGCGTCCGCTCCTCACCCCGCGCCCACTCGGCCCGCTCCTCGGCCCGCTCGGCCAGCAACTGGAGCTCCCGCTCCAGACTGTCCGCCCGCTCCCGCAGACTCTCCATCAACCGCCGCCGCGCCCCCACGTACAGCCCCAGCAGCACCGGCGGCGCGGTGAGCCCCAACGACGTCGTGACCGACGCGAACGGAAGGAACCAGTCCCCCAGGTCCAACTCCCCCCGCACCATGTCCTGCCGCACCCGCACCAACGTCACGATGAACGTCCCCACCAACGACATCCCCGCCAGCGACGCGATGATCCGGCGCGGCAACTCCGACGCCGCCAGCGTGTACAGACCCACCAGGCCCATCAGGAAACCCATCTGGGCCGGTGTGATCGCGATCACCACCAGCACCACGGCGATCGGCCAGTGCCGCCGCACCAGCAGCACCGAACCCGCCAGCACCCCGAACACCACACCCGCGGCCACCGGGATCCCCGCGTCCCGCGCGAACGGAATCCCCTCCAGCCCGCACTCCAGCGCGGACACCACCGCAAGGCCCACATCCAGCACCGCACTGCGGCGCCTGTCCCACCACCACGGCCCGCCACGGGCCGTCACATGGTCTTCCCCCGTCGTGGTCATGCCTCCCAGCCTACGGGCGCCCGGTGCCGGTTTTCCGGGGAGTTTCCCCGACCGACCCCCACCACGTTCCGTGACCCCTCAGCCGCGATACGCCCCGAAATCCCTCGAACTGCTGAACCGCACACCGTTCGACTCCGGAAGCAGGCATTCCGCCCGGACCGTATACATGTGACACACGCACCAGGCAAATACGCCGACTTCGACGGACTGCGGGAACAGGCGGTGGCGCTGCGGCGGGCGGGGCTGAGCCGACGCCAGATCCGCGACCGCCTCCACGTCGACAACAACGACATCCTCAACCGCCTCCTGCAGGGCGAGCCGGCCCCCGAGTGGACGAAGCGCCCGAACGCCAAGGACGACCTGAGGGACAGGGCGAGAGAACTCCGACTCCAGGGCTGGACCTACGACCGGATCCAGGTGGAGCTGGGCTGTTCCAAGGGTTCGATCTCACTGTGGGTGAGGGACCTTCCGAAGCCGGAACAGCGGGATCCGTCGGAGCAGGCAAAGCTCGCGGCGCAGAAGAGGTGGGAACACGAGCTGGCGATGCGGGATGCCGTGCGCGAACAGACCAAGGCGAGTGCGCGGCAGGAGATCGGACCTCTCACGGACCGGGAGCTCTTCCTGCTCGGTGTAGGGCTCTACTGGGCCGAGGGGGCGAAGGACAAGGTCTACAGCCGCCGCGAGTTCGTCCTCTTCGTCAACAGCGACCCCGACATGATCAAAGTGTTCCTCGCCTGGCTCGACCTGCTCCAGGTGGAACGAGAGCGTCTGCGCTTCCGCTTGATGATCCACGAGTCCGCCGATGTGGCAGCTGCCGAGCAGTACTGGGCAACTCTCGTGGGCACGAGCACTGCCCGCTTCGGTAAGACGACGCTCAAGAAGCACAATCCCAAGACGGTCCGTAAGAACGTGGGCGAGCACTATCGCGGTTGCTTGGTGATCAGCGTCCTGCAGAGCGCGGATCTGTACCGACGGATCGAGGGCTGGTGGAACGGAATCGTCCTTGGCAGCTCGCCGGGCTCCGGTAAGGTCTGATGCAGCGATCCGCCGTAGTGTAATTGGCAGCACGGCACCCTTTGGAGGTGTTCGGTCTAGGTTCGAGTCCTAGCGGCGGAGCTGCCAACGGGCCCCGACCTTCAGGTCGGGGCCCGCACTCATGCCCCCCCACCACCACCCCGGTATCCTGCGGATGTCCCCTCCCCCCTTACAGCCGAAGGGCATCCTTGTGAGCGCCAATCGCCCGGCAGCCGTCGTCGTTCTCGCAGCGGGTGAGGGCACCCGTATGAAGTCGGCCACCCCGAAGGTCCTGCACGACCTCTGTGGCCGTTCCCTGGTGGGTCATGTGCTGGCCGCCTCCGGTGAGCTGGAGCCGGAGAACCTGGTCGTCGTGGTGGGGCACGCCCGCGAGCAGGTGGCCGCGCACCTCGCCGGCATCGCCCCCGACGCCCGTACCGCGGTGCAGGCGGAGCAGAACGGCACCGGGCACGCGGTGCGGATGGGGCTGGAGGAGCTGGGCGGTTCCGTGGACGGGACCGTGGTCGTGGTCTGTGGTGACACCCCGCTGCTGACCGGTGAGACACTGCGCCGGCTTTCGGCCACGCACTCCGCCGACGGCAATGCGGTGACGGTGCTGACGGCCGAGGTGCCGGACGCGACGGGGTACGGGCGGATCGTGCGCGACGAGGCCTCCGGAGCCGTCACCGCGATCGTGGAGCACAAGGACGCGACCGAGGAGCAGCGCGCGGTCCGGGAGATCAATTCGGGTGTGTTCGCGTTCGACGGCCGGTTGCTGGCGGACGCGCTGAAGCGGGTGCGGACGGACAACAGTCAGGGTGAGGAGTACCTCACCGATGTCCTCGGCATCCTGCGTGAGGCGGGGCACCGGGTGGGTGCGTCGGTGGCAGTCGACCACCGGGAGATCGCGGGGATCAACAACCGGGTGCAGTTGTCTCAGGCCAGGCGGATTCTCAACGACCGGTTGCTGACCGCCGCCATGCTCTCCGGGGTGACCGTGATCGATCCCGCCACGACGTGGGTGGACGTCTCGGTGACGTTCGAGCAGGACGTGGTGGTGCATCCGGGGACGCAGTTGCACGGGTCGACGCATCTGGCCGAGGGCTGTGCGGTGGGTCCGAACGCGCGGCTGACGGATACCCGGGTGGGTGCCGGGGCGCGGGTGGACAACACGGTGTCGGTGGGTGCCGAGATCGGGCCGGAGGCCACCGTGGGGCCGTACGCGTATCTGCGTCCGGGGACGCGGCTGGGGCGCAAGGGCAAGATCGGCACGTACGTGGAGACGAAGAACGCGTCGATCGGCGAGGGGTCGAAGGTTCCGCATCTGTCGTATGTGGGGGATGCGACGATCGGCGATTTCTCGAACATCGGTGCGGCGAGTGTGTTCGTGAATTACGACGGACAGGACAAACATCACACGTCGGTCGGGTCGCACTGCCGGACGGGTTCGGACAACATGTTTGTGGCGCCTGTCACGGTCGGGGACGGCGCCTACACCGCTGCCGGTTCTGTGATCACGAAGGATGTGCCGCCCGGTTCGTTGGCTGTGGCCCGGGGGCAGCAGCGGAATATCGAGGGCTGGGTGGCTCGTAAGCGTCCGGGGAGTGCTGCCGCGAAGGCCGCGGAGGAGGCTGTCCGGGGGTCGGCCGAGGAGGGTTGACCGGAAAGCGGTGCGCCAGAGTCGTCGTATCGTGATAAGTGCACATCCGCATCCCGTCAGGTGAGATGACCTCTCGTATGCCTTCTGAGAGGTCTCCCGCCTTCGAGCCGCGAGTTTCTGCGACACCTCTGAGGAGATAGTGCTGTGACCGGGATCAAGACGACCGGCCAGAAGAAGATGATGTTCTTCTCCGGCCGGGCCCACCCCGAGCTTGCCGAGGAGGTCGCCCACCTGCTGGGTGTGGGGGTCGTTCCGACCAAGGCCTTCGACTTCGCCAACGGCGAGATCTACGTGCGGTACGAGGAGTCGGCCCGAGGTGCCGACTGTTTCCTCATCCAGAGCCACACTGCGCCGATCAACAAGTGGATCATGGAGCAGCTGATCATGATCGACGCGTTGAAGCGCGCGTCGGCGAGGTCGATCACTGTCATCGTGCCGTTCTACGGTTACGCGCGGCAGGACAAGAAGCACCGGGGGCGTGAACCGATTTCGGCGCGTCTGATCGCGGATCTGATGAAGACCGCGGGTGCGACCCGGGTGCTGACGGTGGATCTGCACACCGACCAGATCCAGGGTTTCTTCGACGGCCCGGTGGACCACCTGTTCGCGCTGCCGCTGCTGGCGGACTACGTGGGTGCGAAGGTGGACCGGGAGAAGCTGACGGTGGTGTCGCCGGACGCGGGCCGGGTGCGGGTGGCGGACCGTTGGTGCGACCGGCTGGGCGCGCCGCTGGCGATCGTGCACAAGCGGCGGGACAAGGACGTGGCGAATCGGGTCACGGTCCACGAGGTGGTCGGCGAGGTGAAGGGCCGTGTGTGCGTCCTGGTCGACGACATGATCGACACGGGTGGCACGATCTGCGCCGCGGCGGACGCGTTGTTCGCGCACGGTGCGGAGGACGTGATCGTGACGGCGACGCACGGTGTGCTGTCGGGTCCGGCGGCGGACCGGCTGAAGAACTCGCGGGTGAGTGAGTTCGTGTTCACGGACACGCTGCCGACTCCGGGTGAACTCAGCCCCGGTCTGGACAAGATCACGGTGCTGTCGATCGCGCCGACGATCGCGAGTGCGGTGCGTGAGGTGTTCGAGGACGGTTCGGTGACGAGCCTGTTCGACGAGCAGTAAGGGTTCTGCTCCGGGTTCTCCCTGCGTCCCGGCTGATCGTTTTGGGTACGGCCTCCCTGTCCGAGTAGACTGCTCCAGTTGCTCGGCGAGGGAGGCCGTACCGCTCCGTGAGGGGTGGAGTACGGCGGTCCGTTATCGACGCGCTCTTCGTAGCAGGCCGTTCGTGGCCGGGTGACTTTCCCCAAGCTCCATGGAGCGGGGGGTATCCCCAACGGTTTCTGACTTCGAGGAGTGGTGAGCATGTCCGAGGTGAAGATTCACGCGGAGACGCGCAGTGAGTTCGGCAAGGGCGCGGCGCGTCGTATCCGTCGCGACGGCAAGGTTCCGGGTGTGGTGTACGAGCACGGTATCGAGCCGCTGCACCTGACGCTGCCGGGCCACGAGCTGCTGCTGGCGCTGCGTACGCCGAACGTGCTGATCGATCTGGTCATCGACGGTGAGGGCAGCCAGCTGGCGATCCCGAAGGCCGTGCAGCGTGACGCGATCAAGGGTTTCCTGGAGCACGTCGACCTGCTGATGGTGAAGCGGGGCGAGCGGGTCACCGTCGAGATCCACGTGACCGCCGAGGGTGAACTGGCTCCGGGCGGCAACCTGCTGGAGCACGTCATTCCGACGCTGCCGATCGAGGCCGAGGCGACGAACATCCCGGACGGCGTGAGCGTCTCGGTGCAGGGCCTGTCGGCCGGCGCCACGATTCTCGCCAAGGACCTGGTGCTGCCGGCCGGTGCGAAGCTGGCGGTGGACGAGGACACCGTGGTGCTGCAGGTGCTGGCCGCGCAGGCCGAGGAGGCCGCGGAGGGTGCCGAGGACGAGGCCGCCCAGGCCTGATCCTTCTCGTAGTCTTCCTACGCGTCGGCCGCTGTTCCCGTGCGGGGGCAGCGGCCGACGTGTGTACGGGGACGAGCACGGGACGTGGACGTGGACGAAGGAGACAGGGACGTGACGACCGATGCGGCGGCTGTCTGGCTGATCGTGGGGCTGGGCAATCCGGGGCCGGAGTACGCCGGGAACCGGCACAACGTGGGGTTCATGGTGGCGGACCTGCTGGCGGAGCGGATCTCGGGCCGGTTCAAGCGGGCCGGGAAGGCTCAGGCGCAGGTGGTGGAGGGGCGGATCGGGCCGCCGGGTCCGGCCGGCCGACGGGTGATTCTGGCGAAGCCGACGTCGTTCATGAATCTGTCGGGCGGGCCGGTGAACGCGCTGCGGGAGTTCTACAAGGTTCCGGTGGCGCAGGTGGTGGCGGTCCATGACGAGCTGGACATCGACTACGGGACGCTGCGGCTGAAGCTGGGGGGCGGGGACAACGGCCACAACGGGCTGAAGTCGATGACGAAGGCGTTCGGTCCGGACTATCACCGGGTGCGGTTCGGGATCGGGCGGCCGCCGGGGCGGATGCAGGTGGCGGACTACGTGCTGCGGGACTTCTCGTCGGCGGAGCGCAAAGAGCTGGACTATTGCGTGGACCGGGCGGCGGACGCGGTGGAGTGTCTGGTGATCGACGGTCTGGAGCGGGCGCAGGGGACGTACAACTCCTGAGGGGTGCACGGCTCGAGGGCTCCCGGCTCCTGGGTGTGCAGCCGGCCCTGAGTGTGCAGCCGGCCCCTGAGTGCGTAGCCGGCTCCTGAGGTGCGTACGTCTTTCGAGTGGGTGTGGATCCCTCACAGAGTTGACCGACCGCAAGGGCATGGCCAAGGATCTCGGCCATGCCCTCAGCCGTCTCGTCCTCCCGGGGTTCGTCAGCCGCTCTGTGCTTCGGCCGGTTCACGGCGATGGGCGCGGTCACCGTGCTGATCCTGATCGCGGGTGTGTGGGCGTCGTGGGGCACGGCGCAGTACGTGATGCTGACGAAGGGGCGGGAGCGGGGCTCGGTCGCGGTGACGTCCTGTGCTGAGCACGCCTGCACGGGGGCGTACACGCCGGTGTCGCCCGGGTCGCAGCCGCGGGCGGAGGTCGTGCTGGAGAACAACGCGGCCGTGACGAAGGGGCGGACGTACACCGTCGTCATGAAGCCGGGCGGGGCCGAGGGGGTCCGTTCCGGTCCCGCCGGGATTCTCTACGCGTGGGTGCCGATGGGCGGGGCGTTGATGCTGGCGTCGGTGGTGGTGGCGGGCGGGCTGCTGCGGACGCGGATGGCGTGGGTGATGGGGTTGTCGGGGGTGGCGCTGGTGACGGCGGCGTTCCTGGTGGTGTGAGGCAGGACCCCCGCGGTTGTGGTGCGGAACGACGAAGGGTGCCCCCCGGGCCGGAGTACGGCCGGGGGGCACCCTTTGTCGTGGGCGGCTTCTAGGGCGTGTTGGTCAGCCGGTGTTGCGCAGGCCCGCCGCGACTCCGTTGACGGTGAGGAGGAGGGCTCGGGCGAGCAGCGGGTCGGGCTGGTCGCCGGCGGTGGCGGCGTCGCGCTGGCGCTTGAGCAGGGCGACCTGGAGGTAGGAGATGGGGTCGAGGTAGGCGTCGCGGATGGTGAAGGTCTGCTTGAGGACCGGGTCGGCGTCCAGGAGGCCGGGCTCGCCGGTGACGCGGAGCACTTCGGCGACGGTGAGTTCGTGCTCGGCCCTGATCGCGTCGAAGACGTGCTTGAGCTCGTCGGGGACAAGGGTGTCGACGTAGTGCTGGGCGATTCTGAGGTCGGTCTTGGCGAGGGTCATCTCGACGTTGGAGATGAAGTTGCGGAAGAAGTGCCACTGTTCGTGCATCTCGTCGAGCACGGTGTCGAGGCCGCTCTTGCGCAGGGCCTTGAGGCCGGAGCCGACGCCGTACCAGCCGGGGACGATCTGGCGGGACTGGGTCCAGCCGAACACCCAGGGGATGGCGCGCAGTCCGTCGAGGCCGGCGCCGGAGTCGGGCCTGCGGGAGGGGCGGGAGCCGAGGTGCAGGTCGGCGAGCTGGTCGACGGGGGTGGAGGCGAAGAAGTAGGCGGGGAGGTCGGGGTCCTCGACGAGCCGGCGGTAGGCGTCGTGGGCGGCGTCGGAGACGACGTCCATGGCGGCGTCCCAGCGGGCCAGGGCCTCGTCGGACTGGCGGGGTGCGGTGTGCAGGGCGGACGCCTGGAGGGTGGCGGCGACGGAGAGTTCGAGGTTTTCCCTGGCCAGGGCGGGGATGAGGTACTTGTCGGAGATGACCTCGCCCTGTTCGGTGACCTTGATCTCGCCTTCGAGGGTGCCCCAGGGCTGGGCGAGGATGGCGTCGTGGGTGGGGCCGCCGCCGCGGCCGACGGTGCCGCCGCGGCCGTGGAAGAGGCGCAGGCGTACGCCGTAGCGGTGGGCGACGTCGCGCAGTCGGCGCTGGGCGCGGTGGATCTCCCACTGGCTGGTGGTGATGCCGCCGAACTTGGAGGAGTCGGAGTAGCCGAGCATGACTTCCTGGACGTCGTCCCGCAGCGCGACGAGGCGCCGGTAGGACGGGTCGGAGAGCATGTCCTCGAGGATGGTGTCGGCGGCCTTCAGTTCGTCCGTCGTCTCCAGCAGCGGGACGATGCCGATCTTCGCCCAGCCGGCGTGCAGGTCGATCAGCCCGGCCTCCCGCGCGAGGACGGTGGCGGCGAAGACGTCGTCGGCGCCCTGGCACATGGAGATGACGTAGGACTCGATGACCTCGGGGCCGAAGATCTCCAGGGCCCGCTTGACGGTCTGGAAGACGCCGAGGGTCTTCTCGCCGGCCGCGTCGACGGGTGCGGGGGTGGGGGCGAGGGGCCTGCGCGAGCGGAGTTCCTTGGCGAGAAGCTTGGTGCGGTAGTCGCGGGGCATGTCGGTGTAGCGCCAGGATTCCTCGCCGAGCCGGTCGAACAGCTGGCCGAGGGCGTGGTGGTGGGCGTCGGCGTGTTCGCGTACGTCCATGGTGGCGAGCTGGAGGCCGAAGGCGGCGAGGGTGCGGATGGTGCGGGCGAGGCGGCCGTCGGCGAAGAGGGCGCCGCGGTGCTCGCGCAGGGAGCTCTGGATGATCCGCAGGTCGGCGAGGAGTTCGCCGGTGCCGAGGTAGTCGCGGCCCTTCTGGTGGGGGGTGTCCTGGGCGAGGCGCTGCTTGGTGTTCTCGAGCTTCTGCCGGATGCAGGTGGCCTTGAGCCGGTAGGGCTCCTCGGCGTTGAGGCGCTTGTAGCGGGGGCTGATCTCGGGGAGGGCGTCCAGGTCGGCCTTCAGGGAGCTCAGGAGCTCCTCGGTGGCGCCGGCGTAGCGGATGGAGTTGGAGAGGAATCCGCGGAGTTCGTCGATCATCTCCAGGGCGTCGTTGATGCCGTGTTCGTGCTGGAGGATGAGGACGTCCCAGGTCACCTGGGGGGTGACGTTGGGGTTGCCGTCGCGGTCGCCGCCGATCCAGGTGCCGAAGGTGAGGGGGCGGGTGTCGTCGGGGAGGGTGACGCCGACGCGTTCGAGTTCGGCGGTGAGGTCCTCGAGGACGTCGCCGACGGCGCCCGCGTGCAGCTCGTCGAGGTAGTAGATGGCGTTGCGGGCCTCGTCGGCGGGTTCGGGGCGTACGACGCGCAGTTCGTCGGTCTGCCAGACGAGGTCGATGTTCTCGGCGAGGCGGGTGTCGAGGCGGCGCCGATCGCTCTCGATGACGGGGGTGTCGAGGAGGGCGGCGATGCGGCGCAGCTTGTTGAGGACGGAGCGGCGGGCGGCCTCGGTGGGGTGCGCGGTGAAGACCGGGCGGACGTTGAGGTGCCGCACGGTTTCGCGCAGGTGCTCGGGGTCGGCGTCCTTGAGGCGGTCGGCGGTGCGGGCGAGCAGTCCGCCTTCTGCGGCGCGGTGGGCGCGGAGCTCACGGCCGCGGTGCACCTGTTCGGTGACGTTCGCCAGGTGGAAGTAGGTGGAGAAGGCGCGGACCAGTTTGGCGGCGGTCTCGAGTTCGGTGCCGCGCAGCAGTTCGGCCGCGGCCTCGCCGTCCTCGCGGGTGAGTCGGCGGACCTTTTCGACGAGGTCGAGGAGTTCGGGGCCGTCCTGGCGGACGAGGGTCTCTCCGAGGAGATCACCCAGCCGGCGGATGTCGGCCCGTAGTTCGCTGCTCGTGGTAGCCGTGGACACGGCCTGGTCGTCGGCACTGCTCACAGGTGCGGCTCCTTGCAGTGTGGAAGCTGGTCTGGAGGGCCCGGACGGCGTCTGTGGGCGGCTGGGCGCCGCATACGGGCCGGGTATCCGGGAAGTAGGTACTCAGAGCGGACCGCGCTGTCCGACCGGTTCCCAGGATAGGTGTCGGCCGGGAAGCGCGAGTTCGTGGGCTCTTGCCGCCGGGCCGCGCACTGCCATACTTACGATGCCGTAGGTTACGGTCCCGTAGGAAACGCTGCTCGGTTCCGGCGGCCCGGCACCACCTTCACCCCTCATACCCCACAAGGGACACGCATGACCTCACGCCCTGATGTCATCGACGAAGCCTCGGAGAAACCGCCGCCCTCCGGCGCCGATACCGCGGCCGCGCCCTCCGGTGCCGGCACCGGCTCCGATACCGCGGCCGTCCCCTCCGCCACGCTGGGCGGGGAGCGCAAGCGTTCGATCGAGCAGATCGCGCTGCTGGCCTTCATCATCGTTCCGTTCCTGGCCGTGCTGGCGGCGGTGCCGCTGGCCTGGGGCTGGGGGGTGAGCTGGCTGGATCTCGGCCTGCTGGTGTTCTTCTACTTCCTGGGCTGCCATGGCATCACCATCGGCTTCCACCGTCATTTCACGCACGGTTCGTTCAAGGCGAAGCGTCCGTTGAAGATCGCTCTGGCGGTGGCGGGTTCGATGGCGGTGGAGGGTCCGCTGGTGCGCTGGGTGGCGGACCACCGCAAGCATCACAAGTTCTCGGACGCCGAGGGCGACCCGCATTCGCCGTGGCGGTACGGGGAGTCGCTGCCGGCGCTGCTGAAGGGCCTGTGGTGGGCTCATCTCGGCTGGATGTTCGACGAGGAACAGACTCCGCAGGACAAGTACGCGCCGGATCTGATCAAGGACCGGACACTGCGTGCGATCTCCCGCCAGTTCGTGCTGTGGGCGGGGGTGTCGCTGGCGCTGCCGGCGCTGATCGGCGGTCTGGTGACGATGTCCTGGTGGGGCGCGTTCACGGGCTTCTTCTGGGGGTCACTCGTCCGGGTGGCGTTGCTGCACCATGTGACGTGGTCGATCAACTCGATCTGTCACGCGGTGGGCAAGCGGCCGTTCAAGTCGCGGGACCGTTCGGGCAATGTGTGGTGGCTGGCGGTGCTGTCCTGCGGCGAGTCCTGGCACAACCTGCATCACGCCGACCCGACGTCCGCGCGGCACGGCGTGGAGCGGGGGCAGATCGATTCGAGCGCCCGGCTGATCCGCTGGTTCGAGATGCTGGGCTGGGCGTACGACGTGCGCTGGCCGTCACGCTCGCGTATCGATTCGCGCCGTGAGACCGGGGAAGGCCGCTCCCGGCGCGGGCGGGAGACGGCTGAGGCGGCATGATGGTCGCTGTGGCGACCGACTCCAGCAGCACCTCGAGCAATGACAAGCCGCGGCGCGCCCGCCGCACCCGGATGACCGGCGCGGAGCGCCGTCAGCAGCTGTTGGAGATCGGCCGCACCTTGTTCGCCGAGAAGGGCTTCGAGGGCACGTCGGTGGAGGAGATCGCGGCGAAGGCCGGGGTCTCCAAGCCGGTGGTGTACGAGCACTTCGGCGGCAAGGAGGGCCTGTACGCGGTGGTGGTGGACCGTGAGATGCGGCGTCTGCTGGACATGGTGACGGGTTCACTGACCGCGGGGCATCCGCGGGAGCTGTGCGAGCAGGCGGCGTTCGCGCTGCTGGACTACATCGAGGAGTACACGGACGGGTTCCGCATCCTGGTCCGGGACTCCCCGATCCCCCAGTCGACGGGTTCCTTCGCCTCCCTCATCTCGGACATCGCCACCCAGGTGGAGGACATCCTAGGCCGCGAGTTCAAGAGCCGCGGGTTCGATTCCAAGCTGGCTCCGCTGTACGCGCAGGCGCTGGTCGGGATGGTGGCGCTGACCGGCCAGTGGTGGCTGGACGTCCGCAAGCCGAGGAAGTCGGAGGTGGCCGCGCACCTGGTCAACCTGGCCTGGCACGGCCTGGACGGCCTGGAGCAGAAGCCTCGGCTGATCGGGCACCGGAAGAACTGAAACCGGCGGACCGGCGAACCCGCCGCATGGAATCATCCGGGCATGAACGAAATTCCGGTCAATGAGGCCGCCCCGCGGCTGGAGGAACTGGTCCGCGGGCTGTCCGGCAGCCGCGAGCCCCTCGCGCTCGCCGACGGGGCCGGGGCGGTCGCCCTCCTCGTCGCGCCCCGGGTGATTCAGGACCTGGAGGACGCCCTGGCCGTCGCGGGCCGCCGGCTCCGGGAGGCCGGGAAGGCTCCCGGGGGAGGGCACGGCCGTCAGGCGGCCGGCCCCAGGAACTCCAGGCGGTTGCCGACAGGGTCCTCGGAGTAGAAGCGGCGGTGGCCCGGGAGCGTGTCGTCCCAGGTGACGGGCGCACCGCGGTCCCGCAGCCGGGTGGCGTACGCCTCGATCGCGGTGACCCCGATGCCGGGGTGGGCCTTCTTCGCGGGCCGGAACCCGCTCTCGATCCCCAGGTGCAGTTGGACCCCGCCTGCCTGGAACCAGCAGCCGCCGCGTGCGGCCAGTGCGGGCGGCTTCGGGATCTCCACCATGCCGAGGACATCGACGTAGTACGCGCGCAGCCGCTCCTCGCTGCCGGGCGGCGCGGCGAGCTGGACGTGGTCGAGACCGGTGATCATCGGGTCTCCTCCTGCCGCATGCGGGCCACCGCGAAGATCCGGCGGAACGGGAACGGGGTGCCGTGCGGGCCCGCCGGGTAGGCGGTGCGCAGGGCGGTGCGGTACTCGTCGACGAAGGCGTCGCGCGCGCCGGGGTCGTCGGCGAGGGCGGTGAGGAGGGGCCGCAGGCCGGTGCCCTTGACCCAGTCCAGGACGGGGTCCTCGCCCTGGAGGAGATGGACGTACGTCGTCTCCCACACGTCGGCGGTGCAGCCGAGGCCGGTCAGTCGCTCCAGGTACGCCTCCGGACGGAGCACGGCGTCGGCGTGCCGCAGGACACCGCCGAGGCGTCCGTCCCAGCGCGGGGAGTGGGCGAGTTCGCGCAGGAGGACGTGGCTGGGGGCGTCGAAGTTGCCGGGCACCTGGAAGGCGAGGGTGCCGCCGGGGGCGAGTCCGGCGATCCAGTCCGCGAACCGGTCCGCGTGTCCGGGGATCCACTGCAGAGCGGCGTTGCTGACGATCAGGTCGTACGGCCGGCCGGGCTCGGGCGTCCAGATGCGGACGTCGGCGTGGGCGAAGTCGATCCGGCCGCCGTCGGGAACCGGGCTCTCGTGGTCGGCGCGGGCCCGGTCGAGCATCTCGGGCGAGTTGTCGTAGCCGGTGATGCGGGCACGCGGCCAGCGCTCGGCGAGCAGCGCGGTGACGTTGCCCGCGCCGCAGCCGAGGTCGGCGAGGCGGGGCGGGTCGCCGGGGAGGCCGGGGACGCGGGCGAGGAGGTCGAGGAAGGGCCGGGTCCGGTGACCGGCGTGACGCAGGTACTGGGCGGGGTCCCACCGGGGATCGGTGACAGCGGACATGGAGCCTCCTGGAGTCGGCCGACGGGTACCCAGCGTCCCGCCCCAGCTAGCTCGACGTCAAGAAAGTTGACATCAAGAGACTTCACGTCGACACAACCACTACACTGATCGTCATGGAGGACGAGGTCGATCGGCTGGTCGCAGCATGGCGCCGGGAGCGCCCGGACCTCGACGTGGAACCGCTCGAGGTGCTCAGCCGGGTGAGCAGGCTCGCCCGGCATCTGGACCGGGCCCGCAGACTGGCCTTCGCCGAGCACGGGCTGGAGCCCTGGGAGTTCGACGTCCTGACCGCGCTGCGCCGCGCGGGCGCCCCCTACCAGCTCTCGCCGGGGCAGCTCCTCACCCAGACGCTGGTCACCTCGGGCACGATGACCAACCGCATCGACCGCCTGACCAAGAAGAATCTGGTGGAGCGCCTGCCCGACCCCAACGACCGGCGTGGCGTCCTGGTCCGGCTCACGGACGAGGGCCGCGACCGCGGGGACAAGGCGCTGGCCGGGCTGCTGGCGCAGGAACGGGCGATCCTCGCCGAGCTCTCCCGCGCCCAGCGCGGCGAACTGGCAGGTCTGCTACGCCAGTTGACTGCCCCGTTCGACAACATCCCCGGTTAGGTCGGCCGGTCCGACACCCGCCCGCCGGGCCAGGGCGACGGCGGCGAGGGTGGAGTGCACGCCCAGCTTGCCGAGCACGTTCTGCATGTGCGTACGGACGGTGTGCGGGGACAGGTACAGGCGCTCGGCGACGGCCTTGCGCCCCAGGCCCGCGACCATGCACCGCAGCACCTCCCGCTCGCGCGGGGTCAGGGACTCCACGAGCCGTTCGCTCTCGGTGCGGTGCTTGCGGGCGGCGGTGAGTTCGCGCAGAACGCCGGTGAGCAGGGCGGGCGGCAGATGCGTCTCGTCGCGCAGTACGCCCCGGATGACGGCGAGCAGCCGGCTCAGCGAGCAGTCCTTGGCGACCCAGCCGCCCGCACCGGCCTGGAGGGCGAGCGCGGCACGGCGCGCGTCGTCCTTCTCGGCGAGCACCACGATCCGTACCCGCGGCTGGACCGAGCGCACCCCGGTGACCAGGGACATCCCGTCGACGATGCCGTCCTCGTCGCCCGCTCGCGCCGGTACGGCGGAGGGACCGGACGGCGTTGTGCCGCCCAGGTCGGCGTCGACCAGTAAGACGTCGAACCGCCGCCCCTCGGCGGCCGCCCGCTCCAGGCACCGCAGTGCGGCCGGTCCGCTGCCCGCCGCGGACACCTCGACGTCCGGCTCGGCGGCCAGGGCTGCGGCGAGCGACTCGGCGAAGATGCGATGGTCGTCGACGACCAGCACTCGGATACGTTGCACGAAACCCCCTTCCCCATGCTCTCTGCAGAGCAGGGGACTACCCCGTCGCCGGAAGACGACACCGACACCTGTACGGGTACGACGCCGGAGCCCGGTTCCGGACCGCCGGAACCAGACCGGGACCCGGCCGGAACCACCGAAACCATCGATCCCGGGGCGGGCCGCCGGAGCCGCCCGGCCGCCGCCGCGCGTCACCAGCACCCCGCCCCGGACCGCGTACCCGAGTGTCTCGCCCCCTGAACGGCGCCGGCCCCCACCGGCGCTGTTCATCAGAGTACGGACGAGGGCCGGGAGTGGAAGGCTATTTGCAGAACTGGCGCTCCTGCGCGTTTATGGTGAGCCCCATGTTTCGTCTTGAGACGGAAGTCGACAAGGACCGACGTGATCTGCTCCGCAGGCGGCTGCGGGACACCAACACGGCGGCGTCCCCGGTGCTGCGCGCCCTGCGCGGCACCCCGCAGGAACGCGAGTCCCCTTTGCACGTGTGGGCATCGGATACGGCCGGTGCTCTGGCGGGCGGCCTGGTCGGCCACACCTGGACGACCTGGCTGCACGTGACGTACCTGTGGGTCGACGAACGCCACCGCGGAGCGGGCCTGGGCACCCTCCTGCTCACAGAGGCGGAACGCCTCGCCACGGCCCGCGGCTGCCGCTCCTCCCGCGTGGAGACCTGGGACTTCCAGGCCCCGAGGTTCTACCGGCGGCACGGCTACGAGGTGGTCTGCGTGATCCCGGACTACCCGCCGGGGATCACGGAGTACACCTTGACGAAGCGGCTGGCCTGAACGGATCGCCGCCACCCGGAGCTACAGCCTTTCTCGCCCGGCCTCATACGAGCCGCCCCGAGCACCTGGCGAGCCCACATCAACGGCCATCTCGGCCCAGACCGTCAGACCTTCGCCCGTTCGCAGGCTTCCCCACCGGGCGGCCAGCGCATCCGTGATCAGCAGACCGCGTCCGTTCTCCTGCTCGCCCCTCGGCACCTCGGGCACCACTGCCGCGCCGCTCTCCCCCTCGTCGGTCACGCCGACCGCGGCGGCTTCGGCGGTCAGACCGCACGTGACCGTGATGGTGCGGCTGTCGGTGTGCTCCAGGGCATTCGCGACCAGCTCCCCGGTGATCAGCTCCAGATCGTCCACGGCTTCCGGCGACAGGCCCCACTGCTGGACGGTGTCCCGCACATGACGTCGGGCGGCCCGGGCGGAGGCGAGGTCCTGGCCGGGGAACGTGCGCAAGCTGTAAGCACGGAGGCCGGGCAGGACGAACGCCGGCACGTGATCGGCCGCTCCGGGAAGCCGACGGCGCCGCGACTCGGCCACCACCAGCACATCCGCCAGCGCGTCGGCCAACTGACCGGCGAGCAGCCCGAGAGCGTTGCTGGACATTCCTCCCGCCACCAGCAGGTCCCGCGTCCGGCCGAGAAGCCGGCCCGCGAGACTCGTCTGCATGCTCTCCATCCGGTCGGCGAGCCGGGAGGCGGGACCGTCCCCCTCCGTGAGCAGGAGGCAGGGCCGGTCATGAGCATCGGTCCGGGGCAGGAGCCGCACCTGAGCCGCTCCCTCGTTCATGATGTGACCCCCAGGCCGACGTTGACACGAGGGGCACCCTGGGAGCTGGTGAAGTCATCGCCCAGTCGTCCCCAGATCGTGGGCGCGGGAGCAGACTGACGCGGCACACCCTGGCCTGCCCGGCGCCGTCTCCGAAGCGCCGCCCGTTCCCTGGGTCCGCGCGAAGAGTGCAACGGTCGTACCCGGGTGGTGTGTGTGATCCGTCGTCGCACGAGATCTCCTTTGACGAAAGTCAGCCAGCAGGCGCTGACACGCGCATCAGGACCCTCACCAGCCGACCCTCAGCGCCCATTACCTTCACCGAAGACGATGGTATTGAATTTCAATGATTGATACTCAATGACCTTTCTCTCCCTCGACCGAGTGAACTTCCTGATGTCAGTGCCAGCCAGCACGCCGCTCCGTACGCTCTCCATGCCCGCACCACAGCCAGGCACCAGGGTGACGAAGAGCGAATGGGAGAAATTGGTGACCCCACGAGGATCAGCGGGCCCTGCCGGGCGGATGCAGATCGCCCGCGGCCTCAAGGCGCTGCGTACCGGCGCCGACCTGACGCAGTCCGAAGTCGCCAAACGGGCGGGGGTCTCCGTCGGGACCGTCAACCGGTATGAGACATGGCAGGACAAGGCCCGGCTCAGGATTCCCACGGTGAGAGCCATCGCCGACTCATGCGGTGCCACACCGGAAGAGTCGGGGGCTCTGATCGAACTCGTCCGCAATCAGGACAGTGGCTGGTGGATGGACCATCCCGCTGTGCCCGAGGTCATGGACCCCCTGATGTCCTTCGAGGACGTCGCCGATTACGAGCACGTCTTCGCCAACGCCCTGGTACCGGGCCTGCTCCAGACGCCGCGATACGCGCTCGCCCTTCACCAGGCGCAGGACGTACGCACGGAGCCCGACGTGATCGCGAGCAAGGTGGATGCGCGCATCAAGCGCCAGGCCGTACTGGACCGCTCCCCCGCGCTGCACCTGTGGGTGGTACTGGACGACGCCGTCCTCAGACGGCGCGTCGGTGGTGTGGAGGTCATGGCGGAGCAGATCGATCATCTGATCGCCGTGGCGCGGTGTCCCCATGTGGACATCCAAGTGCTCCAGTTCACCGCCGGCGCCCACGCCGCCGGGTCAGGAGGCCACTTCCTGCTCCTTGGTCGCGACAACGCGGACGACCCTCCCAGCAGCATGAACGTGGTCTACCTGGAGCTCCACAAGCGAGGGCTCTATCTCGACGCACCGGCCGATGTGCAGAACTACAAACTCATGTTTGACTACCTGCGATCGCAGGCGGCCAACACGTCGGCGAGTCTCGAACTGTTGACCGCAGCACGACAGGAGCTGACCCGATGAACGAAAGAGCAACCACAGCTCAGCTCGGCGCAGCGCCATGGTTCAAAAGCAGCTTCAGCGCGGCGGACAACGAATGCGTCGAGGTGGCCCACACTCGCACGCAGGTGGGCATACGCGACTCCAAAGTCACCACGCACGATGGCTTCGTGGTGGGTACCGACGCGTTCACCGGATTCATCGACGGACTCAAGGACAGCGTCAACCGTTGATGACATGACTCCCGTCCAACACCGTGGGGGTGGTGTCGGCGTCACTCTGTCCGTCCTCAGTGAAGCGGAGGCTTCTCAGGACTGCTGCCATGACCGGGGCGTAGCACTCTTCCCAGTGGTCGACGTTCGGGGTGGAGAAGGCAATCAGGCACATGCGCCGCCCCTCTCCGTCTGCCTCTTCCGGGACCGGGATCATGGCATGGAACTGGGCGGTGAGTACGTCAACAGCCTCACCGGTCGGTGAGAAAACTGGCGAGAGCGTATAGAGCTGACCCCCTGTGAATACGGCTGCCGGACCGCACGGGGTGTCGATGACCGAGCCGGCCCACTCCGGTCCTCGTGACTCCAGTACGCCCCGCAGAGTTCCACGGGCCGCCGTAGCCGGGTCGCTCCCATAAGGGAAGTCGACGACGGCAACTGCCAACGAGCCCAAGGAGAGGGCGCCCTGGAACATGTGGAGGCAGTCAGCCGCGTACACGACGCCGACCTCCTTGAGGAAACAGGAGACCTGTTGCAACGCCCGGGCCATCTCGCCAAGTTTCTCTTGGTCGAGGTCACCCGTCATCGACGGTCGTGCGTAGCGTCTGTTCAGCTCGGTCCAGGCGGTCTCGAAGTCAGCACCGATGGGGATGTCCTCGAAGTCGACCGGGACAGAGAAGTCGACACGGATCACGAGCCGCTCCTTCCGGGGCTGTCCCGCCCGTCGCCTCGGACCGGCGGGGGAGGGGCAGGGGGCGGTGGTGGACCCCACTGCTGGGACCGCTGCTGGTTGAAGCAGGTCACCTTTTGCCGGTTGTACTCGTACCAGTTCCTCATCCAGCGGGGCGTCAGGATCGCGACGACGCCCATGAGGGCTGCTGCCACCAGCAGGGCGATCGCGCCGCCGAGCGCCTCGCGTACCACCCACGCCAACAAGAGGAAGGCAATGCCGAGGAAGGACGCGATAATGACCAGCCCCCGCGATCCGTGCGTTTCGTAGGCAGTCATGTTCTGCCGCGCCGAAGCCGCCTCCATCGGAGCGATCTGCCTGCCGGGGACGGGCGGTATCCCGACGGGGGGCCGTGCCTGGGGGAACAGGGGCCCTCCGGCACGGATTCTGTCCCATGTGTGCTGGGCACGTTGGCGGACGTCGGGGGAGTCATCGCGCAGATAGATCATGCGCCATTGCCCCCGGGTGATGACCTCCCTCCCGTGAAGCGTGTATCCCAACTCGAAGGCGATCGCCGCGATCCTGTCGCCCTGCGCCACTTCGCGGCCCCTCAACGTGATCTCCACGGTGCCTCGCCCGTCGAAGTACGCGAGGATCTGTTCATCCTTCATGAGAACCTTCACTTCTCCTGTTGCGCAACACGGTCCTTCTCTCTCCCAGCCTTCCAGGCGTTCTCGAACCCCACGAGGAGGAATCCGCCTCCGCCAGGCATGACAAGTTCAGCCTTCTGACGGTCGTTCTGTGGGGCGAAGTAGCCCAGTGCCGTCGGATCGGCGATGAAGGAAGCAACGGTGTCCACCAACCCAAAATTGGCAGAGGCATCGGCGACACGGCTTCCGGCGACAACCGCGGTCACCCCCTTGAACGCGAGTCCAAACGGGAGGGTTCCCAGCACGTCCTGCGCGAGAGTTCGGTTGGAGACCACCTCCTCACCTCCCACTGCACGGGCCGTGCCATGAAGCGCAAGGGCCCCAGCGGCGAAGCCGCCCGACACCATGCCCACCGTTCCCGCTGCCACGGCGAGAGGCGGAAAGAACACGCTAAGACCGAGCATCACAAGCGAGATCGCGCCTAGCGCAGCACTCACAGTCGCCAGTACGTCTCCGAGGGCTGCGATGGTGTAAGCGTGGTCCGCGAGCCACTTGACCGCTTCGGCCACCGCCGCGCTGACGGCCTCGGCAATGAGGTCGTCGAGCTTACCGAGGACTTTCCCGATGTCGACAATGGCGTCGCCCAGTTTGTCCAGCAAACCCGGCTCGTTCGGCGCGATGTTCATCGCCTTGTCGAGGCGCCGTGCGACGGTTCGACCTTCCAGGTCGTAGTCAGTGGCCAGCTTCCGGGCCTGGGCGCGGATCCGTTCGAGGTCGGATTCCGCTGTACTGGCCGCCAGTTGTGCCGCGGAACGGTCCTTCTCTGCCTTCTCCTGCTTGCGGGCCTCCGCGTCGTCCTTCGGCGGCAGGTCAAGCAGTGGTTTGGGCGGCAGCCCGGACAGCCGGTCCTTCGCCGCGCGCAGGGCGTCCTGCGCGTCCTGCGCCCGGCTCTCCAAGACCTCTGCCTTGCGTTGCCAGGTCGGCATCTCGTCGGCCCAGCCCGTCAACGCCCCCGCAGCCTTGCCGAAGGATCGTTTCGCCTTGTCGACTTTGGGCCGGAAGTCGTCATCGAACTGTTCACGGAATGCGTCTGCGTGACGTCCCTTCCAATCACCGTCTCCGGTGCTGTGCAGGACGTCGGATATATCGTCCAGCGCCTTGGCTGTGCGCTGTACGATGTTCGCCACGTGCTTAGCGGCGTGGGGGTCGCCCGGGCAGGGCACGAATTCCAGAGCCGGGTACTTTTCCTTCAGCGGTGAGGTCTGCGTGGGCGAGGTCCACGAGAACGGGTCACTCACGCGTGCCCCTCCCGCGCCTTGCGCAGTTCCTTGGCCAGAGTTTCGTCCATTTCCTCGAATGCCTTCTGCATCTTGTCGAGGGCCTTGACCGCCGCACCGGAGTACTTCTTGATCTGTTTGACTCCGTAGGACCACTCGTCCCCGAAATCATTCATACGTGACGCCAGCGTGTCCACGCCCATGGAAGCGCCGTCGACTTCTTCCATCTCCCGACCTGGTCGCTCCATGATCTCGCCGATGCGCTCGATATTGCCGCGCACGCGCTTGAGCACATCGAAGTCGATGTAGATGTCGCTCATCATTTCCCCGTTCCCCGGCCTCTGGTTCAGCGGTTGATGGACTGGATCTCCTGAACCGCCATGTCCTGAGTCGTTTCGAAGGTGCCGTCCGGCAGGTCGCCTTGAGCGCCGCCGGAGCCTTCCCAGGAGATCTCCCAAGTGATCGATGCCTTCAAGCGGTACGGCTCGCCGTTCGTGGCGCGTAGGTACCTGATGCCGCACGGCGGCGTCCTGTCGATTTCGCTCTTGGCGTACGGCGTGCCGATGGAGCCGTCCCGGTTGATCTCACAGTCACCGGACACCGGGTACGTCTCGGCGTCTTCGGTGCCGGGGTCCAGGCGTAGGGCGACCGGCTTGGCCGTCGTCTCGGCCCACACTCCAGTGTTCGGCAGTTCGGCCCGCACCAGAACTTCCTTGAAGGTTCCCTTGTCCAGCCAAACCCAGGTCGGCAGGTTCACAATAGACCTTGCCGCGGGCTTCAGTTCGATCCTGGTCCCTGGAACCTCGATCCTGTCGTAGGCGTAGGCAGCGAGGATGTCCGGGGTGGGTGCGTGGTCGTCCGGGAGGGTGTTTGCGTCCTGCCAGAACAGGTTGCGCTCGCAGTCGTAGGAGTCGATGTCGTTCTGTCGACTCTCGTTGATCACTCCACGCCAGAAGTAGCCGTCCTCGCCCAGATTGAAATCCCTGTAGCCCTCTCCGTCTGCCTGCCCCTCACCCTTCTCATAGTGGTCGACCATGAGGCCCTTGCCCCAACTGAGCGTCGGGGTGACAGGAACCAGGTTCCCGCCCTCCTTCAGCCGTTCCACAGCGCCCTTCAACTGTTCGGGGGTGGCTACGGGTTCATACCAACACGCCGGAGGCTCCCAGTTGGGATCCACGGGGGCGAACGCCCTCGCAGATGCTCCGGAGCCACCGCCCGAGAGCTGTGTGATCTTGATGCCAGAGGCTCCGGCCTCAGCAGTAAGTGAGCTACCGGAGGCGCTACCGGAGGGACCCCTGGACGGCGTACTAGGAGCCATGTCATCCGCCTCCCCATAGCCATAAGCCTCGGTGATCGGCACCGTCAGTACTACGGCTGTCAGTGACGCAAGAACCAACCCTCTGTTTGTCCTCTTCACTTCCCGCATGCCCCGCGTTCGGTCTCAACCGACCTGGTCTTCCACAGCCCTTGGGAGGTCTTCTGCAGCGTGGTGCGGTACTGAAGGTACGGGTTGACGTCAGCGGGGGTGCCCACGACCTTGCCGGTCGCACGGTTCTTGGTCGAGGCCTTGCCTTCGTTCACGCAGTAGAACAGGACACCCAGTCCCTGGCCGTTCACACGAACCTGTGCGTCGAAGATGTCGACCTTGCCGACCAGGCTGTCGTCGGTCTTGATGAAACCGTTGATCCAGGCACGGGCCGATTCCAGTGCGGAACCTTCGTTGTAGAAGGACACATAGTCGGCGTCGGGGTCCGCCTCGATGACCGCCGCGTGACTGGCACGCAGCGCTTCCTGACCGTCATCCAGGATCGCCTGCAGCTTTGGATCGGAGTTCGCCCAGTCCTCGAAGGTCATCGCGAAGGTCGAGGGGAGCGGGATCTCCGGTCGCTCGATTCCGCGTGCCGCAGTCGTGGGGGAAGGACTGGCTGTTGCCTTGCCGCCACCGGTGTCCACTCCCTTGATGTCGTCCGGCGACGCGTCATCGTCTCCTCCGGAGCCGCAGGCTGTGAGGAACAGAGCCGCGCAAGCGGTGAACGCGGCTGTCACGAGCCGGGCGGAGCGGTTCACTGGGGACTCCCGTCAAGATGGCATGCACAAGCAAACCAACGCTATCCACACTGCGAGCGGGGCACCAAGTGGATCCTGTCCAAGATCCGGCCAACGTGTACGTGGGTGAACGGCTTTGCTGGCCGGCACCCCCTCGGGCCGGAGGTCGGGCGAGACCCGCCGAAGTCCGGACAGGCGCTTCCCGGATACGGAGTGGAACGCCCGGGGCACCGTGAATTCGACACCATCCAGGGGCCCCGATCGCCATGACCGCACAGTCGGCGGACTTCGGCCCGCCCCAGTTCCCGCCCATGCGCACCATGGGCGAGCTTCGCGCGGCCCTCACCATGAGTCACGGCTTCCCCGCCGATGCCAACGGCTTCGAGGCCGAACTCGCCCGCGAGATCAACCATGCCGATCCCGACGGTCTCAACGGGGTGGCCCGGCCAGCCGAGGAGTTTCGCGGTCGGATCGTCGCGCGTCAGGACCCCGGCTGCGACTCCTCGGTTTCCGCTGCCGTCGCCGGGATTCGGGCTGCTCGAGGGACCGCTCGGTGGCCGGGGAAGTCTCCGCCTACGCCGTGCGGGTCACCTCATCGATGGATCTCGTCTGCTGTGACTCCCAGGAGCGTCGGCTCAGATCGTGAGATCTGGCTGAGCCGCCGGCGGCAGGTGAGGGCTGCGGCCACGCCGCGAGAAGCAGCGGCAGCAGCGGTGCGTCACCTGCCCTCCGAACTCGGCCCTGTCGTATTCGGGGCCGAGCAGACCGAGGATCGATACGGACCCGATTCATAAACCCGGTTGAGCGGCGGCACCGAATTGCCGGGGGCGGGATCGGTCAGAACGCGTCGAGCGCTTCCGAGGTGATGTCGATGTCGATGTCGTACGGCGCACCGAGCTTGAGCAGTTCACGCCGGGTACCGGTCAGGTCGTAGGCCTTGGTCACCGGGTCGAGTTCGTAGACCCGGACGACCGGGTGCCGGTCCGCGCCGCCCGTCTCGACCAGCCAGAAGTGCGGGATGCCCGCAGCGGCGTACTTGCGCGGCTTGGTGTCGCGGTGACGGGCCTCTGAATCCGGGGAGATCACTTCGACGGCGAGCAGGACGTCCGCGGCCTGGAAACGGGTCTGTTCCCCGCCGGTGACGGCCTCGGCGCGCACGACGGAGATGTCGGGTTCCGGTCCGTTGCGGCGGTCCAGGACGATGGTCATCTCCCGGACGGCCTTCATGTCCTTGGGGACCGTGCGGCGCAGCCCGGCCGTCAAAAGGTCGATCATGGTGCTGTGGAAATACCGCTGCGGACTCACGAAAACCAGGCTCCCGTCGATCAGCTCGGTGTGCGGCGGGAGGTCGGGCAACGTGTACAGGTCGTCCACGGTGTATCCGTCCCGGGGCGGCCCCGGCCAGCGGCAGCCGGGCTCGGCGGTCGGCTCGGCAAGGGGCTCGGCGGTCATGGTTCCTCCCATGGGTGGGATTCTCGGCCTGCCCGTCCACGGTAGCCGCCGGTTTCGTTGATCGTCGTCACAAAGGGTGACGACAGAGGCCGCGGGGCGCTCCTCGGACGGGATCGCACCCTGATGGCCTCGTGGATCCTCTCCGTGCGCACCGTCGGCGAGCTGCGTGCCGCCCTCGTCATGGGCTACGGCTTCCCCGGCGATGCCGACGACTGCCAGGCCGAGCCGGCCGGTGAGGTCAACCGTGCCGACCCCGCCGGCCTCTCCGGCGTCGTCCGCCTCGTCGAGGAATCCCGCGGCCGGGTCATGGCCCGGCAGGGCTCGGCTTTCGACACCGCTGCAGCCGCAGCCGTCGCCGAGATTCAAACGGCCCGCAGGACTGCCCGGACGTCCCTCCGCCCGAACCCGGCCTGATCCGCGTCGCTCTCGTGTCGCCTGTGCGCTTCACGGGCGGTGACGCCGGGGCTTGACCGGCACCACCGGCCCGCTTCAGCGCACCCGCCGCGCCCCCGCCGAAGGCACCGCCTCGAAGACGCGGGGGGTCTTGAAGCCTGCCGCCGCGAAGGCGTTCTCCACCGCCTTGGTGATGGCGTCCACGTCGGTCGCCTCGGCCAGGACGATGGCCGAGCCGCCGAAGCCGCCGCCGGTCATGCGGGCGCCGAGGGCGCCGGCGACGACGGCCGTGTCGACGACCAGGTCGAGTTCGGGGCAGGAGACGCGGAAGTCGTCGCGCAGGGAGGCGTGGCCGGCGGTGAGGACGGGGCCGATGGCGCGGGTGTCGCCGGATTCCAGGAGGGCGACGACCTGGTCCACCCGCGTGTCCTCCGTCACCACGTGGCGGACCAGGCGGCGGACCTCCTCCTCGTCGCCCAGCCGCTCCAGCGCCGCGTCGAGTCCGGCGTGCGGGACGTCCCGCAGGGCGTCGACGCCCAGCAGGGCCGCGCCCTGCTCGCAGCCGGCGCGGCGTTTGCCGTACTCGCCCTCGCTGTGGCTGTGCTTGACCCGGGTGTCGACGACCAGCAGGCGCATGCCCTCGGCGGCCAGGTCGAAGGGGATCTGCCGCTGGGAGAGGTCACGGGTGTCGAGGAACAGGGCATGGCCGCTCTCGCAGCAGGCGGACGCCGTCTGGTCCATGATGCCGACGGGGGCGCCGACGTACATGTTCTCCGCGCGCTGGCACAGGCGGGCCAGTTGCCAACCGCGCAGGCCCAGTGCGTACAGGTCGTTGAGGGCGAGGGCGACGACGATCTCCAGGGCCGCCGAGGAGGACAGGCCGGCGCCGGCCGGGACCGTCGAGGCGAGGTGGATGTCGGCGCCGGTCACGGCGTGGCCGGCCTCGCGCAGGGCCCAGACGACGCCCGCCGGGTAGGCGGTCCAGTTCTTGTCCGTGCCGGGGGTGAGGGAGTCGACCGTGACCTCCACGACGGGTGCGGCCACGTCGGCGGAGTGCAGGCGCAGGACGCCGTCGTCGCGCCGGGAGACCGCCGCGACCACGGTGTGCGGCAGGGCGAACGGCATGACGAAGCCGTCGTTGTAGTCGGTGTGCTCACCGATGAGGTTGACCCGGCCCGGTGCCGCCCAGACGCCCTGCGGTTCGGCTCCGTACAGCTCCCGGAATCGCTCGCCGACCACTCCCGCGGCCGCCTCGTCGGCGATGGACTCGCTCATGCCCTGCCCCTGACTCTTCGTCATCCTGAATGTCCTGCTACTGCTCGGCCTGCTACTGCTACTGCTTGTTCTGCTGCTGCCCCTGCTGCTGCCCCTGCTGCTGCCGCTGCTGCTGCCGCTGCTGCTGCCGCTGCGCGAACTCCCACGCGTCCGCGACGATCCCGGCGAGGTCCGAGCGGGACGGCTTCCAGCCCAGTTTCTCGTGGGCCGCGGCGGCCGACGCCACCAGGACCGCCGGATCGCCGCCCCGGCGGGGGGCCACGGCCTCGGGGATCGGATGGCCGGTGACCCGGCGGACCGTCTCGACGACCTCGCGGACCGAGAAGCCGTTGCCGTTGCCGAGGTTGCAGATGAGGTGTTCGCCGGGCGTCGCCGCGGTCAGGGCCAGCAGGTGGGCCTCGGCCAGGTCGGCGACGTGGATGTAGTCGCGGACGCAGGTGCCGTCCGGCGTCGGGTAGTCGTCGCCGTAGACGTTGATCGCGTCGCGGCGGCCCTGGGCGACCTGGAGGACGAGCGGGATCAGGTGGGACTCGGGGTCGTGCCGTTCACCGCAGTGGCCGTACGCGCCGGCCACGTTGAAGTAGCGCAGGGAGACCGCGCCCAGGCCGTGGGCCGCCGCCTCGCCGGTGATCATGTGGTCGACGGCGAGCTTGGAGGCGCCGTAGGGGTTGGTGGGGCGGGTCGGGGCGGACTCGACGATCGGGACCTGTTCGGGCTCGCCGTAGGTGGCCGCGGTGGAGGAGAAGACCAGCCGGCGCACGCCCGCCTCGCGCATGGCGCCGAGCAGGGCCATGGTGCCGCCGACGTTGTTGTCCCAGTACTTCTCGGGCTTCACGACCGACTCGCCGACCTGGGAGAACGCGGCGAAGTGCAGGACGCCGTCGAAGGAGGGGTCGAGCCAGGTGGCGGCGTCCCGGATGTCGCCCTCGACGAAGGAGGCACCGGCCGGGACGGCCTCGCGCACGCCGGTGGAGAGGTTGTCGAGGACGACGACCTCGTGGCCGGCCTCCAGCAGATGCTGGGCGACGACGCTGCCGACATAGCCCGCGCCGCCGGTGACCAGGTACTTCCCGCTCATGAACTCGCTACCTCTCGCAGTCGCTCGGCCGCGCGTTCCGGCGGCACGTCGTTGATGAACACGTTCATGCCGGACTCGGAACCCGCGAGGAACTTCAGCTTGCCGGATGTACGGCGAATGGTGAAAAGCTCGAGGTGGAGCGCGAAGTCGTCGCGCGTGACCCCGTCGAACTCCTCCAGCGTGCCGAACGGGGCCTGGTGCCAGGCCGCGATGTACGGGGTCGCGGACTCGCCCGCGGTGTCCTCCCCTCCGTCCCGCCCGTCGAAGATCCGGTCGAACCGCCGCAACAGTTCCAGGTAGACCTGGGGAAACTCGGTGCGTGCCGCCTCGTCGAGCCCGAGCAGGTCGGGCACCCGGCGCCGGGGATACAGGTGGACCTCGTAGGGCCAGTGCGCGGCGTACGGCACGTAGGCGACCCAGTGGTCGCTCTCCAGGACGATCCGCTCCCCGGCCAGTTCCTCCGCCAGGACGGTGTCGAACAGATTTGCCCCGCCGGTTGCCTCCTTGTGTGCGGCCATCTGGCGGAGCATCAGGGAGGTGCGGGGGGTGGTGAAGGGGTAAGCGTAGATCTGCCCGTGCGGGTGCTGGAGGGTGACGCCGATCTCGGCCCCCCGGTTCTCAAAACAGAACACCTGTTCAACGGAGGGCAGATGGGACAGTTCCGACGTCCTGTCCGTCCACGCGTCCAGGACCAGGCGTGCCTGCTCCTCGTTCAGGGAGCCGAAGGAGGCGTTGTGGTCGGAGGTGAAGCAGACGACCTCGCAGCGGCCGGAGTCGCCGGCCAGGGAGGGGAAGCGGTTCTCGAAGACCACGACGTCGTACGAGGAGTCCGGGATCTCGCTGAGCCGGTCGCCCTCGGAGGGGCACAGGGGGCATTCACCGGCCGGCGGATGGTAGGTGCGGCCCTGACGGTGGGAGGCGATGGCCACGGAGTCGCCGAGCAGCGGATCGCGGCGGATCTCGGACGTCGTGACGGTGGTGTCCAGCGGGCGGCGGTCGGCCGCGTCGCGCACGGTGTCGTCACTGAGGTCGTAGTAGATGAGTTCGCGACCGTCGGCCAGTCGGGTCGAGGTCTTCTTCACGCCGGACGCTCCATTCGAGCCGTTCACTGCACAGTCTTCACTTCACGGTCTTCACTTCATGGTTTTCACTGCATCATCTTCACCCTGTTTCAACATAACCCAACACACCAAAACACAACTCACCAGGACCGTCAACATCACCATCAAACAAAAAGCGTCAGCGGGCGTGTTCGATCAGTGAAATCGGAGGCATAGATTCCGCGACGTATCGGTTCGCGCAACGAAGCGAGTACTCATGCAGACCCCCACACATCTGCCTGCACCGTTCACCCCACACCTCACTTCCCCCACCGGTCCCATTGGCCCCACCGATCCCACCGGCCCGCTCCACCTCGCCGCCGAGCTGCGGCTCCCCACCAACTGGCTCGACTACCTGATCCTCGGGATCTACTTCGTCGTCGTCCTCGGCATCGGCTTCGCGGCCCGCCGGTCGGTGAAGACCAGCCTCGACTTCTTCCTGTCCGGCCGCTCCCTGCCCGCCTGGGTCACCGGTCTGGCCTTCGTCGCCGCCAACCTGGGCGCCACCGAGATCCTGGGCATGGCCGCCAACAGCGCGCAGTACGGCGTCTACACCACGCACTGGTACTGGCTCGGCGCCATCCCGGCGATGGTCTTCCTCGGCCTGGTGATGATGCCGTTCTACTACGGCTCCAAGGTCCGCTCGGTCCCCGAGTTCCTGCTGCTGCGCTTCGACAAGGCGGCCCACCTGCTCAGCTCGGTCCTGTTCGCCTGCGCGGCCATCCTCATCGCCGGCGTCAACCTCTACGCGCTGGCGATCGTGGTCGAGGCGCTGCTGGGCTGGCCGCAGTGGGTGGCCATCGTGGTCGCCGGCTTCTTCGTCCTCGCCTACATCACCCTCGGCGGTCTCTCCTCGGCCATCTACAACGAGGTGCTGCAGTTCTTCGTCATCCTCGCCGCGCTCATCCCGATCACCGTGCTCGGGCTGAGGAGTGTCGGCGGCTGGGACGGGCTGTCGGACTCCCTGACCGAGTCCCGCGGCGCCGACTTCATGACGGCCTGGGGCGGCACCGGCATCGGCAGCGACAACCCGCTCGGCGCCAACTGGCTGACCATCGTCCTCGGCCTCGGCTTCGTCCTGTCCTTCGGCTACTGGACGACCAACTTCGCCGAGGTGCAGCGTGCCCTGTCCGCGAAGAACCTCTCCGCGGCCCAGCGCACCCCGCTCATCGCCGCGTACCCGAAGATCTTCATCGTCTTCCTGGTGATGATCCCGGGCCTGGTCGCGGCCGTCCTGGTGCCCAAGATCGGCACCGCGGACTCGGATCTCCAGTACAACGACGCCATCCCCTACCTCATGTCCCAGCTGCTGCCCAACGGTGTCCTGGGCATCGCGGTGACCGGTCTGCTGGCCGCGTTCATGGCGGGCATGGCTGCCAACATCTCGTCCTTCAACACGGTGTTCACCACCGACATCTGGGCGCGGTACGTGGTGAAGGACCGCGAGGACGGGTACTACGTCGGCTTCGGCCGGCTGATCACCGTGGTCGGGGTCATGGCGTCGATCGGCACGGCCTTCCTGGCCTCGTCGTTCTCGAACATCATGAGCTACCTCCAGACGCTGTTCTCCTTCTTCAACGTGCCGATGTTCGTGGTCTTCATCATCGGCATGTTCTGGAAGCGGGCGTCGATGAAGTCCGGCTTCTGGGGGCTGATCGCCGGCACCACCGCCGCGATGGTCAACTACTTCGTCCTCTACAAGCAGGGCATCGTCGGCATCCCCACCGACCAGGGCGCCAACTTCGTCTCCGCGATCGCGGGCTTCGTCGCCGGCGCGGTGGTCATGGTCGTGGTGACGCTGTTCACCGCGCCCAAGCCGGCCGAGGACCTCCAGGGCCTGGTCTACGGCACCACCTCGCCCGGCATGGCCGAGCCGCCCGCCGCGGGCGACGACGCCTGGTACCGCAAGCCCGCGCTGCTCGGCTGGGGTGCGGTGATCCTGGCGGCCGCCTGCTACATCCCGTTCTCGTTCTGACCGCGGGAGGATTGAGAGACCATGTCCGACCACCACTCCGCATCCCCGTCCGGCTCCGGCTCCGACCCCCACTCAGGTTCCTCGTCCGGAGGCGACCCCGCGCGCCGCTCGGCCCACTACTCGGACAAAGAGCTCCAGGAGGAGGTCTCCGAACTGGAGACCAAGTCCGCGACCGCCGCCCGCCTCTTCGACATCCGCCGCCTCATCGGAGGGCTGTTCGTGGTGTACGGCGTCATCATCACGATCGCGGGCATCAC
Organism: Streptomyces sp. P9-A2; assembly: GCF_036634175.1. Taxonomy (NCBI): domain Bacteria; kingdom Bacillati; phylum Actinomycetota; class Actinomycetes; order Kitasatosporales; family Streptomycetaceae; genus Streptomyces; species Streptomyces sp. P9-A2. Next base: position 3,333,675 of record NZ_JAZIFX010000001.1, read on the forward strand.
CGCGTCCGACGCGGACATCGACAGGGCCGAGGGCCTCAACATCAACCTGTGGACCGGCCTGAGCATGCTGGCCCTGGGCCTGTTCTTCCTCGTCTGGCTGAAGCTGCGGCCCATCGCTCCCCCACTCCTGCCCCCGGACGCCACGGACGCGGTACAGGAGCGACAGCAAGGCGACTGAGCACACGGCGGGGCGGCTGATCACCCGTGCGCGGCGGGACGTCCGGGGACGCGCGGCGCGGCGGGGCGGGGAGGTCCGCGGTACCGGCGGCACAGGCACAGGCACCGGCACCGGCACCACGGGCGTCCCGCCCCGTGAGGGCCCTCACCCGCCCTCACTCCTCGGGCGACACCGTCCCTCCCACCGGGCCCGCCCGGTCCAGCAGCCCCGTCCGGGCAGCCAGCGCCGCGGCCTCCAGCCGGGAGCCCACGCCGAGTTTCATCAGGACGCGCTGTACATGCGTCCGCGCCGTGGACGGTGCTATGCCCATGCCCGCCGCGATCAGCCGGGTGTCCTCTCCCTCGGCGACCCTGACCAGGACCTCCACCTCCCGCGGGGTCAGCATCCGCAGCAGCCGCTGGCCCTCGTCGTCCGGCTGGACCGCCGGGTTCAGCAGTTCCCCGAACGCGCCCTGCAGCAGTTGCGGCGCCACCGCCGCCTCCCCCGCCCGCGCCTTCATGATCGCCCGTTCGACGCCCTCGATGCGTTCGTCGTGCCGCACATAGCCGGACGCGCCCGCCGCGAACGCCGCCGCGATCCCCCGGGGACTGGGCACCGGGCCCAGCACCAGCACCGCCACCTGCGGCCGTTCCCGCTTGATCTTCACCACCGGGTCGAAGATCCCGGGCTCCGCCGGTGCCGCCGTCCCCAGCAGGCACACCTCCGGCGCTCTGCTGATCACCAGGTCCGCCGCCCCCGCCACCGGTGCCGCCGCGGCCAGCACCCGGTGCCCCCGCAGCTTCAACGCCGAGGCCAACGCCTCCGCGAGCAGCCGGTGGTCGTCGACCACCATCAACCGCACGCCCATCGATCATCCCCCCCAAAAAAAACCGCGAGCGCACCCCCGTGCGCCGCCTCCCCGTCCGGTCCCGGAAGCTACACGCTTGTTCGACGTCGCGCTCCCCCTACCGGCGAGAATCGCCCCGGAACGCCGAAATTCTCGTATTCGTCAACCATGGACATCCGATGAGCGGTACGCGTACGGCCCCGCCCCTGAACAGGGGCGGGGCCGTACGAACGGGCCTCACGAGCGGACCGGGGAACGCACCGGAAGCGGACCGGAGCGAACCGAAGCGGTCCCGAGCAGGCCGAAGAGCGATCAGCCGGTGCCGAACGCGATCGCCAGGTACTCCTTGTCGCCCGAGGACAACTCGCTGGCGTACACGTCCGACATGTACAGCCGGCCCTGCGCGTACAGGATCTCGGCGTGCTGGGGCAACATCCGCGCCTCCACGTCCCGCACGGACTTCGTCGCCGGGTTCTCCATCAGCTTGGTCTCCTTGAAGGAACCGCCGTCGATGCTCACGACCTGCCCGCCCTTGTCGTAGGGCGGACGCTTGTACGCGATGACGTTGTCGCCGTCCATCCGCAGCGGGACGATCGTGTAGTCCTCGCCCGCGTCGGCGCGCTGGCCGGTCTGCTTGCCGGTGGACAGGTCGAAGGCGACGATCTCGTTGGTCCGGCTGTACCCGTCGCCGGAGCCCTCGTGCTCCTCGGTCGCGATGTACAGCCGGTCCTTGCCGACGGCCAGTCCACTGCAGTGCTCGATCTTGGTGATGCCGTCGCAGCGGGCGGCGAAATCCTCGCCGGGCGCGGAGATGCGGGACCGCAGTTCGCCGCTCTTGTTGTCGATGGAGAAGAAGTCCGAGATGCCGCTGCCGTCACCGGCGGAGTCGCCGACGTCGGCGGCCACGACCAGCGGGTCGGTGGACACCACGGCCGCGTAGTCGATGCCCTCGGACATCTTGTACTCCGAGATCACCTTCCCGTCCTTCGGGTCGATGGTCTGGATGTGCAGCTGCCGCTGGTCGTACGAACCGCACTTGCGCACCGCGACCATCTTCGGGCCGCCGCCGTAGCCGGAGTCGTAGCAGGTGTCGGACGTCTTGGGCGCCCACAGGGCCTTGCCGGAGGTGATGTCCCAGGCGGCGCCACCGCTGGTGCTGGCCGCCGCGACGGTGTTCCCGCTGACGGTGATGTTGTTGAAGCTGATCTCCTGGGTGCCGGTCTTGGCCGTTTCGGACCACAGCTTCTCGCCGGTGGCGAGGTCGAAGGCCGCGACCCGCGTGCAGCTCTGCGGTTCGGTCTTGGTCGGCATCTTCGGCTTGTAGATGATCGCCGTCCTGCCGTCCTCGGTGGCGTGGTCGCTGGCCTCGCACACCGGTCCGGGCAGGTCGAGCGTCCACAGCTCGCTGCCCTTGGCGGCGTCGTAGCCGACGACCTCGGCGATGCCGCTCTTGGCGTACACCTTGTCGGTCGTCCAGGAGCCGGAGGTGACGATGGTCGTGGCGTCCTTCGGGACCTTCGGCGCCGGTACCTGGAAGAGGACCTTGGCGGAGGGGTCGGCCGGGGCCTTCTCGTCGCCGCCGGTGGTCTCGTCGCCGCCGGAGCCGCCGCCCTCGGCACCCTTCGTGCCGCCGCTGTCGCCGGAGTTCGCGGTGTTCTTCTTGTCGTCGTCACCGCTGGACGAGGAGTACCAGACACCGGTGCCGACGATCAGGCCGATGGCCACGACCGCGGCGACGATGATCGCCAGCGTCGCGTTGACCTTCCGCCCGCCGCCGGGCTGACCCGGCTGCGGCTGCATCGGCATGGTCGGGTGCGGATAGCCATAGGGCTGGCCGTACGGTTGCTGGCCGTAGGACGGCTGTCCGTACGGCTGCTGCGGCTGGCCGTACGCACCGGTCTGGCCCGGCTGCGGCTGCATCGGCATGGTCGGGTGCGGATAGCCATAGGGCTGGCCGTACGGTTGCTGGCCGTAGGACGGCTGTCCGTACGGCTGCTGCGGCTGGCCGTACGCACCGGTCTGGCCCGGCTGCGGCTGGCCCGGGTATCCGTAACCGGCCGGAGGCTGCTGCGGATATCCGTACCCGGGCGGCGTCTGTGGACCGCCCGGCGCGGGAACGGCCGGCGGCGGGGTCTGCGGGGCCGGCTGGGGCGCCTGCTGCGGCGGCTGGGGGGCCTGCGGGTAGCCGTAGCCCGGCTCCGGGGTCTTGCTGAGATCGGGGCCGCCCGGTGCGGACGGGGGCTGCTGCGCCGGCGGCTGCTCGGGCCGGGACGGCTCGGACGGCGGACCGAAGCCAGGCTGGGCCTGCGGGGCCGCGGGGGCCTGATGCGGCTGCTCAGGCTGGGACGACTGCTCAGGCTGGGACGACTGCTCGGGCCGGGACGGCTGCTCGGGCGGCGGACCGAAGCCAGGCTGGTCGGGCGGCTGGGGCGGCTGCGTCATGACGTGAGTACCTCGAAGAACTCGAAGACGGGGACGGGCGGCGGGGAAGGGACCGGAGGGGCGGGGACGCCGGCCGACGGGGGTCGGCGTCCCTCGCCACTGCTGCGCGCCTCACTTGCCGTAGGCGAGCATCAGCTTTTCCTTCGCGTCGTCATTGCCGGTCAGCCGGGTGGTCGAGAGGTAGAAGCGGTCGTCGACCCAGTCGATGGACTTGCTGAAGAAACCCCTCTCGATGGCCGCGGTGCCCTGCGGGTTCTGCAGCAGTGTGACCGGCTTGTGGCTGCTGCCCGTGGTCGCGATGGACACGATCCGCCCGCCCCCGTCGTACGACGGCTCCACGTAGGCGATGAGCTTGCCGCCCTCGACCTTCATGGGCACCATCGAGTTCGCCACGGGGGACTTCACCCGCCACTTCTCCTTGCCGGTGGCGAGACTGACCGCGACGATCTCGTTGGCCCCGGTGGTCGCTTTGGTGGGCAGGTAGAGGGTGTCCCCGTCGACGGCGACGCCCTCGCAGCCCTGGAGGTCACGGGCGAGGATGGCCCAGCCGCACTGGGCGGAGAAGTCCTCGTCGACGGAGACCTGGGAGCGGATCGAGCCACTGGAGCCCAGCGTGGAGATGTTCCACGCCTTCTTGTCCTTGTTGGTGCTGTAGATGACCACCGGGTCGACGGAGTAGGCGCGCTCGACGCGCCAGCCCTTGTCGAACTTCTGGGTCCACTTGACCTTGCCGGTCTTCGGGTCGAGCTCCTGGACCTCGTCGTGCTCGTTGTTGCCGCCCGCACCGCAAGACGCGACCTGGATCAGCCGCTCACCGCCCGCGAACCCGGCGGGGAAACAGGCTTCGCCGTACTTCCTCTTGTCGTACATCTTGTCGCCGGACGTCATGTCGAACGCGGTGCCGGACTGTGAGCGGCCGACCATCAGCGTGTTGCCGCTGAGGGTCATCTCGATGGAGATCACGGAGTCGAACAGCGCGCCGTCGTCGACCTTCTTCGTCCAGCCCTTCTCGCCGGTGCCGAGGTCGACGAGCTGGAGCTGGTTGCACTTGGCGCGGTCGCTGCTGCCGCTCATGTACGCGATGACGACCTTGTCGTCGGACGTCTTCTCCGAGGTGACCGCGCAGATCTTCTGCGGGAAGACCAAGGGCTCCCAGGTCGGCTTGCCGTCGGCGACGTTGTAGGCGGAGAGCTCCTTGTAGGCCGCCTTCACCGCCGTCTTGCCGGTGATCCACATGCCGGGGGCGTCGGCTCCGGAACCGGGCGCGTCGGGCGCCTCCTTGTACCAGAGCACCTTGGACTCGCCGGACTTGCGGCCCTCGTTGAGGTCCTCGGGGCCGGAGTCGCCGTCGCCGCTGCCGTCACCCGGGTTGACCGGGGCACCGGAGGGCTGGGGCTCGGGGTCGTCTCCGGTCTGCTGGGCGACGGGCTTCTTGTCCTTCTCCTCGTCGCCGCCGGAGACCGCCCACACGGTGGTGCCGAGGGCTATCAGCACCGCCGTCGCGGCACCGATGATCACGGCGGACTTGCCCTTGAAGGGGCTGCGGGAGCCGGGTCCCGGCGGCGGGGTGCCGGGCGCGCCCGGGAACTGCGGCTGCGGGTAGCCGTACCCCGGCTGCTGCCCGTACGGGCCCGGCTGCTGCCCGTACGGGCCGGGCTGCTGCGGCCGACCGCCGTAGGGGCCGGAGGCGTACGGCCCGGAGGCGTACGGTCCCGGCGGCTGTCCGTACGGTCCCGGCTGCGACTGCGGCTGCGGCTGTCCGTACGGCCCCGGCTGCGACTGCGGCTGCGGCTGCGGCTGCGGCTGTCCGTACGGCCCCGGCTGCGACGGAGGCGGGGTCTGCTGCGGAGGCGGGGTCTGCTGCGGGTAGCCGTACCCCGGCTGCGGAGGTCCGGACGGCGGGCCCTGCGGGTGCGGCGGGGGCGGAGCCCCGAAACCACCGCCCGGGGCGGGTGGATCCTGTGGTGCTCCGAAGCCATCCTGCGGCGGCTGACTGGGCGGCTGAGCCATCAGCGCGTTCCCCCCTTGCTCACTGATTTTTAGCCACACCCTGAGGTACGTGGTGCTCCCAGAGTCGTCTTGAGGCGGTTCTTAAAGTGCCCAGACGGGGTCTTTCTATCACCCGGTGCCGTCAGAGCACCGGGCCCTGTCCACCGCTGTTCCCAAGGGAGAACCCGCCTGTGATGCCCTCGTTACGCGCCTCCACGCCCCCTTCACACCCCGCACGCCCCGCGCACGAACCCGTACGGGGGCGTGCGCGGGGCGTGCGGGGTACCTGTGCGGGGATGCGCACAGCGGTGCGCGTGGGGACGCGGGAGGGGGCAGGGGTACGGCGCGGCCGGGGTCAGGCGTCCTCGGCGAGTTCCAGCCACCGCAGTTCGAGCGCGTCCCGCTGACCGGCCGTCTCCCGCAGTTCGGCGTCGAGTTGGGCCACCTTGGCGAAGTCCGTGGCGTTCTCGGCGATCGCGGCGTGCAGCTTGGCCTCCTTCTCGGAAGCCTTGTCGAGCTGCCGTTCGATCTTCTGCAGTTCCTTCTTGGCGGCGCGCACGTCGGCGGCGCTCTTCTCGGGGGCGGCGTCCGCGGCCGGCTTCGCCGACGAGGACGGGGCGGCGGACGTGACGGCCGCCTCCTCCATCTTCTTGCGCCGCTCCAGGTACTCGTCGATCCCGCGCGGCAGCATCCGCAGGGCTCCGTCGCCGAGCAGGGCGAACACCCGGTCGGTGGTGCGCTCGACGAAGAACCGGTCGTGGGAGATGACGATCATCGAGCCGGGCCAGCCGTCGAGGACGTCCTCGAGCTGGGTGAGGGTCTCGATGTCGAGGTCGTTGGTGGGCTCGTCGAGGAAGAGGACGTTGGGTTCGTCCATGAGCAGCCGCAGCAGCTGGAGCCGCCGCCGCTCACCGCCGGAGAGGTCGCCGACGGGCGTCCACTGCTTGTCCTTGTTGAAGCCGAACGTCTCGCACAGCTGCCCGGCGGTCATCTCCCGCCCCGTGCCGAGGTCGACGCGCTCGCGGACCGCCTGCACGGCCTGGATCACCCGCCAGGTGGGGTCGAGTTCGGCGACCTCCTGGGAGAGGTAGGCGAGTCTGACCGTCTTGCCGACGTGGATCCGCCCCGCCGTGGGCTGGGTCTCGCCCTCGCTGCGGGCGGCCTCGGTCAGGGCCCGCAGCAGGGACGTCTTCCCGGCGCCGTTGACGCCGACCAGACCGAACCGGTCACCGGGGCCGAGCTGCCAGGTGAGGTGCTTGATCAGCACCTTGGGCCCTGCCTGGACGGTGACGTCCTCCAGGTCGAAGACCGTCTTGCCGAGCCGGGAGGAGGCGAACTTCATCAGCTCGCTGCTGTCCCGGGGCGGCGGAACGTCCTTGATCAGCTCGTTGGCGGCCTCGACTCGGAAGCGCGGCTTGGACGTCCGCGCGGGTGCCCCGCGGCGCAGCCAGGCCAGCTCCTTGCGGACCAGGTTCTGCCGCTTGGCCTCCTCGGTGGCGGCGATGCGCTCCCGTTCGGCGCGGGCGAAGACGTAGTCGGTGTAACCGCCCTCGTACTCGTACACGTCACCGCGCTGCACGTCCCACATGCGGGTGCAGACCTGGTCCAGGAACCAGCGGTCGTGGGTGACGCAGACGAGCGCGGAGCGCCGCTCCCGCAGGTGTCGGGCGAGCCAGGCGATGCCCTCGACGTCGAGGTGGTTGGTGGGCTCGTCGAGGACGACCAGGTCCTGCTCCTCGATGAGCAGCTTGGCGAGCGCGATCCGGCGCCGCTCGCCACCGGACAGCGGTCCGATGACGGTGTCCAGGCCCTTGGGGAACCCCGGCAGGTCCAGGCCGCCGAACAGCCCCGTCAGGACGTCCCTGACCTTGGCGTTGCCCGCCCACTCGTGGTCGGCCATGTCGCCGATGACCTCGTGCCGGACCGTGGCCTGCGGGTCGAGGGAGTCGTGCTGGGTCAGCACGCCGAGGCGCAGCCCACCGGAGTGCGTGACCCGCCCGGTGTCCGCCTCCTCCAGTTTGGCGAGCATCCGGATCAGGGTGGTCTTACCGTCGCCGTTGCGCCCGACGACACCGATGCGGTCCCCCTCCGAGACACCCAGGGAGATGCCGTCGAGGAGGGCACGGGTGCCGTACACCTTGCTGACGTTCTCGACATTGACCAGATTGACGGCCATTTCTCTCCTGACTGGGGGGTGGATCAGCTTTCAAGCGTAGGGCGTCCCCGAGGGCGGTCGGGGCGCGAGGGGGCAGTCACTCTTTGTGATGACGTGATCGGAAACGGGCGGCTACCGTAGGGGGCAGGCAGCAGAATCCCGTCCATGGGAGGAACCATGACCGCCGAGTCCGTGAAGCAGCACTGCCACTGGCGCGTGCCGCCCAGGGACGGCTACACCGTGGACGACCTGTTCACACTGCCCGATCTCCCGCCGCACACCGAGCTGATCGACGGGAGCCTCGTACTCGTGAGTCCGCAGCGCAATTTCCACGCAGACGTGATCGACCTGCTGGTCAGCGGCCTCCGGCGAAGCGTGCCGAAGAAGTTCAGGGTGAAGCGGGAGATGACCATCATCCTCGACCGGCGCAACGGCCCGGAGCCCGATGTGAGCGTCGTCCTGACCGATGCGGTCAGCGGACCGGACCAGACGAGCTATCGGGCTCAGGACGTACTGCTGGCTGTCGAAGTCGTGTCCCCGGACTCGGAGTCACGCGACCGCACGACCAAACCCCAGAAGTACGCGGCTGCCGGCATCCCCAGCTTCTGGCGCGTTGAGCGCGATGGAAGCGGCCGCAGTCCGCTGGTCCACGTCTACGAACTGGACCAGCTCACTCACGCGTATGTGCACATGGGCATGCACCGCGACCGGATCAAGGTCGACAAGCCCTACGCCATCGACATCGACCTCACCGCCGTCGACGAGCTCTGAGCCGGACCCCCTTCACCTCACCGTCGCCCCCGGCACCGGCCCCGCCGCCGTACGTACGGTGCGGCAGGTGCCGGATGCCCTCAGCGTGTCCGCGATCGCCTCCGCCGCCTCCGTGTCCCGGGCGAGGAAGGCCGTGGTCGGCCCGGACCCCGAGACCAGGGCGGCGAGGGCGCCGGCGCCGCGCCCGGCGGCCAGGGTGCCGGCGAGTTCCGGGAACAATGACAGCGCCGCCGGCTGGAGATCGTTGGAGACGGTCGCGGCGAGCGCGTCGGGGTCGCCCTTGGCGAGGGCGTCGAGCAGGTCCTGCGAGGCCACGGGCCCGGGGATGTCCCGGCCCTCCGCGAGCCGGTCGAACTCCCGGAAGACCGCCGGGGTGGACAGCCCGCGCGCGGCCGTCGCGAACACCCAGTGGAAGGTGCCGCCGACCTCCAGCTCCGTCAGTCTCTCGCCCCGCCCGGTGCCCAGTGCCGCCCCGCCCACCAGCGCGAACGGCACGTCGCTGCCCAGTTCGGCGCAGATGTCGAGCAGTTCCTGCCGCGAGGCGCCGGTCCCCCACAGCGCGTCGCAGGCCAGCAGGGCGCCGGCGCCGTCGGCGCTGCCGCCCGCCATGCCGCCGGCGACGGGGATGTCCTTGGTGATGTGCAGGTGCACGTCGGCGTTCCGGCCGTACCGCCCGGCGAGCGCGAGGGCGGCGCGGGCGGCGAGGTTCGTACGGTCCAGGGGCACCTCGGCGGCGTCCGGACCCTCACAGGTGACGCGCAGCCCGTCCGGCGACGGCGCCGCGGTGATCTCGTCGTGAAGGCCGACCGCGAGGAAGACGTTGGCCAGGTCGTGGAAGCCGTCGGGGCGGGCCGCGCCGACGGCGAGCTGGACGTTGACCTTGGCGGGCACGCGGACGGTGACACTCACGCGACGGGCTCCTCGGGTTCCTCGGACTGCTTGTGCTGCTCGGACTGCTCGGACTGCTGGTGCTGCTGGTGCTCGGCGATGCGCGCGAACTCCTCGACGGTCAGGGACTCGCCGCGGGCCTGCGGCGACACCCCGGCGGCGACCAGTGCGGTCTCCGCCGCCGCGGCCGAGCCCGCCCATCCGGCGAGGGCGGCCCGCAGGGTCTTGCGGCGCTGGGCGAAGGCCGCGTCGACGACGGCGAAGACCTCGCGCCGGGTGGCGGTGGTCTTCAGCGGCTCGCTCCGGCGGACGAGGGAGACCAGCCCGCTGTCGACATTGGGGGCCGGCCAGAACACTCTCCGCCCGATGGCGCCGGCCCGCTTGACCTCGGCGTACCAGTTGGCCTTGACCGAGGGCACGCCGTACACCTTCGAGCCGGGCGGGGCGGCGAGCCGGTCGGCTACCTCGGCCTGGACCATGACGAGGGTGCGCTCGATGCTCGGGAAGGTCTCGAGCATGTGCAGCAGCACCGGGACGGCCACGTTGTAGGGCAGGTTGGCGACCAGCGCGGTCGGGGCGGGGCCGGGCAGCTCGGTGACCCGCATCGCGTCGGAGTGGACCAGCGCGAACCGGCCGGCCCGCTCCGGCATCCGGGCCGCGACGGTCGCGGGCAGCGCGGCGGCGAGGACGTCGTCGATCTCGACGGCGGTGACCCGGTCGGCGGCCTCCAGCAGCGCCAGGGTGAGCGAGCCGAGCCCCGGCCCGACCTCGACGACCACGTCGTCCGGGCGGACCTCGGCGGTGCGCACGATACGGCGGACCGTGTTCGCGTCGATCACGAAGTTCTGGCCGCGCTGCTTGGTGGGCCGTACGCCGAGCGCGGCCGCGAGTTCGCGGACGTCGGCGGGGCCCAGGAGGGCGTCGGGGGTGGGGCTCGTCACGGGGACAAGGGTACGGGGCGCGGGACCCCGCACAGGTCACGCCTGTGGATAACCGAAGGCCCGTGCCGTGTTCGCCGCGAGGGCCGTGGCGAGGGTGTCCTCGTCCGTGCCGCGTACGGCCGCCATGGCGCGCACGGTGACCGGCACCAGGTACGGGGCGTTGGGCCGGCCGCGGTAGGGCGCCGGCGTCAGGAACGGGGCGTCGGTCTCCACCAGGACGAGCTCCGGCGGGGCGACGACGAGGGCGTCGCGCAGGTGCTGGGCGTTCTTGAAGGTGACGTTGCCGGCGAACGACATGAAGTACCCGGCGCGGGCGCAGATCTCCGCCATCGCGGCGTCCCCCGAGTAGCAGTGGAAGACGGTGCGTTCCGGTGCGCCCTCCTCCTTGAGTACGCGCAGCACGTCGGCGTGGGCGTCGCGGTCGTGGATCACCAGGGCCTTGCCGTGCCGCTTGGCGATCTCGATGTGGGCGCGGAAGGACCGCTCCTGCGCCTCCTTGCCCTCGGGCCCGGTGCGGAAGTAGTCGAGTCCGGTCTCGCCGACGCCCTTGACCTGGGGCAGCGCGGCCAGCCGGTCGATCTCGGCGAGCGCCTCGTCCAGGGCCGCGCCCCCGCCCGCCTCCCGCGCGCCCTGCCTCGACCAGCCGTCAGGGTCTCCGTGCACGATGCGCGGGGCCTCGTTCGGGTGCAGCGCGACGGTCGCGTGCACGCTGTCGTACGCGGCGGCCGTCTCCGCGGCCCAGCGCGAGCCCGCGAGGTCGCAGCCGACCTGCACCACGGTCGTCACGCCCACGGACGCGGCCTTGGAGAGCCCTTCCTCCACCGTGCCGGACTGCATGTCGAGGTGGGTGTGCGAGTCCGCGACCGGCACCCGCAGGGGCGCCGGGAGCGGCGGGGCCGCGTTCTTGCCGGAGGTGTCCGAGGTGGTCCCGGTGGCGGTGTCGCGGGCGTTCGAAGACATGCCCCGATCCTACGGACAGCCGGGAGACGGCATCCCTCGGCCGGGAGCGGTCACGTCTTCCGGCGGAAGGGGTGCATGAGGTCGGCCGGATGCCAGTGCCGGTCGCCGGGCTCGGTGTGGGCCGCGTCCAGCGCCGTGGTGACCCGGCCGGCCCGCATGATCCGTACGACATGGCCGTCGCAGCGGAGGCACGTCGGACGGCTCAGCGGGGAGGGCACGATCCGGCCGTTCGCCAGGTAGCGCACGACGTCGTGGCCGTCGGTGTCCTTGTGGTGCTCTATCTCGTACGACTGCTCCCAGCCGTACCCGCAGCGCATGCAGGCGAAGGAGTACGACTCCCTGACGACGGCGCCGGCGTCGGCGTCGGCGCGCGCTCCGGGCCCCTCTGCGATCTCGGTCATCCCGACTCCTGTCGGTCCACGGACGGTCCACGGACATACCTGGAGGCAACGGAGCGTTCCCGCCCCGTTCCTCGCTTCCAGTGGACTCCTCCGCGAGCGGAAACGCACCGGGTCCGACGAGCTATTTGGTGCCGATTTGGGCGTTCCCTTGCCGATACCACCCGGGCTCTTTACCCATGCCTGCCCTACGCGCCCCGAAGGGGCGCGGGACCGTGTCGATCCGCGGCTCCACGACTCCGCCGCGTGGGCGCGCCCGGCCCCTCACACCACCGTCGGCCCACGGCGAAGCCGACCGCCGACGGCGCCACCCGGCCCCGTCCGCCCCCGCTGCCCGGCCCCGTTCACCCCTCCGAGCGTTTCGCCGCCACCACGGCGTCGAAGACCTCCCGCTTGGGCACTCCCGCCTCCACGGCGACCGCCACGATGGCCTCCTTGCGCCGCTCCCCCGCCTCCTCGCGCACCCGTACCCGGCGTACCAGCTCGGCGGCGTCCACTTCCTCGGGCCCGTGGTCCGGGGCGCCCTCGACGACGACGGTGATCTCCCCGCGTACGCCCTCGGCCGCCCACGCGGCCAGCTCGGCCAGCGGGCCGCGCCTGACCTCCTCGTACGTCTTGGTCAGCTCACGGCAGACGGCGGCGCGGCGTCCGGTGCCGAACACCTCGGCCATCGCGGCGAGCGTGGCGTCGAGCCGGTGCGGGGACTCGAAGTAGACGAGGGTGCGCCGCTCCTTGGCGACCTCCCGCAGCCGCCCCAGCCGTTCCCCGGCCTTGCGGGGCAGGAACCCCTCGAAGCAGAACCGGTCGACGGGGAGCCCGGACAGGGCGAGCGCGGTGAGCACGGCGGACGGTCCGGGCACGGCGGTGACCTTGATGTCCCGCTCGACGGCGGCGGCGACCAGCCGGTATCCGGGGTCGGACACGGAGGGCATGCCTGCGTCCGTGACCAGCAGAACACGGGCGCCGCCCGCCAGTTCCTCGACCAGTTCGGGCGTACGGGCGGACTCGTTGCCCTCGAAGTAGGAGACCACCCGTCCCTTGGGCGTGACGCCGAGCGCCTGGGTCAGCCGCCGCAGCCGCCGGGTGTCCTCGGCGGCGACGACGTCGGCGCCGGCCAGCTCCTCGGCGAGCCGGGGCGGTGCGTCGGAGACGTCGCCGATGGGGGTGCCTGCGAGTACGAGGATTCCGGTCACGCCCTCATCCTCCCAGCACCGGCGCCCCCTCAAGAACGGCACGCGCCCGCGGCCGGTCGCACCTGGGGCATACCCGCCCCCACGGCCCCCGCGGCCGGTCACACCTGGGGCATACCGGGCCCATACCTCCCATGCGCGGGACTCCCACAGGGCCATTCCCTACGATGGCGCGGTGACGAGTACCGCGTCCTCCACGGACACCCGGCAGGAACAGCCGCCACAGGACCAGCAACCGTCGTGGCAGCAGCGGCTCCGCCGTTTCGGCTACACGGTGAGGCCCGGGGGCGACGTCCGCGACCGCTTGGTCCCGCCGTACACGAAGCCGGCCGGCAGACTGTGGACGGCGCTCGGGGTGCCGCCGACGCTCGGCGAGCGGATCACACGCTGGTCGGGCTGGGGCGGTCCGCTGCTGGTCACACTGCTGGCGGGGGTCCTGCGCTTCTGGAACCTGGGCAGCCCCAAAAAGGTGATATTCGACGAGACGTACTACGCGAAGGACGCGTGGGCGCTGGTCCGGCGCGGCTTCGAGGTCAACTGGGACAAGGCCGCGGACAAGCAGATCCTCTCCTCCGGCGGTGACGTCTCCGTCCCGATCGAAGCGGCGTACGTGGTGCATCCGCCGGTCGGGAAGTACGTCATCGGGCTGGGCGAGCTGATGTTCGGGTTCGACCCGTTCGGCTGGCGGTTCATGACGGCCCTGCTGGGCACGCTCTCGGTCCTGATGCTGTGCCGGATCGGCCGGCGCCTGTTCCGCTCGACGTTCCTCGGCTGCCTGGCGGGCGCGCTGATGGCGGTGGACGGCCTGCACTTCGTGATGAGCCGCACCGCGCTGCTCGACGGGGTGCTGATGTTCTTCGTGGTGGCGGCCTTCGGCTGTCTGGTCGTCGACCGGGACCGGGCGCGGGAGAAGCTCGCGGCCGCGTTGCCCGTGGGCACCGACGGCAGGACCCTGCCGGACGCGCACATCGCCGAGTCCGCGCGGCTGGGCCTGCGGCCGTGGCGGCTGGCGGCGGGGCTGATGCTGGGCCTGGCGTTCGCCACGAAGTGGAACGGCCTGTACATCATGGCCGCGTTCTGTGTGATGGCGGTGCTCTGGGACGTCGGCTCCCGCCGGACCGCCGGTGCCCACCACCCCGTGCGGGCCGTGGTGAAGCGCGACCTGGGCTGGGCGTTCCTGTCCACGGTGCCGGTCGCCCTGGCGACGTACCTCGCCTCCTGGACCGGCTGGTTCCTCTCCGCGGACGACGGCAGCGGCGGTTACTACCGCGACTGGGCCGTGACCGACGGCAAGGACAGCGCCTGGTCGTGGCTGTTCCCCGACGGGTGGCGCAGCTTCTGGCACTACGAGAACCAGGTGTACGAGTTCCACGTCGGCCTGTCCTCGCCGCACACCTACGAGTCCAATCCGTGGAGCTGGATCGTCGCGGGCCGCCCGGTCTCGTTCGACTACGACTCCCCGGCACCCGGCACGGACGGCTGCCCGGCCGACGCGGCCGAGAAGTGCGCCCGCGAGGTGCTGGCCCTGGGCACGCCCCTGCTGTGGTGGGTGGGCTGCTTCGCGCTCCTCTACGTCCTGTGGCGCTGGTTCTTCCGCCGCGACTGGCGGGCGGGCGCCATCGCCTGCGGCATCGTGGCCGGCTATCTGCCCTGGTTCTTCTACCAGGAGCGCACGATCTTCTACTTCTACTCCGTCGTCTTCCTCCCCTTCCTGTGCCTGGCGGTGGCGATGCTCCTGGGCGCGCTCATCGGCCCACCCCGCGCCGACGAAACCCGCCGCGTGGCGGGCGCCACGGCCGCGGGCGTCCTGACCCTCCTGATCGTCTGGAACTTCATCTACTTCTGGCCCGTCTACACCGGCACCGCCATCCCGATCGACGACTGGCGGGCGCGGATGTGGCTGGACACGTGGGTCTGACACGCTTGCCGCGGAGGTGGAGCCGTGGCCATGGCACCGTTGGATCCCGAGGACCTGCTCCCCGGCGAACGGCACGTCCGGCGCAAGAACGCCAACGCCGTCATCGACGTCCGGGAGGCAGGACTGTCCCGGTTCGCCTTCGACGGACTGATGTGGTCGGTGGGGATGCGCGGGAAGGAGGCCATCGGCGGTCGTCTCCACCTGACGAACCACCGGCTCGTGTTCAGGTCCCACGCCTTCAACCGTGTGCGGGGCACGTTCAGTGTGTTCCTGCCATGCGTCGAGAAGATCCGGAACACGTCGTCCGGCATCACCCGCCAGGTCACGGTGTCCACGGCGATGCAGGACTTCACGTTCGTCGCCTGGGGCGTTCCCGCACTCATCGACACCATCGACCGGTACCGCGCCGGGTTCGACGACGCGTACCTCCCCGAGCTGGCCGGCCTCGTTCTGGCTGAGCCCTGGAAGATCGGTGACGGCCTGCAGCGCTCCGGCCGTCATGAGCCCTTCGGCGCCGCCCTGGGCTTCGCACACGGCCGGGGTGACGACTTCGCGGCGATCGCGGCGGCCCTCGCCCAAGGAATCGACCCCGGTCCGCCCAGACCGAGGTGACCGGGGCCCTCCAGGTCATCGACCTCCTGACCCGCACCGCCGGCCCGCACCCGCCCCGGTCCTGACCCGCCGAGGGGCTCGCCGACTCCCACATCGATGCCGACGCCGATGCTTGCGACCGGCTCGCTGGACTGGCTGCGCGCGGCACTCGGCGAGAAGCCGAGCTGAGGAGAGGAAGCGATACGGGGCGGGAGCGCGTTGGGCGCCCCAGGACATGAACTCCCCGTCCACTGTTCAGGGTTGTGCCGGTCGTGGAGGGTGACGGTCGGGCTCGATCTCCTTTCGGACAACAAAGGGAAACAGTCGCCCCTGCCGTCACTCCTTGTGCGTAGAGTGCTCACTCGCCGAACTTTCTGAACACGTTCAGAAGACGTGGGGGTCCGGCGGGGGAGGGGAAGCGCCCGATGGGCAAGGGGGTCAAGACCGCCGTCATCGGCGGTGTGTTCGCGGTGATGGTGGGCGGGGCGGGGTACGGGGTCTACAACATCGTGTCGGCGGTGAACGGCGACGGGGGCGGCGGCGGTTCGGACGCGGCCGTGACGAAGAAGTCCGGGCCGCCGGACAAGGGGGAGGTCGAGAAGGCGAGCGGGACGTTCTTCGCGGCCTGGGAGAAGGGGCAGGCGGAACAGGCGGCGTCGTACACGAACAACGCCGAGAGCGCCGCCCCGCTGCTGGCGGCCTACGGCGAGGACGCCCGCATAGCCGACGTCGAGATCACTCCCGGCACGCCTACCGGCACCACCGTGCCGTTCCGTGTGAAGGCGACCGTCTCGTACGACGGGAAGTCCGAACCGCTCGCCTACAAGAGCGAGTTGACCGTCGTGCGTGGGCAGACCACCGGGCGGGCCCTGGTCGACTGGGAGCCGTCCGTCGTCCACCCGGAACTCAAGGACGGCGACACCCTCGTCACCGGGGAGGCCGCGCAGCCGCCGATCGAGGCCGTGGGCCGGGACGGCACGGTGCTGACGGAGGAGAAGTACCCCTCGCTCGGCCCGATCCTGGACACCCTGCGCGAGAAGTACGGCGACAAGGCGGGCGGCGCCCCCGGCATCGAGCTGGCCATCCGGCACGCGGACGGCTCCGCGGACGGGGCGGGCGCCGCCGACTCCACGCTGGTGACGCTCGCGAAGGGCAAGCCCGGCAAGCTGCGGACGACGCTCAGCGCGAGCGTGCAGGCGGCCGCCGAGAAGGCGGTGAAGGAGTTCGCCGAGTCGTCGGTGGTGGCCGTACAGCCGAGCACCGGCGAGGTGCTGGCCGTGGCCAACCACCGCGAGGACGGGTTCGACGCGGCGTTCCAGGGCCGGGTCGCCCCCGGCTCCACCATGAAGATCATCACCGCGGCCATGCTCATCGACAACGGCGTGGCCTCGATGGACGGTCCGGCGCCCTGCCCGTCCACCGCGACCTGGCAGAGCCAGACCTTCGAGAACATCACCGGCATGGAGCCGAACGAGGGCGCCACCCTCGCCAACAGCTTCCTGCGTTCCTGCAACACGGCCTTCATCAAGCTCATCGACGAGGACCCGCTGACCGATGGCTCGCTCACCCAGGAGGCGCAGGAGCGGTTCGGGCTCGGCCGGGACGACTGGGCGACCGGCGTCGTCTCCTTCGACGGCAGCGTCCCCGCCGTCAGCGGCCCGGACCGCGCGGCGAACGCCATCGGCCAGGGCCAGGTGCAGATGAACCCGCTGAACATGGCGTCGGTGACGGCCACCGCCATCACCGGTACCTTCCGCCAGCCGTACCTCGTCTCCCCGGAGCTCGACGGCCGGCAGCTGGCGCAGGCGAAGGGTCTGCCGGCGGGCACCGCGAGCCAGTTGAAGCAGATGATGCGTCTGACGGCCACCCAGGGCACCGCCGCGCAGGCCATGTCCGGTCTCGGCGGCGACATCGGTGCGAAGACCGGCTCCGCCGAGGTCGACGGCAACGCCACCTCCGACAGCTGGTTCACCGGCTTCCGGGGCGACGTCGCGGCGGCGGCCATGACCCAGCAGGGCGGCCACGGCGGCGACGCGGCCGGTCCGATTGTCGCAGATGTGCTACGAGCGGGCGGCTGAGCGCGACGCGCGGAGGGCGGGACTCTAGGCTGGGGGCCGTCATCGGCCTGGGAACATCGACACCCATCGGTCCGGTATGACCATGTGACGACATGACTACATGGCAGCATGACGGTACGGCCGGCGGCTCGGCGGACTTTGCGGAGGATCGAACAGCAGTGGGCAACAGAAGGCGCGTCGCCGAGCGACGGAAGACCAACCCCGCCGTGCTCGGCGGAGTGATCGCCGTCGTCGTCGGGGGCGCCGGACTCGGTGCCTACGCGCTGTTCGGGGGCGGGTCCGGAACCGGGGACGACACCGGGACCTCGGCCACCCAGCAGGCCAAGGCCAAGAGCGGCCCGCTGTCCGCCGCCGAGGTCACCGCCGCGGCCGACCGTTTCCTCACCGCCTGGCAGCAGGGCAAGGTGAGCGAGGCCGCCGACGCCACCGACGACCCCGAGGCGGCCACCGCCCTGCTCACCGGCTACGCCAAGGACGCCCGCGTCGAGAAGGTCGCCCTCACCGCCGGCACCCGCACCGGCGCCGAGGTCCCGTTCTCCGTCAAGGGCACGGTGGCGTACGAGGAGATCGCCGAGCCACTGGCGTACGACAGCAGGCTGACCGTCGTACGCCGGGACGAGGACGGCGAACCGCGCGTCGCGTGGCAGCCCGCGGTCGTGCACCCCGACCTCAAGGACGGCGACAAACTGGTCACGGGCGAGACGGACACCCCGCCGATCAAGGCACTGGACCGGGACGGCGGCGAGCTGACCACCAAGACCTACCCGTCCCTGGGCCCGGTCCTCGACGGGCTGCGCGAGAAGTACGGGAAGACGGCGGGCGGCAAGGCCGGCATCGAGCTGCGGGTCGTCCGCGGCGAGGCGTCCAAGAAGGCGGAGGCCTCCGACAAGACCGTGCTGGAGCTGAGCGAGGGCGTCCCCGGCACGGTGAAGACCACACTGGACCCGGCCCTCCAGGCGGCGGCCGAGGAGCAGGTGGCCAAGAAGGCCAAGTCGTCGGTGGCGGTGATGCGCGCGTCGACCGGTGAGATCCTCGCCGCCGCGAACTCCTCGCGCGGGTTCAACGTCGCGTTCCAGGGCTCACTGGCCCCGGGTTCGACGATGAAGGTCCTCACCGCCTCGCTGCTGATCGAGAAGGACCTCGCGTCCATCGACGAGAAGCACCCTTGTCCGAAGTACTCCAGCTACGGCGGCTGGAAGTTCCAGAACCTCGACAAGTTCGAGATCAAGGGCGGCACCTTCCGCGACAGCTTCGGCGCCTCCTGCAACACCGCCTTCATCAGCCAGGCGTCCGAGCTGAAGGACGACGACCTGACCAAGCAGGCCCAGCAGGTCTTCGGGCTCTCACGCGACGACTGGCAGATCGGCGTCCCGTCCTTCGACGGCTCGGTGCCGGTGCAGAAGGACGCCCCCATGGCCGCCTCCCTGATCGGACAGGGCGGCGTGCGGATGAACCCGCTGAACATGGCGTCGGTGTCGGCGACCGTCAAGGCGGGAGAGTTCCACCAGCCGTACCTGGTGTCGCCGGAGGTGGACGGCCGGAAGCTGGCCACCGCCTCGCGCACCATGTCGGCCGGGACGGCGACGCAGTTGCGGCAGCTGATGTCGTACACGGCGACCAGCGGCACCGCGGCGAAGGCGATGGCCGGGGTCAGTGGCGACAAGGGCGCGAAGACCGGCTCGGCCGAGGTCGACGGGCAGAAGAAGCCCAACGGCTGGTTCACCGCGTACCGCGGGGACCTCGCGGCGGCGGGCGTCGTGCAGGCAGGCGGCCACGGCGGCTCCACGGCGGGCCCGATCGTGGCGAGCCTGCTGAAGCTCGGCGACTGATCCGGGGACCCCGGGATCACTCAGGGACCGATCCCGGACCACTCCCGGACCGATCCCGGACCACTCCGGGACCGCTCACGGACCGCTCACGGACCGATCCGGGATCAGCGGGGCCGTCCGTCAGTGCGGGACCGGTTCGGTGGCTGCCGCGGTCGCGTACATGCGTCGCAGGAACCGCGTCAGGGCCTTCGTCTCGAACTGCACCATCGTCACCCCCTGCGCCGAGTGGAACTCCACGATCGTCTGCACCCGGCCGCACGGCCACACCCGCACGTCACCGCGGTCCATGGGGGTGCGCAGCCCATGTTCGAGCAGGTCACGGGGCAGGGTCCACTCGCTGGTGGGGGTACCGGTCAGCCTCACCCGCACGATCCGGGGGTCGCGCTCGGGGTCGTAGCTCAGCCTGACCGGCACCGCTCCCCGGTCCATGGCCTGGGGGGCGTCCGCGTCCGTGACGATCTGGGCGCGTGCGTACTGCTCGACTACGTTCATGAGTGGCCCCTTACGGTGCTCTACCTGTACGAAAGCCGTATACCCACCCTTCCTCCAATGTCGCACGGATTCCGAAATCCGACTCTCCGTACGGGCGCGGTCACAGATGCGGGAGCGGACGTGAGCGCGGTCAAGGGTGCGCCAAGACGAACTCCTCGCTCTTGCGACAGGGTTGCAGGAGCGGGCATCATCGAACAGTGCATGTCCCTGATGGATTCATCACCGCCCCCGTGTCCGCCGCCGCCGCGGTGGTCGCCGCCGGTGCCGTAGCCGTGAGCCTGCGCGGCGCACGCCGCGAACTCGGGAGCGAGCGGGCGGCACCGCTGGCCGGCCTCGTGGCGGCGTTCGTCTTCGCCGTGCAGATGCTGAACTTCCCGGTCGCGGGAGGCACCAGCGGTCATCTGCTCGGCGGTGCGCTCGCCGCGATACTCGTGGGCCCCTACACAGGGGTCCTGTGCGTCTCCGTCGTCCTGCTGATGCAGGCGATCCTCTTCGCCGACGGCGGCCTGACCGCAATCGGCGTGAACATCATCTGCATGGCGATCGTCACGACGGTCGTCGCTTACGCCGTGTTCCGCGGGCTGGTGAAGGTGCTGCCGCGTACCCGCCGCTCGGTGACCGCCGCGTCCTTCGTCGCCGCCCTGGTCTCCGTCCCGGCCTCCGCGATCGCCTTCACACTGCTCTACGCGATCGGTGGCACCGCCGACGTCCCGATCGGCAAGGTCGCCGCCGCCATGGTGGGCGTGCACCTGCTGATCGGGCTCGGTGAGGCCGTGATCACGGCGCTGACCGTCGGCGCCGTCCTCTCCGTACGCCCGGACCTGGTGTACGGGGCACGCGGACTGGAGCGGGGGCTCAAGCTGCGGGTGAACGGCGAACTGGTCGACGCCCCGGAGCCCGAGCCGTCCTCCGTTCCGGTGACCGCCCGGTCCCCGCGCAGGGTCTGGATCACCGGTCTGGTCGCCTCACTGGTCCTCGCCGGAGGTGTCAGCTTCTACGCCTCCGGCTATCCGGACGGCCTGGAGAAGGTCGCCACCGACCACGGCATCGACGAGAAGGCCGAGGAGCACGACGCCGCCGACTCCCCGCTCGCCGACTACGGCGTCAAGAACGTCGAGGACGCCCGGCTCTCCGGCGGCCTCGCGGGCGTGATCGGTGTCGGTGTCACGGTCGTCGCGGGCACCGGGGTCTTCCGGGTGGTCCGTCGGCGGCGCTCGGGCGAGACGTCCGAAACGGCCCCGCCCGCGCACACGACCACCAACCGCAACACCGACAGCAACAGCAACAGCAACAGCAACAGCAACAGCTGATAATGAGCGTCTGACATGGGCAGCGGCCACGTCCACCGGCTGTACCGGCACGCGCACTCCCCCGTGCACGCGCTGCCCCCGCACACCAAACTCGCCGCGGTCCTCGCTTTCGTGGTGGTCGTGGTGTCCACCCCGCGCGAGGCGATGTGGGCGTTCGGGGCCTACGCGGTGCTGCTCGGCCTGGTCGCGTACGCGGCCCGCGTTCCGGCCGGGTTCCTGCTGGGGCGGCTGCTGATCGAGGTGCCGTTCGTCGCCTTCGCGGTGCTCATGCCGTTCGTCGCGGAGGGCGAGCGGGTCGAGGTCCTCGGTCTGTCCCTGAGCGTCAACGGGCTGTGGGGTGCCTGGAACGTGCTGGCCAAGGGCACCCTGGGTGTCGCCGCCTCCGTCCTGCTCGCCGCCACGACCGAGCTGCGCGAGCTGCTGCTGGGCCTGCAGCGCCTGAGGCTGCCGCCGCTCCTGGTGCAGATCGCCTCGTTCATGATCCGCTACGGCGATGTCGTCACGGACGAAATGCGGCGCATGTCGGTCGCCCGCCGGTCCCGCGGTTTCGAGGCGCGGGGCCTGAGGCACTGGGGCGTGCTGGCGAAGTCGGCGGGCGCGCTCTTCATCCGTTCCTACGAACGCGGTGAGCGGGTGCACCTGGCCATGATCAGCCGCGGCTACGCCGGTTCGATGCCCGTCATCGACGAAGTGACCGTCTCCCGGGTTCAGTGGTCGTACGCACTGGCCCTCCCGTCCGCCGCCCTGGTCGTCTGCGTGCTGGGGTGGGTGCTGTGATGGGGCCCGTGACAGCGACTCCTCCCCCTCCTCCCACGTCCTCTGCTCCTTCTCTGGAAGTCTCCGGGCTCGCCTTCGCCTACCCGGACGGCCACCAGGCCCTCTTCGGCGTCGCCTTCTCGATCGCGCGCGGCGAACGGGTGGCGCTGCTCGGCCCGAACGGCGCGGGCAAGACGACGCTCGTGCTGCACCTCAACGGCATCCTGACCGGCGGTACCGGCACGGTGAGGGTGGCCGGGCTACCGGTGGGCCGGGAGCACATGGCCGAGATCCGGCGCCGGGTCGGCATCGTCTTCCAGGACCCGGACGACCAACTCTTCATGCCCACGGTGCGGGAGGACGTGGCGTTCGGCCCCGCGGCGGCCGGGCTCCGGGGCGCCGAGCTGGAGGAACGGGTGGGCCGGGCGCTGGCCCTGGTCGGCATGGACGGGTTCGAGAACCGGCCGCCGCACCATCTCTCCTACGGGCAGCGGCGCCGGGTGGCCGTGGCGACGGTGCTGGCGATGGAACCGGAGATCCTGGTCCTGGACGAGCCGTCCTCCAACCTGGACCCCGCCTCCCGCCGTGAACTGGCCGACATCCTGCGCTCGCTGGACGTGACCGTCCTGATGGTCACGCATGATCTGCCGTACGCCCTGGAGTTGTGCCCGCGCGCCCTGATCCTCAGCGACGGCGTCATCGCCGCGGACGGCCCAACCGCCGGCCTGCTCGCCGACGATGCCCTGATGCGCGCACACCGCCTGGAACTGCCTTTCGGCTTCGACCCACGGTCGGTGGCGGCCACGCCCGGCCGTCCGTGACACGCGGCCATCCGCGACTCCCGGTCATCCTTGACGCCCGGGCGTTCGCGACTCCCGGCCGTCCGTGACAATGGGCGCGTGACGAACGAGGAGACCGAGGGCTCGCTGCTGCTGGACGAACAGTTGTGCTTCGCGCTGTACGCCGCCCAGCGCACGGTGACAGCCGCGTACCGCCCGCTCCTCGACGAGCTGGGCCTGACGTATCCGCAGTATCTGGTGCTGCTGGTGCTGTGGGAGCGGGATGAGACGACGGTCAAGGAGCTGGCGTCGGCCCTGCGTCTCGACTACGGCACGATGTCACCCCTGCTGAAACGGCTGGAGGGCGCGGGTCTGGTCCGCCGAGAACGGGCGGCGCACGACGAGCGCTCGGTGCTGATCGCGTGCACCGGACGCGCGGAGGAACTGCGGGAGCGCGCGGCCCGGGTGCCCGGCGCGTTGCTCGCGGCGACCGGGCTCAAGGGTGCTGAGGTCGTGAGACTGCGTGAGGAGCTGCGGCAACTGGCCCGGCGGGCGGAGGCGGCGGCGGAGCGGTCCCGCTGACCATAAGTTACCCCCAGTAACTACCCCCTGACGACAGCGACTTACTACCGGCCAGTACCTTGTGCACGATGTATTTGCGCACACCCGATCCGGGGAAGGCCCAGCCATGACTGACGACACCGCTGTCGCCACCGACACCCGCCCGACGAAGATCATGTACGTCGCCGAGGCCACCGCGCACGGCGGCCGGGACGGCTATGTCACCAGCCAGGACGGCCACCTCGACCTGAAGGTCGCGATGCCCCCCGTGCTGGGCGGCGACGGCAACGGCACCAACCCGGAGCAGCTGTTCGCGGCCGGTTTCAGCTCCTGCTTCCACAACGCGCTCATCCTCGTAGGCAACCGCGCCGGCTACGACCTCACTGGCTCCACGGTCGCCGCGAAGGTCGGCATCGGCCCCAACAAGCAGCGCGGCTACGGCATCGCGGTCGCCCTGAGCGTCTCCCTCCCGGTCCTCGACCCCGACCTCGCGACCAAGCTGGTGGACGCGGCCCACCAGGTCTGCCCGTACTCCAACGCCACGCGCGGCAACATCGACGTAACGATCGTGCTCGGCTAGCACGGCCCAGGAATCGCAGGCGGACGGCAGCGGTTGCACCCACTGTTGCAGGCGCGTGAGAAGGGACCGACGGACGTGGGCGTGGATGTGCACGGCACAGTGGCCGAGGGCTTCGAACCGGTCCGGGAAGCGTTCGTCCGGAACTTCGAGACGCTCGGGGACCGGGGCGCGGCCGTCACCGTGTACCGGGACGGGCAGCGGGTCGTCGATCTGTGGGCCGGCGCGAAAGATGTCGACGGCGGTGCCGACGGCGTCGGCACCGAGCCGTGGGAGCGGGGCACGGCCCAGGTCGTCCGCTCGGCGACCAAGGGCGTCGCCGCCGCCGTACCCCTGCTGCTCCACCAGTACGGCGAGCTGGATCTGGACGCGCCCGTCGGCCACTACTGGCCCGAGTTCAAGGCCCAGGGCAAGGAACGGGTGCTCGTCCGGCACCTCCTGAACCACCGGGCCGGGCTCCCTCTCCTCGACCGCCCGCTCACTCCGCGGGAGGCGCTCGACCCGCTGCGGGGCGCCGAGGCCGTCGCCGCCCAGGCACCCGTGTGGGAGCCGGGCACGGACCACGGCTACCACGCCCTCACCTACGGCTGGCTGCTGGACGAGCTGGTACGGCGGGTGTCGGGTCGGGGCACCGGTGAGTGGATCGCGGAGCGGATCGCCGCTCCCCTGGGGCTGGACTTCTGGCTGGGCCTGCCGGACGCGGAAGCCGGCCGGGTGGGCAGGGTCGGCCCGGTCGAGGGGGCCGAGCCGTCCGGCGTGCTGCGCGCCCGTCCCAAGCGCTCGGTCACCGAGGCCTACGACGACCCCGCCTCCGTCACCCGCCGGGCCTTCGCCGCGATCGACCCGTTCCCGGACCACAATGACCCGGAGTTCCGCGCGGTGCCCCACCCCGCGGCCAACGGCATCGCGACGGCGGACGGACTGGCCCGCTTCTACGCCTCGCTCATCGGGCAGGTCGACGGCGTACGCCTCTTCGACGCGGCCACCGTCGAACGCGCCCGCGCCGAGGAGTCGGCGGGTCCGGACCGCGTCCTGATCGTCGGCACCCGCTTCGGCCTCGGCTACATGCTGCACGGCAGCGCGTCGCCCTTCCTGGCCCCGGGCTCCTTCGGCCACCCCGGCCGCGGCGGTTCCCTCGGCTTCGCCGACCCGGAGACGGGCATCGCCTTCGGCTACGTCACCAACGGTTTCCGCGCCACCGTGACCTCGGACCCTCGCGCCCAGGCACTGGTACGGGCGGTGCGCTCCGTCGTCCTCGGTTAGAGCCGGGGCGTCGCTCGTACGCCGTCGCTCAGGCGCCGTCGACCGTACACCGTCACTCAGATGCCGTCGCTCAGGCGTGGATCGGGTGCGAAGTGCGGCCCGACACCTCGTCGATCTCGTCGTGCGCCTTGCTCAGCAACTGCATCGCGATCTCGTTGAGCGCCCTGGCACCGGCGACCTCCTCCCCCACCCTGGGCTGGTTCTCGTCGATCCGGTGCCGGCTCGCGTGCCCGTGGCCCCGTACCTCGGTCCCGTCGGGCAAGCGCACCATCGCCGCCGCCCGCGTGTGCTGGTCGTCCTCCATGAACTCCATCTCGACGTGCCACCCCACGGTGGTATGCATGGTGTGCGTCATGACGGTCACCTCCGGAAGTCCTGATTCCAGGGTGCCCCTCTCTCTGCCCGACCGCACCCGGCCGGGGCCGCCGCATCCCGTGCGCTCCGGGGTCGCCTCTTCCTGGAAACCGTGAGCACTTTCCCGGAAAGTGCTCACGGCCCGCTCATCCGAGGCCACTTCGGACAGCGCGGCCCCCTGTGCTCACACCGCCGCCCCTGTCCCGAGCGCAGCAGCAACCCGATCCCGACGACCAGCAGCCCGGCCCCGAGACACACGAAAAACCGAACGGTTCTCGGAAGAGCAGCACCTCGCTGCCCCCGGATGACCGACGGTTCCCGCAGGGCGGTGACAGGGGCGAGGGCTGCGGAGCCGTCGGGGGGCGGGGGCGCTGTCGTCACGTGGGGCGCGATGGCTGCCTGGCTGCGGGGCCGGCGGCCCCGTCGGCCCGGCCAGTGGGCGCACAAGGAAGCCGGTGAGGGCCCCGTCCCCACGGGGTCCTCACCGGCCGGTTCTGCGGACCGGTACGGGTGTCAGGCCTGGGCCCGGACCAGTTCCCGCTCTCCGTCCGTCTCCGGCTCGGCCTGCGTCCGCAGGCCCTCGCCCTCGACGTCCACGTTGGGCAGCACACGGTCCAGCCACTTCGGGAGCCACCAGGCCTTGTCGCCCAGCAGCGCGAGGACCGCCGGGACGATCGCCATACGGACGACGAACGCGTCGAAGAGGACGGCCACCGCGAGACCGAAGCCGATCATCCTGACCATCGACTCGCCGGAGCCGATGAAGCCGGCGAAGACCGCCATCATGATGACCGCCGCGGCGGTCACCACACGCGCGCTGTACCGGAACCCGGTCACCACGGCCTGCTGGGGCTTCTCCCCGTGGACGTAGGCCTCCCGCATCCGGGTCACGAGGAACACCTCGTAGTCCATGGCCAGTCCGAAGACCACGCCGACCATGAAGATCGGCATCATCGACATGACCGGGCCGGTCTCCTCCACGCCCATCAGGCCGGACAGCCAGCCCCACTGGAAGACCGCGACCACGGCGCCCAGGGCCGCCATCACGGAGAGCAGGAAGCCGAGGGCCGCCTTCAGCGGGACCAGGATCGAGCGGAAGACCACGATCAGGAGGAGGAAGGCCAGGCCCACGACCAGGATCAGGTACGGCACCAGCGCGTCGTTGAGCTTCTGCGACACGTCGATGTTCATCGCCGTGACGCCGGTGACCAGGACGTCGGCGTCGGTGTCGGCCTTGACGTCCGCCCCCGCGTCCCGGATGTCGTGCACCAGGTCCTCCGTTGCCACCGAGGAGGGCTTGGAGCCGGGGATGACGGTGATCGTCGCGGTGTCGCCGGCCTCGTTGGGGGCCGCCGGGGCGACGGCGACGACGTCGTCGAGGGCCTTGATGTCGTCGCCGGTCTGCCGGAAGACGGCCTGCGGGTCGTCGCTCTTCTTCGCGTCGACCACGACGACCAGCGGACCGTTGAAGCCGGGGCCGAAGCCCTCGGAGAGCAGGTCGTAGGCGCGGCGCTGGGTGGTGGACGTCGACTGCGCGCCGTCGTCGGGCAGGCCCAGTTCCAGGGAGGCCGCGGGGATGGCCGCCGCGCCCAGGCCGATGACGCCGAGCAGCAGGACGGCCACGGGACGGCGGACGACGAAGCCGGCCCAACGGGTGCCCATGTTCGGGCGCTGCGGCTTCTTCTCGGCGCGGCCTCCGCCGAGCAGCTTGCTCTTCTCACCGGCCGGGCGGACCCGGCGGCCCGCGTAGCCGAGCAGGGCCGGGACCAGGGTGAGGGCGATCAGGACGGCGATGGCGACGGTGCCGGCGGCGGCGATGCCCATCTTGGTCAGCATCGGGATGTTGACGACCGAGAGGCCGACCAGGGCGATGACGACGGTGAGGCCCGCGAAGACGACCGCGGAGCCGGCCGTGCCGACGGCCCGGCCCGCCGCTTCCTCGCGTTCCCGGCCCTCGGCCAGTTCGGCACGGTAGCGGGAGACGACGAACAGCGCGTAGTCGATGCCGACCGCGAGGCCGATCATCGAGGCCAGGATGGATGTGGTGGAGCCCAGGTCCAGGGTGTAGGCCAGCGCGCTGATGGTCGAGACGCCGATACCGACGCCGATGACCGCGGTGAGCAGCGGCAGACCGGCCGCGAGGAGGGAACCGAAGGTGATGACGAGGACGACGGCGGCGATGCCGATGCCGATGATCTCGGCGGGACCGGTCTCCGGGACGGCCTGCAGCGCGTCACCGCCGATCTCCACGGTCAGCCCGGCGTCGCGGGCGTCCTCTGCGGCGCCTTCCAGCGCGTCGCGCGAGGTGTCCTCCAGCTCCATGCCGGAGACCTTGTAGCTCACCGAGGCGTAGGCGACGGTGCCGTCCTTGCTGACACCTCCGCCCTGGTACGGGTCGGTGACGTGGGCGACCTCGGAGCCGTCGGAGAGTTCCTCGACGGTCTGCTGGACGGTCGCCTTGTTGCCGGCGTCGGTCATCTTCTCGCCGGCGGGTGCCTTGAAGACGACACGCGCGGTCGCCCCGTCGGCACTGGTGCCGGGGAAGCGCTCCTCGAGCACGTCGAAGGCCTTCTGGGCCTCGGTGCCGGGGATGGAGAACGCGGTGTTGCCAGCGGCGGGTGCGCCGGCCGCGCCGATGCCCGCGAGCGCCAGCAGCGCCACCCAGAAGAGGGCTGTGAAGTGCCGTCGCCTGAAGGCGAAACGGCCGAGTCGGTAGAGCAAAGTGGCCACGTGGGAGTACTCCCGGTCAGGTCGTGGATTCTTCAGGGCAGGGGAGATCAGCCCGACGACGTGAGCGGTGTCGACCGTCAGGTGGGGGTGATGGGAAGGGTGGTGCTGAGGTGGGGATGGTGCGGAGAGGTACGGGTGGTGCGGGTGGTGCGGGTGGTGATCGCCGACCGTCGGGTGTGCCGGTCAGCGAGGGGACACGCCGAGGGCGGGGAGCACCACGGCGTCGATGTACGAGATGAGGAACTCCCGCGTGGGCGGCAGGTCGTCGATCAGCGTCCGCGTGGCGAACGCGCCGACGAGCATGTGCACCATGTAGTCCAACGCCGGGTTGTCCGCCGGGACCTCGCCGCGCTCGATCGCGCGCCGGACGATCCTCTGGAACTCATCGACCTCGGGTTCCACAAGCAGGTCCTTGAAGGCCCGCCGCAGGTCGTCGTTCATGTGCACCGCCATGGCGAGCGCCCGCATCAGGGCGGCGTTCTGCTCCATGACGCAGTCGTCCTCGCGGCCGATGATGCTGTGCAGGTCGCCCCGCAGGGAACCGGTGTCGACGTCGCCGATGCTGCCGGGTTTCTGGCTCCGCATGGCTCTGACCACCAGCTCGGCCTTGCCGCCCCACTGGCGGTAGAGGGTGGCCTTGCTGGACCGGGTGCGGGCGGCCACGGCGTCCATGGTGAGGGCGTCGTACCCGACCTCGCGGAGCAGGTCGAGCACGGCCGCGTACAGCTCGGCCTCGCGCTCGGGGGTGATCCGGCTGCGCCGCACGGTCGCGACCTCGGTCATCCCGCTCACCTTCCCGCTCCTTGGTCCCTGTCGGAAGTACCACCGCGTCACACGACACGCGTCAGTACACATAATGCCGCACGTCCGCCGTCGCCTACGCGGTTTCGCATGCGACCTCGTGCGCGGATTCGTACATGACGAATGTACCCAAGACCTTATGAGAACGAAACGGTTTCGTACGTGTGTTGGATCACGTCCGAAGATGTGCCCCGCCCTCGCACGAGTTGCTGCGGTCCGCCCCCCGGAAAAGCATGGAAGGGTGAGCTATCTTCGCCTGCCCCACCTCAACGGTGACCTGCTGTGCTTCGTGGCCGAGGACGACCTCTGGCTCGCCCCGCTCGACGCGCCGGGCGGCCGGGCCTGGCGGCTCACCGTCGACCGCGCCAAACTCGGCCACCCCCGCTTCTCCCCCGACGGCCGCCACATCGCGTACACGAGCTGGCGCAGCCTCGCCCCCGAGGTCCACCTGGTCCCGGTGGACGGCGGCCCCGGGCGCCGGCTCACCTACTGGGGCACCTCCGACACCCGGGTCTGCGGCTGGGCCCCTCCGAACGGGGACGTGGGCGCAGAGATCCTCGCCGTCGCCTCGCACAGCGAGCCGTTCTCGTACTTCACCTGGTCCTACAAGCTCTCCCCCGACGGCAGTCCGGGCCGCAAACTGCCCTGGGGCCCGGTGACCGACCTCCAGGTCGCCGACATCGGCGGGGAACGGCAGACCTTGCTGCTCACCGGCACCCCACCGCACGAACCGGCCTCCTGGAAGCGGTACCGAGGAGGGGCGACGGGCAGGCTGTGGCTGCACGGACGACGACTGCTCGACGGGACGACGGACGGGACGGGCGGAACAGACGGGACGGACGAGGCCGTCGAGGGGGCCGGCGGCATCGACGGGCATCTTCACTCCCCGATGTTCGTCGGCGACCGGGTCGCCTTCCTCTCCGACCACGAGGGCGTCGGCAACCTGTACTCCGTGGCGTACGACGGCTCCGACCTGCGCCGTCACACCGATCACGACGCGTTCTACGCCCGTCACGCGTCCAGTGACGGCAACCGGGTCGTCTACCAGTGCGCCGGTGACCTGTGGATCGTCGACGACCTGTCCCCGGGCTCCGCGCCGCGCCGACTCGACGTCACGCTGAGCGGGCCGCGCGCGGGGCGGCGGCGCTACCAGGTGCCCGCCGCCCACCACCTGAACGGCATCTCCGTAGACGAGACGGGCCGGGCCAGCGCCGTCGTCGTACGCGGCAGCCTGTACTGGCTCACCCACCGCGACGGCCCCGCCCGCACCCTCGCCGACACCCCGGGCGTACGAGTACGGCTGCCGGAGATGCTCGGCGCGGGCGGCCAAGTGGCGTACGTGACGGACGCCGACGGCGAGGACGCCATCGAGATCGCCTCCCTGCCCCGGGCCAGCGGTCACCGCCCCGCACGGCGGCTGGCCTCGGGGAGGCTGGGCCGGGTGCTGGAGATGGTCGCCGACCCGGACGGCGGGCGGCTGGCCGTCGCCTCCCACGACGGACGCTTGCTCCTCGTCGACACCGGCGGGGAGGCCCAGGAGGGGGAAGAGGGGGAGGAGGAGCGGGCAGCGGCGGAGACGGAGGCCGAGGAGGAGACGGAGGCCGAGAACTCCGGGAGTGGTGAGGGCGGTGGCTCCGGGAACCGTGAGGGCGGTGGCTCCGGCAAGGGTGCCGACGGCGAAACGGCCCCCGGCCACCGGGTCACCGAGCTGATCCGGTCCGTCAACGGCCCCGTGCGCGACCTAGCGTTCTCCCCCGACGGCGGGTGGCTCACCTGGTCGCATCCCGGCATCGGGCGGTCGCTGCGGCAGATCAAACTGGCCCGGATGAAGGACCGGCTGGTCATCGACGTCACCAACGGCCGCTTCGAGGACGAGAATCCGGTCTTCACCCGGGACGGCCGCTACCTGGCCTTCCTGTCCTGGCGCGGCTTCGACCCGGTGTACGACGTGCACACCGGCGACCTGTCCTTCCCCCTGGGATGCCGCCCCTACCTGGTACCGCTGTCGTCGGCGACCCTCTCCCCCTTCGCCCTCAGTCCCGAGGGCCGGCCGGCCGCCGGAGGTCTCGACCCGGTGGAGGCCGACGACACCGAGGACCTCGCCGACAGCGGCGCGGTGACCGTCGAGACCGAGGGCCTGGAGAACAGGGTCACCCCCTTCCCGGTCGCCGCCTCCAAGTACTCGGCGCTGCACCCGGTCGCGGGCGGCGGGCTGGTCTGGCTGCGCTGGCCGATCTCGGGAGCCCTCGGCGAGACCTTCGCCAACCCGGACGACACCAGCGGCCGGCCGACGCTGGAGCACTTCGCCATCAGCAGGGCGAAGAAGTCCGAACTCGTCGAGCACCTCGACTTCTTCGCGGTCAGCGGCGACGGCACCCGGCTGGTCGTCGCGGACGAGGGCGAGCCGCGCGCGGTGCCCGCGACCGAGCCGGGCGACAGTGACTCCACCGTGTGGATCGACGTCCGCCGCATCCTGCACGAGGCCGACCCGGGGGCCGAGTGGCGGCAGGCGTACGAGGAGGCAGGGCGGCTGACCCGGTCCTACTTCTGGGAATCCGGCATGTGCGGCATCGACTGGGACGCGGTGCTCGCCCAGTACCGCCCACTGGTCGAACGGGTCGCCTCACCCGACGAGTTCGCGGACCTGCTGCGTGAACTCCTCGGCGAACTCGGCACCTCCCACGCCTACGTCACCGCCGCCCGCCGCAACGAGGGCCCGCCGCACTACCAGCGCCGTCAGGGCTTCCTCGGCGCCAATCTCGTGCCCCGCGAGCATGGTTGGACGGTCCGGCGGATCCTCCCCGGCGACTCCTCGGACTCCAGGGCCCGCTCCCCGCTGGCCGGCACCGGCATCCGCGCGGGCGCCGTCCTCACCCACGTCGACGGCCGCCCGGTGGACCCGGTCACCGGGCCCTACCCGCTGCTCGCGGGGGCGGGCGGCACAACGGTGGAGCTGACGTTCACCCCGGCCGAGGGCACCGGTCCGCCCCGCAGGGTCGCCGTGGTCCCGCTGATCGACGAGCGCCCGCTGCGCTACCAGGACTGGGTGGCCAAACGGCGTGCGGTGGTGCGGGAGTTGAGCGGTGGCCGGTGCGGCTATCTGCACATCCCCGACATGGGGGGCTCGGGCTGGGCCCAGTTCAACCGCGACCTGCGCATGGAGGTGTCCCGCCCGGCCCTGATCGTGGACGTGCGCGGCAACGCCGGCGGCCACATCAGCGAACTCGTCGTGGAGACACTGACCCGCACCATCCTCGGCTGGGACCTCACCCGCGACGCCCAGCCCGTGTCGTACGCGGCCAACGCCCCGCGCGGACCGGTGGTGGCCCTCGCGGACGAGGCGACCAGCTCCGACGGCGACATGATCACGGCCGCGTTCAAGCTGCTGGGGCTGGGGCCGGTGGTCGGGCAGCGCACCTGGGGCGGAGTGGTCGGCATGACCGGCCGGCACCGACTGGGGGACGGCACGGTGATCACGGTGCCGATGAACGCGGCCTGGTTCGACGCGTACGGATGGTCCGTGGAGAACAAGGGCGTCGCCCCCGACCTGGAGGCGCTGCGCACCCCGCTGGACTGGGCGGAGGGCCGGTACGCCGTACTGGACGACGCGGTCCGACTGGCCCTGGAACTCCTGGAGTCCGAACCTCCGGCCACACCCCCGACCTACAGCGACGTCCCCGACCGCTCCCGCCCGAAGCTGCCGCCGAGGGCCACATGAGAAGGGGCACCTCCCGGGGGAGACGCCCCTTCCCGCTTCAGTACGTCACCACGTCACGTCAGGCGTCGTAGTCCTGGTGACGGCGTTCCTCGGACTCCTGCTGCCGCCGACGCTGCGGGTCGTCCGCCCGACGCTGCGGGTCGGGCGCGTCCTCCTGGCGGCCGCGGCCGCGCTTCTGGGACTGCTCCCCTGCCTCGCCCATCTTCTGCTTGGCCTGGTCCTTCATCTGCTCCGCCTTGTTCTGGAACTGGTCCTTCATACCCATGTGGGTTCACTCCCGTTGGGGTGTGGGGGCTGTTGCTCCACCAGATTCACACGGGCGGTCACCCTGTGCATGTCGATCAGTCACGCAGCGTACTCCGGGGTCGTTCCCGCAGGTCCCGGCGCTGCTCCCGCCCGATCCGGCGCCGTTGCGAGCCCGGTCCGGTGTCGTTCGTCGGCGTTGCCTCCGGCTCCGACCAGCCCCGTCCGCATGCCGGCGAACCGGTCCGCGAACCGCCGCACCTCCCGCTGTCCGACGGTGCCGATCACGCCCGGCAGGTAACCCCGTACGCCCTGCGTCCCCCGCAGCCACCACTGCCCGTACACATGGCTGGAGCGCCGCTCGATCCCGGCCACCATCCGGTCCACCGCGGGACCCAGCGGGTACGTCTTGTTCGTCGGCCACGGCAGTCGCCGCCGGAGTTCCCGCATCACCTCGTCCTGGTCGGCGCCGCGCACCATGTCCGTGTCGGTCCACGACAGATAGCCGACGCCGACCCGCACCCCCAGGTGTCCGACCTCGGCCCGCAGACTGTGCGCGTACGCCTCCACACCGGACTTGGACGCGCAGTACGCGGTCATCATCGGCGCCGGGGCGATCGCGGCGAGCGAGGCGACCTGGAGCAGGTAGCCGCGGCTCTCGGTCAGCATCGGCAGGAACGCGCGGGCGGTGACCGCCGAGCCGATCAGGTTGACCTCTATGACGCGCCGCCAGGACTCCGGGTCGGAGTCGGCGAACGGACCGCCGTTGGCCACACCGGCGTTGGCGACCACGATGTCGACGCGTCCGAACCGCTCCTTCACCTCCGCCGCGATCCGGGCCATCGCCTCGTGGTCGGTGACGTCGGCGTGCCAGTGGTCGCTGTCGCTGTACAGCCGCGCCGACACCTGCTTGAGCGCGTCCGGTTCCAGCCCGACCAGGGCCACCCTCACCCCGCGCGCGGACAGCTTGCGGGCGAGCAACTCCCCCACCCCGCGGGCCGCTCCGGTGACGACGGCGACCTGCCCTTCGAGACGGCCCCTGCTCGTGCGCTGTCCACTCATGCGCTCTCCTCGGCGGGTACGACGGGTACAACGGGTGCGGCGGGTACGACGGATGTGACGGATGTGACGGGTGCGGCGGGTGCCACGCGTACGACGGGTGCCACGGGCGCCGCGGCCCCGGCTCGTGGGGTGCGGCCGTGACCACACCGGTCGTAGGCGATCACCCGTTGGTCAGGGGTGAGTTCGCGGATCCGGGCCGTCCGGAAGTCGGTCGAGCAGGCCCGGCCGTGGGCGACGAGGACGACCGCGGGCGCCCCGCCGGGTCCGTGCGACGTGACGTGCGGCCGGGTGCCGTCGGCGGAGACCGCGGCGAGTTCGCGGGCGGGGACGGGCGGGGCGTGGGGCCCGGCGGAAACATGCGCCGGCCGGCTCACGCGGCCGCCTCGGTGCTCCCGTGGGGCGCGGCGGCCTTCTTCCCGGACACCGCCCGCAGGACGGCGTACTCGGCGAGGTCCACGCGCCGGGTGGCCCGCCGGAACTCGGCGGTCGTGCCCGGCCAGACGGTGGTGTTGCGGCCGTTGGCGTCCAGGTACCAACTGGTGCAGCCGCCGGTGTTCCACACCGTGCGCTTCATCCGCTCCTGCACCCGGTGGTTCCAGACGCGGACGGCGCTCCTGCGTGCGTCGAGGGCGACCCGGCCGCCGAGGACGTCGAGTTGGCGGAGGTAGTCGGCCAGGTAGTTCAGCTGGGACTCGATCATGAAGATCATGGAGGAGTTCCCGAGGCCGGTGTTGGGCCCGATGAGCGTCATGAAGTTGGGGAACCCGGCGGCCGAGGCGCCGCGCAGCGCCTCCATGCCGCCCGCCCAGGTCTCGGCGAGGGTCTTGCCCTCCGCGCCGACGACCCGTTCGGCGATGGGCATGTCGGTGACGTGGAATCCGGTCCCGAAGACGATGACGTCGGCCTCGGCCCCGGTACCGTCGGCCGCCACGACCGTGGATCCCCGGACCTCGCTCAGGCCGCCGTCGACGACTTCCACGTTGGGCTGCGCGAGCGCCGGATAGTACGTGCTGGACAGCAGGATGCGCTTGCAGCCGATGCGGTAGTCGGGGGTGAGCCGGGCGCGCAGGGCCGGGTCCTTGATGGCGCGGGCCATGTGGCGCTTGGCCACCCGCTCCACGAAGCCCAGCTCGCCCGGGTGCTTGGTGAACGCCTGGACCTGCAACTCCCGCACGCCCCACAGCAGTCCGCGGCGCAGCTGGGTGGTGAAGGGCAGTGCCCGGTGCAGGGCCCGTTCGGCGCCGCCGATGGGGCGGTCGACGCGGGGCAGCACCCAGGGCGGGGTGCGCTGGAAGAGGGTCAGCCGGGAGACCTGCGGCTGGACGGCCGGCACGATCTGGATGGCCGACGCGCCCGTGCCGACCATGGCGACCCGCTTGCCACGCAGGTCGTGGTCGTGGTCCCAGCGGGCGGAGTGGAAGACCTTGCCGGGGAAGGTGTCGAGCCCCGGGATGTCGGGGGTCTTCGGGTCGGACAGCGGCCCGGTCGCGGAGACGACCACATCCGCGCTGAGGCTGCCGCTGCTGGTCTCGATGTCCCAGCGCAGCCGCTCCGTGTCCCACACCATCCGCTTCACCTCCGAGTCGAAGCGGATGTGCGGGCGCAGTCCGAAGACGTCGGTGACGTGCTCGAGGTAGGCGCGGATGTGCTCCTGCCCGGAGAAGGAGCGCGGCCAGTCGGGGTGGGGCGCGAAGGAGAACGAGTACAGATGGGACGGCACGTCGCACGCGCACCCCGGATAGCTGTTGTCCCGCCAGGTGCCGCCGACGCTGCCGGCCCGCTCCAGGACGACGAAGTCGGTGATCCCCTCGCGCCTCAGCCGCACGGCGGCTCCCAGCCCGCCGAACCCGGACCCCACCACCGCGACCCGTACGTGCTCGTGCTCGTGCTCGTGCTCGTGCTCGTGTTCGTGCTCGTGCTCGGCCATCCCGAAGCCTCCAGCCCTTGCGCACCGCCGAGAACCTTGCCAGTGACCACTGGCGCAATGGGGAGAGTAGGACAGTCACCTACTGATGGGTAGGGGGCGCGCAAGGAAAGTTACCGCTGGTACGCCCTCGGCGGCCGCACTCGCCGCGCACCCGTGAGTCCGACAGCAGGCTCTAGGCTGCTGCCGTGGCAGAGGAAGCGGAACCCCAGGGCGAGCGGCGCGAGTACCGCAGGGAGGAGCTGGCCCGCCTGGCCGGCATCACCGTGCGCACGCTGCGCTTCTACCGCGAACGCAAACTGATACCGCCACCCCGCCGCGAAGGCCGCATAGCCTGGTACGACGACCACCACCTGGCCCGGCTGAACACGATCACGGCGCTGCTGGAACGCGGCCACACCCTGAACGGCATAGCGGAACTGGCCGAGGCCTTCGACCACGGCCGCGACGTCGGGGAGCTCCTCGGCATGGACACCCCCACCGAGGAAACCCCCGTCCGCCTCACCCCCGAGGAACTCGCCGACTACTTCGCCGACGACGTCACCCCGGAGAACCTGGCCGCCGCGATGGACCTCGGCTACCTCGGCATCGACGGCGAGGAGATCGTCCACATCAGCCGCCGCCTGCTGGACGTCTCGTCCGCCCTGGTCCGCGAGGGCATCCCGCTCGCGGAGGTGCTGCGCGCGGGCCGGGAGGTCCGCACCCACACCGAGGCCATGGCCGGCCTCTTCGCCGAGCTGATCCTGCGCCACGCCCCCGAGGAGGCCGTGCACCGCCTGCGCCCCCTGGCCCGCAGCGTGGTCGACGCGGAACTCTCCCTGTCGATGGACCGCCGGCTGAACAAGCAGAGCTGACCGCGGGCAGGACCGACCACGGGCGGGCCCGGCCCGCGGACGGTCAGTCGCCGGCCAGCTCTTCCTGCCAGAGGGAGCTGGCGTAGTAGTGGTTGTCGTACCGCTCGGAACTGGCCTTGATGTCCTCGACGGTGGCCTCCCCCTGATACACACGCTCCAACAGACGGTAGTAGTCGAAGCGGTCCATACCGGGAGTGAAGGCGACCAGCACGTCGGCCTCCTCCCCCCGGGCCGGAGCGAAGGCGTGCGGCAGCCGCTGCGGCACCGTCACGAAGTCGCCGGTCTCCAGGGTGACGATCCGGTCGCCCAGCAGCACCCGCAGGCTGCCGCCGAGCACGAAGAACATCTCGGTCGCCTTGGTGTGGAAGTGGGCGGGGGCGCCCGGAGAACCCTTGCGCAGACTGGCCCGATTGGCTGTCAGCGCCCCCTGGGTCTGGCCGGAGTCGGCGAGCAGCGTGATGAGACTGGTGGGCCCGTCCTGCAACGTCTCGGCGGAACCGGCACGGACGAGGACGGGGTGGGCGGGGTGGGCGGACGCGTTCATGAGGTTCTCCTCGGGTGCGATCGGGGCGGTGGAACTGCGGGGAGCGGGCCCGCGCGGGTCACCCCGGGCCGTATCCGACCCCCGGCCCCGCGCCGGTCCCCCGTCCCTCATGACCACCACGCTATGCACTCGAAAGACCCTGTGTAGGGTGCATTTCCGTGGCTGATTCATGGGTCAATCCGGCCGAACGCATCGGCAGTGACCTGCACTTGGACCTGCGCCTGAACATGGCCAAGGGCGGTGGCCGCCGTGCCGCGCTCGGTCGCGCGCTGCGCGAGGCGATCGGGGACGGACGACTGACGCCGGGCACCCGGCTCCCTCCTTACCGGTCGCTCGCCGCCGACCTCGGGCTGGCCCGCAACACCGTCGCCGAGACCTACGCCGAACTCGTCGCCGAGGGCTGGCTGGTCGCCCGGCAGGGATCGGGGACGCGGGTGGCGCCCAGAGCGAAGCCGGCCGGTTCCCCGCGGGTGCCCGAACCGACGCCGGCACGCCCCCGGCCGCCCGCCCACAATCTGCGGCAGGGCCTGCCGGACGCCGCCTCCTTCCCCCGTACCGCCTGGCTGGCCGCCGCGCGGCGGGCACTGAACGCGGCGCCCAACGACGCGTTCGGACCCGGCGACCCTCGCGGCCGGCCCGAGCTGCGACGTGCCCTGGCCGCATACCTGTCCCGCGCGCGAGGCGTACGCACCGACCCCGAGAGGATCGTGGTGTGCTCCGGTTTCGCGTCCGCCCTGCGGCTCCTCTTCGGCGGGAAGGTGCTGCGCGGCCCCCTGGCGGTGGAGTCCTACGGACTGCCGTTCCACCGGTCGGTCCTGCGGGACGCGCGCGTTCGGACCGTGCCTCTGACACTGGACGAACAAGGAGCGCGCACCGCGGAACTGTTCGTACTGAAGGGTGTACGGGCGGCGCTGCTCACCCCCGCCCACCAGTTCCCCACGGGAGGACCGCTCCACCCCGAGCGGCGGGCCGCCGCCGTGGACTGGGCGCGCGGCAGCGGGGGCGTGCTGCTGGAGGACGACTACGACGGGGAGTTCCGCTACGACCGGGAGACGGTGGGCGCCGTCCAGGGTCTCGATCCGCAGCGTGTCGTGTACCTGGGCTCGCTCAGCAAGAGCCTCTCCCCCGCTCTGAGACTGGGGTGGATGGTGCTGCCGGACCACCTGGTGGAACCCGTACTGCGCGTCAAGGGCGAACGTGAGGCGTGGTCCGGTGTCACGGACCAGTTGACACTCGCCGACTTCATCGAGTCGGGCCATTACGACCGGCACATCCGCCGGACCCGGCAGCGTTACCGGGACCGCAGGGGCCGTCTCGTCGCGCTTCTCGCCCGCCGGGCGCCGCACATCACGCTCACCGGCGTCGCCGCCGGGCTGCACGCGGTGCTGGGCCTGCCGCCCGGCACCGAACGCTCGGTGACCAAGGCCGCGGCCCGGGAGCGCATCGCCGTGGACGGGCTCGCCGGCTTCCGGCACCCGGCCGCCACCATGCCCGCGCACGACGGCCTGGTCGTCGGCTACGCCGCACCCCCCGACCACGCTTTCGGGGCGGCGCTCGACGCCCTCTGCCGGATTCTGCCCCCGCCGCCCGCCGGGGGCTGACGGCCACCCGGGCGGGAAGGCGCACGGTCCCCCGGCAGTGCTCGGGTCGTGCGGCCCCGGATGCCGAGGGTGAAGATCGGGCCGAAGGAGACGGACGCCTTGAAAGCCCCCGGCCGGAGTTCGTCCCGGCATCCGGGGCACGGGGTGACGCGGCCGGAGCCGGCGGCGCGAGTCGGGGCGGTGGCGTGCCGCTCCTGTCCCGAGCGGCTCGACGAGAGCGCCGACCGGTGACCACGCGTCGCCCGGCCGCGCGAATCCGTTCAGTCCCGCGGCCGGAAGACCACCGTCACCGGCGCGTGGTCCGACCAGCGCTCGGTATGGGTGGCCGCCCGCTCGACGTAGCCCTTGACCGCGCGGGCGGCGAGCCCGGGAGTGGCCACGGCGAGGTCGATCCTCCAACCCGCGTCATTGTCGAAAGCCCGCCCCCGGTACGACCACCACGAGTAGGGCCCCTCGACGTCCGGATGCAGCGCCCGTACGACGTCCACGTATCCGCCGTCGGCCGGGTCGAGGACCCGCCCCAGCCACTCCCGCTCCTCGGGCAGGAACCCGGAGTTCTTGGTGTTGCCGCGCCAGTTCTTCAGGTCGGCCTGCTCGTGTGCGATGTTCCAGTCCCCGCACACCACGACCTCGCGGCCGTCGGCGGCGGCCCGCTCCCGCAGGCCCTTCAGATAGGCGAGGAACTCCCCCATGAAGCGGATCTTCTCGTCCTGCCGCTCGGTGCCGACCTCGCCGGAGGGCAGGTACAGGGACGCGACGGTGACCCCGGGGAGGTCCACCTCCACGTACCGCCCGCTGCCGTCGAACTCGGCCGACCCGAATCCGACCTGGACGCGGTCGGGCGTACGGCGCGTATACAGCGAGACCCCGGCGCGCCCCTTCGCGGCGGCAGGCGCGTGCACCACATGCCACCCCTCAGGCTCCCGGACCGACTCGGGCAGTTGCTGCGGCTCCGCGCGCACCTCCTGCAGGCACACCGCATCGGCGGAGGTCAGGTCGAGCCACTCCACGAAGCCCTTCTTGGCGGCGGCGCGCAGTCCGTTGACGTTGACGGAGGTCACAGTGAGCATCAGGGCACGATACCGGCACACTGGACGGGGTCCGAAAAACGGATCCTCCACCCCTCCCGGATTGATATACCTTACTGCGCATGAATATCCGCCACGTCCCCTATGACCACCCCGACGCAGTCAAGCTGAACGACGAGGTCCAGGCCGAGTACGACGTCCGCTACGGCGACGGCGGCGACGCCACCCCCATGGACCCCGCCGACTTCCGGCCGCCGAACGGCGTCTACCTGATCGCCTACGACGAGCACGAGACCCCCGTCGCCTCCGGCGGCTGGCGCGTCCAGAACGCCAACGGCGAGGGCAACCGCGACGGGGACGCGGAACTGAAGCGGATGTACGTGATCGAGCAGATGCGCGGCCGGGGCCTGGCCCGCCGCGTCCTCGCCGCCCTGGAGGACGACGCCCGCGCGGCCGGCCGCCTGCGCATGGTCCTGGAAACCGGCACCGAGCAGCCGGAAGCCATCGCCCTGTACACCTCCAGCGGCTACGAGCCCTGCGAGAAGTTCGGCTACTACCGCTTCCACGACAACAGCCGCTGCTACGCGAAGGCGCTGTAGACCCTCACCCGGAGGAGCAGCGCGGGACGGAAACGAGCCGCCCTGTCGGCTCAGCGGGGCGGGGCGCTGACGAAAGAGCGGGGGCGCCGGTCAGGGCGGCTGCCCGGCGAAGCCCGGCGGTCACCCGGGCCCCGCACACACCCTGTCCGTCCTGCCGGCTCGGCGAGACGGATCGGGTGGGGATGTGCAGGGCCGCGAGCGACGCCCAGGGGGCCGGTCGCCACCTGACGCGATCAGCTTCGGACCGTCGCCAGTGACCGTCGATCATTGCCAGAAGACCTCTTCCACGATGATCTGGGGGTCCTCGGTGCGCGGCACGAAGCTGTAACGCAGCCAGCCGTGCCCGTGGTCGAAGTGGAAGATACGAGAACCCTTCGGAAGATCGGACCGCGCCGGCAGGACCTTCATACCTGCGGGAAGATCCGCATCCGCGTCAATTCCCC
Organism: Streptomyces sp. P9-A2; assembly: GCF_036634175.1. Lineage (NCBI taxonomy): Bacteria > Bacillati > Actinomycetota > Actinomycetes > Kitasatosporales > Streptomycetaceae > Streptomyces > Streptomyces sp. P9-A2. Next base: position 3,374,468 of record NZ_JAZIFX010000001.1, read on the forward strand.
GGTAGTAGGGATCCCTCGCCGTGACCAGTTCGGCGCGTGCCGCGTCGACGGTCTTCCGCACCTGCTCGGGCAGGGCATCGCGGGCAGCCTGGGCCTTGAGGCCGTCCAGTCCATCTGCCAGGGCGATCCCATGAGCCCGTCGTCGGTCACAGGCCGGGCTCCAGCCGCTGTGCCTCGTACCGCAGGTGGGAGGCCTCTTCGAGAAGCGCCTTCGCCTCGGCAAGGTCGGTGGCCTCTGCCGCGCGGTGATGCAGATCAGCCATGTGCGCGTCGAGCTTCGGGTCCCGGGCAATCGCGTACTCACCCCACCAGCGGGCCATGAACGCGGGCACAGTACTGATGTCGTACGCGTCCGCGACGGCCCACTTCCAGTGGTCGTCGAAGTCCGGAAGAAGCTGGGGGGTGTGCTGGGCGATGGCAGCACGCAGTGCCTTCGGGTTCCGCTCGGGCATGGGCGGAACGACCGGCGTGGGTTCCGGGGCGTGTGCGGTCATGACCGGACGTACTCCTTTTTGCTCCTTCGGCGCACCGGGCCTACGACGACAGTCCGTCTCGTCGGGCCGAATGACCCGTTCGTCCCCGAGGCCCGGACGCCGGGCCAGGTACCCGGCACGGGGGCTCATGAGCATGCTCCCGAATCGCGGTCACCGGTCCCGTTGCCGGTCTCATGACCGGTGGCGTCGTCCTCCACGTCGTCGGCATCGTCGTCGGCCGTGGGCAGGCGTCGGCCGCGGGACTCCGCCACGCGCAGCGCGTCGGCCAGGCACTCGACCAGCCGGATCGCGGTGTAGCGGACCTCGGCGTTCGGGGTCAGGACATCGTCCAGCGCCCGGCGGGCGGAGCGGAGAACGTCCAGCCCGTCCGCGAGCTGCCGGGCCTCCGTCGCGTCGGCGAACCGGGACACGATCCCGCCGTCCTCACCGGGCACGAGGAAGCAGGGCTTGCCTTCCGCCGACAGCCAGGGCAGCAGCCGGAGCGCGGTGAGCGAGTTCATCACGCGGCCACCTTCCGCGCGCCGACGGTGTACTGGCCGAGGTCGAGGTCGGCACCGAAGCCGGCGGCGAGTACGACGACCCGGCGACGGTGCCGCCGAAGCGCCTGCTCCTGCTCGTGGGCGGCGAGGTAGGGGCGGACGAGGCGGGAGGCGGCGCCGTCGAGGGGGAGGTGACGGCAGTACGGGGAGCGGAGGAGGGGGAGGCGGGGTGCGAGGGCGGTGAGGTGCGGGGTGCGTGGGGTGTGGTGCGCTGGGCGCTGGGCGCGGTGGCGGGGGGCGCCTGCGCGGCGGGTTCCGGTACCGGGGCCGAAGAGAAGGCTCAGCCGATGGACGATGCGGTGGATAAGGTTGCGCATGTTGACGCTCCTTGTAAGCGTTGGCCGCGCCCCGGGAGGTCTAGCCACCTCGCCGGGGTTTTGTCGTTTCCGACCATACCCGCAACTGCGTCCCCCTGCACCCTGCTTCGTCCCACTGCGTCCCGACGCGGTGGGACGCGTTCTGACCCTGCAAGGTGCGCGAGGGTGCATCACCGTGGTGGGATGACTGACCTCCCGCGCTACGAGTACGTAAAGCTCGCGGATGCCATCGCTGCCGACATCTCATCCGGCAAGCTGCCGCAGGGAGCGGCGCTGCCCGGCGAGCGAGCCATGACAGACCTGTACGGCGTGAGCATCGGCACCGTGCGGCGCGCGATCGTCGAACTGCGGAAACGGGGCCTCGTCGCGACGCTGCCCGCAAAGGGGACGTACGTCATCGGGCAACCCGACACAGCCGGGAACGAGGACGGGACCGCCGACTGACGGTCCCGTCCTGTTTCTCCGTATCGCCGCTCGGCGGCCTCGGCCTGCTCACCCCGTCCGACGACGGCGGTTTCTCAGCCGAGCCGCAGGATGCGTGGGAAGGCCGGGACGCTGGGAGTGTCAGTGGAGCGCTGTTGAATGTGCCCCATGACCGTTCGTGATCTGTTGCCCCTGCTGCCCGACCCCGTCGTTCTTTCTGCCCGGTGTCGGGCGTTCGCGCTGCTCGACAGCATCATTGACGCCTCTGCTCCTACGCACTCGTTCGCGTCCGGCTGGCGGGAGGGCGTCGATCTGGCCTCCATGGACAACGGTTCCGGCGATCAGTACGCAGTCGTGTTCGACCCGGAGGGGGTCTTCCTCTACGGGTTCGACCACGAGTGCGATGCCACTCCGTGGCGGGAAGAGCCCCGTGCTCACTGGCCCGGTCTGCTCGACGGATTGCCGGACTCGCTCGCGCACTACGCAATGGCTCCGGAGTTTCGGTTCGACGGGTTCTTCGACGCGACGGTATGCGCATGGCGTGAGGCAGATGCCGTCGTGTGGCAGTGCGGGCGGGTTGAGTTCGACGCCGACGAATCGGACGGCGCCGACTGGCTCTTCGACCTCCTCGCCGATGGCAGCACGGAGGCGTACGTAAGTTTCGCCGAGGACTACTACGAGAGGTCCGTCGACCCGGAAGCCGTGAGAGCAGTGCTGGCCGGTGCCCCGCTGACGCGGAGAACGGTCACGTCGCTTTCCGTCACTGCGGACTTTGAATCGGTTGCCACGCGAGCCCGGGTGCTCGGATACACGATCCGGGACGAACCGACGCTGTGACCGTATGGGGCGTCCAGAGGGCTGCCGAACTGCGACGACCACCCGTCCGCCATGGGCTGATGATGCCGGTCGCTCATTCGGCCCGGGCTCGGTAGGCGTCCAAGAGCCGGAAGAACTCCTCGACCGGAGTTGAGCCAACAGAGGTGTTGCGTTCGATCTCTGCAGCCCAGCCGAGCGAGCTGGACATGCCGTGGTGCTCGTGGAGCCAGCGGGTGAAGTCGTCTTCGGGCCAGGGGGTGTTCACAAGTGGGTCTGACCAGCAGCGGAGAAGCAGCCTGAAGATCACTTCCCAGATCGTCAGAGATCGTTTCCCAGCCAACAGCCTCGCTGAGAAAGCTGTCGACCTCCATTAGCTGGTGACGTCATCGGTGTCCCGGTCCTCGACGCGACCTGATTCTCCCAGGGCGGGGGCTGCTACCTGTGTCCGCGCGCGACCACCAAGGAGGCAGCCGACCGCGGCGATCGCCGCTGCAGTTCCGGCTACCAGCAGCAGGGCGCGGTGGTCCACGAGGGCAAGTAGGGCCGCTCCGACGGCCAGGGCAATGGCATTGGGGGCAAAGAGAAGGGTGTTGGCGGTGGCTGCCACTCTGCCCACGAGCTGGCCCGGCGTCTCGCGTTGGACGGCCGTCATGGCTGCGATCAGCACGCAGGGCAGCCCCGCGCCGATCATCGCGCTGGCAAGCAGGACTACTGGCACCGAGGGGACAACGCGCAGAGCGACGCCCACCGCGAACAGCATGATCCCGGCTGCGGCGAAGACGCGTTCGGGCATCCGCCGCAGCAGAGCACCGGCGAACAGCCCGATGACCACGGAGCCGATGCCCTGCACGGCGTAGAGGACCCCGGCGAAGGCGGGCGGACGGTGAAGACCAGCATCGACCACCGCATAGACCGACGCTCCGTTCAGCCCGGCCACGCCCATAGTTGCGGCCCCGGCCAGCACCAGCCGCCACAGAACCGGGTGGTGTCGCAGATAACGGATTCCCTCGGCGGCCTGGACGCTCCATCGTTGGGCTTCAGCCGGGCGGGGCGCGGGTTCTGACACACGTATGAGGGCGAAAGCTATCGCGGCAAGCACGAAGGTGACCGCGTCCAGCAGGGCCACTGCTGTGCCGCCGAACTGGACGAATAGAAGCGCGCCCAGAAGCGGGGCGACGAGTTTCATGCCCTCGTTCGCCGTCATCCGAAGGCCGTTGAAGTCTCCGCGTAGTGTCTCCGGTACAGCGGTCGCTACCAGTGCGGCCTCCGCCGCATCCAGCAGTACCGAGCTGGTGCCGTACACGATCAGTACAGCAAACAGAATCCAGATCTGGTCGCTGGAACGGACGGTGAGAAGCGGCAGTAGCACCGCGGCCATGCCGAGATTGGTCCAGATCAGCAACGGTCGCCGGCGCGCCCGGTCAGCCAGTGTGCCGATCAGCGGGCCGAACAGAATGGGCGCCCATACGCAGAAGGTCGTCAGGGCAGCCAAACTGTCCGACCCGGTGAGCGACTTGGTCCACACACCGGCTGCCAGGGCCATAGCAGAGCTACCGAAGCCCGAGACCACCACACCGCTCAGGTAAAACACCACATTGCGGTCGCGTAAGACCCGCCCTCCGCCCCAGTCCATCCCCTTGCCCCTTCCACCGCCACGAAGACCCAGGCGCACCCCCGCCCGGCGTATGGAAAGCATTCTGCCCGCAAGCACCAGGGCGGAGGCAGGCCGTGCCCGTAGCGGTGAGCCTTTGACCGAGCAAGAGGCCCGCCGTGGTGGGCGGGAGTTGTCCGTCTGCGGTTCGCTGCGGGCTCAAGGCGATCGCGGGCGGTCGATTGGGGGCATTTGCGGTCACCTTCTGCGATCTTGCTATGGCCGCCCCTACGTTTAGCTGGGGCTCGGAGTGCCGTCGGGCTCGGGGATCGGCAAGCGAAGGCGAGGCCGGGATGACGCCACTGTTCGAGCGTCTGGATCAGGAAGAGGCGGTTGTTCGTGGCGAGTTGGATGCTCTGCGCGAGAAGGTCGCGGCGACTGAGAAGCGGCTGGCTCATCTGACGATCACTCGGGAGACGCTGTTGTCTCTGGGCGCCGAGGAGCACGTCAACCAGGATGACGGTACGCAATGGCCGCCGGAGGGCCCCGCAGCCGAGCCGATGCCGAATGGCCTTGCCCCCGATCCCCAACCCGCCGATGCGGAAGTACCTGCCAGTGGGCCCGTTTCGGCCGGCCCGTTGGAGTGGGAAGTGGCGCGAGAGCGGATGTTGGTGCTGCTTGCGGGGGCGGGTCGGGCGATGAAGGTGCAGGACATTGCGTCGGCGATCGGCGAGGACGTCTCGGCGATGTCGAAGGGGCGGCGGGTGGAGACGACCAGGTCCCGGCTGAAGCGTCTGGTGAAGGACGGCCGCGTCACTGAAGGTCCAACGGCCTGGTTCACGATCTCTCCGGTCGGCGCCGGTAACGAGCGGCAGGAGGATCCTCGGGGGTGAACCGGGGCCGCGAGCGCGCGGCAGGAGAGGGTGGCACCGCCGAGGGATTACCCATCGACTCGGCGGTGCCGGGTGCGTGAGCGCCGTCTGACAGGTGGCTCCCGCGTTTCGAGGGTAGTTGAGGCAGTCTCCTCTCGATGCGCGGAGCCACGAACTTCGTCATGCCCGGTCGCTGTTTGGCGTCTTTGGGCGTGGATCGAGGCTCAATGCGTTCTCTTTCGATCGATGTTGGTGCCGTCCGGCCACAGGGTGGTGCCGGTGAAGTGGGCAAGGCGGGCGACGGTGGCCACGTCCGGCCAGGACCGTCCCGCGACGAGGTCGGCAATGGCCTGCCTGTTCACTCCAGAGCCGACGGCGGTCGCGCGCAGACTCAGGCCCTGGTCGTTCAGGACCAGGGCGAGGGCACGTGCGATGAGGCGGACCGCTTCGGCGGCCACGTCGGCGCTCGGCTGTTCGGGCCAGGCTTTCGGATCGTCGGTCAGCTCCCGGGGGGAGCGTGCGCGGGCGCGTCCGCCGACCATGCGCGCACCATCCTGCCCGTTGAAGTTGATCAGCTGTGGAATGGCTGCTTGTCCAGCCGGTATGTATGGACCGTGGTCCTCGATCCCGCTACGTCCGTGAAGATCACTCGCTATCGGCCCAAGAACGCTCCACCTGCCTGGGCCGAGGTCGCTCCGCTGGTGCGGTCGGTCGTTGCCGCAGCTGTGACGGCCGTTCCCTATGACGTGGAGCGGGTGCTGCATGTGGTCGGCAGGCTGGCGTTGTGGGCCGAGGCGGCGGGGCTCGAACGATCCGCGGACGCATGGCTGCGCAATGAGGTGATCGACGCGTTCGTGCTCTCGCGAGTGGGAGAGATCGAGGGGTCGTCGGTACGGACGTACCGGACGTGGCTTCTGCGCGTACGTGATGCCCTCGCCTGGAGTGAGCGCGGGGAGGCGCCCCCGGCACGAATGCACGCGGACACAAGCCCGCACCAGCCGTACTGCGCGGCCGAGTTGGCGGGGCTGCGGCACTGGGCCACTCATCTGCCCCGTCAGCAGCGGACCGACGCGCTCGCGTTGCTGGGGCTGGGTGCCGGTCTGGGTCTGATGCCGAAGGAGGTCGCGGCCAGCCGAGGTCTCGATCTGTGTCGTCCGAGCCTGGGCGGACCGCTGCTGCACCGGGGCGTCGAGCGGCTGGTCCCACTGGTCGCCAGGGCAGCTTGGGACACAATCCTGGGGGAGCTGGCAGAAACGGCGGGCGCCGGCTATCTGTTCCGGCCGAGGCGGACCGTCGAGTACGCCAAGAACCTGATCGGCTCCTGGTCCCTGATCCACCGACCGCCGCAGGAACTTCCCGCGGTATCGGTGGGCCGACTGCGGGCGACGTGGATCGTCGAGCTGATGCGCGCGCATATCGATCACCAGCTGATCGCCCAGGCGGCCGGGCTCGCTTCCGCCGCGTCTCTGGCCCGCTGGCAGCACCTGGTCCCACCCGTGGACGAGCTGACTGCGGCCCGGCTCTTGCGAGGCCCGGAGGCGAGGTGACCAAACCCCGGGCCTGGCGAAGCCCGGAAAAGATCAAGCAGTGCCGGCCTCGACCGGTCACCGACGCACCGATGGAGATCCCTGACTCCAAGGTCGGACAACTTGATGCGCTCCTGCACGAGTGCGGAGTCCTCCATCTGATCGACACCGAGCTGGGAAATCGGCCAGGCCCGAAAGGGCTCCCCGTGCGGACCGTGCTGGTGGGATTGTTGCTGTCCCTGCACTATCACCAGAGCGCCAGCCTCGCGGTTGTCTCCCGGGTGCTCCTCGATGAGCTGCGGGCCCCTGCGCGCTCCTGGCTCGGCGTTCCGGAGGGCAGTCGTGCCGATGACCACGCCAGGATCGCGTTCTCCCGTCGTATCTACCGCTCCTTCGACCGGCTGACCACAGTCCTCGACCCTCACCGCTGCGACCGGCGCAGCCGCCTGCCGGCCGAAGAGGCCAGTGCTGTCGCTGTCGCCTGGGAAGATGCGGACGCCGAGCGCAAGCGTCGGCGGGAGCTGTTGCAGGAGATCAGTGACCGTCTGGTGCTGGTCACCGTCCGCGCCGCCCACCGCCGGGGCCTGCTCAAGGGATGGCAGGGCGATATCGGAGCCGACACCACTCCGGTTCCTGCCTGGCACCAGCCGCCTCGCGAACGGCGGGGCCTCGCATCCGTCGAGCTCACCGCCGGCTGGCACTACTGCGGGGGCGCTGAGGAAGGGGTCTTCGGACACTCCGCCAGTCTTCTGGTCGCTGCCAGCCGACGACATCGCGCTGGTCACCCGCAGGCCGGTGAGCGCGTCAGCCGCCACCCGCAACTGGCGCTCGGCCTTGTCCTGGACACCCCGGGCAAGCGCATCGGCCCGAACGCGGTCCACTCTCTGACCCAGCTTGCCCAGTTCGGCTTCCCGACAGGGCTGCTGGCCGCTGACCGGGCCTACACCGACCAGATGACCGAGCACTTCGCCCAGCCGGTCCGCACCCTGGGCTACCAGCTGGTTCTCGACTACAAACAGCAAAACCGTGGCGTCCAGGGCACCCACCAAGGCGCCCTTCTCGTCGACGGATCCCTCGCCTGCCCCGCCATGCCGCCCGCACTGGCCCACGCAACCACAGGGCTCAACGACAAGGCCGTACGCGACCTCGATGACGGCACCGAGCTCAGCGAGCGGATCGCGGGCCGGGAACCGTACTACCTCAAGCTCAAGGAGACCGCCGACGAGCGGGGCGCGGTCAGGCTCCAGTGCCCGGCCAGCGGGCCCTCGCCCGCCGTGGTGTGTCCCCGCTTCAACCAGGTCCACCCCGTCCCGGCACCACGGCCGGCCGTGGTCGACCTCACCGACAAGCGGGCCACCGCCGCACACACTGCGGCCAAACCCACCATCCCGATCCCTCAAGGTGAACGACTGCGACCCCTGCCCCAGGACGAGCTGCCGCGGATCTGCCAGAAGCCCACGATCACTGTCCGCCCCGGCGCCCTCGGCAAGCTCGACAAGTTCCGCCAGGACCGGCACTACCTCCACCCCACCTGGCAGGACGCCTACCGGCCCGAGCGAGCGAACATCGAGGGCCTCAACGGCAGGGCCAAGAGCCACGGCATCGATATCTCCGACCCCACGAAGCGGCTCGCCCACGGGCGGGTCGCGCAGACCATCCTGCTGGCGCTGATGATCTGCAGCATCAACCTGCACATCCTCTTCAGCTGGCAGCAGACTTCTCGAACACAAGCGAACCGGACGACCCACGGAGTCGCCGCGCTCGCCGGATCGGCATCCACGCCCCCCGACGCGGCCGGGCTGCCGCCGCCCACAGGGCCGGAGACCCGCGAGACCATCTGAGACCCCATCACCACACGCCGGGATCAAGCACGCCCGCCGACAGCCCAGAAACGCCTCACGCACCCGAACCACCCCGCAACATCAGGCCGACGACCGCCCGGCACCGCCTCCGACACCGATCGCGTTCGGACACTGCCTCGAACAGACCCCGGAAACGCCAAGATCCCGCCCGATCAATCAGATCGGACGGGATCTTGTGAACTCTTCCTGAGCTAACTCAAGAACAGTCGTGCGGTGGACCTGTGGGGATTTGAACCCCAGACCCCCTCGATGCGAACGAGGTGCGCTACCAGACTGCGCCACAGGCCCTTGCAACGAGAGAAACCTTAGCATCCCGATCGGGGTGCTCGGAAATCCGTTGCGGGTGGGGGCCACCTGTGGTTTCGGAAGGTCATTCGTTGGCGGCGCGGGGGCGGTCGCCGTCCTCGTACTGGTCGAACAGCGGGGTGCGGCCGTGCTCGCGCGCCCGGCGGGCCGAGGCCGCCGTGGGGGTCCCCCCGCGCGAGCGCTTTCGGGCGTGGGGGAGGGCGTCGGTGCGCTCGTCGCCCTCGGCCCGCTCCTCCGTACCGCCCTGAGCTCCTTCGGGCTCCGCGTCGTCGGCGGAGCCCGCCGCCTCCTCCGGACCCGGGGCCATGGAGCTCGAGCGGGCCGAGCTCCAGGCGTCCGGGGCGCCGAGGTCCACGTCGCTGGTGGCGCGCGGGGCGACCGGGGCGGTCACGTACGTGGGCAGCGGGACCGGGACCGGGTCCCAGCTGTCGCCGCCCTGGCCGGGACGCCGCTGGCGTTCGCGCTGCTGGTCGACCCACTCGGCGTGGTCGGTCTGCTCCACGAGCGCCCGCCGGTCGGCGGCGAGCGCCAGGAGGCCGGGGTCGGTCTCCTGGGCCGGTTCGACGGCCGGCTCGAAGCCCTGTCCGGGGCCCTCCGGTTCGTCGGTGTCCACGTCGTCGACGCCCGCGCGGCGGCGCGGCTGGCGCTCGCGCAGTCGCTGCGCCGCGACCTCCGCCTGGCGGCGGTCCATCTGGTACGCGAACCGGCGGTGCTCCTGGGAGCGCAGGTGCGCGATGTAGACGCTCAGCAGCACGGCCGGCACTCCGGGCGCCCACAGGAACGCGAGTCCGCCGATGGCCGCGACGACCGCGCCGAGCGTGAAGGCGACGAAGAGCAGGGTGGTGGTGCGCCGGCGGCGCGCGAGCACCTTCGAGCGCCGGGCGCGCGCCGCGGAGGCCTGTTCCGACCGGGACTGCTGGGCGGTGAGCGAGGGCGGGGGCGGGGTCGGGAGCGGCCCGGGGTGCTGAGGCTGCGCCCGTCGGGGGGCCCGTTCGCGGCGGGCGGACGGGACGCGCTCGCGCGCGGGACCGGGTTCGGGGCCTGGACCGGGTTCGGAACCGGGGCCGGGGCCGCGCCGGTCCGGCCGCCGGGCGGGCTGCTCCGGTACGGGTACCTGTACCTGCGGACGGGTCCGGGACACGGCGAAGGCCCGGACGTCCACCGAATCGGTGACCGCGTCCGGGTCGTGGACGCTCCGCTCCTCCTCGTCGGTGGAGCGCGCCCGCAGGTCCTTGGCGTACCGGCGCTCCATTCCCGCCCGTCCGGACAACAGTCGGATGGCGGTGCTGAAGCGTTCCGTCGGACGGGCTTCGTTCAGCTCGTCCTGCCTACGGAGCCACATCGGCACCAAGTAGGCGGCCCAGGCCCCGACGATGACTGCGTAGATGAGGCCGCTGCTGCTCACGCCTCCCACGGTAGAGGGGTTTGAGTGGGGCCATCCGCCAATTGAGCCGGTGTGTCGCACGATCCGGCTGATATCTCGAACTTTTTTTGACCGATACGATCAGCAGACCGCTCGAGACGCGAAATTCCCTGCCTTCACGGGCTTCGGACGGTCATCAGGCGATGGAATTCGAACATTTATTCAATTACCGGGGCTGTGCGGGATTCCGGGGTGGCGCCGCTCGTCCTCCGGCCGCTCGCGCCGGGAGCGTTCCCGCTGCCAGCGGCCGAGCAGCCCCTCGGGCACTTCCTCCGCGGTGAGCGCGAAGACGAGATGGTCGCGCCAGGCTCCGTCGATGTGCAGATAACGCGGGCGCAGCCCCTCCGCGCGGAATCCGAGTTTCTCCACGACCCGCCGGCTGGGCCCGTTCTCGGGGCGAATGCACACCTCGACGCGGTGCAGCCCGACCGTACGGAAACAGTGGTCCACGGCCATCGCCACGGCGGCCGGCATCACTCCGCGGCCGGCCACCGCCTCGTCCACCCAGTAGCCGACGTGCCCCGAGCACATCGATCCCCAGGTGATCCCGGCGACCGTCAGCTGGCCGACCAGACGCCCTTGGTACTCGATGACGAACGGCAGCATGCGGCCCGCGTGCGCCTCGGCCCTCAGATGACGGACCATCTGGCGGTAGGTCGGCCGGTGCACGACCGGACCGGCGGGGGTGGGCGGCGGGATGGTCGCCTCCCAGGGCCGCAGCCAGTCACGGTTGCGGCGGTTGACCTCGCGCCAGGCCCGCTGGTCGCGCATCTTTATGGGCCGGAGGACGACGTCGCCGACCGCCAGCTCCACGGGCCATGCCGCGCCGTTCAGCTCGCACCCCCGCCGTCGGCCCCCGGGCCGGGGTGGTCACCGCCGCGCAACTGGTCGACGGCGTGCTTCAGCAGCGGCTCCAGGACGGCGAGACCGTCCTTCACCCCGCCCCTGGACCCCGGAAGGTTGACGATCAGGGTCCCGCCGCCCGCGACCCCCGCGATGCCCCGGGAGAGGGCGGCCGTCGGCACCTTGTCCCGGCCGTACGCCCTGATGGCCTCCGCGATGCCGGGCACCTCGTGGCCGATCACCGCGCGGGTCGCCTCGGGGGTGCGGTCGGTGGGCGAGATGCCGGTGCCGCCGGTGGTCACGATGACGTCGTACCCGGCCTCCGTGCCCGCGCGCAGCGCGGCCTCCACCGGGTCGCCGTCCGGGACCACCTGAGGGCCGTCGACGGCGAAGCCGAAGCGCCGCAGGCCCTCGGCGATCAGCGGGCCGCCCGTGTCCTCGTACACGCCGGCGGCGGCCCGGTTGGAGGCGGTGACCACCAGGGCGCTGTACGGCGCGAGCGGCGCGCCGCCCGCGGATGCGTCGAGTGTCATGCCCTGCTCCAGTCGCCCGACTTGCCGCCCGTCTTCTCCTCCACCCGCACGTCCGTGATGACCGCCTTCTTGTCGACCGCCTTCACCATGTCGATCACGGTGAGCGCGGCGACCGAGACCGCGGTGAGCGCCTCCATCTCGACGCCCGTACGGTCCGTCGTCCGCACGGTGGCCGTGATCTCCACGGCGTCGTCCGCGACCGACAGGTCCAGTTTCACACCGGACACCGCCAAGGGGTGGCACAGCGGGATCAGGTCGGGGGTGCGTTTGGCTCCCATGATGCCCGCGATCCGCGCGGTGGCCAGGGCGTCCCCCTTGGGGACCCCTTCGCCGCGCAGCAGTTCGACCACGCGGGGTGAGACCAGGACGCGGCCGGTGGCGCGGGCGGTGCGCGCGGTCACGTCCTTGCCGGAGACGTCGACCATACGGGCGGCGCCCGCCTCGTCGAGATGCGTCAGGCGGCCCGGCGTACGGTCCTGGGTTCCGTCCCGGACTCCGTCCTGCGTACGGTCCTGGGTTCCGTCCTGCGTACGGTCGTCCTGCGCTGGAGGTCCGGGGGTGTCCCCCCGGGAAGGCACGGTCATGAGTGTGGCGCTCCCGGTCCGGGCCCGCCGCGGTGCGGCGCACGGGCCTGCTGTGCGCGACACGGTACCGCCAACCCGCGCGGGTCAGCCGAGCAGGATCACCTCGACGTCGGTGCCGGGGGCGACGGACTCGACGTCCTCGGGGACGACGATCAGCGCGTTCGCCTGCGCGAGGGCGGCCACCAGGTGGGATCCGGCACCGCCGACCGGGGTCACCTCGCCGTCGGCGTACCGGCCGCGCAGGAACTGGCGGCGGCCCTTCGGCGAGGTCAGTGCCCCGCCCGCGGTGAGGGTGACGCGCTTCCTCGGCCGGTGGACGTCCGTGAGGCCCATCAGGGTGCGGATGGCGGGGCGGGCGAACAGCTCGAAGGAGACGTACGAGGAGACCGGGTTGCCGGGGAGGGCCAGCAGCGGGGTGTGCTCGGGGCCGATGGAGCCGAAGCCCTGCGGCTTGCCGGGCTGCATGGCGAGCTTGCGGAAGTCGATGCCGCTGCCCGGTTCGTCCTCGTCGCCGACGGACGACAGCGCCTCCCTGACGACGTCGTACGCCCCGACGCTGACGCCGCCGGTGGTGACCACCAGGTCGGCGCGCACCAGCTGGTCCTCGATGGTGCCGCGCAGGGTGTCGGCGTCGTCGGCGACGGCGCCCACCCGGTAGGCGATGGCGCCGGCGTCGCGGGCGCAGGCGGTGAGGGAGAAGCTGTTGGAGTCGTAGATCTGACCGGCTCTCAGCTCCTCGTCGGGCTGGACGAGTTCGCTGCCGGTGGAGAGCACCACCACGCGCGGACGCGGATGCACCCGTACGGAGCCGCGGCCGATCGCTGCCAGGAGGGAGATCTGGGGCGGACCGAGGACCGTACCGGCCTCCAGGGCGCGGTCGCCGGCCCGTACGTCGCTGCCCTTGGCCCGCACGTGCGCGCGGGCCCCGGCCGGGCGGTACACGAGCACCTGCCCGGTGGCGCCCTCGGGGGACAGGCCGCCGGCCCGCATCCCGGTGACCGGGCCCTCGCCGAGCCCACCGTCGGTCCACTCGACGGGGACGACGGTCTCGGCGCCGGGCGGGAGCGGGGCACCGGTCATGATGCGTACGGCCTGGCCGGGACCGACCCGGAGCAGGTCGGCCTGGCCGGCCGCGACGTCGCCGACGACCTCGAGGGCCGCCGGGTACTTCTCGCTCGCGCCCGCGACATCCGCGACCCGTACCGCGTACCCGTCCATGGAGCTGTTGTCGAACGGCGGCAGTGACACCGGCACCGTGACGTCCTCGACCAGGACGCAGCCCTGGGCGTCGAGGAGCTGCAGCTCGATGGGTTCCAGGGGGCGGACGGTGGCGAGGATGTCGTCCAGGTGCTCGTCCACCGACCAGAGGTGGTCCGGGCCTGCGGTGCGGGGCGCGGCGGTGCTCAAGGCTGCTGCATCTCCTCGGTGACGTAACGGCGGAGCCAGGTCCGGAAGTCCGGGCCCAGGTCCTCACGTTCGCACGCGAGTCGGACAATGGCACGCAGGTAGTCGCCCCGGTCGCCGGTGTCATAGCGGCGGCCCTTGAAGACCACGCCGTGCACCGGGCCGCCGACCGTTTCGTCGGCCGCGAGCTGCTGGAGGGCGTCGGTGAGCTGGATCTCGCCGCCGCGGCCCGGCTCGGTCTTGCGCAGTACGTCGAAGACGTGCGGGTCGAGGACGTAGCGGCCGATGATGGCGTAGTTGGAGGGGGCGTCGGCGGGGTCGGGCTTCTCGACGAGGCCGCTCACCCGGACGACGTCGGAGTCCGCGGTGGTCTCGACGGCGGCGGACCCGTAGAGGTGGATCTGCTCCGGGGCGACCTCCATGAGCGCGACGACGCTGCCGCCGTGCTGCTCCTGGACCTCGATCATGCGCCGGAGCAGGGGGTCGCGCGGGTCGATCAGGTCGTCACCGAGGAGGACGGCGAAGGGCTCGTCGCCGACGTGCGGGGCGGCGCACAGGACGGCGTGACCGAGGCCCTTGGGGTCGCCCTGGCGAACGTAGTGCATCGTCGCGAGGTCGCTGGATTCCTGGACCCGCGCGAGGCGGGCGGCGTCGCCCTTCTTGTCGAGGGCGGACTCCAGTTCGTAATTGCGGTCGAAATGGTCCTCCAGGGGGCGTTTGTTGCGTCCCGTCACCATGAGGACGTCGTCGAGACCTGCGGCGGCGGCCTCTTCGACCACGTACTGGATCGCCGGCTTGTCGACGACCGGAAGCATCTCTTTGGGAGTGGCCTTGGTGGCCGGCAGGAACCGGGTACCGAGGCCTGCTGCGGGGATGACAGCCTTGGTGAGCCGAGGGTGCGACTGAATCATGCCCGCCACCATATCCGCTGCCTTCGCAGGGAATATGAGGCTCCGCATATTTAATGCTCATATGAGCATATTGAGACGATACGGGGACAGGGTTGAGACGGAACGAACGCGCGGACGATCGTGACAAGCGGGCGTTGCGACGGGAAATCCTCCTGGCGAGGGGAAGGTTGACGGCGGATGACGTACGGGAGTCCGCGACCGCGTTGGCCGGCCGTGCGCTCGGGCTGCCCGAACTGTCGCACGCGCGCACGGTGGCGGCGTACGTCTCCGTGGGGAGTGAACCCGGCACGCCCGCGCTCCTGGACGCACTGCACGCCCGGGGCGTACGCGTACTGCTGCCGGCCCTGCTCCCCGACAACGACCTGGACTGGGGCCAGTACGCGGGCGAGGAGTCCCTCGCGCGCGTGCGGCACGGCGGCGGGCGGATGACGCTGCTCGAGCCGTCCGGGGAACGCCTCGGGCCGGACGCCGTGACCGGGGCGGACGCGGTGCTGTTGCCGGGCCTGGCCGTGGACGCGCGTGGGATGCGGCTGGGGCGCGGCGGGGGCTCGTACGACCGGGTGCTGGCCCGGCTGGAACGCGCGGACGCGCACCCGGCGCTGGTGGTGCTGCTGTACGACACGGAGGTCGTGGAACGGGTTCCCGAGGAGCCCCACGACCGTCCGGTGCACGCGGCGGTGACACCGTCGGGGGTACGGCGGTTCGGCCGAGCAGACCCACGGGAAGCGGTCTCCACGTAAGAGCGGACCACGTGAAAGCGGCCTCCACGCGTGCGTGGAGGCCGCTTTCACGTATCGAACGAGCGGTCGGCTCAGTTCCCGTTCACGGCTTGAGCAGCAGGGTGTCCTCGGTGCTCTTCTCGACCGCCTTCTCCGAGTGGGCCCACTCGAGCAGTTCGCCGTCGGCCCACTTGTCCGTCTGGTCGACGTAGTGGGCGTTGTAGGCGTGGCCGGAGGCGCCGGTGAGGTTGATCCACCGCGACTTGTCGAGGTCGCCCAGGTTGACCACCATGCGCATCGACGGCACCCACACCACGCCGTAGCCGCCGGCGGCGTTCCAGCCGGTGGCGTTGACCGTGGCCTCGCCGCCGCCGAGCTTCCAGGGGCCCCGGTTGAGGGCGTACTGCACGAAGCCGGGACCGGCGGTGCCCAGGGTCTGGTTCTTCAGGAACAGGCGGTGCAGCCGGCCCCAGCTCCAGGTGTCGATGTCCTTGCCGAGCTTGGCGGTGAGTTCCCACCGCGCGTCGACCATGGCGCGCCGGAACAGCTCGTCACGGTTCTCCGCGCCCTCGCGGGGGCCGGACTCGGGAGTCGTCCACCAGTCGCTGTCCTCGTCCTCCATCAGCGTGCGGACCACCTCGAACCAGCGGTCGCCGCCGTCGGGCTGGGCCTGGTCCGCCTCGCGCACACCGCACTCGCGGACCTTGACGCGCTCCTCGGCGGGGCCGGTCGGGTCGACCGGGTCGACCCACAGGCACTGGCCCTTGACCCGTACTTCCTTGGGCAGCTTGTGGCCGAAGGCGAGCTTGAGGGTGTTGCGCCAGACGGAGTTGAAGTAGGCGGCCGCCGCCGAGTCGGCGTCCTGGGTGTAGTCCCAGCCCTCCAGCAGCTTCTGCGCCTCGCGGACGGCCGGGTCCTTGACGTCGATCTTGAGCAGTTCGGGCACGAGCAGCTTGGCTATGGCGCTGCTGTTGTCGAGCTGCATCTGCCGCATGTCGTCGGTGGAGATCTTTCCACCGTCCTTGATCTTCGACTGGATCAGATCGTTGATCCGCTGGCTGCGGGCACCGTAGCCCCAGTCGGTGGTCAGGGTGTACGGGTACGCGTCGGGATCGACCACGGCCTGGTTGGCGGTGACGATGTAGCCGCGGTCGGGGTCGAACTCGTAGGGCAGTTCGTCCTGCTCGATCCAGCCGGTCCACTCGTACGCGGGGTTCCAGCCGGGTGCCGGGATGGAACCGTCGTGGCCCTCCGCGCGAAGGGGGATCCTGCCGGGCAGCGTGTAGCCGATGTGGCCCTCGGTGTCCGCGTAGACGAGGTTCTGCGAGGGCACCTCGAACAGGGCGGCCGCCTCGCGGAAGCCGTTCCAGTCCTTCGCGCGGTTGATCGCGAAGACGGAGTCCATGGTGCGTCCGGCGTCCAGCGCGGTCCAGCGCAGGGAGACGCCGTAGCCGTCGCCCCGGTCGGGTGCGGCGGATTCGACGGTGGCCTTCTTGCCGGTCCGCACCAGGTCCTTGGACCGGTCGGAGAGCAGCGGGCCGTTGTTGGTCTCCCGGACGACGATCTTCCGCGGTTCGCCGCCGGCGACCTTGATGGTCTCCTCGCGGGACGTGAACGGGACCACCTTGCCGCCGTACTGGTAGCCCTCGCCGGTGATCTTCTCCAGGTAGAGGTCGGTGACGTCGACCCCGGAGTTGGTCAGGCCCCAGGCGATGTCCGCGTTGTGGCCGATTATCACGCCGGGCAGGCCCGCGAAGGTGTAGCCGGAGACGTCGTACTGGCACTTCTCGGAGACGCTGCGGCAGTGCAGGCCCATCTGGTACCAGACGGACGGCAGTGCGGGCGACAGGTGCGGATCGTTGGCCAGCAGCGGCTCACCGGTGATGGTGTGGTCGCCGGAGACGACCCAGGAGTTGGAGCCGATGCCGTCGCCGTTGACACCGACGGCGGTCGGCAGGTCCTGCAGAACCTGCTGGAGACCCGTCAGCTGGCCCTCCAGACCGCTCCCGGTGCCGGCGGTGCCGCCTGCGGTGCCGGCGGTTCCGTCCGCCGTGCCCGCTCCGGACGCGCCCTCCACGCCGGTGCCGGGGTCCACCGTGCCGGTGCCCGTACCCGTACCCGGGTCGGTGCCGGTACCCGTGCCGCTCTCCCCGCCGCCCGACTCGTAGGTCCTGGTGAGCTCGTTGTACTGGCCCTCCTGCACCACCGGCTTGTTCCGGCTGTACGGGTACGCCGGGTACAGGTCGGCGATCTGCTCCGGGCCCAGGCGGCTGGTCATCAGGGCGCGGTCGATCTCGTCCTGCATGTTGCCGCGCAGGTCCCAGGCCATCGCCTTCAGCCAGGCCAGGGAGTCCACCGGCGTCCACGCGCCGGGCTTGTAGTCGTTGGTGAAGCCCAGCGCCGCGTACTCCAGGGAGATGCCGGCGCCGTCCTTGCCCTCCAGATACGCGTTGACGCCCTTGGCGTAGGCGTCGAGGTACTTCTTCGTCGCGGGGGAGAGCTTCTTCTCGTACTCCTCCTTCGCGACCCGGTCCCAGCCCAGGGTGCGCAGGAACTCGTCGGTCTCGACCTGGCTCTTGCCGAACATCTCCGACAGACGCCCGGAGGTCATGTGCCGGCGGACGTCCATCTCGTAGAACCGGTCCTGCGCCTGGACGTAGCCCTGCGCCATGAACAGGTCCTCGTCGGAGGAGGCGTAGATCTGCGGGATCCCGTAGCCGTCACGCTTGACGTCGACGGGGCCCGACAGGCCTTCGAGGCTGATCGAGCCCTTGGTCTGCGGGAAGGAGGCACGCACGGTGCTGACCGACCAGTACGCCCCGTAGACGACACCGCCGATCAGTGCCAGCACCAGGACGAACACGACCAGTCGGGCTTTGCGCCCCTTTTTCCTGCCGGACTTGCCGGGCTGCTGACCCGTGGAGGCGGTGGTATTGGGGGGCATCGCTGTCCTTGCTGTCCTTACGCGAGCGGCAGGGCGGGCTGTGCTTTTAACTGAGCGCTGGGGCAACGATAGGCGCAGGGCCCTCCGCCACTTGACGCGGAGTCGGGTACCAGCGCGGACTGACGTTCGATGATGCCAGGGGTACGCGTCAAGAAAACGTCAAGAGTTAGGTAAGGTAACGAAGCAGTTGCCGTGAACGCGCCGGTCACCCGGGCCCCGGAGGGGAGCTCGGGCGCACCGCGCGGGTGCCAGTGAAGGGAACGTCCACGACTGTCCACCACCTCAACCAGCTCCTGCTCGTCTGCTCGCTGGTCCTGCTCGTCGCCGTCGCGGCGGTCCGGATCTCCTCGCGCAGCGGGCTCCCCAGCCTGCTCGTCTATCTGGGCATCGGCGTCGCCATGGGCCAGGACGGCCTCGGTGACATCCAGTTCGACAACGCCGAGCTGACGCAGGTCATCGGATACGCGGCCCTGGTCGTGATTCTGGCCGAGGGCGGCCTGGGCACCAAGTGGACGGAGATCAGACCCGCCCTGCCCGCCTCCGCCGCCCTCGCCACCGTCGGTGTCGCGGCGAGCGTCGGCGTCACCGCGACGGCCGCGCACTTCCTGATCGGGCTGGAGTGGCAACAGGCGCTCATCATCGGCGCGGTGGTGTCCTCGACCGACGCGGCGGCCGTCTTCTCCGTACTGCGGCGCATTCCGCTCCCCTCGCGGGTGACGGGCACATTGGAGGCCGAGTCCGGCTTCAACGACGCTCCCGTGGTCATCCTGGTGCTCGCCTTCTCCACGGCCGGCCCGATCGAGCACTGGTACGTCCTGCTCGGCGAGATCGCCCTGGAACTGGCCATCGGCGCCGTCATCGGACTCGCGGTGGGCTGGCTGGGTTCCCTGGGGCTCAGGCACGTGGCACTGTCTGCCTCCGGCCTCTACCCGATCGCCGTCATGGCCATCGCCGTCACCGCGTACGCCGCGGGCGCCATGGCCCACGGCAGCGGCTTCCTCGCCGTCTATCTCGCCTCGATGGTGCTGGGCAACGCCAAGCTGCCGCACTGGCCCGCCACGCGCGGATTCGCCGAAGGGCTCGGCTGGCTCGCGCAGATCGGCATGTTCGTCCTGCTCGGCCTGCTGGTCTCCCCGCACGAACTGGGCGACGACATCATGCCCGCACTGATCATCGGGCTGGTGCTGACCGTGGTGGCCCGCCCGCTGAGCGTCTTCCTGAGTCTGGCGCCGTTCCGGGTGCCCTGGCAGGAGCAGGCGCTGATGTCGTGGGCGGGACTGCGCGGCGCCGTGCCCATCATCCTGGCGACGATTCCGATGGTGGAGGGCGTCACCGGCAGCCGGTCGATCTTCAACGTCGTCTTCATCCTGGTCGTCGTCTACACCCTCGTCCAAGGGCCGACGCTGCCGTGGCTGGCCCGCAAGCTGCGCCTCGGCGAGGACGCGGAGGCCGCCGACCTGGGCATCGAGTCGGCGCCCCTGGAACGGCTGCGCGGACACCTGCTGTCGGTCGGCATCCCGGAGGGGTCGCGGATGCACGGTGTGGAGGTCGGCGAACTGCGGCTGCCGAAGGGGGCGGCCGTCACGCTCGTCGTGCGCGGGGGCACCTCGTTCGTTCCGGGGCCGACGACAATGCTGCGTCGCGGGGACGAACTCCTCGTCGTCGCCACCGACCCGGTCCGGGACGCCGCCGAAAGCCGCCTCCGCGCGGTGGGCCGCGGCGGCAAACTGGCCGGCTGGCTGGGGACGGACGAGGCACGGCCCGGGGGGTGACCGGACGGGCGGAACCGGGGGCCGACACGTCACTTCCGGCGTCGTTCGCGTCGCCTTTCACACCGACTCCCCCATCGCCTCTCGCGCTGCGGTGTGCGGGTCGGGTCGGGTCGGGTCGGGTCGGGTCACGATCCACCATTCACAGGGACACAGCCTCCCTGCGCCCACTTTCACAGGGTCACAAGCGCCTGACACCTGTGGATATCTGGAAGCGCCTGTACCATGCGAACGGTACCCAGATCGAACCAACTCTGCCTGACGCAGAGCTGGCGCGACCGTATGGCGGCCGGCACGCCCTGAGCTGTGGCACCGGCATCTACCGCAGTCAGCGCAAGAGGACAGCTCTCGGCGCGCCCGACACCAAGGGCCACGCGCCACCAGGCGGCAGAAAGGCACGGGCCGTGGCATCCACGGTCACCACGTCGAAGGACTCTGCGGCCACCTCCCGTCCGGGATACGGCCGACTGCTGCGCACACGCGGCGCCTGGACGTTCCTGCTCCCCGGCTTCGCGGCACGCCAGCCGTTCGCGATGCTCACCCTCTCCATCGTGCTGCTGGTGCAGCACACCACCGGTTCGTACGGTGTGGCCGGCGCCGTCGCGGCGGTCACCGGTGTCTCCATGGCCGTGTTCGCGCCCTACAGCGGCCGGCTCGCCGACCGCTACGGACAGCGCGCCGTCCTCGTCCCCGGCGTCCTGGTGCACACCCTGTCCGGACTGGCCCTGACCGCGCTGGCGCTGAACGGCGCCCCCCTGTGGGCGTTGTTCGCCGCCGCTGTGCCCACCGGCGCCTCGGTGCCCCAGGTCGGGCCCATGGTGCGTGCCCGCTGGGGCGTGAAGCTCAAGAACTCCCCGCTGATGACCACGGCGGCGGCCTTCGAATCCGTCACCGACGAGCTGACCTTCGTCGTCGGACCGCTGCTGGCCACCGCCCTGTGCACGGCCGTGGACCCGGCGGCGGGCCTGCTGACCGAGGCGGCGCTGACCCTGGTCGGCGGCCTGCTGTTCGCCGCGCAGAAGGGCACGCAGCCCGAGGTGGCCACCCGCGGGCACGCGCGCGTGGAACACGTTTCCGCACTCCGCGTCCCCGGGGTGCGCGTCCTGATCGTCATCTTCCTGGGCATCGGATCCGTCTTCGGCGGTATGCAGGTGTCACTGGCCGCGTACACCCAGTCGATCGGCGAACCCGGACTGAACGGCGTCCTGTACGGCGTCTTCGCCGCGGGAAACATGCTCTCCGGCATCGCCTGCGGCGCCATCGCCTGGAAGGCCGCCCCCGAGCGGCGCCTGGTCATCGGGTACGCGGCGCTCGCGGTGACCGCCTCCGCCCTGTGGACCGCCCACTCCGCGCTGCTCCTCGGTGGGCTCGGCCTCCTGGTCGGCATGTGCATCGCGCCCGCCCTGATCACCGGATACACACTGGTGGACGACCTGGTCCCGGCCGGTGCCCGCACCGAGGCCTTCACCTGGCTGACCGGCGCGGTGGCACTCGGCCAGGCGGCCGCGGTCACGGTCTCCGGGCAGTTGGAGGACCGCCTCTGGGCCGGTGCCGGGTTCCTGGTGCCGATGGGCGGAACGGTGCTCGCCCTGGTGACACTGCTGGCCCTTCGGACACGGCTGGAACCGCCCCGGGCGACCCTCGAGGTCACGCGCGGCGCGGCCCGGCGCGATCCCGTCGCGATCGGTGAGCAGTGAGCAGTGCGACGTGCGACGTGATCAGTGAGATGTGACGCACTCGCAGACCGCCGTACAGGCCGCCGCACAGGCCCGTCGGGTTTGCCCAGGCACACTCGAGGAGCCGTGACGACACCGCCGATCCGGCTCCCCGCCTGGGAAGCCACGCCGCGAAGCGCGTCCGGGACACGTGCCGAGTACGTACGGAGGCCCGTCCTCATGAGAGTCACGCTCCGGCCACCGCCCGTGGTGGGGTGACGCGCGTTACGCCGATCACTTGCGGCACGGGTTACCATTGACGATCGTTAGCACTCATCGAGTGAGAGTGCCAGGAGGAAGACAGTGCCCACCTATCAGTACCAGTGCACCGAGTGCGGCGAGGGCCTCGAGGCGGTGCAGAAGTTCACCGATGACGCTCTGACCGAGTGCCCGAACTGCCAGGGGCGCCTGAAGAAGGTGTTCTCGGCGGTCGGCATTGTCTTCAAGGGCTCCGGCTTCTACCGCAACGACAGCCGTGGCTCCTCGTCGAGCAGCACCCCGGCGTCGAAGACGTCCGGTTCGTCGACGAGCTCCACCTCGGACTCCTCGTCCTCGTCTTCTTCCTCATCCTCCTCGGGCTCCGGCTCGTCGTCCGGGTCCGGCAGTTCCAGCAGCACCGCCGGCAGCACCGCTGCCTGAGGCCGAATCCTTACGGGGCCCTGTCGTCGTCGGACGACGGGGTCCTCGGCGTTTCCGGGGCCGGTTAGGGTGCGGAGCATGGCGAACAAGGCGAGCGTCGAGATCGGCGTGATCGGCGGCTCCGGTTTCTACTCCTTCCTCGACAACGTGACCGAGGTCCAGGTGGACACCCCGTACGGGGCGCCCAGCGATTCCCTCTTCCTCGGTGAACTGGCCGGCCGACGGGTCGCCTTCCTCCCCCGGCACGGACGCGGCCACCATCTGCCGCCGCACCGGATCAACTACCGGGCCAACCTGTGGGCGCTCAGGTCGGTCGGCGCGCGCCAGGTGCTCGGGCCGTGCGCGGTGGGCGGACTGCGACCCGAGCACGGGCCGGGGACACTGCTGGTCCCGGACCAGCTCGTGGACCGTACGAAGTCCCGAGCGGGCACCTATTTCGACGGGCTGCCGCGGCCCGACGGCACCGTGCCGAACGTCGCGCACGTGTCGCTCGCCGACCCTTACTGCCCCACCGGCCGGGCCGCCGCCCTGAAGTCGGCGCGTGGTCGGGACTGGGAGCCGGTGGACGGCGGCACGCTGGTCGTGGTCGAGGGGCCGCGCTTCTCCACCCGCGCCGAGTCGTTGTGGCACCGGGCACAGGGCTGGTCGGTGGTGGGCATGACCGGCCACCCCGAGGCGGCGCTCGCCCGTGAGCTGGAGCTCTGCTACACGTCCCTGGCCCTGGTCACCGACCTCGACGCCGGTGCCGAGACCGGCGAGGGCGTCTCGCACGACGAGGTGCTGCGGGTGTTCGCGGACAACGTGGACCGGCTGCGGAACGTGCTCTTCGACGCGGTGGCGGCGCTGCCTGCAACCGAGGAGCGGGACTGCCTGTGCGCCTCCGCGCTGGGCGGGATGGATCCGGGGTTCGCGCTGCCGTAGGGCTGCCGCCGCAGGGGTCGCGGCGCACGGTCGGGTCGCGGCGCACGGTCGGGTCGCGGCGCACGGTCGGGTCGCGGCGCACGGTCGGGTGAGGGAGTTTTCCCCAGGCCGTGGTCTGTCCACAGGCTTCGGCGGAGAACGGCGGGAAGCCTCATCGTGGGGTCCGCAAGCCGATCCCTCGTCGCAGGTGGTGCTCCCGTGTCGTTTCCGCCGTCGTTCCTTCCCCCGTCCCTGCGTCAGCCCTCGCTCCAGCCCCTTCCCTCCTCCTCCCGTTCCACCTTCCATTCCTCCTCCCACTT
The DNA here is from genome assembly GCF_036634175.1 of Streptomyces sp. P9-A2. Taxonomy (NCBI): domain Bacteria; kingdom Bacillati; phylum Actinomycetota; class Actinomycetes; order Kitasatosporales; family Streptomycetaceae; genus Streptomyces; species Streptomyces sp. P9-A2. The sequence continues at coordinate 3,397,918 of NZ_JAZIFX010000001.1, forward strand.
CCCCGCCCCCTCCCCGACTCCCTCGGCTTCTCCCTCCCGCCCCGCCGCAGTTCCGTACCCACCCGGGGCCGGTGTCCCCCCGCAGTGCGAGGTGCCGCACTTCGCACCGGTGCGGGTGCCTGGCGGACTGTTGCGGTCGGCCCGGTCGGCCCGGCACCGGAGGCGGGTGGCGGCGGTCGGTCTCGCCGTCACGGCAGTGGCACTGGTGGCGGCGGGCGGCCCCCGGGAGGCAGACCGGTCGCGCGGTCGTCCCGAGGGCACTTCGAGCGCGTACGCCGGGCCGGCGGCGTCCACGGGAGACCGTGTCGCACGGGCCCGGCGCGCGGGAGCCCGTGTCACAGCGCCGGTGCGGATCGCCGACGCCGCCACCGTGCGGCTGCTGCGGCCGGGCGACCGGGTCGATGTCATCGCCGCCGAGGAGCGGGCGACAGGCGGTGAGGCCCGTGTGGTCGCGCGTGGGGCGCGGGTCACCGAGGTTCCGAAGCCCCTGGAGGACATGGGCACGGGCGGGGCCCTGGTGGTGCTGTCGGTTCCGCGGGCCGCCGCGGCCGACCTCGTCGGCGCGAGCACCACGGCACGGCTGGCGGTGACCCTGTGGTGAGCGGTTCCTTCTCCGCCGATTTCGCGAGTGTCGTGTCAAGCACCTTGTTCGAGGGACCCAAGTGGACGGTTCGGCGGGGCGCTGACATAGGTTGCGGAGCGTTCGATTCCCCACGTCACACGTACGAGATGGAGCCCCGGGTTGAGCGAGAAGAACGAAACCAGCGTCTTGCAGGGCTTCAAGGCCTTCCTGATGCGTGGGAACGTCATCGACCTGGCCGTCGCCGTGGTCATCGGCGCCGCCTTCACCAACATCGTCAACGCGGTGGTGAAGGGTGTGATCAACCCGCTGGTCGGCGCCTTCGGCACGCAGAACCTGGACAGCTACAGCTCCTGCCTGAAGGGCTCCTGCAAGGGCACCGGCGACGCTGCGACGGGCGTCATGATCCTGTGGGGTTCGGTCCTCGGCGCGACGCTCCAGTTCGTGATCACGGCTGCGGTCGTCTACTTCCTGATGGTGATGCCGATGGCCCGGTATCTGGCCCGGGTCGAGGCCCGCAGGAAGGCGAAGGAAGGCACGCAGGAGATCATCGAGATCTCCGAGCTCGAGGTGCTCAAGGAGATCCGCGACGAGCTGGTCGCGCAGCGCGGCTCGGGTCGTGGCCAGGGCCAGGGACCGGAGTACGGCGAGCGATAGCCGGCACCGGCCCGCACGGCTCCCGGGTCAGATGTGGTGGGGCGGCTTCTCGTCGAGGAAGCGTTTCAGGTCCGCCGCACTGTCGCCGGACGGGCGGTCGCCCCACCCCCGGTCCGTGTCGTCCGTGGACTGCTGGTCCAGCGGGTCGTCGAAGACCAGCGCGGGCTTCGGTTCGCGCGGCCGGGGATCGGGGGCAGTGCTCATACGACCAGGGTACGGCTCCTGTGGAACCTGCCCCCGACAGCGGCTGCTCCCGCTCCCGCTCCCGCTCCTGCTCCTGCTCCCTGGTGGCGGCTCCTTGCTCCGGCGGTGACCGCGCGAGACTGACGCCATGACTGTTGACGCTCTGACCGATGTGGCCGGTGTGCGCGTGGGGCACGCGACCCGTACCGGAGACGGCCTGCTCACCGGCACCACGGTGGTGCTCGCGCCCGAGGGCGGGGCCGTGGCCGCCGTGGATGTGCGTGGCGGCGGTCCCGGTACGAAGGAGACCGACGCGCTCGATCCCCGCAACCTCGTGCAGCGGGTCGAGGCGGTCGTCCTGACCGGGGGCAGTGCCTACGGACTTGACGCGGCGTCCGGGGTGATGGCCTGGCTGGAGGAGCGGGGGCGCGGGGTGCGCGTCGGTCCGGATCCCGCACACGTGGTGCCGGTGGTGCCGGCCGCCTGCGTCTTCGACCTGGGCCGGGGCGGGGACTTCCGGGCCCGGCCGGACGCGGCCACGGGACGCACGGCGGTCGAGGCGGCAGCGGCGACCGCGCCGGGGGAACGGGTGCCGGAGGGGTGTGTGGGCGCCGGTACAGGGGCCGTGGTCGGAGCGGTGAAGGGCGGCATCGGCACCGCGAGCACGATGCTGGACTCGGGGATCACGGTGGCCGCGCTGGTCGTGGCCAATGCGGCGGGCTCGGCACTGGACCCGGAAACGGGGACGCTGTACGGCGAGTTGTTCCGGGGCGGCCGGGCACTCCATCCCGATCCGGAGGTGCACGAGGCGGCGCTCCGGCGGCTCGCCGGCCTCGCGGAGCGGAACGGGCCGCAGCCCCTCAACACCACGCTCGCGGTGGTCGCCACCGACGCGGACCTGTCCAAGGCGCAGGCTCAGAAGCTGGCCGGCACCGCGCACGACGGCATCGCGCGGGCGGTGCGGCCGGTGCATCTGCTCAACGACGGGGACACGGTGTTCGCCCTCGCCACCGGCGCCCACCCGCTCGACACCGCGAACCCTCTCGCCCTGAACGAGATCCTCGCTGCGGGCGCCGACTTGGTGACCCGCGCGATCGTACGGGCCCTGCGCGCGGCCGATTCGGTGGACGGACCGGGCGGAGTCTGGCCGTCGTACGAGGAGCTGTACGGATAGCTGCACGGGGAAGCCGTATGGGTAGTTGTACGGATAGTTGTACGGGTAGTTGTATGACGAACCGGAGAGGGAGGCGTGGGGCGCCCCGGCCAGGGAAGCGTAGGGGGAGTCGGGCAGGGCAGCGAGGGCGCCCGGTGAGCGGAGGGAGCCGACCGCTGAGCGGACTGCGTGATCAGCGTCCGCCGACCCGGCCAGGAGCACCAGAAGCACCAGGAGCGGCGTCTGAGCAGGGGATACGAGGGTCCACCGGGGACGGACGGGAATTCTTCGCGCGGTCGGTTCGTTGTGACGCCGTACGTTTTCTCAGTTCCCGGACATGATGTCCGCCCGAGGGGCTACGGTATGCACCCACAAGGTGACATGCAGCGACGCCGGGAGAAGCCTTGAGCGTTCCGTACGAGACGGCAGCGTACGAACCAGCCGACTCGCCCGAGTCTCCTGAGGAGCATCTCGCGCGACTGCTCGGCCGCGCCCTGAACTCCTTCGAGCTGCCCGACGAGGCAATACGCCTGCTCGACTGTGCGCTGGCGCACGACAGTTCGCTGCACTCCGCGCACCACAGTGCGGGCCTGCACCGTGAGACGTACCGGCACACCTGGCTGCTCGCCGACGGCTCGGCGCTCACACTCTGGGAGCTGGTCCACAACACGGCCCCGGGCAGCGAGCCCCAGCACGAGGTGTATGCGGACGAGGAGGAACTGGGCGTCGCCACCGCCCGGCTGTCGCTGCCGCCGGAGACCCCGGACTTCGAACTGCCGGTGGTGGTGCAGTTGTCCCGGATCCCCGCACCCCCGCCCGCCTACGCCCCCGACGCTTCGGCGGATCACGCGCGCCGCTTACTGCGCCGGGCGGAGAACACCGACCGTCCGGGGCCTCGGACGGCCGCGCTGCTGTCCACGGCATCCGCCCACCAGATCACCCAGGCCTTCGGTCGCCCGTCCGCCGCGGGCGGGCCGGGGCGGACGGGGCCGTCCTTCTCGCTGTACGAGCACGCGTTCCTGCTGCGTGACGGTGCGGAGGTCTCCCTCTGGGAGGTGGAGCACACGGCCACGCCCGACGGGCGGCACATGTGCGAGGTGTACGTCACCGAGGAGGCCGCCCGGGACGCGATGGAACGGCGCGCGACCCAGGTTCCCTGAGCGGAGCCAAGCCATCCGATCCGCCGTCATCACTCTTCCCGGCCACTGGCGAAGCCCCGCATCAGGAGGGCGAACGCCTCACGCTCGGCCGGAGTGAGCCGTACCTGCTCCGGCCGGGGACCCGTTCGCCGCTGGGGCGGAATCGTCCGGAGGGCCCGCAACTCCTGCGGCCCCGGACCATCACGCCCCGGATGCGGCCCCGGATTCCGATCCGGCTTTTGATCCGGCTTTTGATCCGGCTTTTGATCCGGGCGGGGGCCGACGTCCTCATCCCGCCGTCCCGGCCCCCTGGCCCCCCAGTACGCTCCCGCTCGGGCCAGCGTCCGCACCCGCGTCCGCACCCGCAAACCGACGCCACTCCCCCGCACCCGCCTGCGGTCCCGCCGCAGGACACCGGCCAGGCCCGCCGTGCAGGCCGCGGCCACCAGAGTGAGGGCGGTGGCGCCCGTCACTCTCAAGATCGAGTCGTGCTCAGGCATGGACTCAGTACACATCACGGCCCGGGACTTTGGTCCCGGACCGTGATGAACGTGATCTATATCGCAGTTGACTCATTTGCCTGCGAAAGTCCCACATATACCCATTGGGGGAGTTCGCCGTCGCTGCCGTCTTCCGTCGGTACCGTCCTTCGTCGTTGCCGACGTTCAGGTTGTCGGCTCCCGGGTTGTCGGCTCCCGTGTCACGCGGCGACCGGCTGCTTCGATTCCGCCGCCGAGGCCGCCGAGGCCTCGCCGTTGGTCGCGCCGGGCGCTCCCGGAACCGGCTTGCGCAGGCCCTTCAGGATGATCACCAGGGCTGCCGTGACACAGACGCCCGCCGCGATGGCGACCAGGTAGAGCAGCGGGTTGCCGATCAGCGGGACCACGAAGATGCCGCCGTGCGGAGCGCGCAGGGTGGCGCCGAAGGCCATCGACAGGGCTCCGGTGACCGCGCCGCCCACCATCGAGGCGGGGATCACGCGCAGCGGGTCGGCCGCCGCGAACGGGATCGCGCCCTCGGAGATGAAGGAGGCGCCCAGGACCCAGGCGGCCTTGCCGTTCTCCCGCTCGGTCCGGTTGAAGAGCTTGCCGCGGACCGTGGTGGCCAGGGCCATCGCCAGCGGCGGGACCATGCCGGCCGCCATCACCGCGGCCATGATCTTCATCGCGGAGTCGCTGGGGCTCGCGACCGCGATACCGGCCGCGGCGAAGGTGTACGCGACCTTGTTGACGGGGCCGCCGAGGTCGAAGCACATCATCAGGCCGAGCAGGGTGCCGAGCAGGATGGCATTGGTGCCGGTGAGGCCGTTCAGCCAGTCGGTCATGGCGTTCTGCGCCCCGGCGATCGGCTTGCCGATCACCACGAACATCAGGAAGCCGACCACCGCCGAGGAGATCAGCGGGATCACCACCACCGGCATGATGCCGCGCAACCCCACCGGGATACGCACCCGCTGGATCGCCAGCACGACCGCACCGGCGATCAGACCGGCCGCGAGACCGCCGAGGAACCCGGCGTTGATGGTGAGGGAGATCGAACCACCGACGAAGCCGGGCACGAGTCCGGGCCGGTCGGCCATGCCGTACGCGATGTAGCCGGCCAGGACCGGGACGAGGAACCCGAAGGCGACGCCGCCGATCTGGAAGAGCAGGGCGCCCCAGCTGTCGGCCTGGGTCCACGCGAAGTGTTCCATCACCGACGGCGCCTGGTTGATCTCATAGCCGCCGATCGCGAAGCCGAGGGCGATGAGGAGACCGCCCGCCGCGACGAACGGGACCATGTAACTGACGCCGGACATGAGCCACTTGCGCAGCTTGGTGCCGTAGCCCTCGCCGGGTTCGCCGGTGCGGTCCACGGGTGTGTCGCCCGATGTGGCAGCGGCGGTGGCCTCACCGCGCTCGGCCTTCCCGCGGACCTCGGTGATCAGCTCGGCGGGGCGGTTGATGCCCGCCTTGACCCCGGTGTCGACGGTCGGCTTGCCGGCGAAGCGTTCCTTCTCCCGGACGGGCACGTCGTGGGCGAAGATCACGCCGTCCGCCGCCGCGATCACGGCCGGGTCGAGCCGGGTGAAGCCCCCCGAGCCCTGCGGCTCGACCGCGATCTCGATGCCCGCTTCCCGGCCGGCGTTCTCCAGCGCCTCCGCCGCCATGTACGTATGGGCGATGCCCGTGGGGCAGGAGGTGACGGCGACGATCCGGAAGGGACGCGCGCCCTCACCGGACGCGCCCGCGTCCGGGGTGTCTTCGCCCGTGGTGGCCGTGCCGGTGGTGCCCGTGGTGGCTGTGCCGGTAGTGCCGGTAGTGCCCGTGGGGGCGCCGGCGGAGGCCGCCGCCGGCGCCTCCACGGAGTCCGTGGAGTTTGTGGTGCTGTCGGAGGCCCCCGAGCCGGCCGTGTCCGCCGTGGCGGCCCCGGCCCCTTCGGCCGTCGGCCGCTCGTCCCCGCGGATGAGCGCCGCGGCGCCCTCGGCGTCGCCGACCGCCCGGAGCCCGTCGGTGAACTCGGCGTTCATCAGCTTCCGCGCCAGCGAGGAAAGGATCGTCAGATGAGCGTCGTCCGCGCCGGCCGGGGCTGCGATCAGGAAGATCAGGTCGGCGGGCCCGTCCGCGGCGCCGAAGTCGATCCCGGCGGTGCTGCGCCCGAAGCCCAGCGTCGGCTCGGTGACGTGCTCGCTGCGGCAGTGCGGGATGCCGATACCGCCGTCGAGGCCGGTCGGCATCTGGGCCTCACGGGCGGCCACGTCGGCGAGGAAGCCCTCCAGGTCGGTCACCCGGCCCAGGGTCACCATCCGCTCGGCGAGGGCTCGCGCCGCCGCTTCCTTGGTGTCTGCGGACAGGTCGAGGTCGACCAGATCCGCGGTGATCATCTCGCTCATCGCGGGCTCCTTTGCACGCGTATCGCCCTTGATGTGGGGTGGGCGGAAGGGGGAACGGGGACGGTGCTGCGGTGGGGGTCTGTGGGGTCTGAAAGGGTTGCGAAGGTCACGAGGGTCGCGAGGAGCGGAGCGGTACGAACATCGGTGCTCATGCGACCGGCTCCTTCAATACTCGGTCCACCGGCACCTTCGCCGTGATCGTCACCGCGGCCGGGTCCAGGTCTCCCGGCGTGGGCATCACGCTGCCGGGGGTCTGAACGGCCGCCGCTCCGTGGGCGAGCGCCGAAGCGAGCGCCTCCGGACCGCGCCCGCCGGCGATGAGGAATCCGGCAAGCGAGGAGTCGCCCGCACCCACGTTGCTACGGACGACGCCCACCCGGGCGGTGCCGAACCAGGCGCCGTGCTCGTCGACGAGCAGCTGGCCGTCGGCGCCCAGGCTGGCGAGCACGGTCCGGGCGCCCATCCCGCGCAGTTCCTCGGCCGCCTTCACCGCGTCGCCCACGGTGATCAGCCGACACCCGACGGCCTCGGCGAGTTCCTCGGCGTTCGGCTTCACCACGTCGGGCCGCTCGCGCAGCGCCGCGGCCAGCGCGGGCCCGGAGGTGTCCAGGGCGATGCGTACGCCCGCGGTGTGCGCCCGCTCGACCAGATCGGCGTACCAGGAGGGTGCGAGGCCGCGCGGCAGGCTGCCGCAGCAGGCGATCCAGTCGGCGCCCCGCGACTGCCGGTGGACGGTCTCCAGGAGCAGCTCCTGCTCGTCCGCGGTCAGCTCCGGGCCCGGCGCGTTGATCTTCGTCAGGACGCCGTCCGCCTCGGCGAGCGCGATGTTGGACCGGGTGGCCCCGGCCACCGCCACCGGCGCGACCTCGATGCCCTGCGCGTCCAGCAGTTCGGCGACCACGGCACCCGGTGCACCGCCCAGGGGAAGCACGGCGACGGTGCGCCGGCCGGCCGCGGCGACGGCGCGGGAGACGTTGACACCCTTGCCGCCCGGGTCCATGCGTTCGCCGGTGGCCCGGTTGACCTCGCCGCGCTCCAGCGCGGGCACCTCGTACGTACGGTCCAGGGACGGGTTGGGGGTGACGGTGAGGATCATGCACGCACTACTTCCGTGCCGCCGCGCTCGATCGCGAGGGCGTCTTCGGGGCTCAGCCCGCTGTCGGTGATCAGCAGGTCCACGTCGTTCAGGCCGCCGAAGCGGGCGAAGTGCTCCTGGCCGTGCTTGGAGGAGTCGGCGAGCAGCACCACACGGCGGGCGGCTGCCATGGCCGCGCGCTTCACCGCCGCCTCGGCGAGGTCGGGGGTGGTCAGGCCATGTCCGGTGGAGAAGCCGTTCGCCGCGACGAACAGCACGTCCGCACGGATCTCGCCGTACGCGCGCAGCGCCCAGGCATCCACGGCGGCCCGCGTGCGGTGCCGTACGCGGCCCCCGACCAGGTGCAGCTGGATACCGGGGTGGTCGGCCAGCCGGGCAGCGATGGGCAGGCTGTGGGTGACGACGGTGAGCGAGGACTCCACCGGCAGGGCGGCGGCGAACAACGCCGCCGTCGAACCGGCGTCGACGATCATCGTGCCCCCGTTCGGAATCTCAGCGAGGGCGGCCCCGGCGATGCGGTCCTTCTCACCGGCGGCCGTGGTCTCGCGCTCGGCGAGGTCCGGCTCGAAGTCCAGGCGTCCGACCGGGATGGCCCCGCCGTGCACCCTGCGGACCACACCCGCGCGGTCGAGGGCCTTCAGGTCCCGGCGGATCGTCTCCGCCGTCACCTGGAACTGCTCGGCCAGCGAGACCACATCCACCCGGCCGCCGTCCCGGGCGAGCCGCAGAATCTCCTGCTGCCTCTCTGGTGCGTACATGTCCACTCACCTCCGAAGGATGCCCGAACGTGTGGCTTTCCTTGAATGTTACGACGAGCACCCCGGAAAGTAAACAAGAACGGGCCCAATCGGGCATGAACGGACGTCGGGCCGCAGTCGACGTCCCTTCCCTCCAGCGCGCCTACCAATACGACCGGTACGACCGGCATGACCGGTACGACCGGGATTCAAAGGGAAAGGCATGAATTCAAGTAGGACACGAGTTCGACCCGCCCCTTCCCGCCATCGGCGAGTCCGCCGACTTCGGCGACTCGGGCACCCCGGGCGGCTCGGGCACCCCGGGCGGCTCGGGCGGCATGAGGAGGGGCCGCTGCCGCCCAGCCCTCGACGGCCGCGCGTACGGCGGCGGCGGCAAAGCGCGGCCGAGTGCCCACGGCAACACTGCCGACCCGCTCGGCACCGCCGGCGCGCTACCTGTGTCGTCCACGTGCGCTGCGCGGTCGGCATGCTCGGCATCGTTGTCGTCGGCCGCCGTGCCGACGGGCACCCGTGCCGCCAGGGCCTCCGCCGACGCGCGTTCCGACGCCTGGCAGGCCTCCGCCCACACCCTGCGCGGGTGAGGAGTTCGAGTGGGCCAGCCGGATCAGGGTGCGTGTCCGCGCCCGGGAATCCGACGACATCTCCGCCCCCGGCCTCAGCGTGGACCGCACGGTCGTCCTTCCAGGGCCTGCGGTACGGACGTCCCGGGCGGCGCCGCCCACACGGCTTCCCCCAGCGCCGGGCGCCGGCCTCGTAGAGCGGGACGACGGCTTCTTCCTTGGCTGCGAAGTACCGGCAAGAGGTGCGCGGGGCGATGCCCGCCGCCTGTGCGACGCCCTCGGCCCGGGTGACTCTCAGCCCTTGGCGGGCGAAGAGACCGGCTGCCGCGCGGGCGATCTCTTCGTCCGGGTCTCTGCTTTGCGACGCTCGGTCAACGAGACAGGAGGAAACGGCGGGGTGCTGCTGCTCAAGCCCGGCGCGGTATGCCCATGTGGCACAATCTGCCATCTGGCGGGCCACCCCGGGGTTCAGGTTCGGGGTGGCCCGCTTTCCTGTCCCGCACAAGGGAAAACCGGGTCCGGCACCCGGGGGGAGGGTGCCGGACCCGGCTTGGGAAGTCCCGGCGCCGGGGGGTGGTGCGACGGGACGTGGTTCAGGAGAGTCGTCCAGGAGGCCGAGGCCCGGAGATCTTCCGACGGAGATCTCCCGTCCCCGGATCTCGGGACCCGAACTCCCGCGCTCTGCATTCTTGTTCCCTGGCTCAGCGGATTGAAGCGGTGTCAGGACGTCATGTTTGCGCCGTATTTCGCCGCCCGGCGTCCCCAAGGGCCCTGCACCGGCCCCGCATCGGCTCTACGCCGCCGCGTCGAACCCGGTGTCGCGGGCCAGCTTCTTCAGTTCCATCAGCGCGTGCTTCTCTATCTGGCGGATCCGCTCGCGGGTCAGGCCGTGCTGCTTGCCGACCTCCGTCAGGGTGCGCTCCCTGCCGTCATCGATGCCGTACCGCATCTTGATGATGGAGGCCGTGCGCTGGTCGAGGCGGCTGATGAGGTCGTCCAGCTCCTCACTGCGCAGCAGCGTCAGCACCGACTGCTCCGGCGACACCGCCGAGGTGTCCTCGAGGAGGTCGCCGAACTGGGTCTCGCCCTCGTCGTCCACCGGCATGTTCAGGGAGACCGGGTCGCGGGCCCAGTCGAGCACGTCCGTCACCCGCTCCGGCGTGGAACCGAGCTCGGCGGCGATCTCACCGGGCTCCGGGTCCCGCCCGTGCTCACGGTTGAACTCGCGCTGCACGCGCCGGATCCGGCCCAGCTCCTCCACCAGGTGGACGGGCAGGCGGATGGTGCGGGACTGGTCGGCTATCGACCGCGTGATGGCCTGACGGATCCACCAGGTGGCGTAGGTCGAGAACTTGAAGCCCTTGCGGTAGTCGAACTTCTCGACCGCGCGCACCAGGCCGGCGTTGCCCTCCTGGATCAGGTCGAGCAGGGGCAGGCCGCTGCGGGGGTAGCGGCGGGCCACCGCGACAACCAGGCGGAGGTTGGAACGGATGAAGACGTCCTTGGCGAGCTCGCTCGCGTCGTACAGCTCCTGGAGCTCCTCGGTGGTGGCCCCCACCTTGTTCCCCTCAGTGCCTTCGAGGATCTGCCGCGCGAACACACCCGCTTCGATGATCTGGGACAGCTCGACTTCCTTGGCCGCGTCGAGCAGCGGTGTGCGCGCGATTTCATCGAGGTACATACCGACCAGGTCACGGTCGGCGATCTCGCCACGATGGGCGCGAACACTGCTTGCCGAGTCGGCCGTCTCGCCGGAGGCGGACTTACGACGGGCGACGGCACGGGTTGCCATGCTTGCTCCCTTAAGGTGATGAGGTCGGCGGGCGGTTCTGCGGATGCCCGGCACGTACGTCAGGTCCAGGGTCTCGATCTCTCACTTCGAACTCTGCTCGGGTGCCCGGCATCTGTTGGAAACAACGACTGGAATCCGGACAGAATTCCCCACCCGACCCTCGAATTTTCTGATCATGCAGTACCCTGTCGAGCCACAGGGGGACGAGATGACGTCGGACCATGCGAAGGCCCAGGTCAGACCGGGGGCCGAGGGCGATCTGACAGCACTCACCGATCTGTACAACCGGTACGTGCGTGAGACGGCCATCACGTTCGACACCGCGGTCCTCACCCCTGAGGAACGCCGCCCCTGGCTGCTCTCCCACCCTGTAGACGGCCCGTACCGTCTGATGGTTGCCACGGCCGCGACCGCGACCGGCCGCTCCGAGCGGATTCTGGGCTACGCCACGTCCAGCCCTTTCCGGGCGAAGCCCGCCTACGCGACATCGGTGGAGACAACGGTCTACGTCGCCCCGGACGCCGGCGGCCGCGGGATCGGCACTCTGCTCTACACGGCCCTGTTCGAGGCCCTGGCGGGCGAGGACCTGCACCGCGCCTACGCGGGAATCGCCCAGCCGAACGAGGCATCCACCCGGCTGCACCAGCGCCTCGGCTTCCGGCACACGGGCACGTACCGCGAGGTGGGCCGCAAGTTCGGCCGCTACTGGGACGTGGCCTGGTACGAGAAGGAGCTGTAGCCGGCGGCCACCAGGTACCACGGTCGGGTGCCGGGTGCCGGGGCGACCGTCGAAGGCAGGATGCCGGGTGCCGGGCGCCGGAGCGACCGTCGAAGGCAGGATGCCGGGCGCCGGATGCCGGAGCGACCGTCGAAGGCCGGGCTCGCAAGGGCCTACGACCGTCGACCGTCAGGGGTCCGCGCACGGGGCCGGGCGCAGGCCCCAGCTCCGGATCCGGCTCCGGCGTTCTCAGCCGAACTGCACCGACCGCTTGGCCAGCCCCAGCCAGAACCCGTCGATCACCGACTTCTGCGTGTCCAGATCACCGGCGGCGTCCGCCGCGCCCATGGTCACGAAGAGCGGTGCGAAGTGCTCGGTACGCGGATGGGCGAGCATGCCCGCCGGGGACTTGCGGGTGAAGTCGAGCAGCCCGTCCACGTCACCTGCGTCCAGTGCCCGGTGCCCCCAGTCGTCGAACTCGGTCGACCACCTGGGGATGCCGCCCTGCCGCAGTGCGGCCAGGTTGTGGGTGAAGAACCCGGAGCCGACGATCAGTACGCCCTCGTCGCGCAGCGGTGCCAGCTTGCGTCCGATGTCCATGAGCTTCACCGGGTCCAGGGTCGGCATGGACACCTGGAGCACCGGGATGTCGGCCTCGGGGAACATCTCGACCAGCGGGACGTAGGCGCCGTGGTCCAGCCCCCGGTCGGGAACGTCCTGGACCGGGATGCCGGGGGCGCGCAGCAGCTTGCGTACGGAGTCGGCGAGCGCGGGAGCGCCGGGAGCGCCGTACTTCACCTGGTAGTAGTGCTCGGGGAAGCCCCAGAAGTCGTAGACGAGGGGGACCGTCTCGGTGGCGCCGAGGGCGAGCGGGGCCTCCTCCCAGTGGGCGGAGACGACGAGGATCGCCTTCGGGCGGGGCAGGCCGGCGGACCAGGCGGCCAGCTCACCGGGCCAGATGGGGTCGTCGGCCAGGGGCGGGGCGCCATGGCTGAGGTACAGCGCGGGCATGCGTTCCTGAGTGGCGGCGGTCACGGCTGCGACTCCTTCCGGCGGTCGGTGCGGATCTGATCCGGCTGGTGGGCGGTTGAAGTTTTTACTTGAAACCTCAACCTCTAACCCTGACCCTAGCGCAACTTTGTTTAACATTCAAGAAGGAGGGCTTTACAGTGGGGTACATGACGACGGCACCCACTTCCGCAGCGGCACCGGGTTCGGCATCCGGACCGGCAGGCACCGACGAACCCCGTTGGCTCAGCGCCGAGGAACAGCGCGTCTGGCGCTCGTACATCGAGGCCAGCACTCTCCTGGAGGATCACCTCGACCGCCAGCTCCAGCGGGACGCGGGCATGCCGCACCTCTACTACAGCCTGCTGGTCAAGCTCGCCGAGGCGCCGGAACGGCGGCTGCGCATGACCGAGCTGGCGATGCTGGCGAAGATCACCCGCTCCCGGCTCTCGCACGCCGTGGCCCGCCTGGAGAAGAGCGGCTGGGTGCGTCGCGAGAACTGTCCGTCCGACAAGCGGGGCCAGTTCGCCGTACTGACCGACGAAGGGTTCGAGGTGCTGCGCCGGAACGCGCCGGGCCATGTGGAGGCCGTGCGGCAGGCGTTCCTCGACCGGCTCACCCCCGGACAGCAGAAGACCCTCGGCGAGATCATGGAGATCGTCGCCGCGGGTCTGCAGCCCAGCGAAGCGGGTGCGGACCTGCCCTGGCTCCGCTGAGCGCGGAACCGGGGCAGGTCCTGGAAGCCGTACGGACGGGGCGTCCCCTCCCCCTCCGTACGGGTGGCCCGAAGGTACTGACCGGTGAGGGCCGGTGGTGGCCCGCCGGTGAGGGCCGGCGGTGGCCGGTGGGCGGTGAAGGCCGCGTGGCAGGCCGTCAGTGGGCGACGACCGGCACCACCACGTCCTCCTCGGCGCTTCCGGCGACCCTGGAACCCTCCTCGGAGGAGCCGGTGACCGTGCCCCCCGGGCGGCCGGCGTTGACGAGGGTCAGGGCGATGGCCGCGGCCAGGAAGAGGATCCCCACGGCGAACCAGATCGCGCTGGTGTAGCCCTGCACCATGCCTTCGAGCTGAACCAGCTGCTGCTGGGACCGGCTCGCGGCGCCGCCGATGTGGTCGGCGATGTAGGACGTGGTGGCCGAGGCCGCGATCGTGTTCAGCAGGGCCGTACCGATCGCGCCGCCCACCTGCTGCGAGGTGTTGACCATCGCGGAGGCGACGCCGGAGTCCCGGGGCTCGACGCCCAGGGTGGCCAGCGACATGGCCGGCATGAACGCCGTACCCATGCCGAGACCGAGCAGCAGCATGCCGGGCAGCATCACGGCGGCGTAGGAAGTGTCGACCTCCAGCCGGGTCAGCATCAGCATGCCGAGGGCGGCGACCAGGAAGCCGGGGCCCATCAGCAGCCGGGGCGGGACCCGGGTCATCAGCCGGGCACCGATCTGGGTGGAACCCGTGATCATGCCCGCGATCATCGGCAGGAAGGCGAACCCGGTCTTCACCGGCGAGTAGTCCTGGACGATCTGCAGGTAGTACGTGAGGAAGAGGAACAGGCCGAACATCGCGATGATCGCCAGGCCCAGCGAGAGGTAGACCCCGCCGCGGTTGCGTTCGGTGACCACACGCAGGGGCAGCAGCGGCGCCTTGACCCGGGACTCGACCAGGACGAACGCCAGGAGCAGGACGGCCGACGCGACGAACATACCGACCGTCAGCGAGTCGCTCCAGCCCTCGGACTCGGCACGGGTGAAGCCGTAGACGAGGGCGACCAGACCGAGGGTGGACAGCACCACGCCGGGCACGTCCAGCGGCGAACGGTTACGGCCGCCGCGCGGTTCACGGATGACGAAGTACGCGCCGAGCGCGGCGACGACGGCGAACGGGATGTTCACGAAGAACGTCCAGCGCCAGTTCAGATACTCGGTGAGGAAGCCGCCGAGGATCAGGCCGACGGCGCCACCGCCACCGGCGATCGCACCGTAGATGCCGAACGCCTTGGCGCGTTCCTTGCCATCGGTGAACATCACCGCGAGCAGGGACAGCGCGGCCGGCGCGAGCAGCGCGCCGAACACGCCCTGCAGGGCGCGCGCGCCGAACATCATGACCTCGTTGGTGGCCGCGCCGCCCAGCGCGGAGGCCGCCGCGAAGCCGCCCAGACCGAGCACGAACGCCCGCTTACGGCCCCACAGGTCGGCTATGCGCCCGCCGAAGAGCAGCAGTCCGCCGAAGGCGAGGGCGTAGGCCGTGACGACCCACTGCCGGTTGCCGTCGGAGATGCCCAGGTCCTGCTGGGCGGAGGGCAGGGCGATGTTCACGATGGTGGCGTCCAGGACGACCATCAGCTGGGCGAGCGCGATGAAGACGAGCGCCTTCCAGCGGTTGGTATCCGGTATACCGGGGGCTTTTGAGGCTGTTTCAGACATGAGGGTACCCACTTCGGGACTTCGGTATTTCATGACGGAAAAATTCGTGGTTTGCGATGAAAAAACGATGTCGTGAGGGAACGGCTCACCCTGGGGACGGCCGCCTGGCCGGCTACTGAAGTCGTTGCTGAGGTAGTTGCTGAAGTGGTTCGGGCCGGATCGAAATCTGAATCGGGATCGGGATCGGGATCGGGATCGGGATCTTGGTCAGGGATCGTTCAGCTCGCGCGCAGGTCCTCCACGGTGACGGTCGCACCCGGCAGGGAACTGGGGGCCGGGGCCCGCATCCCGTCCAGGAACAGCTGAAGATGACGGTGGACGAACCGGTCTGCGCTCAGGCAGCCCGTACCGGCCGGCGGCCGGCTGAGCTGGGCGATACCGATGAGCAGATCACCGAACCCCACGTCGTCACGGAGCTGACCGGCCGCCCTCGCCCGGTCCATGATCTGCGCGACGAGCGTGTCGACCCGTACACGTGCGGCCTCCAGGTCGGGGTGGTGCTGGTCGAAGGCGCTGGAGAGCATCGGGCACAGCGCGCTGATCCGCTCCTCTGCGGCCGTGTGCGCGAACCGCTCCAACGCCTCGAAGGCATCCCCGGTCTCGGCGAGCGCCTGTTCGGCCGCCTCCGACGTGCGGTCCATCACGGAGCACACGACCTCGCGCACCAGCGCTTCACGATCGGGGAAGTTGCGGTACACCGTGGCATTGCCCACGCCGGCCCGGCGGGCGACCTCGTCGAACGGCACGTCGGCGCCGAACTCGACGAACATCTCCCGGGCGGCGGTGACGATCCGTTCCCGGTTGCGCAGGGCATCGGCGCGGGGCCTGGACGCCTTGGGCGATACGGAAGCGGCGGTCTGCACGATGCACTCCTAGGTCACTGTTACTGCTGCTGTTGCTGCTGTTGCTGTTGCTGTTGCTGTTACATCTGCTGTCGTGATCCGGGGAAGGAGTCCCCGTTTCGCGCGAACACAGGCCTAAACGGGGAAGCAGTCCCCGGTTATTTCCCTCCACCGGAGGCTTCTCATGTGACCTGCGTCACATTCTCCGCGTGCCTGCCGGACCGCTCGCACGATCGGCCCCTCCAACGCGCGCCCGTGCCCCCCTCAACGGAAGGTGATCAAAAGGGTGCAGCCGGGGACCGGCGGCTGCCGTGTGAAGCGGAGGTCTCCCGGATGCAGCCTCAGTCGACCAGCAGCCGGATATCCCCGCGTCGACTGGCCGCTCTGACGTCCGTGACCGTCCTGACCCTCGCCCTCGCCCCCTCGGCCGGCAACGCCCGCCTCTCCCCGCACCTGTCGGCCTCCGGTGCCGGACCGAGCGCCCTGTCCCGCTCCTCCGCGCACGGTCCCTGCCTGATCGGCAGCACTCGCGAGGTCCAGATGTCGGAGGGGATCCCCACGATCGCCGGCTACGCCCCCTCCACCGGCACCGTCCGCGCCCTCACCCTCATGGTCGACTTCTCGGACGCCCCCGGCGAGGGCAAGGCCCTCGACCGCTACCGGGAGTTCTTCCCGCAGACCCAGGAGTGGTTCCGCACCAGCTCGTACGGCCGTCTCGACTACCGCCCCGAAATTCCGATCCCGGGCTGGCTGCGGATGCCCAAGTCGTTCCGGGAGTACGGCATAGAGCGCGGCGCCCCGTTCGACCCCGGCTACCGCAAGCTGGTCGACGACATCGTGGCGGCGGCGGACCCGACGGTGGACTTCCGGTCGTACGACCTGGTGAACGTGCTGATGACCCCGAACGCGGGCCCCTCCGCCCTGGACACCGTCCTGTCGGTCACCTTCGCGGGCAACCCGGAGGCCCCGACCGCGGACGGCGTCCCGGTCGCCAACGCGTCGTTCGTCTACTCCCGTCAGGACGACGGCTCCGGATCCCTGGACCGCACCGGCTACCGGGTCCTCCCGCACGAGAACGGCCACGTCTTCGGCCTGCCCGACCTCTACACCGCCGAGGGCGGCGGAGCCGTGGGCCACTGGGACATCATGAGCGAGGACTGGGGCGCCAACAACGACCTGCTCGGCTGGCACAAGTGGAAAATAGGCTGGCTGGACCCACGCCAGGTGCACTGCGCGGCGGGCACGGGCACACGGGAGTACACCCTGACGCCGCTGGCCGAGCCGGGCGGCCCGAAGCTCGTCTTCCTCCCCCTGGACGCGCGTTCCGGATACGCCCTCGAGTTCCGCACCCGCGCCGGCAACGACGAGGCGGTGTGCCGGCCCGGCATCCTCGTCTACAAGGTCGACGCGGACGTCGACACCGGCATGGGGCCGGTCACGGTCTACGACTCCCGTCAGGAAAGCGGCGGTTGCACCCGCAGCCCCAACATCCACGCGGAACTCTCCGACGCCCCCTTCACTCCCGGCCAGACGTTCATCGACCGCGAGGCGGGGATCCGCGTCAAGGTCCTGGAGCCGGCCACCCCGGGCTCGGGCTCGGGCTCGGAAATACCGGAGTACCGCGTACGGATCACCCGGACCTGAGTCCGGCGACCGGGGCCGCCACGGATACCGGTGAGCCAGGCGCAGTTGACCACTCCACAGACCGGTGATCCGGCCAACTCACGCACGGGCTGGACAGCTTCACCGGTAGCGGAACCGGCGGCACCGAGTTCCGTTCGGAGCACGACCTTCACTACCTTCACGGCCTTCACGGCCTTCACGGCACGAGATCCCGCAGCCGTCGTTGCCACCAGGACTGACACCAAGGCAGCCACATAAGGCAGTTCGGCCCCAGGGGCACCAACTGTGGCCGGTATGCGGCCAACCGATCCCGAGTCCTTTTTCCCCTGCCTAGCCTGCACAACGATCGGCGGGCCCGGCCCGTCGTGTGTCGTGACGGACCGGTATGGAGGATTCCTTGAACTGGCGAAGACTGAGACTGGACGCGGCCGTGGCCGGCACCACGCTGGTACTGGCGCTGGCCGTCTTACCCACTGCTTCCGCCGCCACCCACTCCCCCTCCACGAACGAGTACAGCGCGGGCCCGGCTCCGGGTCAGCGCGCCCCGGGCAGCAGCTCGGTCACCTTGCTCACCGGGGACCAGGTGATGCTCGACGCCAAGGGATCCGTGTCCGCCGTGGTCCGCGCGCAGGGGCGCGAGAACATACCGGTACGCGTGTTCCAGCGGGGCACAGCGACGATGGTGGTGCCGCTGGACGTCCAGCCGCTGCTCGACGACGGGACCGTGGATGCCGGCCTGTTCGACGTCGCCGAACTCTCGCATCGGGCCTACAGGTCCTTCGACGGAATCCCCCTGATCGTCAGCTACGAGGGGGATGCGAAACCGAGCGCCAAGGTGCCGAGGAACGAGGACGGCGTTCGGGTACGCGCCCGGTTCGACACGCTGCGGGCGGAGGCACTGACGGTGCCTCATGAACATACCGAGTCGCTGTGGAAGACGCTCACCGACCGCGGACCGTCGAACGCGATGTCCCTGACGGCGGCTCCGGGGATCCGGTCCGTCTCCCTGGACCGGGTGAGGCAGGCCACCCTGGACAAGAGTGTCCGGCAAGTCGGCGCCGACCAGGCGTGGCAGGCGGGGTACGACGGAAAGGGAACGACGATCGCCGTGCTCGACACCGGGATCGAAGCCGATCACGGTGACTTCGACGGAAAGGTCCGGGACACGGCGAACTTCACCGACGAGGGAACCGGTGACACCGTCGGCCACGGCACCCACGTGGCGTCCACGGCCGCCGGTACCGGCGCGCGCTCGGGTGGTGTCCACCGTGGTGTGGCACCGGCCGCCGACCTCCTGGTGGGCAAGGTCCTCGGAGAGTTCGGCGCTCTCGACTCCTGGATCATCGAGGGGATGGAGTGGGCCGTCGCGCAGGGGGCCGACATCGTCAGCATGAGCCTGGGCGGGCCGGCGTCCACCGCCTACGACCCCCTGGTGGAGACACTCGACAAGCTGTCGAAGGACAACGGCACACTCTTCGTCGTGGCCGCGGGCAACGACGGGCCGACCGGGGGGACCGTGGGCTCGCCGGGCATTGCCCCGTCGGCACTGACCGTCGGCGCGGTCGACGACGAGGACAAGGTCGCCCGCTTCTCTTCGGTGGGGCCGAGCCCGGTCGACGGGGCGTTGAAGCCGGACCTGTCGGCTCCGGGCGTTCAGATCGCGGCGGCAGCGGCCGCGGGCAGTGAGATGGAGCTGACGGGCACACCCGTCGCGGACGGGTATGTGGCCCTCGACGGGACGTCCATGGCCACTCCGCATGTGGCGGGCGCCGCCGCTCTGCTCCTGCAGAAGCACCCCGACTGGACCGGGGAACAGCTCAAGCGGGCCCTGATGGCCTCCGCCGCCGAGGTCGAGGCCGCTCCCGTCCGGACCGGCACCGGCAGGCTGGACGTTCCCGGTGCCCTCCACCAGACCGTCACGGCTGACGCCAACACCCTCGACTTCGGCAGCGTCACGCACGCTGACGCCCGTGCCGACCGCATCACCAGGACGGTCACCTACCGCAACAGCGGCCCGACCGATCTCACTCTGGACCTGGACCTCTCCACGACCGCGACGGGCGGCGGCAGCGGCCCCGGGAAGCTGTTCTCCCTCGGCGCGAAGTCGGTGACCGTCCCCGCCCTGGGCAGCGCGACGGTCGACGTCACCGCCGATCCCACCACGCTGGCCGAGGCCGGCCCCGGCGACTACGGCATCGTCGTCACCGGAACCGCCAAATCCACCGGAACCGCCGGTGACCAGCGGATCCGCACCGCAGGCAGTCTCGCGGTCGAAGCCGAGAAGGCAGACATCACCCTGCGGATCACCGGGGCCGACGGCGAACCCGCCGACGACGCGCGAGCGTTCGTCGTGAGCGAGACCGACGGATTCAACGCACTCAGCAAGGACGGCACGGTCCGCGGAAGCGTCGAGCACGGCGACTACCTCATCGAGGTCGTCTCGCCCGACCTGTACGGCAGCAGCAGCGGCACGAGGATCGACTGGGCGATGGTGCCAAGGCTGACCGTCGACGGCCCTACGGAGCTGAAGGTGGACCTTCGCGAGACGAAGCGGCTGGACTTCACCGCCCCCCACCCCGACGCCCGGCTCGAGGAGCTGGCCACCACCTACCACTCGCCCGGACTCAGCAACTGGTCCTGGTACTTCGGCGCTCCCGAAGAAGGCGTCCACTCCCTGTCGATGACCGACAGCCCGTCCGACAGCCCGTCCAGCAGCCCGTCCGACACGTCGTTCCGCCTCGCGCTGCACTCCTACCACTCGGGGCCCGGCAACCGGCGCTACCACGGCTATCGCGAGGTCCGAGGAGGCTTCCCCACCGGCCTGGTCAACCGTCCCGGACTCGGGGACATGGCCCGGGTCACCGCTGCCACGGGCACCCGCGCACAGGGGGCCGACGGCTGGATGGGCGCCGCTCCCGAGAGCTTCGGGCTGGGCGTGGGCGCCGCGGTGCGCCTGCCGGCCGAGACCACCCTGTGGCTCCAGTCCGGCACGTCCTGGAGCCTGTCGAGCCTGCAGTACGACACCGAGGACTCCCCCGTGCAGGCCTCGAACCACCGCTCCGAGGTGTACGCCCCGGGCAAGAGGTTCGCGCGCACGCTCAACGTAGGTGTCTTCGGCCCCGTCTTCCACCAGGACGCCGGCTTCTTCCAGTCCGGTCATCTGCTCGAAGGGACGCTCTCCCTCTTCGCTCCCGGCACCGCCGAGTCCGGCTGGGCGGAGTCCGGCCCGGGCAGCACCCGCGTCTATCGCGACGGCGAACTCGTCCGCGACCTGAAGGTGCCCGTGCAGGGTCTCGCCTTCGGAATCGGCGACGAGCGGGCCGAGTACCGCATCGTCTCCTCGGCCTCCCGGAACGAGCTGGGATACACGGACGTCTCCCGCGAGGTCACGGTCGACTACACGTTCATGGCCGGGCCCACCGCCGGCGAGGCATGGGAACCGGTCGCCGGCCCGCTGGCCGTGCGCTACTCCCCCGAACTCACCGTGGACAACACCGCGCCCGGAGGCAAGGAGAACTTCCGTGTCCCGGTGACGGTCCAGGGAGGCACGGCCAGGTCGCTGAAGATCGAGACGTCCACCGACGGCGGGACCCACTGGACCACCGTCCACGACGGGGTGGGAGACATCACCGACGTCACGGTCCACAACCCGCCCGCCCACGGCACGGTGTCACTGCGCGCCACGGCAGTCGACGCCGACGGCAACCGCAGTGTCCAGACCATTCTCGACGCCTACCCGACCCACTGAACCGCCCTTCCCCGCCGTGCGCCGTCAGGACGCACGGCGGGGAAGGGCGTACCCCCGGCCCCTCGACCGGGCCCCGGCCCCCGGCCTCTGAATCCCTGACCTCGCATCCCGCATCCCGGATCCCGGATCCCGGATGTCCATCCGCTCGACCGCCTGCCGCAGCCGGTGCAGGCCCCTGGCGGTATGGCTCTTGACCGTGCCCGTCGACATGCCGAGTGCGCGTGCGGTCCGTTCCACACTCCAGTCGCCCCAGAAACGCAGGACCAGAACGGCCCGGCAGCGCGGCGGCACGGTCATCAGCGCCGCCCGCAGCATGAGACTCAGGTCCGTCCCGGACGCGGGGTCCCGGCTCGTACCGGGTTCCGGCACCTCGCGCACGGGCTCCTCACCGGCCCCGGCACGACGGCGGTGAGTGGTGTCGGCACGGGCGAGGAGGACACGCGCGTACGTGACCGCCGTACTCCGGTATCGCACGGTGCCCCAGACGGCATACAGCTCCAGCAGAGCCGTCTGGGTCAGATCCTGTGCGTCGTGCCAATTCCCGCACAGGGCATAGGCACTTCGTCCCAGCTCCTGCTGCCGTTGGTGGACGAACTGCCGGAACTCCCGCTCCAGGACCGTGTCCACCATCGGCCGTCAGCCGTGTTCGAGCGTCGCGTACACGATGAGGTTGTCCACCGTGTGCCCCTGCGCGTCATAGGCGCCGTCGCAGGTGATCAGGCGCAGGACGCGGTCGTCGGTGACGCCGTACACCTTCTCCGTGGGAAAGGCCTTCTTGTCGACGGCTTCCTTCGCGGTGACGGTGAAGTGCCGGGTGGTGCCGCCGTCGAGGCGTACGGCTATGCCGGTGCCGGGACGGACGGTGTGCAGGTCGTGGAAGACCGCCCGGCCGTGGCGGGTCTCGTTGTGGCCGATGATGACGGCCGCTCCGGGCTCACCGGGCACGGCACCCCCGGTGTACCAGCCGGCCGTCATGCCCTTCTCGGCCGGCGGGACCTCGACGGTGCCGTCCGGGTTGAGGCCGAGCGACAGCAGCGAGCTGTCCACGTCCAGCGACGGGATGGACACCCGTACGGGCACCCCGCTCGTGGTGGTGACGTCGGCGGACTCGGAGGGCGACACGCCGTTCCTGCCCGCCTCCGTGGCCGAGGCAGAGGAGGTGGAGGTGGTGGAGGAGGAGGGTGTGGTGGCCGGGGCACAGGCGGTGAGCAGGGCGGCATGGGTGACGAGCAGCACGGCCACCGCCGTACGGGTGTTCATGCGGCGCATGGGGCTTCCGGTTTCTCCTGCGGCGGCGCCCGCTGAGCGGGCGCCGCCTGGACACGGGGAGGTGGTCAGTGCTGCGTGGAACGGCGCCGGTACACCACGATGCCCGCGCCGGCGAGCAGGGCCACGGCGCCGGCCATGGAGCCGAGGGCGACGGGCGTGTTGCTGCTGCCGGTCCCGGGGCTCTCTCCGGCGGCGACGCCGCCGCGCGGCAGCACCGTTGCGTCATCGCCCAGTTTCCCGGTTTCCTCGACCCGGCGCTTACTCTCCTCCTCGGCCTCCGGCACGGCCGGCGTGGGCTCGGCCACGTCGGCCCGGTCCTCCGCCGGCACGGGGGCGGCGTCTCCCGGCGCGGGGGCGGCTTCTTCCGGCGCGGGGGCGACCGGCGTGGAGGCGGCGACCGCCGGAGTGGTGGCCGTCGTGGTCGCGGCGAGGGCGACGCCGGCCGGGGCGAGCACCCCGGCGGCCAGGGCTCCCGCCACGAGGGCAGTACGCAAGGACGAACGGTAGGTCATGGTGCCTCTCCGATGTCTGATCGATCGTGCGGTGGAATCGAGCGACAGACTGGCGCACCGTTGTCAAGAAGTTGTCAGTTCCCTGTGCGCATCGCATCAGGGAACATCAGGGCCGGCCCGCACCCTCCTCCCGGGGCACGGGGAGCCGCAGGGCGAAGACGGAACCTGAGCCCGGTGCACTGGTCACCGTCACCGAACCGCCGTGGGCCTCCGCGAGCTTGCGCACGATGGCGAGGCCCAGGCCGCTGCCTCCGGTGCGGCGGTTGCGGGACTTGTCCGCACGCCAGAAGCGGTCGAAGAGGTGGGGCAGGTCGGCCGGATCGATGCCGCTGCCCGTGTCGGCGACCTCCACGACCACGGTGCGGCCGGTGCCGGTGCCGATGCCGATGCCCCTGTCGGCACCGGTGCGGGCGTCGTCGGTGCGGTGTTCGTCGGTACGGGCGCGGAGCGTGACCGTACCGCCCTCTCCGGTGTGCCGGATCGCGTTGGAGACGAGGTTGGCGACGGCCTGCCGCAACCGCACCGGGTCCGCAGACAGGGACGGCACCCGGGCCGCCGGGTCCTCGACCAGGAGCGTGACGCCCGCCGCGTCCGCGCGGAGCTGGTGGGCCGTGGCGACCTGGTGCAGCACGTCCCGCACCCGCAGCGGTTCCGGGTTCAGGCGCAGCGCCCCGGCGTCCGCCGCGGCCAGGTCCTGCAGGTCGTCGATGATGTGCTGCAGTTGTACGGCTTCCTCCAGGAGGGAGTCGACAAAGGCGGGGTCGGCTTCGGCCACTCCGTCCTGGGCCGCCTCCAGCCAGCCGCGGATGGTGCTGAGCGGGGTGCGCAGTTCGTGGGCGACGTCGCTCACCATGGCCTTGCGCTGCCGCTCCATGCGTTCGCGGTGGGCCGCCATCTGGTTGAAGGCCTCGGCCAGCCGTCCGATCTCGTTGTCCGTGGTCACCGGAACGGGTTGGATGTCGCGGCCGTCGCGAAGCCGCTGGGCCGCTCCCGTCAGCGCCCGCAACGGGCTTACCAGCCGGATTCCGGCGAAGATCGACGCACCGACGGTCAGAGCCAGGACCAGCGCGGCGACTCCGGCGATCTTCGCGGTGTTGACGGGTGACAGGTCGAGGCCGGGCACGGTCCGGCCGCCGGTGTCCCCGATGAACAGCAGAGCGGGCGGGGCGACATAGGAGGCGAGCTGTTCGCGGCGGGCCGTGCCCACGCAGGAGTCCACCTCGTCGTCCGCGGGGACGGCTTCCGCGGGAACGACTTCCGCGGGGACGGGTGCGGGGTCGGTGGTGTCCCGGCCGTCGTCGGACAAGGGCGGGCCCGGACGCCAGGTCAGGTCCAGGAACAGACTGACCTCGGTGTCGTGTTCGCGACGCCGCAGGCATTCGTTGGTCAGCCGGTTCAGCTCCTTGAGCGCCACGGCCTCGGTCCGTGTGGGCTCGGTCAGAGGCGGCACCACGCAACTGGAGTACTGCGTGAGGTCGCCGTCGGATCCCTTGACCTCGATGCCGGAGCGTCCGCTCGGGCTCACCACGATCTCCGCGGTGATTCCGCTCGACCGCAGACACGACAGGCTGCGGGCGGCGTCCTCGCGCAGTGCCATCCGCTCGGCGGCGGGCACACGGAACGGGCCCACCGCCCGTGCGTCGATCCGGTCCGTGGCCCGGCGCGATGCCGCGGTCCCCGGAGTGGCCTGCCCGTCCCCGGTCAGCGAGGTTTCCACGGACAGCGGGTCGACGGTCGCCGACTCGCGCGCGGCGAGGGACGTCCGGTCCCGCGGCCCCGCCGATTCCGCGAGGGGCCGGCGCTGCGGTGTGGTCAGGGTGATGCGCCGCCCCGACTCCCGGGCGAGCTCGCGTACGGTCGGCTGCACCCCGTCCCAGTCCGGGTGCGTGGCCGCGTACCCCAGCAGGGTGCTGTAGATCCGCGTGTCGTCCGCGAGGTTCTGCCCCTCCTCCTGTCTGATCGCCACGGACGTGGTCTGCACGGCGAGCCATGCGGTCGCGGCCACGGAGCACGTCGCGACCAGCGCGCTCACGCCCAGGAACCGGCCGAGCAGGCTCCGTCGCAACGGCGGCCTGCGGCTGCCACGCCCTCCACGCCGGTCCGTGGCCCGTTCACGCGCCCGGTCCGGCGCCCTTCTACGCCGGGGCACTGCCGGTCCGTCGGGCCGGGTCGGTCAGCTTGTAGCCGACCCCGAACACCGTGAGCAGTCGTACGGGGCGGCGCGGAGCGGGCTCGATCTTCTTGCGGAGATTCATGATGTGCATGTCCACCGTGCGGTCGCTGATGTACTTGTCGAAGCCGTGCAGTTCGGCAAGGAGCCGCCGGCGCTCGAAGACCCGGTCGGGCTCCGCGGCCAGCGCCGCCAGCAGCCGGAACTCGCTCGGGGTGCACACCACGGGCCTGCCCTCGACGCTGATCTCGTGCCGCAGGGGGTCGAGTGCGAGCGTGCCGACGGTGAGCACGTCGGAGTCCCGCGCACCAGAGCCCTGCCCGCCCGGATCCTGCGCTCCCCCGTCCGCCGTACCCGGTGGGCCGGCCCACCGGGTACGGCGGAGCAGCGTGCGGACCCGGGCCATCAGCTCACGCGGGCTGTACGGCTTGGTGACGTAGTCGTCGGCGCCCAGGTCGAGGCCGAGGAGCAGATCGTCCTCCGTGGTGCGGGCCGTCAGCATCAGGACCGGCACCTCACGGGCCTCGGCGCGCAGCACCCGCAGCACGTCCAGGCCGTCGGTCCGCGGCATCATCACGTCGAGAACGAGCAGGTCCGGCGCCGCACGGCGGACTTCCTCCAGGGCGGCGCGACCGTCCCCCACGACCGTGACGCGGTGACCCTCCCGTTCCAGATAGCGGCGGATCAACTCCGCCTGTTTCCCGTCGTCCTCGGCTACTACGACATGTGCGCACACCTGTTTGATCCTAGGGCCCCGGGCCGGCGTCCCGCCCCGTTACGCCGTACCCCGAGGCACCACGACGCACCACGACGCACCATGACGGATCACAGGACGCATCACCGGACGCCACGAGCCACCAAAAGACACCATGTCGCGCCCCGTCGCGCCGCGACTCGCCTCCCACTCTTTTTTCGCTCGTCCAGAGTGCCCCGAGGCGCTCCAGGACCTCGTTACGCGCCAGTACACCCCCTTCCCGGACGGCCCGAGGAGCCGAATCGGCGCCCCCCGCCGCCGAGCGCAGACAGGAAACGGGCACGGTTTCGGGCACACCGGGTCGGGATCATGCTCGGTCTCTGGCCTGAAAACACCCCTGCCTGCGGGAACGGGCACAGCGAATCGGGCACATACGGTCATGGATCGTGTGGCGTTTTACCTGTTCATAACCGTGTGCGTACCCCGTAAATAGTCCGCATGAGTCCGAACGGACCGGACTCAGTGGGGCGCGAACGCGCCACACACAAACGGACCGACCGGGTGTCGGCCTGAGTCGCGCAATGGGGGTGTCACCGTGGACGCCGAAGAACGCCGCCGCTCCATCCTGGAGGTGACGCGCCGTACCGGCGCGGTGGATGTCGCGAGGACCGCCGCCGAACTGAGCATCTCCAAGGAAACCGTTCGGCGGGACCTGAACCTGCTGGCCGCCCACGGGCTGGTGCGCCGGACCCACGGCGGCGCCCACCCCGTCGAGAGCTCCGGCTTCGAGACGACCCTCTCCTACCGCACCACCAGCCAGGTCAAGGAGAAGAAGCGGATCGCCGCCGCGGCCGTGGACCTGCTCGGTGACGCGAAGACGGTGTACATCGACGAGGGCTTCACCCCGCAGCTCATCGCCGCCGCCCTCCCCCGCGACCGGCCGCTGACCGTGATCACCTCGTCCCTCGCCGCGGCCGGCACCCTGGCCTCCGTCGAGAACATCACCGTGCTGCTGCTCGGTGGCCGCATCCGCGGCGCCACCCTGGCGACCGTCGATCACTGGGCCACCCACACGCTGTCCGACCTCGTCATCGACCTGGCCTACGTCGGCGCGAACGGCATCTCCCGCCAATGGGGGCTCACCACTCCGAACCCCGCGGTGAGCGATGTGAAGACGCACGTCATGACCGTGTCCCGGCGCCGGATCTTCTCCGGCGTCCACAGCAAGTTCGGAGCGACCAGTTTCTGCCGGTTCGCCGGGATCGGGGACCTGGAGGCGATCGTCACCGACACCGGGCTTCCCGCCTCCGAAGCCCATCGCTACGTCCTCCTGGGGCCGCAGGTCATCCGGGTCTGACCGACCGCTCCCCCGCCCCACAACCGCCACGCCACTGCCCCGTCACCGCCGCACCACTGCCCCGACTCCCGCCCCCACCACTGCCCCGATTCCGGCCCCACCACCACCGCTACACCCGATACACCTCACCACCACCGCTTCACCACGCACTCGCCCGACCGGGCGCGGGTCTCCCCCGCTCTCGAACGAACACCTCTGGAGCCAACCATGCCCAACCAGAAAACCACCCGGGTCCGCAGAAGCACCCGCGCCGTGCTGGTCGCCGTCTCCGCGGGCTCACTGCTGGCCGCGTGCAGCGGGGCCGGCGGGTCGAGTCCGGAAGCCGGCGGCGAGAGCATCAACGTCCTCATGGTCGGCAACCCTCAGATGGAGGACATAGCGAAGCTGACGAAGGACACGTTCACCAAGGACACCGGCATCAAGGTCAACTTCACGATCCTTCCCGAGAACGAACTGCGCGACAAGGTCACCCAGGACATCGCCACCCAGGCCGGCCAGTACGACGTTGCCACCATCGGCGCCTACGAGGTGCCCATCTGGAACAAGAACGGCTGGCTGCAGGAGCTGAGCTCCTACGCCGACAAGGACACCGCCTTCGACAAGAAGGACCTGCTCAACCCCATGGTCCAGTCGCTGTCCGGTGAGGACGAGAAGCTGTACGCGCTTCCGTTCTACGGCGAGTCGTCCTTCCTCATGTACAACAAGGAGGTCATGGAGGAGAAGGGCATCACCGTGCCCGAGCGGCCGACCTGGGAGCAGGTCGCCGACATCGCCGCCAAGGCCGACGGAGCACGCCCCGGCATGAAGGGCATCTGTCTGCGCGGCCTGGCCGGCTGGGGCGAGCTCGGCGCGTCGCTGTCCACGGTGGTCAACACCTTCGGCGGCACCTGGTTCGACAAGGACTGGAACGCCCAGGTCGACAGCCCCGAGTTCAAGAAGGCGACCGACTTCTACGTCAACCTCGTCAAGAAGCACGGCCAGGCGGGCGCGGCGCAGTCCGGGTTCACCGAGTGCCTCAACGCGATGAGCCAGGGCAAGGTCGCCATGTGGTACGACGCGACCAGCGCGGCCGGTTCGCTGGAGGACGCCAGCTCCAGCAAGATCGCGGGCAAGGTCGGCTACGCCTACGCGCCGGTGAACAAGACGGACAGCTCCGGCTGGCTGTGGACCTGGGCGTGGGCGATGCCGAAGACCACCAAGAAGGCCGACGCCGCGTCGAAGTTCATGCTCTGGGCGTCCGGCAAGGACTACGAGAAGCTCGTCGGCGAGAAGCTGGGCTGGTCGCGCGTCCCGGCCGGCAAGCGGGCCAGCACCTACGAGATCCCCGAGTACAAGGAAGCGGCCTCGGCCTTCGGTGACATCACCCTCAAGTCCATCGAGCAGGCGGACCCGACGAACCCCGGTGTGCAGCCGCGGCCCACGGTCGGCGTCCAGTTCGTGGCCGTGCCCGAGTTCCAGGACCTCGGCACCAAGGTGACGCAGGACATCTCCGCGGCCATCGCCGGCAAGACCAGCGTGGACGAGGCCCTGACCAACGGCCAGAAGCTCGCGGAGGAAGTCGCCAAGAACTACCGGTGACCCGCCGGTCGGTGACCACCACCAGGTGACCACCGGTCGGTGACCCGGTGACCACGCCGGTGCCCCCTCGCCCGTCGGACACCGGTGCGCCGGCGCACCGACAGACAGAGTCCGCCGGCGCACGACGCCCACCGTCGCACGACGTCCGATATCCGGCATCCGGCATCCGGCAGAGCACGCGTCCGGCACGTACACCGCCCGCCCGCGCCGGCCGAGGACCCCCGTACATCCGTATCCCGTACGAGGGCCTTCGGCCGGTGCACCGGGCACCGCTTCCCCATACCCGGCCGCAACCGGCCGGCTCAAGGACCCCTCATGACCACGCTCACTCCCGCACCCAACGCGGTGCGCAAAGACCCCCCGCACCGGCCGGGCAGGCGCGAATCGCTGAACAAGTGGCGGCGCCGCGTACCGCTGCTGCCGGCGCTGATCTTCACGATCATCGTCACGCAGCTGCCGTTCGTGGCCACGCTCGTGATCTCCACCTTCCAGTGGAACATCCTCAAGCCGGGCGAACGGCACTTCACCGGCCTGTCCAACTACGCCTTCGTCTTCACCGACGAGCGGCTGCGCGCGGCGGTCCTGAACACCATCCTGCTCACCGCGTCGGTGGTGATCATCAGCGTGCTCCTCGGACTGGGCCTGGCGATGCTCCTCGACCGCCGCTTCCCCGGCCGGGGCCTGGCCCGCACCCTGCTCATCACGCCGTTCCTGGTCATGCCGGTCGCCGCCGCACTGCTGTGGAAGCACGCCATCTACAACCCCGACTACGGCCTCCTCAACGGCACCCTGAACGCCGTCTACCGCCTCTTCGGAGCCGAGAACGGACCCACCATCGACTGGCTGTCGAACTCGGCGATGCCCGCCGTGATCGTCGCGCTGGTGTGGCAGTGGACGCCGTTCATGATGCTCATCCTGCTGGCCGGTCTCCAGGCCCAGCCCGGCGACGTACTGGAGGCCGCCCGGGTCGACGGCGCCTCGGCGCGGCAGACCTTCCTCCACATCACCCTGCCCCACCTGCGGCAGTACATCGAACTGGGCGTCCTGCTCGGGACCATCTACGTCGTGCAGACCTTCGACGCGGTCTTCACCATCACCCAGGGCGGCCCCGGCTCGCAGACCACGAACCTCCCCTACGAGATCTACCTGACCATGTTCCGCAAGTACGAGTACGGCGAGGCGGCCGCCGCCGGCGTGGTCGTGGTGATCGGCGCCATCGTCATCGCCACGTTCGCCCTGCGCACCATCGCGTCCCTGTTCCGTGAGGAGGTCTCCCGGTGACCACCACCCAGACGGCACCGGCCGCCGCCCCCGCGGCCGGGCCCAAGAAGTTCCGCCGCAAGAACACCGAGGGCGACCAGGGCTCGCCGCGGCTGACCCCGGTGTGGACCTTCGTCGCCTGGCTCGCCACGCTGGCCTTCTTCGCGCCGGTGGCCTGGATGGTGCTGACCAGCTTCCACCAGGAGGCCGACGCCGCCACCAACCCGCCCAGTCTGCTCGCGCCCTTCACCCTGGACCAGTACGAACTGCTGCTGGGCCGCGACATCACGCCGTTCCTGCTCAACTCGGCCATGGCGAGCGTCTTTTCGACCCTGCTCGTGCTCGCCCTCTCGATCCCGGCGGCCTACGCGCTGTCCATCAAGCCGGTCGAGAAGTGGACCGACGTGATGTTCTTCTTCCTGTCGACGAAGTTCCTGCCCGTCATCGCGGCGCTGCTGCCGGTGTACCTGATCGTCAAGGACGCCGGGATGCTGGACAACGTCTGGACGTTGGTCGTCCTCTACACCGCGATGAACCTGCCGATCGCGGTGTGGATGATGCGCTCCTTCCTCGCCGAAGTACCCAAGGAGATCCTGGAGGCCGCCGAGGTCGACGGCGCCGGACTGCCCACGGTGCTGCTGCGCATCGTCGGCCCCGTCGCCGTGCCCGGGATCGCCGCCACCGCGCTGATCTGCTTCATCTTCAGCTGGAACGAGTTCCTGTTCGCCGTCAACCTCACCGCCACCAAAGCCTCCACCGCCCCGGTGTTCCTCGTCGGGTTCATCACCAACGAGGGGCTCTTCCTCGCCCGTCTGTGCGCCGCCGCCACCCTGGTGTCCCTGCCCGTCCTCATCGCCGGCTGGGCCGCCCAGGACAAGCTGGTCCGCGGTCTGTCCCTAGGAGCAGTCAAGTGAAAGCCGCCCTCATCGAAGCCCCCGGCAAGGTCATCGTCACCACGGTGCCCGACCCCACCCCAGGACCGCGCGACGTGGTGGTCGAGGTCGCGGCCTGCGGGCTGTGCGGCACCGATCTGCACATCCTCCAGGGCGAGTTCGCACCCAAGCTGCCCATCGTCCCCGGCCACGAGTTCGCCGGCGAGGTGGTCGGCATCGGCTCCCAGGTCACCGAGGTGTCGCTCGGCGACCAGGTCGCCGTGGACCCCTCCCTGTACTGCTACGAGTGCCGCCACTGCCGCAACGGCCACAACAACATGTGCGAGCGCTGGGCCGCGATCGGCGTCACCACGGCGGGCGGGGCCGCCCAGTACGCGGTGGCCCCGGTGGCGAACTGCGTCAAACTGCCCGAACACGTCCGCACCCAGGACGCGGCCCTGATCGAGCCCCTCTCCTGCGCGGTCCGCGGCTACGACGTCCTGCAGTCCCGCCTCGGCGCACACGTCCTGATCTACGGCTCCGGAACCATGGGCCTGATGATGCTGGAACTGGCCAAGCGGACCGGCGCGGCGAGTGTGGACATGGTGGACCTCAACCCGGCCCGTCTGGAGACCGCCCGGCAGCTGGGCGTCTCCGCCTCGGCGGCGGACCCGGACGAACTGGACCGCCCCCAGGGCTGGGACCTCGTCATCGACGCCACGGGCAACGCGGCGGCGATCCAGGACGGCCTGGAGCGCGTGTCCAAGGCGGGCACCTTCCTGCAGTTCGGCGTCGCCGACTACGCGACCCGCGTGACGATCGACCCGTACCGCATCTACAACCAGGAGATCACCATCACCGGCTCGATGGCCGTCCTGCACAGCTTCGAACGCGCCGCGGACCTCTTCGCCACCGGAGTGCTCGACCCGGACATCTTCATCAGCCACCGCCTCCCCCTCGACACCTACCCCGAGGCCCTGGCCCAGTTCGCCTCCGGCCAGGGCCGCAAAATCATCATCACCCCCTGACGCGGGTGGGGAGGGGGCCGGGCGGGCGCCCGCCCGGCCCCCTGCCCTTATACCGACGACTCTCACCGTCACGTATCCGCTACGCTGTCCCTGGTCGGTCATTGGTACGCCGCGCCGCGCGACCGAGCAAGACCGCGGAGCACCCCGCACCATGTCCGACCAGTGGGCTTGCCCCCTCACAGGGGACGCCTTCGCCTTCGTAGCTCAGGGGATAGAGCACCGCTCTCCTAAAGCGGGTGTCGCAGGTTCGAATCCTGCCGGGGGCACCAGCCAAAAGGCCCCGGACCGATCATGGTCCGGGGCCTTTGACATCTACTTCTGACATCAACGCGGGCGGTCACTCACAACCGGCCGCCGCTTGAGCAGCCGATCCATGTGGCTGATGGCCTCGCGCTGAGTGTCCTGCACGACGTGCGTGTACACGTCCATGGTGATGCTGATCTGACTGTGCCCGAGGATCTCCATCACGACGCGAGGCGCGACCCCGGCCGCCGTGAGGAGAGTCGCGGTGCCGTGCCGGGCGTCGTGCAGCCGGATCACGCGGAGGCCGGCGGACTCAGCGACACGGGTGAAGGAGCGGTAGACGTTCCGCGGCTCGACCTGGCGACCGGTGCGGGTGGTGAAGACGTAGCCCGATTCATGCCACTGCTCCCCCGCTTTAACGCGAGCGGCGGACTGGCGCATCCGGTGCCGGCGCAGCGGGGCGATGCAGAGCGCGGGCAAAGGGACGACGCGTCGACGGCGGCTCTTGGGATCGTCGTCGTACAGGACACCACGGCGGCGCTGCGTCTGTTGGCGGACGTAGAGGACACGGCTTTCGAGGTCGAGGTCAGACCAGCGGAGACCGATGATCTCTCCCCGGCGGAGCCCCATGGCGATGGCGAGCACGAAGGCCGCGTACAGCGGGTCCTTGCGGGAGGCCGCTAGGAAGTCGAGTGTCTCGTCGAGGGTCCAGGGCTTCAGTTCGCGGTTGTCGGTGCGGGGCAGCTCGAAGAGCTTGGCAACGTTGCGCGTGATCAGTTCCTCGCGGCAGGCGGAGGAGAGCGCCGATCGCAGGACGCGGTGGGATTCCTTGGCGGTCGCCGCGGTCGTCTCCTTCTCCAGGCGGACGAGGAAGCGGCGCACGTCGGCGACGCCGAGGGATTCGAGCCGCTTGGCGCCGAGCAGGGGCACCAGGTAGAGCCGGACGTGTGCCTCGTACTTGTCGTACGTGCTGAGCTTCCGCCGAGGCTTGATGACGTTGTCCAGCCAGTACGGCAGCCACTCGGAGAGCTTGGCCGAGCGGGTGGGCACGGGCACGCCCTGGTCGACCTTGGCGAGCAGCTCCCGGCGCTTGGCGTCGCACTCGGCCCAGGTCTTGCCGTAGGCGAACTTGCGGGCACGGGTGCCGTCCGGCTGAAGGACGTAGACCGCGCACTGATAGCGGCCGTCCTTGCGCTTGGTGATGGTGCCCGCACCGTTCGGATTGCGCTTGCGCTGGCCGGCCATCAGGCAGCCTCCTCGATCCGGTCAAGGATGAAGTCACGTACGGCATCGGTGGGGATCCGGCGGGCACCATCGATCTTGATCGAGACCAGGCGACGCGAGCGGATCAGGTCGTAGACCTTGGAGCGTCCGACCTTGAGCCGCGTCATGACTTCCGGCACGGTCAGCAGATCAGGTGCTGCGGTGGTCATGCTGCGGCTCCTTCCTGGGCGATCTGGTCACGTAGGGCTTCGCGGGCGGTTTCACGGTTGAGCTGGAGGTCTCGGGCGGTGGTGGCCGCGAGGGCGGATTCACCGGGGGTGTGGCCGTGTCCGGCGTACTGCCAGTCGGTCAGGACGAGGACGGTCTCCGGCTCGCGGTCGTCCAGGCGGAAGGCGGCGGCATCCTGTGCGGCGCGGTAGTCGGCGCGTGCCTGGCGGAGGGCACCGAGGGTGGTGGAATAGCGGCGGGACTTTGAGGAAAAGTGGCCGCGAAAGCCGAGCATGTGAGCCCAGGCCCACAGCCGCCGGTCGGGATAGAGCGGGTCGAGGGCGCGGCATGCGGTGATCAGGCGGCGGGTGTGGTCGGGCACGCCGTGGCGGTCGAGTTCGGCGAGTTCACCGATGCGGCGGTCCAGGGTGCCGGTGTTCTCGGCTGCCTTGGTCGCGTACTTGGCGACGTACGAGGCAACCGCCTGCTCTGTAATGTCGGAGCCGTCCCCGAACGCCTTCACCGGCCGGACGTCGAGCTGTGCCCCCCAGCGGAACGACCGGGCGGGCTGGTCCCCGGCGGCCGGGACCGAGACCGACGTATAGGAGTGCGCCGCAGCCGCATGGATCGCGTCGGCGAGGAGATCGACCGTGGCCCAGGCGGGTGGCGGCGACTCAGCGCCCTCGGGTCCGTCGATGCGGATCACGGCGTGGAGGTGCAGGGCGCCACGCTTCTGGAATTCGGCGACCTTGCCGTACGAGACGCGGATTCGGTCAGCGAGTTCCCGGGGGGAAAGGCTGGCACGGGCGGCGAGTTCACGGCGCAGTCGTGTGGTGAAGCGCTGCCAGAGCTGTCCGGCGTGGTTGTTGAACAGGACGGATCCGGCGTAGTCGTACGTGGCCGGGTCCAGGGCGGTGCCCAGCTCCGGGGCGTCCGGGGCGTGTTGGGTGCCGCAGCGGCAGACGCCTCGGTCGGGCCGGTTGTGGACCGGGCCGAAGGACGGGGCGGTGAGGGTGGCGAAGACCCGCGGGTGGTCGCGGACGGTGGCGGGGATGTCGCGGCGGTCGTCACCGGCCAGGCCGGCACGGATGAGGTGATAGGTGTCGCCCGCGTACGTCCAGGCGCAGGAGGGGCAGCGGGAGGCCCGGCGGTTGCCGCAGGCGAGGCGGAGACGTCCGCCGGGCTCACCGGCGGTGGAGTAGTGGTGCAGGGTCTCGCCGGTGGTCTTGTCCTTGTGGAGGACCCAGCCGGTCAGGTGGATCGGGTCGGCGCAGCCGCCGGTACGGCGGATCTGGTCCTCCCAGCGCGCGTAGTCGGAGGCCGAGGCCACCCTCAGCAGGTCGCCGAGGGTGGTCGGGTCGAGCAGCGGCTCAGGCACGGGCGAGGCGCGATGCGCCATGCTGGGTTCTTCCTTCCGGTTGTGAGATCGGACAGGGACGGCTCCCGGGCGGCGGATGCTTGGCGGTATCGAGGCCGCCCGGGGGCCGGTCAGCGACGCTTGGCGTCGGCGTTGACGAGCGAGCGGATCACCAGGGCGCAGACGGCGACCGAGGCGCCGGTGATGGCGACCGCCAGGAGCATGGAGACCAGGACGGCGCCGACGACCAGGACGACGGCGGTGCCGCCGCCGACGAGGGCGAGCGCGGTGCCGGGGGTGAGTTGCACCGTGGGCCGGGGCGGTGCCGGTGCGACCGGAGCGGGCGGCGGTGCCTGAGTGCTCGGGATGACGGCGGTCGGCTCGATCGCCACGGTCGGCGAGGCCTGGAGGGTGGGTGTGGGGTTGGTCGGGACCTTCGGGCGAAGCATCGGTGTTCTCCTTTCGGGGCGGGCGACGTGGTGGCGGACTACTTGGTGAAGCTGTCGATGACGGGGGCAAGCACGCTGTCGGCGAGCAGGAAGCCGCCGAGGAGGAGTACGGCGATGAGCCACCAGGGCGGGCGGATGAGCTTGACGCCGAGGTAGCCGACGACCAGCAGGGCGAGCCAGAGCGGAACGTCCATGGGTCGGCCTCCTAGCGAGCGCGGCAGCGGTGGGTGCGGGCGGCGAGCTGTGCGGCGGAACGGCTGGAGTAGTCGGCGGACCAGCCGCAGTCGTCGGCGCTGCACACGGCGGCGTGCTTGGTCCGGCCGTGGCGGTCGCGGTGGGTGCCGATCTGCACGGGACCGATCCGCATCACGGAGTGGAAGAAGTCGCGGGCGGGCATGTCAGTCGGTCTCCTCTCGGGTCAGGGCCGGGTCGGGGAAGGTGGCGCGGATACCGGCGGCGGTGGCCGGGTCGGGGGTGCGCTGGGCGGCTTCCTCGGCGAGCAGGTGGGCGAGGTAGGGGCGGTTCGCGGCGGTCATCTCGCGGGCGCTGTCGAGGTAGTCGGCGGCGGTCAGGTCGGCCGGGTCACGGGTCATCGGCCGTTTCTCCCTTCCTGGTCAGGTGAGTTGGGCGGCGATGGCGTCGGCCAGGTGCGGCGGGACGCCGAGGCGGGTGCGGAGGGTGTCGGTGTCGATCGGGGCACCGGTGCGGGCGTGGTGGTCGTCGGCGACCTTGCGGGCGTGGTCGACCAGCGCGGCCGGGACCGGTACGGCCGGGGGCGGTTCGGCGGTGGGCAGGGCCGGGGGTTCATCGGGTACGGGGGCCGCGACAGGTTCGGGCACCGGGTCCGGCTCAGCAGCGGCGGCCGGTTCGGGCTGCACCTGGGGTGCCGGGTCCGGATCCGGGGCGGAGGACGCTGGCGGTGGCGACGAGGGGCCCGCGGATGAGTGGGCGAGGAGGGTGCCGCCCATGAAGGCCAGGGCGGGCCAGGCGGCGACGAGGATGCGCAGCCAGGCCGGGACGTCATTGAGGTCGAGGAGTCCGGCGGTGGCGACGTTGGCGCCGAGCGAGGCGACCAGGGCGATGAGGAACCAGCACCAGGCCAGCCGGGACGGCCCGTCGGTACGCAGCCGGCGCCAGGCGGCGACCAGGAGCAGGCCTACGGAGACGGGGTAGGCCCAGGCTTTCCAGCCGTCCTGTCCGGCAGCGGCGGCGAGGTCGTGCAGGTGGGCGAAGGACAGTGCCCCGGCAATGACGGCCTGGACGAGTACGGCGTCGATGCGGAGAGCGGGGCGGGCCATCACGGCTCCTTCCTGTGATGAGGCATGGCGGGGGTAGGGACGTGGCGCGAAGGGTGGTCGCGCTGACCGTGGCAGCGGGGGTGGGTCAGGCGGTGGCGGGGGCTGTCTTGGACAGCGGCACACGGGCCGACGGCAGCGGGGCGACCGCGGGCCGGAACGCGGCCAGGGCGGGCACGTCAGGGGTGCGGTCGGCGTGCTTGTTGCAGGTGTTCACGGCCTGGCGCAGCGAGGTGTGCGGGGCGCGGATGCGGTGCCAGCCGCCGGTGGAGTCCCCGGCGATGGCGATGCCGCGCGTCTCGGCGGGGATCTGGATGGCGGCCAGGACGGCATCCGGGGCGATGTCGCCGAAGGCCATGTTCGCGCTGGTCTCGTCGTTGACGCGGTGCGCGGTACGGCCGGTGAGCTGGGCGCGGAGCATGGTGATGCCCTTGCCGAGTTCGGAGCCGAAGCGCTGCCCGCAGATCTCCAGGTAGACGCCGGCCGCGCGGCCGAGCTGGGCCAGGCGAACCAGGGCGGTGATGATCCGGTCCCGGCGCTTCTCCTCCTCCTTACTGGCGAACAGCGCGAGTTCGGCCACCTCGTCGACCAGGACCACGACCGGCACCGGCCGCAGGTCTTCGGGCAGGTCCCAGATGTCGGCGGCGATCTCGGCATCCGGCACGTCAGCGGTGATCCGCTGCTCGGCCCGGATGAGCCGATACACCTCCCCCATGTGGGACACCAGCGCCTCCAGCAGCTCCAGCGCGGTATCCGGGTTGTCGGCCAGCGCGGAGAACCGGCGGGCCAGGGGGAACAGCTCCACCCCCTGTTTGCAGTCGATGCCGACCAGCGCGACGTGTTGCGGGGCAAGGCCGGCGACGAGGTTGCGCTGATAGACGGACTTGCCGGACTCCGTGGCCCCGAGGGTCAGGCCGTGCGGCACGGCCCGGTAGTCGCGGTAGTGGACAGAGCCGTCCTCCCGCAAAGCCACCGGGACCCGCATCGGACGGGCCTCGGTCTCGGCGGGCATCTGCACCCGCTTGAGCACGTCGTATCCGGTCATCCGGATCTCGACGACACCCGAGCGCAGCTCACGGGAGGTGACGCCGTACATCCCGAAGGAGTGGCGCAGCCGGTCCGTGGCGGCGGCGACATCGAAGGCATCCTGACCGGGTCGGAGCTTGAGCCGGAGGACCAGGCCGGTGCGGGTGGGCCGCAGGCGCAGGATGCGCAGTGAACGGGACTCCGGCACCGGACGGTTGGCCATCCGGGCCAGCGCCAGACGCCAGCGCGAGGGCGGGACCGTCAGGCCGCAGGCGTCCATGACCGAGGCGTAGCGGACCAGGACCCGCAACACGGCGAGGGCGACCCCGAAGGTCAGCCAGTACCAGGCGGGGCGCCGCCACCGCAGGAGACCCGCAGCGACGACGACCAGCAACAGCAGCAGTAAGACCGTCGGCCATGCCATGGCTCAGGCCGCCTTGGGGGCCGAGCCCGCAGCGGCCAGCGAGGTGACGGCAACCGCGCGAAAGGCGATCCCGTGCCGCTTCTGGCCGTTGAACTCGTTCTCCCACGGCCGGGCGATCAGCCCCGTGAGCGCGACCGGGGTACCCATGACCAGCTCGCCGGAGATGCCGGTCTCGGGGACGGTGATGGAAAGGATCTCCACCTCGTCGTTGGCCGCGAACATCACGTCGACCGTCATCAGCTTGACGCCGGTCTCCATGTCGGTGGCGATCTCACCGGTACGACGGTCCTTCACCTTCGGCTGCGGGGTCTTGGCCCTCTCTGTCAGCCTTGGGTGAGACGTCCCGCTTCGGCGGGTTAGCCTGAGAGGGCACGACAGGAGAACCACCCCCTCATGACCAGCAGCAAGTCCGCCGGATCCGACCCGGCTCCCCGGCCGAAGCGCCGCACTTTCAGCCCGGAGTACAAGCTGCGGATCGTGGCCGAGTACGACGCCGCCCCGCAGAACGAGAAGGGCGCGGTCCTGCGCCGCGAGCGGCTGTACCACTCGCATGTGAAGGAGTGGCGGGCAGCGCGGGATGCCGGGGCTCTGGAGAAGCTGGTCGACCAGCGTACCGGCCCGGCGAGGCCGAAGAAGTCTGCCGCCGAGGCGGAGAACGAGAAACTGCGCCGCCAGGTGGAGCGTCTGGAGAAGGAACTGGCGCGGAACAAGGCCGCGCTGGAGGTTATGGGAAAAGCTTCCGCGCTCTTGGAAATGATCTCCGAGGGCGCGGACTGAACGCTGCCGTCACCCCGGTGGCCGATGACGCGTTCACCGGCGTCGAGGGCGTGCTGGGTGTGACTGCGGCGTGCCGGCTGACCGGCCGCTCGCGGGCCACCCACTACCGCCGGCTGCGTCCGGCGCCACCACGCCGGCCCCGCAAGCCGCAGGTCCAGCCCTCGGCCCTGACGGCCGAAGAACGGTCTGCGGTACTGGAGTTGATGAACAGCGACGAGTACGCCGAACTGGCGCCCGCGCAGATCTGGGCCCGCGAGCTGGATGCCGGGCGCTACCACTGCTCGGTCTCCACGATGTACCGGATCCTGCGCGAGAAGGGCCAGTCCGGCGAGCGCCGAAGACAGGCCACCCACCCCGCCCAGGCGGTGCCCGAACTGGTGGCCACCGCCCCGTCGCAGGTGTTCACCTGGGACATCACCAAGGCGGCCGGACCGGCAAAGGGCATCTGGTATCACGCCTACGTCATCATCGACATCTTCAGCCGCTACATCGTCGGCCACACCGTCGAGGCCGCTGAATCGGCCGAACGGGCCGAGGAGTTGATCCGCGAGACCATCGTCCGCAACGGGATCGTGCCCGAGACCGTGCACGCCGACCGCGGCACCTCGATGACGAGCAAGAAGGTCTCCCAGCTGCTGATCGACCTCGGGGTGACAAGGTCGCACTCGCGGCCGAAGGTCTCCAACGACAACCCCTACAGCGAGGCCCAGTTCAAGACCACGAAGTACATGTCGGACTATCCCGAACGGTTCGACTCGCTGGCCCACGCCCGCGAATGGTTCGACGCCTTCATCGCGTACTACAACCACGAGCACCGGCACTCGGGCATCGGCTGGCACACACCCGCCTCCGTCCACTTCGGGACCGCCGAGGAGGTCCGCGACCAGCGCGCGGTCACCCTCGCCGAGGCATACGCCCGCCACCCCGAACGCTTCGGCCGCCGCCCCCGACCACCCGAGATACCCCAGACGGCCTGGATCAACGACCCGTCCAAGCGCCGCGAACCCGCACCACAAACCTCATAGCATCACGACCGTCTCACTGGACTTGAAATCTTCCGCTCCGCCGGGCGCGCTTCCCGGCTCCGCTGCGGGCGACGCTCCTGCCTCCGGCCCGCTCCGCCCGCGCTGCGCCGACGCGGGCCCACTGGTGGATAGGGCCGGTGGCCATGAGTCGATCACCGCATAGAGCGGCCCACGGCCAAGACGATGGTTGCGGACGCTGCCCCCTCCGGAACAACGAAGAGACCACCCATCCGGCCGGGGTGGTCTCTTCGTTCCAGGGCCTGTCCGACGGGTCGCGTCACCGACCCCGCACCCGACAGCACTGTCACCCGAATGGCCCAACATGACGTGCCACCCACATGGGTGAACATCAAGCTGATTAGTGCCCCAACCGAGGCAATCCGTGAAAGGCGAACCAAATGCGCATTCGACGAATCCTCGCCGCAGTCATCGCCACGGCAGCCCTCGCCGGACTCGGCCTCACAGGCGCTGCCACCGCCACCGCCGGCAGCGTCACCTCGCCCGGCAGCGTCACCCCGGGTGAGTGCACGGACGGCGGCGGAACGATCGATCGGTCGACGCCCGTGCTCCCGACCTGCAGGGGCGGTATGTACGACGGGCAGACGGTCGACTAAACCCCACTAGGGCCTGTTGCGAAAGTGGATCGGCGCCCCGCAGCCACGCGCTGCGGGGCGCTCCCTCGCGAGCGTAGCCGGGAGAGTCGCAGGGACTGTGCCGACCCGTCGGGCACGCCAGGTCCGAGTCGGCCCGGAAGCACGCGGCGGGCGGGAGCTCCCGAACGCCGTCGCGCGCGAGCGCAGCGAGCTGCCAAGGTTTGCGCGGCCGTAGGCCGCACCTCTGTTACTGAGGCAAGAAGCCGGGGGTTCCTTGCCCAAGCTCGCGGAGGCGAGCGAGGTAGTCCGCCTCCGGCGGGGGACCGGCCGGCACCGGGATGGAGGGGGCACCGTTCCCGACCGCGGGCCCGTAGTGGCGTGCGCGGGGAGCTCCCATCCCGACCACCACCGACCCAGGCAAAGCCGAGCAGACGCGGCCCCTGGCGTCCAGGTCGTTCGTACAGTGGCGCGCTCCACCTGGACGCCAGGGACCACGCCCGCTCCACGGTGTGTGGGTCGACGGCGGACGGGATGGGAGCCGGGGTGAGTGGTGGGCTGAGGAGGATGATGCCGCCATGTCAGATGAATCGAGACGCCCGCTCAGCGAGCTCCGTGAAGGCGAAACAGTCCGCGCCACGATCACTAGCCACCAGCCATGGGGACTCACGGCGGCGCTCAACGAATACGAACCCGTAGGTGCTTCGCTAGACATGATTCGCCGCGGCAGCGAACCTGGAGTACAGCGACTCGCCCAGAAGCTGCCTCCTGTAGGGGCGACCGTTGACCTCGTCATAGGCAAAGTGCGTACGTGGCACCACAAGCCATGGATATGGGTGGACCTCACCGCAACCGGCCATGACGAAGGCTGAGCGTGCGGCGGCTGACATCAGCGACTGACACCAACAAGCACGGATACCAACGACCGACGCCGGACCCCAATGAACGATCGACCAAGGCACAGAAGCGGTTGGTCGACGTTGACAGACCCCCGCGATCGACCTGGTACGGATGAGCACAGATCTCAAAGTCTCGGCCTGGTACGGGCGACGTCCTCACTGTCGGACGGCGCTCGTCGCCTTGTCACCCTCGACTGTGTCTACAAGCCTGGGATGGGGGGTGCACTCAAGCCCTGCGAACGGGCATAGTGAACCAACCAGCCCTTGGATGTTATTTCAATTGATCGTCGCCGCTGATCATCGTCATCCTTACTGCTAATCACCAGGCTATACCGCTCGAGCTCCACAACGTTTTTTCGCATATGCGCTCGATCATTGAAACCGAATTGCTCAAAGTCGCTTGGAGAACAAGTCCCCCCGAAAGCCGCCAAGTCTTCTAGAAGTTTTCGCGTGCGAGGCTGCAATTTGGCACTAGTCTCATGCTTGATTGCAAGATCCTCAATCCACTTAGTGAAGGCTTCGGAGATTTCCACCTCTGATCTAGAGAGGAAGAATTCTGACTCGTTATCTTGCTAGAAACTTTGAGCATGTCGTAGCGAGTCTCGAAGATTGTTGTGAGCCACTTCATATACATGCTCGAACGACAACGCCGAAACGGGGGCCTTGCTCGTCGACCTTACAGAATAATGCCGTAGCCGAGTATCGATCAGGTTCGAAATATGCTCGTCTGCGACAGGGGTGATCTCGATGGGGTCGGAGAGTACGCCATTCAAGCGAGAGGTTGCGGCAACGCTCCGAGCGATACCCCGAGCCCCACAAAGCACCCACCGCATCCCGCTCAGTTGCAATACAGGGTCGCGGATCTCTTCGAGAAGGCGACGGGCCGCATTCGACGTCTCTAGAAGCTCCAGATTGTCAATGACCCCCACCAGACCGCCCGTTCCTTCAGGGAATGCATCTCGTAGCCACGTTCGGATTGTGGCCCGGAAGCCAGCATTGGAGAAGCCTGAAGAACTATTAGCGGCAGTACTCCCTGTCACCCCGCCGCCACCAAACGGCGATGACAGAGTGAAGCCGCGCCCCTTTAGCACCGGAGATTCCAGCCATGCCTTGATTTCCTTCGTGCGCGGGACCTTGCGATCGGCCCGCCTCAGAATCTCCTCACCATCGAGGAAGGCGCGAGCGATAGCGAAGTAACAATCGCTGATGAACTCGGACGCGTCCTCCTTGATCTGCAACGGTTCGGGAAGGGACAAATAAAGCTGGGGAGTCTTTCTTTCCAGGAATCGTTCCGTCGCTACCCAGGCCGCCACTGCGACAAGACTGGTCTTTCCGACTCCGTTCGGCCCCTCAAGGAAAACATGCGTGTCGCCTTCTTCAATCCTCCGCAATAAAGCCCTTAGCTCAACATCTCGGCCGACAAGCAACTCTCGGCCAGCTGCGCTTGACGGAAGCGGCTTAACGACGTAAGGGTTGCTGCCGAAACCCAGCTCAGACCAAAAACTCATATGACCCTCCCGAGCACCCCATGCTACAAGTAGGGCACACTCCGTGTCAGGTGATGACCAAAGCCTGTGATTTCACGCTTGCGAGGGTGGAAGGACTCAGCGGAAGGCCCGATGCGATATTCGAGCCGTCTCTAGACCGTCCAAGGTCAGCCGACACCGACCAACAACGACAGAAGCCCACGGCATCTGAGCTGGTCAGAGCCGTGGGCTTCTTCAGTCCCGCTGGTCAGCGGGGCCGGTGATCAGTGGACCGGCTGTCCAGGCGGTGACCCCGGCTGGTCGCCACGCGGAGCGTGTCCCTCAGGGCTCCGGTCAGGTTCTTCGCCAGAAGCCGCATGTCGTCCGGGGCCGTGTCGGCGGCGAGCATGTCGATCGCTTGGTCCAGTAGTTCGGTTGCCGTGCCGAGTTGTACTGACTCGATGTTGTCGGCCAGGCGGGACATGTAGCCGCCGCTGTCATCGGTGCTGAGGAAGCACGGCTTGCCGTCGGGCCCCGTCCAGGGCAGGAGCCGCAGTTCGTTTGACGTCGTCATGCTTTCGTCGGCCTCTCGTCGATCACGTAGTGAGTGGTGAACACCGCGTCGGCGCGGTCTCCCGGGAGCACCAGGAGGGCCGCCTCGACCACGCGTCCAGCGGTGTCGGCCGTCTGGCGTGTGACGGCGAGGACCGCCAAGGCAGAGCTGATCCGGAGAGTGGACGCCTCCTCCGGTGTCGGGAGGCGAACGCTGATCTCCTCCCGGACCTCAGCCGGCGGCGGGCGGAGTTCCGTCAGTCGCGTCACCACCGCCTCGTACGGGAGTGGCTCGCGGAGCACGGCGGCCGGCGCCAGGTCGCAGGGGACGTAGATGCGCGCCAGGCTGTGAGGTCTCTCGTCCTCATGGCCGAGACAGGAAATCTCAGTCAGAGGGCTGCCGGTCGGCATCTTCAGCAGGGCCGCGAGATGCCCGCGGGCCCGCACCCTGGTGGTGTGGACAGTAACGCTCAGGGGTGCAAGATCCATGCTGTGCGCGTCCGGGGTTCGCCTCCCGCCGACGTACGTGATCCTTTGGAGCGGACGACGGACGAAGTTCCCCTTGCCGTGGGTCTTCTCAACGAGGCCTTCCGCCTGGAGTACGGCGAGGGCATTCCGCAGCGTCGGTGTGCTGACCATGTATTGCGCGGCCAAATGCACCTCAGAAGGCAGGCGTTCACCGGGCTTGAGCCGACCGGTGACGATCCGGTCCCGGAGGTCATCGGCGATGGCGTCGCGTCGCGAGGGCACGGGCGGGATCACCGCCTCTCACTCTCACGAGCCGCAGGGCGACGAGCCGGGTCCCCGTGTGGATGGTCAGCAACTCGCCCGAGTCGAACACGAGTCGTTTGGCTCCGCCGGGCAATTGGAAGAGGTCGGTCACCCGGCACTGCTGGCCCCCAACCTGAATGACGTCGCCGCGCTGCACGTTGGTCGAGGTGATCTCGACAGGGGAGAGCACCGCGCCGCTGAGTGCCGGCCCCCTCACCGTGCCGCCTCTGTCGGTACTGGGCACTTGGCAATGGTGTGGCACGAGCAGTCGCAGGCTTCATAGATCACCGGCACGTCGACCGGTGCAGTGACCGGGGACGACTCCGCGCAGGCGTGGCGTGTGCCGATGCGGCAGGAGGTCGACCGGTAGGAGCCGGGCCCGGGTTGGGTGCTGCGGGGTTGTTGGCGGGAAGGCATCAGCGGTCACCCGCCGAGGCGTACCAAGGGCCGGCGAGGGGAGCGCAGCTCACGGCCACCGAGCGGTGCCGTGCTCGCGCCTCACTGGCCAGTACGTACGGGCGGACGAGCGCCGTCTCCTCGCCCACGAGGATGCCCATGTGCTCGCGGTGCCGACGCAGGAACAGCACTGCACCGTAAGCGACTTCCGGGGACACAGCCACCGGCCGCGCAGGCGTTTCGGAGCGGCGGTGCCGACCCTTGTAGAGGTACCGCTCCCTGAAGCACGAGACAGTACGGCGGATACGATTGAACACGGTGTTCAGCCCCTATCGCTGATGACCCGGTCCCCCGACATCGCCCGTCGCGGGGACCGTTTTGTGTACGACCACCCAGA
The DNA here is from genome assembly GCF_036634175.1 of Streptomyces sp. P9-A2. Taxonomy (NCBI): domain Bacteria; kingdom Bacillati; phylum Actinomycetota; class Actinomycetes; order Kitasatosporales; family Streptomycetaceae; genus Streptomyces; species Streptomyces sp. P9-A2. The sequence continues at coordinate 3,442,906 of NZ_JAZIFX010000001.1, forward strand.
GGGTGCGGTCGTTCGAACTGGTGGCGAGGAGGCCGAAGCGGTCGGCATCGGCCACCGCTTCCAGGACCTCCCGCCATGACTCCGCGGAGAGTGGTTCCGGCACCTCCGCCTCGATGGCCGTGCAGTCGTCGCGCTCCTCCACGCGCGTGGCGAGCCCGACGGCCGATAACCGGGCTGCGATGGCCTCCGCGCGCACCTTGGAAGCAGGCACAGGGCAGCCCTTCGGTTAATGGCGATCACTTTAAGTGAAGCTAGTTAACTAGATTAGAGCTAGTGGACTAGATTTTCCATATGCCTGAGCAACCGCCCTATCTCCGCATCGCCGACGAGCTGCGGCAGCGGATCGCGGAGCACGCGTGGGAGCCGGGGGACCGACTTCCCTCCCGCGCTCAGATCGGCCAGGAGTACGGCGTCGGCGACAACGTGGTCCGCCGGGCGCAGGAGTTGCTGATCTCCCAAGGTGTGCTCGAAGGCCGCGCCGGTTCCGGCACCTACGTCGCCGAGCCTCGGCAGCGCGTACGAGTGGTCCGGTCATCGGCGCGTGAACAGCCCAGCGGCTCCCCGTTCCGTACGGACATGAAGGCCGTGGGCAGGCAAGGCGACTGGGAAAGCCGGACCGAGGCCAAGGTTCCTGCACCGGCGGAGGTCGCGGCGCGGCTCGGCATCGCCGAGGGGGAGCCGTGCGTCCGGACCGCGTACGAGTTCCTCGCCGACGGCCGGCCGGTACAGCTGTCGACGAGCTGGGAGCCGTACGACCTCACCGCCGGCACGCTCGTCGTCCTCCCCGAGGGAGGGCCGCACGCCGGGGCAGGGGTCGTGAACCGCATGGCGGAGATCGGCATCACCGTCAGCCACGCCGTGGAGCAGCCGGAGCCGAGGCAGGCGACCACCGAGGAGGCCTCACTCCTGGGCGTTCAGAAGGGCGCACTCGTCACGCACATCCGGCGGACGTACTACAGCGACCAGGGGCAGCCCGTGGAGACCGCGGACATCGTGGTCCCCGCCGCACTCTGCGAGATCGTCTACGAGATTCCGATCTCTCGATAGCCGTCCGCACGTATCCCTTCCGCACCCCTTGCGTGCCCGTTCGAGCGGGCAACCGCAGGGAACGGCGGGGAGCCACAAGGGCCGGGCATGCGAAGGCCCCCGACCAACTACCCAGGTCAGGGGCCGTTCGGCATTGCTCTCAGAGCGGAGGCGGTGGGAATTGAACCCATGGTGACATCGCTGCCGCGACGGTTCTCAAGATTGATAAATGGGAGACTCACCCATTACGACTCCATCAACCTGTGGTTCAGCTACTCACAAGACGATCACCGTGCAATCGTGCCGCTCGCCGCCAATCGCAAGCCGTACACCGTTCCAGCCAAACGTGCGGTGACGCGTCCTTGGCCTTGTTCTCGGGCATGTCCGCAAAGTTGCGTCGGTCTCGCACCCTTCCACACGGCTTGTCGGCTGAGTGGTACACGGTGAGATCAGGACCCGGCGTCTTCCGGACCAGACAGGGCAAATTCACGTCGCTGTTACCCAGCTCAGCGATCTTGCGGTTGACTTCTCGCACCTTCAGATCGACCACCACTCGAAGGTGCCGCACCTCCTTTTAGTGATCATCGAGCAACTTCAGTTTCTGTAGGCGCAGTTCGTTGATCTTTTCTTGCGTGCTCACGGATCACCCTCCCCTGAACAACTATTCAAGTCCGTAGCACTTTTTAGCGCGTCAGCACCTGCCTCAGCGAGCGCTCGCATGATCTCTAGAGAAGATCTGCCATTTTGCCGCGTAGCCCGCACTATGTGTGGTAGAGGCAAGGCCGACAAGGCGTTAAGGATTCGGCGTGCACCACAAGCGCACCAGACCGAGCGGGGAACAGCGGAGAATCACGGCGAAAGGCGCCGAGGCCGACGAGGCGGCACCCATACCGTTCACGCAGGTCAGCGGCCGAGTCAGCTGCAAATGATCACAGCTTCCCAAGCTGAGGGCCCAGTCGCTCAGACTCAACCTCTACTCCTCTCCGCCCATGCAGCTGCTCAGCACACCGTTTTGACCGACGCAGCCGAGGCGATGATGCCTCCATGAGTAGCTGGGGAGAGCTAGCGGGCGAGACGACCAGTGCACTGATAGGGACCTTGGCCGGCGGAGCAATCGCGGTGTACGTGGCACGTTGGCAAACCGCTAAGTCCATCGAGGCTCAAGGTTCACTTGCCGCTTCGCAGCAGGTTGCCAGTGCAGCGTTGACACGTAGTCAATGGACTCAGCAGCGCTCTGCCGAAGCTGCTCAGCGGCTGTTGGAACGAATCGCAGCACTCTACGCATGGCTACCGTCACTTCCGGACGTGGCTTTGGATGAGCCACGGTTGAGTGTGGAGGCTCGCGAGCGGTGCGCGGAAGCCCTCGAATCCGTCCGCCACGGCATGCAAACGGACCTTCTGTCCATCGAGGACGATCAGGTCCGGGCACGCTTCAGAACTCTGGTGAAGTTGGGCTTCGATGTCGCATGGCGAGGCATAGGGCAAGGAAACAGTGCTCGCCAGATCCGTGACGTACGTGGGTACCTTCGCTACGTGCAGCTCACTCTGGAGGCAGTCATCGACGGAAGCCCTGTACCCAATCACTGTGAGCCGCCCGTACTTGATCGGAGTGACGGCGACGCCTGGGTGCCTCCGCACGTGCCCTGGCACTGGCAGGACCCAGCCGACGGCAGTTGAGCCACTGACAGGGCCGTCTACGGGCGTCCGTGATCAAGCTAAACGGTATTGCCTGACATCTACGGCTGACATCAACGACGGCAGACGGCAGCGGCTCTGCACAGTCATAGGTGTCGGTTCAAGCGCCACTACAGCCGTCCTGTGTAGGCGCGCGGCAGAACTCCTAAAGCGGGTGTCGCAGGTTCGAATCCTGCCGGGGGCACAGAGAAAAGGGCCAGCTCAGGAGGGTTTCCTACCGGGCTGGCCCTTCGCCGTGTCCGGGGTCGTGGGCATCTCGCACATTCCTGCACTTCGGAACCGGTTTCTTTGAGAAGAGCAGGCCACGCTACGCAGAACATGACATACTTGAAGTATGGCAACCCGGAAGATCACCATCACCGTGCCGGAAGAACTGGTGGAATCGATCAAGGAGCGCGTCGACGCACGCGGGGTGTCCGGCTACATCGCGGCCGCCGCCGCTCATCAGGACGCGATGGACCGGCTGCGCGAGTTGGCCGACCGTCTCGAGGAAGAGCACGGCGCCGTGACGGACGACGAGCAGCAGGCAGCGCTGGATCGCATCGCCGCCATCGACGGCTGGCATGACGAAGAGCGGTCGGCTTCGGGCGAGGCCGCGTGAGCCGCACCGTCCGAGCGAAGTTGCCCCGGCCACGGCAGCGCGTCTTCGTGTTCGACTCCGAGGCTCTCTCCAAGGCGGTCCAGGGCGATCGGCAGATGGCTGCGCTGCTCAAGACGGCCCCTCGGCTCGACATCCCGATCGTCACCTCGGCCCTCACCACCTTGGAGGCATGGGACCCGCGCGAAGCGTCGAGGCAGGCGCTGTGGAACTGGACGCTGTCCCGGATCCGCGTCGTACACACGGACGACCAGGTGATCGCCATGGCGCGCGACATGCTGAAGACAGCCGGCCTGCACGGGCACAAGTACGCCATCGACGCCGTTCTGGCGGCTGTGGCCGGGCGGGAAGCCGCACAGGGGGCCCAGGCAACCGTCTTCACCTCCGACACCGACGACATGAATCAACTCCTCGCGGGCCACTCCGTGCGAGTCGAGAAGGTCTGACGGGACGCCCGCACCTCACTCCGACCGCTCGCCGGGCCCCCAAGCAACCCATGGCCTTCGCCGGACAGCGTCCACCGGCACGTATTCAGCACACATGAGGACGGGAAGCACCGTGAACACGTGAGAACCGCTGAGGAGTCCTTCCCCTGGTCAGACACCCTGCGGCCCACGTCTCCGCAGGGCACAGCCTCACCCAGGGAAAACTCCTAAAGCGGGTGTCGCAGGTTCGAATCCTGCCGGGGGCACAACGCATTACCGCCCTGACCTGCATCGGAGCATCAGAAATGCCCCTCGGAGTAGATCTCCGAGGGGCATTTTCACCTTCCATGGGAACGTATGGGAACGCGCTGTCAAGCAGCATCCTCCGTGGGAACCTCGCCGTCTTCCGAGGGAACGTCAGGCCTCTCCTCCGGTTCCTGGGTGACGTCCCACCGCGCTGGTGAGCTGCGTGGAACCAAAGCAGGGGGCCTCGGCTTGGGCTTCCTCGGACTGCGGCAGTACCGAGGTGTACGTGTCAGCGGTCAGCGGTCAGCGAGTAGGAGGAGTGCCCCAGCAGTTTCTGGATGGCCTTCATGTGCAGGCCGGCGGCCAGAGACAGGGGCGCCGCGCAGTGCCGCAGGTCGTGCAGCCAGAGCCGCCCCGGACCCGAACCCTGCCGCCGCGGCGTTCCTTTCGGCGATCGACGCGGGCGAGTTGGAGAGGCATGTGCTGTCCCGGCACGGCCGCCGTCACTGTGCCGCCTCGCCAGTGCCCCGGCTATCAGCTATGCCCATCAGCTTGGTCAGCTGGGTCAGGCCGTCGACAGTTGCGTCGTGGTAGGCGTAGCTGTAGGTCGGGGTATTGAGCGCGAGTGTGAGGAACAATTCCACCCTGCCTCCGAGCTGGAGGACGACGTGGCCCAGGCCGACCACTTCGGAGGCGATGTCGCCGAAGCAGTGGACGCCGAGCAGCTTGCGATCATCGGCGCGGAAGATCAGTTTCAGCAGCCCGCCGTGTCCGGCGATCGCCCCGCGCGGGGTAACGGCCAGGTCGCAGCGGCCCACCGCGTAGGGGATGCCGGTGGCCTGGATCTGTTCTTCGGTCGCCCCGACGCCGGCGACTTCGGGTAGGCCGTAGACGGCGCTGCTGGTGGTCTGGTCGATCTCCACGCCGAAGACGAGTCCGCAGGCGTGGGCTGCTGCTGCGCGTCCTTGCTGCATGGCGTTGGAGGCGAGCCCTGGTTTGACCACGTCGCCGGCCGCGTAGATCCCTGGAGCGGTCGTCCGGTAGTAGCGGTCGACGACGATCCGGCCGCGGGCGTCGAGGCGCACGCCGGCCGGTTCGAGGCCGAGGCCTTCTGTGTTGGGGGCGCGGCCGGCGGCGAACAAAACGGCGTCCCCGGCCAGGACGGTGCCGGTCGAGAGCCTGACAGTCAGCCGGCCGTCGACGCGACTCACCTTGTTTGCGCCGGCGCCCAAGACCAGCTGGACTCCGCGCCGCCGGAACTCGTCGGCCGCCAGCCCGGCCAGTTCGCCGTCGATGTTCGGCAGCAGGCGATCGGAATTGCTGATGAGTGTGGCCGGGATGCCCAGCGCGGTGAACACGGTGGCGAACTCGACGCCGATGGGGCCGCCGCCAACGATGACGATGTCTTTCGGGACGGTGCGAAGCGAGTAGATCGTGTCGGAGTCGTAGACGTCCGGATCGTCGAAGGGAATGCCCGGGTAGTGCATCGGGCGTGACCCCGTCGCTATCAGGACCGCGTGCGCCGTGACCTCGCGCGCCAGTCCGTCGGGTGAGGTGATGTGGACGGTACGGTCCGCGTCGAGTCGGGCTGTTCCCTGGAGGTAGGCGATGCCGCGTGCGGCGAGCCGGTGTGCGACGGCTTCCTGCAGCACGTCGCGCACATGCTCGATTCTGGCGCCGAGGGTGGGCATCACCGCCTCCAGGGGCGCTGCCGCCCGGACGCCGTAGACCTCCTCCTGGCGGTAGCCGGTCAGGTAGAGCGCGGCTTCGCGCAGGGCCTTGGTGGGCGCGCCGCCGGTGGTCGTGACCACCCCGCCGGGCGTGTTCCGCTCGACGATGAGCACCTTGCGCCCGAAGACGGCCGCGAGCTCGGCCGCGACCTCCCCGGCCGGGCCGGCGCCGATCACCACCAGGTCGTAGCTGTCGTCCATGGCTGCATTTCCAGTCCTACGTGTCGGGGTCAGCAAGCCATGAGTCGGCCGGCCATGAGTCGGTCGGAATGACGCGGTGGGGCAGGGCCAGTGCGCGGGTTGCCCGGTGCGCGTGATTCCGCGAGACCAGCTGGAGCCCTTTTGGCCGATCGCCACCCACGGTGAGCCAGAAGTCGGCGGCGTGATCGACGAAGGCCTCCGGATGGCGCAGGACCAGCTCGTCGTAGCGGGCCGCCGCGCTGATGCGCCATTGCTCGGCCTCGTGAGGGTGGCCGGCGTCGCTGAGGACGCCGACAAGGCCGGCCGCGTACTCGGGGTCGTCGCTGGACAGCGCCAGGGGGCGCAGGCTGTCGATGGCGGCGTCACGGGCACCCAGGGCCGCGTCGACCTCGGCGAGGTGGCCCATTGCCGGGGCGTAAGCCGGCACCCGGCCCACGGCGGCGTCGAACCAGGCACGGGCGGCGGGAAGGTTCCGCTCGCCGAGCCACATCAGTCCGCGCCGGAAGTCGAGCTCGGCGACGGGGAACGGCGAGACACCCCGATAGCGGCGTCGCGCCTCGATGAACAGGTGCTCCGCCTGGGCGACTTTCCCGCGCTCGGCCTGGAGCACGGCCAGCGCACTCAACGTCGTGAAGTCGGGCCGGCGTTCTGCTGCGGTCCGGCGCAGCACGAGGGCCTCGGCGTAGTACGCGACCGCCTGGAGGATCGCCGCCTGCTCCGCGTCCAGCGTGGCCTGGTCCGAACCGCGTCGCCTTGCGGCGTCGAGGTCGGCCAGTGCCTCGGCGAAGCGGTGGAAGGTGGCTTGTGTCCTGGCTTGGGCGAGCCAGGACACATCGTCGTCCGGCGCGGCGCGTACCAGCTGCTCGGCCAGCTCCGCGGCGCGTTCGTAGTCGGCGATACGGCCCAGCACCTGCCCGCGCAGGATGAGCAGGTCGACCAGGAGGGCCTGTCCGGTCACCTCCGCAGGTGCCGCTGTCGTCTGCCCTGATCGTGGCCCATGGAGCCCCGCCACCAGACTGTCGATCTGGGCCTGCAGGTTCGCCACGGCGATGACCCCGCTGGTGGTGGCCGGTCGGCGGTCGTCCTCGGTCAGCCCGGTGATGATGCTGCCTCCTTCGGTGGCGCCGACAGCGCGGCGAAGACGGTCTTCAGATCCGGCGGATTCGGGTTGGGGGGAACCAGGTAGGGAAACGTGCGGGACACCGGCTGGGTCGGCTGGTCGACGCCGTCGCTGATCCGCGGTCCGTCGAGGCCGCCGACCAGCAGGGTGTAGAGCGTGTCGATGATGTCGTCCTCGGGCGACCGGCCGCCGCAGGTGGTGTGCGGGCGGCCCGTGAGCACGGCGCGCTCGATCTCGAGGTCGCTGCCGTCGGAGAACGGCTTGGACGTGTCGACGACGAGGAAGTCCGCCAGCAGCAACTCGGTCAGGGGGTGGACGCCCTGATCGTCGAGCGGCCAGTCGGTCTTGCCGTCCAGCCGGTCGAAGAAGGCCAAATTGGCGCTCAACCGGGCGCGGTAGGCTCCGACGTAGTCCTGGCTCAGGTTGAAGGCGTCCTCCGCGTTGTAGAGGTCGCGGATCTCGAGATCGCGGTTGACGGGATCGAACTTCGAGCTCCGCATGATGACGTTCTTGATCTCCGGTCGGCCCATGCGCTCCAGCCGGACCGGGTGACCGTGGGAGGTCGCGGTCTCGCCGACGACGGCCATCAGCGGGCCGGTGTCGCTGCCGAGCACCGTGGCGATGTCGAGTTCGAGGACGATGGCCAGCACGTTCATGCCGTCCAGGGAGTTGGCGGCCCTGGCCTTGAACGCCAACTGCTCCTGCGCCTCGGTGGCCAGCACGCCTGCCAGGTCGATGAAGAACGGATCGAGCCGCGCACCGGCGAAGATCCGCACACCGCGCGTCTCGGTCGGCTGCTCCTCGCCGACCCGGAACGGGATCTCCGCCCCGCCAGGCGTGGTGCACGTGCCGGCCTGCACCACGGTGCCGGGGCCGTCGTGCGGGGACGGAACGGCGAAGCGGAAGTCGAAGGTGTACTCGTCAGCGCCGGCCACGAACGCCGGTGTGCCGCCGGCCGCCGTGGCCGTCACCGGCCGGAGGCGGAAGCGGTAGCTGAGCGCGTCGGAGAACAGGGCCGTGGGTGCGGCAGCCGGGAATACGTCCAGGACGAGCACCAGATGACCGGGCTGTTCCGGGCTGGGGAAGGCGTACACGTCGGTGATGTCGGATGCGGGGTCAGCAAGGGCCCGCGGGCCGGAGAAGTGGTCTGCCACGATGAACCTCCTGGTCTCAGGTGTCGAGTTCGGCGAGCCAGCGCAGCGCCCGGAGGCCGGGCATGAAGCAGTACTCTCCGCCCCGGTTGACGACGAAGTCGGGCAGCCCCCGGAGGCGGCGGCGGATCGGGCGCTGCGGGATGGTGAACTCACCACCGTCCTGCACACCGATCAACGGGTCCCGCTCGGCGGGCGCGCCGATGAACTTGCCGTCGTGCACCCACTGCTTCTGGACGAACTCGAACTGCCGGGCCAGGTGCGCGCCGACGAAGGCGAACATCAGGCCGCGTTCGGCACCGTCGTCCTCCAGCACGCCAGGGGGCAGCGACGGGCCGTAGTTGGTGCCGCGCCGGATCATGCGGTGCAGGCGCACCTGACCGGTGATGACCGAGTCGCGGGCGTTCATCCGTCGGGCGTGCGCGCCGACCGGGCACTTCAGGCCCCGCGGGTCGTCGCCGTACAGGAACGCGTTGTTGCGCGTGGGATCGCCGCCCAGCTCGGGGTTGTCCTTGTCCGGGGACAGGGCGAGTGGCGCGCCACTGGGCCAGCGGCCGACGAACTTGGCCGCGAGCCACGTGGCCTCGGTGTCCGCGGCGTTGTCACGCAGGTACCGGCGGAAGGCCGCCACGCGCTGGTGCAGCTTGCGGAAGGCCACGTACGTGCCGTTGTGGCCCAGCACCTCGGGCTGCGGCATCGGGGGCAGCTCGCCGTTCTCGTCCTCGTAGCCCAGGACGAACTCGCCCGCCTTCAGCGGTGCCTCGTGCGGGTTGCTGCCGAGGATGTTGGTGCCCTCCACGGTCGGCTCGCTGATGCTGTCCTTGAAGCCGAACTGCTCGCGCCCGTCCGGCGGCACGTGTACGTCAAGTTGCCAGATGGGCGAGACGCCGGGCAGGTCGCGGACCGCGTCCTGTGCCAGGACGACCAGGGCCTCCATGAGGGCGGTGTCCCGCGCCAGCGCGGCCACCACGAGGTGGACGTCCTTCGAGCCCAGCGGCGCCTCCCAGTGCTCCGGTGCGTTCTCCCCGACGTCGCCGATCTCGGCCGCGCGAGCGGCCATGCCCTGCTGGAACTCGGACGGGAAGGTGGCCAGTGACTCCGCCGGCACGCCGATCGCCTCGAGCCCGGCGAAGCTGAGCCCCACCCCGAGCGAGACCGGCCTGCCCGGGTCGAACGAGGACACCGGCTCCAGAAGGGGGATCAGCCGCCTCAGCAGTTCCCGCGCCGCGTGCCGGTCATCGATGCGCAGGGCCAGATACGCGCCCGCGTACGGGTTGGGCCGGGGCATCAGGGTGGCGGCCTGGATGTCGCCAAGTTCGAGCGCGGCGCCCGTGTCGGTGGTCATGGTGCTCCCTCAGCAGTCGTTGACAGCACTGTCCAGTGGGCTCGCGGGGGCGGCGGCGCCATCCCCACGGGACCGCAGGCGGGCTCAGTCGGCGGCCATTTCGAGCAGCGGCTCCAGCGCCGGGTGCTGGAGCGCCTCCGCGGCGCGAGGGTCGTCGAGCACCTGCTGGAAGGCCTCCTGCAGACGCTGGGCCTTGACGATCTGCGGCATCGTCCAGGCGCTCAACTGGTTGAAGTACCCGGTGGCGGGGCTCTGCACCGACTGGACGATCGCCTTGAGTCCGCCGACGGTCCGCTTCATCTGCGCCTCGATGTCGGGGTTGTCCAGGCGGAACTTCTCGACCCCGCCGGACGATTCGACCCACGCCGAGACGTCCGTGTACTGGGCGGTGTGCTGCAACCAGTCCAGGAAGTGCTCGACGCCGATCTGGACGAAATCATCGAAGTAGGGGTCCCAGTCGTTCTCGAAGGTCGTGGCCCACATCAGCCGTTGCCCGTTGTCGAAGATCACGTGGCGGCTGTCCCGCAGGCCGGTGTGGATGTTCTTGTCAGGGGGGATTTGGTGGAGCACGTCGGCGAACCGCTGAGTCGCCGCGCGCAGCTCGTCCTCGTGGCCGGGCAGGACGTTCCAGTACGTGGCCAGCTCGGAGATCACTCCGTCGCTGAGCCCCTTCCCCGACTTCACATTGGTCGTGGTTGTCATGTCTTCCTCCTGTACGAGCCGGGCGACCCGTCGCGTTGATCCCGAGAGATGTTGTGACCTCGGTGGACTCCTGATCGGGATGTCGACCGCCCCACGAAACGCACGTCTTGCCGCGGACCGCAGGATCCGCGCCGCCGACCCCGCGGGTCCGCCGGCCGGTTCAGTCGGCGGCCATTTCGAGCAGCGGCTTCAGCGCCGGGTGCTGGAGCGCCTCCGCGGCGCGAGGGTCGTCGAGCACCTGCTGGAATGCCTGCTGCAGGGCCAGCGCCTTCAAGACCTGCTTCACCGTCGGCTCGGGATAGGCGCAAACAAAGTTGCCCGCCACCACCGTGTGCTCCTTGAACCACTCCTTGATGTGGGGGGACTTGACGCCCGGGTAACCCTGCACGTGCCCCCAGGTCTCGTCGAAGGCCCGGCCGATGTCCGTGCGGGCGAAGTCGTCGATGTACACATCCCACGGTCCATCGAAGCTGCTGGCGAACATGAGCCGCGTGTCACCGTCCAGGAGGACGAACCGGGCCTCGTGCAGCGTGCCGATCTCCTTGATGGCCTGCTGGATGTGCGGGTCCGACCTGTGCCGCTCCAGGGTGTCGCGCAGCGCCTCTTCGCGCCCCGGGATGACGTCCCCGATGGCGAGGAACTCCGACCTCGGTCCCACCTTCAGTCCCGCCCGGTACTCGTTGATCGTGCTTGTCATGGCTCTCTCCTGTGTGCGCTGTGTCACCTCTCGCGTTGACGCGAGAGGACAGAAGTGCCGTCGGCGGCCTGCTGAGCTCGATGACGACGTTGCGTGAACCGCCGGCCGCCTCACGGATAGAGCGCCAGTCACCCCGGACCCCACCGGCAGCCTCGGCGCAGGTCACCTCCGCCCATCCCGCGACGTCATCGGCTTCGACCTCAGCGGCCGCTCGGCACAGTCCCGCCACCAACGACGCTAGGGCGCGGCAGACGACGTGGAATCCCCGAAATCCTTAGTCCACCGCTCCGGGCGGGTGTCGCTTCCGGGGCCGCCGGCCGACCCGATCGGGCTTCCCGGATCCGACGACGACGCTCGATGGCAGGCCGCGGGATCAGCGGCGTCCACCGAGGAGGAGACGGTCGGAGGCGGGGATCGGGTGGAAGACGTCGGAACCCTAGTCGAGGACACGGTGGGCGAGCTGGGTGCGGGAGGTCACCCCGAGCTTCCGGAACACCTTGCGCAGGTGGTACTCCACGGTGCTGGGGCTGACGAACAGCTGCGCGGCGATCTCCCGGTTCGCCTCTCCTCGGCTCACCAGGGCGGCGATCTGCGCCTCCTGGGGGGTGAGCTCCTCGGGGGTCCCCAGCTCCCGCTTCCGGGCGCACTCGCCCGTGGCGCGCAGTTCCACGCGCGCCCGCTCGGCGAAGCCATGGAGGCCCATGCCGTCGAACATGTCGTGCGCGGTGCGCAGCTGGTCGCGTGCCTCCCGACGCCGACGCTGGCGGCGCAGCCACTCGCCGTAGAGGAGGTGGGCGCGGGCGAGCTGGGGAGCGGCTCGGGTCCGGCCGAGCAGCGGGAGCGCGTCCTCGTACTCCTGCCGGGCCTCGGCCGGGGTGGCCAGCAGGGCCCGGGAGCGGGCGAGCAACCCGAGGGCGAGGGGAGTGCCGGTCGCGGTCGCGCGGTCCTCCAGACGATGGAGTGCGCGTTCTGCCAGGTCTCGCCGACCGGCGCGGACGGCTGCCTCTACCAGGTCGGGCAGTGCCTGGGTCCCGACGAGCGGCGTGTCGTCGGTGTACGCCGCATCCAGGCATCCGATGGCGGAGCCGTAGTTGCCGAGGCTGATCTCCAGCACGCCGAGGAAATAGGCCGCCATGGCCATCTCACCGGCGGCGCCCCTGCCCGGGGCCTCCCGTGCGACCGCCGCCGCGGTCGCACGCGCTTCCGCCTCGCGGCCGCTCAGGCTGAGGGTGAGCAGCGTGTGCGCGCCCGTGGGAGGGACGATGGCGGGATTGCCGGTCATCTCCGCCAGTTCGTGCGCCTCCGCCTCCGCGGCCCGGGCCGCGGCCAGCCGTCCGGCGGGCCCGTCGACATAGGCGCTCCGGAAGGCGAGCGCGCCGGCCAGCCTGGCCAAGGCGCCGCTCGCGCGAGCCCGGTCGATCCAGTCAGTGGTCAGCCGCTCCACCGAGGCGTCGTCCAACAGATCGGCGGCCGCGACGGCGGCCAGTTCCAGTCGTTGGAGCGCGACGTCGGGGTCCACCTCGTCCACGAGGAAGGCCTGGATCGCGCGGCGCAACGCCGGCATGGCCGCCGCATAACCACCGGTCACCCGTGCGGTGTAGCCCTGGAGCAGCAGATTGGCTGCCGAGTCCGGAAGGTCGCCCGTAGGTGGCAGATTCCGCGCCGTTCGGGCGTTCTCGCACAGGAGGGAGGCGCTGGGCGCCCACCCGGCGAACACCGCGGCCTCCAGTGCGCAGAGCAGCGCGTCCCTCGCGGCGCACGGGTCGAGCGGCCGCAATCGCCGTGCCGCACAGGCCAGGACGGAGGCGGACTCGGCCACCTGTCCGCGGTGGAACCGGATCCTTCCCTTCAGCTCGGTCGCCTGCGCGGTCGACAGCGGATCGTGCAGACCCGTGGCGGCCTCGGCCAGCAGGGCCTCGGCCCGGTCGACCGCCCCCGCGACCACGTGGGCCTGTGCTGCCGACAGTCGGCGCTCGGCCCGCCGCTCCTCGTCGGGGGTCAGCAACGCCGCGCGCTCCAGGAGCGCAGCCGCGGCGGCGTAGCCACCACGGCTCCTGGCCCGGTCCGCTGCCGCCACCAGCTGATCCGCGACCCCGTCGTCGGGCCTGGCGGTGGCCGCGGCCAGGTGCCAGGCCCGGGGAGCCGGATCGCGCTGCGGATCGCAGGCCGCCGCGAGGGCCCGGTGGGCCTCCCGCCGCCGACCCGGGGCCACGGCGTGGTAGACCGCCGAGCGGACGAGCGGGTGGGAGAACCGCACCTCCGGCCAGAAGGCCACCATTCCCGCGGCCTCCGCGGGCACCGCGGCGGCCTCCGGGATGCCCAGCGCGGCGGCCGCGTGCCACAGCCGATCGCCGCGGCCCGGCTGCTCCGCCGCCGCCAGCAACAGCAGCGTCTGTGTGTCCGTGGGAAGTTTCCGCACGCGGCGCCCGAACAGGTCTTCGAGCTCGTGGCCGACGGGCAGCGGCTCGGGCAGCGGTACCTGTCCGCGCAGTTGCTCCGGGGTCAGCTCGGCCGTGGCCTCGACAATGGCCAGGGGGTTGCCACCGGTCCCGGCGACGATGCGCTCCGCCACTCCGGCCTCGGTGGGCCGGCCGCCCGCGGTCGCCAGCAGCTCGTGCGCGTCCGGCTCCGGCAGGCCGGCGAGCCGAAGACCCGGCAACGCCTGCAGATGGGGGTCCGGCTCCGTGGTTTCCCGGATCGCGAACAGCATCCCGACTTTGTCGGCCAGCAGCCGGCGGGCCACGAAGCCGAAAACGTCGGCGGACTCGTCGTCCAGCCACTGCGCGTCGTCGATCACGCACAGGACCGGCCGGACCTCGGCGGCGTCTGCCAGCAGCGTCAGCACGGCCAGACCGACCAGGAACGGATCGGCCGGCGGCCCGCTCACCAGCCCGAAGGCCACGCCCAGCGCCCGCCGCTGCGGCCCGGGCAGCCGGTCCACGCTGTGCAGGAAGGGGCCGAGCAACTGGTGGACGGCGGCAAAGCCCAGGGCCATCTCCGACTCGACCGCCACCGTCCGGACGATCTGCAGGTCCGCGGCACGCTCGACCGCGTAGTCGAGCAACGCCGACTTCCCCACTCCAGGCTCCCCGCGGAGGACCAGCGCGCCGCTCATCCCGGCCCGCACGCTGTCAAGCTCTTGGTGGAGCGCCTGCTTCTCCGCGCGACGGTCAATCAACCGCACTTAACGACCGTAATCCTCATCGCCCTTTCGTGCAGCTTCCCGACCGACGGCATCCACGACCCCCACCGGAGCGCCGACACGACACGCCACCACTCCCACGTGATCACCGACCCTATGCCCGACCAGCGGAAACGCGGTCCTCAAGTCCGGAAAGACAACAACTTCCCAAAAGGACAAGCTCAGTGGCCCCATGTTGGGCTGACCGGCTGGTCAACCGTCAACCGTTGCCCCCTGCTCGCAGTGCTCCCGGGCGCCCGGGCACGCGCTCCGGCGGGATCCCCGGCCGGTCCTTCGGCAGCAGCACACGCAGGGCACCCGGCCGAATTCCACACATGACGGGGAGAGGGAGCGTCACCGCTTCGCCGTCGATCCCCGCGTCCAGGTGCCGCACGTCACCGTGCAACGTGATACCGGAAGCCGACCAGAGGACAGCCCCTTCACCTGCCGGACCAAGACCGCGCTTGTGTCGTCGCAGTTCGCTGCGCAGGTGCCGGAGGAGATCCGGAGGCGTCTCCGTCGGGCGCTTGAGGACGATGCCGCCCAGCATTCCTGTGCTGAGCGCAAAGCGACGCCCCAGCCAGCGCGGTGTGGCCAGGTGGTAGGGGTTGTTGGAGATCAGCACCACCTGCGGGAACTCGACGGTCCCCCATGGGGTGTCCACGCAGGCCTCGACCCACTGCTTGCCCTTGAGGTAATCGGGTGCCACCGCAGCGAAAGCGCGCTTCTTGTCCTCCCGGTACCCGGGCTCCAGCAGGGCGTCGGCGTACATGCCGAAAGAGACGTTGTTGACGAAGACGCGCGGGCCGAGCACCCCCAGGTCCACCCGTGCGGGCTCACCGTCGACCAGGGCGCCCAGCGCCTGCGCCGGATCGCGGACGTCGAGGCCCAGGTCCCGGGCGAAGTGGTTGCGGGTGCCCGCCGGAACCACCACCAGCGACCGGCCCGCGTCGGCGGCCACCGCGGCGACCGCCGATACAGTGCCGTCGCCGCCCGCGACTCCCAGCACCTGTGCCCCCTGCTGGACGGCGTTCCTCGCGAGCGACGCTGCGTCCTCATCCGCGCTGGTCATCCAGACCTGGGCGCCTATGTCCTCGGCCCGCTGGACCAGACCGTAACGAGCAGGCTTACCACCGCCCGAGCGCGGATTCGTCACGATCACTACCCGGGCACGCGTCCGAGCGCCGGCCATCACCGCACCCACTTTCGCCGCTGAGGCCGGCCTTCGACCGACCGATTGAAGCCGTAGGACCAGGCTGGCAGATCCCGCGCCCTCTTCGCTGGCCGGGAACGACCGCTCGGCGCCTTTCCCTGCCCTGGGCACGCCACCAGATCGGAGCTGGTTCTCCAGCCGGATCGATAGCTGTGCCGGCGCCAGACGGAAGAGCTGGTCGTCTGATGGCACGGGCACGTCCTCGCCGGGAGCGGCGGCAGCCGGCGGAGGGCCTGACCAGCGGTGGAGGGCGCCGATGAGCTTTGCGTGCCGCAGACACCCGGTACGGCGGGCGCTGCACAAGCGGGGTGCCGGAGCCTTTGCCGTGATCAGTGTTGGGGATGTGGCTCGGAGTGGAACAGAGGACGCCGCCGCCGCTTGGCAGCAGTGCCTGAAGCGAGGCGGCCGATTTCGATCCGCATCTTGATGGCGTGGAATACCTCAACCACCCCAAGAACTAGGGCCATGACGCCCACCGCCAAGGTGAGCGCGGCAATCGAGGTGAACGGTGAGACGATCAGCACGACGCCCGCCAGCATGCTCATGATCCCGAAGAACAGCATCCAGCCACGCGCCGGCATGGCCGGGGCGGAGGAAGCCGTGGCCGTCATCATGATGCCGCGCAGCAGCCAGCTGAAGCCGATCCACAGGGCAAGCAGCAGGACCGACTGCAGGGTGCCCCGGAAGCAGATCAGCCCGAGCAGGACGGAGAGCGCCCCCGTGATGAAATGCAGTGCCCGAAGATGACCGGGAACGTGAGTGCCGAAGGCGGCGACCAACTGGAAGACCCCGGTGACCAGCAGGTAGATGCCGAAGAGCACGCCGACGACCTGCAACGTCTCTTTCGGCCAGGCAAAAATCACGACCCCCAGGGCGATAGTGGCCAGGCCCATGGTGAGAAGGATCTGCCAACTCAGGTTCGCCAGGGCACTCGGCTTTCCCATCGCAGAGGTGTCTCGTGGCTCCGCGCCGTGCGGAGAGTTGATATCCGAGGAACCGGAGGGATGCGTCATGGTGTCTCCTCCTTCCGGGAACGACGTGGCCGAATTTGATGTACTTCCATCGTCACCCGTCCAGCCCCGTATCGCTCGGTCAGAACGCAGGTTCGCTCGTGCCACATCGGTGCCCCCGGACTTGCCCGTTGGCCGGCTCCCTCCGGGCGGTGTCATAGCCTCGAAGCAACAGTGCAGGTGAGAAGGGTTGCTCGTGGCAGTGCGGAGACCGTTGACGCTCGAGGAGCGTGAGGAGATCGCGGTCGGCCGCGCCCGGGACGAAGGGGTGCGGGAGATTGCGCGGCGGATCGGCCGGGACCCGTCGGTGGTCAGCCGGGAGATACGCCGGAACAGTTCGCGGCGCGGTTACCGGGCCTCGACCGCGGACCGTCGGGCCGCACAGCGACGTCGGCGCCCTCAACGGCAGGTGCTGAACACCGACTTGGTTCTGCGGGAGCGCGTCCTGGCGGACCTGCGGTACAGGCGGACACCGAACCAGATCGCGGGGCGTTTGAAACTCGAGTCCGCAGACGCGAGTGTGGCCCTCATGGAAGGCTCGCTCCCGGCCGGCGGGAAAACGATCTCGCACGAGGCCGTCTACACGTGGATCTACGCGCTGCCCAAGGGCGAGCTCGCCCGCCTGGGCGTGATGCTGCCCAGCCGCCGCACCGCCCGCGGCCCCCGCCGCTGCCTCGGCTACCTCACCCCACAGGAAGCCTTCCAGCGAGCCCTGACCGAAGATGTTGCTTCAACGAATTGACACCGCCGTGGCCAGTCAGCCGCGTGCGAATTCGAGGAGGTCGGCGTTGAACCGTTCCGCGAACTCGGGAACCATCGACAAGCCGTGCGGAGCACCCGGGTAGACCTTGAAGGTCACGTCCTTGACGAGCTTCGACGATTTATTCGCAGATGCCACAATGGGAACGATCTGATCGTCGTCGCCGTGAATGATCAGCGTGGGGATGTCGAACTTTTTGAGATCCTCAGTGAGGTCGGTCTCGGAGAACGCCTTGATGCAGTCGTAGGCGCCCTTGATGCCCACCGTCATGCTCCAGAGCCAGAACGCGTCGCGGGTCCCCTGCGAGACGGTCGATCCTTCGCGGTTGGCGCCGTAGAAGGGAGTACTGAGGTCCTTGTAGAACTGGGAACGGTCCGTCAGCACGCCTTTTCGGAGCTCGTCGAAGACGTCGATCGGCAGCCCCTCCGGGTTCGCTTCCGTCTTGAGCATCAACGGGGGGATCGCGCCGAGGAGAACCGCCTTGGTAACGCGACTCGAGCCGTGTCGGCCGATGTAGCGTGTGACCTCTCCTCCACCGGTCGAGTGACCGACCAGGATGACGTTATGAAGGTCGAGGGCCTCGATGACCGAGGCCAGATCTTCAGCGTACGTGTCGAGGTCGTTCCCCTCCCAGGGCTGGCCCGAGCGTCCACCCCCGCGCCGGTCGTGGGCCACAACCCGGAAGCCGTTGTCCGCCATCAGCTCCAGCTGCGGATCCCACGCGTCCGCGGTCAGTGGCCAGCCGTGGGAAAAGACCACCGGTGGGCCCGACCCCCAGTCCTTGAAGTAGATCTGCGTGCCGTCCTTGGCCGTGGCAAAGGCCATAATTGCCTCTCTAGCAATTGTCCGGAACTCCGCATTTCACGGGAATTCAGTGCCCGAGCCGCACTTGGAATGTCACACCACGACCAGCAGCGGACGCACATGGGGGGGGCGACGGAGAGGTCGGCAGCGGAAGGCGGCTGATGAGCACGTAGTGAGTCCCACCCTACTCGGGAAGCTCCGCTTCAGCTCATCGGGCAGGCCACAGCGATCACCCCGCCCGCAGTTCGCATCGTAAACACCCGCTGTCCAGGACCCGGGGGGAACTTCAGTGAGGGCATACCCGCTGACCTGGCCGCGGGACGCGTGCTGCCCGGCCTCGCCTCTGAACCTCGACGCCACTCTGATCACCTGGCGCTCCGAGAGGGGCCCGGAGCCCGAAACGGAACCCGGATACCCGGGAACGCGTGTACGAAAAGACCTCGCTGCACGTGACTGGAGGTGACAGGATGCCTTCAACCAGCCTGTCAAAGGCCTGAGTTGGGGGAAGTTCATGAGGAACGGGAGCTACAGACGTGCCACGGCGCTGGCCTTGGGCGCGACGCTGCTGGCCGCACTGCCGCCCGCCGCGACCGCTCATGCCACGGACAGCGCAGCCGCCCAGGCCACGGCGGAGGCGGCCCGCACCGTGGATGCCGAGACCACCCATGACTTCGCCGCTCTCGCGGATGCCGTACTGACCAGACGGACCTCCGCGCTCCTGGACGGATCTCAGGCCACCCGCCGTGCCGGCGCGGTGTTGCCACTGAAGGGCGGCGTGCACGTCACCAGCAGTCTGGCCCGCACGGAGGACACGGCGACCGAGGTACTGCGTGACCGCAGGGCGCGACTCGCCGACCTGGACGAGGCGTACACGGCGGCCGAGACCGAGATCGACGTGGACAGGGTGCGGGTGACCGGCGACCGGGCGACTGCCCAGGTCACCGAGACGACGATGCTCACGTACAAGAAGATCCAGGGCGACGAGCCGCCGACCACCGGCTTTCAGGCCAGGCACGAGCTGACCTTCGTCGCCGCGCCGGACGGCACGTGGGAGCTGACCGGATTCACGCCTCTCGACGAGGAAGGGCCGGCCGCGGTCAACTCGGTGGCGGAAACCGCCGGGGACAGCGGGCCCACGTTCACCGGCATGGCCGAGGACCCGATCGACGAGGGCGGCGAGCCTGAAACCGACGGCCCCGCGCCCCAGGAGAGCCAGGCGGGCACCACCCAGCCCACCGTCCAGGCCCAGGCCAAGGTCAGCGCCACCGCGAGCTACAACTACACCGCCATGGCGAAGTACGCGGAGAAGTACTGGAAGAACTACAACACCAACTACCGCAAGTTCAACGACGTCGGGGGCGACTGCACGAACTTCATCAGCCAGGCGCTGCGGGCCGGCGGCTGGAAAAACGACACAGGTTGGTACAAGAGCTACAAGAACTGGTGGTACAACTCCTCGAACCAGACGACGTCCTGGATCAACGTCAACTACTGGGCGTCCTTCGCTCTGCACAGCGACCGGGCCTACAACCTGGACAACGTGTACAAGCTGGGGATCGGGGACATCCTCCAGATGGACTTCAGCGGCAACAGGTCCAAGGACCACTCCATGATCACCACGTACAAGAGCGGCGGAGTGCCCTACCTCACCTACCACTCGACCAACACCTACCGGAAGTCGGTGAAGAGCCTTGTGGCGCAGTACCCGCGCGCGACCTACTACGCCTTCCGCACCTGACGGAAGCGGACACCGCTCGTGGCGGCGTCGCGCCGGGCTGCTCATGGCGGTGCTCTGCGCGATAGCGCTCACCGCATGCGGCGGCGGGGACGGCTCTGCGTCCGCGAAACCCGACCTGGCGGACCAGGACCGTTTCCTGCACGACTACGTACGGTTCCTCAACCGCTCGGACGAGGGCGGGCTGGCCGGGCTGCTCGACGCCCATCCCCAGGGCTCCAAGGACGCCCGCGCCCGGATCAAGGCGTACGGCGGACAGGACTGGGACGTCCGGTGGACGCGCACCTCTGACTTCGAGGGCGTATGGAAAGTGGACGTGTCCGGCACCGCAGGTGTCAAGCGCCGACCCGTCCGCGTCACCGAGACCATCATCTGGGAGAAGGCGCGGTGGGTGATGGCCCCGCTCCCGGGTGTCGTACCGACCCCACCCGACGCGGCGGGGACCGAACCGCCCGGGTGAGCGCATCAGAGCCCGGCCGTTTCGCCTGAGCGGCGTCCGGTCTTGAACAAAACAGCGAATGTACCTCCTGACCTGGGGCGGCCGGGCTTGTCCAAGGCTTCTGTCGTTCCAGCAGGAAGACACTTTCTGCGTACACACCATCGCCCGGCCCCCAGGCTCGTCGTCTCGGCCGACGCCCACGGAGTGGTCAGCCACGCAGGATCGCGTGCCCACGCTTGCCTTCTTCGCCGGGCTGTTCGCGCTTCGGTCACCGCAGACTGCAAGAGACGGCCAAGCGAAGGCACCCGCCAGGCGCAAGTGCGCATCGTGCACGTCACCGACCGAACACACCATGGGTGAGTCGGCGGAACCAGCCTCGAAGATGCCGGCACAGCGGGCCACCGGACGGAAAGTCCGTGAACGTCTCCCGGCTCATCGCCGTGCAGGAGGACCGTCCACAAACTTTCCGTCCGGTGGCCGGGATAGGTCGTGAGCAGGGAGTGAAGGGCTTCGCGCCCCAGTCCCTGCCGCTGTCAGTTATCGCTGACCCAGACGTCCAGGATTCGTCCCGTACGGCACTGCGGGCAGAACCGGAAGCGCAACCGCCCGATCTCTGCTTGCCTCGGGTCGAGGAGAACGATCTCGAACAGCCGTCCACGGCGCTGAGGGACGATGCGGCTGAGCTGCCGCGCCCGACTGCCCGCGCACCGACACTCCAAGACCGGGTCTCCCGCGCATCCATGACCCCACGCCCTACCCATCGGCCCGAGCTCCGGCAATACCGTCGTCCCCACGGGGCCAAAGAGTGCAGGAGGAATTTCCGGCGTTCCTGCACGGCTGCATCACCCCAGCCTGACACGCGCCACGTGTGCCGCGCGTGAGCTTCCCGCGACAGACATGTGGCTCCCAGATCGTGTGGTCACACGACATCCGGCCAGTCACCCGCGCCCGGAGTTGTCGGCGGTCGCTGAACCTGGACCCCTTTGGGGTCGGTGACTTTGGCGGCCGTCGCCATCGCCCTCGGTATCGCCTACGACCGCGCGTTCCCGCACCGCCAGCAGGACGGCATGCACCCGAACTCCGCCGCTCGCCGACGGTGACGGCCGCCTGTCGAGAGATCCGGACCCCTTGGGCACAAGGGGAAGAGCCCGAGCGGAAGAAGCCCCGCTCCTGGCCCGGACACCCTTCCACCACGCAGGCGGTCGTGCATGCTCGTGAGAAATGAGTGACGGCGCCCATACTGCCGGGTGTCGGAAAGCAGCCGCACCGGCCGTCTGCTGTGTCCGGCAGATGAGGCGTCGCGTCAGGAGGGGCGCCGACACTGCTGGTCAGAGCTCTGGATGCGTGAGCGGACGGAGCGGCACCCACTGTCAGGAAGCAAGGCCGGGCGTCAGGCCGGGTGCTGCTGACCTGCACGGACAGCAGCACCCGGCACAAAAGAACACCACCGGTCAAGGATTCGATCCCACTCCTCAAGCGGGTGTCGCAGGTTCGAATCCTGCCGGGGGCACAGAAGTAAGGGCCGGCTCGAAGGGCTTGATCCTCCGAACCGGCCCTACGGCATGATCTCGTCCGTGCCACGCTCGCACCACGAAGTCCGTTGAGCCCCCACCCACACGGCGCGCCCCGGCGTCAGCCGTCGTGGGGCACCCTCGGGCGGGTGACCGGTACGACGGTGAGGAGGTCGTCCAGCCCTTTGAAGTCGTCGGGGTTGGTGGTGAAGAGGGGAAGGTCCTCGGCCACGGCGATGGCGGCGATCATCAAGTCGGCCACCCGGCGACGCGGCTTGCGGCCCGCGCTGATCACCGCGGCGCAGATGCGGCCGTAAATACGGGCCGCGTCGGCGTCGAAGGGGATGGGGTCGAACTCGTTCTCGGCGCGTTGCAGGACGTCGAGCCTGCGGGCGCGTTCGGCGTGTTCGTCGTAGCCGCTCTGTTCGTCGTTGCGACGGACCTCGTGCGGGCCGGCGGACAACTCGGCCAGGGTGATGGCGGTGATCGCCATTTCGTCCGGTAGTTCCTCGGGGGCCACCCACCGGCGCAGAATCATGATGTTGGTGTCGAGGAGTCCCTGCGCGTACGTCGAGCGGTCAGCGGGCATAGGGATCGTCCGGGTAGGTGTCGGCCGTGGCGTCCTGGTCGGCGCGGAAGGTGTCGAGGTCGATGTCGGGGGCGGTCCTGGACATCGCGGCGAACTCCTGGCGGGAGACGAACCGACGGCGTCGCCGCAGAGGAACGAGCTCACCGATCGGGTGTCCGTCACGGGTGACGGTGAACGACTGGCCGCCCTGTATGGCGTCCATGATCTCTCGGGACCGGTTGCGCAGATCCCGCTGGGTGATTTCGGGCTGAACGCTCATACCGACCACGGTAGCACCCGGTGCTACCGGGTAGCACTTCACGCCGAAGGCTCGCGCCGACAAGCCTTCGACCGTGAACGCGGTGAGCGACCAGGGCAGGCCGGCAGTCGTCACGGGCAGCCCCCGCTGGAACAGATTCAGCACACATGAGGCCGGGAAACCCCACGAACATACGAGAACCACGGAGGGGTGTTTTCCCAGGCCAGACACCCCAAGACCGACGTTTTCGCAGGTCACAGCCCTGCCCAGGGAAAACTCCTAAAGCGGGTGTCGCAGGTTCGAATCCTGCCGGGGGCACAGAGAAACACCTGGTCAGAGGCCCTTCCGTCCGGCGGACGGGAGGGTCTCTGCGCTTGCAGCACACATATGGCAGTGGGTGAGCTCAAGGACGCGTCCGGCGTGCCGCTCGGAAGGCCGGGCGCACGTCTGGGGTGGAAGACGACCACCCATCTCACCAAGGGCCGGCTCTTCGTGCTCGGCGAGCGGGGAGTGTCCGCTGAGATCGAACAGCGGGCCGCGGATGCCGCCGCGGCCGTGGCCCGAGCGTGGCGCGACCGGCACTGAGCACGCTGCCGGCCTGATGCGAGGAAAGCCGGAGGCGTCGTCCCGGCTCTACGCGGTGGCGTGACTCCCCCAGGTTGTCACCACTGCCAGTCCCTCCGGGGCCGTCACCTCCACCGAGCCGTCCGCCGTCAGCGTGACGTCCAGCCGCCCGCCGCCGACTTGGAGCCCCGTCACCGTCAGCGGGGCGTGTCTCCCGGCGAAGGTGGGGGCCACGGTGACCGTGCCGGCCGGGACGTCCGCATCCAGGCCGAGGACCGAGCGCAGTACCAGGACCGAGGAGCGGCTGCCCACGCCTGGGGTCGGCAGGACGCCGGGTAGGGGGCTGGGTACGGGCCCGCCTCCCTGCCGTGGCCGGCGAAGAGTTCGGGCAGGCGGGCGTCGAATGCCGTCGACGCTGTCAGTAGGCCCTCTGCCGGTGATGCGGCGGCGTCGGGGAAGCCTGCCCCGGTCAGGCCGTGAAGGGCGATCGCGGTGTCGTACGGCCGTGACGGTTCGGCGGCGGTGCAGGGCGCGGGCCGGGTCCACCGCCACCTCGTCGAGGCCCCGCAGGAGCGACCGGAATTCCGCCCGGTTCGCTCCCCTCGGCCCGCCGTCGACCGGAGCGAGGGTGATGCCTTCGGTTGCGACGGTCAGCTGGGCCGACGCCCTGCGGTCACCGTGGTAGAAACCGGCGGCACCCCCGTCGAGCCGCCCGTCCGCGCGGGAGATCGCCGGACTCGGCGCGCACAGGGTGAGGACCGCGTCGCACAGGAACGGCAGCAGGCCCTCGCTCGCAGAGGCGGCCGCCGGGGCGTTGGCGGTGGGTGGTCCACAACAGCAGTACCTCTCGGGAACTCGGGAAGCGGCTCAGCCCTTGACGGCTGAGCTGGCGACACCCTGGACGAACCAGCGCTGGAAGAAGGCGAAGACGATCAGGACGGGCAGGACGAGCAGGACGCCGAAGGCGAGAATCTGGCCCCAGTCCGGGGGCAGCTGGGCCTGGAAGACGCTCATCTCCAGCGGCAGCGGGCGTACCGAGGGGTCGGAGACCATCAGGACCGGCCAGAGGAAGGAGCCCCACTGGATGAGGAAGGTCAGGATCGCCACGGACGCGAAGGCCGGCTTCGACATCGGGACGATGATCGCGAAGAAGGTGCGCCAGGGGCCCGCGCCGTCGAGACGGGCGGCTTCCTCGATACTCGGCGGGATCGAGCGGAAGAACGTGTGGAACTGGTAGACCGAGAAGGCGTTGGCGATGAACGGGATCGCCTGGATGAACAGCGTGTTGCGCTGGTCGTTGAACATGTAGAAGAGCGGGACGGCCACCGACTCGAACGGGACCAGCAGCAGCAGCAGGACGAGGGTGAAGACGGCGTTCCGGCCACGCCACTTCAGCCGTGACAGGCCGTACGCCGCCATCGAGTTGATGAACAGGCCGCCCGTCACCACGACGAACGACAGCAGCAGCGAGATGCCCATGAAGCGCCAGAAGTAGCCGGTGCTGTCGGAGTTGAGGCTGTCGAGGACGGCCGTGTAGTTGTCGAAGGACAGGTGGGTCGGGAGGAAGCCGGACAGGCCGTTCAGGACTTCGTCGGACGGCTTGAGGCTGCCCATGAACAGGTAGATCACCGGCAGCGCGAAGATGAAGGCCAGCACGCTCAGGACGGCGTAGTCGAGGAAGCGGCGCAGGGGTGTGCGGGTGAGGCCCGTGTGGATGCTCATGGTCAGTCCTCAGTCCTCGTTGTCGGGCCGGACGACGCGGCGCTGGATGAGGGTCAGGACGACGACGATCAGGAAGAAGACGACGGTGATCGCGGACGCCTGGCCGACGTTGTTCTGGTCGAAGGCGGTGGTGACGGCCTGGTACATCACGGTGCGGGCGGCGTCCTCGTTGAGGCCGCCGCCCTTGACGAGGACGTACACCTGGTCGAAGACCCGGAAGGAGAGCACCGAGGTGAGCATGGCGACGAAGACGAGGGTTCCGCGGATGCCGGGCAGGGTGACGTGGCGGAACTGCTGCCAGCGGCTCGCGCGGTCGAGTTCGGCGGCTTCGTAGAGCTCGCCCGGGATCTGCTGGAGGCCGGCGAGTAGGATGACCATCTGGAAGCCGACTCCCTGCCAGACGGACAGCACGATGATCGAGGCCATCGCGGTGGCGGAGTCGCCGAGCCAGTCGAAGGCGCCCCAGTTGCCGAAACTCACCGCGTGCAGCGCGGAGTTGAGCATGCCCTGGTCGCTGCGGGCGAGGATGAGCCGCCAGATCACGGCGACCAGCGCCATCGGGAAGACGACCGGCATGAAGAAGAGGGACCGGAACAGGCCGATCGCCTTGAGCTTGCGGTTGAGCAGGATCGCCAGCCCGAGTGCCAGCGCCGTCTGCACGGGGACGACGACCACGGCGAAGGTCAGGTTGTTCAGCAGGGCCCGCAGGAACGGGCCGGACAGGTCGGGGTCGGTGAACAGTCGGCGGTACTGCTCCAGGCCGAAGAAGGCCGGCGCGAGCGGAGAGCCGAGGCGGACGTTGTAGAAGGAGAGGACGACGGCGTAGCCGAACGGGACGCCGACGAAGGCGACGAGTCCGGCGACGGCAGGCGTGGACATGAGCAGTCCGTGCAGCCAGTCGCGGTTCTTGCGCACGGGGCGCGCCGGACGCGCCGGACGCGCGGGCTTTTCGGCGGTCACGGGTGGGGCCTTCTCCCGGGCGTGGGGCGCGGCGTGTGCCGGTTCTGCGGATGTCACGGATGGGTCCTGTTCCCGGCGGGGGCGGGCACGGCGTGCGCGGGCCCGCCCCCGGCCGATGGTCCTACGGGATCTCGTAGCCGGCGTTGTCGGAGAAGTCCTGGTCGATGGCGCGGGCGGCCTTGGACAGGGCGCTCTTCGGGTCGGCGCCTCCGTAGACCGAGTTGAGGGCCTCGCTGAACTTGGCGGTGATGGTGGGGTATCCGGCGGTCACCGGGCGCGTGACGGCGACGCAGGACTTGGTGATGTCGCTGTCGCCGCAGGGCTTGGCGAGCTGGTCGGCGAAGAGCTGGAGCGGGCCGCTCTGCTTGTACAGGGGGGACGCGGCGAGCGCCGTCTTGGTGGCGGGCGGGGCGCCGTTGGCCGTCGTCATCGCGGTGACGTTGGTGTCGTTGAGGAGGTAGTCCATGAAGGCGCCGGCGGCCTTGGCGTTCTTGGTGTCGGCGCCGATGCCCCAGGCCCAGGATCCCTGGCCGGTCTTGGGGCCGTTGCCGAAGTCGGGCAGCGGCAGGACGACGAGGTCGTCACCGAGGGCCTTGCTGTAGGTGGGGTACATCCAGTGGCCGACCCAGCTCAGGGCGACGCGGCCCTTGGCGAAGGCGTTGCCGTCGGTGTTGGGGTCGACGTACGTCTTCCAGGACTGGACGGTCTTCAGCGCCGAGACCGCCGCCGGAGTGTCGAGGGCGCCCTCCGCCTTGCCGTCCTTGAGCAGCGAGCCTCCGGCCGACCAGACGACGGGGGCGAAGCCGTAGGCGCCCCACTCGGTGGCGAGACCGTTGTTCTCCTGGATGTCGAGGGTCTTGCCGTCGGAGTCCTTGGCCTTCAGCGTCTTGAGCGCGTCCGTGAACTGCTCCGCGGTCCAGCCGTCGGACAGGCTGGTCGGGTACTTCACGCCGGCCGCGTCCAGCAGCTTCTTGTTGCCGTAGATCCCGAGGCCGGAGTCGTACATGCCCAGGCCGTAGTGCTTGCCGCCGATCTCGCCCTGGGACTTGCTCGCGTCGGTGGCGTTGGCCATCGTCTTGGCGGAGACGTGGTCGTCGATGGGGGCGAGCTTCTTGTTGTAGACGAAGTTCGCCATGGTCGGGCCGTCGAACTCCATCACGTCCGGCAGTTCGGAGGCGCTGGTGGCGGTGATTGTCTTGGTGTAGTCGTTGCCGGGTATCAGCTTCAGCTCGACCTTGATGTCGCTCTGCGAGGAGTTGAAGGACTTCACCGCGGCCTGCACGGCGGCGTCCTCGCTCTTCTGGCTCTGGTGGGCCCAGACACTGATGGTGCCCTTGCCGCTGCCGCCCTCCGCGGACGCGTCGGTGCCGCCGCCCCCGCCGCAGGCGGCCAGTGCCGCCAGGGGCAGGGCGAGAGCCAGGCCCGTACAGGCTGTGCGGCGGTACCTTCTGCTGGTCGAACTCATGGTTTATGTCTCCGTGCTGTGGCGAGGGTTCGAGGTGCGGGAGTGCTTTCGAGGCGTGGGGGTGTGGGGCTCGAGGGGTGTCAGTGAGGTCCGCGCGGACGGGGCGGGGCGGTGGTCTCGCGCAGGACGAGGCGGATGGGCATCCGGACATGCCCTGCGGGTTCGGTGTCGGGTTCGTCGAGCTGGCGCAGCAGGAGCCGCGCGGCCTCGGCGCCCTGCTCGGCGACTGGCTGGGCAACGGTGGTCAGGCCGACCACGTCGGCGAGTTCGTGGTCGTCGAAGCCGACGACGGACACGTCGTCCGGGACCTTCAGCCGGTGGCGGCGCAGGGCGCGCAGCGCGCCCATCGCCATCTCGTCGGACTGCGCGAACACAGCGGTCGGCGGGCGGGAGGCGGCCAGCAGTTCGGTCATGGCCCGCTCGCCGCCGTCGACGGTGTAGTCACCGTCCGCCTCCAGGGCCGCATCGTGCTCGATCCCGGCGTCGGCCAGGACGTCCAGGTAGGCGTTGCGGCGCTCGATGGGGGTGGTCCAGTGCAGCGGCCCGCTGGACCCGCTGATCATGCCGATGCGGCGGTGGCCGAGGTTCACCAGATGCCGTACGGCGCTCTCGGTGCCGGCCCGGTCGTCTATCCCGACGACGGTGAACCCGGGCCGGGTGCCGCCGACCGTGGTGGCCAACGGCACCCCCAGTGAGCGCAGCGCGGCCGACTCCTCATCGTCAGGAATGAGGAGGGACAGCACCGCGTCCACTCGCTTGCGGACCGGCAGCCTCGTGAAGAAACGCTTGCGCGTTTCCGGCGAGCCCAGGTTGTACAGCAGCACGTCGTACCCGGCGGCGCTGAACACCTTCTCGGCCGCGTCCAGCACGGTGCCGAAGAACCAGCGGCCCACATAGGGGACCAGCACCCCGATGGTGTAGGTGCGGCCGCTGGCCAGGCTGGAAGCGGAACGGGACGCGGTGTAGCCGAGCTGGGCGGCGGCGGCCGCGATCCGGTCCCGTACCTCGTCGGACACGCCCTGCCGGCCGCGCAGGGCGCGGGACACGGTGGACGCGGAGACGCCGACCGCCTGAGCGACGTCGTTGATGCTGGCCGTCACGGCGCAGTTCCTCCCGTTGGTTTCACGTCGGTGTGAGCTGTGGGGTGACGTGACCGTAAACCCGCCCATCTTGTTGCGCAAGCGTTTGCGCTCATATTTACTTGGGATGATTCCAAAGAGAGTCCGTTTTTATCGATGGTCAGCGCATGCGTTTGAGCGCTGTGAGCCGACAGGAACTGCGCATGCGATACGCCCCGCCCGGCCTCTGCGTGAACGACTTCGCCCTGCTGCGGGACGAGGACGGCACGTACACGGTGCTGCACCTGCAGGGGCCCTGGACAGCCGAGTTCGACCACCTGCGGATGGAGACCTCCTACGGCCGGGCCACCTCCACCGACCTGGTCGACTGGCAGCCGCAGGGCACCGCCTTCGGGGTCGGCCTGCCCGGCCGCTTCGACCAGCAGGCGGTGTGGACCATGCACCCCGTCCGGCACGGCGACGGAATGGCGATGTTCTACACGGGCGTGAGCGGACTGACGGCAGGCGGCTGGCCGTTGCAGTCGGTCGGGCTGGCGTACTCCGACCGCACCGACGGCACCGGCTGGCAACGCCACGGCACCGCACCGGTCGTCGAGGCGGACTCGCGCTGGTACCGCACCGGCGAACAGATGGCCTGGCGCGACCCCTTCGTTGTACGCGACGACGAGTCGGACTGCTGGGTGATGGTCGTCTGCGCCAGCGACGCCTCCCTCCCGGTCGAGGCCGGCGGATGCGTCGCCTGGGCCACCTCCGACGACCTGGAGCACTGGACCGTCCACCCGCCGCTCATCTCACCCGGCGACGTCGACGAACTGGAGTGCCCGGTCCTGGAACGCCTCGACGACGGCAGCTGGCTCCTGCTCGGCTCCATCGGCGCGACCCGCGGCTTCGAGTCGTGGACCGCTCCCAGCCTGCGGGGCCCCTGGACCCGGCGCGGCCCACTCGGTCCGACCGGTTCCTACGCCCCCCGGATCATCTCCGCCCCCGACGGCTCCCGCGTCGTGCTGCACACCACGCCCCGTCAGGTCGGCCTCACCGACACCGGTGACCGCTGCCGCGGCATGCTGGCCCAGCCGAAGCGCCTGGTCGTTCCCGCGGACGGAGCACCGCGCCTGGAGTGGTGGCCCGGTCTGGACGCGTGGCTCGGCAAGGAGACCGACGTGCCCGTCCTGCACGCGGTCGGCGGCCTCGGTATATCCGGGCCCGTCGAGATCACCCTGCGCACCCGTACCGACGAAGGCGGACAGCCCGCCCTCACCGTCGGCTGTGACGGCAAGAACCTGTGGATGACCGGCCCGGACGGCGCTCGGCTCGGCGAGACCGTCCTGACCGAGCCCGCCGCGAGCCTGCGGATCCTCGCTATCGGGGAGTACGTCGAGGTCTACGCCGACGGTGTTTTCGCCCTGACCACTCTGTGCTATTCAGGCCACCCCGCCACGTGGACAGCCTTCGCTGAAGGACGTACCCGCACGATCCCCGTCCGCCCGATCCGCCTTCCCGCCCCCGACCGCGACGACGCCTCGGCCGTCTGGCCCGGTCCGTCGCCCCGCTGAGCGGCGGCAACTGACCCTGCGTCACGGCGTGGTCACCAGGCCCTTCGGCGGAACGGATTCAGCGCACATGAGGTCGGGAAAACCCGTGACCACGTGAGAACCACGGAGGAATTGTTTCCCGGCCGGCCACCCTGCGGCCAACATCTCCGCAGGTTTAGGTGCTCGGCGCGATCTCGGCGTCGGTGTCCTTCAGTGCCGCGCAGATCGGCTGGACGCCGAATTCCTCTTTGTACTGGTCGATGTAGGCGACCTTCATCGCAGTGGACGGTCCAGCTCCGCCGCGAAGAAAGCCGACGCGGACTTCAGGATCGAGTTGGCTCGCCTCAACTCCTTGACTTCACGCTTGAGTTCAGCGATCCGGGCCGCGTCCTGGCTCGTCGTCCCGGGCTGCAGGCCCTCGTCGGTCTCGGCGCGCTTGACCCAGGTCCTCAACGCCTCGGGGTGGACATCGAGCTGGTCGGCGATGCGCTTCCCGGCGCCATTGCGTGCCGCAGGGTCCTTGCGGGCCTCGACGGCCATCCGTGTCGCACGCTCACGCAGCTCGTCGGAGTACTTCCGGGGTGCAGCAATGATCGGGATCCTTCCGGGTCTTTGATGTCTCCATCAAAGACCCGGGGCGGTTCAGTCGACGCGCTCCCGGTGCTGGAGGAGGACGGCAGTCTGGGCGGGGTCCTGACGGCATTCGACATCGGCGGGATGGCCGCCGATCGAGCGGTCGGCCTTTTCGCAGGCGCGCGCCTTGAACGCCTCTCCTCCGGTGATGGCGATGAGATCCGCGTACTCCTGAAGGAGCGCCTCGACCTCCTCGTTGGGCCGGACCACGTCTCACAGTCCAGGAACCGACCTGTCCGGCATGCCGGTTGAGGGCATGCCCGGCGGTACCGCGACCGGACGGAGGCGGTCGCACCCTGAAGTGCCCTCCATGTCTCCAGGCCCCTCCGGCGCGCGAAGCCGTCGGCTCGAGGGTGTACTGGAGGTCAGGAGGATGCGCTCAGCGAGAGGTCCGAGGCGAGCGCTGTCAACGACGACGTGGTGCGCGCACAGTGCATCAATCCCGATGAGCCGGCGGGGTCCGAGCCCGTGACCCGGAACTCCTTCCCACAGGTGGTGGTGTTTCCTTCGCGCCGATCCGTTGCACTACCAGGGGGATCGGGATCTGTGCGCTCGCGTCGGACGACGGTACGGCGGCCGGCGGTACGGCGGGCGGCGGTACGGCGGCCGGCGGTACGGCGGGCGGCGGTACGGCGGCCGGCGGTACGGCGGGCGGCGGTGAGACGGGCGGCGGTGAGACGGGCGGCGGTGAGACGGAGCGGTGGCCGGAGTGGGACGGCTGTCTTTCGGGTGACGGCTCGAGCAGGGGAGAGCGCTATGAGGGCGACGTTCGTTCTGGGACGGATCGCAGGAGTCCGGATCGGCGTGCACTGGAGCGTGCTGCTCATCTTCGGCATCATCGCGTTCGGCCTGTCGCAGGGCCGCCTCCCGGAGACGCATCCGGGGCGGGCCTGGGCGCTGTACTGGGCGGCCGGCCTCTGTACCGCCCTGGTCTTCTTCGCCTCCCTGCTCGCACATGAGCTGGCGCACGCCGTCGTGGCCCGGCGCAACGGCGTCGAAGTGGACGACATCGTGCTGTGGCTGCTGGGCGGAGCGGCCCGGCTCAGGACCGAGGCGTCCAGCCCCGGCGCGGAGCTGAGGATCGCCGGCGTCGGCCCCCTCGTCAGCCTCCTGCTGGGCGGGCTCTTCGCACTCGGTGCCTGGCTGCTCGACCTGGTGTCCGCGTCCGGGATCGTGGTGGAGATGGTGGCGTGGCTGGCAGGCATCAACGTGCTGCTCGCGATCTTCAACTCGCTGCCCGCCGCCCCGCTCGACGGCGGCAGGCTGCTGCGCGCGTTCCTGTGGTGGCGCACGGGGGACCGGCTGCGGGCGACAGCCGGCGCGACCGCGGCGGGGAGGGTCCTCGGGTGGCTGCTGGTGGTCCTCGGGCTGATCGCGTTCATGCGGACCGGCGCGTTCGGCGGTCTGTGGCTGACGCTGATCGGCTGGTTCCTCATCGCGGCCGCCACCGCCGAGGGACGGCAGGCCCAGCTGCGCGGGGTGCTCGCCGGTGTCCCCGTCCGGGACGCCATGACGCCCGAACCTCTCACGGTTCCCGCGGACACCACGGTCACGGACTTCCTCACCAGCGCGCGCTACCGCTACCGGCACTCGGCGTTCCCGGTGATCGACGACGGGGTCCCGGTCGGGCTGGTGACTCTCGACAGCGCCAGAAAGGTGCCGCAGGCCGAGGACCGCCCCGTGACGGTGAGGGAGGTGATGATGCCACTGTCGCAGACCACCGTGGTCGGGCCGGACAGCCCGCTGGCGGATCTGCTGCCGCGCATGGAGCCGGGCGCCGAGCACCGGGTCCTGGTCGTGGATGACGGCAGGCTCGCCGGAATCGTCTCGCTCTCGGACGTCAGCCGAACGGTGACCTGGCTGATGCGTACCGACCCTGGGCGGCGCGATGGTCCGTGACCGCGGGCCGGCACCTGAGCGGGCCGTGTCACAAGGCGCCGTATCGCTCATGCCGCGCACTGCGACGATTCGCGACTGCTTGTTGGTCGGGGCGTGGCAAGTCGGAAGCCGCCGGTCCCGAACGAGGCCGGCAGGACAACCGCGTCCGCGGGCTATGCGGATCTACGAGCCGGGCTGCGTCGTGCACTGGCGCGCAGCGAGGAGGCGTCCGCGCGGCGTCTGGGCTTCGCGGCTGCGGCCGGCCAGGGTGATGGGCTTCTCCACCCGCCGACGAGGGCGGAGGCTCGCGGCGGGGACCTCGCCGCGGTCGTCACTTCGGCGCGTGTGCGAGGGCCGAAGACTGGCGCTCGTCAGAGGCGACCGTCGTCCCCGGCCCGACCAACCTGACCCAACCCGAATCGAAACGGCTCCGGCAGCGCGGCTGGTGGCTGGTGGCTGGTGGCTGCCGTGACGCGCGCACTCCGCTGCGGACGTCGCACACCTCGGGTGCCTGACCACGTGCGCGGATGCCCGAACGCAGCGCACCGCGTTGAGCCGGGCCGGGCGGATTCTCCGGACTGGTGCTCGGCTCGGTCAGCCAGGGCCGCATGCTCCATGCACCTTGCCCGGTCGTCATCGTGCCGCAGCCTGCCGGAGACGGTGCCGCCTGACCGTCCTGCGACGGCAGTACCCGTCGGTGCGGCGGATACGTCAGCCCACCCGGACACAGCGATCTGGGCTTGTCCGTCCCTTCCCTCGGCGCGCGCGGGCCGGCCACACCGTCGATTCACGTGCTGCGGAGCGCCTGTCCGGCCTCGGGTGGCCTCCGGCGGCGGCTGGTCGGACGTGGGCGTGCCGCCACAGCTTCGACGAAGCGGCCGGCCTAGTTGTCGGGGAGGCTTCGCGCGAGGTCGGCTTCGCTCCCCCGGGCCGGTGCATCAGCCGTCCTCCTCGGGTCGCCGTCGGCGGCCGGACCGGGGCGGGTCGCGTGGCGATGCGCATCTGTTCGCTGCGCGGGCGAGGATGGAGGTATGGGGCGGGTGTCGCCCGCCGTGTTCCTCCGGGACGAGGAGGTCGGGTCGTGTTCTTCAGAGATCGTCGTGATGCCGGCCGGCAACTGGCCGCCCGGCTGGGCCATCTGCAGGGGACCGAGGTGGTGGTGCTGGGGCTGCCCCGTGGAGGGGTGCCCGTCGCCGCCGAGGTCGCGGGGGCGCTCGGCGCGCCGCTCGATGTCTGCCTGGTGCGCAAGCTGGGCGTGCCGTTCCAGCCGGAGCTGGGGATGGGAGCGATCGGCGAGGGCGGCGTGCGTGTGATCAACGATGCCGTGGTGCGCACCGCGCGTATCACCCCGGATGAACTTGCCCAGGTCGAGGCCCGTGAGCGGGAAGTGCTGGAGAGCCGCGCCCGGCGCTACCGAGCAGGGCGGGAGCCGGTTGGCACAGAGGGCCGCACGGTGTTGGTGGTCGACGACGGGGTGGCCACGGGGTCCACGGCGCGTGCGGCCTGCCAGATCGCCCGTGCCAGGGGAGCGGCACGGATCGTGCTCGCCGTCCCCGTGGCACCGCACGACTGGACCGCACGGCTCGGCGAGGACGCCGACGAACTGGTATGCCTGCACACCCCGTGGGACTTCTATGCGATCGGGCAGTTCTACGCCGACTTCTCCCAGACCGACGACGATGAGGTCGTCGCCTGTCTGGAAGAAGCCGTGGCCCGTCTGCTGAGCACCCGCCGGACTGAGCCGCCTCACGCGGTGCCGGAGGACCCGGAGGTGGATGTGCAGGCCGGTGGGATGGTGCTGCGCGGGCAGCTGACGTTGCCCGAGAGCGCGGCCGGGGTGGTGCTGTTCGCGCACGGCAGCGGCAGCAGCCGGCACAGCCCGCGCAACCGGTTCGTCGCGCTCGGGCTGAACCGGGCCGGGCTCGGCACTCTCCTGTTCGACCTGCTCACCGAGGAGGAAGAGACAGACAGGGCCAACGTGTTCGACTCAGGTCTGCTGGCCCGGCGGCTGACGGACGCCACCGGCTGGTTGCGCGGTCGGCCGGAGACCCAGGGGCTGGCTGTCGGCTACTTCGGTGCGAGCACCGGCGCGGCCGCCGCGTTGTGGGCGGCCGCCGAGCCCGGCGCGCGGATCGCCGCAGTCGTCTCCAGGGGCGGCAGGCCCGACCTGGCCGGGCCACGGCTGCCGGCGGTGAACGCGCCCACGCTGCTGATCGTCGGGGGCCACGACGAGTTGGTGCTCGACCTCAACCGCGATGCACAGGCCCGGCTGCGCTGCGAGAGCCGGCTCGCGGTCGTCCCCGGCGCGACCCACCTCTTCGAGGAACCCGGTGCCCTGGAGAAGGTCACCGATCTGGCCCGTGACTGGTTCACCGACCACATGGCCCCGGTCCCGCATGCGGCGCGCTGAGTCTGGAACGCGTGCTCCGGTTACGGGCGGGTGCTCGAGCGCAGCGGCACGATCCCTCTGATGACAGGCGAGCACCTCGTCACCGACCTCTTCCTGGAGGGCAGCCCTCGCGCCTGCCGGAGTTCCCGCGTCAGTACCCACGCCCGGGAGGGCGATGTCCGGTACGGATTCGACTACCGACAGCGCACACCACGCCACCATGACGGCGCGCGGCGCCTCGGTGCGTCGACCGGTGACATCTGGTTCGCCTTCCCCCGCAGCAGTACCGGGACCTGGCTGCCGTTTCGCTGAGGTGCCCCCGCTGTGCGGGAGAGGCTGACTAGCTGGTCAGAGCGACGCAAGCAGCCGTTTCACCGGCAGACACATGCCTCCACGGAACGGATTCAGCACACATGAGGCCGGGAAACCACGTGAACTCGCGAGAACTACGGAAGGGTACTTCCCCAGGCCAGACACCCTGCAGCCGACGTCTCCGCAGGTCACAGCCCCGCCCATGGAAAACTCCTGAAGCGGGTGTCGCAGGTTCGAATCCTGCCGGGGGCACAGAGAAAAAGCAGGTCGAATGCCCTGTCGCCCGAGTGGGCGGCAGGGCATCCGGTCTCGCACCACATGTATGTGAGGGGCGCCTCAACCTACAGTTGCTGCTCCCATGGATTGACGACCAGAGCCCCGGTTCGGGCCAGGTGTTTGATGTTGCGGGTGGCGACCGTCCACCCGTTGGCCAGGGCGGTGGCAGCGATCAGGGCGTCCGGTGGGTCGATGCCGGCGCCCGCAGCCTTGAGCGCCTTGTGAACGGTCAGGTAGGCAGCCGCTTCCGACTCGCCGATCGGCGCGATGCGGTCGTGGTATTCGTTCCGTACAGCAGCGAGGGATCGGGCGTAGCGCGCCTGTCGTACGGGATCCGGGGCGGCGGCCACGCCGGCCTCGATCTCGGCCACAGTGATCACACTCAGGAAGCGGTCGGGCCGGGCCGTGGACCGGAACCAGGCCAGGACGCGCGGGTCAGGCGTGGCCCGGGTCGTGAGTTCGGCGACCACGTTGGTGTCGAACAGGTAGATCACTCGGCGTCCGTCTGCTCGTCGTAGGAGCGCGCGCCGAACTCCAGGCCCTCGAACGGCCGGGAGAGCAGGAACTCCTCGAAACCGTCGTTACTCAATGCCACCCAACGGTGAAGCATCTCGGGCAGCGCCTCGATCTCCGTGTCGGCGAGCTCCGCATCGAAATGCCGCCGCTGGTCCTCCGGCAGGGACTCCCGAATGTCACGGATGGTCCGCAGCGGATGCGACGACGAGGACGGTGGGTGAGGCACACCGCCAGGAGCTGTGGTCATCGGCATCCCCTCCACTTGATCAGAACCGTGTGCTGCCGGTGGTCTCAGGCTACGGGTTCCCGCCCACCCGCTCACAGCCTTGTCACCGGAGCCGGCATCCGCCCGGATCCAGAACCTCACCCTCAGCTCGTGGACCGACCAGAACAGATTCCGGCTCGGCGGCATGGAGGACGACGGACCGTACTTCCTGAACTTCGCGTACTGAACTTCGCGTACGGCACCGGCTTCGCCTACCTCAGTCCCGACCGGTCGGAGGGCCGCTTCAGCCGGGAGGCAGCCTGAAGACGTACATCACCG
Organism: Streptomyces sp. P9-A2; assembly: GCF_036634175.1. NCBI lineage: Bacteria > Bacillati > Actinomycetota > Actinomycetes > Kitasatosporales > Streptomycetaceae > Streptomyces > Streptomyces sp. P9-A2. Next base: position 3,479,192 of record NZ_JAZIFX010000001.1, read on the forward strand.
TCTCGGTTCCCATCCCGTTCAACCCCGTTCACAGCCGTTCGGACGAGATCCGGAGCCGTCACCACGCGGACAGCCGGCCGCCGTGAACGCAGGTGAAACGCCCTGCACAAAACCCAAGGCGCCACCAACGCGGTGGGAAGACGTGCCGAAGACGTGCCGGGGTGCACCGAGGCGGGCGCAGGGCAGCGCTGATGTCAGACTCTGAGGAGAGGGTGCCGGTTCGCGGACTGTGTACACGGGAGTGAACCCGGCTGCGTGGTCCTGGCCACCGTCGAGGCAGGTGAGATTCCCCGGCGCCGTCCGGACAGCTACCGCGGGCTGCTGGCTGCTGGCTGCTGGCTGCTGGCTGCTGGCTGCTGGCTGCTGGCTGCTGGCTGCTGCGGGAGAACGCCTACGCCGTCTACCTCCTCCGTCCCCACGACCACACCCCCGACACCAGCGAGAACGAACCGCCATGACCACCTGGACCACCCGCCCCGAGACCACCGCCGACATCCCCGCCATCCGCGACATCAACCTCGCCGCCTTCCCCACCGCGGTCGAGGCCGACATCGTCGACGCACTGCGCGCCGACCCGAAGGCGTGGATCGACGGACTGTCCATCATCACCACTGCCTCCGACGGAATCCCGGTCGGATACGCCCTGCTCACCCGCTGCCACGTCGACAGTCACCCCGCCCTCGCCCTGGCCCCGTGCGCGGTACTGCCCTCCGCCCAGCGCACCGGCGCCGGCTCCGCCGCCATCCGCGCCGCCCTGGACGCAGCCCGGGCCATGGGAGAGAACCTCGTCGTCGTCCTGGGCCACGCCGACTACTACCCGCGGTTCGGCTTCACCCCCGCCTCTCGCTTCGGTGTCCGCGCCCCCTTCGAGGTACCCGACGAGGCCATGATGGCCATGGCCCTCGACGACACCCGCCCCGTCCCCACCGGCTCCATCCAGTACCCCGCCGCGTTCGGCGTCTGACACCACTTGCGGTGCCCACGACTCGTCCTCCCGGGCACCACGGCCGCGCGTCTGCCGGTTGGCCGGGGAGGAAGCGACGGCCGTCGAGCGGCGAGCATGGCACCGTCGGCCAGAAGACGCCCGGTAGCACCGGGTGGCACTTCACGGCGAAGGCTTGCGCCGGTGAGCCTTCGGCCGTGAACGCGGTGAGCGACCGGGGCGGGCCGGTGGCCGTCACGCGCTGTCGCTCGCTGCCGGGACGGCGTGTCGTGGGTGATCGTGGGTGACGAACACCGCCGTGGGCCCGGCGGCAGGGGGCGGTACAAGGGCAGGTGAACGGGCCGACGGCTCGGTGCGTCGCGCGACCGGGCGGGAAGGCTGGGATACTGGGGGACGGAGCGCTGCCCGTGATGTGGTATTGACGGAGTAGGGGCGGTGAGCGCCGTGCCTGAGACCTACGAGAACGCTCAAGAACCGATCGTTCCGGATGTTCCCGTTGTTCCGGATGTTCCCATCGTCCCGGATGTTCCGTGCGCCGATCCTCTGGGAGACCCGTTCCTGCGCACCCGGTTCGCCCTCCCCGCGAGACCCGCCGCGTTCCTGCGGCGGCAGCGGCTCGTCGACCACCTCGGCCAAGCTCTCGGGACGCCGTTGACACTGGTCAACGGCGCGGCCGGGGCCGGCAAGACCCTGCTGGCCGCCGACTGGGCCGCCGGGCTGCGGTCACCGGTCGCCTGGCTCACCGTCGAAGCGGGGGACCGGCGTCCCGGGGTGTTCTGGGCGTACGTCCTTCAGACGCTGCGCGCCTGCGGTGCGCCGGCATCCGACGCGGTCGGGGCCCCCGCGGACGCTTCCGGGGTGGACCGCAGGCTGCTGACAGCGCTCGCCGCCGAGCTGAACGATCGCGACCGGCCCGTGGTCCTCGTGCTCGACGAGTACGACTGCATGACCGCTCCGGAGATCACGGAGCAACTGGCGTTCGTCCTGCACCACGCCGGGCGGGGTCTGCGCCTCGTCCTCGTCACCCGCACCGAACCTCTGCTTCCGCTGCACCGTTACCGGGCGGCCGGCGAACTGACGGAGATCCGCGCCGCCGAACTGGCCTTCACCCCCGAGGAGGCCGTCGCGCTGCTGGAGCTGCACGGTCTGAGCCTTCCGGTCCACGCCGCGCGGGCCCTGGTGGACCGCACCCGGGGCTGGGCCGCCGGCCTGCGCCTGTCCGCCCTGGCCGCTCGGGAGAGCGCCGACCCCGAGCTCTACCTGAAGGAGTTCGAGGCGGACCGCAGTACGGTCGCGGACTTCCTGCTGGCCGAGGTCCTCAAGGGTCAGACGCAGGAGACACAGGACCTCCTGCTGCGCGTCAGCGTCCTGAAGCGTTTCTGTCCCGGTCTGGCCGACGCACTGACCCTGCGGAGCGATGCCGAGCCCCTTCTCGCCGGACTGCACCGCGAGAACGCGTTCGTCGAGCATCTCGGGCACTCGTGGTACCAGCTCCACCCGCTGTTCGGGGAGATCCTCCGGGCCCATCTGCGCGTACGCCTGCCCGGGCTGGAGCCGGAACTCCACCGGCGGGCCGCGCGGTGGCTGCGTCGTTCCGGATTCCTGCCGGAGGCACTCGCCCACAGCGCCGCCGCGGACGACTGGAATTTCGCCGCCGGTGCCCTCATAGACGACTTGGCGATCGGCCGGCTCTTCACCGGCCCGCGCTCGGACGACCTGGCCCAGTTGTTCTCCTCCATGGGGCCCGAGGCCAGAAGCCCCGCGGCGGACCTCGTGCGCGCCGCCCACGACCTGTCCCGGTGCGATCTCGATCGTGGTCGGGCACACCTGCGCCACGCCGAGGAGCGACTGGCGGACGACGTGCCCGGCCCGGTGGACGACGTGCCCGGCCCGGCGGCCGCCCGGCTGAGCTGTGCGCTGCTCGAGGCACTGGCCGCCCGGCTGGCCGGATGTCCTTCACGGGTCGAAAAGGCCGCCGAAGCGGCCGATGAACTGCGGTGGGAAGTCCCGGCACACCTTCTGGACGAGCATCCCGAACTCACCGCTCTCCTGCTGACCCATCTGGGCTCGGCACGCCTGTGGGCCGGGCGTTTCGAGGACGCGCGCGCTGTCCTGACCACCGTGGCCGGCACCCCCGGCGGAGCCTCCACCGTGCTGCCCCGGGAGGAGTCGATGGGGCACCTGGCCCTGCTCGACTATCTGAACGGCTGGCCCGGCCGGGCGGAACGCAAGGCACTGGCGGCGCTGTCCGAGGCGGAGCGGGCCGACCCGCTCCGGCCGTCCGGCTCCGGCATCGGCTCCAGCTCCGGCATCGGCATCGGCTCCGGCTCCGGCATCGGACGGCTGGTTCTGGCCGCCGTGGCTGTCGACCGCCATGAACTGGGCCGGGCCCAGGCCCTCCTCGACGAGACGGCCCAGCTCCCTTCGGCGACGCGCGACCCGGTGACGGCGGCAGGGCGAGCCCTCGCCACAGCCCGCCTCCTGCTGGTCAGGGGCAAGACACGAGCCGCCGTCGAGGCGGCGGACCCGGCCGTCTCCACCGCCGTGGCCTCACCCTGGGCGGCAAGCCATGAAATGCTCGTCGCCTCCGCCGCCCACCTGGCCGAAGGACGGCCGGACAGAGCCGCCGAGGTGCTCCAGGGAGTCTCCGGCGACCAGCCGGTGTGTGCCGTGGAGGCCGCGGCGATCCAGCTCGCCGCAGGGCGTCCCGGGGCCGCCGTCGACCTGCTCGACAGCATCCGCGCCAAGGACCGGACCGGTCCGGCGGTGACCGTGGGGGCAGCACTGGTCAGGGCGCGGGTCGCGGAGGAGGCGGGGGACACCGCCACCGCCCACAGGCTCGTGGCACAGGCTCTCCTCGGCGCCCGGCAGGAGCGGCTGCGGCGTCCGTTCCTCGATGCCGGAGCGTGGATCCGGCCTCTTCTGGCCACGGCTCCGTTGCACGCGCTGGCGGCGGGCTGGCTCACGCCCGGCCCGCCGCGACGCGGTGAGCAGCCCCGGACGGAGCCGTTGCCTCCGCTGCTCGTCGCGGCGGAACTGAGCGGACGCGAGCACGACGTCCTGGAGCGACTGGCCCGGATGATGTCGACCGAGGAGATCGCCGCCGACCTCTACCTGTCGGTGAACACGGTGAAGACCCACCTCAAGAGCGTCTACCGGAAACTGGCGGTGAACCGGCGCAACGAAGCGGTGCGCCGCGCGCGCGAACTCCGGCTGATCCGGTGAACGCGCGTCGGTGAGAGAGGCGGCGCCCGTCCTCCCACCGGCGGGACGTCACGAGGCTCAGCCCTTCCCACCGGCAGGACGTCACAGGGCTCAGCCCTTCCCCCGTGGCGGGTGAGGCACGGGGCGCGTGCTTCGGATGTGATGGGAGGGGCGATGGAAGGAGCGGCGGGGCGTGCGCCGGCCCGCGGCCGGCCGACCCCACCGGCGTACCGGCCGACTCGGCGAGGTGGACACCGTGAAGCACTGGAGGGCCCTGATCGTCCTCGGTACGGCCCAGTTCCTGATGGTCCTGGACACCTCCGTCATGAACGTCTCCATCAGTCAGCTGGTCGAGGACTTCGACACCGAGGTCACCGCCATCCAGGCCGTCATCACGCTGTACGCGCTGGTCATGGCCGCGTTCATGATCATCGGCGGTAGGTTCGGGGACATCCTGGGGCGTCGCCGCATGTTCCTTCTGGGGCTGGTCGTCTACGGCGTGGGGTCGGCCCTGACCGCTGTGGCGCCCACGCTGTGGGTCCTCACGCTGGGCTGGTCCGTCATCGAGGGGCTCGGAGCCGCCATGGTGCTGCCGGCCATGGTCGCCCTCGTCGCGGAGTCGTACCGCGGGAAGGACCGGGCTGTCGCCTACGCGGTCATCGGCGGGCTCGCCGGCGCCGGGATCGCGGTCGGCCCACTGCTGGGCGGCTGGGTGACGACGTATCTCACCTGGCGGCTGGTCTTCGCCGGCGAGGTCGTGGTCGTCGTGGCCGTCCTGCTGTGCCGTCGGGTGATCGCGACGCCCGTCCGGACCGGCTCGCCTCCCCGGCTGGACGGCGTCGGTGCCGTGCTCTCGGCGGCCGGACTGGGTCTGGGCGTGTTCGGCGTGCTGCAGAGCAGCACGTGGGGATGGGTGCAGCCCCGGAATCCTCCCTTCACCGTGTTCGGCTTCGCCCCGACGCTGTTCGTCGTCGGCGCCGGAGTGGCCACCCTGGCCCTCTTCCGGTACTGGGAGCGGCGTCGTGACGATCGAGGCGCCGACCCCCTTGTGCATCTGTCCCTGTTGGGCAGGCCCGTGCTGCGGTCCGGCCTGCTGATGCTGCTGAGCCAGAACCTCATCCTGCTGGGACTGTTCTTCACCATCCCGCTGTACTTGCAGGTGGTTCAGGGGTTCGACGCCTTCCAGACAGGGCTGCGCCTGCTCCCGGTGTCCGCCACCATGCTCGTGACCTCCCTGTGCGCGTCCTCGCTGGGACCGGTGGTGGGGCCGCGCCGGGTGGTCCGGCTGGCCCTGGTGATCCTGACGGCGGCCATCGTGTGGCTGCTGGCCACCATCGACCCGGTCATCGACGACGCGCAGTTCGCCGGTGCCATGGCCCTGCTGGGCGTGGGCGTCGGCCTGCTCGCCTCGCAGTTGGGCAACGTCGTCCAGTCCAGCGTCGGCGACGAGGAACGCAGTGAGGCCGGAGGGCTTCAGTTCACGGCGCAGAATCTGGGCTCGGCGCTGGGCACCGCTCTCATCGGGTCGATCCTCATCGGTGCGCTGGCCCACGTCCTCACCACGCAGGTGGCGGACAACCCGCGGCTGTCGGAGGAGACCCGTGAGCAGGCCGGTGTCGCTCTCCAGGCCGGAGTCACCTTCGTCTCCACCGATCAGGTGCGCTCGGCGGCCGAGCGTGCCGGGTTGCCGCCGTCCGAGGTCGACGCCGTCGCGGACTCCTACGCCTCCGCGCAGCTGGGCGGTCTGAAGGCGGCGATCCTGGCCACCGGCGGCATCGCGCTCGCCAGTTTCCTGGTCACACCGCACCTCCCGACCGCCCGGGGAAGCCGTCCGCGACAGCCGGATGCCGACGCTCCGGCCGGAGCGACCGGAGCGATGCGCTGAGTCCGGAGGGAGTCACCGGTGTCCAGAGCAAGGACCGGCCCGGCCACGGCCCGCAGAGCGCGCCGTGCCGCGCACCGAGCCCGCGCGGACTACACGGGCGGCGTCTACGGATCCATGCTCGCGGCCTCCGTGGTGATCGGCGCCGGCTCCCTGGGCTCGTTCCCCCGCGCCGAGCTGGTGCTGTTGCTGCTGCTCACCGGCGTGGTGTTCTGGATCGCGCACGTGCATGCCCAGCTGTTCGGGGCGCGCCTGGCACAACAGACGCCCGACCGCCGGGTCGTGCTGCACGTGTGCCGCGACGAGTGGCCGATCGTCAAGGCCGCCGTCCCGCCGGCCGCCGCGGTGGCCGTCAGCCCGCTCCTGGGCCTGGATGTGCAAGGTGCCTTCTGGCTGGCTCTCTCCGTCGCCGTGGCCGGCCAGGTGGGCTGGTCCGTGGCAGCGGCTCGCCACGCCGGTGCTTCGCGGCGGCTTGTGGCCGTCACCGCTTCGGTCAACCTGTTGCTCGGTCTGCTGATCATCTCCTTCAAGATCGTTCTGAAGCACTGAATCGTTCTGGAGCACTGATCCGTGGCGTCCGTCGTCCGGCGGCGGGTCACCTGTACCAGGTGAGGCCCGAAACGGCACGGAGGCGGATGATCGCAGGTAAGGACGCCGTCCGCCTGTCCCAGGAAGTCCGTGGGAGGACAGCTCGTGCGCTACGAGATCCGAATCGAGGGACACCTGTCGGAAACGCTGGCCAAAGCCTTCCCGGAGCTGGGCCACGTCGTGATGTCCGGCCAGACCGTTCTGTTCGGCCCCGTCGTGGACGAGGCGCACCTGTACGGGCTGCTGGCGCGCTGCCGGTCACTGGGACTGCGTGTCGTGGAGATGCGGCAGCTGCCGGAGTGACGGGACCCGGCGGTGTGCGACACCGGATCAGCCTCCGGAGGGCCGTGAAGCAGATCGGAGCCGCTCCGGTCCGGGCCGGCCGGAGCGGCCCGGAGCGGCCCGGAGCGGCCCGGAGCGGCGGGTGGCTTCCAGCGCCTCGAAGTCCCGCTCGTTCCGGTCGGCACAGGCCGGTCGGCACAGGCCGGTCAGCGCAGGCCGGTCGGCGCAGGACTGGGCGAACTCGGTGAGCGCGCGTCGGAACGGTCGCCGCCGCCCAGGTGGGCGGCGAGGGCGGGGGAATCGCCCGAGCGGGCGTGGGCCCGTGCCGGGGATGCCCCGCACAACCGGACGAAGGGGAAGCCGACCCGGCCCCGTGGTCTTCTCCGTTCGGCCGGAAGGCCGAGGGGACAGGCGCCCGGAGATTCCCACCCCCGCCGCCACGTCGGCGCCGACGGATCACCCGTGGTGGGTGAACCCGGCACCCGGTGACAGGCGTGATCCTGGAGCGATCAGGTCCCTTGCACAACGTCCCTTCACATCCCGCCCCGAAGGCGGTCCTGGAGCGACCGCTCGCTCACGCGAGGAGGAGCCATGACCATGCCGCGTGGTCCGGCATCGCGCACCGGAGAAGAGCACCGACCCGACGGGACGGGCCCCGGCCCGGGAGGCGACTCCACATACGTACTCGCGCGGCTCGGCCGTTCATGGACCTGGCTCCTCGGCTCTGCCGTCTCGACACTGGTACCGGGCGTCCTGGTACTGGTCTGGCCGGAGGGGACCCTGCACGTCCTGGCCGTCCTCGTCGGCCTGTACCTGCTGGTGACCGGGGCGTTCCGGTTCGTGGCCGTCTTCGGCCGGGAGGAGCACGGTGAACGGATCCCAGGGTTGCTCCTGGCCGTGCTGTACGTCCTGGCCGGGGTGCTGTGCCTGCGAAACCCGCTGCAGACCGTCGCCGCGCTCTCGCTGATCGTCGGCGTCGTCTGGCTCGTGTCCGGCATCCTCACCCTCTACACGGCCATCGCCGCCCAGGACCTGCCGCACCGCGGCGTCGTCCTGGGCGTCGCGGTGCTCGGCATCGTCGCGGGGATCGTGGTGCTCGCCCTGCCGGCGGAGTCGGCCCGCGCCCTGACCCGGCTGCTCGGCCTGTGGCTCGTCCTGCTCGGCCTGGCCGAGGCGGTGGTCGCTCTCGCATGGCGGGCCGCGCTCCGCAAGACACACACCAGAGGGCCGCACGCTCCCGCCGGGGCGGCCTGACACCGCTCCCGGACTTGTGCGGGCGCCTCCCCCTCCGGTCCTCCCGGGCGGCGACCGTCGCGGCCGTCCTCCCGGCCTTCCTCCCGGGCGGCGACCGTCGCGGCCGGGGCGGCGCCCCCACGGAGAGGAGCACCCATGAACCCGGCCGCGACCCCGGATCCGCCGGACTCCGGCGGATCCGGGAACCCGAAATACGTCATCACCGCCGAGGAACGAGCGGAATACGAGCGACTGCGCCGCCACACGGCCGTGCGACACCGGCGGATACGCCTGGCGAGCTCCTCGGTCCTCCTTCTGCTGACCCTGCTGCTCGCTCCCCTGGCCGTCGTCGCGGCCTGGGTCCAGGACACGGTCTCCGACACCGACAGGTACGTGGAGACCGTCGCGCCGCTGGCGTCCGAGCCGCCCGTGCAGGAGGCCGTGATCAACCGGCTCACGGACCGTGTGGTGGAGAACGTGGACGTCGCGGCGGTGACGGACTCGCTGGCCGAGGCCCTCCAGGACGCCGGGACGTCACCCCGCGTCGTGGAGGGGGCCGAGTCCCTGGAGGTCCCGCTGCGCAACGCGGTCAGGACCGTCGTGGACCGCACTGTCAGCGGCGTGATCACCAGCGATGCCTTCCAGCATGCCTGGGAGGGCGCCAACCGGCGGTCGCACGCCGCGGTGGTGACCATGCTCACCGGTGACGGCACGGGTGCCGTGCGCGCCGAGGGCGACACCGTTCAGCTGCATGTGGGAGAGGTCGTCGACCAGGTGCGGGAGCGGCTCGTCGACGCGGGCTTCGAGAAGGCGGCCGCCATCCCGGACACCGACCGGACGATCACCCTGTTCCAGGGCGAGGAACTGAGCAAGGCGCAGGACACGATGCGGCTGCTGGACGTCCTCGGCATGTGGCTGCCCGTCCTGACCGTCGTACTCGCCGCGCTCGCCGTGTGGACCGCCCCGGCACACCGCGTGATGCTGATGATCACTGCGACGGGTACCGGTGTGATGATGATGGGGCTGCTCCTCGTACTGGCCGTGGTCCGACGGGTCTACCTGGACTCGGTTCCGCCCGCGGCGCTGCCGCCCGACGCGGCGGCGGCGATCTACGACACGTTCGTCCGCTTCCTGCGTGACAGCACGCGCACCCTGCTGATCGTCTCGGTGATCACGGCGCTGGTGGCGTACCTGTACGGTCCCGGACGCCCTGCCCGTGTCGTCCGCACGACGGCGCGACGGGGCACGACGGCCACCGGCCGGGCGCTGCGCCGCGCCGGAGTGCGCACCGGGTCCACCGGACACCGGCTGGCGGACCACCAGGCGTGGACCACCGGCGGCGCCTTCGCGGCCGGGGCGCTGGCGCTGGTGCTCTGGAACCACCCCACGGTCGGAGCGGTGGCGCTCGTCGTCGGCATCGTCCTGGCGGTCCTGGCGGTCCTGGCGGTCCTCTCGGCCACCGCTCCCCGTGGCCACGGGGAGTCCGGCCCTTGATCCGATGATCCGAAAGCGCGAACCCGTTGACCCGAAGGCGGGAACCCGTCCGCCGAGGGCGGCCTCACCCGGTGCGCACACTCACCCGCGCCGGGTGAGGCCGCCCGGTCCTTGCCGTGGGCACGCTGAAGACGGCACAGAGCTGAAGACGGCACAGAGCCGCTACCGGGCGAGCGCCCGGGACGGAGGACGGACATGAGCGCACAGACCTACCTGGCGTACGACTACCCGCTGCTGAGCGCTTTCTGGACCATGTTCTGGTTCTTCCTGTGGATCATGTGGTTCGTCCTGCTCTTCCGGATCATCACCGACATCTTCCGCGACGACCGGCTGAGCGGCTGGGCGAAGACCGGCTGGCTGGTGTTCTGCATCGTCCTGCCCTTCCTGGGCGTGTTCGTCTACGTGATCGCCCGCGGCAAGAACATGGGCCGCCGAGAGGTCTCCCAGGCACGCGCGCAGCAGGAGGAGTTCAACGCCTACATCAGGAAGACCGCGACCGACGGCCGGTCCAGCAGCGTCGACGAGCTCGCCAGGCTGTCCGAGATCCGCGCCCACGGCGACATCACGGACGAGGAGTTCCGCAGGGCGAAGGAACTGGTCCTGACCGGCCACGGTCCGGCGGAGCACTAGGCCCCCCACCCCCCGCACCCCCAGTCGTCGAGCACCCGCACACCACGAAACGAGGCGCAGGATGAGCGCGACGCACACCGGGCCGGTACACACGGCGAGGCAGGAATGGGCGACCGGCCTGACCGTCTTCGCGGCCGTGATGCTCTTCCTCGTCGGCCTGCTCGACCTCCTCCGGGGCATCATGGCCATCGCCGAGGACGACGTCTTCGTCACGACACCCCACTACGTGTTCGAGTTCGACCTGACCAGCTGGGGCTGGATCCACCTCGTTCTGGGCGTGATCGCCGTGATCGTCAGCATCGGACTGCTCCGGACCGCGACATGGGCGCGCGTCACCGGTGTGGCCATCGCCGGACTCGTCATCATCGCCAACTTCCTCTCCATGCCGTACTACCCGTTGTGGTCGGTCGTGATGATCGCCATCTCGGGCTTCATCATCTGGGCCCTGTGCGTGGTCGAGCGCGGCAACCTCTCCGACCTGTCGGGGGAGCGCACACCGCGCGACGGGTGAGGCAGCCCCGGCACCGCGCGGACGGCATTGGCAGGACAGGGCCGACGCGTGCCCGGGAGCGCGAGGAGAAGGGCCGACAGGTGGAACGGCACAGAGGTGACACGAGGGGGCCGGACCGGGCAGGGGCCGCGACCGCACGCGAAGGCGGTGCCGGACGGGCCCGCCTCGCCCTGCTCGCCCTCCTGGGAAGCATCCTGGTGCCGCTCGTCGCCGCCGGCCTGCGGAGCGTGCTGTGGGTACTGGTCGGCATCGCGGGGCTCGCGCTCACCGCCGTCGGCGTGTGGTGGGTCCTGGCCCACACGGGTGCGCTCCGCGTCCTCGGGGCGGTCCTGTCGGTGGCGGCCCCGGTCACCGTGCTCGCCCTGTACGCCGCGTTCGGCATGCTGGGGCCGGCTCTGTTGTCCCTGGCCCTGTGGGCGCTGGCCGTCACGGCGGCACGTACGGCCCCGGCACCCGGTCGCACCCTCTCCGGACAGGCTGTCGCCGAGGACCCCCACGCCCCCTGGATCCTCATGAATCCGCGCTCCGGCGGCGGCAAGGTGGACCGTTTCCATCTGGTGGAGAAGGCGCGGGCGGCGGGCTGCAAGGTGGTCCTGCTCGGCGAGGGCCTGCCGGGCCAGAACGTCGCCGAGCTGGCCCGGCAGGCCGTCGCCGAGGGAGCCGACCTGCTGGCGGTGGCGGGAGGCGACGGCACCCAGGCACTGGTGGCCGAGGTCGCGGCGCGCCACGACCTGCCCTTCGTGGTCGTCCCCGCGGGCACCCGCAACCACTTCGCCCTCGACCTCGGCCTCGACCGCGACGACCCGGCCGCAGCTCTGCAAGCCCTGACCGACGGCGTCGAACTCCGCGTCGACCTCGGGTACGCCGCGGACCGGGTCTTCGTCAACAACGCCTCGTTCGGAACGTACGCGTCCGTCGTCACCGACCCCGCGTACCGGGATGCCAAGGCCCGCACGACCCTGCGTGCCCTCCCCGGCCTCCTCACCGGCGAGGCCGCGCTCAGGTTGCGGATACGGGCCGGCCGCACACGCGTCGACGGGCTCCAGGCCCTGCTCGTCAGCAACAACCCCTACGGACGTGCCGTCGACGCGGCCCGTCCGGGGCGCAGGGAGCGGCTGGACTCGGGGCTTCTCGGCCTGGTGTGCGTGCGGGTCGGCACCACCGCCGAGGCGGCGCGCATCGTGCGCGGTCCGCGCTCCGGGGAGCTCGTCCGGCTGAACGCCGGGGAAGTCGTCGTCGAAGCCGGCACGGACACCCTCCCGGTCGGCATCGACGGAGAACACGTCGTCCTGCCGTCACCCGTCGTGTGCCGCAGCGCGCCCGGTGCACTCCGGGTCCGCGTGCCGCGCAGCCGCCCGCACACGCTGCGGGGCGGCGGAGCGACGGCCGACTGGCCGCGCGTGGCACGGTTGGCGCTGGGCAGTCTGTTCCCGGCCCGAGGACAGCACCGGATTTCCGGCCCAGGGCCGGCTCGTGGCGGCCGCGACGGCTGACTCGGTGTTCGAAGGGGTTTGATTCCTCCGAACCGCCCCTACCAGCCGTGCACCCCTACGCTTTCGCCCGACCCGACGCACGCTCCCGCCTCTCCTATCGCCGCGAATACGACCACGCCGGGAAAGGCACGACCGGCCGCTGCGCCCGCACGGCGCCCTCGGTGGCGCGCCATGTAAGGAGAGAGGACGCTGGACGCGAGGGCACTCCTAGGGAGAGACATCCCATGACCCGGACCAAAGATCCCAAGGCTCGTACGCCGTTCCTTTCCCGTCCCGGCGTCCGCCGCCTCGTACCGTTCGTTCTGATCACCGCGATCGCTCTCGTCTTCATCTTCGAGAACCGCGCGAGTGTCGAGATCCGCCTTCTCGTTCCGATGGTGACCATGCCTCTGTGGGGCGCCCTCCTCATCGCCTGGGGCCTCGGCATGCTCGCCTGTCTCTTCACCGTGCGTCGACGGTCGAACCGGCGCTGACGACAGCCGGGGCAGGTCCCCGCGCCGTCTCGCTTTCCGCCGCTCCGAACCACGACCCGAACCACGATCCGGAACCGGTGGGCGACGGCTGGGCTCCACGGCCCGTTTCCAGCGTCTTCCGGCCGTCCCCGCACCGCGGTCGGCAGGCGTGGCGGGTGCGGTCCAGTGTGCTCGTGGTGCTCGTGGTGCTCATGGTCGGCCTCGAGGGATTCGTCGCCGCCGTCGCGGCGGCCGGTATCCGTACGTGCCACGATGCCGGCATGCGGGTCATCGTGGTGGGCGCGGGGCAGGTCGGTCACACCGTGGTGAAGTCGCTCGCCGAGACGCCCGAGTGCGCGGTGATCGACATCGACGAGACGCGTCTGGAGGCCGTGTCGCACGCCTACGACGTTCAGCCCCGCAGCGAGCCCTGTCGTCGCCTCCATGGGGACACGTTCAAGGAGTGACGAGGAGCACGCCGCGGAGGACTACAGGGTGCGCACGGGCTCCGGTACGGGTGGTACGTGGGCAGGTATCCGCTCCGACTGCTGCGGTCCGGGCGTGGCGGGGGCGAACAGCCAGCCGGTGGACGGCCGGGTCAGCGGACGGACCAGGTGGCGCACCGGCGGGGAACCGAGCACCATCGTCAGCAGAACCGCGCACAGCACCAGGCCGACGATCTCGACCGGGGTGTTCACCCGTGATATCCAGCCCAGTTCCCGGAACGGCAAGATGACCAGCGGGTGCAGTAGGTAGATCGTGAACCCGCCGGCGCCCAACGTGCTGATCAGTGGCAGCCGCCGCCGGGGCATCAGCCGCAGCAGACAGAGCACCAGGGCCGCGGCCGAGGCCAGCACCAGCAGTCGGACGACCCAGGCCCATTCCAGGCTCAGCGGGTCGGCGGCGGAGTAAGAATGGCGCATGGAAAGCCAGTTGCCCTTGATGTCCCTGTGCCACAGCCACCCCACGACGCAGGAGGCAAGGATCCCGGCGACCGCCACGAACAGGCTCCAGCGGCTGGTGAACCAGGTGTTCAGGGAGCCCTGGCCGATCCGCCAGCCGAGATAGAACAGTGGAAGGTAGACAAGCGTGCGGCTCGCCGAGAAGGCCAGCCCGAACTCCTCGATATACCCCACGGCGAGGGCGACGCCCGTGGTGACGAGCAGTGGGTGACGTAGCTGGACCACCAACGGCAGGAGCAGCCGCCAGAAGAAGAGGGACATCAGGAACCACAGAGTCCACGGCAGTTGGACGACATGCACGATGAACTCGTCGCCCAGCCAGTACTTCTCCAGCGAGTAGAGCAAGCTGAACGCGAGTGCGGGCAGCACGATGCTCTGCAGCAGGGTACGCAGGGAACGGGGGCCGAGCGGCCCCGCGTTGCTGAACACACCGGCCAACATGACGAAGGCAGGCACCCGGAAGGCCCAGCTGGCGATGTGGAAGGAGTGCAGCACGTCTTCTCGCGCCAGGAGGCTGCCGCCGGTGTGCAGAATCACGATCAGCAAGGCGGAGAGGAACCGGGTGTTGTCCCACCACGGATTCCTGGCCCGGTCCACTCCGCCGACGCGGTTGGTGGAGACAGTGGTGACACGTCTCGGGAGTGGCTTGTCCATCATGGCGGCGGGCTCCTGACAGCGGCTCTGCAGTGGAAATGGCCGCCGCACCGGTGCTCGACTTGACGGGGCTGAGCACACCGTGCCGATCTTCGTCAAGGGCCCGGTTGCCGGCTCAGGTTCATACGGTGAACTCCACATGTACACCAGAAGCCCCAACGCACCTCTCGCCGGCGTCCCCGCCGCACTGCCCGTCCCGTCCGTGTTCTCGGTTCTGCGGAGTCCACCCACCAGCGGGATCACGAAGGGATTCAGCAACGGGTTCGGGCCGGACGGGACGGAGAGCCGCTGAACCGGTCGCAAGAATCGAGGGACACGGAGACCGGGCACAGCAGGGCGCCGGCCGTCACGGCGGCACGTACGGCCCCGGCACCCGGTCGCGCCCTCTCCGGACAGGCTGTCGTCAAGGAGCCCCGCGCCCCCTGGATCCTCATGAATCCGCGCTCCGGCGGCGGCAAGGCAGGCTGTTTCCAGCCGACGGAGAAGGGCCGGGCGGCGGGCTGCCGGGGCAAGTCCCTGCGCCGTCCCGCTTTCCGACGGCCCTCGCCAGAACGGGTTCAGCACACATGAGGCCGGGGAACCTCGTGAGCACGTGCGAACCACTGAGGCGTGTTCTCCCCGGCCAGACACCCCCAGGTTGACGTTTCCGCAGGTCTCAGCCCCGCCCGGGGGAAGTCCCCCGAAGCGGGTTTCGCGGGTTCCGATCCTGCCGGGGCACAGAGAAAAAGGGCCGGTTCAGGAGGGTCTCCTCCCAGGCCGGCCCTTCGTCGTTCCGGGCGCCGCGCCACGCACGTGCCATTACGTCCGCTCGGCGCCCTCTCCGGAGGAGCCCGATGCCGCTCCCCCACCGCCCCGGACCATGGCACCGAGCCGGTCGGCGACGGCCCGGTCACGGTCACTGGTCATGTGCTGGTGGATCAGCGCGGCCCGTGGGCTGCTGTGGCCCGTCCGCCTCATCGACCGTCGTGTGCCGGTCCCGGCCGTGGAGGCCGACGTGTCGCCCGTGCACCGTACATGTGGAAGTGCGCGGTGTTGCCCGAAGACGGTTGTCCCGGGCCGCCGCGGCCTCGTCGGTCAGCAGGCGCCGGCCGGTTCGGAGGTCTGGCAGACATTGTTGATGAACTTGTTGTCCTTACCCTTGTCGTCGCGGGTGGCCAGGTCCGCCGGGAGGTTTCCCAGCACGAGGTTGTCGCGGACGACGTTCCGGTCGTTGGAGACGCCGTCCATGCTGCCGAACACGACGATCCCGCCGGAATACGGCGAGTCACCCACGTTGCCGCGGACCACGTTCTGCGTCACCAGCGCCTTCTCCGTACCGACGAGGACGATGCCGACCCCCTGGAGGTGGGGCAGGCGCGCGGCGGCGGGGCAGTACGTGTTGTTCTCGTAGACCGCGTTGCGGCGGATGGTCAGGTCGCCCGCCGTGCGCGGCAGCACGACGAAGACACCTGCGCAGTTCTCGGTGATGACGTTGTGCTCGACGGTGAGATTCCCGAGTCGGCGGGTGGTCATGCCGATCCGGTTGCCCGTCAGGCGGTTGCCGCTGATCACCGTGCCACGGGTGTCGAAGGTCTTGCTCTCCGCGTCGGCCTCGAACACGTTGGCGGTGTAGAGTCCGGCGTCGCCGTTGCCGCTTGCGGTGTTGTAGCGGAGCGAGGCGCGGGTGGAGCGATCCTGCGCGATGCCCCACCGGCCGTTGTCCCGGGCGGTCACCCGGTGGACTTTCAGTTGGTCGGTGCGCGTGGCCGAGACACCGTTCTTCTTGAACCCTTCGACGGTCAGCGACTGGACCCTCACCCCGGTGACGGGGTGCTCGTCCGTGCCGGTGACACAGATGCCGTCCCCCGCCTCGGCGCACGCACTCCGCGCCTCCTCGTCCTTCCCGGGCGCGATCACGGTCTGCTCACCCGCGCCCCGGAGGGTCAGCGGCTTGGTGATCGTGACGCTTCCGCGGTAGGTGCCCCGCGTCAGGACGATGGTGGCTCCGGGTGCGGCCGCGTCGACGGCCTTCTGGATGGACTGGCCCGGATGAACCACTCTCTCGGGTCCGCTGCGGGCGGAGGCGGCCGGAGCGAGGGCACCCATCCCGATGACGAGGGGTGCGATGGCGCAACCGAGGCATGTGACCTGGTATTTCCTCATGAGCCCGACGCTATGGGCCACTCCCGCGACATCGCCACTCTTAGCGACCATATGGATATGAAAAGTCACCGATCGGACTTATTTCCCGGCGCCGCAGGGCGTACAGCTATTCACCTCATGGCTTCAGCTGTCTCCTGCCACCCGACGGGGCGGCCGTGGACGTGCGCGGGGACGACACGACGTCCCACTGGAGTGTCGGCGCCCGTCCGCCGGATCACGCCGGCGCCGGCCCCCGCGCCTCCGCGCCTCCGGCATGATCCGCCGGACAGACCTCAAGGAACGAGGGCCTGGCTCAGGTCGGGGTAGCAGGTGATGAGTTCGTCGACGCGGACGAGTCGCAGGACGCGCAGTACGGGGACGGTGGGTGCGGCGAGTCGGATCCAGCCGTCGGCCGCGGTGACGTTCTTGTAGGCGACGATGAGGGTGTTGATGCCGCTGGAGTCCATGAAGGTGACCCCGCTCATGTCGACGACCACGCGGGGCCGGTCGGCAGTGAGTGTGTTCAGGGCCTGCCGCAGTGGTTCGCAGGTGTGGTGGTCGATCTCCCCGGTCAGGTGGAGCACGCGGACGCCGTCGATGGCGGCGGTCACGACCGACAGTCCGCCGCGCCGTCCGGCTTGTTCGCTGTCCGGTACTGATTCCTCGGCCATGTCGGTGATACTTGCACACCAGACCTTCCGCCCGAAGCGCTCCCCACGGCCGAAGCGATGCACCGGCGCCGGGAAAAAGAGCCCGGCAGGGGCGCACGCAGGGCGTGTACCGGCGCGAGTTCGGGTATGCGCGGAGGTGTGAGCCGGGAAGCGAAGGCGGTTGGATGGAACCCGTGCCTACGGACGAGGACGGATCCGCGCTGGACCGGCCGGCTCCACAGACCACAGTGGCCCTGGACGAGGAGGGCACGTCCATCGCCCAGGCCCGCCACCTCGCCGCGGACTTCCTCGCCCGGGTACAGGCCGAGCACGGCCTGCACGTCCCGCAGCGCGCTCTGGACCTGACACAGCTGGTGGTCAGCGAGCTGGTCACCAACGCACGCAAGTACGCGCCGGGCCCCGTTCTGATGGACCTGCGCATCGCGGGCGACACGGTCGAGGTGGTGGTGTGGGACTCCGAACCGGCACTGCCGACGGCCCGGGCCACCGACGCCGGGCGGGTGGGGCAGCACGGGCTGGAGATCGTCATGGCCGTCGCGCGGAGTCTCGTGGTCCAGCGCGAGCCCGGCGGCAAACGCGTCACCGCCCGCATCGCCCTGCTCGACGACCCGGCCGACAGCATCGCCGGGCGGGGCCCCGCCTGACGGTTCCACAGCGCTCAGGGTGGTCTCCCGGCGCACCGATGCCACACCGGCCGCCTTCACCGGTCCGGACCGTCGCCCTCGTGGTCGGAGTCCGGGCCGGGGCCGGGGATTCACGGACCAGCGGGGTCTGGACGACATTATATCTGCATCCGCGGAGTGAGAGTTTTACGGAACCGTGCGGGCAGTTTCTTTGCAGTAACGATCGGAGTGGAATTCCTCAACCCACACGGACCGCCGCAACGTGCTACTGTCTATCTCAGTTGCAGTTGTGGTTCCCGAAATTCCAAGTTCTTCTCAGTCGGCTTCTTCGCCACTGGAAGTGCCTTTTGGCACCGGTTCTTTTTCCGGCGGGGTGATCATCGCGGCGACACGGCATCCGTACAGTGCGGGTGCCGACTCACTGCCCCGAAGGAGACAAAACATGGCTACTGGCACCGTGAAGTGGTTCAACGCTGAAAAGGGCTTCGGCTTCATCGAGCAGGACGGTGGCGGCGCTGACGTGTTCGCCCACTACTCGAACATCGCCGCCCAGGGCTTCCGCGAGCTGCTCGAAGGCCAGAAGGTCAGCTTCGACATCGCGCAGGGCCAGAAGGGCCCGACGGCCGAGAACATCGTTCCCGCCTGACGTCGGCGCACACGTACAGCTGGGGCCCGCATCCTTCGGGGTGCGGGCCCCAGCTGTACGCACTTTACGTACTTTCCGCAGTGGTTTCGCCTGCGGGACGACTCTGAGGAATCCGCGGACTTACGCACTATGGATTCCCCCTCGGGGATGCCAGAACATCCTCTCTCGATCACATCATGGCGCACGATTCATCTTCGTGTTCCATTCGGCCCGTTCTTGCAATTCTCCGCGCTGTTCACTGCTGCGGGAATTCCTTGATATGTGCCGTATCAAGGAAGGTCTCGCAATGAACCGCACACGCACGAACGACCGCTTCGGCCGCACTCGGAACGGCGGCGGCGCCCCCGCGAAGAACGGCAACCGGTTCGGCTCGTCGTCCCCGAACCGCTCCGGCGGACCGGCCCGTTCCAACGGTCACGGTCGCCGCCCCGCCGCGTTGCAGGGCGAGTTCGCCCTCCCGAAGACGATCACCCCGGCACTGCCCGCCGTGGAGAGCTTCGCCGATCTCGACATGCCCAAGGAACTGCTGGCCTCGCTCGGTTCGCAGGGCATGACCGTCCCGTTCCCGATCCAGGCCGCGACGTTGCCGAACTCCCTCGCCGGCCGTGACGTCCTCGGCCGGGGGCGCACCGGTTCCGGCAAGACCCTCGCCTTCGGGCTGGCCCTGCTGGCCCGTACGGCCGGGCAGCGCGCGGAGCCCGGGCAGCCGCTGGGGCTGATCCTCGTACCGACGCGTGAGCTGGCCCAGCAGGTCACCGACGCGCTGGCGCCGTACGCCCGCTCCGTGAAGCTGCGCCTGGCGACGGTCGTGGGAGGGATGCCGATCAGCAGGCAGGCCGGCGCGCTGCGCCGTGGCGTCGAGCTCGTCGTCGCCACCCCCGGACGTCTCAAGGACCTCATCGAACGCGGCGACTGCCGACTGGACCAGGTGTCCGTCACCGTCCTCGACGAAGCGGACCAGATGGCCGACATGGGCTTCATGCCGCAGGTCACCGCCCTGCTCGACCAGGTCCGTCCCGAGGGGCAGCGCATGCTGTTCTCCGCCACGCTCGACCGCAACGTCGATCTGCTCGTGCGCCGCTACCTGAGCGACCCCGTCGTGCACTCCGTCGATCCGTCGGCCGGCGCGGTCACGACGATGGAGCACCACGTGCTCCATGTCCACGGCGCCGACAAGCACGCGGCCATCACCGAGATCGCCGCACGCGACGGCCGCGTGATCATGTTCCTGGACACCAAGCACGCCGTGGACCGCCTCACCGAGCACCTTCTGAACAGCGGGGTGCGGGCCGCCTCCCTGCACGGGGGCAAGTCGCAGCCGCAGCGCACCCGCACGCTGACGCAGTTCAAGAACGGGCACGTCAACGTGCTGGTGGCGACCAACGTCGCCGCGCGCGGCATTCACGTCGACAGCCTCGACCTCGTCGTCAACGTCGACCCTCCGACCGACCACAAGGACTACCTCCACCGCGGCGGCCGCACGGCCCGCGCCGGGGAGTCGGGCAGCGTCGTCACCCTGGTCACCCCGAACCAGCGCCGCGCCATGACCCGCCTCATGGAAATGGCCGGCATCGCCCCGCAGACCACCCAGGTCCGCGCGGGCGCGGAGGCCCTGCACCGCATCACCGGCGCCCAGGCCCCCTCCGGCGTCCCGGTCGTCATCACCGCACCGGTGGTCGAACGCCCCAAGCGCGGCGCCACCTCACGCGGCCGGCGTCGCTCCGTGCCGGCGGCCCGGCGCGCGCCCGCACGGCGGTCCGTCTCCGACGCGGCAGCCTGAGAAACCCGGAAGCCGGGTCCCGGGACCCAGAAGCCGGGTCCCGGGACCCAGAAGCCGGGTCCCGGTCTCCAGAACCCGGAACCGTCCTGATCAGGAAGCTGAACCATCTCTGCAGGAGGCACCTCTTGACGCTGGTCCAGACGCATTCCCGCTCGACGAGCGCCGGCACCGCGCACAGGACGGTTGCCGATGTCATGGACACGGCCGGGCCCCAGGTCTGGAACGACATGACCGTCGAGGTGGCGCTGTCCGTCATGGCCGCCGCCCGCACGGGTCACCTCGTCGTCTGTGACGAGGACGGCCGGTGCACCGACCTGGTCACCCGGGCCCGGCTCACCTCCGTACGGGACGGTTCCGGATACACCGACCGGGTCCGCCTGCGTGACATCTCCGACGACGGCGGGCTCTTCGCCTCGCCGCTGACCACGGTGGCCGAGGCCGAGCACGCGATGCGGCACCGGCGGCTCGGGATCCTGCCCGTGGTCGACGCCCACGGCAACGCCCTGGGCGTCCTCGCCCTCTCCCACTGAACCGCCTTACCCCGGTCGCCCCCTTCTTTTCCCCTCTTCCCCTTGTGAGGCATCGTGCGTTGTGTCATTGCCCGCTTTCCGTTCGAGCTCACCAAGGCCGGCGTGCTGGAATCGCTGAAGGGCGTCAAGCCCGAGCCGGTCACCGGCGACTCCGTGATCATCGGGCGCCGTCACTACCCCGCCAAGCAGGTCGGTCAGGTCATCACCCGCCAGGACCGCCGTGACTTCAGCAGCGGCGAAGTCCTCCGGGCCATGGCTCAGCTCGGCTTCACCTGCCGCACCGTCTCCGAGGCCGCGGAGACCACGGAGACGGCGGCCGCGAGGATCGTCGACCCGCTCCAGCGGGCTTCCGCGATGCTTGGCGCCCCCATGTCCATCTGACCGACGGGAGGAGCCGCGAGCCCCGGTACGGGGCAGCGGTGAGGGCGCAGGGGGCGCCCGGTGAGCCGCGGCATGCGCGACCGGCACATCGTGCGCGGATCATTCGGTGGCACTCGGCTGCCGGTCCGAAGGCCGACACGGCAGCACCGGCCACGCGGCTTTTCCGGCTGCCGCCCCGGGCCGGACTGCGACGCCCGGCCTGATCGGCTATCGGCCACGGGCCCGGTAGGGCTACCGTCCGCTGTGAGGTAGAGGTACAGGTCAGGCGTCCGCCTTGTGGCCGGCCACGACATCACCGCGTCGCAGTTCGTCGTTGATGCGCTGGGCCTCTTCGAGCTGGTCCTCCAGAATGATGATGCGGCAAGCCGCCTCGATGGAAGTCCCCTGGTCAACCATCTCCCGGGCTCGGGCGGCGATACGCAACTGATAGCGGGAGTAGCGGCGGTGGCCGCCCTCGGAGCGCAGAGGCGTGATCAACCGGGCTTCGCCCAGGGCCCGCAGGAAAGCGGGCGTGGTACCGAGCATCTCCGCTGCTCGTCCCATGGTGTAAGCGGGGTAGTCGTCGTCATCGATGCGGTCGAGCGGTGTGTCTGCGGTCATCTGCACCTCTAATGGGGGAATGCGTCGAGGGGCCTTGGTGCCGTACGGCACCAAGGCCCCGAGGGATTTGTAACACCATCGACCGGCTTACTGCGAGGCCGGCCCTCTGTTTCCGCACCGGCCCCCGACGGGGGGCGGAGAGTGCGGGGATCGCGGATGAGTGACCGTGGGACCACCTTCCGTTCCGGGGCCTGCGGTACCCGAGCGAACCGTTCTCGCCCGGGCGATCCTGATGGCGTCCGCCTCCTTTTCTCTTCCTTCTGTCCAACCTCTTGATACTGCGGGTCCTGCGTACTGTCGGCGGCCCTCACGAGGCCACCGGGCCCGGCGATCAGCGAGGGGACCCAAAGCCTACTCCGGCCCCACCACTCCACCGCCGTGCCACAACCTTTGTTCCGCGCGGGCAGTTCATGCCTGCCGCGCCTTACCGACTTCCTGGCTACAGCAGACACGTTAACCCCCTCGCGGGCGCATGTCTACATCAGCCATGACAGGTTTCAGTCCGTGCGAGTGAAAGGTTCCACACCGCTGCCCCTCTGCCGCAGCCGCCCGGCCGGGGCCCCGCACCCACGTCACCAGGTTGATCCCGGCCCTCACCGCCGAGTTCGCCGGCCACAACGGTCTTCACCCCACGGACGTCCACGCGCTGCTCCACCGGCTGGACACCTCCCGGACGGGCGTGAGTGCCGGCCCGGCGGCTCGACGCACGGCTGGGAGTGAACTCGGCATCGACCACGGCCCTGGCCGACCGGCTGGAGCGCGGGAGGACGGGAGCGCGGGGGACTCGTACGCCGGGGCGGGAGGGCACCAGGGCCGTCGACGGGTGCTGCTGTCCGTGCAGGACGAGGCCGTCACTCCGCGCCGCTCGCGCCCATCCGGAGCCACGGAGCAGGCCGCTTCGCCATCGAGCCCCCCAGCCCGGGGCCCGATGGCTGCCGGGCCATGGCACGGGAGACATCTTTCCTGGTCATGGGTATCGGCGAGGTTGACGAGGTGGGCGTCATGGGAGTGGGCCGGCGCATCGGCTCGTGGGCGTCAGAACACCTCCTCGGCTTCGTCACGCAGCGCCGACAGCGCACGCCGCGCGGCCACCGTGTCCGGCAGCACGGCGACCAGCAGGGGGCCGCCCGCGGCCGGTTCCTCGATCAGTGTCCGGCGGATCCACTCCATGCCTTCCTTGAGCTCGGCGTACGCGTCCGCCGTCCCGCCGCTGCGGGTGAAGTCGCCGAGTGCCGACCGATGCATCGCGTCGATCAGCGCGGAGAGCGCCACCGGCAGGAACGCCGGACCGTCCGCGGGCAGCCGGTCCCGCAGATACGCCCGTGTCAGGGCGACATAGCGCTCGTTCTCGAGCACCTCACGCCTGCGCAACTCGGGCACGATCCGGGTCAGCCGGTAGCGCTGGAGCACCAGCTCGGGCCTGCTCAGGAAGTCGAGCATCACCACCTCGGTGGCCGCGATGACGACGTCCACCGGCGATCGGTTCCCGGTCGGCTTCACCAGGTGGCGCGCCAGCAGCTCCAGCCGCGCGGAGTGATCGGGGAAGGCCAGCTCGTCCTTGCCGTCGAAGTGCCGGAACACCGTACGCCGCGACACCTGCGACGCGTCCGCGACGGCCTCCACGGTGACGCTCTCGTACCCCTGGAACTGGTGGCGGGCTCCGAACTGGTCGACCTGCTGCACCGCCACGGGCTGCGCGGACGCCTCGGCAGCGGCGAACGCCCGTTGCCCGACCGGCGAACGGCACCGGACAGCGAGACCGGCGGCGACACCGACAGCGACACCGACGCAAACACGGACGCGGACGCGGACGACCACAACGTGTTGGGCATGTACTGGTCGGGCAGCGTCGCCCTGGACGTGTGCGCCCTCGTCTGCCACGGCAACCGGGTCCTGGACGACGACCACTTCGTCTTCTACAACAATCCCCGCACACCCGATGGCATGGTGCGCACGCTCGTCCCCGTCGCGCCGGACAGAGCCGCCGTCCAGGTCTCCTTCGACGCCCTGCCGGCACACGCCGACCGTCTCGTCGTCATCGCCGCAGTCGACCCTGTCGCCAACCCCGCGGCCGACCTGTCCGGCTTCACCGACGCCGGCATCCGACTGCTGGACTCCGAGGGCTCCCCACTCGGCCAACTACATGTCTCCGACGGCCGCCCGGACGAAACCGCCCTCGTACTGGGGTCCTTCCGCCGCCGCTCGAACGGTGACTGGGACTTCGTCACCGGAGGCAGGGGATACCGGGGCGGCTTGGAGGAACTGGTCCGGGATTACGGTGTCGACGTGGAATAGCTCCGCCGTCGAGCGGCCCCTGCCCGCACAGACCGTCAGCGCAGGCCGGGTGCCGCCCCGGCGGTCGCCTCCGCGGCGGACTACGTCGACGTGAAGTAACCCTCGGGAGGGTCATCTGTCCTCCAGCAAGCGCGGAAGGCCCGGGCCGGAGACCCTTCGGCCCGCGTGATCCCCTTCGAACCGGAGGAGTTCGCGGACATCACGGCCGACATGGTGTACCCGGGCGGAACCGTCCCGAGGTTGGACACTGTGCTGCGCGACGGCCCTCACGGCACCGTCTTCGTGGATTCCGAAGCACAACTCGGAGTGTTCCGAACACTTTTCCGTAGAGTGGAAGCAGTGTCACTCGATCCCGAGCGTTCGCATGACCTTGTTCACGGACTGACCAAGGAGTTGTGAGACGCCCGGTGATCACTCCCGACAGCTGGCGGAAGTCCTCCTACTCGGGCAGCGGCGACGGCAACGCCTGCGTGGAAATCGCGGAGGCGGACACCTGCACAGCCATCCGCGACTCGAAGGACCCGACTCGTGCCGTCCTCTCCGTCTCTGCTCCGGTGTTCGCCGCCTTCGTCGGCGGCCTGAAGGTCCAACCGGGGCCTCCGGTGTAGCAACAGGCGCTCTGCTACGCGGTGAAGTGGCTGGAACAGGTGCTTCGGTCGCTGGGTTTGACGTCAACCAGGGTGAGATCCGGTCACGTTCACCTACGTTGGCCCCACTGGTCACGCTCATCACAGGAGGCTCAGCCGTGTCGGAGGACACCACCCAGGACAGTGCCGGTTTCGAGACACGTGCCCGGATCGACACGACGAAGCCGCACTCGGCGCGGTTCTGGAACTACTTCGTCGGGGGCAAGGACAACTACGAGGTCGACCGGGAGATCGGGGACCAGATCAAGGACATCTTCCCCGGGCTGGTCGACGTGGCCCACACCAGCCGGCGGTTCCTGGGGCGGGCTGTCACGCACCTGGCCGGGCAGCAGGGGATACGGCAGTTCCTGGACGTCGGTACGGGGCTGCCGACCGCCGACAACACGCACCAGGTGGCGCAGCGCGTCGCTCCGGACGCGCGGATCGTGTACGTCGACAACGACCCGATCGTGCTGACCCACGCCAACGCCCTGCTGACCAGCACCCCCGAGGGCCGCACCGACTACCTGGACGCCGACCTCTACGACCCCGAGTCCGTCCTGCGGGCCGCCGCCGGGACGCTGGACCTGTCCCGGCCCGTCGCCCTGATGATCCTCAACACGCTCGGCCATGTCGCCGACTACGAGCAGGCACGTGAACTGGTGCGCCGGCTCATGGCGGGGCTCCCCTCGGGCAGCCACCTCGTGATCAGCGACAGTACGGCGACGAGCGAGGGCATGATCGCGGCCTCGAACGCGTACAACTCGAGCGGCGCCGTGCCGTACTACGTGCGCGAGGTCGAGGAGATCGCCGGGTTCTTCGACGGCCTCGCACTGGTGGAGCCCGGAGTCGTACGGGTCCCGGAGTGGCGGCCCGAGGCCGGCACGCCGGGCGAGGACGGCGAGAAGACCGTGGACGCCTACTGCGGAGTGGCACGCAAGGCGTAGGCAGACGGAAGGGAAGGGGAGCCGATGCACATCGGCTCCCCTTCGTCGTGGCCGCTCGGGGCCGTCCATGCGGTAGGTGCGGGCGGGCGGCCGCAGAGGTCGCCTGTCGAGGCCGGTCGCGGGAGCGTCGCGTTGTGTAGGCGTCGCGTATGCCACTCCTTGTTATGCCTTGTCACGTGCCGGAGCTAGCATCCGGGTATGACGACTGTAGAGACCAACGGTTCTTCTCCCCTCGATGTTGAGATCGGTGCCCTGAGCGGCGGTTCCGCCGGGCTGGCGCAGTATGCGGGCCAGGTCGTGCTCGTCGTGAACGTGGCCTCCAAGTGCGGGCTGACCCCGCAGTACGCCGGGCTGGAGCGCCTGCACGAGCAGTACGCGGCGAAGGGCTTCACGCTGCTCGGCGTGCCCTGCAACCAGTTCATGGGGCAGGAGCCGGGCACCTCGGAGGAGATCGCCGAGTTCTGCTCCGCGACGTACGGGGTGACCTTCCCGATGACCGAGAAGGTCGAGGTCAACGGGGAGGGCCGGCACCCGCTGTACGAGCGGCTGGTCGGCTTCGCCGACTCCGAGGGGCACAGCGGGGACATCCGCTGGAACTTCGAGAAGTTCCTGATCGGGCGGGACGGCAAGGTCGTCGCCCGTTTCTCGCCGCAGACCGAGCCGGAGGCGGCGGAGCTCGTGGCGGCGGTCGAGGGCGCGCTCGGCTAGCCGGACGGACCTTCCTCGAGTGGCGCTCCCTCGATCGCGGCGGTCCCGGGTCCGTCGAGGCGTTGACCTTGCCCCTGGGGCAGGGACGAGCGTTCGTGCCGTCGGGCGGAAGAGCTGCCCGACGGCGGAGGAGGGCGCGGTGGACGAGGAACTGCTCGGGATCGGCGCGTTCGCGGCGCGGGCGCGGTTGTCGGCCAAGGCGTTGCGGTTGTACGACCGGCTGGGGCTGCTGGCTCCGGCTCGGGTCGACGAGGCCACCGGGTACCGGTTCTACCGGTCGGGCCAGGTCGAGCGGGCCCGGACGGTGGCGCTGTTGCGGCAGCTGGACATGCCGCTCGCCCGGATCGCCGAGGTTCTCGACGCGGACGACGGTGCGGCCGCGGCCGACCGGCTCGCCGCCTACTGGGCGGACGTCGAGGCGCGGGTCGCCGGGCAGCGGACACTCGCCGCATTCCTTCGTGGACGACTCTCCGGGAGGAGTTCCGAGATGTACGGGAAGTTCGTGGTCGAGACGGTGGACGTGCCGCGGCAGGTGCTGGTCACCGAGACGCGGCACACGCTGGCGGACGAGTTGCCGGCGTGGATCGGGTCGGCGCTGGGGCGGCTGGAGGGGGCCGCGTCCGCGTGCGGGGGCGTGGCCGGGGTGCCTTTCGTCGCCTATCACTCCGAGGTGTCGATGGAGAGCGACGGTCCGGCCGAGGCGTGCGTGCCGGTCGCCGACGAGGCGGCGGCCCGGGCCTGGGCCGGGGCGCAGGGGCGGGCCCGGCAGACGGCGGTGCGGGTGGAGCCGGCCCAACGGCTGGCCCGCACCCGGATCACCAAGGCGCAGGTGGCTCATCCGCAGATCCTGGCCGCGTTCGAGGCTGTGGAGCAGTGGATGGCGGCCGAGGGGCTGACGGCCGCGGGGCCCTGCCGGGAGGTGTACTTCGCGGACTGGGACGCCGCGGGGGCCGAGGATCCGGTGTGCGACGTGGCGTTCCCGGTGCGGTGAGGCGGCACGGTGGGAGCTGCGCGATGAGGACTGCGCGGTGAGCACTGCGCAATAAGCACTGCGCGATGAGAGCGGCGCGGTAGCGAAGCCACCGAGGCCGCAGATGGGGGGCGTGGGTGTGGGCCGAGCCCTCTCGGCAAGGACGGCGATCTCGTCGAGAGGGCTCTTCGATCGTGCTGGGGAGGGGCGGGGCCGGGCTTGCGGTGGGTGCCGCCTACAGGTGGCCCGTCGTGGCGGGGCTGCCGGCGGCCCTCTGCCTGCCTCTGTTGTCCGCCCCCCTGGTTACCCGTCCCCCGTGCGGTTGTGGCCTTCTCAGGCCTTCACCGAGGCCACGAAAACGCTCCACGCGTCCGTGGGGAAGGCCAGTTTCGGACCCTCGGGGATCTTGGTGTCCCCGAGTTCCAGTGCTTCCTCGATGGTCGACCTGACCATCACGCACGCGCCGTTGTTGTTGGTGTAGGAGGACGTCGTCCACGTTTCCGTGGCGCCCAGACGAATTGCCATGTTCGCTCCGTAGCCAGTTGCCGAGTTGCTGTCACCGGGCTGCGCGTTCCAGCAGGGACCCGCAGAACGGATTGCGCCAACCTTCACTGACGGCTGGCGTGATCGACGCTACTCGCCACCTTCTTCCCTCGGAGCAGCCATTCACTCGACCGGGTGGCATATTCCAGGAGAGACCTCCAACGAGGCATGTCAGCGGTGTACAGTGCCGCCCCCTTTGCCTGCCGGAGAGCTGTGATCGTCCTCCCGGGACGTCAGCGCGCGTACTCCTTCGCGACCCGTTCGACCAGTTGGCGGGACTGCTCCACGTTCAGGGACTGGGCCCGCAGGTGCTCGTACATCACGGTGTACTTCTGCACGTCGTGCGGCTTCTCCAGGTACAGGTCGCTGGTCACGCCCTCGATGTACACGACGCTCGAATCGGCCGCGTCCGCGAACTCCAGGATGGAGTACTGGCCGTTGATGCCCGAGTGCGCGCCCACCTCGAACGGCAGCACCTGCACGGTGATGTGCGGCTGCTGCGACAGCTCCATGACGTGCTCGAGCTGTTCACGCATGACCTGCCGGCTCCCGACGACCCGGCGCAGCGACGCCTCGTCCAGGACCACCCACAGTCGCAGTGGGTCCGTCTCGGCGTCGATGCGGCTCTGCCGGCGCAGGCGCACCTCGACGCGCTTTTCGTTCTCCTGCTCCGACGCCTCCGGCGAACCGCCCCGGATGATGGCCTCCGCGTACGCCCCGGTCTGCAACAGGCCGGTGATGATCTGGGGTTCGTAGACCCTGAGTGACTCCGCGTCCGTCTCCAGGCCGATGTAGACGCTGTACGGGATGTCGCCGAAGGCGTGCCACCAGCCCTGCTGGCGCGAGTCCTTGGCCATCTGCATCAGCGAATCGACGATCCGCTGGTCCTCGACCTCGTAAACGCCGCAGAGGTCGCGGACGTCACGCTGGCTGATGCTGCGCCGGCCGTTCTCCAGCCGACTGATCTTCGACTGCGACACCAGCAGTCGTTCCGCCACCTCCTCCGCCGTCATGCCCTTGAGCTCACGGAGCCTGCGCAGCTCCTGGCCCAGCCGGCGTCGTCTGACGGTGGGATTGACATTGGACGCCACGGGACGTGCACCTCCGGCTGCGTGCCTCGTACTTACTCGTACTTGCCACTTTGCGTATCTGGTGTTGAGCAGACTGCCACCAAGGTGCTTCCCGCCGCTGGAGAACAGCGGATATCCAGCGGTTACACCCAAACTCCAGCAGCTCCCCACCCCTGTTCGTGGGGGGCGAGGGCGGCGGTGGCACAGAGCGGTGCGGAGTCCGTACGGTGACCGTTTTCCGGCACGCCGAGCGGGGCGGAGAGAATGCGCGCATTCTCTCCGCCCCGCTCGGACAGCGGCTCCCGTGACCGGGTCTGCGGTGCCGTGGCCCGTCAGTGGCCCTAATGGGCCACGGCGCGCGCCATGGATCCGTGGCTCGGTTGGGCCGGAACGCCACGGGCGGGCTCCGGTCCGCCCCTGCCGCCGGCGGTGGCGGCCTGACGGCCTCCTGCCGGGGCCGGGTTACGGCGTGGCTGGGCCGCCACACCGTTCTGCACGTCCATCACGGCATGCGCCACCAGGCCGCCCATCGGGTCGTGCCTGATCAGGTCCCGCAACCGGGAACGTGAGGAGCGACCCTCGTTCCCCGGGTACAGGTGCTTGCCCAGACCCACGGCATGCGCCAGCGCGGCGAGCGCCGCGGTCCGTGGGTCCGGTGGCACGCCGGTACGGATCGCGGAGTCCAGCCGGGCCCTGATCTCCCGGCTGATCTCGTTGTCCGTCGCCTGATAGCGAGTCGTCGGCAACACCCCGCACATCTGGCCGGCCACGGCATGCACCATGCCGCACCGCTCCAGATACGAGAGGTAGGTCTGGCGGAGCCCAAGACGCGGCCCGCCAATCCAGTTGACCGCCCGGACCGGAGCGCCGCGCCTTCGCAGCAACTCCAACGCGCAGTCCAATGTCGGATCTCCAGTCGGCCGTGGTACCACCACGGCGATACGATCCCCGTCTGGGGCTATCCGTCCGGCCAGCGCCAGCTCCACTAGCTGTGCTCCGGCCAGACCGAGGTCGAGCGACTGCGGCTGTGCGGTGGTACCCGTGGTCGGGTCCAACGCCAGCAGCAGAAGCTCTTCCGGAAGTGTTCTGCGGCTCCTGCCCATCCATGCCTCCCCGCGTGGATGAATGACAGGGTGACCCCTCTCACATTGGTCTGTCGAGAGCACGTGGCTGCTTTGTTAGGGAACCGATAGGTATGTCGTTCTCGTCTACCACCTGGGGGAAGTCCACGCACAGGACACTGGTAGATGGTTCGGGCAGCGCCGTGAAGCGCTGTCGTGGGTGGCGGAACGGTTTCACGGTTCGGTTGGCGCACGCGCGACGCGCGGCGCAAGGAGGAGGCATCGGTGGCGGGCGAGTCCCCCGACAGGTCGAAGCAGCGCGAGTCGTCGGCAGAACCGACGCCGGGGAGCGCGGGTCCGGTTCCCGAGGCCAGGAGCGGGGGAGGCGCCGCCGGCAAGCAGGACCCCCGACTGGCGGTGACCCAGGACACTTCGGCATCGTCGACGGCTTCGGCTTCGGCTTCGGCTTCGGCTTCGGCTTCGGCTTCGGCTTCAGCCACGTCATCGAAGGCCACGGCCTCCGCGAGCGATCGCGGGGGCGTGGACACGGCCACCCGGGTGCTGTCGGTGCGTGACGCGCAGACCGACGACGAGGAGGCCGAGGACTCCGCCGAGGCCGAGGCCGAGGCCGATTCCGCGGGCTCCGACTCCGCGGAATCGGAGCCCGCGGACCCGGACCCCGAGTCCGGATCCACGGACGGGACGACCGGCGGGCGTGACGATTCCGCTACGGACAGTGGCGATCAGCTGCATGCCGCCGTCACGGCGTGGGTACGGTCCGCCGAGGAGGTGGATCAGGACGAGGACGGCGAGGACTCCAAGGGCTCCAAGGGCGCCCAGGAGGCCGAGGAGGCCTCCGACGGCGCCGCGGGTACCGAGAGCGGCCCGGAGGACGGCAAGGACGGCAGCGCGAGCCGGGACGAGGGCTCCAGCGGGGCTTCCGAGGGCGGGTCGGCCGACGAGACCGGTACGACCGAGGAATCCGACGGGGCCGAGAAGTCCGACAAGGCCGGGAAGTCCGACGGAGCCGACAGGGAGGACGAACCCGGGAGCGCGCACGACACCGACGCCGACACCGACTCGGACGCCGAGGCCGCGACTGAAGCCGACGCCGAGCCGGAGGCCGACGCCGGCACAACCCCCGAGGACGACAGCGACAGCGGCGCCACGGACGCGAGCCCCGAGCCGCAGCCCGCGGGCGAGGACGAGGGCAAGGGCAAGGGCGCGAAGGCCACCGCCGAGCCGAGCGCGGACAAGGCCGACGGCACCGACGACGGTGAGGGCACCGGTGTCGCCGAGCCCTCCACCGATCAGCCCACCGCCGTCTTCAAGGCCCCGCGCCCCTCCGCGCCCGCCGTCGACCAGCCCACCACCATGCTCAAGCTGGGCGACGCGGCCAAGAACACGGACGAGGCGGACGGAACCGCCAAGGCCGACAAGGGCGAGAGGGTCGACGGCTCCGGTTCCAAGGCCGGGGGCAAGTCCGCCCCCGAGGCCGCACCCGAGGCCGCACCCGACGCGGACCCCAGGTCCGCCCCCGAGCGCGTCGGCACGTTCGTGCCGCTCAAGGACCCGGACGCTCCCGAGACCCGTAAGCCTTCGAAGCGTGTGGACTCCGCCACCACCTCGCTGCGGCTGCCGCCCTCGGCTCAGGCACGGCCCGCCGCACCCCCGGCCGAGGGCACCCGTGCCGTCCCGCAGGTCGGGCCGGAGCTGACGCGGCAGCAGCCGCTGCCGCCCAAGCCGCCACTGGACCTGCTGGCCGAGCTGACCAACACCCCGCCGCCGCCGGACACCCCGCTGCGCACGACCCTGCGGCGGGTCAAGGTCTGGACGCCGCTGGTCGCTCTCCTGGTGATCGTCTTCGCAGTCGTGCAGAACATGCGCGCGCTTCCCGCACCCACGCTCGAACTGACCGCCGAGGACACGTTCACCTTCGACGGCGGCAAGGTCGACATCCCGTGGCCGGCCTCCGGGCAGGCCGCGCTGGACGTCCAGGGCATCGGCACCTTCGGCTCCTCCGGTGAGCAGAAGCCCCTGCCGATCGCCAGTGTCGCCAAGGTCATGACCACGTATCTGATCCTGCGCGACCACCCGCTCAAGAGCGGCGCCGAGGGTCCGATGATCAAGATCGACGATGCCGCGGAGAAGCAGTCCGGCGCCAAGGACGAGTCGACCGTCCTCGTGACCTCCGGTGACGAGTTCTCGCAGCGGGAGGCCCTGGAGGCCGTGCTGATCGCGTCCGCGAACAACGTGGCGCGGCTGGTCGCCCGTTGGGACGCGGGGTCCGAGGAGGCGTTCGTCGAGAAGATGAACAAGGCCGCGAAGGACCTCGGCATGACGAACACGACGTACACGGACCCCTCGGGTCTGAACAACACCACGGTGAGTACGGCCGTGGACCAGGTGAAGCTGGGCAGGGCCGCGATGAAGCAGCCCGCCTTCCGCGAGATCGCCGCGATGATGTCGTACGACGACTACAAGGGTGAGAACCACTCCAACTGGAACCAGTTGGTGGGGAGCAACGGCGTCGTCGGCATCAAGACCGGCACCACCACCTCGGCGCTGGGCAACCTCACCTTCGCCGCGAAGAAGGACGTCGACGGCGAGGTCCGGACCATCGTCGGTGCCGTGGTGCGCCAGCCCGCGGGCGGCGCCGACAACTCGATCCTGGCCGGGGCGCTCTCCGCGGGCGACCGGCTGATCCGGGCGGCGCAGGATGCGCTGGAATCGACGACGGTACTGAAGAAGGGCACTGTCGTCGGATACGTGGACGACGGGCTGGGCGGCCGTACGCCCGTCGCCCTCACCGAGGACGTCAGGGCCGTCGGCTGGCCGGGGCTGAAGGTGAAGCTGACGTTCACCGGCGGGGAGCTGCCGCACCGGGCGAAGGCCGGTACGGAGGTGGGCTCGCTCACCGTGGGCGACGGCACGGACAGCGGCGCCGTCAAGGTCCCGGTCGCCCTCCAGGAGGACCTCGTGGAGCCGGGCTTCACGGACAAGTTGACGCGTCTGGGCTGACCGTCGGAGCACGGTGGGCAGCGCGCCCCGCCGACCGGTGCCCACCGCGGGCGACGGTCGGCGGGGCGCGTGCTAGCGTCACGAAACAGGCAGGTCGCCGGTGACCGCGCCGTTACCGTGAGCAGAAGACGCGCTACGACGACGCGCACACGAAGACGTCATACGGGGAGTGCCTTCAGGTGGCCACAGCGGAGCCGACACGCGCCGACGACGCCGAGCCGGGACCGGAGTCCGGCCCGCGAATACCCCTGCCGGGAGCGGACAGCCGGCCGCCGGGCGCGGGCACACCCGAAGCACCGTCCTCTCCCCTCGTCTCCTCAGCGGCCCCCGGCGCCTCGGCCCGCGACTCCCGCCCCAAGGCCGTCGTCCTCGCGGTGCGCGCCCGGATGCTGCGGCATCCGGTACTGTCCGTCACCGCGCTCGCCGGCGTCCTGCACATCGTCTGGTTCTTCACGTTCGCGAACAGTGGTGGCGACCTCGCGGCGCAGGACGCCTGGGCCGAGTTCGTCGGCCGGCACCCCGACTCCGCGTACAACATGGCCTGGTACGGCGGGATGCACGCGGTGTCGTACAGCGTGGTGTCGCCGTACCTGATGGCGGTGCTCGGCGTACGGACGACGATGATGCTCGCGGGGACGGTGTCGGCCGCGCTGCTGACGATGCTCCTCATCCGCAGTCGGGCTGTGCGCAATCCGCTGTGGGCCGCGCTCGCGGGGGTGTTCGGGCTGCTGGGCAACGCGGCGTCGGGTCGGGTGACGTTCGGGCTGGGCATGATGTTCGGGCTGGCCGCGGTCGCCGTCGTGTTCTGCTGGCCGTACCGCTGGCGCTACAAACGCTGGGCGAAGGCCCTGTGCGCGGCGCCGCTGGCGGCGCTGGCCACCATGTCCTCGCCGGTCGCGGGCCTGTTCGTGGGGCTGGTGGCGGTGGCGCTGTTCCTGCAGAAGCGCCGGCCGGGGGCGTGGGCGCTGGGGCTGGGCCCGACCGCGGTGGTGGTGGTGTCGGCCTGGATGTTCCCCTTCTCGGGCACCCAGCCGATGGGGTTCGGTTCGGTGGTCCTCCCGCTGGTGTTCTCGGTCCTGGTGTGCGCCCTGGTGCCCCGCGAGTGGATCACGGTCCGGATCACGGCCGCGGTGTACGGGCTGGGCATACTGCTGGTCTGGCTGGTGAGTTCGCAGATCGGTTCCAACATGACGCGGCTGTCGATGCTGTTCGCCGGGGTGGCACTGGTGGCCGCCCTGCCGTTCGCGGTGCCGAAGAGCCGCAAGTGGTACGCGATCGTCGTCGCGTTCGTCGCGTTCGTCGGGTGGATCGGCTTCAAGTCGGTCGACGACGTCGTGAACACGACGCCCGCCGCGTCCTGGGCGCGTGAGCTGGCGCCGCTGGTGAACGAACTCCAGGAGGTCGGCGCCGACAAGGGCCGGGTGGAGGTCGTCCCGGCGCGTTCGCACCGCGAGGCCTCGGCGCTCGCGCCGTACGTCAACCTGGCGCGGGGCTGGAACCGGCAGGCCGACATGGAGCGCAACCCGCTCTTCTACGACGACACCCTCAACTCGGCGAACTACCACGAGTGGCTCAAGCGCTGGGCCGTGCACTTCGTGGTGCTGCCGAAGGACACGCCGGACGGTGACGGCGGCGAGCGGGAGCGGGAACTGGTGCAGCGGGGGCTGCCGTACCTCCAGCAGATCTGGGGCGACGCCAACTGGCAGCTGTTCGCGGTGCGGGGCCCGTCCTCGCTGGCCGAGCCGAACGCGGTCGTGGAGCGGGCCAGCCAGAGCGAGATGACGATGCGGGTCGAGAAGGCGGGCCGGGTCGTCGTGCGCATCCCGTACTCGCCGTGGCTGAGCGTCGTCGACGCGGAGGGCAACAAGCTGGAGGGGCCTCGGGAGACGGAGGAGTCCAGGAACCGTTCCGACGACGGCGGGGCCTCGGACAACGGGCCGAAGACGTACGACAACCTCAACGGCTGCCTGATGGAGACCGAGGAGGACGAGAACGGCGACAAGTGGACGGTGCTGCTCGCGCCGGAGCCGGGCACCTACCGGCTGGCGGCGCCGTACGGCGTACCGCGGGGCACGCCGTGCCCGGAGGAGCTGCACTGACCGCGGCGGCCGACCCTTGTCACCGACCGCCGACCGCAACCGCCGAACGGACCTGAACGGCTGCCCGGCCGAACGGACCGACGCGGCGCCCCGGCCGTCTTGACCCTCCAGGCCGACCCAGCCGACCCGGCCGTCTTGACCGTCATGGCCGTCCCGGGCCTCGCGGCCCCGTGACCATCCCGCCCCTCGCGGCCTCATGACCCCCGCGGCTCTCGCGCCCCCCGCGGCCCTCCCGTCCCTGCGACCCCGCGCCCCTCGTGCCCCCATGACCCTCGTGACTCCCCGTGACCCCCGCGACCCCCGCGGCCCTCCGCTAAGTGTTCAACTTCCTGAACGTCGGTCACCAGCATGAACATTTTTGCGTGCTCTTGACTCTCCGCTTTCTTGTCGTGCCCACGCCTGCGCGCTCACGATGAGCGGGCACTTCGCACCCTGCCGCAGGCGCACCTCGGACCCACCGCACACTTACCCCGCTCGGGCGAAGTGCCAACCAGATGAGCGGAGTTCACAAGGCGGACCCCGGAAGGGGGGACATGAACAGTCTCGACTGGGCGGTGCTCATCGGCTACTTCG
Organism: Streptomyces sp. P9-A2; assembly: GCF_036634175.1. Lineage (NCBI taxonomy): Bacteria > Bacillati > Actinomycetota > Actinomycetes > Kitasatosporales > Streptomycetaceae > Streptomyces > Streptomyces sp. P9-A2. Next base: position 3,514,785 of record NZ_JAZIFX010000001.1, read on the forward strand.
CGGTGATGATCGCCATCGGTGTCTGGTCGCACAAGCGGGTGGACAACGTCAGCGACTTCTTCACGGCCGGCGGCAAGATGCCCTGGTGGCTCTCCGGCATCTCCCACCACATGTCGGGTTACAGCGCGGTGATGTTCACCGGCTACGCCGGCATCGCGTACACCTACGGTGTGACGTCCTTCGTCACCTGGTCCTTCCCCATCGCCCTCGGCATCGCCATCGGGTCGAAACTGTTCGCCCCGCGGATCAACCGGCTGCGCTCCCGGCTCCATGTGGCGTCCCCGCTGGAGTACCTCAAGAACCGCTACGACCTGAAGACCCAACAGGCGCTGGCCTGGTCCGGCATGCTGCTGAAGATCGTGGACGTGGCCGCGAAATGGGCGGCGATCGCCACCCTGCTGGCGGTGTTCACCGGCGTCTCGCTCAACGAGGGCATCCTCATCACCGGCGTGGTCACGGCGATCTACTGCACCATCGGCGGCCTGTGGGCGGACGCGCTGACGGAGTTGGGGCAGTTCGTCATCCAGCTCCTGGCCGGTATCGCCATGTTCATCGCGGTGGTGTCCGAACTCGGAGACCACGGCGGCTTCTTCGGCGTGTGGGACGAGCCCGAGCTCCAGGGACACGCGGAGCCGCTGGTCGGGCCGTACGGCACGGTCTTCCTGCTGGCGTTCCTCTTCATCAAGCTGTTCGAGTACAACGGCGGCATGCTCAACCAGGCCCAGCGGTACATGGCCACGGCCACGCCCCGCGAGGCGGAGCGCTCGGCACGGCTCTCGGCGGCGCTGTGGCTGGTCTGGCCGCTGGTGCTGTTCTTCCCGATGTGGATGTCGCCGCTGCTCGTGGAGTCCCAGAAGGCGGACGGTTCCGACTCGTACGCCCTGATGACCGAACAACTGCTGCCGCACGGCCTGTTGGGACTGGTCATCGTGGGTTTCTTCTCCCACACGATGGCGATGTGCTCCTCGGACGCCAACGCCATCGCGGCCGTGTTCACCCGGGACGTCGCCCCGGTGCTGTCCGCGAGGGCACGGCGGTGGAACGACCGGTCGGGGCTGGTCGCGGCCCGGGTGACGACCGTGGTCTTCCTCGGCCTGTCCATGGCGGTGGCGACACAGGTCGACTCACCGACGTTCAAGGACATCATCACCGTGGTCATCAAGTGGGTGGCCGGTCTGATGGGCCCGATCGCCATTCCGATGATGCTGGGTCTGCTGCGTCCGTTCCGCCGCTCGGGCCCGACCGCGGCGCTCTCCAGCTGGTTCATGGGCCTGCTGGCCTTCTGGCTGGTGAACTACCCGATCAACTGGGCCGTCGAGGGGGGTGTGCCCCTGGAGTACCAGGTCTCGATCCCGCTCGCCGTCTCACTGATCCTGTACGTCCTGATCGGCTACGCGAAACCGGAGGACACTCCGGAGCGCATGGCGGTCATCGAACGCATCAACACCGACGGCGACGACGGCTCCGCCGCGGCGGCGGTACCGGCCCCGGCGAAGGCCCCGGACGTGGCATCCACCCGGACACCGGACAATCCCTGACCCCGGGCGTTCCACGGGTCACCCGGTCAGGGCGCCTCCCGCGCCACGCGGGTAGCGCGCCAGCCAGGCCGGGGACGAGCCGGCCGGGCCGTGCAGGGCGGGACCCTGGGTCATCTCCATGGCGAAGTCGTCGGCGAGTTCCAGGATCGTGGGACGGCCCTCCAGTTCGGCCAGCCAGGCCGGCGGGAGGGCCGTTTCGCCATGCAGGGCCCCCAGCAGCCCGCCGGTCAGCGCACCGGCCGCCGCGCTGGGCCCGTCCATGTTGACGGCGAGGCACAGCCCGTGCCGTACGTCCTCCCCCACCAGCGCGCAGTACACGGCGACGGCGACGAGCCCCTCGGCCGTACCCGCCCCGGTGAGCCCGGTGATCCGCTCCGGCGTGGGCATCCCCTGCCGTACGGCCCCCAGCGCCTGCTGCAGGGCGTCCGTCACCGGCTGGTGCCCCGGCCGTGCGGCCAGCAGCGCGAGCGCCCGCTGCACCGCCGTGTCGAGGTTCTCGCCCCGGGCCAGCCCGTGCACGATCGCCGCGTACCCGCCGGCCGCGAGGTAGGCGGCCGGCCCGCCGTGGGTCTGTGCCGCGCACTCCACGGCGATCTGGGCGACGAGCTGCGGCTCCCAGCCGACGAGCAGCCCGAAGGGCGCCGAGCGGGCCGCCGCCTCGGGGCCCTCCTCGGCGGGGTTCTTGGGCGCCTCGGGCGTGCCCATGGTGTCGTCCCCGAGTCCGGCCAGCAGCGCGCGGGCCGGGGCGCGGCGGGCGTAGAGCCACTCCTCGCGCGCGAGCCACCCGTCCTCCTTGCGGCGCTCGTCGGGCCCCCAGTCCCGCTGGGTCGTGGCCCAGCGCAGGTACGCGCGGTGCAGATCGGTCGGCGGGTGCCAGGCACCGGTGTCGCGCCGCACCTGGGCGCGGATGAGGCCGTCCACGGAGAACAGGGTCATCTGGGTGAGATGGGTGACGGCGCCGCGCCGGCCGTGGGCGGGGGCGGGTCCGGTGATCCCGGCGGCGCCGTGCGTCTGCCGGATCGCGTCGATGCCCTGCCCGTCCACGGGCGCGCCCAGCGCGTCCCCGAGGGCCACGCCGAGCAGCGTCCCGCGCACCCGGCTGCGGAAGTCCTGTTGCTCGCGGCGCCCCCAGACGGGCCCGGAAGTCGCATCCACCCAGACCTCCCGGACACCGTGCGTACGTGCGACGCCAAGCACTGTATGCGAACAGGGACGGTCGGTTCAGGGCACGGAGAGGTATGAGAGCGGTGACCGAAGTGACCGACCTGACCACACCTGGTCACCTACGTCCGGCCTCGTAACGGCGCTCAGGGCTGAGTGCGCCAGGCGGGCGTCGGGTCGTGTTCCGAACCGTGCCCGTGCGGGAGAGGGGGTGCGGAATCGTGTCGGGCCACGGGCCGCCACACAGGGGGGAGGAATCCGCCATGTCCACCACCGCTCCACACGGCGCGCGAGCATGACGAGGGGCGACGCCATCAATTGACTTCGGAATACGTTCCGAAGTACCGTTTCTGTATGCCCACTCCCACGGTCGCCTTCTCAGAGCTCTCGAAGAACTCGAGACGTGTCGCCGAAACGCTCGACCGGGCCCACCGCGTGCACATCACACGTCGGGACGGCGAGGACCTCTACCTGACCACAGCTCGTCATGATCAACAGCGCGAGGAAACCGCGGACGTCACGGCCCGCCTCCTCTCCGCTCTCGTGCGCAGCGATGCCGGCGAGCGGGCCATACAGCGCGCGCTCCCCTCGGTCTTCCCCTGGGTCCGTCACCTGTCCACGGAAGAACTACGGCAGCTCGTGACCGACCTCATCGACGCCACGCACGACATCGCCCAGCTGGACATCCACGGCGAACTCCACCGCGTCATCGTCGAATGGCGCGCAACGGCCCGCATCCTCGCCGACCCCGAACTCACCGCACAGCTCACCCGCCGACTGCCGGACGAGGACCATGGCGAGGTGACCGCGCCGTGACCCCGAAGCGCGGTGACGGCGTCGCCCCACCTTCTGTGGGCAAGGAATGGCACCTGCGATTCGCTACGAACGAGGCAGCGAAGGGATGGGGCGAGCTGGGGGCGGAGCCGCCGGGAAACACACGTCGCTGCTTCGGGGCCCTGCGCACCGATCCGTTGTCCCGAGCCGACCTCGATCGTCAGCACCGCCTGCGTGGCCGACTGGCCACGGGCAACCTCCGCGGCCAGGACCTGGCTCAGTGGGAGTACGAGGTGACGGCAGGCGGCCGGGTTCGCTACCTCATTGACGAAGAGCGGCGGACGGTCCACCTCGTGTACGCGTCCACTCGACACCCCAAGGACACCGACTGATCGTCCCCGGTGCCGCCGGACCGGCCGAGGTCCGCCGCTACTCGACGACCCGGACCGTCGTGCCCGTGGTGCCGAAGGTCCACAGGGCCTCGCCGTCGGCCTTGGCCACGCGGATGCCGCCGGTGCTGCGTCCTTCGGCGGGCGGGGGCGAGGAGCCGTCGACGGCGTTGGAGAAGGCGATGGAGACGCCGGACTTCGCGGTGAAGTACATGATGTGCTCGATGTCCACGCCGTCGCTGCCGGTGGTGGCCTCGGTGCGGGTGCCGATCGTGTACGTACCGGGGTCGGGGGCGACCGTGCCCGGCCAGACCTCGAAGGAGCGGCGGGGGGCGTCGCTGGCGTCGACCAGCCACACCTGCCGGGTGTCGAGGGAGTAGACGATGCGGCGGCCGGTGCCGGAGCCGTCCGGGACGGCCGACGCGTCCGCCCCCGTTCCCGTCCCCGTTTCCTTCTCCTTCGGTTCGGCGGACGGTTTCGCGTCCGCCGTGGCCGACGCGCTCGGGCGGCTCGTGGAGGCGGTGGGCTTCGTCCCCTGGTCCGCCTGGACGGCCAGGACCGCCACTACGGCTATCGCCCCCGTGGTCAGCCCGGTCACCCAGGCCCACGAAGGAAGACGGGCAGGCACCGGTACGCATCTCCTAGGTGTGGCGGAGTTCCGCCCCCTCGAACCGGGGGCCAGATCATCGTACTGCCCGGTCTGCCTCGGCTCCCCCCTCGAGAGCCCCGTTCCCGTCCGCCTCCGCTCACTCCCGGCCTCGGTCCAGCACCGGCAGCAGTTCCGGCAGGTGGCCGTCCGAGGCGCGGGCCGCTTGCTGCCGTTCCTCGGAGACCTCGCCGTACAGGGTGGTACGGGGCCTGGCCGGGCGGCCCGCCGCCTCCGCCACCGCGATCAGGTCCTTGACGGACTTGTACGAACCGTAGGAGGAGCCCGCCATGCGGGAGATGGTCTCCTCCATGAGGGTGCCGCCGAGGTCGTTGGCGCCGGAGCGGAGCATCTCCGCCGCGCCCTCCGCGCCCAGTTTCACCCAGCTGGTCTGGATGTGGGGGATGTGCGGGTGGAGCAGGAGGCGGGCCATCGCCGTGACCGCGCGGTTGTCGCGGCTCGTCGGGCCGGGGCGGGCGATGCCGGCCAGGTAGACGGGGGCGTTGGTGTGGATGAAGGGGAGGGTGACGAACTCCGTGAAGCCGCCGGTGCGCTGCTGGATGCCGGCCAGGGTGCGCAGGTGCCCGAGCCAGTGGCGGGGCTGGTCGACGTGGCCGTACATCATCGTCGAGGAGGAGCGGATGCCCAGGTCGTGGGCGGTTTCGATGACCTCGATCCAGGTGGCCGCCGGCAGTTTGCCCTTGGTCAGGATCCAGCGGACCTCGTCGTCGAGGATCTCCGCAGCCGTGCCGGGGACGGTGTCCAGGCCGGCCTCCTTGGCGGCGGTCAGCCATTCGCGGATCGACAGGCCGGTGCGGGTGGCGCCGTTGACCACCTCCATCGGGGAGAAGGCGTGCACATGCATGCCGGGGACGCGTTCCTTCACCGCCTTCGCGATGTCGAAGTACGCCGTGCCGGGCAGGTCGGGGTGGATGCCGCCCTGCATACAGACCTCCACCGCGCCCACGTCCCACGCCTGCTGGGCGCGGTCGGCCACCTGGTCCAGGGAGAGCGTGTAGGCGTCGGCGTCCGTGCGGCGCTGCGCGAAGGCACAGAAACGGCAGCCGGTGTAACAGACGTTGGTGAAGTTGATGTTGCGGGTGACGATGTAGGTGACGTCGTCGCCGACCGCCGCCTTCCGCACGTCGTCCGCGATCCGGCACAGGGCGTCCAGCGCCGGCCCGTCGGCGTGCAGGAGGGCGAGGGCCTCGTCGTCGGTCAGCCGGGTCGGGTCGTCGGCCGCCGTCGCCAGGGCCTGGCGTACGTCGGTGTCGATGCGCTCGGGCCGCATGCCGGGGACGGCGGCCTCGCGCAGGGCGCCCCAGTCGCCGTACACCTCGTCGAAGTCGTCGCGGCGGTCGGTGGTGCGGCCCTCGGTGTCGATGGTGCGGTGCAGGTCGGTACGGCCGGTGGCGGTGAACGCCTCGTCCGGTTCCTGCCAGGGCAGCCCCTCCGGGAGGACACCGGAGCGCGCCAGGCCCGTGGCCGGGTCGGCGAGCGCCGCCACGTGCGGGCGCAGCCGCGGGTCCAGCCAGGGCTCGCCGCGCCGGACGAACTCCGGGTAGACGCAGAGACGTTCCCTCAGTTCGAAGCCGGCCGCGCGGGACCGTTCGACGAGTTCGTCGATCTGCGGCCAGGGACGTTCGGGGTTCACGTGGTCGATGGTGAGCGGGGAGACACCGCCCCAGTCGTCGATGCCGGCCGCGATCAGCCGCTCGTACTCGGAGTCGACGAGGTTGGGCGGGGCCTGGATGCAGGCGGTGGGGCCGAGGACGTGCCGGGCGACGGCGACCGCGGCGATCAGCGCGTCGAGTTCCGCGTCCGGCATGCCGCGCATCGCGGTGTCCGGCTTGGCGCGGAAGTTCTGGATGATCAGTTCCTGGATGCCGTGATGGGCCCGGGAGATCTTCCGCAGCGCGAAGAGGGACTCGGCGCGCTCCTCGTACGTCTCCCCGATACCGATGAGGATGCCCGAGGTGAAGGGGACCGAGGAGCGGCCGGCGTCCTCCAGGACGCGCAGGCGGACGGCGGGTTCCTTGTCCGGCGAGCCGTGGTGCGGGCCGCCGGGCTCGGACCACAGGCGGGTCGCGGTGGTCTCCAGCATCATGCCCATGGACGGTGCGACCGGCTTGAGGCGCTGGAAGTCGGTCCAGGTCAGCACGCCCGGATTCAGGTGGGGCAGCAGGCCCGTCTCCTCCAGGATGCGGATGGAGATGGCGCGGACGTACGCGATCGTGTCGTCGTAGCCGTGCGCGTCGAGCCACTCGCGCGCCTCGGGCCAGCGGTCCTCGGGCTTGTCGCCGAGGGTGATGAGGGCTTCCTTGCAGCCGGCGGCGGCGCCCTTGCGGGCGACGTCGAGCACCTCGTCCGGCGACATGAACATCCCGTGCCCGGCGCGGCGCAGCTTGCCCGGCACGGTGACGAACGTGCAGTAGTGGCACTTGTCCCGGCACAGCCGGGTCAGCGGGACGAAGACGCTCTTCGAGTACGTGATCACTCCGGGCCGGCCCGCGGCCAGGAGGCCCGCGTCCCGGACCCGGGCGGCCGAGGCGCACAGGTCCTCCAACTGCTCACCGCGCGCCTGGAGCAGGACCGCCGCCTCGGCTACGTCGAGGGAGACACCGTCCCGTGCTCGTCTGAGGGCGCGGCGCAGGGAGTTCTCGGTCGGGCCGGTTCCGGAGGTCACGGATGCCGAAGTCGTCATTCCTCGAGGATACGTTCGGTGTGATCAGGGCAAAGAGGGGCCGTGCGGAGCAGCCCGAAGGTACTCCTCGGACGTCGTCGACGAACGTCGTCGACCAGCCCCGTCATCGGGCGTCACCATCGGGCATCGCCATCGGGCATCGCCATCGGGCATCGCCATCAGGCGTCACCATCAGGCATCGCCATCAGCCGTCGTCACCGGGCGTCGTCACCGGCCGTCGACGAACGGCTGGTACGCGTCCAGTGCCCGCAGGACCCCCGCCTCCCCCTCCGGCGGCAGCTGCACCACGACCTCCTCGATCCCCAGTCCGGCGTAGTGGGCGAGCTTGTCCGGGGTGGGCCGGACCGCGTACGGGACGACCTGGAGGGCGCCGGGGTCGCGGCCGGCGTCGGCCCAGGCGGCGCGCAGCGCGGGCAGGGACTCGGACAGGCCGCGTCCGCCGATCGGCAGCCAGCCGTCGGCGTACGCGCAGATGTGCGTGAACAGTTTCGGCCCGGCCGCCCCGCCGACCAGGGTGCGCGGTCCGACGACCGGGCCGCGCGGCTTCTGGACCGGCTTGGGGTGCGCGAAGCTGGCCCGGACGCTGCCGAACTCGCCTTCGTGCGCGGTCGGTTCCTCCGACCAGAGGGCCTGCATCAGGCCCATCCGGTCCCGGACCAGCTCACGCCGCGTCCGCCATCGCACCCCGTGGTCGGCGGCCTCCTCGACGTTCCAGCCGAAGCCGACCCCGAGGGTGAACCGGCCGCCGGAGAGGTGGTCGAGGGTCGCGATCTGCTTGGCCAGGTCGATCGGGTCGTGCTGCGCGGCAAGCGTGATGCCGGTACCGATGCCGAGCCGCTCGGTGACGGCCGCGGCCTGCCCGAGCGCGACGAACGGGTCCAGGGTGCGGGTGTACTCCCGGGGCAGCTCGCCACCCGCCGGGTACGGGGTGGTCCGCTCGACGGGAATGTGCGTGTGCTCGGGCAGATACAGCCCGGCGTATCCGCGCTGCTCCAGCTCGGGGGCGAGCCGGGTGGGGGTGATCGTCTCGTCGGTGAGGAAGATCGTGACGGCGATGCGCATGGGCGGCCTTTCGTACGCGGACGACGAAGCCATCAATACCCGGGCCCGGCCCGTCTGTCCATACCGACCGGTCGGAACAGGACCCGTGGAGGGAAGGGCCGCAAGAACGGACGCCGGACGGCGGATGCCGAGCGGCGGACCGCCCTGCCGCGGCCGTCTCCTTCGGCGGGGCTCGGACGACGCGGGGCACCGCGGTGTCGGCCTGACGTTCAGTCAATAATGTGTGATTGAAGGGCAGAACGGGCCTGGGTGCCCGTTGCGGGTGACGGGCCCGCGCAACGCCCGCGCCATGCCCGTGCGCACGGGTGCGCAGAAGGTGTGAGGGCCTTGTGGAGCGGGCGCGCGCCCGTGTGATCGCCGTCTCGCACGGCTGCCGCATCCGTCACGGACAAGGCAGACTGGCGTGGTTGTTGAGGATGCATAGGGGGACTGCATGGACGGTGCACCGCGAGTGCCGGAACAGCGGCGTCCCGGTTCGCCGGCGGAGCCGTCGACATCGCCGAAGTCACCTGCGGGACCGGGGCCGTTGGAGTCACCGGAGCCGTCGGTGCCGCGCTTCGGCGTGCTCGGCCCGGTGCGCGCCTGGCGTGACGGCGAGCCCGTCTCCACCGGAAGTCCGCAGCAACGCGCCCTGCTAGCCGCCCTGTTGCTCCGCGGGGGCCGTACGGCGACGGCGGCCGAGCTGATCGACGCCCTGTGGGGCGAGGAGCCCCCCTCGCAGGCCCTGGCCGCGGTCCGTACGTACGCGTCCCGGCTGCGGAAGGCGCTGGGGCCGGGCGTCCTGGTCAGCGAGTCCGGCGGGTACGCGGTGCGCGGGACGGGCGAGGACGCGCTGGACGTCGCGGTGGCGCAGGGGCTGGCCGCCGATGCCGAGCGGGCGAGGAACGGCGGGGACCTGTGCGGGGCCCGTACGCTCCTGGACCGCGCCCTCGCGCTGTGGGACGGCGAGACGCTGGCGGGCGTACCGGGCCCGTACGCCCGGGCGCAGCGGGTGCGGCTGGAGGAGTGGCGGCTCCAGCTCTCCGAGACGCGGCTGGACATGGACCTGGAGCAGGGCTGCCACGCGGAGGCCGTCTCGGAACTGACGGCGCTCACGGCGGCGCACCCGCTGCGCGAACGCCTGCGCGAGCTGTTGATGCTGGCGCTGTACCGCAGCGGACGCCAGGCGGAGGCGCTGGCGGTGTACGCGGACACCCGACGCCTGCTCGCCGACGAGCTGGGCGTGGACCCGCGCCCCGGCCTCCAGGAGCTCCAGCAGCGCATCCTGCGGGCGGACCCCCGGCTGACGGAGCCCTCCTCCCCCGCGCCGCCCGAACCGGCGGCCGCCCCGGTCCGGCCCGCCCAGCTTCCGGCCACCGTGTCCGACTTCACCGGTCGTTCGTCCTTCGTACGCGAACTCGGCGCGATCCTCGCCTCGGCCGAGGGCCGGGTGATGGCGGTGTCTGCGGTGGCCGGGATAGGCGGCGTCGGCAAGACGACCCTCGCCGTGCACGTGGCCCATCAGGCGCGGACCGTTTTCCCCGACGGCCAGCTGTACGTCGACCTCCAGGGCGCGGGCGCCCGGGCGGCCGAGCCGGAGACGGTGCTCGGCGTCTTCCTGCGCGCCCTGGGTACGGCGGACTCGGCGATCCCGGACTCCCTGGAGGAGCGGGCCGCGCTGTACCGGTCGGTGCTGGACGGACGCCGGGTCCTGGTGCTGCTGGACAACGCCCGCGACGCGGCACAGGTGCGTCCGCTGCTGCCCGGCACCCACGGGTGCGCGGCGCTGATCACGGCGCGGGTGCGGATGGTGGACCTGGCCGGCGCCCATCTGGTCGACCTGGACGTGCTGTCCCCCGACGAGGCGCTGGCGCTCTTCACGAAGATCGTCGGCGAGGAGCGGGTCGCCTCGGAGCGGCAGGCCGCCCTGGACGTGGTCGCGGCGTGCGGCTTCCTGCCGCTGGCGATCCGCATCGCGGCGTCCCGGCTGGCGGCCCGCCGCACCTGGACGGTCTCGGCCCTCGCGGCCAAGCTGGCGGACAAGCGCCGCCGCCTGGACGAACTCCAGGCGGGCGACCTCGCCGTCAAGGCCACCTTCGAGCTGGGCTACGGGCAACTGGAACCGGCCCAGGCCCGCGCCTTCCGGCTCCTGGGCCTGGCGGACGGCCCGGACATCTCGCTCGCCGCCGCGGCGGCGGTCCTCGGTCTTCCACCGGAGGACACGGAGGACCTCCTGGAGTGCCTGGTGGACACCTCTCTGCTGGAATCGGCGGCCCCCGGCCGCTACCGCTTCCACGACCTGGTGCGCCTCTACGCGCGTGCGTGCGCGGAACGGGACGAGTGGCCGCCGAGCGAGCGGGAGGCGGCACTGTCGCGGTTGCTGGACTTCTACCTGGCCACGGCGGCACAGGTCTTCGCGATGGAGCGGCCGGGTGACCGGCTCATCGATCACCTCGAGCCGACTCGGTACGAAGGGCTGCGGTTCGGCGACCGGCAGGACGCGCTCGACTGGCTGTACTCGGAAGCCGGCTCCCTCCTCTCGAGCGCACGGCAGGCTTTCCGGGGCGGCATGCTCCGCCGGGGCGTGGACCTGTTGTGGGCTGCCAAGGATCTGGGCGAATCGGGGGCGAACTCGAAGCAGTACGAATCGGCCGCGGTCGCCGCCAAGGAGGCGGCACGGTCGGCGGAAGACCGCCGGGCCGAGGGCAGGGCACGCACGGCACTGATCAACGTGCATCTCGTCGCCGGCCGGTACGACGAAGCCGAGAAAGAGGCGAGCCGGGCCGTGGAGCTGGCACGGGCGGTCGGGGACTTCATCCCCCTCTACTGGGCCAGCAACGACCGGGGGATCATCGCGTTGCTCCAAGGGCGCAACGACGACGCGGAGACCCACCTCCTGACCGCCATCGACGGATCGAGGAACGACGGAAACGCCGCCCTCGAGGCGAGCGCCCTGTGCAACCTCTCCCGCGTTCGTCTCGCCATGGGAAACACCTCGCACGCCATAGGGCTCGCGCAGGAGGGCATCCGCATCTACGACCGGCTGGGCCTGACACTCCGCCTCGCGAACGCCCGGTACGCGCTGGGGCTGGCGTACACCTCGGCCGGGCGCGCTTCCGAGGCGCTCACGGAACTGACCGAGGCGCTGAGAACGTTCCGGGCGAACCGGCAACGGCTCTGGGAAGGAACGGCCCACTTCCGCATCGCCCAGGCATACCTCGCCGCGCACCTGCCCGCCAACGCGGCACAACACGCCGAGCAGGCACTCGCCGTCGGCTGCATCGGGGGCGACCGGACACGGGCCAACGTGCTGACGACTCTCGGCGAAGCCCTCGACGCGCTGGGGCAGGCGGATCGCGCACGCGCCTGCTGGCGAGAGGCCCTGTCCTGGTACGAGGAGACCGGTGCCACGGAGGCCGAGGAAATCCGGGCACGACTCAGCACGGCGTCCGCGGCCTGAGAGCCCTCTCGCCGGGCGTTCATCGGATGTTTATGCCTCACTGCGAGGCTGAGCGCGCTGATCCGCCGCGTCGGGGGGCGGGCGGGTCGGCCGGGCGTACCGCCTGAGGTGACAGCCCGAACCGTCCCTGTCCGTCGGCCCGCGGGGGAACCGCCGGACAGGGACGCCCAGAACTTCACTCGGACACGGGGAGAAACCGCAGCATGAGCGACGCCGAGAAGAACCGGAACGAAGAGATCACCACGCTGGACAACCACGCGCCCGCCCCTCCGGCGGACAGGGGGATCACCCCGCTGGACAACCACGCACCGGTCCCGCCGGCCGACGGGGAGATCACCCCGCTGGACAACCACGCGCCCGCCCCGCCCGCCCGGGACCGCGACGGCACATAGCCGTCCTCCCGCACGGAGATCGGCCGCGACGGCGCGGAGGGGGAGCCGTCGCGGCCTCCGTGTGTCCGCCGGAATTTCCGGTCACACCCTGGCGTGCACCGTTCGAAGCACTCGAACGATCGGCTCTGCCCGTCCTGACGTCACTTCCTGTACGGATCCGCTCTCCACGGCGGGAGTCCCGATGACCCGTACCAGGAAGGTCCTCGCCACCGTCACCCTGGTCCTCGGTGGAGCCTGTCCTCCCGTCGGGTCCGAGTGACCGTCAGGCCCGAGTGACCGTCGGGTGCGAGTGACCGTCGGGTCCGCCCGCTTCCTTGCCGGTGGCTGCGACGCACTCCGACCGCTGTGGGGAAGCATCTGAGGGAACTCTCCCCTCACCACCGCCGACAGGTCACCACGGCGACCACGCTCCTCCCGTGGAACCCGCTCGGCGCCCGTCACGTCGTACGCGCCGTCCCCGTCCCCTTCTCCGCGTCCAGGGCGTAGACGCAACGGTCCTTGCTGCAGGCGTAGACGACCCCGTCCCGGACGACCGGGGAGCCGGTGATCTCTCCGCCGGTCGCGAGTTTCCATCTCAGCCGGCCGTCGTCGGCTTTCAGGGTGTAGAGGAGATGGTCGGTGGAACCGAAGTGGATCCGGCCCTCGGCGACCGCGGGGGCGCCCACGATGTCGCCGCCGGCCTGGAAGCGCCACTTGGGCGTGCCGGTGACGGCGTCCAGGGTGTAGAGGCCCTTTCCGCTGCCGACGTGGACGTGCCCGGCGGCGACCAGGACCGGCTGCACCGAGGAGCGGGCCTCGGTGGCGATGCGCCAGCGGTCGCGGCCGTCGGTGGCGTCGAGGGCGTAGACCGTACCGAGGTAGTCGGCGAGGTACACGCCGCCGCCGGTGACGGCCGGGCCGGGGACGAAGACGGGCGGCGAGAGGAAGACCGCGGGGGCCTCGAAGTGCCAGCGGACGTGTCCGCCGGCGATGTCCAGGGCGAGGACGCGGGTGCCGGCGGAGACGTACACGTACCCGTCGGGCGCGGGGGTCAGACGGATGGGGACGCCTCCGCAGGAGGCCGCGTCGCCGATGGGGTACGACCAGCGCTCGTCGCCCGTGCGCGCGTCCAGGGCGCGCAGGCGGGCGTCCTGCCAGACGTAGACCGTGCCGTCGTGGACGGCGGGGCCGGCCTCCGGGGACTCGAAGTCGGTCTGGCAGCCGGTGGTCTCCCACAGCTTCTGGCCGGTGGACGCCTCCCACCCCTGCACGCCGCCGCCGCGGGTGCCGGTGACGACGGTGCCGCGGTCGGCCTGGAGGGAGTACACCCAGGCGTCCGTGGGCAGCCGCCACAGGTCGCCGCCCTCACGCGCGTCCAGGGCGAACAGGGTCGGGCCGTCGGAGGCGTGGATGCGGCCGTCGGCGACCGCCATCGACCAGGCGACGTCCCGGGTCTTGAACCGGCGCCGTCCGGTGGCCACGTCGAGGGCGTGCACCTCGAAGGAGGTGACGTAGACGAGGTCACCGGCGACGGACGGGGTGCCCCAGACGTCGTTGGACATCCGGAAGCGCCACGGCCGCCAGCCGCTGGGCTGTTCCGGCGCCGCGGCGGGTGCCCCGGCCGGGGCGGGGTCGGCGCCGTTGGCGCCGGGGCGGAGTGCGGTCCAGGAGCCGGCGAGGGCGGCCTCCGGTGGAGGCGACTTGACGGCGGCGGCGCGCATGTCCGCGACGCGCGGGCCGGGGCCGATGGACACCACGGCACCGGCCAGCCGGACCGGGCCCGGGTCGGGGGCACCGACCGGCACCGGCGGAAGCGGCGGGACGACGGGGTCGTGCGGGGGCGGGGGCGGCACCGGGGGCAGCGCCGGAGGCCGGGCACCGCCGGCACTGCGGCCGCCGGCGGGGGCGGGCCGGGCGGGCGGACGGCCGTTGCGACGGCCCTCGATCAGGTTCACCGCCCGTTCGGGCAGCCACGCGGAGGCCGTACCGCTGTCGTCGGAGCCGGAGCCGAACAGGTGCGGGGCGAGCTGGGACTGGAGGTCGGCGGGGCTGGGCCGGCCCGGGGCCTCCATCTGCATGCACGAGTCGATCAGCGGGCGCAGCTCGTCCGGGAGACCGTCCAGGTCCGGGCCCTCGCGCAGCAGCATGAAGACCGTCTCGACCGGGTTCGCGCCGTGGAACGGGGCGTGTCCGGTGGCCGCGAAGACCAGGGTGGAACCGAGGGAGAACACATCGCTGGCGCCGGTGACGCTGCGGGAGTCCTTGGCCTGCTCGGGAGACATGTAGGCGGGGGTGCCGACGGCGACGTTCGTCATCGTCAGACGGGTGTTCGACACACCGGAGGCGATCCCGAAGTCGATCACCCGCGGACCGTCCTCGACGACGAGGACGTTCGACGGCTTGAGGTCGCGGTGGACGAGCCCGGCGCCGTGGATGGAGTGCAGCGCCTCCGCCACCCCGGCCGCCAGCCAGCGCACCGCCTGGGCCGGCATCGGCCCGCACTCGTTCACTATTTCCTCGAGAGAGGGCGCGGGAACGTACGCGGTCGCCAGCCACGGCACGGCGGCGCGCGGATCGGCGTCCACCACGGCCGCGGTGTAGAAACCGGAGACCGCGCGGGCCGCCTCCACCTCGCGGGTGAAACGGACGCGGAACAACTGGTCCTCGGCCAGCTCGGTGCGGACCGTCTTGATCGCCACGCGCCGGCCGGACGCCGAGCGCGCGAGATAGACCAGCCCCATGCCGCCGGCACCCAGCCGTCCCAGCACCTCGAACGGCCCAATGCGCCGCGGATCGTGCTGCGTCAGCTGATCCACCACTTTGCCTGCCACCTCCCCGTACGAATCGCGCCACCACCTGTGCGCGACCGAAGTGCAGCGTCTCACCACCGCGGCCCCGTGGCGGCACGCACCCTGATTCTTCCTGTCCGGGGCGCTGGTTGCGAACCCAACGACATAGGGGGTGTCTAGTCTTATATACAAATCAATGGGGTGGACAGGGGGCAGGGCGGACGACCGGTGGGACCGCAGGAGTGTCCGGGAGGACGGCCGGCGGGGGACCGAAGGACCGTGCCGGGGTGGCCCGACGGGCATCCGGAGGAGTCGGGACGGGCGGCACGAGGGCCTCCCGGGGCGGGGCGGCCGTCGCCAGGCGGACGAACGCGTCGGGGCCGCTCAACGGGACAGCAGGGCGAAGGAAGCACCCTGGTTGTCGCTGACCACGGCCACCGTGCCGTACGACGTCCCGAAGGGCGGCACCTGGACGCGGCCGCCGAGCCGGGTCACGTCCGCCATCGTGGCCTCGAGGTCCTCGACGGCGAAGTGGACGAGGAAGTGGGGCGGCATCTCGGCCGGGAAGACGTCGGAGACCGGGGCGCGGCCGAAGTCGGGCTCGGCGCCCTTCCCGAACAGGGCGTCGTGGAAGAGGGCTCCGTAGAAGGTGTTGGCCGCCTCGGTGTCGCGGGTGTAGAGCTCGACCCAGGCGAAGGCGCCCCGCTCGCGCCGGCGGCCGAAACCGGGACGCTCCCCGGGCTGCCACAGGGAGAAGACGGCACCCTCGGGGTCCGTGACGAGCGCGGTGACGCCGAGCTCGCCGACCGCGCGCGGCGCGGAGACGAGCTGCCCGCCCGCCGCGAGGATCCGCCGGCACAGCGCTTCGGCGTCGGGGGTCATGAAGGACACCGTCCACACTGTGGGGAGCCGGCCGTCCGTCTTGTGCGCGAGGGACGCCACCGGCCTGCCGCCGAGCAGCGCCCGCACGGTCCCCAGGGGCGGCGAGGGCTGCACGGACAGCGCGGGCCGGGAGGCCGGGGCGGGCCACTCGGGCTGCTCCGGCTGGTCTTCGAACATCCAATCGAACAATTCGCCGTAGAACCGCTTGCCCGCCTCCACGTCGGGAAGCTGCGCGTCCACCCAGCACGGGGTGCCCTCTGTGTACTCCGATGCCCTGTTTTCGGCCATGCCGCCAAAGTAGCGGTGCCGCACGCACCGCGCAGACCAGGCACACCAGGCACAGCCGACCCTCGCACCCCATTTGCAGTCGGCCGAATCGCGCTCCCATCACCCCTCGGTAAGCTGACGTCATGACAGGACAAGTGCGTACCGTCGACGGCCGCGTGGCCGGCCGGCGAGGGCAGGCGACCCGGCAGAAGCTGCTCGACTGCCTCAGCGAGATGCTCAGCTCCTCCCCCTACCGGGATGTCAAAGTCATCGATGTCGCCCGCAAGGCGGGGACTTCGCCCGCGACCTTCTACCAGTACTTCCCGGACGTCGAGGGTGCGGTTCTGGAGATCGCGGAGCAAATGGCCGCCGACGGGGCCGGGTTGGCGGAACTGCTCGAGGGACGCTCCTGGGTCGGCAAGGCCGGCTGGCAGACGGCGCAGGAACTCGTCGACGGCTTCATGGACTTCTGGAAGCGCAACGACGCGATCCTGCGCGTCGTCGACCTCGGTGCCGCCGAGGGCGACAAGCGCTTCTACAAGCTCCGTATGAAGATTCTCAACTCGGTGAACAACTCCCTGGCGGACGCCGTCGCCGAGTTGCAGGCCAAGGGCCGGATCGACAAGGACGTGAACCCCGCCGCGGTGGCCGGTTCCCTGGTCACCATGCTGGCGGCCGTCGCCTCGCACCAGAAGGGTTTCACCTCCTGGGGCGTGAAGCAGGCCGAACTCAAGCCCAATCTGGCTCTGTTGGTACACCTGGGTGTCACCGGCAAGAAACCGACCAAGTAAGGCGAGGCATCCCACGACCCATCCCCGCTCGCACGACTTTCCGCGTCCTGTCTGACAGGCGGTGGCTCACTCCGGTGAGCCACCGCCTGTCGCGCGTTCCGGCCACCCGCCCCTGCCTGACGGCCAGTCATATCGGTGACAGCGGCTCCGCGGGGGCCCATGGGGGAGGCGGGAGCGGAGGCGGGAGCCGGGAGCGGAGGCGATGGGTCCATACCGGCGAAAAGGGAACACGTCCGCGAGTGCTCTCGTTGAGCACTCCGTGCGGACAGGACCGCGCAAGCGCATGCCCGAGTGACACCCGGCAGCCACAGCCGCCGGCAAGCCGCAGACGCCGCAGAGATCGCAGGAGGAACCGGAATGGCCCTGACCCACGAAGAGCGCGAACAGTTCCTGGCCGAGCCCCATGTCGCCGCGATCGCCGTTGACGCGGGGGCCGGGCGCGCACCCCTCACCGTGCCGATCTGGTACCAGTACACGCCCGGGGGAGACGTATGGATCATGACGGGGCTGGACTCCCGCAAGAACCGGCTGATCGACGAAGCGGGCCGGTTCTCCCTCATGGCCGACCGCCTCGACCCCACCATCCGCTACGTGTCGGTCGAGGGACCGGTCGTCGAGACCACCCCCGCGACCATCGAGCAGCTCCGGGAGCTGGCCTCCCGCTACCTCCCGGCCGACAAGGTCGAGGGCTATGTCGCCTTCGCGTGGAAGGAGCACGGCGAGCAGGTCGTCCTGCGCATGCGGCCCGAGCGCTGGGTCTCCTCCGACCTCGGATCCGTGTGAGAGCGACCCGTACGAGGACCCGACCGAGGACCCGCACGGCGGTCCGCACGATGAGACGCACGACGGTCCGCGCTGCGAGGCACACGGCGAGGCGGCGGGCGGGAACAATCGGGGCATGGGAACCGATCTTCACGAGTTGCTGACATCGCTGCGGGTGTGGGACCCGGAGCTCACCGAGCTGCCGGTGCTCGACCCGGACACCGCCCCCGCCGAACCGCTGCCGCTGTTCGCGCGGTGGTTCGCCGAGACGGTGGCGGCCGGGCAGCCCGAACCGCACACCATGTCCCTGGCCACGGCGGACTCGGAAGGGCTGCCCGACGTCCGGATCGTGATGCTGCACGGTGCGGACGCGGGCGGCTGGTCCTTCGCGACCCACGCCCACAGCCGCAAGGGCGGCCACCTCGCCGCCCGCCCGTATGCCGCGCTGGCCTTCTACTGGCCGGTGCTGGGCCGCCAGGTCCGGGTCCGCGGGCCCGTCGTCACCGCCCCGGCCGAGGAGGCACGGGCCGATCTGCGCGCCCGCTCGGCCGGGGCGCTGGCCTCAGCTCTCACCGGCCGCCAGAGCGAGGCCCTCGGCTCCCCCGAGGAGCTGACCCGCGCCTCGGAGGCCGCCTGGGAGCTGGCCCGGCGGGAGCCGGACACCCCGGCCCCGTCCTGGACCCTGTACCGCCTGCGCCCGGACGAGGTGGAGTTCTTCCAGGGCGACGCCCTCCGCCGTCACACCCGCTTGCGCTACCGCCGGTCCCCGCGGCAGGGGTGGGCCAGGGAACTGCTCTGGCCCTGAGGGCGGCGGCAACGGCGGCGCGGGCGGGCAGGCGGCACCCGCCCATGACGCAGGCCGCTCCCACCGGAAGCCGACGGTGCGTCGATTCGGTGGACCGGAGGGCATCGCGCACGACGCTCCCTCCACATCCGGGCGCCCTACGCCACCGGTCCCACCCCGACTCCTACAGACGTGATCAATCCGCAACCAATTCCGGTCTTGACCGAGACCCATCAACCATGGGTGAGATTACGCTCGCGCACATGGCCGACTCCACCACGCCCCCGAGCCCTCCGGCACCGCACCAGAAGGACCGTCCCGTCTATGTCGTCGGCGGTGGTCCCGGCGGGCTCTCCGTCGCGTACGCGCTGCGCGCCCGGGGCGTACGGGCGGTCGTCCTCGAACGGTCCGACGGCGTGGGGGCGTCCTGGCGGCGCCACTACGACCGGCTGCGGCTGCACACCACCCGGCGCCTGTCCGCGCTGCCCGGTCTGCCGATACCACGCCGGTTCGGGCGCTGGCTCACCCGTGACGACCTGGTCCGGTACCTGGAGAAGTACGCCGAGCACCACCGGCTGGAGATCGTCACCGGGGTCGAGGTCTCCCGCGTCGAGCGCACCGCGGACGGCACCGGCTGGCTGCTGCACGCCACCGGGGGCCGCGAACTGACCGGTGCCGCGGTCGTGATCGCCACCGGCCTCAACCACACACCCCGGCTGCCGGACTGGCCAGGCCGGGACGCTCGCGCCGGCGAGTTCCTGCACGCCTCCGAGTACCGCGACGCACAGCCCTTCGCCGGCCGGGACGTCCTCGTCGCGGGGATCGGCAACACAGGCGCCGACATCGCCGTCGACCTGGTGAAGGGCGGGGCCCGTCGGGTGCGGGTGGCGGTCCGTACCGTCCCGCACATCGTGCGCCGTTCGACCGCGGGCTGGCCCGCGCAGCGCTCGGCCGTCCTGGTGCGCCGGCTGCCGGTCGGGCTCGTCGACCGGCTGAGCCGGGCACAGGCCAGGGTCGCCCTGCCGGACCTCTCGGCCCAGGGCCTGCCGCGCCCCGACAGCGGCCTCTACAGCAGGGTGCTGGAGGGCGCCATCCCCATGCAGGACGTCGGTCTGGTCGACGCCGTCCGCAAGGGAACGGTGGAGATCGTGGCCGCCGTGGAGGGGTTCGAGGACGGCGAGGTCGTCCTCGCCGACGGCAACCGGATCGCCCCGGACGCGGTGATCGCGGCCACCGGGTACGTTCCCGCCCTGGAGGGCCTCGTCGGCCACCTCGGCGTTCTCGACGGCCGGGGCAGACCCGTCGCCCGCGGCGCCGGCACCCCGCCCGACGCGCCCGGCCTGTACTTCACCGGCTTCACCAACCCCATCACCGGGAACCTCCGTGAACTGGCCATCGACGCGGAGAAGATCGCCAAGGCGCTGACCCGCCGCGGGGCACCGGGAATCTCACGGCTCCCGGAGTGACGACGGCCGGGACCGGTTCCGGCACCGGTCCCGGCTCCCCCGCCCGGCACCCGGCATCTATCAGCCGGCACCTGTCAGCCCACAGCGAGCCCCGGCGCATGCGGCTGCCCGCGGGGTGCCCACGCCGCCACGCACAGGGCGCCGGAGGCGTAGGCCGGAGCGAGCTCAGAGTCGGAGTCGGAGTCGGAGTCGGAGTCGGAAAAGTTATCCACAGCCTGTGGATGGACCCGCCCCCGATCACGGTGCAGTGCCGACGTGATCGGGGGCGGCGATGGTGGCGGCGGCGATGGCGCGGCGCCGCCCGTCCCGAGCGCGACGGCACCGCACCGCCTTCCGACTCCGGCGCTCCCGCCCGGCTCCCCTCGGCCACGAGGAAAGCGGCACCGGAATGGCGACCCACACTCGCCGAGGGCTCCCGTCGTCGAAGTCCTCGCCGTCCCCTCGCGGCGAATCGCTGATGACCAGAGTGATCACACGGTGACGTCACGTCAACGCCGATTCACGCAGCGATGGGCGGGTTTATGAGATATGCCCGGTTATTCGGCGCCGCGCACGGGAGCACGCCCGGCGCACCGGCTCACACCCCGACTCGCACGGCCGTCCCGCCGTGCATCGGTGCACCTGCGCGTGCACACAACCGCGCACCCGCGCATCCGCGCACTGGAACCCCCTGGGACCCCCGGCAGCCTCGGCGCCCTCGGCAGCCCGGACCGCCGGCGCCCTATACCGCCTCGTACGCGAAGCCGCCCCAGGCCGGGGCGGCGGCCCGCGCCGCCGCGCAGCGGTCGAGTTCGCACCAGATGCGCTTGCCGGCACCGTCGGTACTCCAGCCCCAGCGGTCGGCCAGACCGTCGACAAGGGCGAGGCCGCGCCCGCCGGTGGCGTCGCCGTCCACGCAGCGCGGCGCCGGCGCCCTGTCGCTCTGGTCGGCCACCTCGAGGCGGATGGTGGCCTCCCCGGCCGTCGCACCCAGCAGGGAGAGTCTCAGTACGGCCGGACAGCCGGTGTGCACCACGGCGTTGGTGACAAGCTCCGAGACGAGCAGGATCAGCGTCTCGGCGAGCGGCTCGTCGGCCGCTATTCCCGAGCCGGCCAGACGCGAGCGGGTCCACCGACGGGCCCGTCCCACCTCAGCAGGGTCGGGCCGGATCTCCAGCTGCACTTGAAGCACCTGCACCGCTCACACCATCCGAACCGGCGGACACTTGGACTCGCGCCTCACGAGGGCCACGATCGTAGCCATTCTCTGCATGGCCTGGACAACGGCCTGGACGAGGGTCACGGAACGTGAATCCCTTATGGGCCAGCATGGTTGACGTACAGTCACGCCAACAAGCGCTTCGGGCATATTCCAGCGCGAAGGAGTACCCGTGCGGCATACTGTGCGACGCCCGCCCCGGCAAGTCGAACAGGCGGTGCCGGACGGCCCGGTAGCGCGGCGAACGGCGGCAGGCACCGGCCGGTCCGGACTCGCCTCGGGGGCAACTCCGGTGCGGTGCGTGCTCACAACCACTCGCATCCCACACAAGGTACCGGAGCGGACAGCCGACTCCGGGCCGTGACGAGTCACGCGTAGGACACAACCCGGTCTCAACGCTCCGTGATACCCGGATGCCACAATCCTCGACATTCGCGCGGAGCGATCCACGACGCTGAAGACAGGGAACGGGGCAGGCCGCTCCGGCGAGCGGTTCGACAGCGAGCAACTCGTCACTCCCCGCGTCCCCTCCGGTACGCCGGGTCCGTCACCAGACGCGTTTGAGGTGCGGATGCACATCCGCCCCTCAGGAGAAGCCCGAGCCTCCGCGTACCCGGAGACGGTCGTGGGCGCCACGTGGACAGCGGCAGGGCGGTCTCCGCGCGGCCCGGCATTCCGGCACACGGGCGGGCCACTGCCCGGCAGGCCCCGATCGGCCGGCCGAACCGTTCACGGGTCCGGGCGTGTTGCGCCACCGGCCCGCACGCGCGTATGGCGGTGCCCGGTCGGTCGACCGCGGTGCGGAGCGCTGCGACAGGATCGGCGTCCAACCCCGTCCCGGCCGTCACAGACCCGTGACGGCCAGGACGGGGCCGCGAGCCGCGGCCGGGAGCGGTACGGAGGCCGGTGGTCCCGGGAAGCCGGAGCAGGAGCCGGAGCCGACTCCGGAGCCGGTGACCGCGTACCCGCGCGGGAGGGCTGTCGGTGCCCGAGCCGCCGGAGCGGCTGAAGGTGGTCGACGCCCTCCCGCGCGGCGAGACCCCGCGGAAGGCGCTCAAAAGCAAGCCGCGAAGCCTCTGGAGCGCTACTCGGGGACGGTGAAGTAGCGGGCGAAGGCGCCCACGATCTCTTCCTCGCCGATCCTGCCGTCGTCGTCCGTGTCCAGCGTGGCGGCGGCGGACTCCGCCGGCCCTTCGGGGACGCCGAGCACCTTCAGGACGCGGGCGGTCTCCTCGATGCCCACCGCGCCGTCGCCGCCGGCCACGGCGAGGGTCGCCTGCAGGAAGGGGCGGGCGATCTCGGCGAACCGGTCCGGGTTGTCCCGCAGGCGCTTGACCGCGCCGTTCACGAACTCCTCGCGGGTGACGCGCTGGTCACCGTCACGGTCGGCGATGCCCGCCATGCCCTGCCAGAAGGCCTCCGCGCCGCCGTACAGGGCCTGGCCCTTGTCGGACCGGGCCCGGGTGCCGAACTCGGCCAGCAGCGCCTTGGCCGCTCCGCTGAAGTCCTCGCGGTCGATGTAGCCGTTGCCGTCCTGGTCGAAGATGGCGAAGCGGGACGCGATCCTGCGCTCGTATTCGCTGGTGACCATGTCTCTTTCAGGCCGCCTTAGTCAGTGGGTTCCCAGTGGGGTCGTCTCGCCCGGAGCGTACGACGTGCGGCGTCCTTCGTGAGCCCGGAAACGACGCTTGTACCAAGAACGGGAGAACTCCGGGACAACCATGTGGTCCGCGCGAGCACCCGCGGGGTGCGCGCGTCGGCCGCCCGCACGGGCCGCCGAAGGCCCCGGGACCGGTTCAGGCCGACAGCGGGCGCGAGTCCCCGTCCACCGCGGACGGGACGTCCGGGTGGACGTCGAAGAGACGGCGCACCCCGAGCGCGCCGAGCACCCGGTTGACGTGGCTGCCGTCGGCGGCTCCCTGGGCGGGAAGGATCAGCCGCAGACTGCCCTGGCAGGAGCGGAGCAGCCGGCGGGTGGCGATGAGCACTCCCACGCCGCTGGAGTCGCAGAACCACACCTCGGAGAGATCGAGGACAAGGCTGTGTCTGCCGTCGGCCACGACGTCGTGCACGCGCTGGCGCAGCACCGGTGAGGTCATCAGGTCCAGTTCGCCCGACACCCGGAGCACGGCCCAATCGCCCTGCTCCCCGTCGGTCACGTTGAAGGCCACCACCACGCCCTTCGTTCGCCGAAACGGAAGAAACTCCTACGCTTCTCTGCAGCGCGCCTGCCCACCGGCCGTGCCCTGAAACACGACTCGAGAAACCGTAACCGAACAAAAAAGGCTTGTTTCAGTCTCTTCCGCTCTCATTCGATCGGTTCCGATCGGCGACGGGCTGGGTAGGCAGGCCACCGGACCGCATCCGACGTTCACGCCGGCGACCTTTTACCACCTGGGACCCGGCGGGGGCGCACTTTGCCGCAAAGGGGCGTGCGCGCGTACGTGCCGACTACATTCGTCAAGCCGGCGGGCACCCGCCGGACCGGGCAGGACCGCCCCGGGACGTGGAAGGAACAGGGGTGAAGGGGCCGCATGACGCAACGGAACGCACCGCCCCGCTGGGACCGCACAATGCAGCAGCGGCTCACCCGTGGAGAGGCCGCCGCACTCGGTGAGCTCTACGACCGGTTCGCCTCCCTCGTGCACGGCCTCGCCCACCGCGTCCTCGGCGACGAGAACGCGGCGGACACCGTCACGCGCGACGTCTTCGCCCACGTATGGGAGCACCCGGACGCCTACGACCCCCACCAGGGCCCGCTGCGCACGTGGATCGCCACGCTGGCCCACGGGCTGGCCGTCGAGCGGCTGCGCGCCGCCGGGACCGCCGCGCTCGCCCGCGGCGGCGCCGGCAGCACGGAGGATCTGGAGCACCAGGTGCGCCACGCCTCGGTGGCCGCCCGCGCGGACTACATCGTGCACGCCATGCCGGTACCGCTGCGGGCCGCCCTGGAGCTGGCGTACTTCCAGCGCAGGGACTACCAGCAGACCGCCGCCGACCTCGGCGTCACCGAGGACGAGGCCCGCCGCCGCCTCCGACTGGGCCTCCAGCTGCTGGCCACGGCCCACGAAGCCGAGGCCCCGGGCGCCCCGCCCGGAATCGGGGGCGCGGCGTGAGCCACGACCGTTTCGAGCCGTACGCCGGCCATGACCGCGCCGGCCATGACCGCGAGGAGCACGAGGGAGGCGGGGAGCGCCACGAGGACACGGATGCGGACGCGATGATGCGCACGGGCCCGGACGCGATGATGCGCACGGGCCCGGGAAACGGGGCGGACGGTACGCGCGAGCGGGGCATTCCGGGCGGACCCGATGGCGGCAGGAGCAGACCGGCCGACGGTACGGACCCCGTCACCGGCCCCGACCGCGAGGCCGGTGACGGTCGCTTCGCCCGCAGACCGCCGCCCCGCGCCTCCGTCGAGGACACGGACACGGGCACGGGCATGGACACCGGCCAGTCCCTGCCCGCACCGGCACCGGCACCCGCACCGGCACCGATGCCCGCGCCGTTGATACTGGAGCACCGGGTACTGAAGTCGTTGCTGGGCGCGTGGGCACTGGCCGCCTGCTCGCCGGAGGAGACGGCGGCCGTCGAGGAGCACCTCGGCGAGTGCGGGGCCTGCGCCGACGAGGCGCTGCGTCTGCGGGACGCCGTCGGGCTGTTGCAGCGGCCCGAGAGCCTCGATCTGGACCCGGGGCTGCGCACCCGCGTCCTGGAGTCCTGCCTCAAGCGGCGGCCGCCGCGCATCCCCGTGCCGGACTGGGCCTGCGCCTACGACGCCGAGACGGCGCGGCTGGACGCGCTGCTCCAGGACTTCGGCGACACCGAGTGGCACGCGCCCGTGCGGCTGCGCTGGTACGAGGCCGACGAGGCGGCCACCCGCCGCACCACCGTCGCCGGGGTCATCGCGCATCTGCTGGCGGTCGACGGGCTGGTCGCGGCCGCCCTCGGCCTGCCCGACCCGCTCGGCGATCTCGCGGACCTCGCGCCCGGGCGGGCCACCCCGTCGGCCCGCACCGAGGCGTTCTGGCGCGGAGCCCACCACCCGCCGACCCGCTCCGTGCGGGCGCCCTGGCGCGCGCAGACCCACGACCTGGTGCGGACGGTGTCCTTCACCGGCAGCAGGGCGGGGCGGATGCCGGTCTCGTACGGCGGCTACGAGCTGCCGCTGCACGACGCGATGCTGGACCGCGCCTTCGAATGCTGGGTGCACGGGGAGGACATCGCCGAGGCGGTGGACTATCCGTACGAGCCGCCGACCGGACGGCATCTGCACGGCATGGTCGACCTGGCCGCGCGGATGCTGCCTGCCGTCCTCGAAGCACGCCGGCAGGCCGGGCAGGAGGTCTCCACCGAGCGGCGGCTGGTCGCGGCCGGTGCGCCGGGGCGGAGCCTGCGGCTGGAGATCGAGGGGTCCGGCGGCGGGGAGTGGCTGATCCCGCTGGACTCCCCGGCGGCCAAGGGGTCCGCGGAGCACGAGGTGGCCCACATAGCGCTCGACGGCTCGGAGTTCTGCCGTCTGGCCGCGGGCCACGTCTCTCCGCAGGAGGCGGCCGCCGGGCAGGTCGGGGACAAGGCCGCCATCCGGGACGTCCTGCTGGCGGCGGCCTCGATGAGCCGGATCTAGGGCGTGTTTCGAACGTAGCGCCGGCCGCCCGGAGGGCGGGCCCCGCGGTGTCATGGGGGTCCCCCCTGCTCGAGCGGAGCCGAGAGCTTGGGGGAGCCTGCGATCGCACGGCGGAGGGTCGCCCGCGTACCGGGCGTACGCGGGCGATCCGGACAACGCGGCTGGGGGTCCCCCTGCTCGAAGAGCTTGGGGGAGTGCGTGCCGGACGCCGCGGGGCAGGCGGGACTCTCGAAACACACGCCCGAGGGCCTCTTGTTCGGATCAGGCGGGCTCACGGGGTCCGGCACCGCACCTCGCCGTGTTGCCGCCGGTCCCCAGAGTTCCTTCCCCGAACTCCCGGCTCCTCCCCCGGCTACCGCTGGGGGTGCCTCCAGGGCCCCGCTCCCTGATCCGGCCCGATGCGAACTAAAGACCCCGGAATCCGGAACCTGCCGGATCCGGAACCCGCCCGGGCCCCTGCCGCGCGTCCCGGGCCCGTCCCTGTACCCCCTGTGCCCCCGCGTCCCCTGTGCCGCCCGTGTCCCGACGGCTCAGGCGAAGACCACCGTCCGCCGCCCGTTCAGCAGGATGCGACGCTCCGCGTGCCACTTCACGGCGCGGGCCAGCGCCTGGCACTCCACGTCCCGGCCGATGGCGACGAGCTGGTCGGGGGTGACGTCGTGCCCCACCCGCTCCACCTCCTGCTCGATGATCGGGCCCTCGTCGAGGTCGGCGGTGACGTAGTGCGCGGTGGCACCGATCAGCTTCACCCCCCGGGCGTGCGCCTGGTGGTACGGCTTCGCGCCCTTGAAGCTCGGCAGGAAGGAGTGGTGGATGTTGATGATCTGCCCGGAGAGCTGCTTGCACAGGTCGTCCGAGAGGACCTGCATGTAGCGGGCGAGGACGACGAGTTCGACGCCCTCCTCGCGCACGAGTTCCAGCAGCTTCGCCTCTGCCTGTGCCTTGGTGTCCTTCGTCACCGGAATGTGGTGGAAGGGGACGTTGTACGAAGCCACCAGTTCGGCGAAATCGGTGTGATTGGACACCACACCGGCGATCTCCACCGGCAGCGCGCCGATCCGGGCGCGGAACAGCAGGTCGTTCAGACAGTGGCCGAACCTGCTGACCATCAGGACGATGCGCATCTTCTCGTCGCCCCGGCTTATCCGCCAGTCCATCTGGAAGGCGTCACCGATCGCCGTGAAGCTCGCCCGCAGCTTCTCCACGGTCACGGGGGCATCCGCGGAGAAGTGGACCCGCATGAAGAACAGCCCGGTGTCGTGGTCGCCGAACTGCTGACTGTCCTCGATGTTGCAACCGGTCATGAACAGGTAGCTCGACACGGCGTGCACGATGCCCTGCTTGTCAGGGCAGGACAGGGTCAGAACGTACTGGTCGGCCGGGGCCTCTGCTCGGCTGGGCTGCTCACTCATGCGGAAAAGGGTCCCATACTGCGGCTCCCGGCCGGAGAGCCGTTCCGCTACGCGGACCGGGTCAGGACGCTCAGCACCTCGAGGGTCTGCGGCGGAGTGTCGGGGTCCTCCCCGTCACTGGTCGCCAGCCGCACATGCGCGTCGCGCGCGGCACGTACCGCGTCCGGCCATCCCTCGTGCGCGAGGTAGGCGGTGACGGGCGCGTCCGGACCGACCTGGTGCATGATCCGCAGCACGCGCAGCACCGCGGTGTCCACGAGCGCCGCCTCCTGGGAGTCGCGGAAGACCGTGCCCACGTACTTCTCGGCGGACCAGTTGTCCAGCCAGGTGTCCTCGACCAGCCGGTAGACCGCGTCGGTGACGTCGCCGTAGCCGTCCACACCGGCCAGCCAGACACCGTGCTGGAACCCGGGGTCGGAAAGCATGTGCAGCGCGGAGCGCACATTGCTGCGCCAGCGCCACCATGGCATGTCGTTGAGTGGCATGCCGCCCATGGTGAAGGAGCGACGGCTTCGACGGGAAGAGTTCTCCGAACCTTGCACGGTCATCGATCGTACGTTTCCTTTTCGCCGCCGGTCACACGGGACCCGTCAATTCACCTCTACGTCACTGTCTGTCGACCCTGGGTCACCCCACCGTTGACGATGTGGGGGAACCGTGTGTGAACATGACCGGCAGTCCGCGCAACCGCAGCCGCCTCCGCAGCGGCTTCCTCCCCCGCCGTAACTCCCGGCCGCTCGGAGCCGGCGCCCTGGCCTCGGGCGCGCTGGCCGCGACGATCCTGGTCACCGGGTGCGGAGTCGTCCCCGGCCCGGGAGGCGGCAGCGACGAACCGATCACCGTCATGACCTGGGCACCCGAGAAGACCAGCGCCACCAACAAGCCGGGGATGCCCGCTTTCGCCCAGGCGTACGCCCGCTGGGTGAACGCCGAGGGCGGCATCAACGGCCGCGAGCTCAACGTGATCACCTGCAACGAGCACAACGACAGCGTGGCCGCCTCGCGGTGCGCCCGGACCGCCGTCAAGGAGAACGCGGTCGCGGTCGTCGGCTCGTACAGCCAGCACGCCGACGCCTTCCTGCCGACCCTCGAGGGCGCCGGCATCCCGTACATAGGCGGCTACGGCATCACCACCGACGAGTTCACCAGCCCGCTGTCCTATCCCGTCAACGGCGGCCAGCCGGCGCTGCTGGCGGGCCTCGGCCGTGCCCTCGCCGATGCCTGCGGGCCGGTCACCCTGATCCGCCCCGACACCATCGCGGGCGACCAACTGCCCCCGCTGCTCGACTCGGGCCTGTCCGCGGGCGACCACGAACCGGCCGCGGACCAGCGGGCGGAGGAGGAGGCCACCGAGTACGGCGGGCAGGCGCAGCGGGCCCTGGAGAACAGCACCACCGACCCGGAGGCGGAAGGCTGCGTGGTGCCCGCCCTCGGGGACCGCACCAGCACCTTCATGGACTCCTTCCGGCGCGCCCGCGCCGACCACCCGGACGTGCGCACCGCGACCGTACTGGGCAGCGTCGACCAGACGACGATCAACACGACCGGCGGGGCGTCCAGCCCGTACGAGGGGTCGTACGTCACCGGCTGGTATCCGGCGTCGAGCGACAGTCTCTGGGAGCCGATGAAGGACGTGATCAAGAAGGAGGCGTTCGGCGACAACCGGATCGACCCCGCCGACGCCGGCGTGCAGACCACCTGGATCGCCTACACGGTGTTCAAGCAGGTCGTCGATTCGCTCGGCGACGGCGAGGTGAGCGCCGACACCGTGACCCGGACACTGAACGGCGGCCTGAAGGTCGACACGGGCGGGCTCACCCCCACCCTGCGCTGGCAGTTCCAGGACAAGCTGGCCGCCGTCGGCTTCCCCCGACTGGTCAACGCCAACGTGACCTTCCAGGAGGTCAAGGACGGCCGGCTCGTGGCCGGCCGCGACGGTTTCATCGACGTGACGGACACGCTGCACAACACCGACCTGACCTGACGCGGCGGGACGCGAGCCGCCCGCCACCGCCGCTCCGCCGTCCTCGTCGTTCTCCGTCGGCCCCGCTCCGGATCCGGCACCGGTCGCCCGGGCCGGACTCCGGATCCGGCACCGGTCACAGGTCGGTCGGCTGCCGTTCGGTCAGGCTGTGCTGCTTGGCGATCGTGTTCCACAGCTGGGCGGCCTTGGTCTTCTCGGCGGTCGCGGTACCGCTGTCCTTGTTGGCCGCCTGGGTCTCCCCGGTCGTGCGGGCCTGGCCCTTCCGGCAGCCCTTCTTGCCCGCCGTCTGGTCGGCCCAGGCCGCGTAGTGGTTGTCGGCCGACGCCGACGCCTGCCACGCCTTGGTGAGTGCGTCGGTGAGCGCCGCGTGGTCGGGCAGCTTGTCCACCGACAACCGGGAGAGGTCGGTGACCAGCTGGTTACGCTGCCCGGCCGCTTCCCGCAGGTCCTGGGCCGCCTGCTGGAGATCCTTGCAGGCCTTCACCTTCTCCACCGCGCTGATCACCGTGGACCGGCTGTCGCCGCTGTGGGCCAGCAGCTTGTCCAGCTCGACGGCCTGCTCCTGGACCGGGTCGACGGACGGCTCGGCGGACGGCTCGGCCGACGGCGCCTCGCTCGCGGGCCCGGTGGCGGAGACCGGCTGCTTCTTGCCGTCGTCCTCGCCCCCGCCGCCGAGCAGCGCGCCCGCGCCGACGCCGAGGACTACGAGTCCGACGCCGACCGCCGCGATCAGCGGCACCTTCGACCCCGTACGGCCACCCCGGCCGCCCCGGCTCCCGGCGTTGCTCTCGCGGGCGGCACGGCGACCGCCGCCGCCCTGCCCGCCCTGCCCGCCCTGTCCGGCCTGCGGGTAGGCGGGCTGCGGGTGCTCGATGCGGGGCATCTGCTGAGTGGACCCGGCCGGGCTCTCGTCGCCGCCCGAGGTGCGGAAAAGGTTGTCGAACTCGGCGGGGGGCTGTCGGTCGCCTTCGCCGGTGGGGGCACCGGGCGCGACTCCGTACGGCGCGCCCTGGGGCCGGTCGGTCACCGGGGCCATGAACTGGGTGGCTTCGGCATCGGGGTTGCCCGCGGGCGCCGGCGGTCCGCCGGCCCGGCCCTGCGCGGGCGGGCCCGGGTACCGGGTCGCCTCGGAGTGATGTGCGGCGGGCATCTCGGGAGGCAGTGCTCCCGGGCCCACCGGGGGTATGAACTGCGTCGCGCCCTCGTCCATGGGCGCGGCGGGCACCGGCGGCAGGAACTGGGTGGCCCCCTCCGTCCCGCCGGGCAGCGCGCCCGCGCCGCCGGAGCCGTACGCGCCGGTGTGGGCGCCGTACCCGGAGCCGTGCTGCGGCGGCATCGGAGCGCTCCCGCCCTGCTGCCCGTAGCCGTCCGGTCCTCCGGCCGCCGAGCCGTAGGCGGCACCACCGTGCTGTCCGCCGTAGCCGGGGTCCTGGCCGGTGGCCTGCGGCGGCACCGGGGCGGACGGGCCGCCGGTGCCCGGGCCGTACGAGGAGTGGGGGCCGTGGGCCGGGGCCTGGGCGCCCTCGGGCGGCAGCGGGCCCGGACCCTGCTGTCCCGCGGCCGGTCCCTGCGCGCCCCAGGAGGCCGGCTCCTGCGTGCCCCACTGCTGGGCGGGCGGGGACTGCCACTCCTGGCCGGACGGCGGCGGGGACTGCGCGGGCGGCTGCTGCTGCTCGGGCCCCCATGACGTGCCCCAGGTCTGGCCGCCGGGCGGCGCCGAGGCGGGCTCCCGCCCGCCCGGCGCGACCGGACCGGCCGCGGCACCCGTCATGCCCGGCAGCAAGGGCTCGCCGCCGTCGGAGGGCAGCACGATGCCTTCGCGCGCGGGCCGCGCCGCGGGCTCCTCGCCCTGTCCACTCTGCGTCACCGGGACTCCTACCCATGGGGGACCTTGCGGATCGTCGGCTCACGCTACCGGGTCCCCGGAGCCCGGTGCCACGCAGCACAGGACGTGACCTCATGCCCTGTGAGCGCGGTAACAAAACCGGATCACCGCACGCTGTTCATGTCACCTCTCCCACTCCGCTCCCGTATCAACTCCGCATCGCCCGCACGTTCACTCGGAATCACCCGAAATGTTCACCACCCGCCGTCCGCCACCGAGTTCACCCGACGCCCGGAATCCTGATCACACCACGCCCCTGCCGCGCCCGGCCGTCGCGCTGTCGCGGTGTCGTTCCCACGTCGCCGCGGTGTCGTGCTCACGCCGCC
The DNA here is from genome assembly GCF_036634175.1 of Streptomyces sp. P9-A2. Classification (NCBI taxonomy): domain Bacteria; kingdom Bacillati; phylum Actinomycetota; class Actinomycetes; order Kitasatosporales; family Streptomycetaceae; genus Streptomyces; species Streptomyces sp. P9-A2. The sequence goes on from NZ_JAZIFX010000001.1 coordinate 3,546,042, forward strand.
ACGGGCAGGGCCATGCGCGCGCCGAACTCCCTTACCACCGGCTCCTCCTGATAGGGCTCCAGTCGCTGCTGGAAGTCCTCCAGGTACTCGGCGCCCCGGTGGGACCTGAGCCCGTCCAGCAGTTCCACCGCCTTCAGACCCGTGCTGCAGGCCTGTTCCACCTCCCGCTGCTGCACCTGCGCCGTGGCGAGCAGGACATAGCCGATCGCCCGGCGCCGCACCCGCGACCCGGGATGCCCGGCCAGCGCCTCGCGCGCACACCGCGCGGCGGCCTCGGCCTGCCCCAGGTCCCGATGGCAGTGCGCCAACTCGTCGGCCAGATAGGCCTCGTCGAAATGGGTGATCCACACGGGGTCGTCCCCCGAGGCCGGGTCGGCCGCCTCCATGGCGCCGATCGCACGCCCGGCCGCTTCCTGCGCGGCGTGCGCGTCACCCATCAGCGCGTGTCCGCGCGCCTCCGCCGCACGGAACATCGCCTCCGCGCGGGGTGTCGTCCGCCCTCGCGCGCCTTCCTGCGCGGCACGCGCCAACTGCGCGATCTCGCGCGGGTTTCCGAGCTGCACGGCCAGATGGCTCATGGAGGCGGCGAGCACGTACCCGCCGTACCCGCGGTCGCCGGCCGCCTGGGCCAGCCGCAGCGCCTGGATGTAGTAGCGCTGGGCGAGGCCCGGCTGTCCGGTGTCGACGGCCATGTACCCGGCCAGTTCGGTCAACCGGGCGACCGCCGCGAACAACTCGCGCCCGACGGCCTCCCGGTACGAGCCGGCGAGCAGCCCGGAGACCACGCTGTTGAGGTAGTGCACGACGACCGGACGCACATGCCCACTGCCGTACTGGTGGTCCAGGTCCACCAGGGACTGCGTCATGGCCCGCACGGCTTCCACGTCGGACCGCCCGACCCGCGGCCCCGCTGAGCGCGCCACCTGCGGGTCGGGGGCGGAGATCAGCCAGTCCCGGCTCGGCTCCACCAGCGCGGACGCGGCGACGGAGGAGCCGGACAGGAAGTCCCGCCGGCCCACGTCGCTGCGCCACAGCTCACAGACCTGCTCTATGGCCCCCAGTACCGTCGGCGAGAACTGGAGACCGACACCCGACGCGAGGTTCTTGCCGTTGGCCATGCCGATCTCGTCGATCGTGACCGTACGGCCCAGCTTGCGCCCGAGTGCCTCCGCGATGATCGCCGGTGCCCGGCCCCGCGGCTGCTGTCCGCGCAGCCAGCGGGCCACCGACGTCTTGTCGTACCGCAGGTCGAGGCCGTGCTCGGCGCCGCACAGGTTGACTCTGCGGGCCAGCCCGGCGTTGGAGCATCCGGCTTCCTGGATGAGCGCCTGCAGCCGTTCGTTCGGCTGCCGCGCGACGAGAGGCCTTGCGGCCATGGCGTACCCCCTGAGGCTGCGGTGCCTGCCCACGCACCGAGTTGACGTGTCTTCGGCGGCCGGACCCGCCCATCCCCTGACAACTCCCCTCGTGAAGGGACGAAAGTTCCGGCCGTGAAGATCAATGCCCCGCCGAGGTGCCGAAGATGCGAGGCATGTACTAATTGCCGAGGTAACGGCGGATGCCGGCCCCGTTCTGGCTACCCACCCTTGGCTACCCACCCGCAAAGACCGATCCTCCTGCGCGCCCCCGCACATGCGCCCATGCGCCCCGGCCGGGGAGCGAGTGCCCCTCTCGCGCCGGGGCGCGGGCGTAACCCCTGGTGGCGGACGTAGTTGTGTTCATCGTGGAAGAGACGATCCCGGGCACCGATGCCGGACAGATCCCGAAGCAGCGCGGGGAAACCCTGCTGGACACCGCGGTTCGCTATACCGAGGAGCGCCACTGGGACGTGTTCCCGGGCACGTGGCTGGAGGCCGTCGACGGGGTGCACCGCTGCTCGTGCGGTGTCGTCGAGTGCCCGGCGCCCGGCGCACACCCGGCGCGCTCCGACTGGGCGGGCCAGGCGACCGGCAGCACGACGGCCGTCCGCCGCATGTGGCAGACGTGGCCGACAGCCTCGATCCTGCTGCCCACCGGCCACTCCTTCGACACGATCTCCGTCCCCGAGACGGCCGGATTCCTGGCGCTGGCCCGGATGGAGCGGATGGAACTGGCGCTCGGTCCGGTGACCCTGACGCCCGCCCGGCGCATGGAGTTCTTCGTGCTCCCCGGTGCCGCGGCGAAGGTGCCGGGCCTGGTCCGCTCCCTGGGCTGGTCGCTGTCCCCGCTCGATCTGTCCGTGCGGGGCGAGGGTGCGTACGTGGCGGCGCCGCCCACGCGGTTCGGGTCCAGGGGAGCCGTGCAGTGGGCCAGCAGGCCGACACCGGCGAACCGGTGGCTGCCGGATGCCACGGAGCTGATCTCGCCGCTGGCGTACGCGTGCGGCCGGGACCGGCAGGACCGCCGGGAGCGCCGGGAGCTGCGGGACCAGCGGGACCAGCAGGAGCGCCGGGAGCTGCGGGACCAGCGGGAGCGCCGGGAGTTGCGGGAGCGGTAGGAACGGCGAAGGCGGTGGAGGCGGTGGGGCACGCGTCGGGAGAGGATCTCGGCCGCACGGCCCGTCCCCCCGCCGGAGGGGCCCCCGTGGGGCGCCTCGTTCGGCCTCGCCCGACGGATCCCCCCGCAGAGTGGGGAGGCGACCGTGCGCAACCTTTCCTCGACCGGTTACTGCCCGCGGGACCTACCGGTACGGCCGTGGAACGCGGCCTCCGCTATGGATCTCCTCACAGTGGGCCGGGCTTCGGTCCGGTGGTGAAACGATTCCGGAAAGGACAACCGGCAGGTCGTACGGTTCACCGCGAACGCCCGCTGGAGGATCACGGCCGGCGGCGACCTGTCCCTGCCGGAATCGGCGACGTGCGGGTCACGTGGTCCCGCGGTCTTCCCTCCGTACCGTCCATCGCCCACCGTGACCGTGACCGTGATCAGGACGCGGCCGGCAGGTACTTCGCGTCGTCCCCGTGGGCGGGACCGGGCCCGTCGCGCCGCCCGGGACCTCATCCCGTGGCCGGCATCGACCTGGGCCCCGGGCCCGGGGCTCAGGCGTCCTGGAGGGCGTCCAGGAACGGTTCGATGGCGGCGCGCCAGGCGTCGGGCTGGTCGTAGTGGACGAGGTGACCGGCGTCGGCCACCTCCGCGTACCGGCCGCGGGGCAGGACCCGGACCATCTCCTGGGCCTCCGCGCGGCCCAGTTCACCGTCGAGGCCGCGGACCACCAGGGCCGGGCACCGCACCTGGGCCAGCTCCTCCCAGTGCGCGTCGTACACCCAGGTCTCGCGGGAGCGGAGCATCTGGCCGAAGTCGAAGACCGGCCGCCAGCCGTCCGGGGACTCGGCCATCACCTCGGCGTAGAACTCACCGCGGGCCGGGTTCGGCCGCTCCACCCAGGGGTCGTCCTCGCCGAACCACTTGCGGACGTCGGCGAGGGTGGCGAACGGAACGGGCCAGGCCTCGAACCACTGGGCCCACTCGTGCTGCGAGGCGGCCCCGAGCGCGGAGGCCCGCATGTCACAGATGATCAGCCCGCGCACCAGATCGGGTCGTTTGGCGGCCAGTTGCCAGGCGGTCAGGGCGCCCATGGCGTGGCCGATGAGGACGGCCGGGCCGAGGCCCAGCTGCTCGAGGGCGGTTTCGGTGTCGTCGACGTAGGCGTCACGGGTGAACGAGGCCTGCGGGGGCTTGTCGCTGCGGCCGTGGCCGCGCTGGTCCAGGGCGACCGCCCGGTACCGCTCGGAGAGCCGGCGGGCGGTGGACGCCCAGTGCGAGGCACGGCCCATGAGCCCGTGGAGTAACAGCACGCTCGGGGCTCCGCTCCCGGTGGTGTGCTCCGTCGGGTCGCTGCCGGTCTTGGGCGGATCGCCGAACTCCCAGGCGGCGAGACGTACACCGTCCGCCCCCGTCACATCGATGCGTCGCGCCATCGTCTTGGCACCCCCAGCTCGCTGCTTGCCGTGCTGCTTGCCCTGCCTGCTGTCGCCGCCCACACGCTATCGAATGCGCTTTCGAGAAGGCGGTTCCAGCCGTCAACACCCCTCATACGAGTGACCCGGCACGGGGATTGATCGCCGCGGCCGGGGGGAGATCTCCAACGGGAGGCGGACCTCTCGGGGAAATTGGTCCGCAGGGAATGACCCTGGGAGCTCGGGGCTCCGGGTCAGCACAGGGGAGGACAGGCCCCGGCGCCGTGCGGCGCCGGGGCTCCTCACGTGGTCACGGCACATCCTCCCGCCCCTCCCCGGCCGGGTGACAGCACGGTCGACCCGGCCAAGAGCCCCTCAGGTCATATGCCTCACGCGACAGCCTCGCACGCGAACCGGGTGAGCGCTGCGCTTCGGCGCACTCGGCCCGGATTCGGCGCGATCGCACCGGCGTCACGACGCTTCCGGATCAACTCCCCTTCACAGCAACCGAGTTGACAGGAAAAGAACGCGTGTCCACGGCGCCGGCACACCACCGGCACCGTGCCGACGCCCACCCCTGCCCGGCCGCCGTCCACCGGCCGGACCCGGAACTACGGCTTGGCGACGAACACATGGGAGGCGACGTCCCTCGCCAGCTCGGCCACCTCACCGCTGCTGCCCACCAGCACACCGCCCGCCGACTCCGTCACGCTGACCACCGAACCGGGCTGGACACCCGCCCGGCGCAGCGTGTACATCAGCTGCGCGTCCGTCTGGATCGGCTCGCCGATACGGCGCACCACGACCGTCTTGCCCTCGGGACCCGGGTCGAGATCGGCCAGGGACACCATGCCCTCGTCCAGGAACGGGTCGGCGCCGTCCTTCTCGCCCAGCTCCTCCAGGCCCGGGATCGGGTTGCCGTAGGGCGACTCGGTGGGATGCCGCAGCAGCTCCAGCACGCGGCGCTCGACGGCCTCGCTCATCACGTGCTCCCAGCGGCAGGCCTCGGCGTGCACCTGCTCCCACTCCAGGCCGATCACGTCGACGAGCAGACACTCGGCGAGGCGGTGCTTGCGCATCACACGGGTGGCGAGCCGGCGGCCCTCGTCGGTGAACTCCAGATGCCGGTCGGCGGCGACGGACACCAGGCCGTCACGCTCCATGCGGGCCACCGTCTGGCTGACCGTCGGCCCGCTCTGGTCGAGCCGCTCCGCGATCCTGGCGCGCATGGGGACCACGCCTTCCTCCTCCAGCTCGAGGATGGTGCGGAGATACATCTCCGTGGTGTCGATCAGTCCGGACATACGTGCCCCTCGATGAGATCTGCGATTGGCTCTGCCGGAGGCTGGACGGCTCACCGGCGCATGCGCTGGCCCTGAACTCAATTCTGACGCATGGCGCCGACAACCGAGCCGCACCGTGGAGCGAAAGGTATGCACGGAGTGGTACACGGTTGGTACGGGGCCGCCGCGGAGGGCTCCCCCGGCCCCTCGGGCCGCCATATTGACAGGGTACTGGTCCGGACCGCACGGTGATCGGCAGCAGTCCACCCCGAAGGGATGCCGCATGAGCGACCGCACGCCGGCCGGCCGGTTCCTCGATGCCGCGATCGGCCTGCTGCACCGGGTCCGCGACGAGGAGGCCGACTCCGTCGCGGCCGCGGGCGCCCTGCTCGCCGACACGGTCGCGGACGGCGGACGCCTCTTCGCCTTCGGCGCCGGCCACTCCTCGCTCGCCGCGCAGGACATCGTCTACCGCGCGGGTGGACTCGCCCTGATGAACCTGCTCGCCGTCCCGGGCGTCGTCGGCGTCGACGTGATGCCGGCCACCCTCGGCTCGGCCCTCGAACGCGTCGACGGGCTCGCGAGCGCCGTGCTCGACTCGTCCCCGGCCCGCGCGGGCGACGCGCTGGTGATCGTCTCCCTGTCCGGGCGCAACGCGCTCCCCGTGGAGATGGCCATGAACGCCCGCGCCCTGGGTCTGAAGGTCATCGGCGTGACCTCGGTGGCGTACGCGACGGAGACGACGTCCCGGCACGTGTCGGGGACGTACCTCAAGGACCACTGCGATCTCGTCCTGGACTCCAAGATCGCGGTCGGCGACGCGGAGCTGGCCCTGGACCACGTCCCCGCCCCCTTCGCCCCCGCCTCCACCGTCGTCACCACGGCTCTCCTCCAGGCGGTCATGGCCACCGCGGCCGCCACCCTGGCCGACCGCGGCATCGAGCCGCCCCTCCTGCGCTCCGGCAACGTCGACGGCGGCCACGACTGGAACGGCCGCATCCTGGAGCAGTACGGAGACCGGATCTTCTACCGGCACTGAGCCCCGCCGCCCCTTCGGGCACCCGGCCGCCGTCGCCACCGCGCCGCCGTCACCCGGACCGCCGTCGCCGTTGCGCCGCCGTCACTCCGGCCACCGGGCCGGTTTCACTCCCGTTGCCCGGCCGCCCCCATCAGATCCAGGGCCGCAGCGATGCGGTGGGCCACGTCCTCCGCGTACATCGCGTCGGGGCGTTCGAAGGCGTTGCGTCCCGGGCCCCGCAGAAACGTCACGGCACCGAGCGTCCGGCCCCGGCTGCGCAGCACCGTGCACAGGGCGTGCGCCGCGTCCTCCGGCCACTGCCGGGACACCGCCCACACCCGCGCCTCCTGGGCCGGCGCCTCCCCCGCGTCGGCCCGTACGGAACCGGCCCGCTCGACGCACCGCAGGGCGGGATGGCCCTGGCTGTACAGCACCGGCAGACCTGCCTGCCCGGCGAGCCTGCTCGGTCCCGGCGCCCCGGACGGAGTGGCCGCGATCCGCACCAGGCGGACCCCGCCGGCGCTCTCCACGTCACCCGCGCCCCCGTCGGCCACCCGGTCGATCAGCGCGTGGTCGGCGAATCCGGCGAGCGCGAAGTCCAGGTGGACGGTGACGGCCTCCGCCGGGTCCTCGCACTCGGCCGCCGCCCGCGCCGCCCGGTGCAGTTGCTGCGCCCGGAAGCGCACCAGCGACGCCTCCTGCTCGCTCTGCCGGAGCTCGGTCACGTCCTGGAACAGCCAGCCCACGCCGAGCGGCACCGGCTCCTCCGCCAGCGGCGACGCCAGCCGTACGAAGCCGCACCGCCAGCACCGCCGCCGCTCGCCCTCCGGCTCCCGCACACTCACCCAGATCTCGGCGGGCGCGGGCGGAGCGCCCTGGGCCAGCACATGGGTCAGCGCGCTCTCCAGCTCCTCCACACCCTGCGACAACAGCTCCCCGAGCGGCCGTCCCAGCACGGAGGTGCGCCCGGTGCCGAGCGCCTTCGCCGCGTGCGCGTTCACCACGGCGGGCCGCAGATCGGCGTCGACGAGGACGACACCCCAGCTCGCCTCCTCCAGCAGCGCCTCACTCAGCGCGATCGACCGCTCCAGGTCGATCTGCGTGTGCACCTCGCTGAACGCGCAGTACACACCCGCCGGTTTCCCGTCGGGTCCGCGTACGGCCGCGGACTGCGTCCGCACCAGTACCCGGCCGCCGTCCTTGGTCAGCAGCGCGAACTCGTGCACCTGCCGGCCCGAGGCGTCCATGGCGGACATCAGCCGCCCCTCGACCTCCGCGGCGTCCGCGCCGCGCACCGCCCATCCGGCGAAGCCCTGCCGTCCCACGGCCTCGGCCGCGGTCCAGCCGAGAATGCGCTCCGCCTCGCGGTTCCAGTGCGTCACCACCGCGTCCGCGTCGAAGGCGCACAGGGCGGCGTCCATGCCGTCCAACAACGCGGCCAGCAGATCGGAACCGTCCGGACTCTCCCGCCCGGGCTCGTCGGGCCCCAGTTCGTCGGTGGTCCCACCATGCCGGGAAGCACTCATCCGGACACCCCCTGCAGCTGCGTCCTCCGTACGGCACGTCGGTCCGCCCACTTGTCATCATTCAACGTGAACGTGACTCAGCGCACACCGGGTTCCCGCAACATCGAGAAAATCGTTGTATGCCACCGGCATTCCGCACGCGGTCACGCCCGGCCCGCCCGCCGCCCTCGCCCCTGTCTCAGCCGCCGCCGTGCGGCCTCCCTCCGCTCCCCCGCCGGGCGTCCACCTCGATCTCGATCCGCATCCGGGGGTCGGCGAGCTCGCACACCTGCATGGTGGCCGCGGGCCGGACCTCGCCGAAGCGGCGCCTGAGCACGGGCCAGCACGGCTCGAAGTCCTCCCGCGCGGGCAGCAGATAGCGCACCCGCAGCACGTCGGCGAAGGTGCATCCCGCCTCGTCCAGGGCCGCTTCGATGTTCCGCAGGCACTGTTCGGCCTGCTCGACCACGCCGTCGGGGATCGTCATGGTCGCGTAGTCGAACCCGGTGGTCCCGGACACGTACACCCGGTCTCCGTCCACCACGGCCCGCGCGTAGCCGATCCGCTCCTCGAACTCCGACCCGCTCACGATCGCCCGCCGCCCCGTGTCTCCCATCCGCCGCACGGTAGGTGACCAGGAGCGACACGTCCAACGGTCAATATCTCGAAAAACCGGTTGATCGGACGGCGGGGTGGTTCCTAGAGTGGCGGTATTCCGGAAAGGAGGTGGTTCGGCAGATGTATTCATACCGGACGGAAGAGGTGGCTGCGGGCCAGTAGCCCGTCGCCGTACTCGGTTCGGCGCCGGACCAGCGTGTGCGTGATGCACGCGACCGGCCCAATCCACGCAGTCGCCCGACCCGCGAGCCGCCGGTACGTCCGGCCGGCCCTCCTCCGGAGGACCAGGCTCGCGGGTCGTCTGCGTTTCGGGGAGCCCCGGACCATCGGAATCCGGGCTCCCGTCGGGCTCCGAGGGCTCAGGCCCGGTCGGCGATGTCCGCGTAGCCCTCGATCTCCTTCGGGTCGCGGCTGCCGGGGCCCATGTAGCGGGCGGAGGGGCGGACCAGGCGGCCGGTGCGCTTCTGCTCGAGGATGTGGGCCGACCAGCCCGCGGTACGGGCACAGGTGAACATCGACGTGAACATGTGGGCCGGCACCTCGGCGAAGTCCAGGACGATGGCGGCCCAGAACTCGACGTTGGTGGCCAGGACGCGGTCGGGACGGCGGGCGTGGAGCTCGGCCAGGGCGGCCTTCTCCAGTGCCTCGGCGACCTCGAAGCGCGGGGCCCCGAGATCGCGCGCGGTGCGGCGCAGCACGCGGGCGCGGGGGTCCTCGGCACGGTAGACGCGGTGGCCGAAGCCCATGAGGCGCTCACCCCGGTCGAGGACCCGCTTCACATACGCCTCGGCGTCCCCGGTGCGTTCGATCTCCTCGATCATGCCGAGGACGCGCGAGGGCGCACCGCCGTGCAGGGGCCCCGACATGGCGCCGACGGCACCCGAGAGGGCCGCGGCCACGTCCGCGCCGGTGGAGGCGATGACGCGGGCCGTGAAGGTGGAGGCGTTCATGCCGTGCTCGGCGGCGGAGGTCCAGTACGCGTCGACGGCGGCGACGTGCTTGGGGTCGGGTTCGCCGCGCCAGCGGATCATGAAGCGTTCGACGACGGAGTCCGCCTTGTCGATCTCGCTCTGCGGGACCATGGGCCGGCCCTGGCCGCGCGCGGACTGGGCGACGTAGGAGAGGGCCATGACGGCGGCGCGCGCGAGGTCGTCGCGGGCCTGCCCGGCATCGATGTCGAGGAGCGGTTTCAGGCCCCAGACGGGGGCCAGCATGGCGAGCGCGGACTGGACGTCCACACGGACGTCACCGGAGTGGACGGGGATCGGGAAGGGCTCGGCGGGCGGCAGGCCGGGGTTGAAGGCACCGTCGACGAGAAGGCCCCAGACGTTCCCGAAGGAGACGTGCCCGACCAGATTCTCGATGTCGACGCCCCGGTACCGGAGGGCGCTGCCCTCCTTGTCCGGTTCGGCGATCTCCGTCTCGAACGCGACGACTCCTTCGAGCCCGGGTACGAAGTCGGACATCAGGCGGCTCCTCATGATGTGGGCGACGGGTGATGGTGCGGGTGGGACGACCACGCGTCGGCCGGTCGGTGGGTCGATCGGTCGGTAACCGGTCGGTCTGTCGAGGTGGGTGCGCGTCCGAAGGCTCCGCGGTCGTCATCACGAGGACTCGCGGTCCGGGACGTCACCCCTGTGATGCCCGGCTGGCAGCCAGCCAATCGGACCACTGCCCAGCACGATATCCCTGAGTGCCATTTTTGGGGAGGGTTCGCGGCACTCAGTGCCACACTGTCGCGGGCGGGCCTCCCTCCGGACCTCTCCTCCCGACCCGCGGACACCCTGCCCGCACCCTCCTCGCATACGGCAGGATGACGGCGTGACCGACCGAGACGCTGTCCCCCTCGATCTCGCCTCGATGCGCAAGCAGTACCGGGCCGAGGGGCTTTCCGAGACCGGCCTGGCCGCCACCCCCGTCGAGCAGTTCGCACGCTGGTTCGGGCAGGCGGCGACGGACGGCGGCCTCTTCGAGCCGAACGCGATGATCGTGTCCACGGCGGACACCCGGGGCCGGCCCAGCTCCCGCACGGTGCTGCTGAAGCACTTCGACGAGCGGGGGTTCGTGTTCTACACGAACTACGACTCCCGCAAGGGGCGCGAGCTGACCGGGAACCCGTACGTCTCGCTGCTGTTCCCGTGGCATCCGATGGCCCGGCAGGTCATCGTCACCGGAGTCGCGCGGCGCACCGGCCGGGACGAGACGGCCGCCTACTTCCGCACCCGGCCGCACGGCTCGCAGCTGGGCGCGTGGGCGAGCGGCCAGTCGTCGGTCCTGGCGGACCGTACGGACCTGGACGCGGCGTACGCGGAGCTGGCGACCCGGTATCCGGAGGGCGAGCAGGTGCCGGTCCCGCCGCACTGGGGCGGCTTCCGGGTGGCGCCGCGGGAGGTGGAGTTCTGGCAGGGCCGGGAGAACCGACTGCACGACCGCCTGCGGTACGTGGTCCGGCCGGACGGCGGCTGGCGGGTGGAACGGCTCAGTCCGTGAGCCTTCGGCCCAGTACCCCGTCCAGCAGGGCCGCCCACTGCCGTACCACCCGTTCGCGCCGGGCCGCGTCGTCGGTGAGGAGGGTGGCGAGGCCCAGGCCGCGGGCCATGTCCAGGAGGCCCTGGACGGTCTCGCGGACGCCGGGACGGGTCTCGTCGGCGGCGAGGAGTTCCACGGCGACGCGGTGGCTCTCGCGGCCGATGCGGGATTCCAGTTCGGTCACGCGGGGCCGCAGCTGTTCCTCGTTGGAGGCGGCGACCCACAGGTGGAGGGCGGCGCGGAACAGAGGCCCGGTGTAGAGGTCGATCAGGGCGGTGACCACCGCACGGCGGTCGCCGGCGGCGGTGCCGTCGGGGAAGAGGGCACGCAGGGCGGTGGAGCGTTCCTCGGCCACGTACTCCACGGCGGCCGTGAAGAGGTCCTCCCGGGTCGGGAAGTGGTGCTGGGCCGCACCCCGGGAGACGCCCGCGCGTTCGGCGACGACGAGGACCGTGGAGCCCGCCCACCCGTGTTCCGCGAGGCAGGCCACGGCGGCTTCCAGGAGGCGCTGCCGGGTGACCCGGCTGCGGTCCTGCTTGGGGACGCGTTCGGCACGGCCGGCGCGTTCGGCACGGTCGCCGAGAGCGCCGCGTTCACTGCGGTCACCGAGAGCGCCGCGTTCACTGCGGTCGGTCGTGCTCACACCGTCCATTCCGGATCCCGTCGTTCGAGGAAGGCCGTCATCCCCTCGCGCGCGGTGGCGGAGGCGAAGAGGCGGGCCGAGAGCGCGGTCAGGTCGGCGGCGTCCCGGTCGAAGGTCTCCAGCACCCTAGCCGTGAGCAGCCGTTTCGTCTCGGCCAGGGCCTCGGGGGCGGCTCGGCGCAAACCGTCGAGAACGGGGGCGAGGACCTCGTCGACGTCCTCGCCGCAGGCGGTGAGCAGGCCGATGCGGGCGGCTTCGACGGCGTCGAGGCGCTCCCCGGTGAGGTAGTAGCGGGCGAGCGCGCGCGGGTCGGTGCGGGGCAGCAGCGGCAGGGAGATGACGGCGGGGGCGACGCCGATGCGGACCTCGGTGAAGGCGAACGTGGCCGTGTCCGAGGCGGCGGCGATGTCGCAGGCGCCGAGCAGTCCCAGACCGCCCGCGCGGACGTGCCCGGTGACCCGCGCGACGACCGGTTTCGGGAGTTCGACGATCCGGCGCAGCAGGCCGGTCAGTGCCTCCGGAGCCGGCGGGTCGCGCAGGTCGGCGCCCGCGCTGAAGGTGTTCCCGGTGTGCGTGAGCACGACCACGCGGACACCGCCGTCCCGGCCGGCGTCGGTGAGCGCGTCGGCCAGTTCGGCGACGAGGGCGGCGGACAGGGCGTTGCGGCGCTCGGGGGCGTCGAGACTGAGGGTCTCGACGCCCCGCGCGCGCGTGCGGCCGATCAGGGTCACGAGAGCTCCTTGTGCTGCGCCCTGAGTTCGCGGCGCAGGATCTTCCCGGAGGCCGCGCGGGGGACGGCGTCGAGGAACGTGACCTGGCGGACCCGCTTGTACGGGGCGACGTGTTCGGCGACGTGCATCATGACCTCGCTCTTTGTGAGTCCGGGGGCGGCGGCGCTGATGACGTGATTCAGGGAGCTGAGGTCGTACTCGGTGACCAGGGGGTGCTTGGCGAGGGCCTGCACGATGGGCGGAGCCACGTACAGGCCGGTGATGCGGTGGTTCTGGATGGCCGCCAGGAACATCTCCAGGTCGAAGCGCGAGAGGATGACGACGGTGGCGCCCATGCGCAGGGGTGCGTTCATCAGGGCCGTGAGGCCGTAGATTTGACATCCTCCCCCTCTTGAAAGAGGGGGATTCCGACCCGGGCGGGTCGAGGTTCACGGGCGCTCGAGCGGCCGGTGGCCGCTGTCACCCCTCCGGCACCGGCTGCCCGCCGGGGGCGGGGGATCCCGCCCTGTCCTGCCGCGACGTTGACCGCTGCGTTCTCATCCGCGTTGCAACTGAACCCGCAGGACACGCAGACGAACTCGGCTTGGCTCTTGCGCGAGTCCTTCGCGATCCATCCGCAGGCACTGCACCGCAGCGACGTGTACGGGGCGGGCACGTCCTCGACCCGGCCCGGCGCCTTCTCCCCGGTCCGGCGGCGCAGCAGGCCCCAGCCCTGGGCGAGGACCGCCCGGTTCAGCCCGGCCTTCTGCCGCACCCGTGTACCAGGTTGTTCGATGGTTCCCTTCGCCGAGCGGGTCATGGTCGTGATGTTCAGCTTCTCGAACCGGATCAGACGGTAGGTGCGGGCGAGCATGGTGGAGGTCTTCTCGCACCAGTCCTTGCGCCGGTCCGCCTCCCGGGCCTTGATCCTGGCGACCTTGGCGTGCTCGGCGGCCTTGGCCTCGCTGCCCTTCGGCGCGCGGGCCGCGCGGCGCTGGTGCTTGCGGACCCGGGCCCGCTCGCGGGTGGTGAGCCGCGGGCAGTTCAGCCTTTGCCCGTCGGAGAGGGCGGCGGTGATCGTCACACCCCGGTCGATACCGACGATCCCGTCCGTGCTGGGCGCCTCGACCGGTTCGGGGATGATCGCGAAGGCGATGTGCCACTGCTGGTTGCGGAAGGTGACCCGGAACGTCTTCGCGGCGGGCAGCCCGGTGCGGGTGAGGCGGAAGCGGACCCAGCCGCAGCCGGGCACCTTCACCCGCGCCCAGCGCCGGTTGAGTTTCTGCACCACCACCGAGCGGCCCATGACCTGCCTGCCCTGGGAGTTCAGCCTCGGCGAACCGTCCGGATGGGACTCCGGCACGCGGTCGGTGCCGATCACCCGGAAGCCCTCATGCACATGCTTCCTGCGCCAGGTCGGCTCGCCGAACCCGGAGGCGAACCGGGCGTTCTTAGCCCTGGCGAAGTCCTGCAGCGCCTGCTGCTGCACGTCCGCGTTCCCGGCACGCAGCCACGCATTGTCCCGCCGGGCCTCGGTGAGCTGGCGGCACTGCTCGGCGAACCCGGGAGCGGACCTGCGGCCCCACTTCCAGTGCGCGTGCTGCTCGACGGCCAGGTTCCACACGTACCGGGCGTGCGCGCAGTGCCCGAGCATGACGCCCGCCTGCTCACCCGTCGGGTACATCCGGAAACGTGACATGCCGCCCAACCTAGCTCCGTCCCTCGCTCGCCTCTTCGCTTCCCACCAGGCTCACTCGAACGAGCGACCGACCCCCGCCACCGCCCCCGGCCACGCACCATCGCCCCCCTGCCCTGACCGAGCCCGCCACCGTCCTCTTCCGGGACGCCGGATCGCCCCGAAGGCGATGCGACTCCTCCTGCCCAGCTCCGCGGGAACGGGCATGCATCCCGGCCCCGAAGGACCGGGCACCCTGCCCGGCAAGAGAGGTGGAAGAACGGCAGCACGGCGAGGATGCGGTCGCCGGGTCCGGTGGTGATCAGCGGTTCGAGCTGGGCGAGGTTGGTGGCGATCTGACGGTGTGTGAGCATCACCCCCTTGGGGGTGCCGGTGGTGCCGGAGGAGTACGGCAGGGCGGCGACGTCCTCGGCGGGGTCGATGGCGACCTGCGGTTCGGGGGCGGTGGAGGCCAGCATGTCGATCAGCGAGCGGTGGCCGGGCGCGCTGTCGCAGACGAGGATCTCCTCGACGCCGCCCGCGAGTTCGGCCGCCCTGCGCGCGGTCCGGAGCAGCGGGGACACGGTGACGATCCAGCGTGCCCCGGAGTCCGCCAGCTGCTTGCCGACCTCCTCCGCGGTGGCGAGCGGGTGGACGGTGGTGACCGACGCGCCCGCGCGGGTGGCCGCGTAGAAGGCGAGCGGGAAGGCGATCGTGTTGGGGCTGTGCAGGGCGAGCACGTCGCCCTTGCGCACGCCCGTCTCGGCGAGAGCGGCGGCGACGCGCCGGTGGAACCGGTCCACCTGCTCGTAGGTGAGGGTGGTGCCGTCGGTGCCGTCGATGAGTGCCGGGGTGCTCCCGAACTCGGCGGCGCGCGCGAGCACTGCGTCGTGGATGGGGAGATCGACGGGTGGAACGTCTGCGTACTCGCTGCGGAACATGGTTCCTCCTCGCACGACGCTGTGCCGGTTCGGTACGACTCGGTACTCCTGGAGATGCCGTGACGCCTCTCAGTACTACTGGTTGCCGCCTGCTTCAGCACTACTTGGCGCTGCCCGGCGCTGCCCGGTGCTGCGCGGAACCACTGGCACTCCTGGTCCCGACCGGTGAAAGCCCCGCCTTTCAGTACGACTTGGGCAGGCCCAGGGTCTGGTGGGAGACGTAGTTCAGGATCATTTCCCGGCTCACCGGGGCGATCCGGGAGACCCTCGCTGCGGTCACCAGCGAGGCGAGGCCGAACTCGCGCGTGAGGCCGTTCCCGCCGAGGGTGTGCACGGCCTGGTCGACGGCCTTCACACAGGCCTCGGCGGCGGCGTACTTGGCCATGTTGGCGGCCTCGCCCGCGCCCACGTCGTCGCCGGCGTCGTAGAGGTGGGCGGCCTTCTGCATCATCAGGCGGGCCAGTTCGAGCTCGATGTGCGCCTGCGCGAGAGGGTGCGCGATGGCCTGGTGCGCGCCGATGGGCGCCTTCCACACCGTGCGTTCCCGCGCGTACTCGACGGCCTTGGCCAGGGCGTAGCGGCCCATGCCGATCGCGAAGGCGGCCGTCATGATCCGCTCGGGGTTGAGCCCGGCGAACAGCTGGAGCAGGCCCGTGTCCTCTCCCCCACCGACGAGGGCGCCGGCGGGCAGCCGTACGTCGTCGAGGGTCAGCTCGAACTGCTTCTCGGCGGCGCTGAGCTCCATGTCTATCTTCCGGCGGTGGAAGCCCTCGGTGTCGCGCGGGACGATGAACAGGCACGGCTTGAGGTTCCCCGTGCGGCCCTCTTCGGCGGACACGGTCTCGGTGCGGCCGACGATGAGGGTGGCGTCGGCGACGTCGACGCAGGAGACGAACACCTTGCGGCCGGTGAGCAGCCAGTCCCCGGTGTCGGGGTCGCGGCGCGCGGTGGTCGTGATGCGGTGCGAGTTGGAACCGGCGTCGGGTTCGGTGATCCCGAACGCCATGGTGCGGGTGCCGTCGGCGAGGCCCGGCAGCCACTCCCGTTTCTGTGCCTCGGTGCCGAAGCGGGCGATGACCGTGCCGCAGATGGCGGGCGAGACGACCAGCAGCAGGAGCGGGCAGCCGGCGGCGCCGAGCTCCTCGAGGACGATGGAGAGTTCGGCGACACCGCCGCCGCCACCGCCGTACTCCTCGGGCAGGTTGACGCCTAGGTAGCCGAGCTTGCCGGCGTCCGCCCAGAGTTCGGCGGCGGGCACACCTTCTTCGACGGTCCGGGTGAAGTAGGCGCGGCCGTAGCGGTTGCCGAGGGCGGAGACGGCCGCACGGAGGGCCTTGTGCTCTTCGGATTCGATGACGGGCATGAGCGCTCCTAGGGGAAGGGCTTCGCGTCAGGTGCAAGCGGTTCTCACGGCGGGGTCGCAGGTGCATGCAAACTGTGCTCTCGGCGGGGTCGCAGGTGGAACTGTGCTCGCGGCGGGGTCTCTCGGGTGCGAGCCGTTTCCGCGGCGGGCCTCAGGTGGAGGGTGTGTCCGCGGCGGGGGGCCGGTCGGGGTCCACGACGGCCAGGAGGGCGCCGACCTCCACCTGTTGTCCCTCGGCCGCGTGCAGGGCGCTCAGTGTTCCGGTGACCGGCGCGGAGATCCTGTGCTGCATCTTCATCGCCTCCAGCCAGAGCAGGGGCTCTCCGGCCTGTACGGAGGCGCCGGCGGCCAGTCCGTCCGCGACCCGTACGACCGTGCCCGGCATCGGGGCCAGCAGGGAGCCCGGCGCGAGCTGGGCGGTGGGGTCGGGGAAGCGGGGCAGGGCGGTGAGGGCGGTGCCGTCGACCCACACCCGGTCGCCGTACCGGGCGACCTCGAACCGGCGTCGGACGCCGTCCACGTCGAGCACGACGAGACCGGGATCGGCGTGCACCACCTGGACCCCGCCGGCTCCGTCGGCCCCACCGGCCCCACCGGCCCTGCCGACCCCACCGGCCCCGTCGGCGGCGAGCCCGTCCCGGGTGTGCCGGTAGCGTGCCTCGTGCTCCTCGCCGGCCAGGGCGTACCGCTTGACCTGCGGCTGCGAGGGCAGGTTGCGCCAGCCGCCGAACCGGGAGCGGCCGTGGGCGTCGGCGAGGGCGGCGACGAGCGGGGCGTACGGGTCGGGGGCCGGTTCGGTCAGCGCGGGCAGATGGCGGTCGTAGAAGCCGGTGTCCATGCGGCCTTCCGCGAACTCCGGGTGCCGCAGGGAGCGGACGAGCAGGTCCCGGTTGGTGACGGGGCCGTGGATCGCGGCCCGTTCCAGGGCGGAGGCCAGTCTGCGGACCGCCTCCGCGCGGGTGGGCGCGTGGGCGACGACCTTGGCAATCATGGGGTCGTAGTGGACGCCGATGTCGTCGCCGTCGGTGAACCCGGTGTCCAGGCGGACCGCGCCGGGAACGGCGAGGCGGTGCAGGCGGCCGGTCTGCGGTGCCCAGTCGTGGGCGGGGTCCTCGGCGTACAGGCGGGCCTCCACGGCGTGCCCGCGCGCGGAGGGCGGGTCACCGTCGAGCCGGTGTCCCTCGGCGACACGAATCTGTTCGGCGACGAGGTCGAGGCCGAACACGGCCTCCGTGACCGGGTGTTCCACCTGCAGCCGGGTGTTCATCTCCAGGAAGTGCGCCCGGCCCCCGGCAACGAGGAACTCGACGGTTCCGGCGCCGGTGTAGCCGACCGCGCGGGCGGCGCGCACGGCGAGCGCGTGGAGTTCGCCGGTGAGTTCCGCGGTCAGTCCGGGTGCCGGGGACTCCTCGATGACCTTCTGGTGGCGGCGCTGCAGGGAGCAGTCCCGGGTGCCGAGCGCCCACACCGTGCCGTGCGTGTCGGCGAGGACCTGCACCTCCACATGGCGCCCGCCCTCCACATAGGGCTCGACGAACACCTCGCCGTCGCCGAAGGCGCTCGCGGCCTCCGCGCGCGCGGCGGCCAGTTCGGCGTCCAGGTCGGCGAGGCGGCGTACTACGCGCATCCCGCGTCCGCCGCCGCCCGCGGCCGCCTTCACCAGCACCGGCAGGTCGGCCTCGGTGACCTCGCGCAGGGGTGCGATGCCCATGAGTTCCTTGGCGCGCGTCTTGGACGCCATCGCCTCGATCGCCTCCGGGGGCGGCCCGATCCACACCAGGCCGGCGTCTTGGACGGCGCGCGCGAAGCCGGCGTTCTCGGAGAGGAAGCCGTAGCCGGGGTGCACGGCGTCCGCGCCGGCCGCGAGCGCGGCCTTCACGACGAGGTCGCCGCGCAGGTACGTGTCGGCGGGCGCCGCTCCCGGAAGGCGTACGGACGCGTCCGCCACGCGCGCGTGCAGCGCGTTCCGGTCGGCGTCCGAGTGCACGGCCACCGTCCGGATGCCCAGTTCGCCGCAGGTACGGACGATCCGGCAGGCGATCTCGCCACGGTTGGCGACGAGGACAGTACTGATCACCATGTTCCCCTCACATCCGGAAGACGCCGAAGCCACCGCGCACGCCCTCGTAGGGCGCCGTGTGGACGGCCGACAGGCACAGGCCGAGGACGGTGCGGGTGTCGCGCGGGTCGATGACGCCGTCGTCGTACAGCCGCCCCGACAGGAACATGGGCAGCGACTCGGACTCGATCTGCTGCTCGACCATGGCGCGCAGTGCCGCGTCCGCCTCGTCGTCGTAGGGCCGGCCCTTCGCCGCCGCCGACTGCCGGGCGACGATGGACAGCACCCCGGCGAGCTGCTGCGGGCCCATGACGGCGGACTTGGCGCCGGGCCAGGCGAACAGGAACCGCGGATCGTACGCCCGTCCGCACATGCCGTAGTGCCCGGCGCCGTACGAGGCGCCCATGAGGACCGACAGGTGGGGGACCCTCGAGTTGCTGACGGCGTTGATCATCATGGCGCCGTGCTTGATGATGCCGCCCTGTTCGTACTCCTTGCCGACCATGTAGCCGGTGGTGTTGTGCAGGAAGAGCAGCGGGATGTCGCGCTGGTTGGCGAGCTGGATGAACTGGGCGGCCTTCTGCGACTCCTCGCTGAACAGCACCCCCCGCGCGTTGGCGAGGATGCCCACGGGATAGCCGTGCAGGGCGGCCCAGCCGGTGGTCAGGCTGGTCCCGTAGAGCGGTTTGAACTCGTCGAAGTCGGAGCCGTCGACGATCCGCGCGATCACCTCGCGCGGGTCGAAGGGGATCTTCAGGTCGCCGGGGACGATGCCCAGCAGTTCGTCCGGGTCGTACTTCGGCGGCTCGGCCGGTCCCGGGTCGGGGTAGGCCTTGCGGTGGTTGAGACGGGCCACGACCCGGCGGGCCTGTCGCAGGGCGTCCGGTTCGTCGACGGCGAAGTAGTCGGCGAGGCCCGAGACGCGCGCGTGCATCTCCGCGCCGCCCAGGGACTCGTCGTCGCTCTCCTCCCCGGTGGCCATCTTCACCAGCGGCGGACCGCCGAGGAACACCTTCGCCCGCTCCTTGACCATGATCACGTGGTCGGACATGCCGGGGATGTACGCGCCCCCGGCGGTGGAGTTGCCGAAGACGACGGCGACGGTCGGGATGCCGGCCGCCGACAGCCTGGTCAGGTCCCGGAAGATCGCCCCGCCGGGGATGAAGATCTCCTTCTGCGAGGGCAGGTCGGCGCCGCCGGACTCCACCAGGCTGATGAACGGCAGCCGGTTGGCGAGCGCGATGTCGTTCGCCCTCAGGGCCTTCTTCAGGCTCCACGGGTTGCTGGCACCGCCGCGCACCGTCGGGTCGTTGGCGGTGATCAGGCACTCCACGCCCTCGACGACACCGATCCCGGTGACCAGGGAGGCGCCGACCGTGTACTCGCTGCCCCAGGCGGCCAGCGGGGACAGTTCCAGGAAGGGGGTGTCGGGGTCGAGGAGCAGTTCGATGCGTTCGCGGGCGAGCAGCTTGCCCCGCCCGCGGTGCCGCTCGACGTATTTCTCGCCGCCGCCCGCCAGCGCCTTGGCGTGTTCGGTGTCGAGGGCGGCGAGCTTGCCGAGCATGGCCTCGCGGTGGGCCCGGTGGTCGGGGCCCGCCGTGTCCAGGGCGGATCGGAGGACGGTCACCGGAGGACCTCCGGGGCGTCCGGGGCGTCCGGGGTGCCCGGGGTGTCCGGGGCGGATGCGAGGACGGTCACAGGAGGGCCTCCGGGATGTCCAGGTGGCGGGAGCGCAGCCATTCGCCGAGCGCCTTGGCCTGCGGGTCGAAACGGGCCTGCGCGGCGACGCCCTCGCCGAGGAGGGACTCGACGACGAAGTTCAGGGCGCGCAGGCGGGGCAGTACGTGCCGGGTGACGGGCAGTGCGGCGGCCTCGGGGATCAGCTCCCGGAACCGTTCGACGGTCAGCTCGTGCGCGAGCCATCGCCAGGCGTCGTCGTCCCGCGCCCACACCCCGACGTTGGCGTTCCCGCCCTTGTCCCCGCTGCGGGCACCGGCGATCAGTCCGAGGGGGGCGCGTCGGGCCGGGCCGGGTTCCAGGGGCTCCGGCACCTCCGGCGGCTCCGGCTCCGGCACGTCCGCGAGGGCGGCGGTGTCGTGAGGCGGGCCCACAGGGATGCGACGGCCGTCGTGGAGGACGGCCACATGGTCGACGGAGCCATGGGGGACGTACACATCCTCGAACACCCCATAGGGGGCGCCCTTCCCCGGTGGCGCCATCACATGGAATCCGGGGTAACTGGCCAGCGCCAGCTCGATGGCGGCCCCGCTCAACGACCGCCCGACCGCCTCCTGCCCCGGGTCGCGTACGACGAGCCGCAGCAGCGCGCTCGCGGTCTCCTCCGTGTCCGCGTCGGGCCGGTCGGTACGCACGAGGTCCCAGCGCGTCTCGGCGGGCGGCGACGTGGCGAGCGCGCCGGTCATCTGCTCCTTCACGAGGTCCGCCTTGGCCTCGACGTCGAGGCCGGTGAGGACGAACACGACCTCGTTGCGGAATCCGCCGAGCCGGTTGAGCCCGACCTTGAGCGTGGGCGGCGGCGCCTCTCCGCGCACCCCGTCGATCCGTACCCGGTCGGGTCCGTCCTGGGTGAGCCGCACGGTGTCGAGCCGGGCGGTGACGTCCGGCCCGGCGTACCGGGCGCCGCCGGTCTCGTAGAGCAGTTGCGCGGTGACGGTGCCGGCGTCGACGAAGCCGCCGGTACCGGGGTGCTTGGTGATGACGCTGCTGCCGTCCTCGCGCAGTTCGGCGAGCGGGAAGCCGGGCCGCAGGAGGTCGCCGGGGGGCCGCTCGCCGAAGAAGGCGTAGTTGCCGCCGGTGGCCTGGGTTCCGCACTCCAGCACATGCCCGGCGACGACGGCCCCCGCAAGCCGGTCGTACTCCGTCTCCGCCCATCCGAAGTGCGCGGCGGCCGGCCCGGTGACCAGGGCGGCGTCGGTGACCCGCCCGGTCACGACGACGTCGGCGCCCTCGCGCAGGCAGGCCGCGATGCCGAAGCCGCCGAGGTAGGCGTGCGCGGCGAGGCTGCCGGGGTACCGCGCGGTGAGGTCGTCGCCCTCGACGTGCGCGACCCGCACCGGGACGCCGAGCCGCCCGGCCAGCTCCCGTACGGCACCGGCGAGCCCCGCCGGGTTGAGCCCGCCGGCGTTGGCGACGATCTTGACGCCCCGCTCGTGGGCGAGGCCGAGGCACTCCTCCAGTTGCCGCAGGAAGGTGCGGGCGTACCCGGCGGAGGGGTCCTTGAGCCGGTCGCGGGCGAGGATGAGCATGGTCAGCTCGGCGAGGTAGTCGCCGGTGAGGACGTCGAGCTCACCGCCGGTGAGCATCTCGCGCAGGGCGTCGAAGCGGTCCCCGTAGAACCCGGAGGCGTTCCCGATCCGCAGGGGCGCCGTCACGGGGTGTCCCCCTCGCCGTCCTCGCCCTCCCCCTTCGGCGGGCGTCCGCCTCCGGGTGGCCCGGCGAAGGCCTGGGCGATGTCGAGCCAGCGGTCGGCGTCGGGCCCGTCGGCGGTGAGGGCGAGGTCGGCGCGGTGGGCGCGCTGGGTGACCAGGAGGCAGAAGTCGAGTGCGGGCCCGCTGACGCGCTGCGGGGCGTCGACGGGGCCGTAGCTCCACAGTTCACCCCCCGGCGCGACGAGTTCGACGCGGAAGGGGTCGGCGGGCGGGGTGAGCCCGTGCGCCCCGTAGGCGAAGTCCCGGGTCCGCACCCCGAGCCAGGCCACATGCCTCAGCCGGTCGGTGGGTGGCCGCAACACACCGATCGCGTCCGCGATGTCGAGCCCGTGGGCCCAGGTCTCCATGAGCCGGGCCGTCGCCATGGAGGCCGCCGACATGGGCGGTCCGTACCAGGGAAAGCGCGTGCCGGGGGGCGCGGACCGCAACCCCTTCTCCAGCGCCGCCCGTCCCTCGCGCCACCGCGCGAGCAGTTCGGCGGGCGCGAGCCGCGCGTACTCCTCGGCGCCTTCGTCGACGAAGGTGTGCGGGGCGGCGAGCGCCTGCTCCACCAGCCCCTGGAACCCTTCCGCGTCCGTGACGGCGAGCAGCGCGGAACGGTCGGTCCAGGCGAGGTGGGCGACCTGATGGGCGACGCTCCACCCGGCGGCGGGCGTCGCGAGCCCCCACTCCTTCGGCCCGAGCCCGGCCACGAGCCGGTCGACCTCCTCGCTCTCCTCACGCAGATCGTCGATCACGGGCGTCGGATCGGACACGATGGCGCTCCCCTCGGGGCACGGGCACGGCGGTGTGCGGCGCGATGTGGTGTGGAGCATGGCAGGGGCACTCATAACAATCAAGCACGCTTGCATGATTTATCGCAGGAGGTACGGGCCGCCCGCCGCTCCGGCGCTCCGCCGCTCCGGGCCCGGAATCCGCCGCGGATCGTTGATTCCCACGGACGGGAGGCGCGCACTACTGGGACGATCTTCGCGTACCCGACGAACTGGGGGGCTTCTCATGCACGATCTCGCGGACTCGATCGAATCATGGAACAACTCGCCGCCGCATGGCGCGTCATGGTGCTCGACAGGAACCCGGATGCAAACGTCCGCGACCTCCCGGGCGTCGCCGTCCGCTGGGCCGACTGCCGGTTCCCCTTCTGGAACTGCGTCACGCTGACCGACGACGACACGGACTCCGGACTCGTGAAGCAGCGCCTGAACGAGGCGGCGGAGATCATGCGGTCGAAGAGGAGTCCGGGTTTCCTGTGGGTCTTCGAGGATCTCCTCGACGACGAGGCGCGCGCAGCGCTCGATCCGGCGGCCGAGCAAGCGGGCCTCGTGCACGCCTTCCCCGGTACCGGCATGGCGGGAGACCTGCTGCCGGTTCCCGAGCCGGCCCACCCCGACCTGACGTTCTCGCGGTGAAGCCGCCACCTCATGTGCCGGGCCACGCAAAAACATATGAGTCCCATCCCGAAAGCGGGATGGGACTCATGTCCGAGCGCCGGGCAGGCCTTGCACCTGCATCTCCCCGCAGGAAGCGGGGCGTCTTTCCTTGGACCACCGACGCACGACCGGCAACCGGAAACTCCGGCGACCAGCTCAAGATCAAGTCTACCGTAACCCTCCGGCCGGACACACCCGGCCCCTTCCACCCCGCACGCCGGCACTTCGCCCCCTCCGCGCCCCGGGGGCTCCTCTCCCGAAGAAGGGGCTCAGGCGGACCGCTCCGGGAGTGTCCTCGCCCGCCCCCGCCCCACCTGTGTCCGTACCGCCCCCATGCTCGCCGCGATGACCAGGGCGATGGCGGCGGCCTCGGTGAGGGTGAGGGCCTGGCTGAGGATGAGGAAGCCGGCCGCCGCGGCGATGGCCGGTTCCAGGCTCATCAGGATGGCGAAGGTGGAGGCGGGCAGTCGGCGCAGGGCGAGGAGTTCCAGGGTGTACGGGAGGACGGAGGAGAGCACCGCGACCGCCGCGCCCAGGGCGAGAGTCGTCGGCTCGACGAGCTTCGTACCGGACTCGGCGATGCCCAGCGGCAGGAACACCAGCGCCGCCACGCCCATGGCGAGGGCGAGCCCGTCGGCCTGCGGGAAGCGGCGGCCCGTCCGCGCGCTGAAGACGATGTAGGCCGCCCACATGACGCCGGCCCCCAGGGCGAAGACGACACCCAGGGGGTCGAGGCTGCCGAAGCTTCCGCCGCCGAGCAGGACGACACCGGCCAGGGCGAGTCCCGCCCACAGGAAGTTGACGGCCCGCCGGGAGGCCAGGACGGAGAGGGCGAGCGGGCCGAGGACCTCCAGGGTGACCGCCGTGCCGAGGGGGATGCGGGCGACGGACTGGTAGAAGAGGCCGTTCATCCCGGCCATCGCGAGCCCGAAGACGATCACCGTGGTCCAGTCGGCGCGCGAGTGTCCCCGCAGCCGGGGCCGGCACACCACCAGCAGCACGATCGCGGCCACCAGCAGGCGCAGCGTCACGACGCCGAGCGCACCGGCCCGTGGCATCAGCGTCACCGCGAGGGCGCCGCCGAACTGGACGGATATCCCGCCCGCCAGGACCAGTCCGACCGGCCCCAGGGATCCGCGCCCGCGCGGGGCGCCCACCGCCTCCGGCGCATGTCCCGGAGCCGCCCCGGGTACGGCGGCCGGGGCGGACGGGGTGGCAGCACTGGACGTCGTCACGGCGCCTTCCTCGGGCTGGGAGAAGGAAGCGGAGGCCCCCTCGGCAACGGTGCATCGCGGTGGACTTTCCGGTCCAGGGTATGACCTCGGTCAGCACCGTGATGCTTCTACGTACCTGACGATGAGTCCCCCGCCCCGCCCGGGTCAATTTCGTCCGTCATACGGACCGAGCACCTCCGGGAGATCCGTCGCTCTCCGGTCCCCCCGGTCGAAGGACGGGCCGGGGACGGGCCGGGGACGGGCCGGGAAGAGGAAGTCACTCGGAGACGGCGACGTAACGGGCGCCCTCGTCCTCCTCGACGTCCTTCTCCTGTTCGGACAGATCCACCCGCACGCCCGCCGGTTCGAGGGCTTCCCGGACCCGCAGCATCATGGCGTCGCTGAGGTAGTGGTGGTGCAGGTCGAGGAAGCGCAGGTGGCTGAGCGGCTGCCCGCTCAGCAGGGCCGCGGCACCCTCGTCGCCGAGCGCGCCCATCGACAGCCTCAGGGATGCGAGCCGGGCCACGACCGGGGCGTGGGCCACGGCGGCCGCGATCTCGTCCTGGAACTGGCTGTTCTGCAGCCCCAGGTGGCGCAGGGAGGGCAGCCGCTCACCGGTGAGCAGCGGCCGGAGGTCCTCCAGGGTGGTGTCGCAGCCGTAGTACTCGTCGCCCAGCCACAGCTCCAGGCACTCCAGGGACGGCAGGTCGGACGCGGCCACGTTGCGCGTGACCGAGGCGGGCAGCCCGCCGGTCTCGAAGCGCAGGGTGCGCAGTCCTTCATGGCGGACGACGGGGAACTCGAGACCGTTGCCGCCGCGCACACCGAGCTCCCGCAGCCGGGGGTATGCCTCCAGCACGGGAGCGACATCGGACTGTTCCATCCAGGAGATCTCGCTCTCCTCGAAGTGGACGTCACCGAGGAACAGCGCTTCCAGGCCGGTCAGCCGGGGGCTCGCCTCGACGAGCATGTCGATCGTCTCGGCCGGCCAGCCATCGGATCCGTACCACGCGGAGCCGATGACGAGCGCGCGCACCCGCTCCAGCGGCACGGTCTCGGTGAAGCGCTTCCAGTACTCGTCCGAATCCTCGTCCCCGCCGTACAGGCCGCTCCGCATGCGCCACGCCACGGAAGCGGGATCGGCCGGCAGGGTGCAACCGGAGGACTCCTGCGGGAAGGTCAGGACGGGAAGCCCGTGGAAATTGTTCAAGTGATCTGCGAACAAGGGTGTTGAGGCACATCAGCTGGGAAATCCACTGCGGGTCCTCGGGTGTCGGCGACTGGGGTGCGCACAGTTCTAGCAGCAGTCGGTGACACCGGCCGGAGAGGTCCGGTTCGAGAGGACATGGCAGGGGCGCCGGAGCTGTCGGAGGTGTCGGAGGTGTCGGCAGGCGAAGGGCGGGCACCGGGACGGGTACCGTCCCCACCAGGGAAGCCCTGTCCGCCCCGCTCCTACCTCCCGAGGCCCCGTGCGACGACTCATTGCCCGTCTCTGGCGACTCCTGCGCCCCGTCCAGAGCCGCCTCATGTGGTTCCTGAACGCCAAGTTCGTGGTCGGGGTGACCGGCGTCGTGCGCGACGACGAGGAGAGGGTGCTGCTGCTCCAGCACCGGATGTGGCCACCGGGCCGTCAGTGGGGCCTGCCGAGCGGCTTCGCGCACAAGGACGAGGACTTCCGGCAGACCGTGGTGCGCGAGGTCAAGGAGGAGACCGGCCTCGACGTGGAGGCGGGCCGCCTCGTGATGCTGAACAGCGGTTTCCGCACCCGCCGCCTGGAAGTGGCCTACGAGGCCCGGCTGCTGGGCGGCGAGCTGCGCCTGGACCCCTTCGAGATCCTGGAGGCCCGCTGGTGCCGCCCGGACGACCTCCCCGAGGACATCCAGCCGGTGTGCGGGCCGCTGATACGGGGCGAGACGGTCCCCTGAGGCACCGCCCCGGGGCTCCGGTAGCTCGGGCCCGCTACTTGCCGGGTTCGCCCCCTGCGGTTCGAGACCCCTCGTTGCATCACTCACCCGCCATGTAGTACTTCTTATACATGAGCGAGCAGGTGCACAACAGACTGGCCATGGTGCGTGCCGAGCGGAAGGTGTCACGGCAGGGCCTGGCCGAGGCGGTGGGAGCGCATTACCAGACCATCGGCTATATCGAGCGGGGGCAGTACAACCCGAGCCTCGACCTGGCGTTGAAGATCGCGCGGTTCTTCGAGCTTCCGGTGGAGGCCCTGTTCTCGCTCGAGCCGTTCCGGCCGCTCACGGATGAGATCTACGGGAGGAAGCCTTCATGACCACCACACCGCTGACGCGCTACGACCACGGCATGCTGCGGCTCATGAACGACCGCCACGGCCGCCCGCTGTACGCCACGGCCGCCCGCCGGCGCCTGGTCGTCGCCGCGCACCTGCTGCTGACTACGGCCATCGGCGGGCTCATGGCCTACCCCTACCTCGCGGAGGGGGAACCGGTCTGGTCCCTCGCCGTCATGGCGGTGCTGCTGCTGCCGTGGATGGTCGCGACCGGGGCGATCAACGCGGCCACCCGTGGTCTGCTCGAACTGCGTGAACGAGCGCTGGACGAACGCCAGTCCGCCGAACGCGCCCGGGTGCGGGCCCGCGCCCACCGGGTGATGACCCTCCTCCTCGCCGCCACCGCGGTCGTCCTGCTGATCGTGGGTGCGGCCGACGGCAGCGCTCCCACGGCGTACGCGGCACCGGTACTCATCGCGGTCCTCGTGGCGCACTGGCTGATGCCGTTGTGGGTGGCCGGCCTGATGGCCCAGGACGAGCCGGCCGAGGACGACAGCCTCACGGCCTGACAAGTGGGCCGCGCCCGGCCGGCAACGGATCGCTCGGAAGCGCCATGGAGAGGCCGACCTGCTCGGACGCTCAAGGGCTCAAGGGCTCAAGGGCTCAAGGGCTCAAGGGCTCAGGGACGCAAGGGCGCAAGGGCCGACGGGAGAAGCCTTGGCCACGGAAGCGTGAAACGGTGACGCAACCGGGCGACGTCCTGGCCGGGGATGCGCCGAACCGGCGGCGGCCCCGCCCGGGCGCCCTGCGGGTGGTGGAGAACCGGAAGCAACGGCTGCGGGGGCTCGTCCGAGCGCGTCGCGGACATGAGGACGGTGACTGCTCACGGTTTCTCAGTCCAGGGCCTCCGCCAGTACCTCCGCCAGGTGCCTGCCCCGCACTCCCGCCAGTTGTTCCAGCTGCGTCCGGCAGGAGAAGCCGTCGGCCAGGACGACCGCCCCGTCCGGCGCCTGCCTCACCGCCGGCAGGAGCTGGTCCTCCGCGCAGGCCGTGGACACCTCGTAATGGCCCTCCTCGAAGCCGAAGTTGCCCGCGAGTCCGCAGCAGCCGCCGCTCAGTTCGCCGGTGAGGCCCGCCGCCGTGCGCAGACGGTGATCGGCCGCGTCGCCGAGGACCGCGTGCTGGTGGCAGTGGGTCTGTCCGGTGACCGGGCGGTCCAGTGCGGGCGGGGCCCAGTGCGGCGCGTACTGCTCCAGGGTCTCCGCGAAGGTGCGAACCCTCGCGGCGAGTTGCGCCGCGCGGGGGTCGTCGTGCAGCAGTTCCGGCGCGTCCGTGCGCAGGGCCGCCGCGCAGCTCGGTTCGAGGACGACGACCGGGGCGTCGGTGGCCAGGACCGGTTCCATCAGGTCGAGGGTGCGGCGCAGCACCGCGCGGGCGTGGTCGAGCTGGCCCGTGGAGATGTAGGTGAGGCCGCAGCAGACCCGGCTCCGACGGGCCGTCAGCAGCCGTGCCGCCGAACGTGAGCGGCCGTCCCCCACCGGGCGCCCGTCCAGTCGCAGCGTCGGCGGCAGGACCACCCGCAGGCCCGCCGCCTCCAGAACCCGTACGGCGGCCTGTCCCACGGAGGGCGAGAGGTGTTCGGTGAAGGTGTCCGGCCACAGAACCACCAGGTCACCGACCCCGGCTCCGCCCCCGGAGCCGGGACCGGGGTCGGGACCGGGACCGGGGTCGGGACCGGGACCGGGGTCGGAGCCGGTCCCGTCGCCGCTTCCGGCACCGGCGGGCACGGCGGCGCTCCGCCCCCGCCACCACCGCGTGAACGTCTCCCCCGCCACCCGCGGGATCTCCCGCTCCTCCGCGATCCCGCCCAGCCGTTTCGCCACCCGGGCGAGCGGGCGCACCGAGGCCAGGCCGTTGACCAGCCCCGCCGACCTCGTCCGTGCCACCCAGCCCAGCCACACCGGCAGCCGGCCCATCGCGTAGTGGGCGGCGGGACGGCGGCGGCCGGCGTAGTGGTGGTGGAGGAACTCCGCCTTGTAGGTGGCCATGTCGACCCCGACCGGGCAGTCCGAGCGGCAGCCCTTGCAGGACAGGCACAGGTCCAGGGCGTCCCGTACCTCCGTGGAGCGCCAGCCGTCGGTCACCAGCTCGCCGGCGAGCATCTCGTGCAGCAGGCGGGCGCGGCCGCGCGTGGAGTGCTCCTCCTCGCCCGTCGCCCGGAAGGAGGGGCACATCACCGCCGGCCCCGGCACCGACGTCGTACGGCACTTGGCGACGCCCACGCAGCGGCGGACGGCCGCCGAGAAGTCGCCGCCGTCGGACGGGTAGCCGAAGACGACGTCCACCGGTTCGCGCGGCAGGACGGAGAAGCGGAGGTTCGCGTCCAGGGGCGCGGGGCGCACCAGCATCCCCGGGTTGAGCAGGTCGTCCGGGTCCCAGACGCCCTTCACGCGCTCGAAGAGGGCCACCATGTCCGGGCCGTACATGCGCGGCAGCAGTTCGGCGCGCGCCTGTCCGTCGCCGTGTTCGCCGGAGAGCGAGCCGCCGTGCGCGACGACCAGGTCGGCCAGTTCTTCGGAGAAGCGGCGGAAGCGGGCGATGCCCGGCCCGGTCAGCAGGTCGAAGTCGATCCGGACGTGGATGCAGCCGTCGCCGAAGTGCCCGTACGGGGCGCCGCGCAGTCCGTGTTCGGCCAGCAGGTTCCGGAAGTCCCGCAGGTACGCGCCGAGCCGGGCGGGCGGTACCGCGCAGTCCTCCCAGCCGGGCCAGGCCTCGGTCCCGTCCGGCATCCGGGTCGCCGTGCCGGACGCGTCCTCCCGGATCCGCCACAGCGTCCGCTGCCGGGCGGGGTCGGTGACCACCAGGGCGTCCAGGACGTCCGCCGCGCGGACGATCGTCTCCGCACGCGCGCGTGCCTCCCCCTCCGTGTCCCCGCCGGTCTCCACGAACAGCCAGGCCCCTCCGCGCGGGAGATCCGCCGCGGACGGCACCAGGTCGGCCGCCATGCCCTCCACGGTCAGCGGCCCGTGCTCCAGCAGTCCGGCCGCCGCCTCGGCGGCCCCGGCCTCGTCGGCGTACGCCAGCACGGCGAGCGCACACGCGCGGGGCGCCCGTACGAGGTCCACGACCGCCTCCGTCAGCACGCCCAGGGTGCCTTCCGAGCCGCAGAAGGAGCGGGCGACGTCGGCGCCCTTCTCGGGCAGCAGGGCGTCCAGGGCGTATCCGGAGATACGGCGGGGCAGTTCGGGGAAGCCGGTGCGCAGGCGGGCGAGTTCGCCCTCGGCCAGTTCCCGCAGTCCCGCCGGGGCCCCGGCCCACGCCTGTCCCAGCGGCAGCCGCTCACCGCGCGGGGTGAGCACCGACAGGTGCCGCACGCTGTCCGCCGTCGTGCCCCAGGCGACGGAGTGGGAGCCGCAGGAGTTGTTGCCGATCATGCCGCCGAGGGTGCAGCGGCCGTGGGTGGAGGGGTCGGGGCCGAAGCGCAGCCCGTGCGGGGCGGCGGCCTCCTGGAGCCGGTCGAGGACGAGACCGGGCTGCACGACGGCCGTGCGGGCCTCGGGATCGAGGGAGAGCAGGCGGTTCATGTGCCGGGTGAAGTCGAGCACCACACCGGTTCCGGTGGCCTGTCCCGCGATCGACGTGCCGCCGCCGCGCGGCACCACGGGGACGCCGTACGTCCGGCAGACCGACAGCGCCGCCGCCACGTCGTCGGCGTCCCGGGGAGCCACCACGCCGAGCGGTACCCGGCGGTAGTTGGAGGCGTCCATGGTCGTCAGCGCCCGCGCGGTGGTGCCGAAATCCACCTCGCCGCGCACGGCCGCCCGCAGCCCTGCCCGCAGTTCCCGCAGATCCGTCATGTTCTCAGGATGCCTCGGGGACCGGCGGGGCGCCGCCGGCCGTGCCCGCCCCGTGCCCGGCCGCGCCCGCCCCGTGCCCGGCCGCGTCCCCGCGCGGCACCCGTCCCCGCGCGGCACCCGTCCCCGCGCGGCACCCGTCCCCGCGCGGCACCCGCTTGGCTCCCTCCCGAAAACCGGAACCGGATTCTTCCCAAGCCGATCACAAACTCTCATATAGTGAGCGCGAGTTGAGCGCAGTTGTCGGACCTCGCTCCAAAAGCGACCCCGGAACCGGGTCCGGCGACCCCATCGAACCGCCCGAGCGCCGCATGGACGACGGCACCGGGCGGACCCGACCGAGGACCGACCGAGGACCTGATTGATGACCTCCCCCCTGCTCCCCGGCGAACGCCCCACCCCCCGCAGCCTGTTGCCCGTTCCCCTGATCACCCTGGTGCTCTCCGCGGTCGGGGTCGTCACCGCGGTGCTGCTGGGACCGGAACCCGCACGCGGCGCCGTCGGGACGACCGGGACGGTGGCGGCCCTGCTGCTGTGTGCGGCCGTCACCTGGGCCACCCACTCCGTCCTGTCCGCGCGGGCGCTCCGCAGGCGGCTGGAGACGGCCAACCTGGACGTCGACCGGCTGATCCAGGAACGCACCCGGCAGGCGGAGGAGGCCCGCCGCCAGCACGAGCGGCTGACCGGCGAACTCACCCGGGAACGGGCCCGCCTGTCGGCCGAGCTGGACCAGGAGCGGGCCCGCCTCGCCCAGTCCCTGGCGGCGGAACGCGATCGCCTCAACGAACAACACGCCATCACCACCGAACGGTTGGCGCAGGAACACACCGCCGAACGGGCCCGGCTCATCGACGACCACACCGCCGAACGGGCCCGGCTCACCGAGCAGCACGCCGCCGAGATCGCCCGCCTCACGGACGACCACACGGCCTCGCTCGCCCGGATCGCCGACGAGCACGCCTCCGCACTCTCCCGGATCGCCGACGAGCACGCCGGGGAACTGCGCCGACGCGACGAGGAACACGCCTCCCGCACCAGCACGTTGGACCAGGAGCACACCGCCGAGCGCGACCGGCTCGGCCAGGTGCGCGACCGGCTGAGCGAGGAACGGGACCGGCTGTCCCGGGACCGGGACCGGCACATCGACGAGAACGCCCGGCTGGCCGTCCGGCTGCGCGAGTCCAACAGCTCCCGCGCGGCGGCGCTTTCCGCGACCGCCAACGTCGCCGGCCGTATGCAGGCCCTGTCCACCGGCATGCTCGCGGACCTGCGCGCGATGGAGGAGAAGCATCACGACGAGGAGGTCCTCGCGGATCTCCTCCACCTCGACCACCGCACCGCGCAGGCGGGCAGGCTCGCCGACTCCGTCGCCATCCTCACCGGCGCCCGTTCGGGCCGTCGTTGGGCCAGGCCGATCGGCATGGAGTCGATCCTGCGCGGCGCCATGGGCCGGATCAGCGGCTACCAGCGCATCCGCGTCCACTCCGCGAGCGACATCGCCGTCGCCGGGCACGCCGCCGAGGGCGTGATGCACGCGGTCGCCGAACTCCTCGACAACGCGGCCAACTTCTCGCCGCCGACCGCCGAGGTGCACGTCTACGTCGAGGAGGTGCCGGCCGGGGTCATCGTGTCCGTCGAGGACAGCGGGCTCGTCATGGGTGAGGCCCAGCTGCGGCGCGCCGAGCGGGCGGTCTCCGGTGAGGCCACCGAGCTCGGCGGCCTCACCGGTACCCGGCTCGGACTCGCCGTGGTGGGCCGGCTGGCCCGGCGGTACGGCCTCACGGTCTCCTACCGGCCCTCGGCCCGCGGCGGCACGGGCGTCCTCATACTCGTCCCGCAGGACATCCTCGTACCGCCGGACGCTTCCAGGACGCCGTCCGCCGTCGCCGCCGCCCCGTCCTCCCGCTCCTCGTCCGTCCCGGCCGCACCGGCGGCTCCCACCACGACACCGGCGCGGTCCGCGCCGTCCGCGCCGTCCGCTTCGGCCGGACCGTCCGGAGAGACCGTGCCGGGCGGGAAGACAGCCGGAAAGACGACCGGGAAGACCCCGGCGACGGCGCCGGACGAACCGTCGGGATCGATGCTGCCCCGCCGTCGCGGCAACCGCCCGGCCGACAGCACAGCCGACAGCGCGGCCGAGAGCACTAGCGGCGGCACGGCCCCGGAGCCGAGCCGCGGCATCCCGTCCGGCGCGATCCCGGCACCACGGAACCCGGCCCCGCGCACCACCTCCGGCACGACGCCCACGGTGAGGACCACGGACCACTCGTACGCGGCGTCCCGCGCCGGAGCCGACGGCCTCGACCCCGACCCGGTGCCCGCGCACGATTCCGCCGGCCGGGGCACGGAAACGCCCCCGCTGAACCTCCCCCGCCGCCGTCGCGGCCGGACCCTGGCCGAGGCCGAGCGCACCCGCGACACCAGCCGTGCCGACGCCCCGCCCATGGCCCCGCCCACCGCCGAGGAGACGAAGGCCCGCGCGGCCCGCTTCAGCAGCTTCCGCCAGGCCGTACGCGCCACCGCCGCGGAACCGGCCCCGGACCTCGCGACAGACCCCGTGACAGACCCCGCGACAGACGCGACTGCAGACCCCACGACAGACAACACGGCCGCAGGCCCGACCGCAGACGCGGCCGCAGGCCCCGGAGATACCGCGGGCACCCCGAACGGGGACGCCGAAGCGATCACCTCCACCCCCACCCCCACTCCCGCAACACCGGAAGGCGACACCACCTCATGACCGGCACGACGACCGCCGACGAGAAGCTCACCTGGCTGATAGAGGGCCTGCTGGAGCGCACCCCGGGCGCGCGGCACGCGCTCGTGCTGTCCAGGGACGGCCTGAAACTGTGCCGCACCCCCGAACTCTCCGCCGACCAGGCCGACCAGCTCGCCGCGATCGCCGCGGGCATCCAGTCGCTGTCGCACGGCGCGTCCGTGGAGTTCGGCGACGGCAGCGGAGGCGTCCGCTCGGCGATGACCGAGTTCTACGGGGGCGTGCTGTTCATCGTGGAGGCCGGCCAGGGCGCGCACCTGGCCGTGGTCACCAGTGAGGACGCCGACGCCGGGCTCATCGGGCACAACATGAGCGAGCTCGTGGAGCAGCTCGGGGAGCACCTGACCGCTCCGCCGCGCTCCGCATGAGCAGGCCGGGCAGGGACGACTCCCCGGACCGCCTCTACACCCTCACCGGCGGGCGCAGCCGGTCCGGGCCCGACAACCCCTTCGACCTGGTCACGCTGGTCGTCGCCGAGTGCGATCCGGTGCCCGGCATGCAGTCCGAGCACGCCGCGATCCTGCGGCTGACCGAACGACCCACGGCGGTCGTGGAGATCGCGGCCGAGCTGAGACTGCCGGTGAGCATCACCCGCATCCTGCTCGCCGACCTCCAGGCGTCGGGCCGCGTCAGCGCCCGGCACCCGCGCAAGACCGCCGTACCCGACCCCGACATCCTGGAGCAGGTGCTCGTTGGACTCCGCAACCTCTGACACGCGTACACCACTGGGCGCGTCGGCCGACAACGGCCTCAAGATCGTGGTCGTGGGCGGCTTCGGCGCCGGCAAGACGACAATGGTCCGCTCGGTGAGCGAGATACGTCCCCTCAACACCGAGGAGACGATGACCCAGGCCGGCGAGGCCGTCGACGACCTCAGCGGGGTGCACGGCAAGACCTCGACGACCGTGGCCTTCGACTTCGGCCGCATCACCCTGGACAGCCACAACGTGCTGTACCTGTTCGGGGCGCCCGGCCAGGAACGCTTCTGGTTCCTGTGGGACCGGCTGTTCTCCGGCACCCTGGGCGCGGTCGTCCTGGTCGACACCCGGCGCATCGACGACTCCTGGTACGCCATCGACCGGCTGGAGAAGCACGGCACGCCGTTCATCGTGGCCTGCAACGACTTCGGCGGCCCCACCTTCGCGCCGGAACAGGTCCGTGAGGCCCTCGACCTCGATCCGCACGTCCCGCTGGTCACCTGTGACGCGCGTTCCCGGGAGTCCAGCAAGCTGGTGCTGATCACACTGGTGGAGCACATCCAGACCCTCTACGCCGACCCGGCCCGAGCCCCCCGTCAGGAGCTGGTGTGAGCCCCGCTTCCGCTCCCCACCCCGTCCACTTCAGCGGGCCCCTGCTCCAGGACGACCCGGCAGGGGTGTACCGGGAGCTGCGGCGCGACCACGGCAGCGTGGTCCCGGTGATCCTGGACGGCGACGTACCGGCCTGGCTGGTGCTCGGCTACCGCGAGCTGCACCAGGTCACCGGAGACCCGGTGCTGTTCAGCCGCGATTCCGACCTGTGGAACCAGTGGGAGAACATCCCCGACGACTGGCCGCTGCTGCCGATGATCGGCCGTAAACAGCCGTCGATCCTCTACACCGTCGGCGAGCGGCACCGCGAGCGGGCCGGGATGCTGGTCAACGCGCTGGAAGCGGTGGACCCGTTCGAACTGCGCGGCTACGCCGAGAAGTTCGCCGACGAGCTGATCGACGGCATCTCCCCCCAGGGCGCGGCCGACATCGTCAACGAGTTCGCCACGCTGCTGCCCGTACGCGTACTGGCCCGGCTCTACGGCTTCTCCGACGAGCAGGGGCCGGCGCTCGTCACCGCCCTCAACGACATGATCGACGGGCGGGAGCGGGCGCTGGCCGGCCAGAACCACCTGTTCACGTCGATGACCGAACTGGTCACCGCGCGCAGGAAGGAGCCCGCCGACGACGTGGCGTCGCGGATGCTCGCCGACACCTCCGGGTTCACCGACGAGGAGATCGTCCAGGACCTGATGGTGATGATGGCGGCCGGACACCAGCCGACCGCCGACTGGATCGGCAACTCCCTGCACCTGATGCTGACGGACCAGCGGTTCGCCGCCTCCCTGTTCGGCGGCCGCAACAGCGTCGCCGAGGCGATGAACGAGGTGCTGTGGGAGGACACTCCCACCCAGAACGTGGCCGGCCGCTGGGCCTCCCGCGACACCCAGCTGGGCGGGCGCCGCGTCCGCGCCGGCGACATGCTGCTCCTCGGCCTCCAGGGCGCCAACTCCGATCCGCAGGTACGGACCGACAGCTCGGCCCTGACCGGCGGCAACAGCGCGCACTTCTCCTTCGGCCACGGGGAGCACCGCTGCCCGTTCCCGGCCCAGGAGATCGCCGAGGTGATCGCACGGACCGGCATCGAGGTCGTCCTGGACCGCCTGCCGGACATCGACCTGGCGGTGCCGGCCCCGTCCCTGTCCCGCCGCCCGTCACCGTGGCTGCGCGGCATGTCCGCACTCCCGGTCACCTTCACACCCACTCCCGCCCTTGGAGGCTCCCTCACATGACGGCTGGTACGGACACACAGACGCCCGCGCCCGGCACCGAGGGCAATCCCATCCCCCTGGACCCGTTCGTCTCCGACCTGGACGCGGAGAGCGCGGCACTGCGCGCCGCGGGACCGCTCGCACGCGTGGTCCTGCCGGGCGACGTGCCGGTGTGGGCGGTCACGCACCACGCCGAGGCCAAGAAGCTGCTCACCGACCCGCGTCTGGTGAAGGACATCAACGTCTGGGGCGCCTGGCAGCGCGGCGAGATCGCCCCCGACTGGCCGCTGATCGGGCTGGCCAACCCGCCCCGCTCCATGCTCACCGTGGACGGCGCCGACCACCGCCGGCTGCGCACCCTGGTCGCGCAGGCGCTCACCGTGCGCCGGGTGGAGCGGATGCGTGAGCGGATCACGGAGCTGACCGAGGGCCTGCTGGACCGGGTGGCCGAGGCGCAGGGCGAGACGGTCGACCTGAAGGCACTGTTCGCCTACCCCCTGCCGATGTACGTGATCGCCGACCTGATGGGGCTGGCGGAGGAACGGCTGCCGCGCCTGAAGGAACTATTCGAGAAGTTCTTCTCGACGCAGACCCCGCCCGAGGAGGTCATCGCGACGCTGACCGAGCTGGCCGGGATCATGGCCGAGACGGTCGCGCACAAGCGCGAGAACCCGGGCGACGACCTGACCTCCGCGCTCATCCAGGCGTCGGAGAACGGCGACCGTCTCACGGACGAGGAGATCGTCGCCACGCTCCAGCTGATGGTGGCGGCCGGCCACGAGACGACGATCTCCCTCATCGTCAACGCGGTGCTCGGCCTCTCCCTCCACCCCGAGCAGCGCGAGCTGGTGCTGTCCGGCGAGGTGGACTGGTCGGCGGTGGTCGAGGAGACGCTGCGGCACTCCACGCCCACCTCCCACGTACTGGTCCGGTTCGCCACCGAGGACGTACCGGTCGGCGACACCGTCCTGCCGGCCGGGGAGGCGCTGATCGTGTCGTACGCCGCGATCGGCCGGGACGAGCAGGCGCACGGCCCGAGCGCCGGCGACTTCGACATCACCCGCGAGAGTGCCAACCGGCACATCTCCTTCGGCCACGGCCCGCACGTGTGCCCCGGCGCGGCACTGTCCCGCCTGGAGGCGGGCGTGGCCCTGCCGGCCCTGTACGCGCGCTTCCCGAAGCTGGACCTGGCGGTCCCGGCGGACGAGCTGCGCAACAAGCCGGTGGTCACGCAGAACGACCTGTACGAGCTGCCGGTGACCCTGGGCTGACGTACGAAGACCGGCCCGAACGGCCGGGCGGAAGGGCCTTCCCCCTCCGCCCGGCCGTTCGACCGCTCCCGCGGCCCGCGCCTCGTCCGCGTCTCAGCCGACGGACGATGTTTCACCAGGGTTTCCCCGAGCCGCTAGGCTCCGGGGTTGTGGCTGAGATCCGGATTCCTGCTGACATCAAGCCCGCCGACGGTCGTTTCGGCGCGGGCCCCTCCAAGGTGCGGACGGAAGCGCTGGACGCGCTGGCCGCGACCGGCACCTCCCTGCTGGGCACCTCCCACCGCCAGGCCCCGGTGAAGAACCTGGTCGGCGAAGTGCGCGAGGGCATCCGTGAGCTGTTCCGGCTCCCCGAGGGCTACGAGGTCGTCCTCGGCAACGGCGGCTCCACCGCCTTCTGGGACATCGCGACCCACGGCCTGATCGAGAACAAGTCGCAGCACCTCACCTTCGGCGAGTTCAGCTCCAAGTTCGCCAAGGCCGCCAAGCTCGCCCCGTGGCTCGCCGACCCGACCGTGATCGCGGCCGACCCGGGCACGCACCCCGAGGCGACCGCCGAGGCCGGTGTGGACGTCTACGCCTTCACGCACAACGAGACCTCCACCGGCGTCGCCATGCCGATCAAGCGGGTGCCCGGCGCCGACGAGGGCTCCCTCGTCCTGGTGGACGCGACGAGCGGCGCGGGCGGCCTGCCCGTCGACATCGCCGAGACGGACGTCTACTACTTCGCCCCGCAGAAGTCCTTCGCCTCCGACGGCGGCCTGTGGATCGGCGTGTTCTCCCCGGCCGCGATCGAGCGCGCCGAGCGCGTCCACGCCTCCGGCCGGCACGTCCCGGAGTTCTTCTCGCTCCCCACGGCGATCGACAACTCCCGCAAGAACCAGACGTACAACACCCCGGCGCTGGCCACCGTGTTCCTGCTGAACGAGCAGCTGAAGTGGCTCAACGGCCAGGGCGGCCTCGACTTCGCGACCGGCCGCACCAAGGACTCCTCGACCCGCCTGTACGGCTGGGCCGAGGAGTCGAAGTTCGCGACCCCGTTCGTCACCGACCCGGCGAAGCGCTCCCAGGTCATCGGCACCATCGACTTCACCGACGAGATCGACGCCGCCGCGATCGCCAAGGTGCTGCGCGCCAACGGCATCGTCGACACCGAGCCCTACCGCAAGCTCGGCCGCAACCAGCTCCGCGTCGCGATGTTCCCGGCCATCGACCCGGCGGACGTCGAGGCACTGACGAAGTGCGTCGACTACGTCATCGAGAAGCTGTAGTCGCTCCCCCGTACGACAACGAAAGGGCGCCCGGCGGTGATCCGCCGGGCGCCCTTTCGTGCGTGCGGTGCTTACGCGAACTGCCGCAGAAACGCGGCCCAGCTCTCACGGGAGACGGTGAGAAGGGGTCCGCCTTCACGCCGCTTGCTGTCTCGGACGGCTCGGCCGTGGTCGGCCGTGTCGGCGATCTCCACGCATTCGCCCTGTTGACTGGAGTACGACGACTTCCGGAAGAGGCCCACTATTTCGGTCACCATCGGCTCTCCTAGATGCTCTGCAGTACGTCTCGGATGAGCTTCGCGCTCGCGTCCGGTGCCAGTGCCGTCGATCGTAGGAGTCCGTACGAACCCGCGTAAACAGCCAGGTCGTCCGGAGACTCGATAACAGACGTACTCATCAGATCGTCCATGGTCACCGCCTCGATCGCCGACTCCGAATCGAAGCTGAACGCGGAGAAGGCCGAGGCGGCGGCCGCCAGTGTTCCAGCACTGAACGGCAGAACCTGCACGGTGATGTTCTCGCGTTCCCCGGCTTCAAGGAGCGCCGACAACTGTTCTCGGTGAACGTCCGCACCCACCAGGGGGTACATGACGACCGCTTCCCAGATGACAGCGGTGTACCGGGCCCCGCCCTCCGCGATCTTCTCCTGCCGCCGCCTCCGCACCTCCACCAACCGGGCGGCCTGCTCAGGGTCAAGCCGGGTAGGACCGCCCGCGATGACCGCCTCCGCGTAGGCCGGGGTCTGCAACAGTCCCGGAACCAGCGCCGGTTGCCATTGCCGGATGTGAATCGCGTCGTCCTCCAGCGCGATGTGGTCGATGTAGTCCGAGCGGAGGTGCGCGGCGTGCTCCAGCCACCAGCCCCGGTTCTTGGAGTGCTTGGCCAAGTCCTCCAGTTTGGCGCGCACTTCCGCTTCCATGACGCCGTACGCGTCCAGCAGGAGCCGCACCTCGATGACGCGGGGCGTGGCATGCCCGCTCTCCATACGGCTGATCCTGGCCTGACTCGACGCAATGATCTCGGCGGCCTGCGGCTGATCCAGCTTCGCGGCCTGCCGGTACTGCCTGAGTGCCGTCCCCAGTCGCCTGCTGCGCACCGTCGGCCGTCCACCTGTGGGCATGGGCCCTCCCCTCTCCGGCGGAAACCATGTCACATCACGACTCAACTCCATGTTGACATCACACGATTGAATGATACTTACGAATACATTCCTCGATTTTCATTGCAAAGATCCCGAATCCACCTCTAGCTTCACCTCATGCCCTCAACCGAAACCTTCCGCATCCCCAAGCACAGGCGACACGTGTCAGTGGCTCGGCGGCGTTTACGCGAAGCCCTCGCGGACTGGGCCGTCGCCGAGGAACTCACGGAGACCGTCGTCCTGCTGGCGAGCGAGCTGGTCACGAACGCCGTGCTCCACTGCCGTGTCTCCTGCGCGCAGGTCCGGGTCACCCTCACCCTGGACGGAGCCGAACTGGTCCTCGGGGTCACCGACCCCGACCGGGACCGGCTCCCCCGGCCGCACCGCCCGGCCCTCGGCGAGGAAGGCGGACGCGGACTGGCCCTCGTTACGGCATTGGCCGACACGTGGGGATGCCGGCAGGGGCCGTACACGAAGTGCGTGTGGGCCCGCTTCACGCTCACGGAGACGGCGAGGGCCCATGCTCCGGCGACTTCTTGACGCGCTCGCCCGTCGATGCTCCCGGAGCGCGCCGCTGAAAAAGGTGAACGACCGAGACCCTGTACGGGAGGTCCGAACACCGGACCCCTACGTGTGGCGGCTGCCGAACCCGCACGACGTCCGCTGGGGACGCTGGGGACGCTGGGTCAAACGCTGCCGTGCGGCGGGCCGCTACCTGCCGTTTCCGGCGGAGGAGGCATGCTGGGCAACTCCGGCCCAGCGGCCGGCACCCACGTGGCACACCGACGACGACGTGGTGCGGCCGTACGTCCTCAGACCTTGATGCCCCGGCGCACGCGGGCGATCACTTGCTGGGCCTCGGTACCGAAGACGGCCGACTCGGCGAGGGTGTCCCAGACCCGTCGATAGAGAGTGATCGTTTCAGCATCGTCGAGCCATAGTTCGGCGTGCCAGTCCTCGATGACGACCAGGCGATCGTCCAGCATGCAGAAGGAGTTCGCAGGTGGGAGGCGTAGCGCACTGTTCAAGGGCACGATCCCGAGATGGACCGTGTCCATCCCCACCAGGCCGAGCAGCCGGTCCAGCTGTGCCACCAAGACGTCCGGCGGACACATCTGAGCCCACAGGGCTCCCTCCCACATGAGCAGCTTCAGCTGCTTACCTGGGCGGTAGAGCCACTCCTGCCGCTTCATGCGAGCTCGCACCGCTTCCTCGGTGTCTCGCGGGGAGCACCGGAGGTCCGTGTAGCGCTCGAAGACGTGGCGCGCGTAGTCGGCGGTCTGGACCATGCCGCTGACGGTGCTGCTCTCCCACATGAGCAGGGTCCGGGATTCCCCCACGAGGGTGTTCCACGTCTCCTGGACAGGGCTGTGGCCTGCCGCAAGCTGGCGCCGCCAGGAGCGGATATGACTTTCGAAGCCCTTCAGCCGCGCGCGCAGTTCCGAAAAGGCAGCGGGCTGCCCCACGGCCTCGGCCCACGCCCGCAGATCGTCATCCGTCGGCGTCTGCCTGCCGTTCTCCAGTTTACTGACCTTCGACTGCGACCACCCCAGCCGCTGGGCCAGTTCCGTACCGGTGAGCCGGCCGTCAGGGCACTCGGCGCGCAACTCCCTGAGCTTTCGACCCAGTTCCTCGCGCGCCCTTTGATAGTCCGTGCTCACCGGTACCTGCTCAAACTCCTACGCGTGGCTGCGCGTCTCGGCCATGAACTGCTTCCACGGTACGGCGTGGTGCCAAGCAGCATCCCGGATCATGCAGCAGCGCACCACCTCAGCGGGCTCCGTGATCAGATCCACATGGGTGAGCTCGTCGTCCTCATCGAATCGCAGGAGCGCGATCAGACGGCTGTCGAACAACCAGAAGTCCTCGGCGGGAAGCCGGAGTCGATCGGCATCGGCTCGCCACATATTGCGGATGTCCTCGCCGAAGCCGATGTTCCCTTTAGCGCTGCTGAGGAGGTAACGCTGGCCGAGAGTGGCGGGATGATCCACAATGCGCACCCGTTCCATGCGCTTGCCCTGCGCGGTCTGCGCACGGATCGTGTCACGGAACCACCTGACCTCTGTGGCGTCCGCCCAGTCCTCGCCGACCTCCCCAGTGTCGACAAAGCGCTTCCAGCGGTCGTTCGTCTCGTCGCTCGCGTACCGCCGTCGGGTCTCCAACCGCCAGGCGGTGTGCTCGAATTTGCCGAACAGGCCGCCGAACTCGTCCAGGCAGAAGACCACCTTCGGCTCGCCATGCTCGGGTATGACCTCGCCGTCGGCGATCGCGTAGAGGTGCTCGACGCGGGCCTTCTTGGCCGCGTAGTCGGGGTCGCGGGAGGTCTTCCAGGTCTTTATGCGTTGAAACGAGACGCCCTCCTCGCGGAGCAGGACCCGCAGGCCCTCGTGGCTGATGTCGTCGACCACCCCCTCGGCAACCAGGAAGTCGGCCAGCTTGGCCAGGCTCCAGGTCGAAAACGGCAGGCCGTGCTCGGCCGGCTTGGACTTGGCGATCTTCTTGATCTCCCGGCGCTCCGCAAACGTGAAAGTCCTGGGCCGACCTCCCTTGTACTTCGGGTAGAGCGAGTCGAACCCGTCCGCGTTGAAGTTGTGGATCACATCCCGGACCCGGTCGTCGCTGGTGAACGTCACCTCGGCGATCTTTGCCACGGACACGCCCTGCGCGGACAGCAGCACCATCTGTGCCCGCCGCCAGGTCACCACCGAGCCGTTGCCCCTGCGGATGATCCGCAGCAGGCGCTGCCCCTCATCACTGTCGATCTCGCGTACCCGTACTGGCTCTGCCACCCGCACAGTCTCTCGGGAAGAGGAGGCGCGGGTTCAGAACGGGCGAGGTGCCTGACGTGGGTGTCAGGTCAACATCTCCCGAAGCCAGGACCTTTCGGCGCAGCTGGTGGCTCGGGCGATGGTCAGCATGCCGCGCCGGTAGGGGTCGTCGGTGTCGTCAGCGCCCAGTAGGCGGTCGCCGTCGTGGAAGAAGCTCGCGGGCTGTTCCAGGAATTCCAGCCG
This sequence comes from Streptomyces sp. P9-A2, assembly GCF_036634175.1. Classification (NCBI taxonomy): domain Bacteria; kingdom Bacillati; phylum Actinomycetota; class Actinomycetes; order Kitasatosporales; family Streptomycetaceae; genus Streptomyces; species Streptomyces sp. P9-A2. The sequence continues at coordinate 3,588,441 of NZ_JAZIFX010000001.1, forward strand.
TCGACGCAGTACAGCGTGCTGATCAGCGGTGTCGGGCAGGTGGGAAAGGAAGGCCAGGACTGTGAAGTACCTGGTGCTGTCGCTGATGTCCAGGCCATGGGCATCCCGCAGTCGGCGCAGCAACTCGCGGCGCCCGGCATCGGTCAGGCTCAGAGTGTGCCGCTGAGCCGCCGAGGCGCCCGGTTCAGTCCGCCGGTCGAGTAGCCCGGCGCTGACCAGCCTGCTGATCGCCGGGTAGAGGCTGCCGTCGCTGACCGGTCGGGCATGGCCGGACAAGTGCGCTATCCGATGCCGCAGTTGATAGCCGTGCAGAGGCCCCTCGGCCAGGAATCCCAGAATCGCGAGTTCGAGCATGCTGCTACTCTCACACATCGAAACGAGATACCTCGAACCGATATAGGAGGCGGGGGGGATGGCATACACCAAGGAATGGGTCACCGAGCGGGCACGCAACGCCTACGAGCGCGGCCGGGCATCGTTCGACGTACGACCCGAACGAACAACGCTGCTGGTCATCGACATGCAAGACGAATTCGTCCGGCCCGGCTGGAGTCCCTACTGGGTGCCCGCGGCCACCCGGATGGCGCCCCGACTGCGCCGACTGGTCGAAGAATGCCGGGCCGCCTCCGTCCCGGTGATCTGGACCATCTTCGACGACACTCACCTCGGACTGGACCGACCGCACGCCTTGCGGTTCCTCCCGCATGCCGACACCGACTGGCGCCGGCCGGGCCCTGCCGAGGTGTGGGCCTCGATGGGCCGCCACCCCGACGAGGCCGTGATCCGCAAGCCCTCTTACGGGGCGTTTTACGACACCCCGCTCGATACGATGCTGCGCAACCTCGGCCGCGACACCGTCATCGTCACGGGAACACTCACCAACTACTGCTGTGGCACCACGGCCCGGCAGGCATACGAACGCGGCTACAAGGTCGTCTTCGGATCCGACGTCACGGCCACCGACGACGAGTCACGACAAGAGCCCGAACTCGCTGTCCTACGCAAAGGTTTTGCCCTCGTGCTGACCGCAGAACAGATCACCAACCGACTGACCGGGGCCACCCCAGCATCAGAGGACGAGGAGCGGGCGAACGTTACCTGATGCGGCACTAGAAACGCAGAAACCCCCGGCATGCCGGGGGCCTACGAGAGCAAGATCCTTTGAGTGCTCCCAGAGAACACATAGGACCTTGCCCATCGACTATCGCACCATCCAAGCCGGACAGCAAGCCATCCAGCCACCGCGCGGGCACTTGACCGAAAGTTCCCCATTCAAGAGAGCCACTTTCCCAGTGGAGCCGGAAAGCCGCAGGTCGCAGCAGTAGCTGCTCATACAGGCAGCGGGTCAGCCACGAGCGAACCACGCCTCCTTTGGCGGCGACCCAGGGCGTTCGAAAAAGCGCGCTCACAGCCTGACGGACCCGCCGAGGGAATGTCCACGAACTCCGAGTAACTGTGGGAGAGCGACCAAGCGTATTCTCCGGTTTGCGTGAATCCACCCACCTGGAACTCCCATGCCCCCTGGGACAAGTCGTGTGGCCGGCACAGGGGTCCGGCACTGTGCCGGACCCCTGTGCCGGCCCTCCTCCTCAGGCGCCGCTCACGTCGCCGTGCAGCTCACGCTCGGCACGCTTCCGCCACCCGGCGTGCCCCCGAAGCCGAAGCTCGTCGAACCGCCCGCCGCGAGCGCCCCGTTGTGACCGGCATTGAGGGCGGTGACCGTCGCCCCGGACTGGGTGTGGGAGGCGTTCCACATACTGGTGACGCGCTGGGTCCCGCTCCAGGTCCATGTCACCTTCCAGGACGTCAGCGGCACGGTCCCGGTGTTGGTGACCTTCACGTCGGCGTTGAAGCCGCCGCCCCAGTCGCTGCTGACGGTGTAGGCGGCGGCGCACTCGGCGGTGTCGCCGGGGTCACCCGGATCTCCGGGGTCGCCCGGATCACCAGGGTCACCGGGGTCGCCCGCCGCGAACCCCGGGGCCTTGATGTCCGCGAGGTAGCCGTCCTTCACCGTGTCCACGGTCGTCCAGTCGTCCTTCAGGATGCCGCCGGTGTCACCGGAGTTGGGGTTCCAGGACCAGAAGGTCCAGTGGAAGCTGTCTCCCCCGTACTGCGCCGTGGACCGCAGATACGAGACCAGTACGGACAGCCACCGCTGGTCCACGCCCGACTGGAGCGTCGTGCCGAACTCGCCGAGCCAGACCGGGGCGATGTTCTGCTTGAAGACGTAGCCCCAGTACTTGTCCCAGATCCCGGGCATATTGGCGGGGAAGGACGGATCGCTGAACCAGGGCTGTTGGCCCACGCTGGTGGCGTAGTCGTGCGCGGAGTAGACGAGCCGGCCGGGTACGTCCAGGCGGACCGGGTGGTCGGCGACGCCCATCAGGTTGCCGCCCCACCAGCCGTTGACCCCGTTGTACGACTGCACGCCCTCGACGAAGATCAGCAGCTCGGGGTTGACGGACAGCACCGCGTTGCCGGCCCGTTCGGCGGCCAGCCGCCAGTCCCGTGCCGTGTCGCCGCAGCCCCAGCAGGCGGGGTCGCGGGGCTCGTTGTGCGGGTCGATGCCGATGACGGTCGAGTCGCCCTTGTAACGGGCCGCGAGGGCCTTGAGATTGGTGATCCAGGTCGATTCGGGCACCGCGTCGGTGTACCAGAGCGCGGACTGGGCTGCCGCGTCGGGACGGTGTCGGTCGAGCACGATCTTCAGGCCCGCCTGCCCCGCGTGCGCCACGATCCGGTCCAGCACCTGGAGCGAGGTCAGGCCCCGCAGGTCGGTGTTGATGCCGTCGTGGTTGATGCTGTCGGGCAGGGCGCCCGGCTTGAGGATGTCGTCGCTGTAGGGGACGCGGACGGTGTTGTAGCCGAGGGACTTGATCTGGTCGAGCATGGCCTTGTAGTCGCGGGCCCACAGGCCGTGGGCCACCCGGACGTCGGTCTCGAAGCCGAACCAGTTGATGCCGGCGATGCGTACGGGCTGCCCGGAGGCGTCCAGGATGCGTCGGCCCTCGGTGTGCCAGTACCCTTCGCCCGCCATGACGGAACGTGCCGTACCGTCGCGTGCCGCGCCGTCGCCCGGCTCCGCCGCACCGGCCGGCTGAACGCCCGCCAGCGGTAGCAGGAACGCCGCCACGGCCACGCACAGCGCTCTTCGCAAACTGCGGAACATGTCGCTGCTTCCTCTCGGAGGGCGGGCCCGGAACGAGTGGGAGCGCTCCCACTACCCCGCGTCCTCCATGCAAGCCATGTCGCATGAACACGTCAAGGAGGCGGACGGCATTCACACCCCGGACACCGTCCGCCTCCTGCCGCATCAGCCGCTCACCGACTCACCGACTCACCGACTCAGCTTCTGGAACCTCCGTACCGCGAGCGGCAGGAAGATCGCCGTCAGGACCAGCGGCCACACCCCGGCCATCAGCAGCGCGTGCTGCTCGACCCAGGAGTCGCCGCCGCCGACCGGCGTGCCGAACAGCTCACGGGTGGCCGCGGCCGTGGACGAGATCGGGTTCCAGGCGGCGAGCCGGCCCAGCCAGTCGGGCATGAGCTGCGGGGCCACGAAGATGCTGGAGATCATCGTCAGCGGGAAGGCGACCGCGAACAGCCCGCCCGCCGCCTCCGGGTTGGGCACCAGGAGCCCGAGCCAGACCCCGAGCCAGATGAGCGCGAACCGCAGCCACAGCAGCAGGCCGAACGCCGCGAGGAAGTTCCAGCCACCCTCCGGTCGCCAGCCCATGGCCAGCGCGGTGAGCACGAGGATCCCCAACTCGGCGCAGGCGACGACCAGATCGGTCACCCCGCGCCCGGCCACCACCGCGGACGGCGCCATCGGCATCGAGCGGAACCGGTCGATCACGCCCTTGGTGGCGTCGTACACCACGATGGTCGCGGTGTTGATGAAGCCGAACGCCATCGTCATCACGAACATCCCGGGCATCAGGAAGTCCCTGTAATCCCCGCCGCCGGGTACCGTCATCGCGCTGCCGAAGACATAGCCGTACAGCAGCACCGACAGGATCGGGAAGCCCAACTGCCAGGCGATGTTGACGGGCTGGCGCCGGTAGTGGGTCAGCCCGCGGCGGACGATGTTCCAGCAGTCGGCGAGCGCCCAGTAGGCGCGGCCGCGCGCGACGGGCGCGGTGGTCGAGCCGTTCGGGTCCGCCGGGCCTGCCTGATCCGCCGGGTCGGTCAGGTCGACGGCGCTCACGCGGCAGCCTCCTTCGTCTGCGAAACGTCCGTGCGGTGGCCGGTGAGGCGCAGGAAGACGTCGTCGAGGCTGGGTCTGCGCAGCCCGATGTCCTCGACCCGTACCCCCTCGTCCTGGAGGGTGCGCGCCACCTCGGTCAGCGCGGCCACGCGGTCCGTGACCGGGGCGTGCACGCGCAACTCGCTCTCGTCCGACTCGGGTTCGCCGTCGGTGACCCGGGCGACCACCTTCACCGCCCGTGGGATGTCGGTCCGGTCGGCGACGACGACCTCGATGCGGTCGCCGCCGACGAGGCTCTTCAGCCCGTCCGGGGTGTCGTCCGCGATGGCCCGGCCCTGGTCGATGACGGTGATGCGGGAGGCCAGTTTGTCGGCCTCCTCCAGGTACTGCGTGGTCAGCAGCACCGTCGTGCCGTCCGCGACCAACGCCCTTACGGAGTCCCAGACCTCGTTGCGGCTGCGGGGATCGAGCCCCGTCGTCGGCTCGTCCAGGAAGAGCACGGCCGGCGCGAGGATCATGGAGGCGGCGAGGTCCAGGCGCCGCCGCATCCCTCCGCTGTAGCCGCCGACGCCCTTGCCGGCGGCGTCGCTCAGGTCGAACCGCTCCAGCAGTTCGGTGGCCCGTGACCGGGCCCGTTTTCCGCCCAGGTGGAACAGCCGCCCGAACATCTCGAGGTTCTGACGTCCGGTGAGCACCTCGTCCACGGCCGCGTACTGCCCCGTGAGCCCGATTCTCGCCCGCACCTCGCGCGCCTGCCGCGAGACGTCGAGGCCGGCCACCGTGGCCCGTCCCCCGTCGAGCCGGACCAGCGTCGACAGGATGCGCACGGCGGTGGTCTTCCCGGCGCCGTTCGGCCCCAGCAGGCCGTGCACGGTGCCCGTACGGACGGCGAGGTCGAAGCCGTCAAGGGCGCGCTTCTCGCCGTACCGCTTGTCCAGCCCTTCGGCCCGCACCGCGTAGTCGCCGCCCCCGCCGGGCCCGCCATAGCCGCCGCCGGGTCCGTCGCCCTTGTCATGGCCTTCGTTCATGGGTCCCCCTTCCACTTAACTGGGTACACCGTACTCGATTACGCGTACGGTGTACCCAGTTTTTTCGCGCGGATCTAGACTGGCCCCATGACGAGCGGTGGGCAGACCAGCGGCAGGGAGACGAGCGGGAGCGGTGACATCACCCGCACCCTCGACCTGCTGTGGGGCACGGGCCGGCGGCCGAGCCGCGGGCCGAAACCCGGCCTGACGCTGGAGCGGATCGTGGAGGCCGCCGTCGAGCTCGCGGACCGGGAGGGGATCGGCGCGCTCTCGATGCGCCGGATCGCCGCGGAACTCGGCACCGGCACGATGTCCCTGTACCGCTACGTCCCCGGGAAGGCCGAGCTGCTCGACCTGATGCTGGACCGCGTCCAGCGCACCTCCGAGGACCCCGGCGACTTCGGCGACGGCCACTGGCGCTCGACCCTGGAGGTCCTGGGCCGCGCCGCCCTCGCTCTGTACCGCCGCCACCCGTGGCTGCTGGAGGTCAACCAGTCCCGGCCGATCCTCGGACCCAGCGCGCTCGACGGCATGGAGAAAGTGATGTCCCGGATCAAGCCGATGGGCCTGTCCGATCCCGAACTGCTGTCGGTGATCGTCATGATCGAGGGGTACGTCGTCGGCGCGGCGCGCACCCAGCTGTACCAGCAGGAGGTCGAGCACACCTCCGGGCTGACGGACGCGGAGTTCTGGGAGGCCCAGCGGCCTGCGCTGGAGAAGGCCATGGCCAGCGGACGCTATCCCGTCATGGCCGGCCTCGCCGAGGACACCTTCAGCTCCGACTTCGACCACTTCGAGTTCGGACTGCAACGCATCCTGGACGGCTTGGAGCTGTTCGTGACCGCCCGCACCGCGGAAACCGCTCCGGCGTCCGCCCCGTCATCCATTCCGGCGTCCATTCCGGCGTCCGCCCCGTCGTCCGCCCCCGCAGCCGGGCCGGACCGCTCGGCCGGACCGGACCGCTCGGCTCCGCCGGACCGCTCAGCTCCGCCGGACCGCTCGGCTCCGCCGGACCGCTCAGCTCCGCCGGAACAGCCGTCGTAGCCCGAGCAGGAGGGCTCCCACGACGACCACGCCGATCACCCCGATCTTGAGCCCGTCACCACCGGCGCCGTCCCCGTCCTCACCGGCGGCCGAGTCGCCGCCCGCGGACGACTCCCCGCCCTCGCCACCGGCGCCGCCCCCGGGTACCTCCCGGGACTCGACCGGGCTCTGCTCGCCCTCGCTCCCGTACATCAGCCGGGAGCCGTCCGCGGAGTAGCTGACGGACTCGCCCTGTCCCGCGAGCGGCACGCTGAGCCGCCCCTTGCGCTCGATCTTCCCGTCCGTCGCGTCGTCCCACGCGTACTGGATGCCGCCGAAGTACGACCGTACGGCGAGCTGCCGGCCGTCGGGCGAGAAGGCGGCGTCGGTGGCCCACAGGTCGACGGGGGCGACCGGCCGGAAGACGTTGCCGCCCGAGGCGGAGAGTTCGGCGGGCCCCTCGTAGAGGTGTCCGCCCTCCTCCTTCTTGTCGACGATGTAGACGCGCCCGCTCTTCGGGTGCACGACGAGGGACTCGGCGTCACGGGCCCCGTCGGAGTACGTCACGACGTACTGCGTGGCCCGCACGGTCTGGTCCCGCAGTTCCTTCGGCTCGGGCAGCTCGTAGATCCACACGTGCGGCCAGGTGCCGCCGAGGTTGTCACCGATGTCCCCGACGAAGATCCGGTCGTCCGGCCCGATGGAGATCGCCTCGACGTCCCGGGGGGTACCGATCCCGGTGAGGGTGATCCGGGCGACGGTCTCGCCGGTCGCGCTGTCGACGGCGTAGAGGTAGGGGCCGTCGTCGCTGTCGTTGTGGGTCCAGTAGACGCCCGGGTGGAGCCGGGAGGCGGCGAGCCCGCTGGACTCGGTGATCCGCGGGTCCTGGATCGTGAAGGAGTCGTTCCCCGCACCCGCGTCGTCGCCGTCGGCGGCCGCGGCGGGCGCGCCGAGCGCGCCCACGAGCAGGACCGGAGCGGCGAACAGGGCGGCGGCGGCCGCGGCGAGCGGGGCGAGGGGTCGGCGCATGCCCCAAGAGTGCCATCACGGCGCGCAGTTCACGGTGGGTGGTCGGACTCACATCGCGGTGGCGGGGCGGATCGACGATGATGACCGGATGCTCAGGTTCATGCCCGTCGGCGACTCGATGACCATCGGGGGCGCGGGTGAACACACCTGGCGCTACCGACTGTGGCAGCACCTGTGCGCGGAGTACGGCGGCCCCTTCACCCTCGTCGGCCCGCGCGAGACGCTGCACGACCCGCAGACGGACTCCCCTACCTCGTACGCCTACGCCGACCCGGACTTCCCGCGCGGGCACCTGGCCGGCTGGGGCGAGGGCTGGCACCACATGGTGCCGCTGATCGGCGAGTCCGTCCGGACCCTGCGCGCCGACGTGCTCCTGGTCTCCCTGGGCCTGATCGACCTCGGCTTCTACACGAACCCCGAGCAGACCGCGGACAACGTCCGCGCCTTCGTCGCGGCGGCACGCTCGGCCAACCGGCGCGTGCGTCTGGTCGTGCTCCCGGTCATACCCAACATCCGCGCGGAGGTCGATCCGGGCTTCGCCGCCCAGGTCGCCCGCTTCAACGACCTCCTGGCGAAGACGGCCGTCGACCTGGACACCCCGGACTCCCCCGTCCTCCTGGCCGCGCTTCCGCCGGAGTACGACATCCACGCCGACACCTACGACGGCACCCACCCCAACGCGAACGGCGAACACAAGATCGCCGAGGCCTTCGCGGAGGCGTTGTACCGGGGCTGGGAACTGGGCGGTCCCTACGAGGCGGCAGCATAGGGGGGCCTGTCCTGGGAAACCCCGGAGGGGGCCAGGGAGACCCGGGGAAGCCCTGGGCGTCGTCTTCAGCGGTGGCCTCGTCGCTCGCCGCCCGCCCTCTCGCCGCCCCGCCCGCCACTTAGCCCGCCCTCATCGCTCGTCCTCCAGGTCGAAGCAGACGGCGCGGGCCCGATCCAAGGTCGGGACGGTGGCCGACGGTCAGGCGGTCAGGCGGTCAGGCGCCGTACGAGGGTGACGAGGTGGTCGGTACGGTCCCGCTCCGGCATATGCGCTTTCTCCCGTGTCCCGGTCACCGTGCGTATCGTTGTACCGCGCGGCTGCACTCGTCCACGGGGCAGCCGGGGAGGAGCGCCACGATGACCGTCGTAGACGACAGGATCGCCATGGCCGACGCCAACACGCAGCGCTTGGACGAGTGGTTCGAGCGGCTGGAGCGGATGCCCGTCCCCGAAGGATTCAGGGTCGAGATCGTCGGGGGCAACGTCCATATGACACCGCAACGGGACACCCACTGGGGGATCATCCGGCGGATCATCCGGGCCGTCGAGGACAGGTTCGGCATGGACGTCACCGTGTTCTCGGACGTCCGTATCGACTTCCCCGGGCATGGGAACGGCTTCTGCCCGGATGTCGCGGTGCTCCGGGAGGGGGCCCGGAAGGACGCCGAAGGCCACTGGCGGTATCAAGACATCGAATTCATCGTCGAAGTCATCTCCGAGGGCACGGCCGCCAACGACTACGGCCCGAAGAAGGCCGCCTACGCGACCGCCGAGGTCCCGCTCTACGTCATCGCCGACCCCTACCAGGCCCGGTGCTACGTCTACACCCGCCCCAAGAACGGCGACTACGTCACGCGGACGAAGGTGGACTTCGGCGACACCCTCGACCTGACCGGGACCGTCGCGGACCTGAAGCTCGGCACCGACGGCTTCCCCCGCGACTGACCCCGGGTCCCCTCCGCCTCCCCGTCCCCCTCCTCGTTCCCGTCCCCGCTTGCCTGGAGGGCACTCCAGGTCGTTGGCTGGTGGTCATGGAGTACACACAGCTCGGACGCACGGGACTGAAGGTCGGCCGGCTCGTCCTCGGGACGATGAACTTCGGTCCGCAGACCGACGAGGCCGACAGCCACGCCATCATGGACGCGGCGCTGGACGCCGGGATCAACCTCTTCGACACCGCCAATGTCTATGGGTGGGGCGAGAACAAGGGCCGTACCGAGGAGATCATCGGCAACTGGTTCGCCCAGGGCGGCGAGCGGCGCGACAAGGTCGTGCTCGCCACCAAGGTGTACGCGAACATGGCCGCCGACGGCGAGGCGTGGCCCAACCACGACAAGCTGTCCGCCCTGAACATCCGGCGGGCCGTGGACGCCTCGCTGAAGCGGCTGCGGACGGACCACATCGACCTGTACCAGTTCCACCACATCGACCGCGACACGTCGTTCGACGAGATCTGGCAGGCCGTCGACGTCCTGGTCCAGCAGGGCAAGATCCTCTACGCGGGGTCGTCCAACTTCCCCGGCTACAAGATCGCCCAGGCGAACGAGACCGCGGCCCGGCGCGGCGGGACCATCGGCCTGGTCAGCGAGCAGTGCCTCTACAACCTCGCCGAGCGCCGCGCCGAGATGGAGGTCATCCCGGCCGCGCGGGACTACGGGCTCGGGGTCATCCCCTGGTCGCCGCTGAACGGCGGACTGCTGGGCGGCGTGATCAAGAAGGAGGTCCAGGGCGGGCGCCGGGCCGCCGGCCGGGCCGCCGAGGCCCTCGCCGACCCGGCCGGCCGCGCGCGGATCCAGGCGTACGAGGACCTGCTCGACAAGCACGGCATCGAGCCCGGCGAGGCCGCGCTGGCCTGGCTGCTCACCCGGCCCGGGGTGACCGGCCCGATCGTCGGGCCGCGCACCGCCGAGCAGCTGGCATCGGCACTGCGGGCGGTCGAGCTGGAACTGGGCGAGGAACTGCTGGCCTCGCTGGACGAGATCTTCCCCGGCCCGGGGCCGTCCCCGGAGGCCTTCGCCTGGTAGGACGGACAAAACGGGTAGGACGGGTGGAACACGGCCCGCTCCGGCGCCGGGCACGACAGGCGCCGGAGCGGGCCGACGTCCGCGCGGGCCGACGTCCGCGCGGGCCCGTGTCGGAGCAGGCCGGCGGTGGCGGCGCGGCTAACCGAGCGCCGACGCCAGCGCCACCACGACGAACATCAATACGAGCGCACCGGCCATGATCCGGTTCCGGGTTTTCGGGTCCACGCCCTCGAGCCTAACCGGCCGCCCCGGTCGGGCAGCGCGCGACCACCTCGTAACGGGGCTGCTCGCCCGGTACACCCGACCTCGGCAGGTGGCTGCGCACCAGCGCGAGCTCGCCCACGGTCCAAGCGCGGCTGCGGAACCCGGCCAGCGCTTCCAGGTACGGCTGTGTGTCGATAGCCGTGCCGCTGCGGGCCAGCGTCAGGTGGGCCTTGTAGCGGCGGTGCTCCTCCCTCTCCACGCCGGCCTTCCGCCCCGCCGCCTCCGCGCGCTCGGCGAGCAGGCGCAGGGTGCGCAGGTCACCGTCCGCCCCGGCCCACAACGCCCTCCCGTGCCCGAACTGGCCGCCACCGCCCAGGGCCAGCCCGAACGGCTCGGTGCGGGCCGCCGCCCGCTCCAGGCGCGCCGTCAGCCCGGGTACGAGAGCGTCGTCGACCTCGCCGTAGAAGGCGACGGTGAAGTGCCATCCCGCACGGCCTGTCCAGCGCAAGTCCTCCGCCCCGGGCAGCCCCCGCAACACCTCGACCGCGACGGCAAGCTCCTGGGACACGTCCTCGGGCGGCAGCACGGCGGCGAAGAGTCTCATGCGTCCAGTCTCACCGGCGAACACATGTACACCCACACGTGTCTTGGTCACCGTACGTATCGTTGTCATGCGCGGCCGCACCCGTTCCGGGTGTGGCCGGGGAGGAACACCACCGATGACCGAGTGCACCGGCGAACTCACACTCGACATGATGTTCGGGTGGCTGGAGAAGATGCCCGTCCCCGAGGGATACAAGGCCGAGATCGTCGGGGGCCACATCCTCCTGACACCCCAGCGGGACACCCACTGGGACATCACCATCGACATCCTTGAGCACGTGCGCGCCAAGTACCCGCGCACGTGCCTGTGGTCCGATGTCCGCATGGACTACCCGGGGCGTCTCAACGGGTTCGCCTCCGACGTGGTCGCTTTCACCGAAGGCACCCGCCGCGACATCGAGTTCGTCGCTGAAGTGATCTCCGGGGAGACCGCGGCCAACGACTACGGTCCGAAGAAGGACACCTACGCCGCCGTCGGCGTCCCCGTGTACCTGATCGTGGACCCGTACACCGGCGAGTGGCACCTGCACACCCTGCCGAAGGACGGCACCTACCACGGTGCCGTCACCTTCGGCTTCGGCGAGGAGATCGACCTGACCGGGACGGTCGTCGGCCTCGTCCTCAGGACCGACGAGTTCCCCCGCGACTGACCGGTCCCGCCGCGCCGGAGGCGATCCCCGCCGGCACGGGCGCCGCCGCCCCCGCCGGCACGGGCGCCGCCGCTACGCCGTTCGAGCCGGCTCCTCCTGACGCCCGCGGCACGAACCGCATCCTCGGATGTCCGTCGTTCCAGCCGACCGACAGGCGCAGGTTGCCGACGCGGGCCAGGATCAGGCCGATCACGGCGGCGGCGAGGGCCGCGATGGCGCCGCCCGTCGCCAGGCCCACCCGGGCACCGTAGGTGTCGGTCATCCAGCCGACGATCGGGGCGCCGACGGGCGCGCCGCCGAGGAAGACCATCATGTACAGGGCCATGACGCGGCCGCGCACGGCCGGGTCGGTGGCCATCTGGATGCTGGTGTTGGTGGTGACGTTGACCGTCATGGCGAACAGGCCGATCGGGATCATGAGCAGGGCGAACAGCCACAGGGTGGGTGCCCCGGCCGCCACGATCTCCAGTGCGCCGAAGGCCACCGCCGCCATGATCAGCAGCCGCAGACGGGCCGTGCCGCGCCGGGCGGCGAGCAGGGCGCCGGCCAGGGAACCGACCGCCATCAGCGTGTTGAACAGGCTGTAGACGCCCGCTCCCCCGTCGAAGACGTCGTCGGCGAAGGCCGAGAGGTAGACGGGGAAGTTGAAGGCGAAGGTGCCGATGAACCCCACCAGGACGATGGGCCAGAGCAGCTCGGGCCGGCCCGCGACATAACGCAGTCCTTCCCGCAGTTGCCCCTTGCCGCGCGGGGACGGCGTGACGGAGTGCAGTTCGCGGGCCCGCATCATCAGCAGGCCGGCGATCGGCGCGATGAAGGACACGCCGTTGAGGAAGAACGCCCAGCCCGTGCCGACGCCGGTGATCAGCAAGCCCGCGACGGCGGGGCCGACCAGCCGGGCGGACTGGAAGTTGGCGGAGTTCAGGCTGACCGCGTTCTGCAGCCGGCCGGAGCCGACGAGTTCCGCGACGAAGGACTGGCGGGCCGGGTTGTCGACCACCGTGGCCAGACCGGTGACGAAGGCGGCGACGTAGACGTGCCAGACCTCGACCTGCCCGGTGAGGGTGAGGGCGGCGAGCGCCAGCGAGGTGAGGGCCATCGCCGACTGGGTGACGAGCAGCGTGGGGCGCTTGCGCAGGCGGTCGACGAGGACGCCGCCGTACAGGCCGAACAGCAGCATCGGCAGGAACTGCAGGGCCGTGGTGATGCCGACGGCGGCCGAGGAGGCGGTGAGGGTGAGCACCAGCCAGTCCTGGGCGATGCGCTGCATCCAGGTGCCGATGTTGGAGACGACCTGGCCGAGGAAGAACAGGCGGTAGTTCCTGATCTTCAGCGAGGAGAACATCCCATCGGACCTGCGGGGGGCCCGGTCCGGCGCTTCGGGGTCGGTCGGGGTGTCGTCGGTGTCAGGTGCGGGGGCGGAATCTGCTCCGGATCCCGTACTCAAAGTTCGCCTCCTAGCGGCAACTGCTGGGTTTCCTGGCTAAGTTTTCTGGCTGGGTTCTCTAGAGGTGCGCGAGCTTCTCCAGGACGGGGGCGGCGGCACGGAGCTTCGCCCACTCGTCCTCGTCGAGCTGCTCGGTCAGGGTGGAGAGGAAGACGTTCCGCCTGCGGCGGCTTTCCTCCAGCATCGCCTCCGCCTGTTCGGTCTGCGTGACGACCTTCTGGCGCCGGTCGTCCGGATGCGGCTCCAGCCGGACCAGTCCCTTGGCCTCCAGCAGCGCCACGATGCGGGTCATCGAGGGCGGCTGGACGTGTTCCTTGCGGGCGAGTTCGCCCGGGGTGGCCCGGCCGCACCGGGCGAGGGTGCCCAGCACCGACATCTCGGTGGGGCTGAGCGACTCGTCGACGCGCTGGTGCTTGAGCCGACGGGACAGACGCATCACGGCGGATCGGAGGGCGTTCACGGCGGCTACGTCGTCGCCCTGGCTGAGGTCTGGCATGTTATTTAGCGTAACTCATTACTCTCGCTAAAGGACTACCCGCGTCGAGCCCACCTACCGCCGGCGCCCGTGACCTCGGCCACTCACCCACGGAATCGCCCGGCCGGATCACTCGGTCGAATCACTCGTACGAGTGATTCCGGCGTGGATGCGGGCACGCCGGGCCGGGATGTGCGGCAACCCTCATGCCCATGGGGACCGATGTACTCAGCCTGCGCATGGACCACGAGCTGCTCGAGCGGCTCCGGCAACATGCCGCCAGACGCGGAATGAGCGTCCAGGACTATGTCGTCCAGACGCTCATTCGCGATGACTTCGACCAGCGGTTCCAGACCGCCGTCGAGGAGACGGAGAAGTTCTACGACGTCACTTGAACCTTGACGCCGAGCGGTGACACCGAGCCGTGACGCTTCTCCCGCCGAGCCGGGCCGGGCCGGATCAGGCCGGCCCGGGTCGGATCAGGTCAGGCCCAGCGCCGGCATCAGGTAGTAGAAGGCGAAGACCGCCGACACCACGTACAACGGCACCGGCACCTCCTTGCCGCGCCCGGCCGCCAGGCGCAGCACCACGAAGGTGATGAAGCCCATGCCGATGCCGTTGGTGATCGAGTAGGTGAACGGCATCATCACCATGGTCACGAAGGCCGGGATGGCGATGGTGTGGTCCGCCCAGTCGATCTCCTTGATCGAGCCCGCCAGGATCAGGAAACCGACCGCGAGCAGCGCCGGGGTCGCCGCCTGCGACGGGACCATGGTGGCGACGGGTGTGAGGAACAGCGCGACGGCGAAGAGCGCCCCGGTGACGACGTTGGCGAAGCCGGTGCGCGCGCCCTCGCCGACACCGGCGGTGGACTCCACGAAGGCGGTGGTGGCGGAGGCGGAGCTGGCGCCACCCGCGGCGACCGCGACACCGTCGATGAACAGGACCTTGTTGATGCCGGGCATCTGGCCCTCGCCGTCGGTCAGCTTGGCCTCGTCGGAGATCCCCATGATCGTGCCCATCGCGTCGAAGAAGCACGACAGCAGCACGGTGAAGACGAACAGGACGCCGGTCAGCACGCCGACCTTACCGAAACCGCCGAACAGGCTGACCTCGCCGATCAGGCCGAAGTCGGGGGTGGCGAACGGGTTGCCGGGCCAGGTCGGGGTCGTCAGGCCCCAGGAGGGGATGTCGGCCACGGCGTTGATGATCACGCCGAGAACGGTCATCGCGACGATCGAGATGAGGATCGCGCCGGGCACCTTGCGCACGATCAGCGCGAGGGTGAGCAGCGCGCCGAGGATGAAGACGAGGACCGGCCAGCCGGTGAGGTGACCGTTGCTGCCGAGCTGCATCGGCACGGTGGTGTGCGCGGCGTCCGGGATGCGGGAGATGAAACCGGAGTCGACGAGGCCGATCAGCATGATGAACAGGCCGATACCGATGGCGATGGCCTTGCGCAGACCGTGCGGGACGGCGTTCATCACGCGCTCGCGCAGACCGGTGGCGACCAGCAGCATGACGATGAAACCGGCCAGTACCACCATCCCCATGGCGTCCGGCCAGGACATGCGCGGGGCGAGCTGGAGCGCGACGACCGAGTTCACGCCGAGACCGGCGGCCAGCGCGATCGGCACGTTGCCGATGACACCCATGAGCAGCGTGGTGAACGCCGCCGTCAGGGCGGTCGCGGTGACCAGCTGACCGTTGTCGAGCTGGTTGCCGTACAGGTCCTTCGAGCTGCCCAGGATGATCGGGTTCAGCACGATGATGTAGGCCATCGCGAAGAAGGTGGCGAACCCGCCACGAATCTCGCGGGGCAGGGAGCTGCCCCGCTCGGAGATCTTGAAGTAGCGGTCCAGTGCGCCGGAGCCGGGGCTGGACCCCGGCTGATCGGGCATCGGAGCCTTGGCGGGGGCCGACGTGGACATGCGGAAACCTCATCACCGGTGGACCCTGTTCAAAGTCCTTTGGTGTTTTCTACGAACAGAAGTGGCCAGAGACAAACGAATTCAGTATGAACATATAACAAGACTCCCGCTATCTCCGCGCGTAGACGAGCCAGGGTGGCGTGACGCGGACGCGGCGGACGTCGCACCCCCGCTCCTCGTAAGCTGTCCGCATGGCCGCTTTCTTCTCGGGTCTCTCCGACATCGTCAAGGGGAACCCCCAGCACGAGGCACCGGAGCCCCTCGAGGGCCCCGTGGTCGCCACCATCGTCGGCGGCACGATCCTCTGGTTCGCCCTCTTCCTGATGCAGCTGCCGTTCTACGGCTGGTTCGACGACCGCGGCCACACCTGGTGGCTGTGGACCTGCCTGGCCGGCGGCGGGCTCGGCTTCATCGGCATCTGGTACGTCCGCCGGCGCGACGCGGCGATCAAGCGCACGCAGGCGGCACAGGGGGCACAGACCGTGGACCCCATGGATGCCATGGACACTGTGGAGGCCGCGGAAGCCGCCTCCGGGATCCCTGAGGCGGAATCCCTCCGCGGCGCCTCCCCCGCACCCTCGGCCGACTGACGGCCCGGCCGGTGGGCCGTCAGGCCGACCGGCCGCGATTCCCGTACTACCACGGGCCCATACCCGCCCCTACCCAGGTCGGATCTTCGACGCATCCGGTGGGTGGGGCCCGTCCGGCCCCCGTACCGTCATCCGCATGACCCCTCTCGACGCGGACACGCGGGCCGGCGCCGCGCATCCTGCCCCCCTGACATCGCCGGTGACCGGTCTGACCTCCGCCCAGGTGGCGGAGCGGGTGGCCCTCGGGCAGGTCAACGACGTGCCGGTGCGCAGCAGCCGGTCGCTGACCGAGATCGTCCGCGCGAACGTCCTCACCCGGTTCAACGCGATCATCGGCGTCCTCTGGGTGATCATGCTGGGCGTCGCGCCCATCCAGGACAGCCTGTTCGGCTTCGTGATCCTCGCCAACACCGGGATCGGCATCATCCAGGAGTGGCGGGCGAAGAAGACCCTGGACTCCCTGGCCGTGATCGGCGAGGCCCGGCCGACGGTGCGCCGGGACGGGGTGAGCGCCGGGATCGGCACCTCGCAGATCGTGCTGGACGACCTGATCGAGATCGGGCCGGGTGACAAGGTCGTCGTCGACGGGGTGTGCGCGCAGGCCGACTCGCTGGAGATCGACGAGTCACTGCTCACCGGCGAGGCCGACCCCGTGGTCAAGCAGCCCGGGGACCAGGTCATGTCCGGAAGCTTCGTGGTCGCGGGCGGCGGCTCCTTCCAGGCGACCAGGGTGGGGCGCGAGGCGTACGCGGCGCAGCTCGCCGAGGAGGCTTCCCGGTTCACGCTGGTCCACTCCGAGCTGCGCTCGGGCATCTCCACGATCCTCAAGTACGTTACGTGGATGATGATCCCGACCGCGACCGGGCTGATCGTCAGCCAGCTGTTCGTCAAGGACGACGAGCTGAAGAACTCCATCGCCCGCACGGTCGGCGGGATCGTTCCGATGGTGCCCGAGGGGCTGGTGCTGCTCACCTCGGTGGCCTTCGCGATCGGGGTCGTCCGGCTGGGCCGCAAGCAGTGCCTGGTACAGGAGCTGCCCGCCATCGAGGGGCTGGCCCGCGTCGACACGGTCTGCCTGGACAAGACCGGCACCCTCACCGAGGGCGGCATGGACGTCACCGAGCTGCACCTGCTCGACACCGGCACAGGTACGGGCACGGGCAGGGGCGCAAACACCGGCACCGGCACCGGCACCGGCACCGGCGCGGCGTACGTCCGGGACGTGCTCGGTGCCCTCGGCGTCTCCGATCCGCGGCCGAACGCCTCGCTCCGGGCGATCGCCGATGCCTACCCCGCCCCCGGTGACTGGCGGCGCGCCGACGCCCTGCCCTTCTCCTCCGCCCGCAAGTACAGCGGTGCCGCCTTCACCGAGGGCGACGAGACCGCCTCCACCTGGCTGCTCGGCGCCCCCGACGTCCTGCTCGACGCCGACGACCCTGCCCTGGCCCGCACGGGGCGGCTGAACGAGCAGGGCCTGCGGGTGCTGCTCCTCGCCCGTACCGAGCGGCCCCTGGACGACCCCGAGGTCGCCGTCGGTGTCCGCCCCACCGCGCTGGTGGTGCTGGAGCAGCGGCTGCGGCCGGACGCGGCGGACACGCTGGCGTACTTCGCCGAGCAGGACGTCGACGCCAAGGTCATCTCCGGCGACAACGCGGTGTCGGTCGGCGCGGTCGCCGGGAAGCTCGGGCTGACGGGGACCGTCGTCGACGCACGCGGGCTGCCCTCCGAGCCGGAGAAGATGGCCGGGGCGCTCGACGAGGGCACCGTGTTCGGACGGGTCACCCCGCAGCAGAAGCGGGACATGGTGGGCGCGCTCCAGTCCCGCGGGCACACGGTCGCGATGACCGGCGACGGGGTCAACGACGTGCTGGCCCTGAAGGACGCCGACATCGGGGTGGCGATGGGCTCCGGTTCGGAGGCGACCCGGGCCGTCGCACAGATCGTGCTGCTCGACAACAGTTTCGCCGCGCTGCCGTCGGTGGTGGCCGAGGGGCGGCGGGTGATCGGCAACATCACCCGGGTCGCGACGCTGTTCCTGGTGAAGACCGTCTACTCGGTGCTGCTCGCGGTGCTGGTGGTCTGCTCGCAGGTGGAGTACCCGTTCCTGCCGCGCCATCTGACGCTGCTGTCCACGCTCACCATCGGCGTCCCGGCGTTCTTCCTGGCCCTGGCCCCGAACAAGGAGCGGGCGCGGCCGCACTTCGTACGGCGGGTCATGCGGTACGCGATCCCGGGCGGTGTACTGGCCGCGCTGGCGACCTTCGCCACCTACCTGCTCGCCCGCCACCACTACAGCGGTGAGGGAGCGCTGGACGCGGAGACGAGCGCGGCGACGCTGACGCTGTTCCTGATCTCGATGTGGGTGCTGGCGATCATCGCCCGCCCGTACACGTGGTGGCGGGTCGGGCTGGTGGCGACGATGGGCGCCGGTTTCCTGCTGGTGCTGGTCGTGCCGTGGCTCCAGGAGTTCTTCGCGCTGAAGCTGGTCGGGATGACGATGCCGTGGGTCGCGGTCGGCATCGCGGTGGCGGCGGCGGCCGTCCTGGAGGTTCTGTGGAGGTGGGTCGACCGCCGTTTCCCCGCGTAGGGCCTGTCCGGCGGATCACGTCCTGACGCCCGGCCCGGCGGGCGGACGCCGGCCTCGTACGGACGCGGCCCCACGCCTCAGGGAGGCGTGGGGCCGCGTGACCGGTCGTCCGGGGTGATTTACTTCACGTCGATGAAGTCTCCGGCGGCGTTGACGGCCGGGGTGGTCGTGGTGCCCGCGAAGGAGTACCGGTAGTAGCCGTCGACGGAGGCCTTGACCGTGGTCTTCAGGCTGCCAGCCGAGCCGCTCTTGATGGTCTTGACGGTGGTGTAGGTGCTGGAGCTCTTCTTACGGAACTGCAGCTTCACCGACTGGTTGGTGTAGCCGGCGTACTTCTTGGTCTCCCAGTTGGCGCGTGAGAGCGTGCCGGTGACGGTGATCGTCTTCCCCTTCTTCACCGGCTCGGGGGAGGCGTTGACGGTCAGCTTGGAGGCGCGCTGCACGGAGAAGGTCTTGGCCTTCTCCTTCTCCATGTAGTCGCCGTCCTTGGCCGCGGCGACGATCCACACCTTCCAGGTGCCGGCGACCGAGTTGATGAGGTTGTCCAACTGCTTCAGGGTGAAGGTGGCCTTGCAGGTCGACTTGGTGGCGTTGACCTTGGTGCACTTGGCAAGGTTGTCACTGCTGTCGGGGATGGCCCCGCTCTCGGGCTTCTGGATGGACGCGCCGCGGTACAGGATGGGCTGGGCCCAGTCGATGCCCGAGTTGTCGGTGGCGGTGAAGGTGAGAGTGACCTTCTTGGCGGCCGTGGGGCCGACGACGACGGCCTTGCCTCCGTTGACCACCACATCGGAGATCTTCGTGTCCCCGAAGGAGTCGTCGGCCTGCGCGGCCGGTACGGCGAGGGCGGACAGGGCCAGGGCACCGGAGACTACGGCGACGGTGGCGCGAATACGCATGCGTTCTCCACGTGGAGAAAGGGGCCCCGTGGTCGACGTTTTTTTGGGTACGTCACCCAACGGCTCGTCGTCACGTCCGGGACCCGAGTGACCATGGAGTCTGTTGACTCACATGGTCAGATACGTGGTGTCACCGAATGGTTGTACGAGAATGGAAAACATGTGTAGGAATTTTCAAGATCATCGACTTGACCGAAGCGCCATCCCCCTCCCCCTCCTTTCCCACCTCCCCCTCCTCCCTCTCCTCCCCCACCGGTCCGCCACGGCCAGGGGCCGCACCGGGGCGGTGAGTCCCTGATGATCCTGCGCAAGAACAAGTCCGGGGACTCCCAGTCCCAGTCGCGGAGGAGCGAGCTGGGAGCCCAGCTCTCCACCCCGGTCCGCACCTTCATGGCGACCGAGGCGGGCAGCGCGGGCCTGCTCCTGGTGGCGGTGGCGGTGGCCCTGGTCTGGGCGAACTCGCCCTGGTCGGAGGCGTACACCTCCCTCTGGCACACCGACCTGTCCCTCTCCCTCGGCAACGCCGAGCTGTCGATGGACCTGGGGCACTGGGTCAACGACGGACTGATGGCCCTGTTCTTCTTCGTCATCGGTCTGGAGGTCCGCTACGAGGTCTCCGTGGGCGAGCTGAACAGCCGCAGCCGGGTGATGATCCCGGCCCTCGCCGGGATCGGCGGCATGGCCGTGCCCATCCTGCTGTACCTGCTGATCGCGCCCGGGGGTGACGCCGCCACGGGCTGGGGCATCGTCATCGGCACCGACACGGCGTTCATGCTGGGCGCGCTCGCCATCGTGGGCCCACGGTTCGTCACGCAGCTGCGCGTCTTCCTGCTGGCCATCACCGTCATCGACGACATCGTGGCCGTCACCGTGATCGGCGTGGTCTACTCCGGCAGCATCAGTGTGCCGCAGCTGATCATCGCGCTCGTCCTGGGCGTGGTCCTGTCCGCGCTGACCCGCTTCGGCGTCTGGCAGGCGGCCCCGTACGTCCTGATCGTCCTCGTGATGTGGCTCGCCACGCTCCAGGCCGGCCTCCACGCCTCCATCGCCGGCATGCTCGGCGGTCTCCTGATCCCCGCCACAAGCCCGTCACGGGAAGGGGTGGAGCAGGCCGCGCGGCTCTTCCGCGCCTTCCGCCAGTCCCCCCTCGCCGACGTCGGCAAAACGGCACGCAAGGGGCTCCAGAAGGCCGTCTCCGTCAACGAGCGGCTCCAGACGTTCCTCCACCCGTGGTCCAGCTACGTCATCGTCCCGGTGTTCGCGCTGGCCAACGCCGGTGTCGACCTGCGCGACGGCGTCCTGACCAACGCCCTGACGTCCCGCGTCACCTGGGCCGTGGTCGTCGGTCTCGTCATCGGAAAGCTCCTCGGCATCTGGGGTGGCTCCTGGCTCGGCACCCGGACCGGCCTCGGGAAGCTCCCGACCGGGGTGGGCCACGGCCATGTCCTGGGCGGCGGCGTCCTGTCCGGGATCGGGTTCACCGTCTCCCTGCTGATCGTCGGGCTCGCCTTCGAGGACCCGGTCATCCGCGCCGAGGCCACCGTCGGTGTCCTGCTCGCGGCCGTGTTCTCCGTCGCCGTCGGCTGGCTGGTGTTCCATCTGGCCGCCGTCCTGCGCGGCGAGACGGACGCGGACCTTCCCCGCTACCTGGACCGCCCCGTCGACCCGGAGACGGACCACATCCTCGGACCTCCGGACGCTCCCCTCACCCTGGTGGAGTACGGCGACTTCGAGTGTCCCTTCTGCGCCCGCGCCACCGGCGTCACCGCGGAACTGCGGCAGCGTTTCGGCGACCGGTTCCGCTATGTCTTCCGGCACCTGCCGCTGCCCGACGTGCACCCGCACGCCGAACTCGCCGCGCGGGCGGCCGTCTCCGCCGACTACCAGGGCCGCTTCTGGGAGATGCACAACCTGCTCTACGAGCACCAGGACGAACTCGAGTACGAGGACACCGCCGGTTACGCCGCCGACCTCGGACTCGACGTCGAGAGGTTCCTGCGCGACCTCAACGACGAGAGGACGGCCGCCCGGGTCCGGGCGGACGCGGCCAGCGCCGAGGCCAGCGGTGCCCGCGGCGCCCCGACGTTCTTCGTCGGCAACCGACGGCACACCGGCCCGTACGACGCGGCGACGCTCGCCCTCAAGCTCGAGGCGCTCGAGGAGGCGTCCGGCTCGCAGGCGCCCACGAAGTAGAAGTAACCGAACCGTCCGCCTTCGACGGGGGGCCGGGGCCGATCCGGCCCCGGCCCCCCGTTTCCTCCGTTCCGGTCAGTCGAACCAGCGGTCCCTGGCCAGCTCCTCGGTCCTGGACGGGTCCTCCAGCAGCGCCGCGACCTCGAACCGGCGCGGCCACTGGCGGGCCGCCCACGCCAGCCCGGCGGCGACCCCCTCCAGGGTGGCCGCGTGCAGCACGCCGTCACGGGTCAGCCGCCAGTCGATCTCCACACCGTCCACGACGAGTTCCTCGTGCTCGACGTACGTGGCGGGAGTGCCCGGCCCGAGCAGCGTCCGCACCGGCTCCGGTACGTCGTGCTCGGTGCCCTCGCTGCCGACGTCCCCGGTGACGGACTCGCTCAGCCGCCGCACCTGGAACAGTTCGGCCAGCTCGGCGGCGCGCGAGGGACGGACGGGCAGCAGGGCCACGCCCTCGGTGAACGGCAGCAGGTCGGGCGAGTCGACGACCACCGCGTCGGCGGCGTCCACCACCTCGACCCGGCCGTCGACCACCGCGCGCAGCTCGTCCGGCAGGGTCACCTGATCCGGGTCCAGGTCGGCCAGCGCCCCGTAGAGGGCGTGCAGCCGGCCGGGGGTGACCTCACGGTCGGGGTCGGCGAGACGGTCGAGGAGTTCGGCGGCGCCGCCCGGCTCGTCGAGCAGCGCGGAGACAGACGTACGGACGCCGAGGGCCCGCAGCACCTGCTCGTCCTCGAAGCCGGTGGCGTCGGCCTCGTCGTACAGGCCGCGCAGCAGCGGGTCACTCCCGGCGGCGCGCAGACCGGCCGGGCGGCGGCCGCCGAGCACCGGGTGTCCGCGCAGCCACCACGCGGTATAGGGGCGTACGGTCTCGTGGGTGCCGTCCGGCAGCAGGACGCGGACCGGCTGGGTGAGCGCGTCGCGCAGCGGCGGGCGGGCGAGCAGGGCGAGGGCGCGGGGCCACTGGTCGTCGTCCACGAGGTCGAGGTCGCGGACGGCGACGAGTTCGGTGGCCACCGGCGGCACCGGGCTGTCGGGGAAGCGGTCGAGGACGTCCTCGCTCCACACGTCCACGGCGTCCAGCAGACCCGCGTCGTCGGGCTCGGCGAAGTCCCCTTCGCGGGGCTCGAGCTCGTCCGGGTCGAGGACGACGTCGGTGGCGCGGACGAGGACGAAGTCGACCAGCACGCCGCAGGCGGCCAGCGGGTCCTCGCCCCACTTGTCCGCCAGCTCGCGTTCCACGGCGGCGAGTTCACCTTCCCGCATCACCTGGGCGAAGGGACCGCCGGGGAAGACCAGTTCGCAGGCCGGGGAGAGCTCGCCGTCCTCGTCGGGCAGCGCGAGGGCGCCCAGCCACGGCTCGTCACCGGGTTCGAGACCCGCGTCGCGCACCAGCCCGAGCACAGTGTCGGCGAGCTCGTCGGCGTCGGGCGCCTCGTCCTCCCAGTTCAGGGCGCCCTCGTCGTCCAGGGAGGCGGCGACGGCGGCCCGCACCTGCGGAGTGGTGAGCACCGCGCGCGGGGTCGCCGGGAGGGCGCCGAGCTTCTCCAGCAGGGGGTGCACCGCGTCCGGGTGGGCGACCTTGAGGCCGAGCCGGGCCAGCGTCGCGGGGTCGACCCGGGCGGCCTCGGCGCCGGGCAGCAGCACCTGCCGGGGGCCGGTGGTGGTACGGCCGTCGGCAAGGGGCACGGGCAGCCCCGAGAGCCGGTCGGGGTCGACGCCGGCGAGGCTCTCGTACAGCCGCCGCCACCAGTCGGGCGACTTCTCCAGCCCGGCCAGCCGGTCGATCGCGTCGGCCAGCGGGAGGCGGGCCACCCCGAGCGTGCGCAGTTCGGCCCGCCGTTCGAGCCCGGCGGGCAGGAGGGTCGGCAGCACCTCCGCGAGAACCCGGACCGTGTCGGCGCCGGCGCCCTCGACGACCTCGGCCTCCCGGGGCCGCAGCGCCTCGGGCAGGTCGGAGTCGTCGTCGTGCCCGGTGGGCCCGGCGGCGGGCGGCAGGAAGGACGTGCGCGGGAGCCGCCCGAGAACGGCCTGCCGCAACGCGCCGTCCAGCTCACCCCGGCCGAGCGGACCGGGCACGAGGTCGATGATCCCGGCGGTCACCGGACGCCAGTCGGCGAGGAGCTCGGTGTAGGCGTCGGCGGCGCGCTCCACCAGGAAGTCGGTGAGCGGGCCGGGGGCGGTGTGCCGGCGGGTGGAGTCCAGCGGGAAGGAGGCGATGAGCAGGGCCGGGACGCCCAACGGCTCCTCGCTCGGCGTCGGCGCGTGCACGACCGGGCTGGTACGGGGACGCGCGGGGGCCCCGTCGGAGTCCACCGGAACGGCCCACGTCACCGACCAGTGCGGGCGCAGCCGCTCCTCGATCGGCCGGTCGGCGAGCAGGTCCGGCGTGAGCGGCCCGTGCGCGGCGACGGTACGCCAGCGGGTGGCGCCGTCCCGCGAGTCCTCGATCACGGTGAGCTCGCCGTCACTGCCGCGGCGCACGGTACGGGGCTCGGCGTCGCCGATCTCGACGACGACCTCCTCCAGACCGGGCAGCGCGAGCAGCAGCGCGTCGTCGACGGCGTGCAGCAGCCGCTCGGCGAGGTCGGCGGCGGCCGTGTCGCGCAGCGGCAGGATGACGGCGGTGTCGTACGGCTCGGGGGCGGTGCCCTCGGCGGGGAGGGGAAGCCGCAGCAACGGCACATGCCCGTCACGCCGGCGGATCTCGTCCCCCAGTCCCGCACTGTCCCCGGCGCTCTCACCGGCCAGCCCGCGCGCCTCGGCGAGCGACCAGCGCACCCCGCCCTGCCGGCCGACGACGGCGGGCTCGTCGGTGACAGCGAGGACGGCCGCGAAGCCGACCCCGAACCGCCCCACCGCCCGGTCGGGAGTGTCCCGCTTGGCGGAGGCCCGCAGCGTGGACAGCGACTCGACCCCGGCCGCGTCCAGTGGGGCCCCGGTGTTGGCGGCGACGAGCACCCCGTCACGCAGCGTGAGCCGAAGGCGTCCCGGAACCCCCGCGCGGGCGGCGGCGTCGGCGGCGTTCTGCGCCAGCTCGACGACGAGGCGGTCCCGGTATCCGCCGAGGACGAGGTCCTCCTCGGCGTTGGCGTCCTCACGGAACCGTGCGGGGCCGGCGGCCCAGGCGTCCAGCACCCCGCGCCGCAGCCGCGCCGTACCGAACGGGTCCGTGCCCTCGGCAGCGGGCCGTACGAACTTGCTCACGGTCACTCTCCTCATCGGCCCTGATCGGCGTGAGGTCGAAGGTACCGCGCCCGACGCCCCCGGCGAGCCGGGCCCGGCCCGGCCCCGGGCCGTGCTGTTCCTTGTCCTCACGGGGATGGCCGCCGGGCGAAGGCCGCCGTGGCAGCGACCCGAAAACCCCATGACGGAGAGGTGATGTTTGGCCACAAAACGCACTTGCCCACTCGTAGTCGGAAGCCCGAAGATGTGAGCCGGGCATGGACACGCGTCTCCGGCACGACCTGCCGGACAGGCCCCAGGGGGATGGAGATCATGACAGCAGAGCCGCGGCGGGACGTCAGTACTCGCGTGGCGGACGCCTTGTCCTCCCAGGTACTGAACGCGCTGGTGGGCATCGCCGGTATCGCCATTCCCACAGCCGCGTGGGTTGCCGAGAGCGGCGTACTGAAGGACGCCCTGCTGGCGGCTGCGACGGTACTGCTGCTGCTCATGGTGGCGAACCACATGTGGTTACGCCGTATCTACATTCAGCTCCGCCGGGCCAACGACCGGCACATGGCGGACGCCCGGTATTTCTCGCTGGTCCGCGAGCAGTTGGAGCGTGAACTCATCTCGGAGTTCGGTGAGATCGCCGACGGTCACCTCCAGGTGTACGCGTCCGAGGTGCCGCGCCTGTCCGTGCTGCTCTTCCAGGCGCTCATCGACTCCGGCACCGAGCCCAAGCGCGTTCTGGCGGCTGATCTCACCACTGACCCGAGGCTGTTGTCACAGCGACGGGAGTACCTGGCCGTGAACCGGCGCCTGATCGAGGGTGGGGGGACGGTGCAGCGGTTGTTCATCTGCTGGCAGGACGATCTCGTCCGGGAGGACTTCGCCCGTAACCTGCTCACTCTTGTCGACCATCACCGTTCCCTGGGTGTGCAATGCGCCCTCGCCGTACGGGACCGGTTGCGTGCCGACCAGGCCGTGGATTTCGTGGTGGTGTCGAAAGCCGCGGTTCTCCTGGAGGAGGAACAGGGGGACTCGGATTACCGCCGGGGGCGCAGCTCCGTGTACTTCAAGCACGTGGAGCGCTGGGCGGGACGCTTCGAGTCGATCTGGGGGCACGGTTCGGACTCGGCTCCGTTCGTCCTCCAGTCCTACGAGTCGCTCGTCCGTCCCATGCTGGACGCTGGAACATGGGACGAGACAGCCGTCCGGGGAACTGCGGTACGGCTCTGAGGCATGACCACCGCCCATCCCTTGTCCCGCTCCATCACGTTCCGTCACACCCGCAGGTGCCTGAATGGGCTTCGTTAGCATGGAGAACGACAGCCGGTCCGGACCTGACGGGACCGAGCGAAGCCACAGCGCGACGGAAAGTACGTGATGTCCACTCTCTCGCTCACCAAGGCCCATGGCTCCCGGAACGACATCTTCGTGGTGGACGGCGCGCCTCTCGACCACTTCGCCACCACGGACGAACTGACGCGGGCCGTCGGGCTGCTGTGCGACCGCAAGCGGGGGCTGGGCGGTGACGGGGTGTACTTCGTCGCCGATCACGGTGACGGCACGGCGCGGGCCTGGTTCTACAACCCCGACGGGTCCGAGGCACTGCTGTGCGGGAACGGGATGCGGTGCGCCGGCCGGATACTGCTGGACCGGCACCAGGCCGACTCCGTCGTCGTGGATCAGGGCCCCTATTCCTTCACCGTGCATGACCGTGGCCGTACCTCCCACGGGGTGCGTCAGGTCTCCGTGGAACTGCCCGCCGTCGACTTCGCCCCGGGTCAGCCGATCGTGGCGGAGGCGGGTCCGCACGGCGAGTACGTGGACCGGCTGCTGCCGGCCTTCCACCCGTCGCGGCACGTGACGGCGGTCGCCGTACCGAATTCCCATCTGATCACGGTGATCGACGCGTACACCGAAGCGGAACTGGTCGAAACCGGGAAGCGCGTCGCCGGTTCGCCCGAGGTGTTCCCGATCGGCGCCAATCTCTCCTTCGTGCTGCCGCTGTCGGACGACGAGGTGTTCGTCCACACCTACGAACGGGGGGCCGGGCTAACACCGTCGTGCGGCTCGGGCATCGCGGCCTCCCGCGCCACCCTGTCCCGCCTCGGACGTGTCGAACCGGAGCAGCCGGTGACCGTACGCAACCCTGGAGGTATCGCCCGGAGCTTCCTCCAGCCCGTCGGTGACGTGTGGCAGCCCGTATTGGAAGGCAACGCCACCCTTGTGTACGAGGCGGAAATCGACCCGGCCGTGCTCCTCGGTGACGGTCCGGTGGAGTACACGGGTACCTCACACATGGCGGAAATCAGCGCGTTCGCGGAACTCAGCCGGGAAAATATGAAGGTGTTGCACGAGGCCGGTATCCACCCGACCGAGATCTGATCGCGTCCGTCCCTCTCCGGGGCTCGTCCGGCCGGGAGGCACCGCGCTCTCCCTCCGGTCGGCCCCGCCCCCGTGCCAGGTCCGGGACGGAAACGGGGAGGGAACAGTCTTGGGGGCATTGTCGGCCGGACTGGTGGCCATCGCGGCAGGCATCGCGCTGCGGCAGGTGGACCGCTGGTGGTTCAGCCCGATGCGGGGGCGGCACAGACCGGACTCGCTTCGGTCGGTAATGACGCTTCAACGTGAGCGGCTGAACAACCTCACTCCCGTGTTCCTGATTCTCGGGCACTGGCTGGAGTTCGCCGGATGGTGCGCGGTGGCTGTGCACGGCGGCCCGGGGGGTTGCGCCGTCGCCGCCTTCGCGGGCGCCGTGAAATTCCGCCACCTCCAAGAGGTGAGCCATTTCGCGGTGCACGGCGTGCTGGCTCGCGGCGCCCGGCTGAACACGCTGCTCGCCGAGGTCGCCGTACATATCCCGCTCGGCTTCGTTCCCGTGGCCGTACGCCGCCGTCGGCACGTACGTGAGCACCACCCGAACGCGACGGTCGCCGGAGCCGACCCGAACCTGGCCGAACTGCACCGGGCGGGAATACGGACGGGGGCCACGACGGTGCGGTACGTGCTCGGCACGGTTCACCCGCTCACTCCGGCCGGCATGTTCGACACCGTGCGCAGCCTGACGGTCCTGGGGCGGGAAGCGGGTGCCGGGCGGCTGCGGGCGGCCGGTCCGCTGGTGGTGGCAGCGGCTGCGGCCACGGCCTTCGGCTGGGAAGCGGCAGTTTTCGTCGTCGTGCTGCCCCGCCTGCTGCTGTATCCCCAGCTCGCCTGGATGTCACTGCTCGTCGAACACCGCTGGTTCGATCCTGAGCCGGTCACGGGACCGCCGGTCGCCGTCGAGGCGGGCCGCTGCCTGCGGTTGTACCCGCGCAACGTGCTGCTCGCCCTGCTGGCCCGGGGCACCTGGCTGCCGTACGGCGACCTGTACCACTTCGCCCACTCCGCGCACCCGGCAGTGCGCTGGAACTACCTCCCCGTGCTGGAGCGCTCCCTCCACGGCCCCGCCTACCGGCCGCACGCCCTGCTGCTGGGCGAGTCCGCGGTACTACGCCGCCACCGCCGCGCTCTGGCACCGGTCTCCGGCACCGGGGCCCCAGCACGTCCGGGATACCGCCCCAGGGAAGCGTGACACCCCCGCGCCCTGTGCTTCCGACCTCGCCCGGTGCCCGGCATGCCCTCGTTGTCGGTGCCCTGCGGCACAATGGCCGCTGTTTCCGGTTCCACCGCGTCACCGCTCCGGCGCTCGCGGTCTCATCAAGGGGGAGTGGATGACCACAGCGCCGCAGACCAACCTGGACAAGCTGCTCACCCGGCTCGCCGACCGCAAGGCCACGCGCACGGAGGCGGACCTCCAGTCAGATGTCCGACAGTTCCTGCTGGACGGCTGGCTCAACCTCGACGAGGACAACCTGAGCGTCGACCTGGAGTCCCAGGTGGGCGACGGTCGCCGCATTGACGTCGAGATCGGCCTCACCGCCATCGAATGCAAGCGGGACCTGCGCGGCACAAAGATCCTCAAGGACGCCGAGAAGCAGCTCGAAGGGTACGTCCGCACCCGCACCGAACAGGTCGGGCAACGTTACGTCGGCATCCTCACCGACGGCGCCGACTGGCGCGCGTACGCCTTGTCCGGTACGGCGTTCGTCCAGGCCGGCCGCTTTGAGGTCAAGCCGCGCCGCACCACGCCCCGGGAGCTGCTGACCTGGCTCGAGGACGTCATGGCGACCGTCGAGGGCGTCAAGCCGACCCCCGACGTGATCAAGGGCCGGCTGGGCGCGGGCAGCATTGCCCACGGCATCGACTACGCCACGCTGTCCGGGCTCTACGCGGAGCACAAGCACCTGCCCACCGTGCAGCTCAAGCGGGAGCTGTGGGCACGGCTGCTGCGCAGCGCGCTGGGCGCACAGTTCGAGGACAGCGACGAGCTGTTCATCGAGCACACCCTCCTGGTCAACACCGCCACGATCATCGCGCACTCGGTCCTCGGCTACGACGTCCGGCGGATCCCCCCGGCCTCGCTCGTCCTCGGCCAGCTCTTCGGGCAGGCAGACATCCATGGAGTCGTCGAGTCCGACTTCTTCGGCTGGGTGATAGAGAACGAGGTCGAGGGCGGCGCCGAGTTCGTCAGCGCCGCCGCCCGCCGTCTGGGCCGCTACGACTGGGCGAGCGTCGAGCACGACGTCCTCAAGGTGCTCTACGAGTCGGTGATCGCACCCGAGACGCGCAAGAAGCAGGGCGAGTACTACACGCCGGACTGGCTCGCCGAGAAGATGGTCTCCGACGTCCTGACCGACCCGCTGAACCAACGCGCCCTGGACCCGTCCTGCGGCTCCGGCACGTTCCTGTTCCACGCCGTACGCCGCTACCTGACCGCAGCCGAGGCCGACGGTCGCCCGCTGGCGAAAGCCCTCAGCGAGCTGAGCGACCACGTGGCGGGCATCGACCTCCACCCGGTCGCCGTCGCGCTGGCCCGCGTCACCTATCTGCTGGCCATCGGCCGCGACCGTCTGACCTCCGACGAGCGCGGGGAGATAAGAGTCCCGGTCTTCCTCGGCGACAGTGTGCAGTGGCAGCAGCGGACCGATCTCATCGACCACGGCTACCTGGTAATCCGCACGGAGACGGGGGGCCTGCTCAATTATCAGAACGAGCTGCGGTTCTCCGAGCGCCTCCTCGCGGACGCCGGACGCTTCGACCGGCTCGTCAACGCGCTCGCCGACCGTGCGGCCAGCGACAGCCGGAAGAAGGGGACCAGGCCGTCACTGACCAGTCTGTTCAAGGTCCTGGCCATCCACGACCCGGACGACCAGGACGAGATCACGACGGCCTTCCGCATCCTGTGCGAGCTGGTCGACGAGGACCGCAACCACATCTGGTCGTACTACGTGCGCAACCTCGCCCGGCCCATGTGGCTCTCCATGGCGGACAACCGCGTGGACGTGCTGATCGGCAACCCGCCGTGGCTGTCCTACCGGCACATGCCGAAGGACATGCAGAAGCGGTTCAAGGAGATGTGCCAGTCCCGCGAGCTGTGGCGCGGCGACGAGGTGGCGACCCACCAGGACCTGTCCGGCCTGTTCATCGCCAGGGCGGTGCAGCAGTACCTCGCGGATGACGGCGTCTTCGCCTTCGTCGTGCCCAACCCGGTCCTGGACCGGCCGTACTGGGCCGGCTTCCGGGCCGGCGACTACCCGGACCCCAACGAGCCCGTACGCGTCGAGTTCACCGGCTCCTGGGACCTGCGGCGGCTGCGCCCGCACTTCTTTCCGCGCGGCAGCGCGGTGGTCTTCGGGCGCCGGATGACCTCGGGCGTGGGCGACGCGGCGCGGGGCAACAACCCGGTTCCGTTGCCGAAGACCACGGAGCGGTGGACCGGGAAGATTCCGGTGACGGCTCATGACTGGGCGGATGTCCGGGGGTGGGTCATGCAGGAGACGGCCGAGCTGAAGTACGTGGGCGAGGATCTGATCTCGTCGCCGTATCGGTCGCGGTTCGAGAACGGGGCCACTATCTATCCCCGCTACCTGTTCTTCGTCACGCAGCAGGAGTCCGGCCCGCTGGGTCTGGGAGGCGGACGGATTCGACTCCGCTCGGAGCGGAGTAGCACGGAGAAGCCACCGTGGAAAGAATTGCCCGATCTCGAAGGCGTGGTCGAGACGCAGTTCGTGCGTTCAGTCCTTCTGGGAGAGAGTGTGCTGCCCTACCGCCTCCTCGCGCCGCGCAGAGCAGTCCTACCCATCGAAGGCACCAAGACCCTGCTCCACGGAGACCACGACAACATCGACCGTT
This sequence comes from Streptomyces sp. P9-A2, assembly GCF_036634175.1. Taxonomy (NCBI): domain Bacteria; kingdom Bacillati; phylum Actinomycetota; class Actinomycetes; order Kitasatosporales; family Streptomycetaceae; genus Streptomyces; species Streptomyces sp. P9-A2. Next base: position 3,619,504 of record NZ_JAZIFX010000001.1, read on the forward strand.
ACCCGGATCTCGTGAAGTGGTGGCGTAGAGCGGAGGGCCTGTGGTTGGAACATCGGAGCAGCGAGCGGCTGACTCTGCTTGAGCAGCTTGATTTTCGTCTAAAGCTTTCCACACAACTCCCGGGAACACGCCTGCGCGTGGTGTACGGCAAGGCCGGGATGCACGTCTCGGCCGCCCTGGTGGATAACCCGAGTGCTGTCATCGACCACAAGTTGTACTGGGGCACGGTGGCCACCCGTGAAGAGGGTATGTACCTCTGTGCCATCCTCAACGCGCCCGCGCTCACCGAGATCGTCCGCCCTCTCATGTCCTACGGCAAGGACGAGCGGGACATCGACAAGGCTGTATGGCAACTCCCCATCCCCCAGTTCGACCCTGCGAATCCGAGCCACCAGCGGCTTGCCGAACTTGGAGCCGTGGAAGCCACGCGCATTGCCGCTCTGGAGCTCGACGAGTCCAAAAACTTCGTCAAACTGCGTCAGGTAGTCCGCTCCGTGATTGCGGACTCACCGGACGCAGAGGAACTCGACCAGTTGGTCCGCCTACTCCTGGAGTAGGCGGACCAGGCGGTGCGTGTCAGCCCTCGGACACGTATGGAACGAAGGACGTCCATGTGTTCGGGGCGAAGGCGAGGCGGGGGCCTTCGGTGTTCTTGGAATCGCGGACGCGCACGGTACCGGGAGTAACGGCGAGCTCAACGCAGGAGTTGCCGTCCGTGCCACTGCTGTAACTGCTCTTGAACCACGCCAGTTCAGAGGCGTCCCTGACGGAGGCCTTACGGATCATGTCTCTCCCAGCAGTTGTTCGATGAAGGCGAGCGACTCTCTCGGCGGGAGAGCCTGCGCTCGGATGGTGCCATACCGCAACTCAAGGATGCGCAGGTCCCTGGGTTCAGCAGTCGGCCGACCGTTGAATGCGCCGTCGGAACGCCCCACGGCCGTACCGTCCGGGAACTTCAGCAACTCGATCTTGCCGTCCACACCCGGATGAGCATCGGTGTTCGTCGGCATCACCTGAAGAGTGACGTGGTTCAACCGCCCCACCTCCAGCAGACGTTCGAGCTGACGCTGCCACACCATTGTGCCTCCAACCGGTCGGCGCAACGGTGTCTCTTCCAGGACGAAGTGGATCGATGGCGCCGGGTCGCGTTCGAACACGGTCTGCCGAGCCAGGCGGGCAGCCACCATGCGCTCCATGTCGTCCGAGGAGTACGGCGGCTGTGCCGCCTCCATCAGCGCGCGAGCGTGCTCCGGCGTTTGCAACAGCCCATGGACGCTGTTGCACTCGTAGATACCGATCTCAACCGCCTTGGCCTCCAGCTTCCCCAGCTCCCGCACCTTCTTCGGGTACCGGACCTTCTTCACGTCCTCCCAGGCCGCCGCGATGAGCCCGCCTGCGCTCAACACCTCGTCGGCCCGGTCCAGGTACTCCTGCCGAGGAATCCGCTTGCCGCCCTCGATCTTGTACACCATGTCCTCGCCGTACCCGACCGTCCTCCCGAACTCGCCGGCCCGCATCCCCACCGCCTCGCGCCGCAGCTTCAACTGCCGCCCGACGGTCGTGATGACCGCGATGCCCCACTCGTCGTCCGGGTCCACCTCCCAACCCGGCTCGTCTGCCTCCGTCTTGAGCCGACCCGCCTCTGTCTCGACCGTCATATCGCGCCTCTCCGTCGAACCGCCTGTCGTGCACCCAGCGGCATACCCTCACCAACGGCCCGTACCGTCCGGACAGCACCGGACAAGCTCCGTACAGTGACCGTACGCGTACGCCAAGTCACCACTCACGGTATGCGGGTACCGCCACCCTGAGTGACGTGAACCAGAAAACCGCCGAACCCGCCACCCCCATCCGCAACTTCAGCGTGCAGCTCTCCCCCACACCCCGCGGCGCCCGCCTCGCCCGCCTGCTCGGGGCGGAACAGCTCCGCTCCTGGGGACTGCCGCTGGATCCCGCCCGCCAGATCATCGCGGAGCTGGCCGTCAACGCGACCACGCACGGCCGCGTACCGGGACGGGACTTCCGGCTCACGCTCTACGTCGTGGCCGACACCCTCCGTATCGAGGTCACCGACACCCGGGGCGAACGGCTCCCCCAGCCCCAACCGGCCGCCCCCGACGCCGAATCCGGCCGGGGTCTACTCCTCGTCGAGGCCCTCGCCGACCGCTGGGGCGTAACCGAGGGCCGCTTCCCGCGCAAGATCGTCTGGGCCGAACTGCGTCTCACGCCACCGGAACCCACGTCCCCAGGCTCCGGTGTCGTCAGTGCCTTTCCCAAAGAAAAGTGAGAGAGAAAGAACCTCCACCAAGCCCCACCCCACCGCCCGTTCGAGGTCTAGGACCAAACTCACTCGGGCGGGTGAACATCGCCGGTCGGGCTGGTTTTCCGGTCCCCCAACACCCTTACGCTCAGCGCAACAACCGCAGACCAGGCCGGTGATCGCCGGTCACCGGCCGCGGACAGACTTCGGCCCCCGCCGGGACAGACATCCCACTGCGAGGGCCTGACCAACAAGGAAGCACAACCTTCCCGATGGATACCCAAAACCCTAGCGCGCCCCCGCGCGCCCAGTCAGCCGACAGCGCCGATCGGCCCACGCGCGGGCGGCCCTCCGACCCCCTGTACGCCCCACCGCGCACCCCACGGCCGGCGTCGTCCACGAGAACACCCGTCACACCACCCGCTTCACGGTGATCGGCAATCACCTCGCCCAGCACCGCGAACTCTCCCTGCCGGCGATCGGACCGGCCTGCCACCTCCAGTCCCTCCCCACCGGCGCCCCGGCCGACAGCAAGACGATCGCCGATCGGTTCCCCGAAGGCCCGCCCCGCATCGCCGCCGCACCTGCCTGAACTCACAAAGAAAGAACCCCATGGTCAGTTCTTCCCACGAGGCGATGCACCGCATCTTCCAGCACGACCCCGGACTGTTCAGCCGCGTCTCCCGGTTCCTCGGGGTGGACGTACCCACTCCGGTGAAGGCGTCCATCCTGCCGACCGACCTCACCGAGGCCAACCCCGTCGAACGCAGGGTGGACACCCTGCTGCGGCTGGAGACCGCGGAACAGGGCGCGTTCCTGCTGGCCGTGGAGGCCCAGGGCAACAGGAAGCCGGACAAGCCGGCCAGCTGGGCGTACTACGTCAGCTACCTGTGGACGAAGTACCGGCTTCCCACGGCGCTCCTCGTCGTCTGCCAGGACCACGCCACGGCCCGCTGGGCCCAGCAGCCGGTGTGCAGCGGGCCGTCACAGATGCCCACCCTCACCCTGCGGCCCCTGGTCGCGGGCCCGCACAACATGCCCGTGATCAAGGACCCGGAGGAGGCCCGTGCCGACCTGGTGCTGGCCAGCCTGGCGGCCATCACACACGCCGCCGATACGGCCGTCAATGAGATACTGAAGGCGCTCTCCACAGCACTGCGGGACACCCCCGAAGACATCGCGGATCCCATTGTCGAATTCACCGCACAGGGGCTGGGCAACCGTCCGGCCAAGCACCTCTGGAGGAACCTGGTGGCCGTGGACCTCTCCTTCTACAAGTCCTACATCTCCGAAGAAATCCGGGACGAAGGGCGCGCCGAGGGCCGTGCCGAGGACATCCTGCTCGTCCTCGAGCAGCGCGGCCTCGACGTCTCCGACGACGTCCGCGGTCGCATCACGGACTGCACGGACCCCGACCTCCTCCGGCTCTGGCTCATGCGCGCCGTCACCGCGCCGAAGGCCGAAGAGATCTTCGGGGACCAATAGCCGGGCGGGTCCCTCCACCGGCGTGGAACGCGAAAAGCCGTGCACCTGGCCGACAGGGCCCGGTAGTGGAGGCGGAAAAACCTTTCCCAATGGCGCGGCATTGCTGAACGCCCACAAGGAGCGGCACAACAGCCGTTCCTTTCAAGGCAATTACGCTCGAAGGATATAAGCGTGCAGGTGAGGCGGGGTGTGGGTGTGCCGCCGCCGAGGGCGGCCCGCCCACGCAGGTCGGCGGGGGCAGGTCCGGACAAGCCGGGAAAGGTCGGGGCAGGTGTGAGTCGCCAGTGGACCGGTCGTGCCGGTCGTACCGGCCGCACCGGACATCTCATGTGCCCGGCTGCCTGGGCCACAGTGCCCCCCACGGGCACACCGAACAGAACGTCGGGGCGGGCCGGGGCACGTCGGGGCGGGCCCCGGCGCGTACCCGGCCCCGCCGGGAGCCGCGTGTGCGGCGCGCCCGGGGGCGTCCGCACCACTCCTACGAGTGCCCCAGCTCCGCCGACGACTCGTCCTGCGTCGCCGGGACCGAGCCCGAGTCCGGGGCCGGGCGGAGCGGGAACGGATCGACGCGGGTCTCGTCGATCCTCGGCGGGACGGGCTGCGGCGGCTTGGGCATGACCGCGGCCTCGGAGTGACCGCCGCAGCCGTACGCCAGGGAGACCACGCGGCCGTCGGCCGGGGAGAACTCGTTGGCGCACACGCCGAATGCCTGGCCCAGGGAACCGCCGATACGGGCGAGGAAGCCGCAGCTGACACAGGTGGCGGGGGCCGCCTGCGCCATCGGGGTCTTGGCGCCGAACGCCTCCTCCCAGCGGTCGGCGGCGATGTGCAGGCCGTAGCGGGACAGGACGCGGGCCCGGCGCATGCCGAGTTCCTCGGCGACCGACGCGATCGAGCCGCGGGCGGGTGCGATCGTCAGGTCGGCCGGGGCGGCCCCGGCGACCTCGGCGTCCTCCGCCTCGACCAGCTCGGCGAGTTCCGCGGAGACCGTGGAGTTCGGTGACGGCTCGTCCTCGCCGGAGTAGCCGGGCTCCAGGCGCAGGTCCTCGGCGTCGGTGGGCAGCAGGTCGCCGGGGCCCATGTCACCGGGGCGCAGCCGCTCGCTCCACGGCACCCACTCCGGCGCGAGCAGCGCGTCGGGGCCGGGCAGCAGGACCGCCTCGTCCACCGTGACGATCTTGGCGCGGGAGGCGCGGGCGACGGTGACGGCCCAGCGCCAGCCCCGGTAGCCGAGTTCGCGGCACGCGAAGAAGTGGGTGACGACCCGGTCGCCCTCGGAGACGAGCCCTTCGTGTTCTCCGACGACCCCGGGTGCGGCGGTCTCCTCGGCGGCGGCACGGGCGAGGTCGACCGCCTCGGCGCACAGGCGGTCGGGGGTGCGGCTTCGCGTTGTCGCTGCGCTCACAGGTATCGCTTCTCTCCTACGCCGTCTCACGAGTGCGCCACTCCCAGCGCGAGGGCGGACGGAGCGGACCGCAGGACCGCGTCGACGTCCACGCCTTTTCGTGCTCGGGCGCGCCTCCATCCATTCTGCGGGATGGCTGAGATACGCACGCTACCTTCTCACGTGCGTATGGCCTACACCGACGGTAGCTCTCGGGCCGCCACGCGCCGGAATCCGACCGGTCCACGGCACCTCGCCACAGCCCGTCACACCCGTACCGCACCGGCGTGGCGGGTGGTCGGCAGGGTGGTCGGCGGAGTGGTGGGCAGGGTGGTGGGCGGAAGTGGTCGGCAGGTCCGTCGGCGGGCACTGCGCCGATGCGGTGTTCCGCCGGACAGCGCACGTGCCGAAGCCGTCACCGCGGTGGGAGCACTACGTACCGCCATATCGGGGCACTATGAACGTCGTGGCTACCGCGAGGACACCCCAGGGCGCCACCGGGACCGGTGAGGCGAACGGGGTCAGGGTGAAGGGAAAGGACCGACGCGTCGGGACGGGCCGGACCGGCCGCCCGTTGCGTGCGCTCGGGCGCGGCCTGCGCTTTCCGGTGACCGGGACCGCGCGCGGAATCCGCCGGGCCACCCACGCGCACGGCGCCGGCGAGTCCGGGCTCGGCAAACTGATCGAACTGCACGGGGTGAACGGCGCCGGCGACGTCATGATCACCGTCGCGCTCGCGTCGACCGTCTTCTTCTCCGTGCCGACGGACGAGGCCCGGGGCCGGGTCGCCCTCTACCTCGCCATCACGATGGCCCCGTTCACGCTTCTGGCCCCGGTGGTCGGCCCGCTTCTCGACCGCCTTCCGCACGGCCGCCGGGCGGCGATGGCGGGCGCGATGCTCGCCCGTGCGGTCCTCGCCCTGGTGCTGTCCGGGGCGGTCGTCACCGGCGGCATCCAGCTGTATCCGGCCGCTCTGGGCGTACTGGTGTCCTCGAAGGCGTACGGGGTGGTCAGAAGTGCCGTCGTGCCCCGGCTGCTGCCCCCCGCGTTCTCCCTGGTGAAGGCCAACTCGCGGGTCACCCTCGGCGGGCTGCTGGCCACCGGCGTCGCGGCTCCGATCGGCGCGGGGCTCCACCAGATCGGGCCGCGCTGGCCGTTGTACGGGGCGTTCGTCCTGTTCGTGGCGGGGACGGTGCTGTCGTTCACGCTGCCGTCGAAGGTGGACTCCGCGAAGGGTGAGGACACGGCGCTGCTCGCGGCGGACGAGACGCATCTGCACGGCCCGCACCTCAAACCGGTCAAGCGGCCCGGTCTGCGCACGGTCGGACCGGCCGTCACGCACGCGCTGGCCGCCAACGCGTCCATCCGCTGTCTGACCGGGTTCCTGATCTTCTTCCTCGCGTTCCTGCTGCGCGAGCATCCGATGACCGGGCAGAGCGCCGCCGTGTCCCTGGGCGTGGTGGGCGTGGCGGCGGGCGTGGGCAACGCGCTCGGTACGGCCGTCGGGGCGTCGCTGAGATCCCGGGCGCCGGAGATCATCATCGTGACGGTGGTCGCCTGTGTGGTCGCCGCGGCCATCACCGCGGCGGCGCTGTTCGGCGCGGTCGTGATCGCCTGCCTGGCCGCGGTCGCCGGGTTCGCGCAGGCGCTGGCCAAACTGTCCCTGGACGCGTTGATCCAGCGGGACGTGCCCGAACTGGTCCGCACGTCGGCGTTCGCGCGCTCCGAGACGCTGCTCCAGGTGTCGTGGGTGCTCGGCGGGGCGATCGGCATCGCGATGCCGCTGATCGGGTCGCTGGGCCTGGCGGTGGGCGCCGCGATCGTCGCCACGGGCTGGCTGACCACCGTGCGCGGCCTGGTCGGCTCGGCCCGGCACGGAGGAGGCACCGGGCGTGCCCAAGTGGCGTGAGCCCGTCCGGCGTACGACGGGAGGTCACGACGTGGTCCGGTGCGGCGTCGGCGCGGCGTCCGCGCCACGTCTGTGCCGCGTCCGCGCGGCGTTGGCACCACACCGGTGCGACGCCGGCACCACGTCCGCGCGGCGTCCGCGCCACGTCTGTGTGGCATCCACGCGGCGTTGGTGCCACATCGGCGCAGCGTTGGCACCACACCGGTGCGACGCCGGCACCACGTCCGCGCGGCGTCCGCGCCACGTCTGTGTGGCATCCACGCGGCGTTGGTGCCACATCGGCGCAGCGTTGGCACCACACCGGTGCGACGCCGGCACCACGTCGGCACGGCATCGTCGGCGCGGCGTCCGCGCCGCGTTCGCGCGGCGTCCGCGCCATCCCGGCACCACGCCGGTGCGACGCCGGTACTGCGTCCGTGCCGCGTCCGTGTGACGCCGGTGCGGCGTCCGTGCCGCGTCAGCGCCACGTCCGTGCGGCATCGGCGCGGCGTCGGCGCGCGAGTGGCGTAACGCTCCGGCCACGCCGTACCCCCACGTGGGGAGCGGACAGGGCGCGCCCGATAACCTTCCGCCCATGACCACGTTGCCTCGCGGCGCAGCCGCTCCGAGTGCCCGCGCCGTGCGGCGCCGCCGTGCCGTCGCCACCGCCGGCGCCGTATCCGCCGGACTGCTCGTCCTGTCGGCCTGTGACAAACCGACGGCGGTCTCCACCCTCACCGTCGGCAGTTCCTCGGTGACCTCCGAGGCGACCTGCGGCGGCCACGGCGACGCGCTGAAGGCCGCCGACGTCACCAAGTGCCTGCAGGACAAGGGGGTCAAGGAGATCACGGTCGACCCGGACGAGACCGTGCGCTTCGGTGTCGACCCGGAGATCGCCGACAAGGGCTGGACGATCCTGATGAACGGCCAGCCGCTGACCGACTCCAGCACCAAGACGTACCGCACCATCCCCGGCAGCGTGTTCTTCAACGCCCAGTACGGCGCCCAGGGCGACTCGACCCTGGTGTCGGTCAAGGAGGGCGAGAGCAACGCCACGGGCCTGTGGTCCTTCCGGCTGAAGAAGGACGCCTGATCAACTCGCCCGGCCCGCACAGCCCTGAGAGCCCCGGCGGCGCTGACGGCCCTGGTACGTCCGCCCTCCCCGGGTTCCCCGCCCGTACGGGTCCGAGGGCCCGGGGCGGCGTTCTCGTGGTCACCGCGGTCCCCGCCGAGCGGGACGCGGTGGCCGGGGCGTTCCCGGGGGACTCGCACGAGGTCGCCCTGCCGGGAGTGACCGTGGTCGAGATCGCCGACGGTCCCGACGTGCTCGCCGCCGGTGTCGGCCCGGCCCTCGCCGCCGCCTCCACGGCCACCGCCCTCACCGCCGCAGCCCTGACCGGCCGCCCCTACGACCTCGTCGTCTCGGCCGGGATCGCCGGCGGTTTCGTACCCCACGCGCCCGTCGGCTCGCTCGTCGTCGCCGACGAGATCACCGTCGCCGACCTGGGTGCGGGGACGGCGGACGGCTTCCTGCCGGTGACCGCCCTCGGCTTCGGCGCCGTCACCCACCTGCCCCCCGCCGCCCTGGTCCGTGACGTGGCCGCCGCGGCCGGCGCGCTCACCGGCGTCGTCCTCACCGTGTCGACGGTGACCGGCACCGCGGCCCGCGCCGCGCACCTCGGTGACCTGCACCCCCGCGCGCTCGCCGAGGCCATGGAGGGCTTCGGGGTCGCCGAGGCCGCCGCCGCGCACGGTGTGCCCGTGCTGGAGATCCGGGCGGTGTCGAACCCCGTCGGCCCGCGCGACCGCGCCGCCTGGCGCATCGGCGACGCCCTGACGGCCCTCACCGAGGGCTTCGGGAAGCTCGCGCCCGTCCTGGAGAGTTGGAACCGGCATGACCACTGAATCCCGCGAGCCCGACGAGACCCGCGAGCCCGGCGAGACCCGTGAGCAGTCCGCGACCGGCGGCCGGCCGCTGGGTATCGCGTACTCCCCCTGCCCGAACGACACCTTCGTCTTCGACGCCCTCGCGCACGGCCGCGTCCCCGGCGCGCCCGCCCTCGACGTCACCTTCGCCGACATCGACATCACCAACGGCATGGCCGAGCGCGGCGAGTCCGACGTGCTGAAGGTGTCGTACGCGGCCCTCCCCTACGTCCTCGACGAGTACGCCCTGCTGCCCTGCGGGGGCGCGCTGGGCCGCGGCTGCGGCCCGCTGGTACTGACGCGGGGCGAGGAGTACGGGGACCTGAGCGGCCGTACGGTCGCGGTGCCGAGCGAGAGGTCGACGGCGTACCTGCTCTTCCGCCTCTGGGCGGCGGACACCCTGCCCGGCCCGATCGGCGAGATCGTCGTCATGCCGTTCCACGAGATCATGCCGGCCGTGCGGGACGGGAAGGTCGACGCGGGACTCGTGATCCACGAGGCGCGCTTCACGTACCGGAACTACGGGCTGCACAAGCTCGCCGACATGGGCGAGCACTGGGAGCGGACCACCGGGCTGCCGATCCCGCTCGGCGCGATCATCGCCAAGCGGTCCCTCGGCGCGAAGACCCTGACCCTGCTCGCCGACTCGGTCCGCGCCTCCGTACGGGCCGCCTGGGACGACCCCGAGGCGACGCGTCCGTACGTCATGGAGCACGCCCAGGAGATGGACCCGGCCGTCGCCGACCAGCACATCGGGCTGTACGTCAACGAGTTCACCGCCGACCTGGGCGAGGACGGCTACGCGGCGGTGCGGGGCCTGCTGACGCGCGCGGCGGCCGAGGGACTGGTGCCGTCCCTCGGCCCGGACGCGCTGCGGTTCCCGTGACGGGGTGCCGCTCTCACACGTCCAACTGGTCGGCGACGGCGCGCAGGAGGCCGGCGATCTGCTTCCCCGAGGTGCGCTCCGGGTAGCGCCCCCGCTCCAGCATCGGCGTGATGTTCTCCAGCAGGGTCGTCAGGTCCTGGACGATGGAGGCCAGCTCGTCGGGCTTCTTGCGCTGGGCCGCCGCGACCGACGGGGTCGGGTCGAGGACGGTCAGGGACAGGGCCTGATCACCGCGCTGTCCGGCGACCACGCCGAACTCGACGCGCTGGCCCGGCTTCAGCGTCTCGAGTCCGGCGGGGAGGACCGAGGAATGGACGAAGACGTCACCGCCGTCGTCGCGGGAGAGAAAGCCGAAGCCCTTCTCATTGTTGAACCACTTGACTTTGCCGGTAGGCACGTCTGTCCTCGTCCTCGTGCTCGTCGGAAAACTGCTTCGGAAAACGGCTCTTGAACGGCTCTTGATAGCACTCGGGCGGGTCCCGGTGACCCGCCGCTACCAAGGCTAATGGTCTCCGGGCAGGTGACAAGACTGCCGCCGGGTTGTTCCCTCGGGCCAGGAACTACCCTGGTCCGGTGGCTGACAAAACCCAAGCGAATTCCCCGGCTCCCGGAGACGGCCTGATCCGTGCCGGCGGCATCGTGTTCATCATCGGCGCCGTGGCCACTCTGGTCACGGTGGCCCCGTTGTTCCTCGGAATCGAGGCGTTCCCGACGTACATGTTCGTGCTGAGCATGCTCATGGGCGTCGGATTCCTGATGGCCGGCGCGGGTGTGCTGCGCTCGGCCGCGGCCGGACGCCGTCAGGCGCGCACCGCCGGGGAGTAACCGGGCGTCCCCCCGTTTTCCCGGTCGTCCATGTAGTCCGAGAGCCAGCCGGGGAATTCCGTCAGGTCGGCGAGGACCACGTCCGCGCCCGCCTCCCGCAGTTCCGCGGGGTCGCAGGGGCCGGTGGCGACGGCGACGGCCAGCGCGTCGGCGGTCCGCGCGCCGCGCACGTCGCCCACGTGGTCGCCGACGTACACGCCCGCACCGTGCTCGCGCAGCGCCAGTGCCTTCTGCTCGGCCCACAGGTTGCCGATCACGGCGTGCGGTTCGATGCCGAGGTGGGCGAGGTGCAGTTCGGCGTTCGGCTCGTGCTTCGCGGTGACGACGACGGCGCGCCCGCCCGCCTCGCGTACGGCGGATATCGCCTCGCGGGCGCCGGGCAGCGCGGGCGTGGCGGCGATGGCGTACGTCGGGTACATCGCCCGGTACAGGTCGGCCACTTCGTCGATCCGCTCGGCCGGGAACCAGTTGATCAGCTCGTCCTCGAGGGGCGGTCCCAGCCGGGTGACGGCGAGATCGGCGTCGATGTGGGTCCCGGTCCGCTCGGAGAGCGCCCGGTAGCAGGCGCGGATGCCGGGCCGGGAGTCGATGAGCGTCATGTCGAGGTCGAAGCCGACGGTGAGCGGGGGCGTGGTCGTGGTCGTAGTCGCGGTCGCGGTCGCGGTCGTGGAGGCCATACCCGTCATTGTGCCCAGTGCACGCAAACAACAGGCCGCCGGCGGTGCGCCCTCGCTCGGCGGCGGTGTACGCGCCCCTCAGCGGGGGCGCTGGGAGCGCCAGGTCAGGAACAGGGCCGAGGCGACGGCCGCGGCCCTGACCACCCAGGGCCAGGTCTCGGAGACGGCGTCGTTCATGGTGCCTTCGGCGATGGGGGTGCCCCAGCGTTCCTCGGTCCTGCCCCAGAGCCAGACGGCTCCGCCCGCGAGCGCGAGACCGGGCAGGACGACGACCGCCCACTTGATCTCGGCCCGGCTCAGGCGGCGGGAGGCGTAGACGATGACCCAGCCGAGGAACAGGGCGAACCAGTTGCCGAGCACGGCGCCCACGACCAGCAGGCCCGCGGCGACCAGGAGCAGGGGGTTGCTCCAGCCGCCGGACGGCAGGCGTGGGAGCCGGCGGCGGACGGCGGAGCCGCTCTTCCCGGCCCCGGTCCCGCCGGCGGCCGGGGCCCCTCCGGCCTGCGCGGCGGTGCGCGCGCCGGGTACGGACGGCCCGGCCTCCTTCCCGCCCGGTCCACCCGGTCCCTCGCCCGGCCCCTCGGCGCCGTCGACGCCCTTCGCTTCCCTGGACGGCGGGGCCTTGAGCAGTTCGGGGATCTCCACGCCGCCGACGAAGCCGGGGACCGCGTCGCCGACGCCGAAGGGGCTGCTGTCCACCCGCCACCAGTCGGGCTGCTCGGCGCTGTCGCCGAGTTCGTCCGTACCCGCCTGGTGCGGTGCGGACGGTCCGGCGGGGGCGGAGGGTGCGGCGTTCGGGTCCCCGGCCGGACGGGGCCGGGGGACGGCGCGGCGCAGGACGTTCTTCGCCCGCTGGGCGCGGTCGCCGGCCCGCTGGGCGGGGACCGCGGAGGGCACGGGCCCGGACCCGGGCTCGCCCGGGGTGGCGACCCCGTTCCCCTCCGCACCCCGAGCCGTCCCCCCGGTGCCGGAGGCGCCGGGGGAGCCGAGGGCGCCGTTGGAGGCCGCCGTCACGATCTCGTCCGGGGTGCCCATGCGGGAGATGATGCGGCGCACGGCGGCCGGGGAATCGACGGCGGCCTTCGCCCGGTACCGGTCGATCTCGTTCCGCAGGCCGGCGACCAGACGCATACGGGTCGCCGACGGCAGCTGCCGTTGCTGGGCCACGTCGCCGACACGGCTCAGATACTCGTAGACGACCTGGTCACTCTCGATACCCACGAAGTCCCCTCCGGGGCGGATGCGTTGGCGGACGACGTCGGACGACGGTACCGCGAGTCCGGCCGCCCGGCCCAACTCCACGCACCCCACCGGCGTATCCACCCGATACGGTGATGCGGATGAGCACCGAGGAGAAGCCCACGGCTACCCCCCGATCCCTCGCGGAGGCGCTCCGGGGACGGGACGACGCCGAGCTTGCCGCGCTCCTGCGCAGCCGGCCGGACCTTGTCACGCCCGTGCCCGCCGATCTCACGCAGTTGGCCGCCCGGGCAGGTACCCGCGCCTCGGTCGTCCGTGCCCTGGACCGGCTGGACCGGTTCACGACGCAGACCGCGCAGGCGCTGGCCGTGGCGGCGGATCCGGCGCCGTACGAGGAGCTGCTCGGGCTGCTGGCGGGCGACGAGGGCGACCGGGGGGTGGCCACCGCGCTGCCGGGTGCCGTGCGGACGCTGCGCGAGCAGGCGCTGGTGTGGGGCGACGACGACCGGCTGAGGCTGGTCCGTACGGCCCGTGAGCTGCTCTCCCCTTCCCCGCAGCATCCCTCGCCGACGGGCCTCGGCCCGACCGTGCGGGAGGCGACGGCCGGGATGTCCCCGGGGCGGATCCAGGAGATCGTGACGACGGCCGGACTGCCCTCCACGCACGACCCGGTCTCCGCCGTGGCGGCGCTGACCGGGCTGTTCACGGACCGGGAGCGGATGGCGGCGCTGCTGGCCGAGGTGCCGTTCGAGTCGCTGGATGTGCTGGAGCGGCTGGTCTGGGGGCCGCCCTACGGCCAGGTCACCGCCGATCCGGCGACCCGGCTGCGCCGGCTGCTGGACCGGGGGCTGCTGCTGCCGACCGCGCCCGGGACGGTCGTCCTGCCGCGGGAGGTGGCGCTGCATCTGCGCGGCGGGCGGGCGCACCTGGCGGTGGAGCCGGTGCCGCCGCCGGTCGTGGCCGCGGCCACGCACCCTCCCCGGGTGGTGGACGCGACGGCGGCCGGGCAGGCGTACACGGCGACGGCGACCGTCGAGGAGCTGCTGAAGGACTGGGACGAGGGCGGCCCGGCGGTGCTGCGGTCCGGCGGGCTGAGCGTGCGCGACCTGAAGCGGACCGCCGTCGCCCTGGACGTGCCCGAACAGGTCGCCGCGTTCTGGGTCGAACTCGCCTACGCGGCGGGCCTGCTGGCTTCCGACGGGGAGGCCGACGAACGGTACGCGGCGACTCCGGCGTACGACACCTGGCGGGAGCGGCCCGCCGCCGAGCGCTGGACGACGCTGGTCACGGCGTGGCTGACGGCGACCCGGACGCCGGGACTGGTCGGCGGGCGGGACGCGAAGGACCACACCCTGTCGGCCCTGGGCCCGGGGCTCGACCGGTCGGCGGCCCCCGAGGTGCGGCGCCGGGTGCTGGCGCTGCTCGCGGGGCTGCCGGAGGGTGCGGCACCGGACGCCGGGTCGGTGGCGGAGCGGCTGCGGTGGGAACGGCCGCCGCGCGCGACGGGCGGGGCCGCCGGTTCCGGTTCCGGTTCCGGTTCCACAGGCTCGGCCACGGGTGCGGGCTCGGGCGGGGGTGGGGGCGACGATCTGCGCTCGCGGCTCGCCCGGTGGACGCTGACCGAGGCCGAGATGCTGGGCGTCACCGGCCGCGGCGCGCTGTCCGCGCACGGCCGGGCCCTGCTCGGGATGCCCGCGCCCGCGCCGAAGGCACAGGCGCAGGCGCAGGCCGAGCGAGCGGGCCGGGCACCGGAGTCGACAGGACCGGGCGACCGGCTCCCCGTCCACCACCGGCCGGCCGCCGGGCACCCGGACTCCCCCGCCCAGGACTCCCCCGCCCCGCCTTCTCCCGCCCTCCCCGTCCTCACGCCCGCCGAACAGGCCGCCGCGTCCGCCGCCGCCGCCCGGCTGCTCGCCCCGCAGCTGCCCGAACCACTGGACCACGTCCTGCTCCAGGCCGACCTGACGGCGGTCGCGCCCGGCCCGCTCCAGCGGCCGCTCGCGGACATGCTGGGGGTGCTGGCGGACGTGGAGTCGAAGGGCGGGGCGACCGTCTACCGGTTCACGCCGGGCTCGGTACGCCGCGCTCTGGACGCCGGCCGGGCCGCCACCGACCTGCACGCCTTCCTCGCCGCGCACTCCCGTACCCCTGTGCCGCAGCCACTGGCGTATCTGATCGACGACGTGGCCCGCAGGCACGGACATCTGCGGGTGGGTGCGGCCTCCGCGTACGTACGCTGCGACGACGACGCGATGCTGAACGAGATCCTCGCCGACAAGCGGGCCGCGGAACTGGGCCTGCGCAGGCTCGCGCCGACCGTGCTGGCGGCGCAGGCCGATCCGGCCGGCCTGCTGGAGGGGCTGCGCCGGATGGGGTTCGCGCCGGCCGCCGAGTCCGCCGAGGGCGATGTCCTGATCACCCGCGCCGACGCCCGCCGTACCCCGCCGCGCACGGCACCCGAGCCGGTCCCGGAGGGGCCGCCGGTGCCCGACGACACGCTGCTCGCGGCGGCGATCCGCGCCGTCCGCGCCGGTGACCTCGCCTCGACCGCCCCGCGCAAGGCCGAGGCCGGGGAGGCGGACGGGGCCGGGGCCGGGGCGGAGAGCGGTGAACTGCCGCGCACCGGGTCCGCCGAGACCCTCGCCACCCTGCAGGCCGCTGTCCTCACCGGCGAGACGCTGTGGATCGGCTACGTGAACGCGGAGGGCGCCGCCAGCCAGCGCGTCATCGCCCCGGTCCGCGTCGAGGGCGGCTTCGTCACGGCGTACGACCACACGGCCGACGAGGTGCGGACGTACCCGCTGCACCGGATCACCGGGGTCGCGGAACTGGCGGACGACGAGAGCTGAGCGGGCGCCGCCGTCCGGGGCGGGCCCCGCGTACGCTGCACGCATGGCGCAGAGCACGGCGGCGGACGTCGACGGCTACCTCTCCGAGGTCCCGGAGGGACGCAGGGCCGCCCTGACCGAGCTGCGGCGGTTGTGCGGGGAAGAGCTCAAGGGCTTCGCCGAGGTGATGGCGTACGGCATGCCCGCCTACGAGCGGGACGGCACGGCCGAGATCGCCTTCGCCTCGCAGAAGCGGTACGTCTCCTTCTACCTGATGCGAAGCGATGTCCGCGCGGCCTTCGAGGGCCGGCTGGCCGGGCAGGACATGGGAAAGGGCTGTCTACGGTTCCGCAGACCGGAGGACGTGGAGAGCATCGACTTCGGCCTGGTGCGTGATCTGCTGCGCGCCACGGCGTCCGGACCGGGCACGGTCTGCTGAGAGGCGCGGCCCGTTGCTGCCTTTGCTCCTGACCCTGCCCCTACTCCTGCCCCTACTCCTGCCTCTGCTCCTGCTCCTGCTTCCTGTGGCCGCTGTCACTCCGGCCCCCAGGGGGCGGGTGATCAGGCAAACTGGACGTTTGGCCGAACTGTGCCCGTGCAGTGCCCGTGCCGAGTCCGTCGCAGAGCCGCAGAAAGGCAGCCGCGCGTGAATGGTCCGCTCATCGTCCAGTCCGACAAGACGCTTCTCCTGGAAGTCGACCACGAGCAGGCCGGTGAGTGCCGTCGCGCCATCGCGCCGTTCGCCGAGCTGGAGCGGGCGCCGGAACACATCCACACCTACCGGGTGACCCCGCTCGGCCTGTGGAACGCGCGGGCCGCCGGCCACGACGCCGAGCAGGTCGTGGACGCGCTGGTGAAGTACAGCCGCTACCCGGTGCCGCACGCGCTGCTCGTCGACATCGCCGAGACGATGGACCGCTACGGCCGGCTCAGCCTGTCCAAGCACCCCGCGCACGGTCTCGTCCTCACCAGCACCGACCGGCCCGTGCTGGAGGAGGTGCTGCGCTCCAAGCGGATCGCCCCGCTGGTCGGCGCCCGCCTCGACCCGGACACGGTCGCCGTGCACCCCTCGGAGCGCGGGCAGATCAAGCAGGTGCTGCTGAAGCTGGGCTGGCCCGCCGAGGACCTCGCCGGGTACGTGGACGGCGAGGCGCACGACATCGAGCTGCGCGAGGACGGATGGGCGCTGCGCCCGTACCAGAAGCAGGCCGTGGAGAACTTCTGGCACGGCGGTTCCGGCGTGGTCGTCCTGCCCTGCGGCGCGGGCAAGACGCTCGTCGGTGCCGGGACGATGGCGCAGGCGAAGTCGACCACGCTGATCCTGGTCACCAACACCGTCTCGGCCCGCCAGTGGAAGCACGAACTGGTGAAGCGGACCTCGCTGACCGAGGACGAGATCGGTGAGTACAGCGGGACGCGGAAGGAGATCCGGCCCGTCACCATCGCCACGTACCAGGTGCTGACGACCCGCCGCAAAGGCGTCTACCCGCACCTGGAACTGTTCGACTCCCGGGACTGGGGCCTGATCCTCTACGACGAGGTGCACCTGCTGCCCGCGCCCGTCTTCAAGTTCACGGCGGACCTCCAGGCCCGGCGGCGACTGGGCCTGACGGCGACGCTGGTGCGGGAGGACGGCCGCGAGTCGGACGTGTTCTCGCTGATCGGCCCGAAGCGGTTCGACGCGCCGTGGAAGGAGATCGAGGCGCAGGGGTACATCGCGCCCGCCGACTGCGTCGAGGTCCGGGTCAACCTCACCGACTCCGAGCGCATCGCGTACGCCACCGCGGAGACGGAGGAGAAGTACCGCTTCTGCGCGACGACCGCCACCAAGCGGAAGGTCACGGAGGCGATCGTCCGGCGGTTCGCGGGACAGCAGATCCTCGTCATCGGGCAGTACATCGACCAGCTGGACGAGCTGGGCGAGCACCTGAACGCCCCCGTGATCAAGGGCGAGACGTCGAACGCCCAGCGGGAGAAGCTGTTCAACGCGTTCCGGGAGGGCGAGATCAGCGTCCTGGTCGTCTCCAAGGTCGCGAACTTCTCGATCGACCTGCCGGAGGCCACGGTCGCCATCCAGGTCTCGGGCACCTTCGGGTCCCGGCAGGAAGAGGCCCAGCGGCTGGGCCGGGTGCTGCGCCCCAAGGCGGACGGCCACCAGGCCCACTTTTACTCCGTCGTCGCCCGCGACACCATCGACCAGGACTTCGCGGCCCACCGCCAGCGGTTCCTGGCGGAGCAGGGATACGCGTACCGGATCATGGACGCGGACGAGCTCCTCACGGAGAGCTGACCGTACGGGAGGGCCGGCCGTACGGGAGGGCTAGCCCTTGGGCAGGTTGAACACCAACAGGATGACGAACAGCGGCGGCAGCAGCGAGAGCGCCGCCGCCCAGGCACGCGGGACCGACCACCGGATCCTCCACGGCAGCAGCCAGGACACGAGCCAGGCGCAGAAGGTCAGGACACCGCCGAGGACCGTCCCCCGGTGGACCACGTCCAGGGCGGTCGTCAGGGCCTGCGAGCAGTCGTCGGGACCACAGCTGTCGGTCGCCATGACGGACATCGCCGCCGCCAGCAGCGCCACCGGCCCCAGGACCGTCAGGAGCACGGTCGCGATCGTGGGCGCCACCCAGGCCCGGCGGTCCTGGTCGGGAGGGTCGGGCACCGCCCGCATCAGGGGGGCGGAACGGTCCTGGCTCATGGGGCCAGTCAAGCCGAGTGACGGGGCCCGGACAGGGGCGTACGTACTCAGCCGGTACCTGTCCGCGTACTCGGTCCACGCGGCTACGGGTGGGGCGGGCAGGCCGGGACTCGGGCGGGCCGTTACCTCCGGCGAACGCCCGCCTCCTCGTTGTACTCACCGAGGACGGTGACCGAGAAGAAGCTCTCGGTGAAGACCCGGACCGCGCGCAGGACGTTGCCGATGCGGTGCGGGGGGTGGGGAACGGAGCCGATGGCGGTGGCACCTCGATGCGGGGCGCCCCGGCCACGGGCCTGACTTCCTGGGGTGAAGGTCGCTGTGCTCATGTGTCCAGAGTGCGCCCTATCACCCATTCGGGGCATCGATCCCTGGGCCCGACTTCAGGTCCCGTCGTGTACGCCCTGAGACGCACGGTCTCCTCTTCGAGGAGTACCCGTACCCCTGAGAGCCCTGCGGGATGCGAAACCCCGAACCCCGAGACCAAGACCGGGACGGCGGACGACAGACGACGAGGGCGGGGCGAGGGCGGGGTCGGGGCGGGGGCGAATTGACCGTTCGCCCCCGGTGCGGGAGCCGACTAGAATCTCCCGCTCGCCCCGGCCGCCGGAACGGAAGCCGTCCGGGGCCTTCCCGCCTCCCTCGCCGGAGTGCCGCCGCCCGGACGGAAACCGGACGGTCCGCCATGCCGTGATCACGCGGCATCACCGCCAGCACCAGCCGGAGGCAGACCCGTGCCCGCGCACGTCCCCGAACCCGTACCAGCCACCCCAGCCATGTCCGCCACCAGCACCACCGTCGAGGTCGACAGCGGCACCGACGCCAACACCGACGGCGACGGCGGAGGCGGAGGCGGAGGCCCTCTGGCCCGCGAGCGCTCCCACCTCTCCGCGTCCCGTACCGCCCTGCGCGCGATGCGCGAGGACGTCGAGGCCCTCGACATCCGTGACGTCACCGCGAACTGGGTCAACGCGCAGATCCTGGAGCGGCAGATCGGGGACCGGATCAAGGCCCTGGCCGACCTCAGCGGCACCCCGTTGTTCTTCGGCCGCCTCGACTACCTGCACGCTCCGGGTCTCGAGGAGGCGGAAGGGGCGCGGGGAGAGCGCCCGCAGCCGGAGGCTGCTTATCGGACACTGCACATCGGACGTCGGCATGTGCACGACGCCGACGGCGACCCGATGGTGATCGACTGGCGGGCGCCGGTCTCGCAGCCGTTCTACCGGGCGTCCAAGAAGGACCCGATGGACATCGCGCTGCGCCGCCGTTTCGGCTACACCGGCGGGGATCTCACGGCGTACGAGGACGAGCACCTGTCCGACCCGGCGGAGGCAGCGGTCACAAGCAGGCTGCTTCAGCAGGAGATCGAGCGCCCGCGTGTCGGCCCGATGCGGGACATCGTCGCCACGATCCAGCCCGAGCAGGACGAGATCGTGCGGTCCGGCCTGTCGGACAGCGTCTGCGTGCAGGGAGGTCCCGGTACCGGGAAGACGGCCGTCGGCCTGCACCGGGTCGCCTACCTGCTGTATGCCCACCGCGAGCGGCTGGCCCGCACGGGCACGCTGGTCGTCGGGCCGAACCGGTCCTTCCTGCACTACATCGAGCAGGTGCTGCCCGCGCTGGGCGAGCTGGCGGTCGGGCAGGCGACGGTGGACGACCTGGTGGCCCATGTCGAGGTGCGCGGGACGGACGACGCGCGGGCCGCGCTCGTCAAGGGCGACGCGAGGATGGCCGAGGTACTGCGCCGGGCCCTCTACGCGCACGTGACCCCGCCCACCGAACCGGTCGTCGTCGTGCGCGGATCGCGCCGCTGGCGGGTACCGGCGTACGAACTGGATGAACTGGTCCGTCAGTTGCTCGACCGGGGCATCCGCTACGGCGCCGCCCGCGAGGCCCTGCCGCAGCGCATCGCACACGCCGTGCTGGTGCAGATGGAGCAAGCCGGGGAGGCACCGGACGACCGGGTGCAGGACGCGGTGGCCCGCAACAGCGCGGTGAAGGCGGCGGTGAAGGCCGTCTGGCCGGCCGTCGACCCGGCGAAGCTCGTCCTGCGGCTGCTGGCGGATCCGGAGTTCCTGGCCGAGCACGCGGCCGGACTGCTCGACGAGGACGAGCGGAAGGCGATCCTCCGGTCGAAGCCGGCCCGGTCGGTGAAGTCCGCGAAGTGGTCGGCGGCGGACGCGGTACTGATCGACGAGGCCACCGACCTGATCCGACGCACCCACTCCCTCGGGCACGTGGTGCTCGACGAGGCGCAGGACCTCTCCCCCATGCAGTACCGGGCGGTGGGCCGGCGCTGCACCACCGGTTCGGCGACCGTCCTCGGCGACCTGGCCCAGGGCACCACGCCGTGGGCGACCCGGAGCTGGGAGGAGGCGCTGGGCCACCTGGGCAAGCGGGACGCGGTGGTCGAGGAGCTGACCGCCGGTTTCCGCGTCCCGACGGACGTGATCGAGTACGCCTCCCGGCTGCTCCCGCACATCGCGCCGGGGCTGACGCCGGTGGCGTCGATCCGCGACAACCCGGGCTTCTTCTCGATCCGCCCGTCCACCGCCGAAGCCGAAGCCGCCGACGGGACGGGTGACGGGACCGGCGATGTGCCGGCGGCCTGCCGCGAACTGCTGGCCCACGAGGGCTCGGTCGGCCTGATCGCCGCCGACGCCCGGATCTCGGAACTGGCTCGGGCCCTGTCGGAGGCGGGCCTCGGCTACGTCGCGCCGGGCGAGGAGACGACGTACGACACCCGGCTCACCCTGGTTCCGGCATCCCTGGCGAAGGGCCTGGAGTACGACTACGTGGTGCTGGACGAGCCGCGTGCCGTGGTCGACGGCGAGCCCGACGAACGCACCGGCCTGCGTCGCCTGTACGTCGCCCTGACCCGCGCGGTCTCGGGCCTGATCGTGACGCACGCGGCCCCCTTGCCGGAACAGCTGCTGGTCTGAGCCGCTCCGGCGGAACCGGTCCGGCTGACACCGCTCCGGCAGAACCGGTGTCAGCCGCCGCCGCCCGCTCCGTCGACCGCCCCGTCGACCGCCCCGTCCACCACCCGGCGCCACTGTGCGACGGCCTCCGCCGAGACGGGCCCGGTCCATCCGCCGGGCCGGGCCGCGCCTCCGATGTGGAAGGCGCGGATCCCGGCGGCGAGCAGGGTGGGCACCTGTTCCAGCCGCAGGCCACCGCCGACGAGCAACTGCTGCTGGTAGCCGGGTTCGCCCCCGCGCCCGCGCCGGGCCTCGGCGAGCAGGGTCGGGAGCCCGTCGGCGACACCGCCGGGCGCGCCGGCCGTGAGGTAGGTGTCGAGGCCGGGCAGCCCGTCGAGCTGCTTGCGGAGGGCCTCACGGTCGGCGGCGCGGTCGACGGCGCGATGAAAGGTCCAGGGGCAGCCGTCCAGCGCACCGGTCACCCGCTCCACGGCGTCCAGGTCCACCCGGCCGTCGGTGTCGAGGAACCCGAGGACGAACTCCTCGGCGCCGGCGTCCCGCATCTCGTGGGCCGTGCGCACCAGCCGGTCGGGGTCACCGACGGCGAACCCGTCGGCGAGGCGCAGCATCACCCGCAGCGGGAGGCCGACGGCCGCGCGGACTGCGGCGACGGTGGCGGCGGACGGGGTCAGTCCGTCGGCGGCCATGTCGGTGACCAGCTCGAGCCGGTCCGCACCTCCCGCCTGCGCGGCCACCGCGTCCTCGGCGTCGAGGGCGATCACCTCCAGGAGTGCACGCTTGCTCATGGAACCCCATTCCTCGGCATCAGGGCACGGATCGTCGACGACCAGAGCCCCAGAGAGCTGGAGACCTAGAGGTCTAGTCCAATCCAGCCTACGCCCGCCGACCGGGGATCCGCGCCCCCACACCCCGCGGCCGGTCTCATCCTCCGAAGATGTTCAGCTCCGTGGCCTCCGCCCCGGCCAGCTCGTACGAGGCCCCGTTCACCGACCGTCCCGCGTACAGCCGCACCAGCGTCGCCGCGTCCCCGATGTACCGCGCCGGAGGACGCTCACCCGAGATCTTCCCGAGCCGCAGCGGCTCGTCGGCGTCATCGAGATCGGCGTGCAGCGACAAGTGTCCCATCGCACCCGTGACGTGGGCCAGCAGATCGAGCGCGTACGGCAGTCCGGCCCCCGCGTACGCCCCGGGCTCGCCGAGTGCCTCGCGGACGTCCCCGGCGTGCACCCATTCGCCCAGCGCGAGGATGTCGAGGAGCCCGCCCGCCCCGGCGATCACCGGCCCGGCCCCGGTCATCCCGCTCTCCAGCTCGTCGATGACGCGCCGGTCGCTCCACGCGGCCCGTTCGGCGATGTCCCGTTCGTTCGACGCGGGCGAGAACACCCCGGCCTCGAACCGGTTCTCCACCACCCGTGTGAGCGCGGCCGAACAGTGCGCCAGCACGTCCCGCACGGTCCACCCCGGGCAGGCCGCGACCGGCAGGGCGAAGTCCTCCTCCGCCCGCCCCCGCAGCAACGGGACCAGCGCGTCCCGCTCAACGGTCAACAACCGCCCGGGAAGCCCGGGTTCACGCACACCACGCACATCAGCAGGAGTCGTCATGCGGGCCAAGCTAGTGGCGGCCCGAGGCCCTGTCGCGGTTCACGGCCATATCGCGGCTCCAGCACCGGCGGAGGCTTCGTCCGTGGCCCGGCCGGGGGCCAGCTCGCCGGTACGGGTTCCAGGTCGTCGTTCTCCTTCGTGGAACCGGAGACCGGGACCGGACTGCCGGCGGTGCCGGACGTGCCGGAACCGTCGGAACCGTCGGAACCGTCGGAACCAGGATGGCCAGCGGGAAGGCGACCGCGGCGAAGCAGCGGACCTTCGGGGACCGCACCGGGCCACCGGCCAGCGCGGGCAGCGGAGTGCTCACGTCGGTGACCTGGGGGCGGCCTGGATCGCGGTTCGGAGCGGCGCTCCTTGAGCAACGCGAGCACGAAGGCGGCGCCACCGCGCCGGCACGCGGCGGGCGACTTCCTCTCCGACTCCATCGCCGGACTGCTGACGGCCCCGGTCAGCCACCGCCCGGACACACCGCCGGGCGAAGACGGTGAGGAGTTCCTGCCGTAGCGGTCTTTTCTTCCGGCCGCGCGGCCCGCGGTTCGCCGCAGGCGCCGAGCAGGTTCGCCTACGCCGCGGAGGGCTTCGAGCCGACGAGGGCCTCGAAGGGCACGAGCATCCGGTCCCGGCCCAGCGCCGCGCCCTTGCCCGCGTTTCCGCCGCGCACGCCGTCGTTCCCGGCACACCCACCTGGAAAAACGTGAGCACTTCACCCTCCACTGTCCACATAGCGCCCATTTGAACGCCTGATGGACATTCACCCGCTGGCTGCTCACGTTTTTCAGCAGGACACCCGCTCCCAGCCCGCGGTTCCAGCATCGAGAGGTCCGGGCTGTCGGCACTGGAGAGCACACAGAGCCATCGACAGGGCCGCCGAGAACGCCTCCGTTCTCCTGGCAGGCCGCCTGCACCCCGGCCGGGCTCGGCCTCTGACGTATCGGGGCACGCAGCGGAACAATGGCCGCATGGCCGACACCGATGTTCTGCGCGAGCGTTTCGTCCGGGCTCTGGAGGGGGCCCGCGGTCCCGAGGGCGGGAGCGGGGCCGATGCCGTGCCCTACGCCGACAATCTGCTCGCCCGCTGGCAGGAACCGCAGCGGCGCTATCACACCGTCGCTCACCTCACCGCCGTACTCGACCGGGTCGACGAGCTGGCGGCGCACGCGGACGACCCCGACGTCGTACGCCTCGCCGCCTGGTTCCACGACGCCGTCTATCTACCGGACCGGTCCGAGAACGAGGAGCGGTCGGCGCGGCTGGCCGAGCGGGCGCTGGCCGAGGCCGGGGTGCCGGAGGCGAAGGTCGCCGAGGTGGCGCGGCTGGTACGGCTCACCGTCACCCACGACCCGGCCGACGACGACCGTGACGGCCAGGTGCTGTGCGACGCCGACCTCGCGATCCTCGCCTCGCCCCCGTCCGCGTACGCCGCCTACACCGCCGCCGTCCGCGAGGAGTACCACTTCGTACCCAACAACGCCTTCCGCGAGGGGCGGGCCGCCGTACTGCGTCAACTCCTCGACCTGTCCCTCCTGTTCCGCACGCCGTACGGGCGGGAGCACTGGGAGGCCACGGCCCGCTACAACCTCCGCGGCGAGCTGGAAATGCTGACGCGATGAAGCCGGCCGGAGTAGCGTCGGGAACCAGCTCTCTTCAGGAAGGATCACACTCCGTGAGCGAACAGCCTGTCCACCCGGAAGCACCCGTGGAACCGCCGCCCATGCGGACCCTCGGCGAAGTCCGGGCCGCCCTTGCTGCCGGGCTCGGTTTTCCGGGCGACCTGGCCCGCTTGGAAGCCGAGCTGACGGCCACCATCAACCGTGTCGATTTCACGGACCTGCGTGAGGTGTCCGAGCTGATCGCGGCATATCGCGGGCATGTCCTGACACGCTGCGACCCCGACTTCGAGGCCTCCCTCGCCGAGGGCATCGACCTGGCTCGTGCACTGAAGCGGGAGGACTTCCGTTGACCGAGCCGACGGCCGTCGTGGAGATCACGCACACCGCACGCAAGCGCCTCGATCTCCTGGGCCCCGCCGCCGGGGCAGTCGTCGAGGCGTTACGTGCGGAGCTGGAGCGGACGCGGCAGCTGGGCCGTCGCGTCCGCGTACTCGATGAGGGCGCGGAGGTCTGGGTGACGCGTGTCGAAGCCCGCGCGGACTGCCCCGCCCTGTCCGTCACCTACGTCCACCTTCCCCACCCGGCTCCCCCCACCTGTGCCATCGTCTCGGTCGTACCGGACGACACGGGCGACGAGAACGACCAGGCCTGACGAGCGAGAGAGCACGAACGGCCGGCACGGCCGATGAGCACCGTGACGGCCAGGTGCTGCGCGACGCCGATCTGGGATCCTCGCCCGCGTACACCGCACGCCGTACGGGCGGGAGCACTGGGAGGCCACGGCCCGGTACAACCTCCGCGGCGAGCTGGAAATGCTGTCGACCCCGACGCCGCCGCCCTCGTAGCCTGCCCCTCATGCATGCCTTGGGAGCGGAACAGCCGGCGGAACGGGTGGAGGAGGCCGTCGCGGACTGCGTGACGGCCCTGCGGGCGGTCGCCGACCGGGACTGGGGAGGCGTGCGGGCCGGGCGGCTGGAGTGGGACTGCCGGGAGACCGCGGTGCACATCGCCTCCGATCTCCTCGCGTACGCCGGTCAGTTGGCCGGCCGGGCGCAGGACGCGTACATACCCTTCGAGATCACCCTCGACGGCACCGACGACGGCTTGGACCCCGCCGACAACGCGGGCGTCCTCCAGGTGATCGGCACCACCGGCGCCCTCCTCGCCGCCACGATCCGCACCACCCCGCGCGCGGTCCGCGCCTTCCACCCGTACCCCTTCCGGCACGCGAACCGCGAGGGCTTCGCCGCGATGGGGGTGGCCGAGGTGCTGCTGCACACCCACGACATCACCGAGGGCCTGGGCGTACGGTACGAACCGCCCGCCGAGCTGGCCTCGTTCGTCCTCACCCGGATCTTCCCGCACGCCCGGCCGGGACCCACCCCCTGGCAGACCCTGCTGTGGGCGACCGGGCGCGGCGAGCTGCCGGGGCGCGAGCCCGTCGGCCCGTGGCGCTGGAGCGGCGATCCGGTGCTCCGCAGCGAACGGCTCGGCCTGGAGGGCCTCACTCCGGCGAGCGCCGCCGACCTCACCACGGGCGGTGACGGCGGTTTCGCGTGGGCCGGTTCCGTTCCCGCCGACGGGACCCGGGTGGGCGCCGGGATGATGGTCAAGCAGTACGAGGAAGGGGTGTTCCGGCCGGAGTGGACCGCGTACGTCCTGGTCCGGCGGGAGGACGACCTCGCCGTGGGCGCGATGGGCTTCCACGCCGTCCCGGACGAGGACGGCCGGGTCGAGGTCGGCTACGACCTCGTCGAGGACGCCCGCGGCCACGGTTACGCCACGGAGGCGCTGCGCGCGCTGTCGGCGTGGGCACTGGCCCAGGACGGCGTACGGATCGTCACCGCCGTCATCGACCACGACAACGTGACCTCGCAGGGCGTCGTCAGGCGTGCGGGATTCACCAGGGTCGGCGAGGACGAGGCGAGGGGCGAGTACGTCTACGAACTCCGCCGCTGAACCGCGCCCCCGCGCACCGTCCTTTTGCGTACCCGCAGGCCCGCTCCGTGCAGCAGCCGTACCACCTCGCGGCTGCTGACCTCCACCGCGCCGGCGAGCACGACGTCCGGGTACCGGTGCTGGGGGATGTCGTAGTGGTCGCGCTCGAAGGCGCGGCGGGGGACGCCGAGGGCGGCGGCGAAGATGTGCAGTTCGTCGTAGGAGACGTCGCTGACCAGGTGGGACCAGAGGCGGCCGTGGCCCGGCCAGGTGGGCGGGTCGATGTACACGGTCATGCCGGGGCCGCACCGCCCGTCGCGCCGCCCGCCCCGCCGCCCGGGGCCCCGCTCAGCGAGCCCACCGCCGCGACCCGCACGCCCGCCCGGTGGCACACCCAGTGCGGGTCGGGGCCCAACTCCGGTTCCACCTCCAGCGCGTGCGGATCGTCGGAGCCGCACACCGGGCACAGCGGCCAGCGTCCGTACCGGTCCAGCAGGGCGTCCTGCACATCCTGGGCGACCAGGCCGGCCACGAACTCGGCACCCTGAGGCCACTGTTCGACCCACCAGCGGCGCTGTGTCACGGACTCCTCGACGAGTGAGACGACCTCCGCCCCGGCGACCTCGTGCGCGACCAGGTCGGCGAGCACGAGGGCGCGCGCCGCGTGCAGGGCCTGTTCCGAAGGACTGACGGGGCCGACGGGGCCGCCGTCGGGGCCGCCGTCGGGGCCGCCGTCGGGGCCGCCGTCGGGGCCGTCGTCGGGGCCGTCGTCGGGGCCGTCGGGGTCACCGGAGTCGTCGTGGGGGTGCATGCCCCTATTGTGCGCACTCTTGACCACGCCACCGAAACGAAAATATCTTTCAACGGTGACCCAGGATGTGAAGGAAATTTTCGCGGACCGGCGCCGCGCCGGCACCCCCGGCAATTCCGCTGCCGCCCCGCCCGCTCCCGCCGCCCTCGCGGCCAAGGTCCGTACGCTGGCGCCGTCGATGACCCGCTCCATGCAGCGGGTCGCCGAGGCCGTCGCGGACGACCCGGCCGGCTGCGCGGCCCTCACGGTCACCGGCCTCGCCGGACTCACCGGCACCAGCGAGGCCACCGTCGTCCGCACGGCCCGCCTGCTCGGCTATCCCGGCTACCGCGACCTGCGCCTGGCCCTCGCCGGGCTCGCCGCCCAGCAGGAGTCGGGCCGGGCCCCCGCCATCACCACCGACATCGCGGTGGACGATCCCATCGCCGACGTCGTCGCGAAGCTCGCCCACGACGAGCGGCAGACCCTCGCCGACACGGCCGCCGCACTGGACACCGTCCAGCTCGGCGCGGCCGTCGCCGCCCTGGCCGGCGCCCGCCGGACGGACGTGTACGGCATCGGCGCCTCCGGTCTGGTCGCCCAGGACCTCACCCAGAAACTGCTGCGCATAGGGCTGATAGCCCACGCCCCCGGCGACCCGCACCTCGCCGTCACCAACGCGGTGCAGTTGCGCGCCGGTGACGTGGCCGTCGCCATCACGCACTCCGGTTCGACCGGCGACGTCATCGAACCGCTCCGGGTCGCCTTCGAGCGCGGGGCGACGACCATCGCGGTCACCGGCCGGCCGGACGGGCCCGTCACCCAGTACGCCGACCACGTACTGACCACGTCCACGGCCCGCGAGAGCGAGCTGCGCCCGGCCGCGATGTCGTCCCGGACCAGTCAGCTCCTGGTGGTGGACTGCCTGTTCGTGGGGATCGCCCAGCGCACCTACGAGTCGGCCGCCCCGGCCCTGTCCGCTTCCTACGAGGCACTGGCCCACCGGCACCGGAGCGGTTCCCGCTAGCGGGCGGGGCTCCGGCCCCTCCCTTCACACCCCCTCACAGTTCCAGCACAGGCCAGAGACACCGGAGAGAACCGTTCCATGACCCACACGTCCGAACCTCGTGGTCTCCGCGCGGAGTTGGAGACCCTGACCACCGAGGCGTTCCGTCCGGAGCTGGCGGACGTCGACCGGCTGCCCACCCTCGGCATCGCCCGGCTGATGAACGGCGAGGACGCCACCGTCGCCGCCGCCGTGGCCGAGCGGCTGCCCGCGATCGCCGCCGCGATCGACGCCATCGCCGACCGGATGGCCCGGGGCGGCCGGCTGGTCTACGCGGGCGCGGGCACCGCCGGCCGGCTGGGCGTCCTGGACGCCTCCGAGTGCCCGCCGACCTTCAACACCGACCCGGGCCAGGTCGTCGGCCTGATCGCGGGTGGCCCGGGTGCCCTGGTCACCTCGGTCGAGGGCGCCGAGGACTCCGCGGAGCTGGCCGCGGCCGACCTGGACGCGCTGGCGTTGACCGCCGACGACACGGTGGTCGGCGTCTCCGCCTCCGGGCGCACGCCGTACGCCGTCGGCGCCGTCACGCACGCCCGCGCGCGGGGCGCCCTGACGGTGGGCCTCGCCTGCAACGCGGGCAGCCCGCTCACCGCCGCGGCCGATCACGGCATCGAGGTGGTCGTCGGCCCGGAGCTGCTGACCGGCTCCACCCGCCTCAAGGCCGGCACCGCCCAGAAGCTCGTCCTCAACATGCTCTCGACGATCACGATGATCCGGCTGGGCAAGACGTACGGGAACCTGATGGTCGACGTGCGCGCCTCCAACGAGAAGCTGCGCGCCCGCTCCCGCCGGATCGTCGCCCTCGCGACGGGGGCGGCGGACACCGACGTCGAGCGTGCCCTGGCCGCCACGGACGGCGAGGTGAAGAACGCCGTCCTGGTCCTGCTGGCCGACGTGGACGGCCCGACCGCGGCCCACCTCCTCACCGAGTCCCACGGCCACCTGCGCGCGGCGCTGGCGGCAGCGGCGGGCCGGCCGTGACGGCTGGGACACTGGACCCACCCCTCACCCACGGAGACGAACGACATGAACCACGCGCAGCTCACCGCCCTGGGCCGCGCCCTGCGCGTCCTCGGCGAGCACGGCGAGGCCCTGGCAGGTGACACCCCGGACGCCAAACTGCACGAGGTCCGGGCGGACCTGAAGCGCGCGCTGGACCGGCTGGAGGAGAGCGTCAGCACGGCCGTGCCCAGTACGCGCTGCCCCGAGCACCCCACCGGCCCGGTCGACGAGAGCGCCCCCGACCTGTGCCTGCTGTGCGAGACCCGGCGGCGTACGGCCCGCCGCGCCGAGTTCAACGGGCCGGCGCACCGGCAGTCGTCCACCGGGCCCGTCCCGTCCCGGTACGGAATGCACGGCGACCGCCCCCAGCCCCAGCAGCGCTGGCTGCCGGAGCTGTGGAACGGCCGGGCGTGGCAGTTGTGCGGCACCCCGCGCCGCGACCGCCGCGAGGCCGAACTGTTCATCGCGGCCGAGCTGCGCGGGCCCCGGTCCGCCATGGCGTACCGGCTGGTGCTCGAGTTCACCGACTACGAGGTACTGCGCGTGTGGGGTACCCCGGCACGGACCGGCAGCGAACCGACGGGGAGTCTGTGACGCCGTGACACCGTGACGCCGTGACGCCGTGCCCCTGCCTGCCCTGCGACTACGCCTTGGCGGCCGGAACCCCGGCGGACTCGGCGGACGCGGCGGACGCGGTCCCCGCCCCGGTCGAGTTCTCCGCGCTCTTCGCACGCGCCACGGTCGGCCCCTCCGGGTGCCGGCGCGGAATGAAGGCCGCTACGACGAACCCGACGAGCGCGGCACCCGAGCCGAGCGCCAGCACCGTGCGGAAGGCGTCCTCGGACGGCACCGCGAACGCACCGAGCCGCGTGGTCATCTGGGCCAGGACGACACCGGCGACGGCGCTGGCGACGGACGTGCCCAGGGACCGCATCAGGGTGTTGAGGCTGTTCGCCGAGCCCGTCTCGGAGGCGGGCACGGCGCCCATGATGAGCGCGGGCATCGCCCCGTAGCAGAAGCCGATACCGGCGCCGATGACACAGGACGCCAGCACGAAGTGCCACACCTCGGCCATGAGGACGACGTTCAGCCCGTAGCCCGCGGAGACGATCAGGGCGCCGATCATCAGCGTCACCTTCGGCCCCTTGGCGCGGGAGACGAGTGCGGAGACCGGGGCCAACGCCATCATCACCAGGCCGGACGGGGCCATGACCAGACCGGCCGTCAGCAGTGACTTGCCCAGGCCGTAGCCGGTCTGCTCCGGCAGCTGGAGCAGCTGCGGGATGACCAGGGACATGGAGAACATCGCGAAGCCGATCGCCACCGAGGCGGCGTTGGTCACCAGTACCTGGGGGCGGGCCGAGACCCGCAGGTCCACCAGCGGCTCGGTGACGCGCAGCTCGTAGAAGCCCCAGGCCGCCAGGATGACGACGGCCGCCGCGAACAGGCCGAGCGTGGTGCCGCTCCCCCAGCCCCAGTCGGCACCCTTGGAGATCGCGAGCAGCAGGCACATCAGGCCGGCCGCCATCCCGATCGCGCCGGGCACGTCGAACCGGCCGCCGGTGCGCACCTTCGACTCCGGTACGAGGGCGAACACCAGGGCCAGCGCGACGACACCGAGGGCGGCCGAGACCCAGAACAGCGCGTGCCAGTCGAAGTTGTCGGCGATGAGCGCGGCGGCGGGCAGGCCTAGGGCGCCGCCGACGCCGAGCGAGGCGCTGATCACCGCGGTCGCCGATCCCAGCCGCTCGGCGGGGAGTTCGTCGCGCAGGATGCTGATGCCGAGCGGGATCACACCGGACGCGAGGCCCTGCAGGGCGCGGCCGACGATCATCGGGGTCAGGCTGTCGCTGAGTCCGGCGACCACGGAGCCGATGATCAGCATGCTCATGCTGAGCAGGAGCATGCGCCGCTTGCCGTACATGTCGCCGAGGCGCCCCATGACCGGTGTCGCGACGGCCGCGGCGAGCAGCGTCGCGGTGATGGCCCAGGCGGTGTCCGACGCCGAGGCGTTCAGGTACGCCGGCAGCTGTCCCACGATCGGGATGACCAGCGTCTGCATCAGCGAGACGACGATGCCGCCGAAGGCCAGTACGGCGACCACGGCGTTGGGTTCGGGCGGCGCGGATTCCCCGGCCGCGGCGGGCCGGGTGGGTGCGTCGGACATCAGGGAGCTCTCCGTCGTGGCTCAGTTCTCATTGACTTGGGCAACTTTATAGAGGTTAATTGAGTTAAGCAAGTTAATGTGGCGGGGTCTTTTACTGGGCCTTGTCGCCACCTAACGGACACCCGAAACGGACAATCGGAGCGAACCCGAGGCAGACCCGGGGCAGGCCCGGAGCAGCCCGGAGGCCGAGGCGGGAGCCGCGCAGAGGGCCGCGCAGGGGCCGGAAACAGGAAGGAGCCCGGCGTGCGTGTCCCGTGGGACACGCACGCCGGGCTCCTCCACCTCCGGAGCTCCCCCGCCTCCGGGACTCGGCTCGGCTCGGCTCAGTTCAGTTCAGTTCAGCGTCTTGAGCGACGCCGCGTCGTACGACGCGATCTCGTCGATGCGTCCGCCGAGGACCTTCGCCGCCCATTGCGGGTCCTGGAGCACCGAGCGGCCCACCGCGACGAGGTCGAACTCGTCGCGCTCCAGCCGGTCGAGGAGATTGTCGAGACTGCGGAGCTCCGCGCCCCGGCCCTGGAACGCCTCCATGAACTCCCCGTTCAGGCCGACCGAACCGACCGTGATGGCGGGCCTGCCGGTCAGTTTCTTCGCCCAGCCGGCCAGGTTCATCTCCGAGCCCTCGAACTCCGGGAGCCAGTAACGGCGGGTGGAGGCGTGGAAGGCGTCGACACCGGCCGCCACGAGCGGGGCGAGGATCGCCTCCAGCTCCCCGGGGGTCTCGGCGAGGCGGGCGTCGTAGGCGTCCTGCTTCCACTGCGAGAAGCGGAAGATGACGGGGAACGCGGGCGAGACCCGCTCGCGGACCGCCGCGACGACGTCCGCGGCGAACTTCGTCCGCGCCACCGGGTCGCCGCCGTAGGCGTCGGTACGGCGGTTGGTGCCCGCCCACAGGAACTGGTCGATGAGGTAACCGTGGGCGCCGTGCAGTTCGACGCCGTCGAAGCCGATGCGCTCGGCGTCCGCGGCGGCCTGCGCGAACGCGCCGACCACGTCGTCGATGTCGGCCCGCGTCATCGCCTTGCCCGTGCCCTCGGTGCCGTCCGTGCGCACGCCGGACGGGCCGATCGCCGGGGCGTCCGGATACGGTGCCTGCCCCTGCTCCCGGACCATGCCGATGTGCCAGAGCTGCGGCACGATCGTGCCGCCCGCCGCGTGCACCGCGTCGGCGACCTTCGCCCAGCCGGCCAGCTGCTCCTCCCCGTGGAACCGCGGCACCCGGTCACTGAGACCGGCCGACTCGTGCCCCACGTACGTGCCCTCGGTGACGATCAGCCCCACACCGGCG
Source organism: Streptomyces sp. P9-A2 (assembly GCF_036634175.1). Taxonomy (NCBI): domain Bacteria; kingdom Bacillati; phylum Actinomycetota; class Actinomycetes; order Kitasatosporales; family Streptomycetaceae; genus Streptomyces; species Streptomyces sp. P9-A2. The sequence goes on from NZ_JAZIFX010000001.1 coordinate 3,651,969, forward strand.
GCGGCCCGCCGGGCGTAGTACGACACCACGTCCTCGCCGGGAACGCCGCCCGGGGAGAACATGCGGGTCATCGGCGCCATCGCGATGCGGTTCGGGACGGTCAGGCCGTTGATCACGGTCGGACGGGAGAGCAACGCGGCGGCTCGGGCGGCGGTCTCCGTGGCGGTGACGGTCACGGGCACGTGGGGGCTCCTCGCTGTATATACCAGTCAGTATGTGCACGTGCATTAAATGCACACCTGCACCAACCGGCGACAGCGAAGAGGCATTCCGCCCACCCCTCCCGACCGGGCGTGACCCCGGTCACACCCACCCGCGGACCGGCCCGCCCGTCATCCGACCGAACCCCGGAGCCCCCGAGGCTCGAACCCCGACACCCGAGCCCTCTTTTCAAGGAATGGGTGGAGGGTCCCACCCCGCCCTCCCGCCCCGCATGTTGAAAAAGCCCGAGGGCGGCACCCCCTGTCTGAACAGGAAGTGCCGCCCTCGGTACCGACGGACCGGGTCCGAACCTGAGGTGAGTCAGGCTCAGAAGTCCATGTCACCGCCCGGCATGCCGCCCGGAGCGGCCGCGCCGGCCTTCTCCGGCTTGTCGGCGATGACGGCCTCGGTGGTCAGGAACAGCGCGGCGATCGACGCGGCGTTCTGCAGCGCGGAACGCGTCACCTTGGCCGGGTCGATGATGCCTTCCTTGACCAGGTCGACGTACTCGCCGGTCGCGGCGTTCAGGCCGTGGCCCGGGGTCAGGTTGCGCACCTTCTCCACCACGACACCGCCCTCGAGGCCGGCGTTCACGGCGATCTGCTTCAGCGGGGCCTCGAGCGCGAGCTTCACGGCGTTGGCGCCGGTCGCCTCGTCACCCTCGAGCTCCAGCTTCTCGAACACCGAGGAGGCCTGGAGCAGGGCCACGCCGCCACCGGCGACGATGCCCTCCTCGACGGCCGCCTTCGCGTTGCGAACGGCGTCCTCGATGCGGTGCTTGCGCTCCTTGAGCTCCACCTCGGTGGCGGCACCGGCCTTGATGACCGCGACACCGCCGGCGAGCTTCGCCAGGCGCTCCTGCAGCTTCTCGCGGTCGTAGTCCGAGTCGCTGTTCTCGATCTCGGCGCGGATCTGGTTCACGCGGCCCTGGACCTGGTCGGTCGAGCCGGCACCGTCGACGATGGTGGTCTCGTCCTTGGTGATGACGACCTTGCGGGCACGGCCCAGAAGGTCGACCGTGGCGTTCTCCAGCTTGAGGCCGACCTCCTCGGAGATGACCTCACCGCCCGTGAGGATGGCGATGTCGCCGAGCATGGCCTTACGGCGGTCGCCGAAGCCCGGGGCCTTGACCGCGACGGACTTGAAGGTGCCGCGGATCTTGTTGACGACCAGGGTCGACAGGGCCTCGCCCTCGACGTCCTCGGCGATGATCAGCAGCGGCTTGCCCGACTGCATGACCTTCTCCAGGAGCGGCAGCAGGTCCTTGACGCTGCCGATCTTGGAGTTGGCGATCAGGATGTACGGGTCGTCGAGCGACGCCTCCATACGCTCCATGTCGGTGGCGAAGTACGCCGAGATGTAGCCCTTGTCGAAGCGCATACCCTCGGTGAGTTCCAGCTCCAGACCGAAGGTCTGGGACTCCTCGACGGTGATGACGCCTTCCTTGCCGACCTTGTCCATGGCCTCGGCGATGAGCTCGCCGATCTGGGTGTCGGCGGCGGAGATGGAGGCCGTGGAGGCGATCTGCTCCTTGGTCTCGACGTCCTTCGCCTGCTCCAGCAGGGCACCGGAGACGGCCTCGACGGCCTTCTCGATACCGCGCTTGAGGGCCATCGGGTTGGCGCCGGCGGCTACGTTGCGCAGGCCCTCCTTGACCAGGGCCTGGGCGAGAACGGTCGCGGTGGTCGTACCGTCACCGGCGACGTCGTCCGTCTTCTTGGCGACTTCCTTGACCAGCTCGGCGCCGATCTTCTCGTACGGGTCCTCGAGCTCGATCTCCTTGGCGATGGACACACCATCGTTGGTGATCGTGGGAGCGCCCCACTTCTTCTCGAGGACGACGTTGCGGCCCTTGGGGCCGAGCGTCACCTTGACGGCGTCCGCGAGCTGGTTCATGCCGCGCTCGAGGCCGCGCCGTGCCTCCTCGTCGAACGCGATGATCTTGGCCATGTGAAGTGGTCCCTCCAGGACTGGGGGTGATGACTCCAGGACCGCGCCCGCGCCCGCGACGGACGGCTCACAGACCCGGTGGTTCCTTGCTCCACCGGTCCTGCGGGCCTCACCGACCCGGTCCTTACGTTGTCACTCTCACCTTCAGAGTGCTAACGCAATGATTAGCACTCGACCCATGCGAGTGCAAGCGCCTTCGAGGATCGGCGGGCGACTCAGCCACCCGCGAACACCCCGGCCAAGACGGACGGCGCGACGAATCAGGGCAGGAGACAGGGACGGAGGCAAGGGCTGAGCAGGGACGGAAGCAGAGGCGGGGGAAGAGGCGGCGTCGGAAGCGGAGGGGCGGGCACGTCCTGACCTCCGGCCGACCTCCGGGCCGAGCCACGGGGCGGGGCGCGGGCCGAGCCACGGGGCGGGGCGGGGCGAGCCGCGGGGCCCGGGGCCGGCCCCGGGCAAGGCGAAGGGCTCGCGCCCCCGGGGCGAACCCCGGAGACACGAGCCCTTCACTGGCAGGAAAATTCTTGTGGTTGCCGGTAACGCGTTCAGGCGGTGACGCGAACCATGTCGGCCTGTGGGCCCTTCTGGCCCTGCGAGATCTCGAATTCGACCCGCTGACCCTCTTCAAGGGTGCGGTAGCCGTCCATCTGGATCGCGCTGTAGTGGACGAAAACATCCGCACCACCGTCGACCGCGATGAAGCCGTATCCCTTCTCCGCGTTGAACCACTTGACGGTGCCCTGAGCCATGCCTAACTCCCCTATTACTGGCCCTTGCACAGATCCGCACTTCGCGGATCCGGGTCAGACCTCACTCCCCAAACGGTTGGGGGCGTGCGCCGGAACGCGTCGACCGCGGCTGAATGTATCTGCCCAACTGCCCTCTGCAACAGGTCAATCGGACGAGAAATCTCGACGACGCCGGTCCGGAATATGACGGCAGTTCGTCCGATTCCAGGGCAAGCCAGACCGGACAAACACCACAAAAGCCGCAGAAGGGGCCCAGACTTTGGCTATATCCAGTCGGGCGGGCGGCAGGAATTAATGGTTCCCGATGGGGAAATCGAGGCCGTGTTCCCCGACTCTATCGTGTTCAATCCAACGGAATGGCCCCCTCCGCTTCTCTCGCGGAGGGGGCCATTCGATGAACGCTCAGTAATTCCGATTACCGATGGTAATGATCAGCCGCCGGCGACGGCCGGGATGATCGACACGCCCGCACCGTCCGGGGTCGCGGTCTGCAGGCCCTGCTCGAAGCGGACGTCGTCGTCGTTGACGTAGACGTTGACGAAGCGGCGCAGCTTGCCCTGGTCGTCGAGGACCCGGGCGGCGATCCCGGCGTGGCTCTTCTCCAGGTCGGCGATGACGTCGGCGAGAGTGGCGCCCTCGGCGCCGACCTCGGCCCTGCCACCGGTGTAGGTGCGCAGGATGGTGGGGATGCGAACGGTCACGCTCATGCGTCTTGACCTCCGGTCACGATGAGATTACTTTGCGTGTCGACCGCCGGGTCGGCGGTTCCGGCCTGTGGAGCAGATGCAAGACCTCGGCCCGGGATGCCCCGGGGCAGTCGGCCGTGCAGCGGGAAACCCGGTGGGCGACCGCCGTCCTCCTCCTCGGGGCTCCGAGGAGGAGGACAAGCGAGGTCGGGCGAGGTCAGGCGAGGTCAGGCGAGGCCGGCCTCTCGGAACGACTCCAGGTTCGGGCGGATGGTCGCGGTCAGGCCGGTGTCGGCCACCGCGTCCAGCGTCTTGAGGCCGTCGCCGGTGTTGAGCACGACGGTGGTCAGGGCCGGGTCCAGGTCGCCGTTCTCGATCAGCTTCTTCGTGACGCCGACGGTCACGCCGCCCGCGGTCTCGGCGAAGATGCCCTCGGTCCGGGCGAGCAGCCTGATGGCCTCGACGATCTGCTCGTCCGTCACGTCCTCCACCGCGCCGCCGGTACGGCGCGCGATGTCCAGGACGTACGGGCCGTCGGCGGGGTTGCCGATGGCGAGCGACTTGGCGATGGTCTTCGGCTTCTGCGGCCGGACGACGTCGTGGCCCGCCTTGTACGCGGTCGACACCGGCGAACAGCCCTCCGCCTGGGCACCGAAGATCTTGTACGGCCTGTCCTCGACGAGGCCGAGCTCGATCAGCTCCCGCAGCCCCTTGTCGATCTTCGTGAGCTGCGAGCCGGAGGCGATGGGGACGACGAGCTGGTCGGGCAGCCGCCAGCCGAGCTGCTCGCAGATCTCGTACGCGAGGGTCTTGGAGCCCTCGGCGTAGTACGGCCGCAGGTTGACGTTGACGAAGCCCCAGCCCTCGCCGGCCGGGTCGCCGATCAGCTCGGAGCAGAAACGGTTCACGTCGTCGTAGTTGCCCTCGATGCCGATGAGCTCCCCGCCGTAGACGGCGGCCATGACGACCTTGCCCTGCTCCAGGTCGTGCGGGATGAACACGCAGGAGCGCAGTCCGGCGCGGGCGGCGGCGGCGCCGACGGCACCGGCGAGGTTGCCCGTGGAGGAGCAGGAGAGGGTGGTGAAGCCGAAGGCGCGGGCGGCCTCGAGGGCCTGGGCGACGACCCGGTCCTTGAAGGAGTGCGTCGGGTTGCCGGAGTCGTCCTTGACGTACAGGCCGCCGGTGACGCCGAGTTCGCGGGCGAGGTTGTCGGCCTGGACGAGCTTGGTCCAGCCGGGGTTGATGTTCGGCTTGGTCGCCACGTCGGCGGGGACGGGCAGCAGGGGCGCGTAGCGCCAGATGTTCGCGGGGCCCGCTTCGATGCGCCGGCGCAGTTCCTCGGTGTCGTGTCCCGAGAAGTCGTAGGCGATCTCCAGCGGGCCGAAACACTCCTGGCAGGCGAAGACGGGACCGAGCGGTACGCGGTGGCCGCACTCGCGGCAGGACAGCGCGGCGGCGGGGCCGAGATCGACCGAGGGCGCGGCGGATTCCGTGGTGCTTTCAACAGTCTGCACAGCCATGTGAGGCGAGGCCCTTTCTCCTCATCTTCCCCACGACGCATCTCGTCGTGAGACGGATTTGGCACCTTCCCTAGCCGGGAGCCTCGCGAGGACGATCAGTGACGCGATCCACTGCGACGCGCGGTGAACGCCGCGATGCGCGGTGGTCGTCACGGTGCACGGTGATCGTCACGGTGCGCTGTGATCGTCGATCGACGGTGATCTACGAGAACCGGCTGGAGGGTTGCCGGGGCTTCATCGGGCCGTTTCCCTCTGCCCCTCTGGATGAGCTGTATGCAGTTGTGTCGTGCGGTTGTGGGTCGTGCGGTCGTACGGCGCGGACGAGTACCCGAGAGGGTCGCGACCCCCGATGTTCGGGGTTCATCCGCGTTGTTCAAGACTGTAACCGAAGGCCAGGAACGTGCAGAGAGCACGTCCGAACCGCGAGACGGATCGCGAGGGCATGGAACACCGGAGCACGGGCCGCCCGGACGGGAGCCGCAGGAGTATGGACCAGAGGGGTTATGGACCGCAGAGGTGAGGAGCAGCCGACCGTGCTGGAAGAAGTCGAGCGCTGGCTGGCCGACCGCTCCTGGTCCGTGACCGACCGCCCGGTGCACCGCCTCCTGGCCGCGAAACGCGCCACGGGACAGACGGTGAGCGTGGTGCTGCCCGCGCTCAACGAGGAGGCCACCGTCGGCGGGATCGTCACGGCGATCCGGCACGAGCTGATGCTGCGGGTCCCGCTGGTCGACGAGATCGTGGTCGTGGACTCCGGCTCGACCGACCGCACGTCGCGGGCGGCCGCCGCGGCGGGCGCGACCGTGGTGCACCGGGACGCGATCCTGCCCCGCATCCCCGCCGTGCCCGGCAAGGGCGAGGTGCTGTGGCGCTCCCTGCTGGTCACCCGGGGGGACATCGTCTGCTTCGTCGACGCGGACCTCAGGGAGTTCTCCGCCGACTTCGTCTCCGGCATCGTCGGCCCCCTGCTCACCGAACCGGACGTGCAGCTGGTGAAGGCCATGTACGACCGGCCCCTGGGCTCCGCGGCCGGCCAGGGGGGCAGGGTCACGGAGCTGATGGCGCGCCCGCTGCTCAACCTGCACTGGCCGCGGCTGGCCGGCTTCGTGCAGCCGCTCGGCGGCGAGTACGCGGCCCGCCGCTCGCTCCTGGAACGGCTGCCCTTCCCCGTCGGCTACGGCGTCGAGCTGGGCATGCTGGTCGACGCCCTGCACCTGGTGGGCCTGGACGCCCTCGCCCAGGTCGACGTCGGTGTCCGCAGACACCGCCACCAGGACGGCCAGGCCCTCGGCCGGATGGCCGCCGCGATCTACCGCACCGCCCACCTCCGCCTGGCCCGCGGCCACCTCGTCCGCCCCGCGCTCACCCAGTTCGAACGCACCGGCGCCGGCTTCGAGCCCCGCACCCACCCGGTGGACACGGAGGAACGGCCCCCGATGGCGGACATAGCCGAGTACCGGTCCCGCCGGGTGGCCTGACCACGACGGGCCCGCGCACCCTGCCGCAGTCCTTGCCTCAGCCCTTGCCGCAGCCCTTGACCCGGCATTCCGGGCGGGTCCGGTCGTATACGGCCGGTCCGCCGGTCCACATACGGCTGATCCGCACGTTTGAGCGTTTCGGAGGCGGGCTAGGTTCAGGCGTATGGCTTCCATGCAGGCTGGTCAGGGTGCTCAGGTGCTGGTCGCGTCGAACCGCGGCCCCGTTTCGTACACGGTGGACGAGGACGGTTCGCTGCGGGCCAGACGGGGCGGCGGCGGACTGGTGTCCGGGCTGTCGGCAATCGGGTCGGACGCGGACTCGCTGTGGGTGTGCTCGGCACTGTCCGACGGCGACCGCGAAGCCGTGCGGCGCGGGGTCGGCGAGGACGGCGTGCGGATGCTGGACATCCCCGCGGACGTGCACGCCGACGCGTACAACGGCATCGCGAACTCGGTGCTGTGGTTCGTGCACCACATGCTGTACCAGACACCGCTGGAGCCCGTCTTCGACGCGGAGTTCCGCCGGCAGTGGGCGTCCTACGAGTCCTACAACCGGGCGTTCGCCGAGGCGCTGGCCGAGGAGGCGGCCCAGGGGGCCGCGGTCGTGGTGCAGGACTACCACCTGACACTGGTCCCGGGGCTGCTCCGGGAACTCCGCCCCGACCTGCGCATCGGTCACTTCTCGCACACGCCGTGGGCCCCGCCGGAGTACTTCCGGATGCTGCCCGACGACATCGCCTGGCAGGTGCTGCGCGGCATGCTGGGCGCGGACCGGCTCGGCTTCCTGACCCGGCGCTGGGCGGACGCGTTCACCGCGTGCTGCGAGCGGTTCGCGGACGGGCTCGGACGGACCGCGATCGGGGTGCACGGGCTGGGCGCCGACGCGGACTTCCTGCGCGGCCGCGCGCACGAGACGGACGTCGAGGAACGGATCGTCGCGCTCCGCGAGGAGATCGGCACGGCCCCCGACGGGACTCCGCGCAAGACCGTCGTCCGGGTCGACCGGACCGAGTTGTCGAAGAACATCGTGCGCGGCCTGCTCGCCTACCGGCAGCTCCTCGACGACCGCCCCGAGTGGCGCGAACGCGTCGTGCACGTCGCCTTCGCCTATCCCTCCCGGCAGGATCTCGCCGTGTACCGCGACTACACGGCCGAGGTGCAACGGGTCGCCGAGGAGATCAACGAGCGGTACGGGACCCCGGGCTGGCGGCCCGTCGTCCTGCACGTCGAGGACGACTTCGCGCGCTCCCTGGCCGCGTACCGGCTGGCCGACGTGGCCCTGGTCAACCCCATCCGGGACGGGATGAACCTGGTCGCCAAGGAGATCCCGATCCTGTCCGACGGGGGCTGCGCGCTGGTGCTGTCCCGGGAGGCGGGCGCGTACGAGGAACTGGGCGAGGACGCCATCGCCGTCAACCCGTACGACGTGGTCGAAACGGCGCGGGCCCTGCACGAAGGACTCACGATGCGCCCGGCGGAGCGGACCGAGCGCGCCAAGCGCCTGACCGAGGCGGCGACCGCGCTGCCGCCGCAGCAGTGGTTCCTGGACCAGCTGAACGCACTGCGGGACGGAATCCGGTGACCTGAGCCGGAGATTCCTGGGCGGGTCCTGCCGGCTGCCCGACGCGCCGTCGGCGGCCGGGAGAAGCCGCGGCCGGCGGCGTTCGTGGATGCCGCCGGATGCCGCCGGATCCCGTCGGATCCCGTCGGATGAAGGGCGGCCGACGATCTGCCGGAGAACGTCCGACCCGGGTCACTGGAACCGGCCGCCCACTCACCACTCGCCCGTCCGTCCGCCCGCCCGCTCGTTCTCCCGGCCTGCCCGCCGTCCCTGGATGGCCGGTCACGGATGCGTGCGGACGGGTGTGCGTGGATAGGTTGGCGGTATGGGCAGCTCTACGGATTCCACGGACCCGCACGCCACGCACCCCGACGCCTCCGGCACCGACGCCACTGATGCCGGCGCCTCCGCCACCCTGCCGGTGCCCGCCACGCGGGCCGGGCGGGACGGGCTCGACGCGCTGCTCACACGGCCGGGGAAGGCGCTGATCGCCCTCGACTTCGACGGGACGCTCTCACCGATCGTGCCCGACCCCGAGCAGGCGCGCGCCCATCCCGGCGCGGTGCGCGCACTCGCCGCGCTCGCCCCGCGGGTGGCCTCCGTGGCGGTGGTCACCGGCCGGCCTCCCGAGGTCGCGGTGCGGCACGGCGGCTTCGCGGACGTCCCCGGCCTGGAGCACCTGGTCGTCCTCGGCCACTACGGCACCGAGCGCTGGGACGCCGCCACCGGTGACATCACCGCGCCCGCCCCGCACCCCGGGGTCGCCGCCGTCCGCGCGGAACTGCCGGGGCTGCTCGACCGGCTCGGTGCGCCGGAGGGCACCTGGACCGAGGAGAAGGGCCGCGCGGTGGCCGTCCACACCCGCAGGGCCGCCGACCCCCAGGCCGCCCTCGAGGCGCTGCGCGAACCGCTGACCGGCCTGGCACACCGGCACGGGCTGGTCGTCGAGCCCGGCCGCATGGTCCTGGAACTGCGTCCGCCCGGGATGGACAAGGGCGTCGCCCTGGCGGAGTACGCCCGCGAGATCGGCGCCGGGTCCGTCCTCTACGCGGGAGACGACCTGGGTGACCTCCCCGCCTACGCCGCCGTCGACGCACTCCGCTCGGACGGTGTTCCCGGTGTGCTGGTGTGCAGCGGCAGCGACGAGGTCACGGAGCTGCGGGAACGCGCGGACGTGGTGGTCGACGGCCCCGAGGGTGTCGTCCACCTGCTCGGGGCACTGGCACGGGCCCTGGCTCCGCGAACGGACTGAACGGCCGTCAGCCCCGCCGCACGGAACGCTGAACGCTGAACGCGAGCCGTGTTCAGCGTTCCGTGCGGCGGGACTCCCGGACGCGGCGGAGCCGGTTCACGGTGACCGGGTCGTGGGCCAGGGCGCGGGGGTCGTCGAGCAGGGCGTTGAGGAGCTGGTAGTAGCGCACCGGGGCCAGGCCCAGCTCCTCGCGGATCGCCCGCTCCTTCGCGCCGGGGCCGAGGAAGCCGCGGCGCTCCAGCGCGAGGATGTCCCGCTCGCGCCGCGCCGGCCACTCCTGGCCCTGTTCCCGCTCCCGCCCCTGTTCCCGCTCCTCGTCCGTGCCCGGGTCCTGGTCCGTGCCTGGGCCCTCGTCCATGCCTGGGTCGTGGTCCATACCCCGCACGGTAGCCCCCACCGCCGACAGCCGGCCCACGGGCGGCGGGCGGCGCCCTACTGCGCGCTCTCCGCGCGTGTGGCGGTCGCCTGGAGCCGGCCCAGCACGTCCTCGGGGCTGCGCCGCTGCACTGCTTCCTGCCCCAACTCCGGTGCTCCGCGCCATCCGCTCCGAAAAGTTTCCGATAATCGGATTAAGGTCTACACCACGTAAGTGGACTAGACCTCTTATGGGTCCCGGGGTCACACTGTCCCCCGTGGAACACGTCATCGCCCTCGATGTGGGCGGCACCGGAATGAAGGCCGCCCTGGTCGGAGCGGACGGCACGCTGCTGCACCGGGCCCGCCGGGCCACCGCGCGCGAGCGCGGCCCGGACGCGGTGGTCGCCGGAATCCTGGACTTCGCCGCCAATCTCCTGGCCCACGGCGCCGAACACCTCGGCGGGCCCGCGTCCGCCGCCGGCCTCGCCGTCCCCGGCATCGTCGACGAGACGCGGGGCGTCGCCGTCTACTCCGCCAACCTCGGCTGGCGCGACCTCCCGCTGCGCGCGCTGCTCGCACAGCGGCTCGGCGGCATCCCGGTCGCCCTCGGCCACGACGTCCGCACCGGCGGGCTCGCCGAGGGCCGCATCGGGGCGGGCCGGGGCACCGACCGGTTCCTGTTCGTGGCGCTGGGCACCGGCATCGCGGGCGCCATCGGCATCGACGGCCGGGTGGAGGCGGGCGCGCACGGCTTCGCGGGCGAGATCGGCCACATCGTCGTACGGCCCGGGGGCCTCCCCTGTCCGTGCGGTCAGCGCGGCTGCCTGGAGCGGTACGCGTCCGCGGCGGCGGTCGGCGAAGCGTGGGCGGCGGTCTGCGGCGAGGAGGGCGCGGACGCGGCCCACTGCGCCGGGGCCGTGGCCTCGGGCGACGTACGGGCCCGGGAGGTCTGGCAGGAGGCGGTCGAGGCGCTCGCCGACGGGCTGGTCACCGCGCTCACCCTGCTGGACCCCCGCACCCTGATCATCGGTGGCGGGCTGGCCGAGGCCGCGGAAACCTTGTTCACACCGCTGCGTGAGGCCGTCCGGCAGCGGATCACCTTCCAGAAACCGCCGTCCCTGGTCCCCGCGGCCCTCGGGGACAGCGCCGGATGCCTGGGCGCGGGACTCCTCGCCCGGGATCTCCTCACCACCACTGACCCCTCGGAGGTAACCACCTGATGGCCCCCACCAAGGTTCTCACCGGTGCCCGGGTGGTCCTGCCCACCGGGACCGTGGACAACGGCCGTGTGACCGTGGAGGGCACCCGGATCGTCGCCACGGCCCCCGCGAACGCCACCCCCGAGGCCCCCGCGATCGCCTCCCCCGGCGCTCCCGGGAACGCCGTCGAGACGCTCGACCTGACCGGGCACTGGCTGGTGCCCGGCTTCGTCGACCTCCACAACCACGGCGGCGGCGGCGCGTCCTTCCCCTCCGGGACCGTCGACGAGGTCCTCAAGGGCATCCACACCCACCGCCTGCACGGCACCACCACCCTGGTCGCCTCGACCGTCACCGGCGACATGGACGTCCTCGTCCGGCGCGCGGGCCTGCTGGCGGAACTGGCCGAGCAGGGCGACATCGCCGGCATCCACTTCGAGGGCCCGTTCATCTCGCCGTGCCGCAAGGGCGCGCACTCCGAGGAACTGCTGCGCGACCCCGACCCGGCGGAGGTCCGCAAACTGATCGACGCCGCCCACGGCCGGGCGAAGATGGTCACCCTCGCCACCGAACTGCCCGGCGGCCTCGACTCCGTACGCCTGCTCGCCGAACACGGCGTGATCGCGGCCGTCGGCCACACCGACGCGACGTACGAGCAGACCGTGGCGGCCATCGACGCGGGCGCCACGGTCGCCACCCACCTGTTCAACGCGATGCCGGCGCTCGGCCACCGCGCCCCCGGCCCGATCACCGCCCTGCTGGAGGACGAGCGGGTCACGGTCGAGCTGATCAACGACGGCACCCATCTACACCCGGCCGCCCTCCAGTTGGCGTTCCACCACGCGGGCCCCGGACGGGTGGCGTTCGTCACGGACGCGATGGACGCGGCCGGCTTCGGCGACGGCCGCTACCTGCTCGGCCCGCTGGAGGTCGAGGTCGCCGACGGCGTGGCCCGGCTGGTGGAGGGCGGCTCCATCGCGGGATCGACGCTCACCCTGGACCGTGCCCTCAAGCGGGCGGTGACCGTCGACGGGCTGCCCGTCGAGCACGCGGTCGCGGCCCTGTCCACCAACCCGGCCCGGCTGCTGGGCATGGACGACAGGATCGGCTCCCTGGAACCCGGGAAGGACGCCGACCTGGTGGTCCTCGACGCGGACTTCACCCTCAAGGGCGTGATGCGCCGGGGTGAATGGGTGGTAGCTCCCCAACTGGGCTGATCCGTCCCCCCCCTTCTCTCCCCGGTCGGGCCCCGGCCGGGCCCGGCCGGGGGAGCGGGGCCCGACCGGGGGGTGGGCCGACGGCCGTCTCTTTGGCATGATCAGGGGCCGGAATGACGGAGGGAGGCCGGCCCGGTGATCCTCACCGTCACACTGAACACCGCTCTCGACATCACCCATCGCGTGCCCGCCCTGCGTCCGGGCGCCTCCCACCGGGTCACCGAGGTGACCGAACGCCCCGGCGGCAAGGGCGTCAACGTGGCCAGGGTGCTCGCCGCCCTGGGCCACGAGGTGACGGTCACCGGCTTCACCGGCGGCACCACCGGACGGCTCCTGCGTGAGGGGCTCACCGCGATACCGGGCCTGACGGACGCGCTGCTCCCGGTGTCCGGCACGACCCGGCGCACCCTGGCCGTGGTCGACGAACGCTCCGGCACCACCACTCAGCTCAACGAGCCCGGCCCGGTCGTATCCCACGCCGAGTGGCACGCCTTCCAGGAGGTCTACGAGGATCTGCTGGACGGCGTCTCGGCGGTGGCCCTGTGCGGCAGCCTGCCCCCGGGCGTCCCGGTCGGCGCCTACGCCGGGCTGGTCCGCACCGCCCGCGCCGCCAAGGTCCCCGTCCTCCTCGACACCAGCGGGTCACCACTGCGCCGCGGCATCGCCGGACGCCCCGACATCCTCAAGCCGAACGCCGAGGAACTGGCTGAACTCACCGGCTCCCACGAGCCGTTGACCGCCACCCAGGACGCCCGCCGACGCGGCGCCGGCGCGGTGGTCGCTTCCCTGGGCCCGGACGGGCTGCTCGCGGTGACCCCTCAGGGCCACTGGCGCGCCGCGCCGCCGGCCCGTCTGCGCGGCAACCCCACCGGCGCCGGCGACTCCCTGGTCGCGGGCCTGCTCTCGGGCCTGGTGGAACACCTGCCGTGGCCGGAACGCCTCGCCCGGGCGGCGGCCCTGTCGGCGGCGACCGTACTGGCCCCGACAGCGGGCGAGTTCGACCGCGAGACCTACGAGAACCTGTTGCGGCGCACCGTGGTCACGAGCGAGGCCGAGGCGGCGTAGGGCCTGTCCCGGCGGCCGACGCCGACCGGGGCGGCTCCGCCCCTACTCCTTGACCCGGCCTTCCTTCAGCCACAGCTGGTCCAGCAGGACGTTGCACTTGTCGCCGTCGTTGCAGGAGACCGAGATCGTGTTGGTGCCCTTGTTGAGGGCGGGCCATGCGTAGGTCTTGGTCCAGCCCTTGGAGAAGTCGCCGTCCTTGGCGTGGGCCCAGTTGTCCATGTTCAGCTTGTTGCCGAACTCCTTGCCGTTGACGGTGAGCGTCATCGACTGGGGCTCGTCGGTGGTGCTGTAGCGCACGAAGACGGTGTAGTCACCGTCCTTCGGGATGCCGTCGACCGTCCAGGTGACCGTGGAACCCGGCTGGTTGAGGTTCGTCACGTAGGTGCCGCCGTCGGACTGCGCGCCCTCGACGTCCTGCGCCAGGGCCGCGCCGCCGCCCAGACGCAGCGCCTTGGCATCGATCGTCGGCAGCTCGGCCGCTTCCTCTTCCTTGTCGTCACCGCTCGCCGAGGGGCTCGGTTCGGTGGTGGTCTGGGACTGGGTCGGGGACGCGTCGGCCTGGTTGCCGCTCTTGTCGTTCTTGTCGTCGTCGCCGCTGAGCATGGCCACGCTGATGCCGATGACCACCGCGGCGACCACCGCGACGGCGCCGATGAGCAGGCCCTTGGTGTTCGGGCCGCGGCCCCGGCCACCGCCGCCGTGACCACCACGGCCGCCCGGAAGCTGCGAGGAGACGGTGGGTGCGGCGCCGGGCAGTGTCTCCGGTGCCGCGTAGTTCGCGTTCGGCCGGCCGTGCGTTCCCTGCTGCGGCGCCTGCGCCGCGGGGCCCTGCTGGCCGTACTGACGCGTGCCGACCGGCCGCACCCGGTTGACCGAGTTCGGGTAGCCGTAGCCCCCGGACGGCGGCTGGGCTCCGTTGGCCTGACCGTCGGCGTAGAGGTAGCCGAACGGGTCGTCGTCCTCGGGCGTGTTTGCGCCGTTGTTGCCGGACGTCATCCCTTGGTACTCCTAGCTGCGGATCGGATGCGGTACGGGTGGTGAGGTAGGCGAGCCTACCTTCCCCCATTCTCGAATCTACTCGAACAGGGGGACCCCCATCCGACCACCCGAACAGGTGACTCGGGCCGCATCAACTCGCCGACCTGGGTCTCATCCCGCCCGCCGATGCTGTTTGGGACGAGATCGTTTCTCGATGTACATCCGCTCGTCGGCCGACTTCAGCACTTCGTCCGCCGTCATGCCGCAGTGGGCCCACCCGATGCCGAAGCTGGCGCCGACCCGCACGGCCCGGCCCTCGGCCCGGATGGGCTGGATGATCTCGTTGCGCAGCCGTACGGCGAGGTCCTGGGCGTCGGCCCGGCCGAGCCCGTCGGCGAGGATCACGAACTCGTCGCCGCCGAGCCGGGCGACGGTGTCGCCGTCCCGGACGCCGTCGCCGAGCCGGCGGGCGACCTCGATGAGCACCGCGTCGCCCGCGTTGTGCCCGAACCGGTCGTTGATCGACTTGAAGCCGTCGAGGTCGCAGAAGAGCACCGCGAGGCCCTTGGCGCCGTCGTCCTGGTCCTCGTCGGGGGCGATGGCGTGCACATGATGGTCGTACCCCTCGAACCCCTCGGCCTCGGGCGGGAAGTCGAAATCGTGGCCGCGGTCGAAGGCGGGCGGGCCGAAGGCGGGCGGGCCGTAGCCGGCGTCCTGGGAGTCGAAGGACTCGAAGGCGGCCATGGCTTCGTCCACGGCGGCGGGCAGTATCGACGGGCGCTTCCGGCACAGGCGTGCGGAGAGCCGGGCGCGCAGCTCCGCGGAGTTCGGCAGACCGGTGAGGGAGTCGTGGGAGGCGCGGTGGGCGAGGTGCAACTCGCGGCGCTTGCGCTCCTCGATGTCCTCGACGTGGGTGAGCAGGAAGCGCGGCCCGTCGGCCGCGTCGGCGACCACGGAGTTGCGCAGGGACACCCATACGTAGGTGCCGTCCCGGCGGGCCAGCCGCAGCTCGGCGCGGCCGCCCTCGGCGGAGGTCCGCAGCAGCGTGCCGATGTCCTCGGGGTGCACGAGGTCGGAGAAGGAGTAGCGGCGCATCGCGGAGGCGGGGCGGCCGAGCAGCCGGCACAGCGCGTCGTTGGTGCGCAGGACGCGGCCGTGCTGGTCGCCGCCCATCTCCGCGACGGCCATGCCGGACGGGGCGTACTCGAAGGCCTGCCGGAAACTCTCCTCGCTGGCGCGCAGGGCCTGCTGCTCGCGCTCCAGGCGGACCAGGGCGCGCTGCATGTTGGAGCGCAGCCGGGCGTTGCTGATCGCGATGGCGGCCTGGAAGGCGTACATCTGGAGCGCTTCGCGGCCCCAGGCGCCGGGCAGCCGGCCGTTGCGCGGGCGGTCCACGGAGAGCACGCCGACCAGTTCGCCGGCTCCGCCGCCCTGCGGGCCGGGGGCGTACATCGGGGCGAAGAGCCGGTCGGAGGGGTGCCACTCGTCCTCGAAGCGGGGCGGGGGCCCGTCGGTGTACCACTGCGGGACGTCGTCGTCGTCGAGGACCCAGCCCTCGGTGTGCGGTATGAAGATCAGGTCGCCCCAGGTCTCGCCCATGGCGAGGCGGCGCTCCCAGGACTCGCGCGAACCGACCCGGCCGGTGATGAGGGACTCGGCGGCCGCGTTGCCCGAGAGGGCGGCCACGACCAGGTCACCGTCGGGGCGCACGAGGTTGACGCAGGCCAGTTCGTACCCCAGGGCGTGGACGGCGCCGTCGGCGACGGTCTGGAGGGTGTCGGCCAGACTGCGGGCCGTGTTCATGTCGGCCATGCCCTGGTGCAGTTGCCGCAGGGAAGCAAGACGGACATAGGGCTCCGACTCGGTCTCCATGCTCACCCTCCCCCCGGGACCTCGCAGCGAATCAAGCGTTCTCATCGGCGTATCGTCCTGGCAGCCTCCCCGCCACTGAATCACAGCGCGCTGCCCACCCGGTACACAGGGTCAACAATTGCCACCCCTTGTGATTCAAGTCACAACTAAACATGAACAATTGGGAGACCTTTCCGCAGTTTCTCCGGCCGTTCACCGGATATACCGAATGAACGGCATGCGCCTCATGCGCCGCATGCGAATTCCGCACCCTTTCCACAGGGTTCGGTCCGTGGGCGCCGGCTCACGCCCGTGGAGCGCAGGAGTCCGTCGCTGGTCCTAGGTCCCCGCTCGGGCGGAGGCCCGATGCGGGACGTACGGAGCGGAGACTAGCGTTTCCGGTGTGCTGAACACTCCCGTACCCCCGCCCACGATCACCGCCGTACCCGCCGCCCGGCATGCTGAGGGGGTGAGCGACGACGAGTTCCGCGCAGCCATGTCCCGTCTGGCCGCCGGTGTGGTCCTGGTGACCGCGCAAGAGCCGTCGCTGGACCCGGACGACCCGCGGGCACCGGCCGGCGAGGACGTCGGCATGACCGCGACCGCGTTCCTTTCGGTGTCCCTGGACCCGCCATTGGTGCTGGTCAGCCTGCGCGAGGGCTCCCGCATGGACGACCTGCTCGACGAGCAGCCACTGTGGTCGGTGTCGGTCCTGTCCGAGAGCCAGCGGCACATCGCGGGCCGCTTCTCGATGAAGGGCCGGATCAGCGACCGCCTCCTCTTCGCGGACATCCCGTACGTGCGGGGCGAGTACAGCGGCGCCCCCCTGGTCGGCGGCGCCCTCGCCACCCTGGAGTGCCGCACCGAGCAGAGGGTGCCGGCCGGCGACCACACCCTGGTGATCGGCCGCGTCCTGACGGCGGACGTACCCAGCGCGGACGGCGGGCCGCTGACCTACTTCCGGGGCCGTTACCGGCACCTGGCCTGAGCGTTCCCGGGGCTCTTCACGGAAGCCTCCCGGGCCGGAAATCCCTTTTACCGAAAGGGAATTGCTTCCCTACGCTGCCCGGGTGACAAAGACCACATCTCCCCGCCTCGAAGAGCTCACCCCGAAAAACCTCGACGCCGCCCTCGGCATACGCGTCCGCCCCGACCAGGAGTTCGCGGTCGCCCCGGTCGTGAAGTCCCTCGCCGAGGCATACGTCCACTCCGGCTCCGCCTGGCCCCGCCTGATCGTGGACGGTGACCGCGCGGTCGGCTTCCTGATGGCCTTCCTCGACATCGACTGGCACGAGGACGGCGGCAGCCTCGTCCGCTCGGGCCTGTGGCGGCTGAACATCGCCGCCGAGGAACAGGGCAAGGGCTACGGCCGCTTCGCCGTGGAGTCGGTCGCCGCGGAGATCCGCGCCCGGGGCGGCAAGGAGCTCCACGTCACCTGGCATCCCGGCGAGAACGGCCCGGAGAACTTTTATCTGGGCCTGGGCTTCCGCAGGAACGGCGAGGTCGTCGGGGAGGAAACGGTCGGAGTGCTGGACCTGGCCTGACACCCGTCCGCCCCGTTCCCGCGCGGAGGACCCCGCCCCCGCCTGGATCACCCCGGCCCTACCCGGGACACCCCCGGTTCCGTCCGGAGCACCCGGCCCGCGCCGAGGCACCCCGGGACACGGAGCACCCGGGTCCTGCCCGAGGTCACCCCCAGTCGCGCGCGGAGCGCCCCCGCTTCGTCTCCGAGCGCTGCTTCTTCTCCCGTAGCCGGCGCTCGTTGATGCCGCGGGGGATGCGGGTAGGTTTGCGGGGCCGGGGCGGGGGCGCGGTGGCCTCGGCGAGGAGCGCCGTGAGGCGCACGGCGGCGGTCTCTCGGTTGCGCCACTGGGAGCGGTGCTCTGAGGCCCGGACGGTGACGACACCGTCGGTCAGCCGCCCCGCCAGCCGCTCCAGCGCCCGCTCCTTCCACACCTCGGGCAGCGCTTCGGTGGCGGCGAGGTCGAAACGCAGCTCGACCTGCGAGTCGGTGGTGTTCACGTGCTGCCCGCCGGGCCCCGACGAACGCGAGAAACGCCACATGAGCTCGGCCTCGGGCAGGAGGACGGAGCCGCGGATGACATGGGGACCGGACATGCCGTCCATGGTCCCGCCTCTGACCGGTCCGCGTCACCCGAATATCCCGGGTAAAGAAAGTAAAGCCACCTGGAACCTCGCGTACTCCTCTCGCGTTCAAAGGGGTAGCTGTAGCTTCGTAGCCGTACGTACACGAGGGAAGGGACTCCCAACAATGGCTGTAAGCCTGTCCAAGGGTGGCAACGTCTCGCTCACCAAGGAGGCTCCGGGCCTGACCGCCGTCACCGTGGGCCTCGGCTGGGACGTCCGCACCACCACCGGCACGGACTTCGACCTCGACGCCTCCGCGATCGCGGTCAACCCGCAGGGCAAGGTGTACTCGGAGGGTCACTTCGTCTTCTTCAACAACAAGCAGACCCCGGACAACACCATCGTCCACACCGGCGACAACCGCACCGGTGAGGGCGAGGGCGACGACGAGCAGATCAACGTCAACCTGGCCGGTCTCCCGGCGGACGTCGAAAAGATCGTCTTCCCGGTCTCGATCTACGACGCCGAGACCCGCAGCCAGAACTTCGGCCAGGTGCGCAACGCGTACATCCGCGTCATCAACCAGGCCGGCGGCACCGAGATCGCCCGCTACGACCTGTCCGAGGACGCGGCCACCGAGACCGCCATGGTCTTCGGCGAGCTGTACCGCAACGGTGCCGAGTGGAAGTTCCGCGCCGTCGGCCAGGGCTACGCCTCGGGCCTGACGGGCATCGCCCAGGACTTCGGCGTCGGGGTCTGACGGACGCCCCACACCACGTTCCGGAGCCCCCGGCCCGCCTTCCCGGCGGCCGGGGGCTCCGGCGCGCGCAGGGCACGGGCAGGGCGCACGCAGGGAACGTCCCAGGGCTGCGGGGCTACGGCCTTCGGCTTCCAGGTCATCGGCTCTCCAGGACTTCAGGCCTCAGGGCGTGGAGGGCCGGGCCGGCTTCCCCTCCCCGTACAGCCAGTCCGACCAGATCCCGTCGAAGTCCTCGTCCGGGGCCGACCTCTCCACGTACGCCGTGAAGTCGGCGGTGTCCGCGTTGCCGTGGCGGTGCTTCGCCGCCCAGCCGCGGAGGAGGGCGCGGAAGGCGTCGTCGCCGACCGTCCGCCGGATCCTGTGCAGGACCATCGCGCCGCGCTGGTAGACGGGGACGCCGGAGATGTGCGCCGCGTCGGGCGGCCGCGCGGGTGGGAACGACCAGACCGCCTCGTTCGTCGCCGCGTCGGGGAAGTACGTTCCGGCGTACATCGCGTCGAAGGTCTCCTGGGCGGTGCCGTCCCCGTGGTCCTCCCGCCACAGCCACTCCGCGTAGGTCGCGAACCCCTCGTTGAGCCACATGTCCCGCCAGGTCTTCGGCGTGACGGAGTTGCCGTACCACTGGTGGGCCAGCTCGTGCACCAGGAGCAGGGTGCTGGGCGCCCCGGCGAACACGGGCCGGTTCTGGGTCTCCAGGGCGTACCCGGCGTCCCCGGGACGCTCGACGATCGCCCCCGCCGAGGAGAAGGGGTACGGGCCGAACCAGCCCTCCGCCCACTCCACGGCCTCCGGGAGCCGGGCCAGCACCGTACGGCTCGCCGCCGCCTGCCGCGGATCGACTGCGGTGTGAACGGGAAGGCCGCCGCGGGTCGTGGTGCGGCCGGTCTCGTACCGGCCGACGGCGAGCACGGCGAGGTAACTCGCCATCGACTCGGTGGTACGCCAGGTGAAGGCCGTCCGGCCCCCCTTCGTCCGCTCCCCCGCGGGCTCGCCGTTGGACACCGCCCGCAGGCCCTTGGGCACCGTCGCCGTGACGGTGTACGTCGCCTTGTCGAAGGGGTGGTGGTTGCCCGGGAACCACGCCATCGAGCCCGTCGGCTGGCCCAGCGCCAGCGCCCCGTCCGCGGTGCGCAGCCAGCCCTCCTCGGAGCCGTCCGGGTCGGTGACGGTCACCGGGGCCCCGGAGTAGCGGACGGCCACCCGGAACGTCCGGCCCCGGTCCAGTCCCTTCGCCGGCCGGACGGTCAGCTCCTGACCGGCGCGCCGCCAGCGGGCGGTGCCGCCGTCGACGGTGACCCGCTCGACGTCCAGGCCCTCGAGGTCCAGGTTCAGCGCGGTCAGGTCCTCGGTCGCGCGGGCGGTGATCGTCGCGGTGCCGGTGAGGTGATGGGCGGCCGGATCGTAGGCGAGGTCGAGCGCGTAGTGGGAGACGTCGTACCCGCCGTTGCCGGCCTTCGGGAAGTACGGGTCGCCCGCACCGGCGCTGCCCGGACCACCCGATCCGTCAGAACCCCCAGGTCCTCCGGACGCACCCCCCGCGCACCCGGCCACTGCCACCGCCACCGCCGCGGTCACGAGGGCGACGGCGGCGAGCGGACGGGGGCCGTGGGGACGGGGGCCGTGGGAACGAAGGCCGCGGGGACGGCGATGGCCACGGGGCCGGAAGCGGAGGCGCACCCCGCGATCCTAGGAAGAACACGGCCGCGCACCACGGAGCGACCCCGGCCCCACAGTCGTCGAGCCCGTCCACCGGACCGTCCGCCGCCGCCGCACCGCGTCCGCCGTGACACCATCACCTCCGTGCTCGACATCGGCTATGCCCTCTCCAACCGCTTCCCCGACCCCCCGCAGACCGACTACCGCCGTGCGGACGTCCACGCCCTGCGGCACGACCTCTTCTGCGGCGACGTCTACCTCGCCGACACCAAGGAGGACCGGGAACTGTCCACAGCCTGGGGATGGGTGCCGGTGCTCGACTTCGCCTGGGCCCTGTGCGACATCGTGGAACGCGTCGACCGGGACCCGGCGGGCTCCCGTGCCTCCCGCCCCCAGTACGCGGAACTGGACTTCACCGAATCCACCGACCGGCTGCTCTTCGAACGCCGCTTCGGCTGGGTCGACATCGAGGCCGAGTGGCTGCCGGCGGACGAACCGCCCCTGACCTTCTCCCACTCCGAACTCCGCCGCGAGGCCCGCGACTTCCTGCACGACCTGCTCGCCGACCTCATCGACCTGCACGAGGACCTGGGAGAGAACCCGGCCATCTGGACCCTCCAAGCCCGCCACCCGCGCCTCGACTGACCCACCGCGCGCGCCCCGGCCCTCCTCCCCCTCCGCCCACGCCCTTTCCGCCCCGCTCCCCCGCCCCTCAGTCCTCCACCCGGATCCCCAGCTCCCCCGCCAGCACCGGTGCCAGATCCAGCAACTGCCCCGTACTGATCACCGCCCCCGCCAGCCGGTCCACACCCCGGGCGATCTCCAGCGAAGCGGCCCCGCGCAGATCGACGTCCGTCAGCGTGGCCCCGCTGAGATCCGCGCCCTTCAGCGCGCAGTCCACGAACTCCACCCGCTCCAGCCGCGCCCCGCCGAAGTCCGGCTCGACCAGCACACAGTTCTCGAAGACGACGTCCCTGAGCCGCGCGGACCGCAGATTCAGGAAATCGATCTTCCCGCCCCGGACCAGCACCCGCTCCAGCTCCGCCCCGTGCAACTGAGTCCCCCCGAGACGCGCGTCCGTCAGCTCGACGTCGCGCAGCGTCGCCCCGGAGAGATCCGTGCCCACCCCCCGCACACCGGCGAGGACCGAGTCCAGCACCCGGGCCCTGGACAGCCGCGTCCCGTCCAGCGCGCATCCCGTCAGCACGCAGTCCATGAACCGCGCCCCCGCGCCGTCCTGCGCCGAGAGATCCGCCTCGAAGAACTCCAGCCCGTCGTAGTCCCCGTCCGGCTCCAGCTCACCCCCCTCGTACCGCTCGGGCACCGGCAGCCGCAGCTCCGGACGCCGAGCGCCCTTCACCCCCGTACCGCCCGCCGACACCGCTCGCCTCACCATGTCCTCATCCTGCACTCCCCCACTGACAATCGGCCTGACCTGCGAAGACCTCGGGCCTGTCACATCCTGGAGCCCTGGGCCGTCGTAGCCACGAGTGACCGGGGCCATCGGAGACCGGACCGTCTCCGAAACCACCGGGCGCGACCCCGACCGAGGGAGAACCCAGCCATGCACCGCATCACCGTCATCGGCGGCGGTTTCGCCGGACTGACCGCGGCCATCACCGCCGCCGAGGCAGGAGCCGAAGTCACCCTCCACGAAGCGCACCACACCCTCGGTGGCCGTGCCCGCACCGCCGAGGGCCCCTACCGGACCAACGAGGGCCCGCACGCCCTCTACAGCGGCGGCCCGCACTGGTCCTGGCTCCGGCAACGCGACCTCATCGGCCCCCTCGCTCCCCTCCCGCCCCTGGAAGCCGCCCGCCTCCGGCTCCGCCACCACGGCACCCTGCACCGCGTCCCGCCCCTCGCCATGCTGAAACTGCTGCGCCGCGCCCCTGCCCACGCCCCCGTCGACACCGACTTCCGTACCTGGGCCACCGGTATCGCCGGCGAGGAGGGCGCGCTCGCCGCCGCCCACTACTCCGCCGTCGCCCTCTTCCACCACGACCCCGGCTCCCTCTCCGCCGCCTTCGTCCAGGAACGCCTGCGCCGCGCCGCCAAGCTGCCGCCGGAGGCCCATTACCCGCGCGGCGGCTGGGGCGGCCTCATCGACCGCATGGCCTCCCGCGCCTGGAACCTGGGCGTCCGCATGGAGACCCTGTCCCGCGCGGACACCCTCCCCACGGACGCCCCGGTCGTCGTCGCCACCTCCCTGGACTCCGCCCGCCGTCTCCTCGGCGACCCCGCCCTCACCTGGCCGAGCGGCCGCACCGTCCTCGTCGACCTCGCCCTGCGCACCCGGCGCGGCGACGCGTTCGTCGTCTCCGACCTGGACGCGCCCGGCTGGCTGGAACGGTTCACCGCCCAGGACCGCACCCTCGCCCCCGCCGGCGAACAGCTCCTCCAGGGCCAGATCCCCATCGCCCCGCACGAGACCAGGGCCGACGGCGTGGCCCGCGCCGAGGAACTGCTGGACCTGGGCCACCCGGGCTGGCGGGAACGCGTCACCTGGCGGCGGGAGGCGGTGGCGAACGGGCGGACCGGCGCCGTCGACCCGCCCGGCACCAGCTGGCACGACCGGCCCGCCGTCGACCGCGGCGACGGCGTCTACCTCGCGGGCGACCAGGTCGCCGCCCCCGGTGTGCTCTCCGAGGTCTCCTTCAACAGCGCCCTCACGGCCGTCTCCCTCGCCCTCGGCCGGCACGAGCTTGACCTCAAGCGAGCTTGAGGTTGAACAGTGGGCCCACCACAGTGACCACGCCGAGCCGACACCCGGTCCGGTACACCGGCCCGGGCGTCCCCCGGGCCGGCGCCTCGGACCGGTGTCCCGGACCAGCGCCTCGGACCGGTGTCCCGAGCCGACTTCCCGGACCGCGCCCACAGGAGACACCCATGCACGCCATCCGCCTGCACGCCTTCGGCCCCGCCGAGAACCTCACCCACGAACAGGTCCCGGATCCGCGGCCGGGCCCCGGCCAGGTGCGTATCACCGTCCGGGCCGCCGGGGTCCACCTCCTGGACACCGCCCTGCGCCAAGGCCACCAGGGGCCCGCGCCCACGCCCACCGCCCTGCCCACCGTCCCCGGCCGCGAGGTCGCCGGGGTCGTCGACGCCCTCGGCGACGGCACGCCCGCGAACTGGCTCGGCAGGCGCGTCGTCGCCCACCTCGGATTCGCCCCCGGAGGCTACGCGGAGCTGGCCGTCACCGACGCCGACCGCCTGCACGAGATCCCGGAACGCCTGGACTTCGCCCAGGCCGTCGCCATGATCGGCACCGGCCGCACGGCCATGGGCGTCGTGCAGTTCGCCGAACCCGGCCCCGGGGACGTGGTCGTCGTCCCCGCCGCGGCCGGCGGCATCGGCACCCTCCTCGTGCAGTACGCCAAGAACGCGGGCGCCACCGTCATCGGCCTCGCCGGCGGCCCTGACAAGGCCGCCCGGGTCTCGGCGAACGGCGCCGACCTCGCCGTCGACTACACGGCCCCGGCCTGGCCCGCACGGCTCGCCGCTCACGAGGGCAAGGCGACCCTGGTCTACGACGGCGTGGGCGGCGACACCGCCCGCACGCTCGTCGCCCTGCTCGCCCCCGGCGGCCGCCACGTCGTCTTCGGCTGGTCCGCCCAGGGCCTCGACAGCACCGACCCCTACCTCGTCGACGGCGTCTCCCTCAACGTCCTCGGCCCCGAGATGATGCGCCGAGCGGGCGGCCCCCACCCCGTACGCACCCTCGAACTGCGCGCCCTCGCCGAAGCCGCCGAAGGCCGGCTCACCCCCGCCGTCCACCGCTTCCCCCTCGCCGACGCCGCAGCCGCCCACCACGCCCTGGAGAACCGGGGCACGACCGGAAAGGTCATCCTGGAGCCGTGAACGCCGTGAGCGCCGTACTACGGTGCCCACCGTGATCCACGTACCCGAGGAACTCGCGGCGGCACAGGAGAAGTTCAACGGGGAGGCGGGCCGCGCCTTCGTCGCCCGGCTGCCCGGGCTGGCCACCGCCTTCCTCGATCGCTGGCACCTGCATCTCACCGGCGCACCGATGCACGGTGTGAGCGCCCTGGTCCTCCCCGTCGACCGCGCGGACGGCACACCGGCCGTGCTGAAGCTCCAGATCCTGGACGGGGAGACCGAGGGCGAACCGGTCGCCCTGCGGATCTGGGACGGCGACGGAGCGGTCCGCCTGCTGGAGCACGACGCGGCCACCGGCACGATGCTCCTGGAACGCCTCGACCCCTCCCGGATGCTCTCCCGCCTCCCGGACGCCCACGAGGCCGTCCTGGTGATCGCCCGCCTCCTCGCCCACCTCACCGCCACCCCCGCCCCGGCGGGCATGCGCCGCCTCGGCGACATCGCCCGCACCCTGCTGGAGCGGACCCCCCGGGCCCTGGACCGCGTCCCGGACCCGGCGGCCCGCCGCGTCCTCGCCGACTGCGCGGCGGCCGTACGGGAGGTCGTGGACGAGCCCGGCGACCGCCTCCTGCACTGGGACCTGCACGAGGAGAACGTCCTGGCCGCCGAACGTGCCGACTGGCTCGCCATCGACCCCAAGCCGCTGGCCGGCGACCCCGGCTTCGAACTGTGGCCGGCCCTGTACAACCGCTTCGACGCCGACGACGTCCACTGGCGCTTCGACGCGATGACCGACGTCCTCGGCCTGGACCGCGAGCGGGCCCGCGCGTGGACGTACGGCCGGCTGCTGCAGAACTGCCTCTGGGACCTCGAGGACGGCCGCCCTTTGGAGGACCGCCAACTGGAGATCGCCCGCCGCCTGGACGGCCGGACATGAAAAACCCCGGGCCGGAGAAACCCGGCCCGGGCCGGCAGAAATGGTTCGGACGCGGTCCTGCGCTCACTGCTCGCCGATGACGGCGACGGCCCGGCGGTGGACTCGGTCGGTGGTCCGCCGCCCGGCGCCGTCCCGGTCGGTGTCCCCGGGCAGGCGGCCCCGTCTCGTCACCCTTCGCCCTGCAGTGACTCCAGGTAAGGGACGGCGACGGACTTCGGGACCGCCATGAGCCAGGCGTCCAGGACCAGGGGAGCCAGGTCCTTCGGGGTGAACGCCGGCATACGCAGGGAGACCCAGTTGTAGCGCAGGTCGGAGGTACGGGGGAGGTGGAATTTTTCGGGGGCGGAGGCGATCAGCAGGTCGCGTTCCTCGCGGGGGAAGGCGAAGCCCATCGTCGTCTCGTCCGGGGAGACCGAGGCGTACACGATCCGCCCGACCTTGAACTTCACGTACTCCCTGATCAGATGTTCCTCGGTGCGGGGCAGACGCAGTGCCGCCGCGCGGACGTCGTCGAGGGTGATCACACGCCGCTCCCGCGGTCCGGTGCGTAGTGGACCAGCTCGATCAGCAGGTTGGCCGGTGCCGGGGCGTACAGGAAGGTCACCGTCATTCCGTCGCGTGCGCCCTTGCAGGGCTGGGCGTCGACCGCCGTGTAGCCTTCGCCGCGCAGCCGGGCCGTCTCGTTGTCGAGGTCGTCCACCTCGAAGGCCAGGTGGTACAGGCCGGGGCCCTGCCGTTCGAGGCGGCCGTCGATGGCGGAACACTCCTGGGCCGGGGAGACGATTTCCACGGCCGGGTTGCCGAGGCCGCCGCCGAACTGCCAGAACTCGCAGGCCACCCCGTAGTCGTCGGCGTGCCCCTCGTCGTACTTGCGCATGCCCAGTGTGGTCATGAAGGCGGCAACACCGTCGGGGTCCTCGGTGGCCAGCCCGATGTGGTCTATGCGAAGGATCACCGTATGTCCGATCGAGTCAGTGTGAGGTACGTGTAGTCATCCAGCATCTTGGCCAGGGGGCGTCCTGGACACCCGTACAGGACGGCTAGTTGTTCCTCGTCCAGGCCGCTGTCGGCCAGGACGTGCCGGGCCCAGTCCCGGTTGAGGCGCTGGTGGGCCGTGTAGGCCGCCGCGTCCCGGGCGCCGTGCAGCTTGCGGGCGATGGCCTCGTCCCAGGGGACCAGGGTGCGCGGGCGCAGGCCGTGCAGGAGTTTCGAGGCGGCGGTCGCGCCCAGGGCGCGGGGGCGCTCCGGCGGTCCGACGCGGAGCGCGGCCAGGTCGGCGTAGCAGGCGCCGAGGGGCGCGACGGCGTCGTCGGTGAGGTCGCCGATCCGGGTTTCCGGGCCCGGGAGCCGCGCGTACCAGCGGGACGCCCAGGCACGCAGCCCCGGGCCGAAGGTGTCCGGCTCGCCGGGGCGGGGATAACGGATCCTGCATCCCCAGGAGTTCAGCCATCTCAGCGCGGCGTCCGGATCGTCGTGCGCCAGCGGTTCGTACGAGGCCGGTGCGGGCGGGGCCTGCGTGGGCCGTGCGGGCGGGGCCGGTGCATCGGTGTCCGGACCCGGCCCCGCGTCCAGGCCCGCGTCCAGGCCCACGTCCGCGCTCAGGCCCAGGAATGCGGCCACCGCGCGGTGCAGGCTCTCGGCGGTCGGTGGCCCGCACGCGGCAGGTGTCGCGGTCGCGGCGGCCGGCAGCCCGCGCACGGCGGATTCCGTGGTCGCGGCGTCCGGTGGAGGGGGCACGGTCACAAGCCTGCTTCCCGGGTGCCGGGGGCCTTCTCCAGCGGCGGCGCGGCGGTTTCCGCGGCCTGACCCGTCGCCCGGCCCGCGGCCTCGCGGCGGCGCCGGTTCAGCCGCAGGTAGAGGAGGGCGGCGCCGGCCACGGTGAGCGGCCAGAGCAGATAGGGGCCGGCCATGACCAGCAGGGCCGCGACGGCGACGCACGCGCCCAGTGCGGAGGCCCTGCCCTTGGTTCCCTTCGGGAGCAGCCGCAGGGCGGCGGCCACACCGACCGCGTAGACGGCCACGAACGAGCCGGTGGTGAGCAGGACGAGCGGCTCGGCGCCGAGGCCGGTGAGGCCCACGCCGAGCAGGGCGAGGAAGGACAGGCCCGACACGACGGCGAGGCTGCGCCGCGGCACCTCTCCGGCGACACTGCCGCGGGACATCCACCCGGGCAGCGCGCCGTCGCGGGCGAGGGCGGCGCCGAGGTTGGCGGCCCCGGCGTAGTAGGCGTTCATGGCGCCGGTGGTGAGCAGCAGCGCGGCGCCCGCGGCGAGGTAGCGGGCGTGGCCGCCCAGGCCCTGGGCCATCAGGTCGCCGAGCGGGGCGTCCGAGCGCGAGGCGCTGTCGCCGAGGACGACGATGACCGCGAAGGCGACCAGCAGGTACAGCCCGCCCACGATCACCACGGCCGAGTAGGTGGCCCGGGGCAGGTCCCGTTCCGGGCGCCGGAACTCACCGGCCAGGTGCGTGATCGCCTCCCAGCCCGCGAAGCTCCAGACGAGCAGCGCGGCCGCCGGCAGGACCGCGGACCAGCCGTGCGGGGCGAACGGTTCGAGGTTGGCGGTGTCCGCCTTCGGCAGCGACAGCGCGACGGCGAGCAGCAGCAGCGTGACGAGCAGCCCGGCCAGCATGAACTGGAACCGCCCCGTCACTCGCAGGCCCAGGGTGTTGGCGGCGGTGACCACGAGCATCAGCCCGACGGCGGTGACCATCGTGGTCGTGGTTCCGCCGCCCACCGCGGAGGAGACGTACGCGCCGCCGAACAGTGCCGCGGCGGCCGCGCCCGGCGGTACGGCGAGGTAGAAGCACCAGCCGACGACGGCGGAGGCCCGCTCCCCGAACGCCTTCATGGCGTACGTGGCGACCCCGCCCGCGTCCGGGTAGCGGGCGCCCAGCGCGGCGAAGGCGGCGGCCAGCGGCGCCGACAGGACGACGAGGGCCAGCCAGGCCAGCAGCGACGCGGGGCCCGCCTTCTCCGCGGCGAGCGCGGGCAGGGCGATGACACCGGTGCCGAGCACCGCGCCCACGTACATGGCGGTGCCCTGGGCCGCGCTGAGGGTTCCCCCGGAGGGTTGGGGCGTTGCTGCTTCGCTCATGCGGGTCAGCTTGGCCCGCGGGCTCCCCTGCGCACCATCGGCAGTTTTGACATCGTGCGCTAAATTACCGACATGCGTCCCCATGTGATCGCGATCGCCCTGACGGATGCCACCCCCATGTTCGAACTGGCCGTTCCCTACGAGGTGTTCGGGAACGACCGCTCCGATCTGGTCGACCCCTGGTACGAACTGCGCATGTGCGGGGACCCGTCCGGCCCGCTGCGCACAGCGGCCGGTCTGCAGGTGCACACCCCCTACGGGTTCGACGATCTGCTCGACGCCGACACCGTCCTCGTCTCGGCGTGCGCCCGGCCCGTCCAGCTCGACCCGCCCGCGCGGCTGGTCGAGGTACTGCGCGAGGCCCACGCCGCGGGGAAGCGGATCGTCTCGATCTGCACCGGCGCCTACGTACTGGCCACGGCGGGGATCCTGACGGGGCGTACGGCGACGACGCACTGGATGAACGCCGGGGACTTCGCCCACCGTTTCCCCGAGGTCGACTTCGTCCCCTCCGCGCTCTACACCGACGACGGCGACATCCTCACCTCGGCAGGCACCGGCTCGGCCATCGACCTCTGCCTGCATCTGGTGCGCCAGGACCACGGCGCGGCGGTCGCCAACGAGGTGGCCCGCCGGATGGTCGTGCCTCCGCACCGGGAGGGCGGCCAGTCGCAGTACACCAAGCCGGTGGTGCGGGCGGAGACGAGCGACGACCTCGGCCCGGTGCTGCAGTGGGCGCAGGAGCGGCTGCACGAGCCGCTGACCGTTCCGCAGCTCGCGCGCGCCGCGCGGCTGGGCGAGCGCACGTTCGCGCGGCGCTTCCGGGACCGGCTCGGCATCACCCCGCTGCAGTGGCTGCTCCAGCAGCGGGTCCGGCTCGCGCAGGAGCTGTTGGAGACGACGGACGAACCGGTGGAGCACATCGCGCGGAACACCGGGTTCGGCACGGCGGCCAACCTCCGCTACCACTTCGGCCGGGTCACGACCGTGTCCCCGCAGACGTACCGGCACGTCTTCCGCCACCGCGCCGAACAGCAGGCCCACAACGCGGCGGCCGGCCGCGCGGAACGTCCCGGCGCCGTGAAGGTGCCGTGACGGTGCCGTGAAGGTGCCGGTCCCCTCAGGCACAACATGCCTTTCCCGAACGCCCGTTGCTCCGGGAGACCCTCTTTGGTTTGCTCCCTGGGACATCCACGTACGGGGACATTCGCGTACGGGGACATTCGCGCACCGGACATTCGGGCGACCGGCCGAGGGGACGACATGAGCGACGGCACGAACGACGAGGCGAGCGACGGCACGGGCGACGACACCGACGCACCGTGGCTGCTGGAGATCCGGCTGTTCACCGTGAAGCCGGGCGCCCGGGAGGAGTTCCACCGCGTCAGCCGGGACGGCACGATCCCGCTGATGCGTGACTGCGGCATCACCGTGGTCGCCCACGGCCCGTCCCTGAACGACGAGGACGGGTACTACCTGCTGCGGGCCTTCCGCTCCGAACAGGAGCGCGTCGAGCTCTCGCAGTCCGTGTACGCCACGGACGTGTGGCTGCGGAAGTACGACGACGTGGTGCCGGAGATGATGACGGACCACCGGACCTCGGTGCTGCCCGTACCGCGCCCGGCGCTCGAGGAGTTCGCCCGGAACCTGGCCGCCGTCGGCTGACCGCCCGACCGCTCCGGCAGCACGACGGCCGCCGCCCCTCGGGGGACGGCGGCCGTCTTCGTGAAGGATCCGGTTTCCCGTGAAAGGGGATCCGGCGAACGGCCGGATACCCGGATACCCGGCACCCGGCACTCGCTACGCGTCCGCCGGCTGTGCGGCCACCTTGTCGGTCGGCTCCGTCGGTGTCCTGGGCGGAGTGCGGACGGCGACGAAGCCCAGTGCCGCCGCGGCCAGGCCGATCACACCGAGGATCGGCCAGACGTCGTGGCCGAGCCGGACGAACAGCAGGCCGCCGAGGACCGGGCCGATGGCGGTGCCGAGCGCGTGCATGAACTGGAAGGCGCCGATGTAGCGGCTGCGCAGATGCGCCGGGCCCGCCGTCGCCGGGTGGGCGAAGACCGCGGGGCCGCCGATGACCTCACCGATCGTCCACACCAGGGTGGCGCCCATGATCACGGCGGCGCCCATCGGCATGCCGTACAGCGCCACGCCCACGCCGACCAGGCCGAAGGAGACGCCCACCGTGATCTTCGTCCGCCACTGCTGGGTCACCTTGGTGAGCGGGAGCTCGAAGGCGATCACCATGAAACCGTTGAGGGAGACCGCGGCCGTGTACCAGAACAGGTCGAGGTCGTGGGCCTCCACGTCCAGCGGGAGCGTCGAGAGGTACTGCACGTAGATGATCGCGTTGAGCAGGGTGGCCGTCAGGAACAGCACGTACCGGCGGTCGCGGAGCATCGCCCTGTACCCCCCTGCCGTGCCCCCCTCCTCCTCGGGGGCCTCCTCCACCGCCTCCGCGGACCTGCGGGGCAGGGCGAGGGCCGCGACGACGGCGTAGGCCAGCGCGATCGCCGCCTCGCCCCAGAACAGCAGGGTGTAGCTCTCCCCGTCGAGGTGGTAGAGCCCGAGGCCGACCATGGGCGCCGCCATGGCCCCCACGTTCAGGCACCACCGGTACATGCCGAAGACGACGACCTGGGAGCTGCCCGTGGTGAGCCCGGACAGCAGGGAGGCCGCGGCCGGCCGGTAGAGCTGGGCCATGAGGCTGGCCAGGAACACGGCCGCGACGAGGGTCGGGTAGTTGGGCAGGTAGAGCAGCGCCGCGGTGAGGACCGCGGTGCCGCCCATGCCCACGACCGTGGCGTTGCGGGCCCCGAGGCGGTCGGCGAGGGTACCGCCGAGCAGGACACCGGCCACGGCGCCGGCTCCGTAGCCGCCCAGCGCGTAGGCCGCCTCGCTCTCGGAGTAGCCGCGGTAGGTCAGGTAGAGCACGATGAACACATTGAGGAATCCGCCGAGTTTGCTCAGCAGCACACCCGCGAGGATCGTCTTGACCGCGACCGACGAATCCCTGAACGTGGCCCAGATCGCCGCGTTCTCGTCCTTCTTCTCCTCAGTGGCCATGCGCGTGCACCTCGTCTCCCGCACGGTCGGCGTCCGGGGCGTCCGGGGCTTCCCGATCGTCCCGGGCGCCGCGTACGTCCAGTGCCGATTCGGCGGCGTCCAGGGCTGCCCCGCACGCCTCGACGGAGTCGCCGGTGGCGATCGCGAAGGCGATCCGCCCCCACACCGTGCCCTTCGGCGGCGGCGAGACCACGGCACCGGGCCGGGCCACGGCCACCACCTG
The DNA here is from genome assembly GCF_036634175.1 of Streptomyces sp. P9-A2. NCBI lineage: Bacteria > Bacillati > Actinomycetota > Actinomycetes > Kitasatosporales > Streptomycetaceae > Streptomyces > Streptomyces sp. P9-A2. The sequence goes on from NZ_JAZIFX010000001.1 coordinate 3,683,704, forward strand.
CTCGACCGCGTCGGGAAGCTCGTCCTCGCGGAACGCGACGGATTCGATCCGGGTGTCGTCGTGGTCGACGTAGAAGAAGCGGATGCCCGCGACCCGGTGGTGGGCCGGGGTCGTGGCGGGGGCGATGCCGCAGGCGGCGCGCGCCGCGGCGAGTCCCGGGTCGATGCCCGTGGCCAGCACGCCCAGATACGGGATCATGTCGCCGCCGAGCCGGCCGTTCACCTCGATCAGGCGCGGGCCGTCGGTGGTCAGCATGAATTCGCTGTGGGTCCAGCCGTCCCGGAAACCCAGCGCGGTGTGGGTGTCCTGGAGGGCGTCCAGCAGCCGCGGGTCGGTGAGCAGCGGATCGTCGCCGTCCACGAAGTGGCCGGTCTCCTCCGCGTACGGCGGGTAGCCCACGACCTTGCGGCCGACGAACAGCGGGGTCACCACGCCGTCCCGGACGACCGCGTCGACACTGATCTCCTCGCCGGTCACCAGCTCCTCGACGAGCACCGGCTGATCGGTGCTGAAGGGCAGCGGATCGGGGTCGGGACCCTGCGCCCCGGCGGTGAACGCGAACTTCTCCGCGAGCTGTACGGCGTCGTCGACGCGGACGACGCCGAGGCTGGCCCCGAGTCCGCGCGGTTTGAGGATCGCGGGGTAGCCGATCCGGTCGGCGGCGGCCAGTGCCTCCTCCAGCGTCCGGACCGGTATGGAGCGGGGCTGCGCCACGCCTGCGGCGTCCAGGGCCTCGCGGGTCTGGCCCTTGTCGCGCAGCCGCCAGATCACGTCCGGCGCCCCGTTGCGCAGCCCGAGCGCCTCGGCCACATAGGAGGCGGCGTGGATGCGGCCCTCGTCCCAGCACAGGACGCCGGCGACGGGTGTGGCCGCGTGCACCTCACGGGCGGCGTCGGCCATCGCCGGGCCGTCCAGGGTGGTGGGCAGCACCGTCCAGCCGGAGATGTACTCCTTCTCCCAGGTGGGTTCGTCCACATGGAAGAGGTGGATGTCGAACTCGCCGCGAATGGAACGCAGCAGATACTCACGGTACGTCCGCATGCCCGTGGCCACCACGAGCAACAGCGGCCGCTGCCCTTGCACCGCCTGACCTTGCACCGCCTGACCTTGCACCGTCTGTCCTTGCACCGTCTGCACTGTCCTCATGTCACCTTTTCTTTCCAGGAGTTGGGGTGGCCGAGCGCGCACAGGGGTGGACGGGCCGGCCTCACGGTAGTGCCGGATTCGGGGAAGGAATCCGGAGCGTCGGAAATTCGGTGCGCATGCGTCAGGAATTCGACTCCACCCCCGGGCCACCGGCCGTGACCCGCTCCCGCAGCCGTTCCTCCGCGGTGACGGGCATGCGGCGTACGGCGAGACGCATCAGCGGCGCGGCCATCACGGAGGTCACGATCGCCACCAGGACGACGATCGTGTACATCTCGGCGGTGAGGACCCCGAGCCGCAGCCCGACCATCGCGATGATCACCCCGATCACCCCGCGGGCGTTCATCCCCGCGCCGAGCGCGAGTCCCTCCCAGTGCCCGAGCCGGCCCGCCCTGGCCCCCGCGTACACGCCGGCGTACTTGCCGGCGACGGCGACGAACAGCACGAGCAGCGCCGACCCGGCGACCTCGGGCCTGACCAGCGCCGTCAGGTCGATACGCAGACCCGCGGTGGCGAAGAACAGCGGGGCGAGGACGGTGACGGCGACCACCCGCAGCGGGGCCGCCCGCTCGCGGTCGAACTCCGCGCAGGAGCCGATCAGGACACCGACGAGGAAGGCTCCGATGACCGCCTCCATGTGGAGCGCGTGACCGGCCGCGGCGCCCAGGAGGATCAGCACGGTGCACACGGCGGGCACCGAGTCGCCGCCGCCGGAGCGTGCCGACCACCGCAGTGCGCGGCGCACCAGCGGCCCGCCCACGAACCGGGCGCAGGCGAGGAAGGCGGCCAGGGACGCCACGGACCACAGGACGTCCGGACCGTGCACGCCGGTGGTGGCCATCGCCGAGACGACGGACAGCAGGAGCCAGCCCGCGAGGTCGTCCACCAGGGACGCGCCGATGGTCAGCTGCCCGATGTCGCGGTGCAGCAGCCCCATGTCGAGCAGGGTCCTGGCGATCACCGGCAGCGCGCTGACGCAGAGCGCGACGCCGGTGAACAGGGCGAAGACAGTGCGGTCCACTCCGTCGACGAGCAGGGTGGCCGGGATCGCCAGGGCGGCGGCCGCCCCGCAGACGAGGGGCACCACGAGTCCGCCGGCGCTGACCAGGAGAGCGGCCTTCCCCTTGCGGCGCACCAGCCCGAGGTCGACGCCCATGCCCGTGACGCCGACCAGCAGCAGCACACCGAGTTGTCCCACCGCGTCGAGCAGGTGCATCGGGCCCGGCCGCTGGGGCAGCAGCCAGGCCGCGAGGCCGGGGGCCAGCGGGGCCAGCAGCGACGGCCCCAGCAGCACCCCCGCGCACAGCTCGCCGGCGACCGCGGGCATGCCCAGCCGCTGGGCCAGCCGGCCCAGCAGCACGGCCGTACCGAGCAGCACACCGATCTGGAGCAGGAACATCAGCAGGTCGTGCGCGGCCAGGGGAGCCACCGGGGATGCGGACAGGGACACGTCACACGTCCCCGCGGTAGTACCAGTTCTCGGGGTTGATCATCCCGAACGGGTTCACCGGCCCGAACCCCCCGATCTCGTGGGCCACTTCGAAGAGCCGGATGGGGAAGTTCGGGGTGAAGACGACCGGTACCTGCTCCGCCACGAAGTCCTGGTAGGCGTAGAGGTCCTCCAGATCGTCGGAGGTGACGGACGCCTCGATGAGCCGGTCGGCCCTGGGGTCGCTGTAGTGGCCGAAGTTGCCGCCCGCGTCCGTCCGGAAAAGGATCTCGCCGCTGGGGTAGTGGTAGGCCCAGCCGCCGTTCCAGCAGGTCAGCTCCCACAGGCAGTCCGGCCCTGCGGCGCAGGGCCCGTCCTCGGCGACGAGCACCGAGCCGTACACCTCCTCCATGCGCAGCTCGATTCCGGCGGCCGCGGCGTCCTTGCGGTACTTCTCCATCAGCCGGGTCAGTGCCGGGCGCCCCTCCACATAGCGCAGCGAGAGACTCAGCTTCGTGCCCGCCGGTATGCCCTCGCCCGCCTGGCCGGACCCGGTGCCGGGGTTCACGCAGACGGCCGGTGTGGTGCTGGTGTCCCATCCGTTGGCGGCCAGGAGCGCACGGGCACGGTCGATGTCGAAGGGCAGTGGCCAGGCCCCCTCGCGCTGTCGCGGGGAGACGAGGTCGGTCGCCGGGATCATCGGGACGGGGCCGTTCTGCCGGTAGGCGTAGCCCTGGTAGATGTCGCGTACGGCGGAGTCCTGGTCGAGCGTGCTCTGCAGCGCCTGCCGGAAGTAGGTCTGCCGGAAGATCTTCCCGGCCACCGTGGGGTTGTTGTAGTTGAGGCAGAAGTAGCGGATGCAGAAGGCGACCTGCGGTATCAGGGTGTAGTGCTCGGCCAGCGGATTGGGTCCGCCCACGGTGGGGTCGGTGGCCGGCTCGGAGGCGAAGCTCAGCGGCAGGTAGCCGACCTGGATGCCGCCCTCGGCGTGCGGTCCGGCCTTGAGCAGTTCGTACTCCTCGCCGTCCGAGAACGTCGGCACCTGGCGGAACTCGTCCAGATAGGGCTTGTCGGGCCCTGAGTAGTGCACGTTGGGCACGAAGGTGACCAGACCCTCGAGCGTGTAGCTCTTCAGCCGCCAGGGGCCGCTGACCACGCTCCAGACGGGGCTGCCGGCCCACCGGGTGCGGTGCTTGTTGCCCTCGTCGACGATGTCGCCCTGCTCCGCCATCAGGTAGTCGTAGACGGCGGGCACGTCGGCCAGGCCGCCCGACGCGTCGGCGGGTCCCTCGGCGGTACGGTCCCAGGCCCTGGGAAGCGGGGTGATGGTGCTGAGCTGGTTCATCAGCACCCACTTCTTCGAGTAGGCCTTGTCGAAGGTGAAGTAGACGGTGTCCTCGGCGAGTTTGCCGTACGAGGTGAGGTTGTCCGGGAAGTATCCGGGCACGTACTCGCCGTACCGGTCGCCCTTGACCTTCATCAGGTTCACCCAGAACAGCACGTTGTCCGCGCACAGGGTCTCGCCGTTGGACCACTTCCACGGCTTGATCCTCACCGTGACGGTCAGCCCGTCGTCGCTCCACCGCGGGGGTTCGCCGATGCTCTGGTCGTAGTCCACGTCCGGCGTCCCGCGGCTGCCGAAGTAGTACAGCGGCCGGTACATCAGCATCTGGAACTCGTAGATGTTGCGGGTGCCCATCCGCTCGGCCGGCGTGAACGGGAAGATCACCGCGGGCGGGAACCCGGGGGCGCACGCCCAGGTCACCGTGCCGCCCTTCCGGGGGACGGACGACCGGACGGGCTCCGGCGCGGGCGACGGGGTGGGCGACGGGGTGGGCGGCTCCATCACTTGACCTCCTTCAGATACGAGACGCCCCGTGCCGCGCGGGCCCCGTAGCGCTCCCACTCCTCGCGCAGGTCCACTCCGCCGTCCTCCCGGATCTCCGGTGTGCTGCGGCAACGCCCGGACACGACCTCGCCGTCGTCCAGGACCATGGAGTAGGCGAAGTGCAGCGAGCCGTCGGGGGCGCAGACGCCGGTCAGGGAGCCGCGCCGGGCCCGGCCGCCGGAGAAGGTGCCCCACAGCAGGTTGCCGTCCTGCCGGTAGACCGCCGTACGGCCCTGGGCCTCCGCCTCGGCGGGGCGGAACCGGCGTCCGTCATAATCGATCATGCGCCGGCCCCCGGCACCCGGTCACGGATCTCGAGCGTGCAGCACTTGGAGCTTCCGCCCGACTTCAGCAGCTCGGACAGGTCCACGCCGATCGGCACGAAGCCGCGGCTCCAGAGCCGGTCGACGAGGTGGGTGGCCTGCTCGGGCAGCAGCACGTGCCGGCCGTCCGAGACCGCGTTCAGCCCGAACACCGCCGCGTCGTCCTCGGTCGCCTCGATCGCGTCCGGGTACAGCTCGCGCAGGGTCCGGCGACTGTCGGCGGTGAAGGCCGCCGGGTAGTACATGATCTCCTCGTGGTCGAGCACGGCCAGCGCGGTGTCGAGGTGGTAGAAGCGCGGGTCGACCAGTTCCAGCGTCACCACCGGGCGGCCCAGGACACGTTCGGCCTCCGTGTGCGAGCGCCGGTCGGTACGGAAGCCGGTGCCGGCCAGGATCCTGTCGCCCGTGACGAGGTAGTCGCCCTCGCCCTCGTTGATGTGGACGGCGTCGTGGACCTCGTAGCCGTGCGCGCGGAACCAGTCGGCGTAGGCCGGGCCCTCGTCGGCGCGCTGCGGGTGACGGAACCGGGCAGCCAGCACCGTGCCGTCGAGGACGGTGGCGCCGTTGGCCGCGAAGACCATGTCGGGCAGGCCGGGGACCGGGTCGATCAGCTCGACCTGATGGCCGAGGCCCAGGTAGAGGCTGCGCAGCCGTTCCCACTGGGCGACGGCGAGCGCGGGGTCGGTGGGCTTGGCCGGCTCCATCCAGGGGTTGATGGAGTAGACGACGTCGAAGTGGACCGGTGAGCACATCAGATAGCGCCGGGGCCGCACCCCGCGTACCCGCCGGCCGCTCGTGGCCGCGGTGGGGCGGGGTGCGGACATGGTGTCTTGCTGCACTGTCGTTTCTCCTTGCGCGAAAGCGGACGGAAGGCGTCGCACGGTGTCGGTCGCACGGTGAGGGACCGGACCGTGAGGGACCGGACCGTGAGGGACCGGACGGTGGGAACCGGACGGTGGGATCAGGTGGCCGCGACGGCGCCCTGCGACGCCGGGGTGCCCTTCAACTCCGGGGTGTCCTTCGGCTCCGGGGTGTCCTGGCGGAACGTCACCTCGATCCGGGAGGCGAAGTCGTTCATCGTGGCGAACGCCTCCTCCTGCGTCGCCCCGGTCGTCCCCAGGAAACCGAGGATGGTGTTGCCGTCCGGGGGCCGGCGGATCACGTCGCCCGGCCGGGCGGTGATCTTGAGGAGGAAGACCTCGTCCGCCTCCGCGACCTCCGGCGGCACCTCCACCCTGTCGACCACGCCCGCCTCGCTGATCAGGCACATGGCGGTGACATGCACACCGGTCGGCCGGAAGTGCCGTACGCCGGGACGCACCCCGCGTCCGATGTCCACGACGGCCCTGATCGGGTCGTGGTCGGCCGTTCTGCGCGCGATGAGGTCGAGGCCGCCCCCGCCGACCCGGGCGGCGATCTCCAGCAGGTGGGGTTCGCCGTCGTGGTACCGGACCTCGGCGTGCAGGACGCTGCGCCGCAGCCCCTGGGCGTGTGCCCCGGCCCGGACGGCACGGCGGACCTTCTCCATCTCCTCGGGCGGCAGCGAGGTGGGCGCGTGGTGGACGTCGTCGTCGAAGGTGCCGCCCTCCGCGGTGATCCGGTCCACCACCGAGCCGAGGTAGACGTCGTCGTCCCAGACGACGGCCTCCATCAGGTACTCGCGGCCGTCCAGGAAGGACTCGACGAGCAGTCCGTTCGGGCCGAGGTCCACCCCGTCGGCCTCGGAGTTGACCCAGAACAGATCCCGGATACCGTCGGCCGCCCGGGCGTACCGTTCGGCCATCTCCCCGGGGGTGTCGATCCGGAAGACGAAGTGGCTGCCCGCGCCCAGGGTCGGCTTCAGGACGACCGGGTAGCCGAAGTCGCTCGCGGCGCCCAGAGCGTCGTCCAGGCTCTCCACCAGCCGGTACGAGGGGATCGGTGCGCCCGCACGCTCATAGGCCTGCCGCATCAGGTACTTGTTTCTGCTGCACACGGCGGCCGGCACGCCGATGCCCGGCAGGCCCAGCGCGTCGGCGACCGCGGCGACGGTGATCACGGAGGACTCGGAGAAGGTGATGACCCCGTCGAAGTGCTCCTCCGCGTGCCATTCCCGGGCCGCGGCGACGATGTCGTCGATCTTCCGGGAACCCGCCAGCCGATAGCGTCCGGCCGGCCAGAAGTCCTCCGTGCCCTCCCCGTTGAGCACGTGGAGCTCGACGCCCAGGTCCTCCACCTGCCGGTAACGGCCGTGGTAGTAGTTCAGGTACTGCACCGTCTCCATCGTGAGCAGTTTCACGCCGCTGCCTCCTCCTGCCGGGCTCCGTCCCGGACGGCCTGCGGCAGCCGCGGCAGGGCGAACGGGGTGATCTTCTCGGGCTGTACGACGTCCAGGGCCAGCTCCACGCCCGCGGCGTCCGCCTCGGCCGCCGCGTCGACGAGCAGCGGGGCGGCCGAGGCCAGCAGCGCCCGCACCTGGAGCAGCAGATCGCCGACGGCGAGGGCGTCGTCCCCCTCGCTCACGTCGCGGGCCGTCGCGGCCAGCCGGGCGACCACCGCGGTGACGTTCTCGGCGGTGCGGCCCAGGCTGAACGCCTCCAGCTCGTAGGTGAGCCGGAACCGCTCGATGATTCCGGCGGCCCGCTCCCGGCCCACCGCGGTGGTCGGCAGCGGGACGGCCGGGCCGGCCGGGGCGAGGGCGTCGAGGGTGCGCGCGAGCCGGTTCCACGGCTCGGTCAGCCGCCGTGCGGTCACCTCGGTCAGCGCGGCCGTACTGAAGTTGGTGCGCTGGAACTCCGGTGCGGTCAGCGCCAGATAGAAGCGGACGAGGTCTCTGGGCACCTCGGCCAGCAGATCCGCCGACCAGATCAGATGGTTACGGCTGGTGGAGAACTTCTCGCCCTCCAGGTCGTAGAACTCGTTGCTGATGTTGGCCTCGGGCAGCGCGTAACGGTCGCCGTGCGCCATCAGCAGCACGAGATCCATCAGGCCCCAGTGGTAGACGTTGTCGAAGCCGTGGAAGTACACGAGCCGCGTCCCGCTGTCCGCACGCCACAGCTCGTCGACGCTCCCGGGGGTCTCGCCGCGCCGGACGGCCGACCACCAGGTGCTGTACATGACGGCGGGCATGGCCTCCACCCACGGGTAGAGGATCTGCCCCGGCGTCTCGGGGAAGGGCGCCGCGATGCCCCGGTCACCGGGCACCGTCACCGGTATCTCCGGCAGCGGACGGGCCAGCAGCTCGCGCACGAGTTGCGCCGCGTGCGGGCGCCAGCGGCCGAGCCGTTCGGCGAAGTAGGAGGTCAGCCGGTCCCGGTACTCCTCCATGGGCAGTACCAGGAGGGTGGCCTCGCGGGTGGTCACCGGGGAGTCGGGGTCCAGGACCGAGCTCGGGCCGAGCAGTTCGTCGGCGTTGTTGGGGTGCCCGCACCCCTCGCACACCCCGCCGCTGCTGCCGGCCAGGCAGACGGGGCAGTGACCGGTCATCAGGCCGTCGTACAGGTACCGGCCGGTGCGCTGTACGTACGGCAGTCGTACGGTGCGCTCGCGCAGGCGGCCCGTCTCGTGCAGCCGGGTGAAGAACTCCAGCACCGTCGCCCGGTAACGGTCGTCGACCGGCGGCAGTCCTTCCATCGACAGGCCCATCGAGGCCAGCGTCCGCCCGATCCGCGCGGTGGAGGTGGCGCACAGTTGCTCCGGCTCCACGCCGAGGCGGCGGGCTGTGGTGGTGACGTAGGTCTGGCTGTCGTCCGTGCAGGTCGTGTAGATCACGTCCCGGCCGTCGGCCGACAGATACCGGCTGTAGACGTCGCCCGCGAGATACGGGCCGGCCATGTGGCCGATGTGCAGGTCCCCGTTGGGGGTGGGCGTCGCCGCCACAACGACCGCACGGCCCCCGCCACGCGCGCTCATGCCGTGCCCTCCGGGTTCTCCGCGTTCTCCCGGTTCTCCGGGTTCTCCGGGTGCGTCTGGCGCGTCTGGTGCTCCGGGTTCTTCTCGTTCTGCTGGTGCCGGGTGCCGAACCGCTCGGCCAGCTCGGCGTCCCACCAGACCGCGTACATCTGGAAGTCGGCGTCGCCCTCGTTGACGACCTGGTGGCGGACACCGGGCCGGAAGTGGACGACGTCACCGGCGGCGAACGGCACCTTCCTGCCCTCGCTGACGATCGCCGCCGCACCGGTCATGGCGATCCACACCTCGTACTCGTGGTGCTGGTGCGGACCGGACTCCGCGCCGGGCGGCACGACGCACCAGGAGCCCTCGAAGGGCGCGTTCAACTCCGGCCAGGGGAACAGGCGCTGGGCGCGCAGTCCGTTGTCGGGGGCGAGGTTGTCCCGGTCGAGTTCTCGGATGTCCACGTGTGTCTCCTCTGCTGGTCGTATCCGCTCTGCCGTCGGTCGCGCCGGCGGATTCGGTGGGTCCCGGTCACAGGGACCGGGCGAGCAGGGACTCGTCGGCGGCCGCGCCGCGGCGGGCCAGCAGGTCGGTCACGATGTCCCGGGAACGCATGGCGAGCACGCTGAGCAGGGAGTCGGCAATGCCGTGGGTGGCCTCGTTGACGCCCTGGAGGTAGCAGTTGGCGGTGTACGACTCCGGCAGCACCATCCGGTAGTCGCGGTCGACGGTGGCCTGGCCGGCGCCGGTCGCGGCCGCCAGCTCCCGCACCATGGCGGGCATGTCCCCCACGAAGCCGGTGCCGAGCAGCACCAGGTCGCAGCGCAGCTCCTCGCGGTCTCCGGTCCTGCGGTCGACGGTGGTGAGGACGACCTCGTCGCCGTCCATGCGGGCCCCCGCCACATCGGTCAGGGTGAGCATCCGCAGCCGCTCGGTGCCCTGCAGCCGCTCCTGGTACATCTCGCGGTAGAGCGTCTCCAGCATGGCGGGGGCGAGCCCCGCGTAGTTGGTGACGTGCATTTCGCGCAGTACCTGGTGGCGGATCTCGGAGCGCGTCGCGTAGAAGTCGTCGATGAAGGACGGATAGAACAGCTCGTTGGTGAACTTGCTGCTCTGGTAGGCGTTCAGCCCGATCGAGCGCATCAGCATCGTGCACTGCGCCTCGGGGAAGCGCCGGTGGGCGGCCCACAGCAGTTCGGCGGCGCTCTGCGCGCCCCCGACCACCACGATCCGCCGCGTCCTGTCCGGGTCGACCTGCTCGATCCGGTCGGAGTAGCGGGTGCTGTGGATGACCCGGTGGCCGGGCAGCCCGGTGAACTCCGCGGGCACGTGCGCGTCCCGGCCCGCGCCGATCACCAGGTTCCGGCTGGAGAGGACCGACCCGTCGGCGGTCCGCGCCAGCCAGTGGGTGACCTCGCCGTCCCGGGCCGGACCGGGCTCGATCGACACGCACCGGCGGCCGTACTCGACCCGTACCTCGCGCAGCGAGGAGGCCACCCACTGCAGATATCCGGAGATCTCCGAGCGGTAGGGCGTGAACGTGCCGAGATTGATGAACTCGTCCAGCCTGCCGATCGAGTGCAGGTAGTTGATGAAGGAGTACTCACTGCGCGGATTGCGCAGCGTCACCAGGTCCTTGAGGAAGGAGACCTGGCTCTGGGTCCAGGGCAGCAGCATGCCCCGCTGCCACACGGTGTCGTCGTGCTGTTCGATGATCAGCGTGCTCGCGGCGAGTTCCTTGGGTGCCAGTTCCTCCAGCGCGATACCGAGCGCCAGATTGGCCGGGCCGGCGCCTATGGCGAGAACTTCGACTTCCTGGTGACGCAAGGGGTTCCTCCCTGAGTTACCTGAGTTACCTGAGTTCTTGGTACGACGACATCGCCTCACGGACGATGCTGATCACCGGCCCGGACTTTCTCGATCAGTGCGACCATTTCGGCGACGGTGTGGGCGTCGTGGAAGGAGCGCAGGTCGAGGCCGACGGCGAACCGCTTTTCCAGCCGCAGCAGCGCTTCCATCGAATTCATGCTGTCCCAGCCGAGCGCGGCGAGGGCCGTGTCCGGCGGGACGTCGGCGGGGTCGGCGCCCAGCACGTCGGCGATGATGTCGGTCACCGTCTCCTCGATCGAAACCGGATCGTTCATGGGGGGATTCATTCCTTCCGTTCAGTGCCTGCTAGTTCCGGCCGTTCAGTGCGATCCATTCCGGTGCGGTCCGTGCCGCACCGGCCGCGTCGAGGGTGAAGAACCGGGTGTCGTCCGCGGCCGTTTCCCCGGACGAGGCGGCCGGGACCGGGGTGAATCCGGCACCGGTCCAGAAATCCGCGGCCACGCCGTTTCGGTCGGAGCGCCGGAAACGGCCTTCGAGCGTGCCGACGCCGGCTTTCACCGCCTGTCCGGCGAGGTGTGCGACGGCCGCCCGCTCCACGCCGCGGCTGAGCACCCGGCAGCTCAGGACGAAGTTGAGGACCCGCCACACGTCGGGGGTGCGCTGCACCCACAGGGCGCCGACGACTCCCTCGTCGCCGAAGCGGTCGGTCACCGACACGGACAGCACCAGATGGCCGGCGTCCTCGCTCATCCGCAGGGTGGCCGCCTCGTCGTACCGGATCCCGGTCAGGTTGAACTGGTTGGTCCGGGCGGCGAGCTGGGCGATCCGGCCGATCGTGTACCCGGTCGCGGGCGTCACCTCGACGGCGAGGTCCAGGGCGCGCAGGAAGTCCTCCGAGGAATCGAACCCGGACGAGAAGTCCCCGCGCAGCGCGCGGCCGCGGTACAGCTCGGGTCGCTCCCGGTCGGTGTCGGTAAGCGCCAGGACGTCGAACCAGCCGTCCCGGAGCAGCGAGTCCACCAGGTGGGCGGGGTCGCCGGCCGCGGAGACCACCGCGACCTCCGGCAGTTCGTCCTCGACCTGCGCGCGCTCGAAGTCGGAGTCGTCCATGAAGACGAACGACCCGGTCGACAGTGACAGCGCCTCGGCGGCCCGGCGCAGATTGCCCGCCTTGGCCGACCAGTCGACCATCCGCGCGGAGAACGCGTCGGGCCGCAGCACCACGTCCGGATGCCCGGCGAGGACCCGCTCCACCTCGTCCCCGTCGTTCTTGCTGGCCAGGACCAGGACGACGCCCTGCTCCCGCAGCCGTGCCACGGTGCGCTGCAACTCCGTGTAGCAGTTGCCCGGGTACAGGCCGCCCAACTGGACGCCCTGGGCGCCGACCTCCCCGAGCACGCCGCCCCACAGGGTGTTGTCCAGGTCGAGGGCCAGAACCTTGCGGGACAGCCCCGCCCGCGCCTGGGCGACCCGGCGCACCAGCCGGGCCAGCAGCAGCAGGGCGTCGTCGCCGTAGGCCAGATCGCCGTACCGGTGCAGCCGTACGTCGCACGCCCGCACCGGTGCCTCGGCCAGCTCGCCGACGAGGTCGACGGCGACCACCTGGGCGTGTTCCTCCGCGAGGCCGAGCAGCGCCGCGTTGAGCCGGTACCAGGCCCGGACCACCTGGGACCGGGCCCGCACGCTGACGATCCCGTTGCGTACCTGTGCGGGCAGCGGGACGGTGTGCACGACCACGGTGGCGGCCGTCCGGCCGAGGGCGCCGGCCACCAGGGTGCGGAACTCCTCCAGCCGCGCCTCGACGTACTTCTCCAGCCCGCCCGGCTCCGCCGCGTTCCAGTCGCCCGGCAGGAAGTACCCGGCGTCCATCAGGAGCGTGACCAGGCCGGGATCGTCACCGACTCCCGCGCTCTCACCGTCGCCGATGAACGATCCGGTGGCCAGGGTCATGTCGAAGGTGCCGTAGTCCGCGACGTGCAGGACGGGCAGGAGCCCGGCGCCCACCAACTGGGCGCGCAGCAGCGGCTCGAACGGGCCGACGGTGCCGGTCGCCAGTACGGCCACCGCGACTTCGCGGGGCCGTTCCCCGTCCACGGCCAGGGTCTTCAGGATCCGGCCGGCCTGCCGGGCCACGGCCGGGTCGTCACTCTGCAGCAGGACCCGGCGGGTGCGGGGACCGGGCATACGCCGTTCCCGTACGGCAGCGCGCAGGGCGGCCTTCGGGGTCTCGCTCTCACTCACGGTGCGTGCCTTCCTGTCTGCGGGTCAGGCCCGGACGAGAGAGCAGTACCAGCGCATCCCGATGGAGATCCCGGTCAGCGCGACCAGGTCGCCGGGAGCGACGACCCCCTGCTCGATCAGCTCGCCGAGCGCGGTGAGCTGGTCGGCGGAGCCCATGTGCCCGTGGACCTTGGCCCGTTCGTAGCTGGTGCGTTCCAGCGGGATGCCGAGCGGTCCGGCGATGTCGGCGATGCCGTCCGGGTCGTTGATGTAGATCAGGTGCGTCACCTCGCCGCGCCCGACCCCGGCCCGCTCGCACGCACCGTCGAGGGCGTCGACGATGCGGGTGACGGCCGCCTCGCCGAACTCACGCAGCCGGGCGGGGTCCCGCCGGAAGTGCTCCTGCACCCGCACGTGACCGGGGTCCGCCGTCCGGCTCGACCACCCCTCGGGGGGCAGCGGGGCCACCGCGCCGCCGTAGTCGGTACGGAACCAGTCGCACAGGTCCGGGACGGTGAACTGCTCGGTGGACAGCCAGGCGTTGCGCTCGTGGCCGCGCCGCAGGACCGTGGCCACGGCGCCGTCGCTGTGCACCGCGTTGTTGACGGTCATCCGGTTGCGGTGGAATTCGCTGACCCGGTTCACCGCGACGAACAGCACGGTGTCGATCTCCGGCTGCACGGCGAGGACGCCGGCCACGATGCCCAGTCCGGTGACGCCCGAGGCGCAGCCCTCGTTCAGCAGCAGGGTCTGACGCTTCTCCATGCCCAGGGCCCGGCCCAGCGCCGCCGACCCGTCCCAGTGCGGGTACTCGGGGTGCTCGGAGGTGGCCAGCACCAGCAGGTCGATGTCGTCGGCGTCGACCGAGGTACGGGCGAGGGCGTCGCGCGCGGCCTCGGCCGCCAGATCGGTCGTGGTGATCTCGTCGGGGGCCCGGTGAAAGGTCTGGTAGCCCCACTGGAGAACACGTTCCGGGTCGGGGACATATGTTCCCGCCACTTCTTCGACCTTCTGGTCGGCACCAAAGGCGTAACCGAAACCAGTAATTCCGAAACCATACGGAAGATCCGCCATGGACATCTCTCTCTCGCTGCGATTCCTGCGGCCGCGTGGAATCTTCGCCGGTATGGATGGCTGAATCAACCCCCTTCCTCCAGAGCGGAGTTGCACGTTAAAACCAAGTTGAACGCGCATAGAACGGCCAAGTTGAACGGGCATGAAAAATGAGTGCGGGGCCGGAAAACAACCCGGCCCCGCACTCGGCGCATACGTCTGCGATATCACGTATGCCCATCACTCCAGCAATGCGGCGGCTGCCTTCCTGCTCGCGAAGACCACGGTTTTGGCGGCGCCTCCGCTGCCGCCGGTGAAGGTGTACAGCCCCGGTCCGAGGGACCGCAGTTCCAGGCCTCCCGGATCGTGGTAACAGTCGCAGGACGCGACGGTGCGCACGACGGTGACGGTGACACCGAAGACCTGCCGTACACGCTCGGCGAGCCGCTCCGCGGTCTCCGTGTCCGGTGTCACCGCGTCGGGGTCGACGTCCCACCGGTCGCACGGGATGCCGAGCAGGAAGGTGCCGTCACCCCAGGGCCGGCCGTAGAGCCCGGAGTTCTCGTCGACGAAGGGCACGAGCCCGCCCAGCACCGCCCCGCCCGGCGACACCCCGTCCGGCGACGCCCGGCACAGGCTGTACTGGATGTGCTTGGTGCGCAGTCCCGCGTCCGGTAGCCCGCCGCGGGCCAGCAGCCCCGGTGTCCAGGCGCCCGTCGCGACGACGACCCGGTCGTAGCGCAGGGTGCGGCCGTCCGCCGTGCGCACCGTCGGGTCCGGGGTGACCGCGTCGACCGCCGCGGCGTGCACGGTGGCCCCCGCCCCGGCCGCCGCCCGCAGGGCCGCGCCGCGCAGCCGGTGCGGGGAGATGTATCCGGCGTACCGCTCCACCACGGCGACGGAGCCGGGCGGTAGTTCCCGGAACGGGAAGGCCCGTAGTATCCCGTCCCGGCCGACCACCTCGGCCGAGCCCGGCAGCCGGACGTCGACGACGTCCACCGGCGCCCGGACGTCGGCGTCGCCGGACAGGACGTACAGCGAGCCGGTCTCCCGGTACCCGGACCACTCGCGCAACCGGTCGCTGCCCCTGATCTCGGCGAGGCTCTCCGCCGCCGGCCCGGCCGCGGCCGCCGTGGGCTCGAACCCCCGGACCAGCCCGCCGGATACCCTCGACGCGTCCGTCCGCCCCACGGCGTTCCCGGCACTCCCGGCGCCCCCGCCGCCTTCCGTGCCCACGGGACCCTCACCGCCCGCGGCACCCCCGGTGAACAGATCCACCGAAGCCGCGCCCCGCGCCCGCACGGTCCGCCAGGCGAGCAGCGTGCCCGCGATCCCGCCGCCGACGATCGCGATCCGCGGGCCGCCCCCGGCCACCCCCCTCACTTCCCGCCCGCCCGTACCGCGACGACCCGTCGCAGGTCGTGGGTGTGGTCGGCGGCCCGGCGGCGCAGCGTCACCGGAAGTGTGTCGAGCGCGAGCATCCGCTCGGCCGCCTCGAGGGTCTCCGGGGTGGCGGCGTAACGCGGGTAGAGGAAGCGGAGCAGCTGGTCCAGCACCAGATCACCCCGGTCGCGGGCGGCGGTGGGCATGTCCGTGAAGAACCGTTCGACGTACGGCCGGGTCAGCACCGTCTGTTCGGGCTGCCAGAACCCCTCGGCCAGGGACCACAGTTCGTAGTGGGACAGATCGGCGCCGCGCATGATCGCGGTCCACGCCGCTTCCTTGGCGCCCGCCTCGGGCAGCGCCGCCCGGCACTTGGCCGCGAACTGTTCGGCGACGGCGCCCGGCCCCGCCTCCAGGGCCGCGGCGACGCCGGTGGCGTCCACGCCCCCGAGTACGGCGAGCCGGTAGCGGACGCGCCAGCTCATGTCGGTGTCGAGGACCAGCCCGGAAGGCAGTCCGTCGCCGGCCAGCCAGCCGGACAACTCCTCGGGGTCCGCGGTGAAGTCGACCAGGCCCCGGAAGAGCGTGATCATCCGCTCGTCCTCCGCACCGGTGCGGGCGAGCCGGCCACGCAGTGCCTCGGCGACCCGGGCCATCGCCTCGGGGCGCTCCGGTGGCGCGAGGAACCGGTCGGCGACGTCGTGCCGGGCCTGTTCGAGGACCTCGGCCAGGATCGACAGCTCGCTTTCCTCCCCAACCATGTCGCCGACCAGCGCCAGATGCGCGGCGGCCGGGTACGTCCCGTCCTGGACGCCGAGCAGCAGGGCACACCACACCATCGCCCGGTTCAGCGCGGACAGCCCGGGGAGCGTGCCGGGCAGCGCGGCCAGTGAGCCGGGGTCGAATCCGATCTTGGCGTAGGTGAGGTCGCCGTCGTTGAGGAGGAGGAAGGAGGGCGCGGGACGGCCCACGAGCTCGGGCAGTTCGGTGCGTTCGCCCTCGATCCGGACCCGGACGGTGGTGCTGTCGTGCGGGGAGTGGAGGCCCACGTCCATGGTGTGCGTGCGCAGCACCGGATGACTGGCGGGGGCGCCCTGCAGGACTGCGGCGGCGCTGATGCGTCCGTCGGTGACGGTGATCTCGGGGGTGAGCGTGTTCACGTTGGCCGTGTGCAGCCAGGTGTCGGCCCAGTCGGTGAGATCGGTGCCGGCCGCCTCGCTCATCGCGTCGAGGAAGTCCGCGGCGGTCGCCGTGGAGTAGGCGTGCCGGTCGAAGTAGACGCGCAGTCCGGCGCGCAGCGCCTCGTCGCCCACGTGCGCGGCGAGCTGGCGCAGCGCGGAGTGGCCCTTGAAGTACGAGATCCGGTCCAGCTCCAGCTGCACGGTGCGGACGTCGGGGCCCTCGATGCCGACCGGGTGCGTGGAGGGACGCTGGTCGGGCAGATACGCCTGGCCCTTGCGACGGGCGGCGAACGTCGTGGGCGGTCCGGGAAACCGGGTGACCTCGCTGGTGACGCGGTGCGCCATGTAGTCGGCGAGCGACTGGCCCAGCCACAGGTCGTTCCACCATGTGTGGGTCACGAGTCCGGCCAGCCACAGCAGGGAGATGCCGTGGGCGAGGACGACGGCCCTGGTCTCGCGTTCGCTGTCGGTGGCGGCCGAGCTGAAGAGGTACTGCTCGCGCAGCAGTACGCAGCCGGGGTGGTCGAGCGAGAGCACGCTGAACTCGGGCACGAAGACCTGGTCGAGTTTGGCGAACGGATGCCCCACTCCGAAGAGTTCGGCGTAGGCGTCCAGACACTGGGCGGTGATCTCGAAGACCTCGTCGACGTCGGCCTTCAGGGCGTCCGCGAGCGAGGCCCGGCAGTGCAGCCCGAGGGGGATGCCGTGGTGCTCGGTCCGGAAGGAGGCATACGGCCCGGCGACGAGCGCGGTGAGGTAGGTGGCCAGGGCCGGCGACTCTGTCAGCCTCCAGCGGCCCGGCCCGGTCCGTACCGCTTCGCTGTTCCCCAGGACCTGCCAGGTCTCGGGCACCCGCAGCTCGAACCGGTACGGGGCCTTCAGGTCGGGCTGGTCGAAGCAGGCGAAGACGCGCGGCGCGTTGTCGAGGTAGACGAAGGAATAGACGTACGTCTCGCCGTCGGCGGGATCGACATAGCGGTGGAGCCCTTCGCATTCCTGCGAATAACCCATGTCGGCCACCACGACGACTTCGTTTTCCGCAGCGAGTCCGGTAAGCGGGAACCTGCCGTCACGCAACGCCGCGACGTCGAGTCCGCGGCCGTTCAGTGTGATCGAGCGGAGTTCCTCCGGATCGATGTCGACGAAGGTTTCCGCACCGGATTCACGGGCGTCGAAGCGGATGGTCGTCGTCGAGCAGAAAGTTTCCGGTCCGGTGGTCAGATCGAGCTCGACGTCATAGGAACGGACCAGGAGCAGGGCACCACGTCCCCCTGCTTCCTCCCGGGTCAGGCTTGGCATACGAATTTCCTTTCGCGAGGGGCCAAAGGATCGTCGTACGACGGGAAGCGAGCGTCAAGGAGAGCAAGAAGCTAAATGAGGGAAGGGGAATGCCGGTGACCGAGAACCTGCTCGCCCCCCGGTCACCGGCATTTCCTTCGAACGCGGATCAGGCCTCCTGCAACTGCCCTTCGACCTCTTGCGCTATGTACATCCAGATCTCCCCGCAGGAACGCGCCACGGCCGCGATCTCATTCACCCAGTGCGGCGGAACGCCCTTGACCCCCGCCACCACGTCCTGTGTGCTGATCGCGTGCATGTCGTACCAGCGGAACAGGATCCTGCCCGCCTCCGAGTACCTCAGCAGGGGGTCCTGCAGGAGCTTGGCCCGCAGCCTCGACCAGTCGGCGGTGCCGAGGACGGCCGGCTGCGCACCGTCCGCCGGCCGCACACCGCCCACGTGGTCGGCGGGCGGGGCCGACCGGTTCTCTCCGCCCGGCCCGTCATCCGGTCCGTCACCCGGTCCGGCCAGACGGAGCTTGGGCGGGAGCGGGTCGGCGCCCCGCTGGACCCGCTGCCGGACGTCGCGCGCGGTGGCGACCGACACCCCGGCCTGACGTGCCACCTCCCGCAGCGGCATCTCCGGGTAGGCCGTGACCACCTCGCTGGCGCGCAGTCGCCCCTGGCTGTAGTTGACCGGCCGGTAGCGGCCGTCCCTGCCCAAACGCACGTTCAACTGCGCCGGCTGCACAGTTGAACCGTCCACGACCACCTTGCGCAGTGCGGCCACGGTCCTCGGCGCGAGCCCGGTCACCGCGGCGACCGCCCGGTCCGACCAGAGGGGCTGCGCGGAGAGCACCCGGCGCACGGCCGCCTCACGGTCCGCCCGCGACAGAGGGAGACCGTGCGTCACGTTCTCCTGCACCGCCACGAGGAAAGCCAGTCCCTCGGGGCCGTCGAAGAACCGGACGTCAATCGCCTCCCTGCCTTTCATCCGCGCCGCCAGAAGACGATGCGATCCATCGATCACCCGCATCGACCGGCGGTGCACGATAATCGGCGGCAGCGAGTGTTCGACCTCCGCGAGTGCCTGGGCGTGCGCAGGGTCCTCTCCGTCCAAACGAGGAGAGTCACCGGGCTTTATCGACGCTATCGGAACGGATTCGACCCGACTCAGTTCCACCGCTAATCCGCGATGCCCCCCAAAGGGTCCACCAGAACTTTCGTCACCATGCTCTCGAGTTTCCATCACAGCAAGTACGCCCCCCGCGTGATCGATCAAGATTCCTCTGCAAGGAATCACGAACACCCTCACCTGCGCCGTTCCTAGGAATACGGAACCCACCCGCCGCGCCACTTCTCCGCACCGAGAAGTTGAATATCAAGTTCCATGAAGCGGAACATAGGCAGGGGTGCCGTTGGCCTGCCGCGAAGGCTACTGCCCCATCCGTCCGATGTCACCGGCAATTGCGCTCTCCCCAGACATGGCATGGGCATGATTTTCATGGTATAGAGACGACACCGTGCGGCGCGGCCGGCAATGCGCTCGAGCAACGACGTGAACACGCCGGAAAAGAAGGAGCCCAGGCCGGATCCATCCCGACCTGGGCTTCGCCCGAGCCCCCTGTCGGATTCGAACCGACGACCTACGCATTACAAGGGCCCGCAAGATCATCCTGGCTGATGCTGCCGAGTGTCACGTAATCCCGTTTCCCCAGTTCAGAGCCCTATGCGCCTGAACCCGCGTACCACCCTATCCACCCCTGTGCCATCCCGTCCGCTCACGCACCGCTCACGCAATACGAGCTGGCTCTTGCTCCACCACCAGCACGCCTCATGCCGCGTCGCCCTTCTGATCATTTGCGCGCAGGAACTCTGTACCGACGGCAGCAACGACCGCAGGGTCGAGGCGCAGTAGTGCTGGCAAGCAGATACTCCAATGACCGATCGACAGCGCTTGCGCGAGCAAGACCCTCGAACTGTCGGTCTCAAAGTCGACAGCCAGTGCCGTCAGGGTCCTAAGAGCTGTCCCGTAATTGATCTCTGAGTGGCCTCGGGCATGGTGGGCTGCTGTACGGCTGGGTGGTCTATCCGGCGAGGGCGAGGTTGTGCATCCGTGCGATGCCGAGCATGGCGTAGTGGACGCCATCGCCTTTGAGACGGCAGTCGCGGAGGATCTTCCAGGTCTTCATGCGGGCGAAGACGTGCTCGACACGGGCGCGAACCTGCTTGTGGGACGTGTTATGGGCCTGCTTCCAGTCGGACAGTTCTTCCCCTTTGCGTCGTCGGTGGGGCATCACGAGCCCGGTGCCCGGATAACCGCCGTCGGCGATGGTCAGGGTCGTGCCGACGGCGGCCTTCGCGCCGGACTCCTCCCACGCCTTGCAGTCGTTGCGGTTGCCGGGCAGGGGCCGGCCGACCATCACGACCAGGCGGATGTCGGCGTCGATGACGACCTGGTGGTTGGTGGAGTACCGGTAGTTCTTGGACTGCTCGGCGATGGTGTGATCGCGGGTGGGCACCAGGGTGCCGTCCACGATCAGCACGGTGTCCTTCGCGAACCGCTTGCGGGGCTGAAGGGCGAGCATCGGGCCGAGGTGATCGATAATCCGGTCCGCCGCGGATTTGGAAATTCCGAAGAGCGGGGCCAGCTGGCGCATGGTCAGGTTCGTGCGCCAGTAGGCCGCGACCAGCAGCGCCCGGTCCTCCAGCGGCAGGCTCCACGGCCGGCCCCTGCGGACCGCGTCCGCACCCTCGCGCCGCAGAACCGTCACCAGCTTCCCGAACTGCCGCGGGCTCAGCCCGGTGAACGGGGCTATCCAGGACGGCTCCGACGCCGTGATCACACCAGCCACCGCAAGATCGTTCCATGACGTCCGGCACAACGTCGAGAATGCTCATATGACTGTCGAACTGGTGAGGTTCCTTGAGGCGCGGCTGGATGAGGAGGCCGACTTGGCCCGGCGCTGCGACGGTGACGGATGCGGGGAGTGGTCTGCCCACGGACACACGGTCGACTTCTGCCAGGTTGACCTCTCCGGCTTTCACCCCACGATTGCTCTGCACGTGGCTCTGCACGACCCGGCCCGCGTCCTGCGCGAGATCGAGGCCAAGCGGCGCATCCTGGCCCGTCACGCTCGCGACCCCTGGCCGTGCCACAACTTGCGCGACCTTGCTTCGCCCTACACCGCCCATCCTGACTTCCCCGCCCGGTCCTGAAGCGCAGCAGATGAGCTGAGCGCCCGACGAGGCTGCGAGCCTGAACCGAGCCTCGCCCACTGAAGATCATTTACGGGACAGCCCTTAGCGCATTCATAGGGGTCGGTGATCGCAGTAGCGATAGCCTCGGCACGTGCAAAATCGCCCATGCCTGCACAGGCATGGGCGACGGTGCCGAGAGCGCGCGACCGCCTGAGCGGATCGGCGATCGACTGAGCCATGCGCTCCGCCTCATCCAAGGCACCAGCCCCCGCTGCAATCTGCACGATGGCGGCCAGCGTCTTGGGACTGCTGCATGATCGGGTGACAGCGGGGTTTATGCAGCCAGGGCTGCGGGTGGGGTCATGATGGTCTCGTACTCGACAGGGGTCAATCGGGCCAGGCGTCTCTGGCGCCGGCGTCGGTGGTAGGTGCGCTCGATCCAGGTGACGATCACGATCCGCAGCTCCTGGCGGGTGGCCCAGGTACGGCGGTCGAGGACGTTCTTCTGCAGCAGCGCGAAGAAGCTCTCCATTGCCGCGTTGTCGCCGGCCGCACCGACCCGGCCCATGGAGCCGATCATGTCGTGACGTCCGAGAACGGACACGAACTTCCGTGAGCGGAATTGCGACCCGCGATCGGAATGAACAGTGCATCCGGCGACCTGGCCGCGACGGGCCACCGCGGATTCAAGGGCTGTCACCGCGAGGCTGGACTTCATCCGGGCGTCGATGGAATAGCCCACGATACGGCCGGAGTACACGTCCTTGACCGCGCACAGGTACAGCTTTCCCTCGCCGGTTGCGTGCTCGGTGATGTCCGTCAGCCACAACCGGTTCGGCTCGTCCGCGGTGAAGTCCCGCCGCACCAGGTCGTCGTGGACCGGCGGCCCGGCCTTGGCGTTCTTCCCGCGGCCCTTGCGCTTGCCGAAGGCACTCCACCAGCCGTTGTCCCTGCAGATCCGCCAGGCGGTCCGCTCAGCCATCGGCTCACCGGCGGCGCGGGCCTCGTCGAGGAGGAAGCGGTGACCGAACTCGGGATCGTCGCGATGCGCGTCGAACAGGGCGTTGGCCCGGTGTGCCTCGGCGAGCTCCGAACCGGTGACCGGTGAGGCCAGCCACCGGTAGTAGGGCTGGCGGGCCAGCCCGAGCACCCGGCACGTCACCGCCACCGGCACCCGGTGAGGGGCAGTGGCGGCGGCCAGCTCGCGGACGAGCGGGTACATCATTTTGACGGCAGGTTCGCCTGCGACAGATACGCCGCAGCCCTCCGCAGAACCTCGTTCTCCTCCTCCAGCAGGCGGATGCGCTTGCGGGCCTCGCGCAGCTCGGCCGACTCACCCGACGCTGCCGCGGGCTTGGCGCCCTCGTCGGTGTCGGCACGGCGCAGCCACTTCGAGAGCGTAATCGGGTGGACGCCGAAGTCGGTGGCGATCTGTTCCAGTGTGACGCCGGGCTCACGGTTGCGCGCGACCCGCACGACGGCCTCGCGGAACTCCTTCGGATACGGCTTGGGCACTGCAACATCCTTCCAGGCCGCCTCTCAGCAAGCCAGGTCAGGTGTCACTCATCCGTGCAGCAGTCCCGTGCCACGGTTGGTTGGCTCGACTACAACTCGCATAGGCCGGTCAGGACTCTCCCGATGAGCATCGGGGTGGCTTGCCAACCGCCGATGCCTGGCTCACCAAGAGCGCTGCTGGGACAAGCGGGAACCTCTGCCCAGACGGCCTTCCCAGAGTGTGGCTGTGTGGGGAAGTAGCCCCAGCGGTTGGCCATGGCCTGGATGAGGACGAGTCCGCGGCCCCCGGTGGGGCTGGCGTCGCCGGCGCGAGGTGCCGGCGGTCGCGGGTCGGGGTCGCTGACCGCGAGGATGATGCCGCCGTCGGTGGGCCAGAGCTTGAGAGCGATCGTGCCGAGGCCGGCGTATTCGGTGGCCGTTTCAGACGGCTCCGTGGGCTGGGCGTGCCGGATGGCGTTGGTGGCCAGTTCCGAGATGAGGAGTCGGGCAACCTCGATGCCCTCAGCGGGGAAGCGCCAGCGCTGGAGGATGTCGACGGTGTGGCCGCGGGCCCAGGCGACGGCGTTGGGGGTGGCAGCGAGGGTAAGTTCGCTGATGGACGGGGGGACCTGGTTCATGCGGGTGGCTCCCTCGGCGGCATGGCCGGGCGGGTGCGGGGCGCTGTGGCGTAGGAGAAGGCCCGCGAGTCCGGGGCGGCTAGCGGCGGGGCGTCCCGGACTCGCGGGCTGCTTGGAGGGCTACTTCGTGGCGACGACGTAGACGCTGCCCCAGCGGCGCTTCGGGTTCGCCATGGCGGGGTCGAACGTCCAGGGCTCGACGGTGGTGAAGCCGGCCTCGGTGAAGAGCTGGACGAGCTTCTCGTGGTCGTAGGCCCACAGGTGCGGGGTGTACGTGGGGTCGTCGTCCTGGTCGCGGAAGACAAGGTTGACGAGGTCGAGCCGCGTGTTGATGTCGCCGCGGCAGTCGCGCTTGGCGTACCAGCGCTCGATCGTCTCGTCGGTGGCTTCCAGGGGGCGGGGGTATTGGCTCAGAGCGAAGGCGGCATCGGGTACGCCGGTGATGATCCGACCGCCCTCCGCGAGGACGCGGTGCGCCTCGCGGACGTAGTACTTGGCCGAGCGCGGGTAGTCGATGTGCTCCAGGAAGTGCTCGGAGAAGATTTCGTCGGTGCTGTCGTCATGGAGGGGGATGCCCTCGCGGATGTCCCAGAGGAGGTCGGCCGGCGGGACGAGGTCGATGTTGAAGAAGCCGTCGATGCGGTGCGCTCCGCCGCCGATCTGGACCTTGGCAGGCTTGTCGTCGATCCGACCGTTGGGCCAGGCGCGCCGGTTGGCGTGGTGGTAGCGGTGGAGTTCGATCTCCTTGGCGGCAGCCCGGAGGATGCGGGAGAGGCCATGGGTGGTGGCGGGGTCGGCAAGGACGGCGTCGATCTGCTCGCCGAGGAGGTCGACAGAAGGCATGCCGGAGGGACTCATCATGGGTCTCCTGCGTGTGAGGTTGCTCGGGGCGGGGTAGGGGCCGCGGATGGCGGCGGCGATGATCAGACGACGCTGGGCGCGGGGGCGGTCCACTGGTTGTTGCGCATCAGGGTGTACTTGATGTCCACCAGCCGCGGGGCGATGGTCAGCGAGAGTTCCTCGGCCGGGTGGAGGTGGCCGGCATCGTCCTGCTCGGCGCGCCAGACGCGGTAGTCGAGGTTGGGATAGGCCGGGTTGATGCCGATCTCGCCCTTGGGCATCGTGCCGTTGAACGGGGCGACGATGTCCATGTGGTTCCAGTAGTTCCAGGCTTGCAGTGCCTTGTGCTGGTCGAAGTAGAAGTAGAAGTCGGGGTAGCGGCCGAAGGTGCGTAGTTCCCGGTGGATGAGGTGGCCGAGGAGCGGTCCGAGCTGGGTGGCCAGGGAGTCGAACTCCCAGCGCTTGTGGTGCCAGGCTTCGGGGGTGTCGCCGGGTGCGAAGAGGCGAGCGGCGGCGAGGTAGCTGATCCGATCGACCAGGTACTCACTCGCGTGGGTGGTGTCGATGGTCGGGTCGACCCGGTGGATGAGCGCGGCCAGATGCTTCGGGCGAGGCCGGAACCTCGCGAGGTCGAACTTGCCGGCCATGGCGGGGAAGGAAGCGAACAGCATCTCCTTGTAGAGCCAGTTGTTCAGTTCTCCGAGCTCGGCCAGGCGCCGGGTGTGGTGGGAAGTCGAGTGGAGCATCAGGTACTCGGCGACCGCTTCGAAGTACAGGTAGCCGAGGATCGGCAAGCGGGGGATCGTCTCGTCGAGCAACTTGAGGAACGGCTCGGCGTCGACACGGGAGCCCTGATAGGCGACGGCGGCAGCGGTGGCGAGGAACGCGGCCGAGTTCTTGACCCGGCTGACGACGGTCTCGCGCAGCTGGTGCCGTTCGTTCTTGCTCAGCAGGTATTCGAGGTGGCTGTAGATCTGCAGGTGGATGAGGCCCAGCCGCAGGTAGTCCACGCCGGCGAGCCCGCGGTACGCCTGCGGCGGGGTGTCGATCTCGAAGATCAGCGGAGTGGGGATGCGGTCGGTCACGCCGAGCTTGGCCAGGAAGGCCGGCGCTTCCTTGGTCAGGACGTACGAGCCCAGATTGTGCATGCGGAAGCCCTGATCGGTCGCGGTGAGCGGCGCGCAGTAGATGCTTCCGACGAGGCAGCCACCCGACGGATAGAGCACTCCCTGCCGGCTGATCTCCTCCAAGGCGTGGGTGACGTGCAGCAGGTGCAACTTGCCGCTGCCGCTCAGAGCCTCGAAGAGGGCGTTCTGCCGGAGCAGGTGGCCGTTCGGGGTCTCCTCGGCGAGCCGTCTGTCCCAGCTCGCGGCCGGGGCGGCGAGGGGATCGGTGTGGTCGGTAGGGCTGGGGATGAGGGTGGAGTCGAAGAAGGCGTGGGCATCGGCCCACAGGTGGTAGGCGTCGAGGAAGTCCACGTCACACCAGGCCCTTCTCAGCCAACGCGTAGAAAACGGCCTCGGGGCTGCTGGCACCGGCGAGGTGGGCCTTCTCGGAGATCAGCACGAGGTCGAAGGCGAGGCTTCGCACCTGGTCGAAAGCGAGCTCACGGATGTACTGGGCATCCGGCCACCACTTCAGCTTCGGCAGGCGGTAGCGGTCCAGGGCGTCGGCGGCCTTGACCACGTCGGTGATGCGCTCCGCCCGTGTGTGGTCGGTTCTGTCGTCCGCGGTGAACGCCTCGTACGGGATGTCGTGGAGGCGAATGGCGGTGGCGGCCTGCACGATCCGGCGTGGTGTGGCGGTGAGGCCGAAGTGGCCCCAGACGGTGTCGGCGTTCGCGGCGAGCCAGATGGCCGCACGGGCGCCGTGTCCGCGGTCGTCCTTGTCGTGACGTCGCTGGCAGTCGTGCACGGCGGCGGCGACGATCGTCGTGGCGGTGTCGGCGTCGTCCAGGCCGTTGGCCTCCGCGAGGACGGCGGCGAGCGCCGCCGTCCTCATGGCGTGCCGGACGCCGTGGAGCGACGTGTACAGGCGGGGGTCGGCCAACCACAGGGTGGGCAGCCCGCTCCGGGTGAGGAGCCCCTGCGACGGCGGGCGCAGGGCCGGTCGCGTCGCCTGCGGGAGGTCGGGCCTGTTGTCGCTGATCCACGCGATGGTGGCCTGGTCCATGTGCTGGTGGAGCGGCAGCTGCCCTTGGGCAGCCAGGTCGATCAGACTTGCGGTCAACGGGGTCGTGCTCATTTGTGCCCACCCCTTGGTGGTCTCCGCGGTGATGTCCCTACCGGATGGGCGCGGCCTGCTGCTCGCGCTCCTTGCGCTCCTTCTCGCCAGCCTCGAAGGCGGCGGTGAAGTCGGCCAGCTCCTGCTCCGTCATCAAGGTCACTCCCAGCGCCGTGGCGACGTCCGTGATCTTGGCTTCCGCCTCGTCGCGGGCCGCCTCAGAGGCGTCGTCCTCCAGCAGGACCTCGAACTCGGCGTGGTAGCCCCACGCCTCACTCCACTTGACCGCGATCTCGACGTCGTCGAAGCGGAAGTTGTGACGGAAGTTGAACGCCTCGTGCATCGCCGTCTCGAACCCCAGGGCGTTGAACACCTTCACCGCGGCGGGAACGTCGGCGGGCGCGATGGCGAACTCGGTCTCCGCGAAGGCCGCACCCTGCCCGATCTTGCTCCCCTTGAGAGTGATCTTGGCGGTGCCGGTGGCGGTGTTGTCGGTGACCTTCAGGAGCTGGTCGGGGAACACGTAGAAGTAGATGTGCTTGTCGTCGGGACCCAGGTCCTCCCCGTCCGCCATCAGGCGGGTGACAAGCTGATCGTGGGCTTCCTTGGTAAAGCGGGCGCGCATCTCGATCTCGACGGCCACGGGGTGCTGTCTCCTCGGTTCAGGCATGGCGAAGCCAGCCGGACCCTTGCCGTAGGGGGCCTGTCCGGTCGGGCGATCGCTGTGAGGTTGGTGGTCAGGCGTGGGGTAATGCGGCCGAGCCGGTGCCGGCCGCATCACCCGAGGTGGATCTGTGGCGTCAGCCGAGGTCGCCGAAGCGGTCCTGGACGACACCGGCGTGCAGGTAGGTCGGCAGCTGAACGCCTCCGACCGACGTGCGGTTGGTGGCGACCTGCTCTTCCGTCTCGCTGGGGAAGCCCTCCAGGAGACGCAGGCACTGCTGCACCCATTCGCGCGACTTGAACCAGTCGCCCAGGTCGCGGTGGCGTGCCGCCAGGGCGTACGCGGTCTCGGTGGCCGCCCACCGGTCGGTCACCAGCTCACGCTGGAAGAGCGACTCCAGTTCGTCGGCGGAGGCCAGGCGGGTTTGGTTGGTCATGCTGCCCTCTCAGATCAGACGGTCGTGCCCCAGTGATGATCAACGCCCCGGCGTCCGCGCAGTGACGCCATGACCCGCTGTCAGTAGGTGTAGATCTCGGCCAGCGTCTTGTAGTCCTGCAGCTCGTCCTTGTCGAACCACAGCTCCACCTCCTGCTTGGCCTCCTCCGCGTTGCCGGATGCGTGCACGAGGTTCGCGACTGCCTTGCCCGAGGAAATGCTGGCTGTCGCGCTGTAATGCGAGAGATCGCCTCGCACCGTGCCGGCAGGAGCCTGGTTCGGGTACGTGCTGCCGACGATCTTGCGGACGGTGGCAATGGCGTCGAAGCCTTCCAGCACCAGAGCGATAACGGGTCCCTGCTGCATGAAGGTCGACGTGACGTTGTAGACCTCCGAACCCAGCCGTTCCTCAAGGTCGAAGTAGTGCCGACGGGTGAACTCCTCGTCCATCCACTTCATTTTGGTGCCAACGATCTTCAGCGCGGCGTCCTCGAACCGCGTGATGATCCTTCCTGCCAAGCCACGCGCCAGCGCATCGGGCTTGAGCAGGACGAGCGTGCGCTCGACAGTGTGTGCCTGAACCTCGGCCATTGACTCCCTTTCGCCTTTCTAGCAAACGAACATGACGGTCGATCAGCCGTCATCTGCTGAGGTTACCGGCGTTGGCAGGGCGGTTCGGGCGTGCGGGCAATGCCCCGGACGGGCGAAAGTCGGCATTCGTGCCGCCGACCAGCCGGCCGAGAGGCCAGATTCAGCCAACTTCACTGTTCTTCTTATCCGCTGGGCATACGCACCTAGAATCTCCTGGTGGTTGTCTGGCTCTCTGGCGCCTGTTACGCGCCTCCCAGGGACTGAGCCTTCGGCGGGTGATTCCGTGGCCCCTGGTGACTCCAAATTCTTCCGGGGCTTCTCCTGCGCGACCATGAAGCGCCAGTGCAGTAGGAGTGCACTTTTAGCGCGCGGGTTCCTGCACTGGAGCAGCGACGAGAGGGCAGTTCTGTGGACGTGATCGAGCGCTGGAGCGGCCGCTACGCTTGTCTGCTGCAGTCCGCGCTACGCCTCGGCAACGAACAGTTCGCCGCTCACCTGGGCATCGCCGTGAGGACCGTGGCCACCTGGCACTCCGACGCTGCTGTCGTGCCTCGCAGAGAAATGCAGCAGCTCCTCGACACGGCCCACGAACAGGCCCCCGCAGCTGCGCGTCAGCGCTTCGCGCTCCTGCTGGCGAAGGAGCAGGCTCCGGCGGACTCGACACCGCCTGGCGCGCAGGCACTGCGCGTGGCCATCGCGGTGGTCGTCCGCGATAGCGACGTGCTGCTGGTGTGCCGGCGCGACGACGACGCTGCGGGGATTACCTGGCAGTTCCCGGCCGGGGTCATCAAGCCGGGAGGCAAGGCAGAGACCACCACCGTGCGGGAGACCCTGGATGAGACGGGTGTCCACTGCGCGGTCCGCCAGCACCTCGGGAACCGGCTCCACCCCGTGACCGGTGTGCTGTGCGAGTACTTCCTGTGCGAGTACCTGGCCGGCGAGGCCATCAACAGCGACGCAGCCGAGAACATCCACGTCATGTGGGTCCCCAGAAACGCGGTGCCCCGCTTCATCCCCGTCGTTACGATCTTCCCACCCGTCCTGGCCGTCCTGGAGGAGCAGACGTGACGCAGCAGAACACGGACGAGCGGCCGGGCATCGCAGCTGCCATCGTCGTGAACGAGAGGCGCGTGCTGATGGTGCGCCGCCGGGTTAGCGAGGGACAGCTCTCCTGGCAGTTCCCAGCAGGTGAGGTCGAGCCCGGCGAGGCCCGCGAGGACGCCGCCGTGCGGGAGACCCAGGAGGAGACCGGCCTGGACGTGGCCGCCATCAAGCTGCTCGGCGAGCGGGTCCACCCGAAGACGGGCCGACTGATGTCGTACACGGCCTGCGAGGTGGTAGGTGGCACCGCCTATGTCGCGGACGCCGAGGAGCTGGCCGAGCTCGCATGGATCGCCCATGGCGAGATTCCGCAGTACGTGCCGTACGGGCTGTTCGAGCCCGTACAGGACTACCTCGACGCCGCCTTACTGCCCTGAGCGGCCCAGCACCAGACCATGGGAACAGGGGGGACATGAACCGCCCCGGGTTTGATGGAGACATCGAAGACCCGGAAGGATCCCGAGCATGGCTGCTCCCATCGAAACCAGCTAACCGACTCTCCACCAAACTCGGGGCTTGACAGCAGGAGGCGGACCGTGACGAGTGGGGATCGGCCTGGGTGGACACCGGCCTCGTCTTCACCCAGGAGGACGGCTCCTGGCTACACCCCGGCAAGGTCACTGATCTCTTCGAACGACTCGTCGCCGCCTCCGGTCTCCCACCGATCCGGCTGCACGACCTCCGCCACGGTGCGGCCACGCTCATGCTCGCCGCCGGCATCGACGTCAAGATCGTGTCGGACACCCTCGGGCACAGCGACACCCGGATCACGCGGGACATCTACCAGAGTGTCCTGCCCCACGTCGGCAAGAGCGCCGCCGAGGCCACCGCCAAGCTGGTCCCGCTCCAGCGGAAGGCGGAAGCGGAGGAAGCCGCCCGCCAGGCGGAGAAGGCCCGGAAGAAGGCCAAACGCGCCGAGAAGACCCCGGCCGAGGGCAGGAAGAAGGCCCGACGGAAGAAGCCCAGGAAGTAGGGCCGAGTCCTCCTCCGCTCACTCATCGCTCACGCAAGCCACCCCGCGGCACCCGGGCCGTGTGACGTGTCACGCCCCGAGTAACACAAAAGGCCAGGTCACGGGCTATGTGACCTGGCCTTTTCCGGAGCCCCCTGTCGGATTCGAACCGACGACCTACGCATTACAAGGTCTTTAACGCTCTCGCGGTGACCAGCGACAGAACCACCATAGGCCGGTTGACCTGCGGATTTGGCATCCCGCTAGATCCCAAGTAATCCCGGCTCATCCTGTTCTCACGTGTACGGAATGTGTACGAGAACGGGGCGGCCCCGGGCGGTGTCCTACCACCGACCACGGGGCCTACGGCCGGACCCTTCCAAAGCAAGGAACCCGACCATGCAGCACAACGTACAGCCCTTGTGCGGCGCCCGCCGTCCCGGCTGGGAGCGTCCCGGCCCCGGACGTCGTCGCCTCCCCTGCATACTCCCCGCCGGCCACAACGGCGACCACCGCGACGCCTTCGCCCAGACCTGGGACGGCCCTTCCCCCGCATCCGGTGATGCGGACCTGATGCGCGTTGATGCGCCGCAGGTCAACGGTCCGCGCGTCCACACGGTCCGGCTGCTCGACGCCCCCGGCGCCACCCTCACGGTCACCTGCCCCGACTGGTGCGTGTCCGACCACGCCGACGAGAAGACCCACGGGACGTTCGCGCCCGACTTCACCCACCACGGGGAGGAACTGGCCCTCCCCTCCCCCACCGACGGCGAGCCCACGCTGTCCGCCCGGATCTCGCACGCCCCGTTCAGCAGCATCCAGCGCGAGCCCGTCATGGGCGTCTGGCCGGCCAACGGAGACATGGGCCCGGACCAGGTCCACGAGTTCGCCGACCGGCTGCGCGCCTACGCGGACGCCCTCGACTGCATGAGCGTCGACCTGGACGACGCCCGACTGAACGCACGCGACACCCACGAGGGGGACCGGTGAACGCTCGTCCACTGAACATCGTCACCGAGTGCCCGAAGTGGTGCACCGAGGACCACAGCGTCCAGGCCGGGGAGGACCGCGAGCACCACGCCGGCGCGGAGCGGGAACTCCGTCTCCCTGACGGCCGCCTGGTCCTCGAGGCGTCCCTGACGCTGGAGCCGGGTGCGTCCGCGCCCCAGCTCGTCGTCAGCGGCTCCATCGAGTCGTTCGTCGACGACGTGCAGCTGCTCGGCGCGGCTGAGGCGAAGAGGTTCGACGAGGCGCTGCAGCGGTTCTCTTCGCACGTGAGCCGGATGACGGCCACGGTCCGTGCCGAACAGCCGCGGCCGCCGAGGGGGCGGCCGAGTAAGAAGCGGCGGACGCTGCCCGCGAGCATGCAGCACGCCGGACCGGAGACGCGCCTGTACCTCGCGGAGCGGGACGGCCGGCACTGCTTCTACTGTCGAGCCCCGTTCGACAGCCTGAAGCAGGCGACGACGGACCACTACGTCCCCCGGTCGGTGTGGGCGTGCAACCTGCCCGCGAACCTCGTGCTCGCCTGCGAGCCGTGCAACCGGGCGAAGGACAACCGGTTGCCGTGGCCGCTGGTCTGGTTGCTGCTCACCCAGCACCACCAGGCGCCGGCGCTCGCGGCCTGACACGAGGGAGGGAGGCCCGGCAGGGGAGGGGGAGACGGCGTTCCAGGCCGTTTCCCCGCTTCCTTGCCGGGCCTCCCTCGCATCCCCGCCCCGGTCTTCCCCCAGCTCATCCCGGGGGAAGCCGGTCGGGGAGGCCCGCGGGGAGAACTCCCCGCCTCCCTCACTGCTCCGTGCGGCACGCCTCCCGCAGCGTCCGCACCAGCGCCCGGCCCGTCCCGCACCCGCGGACGTCGTCCACGCACTGCTTACACATCTGCGTGTGCTCCAGCAGCGCCCGGTACGCCAGTCCCGCCGGCCCTTCCCGGTAGGTGCCTGCCGCCGCAGAGTTCGGTGAGCGAGACGACCGCCGACTCGCCGCGTTCACGGCTGGTCCGCGAACGGCACCAGGCCGTGGACGCCGCGGCACGGGGCGCAGGCGAAGTGCGTGATGCCAGACCCCGAGCCCTGCTCGATGACGTCGATGAGCCGGATGCCGTCGGTGTTGCCCTGGTGCCAGTGGCACCAGCCGAACGCCGTAGGAACGGTCTCTTCCTCGGTGGTCTCGGTCTGCGTAGGCTCTGCCATGTCGTCGCTCCCTCGTAGCGGTGGCCATACCCCCGGGCCCGTCACGGCCGCGGGGGCTTCTTCGTGCTGGTCGGACCGTACCGCTACAGTCCACTACAGGGCACCCCATACGGCCACATGGCGCCACCTACGGGTGCCCGTCGCGGGGTGTCGCCCTACGTTCCGGAGCATGAGCGAGGACCCGTTCGTCTACGTCTACGTGCGCGTTGCCAACGAGGTGGAAGTCGAGATCCGGGCCGGCCGCCTGCCGCACGGTGCGCGCCTGCCGAACGAGCGGGACATGGGCGCGCAGTACGGCGTAGCCCCGGGCACCGCCCGGCGGGCCGTCCAGGAACTGCGGGAGCGCGGACTGGTCGTCACGCTGCCCAACAAGGGCACGTTCGTCGTCGCACCCAGTGAGTGAGGCAGCGAGCAGGCGCGGCCCCGCCGTATGACCACCTCTAGCAGCGCGACATGACCACCTCACTGCCTCACTGAACGGCCGTTCCCGCAGGTCAACGCCAGTGACCCAAGTCAGTGAGGTGACCAGTGGAAAGTCACTGCCCACGCACGCCCTCACTGGTTTCGCCCCGGCCCCCTGGTTTCGGGTCGACCCGAAACCGGTTTCGCCCCCGATGTCGGGGGTGACCTGCGAAGTTTCGGGTTTCGGGGGTCGTCGCAGCACCCCCTCTACCCCCTCTACAGCGCAGGCCAGAGGGCACTACCCACCCCGCTACCGGGGTAGAGGGGCCGCTCTACCGGGCGGCAGCAGGAAGGGGGGCCCGTAGACCCCCCCTTTGTTTTACTGAGCACGCACGCGCGCTGCTGACAGCGCCGGGCCCCCGACGATTCAGTCTGAAGACTGAGACTCCCTATCCCCCGGGGGCCCGACGCAGGATCAGCCGGCCGTCAGGTCGACGGTGGCGAGCGCTCCGGGCCGCTTGAACGCGACACCGATCCGCGCCTCAGCGCGGAACTTCACCTGGTTCTTCTCGAAGAGTGGGCCTCCCTGGACAGCCACGTCGGAGGCTTCGGCGGAAGGCGCCGGAACGCCGGCGTCGGGGCCACCTTGCGGCCGCCGGAGTCCCGTCCTTCACCCCTACCGGTCAGCAACTTCAGCGCTGCAGGCTGTGCGGTGCGCGCCATGCCTACCCCCTGACCTGCGGATTCACTGGTGACGCTGCGTCATTTCCCCAGTTTCGATTTCACAATTCTGAGCGTGTATGTGCCGAGCTGACAGCGCCGGGCCCCCAGACGATCGCTCCGCAGATCTGACCTCCCCTACCCCCGGGGGGGCAGGGGAGGCCGCGGTCAGGCCGTCAGGTCGACGGTGGCGAGCGCCCCGGGCCGCTTGAACGCGACACCGATGCGCGCCTCAGCGCGGAACTTCACCAGGTTCTTCTCGAACAGGGCTCCGGCCTCGGACCAGTCCATCTTCACGCCCTGCCGGGTGAGCAGGGTGACGGTGGACCAGTCGCCGACGAGCCCGGTCCCGGCTTCCATACCGGCGTCCAGGACGACGGGCACGCTCCACAGCTGGAGCGGCGCGCGGCCGGACGGTGTGCCGGACAGTTCGGGTTGGTCCTGCTCGTTGCGCAGTAGCTCGATGGTCTCCCAGTCGTTCGGGTTGAAGACCCACGCGGTCGGCTTCTCTCCGGCGAGCTGCAGCGTGGTGAGCACCTTCCGCGTCGTGATGAGCGGGTTGGTGACGTAGGCCTGCGAGCGGACGCCGGTGGTGCCGAGCAGTCCGGCGACCGCGGTGCCGTCCTCGGCGGTGCCGCCGTTGAGGATGACCGAGTGCGCCTCGAGCTGGAGGCCGGCGGTCATCTCGGAGCGGAGGAAGTCCTGGAGGGCGGGCATGTCCGCAAGCCACTGCTTGGGGATCTCCTCGGAGAGGTGGGCCAGGGTCATGACCCCCCCGGGGACCCTCTCCAGGGAGTAGGGGGAGGTGGGCTTTTGGGCCCCCCGGGGGACGGTGGCCGCGTTGTGGGTGCGGGCCGTCTGCCGCATGTAGGTGAAGGCGTCGCCCCCGGTCATCTCCTGACTGCTGATGACCTGGGCGAGCCCGTTGGAGGCGTAGGGCAGAACGACGGTGCCGATGTCGACGGGCAGCATGACGGAGCCGGAGGTGGGGAGCAGCGCCTTCTGTCCGTGGGTCATGCCGCGCTGGGTGATGGCGTCGGTGAAGGCGCGGGCCAGGCCGTCGGGCTGTTCGGCCTTCATCTGTCCTGCGTCCCGCTTCCCGGCGTGCTTGGCAGCCAGTTCCTGCGCATCGTCCGCGGCCTTCACCCTCGCCGCAACATCGTCGGTCTCGGTCTTCAGCTCGTTGATGCGGGTCATCTCGGCCTCGGTGAAGTCCCGGTTCTCTTCCTTCGCCTTGGCGACGATGTCCGCCGCTTCCTTCAGCAGTGCCTGGAGCTTCTCGCGCAGCGTCATGATGGTCCGTTCTGGCCGCGGCGTGCGGCCTCGGTGTGGAGTGCTGGTTGTCTCCACCACGGGGCGGCGTTGAGGGCTTCGCGGCGGCCGGCGGAAGCCTGGCAGCGGCGGCCTCACACGACTTCGCGTCGTGGGGCTGGGCCCCCTGACGGCGGTCTACGCGGGCGCCTCGCAGGCGATGGCGGACCGGCCCGTCAGGGGCTCGTGATCAGTCTCGCACGCCCTGATGGGCGGCTTCAATGAGCGCGGCCAACTGCTCGCGGGCGGACGGCTGGACGTGCCCACCGGCGGTGGCCTTGTCGCCGATGCGGACCATGTCGGCGACGGTGCCGCACAGGGAGATCAGCAGCCGGGCGGCCTCGCCGAACGTGACGGTGGCGAGCATGGCTTGCGCCCCGTTGGGGTTGTCGGCCCAGGCGAGGGCGAGGCCTGCGGCGTCGGCGCGGCCCTGGAGCAACTCGGCTTCCTGCTCGGGGGTCATGTCGTTCACGGGGTGCCTCCGGGGTGCAGGGGGATGGGGAGCATCTCGGGGCGGCCGGCCTCACCGCTGCCGTCCGCCGGGAACCAACAGGTGGCGTCCCACTGGTCGACGGTGTCCGCGGGGAGGCTGGCCCAGTCGTCGGGGTCGCCCTCCCAGTGCTCGGTGCGGTCGGTGTTCGTGGCGACGACGGAACGGCCGTCGTCGTTGATGAACCGCAGGGGCACGCGGCGCCCGCTGCTCGGTGTGCTGTCGTCCATGGGTGGGTCCTCTCGTGTCAGGCGACGTTGGCGAGGTGCTGGGTTCGGATGGCCCAGACGAGTTCGCAGGACGGGTCGGGGCAGCGGACGAGTTCGACAGGCGTTCCGCTGACGGTGGCGGTGCCGACGGTGCGGACGTTCCGCGGGCGGCGGCAGCTGGGGCAGTGCACGGCGCGAGCCTTGGTGGTGGGCATGGGCGACTCCTACGCGGCGTCTCGGGCTCGGTTGAGCGGGTCGAAGCAGGAGGGGCAGGTGGTCTCTCCGTTGGCGGCGTGCAGGGGGTCGAGCGGGTCACCGCACACCGTGCAACGCGCCCCACCGTTGGTCACGGTGGGTGACTGGGATTCCGAAGGTGACCCCGAAGGTGACGAAGGTGACGAAGGTTCTGAGCTCGGTTTCGCTGCCATCTTCGTCACCTTCGAGTCACCTTCGGATTCGTCGGTCACGCTGAGTACCCAGACCCAGCCCTTCCCGAAGCCCGACTTCTGGGACGTCACGCCGACCTTGGAGCGCGCGCGCTGGATGGTGTGCTTCGCGAAGCCGTCCTTCTCCGCGGCCTTGATGACGTCACCAGCGGACGCCTCCCCGCCGTTGTCCATGAGGTAGTCGACGAGCCAGGCTCCGGCCTCATCGCGCTCGCCGCGGTCTGTGTCCTGCCCCTGCGCGAGGATCTCGGAGACGCTGCGGGCCGACTGGCCGGTGAACTCGAACCGGCCCACGGACGCGATGCCCTTCTTCGTGGGGACCTCGGTCGTTTCGATGTTGTACGAGAGCGACGGGAGGTCGGAGCGGCCAAGGCTGTTCTTGGACTGGCTCATCACCCGACAGTCGTTGTCGTCGTCACGGGCGAACCCGAACACGGCCCGGGGGACGTTCTTGAACGCGCCAGATCCCGTGATGAGTGCGGACGGGTCGGTGCCGGCGCCCTTGCCGAAGTGGGCGATGCCGAGCAGTACGGCCCCGGTGCGGTCGGCCATGCTGGCGAGCGGGTCCAGGGCGGTGCGCACGTCCCGTTCACGGTGGGTGTCGATGCCCTTGCCGATGCACGACATGAGCGGGTCGAGGACGACCAGGGCGACGTCATGCTCCGCGATGGCCTTCTCCATCAGGCTGTTGTCCTGCGGCAGGCTCAACGTCGTCTCGCCGTACTCGGCTTCGACCGCTTCGACGCGGTACACGAGGTCGAGGTCCGCGCCGGCCCCGATGAGCCGGGGCACGATGGTCTGCTTCCACGAGTCCTCGATGGCCACGTAGAAGACGGCGCGCGGGCGGCCGTGGAAGTTGCCGGGCAAGGCCCCGCGGGTGATCTGCGCGGCCATCCACATGCCGAACGACGACTTGCCGGTGCCCTCGCGTCCAGCGGCGACGGACAGGGCGCCGGCGGGGATGCGGCCCTCGCCCTCGTCGAGCCACGCCCACACCACAGGCTCCGGCTCGATGTCCGAGGCGCGGGTGATCCGCAGGGTTCGGGCAGGCTGCGGCTCGTCCAGCGTGATCCCCGCATTGCGCAAGATCTCCTCGGCCTGGTCGTGCTCGTTCAAAGGGTGCCTCCGGCCGATCGGTAGGCGGAGGCGATCGTCGTGCGCGCCTCCGCCTCAGTGAGTCCTGCATGGGTGGCCGCGTCGACCAGAGCACCGGCGACCGCGCGCACGTCGAGCTGCGCTTTACTGGCCTGCTCGAACGCGCGGCAGGCCGCCCAGTACAGGCAGCTGTTGCGGTTGCCCTGACGGGCGTTGAGGACGGAGCGCACCAGGCCGACGAGGGCGCCGCCGCCCTCGCGGGGCGGGGCGCCGGCGGGCCGCGGTACGGGCGGTGCGGCCGGTGCTTGTATGGCGGTGAGTAGCCAGGCGGGGGCGGGCACGGGCGGCTGCTCGGGGTCGACGAGTTCGTAAATCACGCCGGTGGCGTGGACGGAGCCGGGGCCGATGACGTACCCGCGCGGGCCGCGCACGTCCCCATCGAACTTGCCGCGCAGTGCACCGAGCCCGTTGCCGAGCTGGAGACTGCCGGGCGACCAGTAGTAGTCGTGGTGCCCCTTTGCCGTGGTGACGCGCATCGTCGGCGTGTGCCGGTAGCCGAAGGCGCCGGCGGCGTCCTCGAGGGCTCCCGGCCGGTCGCTGTCGACGACCAGGAGTCGGGCGCCGTCCGGGCCGTCGACTCCGCCGATGGCCACGCCGACGTTGCGCAGCTGCTCGCCGAAGGTGCGGCGCACCTGGTCCTCGTCGAGGGTGTGCGCGCGGGTGAAGGGCACGCACGGGTGCTTGCCCCGGTCCGTGCAGACGGCGGGGTCGTGGCCCTGCCCGATGCCCGCGCACCGCTCAAGGCCGGGGTGGTCGGTGGAGAAGACGGCGAAGCCGTGGCGGACGAGCCACAGGGCGCCGTCGAGCGGGGTCACCGGGTCTCCTCGGTGGGCTTCAGCCAGTAGCCGCCGCCGGGGGCGGTGGTGCAGTGGGAGGTGCGGTGCCCGTAGAACGGCTCGTCGCCGGATCCGCCGCCGTGGGTGTGCGACCGCCGGCAGAACGGGCACCTGCGGATGACGAGCAGCCACACGTGTCCGCCGCCGATGGTGCGGGTCCTCTTGGGGCGGCACAGTGCGACGGGGTCCGGTACGGTGTCGGAAGACCCGGTCATCAGCTGGTCTTCCTCGTTCGCCCCCGTTGCTGCGGGGGCGTTCGTCTTTTCGGTCGTCATGCCGCGGCCCCGCACTCCCGCGCCGTCAGCCACGCGTCGACGTCCGCGCGCCGGTAGCGGACGCGAGCGGTGCGCCCGTCCCCGAGCTTGGTGTAGCGGGGGCCCACCCCCGACCAACGCCAGTTCGCCAGCGTCCGGGTGCTCACCCCCAGTTCCTCTGCCAGCTGTCGCGGCGACAGCCTCACTTCCGCCATGCAAGCCCACCCCTTAGATGCACGACGCATCATCATGATGCGTGAACGATCAAGAGTGACGATACATGTGTAACGCGAGACATCCAAGGGGTTGCGTTCACATCATTTTGATGCGACGGTTTCTTTCGTGGCAGACGAACGAACAACATCGCTCGGCCCGACCGGGGAGCAGGTGCGCGCCAACGTGCAGCGACTCCGCGAGTCCGCCGGCCTGACGAAGAAGCAGCTCTCTGACCGCGTCGGCGAACTCGGACGTACCATCCCGCCCCTGGGTATCTCCAGGATCGAGATGGGCACGCGCCGGGTCGACGCCGACGACTTGGTGGCCTTGGCCGTCGCGCTGAACGCCCACCCCGCGGCGCTGCTGCTCCCGGAAAGCGTGCGCACCGGCGTAACCGCCGAGGTCACCGCCATGGGGGAGACCACCTCTCGCCGCGCCTGGGAGTGGGCACACGGCATGCGGCCTCCGTTGCCCAGCGGAGACGACAGGGGCAAGGCGTGGATGGAGTGGCGCCTACGCTCGCTGCCCGACGGGTGGCGGCCGATGTCGCCGGAGGACTACGCCGCGTGGGACATGGAGCAGGCCAAGGCCGACTACGAGCACCTGGTCAAGCAGCTCACCCCGAAGGACGGTCCGGAAGAGCCCAGGCAGGAAGGAGGGACAGATGGCTAGGGTCTGGATTGAAGACCGCGCGAACCACGCCGACTACCGCGAAGCGCTGGAGCGCTGGCAGGAGGCAAAGCGCGAAGGGTCAAAGCGACAGCAGCCGGGCCGCTGGCGGGTCCGCTGGTACGGCCCGGACGGGAAGCCGAAGGCGAAGACGTTCGGGAAGCTCCCCCAGGCCGAGGCGGAGAAGGCTGCGATCACGGCCCGTCTGGACAAGGGCTCGTACCGGGACCCGAAGTCAGGCAAGGCCGCGGTGAAGGTCGTCGCCGAAGAGTGGTTCGCGTCGAAGCGGAAGATCGGCCGGACCACGAAGCGGGACTACCGGGACCTGCTCGACAACTACGTGATCCCGAAGTGGGGCGACTGGCAGGTGGCCGCCGTCCAGTGGGAGGACGTCGACGCCTGGGTGACCGCCCTGGAGACGAAGCCGGGGAAGTCCGGCCGGCCGATCGGTCCGGCCCGCATCATCAAGGCGTACCGGGTGCTGGCCATGGTCATGAAGCACGCGGTGTTCTCGAAGCGCGTCTCTGTGAGCCCGTGCCACGACCACGAGTTGCCCCGGCCGGACGATGAGGACGAGCACGTCTACCTCACCTTCGAGCAGCTGGAGCAGCTGGCCGACGCGGCCGACGAATACCGGCTGCTGCTGCTCACCCTCGGGTACTGCGGCATCCGGTGGGCTGAGGCGTCCGCGGTGAAGGTCGGCCGGCTGTCCGTTGCTCAACGGCGCATCCGGGTCGTGCAGAACTACACCGACGTGTCCGGCGTCCTGGCCCTGGGCCCGGTGAAGAACCACGAGAAGCGCTCAGTGCCCGTCCCCCGGTCGTTCGCCGACGAGCTGGGCACCCTCACCCGCGGGCGGAAGGCTGACGCGCTGCTGTTCACCGCGCCGGAGGGCGGCCCGCTCAGGTACGCCAACTTCCGCTCGAGGGTGTTTGACCCGGCGGTGAAGGCGGCGGGCCTCGAGGGCCTGGGCGTCACCCCGCACAAGCTGAGGCACACCGCGGCTTCGCTCGCCATCGCGGCCGGCGCGGACGTGAAGGTCGTGCAGACGATGCTGGGGCACAAGGACGCGGCCATGACGCTGAACGTCTACGGCCACTTGTTCCCGGACCGGCTGGACGAGGTGGCGGACCGGTTGGACGCCGGGCGAGCGCTCGCACTGTCCAAGCTGCGTGCGCCGGTCGCGGGGAAGGCGTAGCCGAGATCATGTGTACAGAATGCGTACTGCCCGCCCGGGGACCTCCCCGAACGGGCAGTGACTAAACGGCCTATGACCTGCCGTTTCACCTGAGAGCCCCCTGTCGGATTCGAACCGACGACCTACGCATTACAAGTGCGTTGCTCTGGCCATCTGAGCTAAGGAGGCACCGCGTACGCGCGGAGCGCGCGAGGGCGGGTCCACTGTACACAGAGCCGGTTTCGCGGGGCCACGCGCTTTGGGGCCTGTCCGGCGGATCACGCCGGAGACGCGAGGGCCGGCACACCCTCCCCCAAGCTCTTCGAGCAGGGGGGACCCCCAGCCGCGTTGCCGTCGGTCACCGACTCCCCCAAGCTCGGCTGCTCCCCCACGCTCGGCTGCGCTCGAGCGGGAGGAACCCCCATGCGCGGGAGGGACCCCCATCGCGTCGACGCCCTCCTCCGCCTTGCAGCTGAACGCTCCCCCAAGCTCTCGGCTCCTCCCCCAAGCTCTCGGCTCCTCCCCCAAGCTCTCGGCTCCTCCCCCAAGCTCTCGGCTCCTCCCCCAAGCTCTCGGCTCCGCTCGAACAGGGGGGACCCCCATGAACAGGGAGGGCCCCCGCGACCCCGCTCACCCCAGCTGGACGGATACCGCCGATTGCCTCCGAATTGATCCGCCGGACGGACCCCAGAGGGCGCCCCCTCCGCTCAGCCCAGTTCGTACGCGAAGGTGTACGGCACCTTCGTCTCCCCGTGCCGGTAGGTGAACCCGCCGGTGCCGCGCAGCCCGGCCAGTTCCCCGGTGCCCGAGCCCTCGACGACCTCGAAGGAGCAGTGCACGGTCCCGTCGGGGTCGAAGCGCCCGCGCTCCTCGACGGCGAAGGTGCCCTCGCGCCCGTCGACCCGGCCGCGGACGAGTT
Source organism: Streptomyces sp. P9-A2 (assembly GCF_036634175.1). Classification (NCBI taxonomy): domain Bacteria; kingdom Bacillati; phylum Actinomycetota; class Actinomycetes; order Kitasatosporales; family Streptomycetaceae; genus Streptomyces; species Streptomyces sp. P9-A2. Next base: position 3,724,443 of record NZ_JAZIFX010000001.1, read on the forward strand.
CCATGCCCGCGAAGGAGCCGGTCGTGCCGGTCAGGTAGGAGATGGCGTAGTCGCAGGTCGTGGACTCGGCCTCGATGCCGCCGGTGAAGGCGTTGGTGACGGTGGCGTGGGCGAGCCGGGGGTGGGCGTCCTGCGGGCCCACGGGGACCTCCTTCCAGTCGGCGAAGGTGAAGTGGCCGGTGGTGCGGGTGGCGGGCATGGGTGTTCCCCTTCGGTCGTGTCCGGTCGCGTCCGGTCGTGCTGCCGGCGAGGGAGGTCCGCGCCGGCCCGGCACGACCATCCTGGGAGCCGTACCTGACATCTCCTGTCAGGTACGGCCGGGGCGGGCAGAATGCGTTCCGTGCGTGCCGACCGGCTTCTCTCCCTGCTCCTGCTGCTGCAGAACCGCGGTCTGATGACCGCCCCCGAGCTCGCGGCGGAGCTGGAGGTCTCGGTGCGCACCGTGTACCGGGACGTCGAGGCGCTCGGCGCGTCCGGGGTGCCGGTCCGCGCCGCGCGCGGACCGGAGGGCGGCTACCGCCTGATGGACGGGTACCGCACCCGGCTGACCGGGCTGACGGACGCGGAGGCCGGTTCGCTGTTCCTGGCCGGGCTGCCGGGACCGGCCCGGGACCTCGGCCTGGGTGCCGTGCTGGCGAGTGCCCAGTTGAAGGTGGAGGCCGCGCTGCCGGGTGAACTCGCGGATCAGGCACGGCGGGTGCGTGAGCGGTTCCACCTGGACGCGCCCGCCTGGTTCCGTGACGCGGACCCGGTGCCGCACCTGGAACGGATCTCCGGGGCGGTGTGGGAACGGCGGGTGCTGTGGACCCACTACCGGCGCTGGCGGGGCGAGGTGCACCGGGAGGTGCGCCCCCTGGGGCTCGTGCTGAAGGGCGGCATCTGGTACCTCGTGGCGCTGTCCGAGGACGTCGTGCGCACTTATCGGGTGTCGCGTTTCCAGGAGGTGGAGGAGACGGGTGACCTGTTCGCCCGTCCCGCCGGGTTCGATCTCGCCGCGTACTGGGCGGAGTCCTCCCGGCGGATGGAGGCGGCGCTGCGGCAGGGCACCGCCCGGCTGCGGCTTTCGCCCCGCGGGCAGAAGCTGCTGCCGATGCAGTTCGGGGCGGCGGGCGTAAGGGCGCTGCGGGACGCGGGGCCGCCGGACGGTGAGGGCTGGGTCGAGGTGGAGCTGTCCGTCGAGTCGGAGGCGATCGCCATCGGCGATCTGCTCCGGCTCGGCACCGAGGCGGAGGCGCTCGGACCGCCGGGACTGCGGCAGGCGGTCGCGGGGGCCGTGACGGTCCTCGCCGAGCGCTACGCGGCCGGAGACGGTACGGGACGGTGAGGGGCGGCGAGGTGCTGCGAGGGGCTGCGAGGAGCGGCCTTCGAAAGTTTCCACGAAGTTCACAGGGCCTCGGGTACTGACAGACCAGGTGAACGCCAGGTACCGTCCAGTGCCAGTTCACCCTCGTGGACTGCACCACACGGAACCACAACGGAACATCCCGTCGTGGCACCACCTTCCTACTCGGATCGTCCGGCACGTTCCTGCCGGTAGAAGGGGGCCCTTCACCATGGCCACTGTCACGTTCGACAAGGCGACCCGGATCTACCCCGGTTCGACCAAGCCCGCTGTGGACGCGCTCGAGATCGACATCGAGGACGGGGAGTTCCTCGTGCTGGTCGGCCCGTCCGGCTGCGGCAAGTCCACCTCGCTCCGCATGCTCGCGGGGCTCGAGGACGTCAACGGCGGCGCCATCCGCATCGGCGACCGCGACGTCACGCACCTGCCGCCGAAGGACCGGGACATCGCCATGGTGTTCCAGAACTACGCGCTGTACCCGCACATGTCGGTCGCCGACAACATGGGCTTCGCGCTCAAGATCGCCGGTGTCAACAAGGCGGAGATCCGGCAGAAGGTCGAGGAGGCCGCGAAGATCCTCGACCTGACGGATTACCTGGACCGCAAGCCGAAGGCGCTCTCCGGCGGTCAGCGCCAGCGTGTCGCCATGGGCCGCGCCATCGTGCGTGAGCCGCAGGTGTTCCTCATGGACGAGCCGCTGTCCAACCTGGACGCCAAGCTCCGTGTCTCCACCCGTACGCAGATCGCCTCGCTCCAGCGCCGCCTGGGCATCACCACCGTCTACGTCACCCACGACCAGGTCGAGGCCCTGACCATGGGCGACCGCGTCGCGGTCCTCAAGGACGGTCTGCTCCAGCAGGTCGACACCCCGCGCAACATGTACGACAGGCCCGCCAACCTCTTCGTGGCCGGCTTCATCGGCTCCCCGGCGATGAACCTCGTCGAGGTGCCGATCGCCGACGGCGGCGTGAAGTTCGGCAACTCGGTGGTTCCGGTGGACCGCGACGCGCTGGCCGCCGCCACCGACAAGACCGTCACCGTCGGTGTCCGCCCCGAGCACTTCGACGTGGCCGGTGCCGAGTCCGACCAGGGCCTCGCGGTCACCGTCAACGTGGTGGAGGAGCTGGGCTCCGACGCGTTCGTGTACGGCACCGCCACGGTCGGCGAGGAGTCCAAGGACCTCGTCGTCCGCGTCGGCGGCCGCAACGTGCCGGAGAAGGGCAGCACGCTGCACGTCGTGCCGCGGCCCGGCGAGAGCCACGTGTTCTCGACGTCGACCGGCGCGCGCCTGTCCGACTGAGCCGAGCGTCGTCACATCCGAAACACGACGGCCCGGGTAATTCACCCGAGTTGATGAAGAGGGCCCCGCAGTTCGCTGCGGGGCCCTCTTCGTTGCGTTTTCATTGTCGACAAACACCCTGACATAAAGGTCATTTCGAGCACTGTGCGTCAATACGCCACCCTGGAATCGCCCCCGCCGCGTCACCCGAACCGGTGACTGCATGTCCCCATTCCATTACCTGACGCTACTCTCACACGCGTGAAGCACTCCACTACCCCTCAGATGCGACGTGGCCGGGGCCCCGCCCGCCGGGTCGGCCGCACCCTCGCCTTCGTCCTGCCCGTCGTCCTGGTGTTCTCCGGAACCCTCGCGGTCGCCGGAGTCAACTGGTCGGGGATCCCTTCGAGTCCGGTCCTCGCCGCCGCCGACACCACCGTGTCCGATGCGTCCTCGTCCGGCGCCTCCTCGTCCGGCACGTCCTCGCGTGCCGTCGAGCGGGTCCCGCACGAGGCCCTGCGGGACAGGCTCCTGGTCGAGTTGCACAAGGAGAACCCGGGCGTCGCCCTCACCCACCTCCAGCAGGCGGTGAACGACCGCCCCTCGCTGGCGCGGCACTGCATGTCGATCGCGCGTGAGCTCGGCAAGGCGGCGGTCCGGGTGTACGGCCCCACCAGGGCCCAGTCCTACGCCCGCCCGGTCTGCGACACCTCCTTCGCGTCGGGGGTGCTCACCGCCCACGGCTGAGCCTTCGCCCACCTCGCGGCCGGACCACGCGGCCGGAGCTTCAGCAGCACCTCTGCCGGACTCTCTGCCGGGCCCGCTGTCCGTCCCGCTGTCTGTCCCGCGGCCAAGCGGGGCATCCGTGGGGCCCCGGGGCCCCACGGTCCGGCCCTCAGGGCGCCACGTACAGTGCGCTCATGACCCATCCGAGCGCCGCGTCGCGCCCCGTTCAAGCCGTCGTCCTGGCCGGCGGGCAAGGCACCCGGCTTCGTCCGTACACCGACGACCGGCCCAAGCCGATGGTCGAGATTCCCGGTACGGGAACCCCGATCATCGGCCATCAGCTCTCCTGGCTCGCCGAGGAGGGCGTGACGGACGTCGTCGTCTCCTGCGGTCATCTGGCCGAGGTACTGCAGGAGTGGCTGGAGGCCACCGATCTGCCGCTCTCCGTCACCACCGTCGTCGAGACGGAGCCGCTCGGCCGCGGCGGCGGTCTGCGGTACGCGGCCGCCCGCCTGCCGCACCCGGATCAGCCCTGGTACGCCACGAACGGTGACATCTGGACCCGTTTCTCGCTGCGCGACATGGCGGACTTCCACACCGAGCGGGACGCCGTCGCGACCCTCGCCCTGGCCCGCCCGCGCCTTCCCTGGGGTGCGGTGCAGACCGACGGGTTCGGTCACATCACCGACTTCATAGAGGCACCGCCGTCCCCGTTCGAGATCAACGCGGGGGTGTACGTCTTCTCCCCCGAGTTCGCCGGTCTGCTGCCGGAGCGCGGCGACCACGAACGCACCACGTTCCCGCGGCTGGCCCGGAAGAACCGGCTGGCCGGGTTCCCGATCCCCCAGGGCTCCTACTGGCGGGCGATCGACACCGCGAAGGACCTGACGGAGGCGGCGAAGGAACTGGCCTCCCAGAACCGCTGAGTCCCCGGCGCCGCCCTCCCCCGGCCACATCGTTCCCAGCACGACGAAGGGGTCCCGCACACAGTGTGTGCGGGACCCCTTCGTCGTCGCGACCGCGGCTTGACGGCCGGGCCACCAGGCCGCCGGATTCCCTGGCCGCCGGATTGCCTGGCCGCCGGGCCGCCCGGCTGTTTATCCCAGCAGCCCGCCCACGAGCCGACCGGGCTGCTCGGGCGCCGGGCCCTCGTCGCCGTCGCCCGCACCGTCGCTCGGGACGCCACTGTCGCCGCCACCGGTGGTGCCGCCGCCCGTGGTGGCACCGGCGCTGGTGCTCGGGGCCTGTTCCACCGGGGACGACTGCTGGGGCGGGGCTTCGCCGATGGTGCCCTGGGTCTGGCTGGGCGCGCCGGTGACACCACCGCCGGTGTCACGGGTCGCGTCGGGGACGGTGTCGCCCTCGGAGGGGCCTGCGCTGCCGGTTCCGGAAGTGGCTTCCCGGGTGGTGGGGGAGGTGGAGGCGGACGGGGTCCCCTTCCGGTCCTCGCCGGGCTCCTGCGGAAGCGGGGAGCCGGGGAGTTCGTTGCGCGGGGCCTCGCCGGGGCCGGGGACGATCACGCGGTCGGCGTCGCGCACAGCGCCGCCGAGCAGCGAGCCGACGAGCAGGGTGAGTCCGCAGACGACGACGGTGACGAGAGCACCGCGCCGCAGCACATAACGGCGCAGGTCCCAGAGGTCGGAGCGGGGTCCGAGGTGGCGCCAGGCGCGGGCGACGAGGCGGCCGTCGACGGAGTAGACGGGGGCGCCGGCGATGATCAGCGGGGACCAGGCGGCGAGGTAGATGATGTCGGGCGCGTCGTAGGCGGGAACGCTCTTCCAGCTGACGGTGACCAGCAGCGCGACGGAGAGCAGGGCACCGATGGCGGCGCCGACGCGCTGCCAGCAGCCGAGGACGGTGAGGACGCCGACGATCACCTGGAGGAAGGCGACGAGGAGTCCGGAGCCGATGGGGTGTTCGAGGGCGAACTGCTGGAGCGGCTGGGCGACTTCCCAGGGGTGCAGGGTCTTGAGCCACGTCACCATGGAGCCGCGCTCGCCGCCGTCGAAGTAGAGCGGGTCGCAGAGTTTGCCCATGCCGGCGTAGATGGAGATGAAGCCGAGGAAGAGCCGCAGCGGGAGCAGGACGACCCCGAGGTTCATCCGGCGGCCGGGGTAGTAGGCGTGCCGGGCCGGGTCGTCGCCGTGGCGCCTGGCGCGGCGGCCGCCGGTATTCGGGTCGGTGGCGGTCCGGTGGTCACCGATGTCCCCGAACTCGCCGCTGTCGTAACCCTGTTCGCCGTATCCCTGTTCGCCGTATCCCTGCCGGCCGTAATCCTGCTCGCCGTAACCCTGCCGGCCGTGACCCTGCTCGCCGTAGCCCTGGTCCCCGTAGCCCTGGTCCCCGTAGCCCTGGCCGCCGTACGCCGGTTCGTCGTAGGCGCTGCCCACGGTGCGCATGGGGGGCAGCAGGGGCTGCCGGCCGCCGTGGGTGCGCTGGGGGCCGATGACGGGCGTTTCGAGGGTCTGGGCGGCCGGGTCCTCGGCATAGCCGTAACCGTCGTCGGCGCCGGGGACGACCTGGGTGGCACCGGCGTCGGTGAGCGGTTCGTCGGAGTGGCGGACGCCTTCGTGCCGCATGGTCTGGAGAAGTCGGTGCGCGCCGGTGTCGTCGGGGGCCGAGCGGCCGCTCCAGACGACGGGGCGCCGACGGGCCGCGGTCCGGCCCGGGGCGCCGACGGTGGTGACGACGGGGATGCGGGCCGTGTCCTCGGCCGCGGTCACGTGCCGTGCGATCCGCTGGGATTGGACGCGTCGGTTCGAAACGCCCAGTTGCACGCGGAAACTGGCGTGATTGACGATGACCTGCGCCGGATCACTCGGCACCTTCACCATGCTCAGCGCGGGAGCGTCGTCGAGTGCCGACGAGGGGTCCCCCGGAGGAGTGCGGGGTGTTCTGGTGTCCACACTCATCTAACCGAGTGACCCGACGTTAGGACACTGTCTTGACGCGCCGGATGTGTCCGGACCGCGTCAAGCATGTCCCCCACCCGTACGGAGCACCCGGAACACCCCGTACGGGTGAAGGCGCCGAACGACCGTTCAGGCGCGGCGCCGTGCCGCCTCGTACAGCACGATTCCCGTGGCCACACCGGCGTTGAGGGACTCGGTGCCACCCGGCATCGGGATCCGCACCCGGAAGTCGCAGGTTTCGCCGACGAGTCGGGAAAGTCCCTTGCCCTCGCTGCCGACGACGATCACGACGGGGCCCGCCAGTGCCTGCAGTTCGCCGATCTCGGCCTCTCCGTCGGCGGCCAGCCCGACGATCGCGATCCCCGCCTTCTTGTACGCCTCCAGGGTGCGCGTCAGGTTGGTGGCCCGCGCGACGGGCGTACGGGCGGCGGCACCGGCGGACGTCTTCCAGGCGCCGGCGGTCATCCCGGCGGCACGCCGCTCGGGGACGACGACGCCGTGGCCGCCGAAGGCGGAGACGGAGCGGACGACGGCGCCGAGGTTGCGCGGGTCGGTGACACCGTCGAGGGCGACGATCAGCGGGTCCTGGCCGGCGTCGTGGGCGCCCGCGACGAGGTCCTCGGGGTGCGCGTACTCGTAGGGCGGGACCTGGAGGACCAGGCCCTGGTGGTTCAGGCCGTTGGTCATCCGGTCGAGTTCGGGGCGGGGCGCCTCCATGAGGTTGATGCCGCCGCGCTCGGCCGCGAGCTGGAGCGCCTCGCGCACCCGCTCGTCGTTGTCGATGAACTGCTGGACGTACAAGGTGGAGGCGGGCACGCCCTCGCGCAGCGCCTCGACGACGGGGTTGCGCCCGACGACGAGTTCGGAGGTCGAACGTCCGCCGCCGCGCCGCTGCGGGGCGCGGCCGACGGTCCGGCGGGCCTTCGCCTGGGCGACGCGCTGCTTGGCGTGCCCCTTGCGCATCTCGGCGGGGGGCGTGGGCCCCTTGCCCTCGAGGCCCCGGCGCCGCTGGCCGCCACTGCCGACCTGCGCGCCCTTCTTGCCGGACATGCGGCGGTTGTTCGCGGCCATGATGTACCCGTCTCCATGAAGTCGTGTGTGCGTACGGATCTGCGTACGCACATCGGTGTCGCGTCCGTCGCGTCGGCGACTCGGTGCTGCGTCCGTCGCGTCGGCGTGTCGGTGTATCGGCGTGTCGGTGTTGCGTCTGTGTCGGTGTTACGTCTATGCAGTGTGCCGCCCGGAGGCCCGGACGGCACACTCGATCTTGCGGCCGTGCCCCGGCCGTGCTCCGGCCGCGCTTCCGTCGTGCCGCGGCCGTGCGTCCGTGTCAGCGCGGGCCGAGGCTCCAGCGTGGACCCTGCGGACCGTCCTCGATGACCAGTCCGGACTGGCCGAGCTGGTCGCGGATGGCGTCCGCGGTGGGCCAGTCCTTGCGGGCGCGGGCGGCCTCGCGCTGGTCGAGGACCATGCGGACGAGGGTGTCGACGACGCCGTTCAGCTCGTCGCCGCGGTCGGTGTCGCCGGCCCAGTGGGCGTCGAGGGGGTCCAGGCCGAGGACGGCGAGCATGGCGCGCACCTCGGCGAGGCGGGCGACGGCCGCTTCCTTGTCGTCGGCGGCCAGCGCGCTGTTGCCCTGCCGGACGGTGGTGTGCACCACCGCCAGGGCCTGCGGTACGCCGAGGTCGTCGTCCATGGCCTCGGCGAAGGCGGGCGGCACCTCGGCTGCCGGTTCGACGGCGCCCGCGGTGCCGGTCAGCTCGCCGACCCGCTGGATGAAGCCCTCGATGCGCGCGAACGCGGACTCCGCCTCACGCAGGGCCTCCTCGCTGTACTCGATCATCGAGCGGTAGTGCGGGGTGCCGAGGTAGTAGCGGAGCACGATGGGCCGCCACCGCTTGACCATCTCGCTGACGAGCACCGAGTTGCCGAGCGACTTCGACATCTTCTCGCCGCTCATGGTGACCCAGGCGTTGTGCACCCAGTACCGGGCGAACTCGTCGCCGTAGGCCTTGGCCTGGGCGATCTCGTTCTCGTGGTGCGGGAAGATCAGGTCGAGACCGCCGCCGTGGACGTCGAAGACGGTGCCGAGGTATTTGTGCGCCATCGCCGAGCACTCGAGGTGCCAGCCGGGGCGCCCGCGGCCCCACGGCGACTCCCAGCTCGGCTCGCCGGGCCTGGCCGTCTTCCACAGGGCGAAGTCGCGCGGGTCGCGCTTGCCGGTCTCGCCCTCGCCCGACGGCTGGAGCAGATTGTCGAGCTCCTGGTTGGACAGCGCCAGGTAGTCGGGGAACGAGGTGACGGCGAAGTAGACGTTGCCGTCGGCCTCGTAGGCGTGACCGCGCTCGATGAGGCCGCGCATCATCTCGACCATCTCGGTGATGTGGCCGGTGGCGCGCGGCTCGTAGGTCGGGGGGAGGCAGCCGAGGGCCTGGTAGCCGTCGGTGAAGGCGCGCTCGTTCTCGTAGCCGATGGACCACCAGGGGCGGTCCTGCTCCGCGGACTTCGTGATGATCTTGTCGTCGATGTCCGTGACGTTGCGGATGAACGTCGTGCGCAGACCGCGGTACTCGAACCAGCGGCGCATGATGTCGAAGTTCAGCCCCGAGCGGATGTGCCCGATGTGGGGTGCCGCCTGCACGGTGGCACCGCACAGGTAGATCGAGACACAACCCGGCTGGAGCGGGACGAAGTCACGAATCTGCCGGGCGCTGGTGTCGTACAGGCGAATAGTCACCCCTCCAGGGTAGTCGGCCCAGGGCGGTGCCTCACGCCCCTTCGCGCCGTCCCCGACCCGTGTTTCGGTCGACCCCGGCCCCCGGTTCGCACGGCCGGCGGTCAGCCCCGGCCCGTGCGGACGACGAGGGCGGTGGCGACGGCCATGAGTCCTTCGCCGCGGCCCGGGAAGCCGAGTCCGTCGGTGGTGGCACCTGAGACCGACACGGGTGCCCCGGCGGCCTCGGAAAGGATCTTCTGGGCCTCGTCCCGGCGTTTGCCGATCTTGGGCCGGTCCCCGACGACCTGCACCGCCACGTTGCCGATCCGGAATCCGGCCGCCCGGACGATCCGCGCGGCCTCGGTCAGCAGGGTCACGCCGGAGGCGCCGGACCACTCGGGCCGCCCGGTGCCGAAGTGCTGTCCCAGGTCGCCGAGGCCGGCTGCGGAGAACAAGGCGTTGCACGCGGCGTGCGCCACGACGTCGGCGTCGGAGTGCCCGGCGAGTCCGGGCCCCTGGCCCTCCCACTTCAGGCCGGCGCACCACAGTTCCCGGCCGTCCTCGAAGGCATGGATGTCGGTACCGATGCCGACCTGCGGGAGGACGGGCTCGGGGCGGACGGGCTCCGCGCGTGTGGGCTCGGCGTGGAGGGTCTCCGCGGACACGGCCTCCGCGCGGACGGGCTCGGCATGAAGGGCCTCCGCGCGGACGGGCTCCGCGGGCACGGGCTCCGCGCGGACGGGCTCAACGGGCACGGCCTGCGGCTCAGAAACCATCGTTGAGCCTCCTGCGGGCGAGGACCGCTTCGGCGAGAACGAGGTCGAGGGGACGGGTGACCTTGAACGCCTCTTCATGGCCGGGCACGGTGACGACTGCCAGACCCAGCTGCTCGATCATGCTCGCGTCGTCGGTGACGTCGTCGGTCACCGTCTCGTGCGCGCGCACCAGGGTGTCCCGGTCGAAGCCCTGCGGGGTCTGCACGGCGCGCAGCAGGGACCGGTCGGGGGTGGCGACCACGGGCTCCGGCTCGCCGGGGACGACGGCGGGCTCGACCTGCTTGACGGTGTCGGCGAGCGGCAGCGCCGGGACCACGGCGGGGGCGCCGTCGCGGACGGCCTCGACGACGGCGTCCACGGTGTCGACGGGGACCAGCGGGCGGGCCGCGTCGTGCACCAGAACGATGTCGAACCCGGGCGGCAGCGCGTCGAGACCGAGCTTCACGGACTCCTGACGGGTCTCCCCGCCGGGGACGACGACGAACTCGGTGCGGTCGGGCAGCGCGTGCGCGTCGAGCAGCGTCCTGACCTCCGCGGCATCCTCGGGCGGGGCCACGACGACGACCAGGGAGACGGCGCGGGAATCGGCCATCGCGCGGACGGCGTGGATGAGCATGGGTGTGCCGCCCAGGGTGCGGAGCGCCTTGGGCGCGCCCGGACCGAGGCGCACACCCCGGCCGGCGGCCGGGATCACGGCCGCCGTGCGGGCGGTCGTACGGCCGGGCACGGGCTGCGCCGACGGCTGCGGCTGCGGCTGCGGGAAGGGATCGTCAGACATCGGTTCCTGTCAGGTTTGTGTGCTGGACCCGAGTGGGTATGGCCTGGACGTACCCCTTGCTCCCGGAGCGGGGGAAGTGCCGGGCGTACCGTCTTGACCAGCCCCTTCCGTGACTCTGGTCGAGCCGGCCGCCCGGACCCGACAGGGTGCGGGAAGCGCGGCGGGTGCGAGGTGTACGGGCCGGGCGGCATACGGACGCGGCATACGAATGGTGTCCGGATACGAACATGCCGCAGCGCCCGGCGACTTCACATACGTCATCGGGCACCGCGGCATTTCGATGTGCTGATCCTCGAGGTGCACTGGAATCAGGTGTGCACCGGGCGACGAAGCTCCGTGCATGCCCCGCCTGCTGCCTTTCCCGCCTCAGGAGGCGAGAACCTCGTCGAGGAGCGCTTCGGCCTTGTCCTCGTTGGTCTTCTCCGCGAGGGCGAGCTCACTGACCAGGATCTGGCGCGCCTTGGCGAGCATGCGCTTCTCACCGGCGGAGAGTCCGCGCTCACGCTCACGACGCCACAGGTCACGCACGACTTCCGCGACCTTGATGACATCGCCCGAGGCGAGCTTCTCCAGGTTTGCCTTGTACCGACGGGACCAGTTCGTGGGCTCCTCGGCATACGGTGCGCGCAGCACCTCGAAGACCCGGTCCAGCCCGTCCTGACCGACCACATCACGTACGCCGACGAACTCCGCATTGTCCGCTGGCACACGTACCGTCAGGTCGCCCTGGGCGACCTTCAGCACCAAGTAGGTCTTGTCCACGCCTTTGATCTGGCGAGTTTCGATAGCCTCGATCAGCGCGGCCCCGTGATGGGGATAGACCACGGTGTCGCCAACCTTGAACGTCATGTGACAGGTACCCCTTCCGTGGCTATCCAGGGTAACACGGATACAGCGTGTTCTGAATGGCGTTTTCGCAGGTCAGGGCCATTCTCGGGGCTTGACAACAGCATCGGGAACGTGCTTCGACCGTTGAGTGGAAGCAGGTATTCGCAGGTCGGAAGGGCTCTCCGGGGCAAGTGAAACGCGTACGCTACACGTATCCGGAGCTCCCGGGAGACGCCCATACATCCCCATATGTCTGCCTCCGAGTGCTCGACTTCCGCTACTCCGTTCGGTGCGTGCTGCCGGGTTCCGGTCGAATCCGGAATTGATCACGAGCCCTCCCGGGACACGCCGACGGTGATCCATTTCCGGACCGCCCGCCGCATTTTCCGGCCCGGTCCCGCATTCCTTCACGGAATATGCGCCACGCCGAGGCGAGGACACCCCCGGCCGCACTTATGTGAATGCCGGATGAGTGTCCGGACGGAGTAACCCGCGAGTCACTTGCGCGAGTCGGTGGCGGGCATCGCACCCTCGTACGGCGGGCATCACGTCCCCGCATGCGGGCTCACGCCCGGGCAGCACACTCCGGGACCGCACGCGAGCCGGGGCGTCCGCGGTTCACCCCCGCATTCACCCCGGGCGACGCCCGCGCGTGTCATCCGGGGTGAACCGTGGACGCCCCAGGGAGGGTCGGGTGCGGACACGCGGGACCGGCTCGATAACCTGAGACCGCTGGCAGACACCCACTGACAGCGACGACAGACACTCAGGGCGGCTGACCGGTCGCCACCGCTCGCACGAGTCAAGGAGTTGCCGCCGCCGTGAGCAGCAGCCTTCGACGCGGGGCCATCGCCGCCGCCGCCATCGCGTTCTCGATCGCCTCGCTCTCCGCGTGCGCGGCCGGCAACAACGCCCAGACCCTGCAGGTCCAGCCGGACAACGCCGCGACGACCGTCGGCGACATCAAGGTCCAGAACGCCATCGTCGTCACCCAGCCGGACCTCGAGTCCACGGGCCCGGCCGTCGTCTCCGCGACCCTGTTCAACGAGGGCAGCACCGACCAGACGCTGGAGTCGGTCACCCTCCCCGGCACCGGCAAGACCGCCGAGCTGACCCCCGCCGAGGGCGGCAGCCTGACCGTCCCGGCCGGCGGCCGGCTCATCCTCGGCGGCGAGGGCAACGCCTCGGCCGTGCTGTCCAGCAGCCGTGAGTCCGTCCAGGACGGCAACGCCCAGCCGGTCACCTTCACCTTCAGCGAGACCGGTGACGTGAGCCTGCGCGCGTTCGTCTACCCGGCCGAGGGCTTCTTCACCGGCTGGGGCCCGAGCGACATCCCGACCGCGCCGGAGGCCTCGACGGAGCCGTCGGCGGAAGCGTCCGCGACCGAGGGCGCCGAGGAGACCGAGGGCGCCGCCGACGCGACCGGCGCTCCCGAGGGCACCCCGACCGACGCCGCCTCGGCCAGCCAGCCGGCCGGCAACTGAACAACAGCCGCAGCACGCGTACGCGGCTACGCATACACACGTAGCCGCGTAGCCGCACTGAATACGACGGTGGGCGGGACCGTTCGGGGCTCCCCCCACTGCCTCAAGGGCGTGGGAGGTGCCCCCAGGTCTCCGGCGTGCTCGGCCCCGGGGCGGTGACACGCATCCGGTGCGTGGTCCGATCCCGGGAGGCCTCCGCGGCCGGAGGTCGCTGAATGACACTGCCCCGCGCGACCCGGCCACACGAGTGCGGCCAAGGCGACGGGGAGGCCCCGAACCATCACTCCGGTGGAGCGGGGGCCCCGTTCACCGGCGCCGTACCCGGCGTCCGGATCGCACGATCACGCTGACCCGGACGGCCCACGACACCGCAAGCCGACCCTCACACGAACGAGTCACACCGCCGGGTGCCGGGCGATGGCACCCGGCACCCGGGGTCCGCCTACGGCTCGAACTTGTAGCCGAGCCCGCGGACCGTCACCAGGTAGCGCGGCGCGCCCGGGTCCGGCTCGATCTTGGCGCGCAGCCGCTTGACGTGGACGTCGAGGGTCTTGGTGTCGCCCACGTAGTCGGCGCCCCAGACCCGGTCGATGAGCTGCATCCGGGTCAGCACGCGCCCGGCGTTGCGCAGCAGCATCTCCAGCAGGTCGAACTCCTTGAGGGGCAGGTCGACCTTGGTGCCGCTCACGGTGACCACGTGCCGGTCGACGTCCATGCGGACGGGACCGGCCTCCAGGGCGGCGGGGGCGACCTCCTCCGGCTCGCCCCTGCGGCGCAGCACGGCGCGGATACGGGCGACCAGCTCGCGCGAGGAGAACGGCTTGGTGACGTAGTCGTCGGCCCCTATCTCCAGGCCCACCACCTTGTCGATCTCGCTGTCCTTGGCGGTCACCATGATGACGGGGACGTTGGAGCGGCCGCGCAGCTGACGGCACACCTCGGTGCCCGGCAGGCCGGGCAGCATCAGGTCGAGGAGGACGAGGTCGGCGCCGTTGCGCTCGAACTCGTCGAGGCCGTCGGGCCCGGTGGCCGCGACGGCGACCTCGAAGCCTTCCTTGCGGAGCATGTACGACAGGGCGTCGGAGAAGGACTCCTCGTCCTCGACGACGAGCACTCGGGTCACGGAAGGACCTCCGGGGAGGGAAGCGTTTCGTACGCGGACGGATCGGGGAAGTGGGGGGAGTCGGAGGAGCCGGCGGTCCGTCCGGCCTCGGCGTCGAGGCTTTCGGGTTCGTCCTGGTGGGACGGCCGGGGTGTGCGGTCGCGGGTGGGGGCCGCGGCGGCCTCGGGAAGCCGCAGGGTGAAGGTGGAACCCTGGCCTTCGGCGCTCCACACGGTGACTTCCCCGCCGTGCGAGGCTGCCACGTGCTTCACGATCGCCAGGCCGAGACCCGTACCGCCCGTGGCACGGGATCGGGCCGGGTCGACACGATAGAAGCGCTCGAAGACGCGCTCCTTCTCCTTCTCCGAGATGCCGATGCCCTGGTCGGTCACGGCGATCTCGATCATGTCCCCGCCCGGCCGGGCGACCTTGCGGGCCGCTATGCCGACGCGGGTGCGGGCGGGTGAGTAGTTGACGGCGTTCTCGACGAGGTTGCCGAGGGCGGCGGCGAGCTGGCCTCGGTTGCCCCAGATGCGGAGGTCGCCGTAGGTGGTCGATTCAGCCTTGTGTCCGGTGTCGCCCGGCTCCGCTCCTTCGGGTGTCCACACGTTGGAGGCCATGGTGATCTGTTTGGTGCCCGCCGCGTGCCGGCAGCGTCCGACGGCCTCGGCGACGAGTTCTTCCACGCGGACGGGTTCGGCGTCCTCGAGCGGGTCGTCGTTCTGGACCCGGGAGAGGTCGATGAGTTCCTGCACCAGGTTGGTGAGGCGGACGGCCTCGCCCTGCATGCGGCCGGCGAAGCGCTCCACGGCCTGGGGGTCGTCGGAGGCGTCCATGACGGCTTCGGAGAGCAGGGAGAGCGCGCCGACCGGCGTCTTCAGTTCATGGCTGACGTTGGCGACGAAGTCACGCCGTACCGCTTCTATGCGGCGGGCCTCGGTGAGGTCCTCCACGAGCAGCAGGACGAGCCGGGAGCCGAGGGGTGCCACCCGGGCGGAGACGGCGAGGGCCTCGCCGCGTCCGGTGCCGCGGCGGGGCAGGTCCAGTTCGACCTGGCGTATCTCGCCGTCGCGCCGGGTGTCGCGGGCCATCTGCAGCATGGGTTCCACGGCGAGCTTGCCGCCGCGGACCAGCCCGAGGGCGTACGCGGCGGAACTGGCCTTGACCACGCCGTCCGCCTCGTCCAGGACGACGGCGGAGGAGCGCAGGACGGACAGCACGGTGTCCACGCCCGGCGGAAGCACCGGTTCCGTGTGCAGTGAGGAACGCGTGGGGCGCCTCTGTTCGCGCTCACTGAAGCGGAACGCCAGCATGGCGATGACGCCGGTGAGTACTCCGGCGATCGCTGCCATTGCGGCGACCGCCGCGTTCACGTCCATGTGTCCAGGTTAGGCATGCGCCGGCCGGTGGCCACAGCCATGGGACGACAAGCTCGAACACTCGTCGCCCAGAGTTCACCTCGGAGCCAGGGATGATTCATGTAGGGGGCCGGATTCGGACGCGTGGAGAACGGAACGTGGGACCGTGGGTTTCGCACCCTCGGTCGCGCGGGGTTCGCGCCGTCGGCTGCGTGGCGGGGTACCTGCCCCGGGAACCCACGGGGGCCCCGGCTCCCGAAACCCCTTCGAACGCATGAGAGGAACCCTGATGCGGGACGCGTACCACGAGGAACTGGATTCGATCGGCGACGGTCTGGTGGAGATGGCCCGACTGGTCGGGTCGGCGATCGGGCGCGCCACGACCGCGATCCTCGACGCCGATCTGAAGCTGGCCGAGCACGTGATCGAGGGCGACCAGAAGGTCGACGAGCTCCAGCACGACCTGGAGGCCCTGGCCATAGCCCTGCTGGCGCGCCAGCAGCCGGTGGCGACCGATCTGCGGATCGTCGTCACGTCGCTGCGCATGTCGGCCGACCTGGAGCGCTCCGGCGACCTGGCGCAGCATGTGGCGAAGCTCGCGCGGCTGCGGTTTCCGGAGCGTGCCGTGCCGAGCGACCTGCACGCGACCATCCTGGAGATGGGCCAGCTCGCCCAGCGCCTGATGGCCAAGGCGGCCGAGGTGATCATCACCAAGGACGTCGACCTGGCACTCCAGCTGGAGCAGGACGACGACGAGATGGACCTGCTGCACCGCACCCTCTTCCAGCACCTGATGGACGACCGCTGGAAGCACGGCATCGAGACTGCCGTCGACGTGACGCTGCTGGGCCGCTACTACGAGCGGTACGCCGACCACGCGGTCTCGGTCGCCAAGCGGGTGGTCTACCTGGTCACGGGCGAGCACGCGGACGAGATCCAGCCGGACATCCAGCCCGACATCCAGGCGGCGCCGGGGACGGACGCCTGACCGGAGCGGGCGGGGAATCGGCCAGGGGCACGCGCGCGTCCCAATGCGCCGTCGATGCGCCGTTGATGTGCCCGGTGGCGCGGGCATCCAATGGGCACAGGCACCAGTCTCGAGGAGGGACCCATGGCCGATTCCCCCGGATCCACCGGATCCACCGGCACGACGCCCGATCCCGCGCGGGAGCGCGAGACCGAGCAGCCGGCCGAGATCAGAAGCCTGCCCCTGATCGCCGCGTGCGGCTGCGGCTCGGGCTGCGGCTGCGGCTGCCAGTCGGGCAGCCCCTGCCAGTGCGGCTGATTCCACCCGTACAGCCGTCCGACCCGCACGTGTCGAAGGCCCCGGCGGCCGTCGGGGCGACGGCATCGGCATCCACTGCCGCCGTCGCCCGGCCACCGGGGCCTTCGGCGTGCCTCATGGGCGGCGCAGGCGCAGTATGGAAAATGCCCAGACCCGAAGCAGACGCGTACGCCCGAGGGAAGGTCCGTACGGTTCGCACGACCGGACAAAGGTGCGTACGGCCGGCTGAAGCCGGAAGGAGGTGCGAGGCCATGGCGCAGTACATGGATATCCACCACAACATGCGCGGCATCACGGCGGACCAGCTGGAACAGGCCCACGCGGCCGACCTCGCGATTCAGCAGGAAGAGGGCGTCCTCTTCCAGCACGCGTGGGCGGACCCGGAGTCCGGCACGGTCTACTGCCTCTCGGAGGCGCCCTCCGCCGAGGCGGTCCAGCGCATCCATGAACGCACCGGCCACCAGGCCGACGAGATCCACCCGGTGCCGTTGTCGGTGCGGTGAGCCTCAGGAGGCGCTGACCTCCGACCGCCCCTCACCCCCGCACCCCGGCCTTCTCCACGCTCGCGTCCACTCCTGTGGCGACCACCGACGCCCCCTCGACGATGACGGGGGCGGCGCCGGCGGCAAGGACGGGAGCCGGAGGCGGGGCCGGGGCGGCGAGGGTGGAGGTCTCGGACGGCAGCCGCCGCATCAGCAGCGCGTACCCGAGTCCCGCCACCGTGCCGACGACGGCGCACATGCCCCACAGCCACTCCGCCCCGTACCGGTCGATGACGAGTCCCGACATCAGCGGGGCGACGAGCGCGGCGACGGCCCACGACATGGTGTACATGCCCTGGTAGCGCCCGCGCCCGTGGGCCGGGGACAACTGGACGACGAGTCCGGTCTGGGTGGGCGCGTTGATGATCTCGGCGAGCGTCCACACGCAGACGGTGAGGGCGAAGACGCCCACCGACCCGGCGAAGGCGGTGAGGCCGAAGCCGTACCCGGCGAGCAGCGCGGAGGCCACCAGCAGGCGGCCGGGATCGCGGTGCTCGATGAACCGGGTGACCGGGATCTGCAGGACGACGATGAGGACGCCGTTGACCGCGATGGCCATGCCGTACTCGGCCGGGGTGAACCCGGCCGCCCCCATCGCGACGGGCAGTCCGACGGCCCCCTGCTGGAAGATCAGCGCGACGAGGAAGGACAGCCCGACGACGCCCATGAACCGCCCGTCGCGGAGTACGGTCCCGAGCCCGACGGAGTCCGCACGCTCCTCCCCCGCGGCCTGGACGGGCTTCGACTCGGGGAGCTTCACGAAGACGACGATCGCGCAGATCATCGTCATCACGGCCTCGAGGAGGAACCCGGCGGCGTAGCTGTGCTCGGCGATGAACCCGGCGGCCGTGGTCGAGACGGCGAACCCGAGGTTGATGGCCCAGTAGTTGAGGGAGAAGGCGCGGATGCGGTCCTCGGGCCGGACGATGTCGGCCATCATCGCCTGGACGGCGGGCCGGGAGGCGTTGGAGGCCATCCCGACGAGGAAGGCGACGACGGCGATGGCGACGGGGTCGCGCACGAAGCCGAGCAGGGCGACGGACACCGCGGTGGACGCCTGCGCGACCAGCAGCGTGGGGCGCCGTCCGAGCCGGTCGGTCATCACCCCTGCGCCCAGCGAGGACAGCACTCCGCCGAGGCCGTGCAGGGCGGCGATGAGACCGGCGTAGGTGGCGGAGTAGCCGCGGTCGAGGGTGAGGTAGAGCGCCATGAAGGTGGCGACGAAGCCGCCGAGCCGGTTGACGAGGGTGCTCGTCCACAGCCACCAGAAGGCAGATGGCAGCCCGGACACGGTCTCCCGCATCGCACGCCCGGTACGCCCGATGAACACCACGAAACCCCCGAATGTAAGCGCCTGAACCGGCAGGCACACATTACGAAGGTCGCCGGGGCGCCCACCACTCGATTAACAGATCCCGTCAACCCGCCGCCCCCGCCCTTCACCCACCGGACAGGGGCGCGGCCCGCGCGGGGCTTCGATTACGCTCGGAGCCATGGCCGACGCACCGTACAAGTTGATCCTCCTCCGCCACGGCGAGAGCGACTGGAACGCGAAGAACCTGTTCACCGGCTGGGTGGACGTCAACCTCACCGAGAAGGGCGAGAAGGAGGCAGTCCGCGGCGGTGAGCTGCTGAAGGACGCCGGCCTGCTGCCCGACGTACTGCACACGTCGCTCCAGAAGCGCGCCATCCGCACCGCCCAGCTCGCGCTGGAGTCCGCCGACCGCCTGTGGATCCCCGTGAACCGCAGCTGGCGCCTGAACGAGCGCCACTACGGCGCCCTCCAGGGCAAGGACAAGGCGCAGACCCTCGCGCAGTACGGCGAGGAGCAGTTCATGCTGTGGCGCCGCTCCTACGACACCCCGCCGCCCCCGCTGGACACCGACGACGAGTACTCCCAGTTCGACGACCCGCGCTACGCCACCCTCCCGCCGGAGCTGCGCCCGCGCACGGAGTGCCTGAAGGACGTCGTCGTCCGCATGCTCCCGTACTGGTTCGACTCGATCGTCCCCGACCTCCTGACCGGCCGCACCGTCCTGGTCGCCGCCCACGGCAACAGCCTGCGCGCCCTGGTCAAGCACCTCGACGGCGTCTCCGACGCCGACATCGCCGGCCTGAACATCCCGACGGGCATCCCCCTGTCCTACGAACTCGACGCCGACTTCAAGCCCCTCAACCCGGGCGGCACCTACCTCGACCCGGACGCCGCGGCGTCGGCCATCGAAGCGGTCAAGAACCAGGGCAAGAAGAAGTAGTCCGACGCCAGTAAGCCCCCGACCTGCGGTTTCCCGTCAGGTCGGGGGCTTCTTGGTGGGGTGGAGCCGTCTCCGGGCCGTCAATTGCCCGGCCGAGCCGTCGGACGCCGACGAGGTGCGAGCCCGGATTGCTTACGCGCCTCGCCGGCGTCCCCGCCGACTCGGCGGTGAGCGGCTCAGCGGACGGTCATCCGGTGCCAGACCTCTTCCGCCCGCTGCCGAAGGGCGGGAACGAGTTCCAGGTTGTCCCCGCGTTCGGCGCTCTGCAGGAGTTCGGTGATGACCACCAGTTCCGCGAAACGCCCGCCCTCACTGTCGAGAACGGTGGAAAGTTCCCGGCGGACGCGCTCGGCGGTCGCCGGCATCCCGACGCTGTAGGCGTGCAGCAAGGCGGCGTCGTAGCCGGCCGGGGCGGTGCCCCAGCCTTCCCAGTCCAGGATGCCGAGTTCGGGACCGGCGAGGTTGGCCCAGTGCAGGTCGCCGTGTGCGGTGGACCACGCGGGCGGCATCGTAGGGACGGGCCCGCCGAGGAAGGCGAGGTACTTCGGCATGGCGCGGTCCAGGTATGCCTGACGTACGGCCGTGCGGTCGGTGCGGACCGCCGAGAGACAGGCGAGGGTCGTGCGGAGGTCGCTCCACCAGGCTGTCGTCAGAGGGGGTGCAGCGGGGACGAGCGCGGGGGTGGGCGACACGGTTGTGCCGGCGACGTGGTCGTACAGCTCTGCCTTGTACGCGTTCTCTCCCTCCGTCCACTGCCGTGCGAGACGCAGACAAGGGCGCGGCACCTGCCGGGGCACCAGCCGTTCGGCATCCTCCGGCCCCGTCCACAGCTTGCCGCTTGCCTTGTCCACCGGGCTGTGGACAACACGCAGCCATCCTTGCCCGTAAGGCCCGGTGACGGGTCGGCCCAGTGTGCGTCCCCTCCACCCCCACACCTCCTGCGCCCCTCCACCGGACGGCCGAGCGTCAGGGACAGTCCTGAGGAAGCCGCACGCCACGGTATGGGCCCTCCGCATGCGCGCGGCGACCTCGGGGTCGTCAGGTTCCGAGGACATCGATGACCTTTCTCAGGTGATCGGGCGGCAAGGGCTCGCAGGCCGCAGCGCCCAGAGCGTCAGCCCAGTGTGCCGGTGTGCTCGCCGACAACAGGACACGCGACACCCCGGGAGCCGACAGAGCAACCAAGAGCGCGGCCTGCGCCGGGGAGGCAGCGGAATCGATGATGCGCACCAGCTCATCCGTCATCGCGCCGAGCAGTTCACCGCCTCCGAGTGGGGCCGATGCGAAGACGTCGAGTCCCGCTTCCCGGGCTTCTGCCAGTGCTCCGCGCCCGTCGAGTGCGTCCGCCACCACGGCGAGTTGAATGAGTGAGACCGGGAACTGCACGGCTCGGAAGTGGTGGTGTGGCCCGCCCACGGTTTCCGCAAGTGCCGTGAGTTCAGGAACGGTGAACATGCCTCCCGACAGGCCCGCCCAGGTGGCGACGCCGTAGCCGCCGATCTTGTCGGCGTCCGCCGCACTCTCCAGTTCCTCGAATGCCTCAGTCAGCGTCCGTGACAGATCAGCCCGGCCTGTCCGGCCGTGTTCCGGATTGTGGACGAAAACCAGGTCCGGGACGCGGCCGAGGCGGGCGCGACTGCGGGCGAGCTGCCAAGCGATGTAGGGACGTGCCAGGCAGTGGCCTTGCTCCCGGTCGTACGGCGGCACGCCGGCATCCCGAGCAGCCTGCCGGTCGGAGTCGGGCACGAAGCCGACCTTGGTCGAGACACCTACCTGGGGACAAGCGTCGAGTACCGGACGCAGAGATGCCTCGGCCGTACCGGACGCGTAGTTCGGCGCCGTGTCGATCCATGTCACCCCGGCGTCCACAGCCGCGGCCACCGACTGCGACACGTCACGGCACCGGTACGTCCCGGCCGCGAACTGAGCGCTCATCCTGCCCGCCCCACGGCCGCGACCTCGCCGTCCACCAGTTCGCTCACGAGTTGCGCCACCTGCCCTACGCGAAGTCCGGCAGCTTGGGCGAGTGTGTCCAGGCGGTGATGGCCTCCGTCCATGAGGAGGGACAGCAGGGGCGCGGCCTGCGGGGAGAAGGTCCACTCCTCTCCCCCTGCTGCCAGTACCGCGTGACCCTCCGTGTCGCTGTGCAGCCGGGCGCGGGCGGTTACGAGGTGTACGGCGAGAGCGGGGTCGGGCGGTACGCCCTCGACGTACGGCAGTGAGGGCACGAGGCGGGCCCGGTCGGTGGCGTCCCGCACGGTGAGGAAGCGGTCGAGCAGCGTCCCGTCCTCGAACTCCTTCATGACGAGGTCGCCCAGCGACCGCACGAAGTCCGCCTTCTCCTCCTCGGTCCCGAAGCGCGGCAGGTCGCTGCGCACGGTCGTTTCGCGGCGCAGGTCCTCGGAGAGCCACTGGAGGAGGTCGGCGCCGGTCGTCGTCTGCATGCCGCAGGTGAGGTGGAGGGAGTGGACGCCTTCGGAAGCGTCGACCGCGTGCCACCAGCCGCGTGGCAGGTACAGCATGTCTCCTGCATGCAGGACCAGTTCGACGAGCGGCTCGTTCGGCGGCGGTTCGGGTACGTCCGTGTCCCGGTGGAGCGGGGCCTGCCTCGTGGGGCCGTGGATGCGCCATCGTTTGGCGCCGTCGAGCTGGAGGACGAGCACGTCGTGGTCGTCCCAGTGGACTCCGAAGCCTTCCTCGGGGGTCCAGGAGGCGTAGGCGTTGACCTGGATGCCGGTGCGCAGGTGTCGTTCCAGCTCCTGGGCGAGGTGGCCGACGGCCGGGTGCAGCTCGTCGATCGCATCCAGGACGAGGGTGGCGCCCTCGGCAAGGTGGTGGTGCAGTTCGGCGGGCTTGAGCCGGTGCCACACGGTGCTGCGACGGGTGGTGACCGGCGCCGAGTAGGCGTGCTGGGGCATCGCCTCGCCGCCCGCCGAGAGGCGCAGGCGGGGCGGTTCGAGCCGGTGGTGGGTGAGCAGGGCGTTCAGGTCGTCCCAGCCGAGCAGGTCGCCGAAGCGGCCCGGCTCGCCGGGAAAGTGGCGGTAGGTGTGGCCGTACACCTGGGCGAGGAAGTCCTCGCCCAGGCGCGCGACCACCTCGGGTACGTCGGTGGTCATCGGTTACGGCCCTTCTCAGTCGTTGCCGTCGGAACGACCGGTGGAACCGCCGTCCGAGGGCTGCTCGGCCCGCGAACGGGCGGCGGCGATCCGGCGACGGGCGACCAGCAGACCGCGGCCCTCCTGACCACTGTTCGTGGTCACGTTCTGTTCGGGCATGACTGTGTCTCCTTCGGTGTGGGCGGAAGCGAGCCGGTTGTTCGCTCCCTGGTTTGTGGCGTCTCCAGCTGCCCCACCAGGCGGTGGCGGCCCGGCCGGAGGCGCCTGTACCCGACTTCGGGACTCGTGCATCCGAAGTCAGGTGGTCGGTGGTCAGGGGCAGTGATCAGGTGGCAGTGACATGCGCACGGGAGCCGCTGAGCACGTCGCATCCCGGTTCGGCAACCGCCACCGGCCGCTGTGCACCCCCGAACGAGGGATCGCTTTCGCATGCGGCGGGAGACAGGCGGGACGGCGAGAGTGAGCAACCGTCGATCTCGAACCAGACCGCCTTTCCTTCTGGGGTAGGCCGGGAGCCCCACCTCTGAGCAAGACCGGCGACCAACTGCAGTCCGCGCCCGCTCTCCTCGTCCAAGTCGGCCGGCGCCCGCTGCGGGAGAAGACCGCCTTCCGTGTCCTCGGCCTCCAGCCGCACACGGGTCCCGTCCCAGCTCACCGTGACCTGACAGCCCTCCCCGGTGTGCACCACGGCGTTCGCGATCACCTCGCCGGCCAGCAGCTCCAGCGTCTCGACCGTGTCCTCCGCGAGCGGCAAGTCCCAGTCACGGACGATCGCGACAACCCTGCGACGAGCGGAAGACACGGAGCCGACGTCGGACGGGACACGGAAGGACGAGGACTTCGGGGCGGGTGTTCGGAACGTCATGGAGGGCGAACCTTCCTGGCTGTGTGCGTCGGAGTTCCACACAACCGCCCACAGCCACCAACGCCCAGAGCACAATGGACGCACCAATGCGGCATCCGTGCGTCACACCCACGCCTCACCTGGGGAATCACGCAGCCGCACGTCCCTGGCAGGGCAGGCGAAACGGGGAGACAGCGTCATGGCGCACCACCGCAACGGCCTCGCAGCGCGCCGCCGAACCGTGGGCCTCACCCAAGAGGCTCTCGCCGAGCACATGCAGGTGGACCGCTCCACCATCGCCCGCTGGGAATCAGGCCGCACCGCCCCGCAGCCCTGGATGCGTCCACGGCTGGCCCGCCTTCTGCGCGTCAATGCCGAGGGCCTCAATGACCTACTGACCGCACGGCTACCAAGTGGCACGCAGGATCAACAGGACGCCCTCGATTACGCGCTGCTTCACCCGGACCGCATCGATCTGCCCGCCGTCGCCACCCTTCGCACGCGCTTCGACGACTGCGCCGCTCGCTACGACCGTGTGCCTTCGGCCGGCCTCATCGCAGAAGCAGCGGCGCAGCTCAACCGCATCGACCAGCTTGCCGCCGGCTCCGCCCGCGGACGCGTTCAAAGGGAACTCCACGCCCTGCACGCCGATGCGTGCACTCTCATGGGGCAGTTGGTCTGGGACGCCTCCCAGCGCCGCGACCACACCACCGCGAAGACGTACTACGAGCAGAGTGCCGACCTCGCTCGGCACCTACGGGACACCACTCTCGAAGCCCACGCCTTACTGCGCACCTGCTACGTCGCGCTGTACGGCGCCCGCGACGCGCAGGCCGGGCTCGCGCTCGCGGAGCAAGCAGCCGAAACCGCCGAGCGCACGAGTCCCGCCCTGGCCGGGTTGGCGCTCCTGCACGTCGCCGAGGCACACGCCATACTGCGGTCGGCCTCGGACTGCGAACGTGCTCTCTCCGGCGCAGAACGCCAACTCGCCCACGTGGACGGCAGCGACGCCGCCGCCGACCTGGTGTCACCCACCCAGTTCGGGCGCCTCGCAGGATCCTGCTACCTCTCCCTCGGAGACCACCGACGGGCCGAAACCCTGCTGGCCGGCACGGCGGAGAAGCTACGGGACAGACGAAAGTCACGCGCGATCGTGCTGGGGAACCTTACGCTCGCCCGTATCCGTCAACACGATGTCGAGGCGGGGGTGGCCAGCCTCACCGAAGCCATCGCCGAGCTGGAGACCACACGCGGAGGCGGAGGCATGAACATCGTCTTCGGAGCCGCCCGCGAACTGCGCCCCTGGCGACAGGAGCCCCTCGTCGCAGAGGTCCACGACAGACTGCTCGGCTTGATGACGGCAGCGTAGAAGAGAGAAGGAGACACCGGTGGCAGCCAACTTCCTGGACCACGCCAAGCAGGCGGTACGCACGCAGGTCTGGGACGCCCTGACCGCCGCGGACGCCGCCCACGACCTCTCCGTCCACGGCCGCATCCCCCACTTCAAGGGCGCCGAGGAAGCCGCGGCCCGACTCGTGGGGCTCCCGGCCTGGCAGCGCGCGAGCGTCGTCAAAGCCGTACCGGACAAGGCCCAACTCCCGGTCCGCGCAAGGGCCCTGGAGGAGGGAAAAACCGTCTACATGGCGGTCCCGAAGCTGGCCACCCTCAAGCCCTTCTACCTCCTCGACCCGGCCACCCTCACCGTCCCACCCACCGAGGCCGCAGCCAGCCGCACCGCTGCCGCCATCGCCCCCACCGTCGAGGTGGACGCCCTCCGTCCACTGGACCTGATCGTTCTCGGCAGCGTCGCCGTCAACCGCGACGGCGCCCGTATCGGCAAGGGCGCCGGCTACTCCGACATCGAGTTCGCCCTGCTCACCGAGGCCGGCCTGGTGACGCCGGAGACCCTCGTCGTCACCACCGTCCACGCACTCCAGGTGACCGAGACCCCGATCCCCACCACGGAGCATGACGTCGGCGTCGACCTGATCGTGACTCCCGACGAGACCATCACCTGCCCGAACCCCCACCGCCCGTCAGGAGTCGACTGGTCGGCCCTCACGGCGGAGAAGATCGCCCAGATCCCGGCGCTCATGGCTCGACAGGGCACCTGACGACCGAAGCGGGAAGTATCCGCTCCCCACAAGCCCCACACCACAGACTGAGTTACAACCTTCTCTACTGGTTCAAGGCGGCTCGCTCCGCTCCCCGCGCGCGGCCCGGCCCCCGGCCGGGCCTGCGCTCCTGCCTCCGCCCCGCTCCAGCCCGGCCGGCGCCCGAGCCGCGCGCACAGCAATCAACCGCCGACACCAGAGCAGAGGCCCGCCCGTACTGGGGTGGAGCACACTCCGGAGCCTGCCTCAACCCCCGCTGCAGCGGCTAGAATTCTCGCCTTGCTACGCGATGACAACCCGCCTTGTGTACGACAACCGACTCTACGGGGGAACTGATGGAAGAGCGGAACATCCCACTTTCGGAAGCTACGAAGATCATCTCGAGGCAAGAGTCGCATTTCTGGGACTTTAAAAGCGCCGAGTCTGACGGTAAGAAGATTCAAGAGATTGCGACGGCGCTCGCAAATGCCGAGGGTGGAGAATTCATCGTCGGCATCGAGGACGAAAAGCGAGTGTCCGGAATCTACCGCTGGCAAGGTTTCAAAAATATCGAAGCCACAAATTTCATTCATCAGAACTTGGTTAATGAGACACAGCCGCCGATCCCGTACGACATGGAATACCTTTGGGTTAAGGGGGCGTCAGAGCGTGGAGTGTGCTGCCTTGTCACAGTGCAGAAGAGTGCAGACGTCCACAAAACCTCTAGGGGAGAGGTACATCAGAGGCGAGGAGCCCAAACCCTCAAGCTGACCGGTCATCGGATTGCAGACCTTGCGCTTTCCAAAGGGGCGAGGTCATACGAAGACCAACTCCTTGAGGACTATGAGCTGGACGAAATCAAGGAAGAGGATGAGCTAGCCTACTTCCTTTCAAACTATAGCCCCGCGACCTCGGCGGACAAATTCTTGACTCGCCAAAGGCTCGTATCGAAGAAAGATCGTAAGGCTACAGTATCCGCCGCAATTCTCTACTCCGAGGAACCAGCAGCCGTTGTGCCCAAGCGGTGCTCGGTGAAGATCGCTCGATATGAGAGTAATGAAGGACCAGATCGCAAGTTCCTCAAGGGTACGCCACTAACCATCGATGGACCTGCGCGAGCCCTGATCGAACGCACGCTCGATGCAGTGGCGGAGATCATCGAGGCTGTCCCAATTTTGGGGACCGACGGCCAGATGTCGCCAGTGAAGTATCCGCCAGAAGCCCTCAAGGAAATTATCGTCAACGCCGTCATCCATAGGGATTATAACGTTTCCGACGACATCTTGATCTCAATCTTCGACAACAGAGTCGAGGTGAGGAGTCCTGGCCGACTCCCCGGTCACATGACGACCGAGAATATTTTGACCGATCGATTCGCTCGCAACCCTAGTATTGTCCGAATGTTGAACAAGTACCCCGACCCGCCGAATAAAGACATCGGCGAGGGGCTCGATACCGTAATGAGCGCAATGAAAGCGGCAAAACTGAAGGAACCTCAGTTTGTCGTTGAGGACAACGCTTTCGTTGTTATTCTCGCACACACGCCGCTTGCGCGACCCGAAGAGCTAATTCTTGAGTACCTGCGCAATAATGCCGAGATTTCCAACAAGGTTGCGCGATCACTCACCGGGATCGCCTCTGAAAACCGCGTAAAGCAAGTATTTTACAAACTGAAGAAAGCGGGCATGATCGAGCCTGTTCCTGACAGGATTCGATCGCAGTATGCCTGGCGATTGACAGAAAAGGGGAAGCGTGGAAAGTAGCCTTTGATGTGATGAGAGCACCATCCGCGGACCCCGCCCTTCGCAGGCTGGCGCTTTCGTCCCGGCCATCGCAGCTTGCTCTGGTCGACGGCCATGGCAGCGTGGCTGAGGCCGGTGGGGGTGCGGCGAAGCACACGCGCGCCCCGTCGATCGGCCGACCCGCCATCGTGGCTGACTGTCGTCGGCTGAGGCTCAAGCGGGGCGCATCGAAGGTGCCGGCCGTCAGCCAAGCGCACGAATCCACCGCCTCTGACCAGCAAAAACCCAGCTCACCAAGATCCCCGGCAAGACTCAGGGCAAGAAGAAGTAGCCCGACGCCAGTAAACCCCCGGCCTGCGGTTTTCTGACAGGTCTGGGGCTTCTTGCTGGGGTAGCGCCGCCCCTGAGCCGCCAGTTGCCCGGCCGAGCCCACCCGGGTGTGCCAGAGGAGTGCCGGGTCCAGCAGAGAATCCTGGGGAGGGGACACCGGGTCCAGGCCGCGCGAGAGCACCCTGGAGGGGGTGGGCATCACCGGATGTCAGTGCCGCTTGGCACGATTGCGATCATGAGCCACAACATCGCGTACTCCACCGCGGACAAGGCCGACGTCCTGGCCTACCTCGGCGGCAACGGCAACCTGACCGCAGACCGACGACGCCGCCTCATCGGAATACGCAAGGACGCCCGGGCCCACCAGGACGACCTCGATCACCAGCGCGTCGACTGGGGCTTGTCCATCCCCGACGCCCTCGATGACCTCATCGCCGGGCGCACCGACTCGGACGCGGAGCACGCGGGCAACGCCTACAACTCCGCTTTGCAGCACATCATCGACCACAACGCATCCGACCCGGCCGACCTGGGCACCTACTCGAAGCCCTCGACGTTCTTCGGCCTGGTCGACGACGAGATGCGACGCCTCGGCGTGCCCGCCGACCTCCTGCCCCACGGCTACCTCTACGGCGGGCCGCCCGACGACTTCCCGTTCGTACCGCACTCGATGGACGGCTACCCCGCCATCGGCCATCTGCCGCTTGCCAAGACCAAGCCCGCCGCCGACGCCTATCGCGCCGTCCTGGACCGGATGGCCCCCGACTTCAGGTACGACGTCCAAGAGCTGATCGAAAAGCTTGAGTGCGAGCACAACGAGTGGGAGTACGCCACGAAGAATATCGGCTGGTACACCCAGGACACGCTCTTCTTCAAGCTCACCTGATCATCCTGCGGGGCTGCCGGCGGCCGTTTCGCGTCACGCTCCGCGCGGGGTGCTGTCCATCTCGTGACCATCGAGCCCGGCCGGGACCGGGGCCTCCCGTCGAGGCGGACACCTACCGCCCGAAACCCGCGGACAAAGCCGCACAGGCCAAGCCCGGAGACGGCGGCTCAGCCAGACATACGCGGCCAGGGCCAACGAGCCGCGTGCCATGAAGTCGGCCCACAGGGGAAGGGCCTGGGCGACACTGCCGGCCCCCAGGACTCCCCACAGCAGAACGATCGTCAGGACACCCGCCACCGCCAGGACGCCCACATAGCAGACGCCGGCAGTGCGGTTCCGGCCGAGCCAGGTACCCAGCAGCCCCGAGGGGATCTGCACCACCACGTGAAAACTCACACCGCTGAACATGACCACAAGGAAGATCACGAACGGCGGCACGTCCGCAGAAAGATCATGGTCCGGGACTGCCCCGTAAGCGTCCAGAGCCCAGGCCGGCGGCACAAGGAAGGTGAGCAGGAGCAGCACTCCGCTCAGATGCATGGCGGCGAGGTGTGCTGCCGCGCTGCGGAGCACAGTCCTCGTACGACTGCTTGCAGACGTCGTCTCGCGATTGCTTGTCCTCACGGTCCCCTCGGCCCCTCGCGTATCACGCCTCATCGCGGCAACCGCGGCACGGTAGGCCCCACCGTTCCTGCCACCCCCAGCATCTCAGTTCCCTTCTCGGCCAGTCTCGTTCACGGCCGTTCAGAGGGGGCCACTACGCCGCCGCACTGCCGTGATCGCTGCCGGCCGGCATCCGCAGCGTGTGATCACCGAAGTCCGCAACCAGGTCCAGCCGGCCGCCGAGCGCTTCCACGTAGCGGGCGATGACGTCCAGCGTGGCCCCCTCGCCGTGCTCGATCTGGGAGACCCTGGCGATGCTGACTCCCATCCGGGCCGCCACTTCCCGCTGGGCGAGACCGGACTGCTTGCGCGCCTCGGCGAGCTGATGGCCGCGCGCTTCGGCGAGGATCCGACGAGACCCTGCCTCCACCTCGGCCGGCTCCACGCCCGCCGCGTACAGCTCCCGCTCCAGAACCTCTCAGTCCTGCGCAGCCTTCTTGGGCATGGCTACTCCTCATCCTCGTCGCTGGTGTACTCGTGGTGGAGCTGCTCGGCCAGAGGGATGTGGTCGCGATACCAGCGCTCCCAGTTTCCGGCCTTGTCACCGCCGAGAAGCAGCAAGGCCGCGCGAGTCGGATCGAAGTGGAAGCCGACGAAGCCGAAGCCGAGGGGCCCCGGCCTCGACGGCGGACTGTCGCACGAGGACCTGCGATTCACCCACCACTGGGCCTGAACCGACGTCATCACCAGCGCGACCGAGTGACTCGACGCCCTCCCGAACCCCGGTCGACCAGCAGATCCATCTGCCCCGACGAGCCTGACCCACCCACCGGAAGCAGGGAACCCGGCGCCCGCCCAAGGCGACCATCGGGCCGGCGGCCTGCCCACACGCCCCAACGGACGAAAGAGCCCGCCAGCGAACTGACGGGCTCCCGCGAAAGACCGAGGCTAACCTGCCATCAGGTCAGATCGTCGGCGTCTCGTCGACGACCTCTTTGTGCGGTTCGACAATGAACTTCCAGCCATCGCTGGGCTCCATGAATCGCACTCGGGTCGGGTAGATGTCCAGGGCGCGGCGGTCGCGGTTCTGGCCGCTCGCGTTCTTCCGCCCCCGGGCCGGCTCCTCGAACAGGTCGACCTTGACGTCTGGCACCGTGACGACTTCCTCGCTCCAGCGCTGAACGATCCCCGCACCGAAGGCGTCCCGGGCGGCGGAGTAGAGCGACTCCAGGGATTCCTTGTTCCCGTTGGGCACGAAGAGGGCGAGATTCAGGAGGACGCCGGCGTTCTGAAGAACCTCGATTTCTTCCCCCGCCTTGTCGGCAACCCAGATCCCGGGCTCTTCGACATTGTCCGGGAGGACGCGGACTTCCTGACCGAATATCGTCCTCGCGGTGAAGGACCCTCCCTCAAAACTCTTACCCGGCTCCGTAAGGGAAGCCGGAGCATAGCAGTCGAGAGGAAGGCCATCCATCTCTGCCGAGACGAAGATTCCATCCTGGAGACTCAGCTCCGAAACCTCTTCGGCCGTAAGACGTCGAGCCGTGACCTTCTCGGTGTTCACGCCATTCCCCTTTTTTCGCGGCGTCCTGTGAATTCATTGAAACTCTACCACGAAAACGATCACTCAACCCCCGTCCAATTCCCCTGGAGGAACAGTAGAAGAGTCCCCCCATCCCATCGGCGAAGCACGGCAAGCGTAGGGAAATGATGCGAGATTCGAGAGGTTACCCACCCGCTCCAACGGCACTCTCGGCAACCAAGTCAACCGTCAAGTGAAACAATGAGCAAACCCGGCGGAATGGGAAAAAGCAGACAGACGGCGCCTTGCTGCTCGGCATTGCGCTGCGCTTGTGCGTTCCCATCGCCATCTCCTTCAGGGCGTCCTTGCCGACCGCCGGTTCGAAGGAGACGGGAACAGGTTCCCGTGTCGGCTCCGGTTCTCCCCCTGGCGTGGAACGCGTAGTGCGGGAACAGGTTTGCCGGGACGGGAGACACCGAAGCCCTTTGCGGGGTTCCGCGCTCCCGCTTCGACAAGGAGCCGCCGGGCAGGGCGAGCGGGGCAGCGTGCCACCGCCGCACACCACTTCACCCAGACGGCGTCGGTGTGCGTTTCCACCGCCTTGACCAGCAGATCCCAGGGCACGCTGTCGAAGAACTCGGTGATGTCGAACTCGACCACCCAGTCTCTTTTCCGACAACGATCCCGGCGCTTCCCATCGCGTCCAAAGTGGACCGTCCGGGCCGGCATCCAAAGCTGTCCGAACGGGAAAGGAACTCCATCTTTCGCATCAGATACCGGGGCACTACAGTCCGTGCCGCCCGATCCGAGACAGCGGGAGTTCCGAGCACTCTCGCGCCTTCGCCGTGCGACTCAGAAATCACCACCGCGCGCACCGGGGGCGGAAAGTACGGGCCCTACGGCATCCGGTTCCAGACCCTGCAGAGATTACCCTTCACTCCCTTCTCGAAGTCGATGGCGCTCTGCCCGTCCCCACCCGATACGCCTTTATTCACCCTGCCTTCCTCCCACGCCCCCTTGACTTCCCACTTCGAGCTCGTAATACGATCATGAGCGGGCCTTCTTGAGGCGTCGGTAGCAGATAAGACTGCAGGCGAGGGAGATGAAGGCGTCGTGGAGTTCGGTGCGGCGTTCCCAGCGGACCACGAGTCGTTTGAAGTGGTGGAGCAGGGCGAAGGTCTGCTCCACGACGTAGCGGAGCCTGCCCAAACCCTTGATGTTCGGGCGGCCTTTATGGGAGATGACGGGCAGGATCCGGCGCTTGCGGAGCTCTTCACGGTTCGGGTGGGAGTCGTAGCCCTTGTCGCCGAGCAGGGCTTCGAGGCGTCGGCGGGGCCGGCCAGGGCGGCAGCAACGGCTCGATCAGCGCCCACAACTCATCGTCCACGATCCACGGTCGAGTACCCACACCATCACGAACGGCCGAATCGGCACACCGGTCACGCTCAACCAGCACACTTCAGCAAGATCGTGTTACGAGCTCTCAGGCCGAGGAGGGCGTCAATGATCACGCCTGAGGGAGCTTGGCTCGGCATGGAGACTCCGCCGATCCTGCCGGACGCACCCCACCGTCCACCTATCGAACAAATCATCTGATGATCGGACCCCGGGCGAGCCTTACCGTTCCCATCGTGGATGCCGCAACTCCACACACCTCGCATTTTGTGACCATGCGTTAGATCACTCTTACGCACCGTTACTTCACTGCGTGCCGAGGGGAGACCTACATCACAGTGGCCCAAAGCGAAAGCCCACCGATCGCCGCGCAGGCTTCCTGACAGGAGCGGCGATCCGCGGGCGGGCACCCAGGAGGTACTGCCATGAGTGTGACCTCAGCGAACCCACCTTCGATCCCCCGACTGCGAGACCGGGCGGCCGTCCTCGTCGTCATCGTGGTCGTCTACATCCCCGTCGCACAGATCCAGGACATTCTGACCAGCTTGATCGCGCTGTCAGCAGTCCTGGTCTGCGGTTCCGCGGTGAGCGCGGTATCAACCCGACGGCCGCAGCAGACGACGGTGTGACCGTCGGCTAGGCCCTGCGAATCCCTCCCGGCCTCCCCCTCCCCGGGAAGCCGGGAGAAAGCCGCCCGTGCCCCTGGCGTGCCCGATCCAGCAGGAACAGACGGGGGAGCGACCGGGAACATCGGCCGACGAATCGAATCAGCCCAGGACGGCATCTCACCAGGTCGGGCAAGGTCCGGTTGCGCAATCTTCCCGACTGGTGACATGGCCGCACGGGGAGTGGGGTCCGGGTTCTCCCTCTGCGTACCGGCGTGCGTCCGGCGCGCGTCCTGTCTACGCGTTGCCTCTGTGCCCGGCATGTCGTCCCTGACTGGTGGGCACAGGCGCCACCGGACGGACCGCGGTGAAGTTCTGGAACTCGTCGCGGGTGGCGGAGAGCAACAGCAGCCACTCGTCGCAGCCCTGCCACGGATGGAGGTCGCCGGCGCCCCCGCGCACCACCCGCGGTCCGTCCCCGGTACGGGGGCGTGCGTCCACCGGCGCGTCCGTGAAGTGCGGGATCCACACGTCGGCGCAGACTTCGTTCGCCGAGCCCATCGCCGCCAGCCCGAAGGCGTTCTCGGCCGCGGCGGTGCGCTCCTCGTCGGCGAAGTCGTCGAGCACCTGCCCCTCGTCCGGCCTCCCGTCCCCGCGGAAGGTCAGGGTGGTCGTGCCCGCCCGGGCCGCGTACTCCCACTCCGCCTCGCTCGGCAGCCGGAAGGGCACCATCCCCAGCAGGTCGTCCAGGTCGTCCTCGAACCGGGCCGTGCCCGAAGCCGAGTCGGCGAAGCTGTCCTCGTACTCGGGCAGCCAGTGCCGTACTTGCGCCACCGTGAGCGGATGCCGGGCGATCAGGAACGGCTCGACCCGCACCTCTCGCACCGGCCGGGCCCGGACGGCACCGGTGAAGAACGCTTCGAGGTCGTCGTCGGCGCCGTCGGCCCGTTCGATGGCACGGACGGCGTCCAGTTCCGCGTCGGACAGGCCCATCCGGAACGTCCCACCGGGAACAGCCCGGAAGACCACCCCGGAGGGGGTGTGCCGCCATGCCGGTCGGCCGGCCACGATCTCTTGAGCCCACATGGCGCCGGACGCTAGCAGCCGGGCATCCCGGTTGGCTTCCTCCCCCTCGTGAACGGGGGGATTCCTACGGCTCGCGCCGTGGGGGTTTCTGCTTCGCCGCCGACCGCCCGCCCGGAGAACTCCGTTGAGGTCTTACACCGGCTCCACAGACAGACACGGCCAGCCCGGCCGCCAGAAGGTTCTTCGCCGCGTTCACGTCCCGGTCGTGGACCGTGCCGCAGCCCTCGCACGTCCAGGTACGGACGCTGAGCGGCATCTTCTTCTGCAAGGTGCCGCAGGCGGAGCACAGCCTGGAGGAGGGGAAGAAGCGGTCGACCGCGATCACTTCCCGCCCGTACCAGGTGGCCTTGTACTCCAGCATGGAGCGGAACTCGCTCCAGCCCGCATCCGAGATGGCCCGGGCGAGCGTGTGATTTTTGACCATGTTGCGCACGGTCAGATCCTCGATCACGATCGTTTGGTTCTCACGAACGAGCCGAGTGGTCAGCTTGTGCAGGCCGTCTCGCCTGCGGTCGGTGATCCGGGCGTAGATCTTCGCGACCCTGATCCGGGCCTTGCGCCGGTTGGCTCCGTCACCCCTGGCCTTCTTCGCCAGAGCCCGCTGGGCCTTGGCAAGACGGATACGGTCGCGGCGCTCGTGCCTCGGGTTGGCGATCTTCTCACCGGTGGAGAGAGTCAGCAGGTGCTCGAGGCCCACGTCGACGCCGACCGCCGTATCCGCGGCGGGCAGCGGTTTCACGGTCGGGTCCTCGCACAGCAGCGACACGAACCAGCGCCCGGCCGCGTCCTGCGACACGGTCACCGTGGACGGCGTCGCCCCCTCGGGGAGCGGACGGGACCACACCAGGTCCAGCGGCTCGGCCATTTTCGCCAGCGTCAGCTTCCCCTCGCGGAAGCGGAAACCACTGGTGGTGTACTCGGCGGACCTGCGCGACTTCTTCCGGCTCTTGAAGCGCGGGTACTTGCACCGCTTGCCGAAGAAATGGGTGAACGCCGTCTGCAAGTGACGCAGCGTCTGCTGCAACGGCACGGAGGACACGTCGTTGAGGTAGGCGAGTTCCTCGGTCTTCTTCCACGCGGTCAGCATCGCCGAGGTGGCGTTGTAGTTGACCCGCTCCTGCCGCGCCCACGCCTCGGTACGGGCGGCCAGGGCCAGGTTGTAGACCTTGCGCACGCAGCCGAACGTGCGCGACAGCTCCGCCGCCTGCGCATCGGTCGGATGGAAGCGGTACTTGAACGCCCGCTTCACACACGTCGCGGTCACGCTCACAAACTAGTGGTATTGCGACTTAAGCCCAAATCCGCGGGTCAGAACACTGCGATCCACCCTGACCGCGCATCACAGCCCGTCGCCCTGCTCCGCGGGAACTTCATTTCCTCCCCCGGCTGAAGCCGGGGGTATCCACGAAGGAGGCCACATGAGCGCGGCTCCTCGGACGGTGTGAACGACCACTACGGCCGACGGTTCAAGGGAGTGGCGGGCCGCTCGGGGGTGGACCGAAGGCCGGGGAGGTCT
Organism: Streptomyces sp. P9-A2; assembly: GCF_036634175.1. Taxonomy (NCBI): domain Bacteria; kingdom Bacillati; phylum Actinomycetota; class Actinomycetes; order Kitasatosporales; family Streptomycetaceae; genus Streptomyces; species Streptomyces sp. P9-A2. Next base: position 3,759,564 of record NZ_JAZIFX010000001.1, read on the forward strand.
GGGTCCGTTGTTCGACCCATTGGCGGAGTTCCTCGTCGCCCACCCGCTCGACCGCCGCGAGGAGTTCCTGCCGGGCTCTCTCGTCGCGGTCGGCCGCGGGAAGCAGGCGGTAGCGGTTGACAGCTCGACGGAGCGCCTCGTGCGACTGCGCCGCCAGGACGTAGCGGGGGCCGTGTCCGAACACCTGCCGGAAACCGGTTAAGAAGAGGGCCCCGCCGGCGATGAGGGCCGTGAGCCACGCCGGGGCGCTGAGCCCTGCCGCCACCACGGTGGAGGAGGCGGTGGCGAGAGCACCCAGCTCGGTCAGGCGGTACCACCGCCGGGACGCGTTCCGCACCTGCTCGTAGAAGGCCAATTCGTCCTGGGCCAGGGCCAGCACGGGGTCCGGGGCGTCCAGCCAGTCGGCATCGGGTATCCGTCGGCGCATGAGCACATGGTGTCCTCAGAAGGTCGCGCGCGGAACACGTTGTGATCGAACGGTTCATGTGTCGGGTGGGCCGGGCGCGGGGCGGGGGCTTTCCAGACGGAGGACGAGTGCGCGCAGGGCGCGGAGCTCGGCGTCCAGCGCCTGCGCGCCTTCGCGGGTGAGGGCGATCCATGTCCGGGGGCGCCGGCCGACGTAGCCCTTCTCCACGGTGATCAGATCCGAGTCCTCGAGCACCTTCAGGTGCCGGGAGAGGTTTCCGTCCGTGGCGGCCAGCTGCTTCTTCAGGAAGCCGAACTCCACCCGGTCGGCCTCTCGGGCGATGGTGAGGATACCGAGCCGCACACGCTGGTGGACGGTGTCGTCCAGCGACTGGGTCGGATGGATCTCTTCCTGGTCGTCCCACGCAGCGGCCGCACCGACACTCATGGGGCAACCGTACTCGCGCCGGCGTCACCGAACGCGGCTCGGCGACGTGCCACCGCCCGCTCGGCCAGGCCGGCGAGAAGCAGGACGGCGGCGAGCAGGAGCGCCTTGGTCTGCGGTCCGTCGGCCCAGCCGGGGTGGGAGGGACGCCACCAGGGAAGCCATCCACTGCCCCAGGAGGCACCGAGGTAGCCGGTGAGCAACAGGGCATGAGCGGCGCCGGCGGCTGCCGCGATCCAGCTGCGTTCGATCATCCCGAGGGCGACGAGCCCGATACCGACCAGGTACCACGGGGTGGCGTAGCTGTTCTCCAGCACCTCGAACTCCCATGACGGGTTCCCGCTGAACAGCAACGCCAGCAGGGTGGCCGTGATCACCGCGGCGGCCACCGCGGCGGCCACCGCGGTCGCGCGGATCCACACGCTGCGGCGGGGGACGATGCCCCGGGCCTCGCCACGCAGGCGGTACCAGCGAGCGAAGGCGAACCATGCCAGAGGAAGGAGCACGAACCACACGCCCCAGGCCACGAAGCGCAGGACGGCGCCGTCGAACTCGCCCTCCAGGCAAGGGGTTCCCGTTTCATGGACGACGCACAGTCCGGTCACCTCGGCATAGGCGAAGGCCGGATAGGACATGACGTTGCGGCCGTGGGCGCCGAAATTGAAGGCGTACCGGGCAACCGGGGCAGCCGCCAGCGTGAGAAGGCCGAAGCCGAGGAGAGCGACCCATGAGCCGTTCGTCTGCGCACGGGTCCTGGTCCGCAGACCTTCCGTGGCCGCCAACAAAGCGGTCACGCGCGCCCCCGGTTCGGATTCCGCGCTGCTCAGTGACGGTGTTCCCACGGTATCCCCCTTGTGGTCGCGCTTCGGCAGCGCAGGGAAGTGGACGATCGGCCGCCCACCGAACTACTTTGCATTACAAAGTACACTGCGTTCAAGAGTTATTGGTCGGACCGCCCCGCACTGGTACGGGGAGTCACCTGCGCGCTGCAGCCGGAGGCTGGAGACACCACGGGCTGCTCCACTGGCGCGAAGTCCTCCGGCAAGCCGGGTACACCCACAGGGGTGAGGCTCGGGCTCGGCGTGCGGGCGCCGGTCGGCTGCCGAGTGATCGCCTCAGGGCCACCCCGAACCCCGGGCCACCGGGCCACTCGGCAGCGACCGGCAGCGACCGGCAGCGACCGGCGGCGAGATTCAGCGGCAGGTCGGCTCCCGGCGAGATCGGCGGGCGGCCGGATCGCCTCACTGACGAGCGAGTCACTCGGGCCCGGTGGAGCCGACGCGGTCGTCGAAGGACCGCTCCCTCACGCCGACGTCTCCTCCGGACGGAGTCGCGCTCCCGCGTGTCCACCGGGGGAGAGCTCTCGGCTCCAGTGGGCCAGGGCACGTTCCGTTCCGGGGAGGGCGCGGTGGTCGGCCGACTTCGTGCGGAGGGCGTCGGCCAGAGCGGACAGCAGGGCCGCGGCCTGCTCGGGGGATCCGGCGGCACCGGTCATGACGGCGTGGTTGCGGCGGACGGTGATGCTGAAGTCGTCCAGCGGGCCCAGGATTTCGGTCGCGTCCCGGGCCAGGTCGGCCAGGAGGTCGACCAGTTGCCGCAGTCTCGCCGGATCGGGCACGGGGGTGTCGGGCGACGGCTCGGTGAGTTCCTTGAGCCGCTGGGCGAAGTCGCCCCGGTCGCGCAGTCCCGCCGGTGTCCGATGGGTGTCGTGGGCCGGGTTGACCGCCAGCGCGATGTGGCCCGAGCCGTCGACGGTCTGCTGGTGGGGCACGGGGTATCCGGTGGGGAAGATACCCGTCCGTGGCGCCGGGGTGGTCGGCAGGACCACCGCCAGCCGGTCGTAGAGGGCGGAGAGGCCGAGATGGCGAGGCCCGTCGGGTATGCCCTTGTCGAGGATCCTGAGCAGTTCCCCGGTGAAGCCGGTCAGTGTTCCCTCGGGCGGGAACAAGGCCTTCTGGGTGCGGCCGCACGCGGTGAGCAGGTGGATGCCGTGGCCGTCCGGGCCGAGGGCGTGGCCGGAGAAGCAGCAGTCGAGAATCGCGACCTTGTGCCTCGCCGACGACTCCCGCATCAGACGGGCGACTTCGGTGAACGGCAGGGACGGGCTCGGGTCGCCCCCGCCGCCGTACTGGCTGGAAGGGGTGAGCGCCAGGCAGAGGCGGTCGCCCCGGCCGAGCAGTCCGTGGCCGCAGTAGAAGAAGAGCAGCAGGTCGACGTCCTTTTCCTGGACCATGCGGCGCAGGGGGTCCAGTACCTGGCGGGTGTCGGCGGGCTCCGGGACCACCGTGGTGCGCCGTACGTCGAACACTCCCCGGTCGCCGCTGAGAGCGGCCCCGAGGGCCCGGGCCCCGGTCACGGCCTGGGGAATGGGGGACAGGGAGCTGGGGTGGACGTGCCGGCCGGTGCCGACGAGCAGTGCGTACGCGGCGGCGGGGCGCCGCACGGCCCAGGTCATTCGTCCGTGTCGGGCGGGGTGACGGCGAACCCGGCCAGTTGGGTCATGACCGCGGGCAGTTGGCCCTCGTCGTCGACCGCGCCGCTGATCCGGGTGCCGTCGGGCCGCACCACCTCGAACTCGATCCGCCGGTAGGCCGGCCGCCGTTGCTGCAGCCAGAGGAAGAACGTGTTGGTGACCGCGGCGATCATCGCCGCGGAGGCGTTGATGATGTCCACGGCGACGGCGACGTCACCTTGTTCACCGGGGGCGGGTGGCGCGGTGCGCAGGCTCGCCCTGCCGCCCAGCTGGTCCGTGGCGTTGACCCACTCCGCGAAGTCTCGGTTCAGAGCGTTGGCTTGAGTCTGCGACCCCGGGAAGGTGAAGGTCAGAGCGTTCTCCGGCGCCTGGGACGCGGGTGCTTCGGTCATGTCCGGTGGCTCCTGTTCGTCGGTCGGATCGTTGCGGAAGCGGAAGCGGGAGCCGGGTTCGGCGGTCGGGTCAGACACCGGGGCCGAAGTCGGTCCAGCCGTCGGTGCCGCCGGCGGTGCCGACGGCGGGTGCTCCGTGGCGGGGGATGTCCGGCGCTCGTCGCTTCAGCGCGAAGAGTTCGGGTTCGCCGGGCTCCTCGTGGGGCAGGCGGAAGACGGCGGCCGCCTCGTCGGCGTCCACGAGATCGGCGAGGGCCGCCACCGTCCCCGGATCGCTCAGCCACAGTTGCCCCGCGGACGGTGTCCGCAGGAACACGGGCACCTCCTGCCAGCAGGCCTCGCCCTGCCAGTCCCGGTTGACGCCCAGCAGGTTGCCGCAGGCCACTTGGTGTTCCTCCCAGCTCTGCGGACGGACGACGACCGCCCCGGAACTCGTCGGCGCCACGGTGTGACCGAGGAGACCGGGCAGGATGTCGGACACCGGGGCCTCGCCCTCGACGGCGACCGAGACGCGCGCCCGGTGCAGCCGCCCGTTGTAACGTCGCGAGGCTGCTTCGTACAGACCGTGCGCCTGCTGCGCGAAGGGGTCGCCCGGCACGGGGTTCCCGTACAAGGGGTCGGGTGGTCCCGGCACCGCGAGTGTCCCGAACACCTGCGCTCTCATCGTCAGACCCTCGGCGAGTCCGGGCGGAGCGGCGCACGGTTCGAGGCACACGCTGACCACCGTCCGCCTTTGCTCCGCGGCCAGTTGGGTCCAGATCCGGTTCCAGGAAGGGTCATGGGCGTCGAACCGGGAGACCGCGGTCGCGATGCGTTCCGCTCCCCACGAGCGGGTCAGTGTCCGGCAGGTGATGCGTTTGCGGATCTCGGCGATCGCGCCCCATCCCGGTACGAACGGGGCGAGCAGACGCTCGATCTCCGCGGTGTCCTCGATCCGGGTCCCCGTCACATGCGCGGGGAACCGCGCCAGGGTGGGGAGCACGTCCCGCACGGCCCGGACCGCGGCCGCCGGGTCGGTGCCGTACAACTGGGCGATGACGACGGCTTCGACCCGTCCGCTCACCGGATCGCCGATGAACCGCAGATCCCAGCGGGCGGTGGTGCGATCCGTCCAGAGCGCCGCGAGCCAAGCCCGCTCGGCGGCGACCCGGTCGGCTCTGCGCGGGGCTTCGGAGAACTCCGGATAGTGGCCCCCGGGCAGCGGGACGGGACTCAGTGAGAAGGCGACGTGGGCCCAGGTCTCCCCGCCAGGATCACCGCGCAGCAGAATGCCCTGCGCGCCCTCCGGAGCGGCTTCGGCCATCTGCTCTTCCCTTCCCGGTCCCGCCGGTCTTCCCGGTCCCGCCGGTCCCGTCGATCCTTCCGTTCCCTCCCTGACCGGCCGCCGGCTCGCACCGCACGCGGCGGAGCGATCCGGCGGCCGGGCGCTTCAGGTCCAAGGCTGCGCACCGCTCGTCGGGGTGCCGCCCGCGGGCGGGCCCCAGGCGCCCGTGGGGTTGAGGCCCGGCGTCGGCGCGGACCTCGCGTGGTCGGCCCGCACCGGAGGCAGCCCCTGCGGGAAGGCGTAGGCGACGGGCACCACGAGCTGGTCCACCGCCGTGGCCAGACCCTCCCGGCACGCCGCGTGCACCGCCTCCCGCATGGCCCTCACGCCCTCGGTGCGCATCATGATCCGCTCAGGGCTCAGCCGGCCCATGATGGACGCGAGCAGGTCCGACACGAACCCCCCGATCAGGGCGTACCCGCGGCGCGAACGCCACATCTGCCACCCCAGGTAGAGGCTCGTACCGTACGAGAAGACCGAGATGTAGACCTGGCACTTGCCCTCCGAGAGCACCAGGCGACTGCGGACCTGATCCCGGCCCAGTCCGGTGGCGATGACCCGTTCAGCACGCTCGACGGGGATGGAGCGATGCGCGAGCGTGCCCGCGATGGAGACGTACGCCGAGTCGAGAGATCCGCTCCGGTCCGCCAGCAGCACCCGCCATTCGGCAATCGGTTCGACCAGACGCATCCAGAGCAGCGTCACCCAGAAGGCGACGCCCGAGGCGATGTACGCCAGCATGATCATGACGGCGAATCCCTCGCCACTGCCTCCGACGAGGAGGATGAGCCCGAAGAAGAGGAGCGGCAGGAACGCCAGGAACGAGGCGAGGACGGCATAGACGAACAGCTGGAGCAACTGCTGCCAGCGGACCGAGTCGTCGAGGTAGGTCTCCACCGGCATGTGCAGCAGGTTCTTGTCGAGATACGCGGCGTTGGCGTCGCCGCCTCTCCATCCCGGCAGGCTCGTATATCCGTTCTCGTTCATCTGTCCCCCTGGCTGTTCACGTATCCGGGATAGCGAGGATTACCCACTGTCAATGTAGGCTCACGCGTCTCCGACGGTCTCGGAATCGCGACAATCCAACTCCATGGAACGAGCGCGGATTTGAGCGGAAGCGTTGAAGTACCTCGTCGACGACCCGGCTCGGGAGGCCCGGAGCCGCCTCCGCCGGCGGACGGTCCCGTACCGAGCGGTGGGTGGCGAACTCCCGTCCGCGCAACGTGGTCTCGCGTACGCCCCACGGCTCCGCAGTGGTACGTAGGCGCGGGCGCGGAGGCGTAGGAAATCAGCGTAGGCACGGGTGAGCTCCGGGGCCGGCCGACCCGATTCCTCGCTGTCCGCCGTCTCCCACACCGTCCTGGTCACGCCCGCGGTGTGGACGGCGACGTAGTCGAGCACGTCCACCGCGTCGGTGTACGCCTCGCCGGGCGGGGAGGGAGCCCGCTTGCGACGCCCGAGCGGGTTGACCCGCATACTCTCCCGGCTCCAGCCGAGCGCCGACCGCGCCTGGTCGACCAGGCGGCCCAGACGCAGCGCCCGCACATGCCAGTCCCCGGCCGCGTGGGCGTCCCACTCACCGGTGGCCAGCCCCTCGGCCACCGCGCCCAGGAGCTCGTACGCCTCCTGGGCGGTGTCCTCCAGCGCGGCGCGGGCGTCCCGCAGGTACACCGGAGGCCGGATCAGCACGTTGACCGTCACGCCGACCGCCGCGCCGAAGACCGCCTCCAGGACACGGGCGGCCGATCCGGCGACGGTGACCTCGCCACCGGTCAGCACGAAAAGCGCACCGGTGGCGGCGTAGACGCCTTGGCTCCCCAGGCGCTGCCACTGGCCGAGGAGCAGCACCACCGGAAGCACCAGGGCCATCGCGGCCATCGTGCTGTCCAGCAGCAGCGCCACCGCTGTCGCCAGCACCGTACCCACCCCGATCGCCGCGAGCTGCTGCAGCCCGTGCGCGACCGACCGGTACACCGTCGACTCCACCAGCACCACCGCGACCCACGGCGCCACGAACGCCATCGGCGCCTGGAGCCACCAGCCCATCACCGCCCACGCGGCCAGCGCCCCCTTGCCCGCCTGCACCGCCAGATCCCGCTCACGGCCCGGACCTTCCCATGCCCGCCGAACGGCCGTGACGGCCGTTCCGGCCCAGCGCCGGGCGGCCCGGTGCGCCCCATGCATCCACTCCATGGGACAGCAAGTGCCACACCAGGGACGAGACGCACCTACGGTTCCCGGAATCGAAGCCGGCTGGTGGTGCGGTCCGGCCCACGGCACCACCGGCGCGGAAGGCCGAGGACACAGGAGGGAGCACAGGAGGGGGCACAGGAGGGAGCACCGGAGCGGAGTCCGAAAGGATTGACATGTCTCGCTTCATGCATGAGTGGCGGTGGGCCGGATACCCGCAGAGCATGGCGCGGACAGTGGGATGGCACGGAAAGCACGGCGGGCAGACCTCTGCCGAGAACCGCGAGGACGAGGGCCGTCTGGACGAAAGCCGCCAGGCCACGGACCGTCAGGCCGAGGACCGCCGAGCTGCGGACCATCAGGCCGAGACCGGGCGGGCCGAGACCGGGCGGAATCCTGACGCCGGGCGGAATCCCGACGCCGGGCGGAATCCCGACGCCGGGCGGGATCCCGACGCCGGGCCCGGCGAACAGGTGGCGGAGCGGGCGCCGGACAGCCTCACCGACCTGCCCAAACGCTCCTGGGGTGCAGTCCTGAAAGGCACCCTGAAGGAGTTCCGGAAGGACGAGCTGACCGACCGGGCCGCAGCGCTGACCTACTACTCGATCCTGGCGCTGTTCCCCGCGCTGTTGGCGCTGGTGTCGCTGCTGGGGGTCGTCGGGCAGTCGGCCACGCAGTCGGTCCTGGACAACATCCAGAAGCTCGCGCCGGGCCCGGCTCAGGACGTGCTGCGCACCGCGGTGCAGCAGATGCAGGGCCAGAGCGGGATCGGCTCGATCGTGGCGATCGTGGGTCTGGTGCTGGCGGTGTGGTCGGCGTCGGGCTACGTCGCCGCGTTCATCCGCAGCGCCAACGCGGTCTACGACGTCCCCGAGGGCCGTCCGGTGTGGAAGGTGCTGCCGGTGCGGGTCGGCGTGACCGTGCTGCTGATGGTGATGGCGGTGATCAGTTCGCTGATCGTGGTCTTCACCGGTGGCCTGGCCCGGCAGGCCGGCGATGCGCTCGGGGTCGGTGACGAGGCACTGACCGTGTGGTCGATCGCGAAGTGGCCGGTGCTGGTTCTCCTGGTCATGATGATGATCGCGGTCCTGTACTGGGCCACCCCGAACGCGAAGGTCCGCGGCTTCCGCTGGATCACGCTGGGCAGCTTCCTCGCCCTGGTGATCTGGATGATCGCCTCGGCGGGGTTCGCGCTGTACGTGGCGAACTTCGGCTCGTACAACAAGACCTACGGGACCTTCGCCGGTGTGATCATTTTCCTGGTGTGGCTGTGGATCACCAACCTGGCCATCCTGCTCGGTCTGGAGTTCGACGCGGAGCTGGCCCGCCAGCGAGCCGTCGCCGGGGGCCATCCGCCCCACGAGGAGCCCTACGTGGAGCCGCGCGACACCCGGAAGTGGGACGACGAGGACCGCCGCCGCCTCGATTCCTGACGGCCCGCCCTCCCGGAGGGGGGCACCGCCAAGTCCACGGCGGCGCCCGACCGATCCCGTCCGTCACGACGGCTCACGGGCGCCACGGCCCACAGGCGTCACCGCACTACTGGTGGGGCTCGGTCGGCACCTCCGCCCACACCGCCCTGCCCACCGGATCACGTGGCGTCCAGCCCCAGCGCGTTGCCAGGACGTCCACGAGGGGCAAGCCGTGGCCGACTCGCTGCCGGAGTGCGCCAGAGTCGGGTGGTGGGCGGCCATCTCTCGCCGACACCGGCGCTGGCGCCGGCGCCGGCGTCGACCTCGCTCCGGACCAGGCCGGCCCGACAGCCTCGTCGAGGCCGCGCCGGAGACGGATGTCGCGTCCCGGCACGCGGCCGTGCCGTACCGCGTCCGCGGTGGATTCCCCGCCGGGGTCCCCGTCCATGACAGCAAGGTCCCGTACGGCCCCGCCCTGTTCTTCGGTACGGGGGTACGGGCTCCTGGGCCGCGTTCACAGGAGAGTTGGAGACCCGCTGACAACGGCCGTATTCGGTCGATCAGTTGCTCTATTCTTCTGGTGTGAAGAAACGGTGGAGGTCGCTGAGGGACGCCTATTGGGCTCTGGATCGGTTCCTGGGCGGGCAGCAGCGGCCGACCCGGTCCCAGCGGTGGGTGGCCCGCCACCCGGTCAAGGCCGGTCTCTGCTTGGGCGTTCCCTTCGCGTTGTTCTTCTGGACGGTGACGCCCGAAGAGGAACCCGACGGCTTCCTGTTCGCTGTGCTCGGCGGACTGCTCATGAGCTCTTGTTTCGGCCTCTTCGCCTTCGTGGAGCGGCTTCGGCAGCGTCGGCTCAGGCGGCTGGGGATATGGGACGGGTCTGGAGCGGGTGGTGATCCGTACGAGGTGAGGAAGCGGTCGGCGCCGCCGGGTGAGGAACGCGGAGCGGCGGGGACGGACCGGCGCGTCTCCTGGACCGAGGCCCTGCTCGTGGCCTCGGTCTGCTGGGTGGTCAACTGCCTGGGGTATGCCGTGCTCGCCGCCCTGGACGAGCCGGGCATCGCGGTCGCGCCTCTCCTGTGCATAGGCCTCGCCCAGTGGTTCTGGACGCGCCACCGTGTCTGGCCGGCCGCGGTCGCCGCGGGCCTCGCGGGGATCGCCGTCCTGTTCGGGACCCTCGATCTCCTCCGACCGGACCTGGGCCGGTACGCCGGTGACGCACTGGCCACCGGGCTCGCTGTGACGGCGGCCCTGGGCGCCTTCGCCCTGACCTGCCGCGTCCGCACGCGGGCCGGTGGCCGAAACCACTGAGCCGGAGGGGAGGAGGGTACGGCGCAGCCGAGCTGAGCGATCCGGAGGAAGGCACGCTCGACGGCCGGGTCCGGGAGCGGTCCGAGCTCCTCGCATGAGGTCTGCGCCGTGGGCCGTCTCGGTTTCCGTCTCGTTCAGCGCCGCTCACGCCCGTTCAGGCGAGACCCGGAACCGTTCCCGCGCCAGTGGCCGGCCACACATGAACACAGGTGAACGCCTCCGCGCGAGGACGGCGTCCCGAGGGCGCCGAGCGGCTGCTGCGGCAACCACCCGGCGCAACGGGCGGATGCCCTGCTGAAAAGCGTGAGCAGTCGGCGGGTGAATGGCATAGGAGCGCTCAAACGAGCGGCATGCGGACAGTGGCAGCCGAAGTGCTCACGCCGTTGGGCAGGTGCAGGTAGGTCACACCCGGGGGCGAGGGCGGCCGTCTCGATGGTGCGGGCAGACCGCCAGAACGCTCCCGAGGCTCGCGGATCGCCTCATCCAGGTTTGCGCCCGGCCCTCCCGACGTCCAGGTGGATCATGGCCCGGACAGCGGGCCGAGCGGACGCCGGTCGGTGGACCCGTCGGGGCCGAAGAGATCAGCGGGCGTCGGCGCCCGCTGCCGACCGCCGCCGGTCAGCCCTTCTTCACGACGCCGGACTTGAGCTGCATCGCCCCGAAGCCCTCGACCTTGCAGTCGATGTCATGACCGTCGACACCGTCGACCAGCCGGATGTTGCGCACCTTGGTACCGGCCTTGATGCCTGACGGGCTCCCCTTGACCTTGAGCGTCTTGACGACGACCACGGTGTCGCCGTCCTGCAGCACATTGCCGACGGCGTCCTTCACGACACGCTCCCCCGCCGCGTCCCCGCCCTCCGAGCCGCTCTCGGGGTTCCATTCATGGGCGCACTCCGGGCACACCATCAGAGAATTCATCTCATAGGTGTACTCACCGGCACACTTCGGGCAGGGCGGAAGGTTCTCCATCATCTCGCGAGCGTATCCGGACATCAGTGCGCTCGGCGAACAGCCCGCGGGAGCCCCATCGCGGACGCCTGCGGGCTCCCCTCAAGAAGAAGCAGGTTTCGTGACCGTGCCCCTTGCCCGCGTTTTCGTCGCGGGGAAGGGGTGGCGGGCCGGGCGGCACGGGGCGGCGCCTCACGGGTACTCACCGCTTCTCGCGGGTTCTCACGGGTGCATGCGGGCTCCCTTGAGGACTTTGTCGACCGCGTTCCTCGGGCCGTGCACGGCCAGGCCGACCAGGTCCAGGTCCGCCGTCGGGACCGCCCGTACCGCCGCGCGGTTGGCGTCGTCGTGGCCCGTGGCGAACAGGTCGCCGGTGAACAGCGCACGCGGCAGGGCACGGGACAGCGCACGCGTGTGGGCCGCCGTCATGATTTCCTTGGTGCCTTCGAAGACCAGGACCGGCTGGCGGAACATCGGCAGGTAGGGCACGTCGTCCGCGTCCTGGTAGGGCTCGCCGATCAGTTCGGGGACCTGGCTGCCCAGGCCGCTGACCAGGAACGCGGTGACGTTGAGGCGCTGCCAGGTTTCCAGGTCCTCGCGCAGCAGGACGGCGATCTTCGTGTCGAAGCGAGTGCTCATGCTCTGAGACTGCCGATCGGCGTACGTCCCCGTCTTGTACGTTGTTTGCATGCCCGCAGCGCGCGCGGAACGCCCCGAGCGGAACGTTTCCGCCTGGCGGCCCCGGGTCCCGGGCGTCGTCGAGGTGTTCCACGCCTCCTTCACCGAGTACGCCTATCCGATGCACGTCCACGACGCCTGGACGCTGCTCCTCGTCGACGACGGCGCCGTACGGTACGACCTCGACCGGCACGAGCACGGCACCCCGCACGACACCGTGTCCCTGCTCCCGCCGCACATTCCGCACAACGGCGCCTCCGCCACCCCGGACGGCTTCCGCAAGCGGGTGCTGTACCTCGACGGGACGCACCTCGGGGACGAGCTGATCGGGTCCGCCGTCGACCGGCCCGACCTGCGCGATCCGCTGCTGCGGCGGCGTGTCGGGCAGGTGCACGCGGCGCTCGTGGGGCCCGGCGACGAGTTCGAGGCGGAGAGCAGGCTGACGCTCGTCGGGGAGCGGCTGCGGGCCCATCTGCGGTCGCGGGGCACCGCGCGGGAGCCCCGGCGTGATGATCCCGTCCTCGCGCGGCGGCTGCGGGAGTTGCTCGACGAGCGGGTCGTGGAGGGGCTGGCCCTGGCGGAGGCCGCGGGGCTGCTGTCCGCGCATCCCGCCCATCTCGTACGGGCGTTCAGCGGCGCCTACGGCATCGCCCCGCACCAGTACCTGATGTCCCGCCGGGTGGGGCGGGCCCGTCGGCTGCTGCTCGAGGGCCGGCCGCCGATCGAGGTCGCGGTGGCCACCGGCTTCTACGACCAGGCCCATCTCACGCGGCACTTCAGGAAGCTGGTCGGCGTCACACCGGGCCGTTACCGGACCACGTCCGACACCGTGCCCCCAGGGGCGGGGCTGCCGTGAGCACTCCCGTGAGTCCTGCCGTGAGTCCTGCCGTGAGGACGGGTCCGCCCGTGCGCCTGCACGTCCTCTTCGCGCGGGGGTCCTGCGGCGACTGTGCTGTGCCTACTCGCCCGCGGGCCGCTCGATCAGGCGCGCGAACGCGTCCAGGTTCCGGGTCGACTCGCCGCGCGACACCCGCCAGGCGTGCTCCTTGCGGATCGCGGTGGCGAACCCGAGCTCCAGAAGGGTGTTGAAACTTCCGTCGGCGGCCTCCAGGACCTGGCCGAGCAGCCGGTCGACCTCGTCGGGGGTGACGGCGGCCAGCGGGAAACGGCCGGTGACGTAGATGTCGCCGAGCGGGTCCACGGCGTAACCCACGCCGTACAGCTTGAGGTTGCGCTCGAGGAGCCAGCGGTGGACGGCGGCCTCGTTCTCGTCGGGGTGGCGGACGACGAAGGCGTTGAGGGAGAGCGAGTGACGGCCGACGATGAGGGAGACCGTCGTGGACAGCTTGCGGGTGCCGGGCAGCTTCACCACGTACGTGCCGGGGGCCGGAGTCTCCCACTCGAGCTCGGCGTCCTTCAGTACGCCCTCGACGACGCGTGCCGCCCGCTGCTCCGCTCCCGCCGCTCCCGCCGTCCTGTCAGCCATGGTGGGAGCGTACGTGACGGCGGTGCGCCTGCGTCGCGGCCGTGTAGACGTCGGCCGTGGCGGCGGCCGCCCTGTCCCAGCCGAAGGACCGGGCGTGCAGGGCGGCGGCCTCGCCCATCCGGTCCACGAGGTGCGGCGCGTCGGCGAGATCACGCAGCACGCGCGCGTACGCGCGCGGGTCGTGGCCCTGGACGAGGAAACCGGTGTCCCCGTCCCGTACGGCCACCGGCAGTCCGCCGACCGAGGCCGCGAGCACCGGGGTACCGGCCGCCTGCGCCTCTATGGCGACCAGCCCGAAGGACTCGCTGTAGGACGGCATGACGAGGACGGACGCGGCCCGGAACCAGTCCGCGAGCTGTTCCTGCCCGACCGGCGGACAGAACCGTACGACGTCGGCGACGCCCAGGCGGGCGGCCAGCTTCTGCAGCCCCTCGGGCTTGGCGAGGCCGCTTCCGCTGGGACCGCCGACCACGGGGACGCAGATCCGCGAGCGCAGCTCGGGGCGCTCGCCGAGCAGGACGGCGACCGCGCGGAGCAGCACGTCCGGAGCCTTGAGGGGCTGGATGCGGCCCGCGAAGAGCGGGATCAGGGCGTCCTGGGGCAGGCCGAGGCGGGCGCGGGCGGCGGCCCTTCCATCGGCTGGACGGAAGCGGGACAGGTTGACGCCGGGGTGGACGACGGCGACCTTGTCCTGCTCGGCCTCGTAGTGCCGGACGAGTTCGCCCGCCTCGTCGGCGGTGTTGGCGATCAGCCGGTCCGCGGCGGCGACGATCTGGGTCTCGCCGATGACGCGGGCCGCCGGTTCGGGGGTGTCGCCGTCGGCGAGGCTGGCGTTCTTGACCTTGGCCATGGTGTGCATGGCGTGCACCAGGGGGACGCCCCAGCGCTGGGCGGCCAGCCAGCCGACGTGACCGGAGAGCCAGTAGTGGGAGTGGACCAGGTCGTAGTACCCGGGCCGGTGACCGGCCCAGGCCTGCATCACACCGTGGGTGAAGGCGCACAGCTGGGCCGGCAGCTCCTCCTTGGCGAGGCCCTCGTAGGGGCCCGCGTCGACGTGCCGGACGAGGACACCGGGCGCCAGGTCGACGGTGGGCGGGAGGGCGGCGGCGGTCGCGCGCGTGAAGATCTCGACCTCGATGTTGATCGCGGCGAGGCACTGGGCGAGTTCCACGATGTAGACGTTCATGCCGCCGGCGTCGCCGGTGCCCGGCTGGTGGAGCGGGGAGGTGTGCACGGAGAGCATCGCCACGCGGCGGGGCCTGCGGTGCAGTCGCAGCCGTGGAGGTGCGGCGGGAGAGCGCCGCCCGAGCCTGGCGATGTACTGGCTCACGTGCCGGTCCTCCTCGCTGCGGGCATGACTGTGGGGGCATGACTGTGGGGGGCATGCGATGCGCCCGCCAGTTCCCCAACACCGGAGGGACACGTTCCAATTTCCGGACGACCTCCACGGATCGCGTCTTTGCCGAATCATTACCGGATATCGCTCAACCGTTCGAGCGCGGAATGAGTGGGGTGCGCGGGAGGCGCGGGAGGCACGGCACCGGCCGACACAGCACCGGCGCACCGGCCGACGCGGCCCCGCTCCGGGGGCCCGCATACCCTCGTACGCATGACCGCCCGCGCCGTCGCCCTCCCCCACGCTCGACCTCTCCCCCACACTCGACTCCGCTCGAGCGGGGGGACCCCCGTCGTGGGCGCGGTGACGCGCGGTACCACCAACCCGAACCGCCTGCGCCGCATGGATCGCTGGATCGCGGCCACGCACGGCGCCGAACTGCGCCGCACCGAGCACCCCGTCGCCGTCGACCTCGGCTACGGCGCCGCTCCCTGGACGGCGGTCGAACTGCTGCACCGTCTCCGTGCCGTGGCTCCGCGCGCGTGCGTGGCGGGCGTCGAGATCGAACCGGCCCGGGTCGCGGCGGCCCGCCCGTACGAGCGTGAGGGGCTGTCCTTCCGGCACGGCGGCTTCGAGATCCCGCTCCCCGGCCGGCCGGCACTGGTCCGCGCGGCGAACGTCCTGCGCCAGTACGACGAGGCCGAGGTCGCCGCCGTATGGCAGCGGCTGTGCGCACGGCTCGCACCGGCCGCCCCGGAACGGGGCTCGCGCGGAGGGCTGCTGGTCGAGGGGACCTGCGACGAGATCGGACGGCGGCACGTCTGGGTCGCCCTCGGCCCCGAAGGACCGCGCACGGTCACGTTCGCGACCCGCCTCGGCTCTCTGGAGCGCCCCTCGGACCTGGCGGAACGCCTGCCGAAGGCGCTCATCCACCGCAATGTCCCCGGCGAGCCGGTGCACGCCTTCCTGCGCGACTTCGACCGCGCCTGGGCGGCGGCGGCGCCCTACGCCTCGTACGGGGCCCGCCAGCGCTGGATCCGTACGGTGCGGGACCTCGCGGCCGACTGGCCGGTGACGGACGGCCCGGCGCGGTGGCGGCAGGGCGAAGTCACGGTGCGGTGGGAGGCCCTGGCACCCCGGGGGTGAGTCGTTCGTCACATCGACGGGGCGATCGCCATGACGGGGAGGGGGAGGTGGGAAGGGTCACCTCTGGTCACTTCACAGGTCGGCATGGCAACATCCCCCGAGTAACAGGATGTTACTGACGGTTCATCAGCTTGGGGGCGGGGTCATGAAGGC
The DNA here is from genome assembly GCF_036634175.1 of Streptomyces sp. P9-A2. Classification (NCBI taxonomy): domain Bacteria; kingdom Bacillati; phylum Actinomycetota; class Actinomycetes; order Kitasatosporales; family Streptomycetaceae; genus Streptomyces; species Streptomyces sp. P9-A2. Next base: position 3,775,266 of record NZ_JAZIFX010000001.1, read on the forward strand.
GGGCAGGCGCACTCTGACGGCGACGGCGGTGGCCGTGGTCTGCGCGATCACCGTGCTGGCGGCACCGGGCGCGGCGTTCGCCGCCCCCACCCCCCGGCCCTCCCCGGGCACCACGACGGGCGCCGGCGCGCATCCCGGCACGGACCCCGAGGTCGCACCGTCCAAGGACCTCGAAGCCGTCCGCAAGAAGCTCGAGAAGTTCTACCGCGCGGCGGCCGTCGCCACCGAGGAGTACAACGCCGCCGAGGAGAGGACGAAGCAGCAGTCGGCCGAGATCGTCGAGCTGACCGGGAAGATCGTCGAGGGCCAGGAGAAGCTGGACGACCTGAAGGACCGCGCGGGCGCCGCGGCCGCCTCCCAGTACCGCGGCGGCGGGCTGCCGCCCGAGGCCCATCTGATGCTGAGCGACACCCCCCAGGACTTCCTCGTCGACGCGGGCCGGATACGTCAGGGCCAGCACGCGGCCAAGGGCCTGCTCGGTGAGATGAAGCGCGCCCAGGAGGACTTGGAGCGGTACGCGGAGGACGCCGAAGCCCAGTGGCGGAAGCTGGAGACGGGCCGCAGGGCCAAGGCCAAAGCACAGCGGAAGGTCGAGAAGAAGATCGCGGAGGCCGAGAAGGTCGAGTCCGAGCTGGAGCAGGAGGAGAAGGAACGCCTGGCCGAACTGGAGCGGCAGGCCGCCCGGAAGGCCCAGGCCGCCTGGCTGAAATCCGGCGCCCTCGAAGGCACCGCGGCCGCGGCGACCGGGCAGGGCAGGAAAGCCGTCGCGTACGCCACCGCCCAGATCGGCAAACCGTATGTGTGGGGCGCCGAGGGCCCGAAGGCGTACGACTGCTCGGGGCTGACCTCACAGGCGTGGATATCGGCCGGGCAGGCCATCCCGCGCACCTCGCAGGAGCAGTGGAGACAACTGCCGCGCGTCGCCGTCAAGGACATGCGGCCGGGCGACCTCATCATCTACTGGGACGACGCCAGCCACGTCGGCATGTACACCGGCGACGGCTCCATGGTGCACGCCCCGCGCCCGGGCCGGACGGTGACGACCGCCGGTGCCGGTTCGATGCCCATCCTCGGGGTGGTACGCCCGGGCGGGACCGCCGACGAAAGCGGAGACGACACCGGAGGCGGAAGCAAGAACAAGAGCGGGCGCGGCAACGGGAGCTGAAACAGGAGCGGGAACGGGAACGCGAACGCGGCATCGCACACGACCGAGGACGCGGTCACAGTCACGGTCACGGCGGCAGCCTCGGACACGGGCACGGCCGCGAACTGAGTGACCCGGATCTCGCGCCCTTCCACCCCGCTCGGCCCACCCCGCTCGACCTACCCGTGACCTGCACCACGTGATCCGATCCACGCAATGGGTGTTGTCAAACCCCCGTGGACGTGACGTTCGTCATTCCGGCTGCATCTCCGATGCCTGTCCAACTGGTGCCCATTACGCGGCATATGACACTGATTGATGGCCGGGCGACGTGCTCCACGCCATTCCGCTGCGGTGCCGACACCCGCTATCGTCCCCGCTGGAAAGGGCACCCCTGCTCGCACGGAGTCGGTGAGCACGGGACGGGCCGAGAGCCCACGCCCCCACCACGCCCTCGGGGGGAGGGAAGGAACCCGGAACAATGCCCGCACCCGTACCGCGGCAGAGAACGCTCCCGGCCGCGGAAAGCGGTCAGGCGCACGCCGCATCCATGAGCAGCGGTCCCGCCAAGGGCGCCCCGGAGACGGGGACAACGGCCCCGCACACGGCGGAACACCCCGCGATCAGCACCATCGGCAGCACCGCGAACGGCAGCGCCGAAGGCGACACCCGCACCGAAACCGACATCGACACCGCGCACCACACGGGGAAGGCCAGGACCAGGATCACGCCGGACAGCGCCGAGGCGGCCTCGACCGCCCCCACCAACCTCACCCTGCTGCTGATCGAGGACGACCCGGCAGGCTCGCCGATCGTGCCCGAGCTGCTCGACCGGGGCGGCAGGCCGATCCGCGTCCGCACCGCCCGCAACCTCACCGAGGCCGAGCGGCTACTGACCGACGACGTCCACTGCATCCTCCTGGACCTCGCCCTGCCCGCACCCGGCAGCCGGCCGGCAAACGGCGGAAACGGGTCGAGTGGCGCGAACGGCAGCGGTGGTAACGGCGGTAGCGGCGGCGATGAGGGCGACGACGAGCTCGCCGTGCTCAAGCACGTGCTGGAGCTCGCGCCCCGGCACGCCGTCCTCGCACTGACCGCGTCCGGTGACGCCGAGCGGGGCGCCGAAGCGGTGCGCGTGGGCGCCCAGGACTATCTCTTCCGTGACGAGCTGGACAGCAGGCTGCTGAGCAGGGCCATCCGGTACGCGGTGGAGCGCAAGCGGTCCGACTCGGCCGAGCGCCGGCTCGCCGAGGGCAGACTGCACGCCCGGGAGAACCGCCGGCTGGAACGCGGGCTGCTGCCGACGCCGCTCCTGGACGGCTCCCCGCTCCACTTCGCCGCCCGCTACCGTCCGGGCCGCTCGCGCGCCCTGCTCGGCGGTGACTTCTACGACGTCGTCCGCACCCCGGACGGCACCGTGCACGCCATGATCGGCGACGTCTGCGGCCACGGCCCGGACGAGGCCGCCCTCGGCGTGGAGCTGCGGATCGCCTGGCGGGCGCTGACCCTGGCGGGCCTGTCCGGGGACGAGCTGCTGGGCACGCTGCAGCAGGTGCTGGAACACGAGCGCGCGGACGACGAGATCTTCGCGACCCTCTGCACGGTGGACATCTCCCCTGACGGCCGGGATGCGGGCCTGTGCCTGGCCGGCCATCCGTCACCCCTGCTCGCCCGCCCGGGGCACCCCGCGCGGCTGCTGCCGTACGACGACAACGGCCCCGCGCTCGGACTGCTGTCCGACGCCCGCTGGCCGCGTACACAGGTGGAGCTGGGCACCGAGTGGAGCCTGATGCTCTACACCGACGGCCTGATAGAGGGCCGCGTCGGCGACAGCGGGGAACGGCTCGGCCAGGACGGCATGGTCGGTATGGTCCGCCGCCAGCTCACCGACGGCCTGCGCGGCGAGGAACTGCTCCGAGCGGCGGTCAACGAGGTCCGCGCCCTCAACGGCGGCGAGCTGGCCGACGACGTGGCGGTACTCCTCCTGGACCGGGTGCCACAGCCGTAACCGTGGCCGTGGCCGGTCCAGCCCGATCCGGTCCGGTCCGGTCGCCCCGGCTCCGGTCCGGTGCCTTTACCGGCCTCCGTTGTACGGGCCGTAGGGGCCGTCGCTGCTGGAGCCCCGGTGGCTGCGCCCGCCGCCGGAGAGGCCACGCAGGGCGGGACGGACGTCGACCATGTAGACGATGGTCGCGATGAGCCCGATGATCGGCAGGAACGACATGATGTCGAAGATCAGGTTCACCACGAAGGCGAGCCCCAGGATGATCAGCCAGAACGGCTTGGTCTTCTTGTCCGCCGCGCGGTAGGCGTCCTCGCGACGGGTGGCCGCGTCGATCAACGCGAAGCCGCTGAAAACGATCAGGGCCACGCTCAGCAGCCACATGAACCCAGCGAAGCCCTGCATCAGCACAACGTCCACCACCCGACTCGGCTCGTCCTTACGCGGTCACCGTACCCGCAACCGCCGGCCGGCTGTCCGTAGAACGGGCCGGACACCACAAGAGTGCCCAGCCCGTTCAGTTCCACCCACTGCTCACCGCTGCCGCTCCGCTCTGCTCGCGGCTACTTGGTGGGCGGCGTCGTCTTCTTGGCCGTGGTCTTGCGCACCGGAGTCTTCTTGGCCTCCGACCCCTTCGCCTCGTCGGAGGCGGAGGCGGTCGGAGCGGCCTTGCCGCCCTTGACGGCCTCGTCCTCCTTGACCTCGACAGCCTCGACGACCTCGAGCTTCGGCTTGGGCTCGGCCTTCGGCTCGACGGCGACGGCGATGTCCTCGATGCCCTCGGCGGCCTCACCGCGCCAGGTCTTCACGGTCTGCTCGCCGTGCTCGGCGACCTTCTCGTACGTCTCACGGGCCTTGACGGCGTACTCGGCGGCGACGCCGACGCCCCGCAGCGCGAGGTCCTGGGCGGTCTCCCCGAACTTCTTGAGGTCGGTGTCGAGCGAACCGAAGAACTCGCCGACCTTGGCCTGGACGGTCTCCTGCGTCTCCTTGGCCCTGGTGGTCGCCCTCTCCTGGACGGCCTTCGGGTCGGTGTGCCGCACGGCCTCGATGCGCGAAGGAGCCTCGGCGCGGATCTGCTCCACCAGCCCCGGCACCTTCTTGGCCTGCTGCAGAGCGAGGTCGGCGGTGCCGGCGGCGAAGTAGAGGGGGGTCGGGTTGCTGAAGGTCTTGCGCAGGTCGTCGGTGATGGCCATGGTGAGGGTCCTCCCGGATCCGTTTTCGGCTTGTTTTTCGTCTTTGTCTTCGTCTTCGCCTGAGGGTCTGTGTGATCCGCGGCGGCGGCCGGTGCCCTGGTCCGGCTCAGTCGGCCGTCTGCTGCGGATCGCTGTCGGTGCCGTCGGCCGCACGGGGGCGGCGCCTGGCGGACGTACCACTCTTGCCGAGGGAGGGCGCCCGGCGCTTGGCCGGCGCACCGCCACCGCCCTGACGTCCCCTCCGTTTCCCGGCACCGTCCCCGGAGCCGTCCGTGGCGTCCGAAACCTCCGCGACGTCCGCAACCTCGTCTCCCTGAGCGGCACCGGCACCGCCGACGACACCCACGACATCGACAGCACCGACGGCGTCCACACCCCCGGCGCTCCCCGTCGTCTCACCGTCCTCGGGACCCACAAACCCGTTTTCCTTGCGGAAGGACTCGTAGATCTGGAGCAGTACCTGCTTCTGACGCTCGGTCAGGGTGAGATCGGCGAGGATGACCGCCCGTGTCTCGATGTCGTCGCGGTCCCGCTCGGCGTCGAGGATGCCAGCACGCACGTACAGCGTCTCGGCGGAGATCCGCAGCGCCTTGGCGACCTGCTGCAACACCTCCGCGCTCGGCTTGCGCAGCCCGCGCTCGATCTGGCTCAGGTACGGATTGGACACCCCGGCGGCATCGGCGAGCTGCCGCAGCGACAACTGCGCGTTGCGCCGCTGTTCCCGCAGATAGTCACCGAGATTGCCGACGTTGAGTGATGCCATGCCTCCACCCTGCCGCACACCGCTAACTATTGCAAGCACCTGCTTGCAATAGTGCGCCACGCCATGCGGGGCCGGAGCGTGACCGAGTACGGCAGGTGTCCCGTCTCCGTGCAGTTGAGGCAGTCCCGGTCTTTGTGAGGCATCCGGTCACACGTCTCGCTCAATCTCGGGCATTCGGTGCGGTGTCTCGGTCAACCTGAGGCAGCGGTTCGCTCTGCCTTCTACGGTCGTTACGGCTGGTCAGCACGCCGAGTGGGGGTGGCTGGTGGAGGCAGGGGACTTCTGGCTGGAGTACGTCGACAGCCGGGGCGAGTCACATGGTGGGCCGCTGGAGGTGGTGTGGCCTGTGTGCTTCGAGGCGGTCGGGCAGGTTCGGGGGTTTCCGTCGTACCGGGGGCAGCGCAATTTCCCCGGCTGGTACTGGGCTGCGACCAGCGCCGAATTGGTGGGTTACGAGTCGTGGGTGGAGCTCAGCCATCTGCTGCGGCTGGATGCCGACCCGGAGGTGATCGGGGTGGCTTCCCAGCCGTTTCGGCTGTCGTGGCGGTACCCCGGCGTGCGTCGGCGGATCAGGCACACGCCGGACTATTTCGTACGTCGTCGGGACGGCAGGGCGATGGTGCTGGACGTGCGTCCGGACGAGTTGGTCGAGGCGGAGGACGCGGCGAAGTTCGCGGCCACGACCGTGGCCTGCGTCCGGGTCGGCTGCGGGTCGGGTTGATCGATCCGGTACTGGCGGCGAATCTGCGCTGGCTGTCGGGCTACCGGCATCCGAGGGTGCGGCGTGAGCCGGTCGCGGAGTGTCTGCGGGCGGTGTTCGCCCAGTCACAGGGCTTGCTTGCCGGGGTCCGGGCGGTCGGAGATCCGATCGCCGTGCTGCCGGTGCTCTTCCATCTGCTCTGGCGACGGGAGCTGGCCGTGGATCTGGTGGGCGAGCGGTTGTCTGCGGCGACGCTGGTGCATCCGGCACCCGTCGCGGTGAGGGAGGTGGAGAGCGGTGCCGGCGCGTCCGCGGCTTCTGTCGCTGGGTGACCGGGTCCGCTACGAGGGGCGCGAGCACAGCGTTGTGGCCTTGCATGGAACGGCGGTGAGGCTGGTCGACGATGCCCAGGCGGCGAGCGTGGTGCTGCTGGGTCATCTGCTGGCCTCCGAGGGGTTCGCCGTGCTCGGCACAGGTCCGTCCCGCCCGCCGTTGCCACAGGAGGGGGTGCTGGATGGCCTGCCTGCGGAGGAGGCCGAGCGGGTCCGGTGGTGGCATCGGCACCTGACCGAGCTGATGACGGGCCGTCCGGATGCCGATCACGGCACGCCGGTGAGGGCCGAGTACGACCCGGACGTGCGCTCGGTGCGTCAGCGGGAGCTGGCCAAAGTCGCCGAACTCCGGGAGGCCGGCGAGGAGGTGGCCTTGAGCACGCTCCAGCGGCTGCGCGCCCGTTTCGAGCGCGAGGGGGTGGCGGGGCTGGTGGACCGGCGGCTGGTCAAGCCCTCCACGGGGACGGGCCGGGCCGATCCGCGGGTGGTGGCGGCGATCGAGAAGGTCGTCAGCAGCCGGACCGATGAGGCGACCGTGTCCGCGCAGGTGCTGCGGCGCCAGGTCGAGCGCCTGCTGGCGGACGAGCACGGCGTCGGGACGGTGGCGATGCCGTCGCGGGCCGCGTTCTACCGGCTGCTTCAGGCGGTCTCGACGGGACGGCATCTGCTGGGCTCGGCCCGCACCCGCCGCTCGCTGGGCAAGCAGCCGAAGCGGATGTTCGGGCAGCTGGCGGCAGTGCGGCCGGGCGAGGTGATGGAGATCGACTCCACGCCGCTGGACGTGCTGGTCGTCCACGACGACGGGACGGTGGACCGCTGCGAACTGACCGGGCTGGTGGACCTGGCGACGAGAACCCTGGCGGCAGTGGTGCTGCGGCCGTCGACGAAGGCGGTCGACGCCGCGCTGCTGCTGGCACGGGCGATGACACCGGAACCGGTCCGGCCCGGCTGGTCGGACGCGCTGCGCATGTCCCGGTCGGTGCTGCCCTACGCCTCGCTGCTGCCGCTGGACGAGCGGCTGGCCAAGGCTGCCGCGAAGCCGGTGATCGTCCCGGAGACGGTGGTGAGCGACCGGGGGAAGGCGTATATCTCGAACAACTTCCGCAATGCCTGTCGTCACTTGGGGATCTCGTTCCAGCCCGCACATCCCGACACCCCGACCGACAAACCGCACATCGAGCGGATGCTGGGCTCGGTCGCGACGATGTTCGCCCAGTACGTGGCCGGCTACACCGGCCGCAGCGCCGAGATGCGCGGCAAGGACCCGGCCGCGCAGGCGGCCTGGTCCATCCACGAACTCCAGGAACTCTTACAGGAGTGGGCCGTCGCCGTCTGGCAGACGAGACCGCACGACGGTCTGCGGGACCCGCTGATGCCGGACCGTCCGCTGAGCCCGAACGAGAAGTACGCCGCGCTGGTGTCGGCGGCCGGATCCGATCGCAGCGCTTCCACCGAGCCGCCAACTTCCCCCAGACCGCCAGGTTCACGAAACTGATCATCTCCCTGGCGCAGCGGCCGGAGACCGAACGCAGAGTCGCGCACCTCACCGGCTTCACTCAGATCGAGTTCGAGCAAGCCTTCCGCCTGGACCACCGCCCCCGAGGCATCACGCTCCCCTGGCTCCGCAACGGCCTTGTCGGCTTGGTGGAAGCCGTCGCAGATCTGACTCACGACGGTGAACCCGAAGACGCCTCATCCTGACTGACCATCACGAAGCATCCGCATCGTGATCGAGGAGAGACATCCCGGATGCCAGAGCGCGGGCAGTGTCGGCGAAGTACTGCTCGTCGGCACCAGACGCAAGGCCGAGGGGAACGCCCTGGCTAAGGCCTACGAACAGTGCCCTGAGGGCGGTGGTCAGGCGTTGTGCCTGTTGTGACGTCACAACACTTCCGTTGTGCGACCTTCCGGTGAACAGCGCGATCAGATGGTCCTCCTGCGACCGGATGGACATGGCGAGCTGGGACCCCAGCTCTGGGTCATGCAGAGCCATGTCCAGCAAGGTGATCTGGAGCGAGAGGCGAGACAGCGCGTCCGGGGCGTCACAACTGCGCCGGTAGTACCGGGCAAAAGCGTCGACAGCTTCCAGCAGATCAAGCCCAGCGGGAGCCACCTGCTCGATCTCCTCGTAGTACGGCCGCAGGTAGTCGGCGACCAAAGCGACCACCAGGCCGTTCTTGCTCCCGAACAGTGAATAGATGGCGCCGGTGGTCAGGTCGGCGCGTTCGGCGATCTCATCAAGCTTGGCCCGGTACCCGTCCCGGGAAACGACCTGGAACGCAGCGTCCAGCAAGGCTCGGCGGTTGCGTTCCTTGGCCTCCGCTCTCGTCATTCTCATAGTTTGATTATTGCCGTAATCTCGTTATGAAACCAATCGGGACAAGCTTCAAGGAGGACGCTCATGACCCAGGTTGTGGCATCGCGGGTGACCCGCCAGACCGTGGGGGCCATCGCCGATGGCACCTTCAAGGTGTTGCTCGCCGCTGTCTACATCGCCGGCGCTGCCCCGCTCGGCCGGTTACTCGGCACGCCGGCCTGGCTGATGGTCGCCTCAGGCGTGGCCCTGCTGATCGGCGGCGGCATCGAGATCAGATACACGCACAGCCGGTCGATGCGCACCTACACGCGGCTCATGATTGCCTACGACAGTGGCTGGGTGCTGACGACCCTGACCGGCCTCCTGATGGCGCGGCAGGGCAGTAGCGCCGGGGGTGAAGTCTGGATCGGGTATCAGACAGCCGCCCCCATCATGTTCGCCGCACTGCTGATCGCCGCTGCCCCTATGCAGATGACCTCGAACACTCAGCGCGACGCCTCGGATTGAGCGAGACAGCCGCCCCGCCCCCGTCTCACTCAAACTGAGGCACCCCAGGTCAGGCACTCACCCTGCCCCATCTTCAGCGAGACCGGACACGAGTACGGCAGGTGTCCGTTCCCGGCACATCTGCCGGTTCCCGCCTGATCTGTCCGGTGAAGTGAGCGGGTTCCGGACGAACTGTGCGGCAAGCCGCCCTCCGCCAGGCCGCCTCCCGCAACGTTCGGTCGCGACCAGTGGTGCCCTGGCCACTCGACCGAGTCGTTCGCGTTCGGCCTTCTGCCCCGGCGAGCCGAGGCGCGGGGCCGGGTCCGGCTTGGTCCCGAGACCCCACGTGTACTTCCTCGTCCTGGCGGAAAACCACGGGGTGCACCTCCAGCCCGGGGAACCATGAAGCATGCGACCGGATGGCTGGTACCTCACCCAGGACGTCGACGAGTTCCTCGCCCGAGCCGGAGACTTTCTGCGCTCTCGGCCCGGACCGCACGTCATGCAGCTGACCTGGGCCGAGAGAGTGCGAGCGCGTGGGGCGGAGGCGTTCGGCACCGAGGCCCCCGTCTTCGGCCTGCTGGAGCGAGCAGGTGAGGTGCACGCCACCTTCTTCCGCCTCCCGCCCCGTGGTCTCGGCCTCTCTCCGCTCACGCCCGAGCAGGCCGACTCCCTCGCCGCCCGTCTGGCCGCCCTCGGGCACTCCCTTCCGTCGGTCAGCGCGGACCACAGCACCGCCACCGCTTTCGCCGAGGCCTGGCAGCGGCACACCGGCGCGACGCCGGAACTCCGCGACACGCGGCTCCGTCTGTACCGCCTCGGCACACTCACCCCACCGGAGCCGCTGCCGTCGGGCCGGGGCCGCGTCCTGGGCGAGCAGGACCTCGAACAGGTCATGTTCTGGTGCGGCGAGTTCGCCAAGGCCGTCGGGGAAGACGTCTCCATCGACGCCGGCACCTGGGCCGACACCCGCTTCGCCGACAAGCGCTACACGCTCTGGGAGACCCCGGACGGCACCCCGTCTCCATCGCGGGCATGAACCCGCTGATCGGCGGCCAGATCCAGGTGGACATCGTCTACACCCCGGCCCACCTGCGCGGACGCGGCTACGCGGGTGCCGTGGCGGCGGAGGTGAGCCGGGCCGCGCCGGCCGCGGGCGCGAGGGACGTCGTGCTGTTCGCGGACCTGTCCAACCTCACCAGCAACGCCCTCTACCAGCGTCTCGGCTATCGCACGCTCGCCGACTGGGCCGCGTACGACTTCTCGTGTGCCGCACCGGAAGCTGGTCGAGAACCGGCGAACGTGCGGCGCGCCGAGTGATCGCCCGGGTGAGGGTCTTGGACCTGTTCGATCCGCCCGTCCCGTGACCGATCGGTCAGTCGGCCGGTCGGTCGGCCGACCGGTCGGGGCGGGCCGGGCGGGCCGGGCGGCGCTCAGTCGGTGGCCGCGCCGAACCACCTGGGGAGCCGGTCGAGGAGATCCCCCTACTCATCGCCGACCTGCCCGCCCGAGCCGGGACGGACGTTACGAGCCCTCGTACAGCCGCTCCAGGTCGGTGACGGTCCCGGCGGTGCGGGCGCCGGTGGTTGACCTTCACCTTGGGTGAGGCCGCAGCCTCGGGAGGGCCGGGCGGAGGGCCCGGCGTCAGGAACGGTGGTGAGCGGCATGCACTTCGAGTTGTTTCGGATCCGTGCTCAGGAACTCATACGGGAGGCCGACGCGTACCGGCTCGCCCGGCAGGCGAGGAGCGCGCCGCCGGATCCGAGGGCCGCAATCAGGACAAGGCTCCGGACGACGTGACGGCCGGCGGACTCGCTGTGGAACATCCGGACGGGGCCGGGACGCGGGTGTGATGCCAGGGACAGAGGGTTCAGGAAGCGCGGTGCCGCTGCCGGGCGCGAGCCGCGCGGGCCCATTCCCCGATGATCGGAACGCAGTGCTCGGCGAAGTACTCGTAGTCCTCGGCGGTGTTGTAGACGTGGGCGGAGAGCCGCAGATAGCCGATGCCGTCGAAACTGGTGAAGGCGGCCTCCACCCCCAGTTCCCCGGCCGCCCGGTCGCGCAGCGCGTCGGCCGAGACGCGGCTGTCGGCCAGGCCCTCGGGCAGCCGCACCAGCCGCATCCCGGGCACGGGCATGCCGACGTCCACCGGGCCGTCGAAGCCCGTCAGCGCGGCGAGCGCGGCGCCGATGGTCCGCTCGGCGTAACCGGCCAGATCGTCCATGTAGCGGCGGGCGGCGGGCCAGCCCCAGGTGCTCTCGACGAAATCGATCGCGGTGGCGGCGGCGAGAGGGCCAGTGGCGTCGATCGTGCCCTGCTGGTCGAAGCGGTCGGGGTACGGGTCCTCGGCCCCCCAGGAGTCGATCAGCGGATACAGGTCGTCCCGTTGCGGGCCGCGGGCGACCAGGGCGGCGGTGCCGCGCGGCGCGCAGGCCCACTTGTGCAGGTTGCCGACCCAGAAGTCGCAGGCCGTCCCGGCGAGCGGGGCGGCGATCAGCCCCGGCGCGTGCGCGCCGTCGACGAGCAGGGGGACACCGCGCCGCCGCGTCTCGGCGCCGATCCGCTCCACCGGCATGCGGCGGGCGGTCGGCGAGGTGATCTGGTCGACGACCACGAGGTCGGTGGCGTCGCTCAGTTCGGCGGCGACGGCCTCGTACGCCTGCTCCTCGTCCGCGTCCAGCGGCACCCTGGCCGTACGGACCCGGCCGCCCCAGCGGCGTGCCAGACGCTCGGCGCCCATGGTGACGGCGCCGTAGCCGTGGTCGGTGACGACGATCTCCCCGCCGTGGCGGCGCTCGAGGCCGGCGTGAACGACGCTGGCGCCGGCGCTCGCGTTCTGCACCAGGGCGAGGTCACCGGGGTCCGCCCCGAGGAACGCGGCGAGGACGATCCTGGCCTCCGCGAGCCGTTGCGGCAGCGCGGGGAACCAGACCACCGGCGCGCTCTCCATCTCCTCCCGCACCCGCTGCTGGTGCTCCTGCGCCACCAGCGGGACCGCCCCGAACGAACCGTGGTTGAGGTGCCGCAGGGCCGGGTCCAGTGACCACGCGTGGAGGGCCGGCCGGCCGTCGGCCAGCAGCAGGGGGCGCGGTGCGGTGGTGACCTCGGTCTCGCTCACATGACTCCCCTCCGGGCCCCGGGAGGGGCCTCGAGTACAGCCTCGCACCGGCAGCCATCAGAGCCCAGGAGCAGGAGCAGGAGCCCAGGACACGGGATGACTCGGACTGGTGGCAGGAGGCGCGCGCAGCGGCTTTCGGAAGAGTCATGCTCCACCTACACCAGGGCGCGGGCAAGACGGGGATTGGCGGTGGAACGGGTCGGCAGGCCGAGCGAGCCGGTCGCCGCCGCCAGCGTCATCGCGTACGAGTCCACCGCGCGCTGGACGTTGGGGGCGTCCAGGCTGGCCCCGGTCACGATGCGGTCGAGGTCGATGTAGGCGGAGCGCACGATCTCCACCAGGCGGTACACCTGCCAGTCCTTCTGCCAGTCACGGGTGTACTCGGACGGCAGCCGTCGTTCCCAGCGGCGGAACATCCGGTCGCGGATCTCCGGGCGGGTGGGCGTCAGGTGCATATGGCGCACCAGGTCGTAGAGAGGGTCGCCGACCAGGGCCATCTCCCAGTCGATGATGGTCAGCGCGAAGGCGTCGTCCCTGCGTACGAGGTTCCACGGGTTGAGATCACCGTGCAGCAGGGAGGGCCTTCGGTCGCTCACCGTGTGGCGGGAGAGGATCTGGTCGAGGCGGTCGGCGTCCGGCAGTCCGAGATGTCGTGCCAGCCGTTGTGATCTCTCGGGCAGTTCGGCCACCAGCAGGACCAGTTGGTCCTTGAGCCAGCGGTAGAAACCCCTCGTCCCCGCCAGCGGATCGAGTTGTCCGTAGTCCACCCGTGTCAGGGCGCGGAGCTGGTCCACGAGACCGTCCGCTTCGTGCGGCAGCAGGCCGTTGACCGGGTGGTTCGGGGGGTGGCCGATATCGTCCGGCCCTACGTAGGTGTGGATGGCGAAATGATCCTCCGGATAGCTGACGCCCAGCGCCAGGGCCCTGGGCGCGGCCACGGGGACGAACGCCTCCTCGATGGCCCGCAGGACGGCGTGCTCGCTGAGAACGCTGCGTTCCCTTCGGTACTCCTCGGGCAGCTTCCGCCGGACGACCACGGGGCGGTCGAAACCCGATACGCGCACCACCGAATTGAGGTGCGCGGTCCCCTTGAACACCCGGCTCGCCGGAGCCGCTCCCTCGAGCGCCAACGCATCGCGCACCGCGGAATCAGGAAAGTCCGCGGGCTGCTCGAGGCGCCGGTCCGGTTGCCAGGCGAAGGCTCTGGCCCTCAGGCTGCGGCCGGCGCCGCTCTCACCGGCCCGGGCCGCCAGCCAGCGGAACAGCGCCCGCTCGACCTCCTTCTCCCCCGGCACGCTCCCGAGCCGCAGCGGTTCGGCAGCCTCCTCCAACGCCCTGCGCACCTCCTCCGTCGCCTCGTCCAGTCTGTTCTGGGTGAACGACTCCTCGAGGGACCGCGCCGCCCGCATGACGTCGGGATACACGGACTGGGCGCGCTCGAAGGCCAGGTAGTGGCGCAGATCCTTGCCCAGGCCGTTGACGGCGTTCGGGCGGACCTCCCGCATGGCGCCCGCCCATGCCTCCACCACCTCGGGGAACTGATGTGCCGGATACCGCATCCGCACCAGATGAGTCGCCAGATCGTGCAGCGGATCACCGTAGGTCGCCAGTTCCCAGTCGACGCAGACGGGCGGCCGGTCACCGGCGTACGACAGGATCAGATTGTCGCGGTGCAGGTCGGCATGGAGCAGGCTGTACGGTCGCCGCGCCATGACGGGAATCCGCTCGGCCAGTCTGAGCAGGGCGTCCTCGGGAATGCCCAGGGCCACGAACAGTCCGCCGAAAGAAGGCCAGTTGGGATCTCTGACCTGCTGATCCGCGAGATGCGTCAGGGTGCGCAGAAAGCCTTGACTGTCCATGTCGTTGCGGGGCCAGACAGGCGGCAGCGGAGGAAGCCCGTTGCGGCGCACCAGCGCCATACCGGCCAGGAGCCGGGCCAGTTCCTGGACGAGCAGGGAGTCAACGGGTTTACCGTTTCCGCAGACGCTGGAGAGCGGGACTCCTTCCACATAACTGTGGACCGCGAAGCCGTGGCCCCTGGCCAGGACCTCCGGCACGTACGGCAGGGTGCCTCTGATCGCGCTGAGGATCTCCTGCTCGTTCTGCCAGGTTCTGATCACCACCGGCAGCGTGTCGGCACGCCGGATTCGCACGGTCACGGACGTACCGACCTCACGGCCCAGCGGTTTCGCCATGGCCGGTGTGACCGGCATGACGTAGTTCTGGTTGTGGTGACCGCTGATTGCCTGACCCACCCGCGCGGCCAGATCGACGAAGGTGCGGTATCCCGGTGAGGGCGCGGGATGTTCCCCGAGGGCGGGACGGGGACGGGAAGATGCGCCCACTGACTGCTCCGGAAGTGCGAGGGGAGTCACGACATGGCAAACGGAAGGCACGAGGCCGGTATCACACATGATGAACGGCGCGCGACGGAGCAGCGCGCCGAGCGCACTCGGTGGTGTGCCACCGCTCTGCGTGAGGACCGCGCGAACTCGTCGGAGATTGGCTTGTCAGCCTCTTGAAACGAGCGCCGAAGAGCATGTGCTCAGGGGGTGCGGCTCAGTCGGTGCGGGCATGCTACAGGAAGCAGGGTCCCGGTCCGGTGCTCCTGTTTCTCATCGGCGTGCGGGCACGGACCCGGCGGGACGGGCTTGTCGTGGGGGCCGCCGTGCTGCTCGCCCTGCTGATGATTCAGGCCTGAGGCGCGGCGCGGATCCGGTCGAGTACGGGTTCCAGGGAGGACAGGATCACGGTGGCGCCGGCGGCCTGCAGGATCTTTTCCTTCTCCTCGTTGCGGGCGTAGCCGAGGAAGGGCACGCCGGCCGCCCGGGCGGCGTGGAGGTCGGAGGGGGTGTCGCCGATCATCAGGGCGGAGGCCGGGGCCGCGCCCATGGCGTTCAGGGCGCGGTTGATGCAGTGGGGGTCGGGCTTGAGCCGGCTGAGCTGCTGGGTGCGGCCGTAGATGTGGGGGGCGAAGCAGCCGAGCAGGCCGCGGTCGGCGAGGTACTTGCGGACCACGTGGGGAGAGTTGTTCGTCGCGATGGCCTGCCGGGAGCCCACCGCCGTCCAGGTGCGGATCAACGGGTCGGCGTAGGCGGTGGGCCACGCCGAGGACGCGGCCAGCATTTCCTCCTGGGTGAGCCGTGCCTCCAGTTCGGCCACCAGGTCACTGCCCGGGTGCCTGCGGTCGACGGCGCGGAGCACCGCGTGCGGGTCCAGCGACTCGCGTTCGGGCTCCGTGAGCAGCCCGTGCAGCCCCCGGCCCTCCAGCCATTCGACGAGGTCCGTCGCCACCCGTTCCGCCGAGTGGCCGGCGAACAGGCGGCAGATGGGCCCGTCGAAGTCCCACAGCACGACGCGGGCGCCGCTGATGAGGCCGTTCAGGTCGTTCAGTTCGTCCGAGTTGTTGAGATCCCTCCGGTCGTTCCGGTCGTTCCGGTCGTTCCGCTCGTTCCGGTCGTTCTCGGTCTCGTATGTCACTGGTTCGGTCTGCGTCGCATCAGAAGTCACTAGGAGAGTGTCAGGTCCGTCGTGATGGTTTCCCAGAGGGCGTCGAACCACTTCTGGGATTCCTCCACGAACGCCTGGTCCCGCTGTCCGGCCTGCTTGGCGAAGGAGAAGAGCAGGGACTGGGAGCCGAGGGCGTCGTACATGTCCAGGGTCTGGGTGCCCCACTCCTCCTCGCGCCTGGCGAGCATGTAGTAACCGAGCAGCGCTTCCTGGCCGTTGAGCAGGTAGAGCTTCATCGGCGGAGTGAAGGGCAGGGCACGGAACCTGACGTGGACGTCGATGCCGTGGGTGTGGCGGACGGCCTGCAGGTTGTGCTGGAGCACCTGGGCCTGGGCGTTGCGCATCTGCAGCCAGCGCTCGTGGACCGGGTCGTCGCCGTCGGCGTTCTCGTCGACCAGGACGGGGAAGGCCAGGTTGATGGTCCGGGACGGCAGGAGAACGCGGAATTCGATCGACTCGGGGCGGAGTCTGCCCTCGTGGATCAGCCGGACGGGTTCGCCGACGGCGACCATCAGCGTCTCGGAGGTGTGGGACACGACGTCGATACGGACGTGCGCCGCGGAGAAGGCCTCGGTGAGACGGGGGGCGAGGCCGACCATGGTCGGCTGGGGTTCGTCCGACGCCGGGGCCGGTTCGGCGATCCGGGGCGGGCTGCCCTTGCTGACGTTGCTCAGCAGACCGTCGTCCGCGAGAACGCGCAGTGCCTGGCGGACGACCCCGCGCTCCACGCCGAACTCCTCGGCGAGCTCGGCCTGGGTGGGCAGGCGTTCGCCGACCCTGAGCTCCCCGGCGCGGATACGTTCGCGCAGGATGTCGGCGATTTCCTGGGGCGAGTTCCTGCTGTTGCCGTTCACTGCGACGCTCTCCTGGGCCACGACCAAACGCTACAACTTTGATCCATCTATGGGGAGTTGTTTGAGAGTTGTTTATAACTACCTGCCAAGTGGGGACAACCTAGCTAGAGTTGGTCACCAACTTGACCGAGTTGGCGGAAGTTCCGCTTCCGCTCACAGGAAAGCACGAAGCAGCACGAAGGGGGAACATCGTGCCAGTCCTCGCTCTCATCTCCGCGGTCCTCGTCGTCACCCTCGAGCAGTACGTCGAATGGAAGTACGGCATCGCCGGCATCATCGGCCTGCTGCTGCTCACCGTCGGCATCAAGGCCCGCAGTCCGGGCGTCAGTTCCGCCGGAGCCGTCCTGCTCGCACTGCTGATGACTCGGCCCGCACTCTGAACCACCCGTGCCTGCCGAGCCCCTGCCGAGCACCCGTAGAGCACCCGTAGAGCACCCGTAGAGCACCTGCCGAGGGGGCGGGGAGACGTCAGCTCGTGAGCCGCAACTCCGAACTGATCGTCTCCCACAACGCGTTGAACCACAGCTGGGACTGCGTCACGAAGGCGTTGTCCCGCATCCCCGCGCCCTGCTCGAACGCGAACAGCGCGGAGCGGGTGCCCTGCGCGTCGTACGTCTGAACGTTCTCCTGGTCGATCTGCGCCTCGCTGCGGGACAGCGTGTAGTAGGCGAACAGCGCCTCCACGCCGTTGAGCAGGTACAGCTTCACCGGCGGGGTGAAGGGCAGCGCCCGGAAGGAGACCCGCACGTCGATGCCGTGGGTGGCGCGCAGGGCGAGCAGATTGTGCCGGAGCACCTGCCCCTGGGCGTTGCGCATCGCCAGCCAACGCTCGTGCACGGGGTCGTCTCCGCGGCCGGCGTGACGGTCACCGTCCCGGCCGTCGTCAGGACTCCCGACCGCCACCGGGAAGGCGAGGTCGATGTTCCTGCCGGGCAGCAGGACGCGGACGTCGACCTTGGCCGGTTTCATCCGCCCGGCATGGATCCGGCGCAGCGGTTCGCCGATGGCGAGGGTGAGGGATACCGCGGTCAGACAGACGGCGTCGATCTCGACGTGCTCGGCCTCGAAGGCGGCGGCGATACGGGGTGTGAGGGCCGCCGTGGTGGGCTGGGGCGGCGCTCCCGGGCCGGTCGGCGCCCCTCCGGGGCGGCCGGCGACGGTCGCCGGGGCACCCTTGGCGACGTTGGTGAGCAACTGCTCGGACTGCAGGATGCGCAGTGCCTGGCGTACGGCACCGCGCTCGACGCCGAACTCGTCCGCGAGCTTCGCCTGAGTGGGCATGCGCTGGCCAGGTCGCAGCTCCCCGGACCTGATCCGGGCGCGCAACTCGTCGGCCACCTCGCGATGTGTCCTCTGTGGCCGCTGAGGCCTCTTCCGTCCATTGACGGGGGCGTATTCCGGGTCCACACCAAAACCCTACAACTTCTCGCCATCTTTTGGCAGTTCGATGGAAGGTGGTTATGAGCCGCATCCAAGCGGAGATAACTTAAGAGAAGTTGGTCGCCAACTTGAGCAACATGGTCGGACCTCCCAGGAGGTTGGCCATCACGGTGACAGTGGGGACCACTCCTCGAGCCGCCGACCGGGCTTCCCTTCCGGAGGGGAGCCGGGAACCCGGTCGGTCAGCACCAGCGCAACAACCACAACTGAACAGCAGGAACAGCACAGCAAGAACGGCTACGGATGCACAGACACCCGCCGGACGAGGGAGAGGAGGAGAGAGCCACACCGAGGGAGCGCGGCAGCGCTCAGAACAGGTCCGGGCACCATGGACGCCTGGACGTACGCAGCAGGGCGTCGGCCTCACGGGCGGCGCCCGCTCGTTCTTCCCGGACCCGGCCCAGCGCCGCCAGCCGCACCGCCGACTCGTCACCCAGCCACAGCGGCGCCAACTCGGAGACGTCCAGAGCCAGATCGGCGTCATCGGTGGTCGCCGCACACGTCCCGGTACCGTCCGCCGACGCCTGGAGCCGGTAGCGCCCGCCGGCCAGCCCCGCACCGTCGGCCACCTCCAGCACCAGCGACCCGGCAGCCTCGTACGTCCGGGCCTCCAGCGCCCGTACGACGTCCAGGACGCGCACCCACAGCCAGTCCGCGTACATCGTCACGACGGCGGCGCGCGGATCCGGCAGGAGGAACGGGAGCAGGTCGTCGGGGGCCCGCCAGCCGCTCTTCACCTTCACGATCCAGTCGATCGAGCACAGGTAGTGCCACAGCGCCCGCTCCGCGGCCGGGCTCACCGCGAGCAGCCAGTCCACCCGCGCCGTGTTCAACGGCTGCTTGGAATCGCCCCACGTGTCGTCCGCCGTGTAGGAGACCATGCCCTCGACCTCGCCGTCCGCCGAGCGGTACACCGCGAAGAAGGGCTCGTTCCACGGCGTGGAGGAGCGAACGGCTCCGGTGGCGGTCTTCCACCACAGGTCGGCCCGGCTGACCGCGCCCGGCTGGACCCCGCGCACCCGCTCGTGCAGCTCCGGGCCGAGCTTGCTCACGTCCTCCGCGTCCACGAGGTCCACCCGCCCACCGTCCTCCGGGCGGGACCGGCGCGGATCGAGACCGGTGCGCGGGACGTCGACGGTCCACTCGGTGGCCCAGGTGGCGGGGCCGAAGCCGTAGCGGCCGTAGATCGGGTACTCGGCGGATATGAGGGTCGCGACGACGTCCCCGCGTTCCTTGGCGGCGGCGAGGTCCTGCGCCATCATGCGGGTGAGCAGACCGCGCCGGCGGTGCGTGGGGCTGACGGTGACGTTCGATATGGCGTCGGCCTGCACGGCGGCCCCGCCGACCGCGGTGAGCTCCTGCGGGAAGGACCGGAACGTCGCGACGCAGCGGCCGCCGTCGAAGGCCCCCAGCGACCGGCCCGGCAGGAACTGCAGACGGCGTACGTCAAGAGCCTCCGGGGAAGGGGTGGGCTCCCGCAGGAACCCGATGTTCAGGGCCCGGTTCCAGTCGGCGAACTCGGTCTCGGTGATCGGGCGTACGTCGAGGTCGGTGCGGGACGTTCCGGTGCTGGGGGTCATGACTTCACGGTAGGTCGCCTCCCGAGGAGGTGTCGCGCGCTTTTCCGACCACCCCGTGGCCACGGTCCGACTGGCTTCGGCCCCGGCCGGATGCGGCCCCGGTCACCGGATGTAAACCGCCCGCCCGGCATCCGGCCCCGCCCCGCCTCACACCAGCAGGTCGTCGACCTGGGCCTCCCCCTCGCGGTACCGGCGCGCGATCTCCGCACTGCAGTCGTCGGCGGTGCGCTGCAGGAGCTGCCGGCTCCGGGACACCTGCTGCTCGTACCCCACCAGCCGCCCCATCGCGGCCGTCAGCTCCCCGTCCGTACGCGCACCCAGGTCCGAGAGCTCCACCTCGGCGAGCATCTCCGCCGCCAGCCGTCCGTACTCCTCGCTCTGCGGCGTCCCCAGGGTCACATGGCGGGCGGACGAAGGCCGGCGCACCGGGGTGTCCCGCAGGATCTCCGCCAGCCGCTCCACCACGGACGCCTCCGCCGGCGCGGTGACCGAGGACGCGCCCACCGGTGTACGCCGGGCCAGTTCCGCCCGCAGGATGTCGATCCGTCCCTGGAGCAGCCGTCGTACATAGCTGAGGTCGGCCTCGTCGCGCTGGGCGTCGCGGCGCAGCGTGCGCAACTCGGGCAGACTGCGCACGGACAGGGCCGGCTCGGGCCCCGGGTGCTCCTCGGGCGGTGGTGCCGGGCTGTCCGTGCGCTGTGCGGGCGGGCGGTGGAACTCGCGTTCCCCCACCCCTGCCCGGGCCGGCAGGACAGGCCCGGACTGCTGCCCGGTTCCTGGTGTGCTCATGTGCCTCGACCGTCCCCTCGACCGGTGTGTGCCGGCATCGTGTCACCCCTGAGGGCCGCTGTGCGACCGAGTGCTCCCGATCCGCCCCAGATGGGGGGTAAGGAGTAAAAATAGCCCGCCTGGGGGCCTGCCCGGACCACCGTCGGGCAGCTGTTCGCGGACCGGCATGATGGACGTATGCGTGCAGTGGTGCAGAGGGTGGACGGCGCGAGCGTCGTCGTGGACGGCGAGACGGTGGGGGCGATCGAGGGCGAGGGGCTGTGTGCCCTGGTCGGCGTCACCCATGAGGACACCGAGGAGAAGGCGGCCCAGCTCGCCCGAAAGCTCTGGTCGGTGCGGATGCTCCAGGACGAGAAGTCGTGCAGCGACATCGACGCCCCGCTTCTGGTGATCAGCCAGTTCACCCTTTACGGCGACGCCCGCAAGGGCCGGCGTCCCACCTGGAACGCCGCCGCCCCCGGGAGCGTCGCCGAACCGCTGGTGGACGAGGTGGTCGCCCAGCTGCGTGCGCTGGGCGCGACGGTGGCGACGGGCCGCTTCGGCGCGCGGATGCGGGTGTCGCTGACCAACGACGGCCCGTTCACCGTCCTCCTCGAGATCTGATCCACGTCACCTCCGCACATCCGCCCTGACCCGCCTCCGCCGCGGGTCGGGGCCCGCCGCGGATCGGGTCACGACGCGGATCAGGTCCCGACGCGGATCAGGGCTCGACCACGGTCTCCTGGGCCGCCGCCGTGTCCCCGGCCATCAGGCGGGCGTCGACCGGGATGTTCCGCTTGACCAGGGCGAGGGCGACCGGGCCCAGCTCGTGGTGGCGTACGGACGTGGTGACGAAGCCGATCCGGCGGCCGTCCGGACCGTCGTCGAGAAGCCGGAGGCCGGTGCCGGCCGGCGGCAGATGGACCTCGCTGCCGTCCAGGTGCAGGAAGACCATCCTGCGCGGCGGCTTGCCCAGGTTCTGGACCCGGGCGACCGTCTCCTGACCCCGGTAGCAGCCCTTCTGCAGATGCACCGCACCGCCGATCCAGCCCAGCTCGTGCGGGATGGTGCGGTGGTCGGTCTCGAAGCCGAGCCGGGGGCGGTGCTGCTCGACCCGCAGTGCCTCGTGGGCGAGGATCCCGGCGGGCGGCCCGGCCTTCCCGGCGTACGACTCCAGGTCCGCGCGGGGCAGGAACAGATCACGGCCGTACGACGTCTCCCGGACGGCGACGCCTTCGGGCGCCTCCGCGATGGAACCGGCGGGCAGGTGCACCACGGCGAAGTCCGCGGTGCGGTCGGCGGTTTCGACCCGGTAGAAGAACTTCATCGACTCCAGGTAGGCGATCAGCGCCTCCTGGGTGCCGGGTTCGACATGGGCCCAGACGGTCTCGCCGTCGTCGACGAGGTAGAGCGCGTGCTCGATGTGGCCGTTCGCGGAGAGGATCAGCGCCTCGGTGGCCTGGTGCGGCGGAAGGTCGCTGACATGCTGGGTGAGCAGCAGATGCAGCCAGCTCAGCCGCTCCGGCCCGGAGACGGTGACGACCCCGCGGTGGGACAGGTCGACGAAGCCGGTGCCTTCGGCGAGGGCACGCTGCTCGCGGAACAGGTCGCCGTAGTGGGCGGCGACGCCTTCGTCCACGCCCTCGGCGGGAACGGCGCCGGGCAGGGTCAGCAGAGGGCTCTTCATACCCCTAGCCTACGACTCGGTAGTTGAACCCTTCAGGGAACAGTCCTTACAGCGGCCGAAGATCGCGAAATGCTTCAGGTCGGTGTCGAATCCGAAGGTGTCGCGCAGCTTCGCCGTGAAGTCGGCGGCCACCTCCACGTCCGCCTCGATGACCTCGGTGCAGTCACGGCAGACGAGGTGCAGGTGGTGGTGCCGGTCGGCGAGGTGGTAGGTCGGGGCACCGTGCCCGAGGTGGGCATGACTGACCAGGCCCAGCTCCTCCAGGAGCTCCAGGGTGCGGTAGACGGTCGAGATGTTGACCCCCGACGCCGTTCTCCGCACTTCCACGAGAATGTCGTCGGGGGTCGCGTGCTCCAGCGTGTCGACGGCTTCGAGCACGAGTTGGCGCTGCGGCGTCAGTCGGTAGCCGCGCTGCCTGAGATCGCTCTTCCAGTCGGTGCTCACCACACCACGAGTCTAGAGCGCTCCCGGCCGGTTCACGGCTCGGCCGACAGAGTGCCGGTCATCAAGGCATCGGCGAGCACGCTGCGGTAGTCACGGGTCACGCGAGCGATCTCGGCATGTGCCTGGATCTTGGCGTCGAGGGCGGCGAGTGTGGCACCGATCATCGCTTGCTCGGCAGCCGGCGGCACGAGGACGGGTAGCCCGCCCACGGTGCGGATACTCAGCGACGGGATGACCGCGCCGGCCGTCCGAGCTCTGATCCAGTCCTGTGCGGCCGTCGCGCTCAGATAAGCGGTGAGATACGCGGCCGACACCCGCCTCGACTCAGGCAGCCTGAGTCGTATCAGGTTGGGGTGGAACAGCCGGCCCGCGTGTTCCCCGGTGACCAGGGCGCAGCGGCCCACGGTGCCGGTCCGGGTGAGGAGAATGTCCCCTTCGGCCAGCTCGTACTTCACCAGCGTCCGCTCCCGGTCCCGGGGGATCGCAGGGCCGGCAGCGGCTTCCTCGGTGTCGGTGACGATCCGCTGCTCCGCAAGATGGCGGGGCAGTACCAGGGGAAGCCCACCGTTCGCCCGGGTATGGCCTTTGTCCTCGGCGCGCCGGCCCGGCCCGGACTGGATGGACGCGCAGAGTTCCCGCAGGGGGCTGCACGACCATCCGACCGGCGGCACGAACTCGTCGATCGCCGTCACAGTCCGTACCTCCTCAGCCACCGAGTCGCCTGAGCGTCGGCCGCTTCCGCCTTCGCGTGCAGGGCAGTGGTCTCCTCGGTCAGTCTCGCCAGCCGATCCCAGGTCTCGGCGGTACCGGCCACACGGGCGGCCGAGGCCGAGCCGGGCGGCCTGACATACAGCGAGGGATCCAGACTGTGACCGTGATCGGCTATGTCCGGCACCGCCACCCCCCGGCTCAGGCCGGGGGTGCCCGGGAAAGGATGTCCGGCCGCCCTGGTCGTATGCCAGGACACGTACTCCCCCACCAACCGTGCGATGTCGTCATCGGTCAGGGCCCACTGGGTCCGGGTGAGCCGGTGCCCGAGGTCCTCACCCGCCACGAACAGCACCTCGGGATCCGTGGTCTCCCCGGAGCCGGCTGCTCGCAGGAACCAGATCTGCGTCTTGACGGCGGTGAGCGCGAAGAGCCCGGCAGGAAGCCCGATCACACACTCCACCGCCCCGGTTTCGACCAGCCCGGCCCGCACCGTCTCGGCAG
Source organism: Streptomyces sp. P9-A2 (assembly GCF_036634175.1). Classification (NCBI taxonomy): domain Bacteria; kingdom Bacillati; phylum Actinomycetota; class Actinomycetes; order Kitasatosporales; family Streptomycetaceae; genus Streptomyces; species Streptomyces sp. P9-A2. The sequence goes on from NZ_JAZIFX010000001.1 coordinate 3,798,819, forward strand.
CACCGGCGTTGAAGGAGGCCCCGGCCGGCAGCAGCACGGCAGCCCGGCCCTCCGGAGCAAGGCGCGAGACGATGTACTGCAGCCAGTCGAACTCGGTCCGTCGGGCAGTGCCGAAGGTCCAGTACGGGGGCGGCGCCACGTTCTCCAGACGTCGGCCGAAGGGCGGGTTGGTCAACAGCACGTCGAAGGCGCCGGGAGGATCGGCGAAGGGGTCGTGCGCCGGGGTGAACGGTCCTTCGCCGAGCCTTAGGGCCAAACCGTGGTGGACCCGCAGGTTCATTTCCGCCACCTGCCGTTCCAGGGGCTCGGGCACCCGGCCGCCGACCTGGGGCGGTGCGCTGCCGGCCTGCGTGGCGACCGCGTCCAGGTAGGCCACGAGCAGCTCTCCGGTACGGCCGTACGGATCGTGCACGCGCACCGCCCCGGGCCGTACGGCTGCCAGCGCCCCGGCCATGACCCGGCTCACGGAGGGCGGGGTGAAGAAAGCGCCGCCCTCGCGCGCCTGCGCGGCTCGCCACAGCACCAGTACGTGGTCGAACGCCGCGCGACCCTCCTGTACGGAGCCCACGGAGGTACGGCCGAGCGTGTCGGTGAGCGTGGCCAGTAGATGACGGGGAACCAATTTCTCCGAAAGGTCGTAGTCACGTACCGCCCCGCGGAAGCTGTCCACGGCCTTGGCCAGGCCTTTTCCGGGTTCCACGACCTGGTTCAGGACGAGGTACAGCAGCCACAGGAGATATCGGTCCAGCGGCATGGGCCCCCGCAGCCGGTCCGCTTCCGGTCCCGCGAGCCGCACGGCCGCCCGAAGCAGCCCGCCTGCCATGCCCCCGGTCAGGCCCGCGCGGAACCGGTCGCCGTAGGTCGTCCCCGCCGGCTCACCCGCACGCAGGGCGTTCACGGCAATGGTCCTTCCGGAGAGCCAGGCCAACAACTCGTCAGCGCGGAATCGCTCGCTCTCGGCGCCGACTGCTTCGCCGCCTCCGATGTCGACGGTCACAGGTCGGGGAAAGTCCGCGTGCCGACGCTCCCAGTTGGTGACGGCGGGGCGTTTGACTCCCGTGAGCCGCGCGATGTCGGGCCGGGAGACGAGCACCTCGGCGAACTCCGCTTCAGCACCCGTGCCGGGCCGTCGTGCGTCGAAGTCCGTCACAGCCGCTTCCTCCATCAGAATCGCGGCGGTCTGGCGCCGTGCAGGACATCCGCCCGGCCGGCAAGCACGGCCGGGAACCGGTCCATGGCCTTTGACTCCTTGGCCAACTCCAGACTCAGGTACCCGAGCACTCGGTAGATGGTGGCATGGTCGGCGGAGAGGTGCCGGTGGTGAACCGGTTCGTGGTGCATGACCCGGTTGCGGAGCAGGACCAACGAGGTCAGTTCACGGTAGAGGCTGTCACGGCGTCCGCGGTAATGCGGAAACGCCGAGTGCAGAACGGGCACCCAGAAGCGCCGGTCATAGCCCGAACCATGGCTGAGCAGCGAGACCCAGAAACCGAAGGACAGCTCCGCCACCACGTCGTCCGGCGTAATCCGACTCAGGCGCCGTCCGCAGGTGCGGCGAGCATCGTTCACGAGCTTGTGCCCACGCTCGTTCAACGGCGCCACCATCCACCAGTCCGGTCTGCCGTGATACCGCGCGAGCGCGTTGTGCAGGGCATTGCGCAGCGCCAGTTCCAGGCAGTGCAAGGGGCCGAGCAGGGCGGCGGATGCCTCGATGTTCCACCAGTACAGGCGTTCGGCGGCCAGGGCGTCGCCGTGCACGGCGCGAATGTACCGTCGCAGTCGCGGTAAGGACAGGTCGCGCAGCATCCATTCGGGCAGGCGATTGGTCATAGTTTCCCCCCAGCGCCTCATTGTGTGCGCTGTGCTAGTGTGGCCGGTGAACGTTCTGGGCCCGCCTCTGCACTGCAAGCCACCCAGAACACAGCATCCGGAGCCCCGGTCGCAGAAGTAGTGCGACCGGGGCTCCGCGCGTTCGCGAAGTCCCGCGACTCGCTCCACGGAGACATCGACACTGTAGCCACACCCCGTCCCCCACTACAAACGCATTGCTGTGCGGCGCTTTTTGTTAACCCTCATCAGGCGGGCATCGCTCCATCGGAACACCACGCACCACACCCCCCGGACCACGGCGGTCACGGGGGATGTGAAGGGCTCGGTAAGGAGCGGGGCTCACTTGAAGAAGGCGATCCCGTCGTCCGGCATGTCGTCGGGCAGGGCCTTGGCCCAGCGCTCGACGTCCTCGGGGGTGACGACCTTCTTCAGGTGCGCCGACATGTAGGGGCGCAGCTCGACCTCGGGGGTCTGCTTCTCGCCGACCCACATCAGGTCGCTCTTGACGTAGCCGTACAGCCGCTTGCCGCCGCTGTAGGGCCGGGCGGCCGCGGTGCGCGCGACGGCGTCCGTCACCAGGTCGATCTGCGGCTTCTGGTCGGCCAGCTCGCCGTACCAGATCTCGATGACGCCGTCGTCGCGGATCATCGTGACCTCGACCTTGCGGTCGGAGTCGATCCGCCAGAAGCCGTGCTCGGACTCGAGCGGCCGTACCTTGCCGCCGTTCTCGTCGAGCACCCAGCTGCGGGAGGCGTATTCCAGGAAGTCCCGGCCGTCGTGAGTGAAGGAGACCTCCTGCCCGAAGTTGCACTTCTCGGAGCCGGGGAAGTCGTGCACGCCTGCGCCCGCCCAGTCGCCGAGCAGGAAGGCGAGCGGTACGAGGCCCTTGTGGAGGTCGGACGGGATCTCGATCATCAGTGACAGTTCCTGGACGTGGTCGGGCAGGGTCAGCGCTGGCCCTGGTACAGCTTCTTCACGGCCAGCCCGGTGAAGGCGAGAACGCCGACGGCGACCAGGACCAGCAGGGCTTCGTAGAAGAGAACCACGGGATGCTCCTTGAGCGGGGATGCGGTGCATTACGTGTGCACAGGGCGGCCCCCAGCTTACGCGGCCGGGCCCCGGCCCCGGCCTGCACCCATCCGGTGGCGGGGATGGCGGTGGGGATGGAGGTGGGGCCGGTGGTCCGGGTGGAGACCGGGACCGGTGGCCGGCCCGGCGACGGGCTCTCAGGTACGGGCTCTCAGGTACGGGCAGGACGGTGGTGACTACGATCCGGGTATGGCGAAGAAGCTCGTGATCAAGGTGACCGCCGGGGCCGACGCCCCGGAACGCTGCTCGCAGGCCTTCACGGTGGCGGCGGTGGCCGTGGCCAGCGGGGTGGATGTCTCGCTGTGGCTCACCGGGGAGTCGGCGTGGTTCGCGCTGCCGGGCAAGGCCGCGGAGTTCGAGCTGCCGCACGCGGCGCCGCTGCCGGACCTGCTGGACTCGATCGTCGCGGGGGGCCGTCTCACCCTGTGCACCCAGTGCGCGGCGCGCCGGGACATCACGGAGAAGGACGTCATCGAGGGCGTACGCATCGCGGGCGCGCAGGTCTTCGTGCAGGAGGCACTGGCGGACGACACGCAGGCGCTCGTCTACTGAGCGACCCGCGTCCACAGGCAGAAGGGATGTCCCGAGGGATCGAGCAGTACGCGTACGTCGTCCTGGGGCTGCTGCTCGGCGAGCCGGGCACCCTCGGCCACGGCCCGCGCGGTCTCCGCCGTCAGGTCGTCGACCTCGATGTCGAGGTGCAGCATCATCTGCTGGTCGCCCGGGTTCCTGGTCGGCCGGACGGGCGGTACGTACTCGGGTTCCGTCTCGAAGGCCGGCGACGTCCCCTCCGTGCCGGGCGGGGGCAGATGAGTATCCAGTGCTGTTCCTCGGCGCGTACCTCGTAGCCCAGCAGCCGCGGGTAGAAGCCGGCGAGTTCGTGGGCGTCGTGCGCGTCGAGCACGACGGTGGACAGCTTCGTCGGGGACATGGCCGTCTTTCTAGCGCGGCCGTTTCTTCCCGTCCAGCTCGTCCCACCACGCGTCGGACTCGGCGTCGCCCGAGGGATCGTCCCACCAGCGGTCGTCGGGGCCTCGCCGGTTGGCGACCATGGCGGCGAACGGCGGGATGATCATGGCCACCACGCACATGCCCACGGCCACCGGGACCGACCAGAGCCGCACGACGGCGCAGGCCAGGACGAAGAGCACGATGCACGTGCCCATCATGACGAAGTAGGCATGCCGCCTGCGCGCGTACATACCTCCAGCGTAGAACCGGAACCGCAGGCACGCAGGTACGCAGGCACGCGGACATGCCGGAGGGCCGCATCCCCGGTGCCGGTGCCGGTGGCCGGTGTCCGGCCCGGGGGATGCGGCCCTTCGAAGAGCCCTCAGACCGCGATGGCGACCTCGGCCAGACCACCCTGCTGGGCGACGACCGTGCGGTCGGCGGTGCCGCCGGGCACCAGGGCGCGGACCGTCCAGGTGCCCTCCGCCGCGTAGAAGCGGAACTGCCCGGTCGCGGAGGTCGGAACCTCCGCGGTGAACTCTCCGGTCGAGTCCAGCAGACGGACGTAGCCCGTCACCGGCTCGCCGTCACGGGTCAGATGACCCTGGATGGTGGTCTCGCCGGGCTTGATCGTCGAGGCGTCCGGGCCGCCGGCCTTCGCACCGCACATGGCGTACTCCTGAGCTGGTCTAGTGGTCTGGTCGGGGTCGGTTCGGGTCGTGGTGCGGGCGAGGGCCTACTTGGCGGGGCCGAGCTCGATCGGCACGCCGACGAGGGAGCCGTACTCGGTCCAGGAGCCGTCGTAGTTCTTGACGTTCTCCACGCCCAGCAGCTCGTGCAGCACGAACCAGGAGATCGCGGAGCGCTCACCGATGCGGCACAGCGCGATGGTGTCCTTGGACAGGTCGATCTCCTCGTCCTCGTAGAGCGCCTTGAGCTCGTCGTCGGACTTGAAGGTGCCGTCGTCGTTGGCGTTCTTGGACCACGGGATGTTGCGGGAGGTCGGCACGTGGCCGGGGCGCTGCGACTGCTCCTGCGGCAGGTGCGCCGGGGCGTTCAGCTTGCCGGAGAACTCGTCGGGCGAGCGCACGTCGACGATGTTCTGCGCGCCGATGGCGTCCACGACCTCGTCGCGGAAGGCGCGGATGGACAGGTCCTGCGGCTTGGCCTTGTACTCGGTCTTCGCCCGCTGGGGCACCTCGTCGCCGGCAACCAGTTCTCGGGCGTCCAGCTCCCACTTCTTGCGTCCGCCGTCGAGGAGCTTGACGTTCTCGTGGCCGTACAGCTTGAAGTACCAGTAAGCGTACGCGGCGAACCAGTTGTTGTTGCCGCCGTAGAGGATCACCGTGTGGTCGTTGGAGATGCCCTTCTCCGACAGGAGCTTCTCGAAGCCCTCCTGGTCGACGAAGTCACGGCGGACCGGGTCCTGGAGGTCCTTGGTCCAGTCGATCCGGATGGCGTTCTTGATGTGGTTCTTCTCGTACGCGGTGGTGTCCTCGTCCACCTCGACGATGGCGATGGTCGGGTCGTCCAGGTGTTCCTGGACCCAGTCGGCGTCGACCAGTACGTCGTGACGGCTCATGCTTTTGTCTCCTCCGGGGCAGTTGCGGCGAGGCGTGCGGGTGTGCGGGTGCGCGGCGCTCCTGCGGGAGCGGGCGCACGGATGCCCCTCGGCGGGGCGAGGCGGGGATGCGGGCGGCGGGGCGCCCGCTCAGAAAGGTCGACAGAGCATGGCGGCGACGCGGCAGAGGTCCACTGCCCGCCGCTTCGTGAGATCCGCCTGTCCCCGCGCTCGGAGGACGCTCGTCTGACACTGCATGCCGTCGATCGTAAGGAGGGCAGGGCGGACATGTCACCGCCGTGTCGCATACTGAGACAAGATTGTCCGCATTATGGGATCATAGGAGGGGCGGACCCACTCCCGTCCACCCCGGACCCGACTGCGCCCGCCCTCACATCTGCTCTGCGGACGCCTCCGTCTCGCCTGTCGGACACCCTGGGTCCACCGAGGCCCCTCGGAGGGCGAAGTGGTCCTGCCGACCGTCTACCTACCCGGCAAGCCGGACGTCGGAACCCCGCACGGTGATGTCGACGCCGGACTTCCCCGCCTCGACCTTGTCGAGTTCGATCCCGCCGGGCAGGCCGTCGATCCGCTGCTCGAAGTCGGTGATCGCCCGCACCCGCGCCTCGGCCATCTCGACGCCGCCGAACGAGGGCAGCGCGTCCGCGTCGACCCGCACGGTGTCGCCGTCCACGACGGTCACGGAGCTGAGGACGGAGACCGGCTCGGGCAGCTTGGTGCCGAGCACGGTGGCCTCCACCGCGACCTCGATCTTCCCGTTGCCGCCGTCGGAGAGGCCGACGATGCTCGCGGTGACACCGGGGCCGACCTGGGTGGACTCGGACGTGGCGGTCTTGAGCAGCTCGTCGTAGGTCACGCTCGCGGTACCGGTCGCGTCGGCGGCGGTGGCGGAGCCGAAGTCGCCGGAGAACTCCACGCCCTTCATGTCGGCGCGCAGGTCCTCGATCCGGATGTTCTGCTTGCCGTCGCCGGCGCCGGCCTCGTACTCCTGGATTCCGATCCGCACCTCGTCGAGGGAGCCGCCGGCGAGCTGGGTGAGGAAGGGGAAACCGTTGATGGACACGTCGGGGGTGGCGCTGAGGTTCTCGCTCGACTTGAGCCGGTCGGCCACCTCGCCCTCCGCGAAGTTGACCGCGAGGCGGTCCACGATCACGAAGATGCCGCCCAGGATCACGGCGATGATCAGCAGTATTCGCAATGCGCGCATGCGGTTGGTTCCCCACCTAGGTGCGTTTCGACGACAGTCCCCGACGACCGGGCAGCCGTCCTGCGCGAGAGTAACCCGCACGGCAAGGAGAACCCCGGGATTGTTGATCAGCTGTGACAGGCGCCCGGAACGGGTCTCCCCCGCCGACGGTCGTCGGCGGGGGAGACGGGACAAGAGACAAGGGCAGAGGGCGGGAGCGGAGGGCGGGGCCGGGGCCGGGGCGGGAGCGGAGGGCGGGGCCGGGGCCGGGGCGGGGGCGGGAGCGGAGGGCGGGGCCGCTGGACGCGGCCGGGACATCGGGCGAGACGTCGGCCGGGACCTCGGCCGGGACGTCAGCCGGCGACGCGGCCCAGGGCGTACACCGCCGGTGCCGCCGCGGCCAGGGGCAGAGCCACTCCCGCGGTGAAGTGGACGAACCGGGACGGGTAGTCGTAGCTCGCGGCACGGTGGCCGATCAGGGCGCAGGCCGCCGCGCCCGCGCCGATCAGCGCGCCCGAGGCGCCGAACTCCGTCACCCCGCCGGCCAGCGCACCCGCACCGGCCGCCACGAGCAGCGCGGCCACCACGGACACCGGCGTCGGCAACGGCAGTGCCCGCGCCACGACCGCCGCCGCCACCGCGATCCCGCCGACGGTCACCGCGTCGGCGCCGGCCGCCAGGTAGCCGCTCGCCACGATCGCCAGCGCGGCCGCGGCCACCGTCGCCGTCAGGCCGTACATCCGCTCGTCGGGATCCGCGTGCGACCGGAGCTGGAGCACCAGCGACAGCAGCACCCACACGCCGAGCGTGCCGAGAATGGCCGACGGTGACCGGTCGGACGCGAGCAGTGCCACGTCCGCGACCAGCGCCCCGAGGAAGCCCAGGGCGATGCCCTGGCGCGCGGGCCACATGCCGTTCAGCCGGAACCAGCCGGCCGCGGTGAGTCCCTGGAGGGCCACCAGCGGCACGAGCAGGGCGTACGTACCCAGCGCCGCCCCGCCGGCGAGCAGCAGCCCCAGCAGCGCGGTGAGCGCCGCCGGCTGCATGCCGGGCTCGATGATCGGCGAACGCCCTTCCGCGCGGGCACGCTGCGCGTCCGTGACCCGGGCGTTCCCGGCAAGGGTGGCGGGCCCGTACCCGGAACCGCCCGAGGCCTCGGGGGCCGAGGGCGCGACAGGCGGGGCGGGCGCGGCGGACGCGACAGGCGGGGCGGGCGCGGCGGAGGCGGGCGGGGGCATGGCACCAGCACCAGCACCAGCACCAGCACCAGCACCAGGATGGGTATCGGGGATCGGTGCCCCGTGGGTGGAGGCCACCCCGTACCCCGCGTACACCGCGGGTCCGCCGAGCGCGCCGCCGTCACCCCGACCCGCGTATCCGGCATGTCCCGGAGGGGTCTGCGAAGACTGCGGGGCGGCAGGGGAGTGCTGCGGAGGCTGTCCGGTGTGCTGGGGCAGGTACGACGTCTCCTCCGCGGCCGTCGGCGGGACCGGGGGCTGCATCTGCGTCTCCCAGGTCTGTCCCTGCCACTGCTGCGTGTACTGCTGGGCGGCGTGCGGATCGTCGTACGCCTGCTGCGGCCCCCCGGGCCACGCCGGCGACGGCCCCTGCGCCTGGTCTTCAGGCCGCTGATGCCGGGACTGATGCCGAGGCCGGGGCCGGCCGTAGGGGTCGGGGTCGTAGGGGTCGTGGCCCTCGTGACCCTCGCGGCGCCCGTCGTACCCGTCGTAGCCCTGATGCGGCTGGTTGGTCATCGCTCACCCTCCTGCGAACGGCGGGAGCACCTCGACCGTGCCGCCGTCGGCCAGCCGTACCGTCTCATGTGCGCGGGTGCCCACGGGATCACTGTCGACGAGGAACGAGCATCGCCGCAGGACACGGGTGAGTTCGCCCGGGTGCCGCTCGCGCACCGTGTCCAGCGCGTCGGCGAGCGTGACCGCCTCGTACGACTCCTCGGCCACCCCGGCCGCGGCCTTGGCGGCGGCCCAGTACCGCACCGTGACCTTTGCCATCTGCTGGTTCCTCAATCGTTTGACAGTGAACACGGTCAGGCTAGCCCGCCCGGGCCACCACCCGTTCCCCATCCGGTACGGCAGCCCGTCGGGGGCCGCGTTCTCCACCTGACCCGGGTCCCATGCCCGTGGAGGGGGAAGGGGGAAGGTCGCCACGGCCCCGTGCCGTGCGAACGCCCGCGCGCCCCGCCATGCCGCGCCCCGCCATGCACGCGGTCGGTCCACGCGCCGTACACGCGGCCGGTCCACGCGGCCGGTCCACGCCCCCCGTGAACCCGCGCGCGATCACGAACACGAGGTCACGGGAAGGCGGCCGCGAGGCATCCTTCCCGGTCGTCCTTTCGGCCGCAGCCGGGTTGTATACGAAATTGATCCGCACGCCGTCCACCGTGCGCAAAGACGTCCGAAAAGACGTACCGCCCCAGGTGACTTCACGCGTCACACCACGTGTCTTGAAATGCGGACCATTGAGGGAACGTGCCACATGACCTGACGGACCGGTGCCCATGTCGGCTATTCTCCTGAGGAGAGGACTCGGGCAGTGAAGCCCCCGAGTCCTTTTGTGCTTTCGGGAGCGTTGTATACGACGTGGGAAACCGCCGGTGTACGGGCCGTCGAAACGCACGAAGCAGTGCCGTAAACTCCCCCATTGCCCTAATGGCGTGGGAGGTGCCCCCATCGCAGGGACCGAGGAGAGACCAGACGTTATGGGCGAGCGAACCGTGCACGTACGAATGACGACCCGGTCGTGGGCAGCACCGCGACCCGAGCCCCGGGACCAGGACCGCGTCCGTGTCCGTGTCCGTGTCCTCGACGGACCCGAGGGAGGGGTGCGATGAGTTCACTGCTCCTGCTGACCAACGCCCTCCAGCCGTCGGCGGAGGTGCTCCCCGCCCTCGGCCTGCTGCTCCACCATGTGCGCGTGGCCCCCGCCGAGGGACCCGCCCTGGTCGACACCCCCGGCGCCGACGTCATCCTCGTCGACGGCCGGCGCGACCTCCCACAGGTCCGCAACCTGTGCCAGCTGCTGCGGTCCACCGGCCCCGGCTGCCCCCTCGTCCTCGTGGTGACCGAGGGCGGCCTCGCCGCCGTCACCGCGGAGTGGGGCATCGACGACGTCCTCCTCGACACGGCGGGACCGGCGGAGGTGGAGGCCCGGCTGCGGCTCGCCATGGGCCGGCAGCAGATCGTCGGCGACGACTCCCCCATGGAGATCCGCAACGGCGACCTGTCCGTCGACGAGGCGACCTACAGCGCCAAGCTCAAGGGCCGCGTCCTCGATCTCACGTTCAAGGAGTTCGAGCTCCTGAAGTACCTCGCCCAGCACCCCGGCCGCGTCTTCACCCGCGCCCAGCTGCTGCAGGAGGTCTGGGGCTACGACTACTTCGGCGGCACCCGGACGGTCGACGTCCACGTACGGCGCCTGCGCGCCAAGCTCGGCCCCGAGCACGAGTCGCTGATCGGCACCGTGCGGAACGTGGGTTACCGATTCGTTACGCCGGAGAAGGGCGAGCGGGCCGCCGAGGAGGCCAAGGCGAAGGCCGGCCGGCAGCAGGCCGGGTCCGGCCGCCAAAAGGCGGCGGATGCGGACGAGACGGCCCCCCTGGACGCCGCCGAGGCCCCGACCCAGGCGTGAACGGCATCCGCACGAGCGCCGCACCCGCCCACGCGAGCCGTTTCCGTGCTGTTCACAAGGTCGTTCACGCTCTGCCCCGACCGGTTATATCCGCGTAGACTCCGCGCGTGGCCAAGGTGACTAGGGATGATGTGGCGCGGCTGGCGGGTACTTCCACCGCCGTCGTCAGCTATGTCATCAACAACGGACCGAGGCCGGTCGCCCCGGCCACGCGCGAACGCGTACTCGCCGCGATCAAGGAACTGGGGTACCGGCCGGACCGGGTCGCCCAGGCCATGGCGTCGCGGCGTACGGATCTCATAGGTTTGATCGTGCCGGACGCGCGCCAGCCCTTCTTCGGGGAAATGGCGCACGCGGTCGAACAGGCCGCGTCCGAGCGCGGAAAAATGGTGCTGGTCGGGAACTCCGACTACGTGGCCGAGCGCGAGGTCCACTATCTGCGGGCGTTCCTCGGTATGCGTGTCTCCGGACTGATCCTGGTCAGCCACGCGCTGAACGACCTCGCCGCCGCGGAGATAGACGCCTGGGACGCCCGGATGGTCCTGCTGCACGAGCGCCCCGAGGCCATCGACGACGTCGCCGTCGTCACCGACGACCTCGGCGGCGCCCAGCTCGCCGTCCGCCACCTGCTGGAGCACGGCAACGCGTATGTCGCCTGCGTCGGCGGCACCGCGGAGACCCCCGCGGTGGGCGACCCCGTCTCCGACCACGTCGAGGGCTGGCGACGGGCCATGGAGGACGCGGGTGTCCCGACCGAGGGCCGCCTCTTCGAGGCCCCGTACAACCGCTACGACGCCTATCAGGTCGGGCTCGGCATCCTCTCCGGGCCGGACCGCCCGCCCGCGATCTTCTGCTCCACCGACGACCAGGCCATCGGCGTGCTGCGCGCGGCACGCGAGCTGCGCATCGACGTGCCCGGCGAGCTGGCGGTCGTCGGGTTCGACGACATCAAGGAGGCGGCGCTCACCGACCCGCCGATGACGACGGTCGCCTCCGACCGCTCGGCGATGGCGCGCACGGCGGTCGACCTCGTCCTCGACGACGGGCTGCGGGTGGCCGGCTCGCAGCGCGAGCGGCTGAAGATCTTCCCGTCCGAACTGGTGATCCGCCGCTCCTGCGGCTGTGGGTAGCACCGGACCTCCGGCCGACCCCTCCCCCGTCTTCACCGGACGGTCCCGCCGTCTCCCTTCGGACGGCCCCACCGTCTTTATATCGGGCATACAAGGTTCTGTCGGACTTCTCAGCGGGCACTCAGGGTGCTCTCATCGTCGGGCGCCAGGCTCGTCGGCATGACCGAGAGCCATCGCCGCAGCAGCGAGTACGAGAGTCCCCGGACGGGCGGCCACCAGCCCGGCGCCTCCCCCGTGAACCCGGAGTGGCCGGCCCCGCCGGCGTACGCACCGGGGCAGCCGACCACCGCCGCACACCCGGCGGACCCGGCGGACCCGGTGACGGCAACACAACCGCTGCCGGCGACGGACCCGATGACGGCGACGCAGCCGATCGCTGCCGTGCACCCGACGGACCCCGCGGACCCGGTGACGGCAACACAACCGCTGCCGACGACGGACCCGATGACGGCGACGCAGCCGATCGCTGCCGTGCACCCGACGGACCCCGCGGACCCGGTGACGGCAACACAACCGCTGCCGACGACGGACCCGATGACGGCGACGCAGCCGATCGCTGCCGTGCACCCGACGGACCCCGCGGACCCGGTGACGGCAACACAACCGCTGCCGACGACGGACCCGATGACGGCGACGCAGCCGATCGCTGCCGTGCACCCGACGGACCCCGCGGGCCCGGCCCACGCCGGTTCGGCCCACGCGTCCGAGCCGGCCCCTCCCCGCTCCCGCCGGAAGCGGAACCGGGGCCCGGCCGTGCTGCTCGCCGCCGTGGCGATCGTGGCGGCGGCCGTGGGCGGCGGCACCGCGTACGGCATCCAGGAGCTGACCGGCGGCACCACCGTCGCGTCCGCCGGCGCGGCTGCCACCAGTGTGGTGCCGACCGGCCAGAAGGGAACGGTGGCCGGTGTCGCCGAGGCGGTCGGCCCGAGCATCGTCGAGATCAACGCCGAGTCCGGCGCGGGGTCGTCCACCGGATCCGGCGTGATCATCACGGACGACGGCGAGATCATCACCAACAACCACGTCATCGCCGGTGCCTCGTCCGTCGAGGTGCGGACCGGCGACGGGAAGACGTACACCGCGGACGTCGTCGGCACGGAGAGCTCGAAGGACCTCGCGCTGATCAAGCTGCGGGACGCCTCGGGCCTGACGGCGGCCACCCTCGGCGACTCGGACCAGGTGCGGGTCGGTGACGAGGTCGTGGCGATCGGCTCCCCCGAGGGCCTGACCGGCACCGTCACCAGCGGCATCGTCTCGGCACTCGACCGTGACGTGACCGTCTCCACGGACGAGAGCCAGGGACAGCGACAGCAGCAGGAACAGCAGCAGGGACAGCCCGGCGGCTGGCCGTTCGAGTTCGACGGCCAGGAGTTCAACGGCGACACCGGCGGGTCCACGACGACGTACAAGGCGATCCAGACCGACGCGTCCCTGAACCCCGGCAACTCCGGCGGCGCGCTGATCGACATGAACGGCGACATCATCGGTATCAACTCCGCGATGTACTCGTCGAACGGCAGCGGTTCCTCCTCGGCCGACGCCGGCAGCGTGGGCCTGGGCTTCGCCATCCCGTCCGACACGGTCAAGTCGGACCTCCCGACCCTGCGGGCCGGTTCCATGAACTGATGTGACGACGCGGCGCCCGCCCGAGGAGTCCGACATGATCCAGCAGATCCCGCAGGTCATCCACCAGGCGCCCGACGCCGGTACCGACCCCGCCGGTCTCGCCCTCGCGCTGGAGGTCGCGGCCGAGCTGCACGCGCCGGCACGGCGGGCACTGGAAGTCGCCCCGCACCCGGCCCACCGGAGGCCCGGCCCCGATCGCGGCGGCCACCGCCGTACCGTGCGCGGCTGACCCGCGGCCGACCCACGGCCGACCGGAGCCGCCCGGAGCCGCCCGCGCCCCGGGGGATCGTGCGAGCCTGAGAGGCTGAAGTCCGCAGGCCCCGATTCCTGCCCCCGAGCACTGCTCCCGCGCCCCCGCCCCGTGCAGACAGAGGAACCCGAGCCATGAGCCCCGCAGAAGGCGACCGTGACCCCCAGCGCATCCTGATCGTCGACGACGAGCCGGCGGTGCGCGAAGCGCTCCGGCGCAGCCTCGCCTTCGAGGGGTACGGCACCGAGGTCGCCGTCGACGGCGCGGACGCCCTGGAGAAGGCGGCGGCCTACCGGCCCGACCTGATCGTCCTCGACATCCAGATGCCCAGGATGGACGGCCTGACCGCCGCCCGCCGCATCCGGGCCACCGGTGACACCACGCCCGTCCTGATGCTGACCGCCCGGGACACGGTCGGCGACCGGGTGACGGGACTGGACGCCGGGGCGGACGACTACCTGGTCAAGCCGTTCGAGCTGGACGAGCTGTTCGCCCGCATCCGCGCGCTGCTGCGCCGCAGCTCGTACGCGGCCGCCGTGGCCGGTGCCGACGAGGAGAACGACGTCCTCACCTTCGCCGACCTGCGCATGGACCTGTCGACCCGCGAGGTGACCCGGGGCTCGCGCCAGGTGGAGCTGACCCGTACGGAGTTCACGCTGCTGGAGATGTTCATGGCGCACCCGCGCCAGGTGCTCACGCGTGAGCAGATCCTGAAGGCGGTCTGGGGCTTCGACTTCGAGCCGTCGTCGAACTCCCTCGACGTGTACGTCATGTACCTGCGCCGCAAGACCGAGGCGGGCGGCGAGCCGCGCCTGGTGCACACGGTGCGGGGCGTCGGCTACGCCCTGCGGCAGGGCGGCACGGAGTGAACAGGCTGGTCCGCAGGTACCGCTCGCTCCCGATCCGGGCGCGGCTGTCGCTGCTGGTGGCGGCGGCGGTCGCGTTCGCGGTGGCGGCGGTGTCGGTGACGTGCTGGTTCATCGTGCAGGGGAAGCTGTACGCGGAGCTCGACGACGACCTGCGGTCGTCGGTCGTCACGCTGGACGAGAACCAGCTCGCCAGAATCGTCGACACCTGCGGCCGGACGCCTTCGCAGACGGACGGCATCGGCCCGCAGAGCGGAAGCTACGGTCAGTTGGTGAGCACGGACGGCACCGTGTGCCTGCTGCCTTTCGCCTCGGCCCCGGTCAAGGTCACCGGCGGTGACAAGGACGTGGCGAAGGATCCGGACCCCCGCTCCGCACGGTTCCGCAACGGCTTCGACAGCGACGGTGACCAGGTACGTGTGCTGACCACCGCGGTCACCGTCGAGGTGCCCCTGGGCCAGGGAGTGGCCAACGGCTACGCCTATGTCGCCGCCGTTCCTCTCGACAGCACCCGGTCGACGCTCAACGACCTCGCCCTGATCCTGCTCCTCGTCTCCGGCGTCGGAGTACTGGGCGCGGCCGCCGCCGGCCTCGCGGTCGCCCGTGCGGGCCTGCGCCCCGTCGACAAGCTCACCGAGGCCGTGGAACACGTGGCCCGCACGGAGGACCTGGACGTCCGCATCCCCGTCGAGGACGACGCCGAGGACGAGGTCGCCCGCCTCTCCCGCTCCTTCAACTCCATGACGTCCGCCCTGGCCAGCTCCCGCGACCTGCAACAGCAGCTCATCGCGGACGCCGGCCACGAGCTGCGCACCCCGCTCACCTCCCTGCGCACCAACATCGAACTCCTCACCCGCAGCGAGGAGATCGGCCGCCCGATCCCTCCCGACGACCGCAAGGCCCTGCTCGCCTCGGTGAAGGCGCAGATGACCGAACTGGCGTCGCTCATCGGCGACCTGCAGGAGCTGTCCCGCCCGGACACCGGCCAGCACGCCGACCGTGCGCCGATCGTCGCCTGGCAGGACGTCCTGGAGTCGGCGCTGCGCCGCGCCCGGCTGCGCGGCCCGGACCTGACCGTCACGGCGGACGTCCGGCCGTGGTACGTCCGCGCGGAGCCCTCCGCGCTGGAGCGGGCCGTGGTCAACATCCTCGACAACGCGGTGAAGTTCAGCCCGGAGGGCGGCACGGTCGAGGTCCGCCTCGCCGACGGCGTCCTCACCGTCCGCGACCACGGGCCCGGCGTCACCGCCGACGAACTCCCCTACGTCTTCGACCGCTTCTGGCGCTCCCCGACCGCCCGCGCACTCCCCGGTTCGGGCCTCGGCCTGTCCATCGTGGCCCGCACGGTCCAGCAGGCGGGCGGCACCGTCACCCTGACCCGCGCCGAGGACGGCGCCGGGGGCACGACGGCCACGATCCGCCTCCCGGGGGCACCGACCCCGCCGCCCGAGGTGCCGTAGCCGGAGGTTCCGCAGCCGGAGGGGGAGGGGCGGCAACTTTTCGGTGCCGGGCGGCGACCGACCGGCGACTCATCCCCCCACAAGGATCGGATCGCCGTATGAGTGAGCACCCTCGCAGGGCCCGGCACCGCAGCGGTACCGGGGCACGAACGGTCGCCCTCCCGCTGGTCCTGGCCACCGCGGCCGCCACCCTGGCCTACGGAGCCGCACCGGGCACGGCCGCCCCCTCCGGGTCACCGGCCGCAGCGCCCACCGCGGCCGCCGCCCCCGCCTGGGCCACCGCCACCGCCGACGGCTTCGCCTCCGTCGACGCGCTGGGCCAGAACGGCACGTACGGCGGCCGGGACGGTGCGGTCGTCACCGTCCGGACCCAGGCCGAGCTGGAGCGGTACGCGACCGCCGCCGAGCCGTACGTGATCGTCGTGGCCGGGACGATCACGATGAACCCGGTGGGCAAGGAGATCAAGGTCGCCTCCGACAAGACGATCGTGGGCTCGGGCACGTCCGGGCACATCGTCGGCGGCGGCTTCTTCCTCGGCCAGGGCGTGCACAACGTGATCATCCGCAACCTGACGATCCGGGACGCCTACCAGGGCGTCTGGAACGACAAGGACCACGACTTCGACGCCGTCCAGATGGACGGCGCGCACCACGTCTGGATCGACCACAACGACCTGCGGAACATGGCGGACGGCCTGATCGACGTCCGCAAGGACAGCACGTACGTGACGGTCTCCTGGAACGAGATGAGCCACAACAACAAGACGTTCGGCATCGGCTGGACCGAGAACGTGCTGACCGACATCACGATCCACCACAACTGGATCCGCGAGACGGAACAGCGCAACCCGTCCACGGACAACTGCGCGCACGCGCACCTCTACAACAACTTCCTGGAGGACACCCCCGGTACGGACATCACCTCCTCCTACGGCAACTACTCGCGCGGCGGCACGCGCATGGTGCTGGAGAACAGCTACTTCCAGGGCTTCAAGAACCCGGTCATCAAGGACGCGACGGCGACCGTGGTGCAGCGGGGCAACGTCTTCTCGGGGACCTCGGGCCGCAACGAGAGCGGTGGCACGGCCTTCGACCCGAGGACGTACTACGCGTACACGCCCGACGCGGCGGCGAACGTCCCGTCGCTCCTCAAGTCGGGTACGGGCCCCCGCGGTTCCATCGGTACGACGGCCGCCACGGGAAGCGCCACAAAAACCTCCACGGGAACCTCCACCCGGGCAGCCGCCGCGACGACGCTCACGGTCGCCAAGGACGGCACCGGCCAATACACCACGGTCCAGGCCGCGGTGAACGCCGTACCCGCGAACAACCCGTCCCGCGTGCTGATCTCCGTCAAGCCGGGCACGTACCGGGAGACGGTCCAGGTCCCGTCGAACAAGCCGCACATCACGGTGCAGGGCACCGGCGGCAGCCGCAAGGACACGGTGATCGTCTTCAACAACGCGGCGGGCACGGCGAAGCCGGACGGTTCGGGGACCTACGGCACCTCGGGCAGCGCCACGGTCGCCGTGCAGGCCGACGACTTCCAGGCCCGCAACCTGACCATCGCCAACGACTTCGACGAGCGGGCCAACCAGTCCCTCGCCGGACACCAGGCCGTGGCCCTGCGCACCGCCGCCGACAAGGTCCTCCTGGACGGCGTCATCGTCGAGGGCGACCAGGACACCCTGCTCCTCGACACGGCCGCCAAGGACCGCCTCGGCAGGGTCAAGGTCACCAACTCCTACGTCGTCGGCAACGTCGACTTCATCTTCGGCCGGGCGACGGCCCTGATCGACCGTTCCGTCATCACGCTGAAGAAGCGCTGGGACGGCAGTTCCGCGGGCTACGTCACCGCCCCGAGCACGGCCGCCGGCCGCAACGGCATCCTGATCGCCAACTCCACGGTGAACGGCGACGTCTCGGACCGCACCTTCCACCTGGGCCGCCCCTGGCACGCGGGCGGCGACGCCTCCCTCGACCCGCAGACCACGGTCCGCGACACCACCCTCAGCGCTGCCGTCCGCACCGCTCCCTGGACCGACATGAGCGGCTTCTCCTGGAAGGACGACCGCTTCGCCGAATACCGCAACACCGGCCCCGGCGCGGGCTCCGCCTCCACCGACCGCCCCCATTTGACCGACGCCCAGGCGACGACCCAGGCCGTCAACACCTGGCTGGGCGACTGGACTCCTACGGCGTCCTGACCTGCTCGCCCGGGGCCTGGAGATGTTGCACCAGGCCTCTCAGCAGCCCCCATGCCCCGGGCTCCGCCCCTCCGCCCAGCCGGTGGTGCGGCACGGCCGGCCGCCCCGGCCGAGCCGTACGGGCGGGGGTGCCGCGGGGGTTCGAGGTGACGGGGACGGTGAGGTCCCGTCGCACGGACCGGACCAAGGCGAACAGCGTGACCGGGCCGTGCTCGGCACCCGGTTCGACGGCCTTCAGGGGCGGGGAGTAGGTGCGCTCCGGACCCTGATCAGCGCCAAGCAGTCACCGCGCTTCCGTCAGCGCTTGACCTGCGCCGTGAACAACGCCCACGCGGCCGGGCCGAAGACGAGCACCCGGCCGTCCCGCACCTTGCTGTCGCGGACCGGGACGAGGCCGGGGCAGCCGCCGGCGACCTCGACGCAGTTGTTGTCTCCCCCGTCGCTGTAACTCGACTTGCGCCAGGCGGCGGTGCTGAGGTCGGGAGTCTGCTTCATGATCGGTGCTCCTCCAGTACGTCCCGGATGAACGTCAGCGAGTCCGACGGCGACAGCGCCAGATCCCGCAGCCGATCGTAGGACAAACGGTGGCGCAGGACGTCTCTCGAATCGTCCATCAGTAAGCCTCCGCTGTCACCTTCCGTGTACGCCACAGCGCTTCCGTCCTTCTGCCACAGCAGGGTCAGCGAGCCCTTTCCCATGAGGTCGTGGATTCCGGCCGAGAACGGCAGCACCTGAACGACGACATTGGGCCACTGCGCGATCGCTTCGATGTGCGTCAGTTGACCGTCCCACGTCTCCGGGCCTGCCGCGGGACGGCGGAACGCGAGTTCGTCGATGACGAAACGGACGCTCGGGGCCGGGCTCTTGCTCAGCAGAAGCTGTCGTCCCAGGCGGGCGGCGACCTGTTCCTCAACCGCCTCGCGCTCCTGAACCGTTGTCCGGGAGCCGGACAACACCTCCCTGGCGAAGTCTTCGGTCTGCATCAGGCCGGGCACGTTCGGCGTGTACTTGTACATGATCCGTGCCATCGCCTCCAGGCGCATGAACTCCTTGTACTTGTCCTTGAAGGCGTCGATCCGGGCCAGTTTCCAGAGACTCACCAGCAGGTCACCGGCACCGTAGTACCCGTCGAGGTCCTCCATCACCGTCACCTTGGACAGTCGCTCGCCCGACTCCAGGCGGCACAGATAGCTCTTGTCGTACCCGGACTCGTCGGCCAGCCGCCCCAGCGACTTGCCCTCCTTCTCCCGCAGGAAACGAAGCGTCCGCCCCAGCACCGCACGGCCCGACTCCGCCTGAGTGTCCACCTGTTCGGCCATGTCACTCCTGTCCGTGGTCCGGGGTGACGGACAACGCCTGCCCTCTTCCGCAGCGTACGCGCCGTCAGTGACGATCTAAGCGCGAAAAGTAATCATCGTCGTCGCGCCCTTGTGTACCCGTTCCAGAGGAACGACACCGTCGCCGCCCGAGAAGGGACGTCCCCCCATGAGCCCCTCCCCGCTCCGCCTTCTCCCCTGGACCACGCCCGAAGGAAACCCCTGTTATCTGAGTACCGACAGCAGCCAGAGCCGGTTATCGCTGCTCGCCGACGACGTCGAGGCGGACCAGTTGGACTCGGGTGAGCAGGTGCTCGGGGGCGCCAGGGCCGTGCTCCGCGACCCGGAAGCCGGTGAACGGGCGTTGCGCTTCGCGCTCACCAGGGCGACGGAGTCCCTGGAGGACGTACTCCGGGTCGCGGTCAGCCGGGGAGGACGCATCGAGGCGGGTGGCCGGTGACACGTACCACCGGGGCCGCCCGTCGCCCCTCGCGTTCTACCGTGGACCTCCGGCCCTCCCCCTGTCGCACCCCGGCCGGAGAAGAGGAGCCGGCCATGGCCCACGAGGTGGATCCGAACTCGTGCGAAAGCACACCCGAGGCGATCCGTACGGCCCTGCAACGGCGCCCGGACTGGCTGCGGGCCTTCGAGCAGGAGTGGCTGAGCGCTGCCGCCGACTTCGACCGGCCGGCCCTCGACGCCGTGATCGACAAGTGGTTCCCCTTCGCCTGCGCCTGCGCCACACCCGGGTATCTCGACGACGTCGAGCACATCGTCAGGCGCATGACGGAGGACGACAGCGAGGGCCTCGTGTTCCGCGACGCGGAGGGCCACGGCTATGACGCGGACGGCCGGCCCGTTGGCGTGGGCGGGCCCCGGTGAGCACCTACGCCATCCGGTACGTGGACCGCGCGGCGGCGCGAAAGGCCGCTTTACCGGGCTTCCGGCGAACGTCGCTCGAGAACCTCGAGAAACTGCTCACTCTCAACCCGTTCGGTCCGCCGGCGCTCAGCAACCGCGACAACAGCTGGTCGGCGGCCTTCCGGGGCGGCTTCGTCACCTACGTCGTGTCCAACCGCCACGTCGTCGTCAACGTCATCGACCTCGTGGCCCTCTGACACCGAGGGCGCGTATGACACGCTGAGATCGTGAAAACACCGCCGGATGGGCTGCCTGCGTACCGTGTACTGACCGGTCCCGATGATGTGGCGTTCTGTCATCGTGTGAGCGAGGCCCTGGCGATGGGGTACCGACTCCACGAAGGGCCGGCGGTCACGTTCGACGGCGACCGGGTGATCGTCGCGCAGGCGGTCGTGTGGCCCGGGACGGAAGACCCCACCTCGGCGTGACGGGTCCGCGCCGGGCGTGCGCACGGGATCGGCACGCGTCCGCCCGTCCCCGCTCACTTCCCGTCGGTGTCGGCGGGAGACGCCGCGTCATCGTCTGTCAGGGCTGCCGCCACCGCACGGTGCCGGCAGCCCTGTTCCCCTCGTCGGATGCCGGGGCCAGGGCCTCATCCGATCGAGCGAGAAGGAGACGTTTCCCCTGATCGGCTGTAACGCCGTGCCTACCGTGATCACGTTGCTTGTGCCCTGGGCACGCTCAGCCCACACTTGAGGAGGTGACGTCACCATGACCGCTCTTGCGTACGAGAGGCCCGAGACCATGTCTGAGATCAGGACCGCGGCCGGGCCGGAGAACGGAACCGAGAACGGGCCCGACCTGGACGAGGTCGTGTGGCAGGCATGGAAGGCCGTGGAACTCCCGGAGGGCTACCGCGCCGAGATCATCGAGGGAGCCATCGAGGTGTCGCCCACCGGCCGCCTGTCCCATGCCCAGATCGCCAACCGGCTGCGCAACGCGCTGGTGCGGTTCCTGGGAGAGGGCGAGTACTCGGCGTACCAGGACGCCAATGTCATCTTCCGGCGCAAGGGATGGATCCCCGATGTCTTCGTCGCGCCCGAGGACCTGGAGCCGTACGCGGACGAGGACGGGCTCGGTGTCGATGCGGCGGCGGTTCGTCTGGTGGTCGAGGTGGTCTCGCCCGGAAAGCGCCACGAGGACCGCGACCGGGTCAGGAAGCGCCGTGAATACGCCCGCGCCGGCATCCCGGTATACGTGATCATCGACGACTACGACGCGCAGGGCACCGTGACCGTCCTCACCGAACCCCGGCCCGACAAGGCCGACTGGCTGGGCGTCGTGCGGGTCCCCTACGGAACCGACGTCGACATCCCGAAGGGCCCCGCCACCGGCTTCGTGATCGGAGAGGCGATCACCGGTCCCAAGCGGACCTGAGCCGGAACAGGAAGAAGGGACCCGGTACCCGTAAGGCCTCGCACGGCCTGCCAGGTGCGCCGGGCCCCTCCCCGAGGCCGTCGGTCTGCTAATGCACGATTACTGCACGATCGTGATGCGGTCCGCCGCCGGCGGTGCGAGCGGGTTCGAGGCCGAGGAGTTGGCCGTCAGGTACTGCTCCAGGGCCGTCAGGTCGTCCTCGCCGACCAGGTCGCCCGTGCCCTCCCCGAGGGTCGGGAAGCCGTCTCCGCCACCCGCGAGGAAGCTGTTCGTGGCCACGCGGTAGGTGGCGGCCCCGTCGATCGGCTCGCCGTTCAGCCGGATGGAGTCCGTGACCACCCGGTCCGCACCCGTCTTCGTCAGGTCCAGGGTGTAGGTCAGGCCGGAGGAGACCTGGAGGATCTTCGTCGAGGCCTCGTTCGGGCCGCTCACCTGCTCCTTGAGGACCTGGATCAGCTGGGCACCGGTGAAGTCCTGGAGGTTGACCGTGTTGGCGAAGGGCTGGACGGTGAAGCCCTCGGCGTAGGTGACCACGCCGTCGCCCTCGGCGGCGCTCGCCGCGTGGGTGAGGGAGGCGCGGATGCCGCCCGGGTTCATCAGTGCCAGGTCGGTCTCCGGGTCCAGGGTCCTGCCGTACTCCAGCTGGGCGTCGGCGATCAGGTCGCCGAGCGGGGACTCGGTGCCGTCCTTGACGATGTCACCGGAGATGTGGCCGATGGCGCGGTTGCCGATGGGGGCGGCGAGGGTGTTCCACTTGCCGATCAGCCGGGTCATGTCCGGCGCCTTCGGAACGTCCCGCGTCACCACGTGGTTCGCCGACTTCACGGCCGTACGGGCGATGTCACCCGTGCGGCGGTCGTACGTCAGTGTGGTGTCCGTGTAGAGGCGGCCGAAGGAGGCGGCCGAGGTGACCATGCGGGGGTTGCCCGCCGGGTCCGGGATCGTACAGACGTACGCCGCGTGGGTGTGGCCGGTGACCAGCGCGTCCACCTGGGGCGACACGTTCTCGGCGATGTCCGCGATCGGGCCGGAGACGCCGTCGCCCGCGCCCGGGGAGTCGCAGTCGTAGTTGTACGCGGACGAGGCCGGGAAGCCGCCCTCGTGGACCAGGGCGACGATCGACTTCACGCCCTGGCGCTGGAGCTCCTTGGCGTACTTGTTGATCGTCTCGACCTCGTCCTTGAAGGACAGGCCCTTGACTCCCTCGGCCGAGACGATGTCCGGGGTGCCCTCCAGCGTCACGCCGATGAAGCCGACCTTGACGCCGTTCTTCTTCCACACCCAGTACGGCTTGAGGACGGGCTTCTTGGTCTTCTCGTCCAGGACGTTGGCCGCCAGGTACGGGAAGTCGGCGCCCTTGAACTTCTTGTCCGTGTAGCAGCCGTCGACGGGGTGGCAGCCGCCCTTCTGCAGCCGGGCCAGTTCCTTCGCGCCCTCGTCGAACTCGTGGTTGCCGACGGACGTGACGTCCAGGTCGAGCTTGTTCAGCGCCTCGATGGTGGGCTCGTCGTGGAACAGGCCCGAGATCAGCGGGGACGCGCCGACCATGTCGCCGCCGGCCGCGGTGACGGAGTAGCGGTTGCCCTTGCGGGCCTCGCGCAGGTGCGTGGCGAGGTACTCCACCCCACCGGCGTCGATGTTCTCCGTCGTCCCGTCCTCGTGGAGATGGGTGACCCGGCCCGAGGAACCCGCCGGGGGTTCGAGGTTGCCGTGCAGATCGTTGAAGGACAGCAACTGCACGTCCTGGTAACGGCCCTTGCCACCGTGACCGCCCTTGCCGCCGTCGTGACCCTTGTGGTGGCCGTGCGGCGTGCCGCCCCTGCCCTCACCGGCGCTCGCCGCACCGGCGGGCAGGGCGGCCGCGGTCAGCGCGCCGACGGTGAGCACACCGGCCGCGGTCGCGAGAAGACGGTTCGTACGGCGTCTGCGGCGCCGTACCGACGAGGCCGACGAGGCCGACGACGCGGGTGTGACTGGCATGTGCCCCCCAGTGGGTCTGCGTGGATCCGGATGAGTCATGCGTACTTCGAGATGGCATCGGGGTCGGTCGGGGCCGGTCCACGTCGGTCCTGAGGGGATCCGGAGGAGGCGCGCCAACCGCCCGGAAGCCTAAGGTCAACGCGCGTAGCACGACAGGGGTTTCGTGGTTACATCCTGGTTATCTTTCCTGCCGCCGGTGGCTGCCCGGCCGGATCGGCCGTCACGGCGTGCCCCGTGTCCCGTCCGTTTTCGGCGGGCTCGGCTTACCCTCGTACGCATGACCAGCGACGACATCGCACGCTCCGGCCGCACCCGCTCGCTCCAGACGCACGCCGCGCTCTCCCCGGAGCAGGTCGAGGCGGTTCTCGCGCTGCTCGACGAGGCCGCCGGGACCGACGGACAGCAGGCGGTTTCCGAACAGGGGCGGTTGCAGTTGCGCGGCGGGGAGCGGGCGGGTGTCTCGCACCTGCTGCTCTTCCTCACGGACGAAGGAGACGACGCCGACGCCGGTGAACTCGTCGGCTACGCCCAGTTGGAGGACACCGACCCGATCGAGCCCCCGACAGCCGAACTGGTCGCGCACCCCTCGCACCGGGGGCAGGGACACGGGCGGGCACTCGGGTCCGCGCTGCTCGCCGCCTCCGGCAAGCGGATGCGGGTGTGGGCGCACGGCGGTCACTCCGCCGCCCGGCACCTCGCCCAGGTCCTCGGCCTCACGCTTTTCCGCGAACTGCGGCAGATGCGGCGCCCGTTGGCAGACCTGGACCTGCCCGACCCCGTACTTCCCGAAGGCGTGACCGTACGCGCCTTCGTCCCCGGCCGGGACGACGCCGCCTGGCTCGCGCTGAACGCCGCCGCCTTCGCCCACCACCCCGAACAGGGCTCCCTCACCCAGCGCGACCTCGACGACCGCAAGGCCGAGCCCTGGTTCGACCCGAAGGGCTTCTTCCTCGCCGAACGGGACGGCCGCCTCGTCGGCTTCCACTGGACCAAGGTGCACCGAGCGGAGAACCTCGGCGAGGTGTACGTCCTCGGGGTGAGCCCGCAGGCCCAGGGCGTCGGGCTCGGCAAGTCCCTCACGACGATCGGGCTGCGGCACCTGGCGGAGCGGGGGCTGCCGACCGCCATGCTGTACGTCGACGCCGACAACAAGGCGGCGGTGGCCGTCTACGAGCGGCTGGGTTTCCTGACCCACGAGACGGACCTGATGTACCGCACCGAGATGTGAGACGTGAGGCTTGAGTTCTCAGATCTCACCTCTGAGGTCTGAGAACTGAAGCCGATCGGCCACGAGCCGGAACCCGCACCCCGGCCCTCCCCTCCGGTCCCGCAACCCCGACCCTCCCCCTCCGATCCCGTGCCCCGGCCTTGGCCGCGCCTCGCTCCAAGCCCCTGCCGCACCCCACCTCGGCCCTCCCCCCGCCCAGCGCATACGGTCGGTCCAAGGACAGCCGCCCGGAGCGGCACACCACCGGCGTGCGGGGGCCCGGTGCCCGCGTCCGGTGCGTGCGCCGGGGCCCGGCCTCCGCGCGCCCGCCCCGGCCCTCGCGGGCCGCGCCCCGATAGCCCGCACGTCATGTCTCCGTAACCGGGGATTCAGACAGTCTTGCGACGCTCGGCGAATGCATCCCGTCGCGCCAGAGCCGCCCCCGTCCCGCAGGGGGAACGGGGCCGTCCCAGGGGCACGCTCCCTCCCGCCCCCGCCGTCCGGCGCGCTTATGGGGCCTGTGACGCGGAACAATGGATTCATGAGCCAGTCGAACGCCAAGGGTCAGGTACAAGCCAAGGGTCAGGTACAGCACGCTCAGCCCTCCGTGGGCTCGATCGCCGCCCACCGGCCGCACACCGTGGCCGGGACGGCCTCCGATCTGGAACCGGACATCGACTCGGACCTGGACGTCTACGAGGAGTCGGACACGGGCGGCGAACCGCTGCCCCAGGGCAGGTTCCTCGACCGGGAGCGCAGCTGGCTCGCCTTCAACGAGCGCGTTCTGGAGCTCGCCGAGGACCCGAGCTCCCCCCTCCTCGAGCGGGCCAACTTCCTCGCGATCTTCGCCAGCAACCTGGACGAGTTCTTCATGGTCCGGGTGGCCGGTCTCAAGCGCCGTATCGCCACCGGTGTCGCCACCCGCTCCGCGTCCGGCCTCCAGCCGCGCGAGGTGCTGGAGATGATCTGGTCCCGTTCGCGCGAGCTGATGGCACGGCACGCCGCCTGCTTCCACGAGGACGTCCTCCCCGGGCTGGCGGACGCGGGCATCCACCTGGTCCGCTGGAGCGAGCTGAAGGAGAAGGAACAGGCCCGCCTGTTCACCCTCTTCCGGCACCAGATCTTCCCCGTGCTGACCCCCCTGGCGGTCGACCCGGCGCACCCCTTCCCGTACATATCGGGCCTTTCGCTGAACCTGGCCGTGATCGTGCGCAACCCGGTCACCGGTCACCGGCACTTCGCCCGGGTCAAGGTGCCGCCACTGCTGTCCCGCTTCCTGGAGAGCTCCCCGGGCCGTTACGTCCCCGTCGAGGACGTCATCGCCGCCCACCTGGAGGAGCTGTTCCCGGGCATGGAGGTGCTCCAGCACCACGCCTTCCGGCTCACCCGCAACGAGGACCTGGAGGTCGAGGAGGACGACACCGAGAACCTCCTCATCGCCCTGGAGAAGGAACTCATGCGGCGCCGCTTCGGGCCGCCGGTGCGCCTCGAGGTCGAGGAGTCCATCGACCGTGACGTCCTGGACCTCCTGGTGCGCGAGCTGAAGATCAGCGAGGCCGAGGTGTACCCGCTGCCGGGGCCGCTCGACCTCACCGGTCTCTTCCGCATCCACGGGCTGGACCGGCCGGAGCTGAAGTACCGCGCGTTCATCGCCGGCACGCACCGCGATCTCGCGGAGGTCGAGTCGGCGTCCGCGCCGGACGTCTTCGCCGCGCTCCGCAGCCGGGACGTGCTGCTGCACCACCCGTACGACTCGTTCTCCACGTCCGTGCAGGCCTTCCTGGAGCAGGCGGCGGCCGACCCGGACGTCCTCGCGATCAAGCAGACCCTGTACCGGACCTCCGGCGACTCCCCGATCGTCGACGCGCTCATCGACGCGGCCGAGTCCGGCAAGCAGGTCCTCGTCCTGGTCGAGATCAAGGCCCGGTTCGACGAGTCCGCCAACATCAAGTGGGCGCGCAAGCTGGAGGAGTCCGGCTGCCACGTCGTCTACGGCCTGGTCGGTCTGAAGACCCACTGCAAGCTGTCCCTGGTGGTCCGCCAGGAGGGCGAGACGCTCCGACGGTACAGCCACGTCGGCACCGGCAACTACCACCCGAAGACGGCCCGGCTCTACGAGGACCTCGGCCTGCTCACCGCCGACCCGCAGGTCGGCGCGGACCTCTCGGACCTGTTCAACCGCCTCTCCGGCTACTCCCGCCGCGAGACGTACCGGCGGCTGCTGGTCGCCCCCAAGTCCCTGCGCGACGGACTGGTCTCCCGGATCGACAAGGAGGCCCAGCACCACCGCGCCGGACGCCCCGCGTACGTGCGCATCAAGGTCA
This sequence comes from Streptomyces sp. P9-A2, assembly GCF_036634175.1. NCBI lineage: Bacteria > Bacillati > Actinomycetota > Actinomycetes > Kitasatosporales > Streptomycetaceae > Streptomyces > Streptomyces sp. P9-A2. The sequence continues at coordinate 3,825,769 of NZ_JAZIFX010000001.1, forward strand.
ACTCGATGGTGGACGAGGCGATCATCGACGCCCTGTACCGGGCCTCGCGGGCGGGGGTCCCGGTGGACGTGTGGGTGCGGGGCATCTGCGCGATCCGGCCGGGCGTCGAGGGGCTGTCGGAGAACATCCGGGTCCGTTCCGTCCTCGGCCGCTTCCTCGAACACTCCCGCGTCTTCTCCTTCGGCAACGGCGGCGAGCCCGAGGTGTGGTTCGGCAGCGCGGACATGATGCACCGCAACCTGGACCGCCGTATCGAGGCGCTGGTCAGGGTCACCGACCCCGCCCACCGGTCGTCCTTGAACCGGCTACTGGAGTCCGGTATGTCCGACACCACCGCGTCCTGGCACCTCGGCCCGGACGGCGAGTGGACGCGGCACGCGACGGACGCGGACGGCCGGCCCCTGCGACATATTCAGGAGATGCTCATAGACGCCCGGAGGCGCCGGCGTGGCACAGCGACACCTTGACCCGACGGACCCGAGGACCGGCTCAGGACGGGGCCCGAGCCTGGGTCCCGGCTCCGGGGCCGGCCCGAGGACCGGACCGACCGCCGGCCCGACCGCCGGACCGGCAACCGGCCCGGCGGCCGCTCCGGTGCCCGCGGAAGCCCTTGCGGGCTATCTACGGGCCCAGGCCACCGAGTTCCTGCGCGCGCTGCGTCTCCACCGGGAATCGGGGGCGGGCGCGGCGTCCTCGGAGGGTTCCGCCGAAGCGGCGCTCGCGCTGCGCCGGTCGGCCCGCCGGATCAGCGGCAGCCTGCACACCTTCCAGACGGTCCTGGACCCCGAATGGTCCGAGGCGATGCGCCCGGAGCTGGCCTGGGTCTCCGGCACCCTGGCACTGGAACACGCCTGCTCGGCGCGCCTGGAGCGGCTGCTCCAGGCACTGCACCGGCTGTCCGGCACGGCGGCACTCCCGGCCCAGGGCCCGGCCGGGGCCGGCCGGGCGGGCGGACCCGGCGGACCCGGCGGATCGGCCCGGTCCTCCGTCCCGGCCGCCGTCGCCGCCAGGGGCGCCTCCGTCTCCGCCACAGCCGGGACCGGGACCGGGACCGGGACAGGTACCAGGACCACCACCACCGAGCGTGGCAGCCTCACCGTGGGTGCCGCCAAGGCCGGCGCCCTGCTGGACCGGCAGCTCACCCTGGCCCGGACCCGGGCGCACTCCACGGCGCTCCAGGCCCTCGGCTCCTCCCGGTTCCACGCCGTCGCCGACAAGGTCGCCGTGCTGGCCAGCGAGGTTCCGCTGGCCCCGGCCGTCTCCGCCGTCGACCTGCGCCCACTGGCCGAGGCCGCGCGGGAGCGGCTCGTCGACGCCGTCGCGGCGCTGCCCCTGCTCACCGCGGGCAGCCCGTACAACGCGGAGGCACTGGTCCATGGGTTGTCCCCGGACCTGGCCCCGCATCCGCAGGACGCCCCCTGGCACCAGGTCCGCCTGCTGCTGCGCCTGCACCGGTACGCCCACGAGGTGCTGCACCACGCCGTCGTCCCAGCCGCCCTCGCCGGCAGCACCTCCCAGGCCTCCCAGGCCACCCCGGTCTCCGGGGCCACCGTCCCCGCCGTCCCGCCCCCCGACCTCCCCCTGCTCGCCGCCGGCGAGGCCCTCGACCGGCACCGGGACGCGTCCGAGGCGTCGGCGGCCGCGGCGAACGCCGCCCGTACCCCGCGCATCGCCCCGGCCACGGCCTACGCGCTCGGGGTGCTCCACGCGGACCAGCGGCACGAGGTGGAGGCGGCGCGGTACGCGTTCCAGCGCAGCTGGCAGAAGGACGTCCTCGGCTCGTTGTAGGGAGGCCCCGGTGGACTCGACCCCGTCCGACCACGACCACCGCGGCCCGGACCAAGGCTCCCGCGACCCCGACCACGGCTGCCACGGTCCGCGTACGGCCGGCCGCCTGACCGTCCAGGCGGCCGGTTGCGTCATGTGGCGCCGTTCCCCGGTCACGGGCACGCTCGAAGTGTGTCTCGTCCACCGTCCCAAGTACGACGACTGGTCCTGGCCCAAGGGAAAGCTGAAGCGCGGCGAGGACGCGCTCTCGGGTGCGCTGCGCGAGGTCGCCGAGGAGACGGGGCACTCCGCCGTGGCGGCCGCCGAGCTCCCGTCGGCGCACTATCTGGCGAACGGCCACCCGAAGCGCGTCCGCTACTGGGCCGCCGAGGCTCTCTCCGGCACGTTCACCCCCAACGGCGAGGTGGACCGCGTCCTGTGGCTCCCCCCGCACATGGCCCGCCGACGGCTCACCGAACCGAGGGACGCGGACTTGGTGGACGCCCTCCTCGCCACGTTCCGCCCGACGGCGTAAGGGCTGCCGGCGGTCGTCAGTGGCTACCGCCGGTCGTCAGCGCCTGCCTGCGCCTGCCCGCACCCCGCCCGCCCCCGCCCCTGCTGGTCCGCATCGGCCCCCATAGGCCCCCACAGGCCCCCACCGGTTCGCGCCGGTTCACGCCGGTCCCTATCGGTCCCGCCGGTCCCACCGGTTCGCGCCGGTCCCTACCGTTTCGTGTAGACCCCCACCGGCGTCCACTCTGCCCCACCGTTCCCTTTTTGCCCGACATCGGCTCGGTATCGCTCCGTGTCCTCGACGTGAGCGTTCCGTGACCTCACCGCACCGTCCATAGGGGTTCACCTCCCGTTCATGTGCGGCCACGGGGTGCTTCACCTGTTCTGCCTACTTTCGGACTCAGGCGATGCGAACCGCCTGCCGAACGGGCACTCGCATCACTCGGACTGACTTTGCACTTCGCACGCCGCCGGATTTCAGGACGGCGGCTCCTGGAAGGAACTCAAGTGAAGCTTCAGCGCAAGAACCGGCGTGCCCTCGCTCTCGGTGCTCTCGCCGTCTCCGGCGCCCTGGCCCTCACGGCGTGCGGCTCGGACGACACCAGCGGTGGCACCGGCGGCGACGGCGGCAACAGCTCCGCCAGTGCGCAGACCGGCAACATCGACTGCGCCGACGCCAAGGGTCAGCTCCAGGCCTCCGGCTCGTCCGCGCAGAAGAACGCGATCGACGCCTGGGTCAAGAACTACGCCGCCGCCTGCAAGGACGTGCAGATCAACTACCGTCCCGACGGTTCCGGCGCCGGTATCACCGCCTTCCTCCAGGGCCAGACCTCGTTCGCCGGCTCCGACTCGGCCCTCAAGCCGGAGGAGATCGCGGACTCCAAGAAGATCTGCACCGACGGCCAGGCCATCGACCTGCCGATGGTCGGCGGCCCGATCGCGATCGGCTACAACGTCCCGGGGGTCGACACGCTCGTCCTGGACGCCGCCACCATCTCGGAGATCTTCGACAGCAAGATCACCAACTGGAACGACGAGAAGATCGCGAAGCTCAACCCCGACGCGAAGCTCCCCGACCTCAAGATCCAGGCCTTCCACCGCTCGGACGAGTCCGGCACCACGGACAACTTCACCAAGTACCTGAAGGCCGCCGCGCCGAAGGCCTGGCCCTACGAGCCCGGTAAGTCGTGGGAGGCCAAGGGCGGCCAGTCCGCTCAGGGCTCCTCCGGTGTGGCGCAGCAGGTGAAGCAGGTCGAGGGTGCGATCTCGTACTTCGAGCTCTCCTACGCCAAGGAGGGCATCAAGACCGTCGACGTGAAGACCGAGGCCGCCGAGCCGGTCAAGGCCACGATCGAGAACGCCACGGCCGCCATCGGCGCCGCCAAGGTCGTCGGCACCGGCAAGGACCTCGCGCTGGAGCTGGACTACACCCCGGACGCCGAGGGTGCCTACCCGCTCGTCCTGGTGACGTACGAAATCGCCTGCGACAAGGGCAACAAGGCGGACACCCTGCCCGCCACGAAGTCCTTCCTGAACTACATGGCCTCCGAGGACGGTCAGGGCCTGCTGGCGGACGCCGGCTACGCCCCGATGCCCGAGGACATCATCACCAAGGTTCGCGAGACCGTCTCGAGCCTGAGCTGACCCGAGTGCGGTCCGGCCCCGTCACCCGGGGCCGGACCGCACCGTCCGGTGCACCGCCGCGCCAGGGGCCTTCGAACAGCGAGTGGCCCCGCAGACCGGAGAACCCTGATGGACATATCCACAACGCAGACCGCCCCGCCCCCTTCCCCCCCACCCCCATCGGCCGAGCAGAAGCGCGCCGCCCGCGGCGCCACCCGGCCCGGTGACCGGATCTTCCTCGGGCTCTCCCGGGGGTCCGGCATTTTCGTGCTGGTGCTGATGGCCGCGATCGCGGCCTTCCTCACCTACCGCACGGTGATCGCGCTCAGCGAGAACGAGGCCAACTTCTTCACCTCGTTCGACTGGAACCCCACCGGCAACCCGCCGGAGTTCGGCATCGCGGTGCTGGTCTACGGCACCGTCGTGTCGTCGGTCATCGCCATGGTCATCGCGGTCCCGGTCTCGGTGGGCATCGCGCTGTTCATCACGCACTACGCCCCGCGCAGGCTCAGCGGCCTCATCGGGTACGTGATCGACCTGCTCGCCGCCGTGCCGTCCATCGTCTACGGCCTGTGGGGAGCCCTCGTCCTGGTACCGCACCTGAGCGGCCTCTACGGCTGGCTGGACGACTACCTCGGATGGACCGGCCTCTTCGAGTGGAACGGCGGCGTCGCGCGCTCGCTGTTCACCGTGGGCATCCTGCTCGCCCTGATGATTCTTCCGATCATCACCAGCGTCAGCCGTGAGGTCTTCCGGCAGGCGCCGCAGATGCACCAGGAGGCCGCCCTCGCGCTGGGCGCGACCCGCTGGGAAGTCATCCGCATGTCGGTGATCCCCTTCGGCCGCTCCGGCGTGATCTCCGCCTCGATGCTGGGCCTCGGCCGCGCGCTCGGCGAGACGATGGCCGTGGCCATGGTGCTCTCGTCGTCCTTCGACATCAACTTCAGTCTGCTCGACACGGGCGGCGGCACGTTCGCGCAGAACATCGCCAGCAAGTTCAACGAGGCCAACCCGCTGGGCCGGGACGCGCTGATCGCGTCCGGTCTGGTGCTCTTCTTGATCACCCTGGTGGTCAACGGCGGCGCCCGCCTGATCATCGCCCGTCGCAAGGAGTACTCGGGGGCCAACGCATGAGCCACGCAACCATGACCCCCAAGTCCGCGAGCTCCCTGCACGGCGCCCGGCTCCCCAAGTGGTACGCCGCCGCCGTCGCCGCCGGCTCCGTCGCCCTGGGCCTCGGCATCAGCACCGTGGCCGGCCTGCACAGCAGCATCCAGTGGGCGCTGATCGCCGCGCTCCTCTTCGTCGTCGGCTCCTACGTCCTGTCGGCCGCGGTCGAGGGCAAGCGCCAGGCGAAGGACCGCACCGCGACCAGCCTGGTCTGGGTTTCCTTCATCATCGCCGTCATCCCGCTGGCCTCCCTCATCTGGGAGACGATCAAGCAGGGTGTGAAGGTCCTCGACGGCTTCTTCCTCACCCATTCCATGGGTGTCGTCGCCGACCAGGAGCCGGGTGGCGGTATCTACCACGCCATCCTCGGCACCCTGGAGCAGGTCGGCATCGCCGCCCTGATCTCGGTCCCGCTCGGTATTCTGACCGCGATCTACCTGGTCGAGTACGGGCGTGGCAAGCTCGCCCAGGCCGTCACCTACTTCGTCGACGTCATGACGGGCATCCCGTCGATCGTCGCGGGTCTGTTCATCCTCAGCCTGTGGATCATCATGCTGGGCATGGGCTACTCCGGCTTCGCCGGCTCGCTCGCCCTGAGCATCCTGATGATCCCGATCGTCGTCCGCTCCACGGAGGAGATGCTCAAGCTCGTCCCGAACGAGCTGCGCGAGGCCTCTCTCGCGCTCGGCATCCCCAAGTGGCGCACCATCCTGAAGGTCGTCCTGCCGACGTCCATCGGCGGCATCGTCAACGGCGTCATGCTGGCCATCGCCCGCATCACCGGTGAGACCGCTCCCGTGCTGCTGCTGGTCTGGGGTACGGCCACCATCAACGCCAACCCCTTCGACGGCCCTCAGGCGTCACTGCCGATGTACATCTATCTGCAGTACTCCAACGGCTCCGAGGCGGCCTACGACCGTGCCTGGGCAGCGGCCCTGACGCTCATCGCGTTCATCATGATCCTCAACCTCGCGGCTCGCGGCATCGCCCGCTGGAAGGCCCCGAAGACCGGTCGCTGACGCGGCCATCAGCGACACGGACCCGAAAGAAGCAGTGATCCACATGGCCAAGCGCATCGACATCAGCGGCCTCAACGCCTACTACAGCTCCTTCCTCGCCATCGAGGACATCTCGATGACCGTCGAGCCCCGCTCCGTGACCGCCTTCATCGGTCCGTCCGGCTGCGGCAAGTCGACCTTCCTGCGCACGCTCAACCGCATGCACGAGGTCACGCCCGGCGGCCGCGTCGAGGGCAAGGTCATGCTCGACGACGAGAACCTCTACGGCGCCGGCATCGACCCGGTCGCCGTGCGGCGCGAGGTCGGCATGGTCTTCCAGCGTCCCAACCCGTTCCCCACCATGTCGGTCTACGACAACGTGGCGGCCGGTCTGCGCCTGGCGGGCAAGCACAAGAAGTCCGAGCTGGACGACGTCGTCGAGAAGTCCCTCAAGGGTGCCAACCTCTGGAACGAGGTCAAGGACCGTCTGAACAAGCCCGGCTCGGGCCTCTCCGGCGGTCAGCAGCAGCGTCTGTGCATCGCCCGCGCCATCGCGGTCGAGCCGAAGGTGCTCCTGATGGACGAGCCCTGCTCCGCCCTGGACCCGATCTCCACCCTCGCCATCGAGGACCTGATCGGTCAGCTCAAGGAGCAGTTCACGATCGTCATCGTGACGCACAACATGCAGCAGGCCGCGCGCGTCTCGGACCGCACGGCGTTCTTCAACCTGGCGGCCGTCGGCCAGCCGGGCAGGCTGATCGAGATCGACGACACGGAGCGCATCTTCTCCAACCCGTCGGTCCAGGCCACCGAGGACTACATCTCCGGCCGCTTCGGCTGATCCGAACCCCTCGCGGTGCTGCATGGCGGTGCCACCGCGAGGAACACGGATGGGCCCGCCCCCACTACCGGGGGCGGGCCCATTCGTTCGTCCGCACGATGCCGGACACGCCGGGCAGCGGACACACCGGGCGCCGGGTATCGGCTGTCAGGTATCGGGGATCGGGGATCGGCCGCCGGGTGTCGGACCGGCTACAGGAACGCCAGATACACGAGCCCGTACGAGGCCGCCGCCACCAGGGCCGCCGCGGGCATGGTGATGAACCAGCCCAGGACGATGTTCTTGGCGACGCCCCAGCGCACCGCGTTCACCCGCTTCGTCGCGCCGACACCCATGATCGCCGAGGTGATCACGTGCGTCGTCGAGATCGGCGCGTGGAACAGGTACGCCGACCCGAACATGATCGTCGCGCCGGTGGCCTCGGCCGCGAAGCCCTGCGGCGGGTCCAGCTCGATGATCTTCCGCCCGAGCGTTCGCATGATGCGCCAGCCGCCGGCGTAGGTGCCCGCCGACAGCATCAGCGCGCAGGCGAGCTTCACCCAGACCGGGATGGCGTCGCCGTACTCCTCGACGTCCGCGATGACCAGAGCCATCATCACGATGCCCATCGTCTTCTGCGCGTCCTGGAGACCGTGGCCGAGCGCCATGCCGGCCGCCGACACGGTCTGTGCGATGCGGAAGCCCCGCTTGGTCTTGTGCGGGTTGGAGTTCCGGAAGATCCACAGGATCGCGGTCATGACCAGGTAGCCCGCGAGGAGACCCACCACCGGCGACACGAACATCGGGATGACGACCTTCGAGAGCACCCCGTCCCAGTACACCGTCGTCCCGCCGGCCAGCGCCGCTCCGACCATGCCGCCGAACAGGGCGTGCGAGGAGGAGGACGGGAGGCCGTAATACCAGGTGATGAGGTTCCAGGTGATCGCGCCGACCAGCGCGGCGAACAGGATTCCCATGCCCGTCGAGCCCTCGGGGGTCTGGATCAGCCCCTTGCTGACGGTATTGGCGACCCCGGACCCGAGGAACGCGCCGGCCAGGTTCATGACGGCGGCCATGGCGAGCGCCGCCCGCGGGGTGAGCGCGCGGGTCGACACGGAGGTGGCGATGGCGTTCGCCGAGTCGTGGAAGCCGTTCGTGTACGTGAAGAAGAGCGCGACCCCGATGGTCACGATCAGAGCGAAGGTGTCCATGAAGGGGCTCAGGACTCCTTGACGGCGATGGTCTCCACCGTGTTCGCCACATGCTCGAACGCGTCGGCCGCCTCTTCGAGTACATCCACGATCTGCTTCAGCTTGAGCACCTCGATGGCGTCGTACTTGCCGCTGAACAGGTGGGCCAGGAGCTTGCGGTGGATCTGGTCGGCCTGGTTCTCCAGGCGGTTGATCTCGATCCAGTACTCGGTGAGGCTGTCCATGGTGCGCAGGTTCGGCATGGCCTCGGCGGTGAGCTCGGCGGCCCGCGCCAGGACCTCGATCTGCTGGTCGACGCCCTTGGGAAGTTCCTCGACCTTGTAGAGGACGACCAGGTCGACGGCCTCCTCCATGAAGTCCATGATGTCGTCGAGGGACGACGCGAGGGAGTAGATGTCCTCGCGGTCGAAGGGCGTGATGAACGAGGAGTTCAGCTGGTGGAAGATCGCATGGGTGGCGTCGTCACCCGCGTGTTCCGCGGCCCGCATACGCTCGGCGATCTCGCCCCGGTCCGAGGTGTCCGCCCCGAGCAGTTCCATGAGGAGTTTCGAGCCCGTGACGATGTTGTCCGCGGAGGCGGCGAACATGTCGTAGAAGCTCGTCTCCCGGGGGGTCAGGCGAAAGCGCACGTGGGGTCCTCGAGGTGCATCGGGTTCGGTGTGGCTGATGCTAGGCGCACCGTCCAGCCACGGCTACGGGCCGCCCACCAGTGTCACCCATCGGGCAACACGGCGGACACGGGGGCGACCCAGGCTGTGCCACGGCCGGTACCGACGGCACCGGCCACAGTCCCTATACCCAGCAAAGTTCGGTACCATATACCCACCAGGGGTATATGTCGCCCGCCATTGCACCAGGAGGACGCGATGACGACCACCGAGACCGGCGCGGACGTGCCCCCCTCTCCGGACACCACGGACAGGGCGGACGGGACGGGCATGACGCGGGTGACGACCACAACCGGAACGAAAAGCGTCACCGACACCCCGGCCGGGACCGATTCGACCGACTCCGCCCCCGACCCCGTACCCGCCTCCGGCATCGTGACCGATCACGACCGGGGCATCCACGGCTACCACCACGAGAAGCAGGAACATCTCAAGCGCCTGCGCCGCATCGAGGGCCAGATCCGGGGCCTCCAGCGGATGGTCGACGAGGACGTCTACTGCATCGACATACTCACGCAGGTGTCCGCCTCCACCAAGGCTCTGCAGTCCTTCGCGCTGCGACTGCTGGAGGAACACCTGCGCCACTGCGTGGCGGACGCGGCCCTCAAGGGCGGCGACGAGATCGACGCCAAGGTGAAGGAAGCCACCCAGGCCATCGCCCGCCTGCTCCGCACCTGACCCGCCGGCCCCGGAACCACCGGCACAGGGAGCACCGGCATCGGCCCCGACCGCTACGGACCGGGTCGATACGAACCGGGCTGCTACGAACCGGGCTGCTACGAACCTGACCGGTACGATCCCGACCGATACGGACGACGCACACGCACCCCGGCCACCGGCTCCGTACGCACCTCGGCCACCCGCAGCACCTTGTCGATGCTCTCCAGGCTGAGCGGCCCCTGGGCGGCGGAAGCCGCGATGATCAGCTCCCCGCACAACTCGATCTCGGCGAGGGCCACATGGTCCTGAACCAACCCACCGCCGAGCGGAGCCACGCCCGTCACCTCATCCATACGGTCATACGGCCAGAGACTCCCTAGCGTAGACAGCCCCACGCTCCCCGCGCATGGCACGTAAGGGCTAGTTCACGCCGGTCATTCTCGGCTCGCACTCCGGCCCACTCCCTCGATCCGCTCCTCCGCGATCCGGCCCGCGTAAATGTCGCCGGGCTTCGGGAGGTGTACGTCGACCGGGGCGCCGAAGTCGTAGAGCAGGGTGGTGGAGGCGACCGCGACCGGGTCGGAGTGCTCCTCGTTCACGAAGCTGAAGCGGTGGCGGACCTTGCGGATGCGCCCCTGGTCGTCGAGGTAGACGTCGAAGGGGACCTCGGGGGTGGCGAACCCGGTCGCCGCCGCGCCGAGCGGCTTCCTGTTCGCCTCCGAGGCGGCGTCCGCGGCCTCGTGCAGGTCCGCGGTGCCCCGGTAGTGGCGCACCGCGGCGCCCGCGAGTTCCGTCCTCCCCACGTACGTCGCCGTCCGCGCCCCGCGCAGCAGCTCGGCGGCGGTGAACGGGTCGGTGACGCCTCCGGTGACGAGGTTCCCGTCGGCCAGGGTCCCGGTGTCCACCCGCACCCACTTGTCGGCGGGCACTCCGGCGCCCCGGTCCTTCATGAACAGCGCGCCCGGCGCCAGCAGCTCGGTGACGGGCCGGCGCACCGGCGCCCCGGACGGATCCTGCGGCAGCAGCACTTTCAGCCGGCCGATCCGCTTGCGGTAGTCGTAGACGCCCTCCCCCCGGATGGTCACGCGGGTGCCGCCGGTGGCCATCTCCATGGACGTACGCGCCTTGGAGCTGCCCGCGTCCACCAGCGCGTCGGCGGCCTCCCGCACGGCCACCGCCACCTCACCGGCGGCCGTGCCGCCGCCCCCGCCGCCGGTCGCGGCGCCGCTGCGGCCGCACCCCGAGACGCCCACGAGGGCCAGCCCGCCGGCCACCCCGAGAACAACGACCGCGTCACCGATCCGCGTACGTCGCGGTTGCCGTCCAGCCATGGTTCGTCCACTCCCGCTACGTCCGACACGGGCCATCCCTTTTTCAGGGTTAACGACCGGTAGGGAACCCCGTCACGGATCCCGTCACGGCCCTTGTCGCGGCCCTTGTCGCGAGCATCGCCACGGCCTGTGTCACGCGGCCCCGCCCGGGCGGTACCTTGGTCGGGTGGAACCTCAGGACACCAAGGCGCACTCCCCGGAGCACCGGATCACCACCGCCGAACTGGGACCTTTCTGCTTCGCCCGCTGCAGTTGCGGCTGGCGCGGCCCCGCGCGAAGAGCCAGGAGTCTGGCCCGCACCGAGGGCCGGAAACACGCGGTGGGGTGACCTTCCCGGGTATGCACCCGGTGGTCACCCCACCGATCGGTTCACGTCCTGCGCTCGGCGCTCCGTGTTCCGTGTTCCGTACAGGAGGAGGGGAAGCGCGCCGCGCGGCCTACGCCGCCAGGTCGCGCCTCCCCGTCTCCGACGACCGCGCCTCTCCGGGCGTCACCCGTCCGTCGGCCCGCCCCCCTTTGATCAGCCACGCCCCCCGCCGCGACTGCTCGATCGACCGCATCAGCGGGGTCAGCAGCGCCATGGCCGGCGGCGACAGGAGCAGGGCGACCGACGTGCCGAGGGCGAGTCCGCCCACGACGTCCGTCGGGTAGTGCACACCCATGTAGACCCGGATGAACCCACCCAGCACTCCGAAGAACAGGCCGATCATCCCGAGCCGCCGGTTGGCCAGGAACAACCCCACCGCCAGCGCCATACAGAGCGTCGCGTGGTCGCTGACGAACGAGTAGTCGGTCTTGCCGTCGACCAGGACCTCGAGCCCCTCGTGGTCGTAGAAGGGTCTGCGCCGTTCCACGAACCCGCGGATCGGCACGTTGATCAGGACGGCGATGCCCGCCGCGAGCGGGGCCCACACCAGGGCCGCCACGGTCGGGGCCGCGTCCTCGCCGCCCCGCTTCCTGACGCCCCACCAGCACCACACCAGCATCCCCAGCAGGGCGAACAGCAGGCCGAACTCGCCCACGAATTCCATGAGGTGATCGAGCCAGGGTGGCGCGGCCTTCGCCAGGCCGTTGATGTCGTACAGCAGGTCGACGTCGGGGTTCGACCCGGAGTCGGCGAGTCCAGCCATTGGTGCTGAGGCCCCTTCGTCATCTCTCTCGGCGCACAGTGCGATACGCCATTCCGCCACCCCCGTGGTGTGTAGATCCGCTGACTGTTCGGGCTACGACAACAGGAACGCACGGCTCCTGCGTGTACGTTCCAACTCCACTGAATGATCACGCAGACGTTACCGAAGAGAGATTCGTCATCGCAGCTCAGGGGGCTGGTTCAACGGCCGGTCAGACCGTCGTGGGGAGTGCTTTCGCGCCATCTTCGGTGACGCGGGTGGCACCAAAGTAGTCAGGTGTGTCGATCGGGTCGAATCGGATGACCGCACCCGGACGCGGCGCATTGATCATGTATCCGCCACCGACATAAATGCCCACATGCCGGATCGCCCGCGAATTGGTGAGGTCGTCCGAGAAGAAGACCAGATCACCGGGGAGCAGTTCGTCCCGCCCGGGATGCGGTCCCGCGTTGTACTGGTCGTTCGCCACCCGCGGCAGCGTGATGCCCACGGTCTCGTACGCGGCCTTCGTCAACCCCGAGCAGTCGAAGCGTCCTCCCTGGTCAGCGGTGCCGTTGCCGCCCCAGAGATAGAGTGTGCCGAGCTTCTTCTGGGCGTAGGCGATGGCTCCGGCCGCCTGCTTGGACGGGTCGACCCGGCCGACCGGAGCGGCGAAGCTCTTCTCCAGCGAGCGGATGCGCTGGACGTAGTTCTGCGTCTCCTTGTACGGCGGCACCCCGCTGTACTTGATGACCGCGTACGCCCCCGCGTTGTAGGAGGCCAGCATGTTTTCGGTCGGATCCCCCGGGACGTCCTTCACATAGCCCGCGAGGGCGCAGTCGTACGTCGCCGCCGACGGAATCGCGTCGTTCGGGTCCCATACGTCCCGGTCCCCGTCCCCGTCCCCGTCGACCCCGTGGGTGGCCCAGGTGCCGGGGATGAACTGCGCGATGCCCTGCGCCGCCGCGTGACTCTGCGCCTTCGGGTTGAACCCGCTCTCCTGGTAGAGCTGGGCGGCGAGCAGCGCCGGGTTGATGGCCGGGCAGAGATTGCCCCAGGTCGCCACGAGCTGCCGGTACGCGGCCGGCACGGCCCCCTTCGCCAACGTCTTGGCGGCCCCGCCGCCGGCCCCGCCCGCGAGGTTCCCCGCGACGACGTAGACCCCGACGGCGAGCAGCATGACGAAGGCGACCGCCGAGCTCCCGGCGACCCCCACCGCGATCCAGGCCTTACGCACCGTCAACCACCCCTCGGCGTCCAGGAGTCCGCTGCCCACGTCCGGGGTCAGTGTAGAGGCGGGCGTCCCCCTCCGGGGTGATCATGTGAGGGGAGCGACGGACGCGCCGCACGGGCCGGGACGCACTACGGGGTACGAGAGGTGTGAGGTACGGCGTCACCCGCCGCACTCCGCCCACACCAACTTCCCGCCCCCCACGGCCCCCGCACCCCACGAGGACGCACACGCCCGCACCAGCGGCAGCCCCCGCCCGTTCTCGGAGTCGTCCGGCGGCGCGTCGAGCGCCACCGCGTCGGTGAAGCCCGGCGGCACCCACGGGTCCGTGTCCCACACCCCGACCCGCAGCCGCCCCTCCTCGGCGGCACGCACCCGCAGGGCGTAGGGACCGGTGGTGTGCAGATACGCGTTGGCCAGCAGTTCGGCGGCCACGAGTTCGGCCGTGGGCGCGAGTTCCCCGAGACCGTGCGCCCCCAGCACGGTCCGCAGGGTGACCCGGGCGATGCGCGGAGCGCGGGGGTCGTGCGGGAGCTGAAGGGTGTAGGACCAGGGCGGGGTTACGGTGGGCATGGAAGTCTCCGATCACTGACGGCAGTTGGTGGGTTGCGTACGGTGGTGACCCAGTGGCGGTGTCGATCCGTCGATCGGTGCACTTCTGGGGCGGGGCGCCGAAAACTAAAGTAGCGACGCTCCAGCTAACGCATTAGCCAGATTCTCGGATCTGCATTAGTTGCCACCCTTGTGGGTGACAGTTCCGCCAGGGAGGCGTCAGGACCGTGAGAACCAGGCCGACCGGTCGTCAGCTCCGATTGGGCGTGGAGCTGCGGAAACTCCGGGAGCGTGCAGGGCTCACCGCGACGGAAGCCGGTCAACTTCTCGGCGTGAAGCAGAACCAGGTCAGCAATACGGAGGCCGGACGCATCGGTGTGAGTCCCGAACGCGTGCGTACCCTGGCCCACCATTACAAGTGCGGCGACCCGGCTCTCATCCAGGTGCTCAGCGACATGACCGCCGACCGCAGACGGGGCTGGTGGGAGGAGTACCGCCAACTGCTGCCCGCTGCGCTGCTGGACATGGCCGAGCTGGAGCATCACGCCGCACGCTTGCGCACCGCCGTCACCGTGCACATCCCCGGTCTGTTCCAGATCACGGAGTACGCCCGCGAGATCTTCCGACAGGCGGTGCCGGAGCTTCCGCCACCCGACGTAGAGCACCGGGTGTCATTCCGGATCAAGCGGCAGGCGGTGCTCTTCCGGAACCCTCCGACTCCGCAGCAGGTGATCATTCACGAGGCCGCACTGCGCATGAAGTTCGGTGGGTCCGATGTCACACGCGAGCAGCTCAAGTACCTCCTGACGATGAGCGAGCGGGACCACATCGCCATACAGGTCATCCCGTTCGACGCGGGCACCTTCGCGGGCTCCGGCCAGTCGATCTACTACGCCGAAGGTCCCGTGCCACAGCTCGACACGGTGAACCTCGATCAGTCGCACGGCCCGGTGTTCCTGGACGCCGAGGCACAGCTGCACAAGTACCGCGTACTGCTCGACCGCCTGGAGGCTGCGGCCCTCGCTCCCGAGGCGTCACGGCCCTTCATCCACCGCATCCTCAAGGATCTCTGAAGGAGCCCTCATGCCCGCGTTCACCTGGCAGAAGTCGTCGTACTGCGGCGAAGGCGAATCCTGCGTCCATGTAGCCGCCGTTGCCCCGCCCGTCATCAACTGGCAGAAGTCGTCTTACTGCCCCGAAGGCAACTCCTGCATACACGTAGCCGCCACCGCCCCGCCCATCACCAACTGGCAGAAGTCATCCCTGTGCGGAGAAGGCGACTCCTGCGTCCACATAGCCACCGCTGCCCGGTCCATCCACATGACCGAGTCCGCCGACCCCAGCGGAGCGATACTCACCACTACCCCCGACGACTTCCTGACCCTCATTCAAGCGCTGAAGCAGGGACGGCAGATGGCGGACGGCCGGCGTACCGGTATCGAGGTGGTCGTCGGCGACGACGACACGGTCCGTATCCGTGCCACCGCCGCCCCGGACACCACCGTCACCACGGACCGACGCAAGTGGGACGCCTTCGTCCTGGGCGTACGCGCGGGTGAGTTCGACCATTTCGTGGCCCGTCCGTGATACACAGAGTGACGATACGATTCATCACCCACCGACCCGCGCCCCCTTCGGGGACCAGCGCGCGCCGGTGACAGCCGTTGTTCACACAAAACCCGCCAACCAATGACGCCGAGTCGGCATGCCACGGCGTCATCGTCGGCGACAATGGGCCCTGACCTCTGCATGCCCGCAGAGGCACGGAACGACCCGACAGGGGCGGTGACTTACATGTTCTTCGCGGCCGACGAGGGAGACATCAACACCATCATCGGTGGGATCGCTCCCGACTGGGGTCCCTTCGGCAGCCTGGGCAACGAGGCCAAGGTCATGATCGAAGTGATCATGGCGCTCGCCATCCTGATCTGCCTTGGCATCGCGATCTGGGGCGCGGCGAAGCAGCGCATCGGTGCGACGGCGCTGCGGGACACGTTCAGCGCGGAGCAGGGCAAGGGTTTGATCGTCGCCGGTCTCACCGGCGTCTTCATCATCGGTTCGCTGGGCACGGTGTTCACCATCGTGTACGGAATGGCCGTGTAGGGCGCCGCCCCATGCCTCTGACCGGGCATGCCCGGTCTCCCCTCCACCCCACCCGCCCGTCGCGCCCACCGCCCGAGGTTGCGTTTCCCTGATGTCGACTCATAACACCGCGCCCGCGCGGGGACCAGCACGGCTACCGTCGTACCAGGAGTACGCGGAGTACGAGGTGTTTCCGCACGACGCTGAGGGGGCGCACGCGGTATGAGTCTCGGAGACGAGTACGAGAACACCGGTGGGTACGGCGGCACGGGCCAGACCCGTACCCGCATGCCGGAGAGCGGCGGCGGTCCGCACGGCGGCGGGCGCAGAGGCGGCCGCACGTCGTCCCGCAGTTTGGTCATGGTGGTCGGCGTGGTGGTGCTCCTGATCGCCGCGATCGCCTTCGCGAACCGTGGAGGAGACGATTCCTCAGCAGGCGAGGGCGACGACGACTCCCCCCAGGCAGCGGCAACGGCCCCCTCCGGGGAGAAGCCGGTCCGGTCGGCCAACGCCGGCATCCCTTCCGGCTTCGCCCACAACCGCCAGGGGGCGGAGAGCGCGGCGGCGAACTATGCGGTGGCGCTGGGGTCGGCCGAGATGTTCAACAAGAGCAAACGCGACGCCATCCTGAATTCGGTCATCACCCCCGCACGGGCCGCGGGCTTCGCGACCACCCTGGACAAGGCTTACACGCCTGAGTTCAACAAGAACGTGGGCCTCAACGAGGACGGCACCACGCCCGAGGGCTACACGTTCGTCTCGCGTACGAGCCCGATCGGCACCAAGGTCATCGAGTCGTCCGACAACGCCGCGACGGTCGAGGTCTGGTGCAGTGGCCTCCTGGGACTCGCGGGGGAGAACTCTACGAACCCGGTCACCAGCAGCTGGTTCACCATCACCATTCAACTCGGGTGGGCCAACGACGACTGGAAGATCGTGACCCACTCTCAGAAGGACGGCCCCGCGCCGGTTCCCGGCGATGAGCGGGCTTCCAGTGCCGAAGAGATGGCGAAGACCGTCGAGGAGTACGGAGGGTTCACGTATGCCCGATAGTCGTCGCCTGCTCAAGCTGGCCGGCATCACTGCGGCCGTACAGGCATCAGCCGTCCTGCTCGCCACCCGAGCCGTCGCCGCGCCTACTCCCACGCCGGCACCCGAGGACAGCAATGACCCCTGTGACCTGATCCACGGCCCCGCCAAGGACTACTGCGACCGAGGGGGCGGCGGCTCCGGCTCCTCCGGCGGTTCCTCCGGCGGGTCCGGGACCCTCAACGATCCCACCTCCGTCCTCGACCCCCTCGGTTCCCTCGCCCAGGGCTGCGCCGATGCCGCGAGTTGGACGATCAAGAAGCTCAGTGCCGCCGTCGACGAGACGGCGGCCGTGGACTTCACGAACCCGCTGTTCCGTCAGCAGTACGCCGTCGTCTTCGCCGCGTCGGCGATCCTGACGCTGGTGCTGTGGCTGATGGCGGTCGCCAAGCGGGCCGTGCGGGGTGTCCCCTTCACGACGGCCCTGTCCGAGGCGATCGGCTTCCTGTGGCTCACGGTGCTGGCCTCGGCGTTCACCCCGCTGATCCTCTACACGATCGTGCGGGCCACGGACGGCATCACCGAGGTGCTGGCGAACGCGACCGGCGACCAGACGAACACGTTCTTCGGTACCTTCGCCGGGGCCCTGGAGAAGGGCGAGGACATCGGCGGCGGTCCGATCATGCTGATCATCGTCTCGCTGGTGTCGATTCTCGCGGCCGGTGTCCTGTGGCTGGAGCTGGTCATCCGGGCGGCGCTGCTCTACGTGGGCGCGCTGCTGGGCACGGTCGTGTACGCGGGGCTGGTCGACAAGAACCTGTGGGGGCACGTCCGGCGCTGGGCGGGCATCATGATCGCGGTGATCCTGGTGAAGCCGGTCATCGTCATAGTGCTGGGCCTGGCGGGCGCGCTGTCCGCCGACGACGGTCCGAACGCGTTCTCCGCCGTGGTGTCGGGTCTGGCGATCATCCTGCTCGCCATCTTCGCGTCGGCGATGATCTACCGTTTCGTCCCCGGCTTCGGCGACGACATCGCGAACTCCCGCAACAACCGCATCATGCAGGGCGCCGAGAGCAAGGCCGCCGCCGTGATGAGCTCCCCGGCGACGATGGTCGCGCAGGGCATCAAGACCCACAGCACGCGCGCCGACAGCAACGGCGGCGGGGGCCAGTCCTCCGGCGGCGGTGCCCGTCCGTCCAACCCCGTCTCCGGCGGAGTCGCCGCGCACAGCGCACGTCCCTCGGACGGCGGTGGCGGAGCCTCCGCACCCGCCCCCCGTCAGGGCAGCCCGGTGAGCACGCCCCACGGGAACCGCAACAGCAGCAACAACAGCACGGGAGGTGAAGGGCGTTGACGACCGAAGCACACATGTCCCATCCGGTCACGCCCCGCCGTACGTATCTGATCGGCCGGGCCCGGCCGAACGCGATCGTCGGCCGCAATCGCGAGACCGGTGAGATCGCGCTGATCATCGTGGGCGCGTTCTTCGGCATGATGGCCGGTCTCCTCGTCCCCGTCCTGTCCCTGCGGATCGTGCTGCTCGCGGGCTTCCCGATGATCGCGCTGGCCGCCGTGTACATGCCGTACAAGGGCCGAACCTTCTACAAGTGGTTCGAGATCAACCGCAGCTACAAGCGGTCCCTGCGCCAGGGCACGACGTACCGCTCGGGCGCCGTCGAGGCCGGCGTCCGGCTCGACGGCCGGGAGGTCGAGGTCGGCCCGCCGCCGGGGATCGGCCGGATCACCTGGCTCGCCGCCCCCTTCGGGCCCGACGAGATCGCCGTCCAGTTGCACGCGGACCGCAAGACGGTGACCGCCGCCATCGAGATCGAGGGCCCCGGTGTGGGCCTGCGCGACTCGGAGGACCAGGAGGCGCTCGTCGACCGGTTCGGCACGCTGCTCAAGCACGTGGCCAACGGCGACGGCTTCGTCACCCGCATCCAGATGCTCGCCCGCACGCTGCCCGCCGACCCCGACGCGCACGCCAAGGACGTCTCGCAGCGCGGGGACGAGAAGGCGCCGTACTGGCTCCAGCAGTCGTACGACCAGCTGCAGTCCATGGTGTCGACCAGCAGCGAGCAGCACCGCGCGTACCTCGTCGCCTGTATGCACTTCAACCGCGAGCTGGCCTCCGAGGCCAACGCGATGGCGCGCGCGATCCGCACCCAGGGGCGCCGCAAGGTGGACCGGGACGCCGGACTGGCCGTCGTCATGGCCCGTGAGCTGACCGACATCTGCTCCCGGCTCCAGGAGGCCGACATCCGTGTACGGCAGCCGCTCGGCCAGAGCCGCCTGTCCTCGCTGATCCACTCCATGTACGACCCGGACCACCCGATCGACCACATCCAGGCGATGACCAAGCGCAACGCCTGGCCGGCCGAGCTCGACGCCGTGGAGCCCACCTACCTCCAGGCCAAGACCCGCGAGTCCTCCACCCGCGCCCCCTGGTGCCACGCCACGGCCTGGGTGAAGGAGTGGCCGATGACCCCGGTGGGTGTCAACTTCCTGGCGCCGCTCCTCGTCCACACCCCGGACGTGATCCGCACGGTCGCCGTGACGATGGACCTGGAACCCACCGAGGTCGCCATCGAGCGCATGCTGACGGAGAAGACCAACGACGATGCCGAGGCGTCCCGCGCCGCGAAGATGAACCGCACGGTCGACCCGCGCGACATCGCCGCCCACGGCCGCCTCGACCAGCGCGGCGAGGACCTCGCCAGCGGCGCGGCCGGCGTCAACCTCGTCGGCTACATCACCGTCTCCTCCCGCAACCCCGAGGCCCTGGCCCGCGACAAGCGGACCATCAGGGCCTCGGCCGGAAAGTCGTACCTGAAGCTGGAGTGGTGCGACCGCGAGCACCACCGCGCCTTCGTGAACACACTCCCGTTCGCCACCGGCATTCGAAGGTAGGGGCTGAGTTCTGATGCGGGATCCGCTGTCCGTCGTCACCGACACCTTCACGTCGTTCCTGTTCGGGAAGGTCGAGACGACACGGCTGCCGGTGCGCACCTCCACGGGCCAGGCGCAGGCCGTCTACCTCCCGACCGCCGCCCCCGGCCTCGGCGACTCCGGCGTGATCATCGGCCGCGAGGTGTACTCCGGCAAGGGCTACATCTACGACCCGTTCCAGCTCTACGGCCAGCAGCTGCCCGCACCGCACTGGCTGGTCCTCGGCGAGTCCGGCAACGGCAAATCGGCCCTCGAGAAGACGTACGTCATGCGCCAGCTGCGCTTCCGCGACCGCCAGGTCGTCGTCCTGGACGCCCAGGGCGAGGACGGTGCCGGCGAGTGGAACCTCATCGCGCGGGAACTCGGCATCACCCCCATCCGGCTGGACCCCACGGCCGCCCTGGACCACGGCATCCGGCTCAACCCGCTCGACCCGTCGATCACCACGACCGGCCAGCTCGCCCTGCTGCGCACCATCATCGAGGTCGCGATGGGGCACGGCCTGGACGAGCGCGCCGGCTTCGCGCTGAAGGTCGCGCACGCCTTCGTCACCGAGACGATCGTCGAACGCCAGCCGGTCCTCACCGACATCGTCGAACGGCTGCGCCACCCCGAGGCGGAGTCGGCGGAGGCGATGAACGTCGCCATAGACGACGTACGGGCCTGGGGCCTGGACGTCGCCCTGGTACTGGACCGGCTCGTCGACGGTGACCTGCGCGGCATGTTCGACGGCCCGACGACGGTCGGCATCGACCTGGACGCACCGCTGATCGTCTTCGACCTGTCCCACATCGACCGCAACTCCATCGCGATGCCGATCCTGATGGCGATCGTCGGCGTGTGGCTGGAGCACACCTGGATCCGCCCCGACCGCAAGAAGCGCATCTTCCTGGTCGAAGAGGCCTGGCACATCATCAACAGCCCCTTCGTGGCGCAGCTGTTCCAGCGGCTGCTCAAGTTCGGGCGCCGGCTGGGCCTGTCGTTCGTCGCGGTCGTCCACCACCTGTCCGACGTCGTGGACGGGGCGGCGGCGAAGGAGGCGGCGGCCATCCTCAAGATGGCGTCCACCCGGACCATCTACGCCCAGAAGGCCGACGAGGCACGGGCGACGGGCCGAGTGCTGGGCCTGCCCCGGTGGGCGGTGGAGATCATCCCCTCACTCACCCCGGGCATCGCCGTCTGGGACGTCAACGGCAACGTACAGGTCGTCAAACACCTCATCACCGACACCGAACGCCCCCTGGTCTTCACCGACCGCGCGATGACCGAGTCCTCCGTCGAGTTCGCCGCCGCCGGCGACGCCCTGCGCGCCGCCGAGCTGGAGGCGGAGCAACGGGCGGCGGCCTTCGTCGAACAGCACATCGGCGACTCCGAATCGACGGTGGCGTAGGGGGGAAGGAATCCCACGTGAGACCGGACGGGCACAGCGGCAGGCAGGGTGACGTGCAGGGCGGCGGGCAGGGACGGGGCGGCCAGGGCGGCATCCCGGACGGACTGCTGGTCGGGCTGCTCGCGTTCCTGCTCGGCATCACCCTGCTGGTGTGGACGGCCACGGGCCTCGCGGCCCTCTTCGCCCACGGCTCCTGGCCGTCCGGCGTCACCTTCACCGACACCCCGGTCGCCATACGGCACCTCGTCGCCGAACCCCACGACATCCCGGGCGCCTGGCCGGACACCCCGGCATCCGCCCTCTCGGGGTACGGGCTGTTCTGGGGCCTGTTCATCGGCCAGCTGATGCTGCTCGTCGTCCTCACCGTCTTCGTCCTGGGCACCCTGGCCCGCTGGCGGGCCGTACGGGCCCGGCAGAAGGCGGAGCGAGCGGCAGGACACGCGGCGGCCACGACCGCGGCAACGGCTGCGACATCGGCACCGGCACCGGCACCGGAGCCGATCCAGCACGAGGTACCGACCCCGAGAACGGCCCCCGAGCCCGTACGTGAACGGGGACGAGACCAGGAGACGGCGCCGCTGCCCGTCACCGCACCTGCCACGGCGCCGCCGCGGCAAGCCGCCCCCACCGAACCCCTCCCTCCCTCGACGGACCTGTCGAAGGCACCGGCCCTGTCGAAGGCGCCGGAGGTTCCGGGCGTGCCGGGCGTGCCGGAGGTGTCCCGCCCGGTGTTCTACGGCCCCCCGGACACCCGCCGCAGCACCGCCGCCGTGGCCGTACGGGACGCGGAGGGCCCCGCCCTCGTCCTCACCTCGGACCCCGCCCTCTGGGAGGAGACGAAGGACGGCCGGGCCAAGCTCGGCCCGACCCACCTCTACGACCCGATCCATCGCTGCGACACCCCGGCCCGTCTCCACTGGTCGCCCATCAGCGGCTGCGAGGACAAGGACACGGCCGTCGCGCGCGCCGTCGCCCTGCTGGCCCCGGTCCGTCCCGCCTCCCGGCTCGACCAGGCCGTCAGCGACACCGCCCAGCTCCTTCTGCGGAGCTATCTGCACGCCGCCGCCATCGACGGCCGTACCGTCCGCCACCTCCACCGCTGGGCGCAGGGCACCCAGGTCCAGGACGCCGTACGCATCCTGCGCACCCACCCGAAGGCCGCCCCCGGCGCCGCGGGCGAACTCGAGGCGACCCTCACCGCGTACCCCGAACGCCGGGACATCGCCCAGCAGCTGACGACGCGTGCGCTGTCGGCCCTGTCCACGGTCAACGTCCGTGAAGCCTGCACACCCAACCGAACTGATGCGCTCTCTTTGGATTCCTTTGTCCACGAAGGGGGCACGCTTTATGTGGTGGGTGAATCCATCGAGGATCCGCGCACCCATCCGGGTGCGATGCCGTTGCTGACGGCCCTCACCGCGAGCGTGGTCGAGCACGGCCGACGCATGGCCGAACGGTCATCCTTCGGTCGGCTCGACCCACCATTCACCCTGATCCTGGACGACGTGGCGGCCGTGGCCCCCCTCCCCCAGCTCCCGGACCTCCTCGCCACCGGCCCGGCCCGGGGCATGCCCACCCTGGCCCTCCTCCGCTCCCGGGAACAGGCCCGCTCCCGCTGGCCCCACGACGAACTCCCGTTGTAGGCACCGCAGGTCAGCGCTCGACGACCATCTCCAGCTCGTGCTCGTCCGGCTTCCCCGCCAGCGGCAGAGTGACCCCGCTCTCCACGAAGCCCGCCTTGCGGTAGAAGCCGAGGGCGCGCGCGTTGTCCGGGTGCACGATGAGCCGCACCCGCTCCAACCTCACCGCCCACGCCCACTCCAGTGCGGCCTCGAACAACGCCTTGGTCAGCCCGTTCCCCCGGTGCTCGGGCCGGACGAACACCCCGAAGAGATGCCCCTGCCGCCGCTCGACGGGAAACCCGGCCAGGTCCGTCGCACCGGGCTCCTCGACCAGCACGGCGACCGTCCCCACCCAGGCGCCGCCCGCCGTCTCGGCGATGAACTGCCGCATCCCGTCCGCACCCTCGGCCGCACGCGCCGTCCGCTCCTGCCAGTACGTGTCGGGCTGCGCCACCGCCTTCTCATACGTGTCCAGGAAGGCGATGTCCGCGACCGGGTCCCGCAGTGCGGTGAGCCGCAACCGCTTCAACGCGGTCCACTCTCCGGCTCGCACCGGCCGGATCACATAGTCCCGGAAAGCAGTGCCGAGCGCCGTCTCGGAACGCGTAGTACTCATACCGGCCCACCGTAGTACCGGGGTACCACCGCCCTCACCCGAATTACTGCCCGCGGTCCGACGTACTCCGGCCCCGCACGGACGAGCATCGAAGCCCGCGTGTTTCCCCGACGGACGGACCCACCACCATGGACCTCGTGGCGACGGACCAGAAAGCCCCCGCGGGAAAAGAAACCAGGCATCCGAAGGGCGAACGCGCCGCGGAGCCACTCACCCAGTACGTTCAGCGCGTCACCCGGCGGGTCCGCGCCTTCGACCGGCGTCACCCGCTGCCGTGGGACCTGCATGTCACCGGGTTCTGGGTGACCGCCGCCCTCATCGACGTCCTCGGCGGCGGCTGGCTCACCACCACCCACCACCCCGGCGCGCCGCGCTGGCTCCTCCTGACGCTCAGCCTCGGCCTCTCCGTCCCCCTCCTGCGGCGCCGCACGCACCCCGTCACGGTCCTGCTCGCCATGGCCCCGTTCGCGCTGGTCAACGCCTGGACCGGCACCGCCCTCCAAGCGGCCCTGCTGCAACTCGTCGCCGTCTACCATGTCGCCCTGCGCCTCCCCCTGCGCAACCTGTGGTGGATGACCGCCCTCGTCCTCACCCCGGCCGCGGTCTCCGCGGCCCGCCACGGGGAGGAGGGTGCCTGGAGCCGGCAGATCGGCTCGCAGCTGACGTCCCTCGTCGTGGTGGCCCTCATCGGCATCACCGTCCGCACCCGGCAGAACCACACGGAGGCCCTGGAGGACCGCGCCCGCCGCCTCGAGACCGAACGCGACCAGCAGGCCCAGCTCGCCACCGCCGCGGAACGCGCCCGTATCGCCCGCGAGATGCACGACATCATCGGCCACAACCTCTCCGTCATCACCGGCCTGGCCGACGGCGGCAAGTACGCGGCCACCAAGTCCCCGGAACGCGCCGCCCAAGCACTCGACGCCATCGGCACCACCAGTCGCCAGGCCATGAGCGAACTCCGCCGCCTCCTGGACGTCCTCCGGGACGACGAGGCCGGCCGTCACCCCGCCGAACTGACGCCCCAGCCCACCCTCACCGACCTCGAACAGCTCATCAACGGCGTCCGCGCCGCGGGCCTCCCCGTCCACACCACGGTCGAAGGCCGGGCCGACCTCCCCGCCGGCCGCCAGCTCACCGTCTACCGCGTCATCCAGGAAGCCCTCACCAACGCCCTCAAGCACGCCGGCCCGAACACCACCGCCGAGATCACCCTCGTCCACGGCGGCCAGGGCGCCGTCACGGCCACGATCACCGACACCGGAACAGCCGGAACAGCCGGGGAGGCCACTCCCGCCGACGGCCGCGGCCTCCCCGGAATGCGTGAACGAACCGCCCTGTACGGCGGCACACTTGAGGCCGGCCCACGCCCCCACCCCGAACAGGGCTGGCGCGTCCACCTGTACCTCCCGGAGGAAACCCCGCAGTGACCACCGTCCTCATAGCCGACGACCAGCCCCTCCAGCGCTTCGGCTTCCGCATGCTGCTGGAGAGCCAGGACGACATGACGGTCCTCGGCGAGGCGTCCGGCGGCAGCGAAGCGGTCCGCATGACAGCCGAACTGCACCCCGACGTCGTCCTGATGGACATCCGCATGCCCGGCATGGACGGCATCGAGGCCACCCGCCACATCGTCGCCGCCGGCGACCGCACCCGCGTCCTCATCCTCACCACGTTCGACCTCGACAAGTACGCCTACGCAGGCCTCCGCGCCGGCGCCTCCGGCTTCCTCGTCAAGGACGCCCAGCCGGAGGAACTCCTCTCCGGCATCCGCTCCGTGGCCACCGGTGACGCGGTCGTCGCCCCCGGCCTGACCCGCCGTCTCCTGGACGCCTACGCCCACCACCTGCCGACGTCCACCCACCAGGACCCCACCACGCCCACGAGCCCGTACACCGACCCCCGACTGAACACCCTCACCGAGCGCGAACGCGAGATCCTCACCGTCATCGGCCAGGGCTGGACCAACACGGAGATCGCCACCCGCCTCCACCTCGCCGAATCAACGGTGAAGACCCACGTCAGCCGCGTCCTCGCGAAGACGGGCTCGAGGGACCGCGTCCAGGCAGTGATCCTGGCCTACGACACCAAGCTGGTGGAGCCGTCATAAAAACGGCTCCAAACGCAGGAAAGCCCCGTGCCGGTGGCACGGGGCTTTCCCATTCAAGAATTGTTCGGCGGCGTCCTACTCTCCCACAGGGTCCCCCCTGCAGTACCATCGGCGCAATAAGGCTTAGCTTCCGGGTTCGGAATGTAACCGGGCGTTTCCCCTACGCTATGACCACCGAAACACTATGAAACAGACAACAACCGCACCACGCCAAGTACGTGGGGTCGTTCGTGGTTTCAGAACCAACACAGTGGACGCGAGCAACTGAGGACAAGCCCTCGGCCTATTAGTACCGGTCAACTCCACACGTTACCGTGCTTCCATATCCGGCCTATCAACCCAGTCGTCTACTGGGAGCCTTACCCCATCAAGTGGGTGGGAGTCCTCATCTCGAAGCAGGCTTCCCGCTTAGATGCTTTCAGCGGTTATCCCTCCCGAACGTAGCCAACCAGCCATGCCCTTGGCAGGACAACTGGCACACCAGAGGTTCGTCCGTCCCGGTCCTCTCGTACTAGGGACAGCCCTTCTCAAGACTCCTGCGCGCGCAGCGGATAGGGACCGAACTGTCTCACGACGTTCTAAACCCAGCTCGCGTACCGCTTTAATGGGCGAACAGCCCAACCCTTGGGACCGACTCCAGCCCCAGGATGCGACGAGCCGACATCGAGGTGCCAAACCATCCCGTCGATATGGACTCTTGGGGAAGATCAGCCTGTTATCCCCGGGGTACCTTTTATCCGTTGAGCGACGGCGCTTCCACAAGCCACCGCCGGATCACTAGTCCCGACTTTCGTCCCTGCTCGACCCGTCGGTCTCACAGTCAAGCTCCCTTGTGCACTTACACTCAACACCTGATTACCAACCAGGCTGAGGGAACCTTTGGGCGCCTCCGTTACTCTTTAGGAGGCAACCGCCCCAGTTAAACTACCCATCAGACACTGTCCCTGATCCGGATCACGGACCCAGGTTAGACATCCAGCACGACCAGACTGGTATTTCAACGACGACTCCCCCACCACTGGCGTGATGGGTTCACAGTCTCCCAGCTATCCTACACAAGCCGAACCGAACACCAATATCAAACTGTAGTAAAGGTCCCGGGGTCTTTCCGTCCTGCTGCGCGAAACGAGCATCTTTACTCGTAGTGCAATTTCACCGGGCCTATGGTTGAGACAGTCGAGAAGTCGTTACGCCATTCGTGCAGGTCGGAACTTACCCGACAAGGAATTTCGCTACCTTAGGATGGTTATAGTTACCACCGCCGTTTACTGGCGCTTAAGTTCTCAGCCTCGCCACCCCGAAGAGTGACTAACCGGTCCCCTTAACGTTCCAGCACCGGGCAGGCGTCAGTCCGTATACATCGCCTTACGGCTTCGCACGGACCTGTGTTTTTAGTAAACAGTCGCTTCTCGCTGGTCTCTGCGGCCACACCCAGCTCACCGAGTAAATCGGATCACCGGACATGGCCCCCCTTCTCCCGAAGTTACGGGGGCATTTTGCCGAGTTCCTTAACCATAGTTCACCCGAACGCCTCGGTATTCTCTACCTGACTACCTGAGTCGGTTTAGGGTACGGGCCGCCATGAAACTCGCTAGAGGCTTTTCTCGACAGCATAGGATCATCCACTTCGCCACAATCGGCTCGGCATCGGGTCTCACCCCCATGTCATCCGGATTTACCTGGATGACGGGCTACACCCTTACCCCGGGACTACCACCGCCCGGGCTGGACTACCTTCCTGCGTCACCCCATCACTCACCTACTACAAGTCTGGTCCGCCGGCTCCACCACTTTCCTTTCCCCGAAGGGTCCGGAACGGCTTCACGGGCTTAGCATCGCCTGATTCAATGTTTGACGCTTCACAGCGGGTACCGGAATATCAACCGGTTATCCATCGACTACGCCTGTCGGCCTCGCCTTAGGTCCCGACTTACCCTGGGCAGATCAGCTTGACCCAGGAACCCTTAGTCAATCGGCGCACACGTTTCTCACGTGTGTATCGCTACTCATGCCTGCATTCTCACTCGTCAACCGTCCACCACTGCCTTCCGGCGCGGCTTCACCCGGCAGACGACGCTCCCCTACCCATCACAGCGGGCGTTGGCCCTATAGCTGCAATGACACGACTTCGGCGGTACGCTTGAGCCCCGCTACATTGTCGGCGCGGAATCACTAGACCAGTGAGCTATTACGCACTCTTTCAAGGGTGGCTGCTTCTAAGCCAACCTCCTGGTTGTCTGTGCGACTCCACATCCTTTTCCACTTAGCGTACGCTTGGGGGCCTTAGTCGATGCTCTGGGCTGTTTCCCT
This sequence comes from Streptomyces sp. P9-A2, assembly GCF_036634175.1. Taxonomy (NCBI): domain Bacteria; kingdom Bacillati; phylum Actinomycetota; class Actinomycetes; order Kitasatosporales; family Streptomycetaceae; genus Streptomyces; species Streptomyces sp. P9-A2. Next base: position 3,853,530 of record NZ_JAZIFX010000001.1, read on the forward strand.
CTCGACCATGGAGCTTATCCCCCACAGTCTCACTGCCGCGCTCTCACTTACCGGCATTCGGAGTTTGGCTAAGGTCAGTAACCCGGTAGGGCCCATCGCCTATCCAGTGCTCTACCTCCGGCAAGAAACACGCGACGCTGCACCTAAATGCATTTCGGGGAGAACCAGCTATCACGGAGTTTGATTGGCCTTTCACCCCTAACCACAGGTCATCCCCCAGGTTTTCAACCCTGGTGGGTTCGGTCCTCCACGAAGTCTTACCTCCGCTTCAACCTGCCCATGGCTAGATCACTCCGCTTCGGGTCTTGAGCATGCTACTGAGACGCCCTGTTCGGACTCGCTTTCGCTACGGCTTCCCCACCCGGGTTAACCTCGCAACACACCGCAAACTCGCAGGCTCATTCTTCAAAAGGCACGCAGTCACGAGAATGAGGCAAGCCTCATTCCGACGCTCCCACGGCTTGTAGGCACACGGTTTCAGGTACTATTTCACTCCGCTCCCGCGGTACTTTTCACCATTCCCTCACGGTACTATCCGCTATCGGTCACCAGGGAATATTTAGGCTTGGCGGGTGGTCCCGCCGGATTCACACGGGATTTCTCGGGCCCCGTGCTACTTGGGTGTCTCTCAAACGAGCCGTTGACGTTTCGGCTACGGGGGTCTTACCCTCTGCGCCGGACCTTTCGCATGTCCTTCGCCTACATCAACGGTTTCTGACTCGTCTCATGGCCGGCAGACCATGAAGAGAGATCCCACAACCCCGTAGGCGCAACCCCTGCCGGGTCTTGCACGCCTACGGTTTGGCCTCATCCGGTTTCGCTCGCCACTACTCCCGGAATCACGGTTGTTTTCTCTTCCTGCGGGTACTGAGATGTTTCACTTCCCCGCGTTCCCTCCGCATACCCTATGTGTTCAGGTATGGGTGACAGCCCATGACGACTGCCGGGTTTCCCCATTCGGACACCCCCGGATCAAAGTCTGGTTGACGACTCCCCGGGGACTATCGTGGCCTCCCACGTCCTTCATCGGTTCCTGGTGCCAAGGCATCCACCGTGCGCCCTTAAAAACTTGGCCACAGATGCTCGCGTCCACTGTGCAGTTCTCAAACAACGACCGACCACCCGTCACACACCGCTTGCGCGGTGCTGTACCGGGGTCGGCATCGAGGAGCGGGCCTTGCGGCCGTGCCCTCAGACACCCAACAGCGTGCCCGGCCGGTTCCCGTCCGAAGATCATGCTTTCCACGCCCCGGTGAGGGGGCAGTACTGGCAGGCCTTCGGCCCGGGGCAACCGGCCGAATAATCAACGTTCCACCCATGAGCAACCAGCACCGGACGTACGCCGGTGTACTGGCCTCTGACCGGGCAGGCCCGGTAAGAAGTGCTCCTTAGAAAGGAGGTGATCCAGCCGCACCTTCCGGTACGGCTACCTTGTTACGACTTCGTCCCAATCGCCAGTCCCACCTTCGACGGCTCCCTCCCCGCAAGGGGGTTGGGCCACCGGCTTCGGGTGTTACCGACTTTCGTGACGTGACGGGCGGTGTGTACAAGGCCCGGGAACGTATTCACCGCAGCAATGCTGATCTGCGATTACTAGCAACTCCGACTTCATGGGGTCGAGTTGCAGACCCCAATCCGAACTGAGACCGGCTTTTTGAGATTCGCTCCACCTTGCGGTATCGCAGCTCATTGTACCGGCCATTGTAGCACGTGTGCAGCCCAAGACATAAGGGGCATGATGACTTGACGTCGTCCCCACCTTCCTCCGAGTTGACCCCGGCGGTCTTCTGTGAGTCCCCATCACCCCCGAAGGGGCATGCTGGCAACACAGAACAAGGGTTGCGCTCGTTGCGGGACTTAACCCAACATCTCACGACACGAGCTGACGACAGCCATGCACCACCTGTACACCGACCACAAGGGGGCGCCTGTCTCCAGACGTTTCCGGTGTATGTCAAGCCTTGGTAAGGTTCTTCGCGTTGCGTCGAATTAAGCCACATGCTCCGCTGCTTGTGCGGGCCCCCGTCAATTCCTTTGAGTTTTAGCCTTGCGGCCGTACTCCCCAGGCGGGGAACTTAATGCGTTAGCTGCGGCACCGACGACGTGGAATGTCGCCAACACCTAGTTCCCACCGTTTACGGCGTGGACTACCAGGGTATCTAATCCTGTTCGCTCCCCACGCTTTCGCTCCTCAGCGTCAGTATCGGCCCAGAGATCCGCCTTCGCCACCGGTGTTCCTCCTGATATCTGCGCATTTCACCGCTACACCAGGAATTCCGATCTCCCCTACCGAACTCTAGCCTGCCCGTATCGACTGCAGACCCGGGGTTAAGCCCCGGGCTTTCACAACCGACGCGACAAGCCGCCTACGAGCTCTTTACGCCCAATAATTCCGGACAACGCTCGCGCCCTACGTATTACCGCGGCTGCTGGCACGTAGTTAGCCGGCGCTTCTTCTGCAGGTACCGTCACTTTCGCTTCTTCCCTGCTGAAAGAGGTTTACAACCCGAAGGCCGTCATCCCTCACGCGGCGTCGCTGCATCAGGCTTTCGCCCATTGTGCAATATTCCCCACTGCTGCCTCCCGTAGGAGTCTGGGCCGTGTCTCAGTCCCAGTGTGGCCGGTCGCCCTCTCAGGCCGGCTACCCGTCGTCGCCTTGGTGAGCCGTTACCTCACCAACAAGCTGATAGGCCGCGGGCTCATCCCTCACCGCCGGAGCTTTCAACCCCCGTCCATGCGGACGCGGATATTATCCGGTATTAGACCCCGTTTCCAGGGCTTGTCCCGAAGTGAGGGGCAGATTGCCCACGTGTTACTCACCCGTTCGCCACTAATCCCCACCGAAGTGGTTCATCGTTCGACTTGCATGTGTTAAGCACGCCGCCAGCGTTCGTCCTGAGCCAGGATCAAACTCTCCGTGAATGCTTTCCCGGCGGTGTCCGGTTAAGGACTGCCGGAAGAACACACACGAGAGCGGAACGGTCGGGCGGAATAGGCCCGGCCGTTCACAGCGTCCTCGCTGTGTTTTTTCAAAGGAACCTCGCCCCGGCCGTGGGCCGGGAACGGGGTATCAACATAATCTGGCGTTGATTTTTGGCACGCTGTTGAGTTCTCAAGGAACGGACGCTTCCTTTGTACTCACCCTCTCGGGCTTTCCTCCGGGCGCTTCCCTTCGGTCTTGCGTTTCCGACTCTATCAGATCTTTGTGATCCGGTTTCCTCGGGGTTTCGCCTTCCGGGTTTCCGCTTTTCGCGTTTCCCTTTCCGGCGACTCCGACTCTATCAGATCTTTTTCTTTCGACCTGACCCCCAGTCAGCGGGGTTCGTCTTTCCGGCTGTTGGGCCGTTCCGACGTCTCAAACCTTAGCGGACTCCCTCGCCGCTTCTCAAATCGGAGCCGTTCGGTTCCGATTCAGATGGCGGCATCCCTGCGAATTGAATTCGGGCATACCGAAAGCAGTCCGCTGGGGAGATCGTGCTGGTGGTTTTGAGTGCCGCTCTCGCGGCGGAAGTGTTGCCGGAGAACCGTTACGGCTCGATGGCAACTCGAAGAACTTTACGGGTCTGGTTGGGGGAAGTCAAGCGCCCCCTGTCAAGATCTTTTTGGCCGTTCGCGGCTCCGGAGCTCGCGAGGGCCAGGCCGTCGGTCCAGGCCGTCAGTCCAGGTCGGCGAGGCGGCCGCCTGCGTCGGGCTGGGCGTCCTCCACCCTGCGCAGGAGGCGGGTGAGCACTTCACCCAGGGTGATCCGCTCGTCCGGCGAGAGGTCCTGGAGCAGGTCCTCCTCGAAGACCGTCGCCATGCGCATCACCTCGAGCCACTTCTCGCGGCCGGCGGGTGTCGCCTCGACGATGACCCGGACCCGGTTCGTCTCGTCGCGTTCCCGGTTGACGAGGCCTTCGGCGACCATGCGGTCGATCCGGTGGGTCATGGCGGCCGGTGTGAGGCCGAGTCGCTTGGCCAGGTCGCTGGGGCCCATGCGGTACGGGGCGCCGGACAGGACGAGGGCCTTGAGGACCTCCCAGTCGGCGTTGGTGATACCGAGCTCGGCGGTCTGACGGCCGTAGGCGACGTTCATCCGGCGGTTCAGCCGGGACAGCGCGGAGACGATCTTCTCGACCTGGGGGTCGAGGTCCTGGAACTCGCGCTGGTACGCGGCGATCTGCTCTTCGAGTGTCGGCTCGCTGAGGCCGGAGGTGTCGCCCATGGCCCGCAGTATGGCATGCCGTCCTTCACTCTGAAGCCCTTCGCATTGAAGCTGTTCGGCGTGTACTCTTCACCTTCGAACTTTAGCTTCTAAGTCTTCACTACTAACTTACAAGAGAGGGTGAACGTGACCAGGGCGATGGGCGCTGCGATGCGCCGGATCCACGTGGGCAACGCACTCAGTGCGTTCGGCCTCGGCTTCACCGTCCCCTACCTGTACGTCTATGTGGCGCAGGTACGAGGACTCGGGGCCGTGACGGCGGGGCTGGTGCTCGCCGTGTTCGCGGTGGCCGCACTGATCGTGCTGCCGTTCGCCGGACGGGCCATCGTCCGGCGGGGTCCGCTGCCGGTACTGCTCGTCGCCCTGGTCACGGCCGCCGTCGGGGCGCTGAGCCTGGGGCTGTCGAGCGGTGCGTCGAGCGTGCTGGTGTCGGCCGCGCTGCTCGGAGCCGGCCAGGCCGTGACGCAGCCGGCGCTGGCGACGATGATCGTGGACTGCTCCACGGTGGAGACCCGGTCACGTGCGTTCGCCATGCAGTTCTTCCTGCAGAACCTCGGGCTCGGGGTCGGCGGTCTCATCGGCGGACACCTCGTCGACACGACCAGGGCCTCCTCCTTCACCATGCTGTTCTCGATCGAGGCGGCGATGTTCCTGCTGCTGGTCGTGGTGATGGCGACGGTGCGAATGCCGCGCTCGCCGCGTATCGAGGGTGCTCCGGCTCCGTCGGCCAAGGGCAGCTGGAAGCAGCTGATGGGCAACCGGGCCATGGTGCAGCTGTGCGTGCTGGGCTTCGTGCTGTTCTTCGCCTGCTACGGCCAGTTCGAGTCGGGACTGAGCGCGTACGGGGTCGAGGCGGTCGGTATCTCGACGTCGACGCTGGGGACGGCGCTGGCGGCGAACACGCTGGCCATCGTTCTCGCGCAGTTCGTGGTGCTGCGGTTCGTGGAGCGCCGCAGCCGTACGCGCGTGATCGCGTCGGTGGGGCTGCTCTGGGCCGTGGCGTGGGCCGTGGCCGGGTACGCGGGCCTGGGTAACGGCAGCCAGGCGATGGCGACCGCCGCCTTCATCTCGACGTACGCCCTGTTCGGGCTCGGTGAGTCGATGCTGTCGCCGACGCTCGCGCCGCTGGTCGCGGATCTCGCGCCGGAAGGGCTGGCGGGTCAGTACAACTCGGCGTTCGCCCTGGTGAAGCAGCTCGCGCTGGCCATCGGTCCGGCGGTGGGCGGGCCGATGGGGGCCTCGCTGCACGGGCCGTACATCGTGGTCTTCGTGTTGTTCTCACTGGCGATCACGGTGCTCGCGCTGCGGTTGGGCCGACAGCTCACCCAGGTGCAGGACCGGCCGTCCGTGGCACGGAGCCTGGTGGTCACCCAGGGCGGCGCCCCGGCGGGCCAGTCCCCGGCGCACGTCTGAGACCGGCACGCATCTCTGAGCCCGGCGCTGCGTGTCCGGGACCGGCGCCGCACGGCGCACCGCTCCCCAGGACCTGCCCTGACGACCTCACCCGCGATGGGGAGTGAATCGGCGAGCGGCGTCATGCGGCTTCGCATCCAAGGCGGAGGAGGAAGTGAGGGCGGAACCGTCGCGACCGACGACCACGCCGGAGGCGAAGCCGCAGGGCGTCGGGAACCCGCTCGCCATCGCGGGTGAGGTCGTAAGGTCTGTCCGGCGGACCAAGTCGGAGGCAATCGGCGGTATCCGTCCAGCCGGGGTGAGTGGGGTCATGGGGGTCCCCCTGTTCATGGGGGACCCTGCTCGAAGAGCTTGGGGGAGAGCGTGCCGGCCCCCACGTCTCCGGCATGACCCGCCGGACCGGCCCTAGGGAGCGACCGGTTTCGGCAGGGCGAACTCGCACCAGACGGCCTTGCCGCCGCCCGGGGTGCGCCGGCTTCCCCAGTTGGAGGCGATCGTGGCGACGATGGCGATGCCCCGGCCGGACTCGTCTGCGGGTTCCGCGCGGCGGCGCCTCGGCAGGTGGTCGTCGCCGTCGGTGACCTCGACGATCAGCCGGCGGTCGGTGCGGCGCAGGCGCAGACGCATGGGCGGGATGCCGTGCTGGAGGGAGTTGGCGACCAGTTCACTGGCGGCCAGGACGCCCAGGTCGTGCAGATCGGCGGAGAAGCGCCAGCTGGTGAGCACGCCGGAGGCGAAGGCACGCGCGCGCGGTGCCGCTTCGACGCCGCCCAGCAGCTCCAGGGCGGCGTTGTGGAACAGCTCGCTCTCCGGGCCCGTGCGGGCGGGGTGCTGGAGCACCAGCACGGCGACGTCGTCGTCATGTTCCGGGGTCACGCCCGCCGAGCGGACCAGACGGTCGCAGATCACCTGGGGGGTGCCGGTCGCACCGGCCAGGGCACGCTCCAGAGCGGCGATGCCCTCGTCCAGGTCCTCGTTGCGGCGCTCGACCAGGCCGTCCGTGTAGAGGACGGCGGTGGAGCCGGGGCTCAGCGGGATCGACCCGGAGGAGTGCATCCAGCCGCCGGTGCCGAGCGGAGGGCCGGTCGGTTCGTCGGCGCGCTGGACGGTGCCCTGCTCGTCGCGGACCAGGATGGGCAGGTGGCCGGCGGAGGCGTAGACGAGGGTGCCCTCGTTGGGGTCGTGGATGGCGTACACGCAGGTGGCGATCTGGTTGGCGTCGATCTCCATGGCAAGGCCGTCGAGCAGCTGGAGGATCTCGTGCGGGGGGAGGTCGAGGCGAGCGTAGGCGCGTACCGCCGTGCGGAGCTGGCCCATGACGGCCGCCGCGCGGACGCCCCGGCCCATGACGTCGCCGATGACCAGGGCGGTGCGCCCGCCGCCGAGGGTGATCACGTCGTACCAGTCGCCGCCGACGGCGGCCTCGGTGCCGCCGGGGTGGTAGGTGGCGGCGACCCGCAGGTCGTCGGGCTCCTCGAGCTCCTGCGGGAGCAGCGAGCGCTGGAGGGTGACGGCGGTCTCGCGCTGGCGGCGCTCGCTCGCGCGCAGGCGTTCGGCGGCCTCGGCGTGGTCGGTGACGTCGGTGGCGAAGATCAGCACACCGCTGCCGTCGCCCTGGGTGGCCGGGGTGCAGGTGAAGGTGTAGGAGCGGCCGTCGGGGGCCTTGCGGGACTTGACCGTGCGGGGCTTTCCGCTGCGCAGGACCTGGTCGAGGAGGGGCAACAGGCCGAGTTCGTCGAGCTCCGGGAGCGCTCCCCGCGCGGGGGCGCCGATCGGGCGGGCGCCGAAGGCGGCCGTGTAGGCGCCGTTGACGTAGGCGGTGCGGTGGTCCGGGCCGTGCACCAGGGCGACGAGGGAGGGGACGTGGTCGAGGACCTCGCGCACCCTGAGGTCGTCGACGGCGGGCACGGGCCGTGCATGCTCGACGGCTTGTTCGGCGCGGGCCGTGGGCACGGAGCCCTCCCCCCGCCGGTCCGGAGAGACCGCGTGCTCGCCGCGCGCCGCGGCGCGGCGTTGCGTTCCGGGGAGCCGGGCGCTCCAGCGGGTGAAGTTCACGAATCCTTGCCTCGTGTCGTGGTCGGCGGCCGGGAGACGGGGCCGGCCGGGGCCCCGGGGCCGCACCGGGAACGGGCAGCCGCCCGCCCTCGGTGGTGGACCAGTCTGGCAGGCTGCCGACCGGCCCGGCATCCGTCAGACGTCGGGCCGGTCCGTGGAGTTCCTGGATACGGTCAGGACGACCCCTTCGGGTTGTCCGGGGGGTCCTGAGAAGCCTTTCCACCGGCCGCGAGTTCGAACTCGGCCCGCGGGTGTTCGAGTGAACCCAGGGAGACGATCTCCCGTTTGAAGAGCCCGGCGAGGGTCCATTCGGCGGCCACGCGCGCCTTGCGGTTGAAGGTGGGGACGCGGCTCAGGTGGTAGGTGCGGTGCATGAGCCAGGCGGGGTAGCCCTTGATCTTGCGCCCGTAGACGTGGGCGACGCCCTTGTGCAGTCCCAGGGAGGCGACCGACCCGGCGTACGAGTGGGCGTACGTCTGAAGGGGTTCGCCGCGCAGGGAGTGCGCGATGTTGTCGGCGAGGACCTTCGCCTGACGGAGCGCGTGCTGCGCGTTGGGGGCGCATTCCCGGCCGGGTTCCCCGGCGGTGGCGTCGGGGACGGCGGCGGCGTCGCCCGCGGCCCACGCGTGCGGGGCGCCCTCGACGGCGAGTTCGGCGGTGCACCGCAGCCGTCCGCGTTCGTCGCGCGCCAGGTCGGTGGCGGCGAGGACGGGGTGCGGTTTGACGCCGGCGGTCCATACGACGGTGCGGGTGGGGAAGCGGGCACCGTCGCTGAGTACGGCGACGCGGCCGGTACAGGACTCCAGGCGGGTCTCCAGGCGTACGTCGATGTTGCGGCGGCGCAGTTCGCTGACCGTGTAGCGGCCCATCTCCTCGCCGACCTCGGGCAGGATGCGGTTCGAGGCCTCGACGAGGATCCACTTCATGTCCGCGGGGCGGAGGTTGTGGTAGTACCGCGTGGCGTAGCGGGCCATGTCCTCCAGCTCGCCGAGCGCCTCGACGCCCGCGTAGCCGCCGCCGACGAAGACGAAGGTGAGGGCGGCGTCACGGATCGCGGGGTCGCGGGTGGAGGAGGCGATGTCCATCTGTTCGAGGACGTGGTTGCGCAGCCCGATGGCCTCCTCGACGGTCTTGAAGCCGATGGCGTGGTCGGCGAGACCGGGAATCGGCAGGGTGCGCGAGACGGAGCCGGGTGCGAGGACGAGTTCGTCGTAGACAACCGCCCGGCCTCCATCGCCCTTCTCGCCGTCGGCGAGGGTGGTGACGGTGGCGACGCGGGCTGCGTGGTCGATGGCGGAGGCCTCGCCGATGACGATGTGGCACCGGTCCAGGACACGACGCAGCGGTACGACCACATGACGAGGAGAAATGGCACCGGCGGCCGCTTCGGGGAGGAACGGCTGGTACGTCATGTACGGGTCGGGGGTGACCACGGTGATCTCGGCCGCGCCCCGGGCGAGTTCCCGTTTCAGCTTCCGCTGCAGGCGCAGGGCCGTGTACATCCCGACATAGCCGCCACCGACAACGAGAATGCGCGCACGTTCCTTCACCCTCCCATGACGCACCCGCCGCCTGCGTTTGTCCACAGCCCCGACGAATTGTGTGACTGGAGGCGGTGGGCGCGCCGAGCAGCCCGGACTCCCGGAGCGAACGATATATGCGCAGGTCAGCAGCTCTTTCCCGACACTTCTCCCGGGGTACATACGGGATCAATGCGCCCCGTACTCCGATCGGGGGGCGCTCCGTGCGGAACCTGCCCCTTCTGAATTGACTTCCTCTCAACTATGTTCGTACGTCGACGGGGTGTAGGGGGATGCGCTCATTCGGGTCCGCGACGGGCGGATCCGGCCACCGGGCATGTTTCTCGAGCCCCGGCCATCTATGGCGGGGAGTCTCCGGGGGGAGACGTCATCACCGGGGGAAAACATATGCATGTTCAGGATTCTCATTGGTCTTCCGCGTCGACCATGGCGCCCGGCACCGCGCTGAGCGCGGCATCGCCGGGCCACGGGCGCGCGGGAGGACCACGCACGACACCGCTGCGCGTGGACGCGCAGCGCAATCTGGAGCACGTGCTGCGCGCGGCACGTGAGGTCTTCGGCGAGCTGGGCTACGGCGCGCCGATGGAGGACGTGGCACGCCGGGCCCGCGTCGGTGTGGGCACGGTGTACCGGCGCTTCCCGAGCAAGGACGTCCTGGTCCGGCGGATAGCCGAGGAGGAGACCTCCCGGCTGACCGACCAGGCGCGTACGGCGCTCGGCCAGGAGGACGAGCCGTGGTCGGCGCTGTCCCGCTTCCTGCGTACGTCGGTCGCCTCGGGCGCCGGGCGGCTGCTGCCGCCGCAGGTGCTGCGGGTGGGCGTGGTGGACGAGCACGACCACGCGCGCGTGCCGCAGCAGCGGGCACAGCCGGCCGGCGCCGAACTGCGGCTGGTGCCCGAGAAGGGGTCGGCCGGCGCCGGGGAGGACGACTCCGGTACGGCACAGCTTCTCGACGTCGTCGGCCGGCTCGTGGAGCGGGCCCGCGAGGCGGGCGCGCTGCGGCCGGACGTGTCGGTGTCGGACGTGCTCCTGGTGATCGCCACGGCCGCGCCCTCGCTGCCGGATCCGGCCCAGCAGGCGGCCGCCTCGGCCCGGCTGCTGGACATCCTGCTGGAGGGCCTGCGCTCACGCCCGGCGTGAGCGGGTGCGGCCGATGAGGCCCGTCCGGACCGGACGGGCCCTACCCCTTCCCCCAATGGGTGACTGTCCACACTCATGTGCGACAGAAACCCTCGGACGGGTGGATGGGCTGCTCTGAGCTGTCCTGACCAAAAGCCGCTGTGGCACCCTGACCCCTGATCAGGACCGGTTGGGCAGGTGGCGGGGGCTTCCGCGATGAACGTTGACGGGCGGGACGGGTCGTGCGGTGACGGCGACTCCGGGGCCGAGAACCCACCGCAGGTGCCGAGTCAGGGATGGCGCACGAGCGTGCCCCCCGACGACAGGGACGACCCGGACGGTCTCGTCCCCGCCCAGCGCGACCGGCGCGAGGCGGCCGTCCTGCCTCCCCTGCGCGAACTGCCGCCGTCCGACGCCGGTCTCGTCGCGCGCATGCGCGCGGGCGACGACTCGGCGTACGAGGAGCTGTACCGGCGTCACGCGGAAGCGGTCCGCCGGTACGCCCGTACCTGCTGCCGGGACACCCACACCGCGGACGACCTGACCGCCGAGGTCTTCGCCCGCGTGCTCCAGGCGGTGCGCGGCGGTTCGGGCCCCGAGCACGCCGTACGCGCGTATCTGCTCACGACCGTACGACGGGTGGCGGCGTCCTGGACGCAGTCGGCGAAGCGCGAGCAACTGGTCGACGACTTCGCGGTCTTCGTCACCCAGGCCGCGCGCCTGCCGCACGTGTCCGGCCCCGACCCCCTGGACCTGGGGGCGGACGTACGGGCGATGCACGAGGCCGAACAGTCCATGGCCATGCAGGCGTTCAGGTCGTTGCCGGAGCGCTGGCAGGCGGTGCTGTGGCACACCGAGGTCGAGGACGAGTCGCCGAGCACGGTCGCCACGCTCTTCGGCCTGGACGCCAACGGCACCCGCGTCCTGGCCAGCCGCGCCCGTGAGGGCCTGAAGCAGGCGTACCTCCAAGCGCACGTCAGTGCGACCCTCACCGACGACGAGGAGTGCGCCCGCTACGCCGACCAGCTCGGCACGTACGCGCGCGGCCGGCTGCGCACCCGCGCCGAACGGGGCCTGCGCAAGCACCTGGACACATGCGCGCGGTGCCGGCTGGCGGCCACCCAGGTCCAGGAAGTCGCCGGCGGCATCCCCTCCCTGGTGCCCGTCGCCGTCATCGGCTGGTTCGGCGCCGCCGGGTACGCCAAGGCGGCCGGTCTCCTCGCCGGAGGCACGGCCGCGGCGGGTGCGGCCGGTGCGGCGGCCGGCGGCTCCGGTGGCTCGGGCGGAGCGGCCGGCGCGGCGGCCTCGGAGGGGCTGGCCGCACCGGTGAAGGCGGGGCTGGCGGCCGGTGTGGTCGCGGTGGCGACGGCGGCGGCCATCGCCTTCGCCCTCTCGGGCAACGAGAAGCCCTCCGAGGAGCCGAAGGCCGCCCCGCCCGCCTCGTCCCCCGTGGTCCGCGAGGAGCCCCCGCCCCCCTCGGAGAAAACCCCAAAACCGGCGCCCCCGCCTCCCGCTCCGGCCCTCGCGCCACCGGCGCCCGCGCCGACGCCCGCGCCGGCCTCGAAACCCACCCCGACACCGACACCCACCCCCGAGCCGGTCCCGCCCCCCGGGCCCGCGCCGGCCCCGAAACCCACCCCCACGCCGACCCCCGCGCCGCCTCCGGCTCCCACCCCGGCTCCACCGCCGCCGCCACCACCTCCGCCCACTCCGACGGTCCACCAGTTGAGCGAGCTCTCCCATGACATCAGCGGCGACGGTGACGCTCCCGAGATGCGCATCCGCGAGAGCAGCTGGGTCTGGCAGCGCTCGGCCCTGTCCATCGCTCGCCGAAGCCATTCCCCGGGTGTGACGGTCCGCGGCCGTTCCTCCGTCACCATCGACCTGAACCGCCCGTGCACCGCCTACGACGCGACGGTCGGCGTGGACGACCTGACGATGAAGCCGGGCAAGGTCACCTTCTCCGTGCACGCGGACGGCGTCCCCCTGTGGAACTCCGGGCCGGTCAAGGGCGGCGGCCGAGCCGTCCCGGTCCACGTGGACCTGACGGGCCGCAAGACCGTACGCCTGGTGGTGGAGCCTCACAGCCACTTCGACCGCCTGGCCCTGGCCGGCTGGGCCGAGTCCCGCTTCACCTGCGCGTAGGCCCCCGGCGGCGGACGAGGGGCGAGGAACACAGCGCTCGGCGTTCGACCGCACACGCGCGGGGCCCGTCGGCCGACACGGGTCCACCGACCGAGACAGGTCCAACCACCGCACCCGGCCGATCCCGTCACGCCCGGTCGATCCCACCGCACCCGGCCGATCCCGCCGCGACGCCGTAGGCCCTCTCAGACTCCCCGGGCCAACGCCCCCCGCTGCGGGGCGATCCCCCCGGGCACCGCCCGCTGCCGCCCGGGTGTCCCCGTCCAGCACGTCCCCCGCCGCGCCAGCAGCCGCCGTAGCCACAGTTCCAGCGCGACCAGATCCGCGAGTCCGTCCAGCGGCAGCGGCTCCCCCTCCGCCGCGGCCCGCAGCGCCTTGCGCACCACGCGGGCCTCGACCAGCCCCGCCTCCGCGAGCAGCGGTGTGTCGAACAACGTCATCAGCGTGTCCGCGGCGGCCCGCAGCCCGACCCTCGCCTCGGCGGCGGTGTTCGCCTGGGTCGGCGCGCCCCATCCGGCGGGCAGGTCCCGCACGCCGGACCCTTCCAGCACGGTCCGCAGGATGGAGGCCCGCGCCCCCGGCTTCACCCGCAGCGCTTCGGGCAGCCCCCGGCACGCGCGGACGACCTGGTTGTCGAGGAACGGTGTGTGCAGCCGCTGGAAGCGGATCTCGGCGGCCTGCTCCAGCACCCGTACGCCGGCCGCGTGCCGGGTCAGCGCCGCACGCGCGCGGAAGTCGCCGGGCCGCTGCCCCGGCCCCACGTCGGACCGGCGGGTGGACGCCTGAAGGCGAACCGATACTTCAGCGAGCGCCTCCCCGGTCAGCCAGCGCGCCGCCGGACCGGGTCTTCCCCAGGTCAGCGCGGCCAGCGAGGCGTCCGCCGCACCCCAGGGGGTCCCGTCGTCCAGCTGGTGGCGCAGCAGCTGCCCGGCGAGGGTATCGAGTCCCGTGCGGTACGGCGTACGGGACAGGCGCCGGGCCGCGGCGTACACGCGCGCGGGCACCATCACGGACCCGTCGGCTTTCGCCAGCGCGGCGACGGGCCGTACGAGATGGCGCCGCTTGCGGTCCATGAGGAGGTCGGCGAGACGCGCGGGGTGCGCGTCGAGCACCTGCCGGGCCCCGTACCCCGTGAAGTGGTCGGCGCTGCCCGCGGCCAGCCGTGCCCGGTGCCGGGCGGCGGTGACCAGGGAGGGGGCCGGCTCGTCCGTGAGCGGTCCGTCGAGGTCGGCGTACGGCAGGGTGTCCTCGCCCCCGGGGACGACCACGTGGTGCAGCCGGGGGTTGGCGGCCAGCGCCCCGGCGCGCGCGATTTCGTCCGCCCGTCCGTCGGCCGAACCGCTCACCGCCGAGGCCGCGCCCCCCGCGAGATCGTTGAACGTGACGGCGAGCAGCCGCTCGCCCGCGCCCGTGCCGTGCCCCAGCACGGTCCCCGGCATACCCGGCAGCCCGGCGGCGAGCAGCGCCAGCGTTCCGGAGGCGGGCCCGCCGGAGAGGTCGGCCCCGATCCCGGGCACCGGCATCCCGCGCGCCGCGCGCCGTTCGGCGGGACCCATGCCCGGCACCGGGCCGGGGTCGATGTCGGCGCCGGGGACGTGCCGGGGCGCGGCGAGCCGGGTGCGTACGGCCTCGACCAGCGCGTCCCGGACTGCGTCCACCGCGCGGTCCGGGTCGGCGGGCGGCGCGGCGACGGCGAGCGAGGCGACGGGCTCGTACCCGGCGATCTCTCGTGCCCCGGCGCGCAGGATCAGCGCATGCCCCGGCGGAACGCGCTTCACGCCGTCGTACGGAGTGGAGTCGTGGAGCGCGGCCGGCACGTCGGGGGCGGCCAGGAGCGCGGCGAGGTGGCCGAAGTCGAGGTTGGCCTCGACGAGGTCGGCGAGCGGCAGCGCGGCGGTCGCGTACGCGGTGCCGCCCTCCCAGGGGGTGTGGAACACCGGCCGGGCGCCCGCGAGGTCGCCGCAGACGGTGACCCGGCGGCCCACCTGTACGACGGCGGTGTAACTGCCCGGCCAGGCGGTCAGATGGCGCAGCGCGCCGCCGCGCGCGGCGAACAGGGCGACGCGCAGCTGTTCGTCGGAGGCGCCGCAGGTGCCGAGGACGGCGATCCGGGTCTCGGCGTCGCCGGTCACCACCCGCACTTCGTCGGGGCGCCAGTCGCCGACCGCCCACAGCGGATCGGGGTCGCCCCACAACGGGTGGGAACCCACCGGTTGCAGTGTCTCGCCGTCGGGGCCGGTGGCGCCGGCGGAGCCGTACGCCAAGGCGCCCGCGGCGGCGCTGCTCCATCCCACCAACCACCGCATCGACGCCTCCACAGGCTGTGGACAACCGGCGCACCGCATGCGCCGGTTCACCCATGCTGCCATGAAGGAGGCGCTCAGGCGGGGTGCCGGTGCCGCATGCGCTCCGTCGGGTGCGCCCCGGCGGATACTCCTGCCCCGATCCGAACACCCGCCCGAGGCAAGGAGATCGTCCGCTCGCGACCATGCGCCCACCTGCACCGCTGCGACGCGAATGCGCCCCCCAGCGCGCCCCAAGAACCACTAACGCGCCCTCAACTGCCGTGGTAGACGGACTGAAAGCCCTGAAAGGGTGGGGTCGATTTTCGGCCAATTCGGAGAGGCGAGGACAACCTCGAACACGCTCCGTACAGGCTTTGCGCACTGCCGGGGAGTCGTGCGGTCCGGGAGACGGAGTGCGTCTCCCGGACCGTTCCGCCGCCCGCGGGGATGAAGGCGGCGGGGTCCCCCAGCCCACCGGATCCAGTACAGCGGGCCGACCCACGCAAGGACCATGGAACCGTTCCCGCCATGGCCGGAGTAGAGCGCACACACGGGCGCACGGCCACACGCCGGGAGCATGCCGCAACTGCGCGTATCGGACCCGTACTTCAGTACGGACCACAATCCCGCCATCCGGAAGAATGCCCCTTAACGCTTGGGATGCGGCGAACTACGCTGGGTTTACGAATGCCGCGCGGTTATGCCAGAGCGGCAGCCGTCTGTGTCGAGGGGTGGCGCATGTCCAGGGAGCTACGCGGGCCGAACGAAAAGCTCGGCACCGTTCTCGCCCTCGCGGGTATCTCCAACGCGGGCCTCGCGCGGCGCGTCAACGACCTTGGCGCCCAACGCGGATTGACCTTGCGCTACGACAAGACGTCGGTGGCGCGCTGGGTGTCGAAGGGCATGGTGCCGCAGGGTGCGGCGCCCCACCTGATCGCCGCCGCCATCGGCCAGAAGCTCGGCCGCCCGGTGCCGCTCCACGAGATCGGCCTGGCGGACGCGGATCCCGCGCCCGAAGTGGGCCTGTCCTTCCCCCGGGACGTCGGACAGGCGGTGAAGTCCGCCACCGAGCTGTACCGGCTGGACCTGGCCGGCCGCCGCGCGGGGGCCGGCGGCATCTGGCAGTCGCTCGCCGGATCGTTCGCAGTGAGCGCATATGCAACGCCTGCCTCACGCTGGCTGATAACCCCGGCCGACAGTTCGGTCGCACGCGAGGTGAGCCCCTCGGAGGGCTCCGCCGCACCGGCCAGAGTCGGCCACAGTGATGTGCGCAAGCTGCGCGAGGCCGCCGAGGACGCGCGCCGCTGGGACTCCAAGTACGGAGGCGGCGACTGGCGTTCCTCGATGGTCCCCGAGTGCCTGCGGGTCGAGGCGGCGCCCCTGCTGCTGGGCTCCTACGCCGACGACGTGGGCCGTTCCCTGTTCGGCGCGTCGGCCGAACTCACCCGGCTCGCCGGCTGGATGGCCTTCGACACCGGCCAGCAGGAGGCCGCCCAGCGCTACTACATCCAGGCCCTGCGCCTGGCCCGCGCGGCGGCCGACGTCCCCCTGGGCGGATACGTACTGGCCTCCATGTCCCTCCAGGCCACCTACCGCGGCTTCGGCGACGAGGGCGTCGACCTCGCCCAGGCCGCGCTGGAGCGCAACCGCGGCCTGGCCACGGCCCGCACCATGAGCTTCTTCCGGCTCGTGGAGGCACGCGCGCACGCACGCGCGGGTGACGCCCCGGCGGCCGGCGCGGCCCTGAAGGCGGCCGAGGGCTGGCTGGAACGTTCCCGCTCCGGCGACAGCGACCCGGTCTGGCTGGGCTTCTACTCCTACGACCGCTTCGCCGCCGACGCCGCCGAGTGCTACCGCGACCTGAAGGCGCCCCGCCAGGTCCGTCGCTTCACCGAGCAGGCGCTGTCGCGTCCGACGGAGGAGTTCGTCCGCTCGCACGGACTGCGGCTCGTCGTCTCCGCGGTCGCCGAGCTGGAGTCGGGCAACCTGGACGCCGCCTGCGAGCAGGGGGTGCGCGCGGTGGAGGTGGCCGGCCGCATCTCGTCCGCGCGCACCACGGAGTACGTCAGGGACCTCCTGCACCGCCTGGAGCCCTACGGTGACGAACCCCGCGTGGTCGAACTGCGCGAGCGCGCCCGGCCCCTGCTGATGACCCCCGCTTGACGCCCATGCCCCCACCTGACGCCTTTGCCCCCATCTGATGCCCCTGCCCTCGCTTGATACCGGTGCCCCGGCGGATGCCGGCAGTCCTTCGCCACTCCCGGGGTTCACGGGGTTTACGGGCGTTGTCAGTGGCGCAGTGCACTATCGGGACCTGGAGGTGGTGCGGGTGGTGCGGCGGGCGTACGACTGCGATGTGCTGGTGATCGGCGGTGGCATCGTCGGTCTGTCGACGGCGTACGCGATCACCCGCGCGGCGCCGGGCACGCGGGTCACGGTGCTGGAGAAGGAACCCGGCCCCGCCCGGCACCAGACGGGCCGCAACAGCGGCGTCGTCCACAGCGGCATCTACTACCGCCCCGGCTCCCTGAAGGCGCGGTACGCGGTGCGGGGCGCGGCCGAGATGGTCAAGTTCTGCGCAGAGTACGACATCCCGCACGCGGTGACGGGCAAGCTGATCGTCGCCACCGGCCGGGACGAGCTGCCCCGCCTGCACGCCCTGGCCCAGCGCGGCCGGGAGAACGGTCTGACGGTCCGCGAACTGGGCGCCGCGCAGATCGCCGAGTACGAGCCGCACGTCGAGGGCCTGGCCGCCCTCCACGTGAACGCCACCGGCGTCTGCGACTACGCGGCGGTGGCCCGCCGGCTGGCGTCCGCGTCCGGCGCGGAGATCCGCTACGGCGCGCGGGTCATCCGGGTCGACCGCCGCCCGGACCTGGGCGTGGCCGCCCTGACCGCCGCCGGGGACGTCGTGCGCGGCCGGGTCCTGGTGAACTGCGCGGGTCTGTACTGCGACGAGATCGCCCGCCTCACCGGCGACGATCCCGGCATGCGCATCGTGCCGTTCCGCGGCGAGTACTACGAGCTGGCCCGCCCGGAGCTGATCCGCGGCCTGGTCTACCCGGTTCCCGACCCGGCGTTCCCGTTCCTCGGCGTCCACCTCACGCGCGGCGTCGACTCGGGCGTCCACGTCGGGCCCAACGCCGTACCCGCGCTGGCGCGCGAGGGCTACGACTGGCGTACGGTCCGCCCGCGCGAGCTGGCCGCCGCGCTGGCCTGGCCGGGCTCCCGGCACCTGGCCCGCCGCCACTGGCGGTACGGCACCGGCGAGCTGCACCGTTCCCTGTCCCGGCGGGCCTTCACCGAGGCGGTCCGCCGGCTCGTGCCCGCGGTCCGGGAGGCCGACCTGATTCCGGCCCCGGCGGGCGTACGGGCCCAGGCGGTACTGCGCGACGGCACGCTCGCCGACGACTTCCTGATCCGGGAGACGCCCCGCGCGGTCCACGTCCTGAACGCCCCCTCACCCGCGGCGACGGCGTCCCTGCCCATCGGCCGGGAGGTGGCCCGCCGGGCCCTGACCGCCCTGGACTCCCTGCCCGCCCCGGACGGCGCACCCCGCTGAGGCAGCCGCTCCGGAGCCGGCGAACGACCTCCTCGCGGTACCCCCGTAAAATCGACAGCACTGTGTCTGAGTCCGTGAACACCCCCGAAGCACACACCCGGCACCCCGAGCACACGCCCGGGGTCTCGGTCCGCCGTACCCGGGAGAAGGGGGAGCCCCGTTTCCCGGACGGCCCGAAGGCCGATCCCGCCGGGTCGCACTTCGAGCGGCGGATCCGGAGTTTCCAGCCACGCCGGAGCAGGGTCACCGCCGGACAGGCGGACGCGTTGCAGCGGCTGTGGCCCCGGTGGGGCTTCGACGTCGACGGCCGGCAGCGCCTCGACCTGGCCGAGTTCTTCGGCAACGACCGCCCGGTCGTCCTCGAGATCGGCTTCGGCATGGGCGAGACCACCGCGCGCATGGCCGCCGCCGACCCCGGCACCAACATCCTCGCCGTGGACGTCCACACCCCCGGCCAGGGCCATCTGCTCGGCCTCGCCGACCAGCACGGTCTGGGCAACGTCCGCGTCGGCAACGGCGACGCGATCATCCTGCTGCGCGAGATGCTCACCCCCGACTCGCTGGGCGGGCTGCGCGTCTACTTCCCCGACCCCTGGCCGAAGAAGCGGCACCACAAGCGCCGGCTGATCCAGCCGGCCTTCCTGGACCTCGCGGCGACCCGTCTCGCCCCGGGCGCGACCGTGCACTGCGCCACCGACTGGGAGCCGTACGCCGAGCAGATGCTCGAGGTGCTGACCGCGCACCCCTGCTTCGAGAACACCGTGGCGGACGGCGGTTTCGCGCCCCGTCCGGAGTTCCGGCCGCTGACCCGTTTCGAGGGGCAGGGGCTGGACAAGGGACATGTGGTGAACGACCTGCTCTTCCGCCGCGTACACCACGACGACCGGCCCGGCACCCGGGCCGCCGTCCGGCCCGAGGACCGGAACGCCGCCGGCGCCTGAGCCCACCTGGTGCTCCTGCGGGCAGCACCGTTTCCTCGTTAGGGTCAATGCCGTGGCCATCAGCCGTCCGTACCCGACACAGCCCGGTACGGCCCCCGGCCCCGTGGGACCGGCCGGCGGGGCCTCCCGGCGGCACGCACACTGGTGGCAGCGGCCCTGGGTGCGCCACGGGGCGCTGACCGCCCTCCTCGCGCTCTCGGGCCTGGTCATCCTGGGCCTGGTCCGCGAGCAGACCGGTACGGAGGGCTTCCTGGTCGGCCTCGGCCTCGCCGTCCTGCCGGTGCCGCTGCTCGTCGCCGCGTTCCGCTGGCTGGACCGGGTCGCACCCGGTCCGTGGCGCAACCTCGTCTTCTCGTTCGCCTGGGGCGCCGGCGCAGCCGCGCTCATGGCGATCGTCGCCAACAGCTTCGCCACGCGGTGGATAGCGACGGAGACGGCCGACCCGTCCAGCGCGGACACGCTCGGCGCGATCGTGATAGCCCCGGTCGTGGAGGAGTCCGTGAAGGCCGCCGCCGTCCTGCTGGTCTTCCTGTTCCGCAGACGCGACTTCACCACGGTCCTCGACGGAGTGGTGATCGCCGGGGTCACCGCCACCGGTTTCGCCTTCACCGAGAACATCCTCTACCTCGGCACCGCCTTCGGCACCGACCAGCTCATCGGCGGCAGCGGCGTCTCCTCCGTCACCGCGGCGACGTTCTTCGTCCGCGTCGTCATGTCGCCGTTCGCGCACCCGCTCTTCACGGTCCTCACCGGCATCGGCTTCGGGGCGGCCGCGCTCGCCACCGGGCGGCGGCGCCCGGTGCGTTTCCTGCTCCCGCTCGGCGGCCTGCTGCTCGCGATGGGCATGCACGCGCTGTGGAACGTCTCCTCGACCCTCGGCGAGTACGGCTTCTTCGCCGTGTACGCGGCGTTCATGGTGCCGTCGTTCGGCCTGCTGACCTGGCTGGTGGTGTGGACCCGGCAGCGCGAGCTGCGGACCGTGCGGGAGGAACTGCCCGCCTACGTCAGGGCCGGCTGGCTGACCCCGGCCCAGCCCTACGCGCTCGGCTCGATGCGGGCCCGGCGCGTCGCCCTGCGGTACGCGCGCGGGCACGGCGGCCGGGCCGCGGCCCGCGCGGTGGCGCAGTACGGGGCGTACGCGACGTCGCTGGCGTTCCTGCGGCACCGGGGGCGCCGCGGCCGCGCGGGCACGGACTTCACCGCGCGGGAGCACGAGTTGCTACGGGAACTGTGGCGGCGCCGCGACACGGCCCGCCCGGCCCTGGAACACGCGGCCCGGGTCACCGCGCCGCCCGCCCCGCCCTGGCCGGTGTACGGCGCGTACGGCCTGCCCGGAGCGTACGGGGGGCACAGCACGTACGGCGCGTACGGCGCGTACAGCACGTACGGCGTCGTGAACCCCGCCTGTACCGCGCACCCCGGGCACTCCGCGCACCCCGGGTGCCCGGCGTCCGGGCCGAATCCGTACGTGTACCCGTACCGCCCCTGAAACGCCGGACCGGCAGTGCTGACGTCGGGGGGCGTCGTCAGGACTGCCGGGGCTGTGGCTGTGAGAGCGCGCGGGGACCGGCCGGGGGCCGATGTCTCAGACGGTGAGGCCCTTCGACTGCAGCCAGGCCAGCGGATCGATGCCCGAGCCGGCGCCACCGGTGTGGACCTCCAGGTGGAGGTGGGCGCCGGTGGAGTTGCCGGTGGAGCCGACGCGGCCGATCACGTCGCCGGTGTTGACCTGCTGGCCGACGCTGACGCTGATGGAGGACTGGTGGGCGTACCAGATCTCGGTGCCGTCGTCGAGGGTCAGCACGGTCTTGTAGCCGTAGGAGCCGTCCCAGCCGGCGGAGGTGATCGTGCCGGTGTGGACCGCCTTGATCAGCGTGCCCGTGGGGGCGGCGAAGTCCAGACCGGTGTGCTGGCCGGAGGACCAGTAGGCGCCGGCCTGACCGAAGGTCGAGGAGATGGTGTACGAGGAGGTGGGCAGCGCGTACTGCGTGGCCAGCACGGCGAGACGCTCGGCCTCGGCCTTCTTCTCGGCCTCCTCCTCCGCCTTCTGCTTGGCGGCGGCGGCCTGCTCCTCCGCCTCCTTCTTCGCGGCGGCGGCCTGTTCCTTGGCCTCCTTCTCCGCCTTGGCGGCGGCTTCGGCGGCGGCCTTGTCCTCGGCCTGGCTCTGCTGCTGCTCGACCTGGGCCATGATCCGGGCGCGCAGCACCTCGCCGGCGTCGGAGGTGCTGCCGTCCTGCTCGGCCTCGGCGGCGACCGTGCCGATGCTGCTGAGCGGGGTGGCGGAGCCCTGGGGGGTTTCCTCGTCGGAGATGAGGGAACCGACAGAGGGAAGGTCCGGCATCGAGATCGAGACCGGCGGCTTGCCGGTCTGGGCGCTGGCCATGCCGCCACCGGCGACAGCGGCTATGACACCGACGCCCAGGACGGTGGAGCTACGGGCGAGGCCTCCGCCGCGCTGCTTGCCGACGCGATGCCGGCCGCGCACGGGAGGAAGGGACTCCGCGGTGGGGTTCCACTCCTCGAAGGGGCCCTCGTCGGTGCGGATACTGCCGTAGCCGAAGGTCTCGCTGTCGCGCTGGCTCGGCATGAAGGGGGCCTCAGGAGCAGGCCGGTTCGACGCCACGTGGGCGCACTCCTTTCCTTCCTTCTCGCCTACCGGGTTAGCTGACGGGTTCGGAGCAGGAAGGTCTCCTACGCGCGCATACCGCCCGTGTCTCCACGGGGGCATCCGCACGATTCACCCCAAGGTGTTGGTTCCCCGGTTCCCTTGCGGGATTCGGCGCGTGCGCACGGAGCCGACTCGTGTGACGGCTGGGACGACCGCGCTGCGTTATCGAACGTTAATAGACGGAGGGCTCGTATTCCAAGCTGTTCCTCTTGATCGTTAACAATTCCGCGCAGACTTAAGCGCCACGACCACCTCAAAACGGGCGAGTTGACCTCCCCTCATTCGTCACACTGGACCTGACGAACCATCAAATGGTATGCGCAGCGCAGCGTCCCGGTCACCCGGCGTGACATTGGTGCGGAAGGGCTGCCCAGGGGACGCGTTCTCGAAACCTCCGCCGGAAGACCCGGAAGACGGGTCCTGGGCCGAGAAGGGGGAACGGGAACGACCGAGGGCCGGAACCCTTTCGGATTCCGGCCCTCGACCTTCAGTAGCGGGGACAGGATTTGAACCTGCGACCTCTGGGTTATGAGCCCAGCGAGCTACCGAGCTGCTCCACCCCGCGCCGTTGTGTAACCAGCATACGGCATCCGCGGGGCACTCCGCACACACGTATCCGCCGCCCCTCCGTCACCGGCCGGACAGGTGGCTGTTCGGCGCCTCGGCGGCCTCCCTGTGCTCCGGCAGAACGACGACCGTGGCGCCCTCCGCGGCCAGCACACCGCTGCCGTCGGCTCCCGTCACGAAGGTGTCCGGCTCCCGCCACGCGGTGACCACCCGCCGTACCCCCGCGTCCAGGATCAGCCGGGCGCAGGGCTCCGGGCGGGAGGTGCGGCGGGCACAGGGTTCCAGGCTGGAGTACACGGTGGCGGTCGCGAGCCGCGGGTCCGCGGGGTCGATCCCGGCGAGGGCGGCCTCCTCGGCGTGCACCGTCGGGTCGCCGCCCTCACGGGAGTGGCCGCGCGCCAGTTCGGTGCCGTCGGCCGCCACGACCACCGCGCCCACACTGAACGCCGTCTCCGAGGGCGGGCACCGGTCCGCCAGTTCACAGGCGAGGGCCAGCCAGTGGTGGTCGGCGGCCACCGGGAGCGGGCCGGTGCCGGGGGCGGTGGGCTCGTAGCGCATGAGGACGACGTCGCCGATGGAACGGGTCTCCAACAGCCTCAGCCGGCCGCCCTGGTAGGTGCCGGGGCCGAAGAGGCGGGCGGAGTCCGGGTCCCCGACGAAGAGCGGGGCGAGGACCAGCTGGAGCTCGTCCGCGAGGCCCTGGGTGAGGAGCTGGGTGTGGATCAGACCGCCGCCCTCGACCATGAGCCGCCGGACGCCGTACGCGTCGTACAGATGCGTCAGGAGCCGCCGCCAGTCGAGGTCGGCGCCGAGCGGCACGATGTCGGCGGCGATGCCGTGCGCGCGGGCGCGTTCGGCACCCCTGTCGCTCGTGCAGAGGACCTTCGCGCCGCCGGTGTGCCAGAACCGCGCCTCCGGGTCCAGGTCGCCCGAGCCGCTGACGGCGACCTTCAGCGGGTACGCGGGGCGGCCCTCGGCGACCCGGGCGGCACGCCGCTCGGGCGCGTTGACCAGCAACCGGGGGTTGTCGGCACGGATCGTGCCGGCGCCGATCAGGATCGCGTCGACCGACGCCCGTACCTCGTCGACCCGGTCGAAGTCCTCCGGACCGGACAGCAGCAGCCGTTCGGGGCCGGTGTCGTCGAGATACCCGTCGAGCGAGACGGCGGCGGACAGCAGGACGTACGGGTGGGGCATCGACGGCGCTCCTGACGGGGGACGGCGGGCAGGACAAGGCTGGGCCGGGCCGGACTGGACCGGACTGAGCCGAGCTGGGCCGGACCGGACTGGACCGGGCCGGCGCAGAGAGTCTTGCACCCGGTGTGTCCCCGCGCGGAGGGAAGCCGTACGGTGTGCCACCGCCACGTGGCGCGAACCGTACGGCGTGGAAACACGGTGGCTCCGCCGAGTCCGACAACCGGCCCGCGAGGAGGGACCTTCCCCCATGCCTCGTGGGTGTCGTCCGCCATCCCGTTTGGGTGGCGTCACGGATGGCGAGTGCCGGGGGTCGGATGTGAGCGTTGAGAAACCCCCGGGCCACGGTCCCGGGACGCACAGGCCGTAACCCCTCGGGGTCCGTGGGTGTACCGGCCGCGGCCCCGTATGGCGGAGAACCCCCACCGACACGAAGGAGCATTCCCCACTCGGGTCAGTCGATCATTTCCCTCCCTCCGTCCCCGTGCAGTGGAAGGTGGTGACCCGTGGGACATGCCGACACCCTGCTCGCCATGGGCGGCGCGTTCCTCGCCGCGGCGTTCCTGGCCCGTCTCGGCAGCCGGATCGGGCTGCCGACGATCCCGCTGTTCATGCTCGCCGGCATACTGCTCGGCCCGCACACGCCCGGCCTGGTCCTGGTCGAGGACGCGCACGACTTCTCGATGCTGTCGGCACTCGGTCTCGTCCTGCTGCTCTTCCACCTCGGCCTGGAGTTCCACCTCGACGACCTGAGACGGGGCGGCAAACAGCTCCTCAGCGCCGGTGGCGTCTACCTGGCGCTCAACGTCGGCGCGGGGCTGGGATTCGGGTTCGCCCTCGGCTGGGGAGCGCGGGAGGCCCTGGTGCTCGCCGGAGTGCTCGGCATCTCGTCCTCCGCGATCGTCACGAAGATCCTCATCGAGCTGGGCCACATCAGCCGGCCCGAGACCCGCCTCATCCTCGGTGTCACCGTCGTCGAGGACATCTTCCTCGCTCTGTACCTCGCCGCGCTGCAGCCCGTCCTCAGCGGCGCCCAGGGGCTCGGGGACATGGCGCTCCAGGCGTCCAAGGCGTTCGGCTTCCTGATGGTGCTCGCCATCGCCGCCCGCTACGGAACCCGGCTGTTCGGCCGGATCATGGCCGTACGCGACAACGAGCTGCTGGTCGTCACCTTCCTCGGAACCGCGATCTTCGTCGCGGGTGTCTCCGAAGTGCTCGGGGTCGTCGACGCCATCGGTGCGTTCATGGTCGGTCTGATCGTGGCCGGCACCCCCGCGGCGCCCCGGATCCGCACTCTGGTGCATCCCCTGCGGGACGCCTTCGCCGCGATCTTCTTCTTCGCTTTCGGGCTGGCCATCGACCCGGGGGACATCGCCTCCGTCGCCGGTCCGGTGGCCGTCGCGGTGGCGCTCACCCTCGCGATGAACCTGATCGCGGGCCTCCTGGTGGCCCGCCTGTACCGGTACGGCGTCGACATCGCGACCGACATCGCCACCACGCTCGTCTCCCGCGGCGAGTTCGCGCTGATCATGGCCGCCATGGCCACCGGCGCGGGGCTCGACGACCGGCTCACGCCGTTCATCGCCGGATACGTCCTCGTCCTCGCCGTACTCGGTCCGGTGCTCGCCAAACAGTCCCACCTGCTCGCGCGCGCCCTGCGCGCCGTCCAGGCCCGGCTGCCCGACCGCGGCTCGTCCCGGGACACCGGAACCGACCCGGACACCGGCCCTTCATCCGGCACGGGGCTCCCCCCGGATCTGGACGCGGGGCCCGACGGAAGCCTGGATGCCGGACCCGCGTCCGACCGGGAGCCCGCCGAAGCCGAGCGCTAGGGGCTTTCCGGCGGATCAAGTCGGAGGTAACCGGTGGCATCTGTCCAGTCAGGTCGAGCGGGGGCCGGTGCGTTCAGCCGCAAGGCGGAGGAGCGAGTCGACGCGATGGGGGTCCCTCCCGCGCATGGGGGTCCCTCCCGCTCGAGCGCAGCCGAGCGTGGGGGAGCAGCCGAGCGTGGGGGAGCAGCCGAGCGTGGGGGAGCAGCCGAGCGTGGGGGAGTCGGCGAGTGACGACAACGCGGCTGGGGGCCCCTGCTCGAAGAGCTTGGGGGAGGATGTGCCGGCCCCCGCGGCTCCGGCATGACCCGCCGGACGGGCCCCAGCCGCACAGTGCGGGCACCGAACGCATGGGGACCGGTCGTCGACCGTACGGGAACCAGCGCTCGGTCAGGGTTCGCTGAGGGCCGGTCAGGGCTCGGTGGGGGCCGTCAGGGTTCGATCAGCCCCACCCGAATGGCGTACCGGGTGAGCTCCAGCCGGTCCTTCAGGTCGAGCTTGGCCAGCAGGTTCGCGCGGTGGCGCTCCACGGTCTTGGGGCTGATGACGAGGAGGTCGGCGATCTGCTGCGAGGTGTTCCCCTCGGCGACCAGCTTGAGGATCTCCTCCTCGCGGTCGGTGATGGCCTTCGCGGGCAGGTTCCGGCCGTCCCGGGCGAGTTCGAGGTAGTTGCGGATGAGGGCGTTGACGGCGCCCGGGTAGAGGAACGGTTCGCCGCGCATGGTGGCCCGGCAGGCCTCCACCAGGTCGCGGTCGGCGACGGACTTGAGCACGTAACCGGAGGCACCGGCGCCCAGCGCCTCGAAGAAGAACTGCTCGTTGTCGTACATGGTCAGAATGAGGATCCGCGTCTGCGGCAGGGTGCGGGAGAGCTCACGGGCCGCCTGAAGACCGGTCAGGCGGGGCATGGCGATGTCGAGGATGGCCAGGTCGGGTCCGTGGATACGGGCCTGCTCGAGGGCTTCGGCGCCGTTGTCGGCCTCGGCAACGACGGTCAGGTCCGGTTCGCCGTCGAGGATGAGACGCACTCCTCGGCGGACCAGTGCGTGGTCGTCGGCGAGGAGGATGCGCGTCGGGGCACTGCCGCTCTCAGCGCCGGTGGGGGTGCTGGTGGGGCCGGGCTCGGTCATGTTCGGTGTTTCCGGTCGGGGGCGGTGGTCACGGGCGGCAGGGCCCGCACGGGCGCGGGGCCCCGCACGGGGACAGGGACGGCGAGGCGTACTCGGGTCCCGCCGCCCGCGGCCGGGCCCACCTCGAGGTCGGCGCCGACGAGCAGGGCCCGCTCACGCATCCCGAGGATGCCGGCGCCCTCGGACGCGGCGCCGATGCCCTGGCCGTCGTCCTGGACGCGCAGCTCCACTCCGGTGGGGGAGCGTCGTAGGGAGACCTCCGCGCGGCGGGCGTTCGCGTGCCGGGCGATGTTGGTGAGCCCTTCCTGGGCCACCCGGTAGAGAACCAGTTCGGCCTCCGGGCCCAGGTCGGGCAGGTCGGGGTCGAGACGGTGCTGGACCGTCAGGCCGGGGCCGCCGAACTCGGCGGTGAGTGCTTTGAGTGCGCTGGCCAGCCCGAGTTCGTCCAGGACGCCGGGGCGCAGCCGGAGGGCGATGCGCCGGATCTCGTCCAGGCTGCCCCGGGTGGTCTCCTGCACCAGGCTCAGTTCCTCCCGCAGCTCCGGCGGGGCGTGGTCGGCGACCCGCTTGAGCTGGAGCAGGACGGCGGTGAGGCTCTGGCCGACCTCGTCGTGCAGCTCCTGGGCGATCCGGCGGCGTTCGTCCTCCTGCGCGGACAGGGCGCGGGCACTGCTCGTGGCGCGCTCGTCCTCGAGCCGGTCGAGCATCGTGTTGTACGTGCTGATCAGCTCGGCGATCTCTCCGCGCCCGGCGACCTCGGGGCGCTGGCCGGGGCGCAGCAGGTCGGTGGTGGACATGGCGCGGGTGACACGCTGCAGCGGGGCGAGGCCGACGCGCAACAACAGCGCGTTGGCACCGAGCATGGCGGCCAGTCCCACGGTGAGCACGAAGGCCTCGGTGAGCAGGACCGGGGTGGAGACGGTGATCGGTCCGAGCAACAGGACGGTGGCCGTGATCAGCACGACGGCGTTCAGCAAAAAGATCCGCCAGAACAGTGGCACCCAGTACCACCTCCTCACCGTGCTTCTCCGGAGCCGTCCGTCTCGTACGACCGTTCTACCGTGCTTATGCCCCGGCGTCGCCGTAGTGCTGCCCTGCCGCCGCCCTGATCTTTCCCTGATACCGCCGGACCCGGGTCTGCCCGGGTCCGGCCCCGCCCCAAGTACGCCCCGGGTACGCCCTGAGTCCGGCCTCCTGGGCCCTGCCCCTGGGACCGTCTGCGGACAGCACCCCCACAGAGGGCTGCCCGGCAGGGGTGCAACTCGGGCGGCCCTGCTGTCGTAGGCTGCCGTGCCGCGGGGCTTTCGGCGGCCCGCTCTACCGGGGGCGCGGGCGCGGGCCGCCATGCCCCAGCGTGAGTGCTGGTCCGACGGTGCGCCATCCGTGACAGTCCCCATTTTTCCCGTGGGTGTGCGATGTCCGGCCAGGCCGCGTACAGCTTGGCCCCCCACGAAAATGAGGGCTGCCCCCGATGGTCGCGGACCCCCCGGCGGGCGACCCTTGGAGTGGACGCACGCCCGTCCCGTCGAATCACCCCGTACCGGGCGGGTGATGACCTCGGCGCACGGGCAAGCTCCCAGGGTCGGCCCGATGGTGGAGTGTCGAGATTCTTGAGGGCCGGCGTTTCACTTTTCCGCCCCGGCGTCGGTTGCCACGGTACCGACGCCCGGAGGTGTTGCTTCAAAGGTGGCGGTCGGCCGTCTCACCGTGCTGCCACCGTTCGGGAAGGAGGAGACGTGCCCCAGTCCGACAACCAGCGCCTCGTCGATCTCGCGGCCCGAATCGAGCAGGACGACCCGCATTTCGCCCGCTCGATGTCCAGCGGGCGGCCCACCCGGCCCCGCGAGTACCGACGCGCGCGCGCCTGGTGGGTGCTGGGGGTCGGCCTCCTCCTGCTGGCCATCGGCCTGTTCATACCCGACGGGCTGCTCATCGCGACAGGTCTGGTGCTCAGCGGAATCGGCGCACAGTTGTTCGATCCGTACTCGCCGCAGAGGGGCGGCCGGGAGCAGCACTCGGCTCGCTGAGAGCGCGGACCGCCGGGATCACTTCCCTTCACGCACCGTCGCTTTGTCATGTCATGCGACGTTCTTCCCAGCGCACCCCGGTTTGGGGTGCGCTAAAATCTTTACCAAGCGCTTACGCTCCGTTGAGCAGCGTTCCGCTCTTTCATCGAGCGTTGAACTCTGCGCGTTGAGTACTGGGCACTGAGTGCGGTGTACCGAGTGCGCCGCGTCCTGGGTGCCGCGTACCGATTGCTGGGCGTCGCCGACCGGTTGAACCGATGAGAAGAAGAACGGGGGCGTGACATGGGCCGGGTGATCCCCGTACGTGTCGACAACGCCGCCCGCGACGGCGTCCCTGATACCGGCGGCGACGGCTGCCGCCCGAGCAGTCGTCCCCGGCACTGACCCGCCCGCCCTTCACCAGCCGCGAGCGCCACCGGCTCCCACCCGGGCCGCAACCCGTGCCGCACCCGTTTCCTCGGCCCACTCGGCTCGGGGCCCGCGGGTACTTCCCCACCCCGTAGGGGACACACCCGGCTCAACCCGGCGACCCGTCCCCCACCCCACCCCACCCCGAGACCCAGCACCTCGGCGCCCCGGCACCTCAGCACCCGGCCCCGGAAACCTCCACCAGGCACCGCACCAGCCGTTCCGGCACCCAGTCATCAGGCACAGACGCCGACACCGCAACGATCCACGGAGGTCAGACGCCCGTGCACAACACCACCGCCCTGCTCATCGAACTCGGAGCGATCATCCTCGCCCTCGGGCTGCTGGGCCGTCTCGCCGGACGGGTGGGCTTCTCCCCCATACCCCTCTATCTCCTCGCGGGGCTCGCCTTCGGCCACGGCGGCATCCTGCCCCTGCAGGCCAGCGAGGAGTTCGTCGCCACGGGCGCCGAGATCGGTGTCATCCTGCTGCTGCTGATGCTGGGGCTGGAGTACAGCGCGTCGAGCCTCGTCACCACCCTCAAGACCCAGTACCCCTCGGGTGCCGTCGACTTCGTCCTCAACGCCGCTCCCGGTGCCGTCGCCGCGCTGCTCCTGGGCTGGGGGCCGGTCGCCGCCGTCGCCCTCGCCGGAGTCACCTGGATCTCCTCCTCCGGGGTCATCGCCAAGGTGCTCGGCGACCTCGGGCGTACGGGCAACCGCGAGACACCGGTCGTCCTGTGCGTCCTGGTCATGGAAGACCTCGCCATGGCCGTCTACCTGCCGATCCTCACCGCCCTACTGGCCGGGGTCAGCCTCGCGGGTGGCAGCGTCACCCTGTTGATCTCCCTGGGCACCGTCGGTGCCGTCCTCTACATCGCCCTGCGCCACGGACGCATCGTCAGCCGCGCGGTCTCCTCCGACAACGCCGAGATGCTGCTGCTGGTGGTGCTGGGGCTGACCCTGCTGGTCGCGGGTGTCGCCCAGCACCTCCAGGTGTCGGCCGCGGTGGGCGCGTTCCTGGTCGGCATCGCCCTGTCCGAGGAGGTCGCCGAGGGTGCGCACGGCCTGCTGTCCCCGCTGCGGGACCTGTTCGCGGCGGTGTTCTTCGTCTTCTTCGGGCTGCACACCGACCCGGCGGACATCCCGCCGGTGCTGCTCCCGGCGCTCGCCCTCGCGGTCGTCACCATGCTGACGAAGATCGCCACCGGCTGGTGGGCCGCCCGCCGGGCGGGCATCCCGTCCAAGGGCCGCTGGCGTACCGGCGGCACACTGGTGGCGCGCGGCGAGTTCTCGATCGTCATCGCCGGTCTCGCCGTCGGCACAGAACCCCGGATCGGCCCGCTGGCCACGGCGTACGTCCTGATCCTGGTCATCCTCGGCCCCCTCACCGCCCGCTGGACCGAACCGCTGGCAAGCCGCCTCACCCGCCGCCCGCCGGACAAGCCGCAGAACACCACCCCGGTCGACCAGTCGGAACCGGTCCGCGCGGGCGGCTGACGGCTGACCGCCGACACGGCGAAGAGCCCGGCAACCCGCCCGCCGGGAACGGCTCGACCGCCGGGACGAGGCCCTCACAATCCGGCTCCCACACTCCGGCCCTTGCCCTCCGACCCTCGCGCCCGCCATCGTGACCCGGCCGCCACCGCCCGCCCGCCATCGCCCGGCCGCCATCGCCCGGCCACCGGAATCCGGCCACCGGAATCCGGCCATCGGTGTCGATCCTTCGACTCGATGGCCCCGGCGGTGCGAAAATCGGCTCGGTATTCATTTCTCGCCCGCCGAGGTCCGGGCGCCCGACGACCGGCCGGCCCCATCTGCCGACCGGCCCCGCCTGCCGACCGGCCCCACCTATCGGGCCGGCACCGGGGAGCGCCGGAAGGGGGCCGCTGGAAGGGGAGCGTCAGCATGGTCGAGTGGGTCGCCCTCGGCACCGGTCCGAGGCCGGTGCCGCAGCCCTTCACCACGCCGTTGATATGGGCCGGCGCCTTCGGCGGCGCGCTGACGGTGGTGGTCCTGTCCCACACGGTCGTGGGCCCGGACCGCCCCGAACTCACGCTGGCGGCCCTGTCCCTGCTCGCCGCCATCCTCGGCGTGTGCGCGCGGTTCACCGCGGCCCCCGGCACGACGGCCCTGCGCCGGCTGTTCCTCAACGGCTTCGCGATACCGCCCGTCGGCAGCCTCACCTGGACCGGCTCCAGGGACACGCTCTGGCTCAGCTGCCTGCTCGCGGCCACCGTCGCCGGTACGACCGCCGCCCGCCTGACCCACGCCCGCGCGGCCTACCGCCGCCTCACGGCGTAACCCGGAACGGAAGATCACGGCCACCAGCGCCGCATCCACCACTCACCCGCTCGCCCACCCGTCCACCCAGCCCGTCCAGCCCGTCCAGCCCGTCCAGCCCGTCCAGCCATTAAAGAACGTTCGTTCTTGACCGATCGTTCTTCAATCCCGTACGGTCATGGACATGGGACGACCACGCGCCTTCGACACCGATCAGGCCGTCCGTACCGCAGCCACCCTCTTCGCCACCCACGGCTACGAGGGCACTTCGGTCGACGACCTGGTCACCGCCACCGGCATCCACCGGGGCAGCCTGTACAAGGTCTTCGGCTCCAAACGAAGCCTGCATCTGACCGCTCTCCGCACGCACCTCGACCACGAGATCCACCCGGCCGCCGCGGCCATCGCCACGCTCACCGACCCCGAACAGGCCCTGGCCGCGGCGATCGCGTCGTACGACAACGGTCCGGCAGCCGGGCTCCTGCTCCTCTCCGCCGCCGAACGCGCACCCCATGACCCGGACGTCGCCGCGCTGGTCGCGGAAGGGATCACGGCGCTGGAGGACGCCCTGCGCCCCTCCCACGGTGACAACGCCCCTCAGCTCACCTCCACCGTCCTCGGCACCCGTCTGCGGCTGCGAGCCCAGCCGACCCCCTCCAAGGAGCACTGACATGGCCCTGATCTCCATCGACCGCGAACGAGGCCTGCTGACCGCCGAGTTCCAGGGCCTCGACAAGCTCTGGACATTCAGCAGCCGCCTGGAGATCCCCCTCGCCCACATACGCGGTGCCACGCACGACCCCGGTATCGCCCGCGAACCCAAGGGCGTCAAGGTCGGCGGCACGCACTTTCCCGGACTGATCACCGCAGGCCGCTTCCGCCGCGACGGTGAACGGCTGTTCTGGGACGTGAAGAACCCGGACAAGGCGATCGTCATCCAGCTCGCCGACGCCGAGCACTACGACCGGCTCGTCCTCGAAGTCGACGACCCCCGGGCCACCGTCCACCTCATAGAACAGGCCGTCGCACGCGGCTGAACGGCACAGGAACCAGCAGCGTGTCCGCCGGTCGGTGCATCGGCCTCGGCCGACGTGGCGGCATCTTCCGGTTCGCCCACAGGTACGGCGTCGCGGTGTGGTTCCGCATCGCTGGCCGCCCCGGCGCGAAGCTCAAGCAACTCGTGCGCACGGGAATCGTCAAGCACCTGTCCAATGAGGCGCGCAAGCCCGGTTCGTACAACCTGCACCACGTCCCAGGAAGCCCCGACCGCCGACAACTCCTGCGGGGTGGCCCGCCGTGACGCCGGCCGCCCCGCAGGCAAGACACACCGGTCGGGCCTGGTCATGCGCATGGAGCTCAGTCATGACGATGAGCACACAGGCCTACGAAAAGATGACGAAGACCACTCCGAAGACCGTCCCGAAGGCTCCCAGGACGGTCGCCATCACGCCGACAGCCTTGAATGTGCCCGGAACCCTGTCATCGCCCGGGGCCAAGCTGACGGGCGACACCGCCAGTCGGTCCCGGAAACCGCGGTGATTCGTGGTCAGCGCCAGACCGAAGGCGAGACAGACCAGCCCAAGGAGCAGCGGAACAACGGACATGAAGAACAACCTTTGCGGAGCCAGAGCCGGAGCCGGAGCCTTTCACATCGCTTCCGGGCCCCGAACAGCTCGCCCTCATCGCCGCCATCCCCTGCGCTCCGACCAGGTTGTCGGCTCCACGACCCGCCCTTGACCGTCGGACGGCAGCTATCCCATCGGGTCCGGCTTCCAGTCTTGGACGAGGAGCCCGAGCAGCACCTCGTCCATGAACTCGCCCATCACCCAGGCCGAGGAACGCAGCACGCCCTCGCGGACGAAGCCGTTGCGCTCGGCGGAGCGCAACATCGCGGCGTTGTCCGACAGCGTCTCGATCTGCAGCCGCTGCAGGCCGCGTACGACGAAGCCGTAGTGGCACAGCACCGCGACCACGTCGGTGCCGTAGCCCTTGCCGCGCGAGGACGGCAGCAGCCCCAGCCCGATGTGCGCGGACCGGTTGTGGTTGTCGATGCCCCACAGCGCCGCGGTGCCGACCAGCGTGCCGCCGTCCAGCTCCACCACGGAGAACGGGACGCGCCCCTGCTCCTTGTCGTCCACGACGAGCCGCGCGTCCTTCGAGCCGGGCGTGATCGGCCGCCACGGCCCGCCTTCGGCCCGCGAGGCGTTGGCCACGTCGTCGTAGAGCTCGGCCCGCAGGACCGGGATGTCCTCCTCGTGCCGGGCCCTCAGCCCGACCTTGCCACTCCTCAGCATTCAAGCTTCCTATCGGACCGGGCCGGCCTGCGGCAAACGAATGAGGAGGCCGGCCCGGGTGGTGCAGCGGCGGCGATGGGCGAGGGCAGCGGCGATACCGACGAGGGCCGGGAAGTACTCGGCTCTGCGCTCGTAGCTCCTGTTCGTGCGGCGGCGGCAGCCATCGAGCCGGGGCAGTGGGCCCGAGGGACTCAGTGGAGGCAGAGACAGAACGGATGACCGGCCGGGTCCGCGTAGATCCGCCAGTTGGCCCCCGGGCGGATCCGGTCCGTCCGCTCCAGCACGGTCGCACCGAGGGCGAGCGCCCGCTCCTCCTCCCCGTCGAGGTCATCCACGTCGAAGTCCAGGTGGAGTTGCTGCGGGCGCTCCTGGTCGGGCCAGGCGGGCGGTCGGTAGCCGTCAACCCGCTGGCAGGCCAGCGGAATTCCTTCAAAACCGTGCACCTCGACCCAGTCGGGCTCATCAGGGTCCGCGATCACCCTGCCACCGAGCAGTTCCGCGTAGAACTCGGCGAGCCGTACCGGATCAGCGCAGTCCAGCGCGACCGCCTGCAGCTTTCGGATCACTTCCGACACCCTTCGCTCTTCAGCCGATTGCGCGACGCCCCGTACGGGAGAGGTCGTACCCACCGCCGCAGCGGGCATGCACGGTAGGCATGCGCAGCGGGCATGCGCAGCGGCACGCCGGACCACCACCGGTGTTTTACCCAGAAGGGAAGCGGCAGCGGGATCCGCCATCCACTACGCGAACGTCGCCCGCTCACTCCTCGAACCGGGCTCCCGGAGACTTCCGCCCCCTTGCACGCCGCCCACCCCACCTTCCCGACGAACAGCGGCGGCGACTGCGCCGGCTGCGGCTGCGGCTGCGGCTGCGGCTGCGGCTGCGGCTGCGGCTGCGGCTGCGGCTGCAGGACCTGCACCACGGTCAGGTGTCGCTCATGCCGCACCCGGCGCCGGCCTCGCCATCGGATCCGAGCGGCTCGGTCACAGCTCCATCTCGATCACGTCGGACACGTATTCGCATCTGCTCGGCGGAGTTGGGCGGGATGCCGCGGACCGCGCCTCAGCTCTCGTGCCGCGCGCCAGGAAGACGGCGCCGCTCGGACCAGCAGCGGGCCAGCGTGACCACTCGGTGACCACCCCGGCTACGGATTCAGCCGCCGATCAGGCCCCGGAAAAGACGGAACCCCCGTCTGACCAGGTCAGCGGGGGTCACGACCCCGAGGGGTCCGGTGGGCCCTGTGGGACTCGAACCCACAACCAATGGATTAAAAGTCCACTGCTCTGCCAATTGAGCTAAGGGCCCCAGGCGATGTTGCCTCCACGAGCATAGCGGGACGTGGACGCGTCGTTGATCGGGTATCGGTGCGACAGACCCGGACGTGTCCCCTCCGCATGCGGCAGGGCCCGCACGACGGATGTCGTACGGGCCCTGTCACGTCATTCCGGTGTGCCGGGATCAGCCGTTGCGCTTCCAGCGCGGCTTGTCCTCGCGGCGGCCGAAGGAGCCACCGCCGCGGTGCTCGTCACGACGGCCGTACGGGCGGTCGTGGGAGGCGCCGGAGCGGAAGCCGGGGCGCTCGCCCTGGCGGTCGCGGTTGACCGGACGGTCGCTGCCACGGTGGCCGGTGCGCTCACCGCGCTCACCCCGGTCGTCACGGCGGAAGCCGGGACGGTCACCACCGCGGTCACGGTCGCGGTTGAAGCCGCCACGGTCGTCACGGCGCTCGAACGGACGGCCACCACGGTCGCCGTCACGGCGGTCGTCACGACGCTCGAACGGACGGCCACCACGGTCACCGCCGCGGCTGTCGCCCCGGCTGTCGTCCCGGCTGTCGTCCCGGCGGAAACCACCACGGTCACCACCGCGGTCACGGTCACGGTCGCGGTTGAAGCCACCGCGGTCGTCACGACGCTCGAACGGACGGCCACCACGGTCACCGCCGCGGCTGTCGCCCCGGCTGTCGTCCCGGCGGAAACCACCACGGTCACCACCGCGGTCACGGTCACGGTCGCGGTTGAAGCCACCGCGGTCGTCACGACGCTCGAACGGACGGCCACCACGGTCGCCACCGCGGTCACCCCGGTCGTCACGACGGAAGCCGTCGCGGCGGTCGGAGCGCTCGGTGTCGCGTGCGGTCTGCTGCTCCGGCAGCGAGACCTCGGCCTGGGCCGACGCCTCGGTGGCCGCCTCGGCCACTGCCGCCTCCGGGTCCTCGCCCCGCTCGCGGGCGGCCCTGGCGACCAGCCGGTCCGCCTCCTCCCGCAGTTCGGAGGCCCGGCGCTGCGCCCGCTCCAGTTCCTTGGTGAGCTGGGCGGCCTCGCGCTCGGCCTGCTGGGCCGCCTTGCCCGCCGACTCGGCCTGGACCTCGGTCATCGACCGGGCGCCGGTGATCTCGGCGAGCTCCGGGTCGAAGGCCGCACCGCCCTGGATGATGTGACGCGTGGCGTCCACGCCCGCGTCCTCCATCAGCCGGAAGATCTGGCGCCGCTGGTGCGGCAGGGACAGCGACACGACGGTGCCGGTGCGGCCGGCCCGCGCCGTACGGCCGGCCCGGTGCAGGTAGTCCTTGTGGTCGCCGGCCGGGTCCACGTTCAGCACCAGGTCGATGCCGTCGACGTGGATACCGCGCGCGGCGACGTCCGTGGCGACCAGGACGTTGACGTAGCCGTCCTTGAAGTCGGCCAGCGTCCGCGTCCGCGCGCCCTGCGTCATGCCGCCGTGCAGCGCGTCGGCCTTGGCGCCCGCCTCGCGCAGCTGGTCGGCGATCCGGTCCGCGCCCAGCTGGGTACGGACGAAGATGATGGTGCGGCCCTTGCGGGAGGCGATGGCCGCGGTGACCGGTGCCTTGTCCTTCGGCTTCACGACCAGGATGTGGTGCGACATCGTCGTGACGGCGCCCTGGGCGGCGTCGACCTCGTGGTGGACCGGGTCCTTCAGGTACCGGTCGACGAGCGTCTTGATCTCGTTCTCCATGGTCGCGGA
This sequence comes from Streptomyces sp. P9-A2, assembly GCF_036634175.1. NCBI lineage: Bacteria > Bacillati > Actinomycetota > Actinomycetes > Kitasatosporales > Streptomycetaceae > Streptomyces > Streptomyces sp. P9-A2. Next base: position 3,890,179 of record NZ_JAZIFX010000001.1, read on the forward strand.
GAACAGCATCCGCTGACCGCCCGCCGGGATCTGGTCGAGCAGCTCGGTGACCTCGGGCAGGAAGCCCAGGTCCGACATCTGGTCGGCCTCGTCGAGGACGGCGATCTGCACGTTCTCCAGGGAGCACGCGCCGCGGTTGATGATGTCGCGCAGGCGGCCGGGGGTGGCGACCAGGACGTCGACACCGCGCTCGAGGGCGTAGATCTGGTTGCCCATGGAGGTACCGCCGCAGACGACCTTCATCTTCAGCCCGAGGACATCCCCGTACGGCTGGAGCGCGTCGGCCACCTGCATGGCGAGCTCACGCGTCGGCGTCAGGATGAGGGCGCGCGGCTTGTGCTTCTCGGTCCGGCCGCCGGCCAGCGTGGTCAGCGTCGACAGACCGAAGGCGAGGGTCTTGCCGGAGCCGGTGCGGCCGCGGCCGAGGATGTCCTTGCCGTTCAGGGCGTCCGGGATGGTCGCCGCCTGGATCGGGAAGGGGCTGGTCACGCCGTTCTGCGTGAGCTTGCGCACGACGCCCTCGGGCAGGCCGAGGGAGGCGAAGGTGAGCTCGGGGGTGCTGTCCGCGCTGTCACCGTCTTCGGTGACGTCGTCGATGACGTCGTCGGTGACGTCGTCGGTGACGTCGTCGGTGACGTCGACATCGGTGGCGACGTCGATGGTGTCGATGTCGTCGGTGATGACGTCCGCGACATCGGTGACGATGTCAGCGGTGACTGTTGCGGTGGTGATGGTGTCGGCGTCCTCGGTGTTCTCGGGCACGACGACATGATCAGTACTGGCGATGGGCATACGAATGCGAAACCTTCCGGAGTCTCTTCGGCACGCGCCCGTCAACTCCGTGATTCGCAATTCGCAATATGACCGCCTCGATGCGGTCCACCACGGTAAGGGGAGAGTACGCGCCACACGGCGCGCTCTGCAGTGGCGCCGGGCAAATAGGATCAAACGATCTGCCACCATACGCACCCTGTACCCCCAAAAGCAAACCGGGAGCTCACAGCGGTGGCACGAGGCACTGAAGTAGGTTATCAGACCGGAGCCCCCGCCTCCGGCGCGGGCTCCCGGTGCACCAGTTGGGTCTCCGGCGGCTCGTGTGCCGACGAGGACGGCTCCGCGGCCGTCGGCTCCGGCGGGACCGAGGGCTCCGGCGGCACCTGTGTGGGCTCCGGATCCACTGGCCGGGTGGGCTCCGGCGGTTCCGGCCGGCTGTCAGGGGTCGGTCCCGCCGGCTCACCCGGCCCGCCGTCGTCCGGCGCCGGCCCGCTCGCCCCCGGGGAGGGCGACGCTCCGGCGGCGGGCGAGGCTCCCGCCCCGCCCTTCTTCCGCTCACCCTGCTCGCCCTTCTTGCCGCCGCCCTCACGGTGCTCTCTCCCGCCCTCGGCCGCCGCGGCACCATGACCGCCCTTGTCGCCCGGCGCCTCGGGCCCCCCGTCGGGCCCCCCGCCCTCCGAACGCTCCGCGGAATGCGACGGCTCGGCCCCGGCCGGCCCCTCCCCACCGACGCTCATACAGCCGGCGGCAGCGGCGGCGGCCAGGACGGTGGCGGCCAGGCGGACGGATACGTACAAGGGGCGCACGAGGCCACCTCCGGTCGGGACACTGGGTCGGACTGCCCAACTCCCACCGCCCGCAAGAGGACACGCCGTCAGCACACCGGTGACAAGCCGGTGACCTATCCGTAGCCGAGTGCGTGCAGTCGGGCGTCGTCGATCCCGAAGTGATGCGCGATCTCGTGCACCACGGTGATCTCCGCCTCGGCGACGACGTCCTCCCGGGATTCGCACATCCGCAGGGTCGGCCCCCGGTAGATGGTGATCCGGTCCGGCAGTACCCCCGCGTACCACTCGCCACGCTCGGTCAGCGGGGTCCCCTCGTACAGCCCCAGCAGCTCGGGATCGTCCGCCGGCGGCTCGTCCTCGACGAACACCGCGACGTTGTCCATCAGCCGCGTCAGCTCCGGCGGGATCCGGTCGAGCGCCTCGGCGACCAGTTCCTCGAACTCCCCACGCGTCATCTCCAGCACAGGGCCATTGTCGGCCATGACCCATCCGTACGAGTCCCGTCGAGCACCCCGCATATCCGGCGCGCCGTATGGGCATACGGGATCAATGGCACGCGTCCCCTCCGCAGTCAGGAACCTCCGACACCGCCTCCGAAGGGTCCCGCGAGCCCTCACCCGCCGTCACCACTCCCGCCGCCCCGCCGCCCCGGCCACCACGGCCGTCGCCGGCACACTCACCGCCCGGCCGTCCCGGCCCTGGAAGCGCGTCGCCGGACTCTTCGCCGTCGTCCTGCTGGGCGCCTGGCTCGGCCTGCTGATCGTGGGCAATGTGCGCGTCCCGGTCGGCCCCATGGACACGACCATGACCCTGCGCCCGTCCCTCACGGGCGGCACGAAGATCAACGTGTCCCCCCTGGGCGCCCTCGAACTCGACAGCCACCACGCCCCCGTCCGCCTCGACGTGAACGTCGACCAGCTGGACCCCGCCCGCTCCCAGGCCCTCGTGGACCACCCCGAGCGCCTCTCCGGACTCCAGGACGAAGTCACCCAGGACATCGCCCGCGGCACCGCCGACCTCGCCGTGCGCTCCGTCGTCGCCGTCGTCACCGGCGCCACCGCTCTCGGTCTCGCCGTCTATCGCCGCCCGCGCCGGGCGCTGGCCGCGGGCGGTCTCGCCCTCACCCTTCTGGCCGCGTCCGGCGGTACCGCTTACGCCACCTGGAACCCGGACTCCGTCCTCGAACCGAGGTTCTCCGGGCTGCTCTCCTCGGCGCCCTCCCTGGTCGGCAACGCCCGCAGCATCGTCACGGAGTTCGACGTCTACCAGAAGGAGCTGGCCCGCCTGGTCACCAACGTGACGAAGCTCTACGACGCCACCTCCACACTCCCCGTCTACCAGCCCGACCCGTCCACCCTCCGGGTCCTGCACGTCTCCGACATCCACCTCAACCCCGCGAGCTGGGCGATCATCGCCTCGCTCGTCAAGCAGTACCGGGTGGACGTCATCGTCGACACCGGCGACACCATGGACCACGGCACCGCCGCCGAGAACGGCTTCCTCGACCCCATCGAGGACCTCGGCGCCCCCTACGTCTGGGTCCGCGGCAACCACGACTCGCCCGTCACCCAGCGCTATCTCGAAGGCCTCGAGAACGTCCACGTCCTGGACGACGGCCGGGCCAGAACCGTCGCGGGCCTGCGCTTCGCCGGCATCGGCGACCCTCAGTTCACCCCGGACCGCTCCAAGAAGCCCGGCGCCGAACAGTCCCAGGAACTCGCGGGCGCCCGCCTGGCCTCCGCCCTGCGGGACCAGCGGGCCGCCGGCACCCCGGTCGATGTGGCGCTCGCCCATGAACCGTCGGCGGCCCGCGAGGTCGACGGCACGGTACCCCTCGTCCTGGCCGGGCACGTCCACCGCCAGAAGACCGAGGTCATGAAGTACGGCACCCGGCTCCGCATCGAGGGCTCCACCGGCGGCAGCGGCCTGCGCGCGATCGAGGGCGACCACCCCGACCCGATCGAGACCTCGATCCTCTACTTCGACCGTGACACCCGCCGTCTCCAGGCCTGGGACTCGATCAGACTGGGCGGCCTGGGCCTGACCACGGCAGAGGTCAGCCGGCACCTCCCGGAGGAGAACCAGCCGGGCGCGTCCCCGTCCGGCTCCCCGTCCGGTTCACCCACAGGATCGCCCGCTGACTCCCCTTCCGGCTCCCCCTCCCCGCCGTCGCCCCCGCCGCCCACACGGCTCCCCTCTCCCACCCCCTCGGCACCCACCCCGTAAACCGTTTTGGCGATCCCTCCCGGCATCACATATGCTTCGGACGTCCCCGACGCGCTGCGAAGCGCCCAGGCGGGCCGATAGCCCTCATCGTCTAGCGGCCTAGGACGCCGCCCTTTCAAGGCGGTAGCACGGGTTCGAATCCCGTTGGGGGCACGCACCACCCTGTGCGACACTGTCGTACGAAGCTTGGTCCTGTGGAGCAGTTTGGAGTGCTCGCCACCCTGTCAAGGTGGAGGCCGCGGGTTCAAATCCCGTCAGGACCGCTGAGGTTTCACGTGAAACCTCGTGGCTGGGTAGCTCAGTTGGTACGAGCGATCGCCTGAAAAGCGATAGGTCGCCGGTTCGACCCCGGCCCCAGCCACAACGCACACCCCCTCCGGGTTCCGGAGGGGGTGTTCTTGTGCACTCACCGGTCCTGGCGGCTCGAAGTGCGGCGAGGGCCGGGCGTGCGGGCCAAAACCGTTCGCCACAGAATTCTCGAGAATGAGATCCTGGTTCCCGTATGTCCACGCACCCTGCCTCCGCCCCCTCCTCCGGCGCCCTCTCCACCGGCGCCCCTTCCTCCGACACCCCCTCATCCGGCGCCCCTTCCTTCGGCGCTCTCGCCTCTCGCCTGACCAAGCTCTCGTTGCGCGACACGCAGCGGCTCGGGCGCAGGCTCGAGGGCGCACGCAGGATCCGTAAGCCGGAGGCCAAGGCCACCGTGCTCGGTGAGATCGAGGCGGAGGTCGCCAAGGCCGAGGAGCGGATGGCCGGGCGGCGGGCACGGGTACCGGCGATCACGTATCCGGAGCAGTTGCCGGTCAGCCAGAAGAAGGACGCGATCGCCGAGGCCATCCGCGATCACCAGGTGGTGATCGTCGCGGGTGAGACGGGTTCCGGCAAGACCACGCAGATCCCGAAGATCTGCATGGAGCTGGGCCGGGGCGTCCGCGGGATGATCGGGCACACCCAGCCCCGCCGGATCGCCGCCCGCACGGTCGCGGAGCGGGTCGCGGAGGAGCTGGACACCCCCCTCGGGGAGGCCGTCGGCTGGAAGGTGCGGTTCACCGACCAGGTGAGTCCGGACGCCACCTTCGTGAAGCTGATGACCGACGGCATTCTGCTCGCCGAGATCCAGACGGACCGCGAGCTGCTCGCCTACGACACGATCATCATCGACGAGGCCCACGAGCGGTCGCTGAACATCGACTTCCTGCTGGGCTATCTCGCCCGGCTGCTGCCCAGGCGCCCGGACCTGAAGGTCGTCATCACCTCGGCGACCATCGACCCGGAGCGGTTCTCCCGGCACTTCGACGACGCGCCGATCATCGAGGTCAGTGGTCGTACGTATCCCGTCGAGGTGCGGTACCGGCCGCTGCTCGAGGAGGACTCCGAGGACGCCGACCGCGATCAGATCACCGCGATCACCGACGCGGTCGAGGAGCTGATGGCCGAGGGGCCCGGCGACATCCTGGTCTTCCTGTCCGGCGAGCGGGAGATCCGGGACACGGCGGACGCGCTGACGAAGAAGGCGCTCCCCCGCACCGAGGTGCTGCCGCTCTACGCGCGGCTCTCGCACGCCGAGCAGCACCGTGTCTTCCAGCAGCACAGCGGCCGCAGGATCGTTCTGGCGACCAACGTCGCGGAGACGTCACTGACGGTGCCGGGCATCAAGTACGTCATCGACCCCGGGTTCGCGCGGATCTCCCGCTACAGCCACCGCACCAAGGTGCAGCGGCTGCCGATCGAGGCGGTGTCGCAGGCCAGCGCCAACCAGCGCAAGGGCCGCTGCGGGCGTACGTCGGACGGCATCTGCATCCGGCTGTACAGCGAGGACGACTTCGTCGCCCGCCCGGAGTTCACGGACGCGGAGATCCTTCGTACCAACCTGGCGTCGGTCATCCTGCAGATGACGGCGGCGGGCCTCGGCGAGATCGAGAAGTTCCCCTTCATCGACCCGCCGGACCACCGGAACATCCGTGACGGCGTGCAGCTGCTCCAGGAGCTCAACGCCCTCGATCCGGCGCAGAAGGACCCCCGCAAGCGGCTGACGGAGACCGGGCGGAAGCTGGCCCAGTTGCCGGTCGACCCGCGGCTGGCGCGCATGGTGCTGGAGGCGGACCGCAACGGCTGTGTCCGCGAGGTCATGGTGATCGCGGCGGCGCTGTCCATCCAGGACCCGCGCGAGCGGCCGGCCGACAAGCAGACCCAGGCGGACCAGCAGCACGCCCGGTTCCGGGACGAGACCAGCGACTTCCTCGCCTACCTCAACCTGTGGCGCTACGTGCGGGAGCAGCAGAAGGAGCGCGGCTCGTCGTCCTTCAGGCGCATGTGCAAGCAGGAGTACCTGAACTTCCTGCGGATCCGTGAGTGGCAGGACATCTACACGCAGCTGCGCACGGTCGCCAAGCAGATGGGCATCCACCTCAACGAGGAGGACGCCCCCGGCGACCGCATCCACGTCTCCCTCCTCTCGGGCCTGCTCTCCCACATCGGGATGAAGGACGTGGAGGAGTCGAAGGACTCCGTTCAGGCCGGGCGCAAGGACGGGAACGGTCGCAAGGACGGCGGCGGGCGCGGCGAGTACGTGGGCGCGCGCAACGCCAAGTTCGCGATCTTCCCGGGTTCGGCACTGTTCAAGAAGCAGCCGCGGTTCGTGATGTCGGCGGAGCTCGTCGAGACGTCCCGGCTGTGGGCGCGGGTCAACGCGAAGGTCGAGCCGGAGTGGGTCGAACCGCTCGCCGAGCACCTGCTGAAGCGCACGTACAGCGAGCCGCACTGGGAGAAGGACCAGGCCGCGGTGATGGCGTACGAGAAGGTCACGCTGTACGGCGTACCGATCGTCGCCCAGCGGAAGGTGAACTACGGCCGGATCGACGCCGAGGTGTCGCGTGAGCTGTTCATCCGCAACGCGCTGGTCGAGGGCGACTGGCGCACGCACCACAAGTTCTTCGCGGACAACCGCAGGCTGCTCACCGAGGTCGAGGAGCTGGAGCACCGGGCACGGCGGCGGAACATCCTGGTCGACGACGAGACCCTGTTCGACTTCTACGACCAGCGGGTGCCCGACCATGTCGTGTCGGGGGCGCACTTCGACTCGTGGTGGAAGCACGAACGGCACGAGCAGCCGGACCTCCTCGACTTCGAGCGCGAGATGCTCATCCGCGAGTCGGCCGAGGCCGTCACCAAGGCCGACTATCCGGACTCCTGGCGGCAGGGTGCCCTCACGTTCCGGGTGACGTACCAGTTCGAGCCGGGTGCGGACGCCGACGGGGTGACGGTCCATGTGCCGCTGCAGGTGCTGAACCAGGTCACGGACGAGAGCTTCGACTGGCAGATCCCGGGCCTGCGGGAGGAGGTCGTCACGGAGCTGATCCGTTCCCTCCCCAAGCCGATCCGCCGCAACTACGTGCCGGCGCCGAACTACGCGAAAACGTTCCTGGAGCGGGCGGTGCCTCTCCAGGAGCCGCTGACCACGACGATGGCCCGCGAACTGAAACGCATGGTCGGGGTGCCGTTCGACGCGGACGACTTCGACTGGTCCAAGGTCCCCGACCATTTGAAGATCACCTTCCGGATCGTCGACGAGCGGCGCCGGAAGATCGCCGAGGACAAGGATCTGGAAGCGCTCCGGCTCCGGCTGAAGCCGAAGGCCCGCCAGGCGCTCTCCCAGGCGGCGGCCGCCACGGCCCAGCGCGAGGGCGGCGAGTCACTGGAGCGGACGGGTCTGACCGACTGGACCGTCGGCGCGCTGACCCGTGTCTTCGAGACACGGCGGGCCGGTCAGCCGGTGAAGGCGTTCCCCGCACTGGTCGACGACGGCGACACCGTCTCCGTACGCCTCTTCGACACGGAGACGGAGCAGCAGCCGGCGATGTGGAAGGGCACGCGCCGCCTGATCCTGCGCAATATCCCGGTGAACCCTGCGAAGTTCGCATCCGAGAAGTTGACGAACCCCCAGAAGCTCGCCCTGTCGGCGAATCCGCACGGTTCCATCCAGGCGCTGTTCGACGACTGCGCGATGGCGGCGGCGGACCGGCTGATCGCGGACTTCGGCGGGCCCGTGTGGGACGAGGAGTCGTACCGCAAGCTGTACGAGAAGGTGCGCGCCGAGATCGTCGACACGACCGTCCGCGCGGTGGGCCAGGTACAGCAGGTACTGGCCGCCTGGCAGGCGTGCGAACGGCGCCTGAAGGGCGCACGAAGCCCCGCGCTGCAGGCCAATCTCCAGGACGTACGCGGGCAGCTGGACGCCCTGGTGAAGCCGGGGTTCGTGACGGAGACGGGGCTGCGCCGGCTGCCGGACCTGATGCGGTACCTGGTGGCCGTGGACCGCCGCCTCCAGCAGATGCCGGCGAACGTCCAGCGGGACACGGCCCGCATGGAGAAGGTCCACGAGATGCGGGACGAGTACGCCTGGCTGCTGGAACAGCTGCCCCAGGGACAGCCCGTGCCGCAGCGGGTGCTGGACATCCGCTGGATGATCGAGGAGCTCCGGGTCAGCTATTTCGCCCATGCGCTGGGCACCGCGTACCCGGTCTCGGACAAGCGGATCGTGAAGGCGATCGACGCCGCCGCCCCGTGACAGGCACGCCACGCAGAGTGAGCTCGACCAGCGGGCCGCGGCTCCTGTACAGTCTCTTTTCGCAGCGCAAGGCAACAATCGCACTGCGAAACTCCCCCAGCACCCTAAAGGCCTGGGAGGGGCTCCAGGTCCTGTGGAGCAGTTTGGAGTGCTCGCCACCCTGTCAAGGTGGAGGCCGCGGGTTCAAATCCCGTCAGGACCGCACGATTGGAAGGGCCCCGTCATCACGACGGGGCCCTTCCCCATTCCCCGCGCCAAGGGGGACGGGCACCGGACCGCGCCCGCGGCGACAGCCGCCCTCGGACACAGCACATCCCGTCAGGACCGCATGACCGGAGGGGCCCCGTCATCACGACGGGGCCCCTCCGCATTCCCCGCGCCAAGGGGGACGGGCACCGGACCTCGCCCGCGGCGACAGCCGCCGTCGGACACAGCACATCCCGCCAGCAGGGCCCCACCCTCGCGTGAGGCCCTACCCGCGTCCCCGGCCTGCCCCCTCCCCCGCAACCCTGTCGCCGGGGAGGCCGCGCCCGCCCCAGCAGTGGGACCCGTCTCATACGTCCCGCACCCCCCTCCCCGTACCCGCGACCCTGCCCCACTGCCGATATCCGCCACCCAACGCCCCTCACCGGCCGACTGAGGGCCTTTCAGGTGGTCCTGAGGGTTCGGGAGGCCCTCGCTCCGCTTCGTGCGCCCCTGCGGCCCTCCGGCGGGAGCCCGGACGGCTTGACGGAGCGGGATTCCCTGGGTACCTCAGAGAGCAGGGCCGCCCTCGGCGCGGCCACGGGAGGTGGCACATGCCGGCACCGGCCAGGCACGAGACACAGGCGTTGCTCCGCGCACACCTGTCGGCCGCCTCGTCGTTCGGGCATGCCACCCGGCACTGCCCGGTCTGCCACCGCCTGTTGCGGCTGGCCATGGACTCCGCTCCCCCCGCCACCACCGAGCACACCGAGCGGCCCCCGCGCCCCGCCGACCCCTTACGTCCGGCCGAGTCCACGGAGCGCCCCCCGGAGCGCGTCGAAGGCGAGGGCGCCCCCACCGCCTAGCCCAGCCGCCCCAACCCCCCAGCCTCCTGGCCTCGCAACCGAGTTGCCCCTCATCGCACCCAACGCCCGCCGCCCTAGCGCATATGCCGGTGGCCCAACAAGACGACCGGGATGTGACGGGTGTCACCGTGTGAGTTTCGGGAAGTCCGGTACCTACCCACCCCCTGCAACAAGTCAATTTAATATGTGCAATTGCACCACCCTCGGAGGCCCGCACAAACCTCCGCACAGGCGACCTCACAGGCACCCCCGAAGCCGGACGAGCCCGCGCAGGGAACCCCGTAGGGAACCCGCACGGGGCCCGCACGGAACCCGCACGGGCCCCGTGGGTACCGCACCGGCACACCACCGGGGGCGCACCGCACAAAAAAATCGCGCTGGACTCGGCGGAGTCCAGCGCGATCGACGACGCACCCGGTTCAGCTGCCGGGAAAGCTCTGATCGGCTTGGGCGAGGGGCCTGTTGGGGCAGTCCCCACGTCGTGTGGAGCTAGGGGCCCGAACACCTCGGCGAGTTGGGGGACCAGCCGGTTTGTCCGGGTTATTCAGTTGTTCAGGCCTCGCTGCGCTGCTGCGGAATGCCCGCGAGCAGGGCGCGGACCTCGGCTTCGCGGTAACGGCGATGCCCGCCGAGCGTGCGGATCGACGTGAGCTTGCCGGCCTTCGCCCAACGCGTGACCGTCTTCGGGTCCACGCGGAACATGGTGGCGACCTCAGCCGGGGTCAGCAGCGGCTCGGCATCAGGGGTGCGAGCGGTCATGAGCGGCCTCCTCGGGAGAACCGAACCTTCTCGGTTCTTTCCTCTAAATTCTGCACCTTGACCCGCGTTGCCCGAAATGGCGGACGCGAGTCGAGTCGGTTATAGGACGAACGGCTTGTCCTCGGCACTACAACTACACCATCCGTCCAGCCGCGTCGGCCAAACCGATGGAATTGCCCTCCCAGGTGTTCATCAGCCGCGGAAGCCGATGGACCATGCCATAGCGGACAGTCACGCGCTTGTGACGATCAGTCACAGGCGCGATCAGGAGGCACTGGTCCCCCCAAAGCAGGCAATGCTGAGATTCCGCCCATAGTCGAGCACAGCAGGACGGAGGAGTCCTCCCCGGACTCCTTGTCCTATTTTGGCACGAGGGGGGGCAAGGGGCGCAAGGGCCGCGTACGTGCGGTCCGTCACCCTTGACCGGCTTGGGGCATACGCCCGGATAGGCTCGTACGTCCGCTGTCCGGTCCAGGCTGACGAAACCTCAGGGCGACGACAAAACCCCAAGAAGGGCGTTTGGTCAAACGCCAGTTCGTTACCGCGGCCGGAACGGCCGACCGGGCCCTTCCCGAGCCCCACCGGAACATCGGCCGGGCCCCGACCCTCCGCGGCCGGCCGTCAGTTGGCCGACCGCAGGTCCCGGACCGAGCGCCAGCGCTCCACCAGCCGCCCGTACGCCTCCCCCGCGGTCTCCCCGTCGCCGCGGCGCAGCGCCGCGATCCCCTCGGCCACATCCGCCGCGGAGTGGTCGTCCTCCAGCGCGCCGGCCGGCAGGGCGTGCACCAGGCCGCCGTAATCCAGTTCGACCAGTGACCGCGGATGGAACTCCTCCAGCCAGCGCCCCACGTCCACCAGACCGTCGATCAGCGGCCCCTCGTCCATGGCGGTCCTCAGGGCCCGCAGCCCGCGCGCCACCCGACGGCGCGCCTCGACCATGGGAGTGCGGTACCGCAGAACGGGGGCCTCGCCGGTGGAGCTCGTGGAGCCGACGGAACCGGGTGCGCCCCGGGCGCCCTCCTCGTACTCGCGTTCCTCGTCCGAGACCAGCACGAACCAGTTGATCGGCACCTGCCAGGTCGCGGTGCGGATCCACGGCCGTGCGTCGGGGTGGGCCGTCAGCCAGCGCTCGTAGTCCTCGGCGGCCTGGCGCCGTACGAACGGGGGCAGGAGCGCGTCCAGGACCGGCAGGGGGAACTCCTCGGCGAGCTCTCCCAGTGCCTGCCAGCCGCGCAGCCGGGTGCGCCAGGGGCAGACGCAGACCACGCCGTCGATCTCCAGCACGAACGCGTCCTCGCTCTCCCGCACCGGGACCGGGACCGGTGGCGTCGGCACGACGTCGGCCAGGGCCAGGCGGAGTTCGTCCTGGTAGGAGGGGAGGTCGGGGCGGCGGGCATAACGGGCCCAGTGACCGCGCTCCGGCTCGGGGAAGGCGGTCAGTGGTTCGTACACGCGCAGGTAGGCCGCGTAGGGGACGATCACCGAGGAGACCTTGGGCACGCCTGCTCCCTCCCCCGCGCACCGGCGCGAAAACCTGCGGGTCCGCCCACGGGCGCCCGGGCGGCGAACGGACGGCGAACGGACGGCACGGACATACGGGCGATCCCGGCGAATCGTCGCACGGCGCTCCCGCGCGGAAAGCCGCGCGGGGGTGATCCTGGACACGTTGCCGCCCCCGTGGGCGGCAGGCTCTAACCTCGTGCTCACAGCCTCCGCCACCGCCCCCACAGCCACAAGCGCGGGGGAGTTTCGGGAACTGTGTCCACCCGCCGCTACTTACTCAGGAGTCACCACCGTGACCGACGTATCTGACGGCGTCCTGCACACCCTGTTCCGTTCGGAGCAGGGCGGTCACGAGCAAGTCGTGCTCTGCCAGGACCGTGCCAGTGGCCTCAAGGCCGTCATCGCCCTCCACTCCACCGCCCTGGGCCCCGCCCTCGGCGGCACGCGCTTCTACCCGTACGCGACCGAGGAGGAGGCCGTCGCCGACGCGCTGAACCTCGCGCGCGGAATGTCGTACAAGAACGCCATGGCCGGCCTCGACCACGGCGGCGGCAAGGCCGTGATCATCGGCGACCCCGGGACGGACAAGACCGAGGAGCTGCTGCTCGCCTACGGCCGGTTCGTCGCCTCACTGGGCGGCCGGTACGTCACCGCCTGCGACGTCGGCACCTATGTCGCCGACATGGACGTCGTGGCCCGCGAGTGCCGCTGGACCACCGGCCGCTCCCCCGAGAACGGCGGCGCCGGCGACTCGTCCGTCCTCACCGCGTTCGGCGTCTACCAGGGAATGCGGGCCTCGGCCCAGCACCTGTGGGGCGACCCCTCGCTGCGCGGCCGCAGGATCGGTGTGGCGGGCGTCGGCAAGGTCGGCCACCACCTGGTCGGTCACCTGCGCAAGGAGGGGGCCGAGGTCGTGATCACCGACGTGCGCGAGGACGCCGTACGACGGGTCCTGGACCGGCACCCGCAGGGCGTCACGGCCGTCGCCGACACCGAGGCGCTGATCCGCACCGAGGGCCTGGACGTGTACGCCCCGTGCGCACTGGGCGGCGCGCTGAACGACGACAGCGTGCCGGTGCTGACCGCCGCGGTGGTCTGCGGCGCCGCCAACAACCAGCTCGCCCACCCGGGTGTCGAGAAGGACCTCGCCGACCGCGGGATCCTCTACGCGCCCGACTACGTGGTGAACGCCGGCGGTGTCATCCAGGTCGCCGACGAGCTGCACGGCTTCGACTTCGACCGGTGCAGGGCGAAGGCGGCGAAGATCTTCGACACCACGCTCGCCATATTCGCACGTGCGAAGTCGGACGGGATTCCGCCGGCCGCGGCGGCCGACCGGATCGCCGAACAGCGGATGGCGGAGGCGCGCGCTTCACGCTGAACCCCGCACGGAAGCCGTACCGGAGCGCACGGCCCCTGTACCGGGCCCTGTACGGGGGCCGTACAAGGGCTGTACGGGGGCCGTACAGCTCCCGTACGAGAGCTGTACGGGACAAAGGTCGTGAGGCATACGGGGCGCGTACGGGCACCTGCGTGACGCGTCGAGGCGCGCACGGGGCATGTGCGGCACGGAGGGCGGGGGCGGGGCGGGCCGGTGGGTCCGCCCCGCACGCCGTTCGCACATTTGACCGGTACCCGCGGAGTGCCACTTCGAGAGAACTCTCACTTCTCCCGGCGGGTCGCCCCCCGACAAGTGCTTGAAAACGCACGTGACCAGGGAGAACAGGGTGTCCCGAGGGTCCCGGACGGGGCCACGTCATACGGGCGACGTACCGTATGGGCGTGGGCTCAGGTACCGTGGGAGCCCTACGGACCGGCCTCTCCAAGGAGAGTCCGTTCCGGACCATGAACGCGTGTCAAGACTCTGGGGCCGTCGAGCCCCGTCGTTGAGGGGGTCGAGCCATGGGGCGCGGCCGGGCCAAGGCCAAGCAGACGAAGGTCGCCCGCCAGCTGAAGTACAACAGCGGCGGGACAGATCTCGCACGCCTGGCTGAGGAGCTGGGCGCATCGCCTTCGAACACGTCACCGAATGTCATTGGTGACCCTGTTGAGGACGATGAGCAGGATGACGATCTGTACGCACGGTACGCCGACCTCTATGAGGACGACGATGACGAGGACGGCCAGTCCCCGCCACAACGTCGTGGCGCTTGACCTTGCACTGAACCACCAGCCCGGTCGGTGACTCCGGTCACCGACCGGGTTCTGTGCTGCCCGCCCGCACGGGCGGGCTCCGTACCGGGTGCGCTCCGCGTGCTCGGTGCCTTTCGCATGTCCGCGTGCTCGGGCGTCAGGACGCCCGAGCACAACCGGTCACCCGGCACGCCCGGCTCGCTCAGCCCGCGTAGTCACCCACCAGTTCCGCTCCCGTGGTCCGGTCGCCGCGGCCGGTGACCGCGCCGGCCACCCAGGCGTCCAGCCCCCGGTCGGCCAGTGTGGTCAGCGCCACGTCCGTGGACTCCTCCGGCACGATCGCGATCATGCCGACGCCCATGTTGAGGGTCCGCTCCAGCTCCAGGCGCTCGACCGAACCGGTGCGGCCGACGAGGTCGAAGACCGGGCCCGGGGTCCAGGTGGAGCGGTCCACGACCGCGTGCAGCCCGTCGGGGACGACACGGGCCAGGTTGGCCGCGAGGCCGCCGCCGGTGACGTGGCTGAAGGCGTGCACCTCGGTGGTGCGCATCAGGGCCAGGCAGTCCAGCGAGTAGATCCGGGTGGGCTCCAGGAGCTCCTCGCCGAGGGTGCGGCCCAGGTCGTCGATGTGGCTCTCCAGGGCGAGTCCGGCATGGTTCAGCAGGACGTGCCGGACCAGCGAATACCCGTTCGAGTGAAGTCCGGAGGCGGCCATGGCGATGACCGTGTCGCCCTCGCGGATACGGTCCGGGCCGAGCAGCCGGTCGGCCTCCACGACGCCCGTACCGGCGCCGGCGACGTCGAAGTCGTCCTCGCCCAGCAGGCCCGGGTGCTCGGCCGTCTCACCGCCGACCAGGGCGCAGCCGGCCAGCACACAGCCCTCGGCGATGCCCTTGACGATCGCGGCGACCCGCTCGGGGTGGACCTTGCCGACGCAGATGTAGTCGGTCATGAACAGCGGCTCCGCGCCGCACACCACGATGTCGTCCATCACCATGGCCACCAGGTCGTGGCCGATGGTGTCGTAGACGCCCATCCGGCGGGCGATGTCGACCTTGGTGCCGACGCCGTCCGTGGCGGAGGCGAGCAGGGGACGCTCGTAGTTCTTCAGCGCGGAGACGTCGAAGAGGCCGGCGAAGCCCCCGAGGCCGCCGAGGACCTCGGGACGCCGGGTCTTCCTGACCCACTCCTTCATCAGATCGACCGCTCGGTCGCCCGCGTCGATGTCGACGCCCGCGGTCTTGTAGGACGCCGCCGCGGGGCCGGCGCCAGTGTTCTCAGACATGACTGTGAGAGCCTTCGTCTCGTTGCGGCAGGGCTTACGGGCGGCGGATCGCGTCGACCGCGGCCGGCTCGGCCGTACCGGCGGCCAGCTCGGTCTCCAGCAGCCGCTTGCCGAGGAGCTCCGGGTCGGGCAGATCCATCGGGTACTCGCCGTCGAAGCAGGCCCGGCACAGGTTCGGCTTGGCGATGGTCGTCGCCTCGATCATGCCGTCGAGGGAGATGTACGACAGGGAGTCGGCGCCCAGTGTGGTCCCGATCTCCTCGACGGACATGCCGTTGGCGATGAGTTCGGCGCGGGTCGCGAAGTCGATGCCGAAGAAGCAGGGCCACTTCACGGGCGGCGAGGAGATCCGGATATGCACCTCGGCGGCGCCCGCCTCACGGAGCATGCGGACCAGGGCGCGCTGGGTGTTGCCGCGCACGATCGAGTCGTCGACGACGACCAGGCGCTTGCCCTTGATGACTTCCTTGAGCGGGTTCAGCTTCAGGCGGATGCCGAGCTGCCGGATGGTCTGCGACGGCTGGATGAACGTCCGTCCGACGTACGCGTTCTTGACCAGACCGGCGCCGAAGGGGATGCCGGACGCCTCCGCGTAGCCGATGGCGGCCGGGGTGCCGGACTCCGGTGTCGCTATCACCAGGTCGGCTTCGGCGGGCGCCTCCTTGGCGAGGCGGCGGCCCATCTCCACACGCGACAGATAGACGTTGCGTCCGGCGATGTCGGTGTCCGGGCGGGCCAGGTACACGTACTCGAAAACACAGCCCTTGGGCTTCGCTTCCGCGAACCGGGAGGAGCGCAGGCCGTTCTCGTCGATGGCGACGAACTCGCCCGGCTCGATCTCGCGCACATAGCTGGCGCCGCAGATGTCCAGGGCGGCGGACTCGGAGGCCACCACCCAGCCGCGCTCCAGGCGGCCGAGGACCAGCGGGCGGATGCCCTGCGGGTCGCGGGCCGCGTACAACGTGTTCTCGTCCATGAAGACGAGGCTGAAAGCGCCCTTCACCTGTGGAAGGACCACGTGCGCGGCCTGCTCCACGGTCACCGGTTCGCCGTCGGCGGCGTGCTGGCCGGCCAGCAGGGCGGTGATCAGGTCGGTGTCGTTGGTGACCGCCGCCCTCGGGGCGCGGCCGTTCTCCTTGGGGAGTTCGGCGACCAGCTCGGCGAGCTCCGCCGTGTTGACCAGGTTGCCGTTGTGGCCGAGCGCGATCGATCCCTGCGCGGTGGCACGGAAGGTCGGCTGGGCGTTCTCCCACACGGAGGCGCCGGTGGT
Source organism: Streptomyces sp. P9-A2 (assembly GCF_036634175.1). NCBI lineage: Bacteria > Bacillati > Actinomycetota > Actinomycetes > Kitasatosporales > Streptomycetaceae > Streptomyces > Streptomyces sp. P9-A2. Next base: position 3,906,533 of record NZ_JAZIFX010000001.1, read on the forward strand.
CGAGTAGCGGGCGTGACCGACCGCTATATGACCCTGGAGCGAACCGAGCGAGGTCTCGTCGAAGACCTGGGAAACCAGGCCCATGTCCTTGAAGACGAGGATCTGGGAGCCGTTGCTGACCGCGATACCCGCGGATTCCTGGCCCCGATGCTGGAGGGCGTAGAGCCCGAAGTACGTGAGCTTGGCGACCTCTTCGCCCGGAGCCCAGACACCGAAGACGCCGCAGGCGTCCTGGGGGCCCTTCTCTCCAGGGAGCAGGTCGTGGTTGAGTCGTCCGTCACCACGTGGCACGCCACCGAGTGTAGGCGAGATCGAGTGCTGATCCGAATGGGGTACGCGGCCTCAGCCATGGCTCACGTGGTGGCGAAGACCTCGACGGGCTGACCGTTTTCGCTGGTCAGCGTCATGTTCCGGTGATCGGCCCGATGGCTGAGCCTGGTGTCGAAAAGTCTCGGCAGCCGCTTCTCGGCCTTCATGAGTGAGTCTTCGCACACCATTCGGGTCGTGATGGGCGTGCCGACGGTGATATGGCCGTCGCGGACGGTGGCGCCGGCGTTCACCTTGTGGCAGCCGAGGTTCCCGGAGACGGCGCCCTCCTCCCCGTCGAAGGTGGGGTGGGCGCGGCCCTCGGCTTCGGGGGTTTCCCTGTGCGTCGGCCCGTCTCCTCACGTCATCAGCGGCAGGTACGGCCCGAGGTCCGCCCGCTCCCCGCTCGCGCCGACCGTGCCGTCGGCCACCGCGTCCCGCCACGCCGTGCGCCCGGTGGCCAGGCGGAGCCAGGTCAGCGGGTCGGTCTCGACGACGTTGGGAGGGGTGCCCCTGGTGTGCTTCGGCCCCTCCACGCACTGGACAACCGCGTACGGCGGGATCCGCACCTCCGTCGAGCCGCCGGGCGCCTTCGCGGCGAGCGTGTCGGCCAGCATCCGGGTGCACGCGGCCAGGGCCTGACGGTCGTGGGGGATGTCCAGGCCGGGCACGGCGGCGTTCAGGTCGTCGGTGTGGACGACGAGCTCGACGGCACGGGTGACCAGGTGGTCGGTGAGGGCCATGGCATCGGCGCGCATCGCGAGGACGCGGGTGTGCGGGGCGGCGGCGAGGTGCCGGGCCAGGTCTTCCCCGGTGCGGGTGAGCAGGGCGTCGAGGTCGGGGGTCGCCCCGGCGAGGTCCCGGGAGGCCTCGGCGATGGCACCGGCGTGGGCGGCGGTCGCGGAGGGTTGGTCCAGCAGTGCGAGGCCGGGCTTCGCCGGTTCGTCCCGCTCCAGGGCCCGGCCGACGCTCCCGACGGTCAGGGCCAGGTGCGCGACCAGGTCCCGTACGGTCCAGTCGCCGAGGCGGGTGGGCAGCGCGAGCTGCTCGGGGGTGAGGGTCCGGACGGCCGCGCGGACGTTCTCGAACTGGGCCAGTACGGCGGCCCGGGTCCTGGCGGGGTCGTAGGAGCGGGTGCGCTTCTTGGCCGGTGGCATGGCGGCAGCCTATGCGGGGGTGGAGGGGGCCGGGCCGGGGGTGACCGGTGCCGGTTCGGGTGCGTCGAACACCTCGCCGCCCCGGGGGACGCCGACGCCGCGCCAGGTGAACGGGACACCCCGCGCGATGTCCGGGTCGGGGCCGTCCATCAGCTGGAAGTGCAGGTGCGGCTCGGAGGAGTTCCCCGAGTTGCCGCAGTGGGCGAGCACCTGCCCGGCCCGCACCCTGTCGCCCTCGCGGACGGTGAACGAGCCGCGCCGCACGTGCGCGTAGGCGGCGTACGTTCCGTCGCCGAGGTCCAGCACCACGTGGTTGCCGATGATCCGGTGGACCCCGCTCATCTCGCGCACCGGGCCCTCGACGAGCATCAGGTACAGCAGCCCGGGCAGCGAGGCGCGGCTGAGGTGGTCGCGCTGTCCGTCCGAGACGCGGACGACCGTGGCGTCGGCGACCGCCCGCAGCGGGACGCCGAACGCGGGGAAGTCGGCAGGACGGCGGGCGAGCGGCCACAGCGGGGAGAACGCGGGACGGGCGCCCGGCTCGGGCTCGGCGACGATGTCGATGGCGTACGTCTGGCCGTAGGCGTGGACGCCGTGGCTCGGGGTGCGGTCGGCCGGGCTGTTCAGCGCGGACCAGCGGCCGGTCACGGGCGGGGCGACCTCGACCGGCTCACGCGCGACGCGCGGGTGGTCCGGGGCGCCGCCGCCCCACCGGTTGACCACGGTGATCAGGACGTAGGCCAGGAACAGCGGCAGCAGGTTCCACAGGATCGGGTAGCCCCAGCCGAGGCAGATGTGGGCGGTCACCAGGGCGATGAAGCCCAGCTGCAGACCGCGGAAGGTCCTCATGGCGAGTTTGCGTCCGGACATGGTTCCCCCTGGTCGTCATGGGTACGGCGAGCCGATGCGGTGAGCAGGCGCCGTGAGCAGGCGCGGCGAGCAGATGCGGTGAGCAGGCGCGGTGAGCAGACACGTCAGGGCCGTGCCGCGGACAGCAGCACCAGCAGCGGTACGACCCGGCCCGCCGGCACCTCGTGGCGGCCCCGGCCGGTGGTGTGCAGCCAGCCGGCGCCGGTGAGCTGGCGCAGATGGTGGTAGATCTGGCCGGTCGTGCCGACTCCGTCCAGCTCGGCGAGTTCGGCGGCGGTGCGCCGGCCGCCGAGGATCTCGCGGAGCAGCCGCAGCCGGACCGGGTGGCCGAGGGCGGCGAACGCCTCGGCGGCGTCCTGCCAGTCGTCGTTCAGCAGGCCCGGGGTGAGCGCGCCGTGCTGCCACTCGTACTGCTCGCCGGTCGGCAGCCGGACCGCGCCGGTGAACAGCACGCCCCCGTCGACCGCCCTCAGTTCGGTGAGCTGGTTCTTCAGTCCTTCCAGCGCCCAGAAGTCACCCTCGCCCGGGCGGGGGGCGCCGCGGCGCGCCGTCTCCGCCGTCTCCAGTGCGGCGAGCCGACGTTCGAGGTCGGCGACGCGTTCTTCGAGTTCCACGATTTCGAGATTACGTAACTACGTAACCATTGGCAACCCCTTCCGGCCGCGGCCCCCGCTCAACGCCGAAGCCCCCGCCCTGACCCGGGCGGGGGCTTCGTACGGAAAAGGTCGTGCGGAGGGCGTACGGGAAGGGCGGAGCCGGTCAGGCCAGCAGCGCCGGGATCGTCTCCTCGTGGACCGTGCGCAGCTCGTCGAGGGTGAGCGTGAACTCGCCCTGGAGCTCCACCGTGTCCCCGTCGACGACGCCGATGCGCGTCGCCGGGAGACCGCGGACACCGCACATGTCGGTGAAGCGGAGCTCCTCCGAACGCGGCACGGCCACGACCGCGCGGCCGGCCGACTCGGAGAAGAGGAACGTGAACGCGTCGAGCCCGTCCGGCACGACCAGACGCGCGCCCTTGCCGCCGAGCAGCGCCGACTCGACCACGGCCTGGACCAGACCGCCGTCGGACAGGTCGTGCGCGGAGTCGATCATGCCGTCGCGGGAGGCGGAGATCAGGATCTCGCCGAGCAGCCGCTCGCGCTCCAGGTCCACCGCGGGCGGCAGGCCGCCGAGGTGGTCGTGGACGACCTGGGACCAGGCCGAGCCGCCGAACTCCTCACGGGTGTCGCCCAGCAGGTAGATCAGCTGGCCCTCCTCCCGGAAGGCGGCCGGGGTGCGCCGGGCCACGTCGTCGATGACGCCGAGGACCGCGACCACCGGGGTCGGGTGGATGGCGGCCTCGCCGGTCTGATTGTAGAGCGAGACGTTGCCGCCGGTCACCGGGGTGCCGAGCTGCAGGCAGCCGTCGGCCAGGCCGCGCACGGCCTCCGCGAACTGCCACATGACGGCCGGGTCCTCGGGCGAGCCGAAGTTCAGGCAGTCGGAGACGGCGAGGGGCTTCGCGCCGGTCGTCGCCACGTTCCGGTAGGCCTCGGCGAGCGCCAGCTGCGCGCCCGTGTACGGGTCGAGCTTGGCGTACCGGCCGTTGCCGTCGGTGGCGATGGCGACGCCGAGGCCGGTCTCCTCGTCGATCCGGATCATGCCGGAGTCCTCGGGCTGCGCGAGCACGGTGTTGCCCTGCACGAAGTGGTCGTACTGCTGGGTGATCCACTGCTTGGACGCCTGGTTCGGCGAGCCGACGAGCTTCAGGACCTGGTCCTTGAGCTCCTCGGACGTCTGCGGCCGGGGCAGCTTGTTCGCGTCGTCGGCCTGGAGCGCGTCCTGCCAGTCGGGACGGGCGTAGGGGCGCTCGTAGACCGGGCCGTCGTGGGCGACGGTGCGCGGGTCGACGTCGACGATCTTGCCGCCGTGCCAGTAGATCTCCAGGCGGTCGCCGTCGGTGACCTCACCGATGACGGTGGCGATGACGTCCCACTTCTCACAGATCTCGAGGAAGCGGTCGACCTTCTCCGGCTCCACCACCGCGCACATGCGCTCCTGCGACTCGCTCATGAGGATTTCCTCGGGAGACAGGGTCGAGTCGCGCAGCGGTACGTCGTCGAGGGTGACGCGCATGCCGCCGGATCCGTTGGAGGCCAGCTCGGACGTGGCGCAGGACAGGCCGGCCGCGCCGAGGTCCTGGATGCCGACGACCAGCTTCTCGCGGAACGCCTCCAGGGTGCACTCGATGAGGAGCTTCTCCTGGAAGGGGTCGCCGACCTGGACGGCGGGGCGCTTGGAGGGCTTCGCGTCGTCGAAGGTCTCGGAGGCCAGGATGGACGCGCCGCCGATGCCGTCACCGCCGGTGCGGGCGCCGTACAGGATGACCTTGTTGCCCGTGCCGGAAGCCTTGGCGAGGTGGATGTCCTCGTGCCGCATGACGCCGATGGCGCCGGCGTTGACCAGCGGGTTGCCCTGGTAGCAGGCGTCGAAGACGACCTCGCCGCCGATGTTGGGCAGGCCCAGGCAGTTGCCGTAGCCGCCGATTCCGGCGACGACGCCGGGCAGTACGCGCTTGGTGTCCGGGTGGTCGGCGGCGCCGAAGCGCAGCGGGTCCACGACGGCGACCGGGCGGGCGCCCATCGCGATGATGTCGCGGACGATGCCGCCGACGCCGGTCGCGGCGCCCTGGTAGGGCTCGACGTAGGACGGGTGGTTGTGCGACTCGACCTTGAAGGTCACCGCGTAGCCCTGGCCGACGTCGACGACGCCGGCGTTCTCGCCGATGCCGACGAGCATCGCGTCGGACTGCGGGGCCTTCTCGCCGAACTGGCGGAGGTGGACCTTGGAGGACTTGTACGAGCAGTGCTCGGACCACATCACCGAGTACATGGCGAGCTCGGCGCCGGTCGGGCGGCGGCCGAGGATCTCCACCACCCGCTCGTACTCGTCCTTCTTCAGACCGAGTTCGGCCCACGGCAGCTCGACGTCGGGGGTCTCGGCCGCGTGCTCGACCGTGTCCAGAGGCGTCCTGCTCATGCGCTTACCAGCTTCTTGAGGATCGAGGTGAAGAACGGGAGGCCGTCGGTGCGGCCCGTACCGATCAGCGGCTCGACGGCGTGCTCGGGGTGCGGCATCAGGCCGACGACGTTCCCGGCGGCGTTGGTGATGCCGGCGATGTCGTCGAGCGAGCCGTTGGGGTTGCCGTAGCCGTCGGCGGCCTCGCCGTCGGTGGCGTAGCGGAAGGCGACCCGGCCCTCGGCCTCGAGCTCGTCCAGCGTGCGCCGGTCGGCGACGTAGCGGCCGTCCATGTTCTTCAGCGGGATGCTGATCTCCTGCCCGGCGGTGTAGTCGCCGGTCCAGGCGGTGTCCGCGTTCTCCACCCGCAGCTTCTGGTCACGGCAGATGAAGTGCAGATGGTCGTTGCCGAGCATGCCGCCGGGGAGCAGGTGCGCCTCGGTGAGGATCTGGAAACCGTTGCAGATACCGAGGACCGGCAGTCCCGCCTTCGCCTGCTCGATGACGGTGTCCATCACCGGCGAAAAACGGGCAATGGCGCCGGCGCGCAGGTAGTCGCCGTAGGAGAATCCGCCGCAGAGCACCACGGCGTCGACCTGGTGGAGGTTCTTGTCCTTGTGCCACAGGGCGACCGGCTCGGCGCCCGCGAGCCGGATCGCGCGCCGGCTGTCACGGTCGTCGAGGCTGCCCGGGAAAGTGACGACGCCAATACGAGCGGTCACTTCACGGCCTCCGTGACTTCCTCGACCCTGACGGTGAAGTCCTCGATCACGGTGTTGGCGAGGAAGGATTCCGCAAGATCATGGATGCGGGCGAGCACGGCCTCGTCGACCGGCCCGTCAACTTCCAGTTCGAATCGCTTTCCCTGGCGGACGTCCGAGATCCCTTCGAATCCCAACCGCGGCAGTGCGCGCTGCACCGCCTGGCCCTGGGGGTCGAGGATCTCCGGCTTGAGCATGACGTCGACTACGACGCGTGCCACTGGCACTCCCGGTGTGTGGTGCTGAGCAGGTTCCTTCAGACTACCCGCACAAAATTTCTACGCGGGTAGAGTTGGAGGAATCTACGTGACCCCGATCACGATCCGGCAACCATGGGAGGCCTGCGGGAAAAGATCCGGGAAAGATCCACGTTCTGTCACGTATCGCTATTGCGCACAGGACACGCGGGCAGATTTAGTCGAGCTTCACAATGCAATGCCGGGCACTGTACAAATGAATTGTCATTAGCAGATACTTTGCCCGATTACAGGCGGACAGCCGACATCTCGGCGACGCTCCGGCACGACATCACGGACGTCACCACAGAGGTGTCGCACGAAGGGACCGATATTCGTGGCGCAGAAGGTCGTGGTCACTCTCTTTGACGACATCGACGGCTCGGAAGCGGCGGAAACGATCGCCTTCGGACTCGACGGCAAGTCGTACGAGATCGACCTGAACGAGATCAACGCCGACGGACTGCGGAAGGCGCTCGCGCCCTACGTGGAGGCCGGCCGCAAGCGTTCCCGCTCGGGGCGGGCGTACAAGCAGACGGAGATCGCCCCCGATCCGGCGGCCGTGCGCGCCTGGGCCCAGTCGAACCGGATGGACGTCCCCGCGCGCGGGCGGATCCCCAAGCGGGTCTACGAGGCGTTCGCCGCGGCGCGGTGAACGGACCGCGGGGCGGAGGCCGGTCGGGCACAGGGCCGGGCGGCCGTCGTTGCCCGCACGGTGGTTCCGTGGCCCGCGCGGTGGTTCCGTGGCCCGCGCGGTGGGCCGCGGGCCACGACGGCCGGGAGAGCCGGCTACCGACCCCACGGAACAGCCGACTTGCGCAGCACCCCCACTGATCAGCTAGAGTCTGGAACACGCCGAGGGGCAAGGCCGAAAGGCCCAGCTCACGGGGTACATGCGGGTGTAGTTCAGTAGTAGAACATCCCCCTTCCAGGGGGAAGGCGCAGTGTGCAATTCCTGTCACCCGCTCTGCGTAGCCGTACCGATCGGTCGATTCGATCAGGTAGGCTGGTGCTCGCACCGATCGGTGAAAGCCGGTCGGGAGCAATGCGGACGTAGCTCAGTTGGTAGAGCGCAACCTTGCCAAGGTTGAGGTCGCGAGTTCGAACCTCGTCGTCCGCTCGGGAATCAGACCCCGGTCCACCGGACCGGGGTCTTTTCGTGCGCCCGTATCCCCCGTGTACTCAGGCCTCACGTGCCGCTCCGGTCCCACGTGCCACGTACCCCGGCCCCGGGCTCCGCCGGGCATCTGACATTTGTCATGCGCGCCGATGACAGGGCGCACTGCTGTCCGGCCGGTACGACCGGGATGATCGAGGCATGCAAGCGAACGAACACGAACGCGTGATCGAGGTCACCGACCTGCGCCGTGTGTACGGGGGCGGATTCGAGGCCGTGCGCGGGGTCAGTTTCTCCGCCCGGCGCGGGGAGGTCTTCGCGCTGCTCGGCACCAACGGCGCGGGCAAGACCTCCACCGTCGAACTGCTGGAGGGCCTCGCGGTGCCGACCGGCGGACAGGTCAGGATCTTCGGGCACGACCCGTACACCGACCGTGCCGCGGTACGGCCCCGCACCGGCGTGATGCTCCAGGAAGGGGGTTTCCCCTCCGACCTGACCGTCATGGAGACCACCCGGATGTGGGCCGGCTCCGTCAGTGGCGCCCGTCCGCCGCAGGAGGTACTGCCGCTGGTCGGCCTGGCCGGCAAGGACGACGTACGGGTCAAGCAGTTGTCCGGGGGTGAGCGGCGCCGCCTCGACCTGGCCCTCGCGCTGCTCGGCGACCCCGAGGTGCTGTTCCTCGACGAGCCGACGACCGGCCTGGACGCCGAAGGCCGGCGCGACACCTGGCGGTTGGTGCGGGCCCTGCGCGACAACGGCACGACCGTGCTGCTGACCACCCACTACCTGGAAGAGGCCGAGGCGCTGGCCGACCGCCTCGCGATCATGCACAAGGGGCGCATCGCCACCACCGGCACGCCCGCCGAGGTGACCGCCGCGCAGCCGTCCCGGATCACCTTCGAACTGCCCCAGGGCTACCTCCCCGGCGACCTGCCGCCGCTCGACGAGCTGGGCGTGACCGGTCACGAACTGGACGGACGGACCGTCAAGCTGCACACCCGCGAGCTGCAGCGGGCCGCCACCCGCCTGCTGGTGTGGGCCGAGCGGACCGGTCTGGAACTGAAGGGACTGGACGTGCGCTCGGCATCGCTGGAGGAGGCGTTCCTGGGCATAGCCCGTGAGGCCTCCGCGCACGAAACCCCCGACCAGGGGGAGAGCAGCACCACCGGAAAGGAGTACGCGGCATGAGCGGGACGGCCGACACGACCAAGGGGACGGCCGGAGGAACGGCCGGGGAGACGGCCGGAGCAACGGCCGGGGCGGGGAGCGGGCGGAACACCGCGGCCAGCACCCCCATAGGGCGCATGCGGGCCCTCGCCCGCGCCGAGTTGACGCTGCTGGGGCGCAGCAAGGGCACGCTCTTCGCCGCGCTGTTCGTGCCGCTGGTGCTGCCGCTCAGCCTCTACTCGGCGGCCGGACAGATGGACCTCGACGAGGTGGGGCTCAGCATCGGCGCCATGATCCTGCCCGGCGCGATCGGCTTCTCCCTGCTGTTCGCCGTCTACTCGGCGCTCGTCAGCGTCTTCGTCACCCGGCGCGAGGAACTGGTGCTGAAGCGGCTGCGCACCGGCGAACTGCGGGACGTCGAGATCCTGTGCGGGGCCTCGCTGCCGTCCCTCGCGACCGGGCTGGTGCAGTCGCTGGTGCTGGCGGTGGGCTGCGCGCTGCTGCTGGACGTGGCCGCGCCGCAGGCCGTCCACCTGTCCGTGCTGGGGCTGCTGCTGGGCCTGGTGCTGTGCGCGGCGCTCGCCGCGGTCACCGCGGGCTTCACCCGGACCACCGAGAGCGCGCAGGTCACCGCGATGCCGGTGGTCATGATCTCGATGCTGGGCTCCGGGATGGCGGTCCCGCTGGAGGTCCTGCCCGACCGGCTGGCCTCCTTCTGCGAACTGCTGCCCCTCACACCCGCCGTGACCCTGCTGCGCGGCGGCTTCACGGGCAGCCTGTCGGGCTCCGAGACACTGTTCGCCGTGGCGACCGGGGTGGCCTGGGTGCTGCTGGCGGTGTTCGCTGTACGCCGGTGGTTCCGCTGGGAACCGCGACGCTGAGGCACGCGGGCGCGGGCGCGGGCGCGGGCGCGGGAGCACACGAGCACGGAAGCACGCGAGTACAGGAATGCGCGGGCGACGGGAGTACACGGGCGCGAGAACGGCCCGGGGAGCGAGGCGGCGAGAACATGGGCAGGCCGGGCGAGGAGATACGCGGGCCGGGTCGTTGGTGGCGGCGCAAGAGCACCCCGGCGAAGGTGGAGGCGTACACAAGGTGGTCGTTCCACTTCATGGCGCTGTTCGAGTTCATGGTGGCCGGCGGATCGCTGCTCGGACAGCTGGTGCGGGGCGAGCGCGGTGGGGCGGGTGAGCCGGGTCCGACGGTTCTGCTGTTCCTCCTCGTGGCCGGGCACTGCGTGCTCTGCGGCGTGCTCGCCTCACGGTCGCTGGACTGGCACCGCGGGCAGCGGGCCAGGCCGACGCGGCTGCTCTGGGCCGTCGGAACCGCCACCGCGGCCGTCGCGGCGATGACCGTCGTGCTCACCGGCCCCGTCGGCCCTGGCGGGACCGACCGGAGCGTCGACGATGTCGCCTTCGGGACCTTCGTGCTCGTCATGGCCTTCGGTGCGGGAACATCCACGCTCGGCATGCGGAACCAGCGGCGGGTGTTCGCCGGTGTCGCGGGTTCCGCGGCGGGCTCGGGACTGGTGGCCTTCGCCTTCGGCGTACCCGGCGCCGTCGCGCTGGCCACCGCGGTGGTGGTGCTGTTCACCGCCGGATTCCTCACCCTCACCTACGTCCTCTCGCTCTGGCTGCTCAACGTCGTCCACGAACTCGACGAGGCCCGCGAGACCCGTACCCGGCTCGCCGTCGCGGAGGAGCGGCTGCGGTTCGGCAGGGACCTGCACGACGTCATGGGCCGCAACCTCGCCGTGATCGCCCTGAAGAGCGAGCTGGCCGTCCAGCTGGCCCAGCGCGAACGGCCGGAGGCGGTGACGCAGATGGTCGAGGTCCAGCGGCTGGCGCACGAGACCCAGCGGGAGGTGCGCGAGGTCGTACGCGGCTACCGCGAGGCCGACCTGAGCAGCGAACTCGCGGGCGCGAAGGGCGTGCTGACCGCGGCCGGCATCGACTGCACGGTCACCGGCCCCGCGGTCGGGCTCCCGGCGCAGGTGCAGTCCGCGCTGGGCTGGGTGGTACGGGAAGCGGCGACCAACGTGCTGCGGCACGGTGACCCGCGCTGGTGCGCGGTGGAGGTACGGGTGCTGGAGGAGCGTGCGGTGCTGACGGTGGAGAACGACGGGGCACCGGACGGCTCCGACGCCGACGGGCCGGGCCGGGGATCCGGCCTCATCGGGCTGCGCGAGCGGCTGGCGGAGATCGGCGGCACGCTGCGGGCCGGGCCCGCCGGGGACGGACGGTTCCTGCTGACGGCGGAGGTCTCGTTGCCGTCAGCAGCGGGGGCGGAAGCAGGGGTGGAAGCGGGGACGGACCTGGACTCACGGGACTCGGACGTGTCTCCGAGCGTGGTGGAGTCCGATCGGTTCCGTATCGCGGGAACCAGAAGCGAGGTCACGCCGTGACGACACCGTCCCCCTCCCTTTCCCCGCCCCCGCCCCTCCGGCTGCTCCTCGCCGACGACGAACATCTGATCCGGGGGGCCCTCGCCGCCCTGCTGTCGCTGGAGGACGACCTCCTGATCGTCGCCGAGGCGGCCACCGGCCCGGAGGCGCTGGCGATGGCACGGGCGCACGCCCCCGACGTCGCCGTACTGGATCTGCAGATGCCCGGCGCCGACGGTGTGAAGGTCGCCACATCCCTGCGGGCGGAACTCCCCGGCTGCCGCGTGCTGATCGTGACCAGTCACGGACGTCCCGGGCATCTGAAGCGGGCCCTCGCTGCGGGGGTGCGCGGCTTCGTCCCCAAGACCGTCAGCGCACAGCGCCTCGCGGAGATCATCCGTACCGTGCACGCGGGAAACCGTTACGTGGATCCCGAGTTGGCGGCCGACGCGATCGCCGCCGGTGACTCGCCGCTGACCGCGCGTGAGGCCGAGGTGCTGGAACTCGCGGCCGACGGGGCACCGGTGGCGGAGATCGCGGAGCGGGCCGCGCTGTCCCAGGGGACCGTGCGGAACTATCTGTCGTCCGCCGCCACGAAACTCGGTGCGGAGAACCGCCACGCCGCGGTACGACTCGCGCGTGAACGAGGTTGGGTATAGTTGTTCTCGCGCCACGGCGCATGCGGACGTAGCTCAGTTGGTAGAGCGCAACCTTGCCAAGGTTGAGGTCGCGAGTTCGAACCTCGTCGTCCGCTCGGGCAGCAGGAAGACCCCGGTCCATCGGACCGGGGTCTTCCTCGTACACGCCCGGCGTGAGGACCCGGCACCCGCCGGGCCCCCTGCCCCGGGCCCGGGCCTCAGCTCCAGCTCATGCCGGTCAAACGCTCGTACGCCTCCACGTACTTCGCCCGGGTCGCGTCCACCACGTACTGCGGCAGCGCCGGCGGGGGCTGCTCACTCGCCCGGTCCCAGCCCGACTCGGCGGAGGTCAGCCAGTCCCGCACGTACTGCTTGTCGTACGACGGCTGCGCGCGGCCCGGCTCCCACTGCTCGGCCGGCCAGAAACGGGAGGAGTCCGGGGTGAGCACCTCGTCCGCGACCACCAGCGTGTCGCCGTCGAAGCCGAACTCGAACTTGGTGTCCGCGAGGATGATCCCCCGTTCCCGGGCGATGTCGCGGGCCCGCGTGTACGCGGCGAGGGTGGCCTGCCGCAGCTGCGCCGCGGTGTCGGCGCCGACCTGGCGGGCGACCTCCTCGTAGGAGACGTTCTCGTCGTGCTCGCCGACGGCGGCCTTGGTGGCCGGGGTGAAGATCGGGCCGGGCAGTTCCGACCCGTCCACCAGTCCTTCGGGGAGTGCCAGGCCGCAGACCGTACGGGACTCCTGGTACTCGGCGAGACCCGAGCCGGTGAGGTAGCCGCGGGCCACGCACTCCACGGGGGCCATCCGCAGCGACTTGCAGACCAGGGTGCGGCCCGCCCAGTCGGCGGGGGCACCCATGGGAAGTTCGGTGCTCAGGACGTGGTGCGGGACCAGGTCGGCGAGCTGGTCGAACCACCAGAGGGAGAGCTGGGTGAGAACCCTGCCCTTGTCCGGGATCTCGGTCGGCAGCACCCAGTCGTAGGCGGAGATGCGGTCACTGGCGACCATCACGAGGTCGCCCGCCTCATTCCGGTACAGCTCGCGCACCTTTCCGGTGTGCAGATGCACCAGACCCGGAACCTGGATCGGCTCGGGCTTCTCGACGAATCCGGACACGGTTCCTCCGCGTGGTTCGGACCAACAGGGCACCCGCGGGGCTCGCACTAGGTGGGGTGGGAGACGGCGGGACAAGTACCTCCGATTGTCCCGTACGGGCGCTCGCCCCCGCTGGTCGGGGCGGTTGCGGCGGGTCGGGGCGGGGCAGAGGCCGTCGGGCGGCGCCAGCGGCCGGTGGGGCGGCGACGGCGGCCGGGCGACGGCGCGGTCGGACAACAACGGCGGTGGGCGACGGCGGTGGGACGCCAGCGGTCGATCGGACGACGGCGCGGTCGGACGACAACGGTCGGGCGGGCGGCGACAGCGGTGGGGCGGCGACAGCGGCGGGCAAGCGGGTGGTGGCGTGTGCCGGGCAGCCAGAACGTCGGCCGGCCGGGTCAGTCGCTCTTGCAGATGCGGTCGAGGAGGTTGGCGGTGGCGCGCTGGATACGCGGGTCGGTCCGGCCGGTGCGGCCCAGGGCCGGGGACCAGGCGAGCGTGCCCGACGCGAAGACCCAGGCCCCGGAGGGCGCCCGGTAGAGCGAGGTCTCCTGGTGCCGTCCGGCACCCGCCCCGTCGGTGTACGGGGAGTGGGCGAGCAGCACCCGCTCCTCGTGCTCGGGCAGCGGGGTGCGCGGGAAATAACGGTCGGCGCCGACCGCGACCAGCCCTTCGATCGCTTCGCCCTCGAAGCTCCCGGTCGCCTCCCACAGCCAGTGGCCGGCGTTGCGCACGATCAGCGGATGCGGCTCGGGGACCCGGCCCGCGTACTGGACGCCGATCAGTTGCTGCTCCGCGCGGTCCGCCTCCCGCCACAACGTCGCCCTGCCCGGCACCCTGCGGTCCTGGGTTCCGCGGTCCTGGGTCCTGCGGTCCGGGCCCCGACGTCTGCCGCTGCGGCTTCGGCTTCGGCAGGTCAGCAGACGGTCGGGGACTCCGGACGGGGAGGGCGCGAGTTCCACCTGCCCGTACAGCGTCCGGGCGGAGAGGAAAACCAGGGAGGTGCCGTACTCACGGGCGTGTTCCGCGGTACCGCGCATGGCCTGGGACCAGTACGCGTCGGGGCCCGGGAAGAGGAGGCCCTTGTACCGGGTGGGGTCGACCAGGCCGGCGTGCAGGTCGCGGGCGTCGGCATAGGCGAGGTCGTAGCCGTAGCGCTCGGCCCAGCGGATGACGTCGTAGGCGTGACCGGCGGACGGTGGCAGACCGGCGCCCGCGTACGGGCGGTCGAAGGAGACGGTGGTCGCGGAGTCGGAGTGGGGGCCGATGTCGGAGTGGGGGTCGCTGTCGGAGTGGGGGTCGCTGTCGGAGTGGGGGTCGCTGTCGCCCTCGCCGGGCAGCCGACCGCCGCCGCCCTCGTTCCCGTCCCTGTTCCTGTTCCTGTCCCCGGGCTGGTGGAGGGTCCCACCGGTCGTGTGGGTTCCGCCCCTCCCGTCGTCCTCCGGATAGCGGTTGTGAAGCTGCCAGGTGATGTCGGGCAGGACAAGGAGCAGGTCGGCCGGGCGGTGGTCACGGACCGTGAAGGGAATCCGGGCGCGGTTGCGGCCGTCGGCGGTGGTCAGAACGGCCACATAGGCGCCGACGCTCCAGTCCGACGGGACCGGCAGCCGCCAGGACAGCCACCAGTGATGACAGGAGACCGTACGGTCGGCGGTGAGCGGCGAGGGCTGCGCGATGCCGGCGAGGCGCGGGCTGGACATGATCCGGGTGGCGCCCTGCCCGTCGTAGTGGCCGACGCGGTGGACGTCGACGCGGAACTCCTGGGGCGGGTCGACGGTGATGTGGAAGTCGATCACCTCTCCGGGTGCCACCCCGCCGGTGGAACTGAACCCCTCGATCCGGCAGTGACCCTGCTGCGCACCCATGGTGGCTCCCCTCCCGCAGGCCCCGTCGCCGACGGTCAGCAATGTGCTTGTCGTATGTCGCAAGCCCTGGCCGAGGAGCGCGAACGACCCCAGCACATCACATTACGCATGCGCGGCGTTACCCTTCGTCGCGAACCGGCCATAAGCGGAAGGGCTGATTCCGGGACAGTCGGAAGAGGTGGAGGGAACGGAGAGGAAGCGTTGAGTGCCGGGACGGGCTCCGGCACTCCGGCTCTTCGGCGCTCCGGCACTTCGGCCGTCCCGCTTCCCGCCTTCCCGCTCGGCCGGCTCAGACGAGCCGGACCGGCTTCTCCGGGCGTATGCCCTGCCGGGCCAGCCACAGGCGCAGGGCCGTGGGATCGCCGTCCTCGATCAGCATCATGACCTGGGCGGACAGGTCCGTGACGCGGGCGCCTCCCACGAGGAGAGCCGGTCCGTCGAGCCAGTCGAGTCCGGGGGTCGCGCCTGTGGTGTCCATGGCCGCGCAGCAGACCATCGCGGTGATGTGGTCGGCGAGCAGTTCGCGTCCGGTACGCGGGGGCTGGATGGGCAGCAGGGGCAGCGCCCGGTCGTCCCAGAGAGAAGCGGGGTCGGCCGGCGCGGCCGGCAGGGCCTGGGCGGTCAGCGCACCCGGAGCCGTCGAAGCGCTCGCGGCCGAGGCGGCTCGCGCGGCGGCCGCCGCGCCCTCGCGGGCCACTTCGGCGCTGATACGGGCGGCCAGGGCCGCGCTGCGCGGGGTGGTACCGACGAGGTCCTCGTCGTCGTCCGGGTCGGCTCCGGCGACGAGGGCGGGGGCGGGAGCGGCTTCTCGTTCCCCGCCCGCCCCGCGCCCTTCGCCGGCGGGCGGGTACGGGTGCGGAGGCCGTTCCGCGCGGAAGTCCGGTCCCGGACGCGGACCCTGGCGCGGGTCCGGATCCGGGTCCCGGCGCGGGTCCGGATCCGGGTCCGGACCGGGGCCCGTCAGGTGGTCGAGGACGCGGGAGAGCGTCGGGCCGTCGGGACCCCGGCTCTCCGTCCCGGCGCCGGGACGTACGCCGAGGGTGTCCAGGACACGGTGGAGGCGGGCCGCGTCCGTACGCCACTTACGGTCGACGACCTCCTCCGGGTAGTCGCCCCAGTGGACCGGCGACCAGTCCGGTCCGCGCCCGGCGGGGCCGCCGTGGAAGAGGCGGGCGGCGAGGAGGGAGGTGGCCTCGTCCACCGTGCCGGGCTCCTCGAGCAGGTCGCAGGCGGGACGCTCGCCGAGGCGGGAGGCGAATCCCTCGGCCAGCCGGTCCCGGCGGGACAGTTCGGTGAGCGCGGCCACCACCCCCGCGTTGAGCCGCGAGGGCCAGCGGCCCATCCGCCAGGCGGGCAGCGCGACCCGGGTGAGCAGCCGGTCCCAGCCCGCGTACGCCAGCCCCACCTGCTCCTGGGCAACGATCCGCAGTCCGTAGTCCACCGTCTGGGCACGCTCGGCCGCCGCCGCGGCGACCCCGCGCTCCATCTCCGCGGCATGGCCCCGGCAGCTGCGCAGCAGTACCCGCGCGACCCAGCCGACGCCCGCGAACACCGTACGGAACAGCGGCCCGCGGCGGTGCTCCGAGGTCACGGCCACCGCCGCGTCGAGACCGCGGACGAAGCGCCGGGCGGCGGCTATGTCCGGGTGTGCCGAAGGCCCTGTACCGGCGACGACCGGCGCGAGGACCGCGCGCAGCTCGCCGACCCGCATCCACCACAGGAACGGGGAGCCGATCACCAGCACGGGCGCGGCGACGGCCCGGCGAGGCGGATGCCGGCCCGCGTCCGCCATGTCGTCGTGCTTCTCGGCGGGCGGGGGGCGGCCGTGCGCCGGGTGGGTGCGGTCCTCCAGCCAGCTGTCGCAGTCGGGGGTGAGCGCTATCGCGGACGGAGCGGGGACGGCGAGCCGGTCGGCGAGGTCGCGCACCATCCGGTACAGGTCCGGGGCGGCCTCCTCGGCGATCGTGACCGTCGGGCTCATGGCGGGCCGGGCACGGGTGACGACCAGGGCGACCCCGGCGGCGACGAGCAGGACCAGCACCGCGAGCGGCGTGAGCGTCCAGCGGACGGCATCCCAGCCGGCACCGGTGAAATGGCCGGTGGGGACGCCGACGAGCAGGATCACGGCGACGGCCGCGGGCAGCAGGGCGACGGCCAGTGCTCTGCCGCGCAGGCGCAGCACCGCGAGCGCTCGTGAACGCGCAGCCTGCGCGCCCGCCTCACTGATCATGCCGCCTCCGCTCATGACCCGCCTCACCCCCCTCCCGACGGTTCTGACGCTGTCCCGGCGTTACCCACTCCCCCACTGTGGCACCCGTCACTGACATCGCAATGCCGGTGGGCCAAGTGCGCGGGACGCTTGCGCGGCACCCTAGTTGGGGCTCCGGCCCTCGTCAGCCGGATAGCGCATCGGTCACTCGATGGAATGGCTCAGGGGAAAGGTGGATGACGAACGGCAAGGATCGGGCCCCGGATCCTGAGACGGATCCGGGGCCCCTGAGGTTGAGTGCCGTTCGTGGCGCGGCCCGACGGCGCGCCCGCACGGTCGACCTGCGCCGGCCGCGCGAGCCACCGCTGAGCGGCAGGGGCCCGCGCGGGCCCGCGCAAGAGTCCTTACGCGGTCTTGGCCGCCTCGGCCGCTTCCGCGGCGATGTCCGTACGGTGCTGGGAACCGTCGAGGCCGATGCGGGCCACCGCGCGGTAGGCACGGGTGCGGGCCTCGGTGAGGTCCTCGCCGGTCGCCGTGACGGACAGCACCCGGCCACCCGCGCTGACGGTCGCGTCGCCCTCGCGCTTCGTCCCCGCGTGCAGTACGTACGCGTGCGGGGCGTCCTGCGCGGCGACCTCGTCCAGGCCGGTGACGGCGTCCCCGGTACGCGGGGTGCCGGGGTAGTTGTGCGAGGCGACGACGACCGTGACGGCGGCGTCGTCACTCCAGCGCAGCGGCTCCAGATCGGCGAGGTTGCCGGTGGCGGCGGCCATCAGCACCCCGGCCAGCGGAGTCTTCAGGCGGGCCAGCACGACCTGCGTCTCGGGGTCGCCGAAACGGGCGTTGAACTCGATCACGCGGACGCCGCGCGAGGTGATCGCGAGACCCGCGTAGAGCAGACCGGAGAACGGGGTCCCGCGCCGCCGCAGCTCGTCGACGGTCGGCTGGAGCACCGACTGCATGACCTCGTCGACCAGCTTCGGGTCGGCCCACGGCAACGGGGAGTACGCCCCCATGCCGCCGGTGTTGGGGCCCGCGTCGCCGTCCAGCGCGCGCTTGAAGTCCTGGGCGGGCTGGAGGGGCAGCACGGTCACGCCGTCGGTCACGGCGAAGAGGGAGACCTCGGGGCCGTCCAGGTACTCCTCGATGACGACCTGCCTGCAGGCGTCGGCGTGCGCCCTGGCCTCCTCGATGTCGTCGGTGACGACCACGCCCTTGCCGGCGGCGAGCCCGTCGTCCTTGACGACGTACGGCGCGCCGAAGGCGTCGAGCGCGTCGGCGGCCTGGACGGGAGTCGTGCAGACGTACGACCGCGCCGTGGGCACGCCGGCTCCCGCCATGACCTCCTTCGCGAAGGCCTTGGAGCCCTCGAGCAGCGCGGCCTCCTTCGAGGGGCCGAAGGCGGGGATGCCCGCGTCGCGCACGGCGTCGGCGACACCGGCGACGAGGGGGGCCTCCGGGCCGACCACCACGAGGTCCGCACCGAGCCGTGTGGCCAGCGCGGACACGGCCGCACCGTCCAGGGCGTCGACCCGGTGCAGCTCGGCGACCTCGGCGATACCGGCGTTGCCGGGGGCGCAGTGCAGCGCGGTGACGTCGGGATCGAGGGACAGGGAACGGCACAGGGCGTGTTCGCGGGCACCGCTGCCGATGACGAGGACCTTCACGGGAGTCAGCCTAACGGGAGTCGAGGGTTTGCCTTGTACGGGCTTCCGAAGGACCGGGCCGAACCCGTTCGTGGCTTCCTCCAACCCGGACGCCGGCCGGGCAGACCCCACCCGGGTCACCGGGCCGCTGCCACCGGGCTCTGTTTCCGGGTCGCCGTCGCCGGTTCTCCGCCACCGGGCGCTCTACTCGTTCGTGATCTCCTCGACCACCGTCGCGCCGAGTTCCCGGACGATCAGCTCCTTCCCGGAGAGGGCGGACTCGTCCAGGTCGGGGTCGTCGTCCTCCGGGGTGTCGTCCTCGGGGGAGACGGGGGGCGGCGGCTCCGGGGCGTAGGGCCGGGACGCCGGGCCGGGGGCAGGCGCGGGTGCGGAGGAGGCCGTCGGGGCGCCGCCCGACCGCGCGGAGGCGGAAGGACCGGCCGGGGCAGCCGGGCCCGGGGTCTCCGAAGGGCCCGACGGCTGGGAGGCGCCGGGGCGCTGACCGGCACCGGCACCCGCACCCCCGTACCCGCCGCCCATGCCCCCGGCGCCACTGTCGGAGCCGTACCCCGCACCGCCACCCCGGCCGCCGACGGGGCCGGAGCCCGGGGCCTGAGCCGCCGCACCGCCCCCGGAGGGGTCGACCACGGCCTCGATCCTCCACTGCACGTTGAACTGCTCGGCCAGGGCCTGCCGCAGTACGTCCTCGCTGCCGCTGCTCAGGAAGTTGTCCCGCGCGCCGGAGTTCACGAAGCCGATCTGGAGGATCGTCCCGTCGAACCCGGTCACCTGGGCGTTCTGGCTGAGCAGGATCCAGGTGAAGCGCCGACGGTTCTTGATCACTTCAAGGATGTTCGGCCAGAGCGTCCGGGGGTCGAGCCCGCTGCCGCCTCCTCCGGAGGGCGCGGGGGCCGACGGAGGCGCGGACGCGAAGGCGGGTGCGGGCGCCGGGGTGGGAGCGGGGGCGCTCGGAGCAACCGGAGCCTGCCCTCCTCCCGCCGCGGCGGCCGTGGGCCAGCCACCGGGCCGCCGCCCGCCCCCGGCGGAGGCGGCGGTGGGCCAGGCGCCGGGAGCCGGCGCACTGGGCGGCGCGGGCGCACTCGACGCCGCGGCCGGAGCCTGAACCGGAGCTGCCGGAGCCGGTGCAGGAGGTACAGGTGCCTGTGCCTGTGCCTGTACCTGTGCAGGCGCCGCGGCCGGAGGCTGCTGAGCCGCGGCCGCTGCCGCCCCCGGCCCCTGCACGGGCTGCTGAGGCTGATCGGGCGCGGGCGCACCCTGCCCCCGTACCGCCGCCCGGGCCGCGGCCGGACCGCCCCCCGGCGCGACCGAAGCCGGCGGGACCGGCGCCCCCGCACCACCGCCGTGCCCCTCGGCCCCGGGCACGTACCCCATGGCGGGCATACCGGCTGCGGAACCGCCCGCCGAGAAGTTCACACCGCGCTCGATCCGGTCCAGGCGGGCCATGACCGACCGCTCGTCGCCGTACGCGGCGGGCAGCAGCACGCGCGCGCAGATCAGCTCGAGCTGGAGCCGGGGCGAGGTGGCGCCCCGCATCTCGGTGAGCCCCTCGTTGACGAGGTCGGCGGCACGGCTGAGCTCGGCGGCGCCGAAGATGCCGGCCTGGGCCTGCATCCGCTCGACGACATCGGCGGGAACGTCGATGAGCCCCTTCTCCGCGGCGTCCGGAACCGCGGCGAGGATCACCAGGTCCCGGAGCCGCTCGAGCAGGTCGGTGACGAACCGCCGCGGGTCGTTGCCCCCCTCGATCACACGGTCGACGACCTCGAAGGCCGCGGCACCGTCCCCCGTGGCGAAGGCCTCGACCACGGAGTCGAGCAGCGAGCCGTCCGTGTACCCGAGCAGGGAGGTGGCCATGGCGTACGTCACACCGTCGGAACCGGCACTCGCGAGCAGCTGGTCCATGACGGACATGGAGTCACGCACGGAGCCCGCGCCGGCCCGCACGACGAGCGGCAGCACTCCCTCTTCCACGTGGCTGTTCTCCTGCCCGCACACCTCGCCGAGGTAGTCCCTCAGGACCCCCGGCGGCACCAGCCGGAACGGATAGTGGTGCGTACGCGACCGGATCGTCCCGATGACCTTCTCGGGCTCGGTGGTCGCGAAGATGAACTTCAGATGCTCCGGAGGCTCCTCGACGACCTTGAGCAGGGCGTTGAAGCCCTGCGGGGAGACCATGTGGGCCTCGTCGATGATGTAGATCTTGTACCGGCTGCCGGCGGGCCCGAAGAACGCCTTCTCGCGCAGGTCACGGGCGTCGTCCACACCACCGTGGGAGGCGGCGTCGATCTCGATGACGTCGATCGAACCGGGCCCGTTGCGCGCGAGGTCCTGACAGGACTGGCACTCACCGCACGGCGTCGGCGTGGGACCCTGCTCGCAGTTCAGGCACCGGGCGAGAATGCGCGCGCTGGTCGTCTTGCCACAGCCTCGCGGACCACTGAACAGGTACGCGTGATTGACCCGGTTGTTCCGCAGCGCCTGCTGCAACGGGTCGGTGACATGTTCCTGCCCGATGACCTCGGCGAACGACTCCGGGCGATAACGGCGGTACAGCGCGAGAGACGACACGCCTACGAGGTTATAGGCGCCCACCGACAACCCACCCCGCCCCGCCCCACGGCGGAGGGACGGCACACGAAAGCGCCCCCCACGCACCCGCCAGAGCCGACCTACCCTTGCTGCCTTCCGGCCCTGGGGGAGTTCAGTCAGATAGCGCCACGTGAGGGGCTGCGCACAGGCTACCCCATGTCACGGGGGCAGAACGAGTTCGCAAGCACTCCTTCGGGTCATGTAATGTTCCTCCCGGAGGATTCGCCTAGTGGCCTAGGGCGCACGCTTGGAAAGCGTGTTGGGGGCAACCCCTCAAGGGTTCGAATCCCTTATCCTCCGCCAGTGCCTCACCGGGCACGAAATCGAAGGCCCCGACCGGGAAACCGGACGGGGCCTTCGGCGTTCCTCCGTACCCTCGCACCGAGGGCACGACCGCCGACCGACTCCTCAGATCTGCACCACGTGCACGTCCTTGGCGTCCAGAGCCTTCAGATAGGCATCGAGGTCGGCCGGATCGCTGGTGAAGACCACGGCACTGCCGTGTCGGGCCGCCGTCAGAGCCACCAGGGCATCCACGGCGTCCGGCCGCTTCTTCGGGGGCAGCTCTGCCGCACCAAGGGCGCTTCCGATGCGCTGCCATTCGGTGATGTCCGGGCCGGTGGCGCACATGATGCAGGCCGTCTGCCCCACGCTGGTGGGGCGCATGGCTGGGGCCGAACTACGAGCCTGCGGCACCGTGCAGTCCTTCATCACCCCGGCCAAGGCATGCACCGTGGCGGGGCTGGGCCGCCAGACTTGTGCCAGTACCGGTCCGAGCACGAGCGCCCGATGCGGCGTGCCCTGGAGGCCGGCGTGCAGACGCACGGCCTTCGCCTTGCGATCCGCGAGCGCAATCAGCATGCCGGTGTCGTAGACCGGCACCCGGGCAGTCACGCCGCGTTACCGGATCGGGTAGCAGGACCATCTGCGCCATAGACGAGCCCCATGGCCTCCTGCACCTCCTGCCGCTCTTGCTCCGTGAGGTCGTCGTCAGCGACTTCAGGCAGCGGTGCCAGTGCCGCAGCCTCCGCCTCAGCTGCCGCGATCACCGCGTCAAGTCGGGCGAACTGCGCCTCGGCCGCTTCCGCCTCGGCCATCTGCCGGGTCGCAGCGTTGACGAGATAAGCGGAAACATCCATGCCGGCCCGCTCCGCGTGAGTCCGGATGCGCTCGGCATGATCACTGTCCAGGCTGATACTGATCCTCGTCTTCGGCATACCAGAAGTGTATGACGCGTATTACGACCCCGCCAGGCATTCCTCCCGACGAAGGCCGGCGACTCAGGCTGTCACGACTCGACCACGGTCGCCCGAGCTCTGCCCGACAAGGTTCGCGGTCTCAGTCCTGGTCTCGTTCACCGCTGTACGGCGCCATCCGACCGTGCGGCAGTTCCGTCACCCGCCGCAGACCATGACGCACCTGATCGCCGCCGGACGGCCTGACGAAGACTTGGAAAGCGTGTTGGGGGCAACCCCTCAAGGGTTCGAATCCCTTATCCTCCGCCAGTGCCTCACCGGGCACGAAATCGAAGGGCCCCGCAGCTTGCTGCGGGGCCCTTCGACGTTCCGGAAGGATGTGTCGCCCTCGCCTGGAACCGTGCATCGCCGACTGCCCCGCCACGGCCGAACCAGCACGACTTGATCTTCACGACCGGTCATCGTTGCGCTGAACCGCCGAACGAAGCCCGCAAGCCGCCCACCCCACCGGCTCGCACATGCCATTGACGCCGGCCAGGCCATCACCGTCCAGCGCGTCGCCGCCCCGGACGACCGAACCGTGCGCACCCTCACCTCCGCCCCGGCCACCCACGAGGCGCCGAGCGTTTTTCGCCCCTTCCCTCATTCCACAGCGTCATGAGCGGCACGCCCCGAACGAAAGGGAAGATGGTATCGACAGGGATAGTATCCCGATTGAAACTATCTTCTACGGAAGGTCCGCCATGCGCCGCTTCATCGGACGGGGCCGCGAGCTGAACATCCTCGGCAACGCCTTGCAGGCGGTTCATGATGCCGTCGGGTCGGCGAAACCCGGCCAGTGCATCCTCATGCGCGGACGAAGGCGGGTCGGCAAGTCCAGCCTCGTCGAGGAATTCCTCCAGCGCACCGAGGCGCCGTACCTTTTCTTCACCGCGGCGGGCGGCACCGCGGAGGACGAGCTGACGGAGTTGCTCGATGCCGTCGCCAGATCCACCCTTCCGGAGCGGGAACTGTTCTCGGAGGAGACCCCGGAGCAGTGGAACGCGGCATTCCGGCTGCTCGCGGAGCTCCTTCCCGACGACAGCCCAAGCGTGGTCGTCATCGATGAGGTGCCGTATCTCATGGATCGCGTCGACGCCTTCGAGGGCATGCTCCAGCGGGCGTGGGACCGCCTGCTCAGCCGCAAACCCGTGCTCCTCCTCCTGGTCGGATCCGACCTGTCGATGATGGAGTCGCTGAACAGCTACGACCGCCCCTTCCACCAGCGGGGCCGGGAAATGGTCGTGGGGCCGCTGAACCCGGCCGACATCGGCGAGATGCTCGGTCTTCCGCCCGCCGCCGCCTTCGACGCCGCCTTGATCACGGGCGGTCTCCCGCTGATCTGTGCGGAGTGGCGGCCCGGAGCGGACGTCTGGGAGTTCCTCCGTGACTCGCTGGACAACCCGACCTCGGCACTGCTGGTCTCCGCCGAGCGCTCCCTGGCCGCGGAGTTCCCACCACAGGCGATGAGCAGGGAAGTCCTGCGGGCCATCGGAAGCGGGGAGCGAACCTTCACCAACATCGCGCGCGCCGCCGGCGGCATCGCCCACACCACTCTCACCCGGGCCACGGACGTCCTGACCGAGAAGCGGGTGGTGGCAGCCGAACTACCCCTCTCGCTGCGGCCGTCGAGGGAACGGCGCTACCGAGTTGCCGACCCTTATCTGCGGTTCTGGCTCGCGTTCCTGGATCCGCATATGGCGGAAATCGAACGGATGCGGGGAGACCTCACGCTGAGCCGGATCAAGGAGCGGTGGACGAGCTGGCGGGGCCGTGCGGTCGAACCCCTGGTCCGGGAATCCCTCGCACGCCTCCTGCCGGACGGGCTCCTGCCCGCCGCCCCGGCGATCGGCGGTTACTGGACCCGCAGCAACGACATCGAAATCGACCTGGTGGGCGCCGATCGGCAGCCGGTGGCGAAGCAGTTGCTCTTCCTCGGCTCGGTCAAGTGGCTGGAGAATTCCGCGTTCGACGACCACGACCTTGCCGCGCTGCAGAAGCACCGGGCCGCGATCACCGACGAGCCGGTACCGCTCGTGGCGGTCTCACGCAACGGAACCAGCTGTTCCGGGCTCCGGGCGGCATACGGACCCGACGTACTGCTCAGCGCCTGGCGCAGGGCATGACCAGGGCCTGGGCTCCCCCGGTTGCAGTTCTGGTCGCATTCGCCTCCATCCGGCACCGTCCGGACGGGGGAGGACACCAGGGGGCGCCCGCGTCGAACGCCGCCGGCACGCCCGCGAGTCCCTCGCCTCCGGTAAGGCGGCGGACCGCCGCTCGCGGCTGATCGCATGGGCGAGAATCGGGAAGGGGGAAGGG
Source organism: Streptomyces sp. P9-A2 (assembly GCF_036634175.1). Taxonomy (NCBI): domain Bacteria; kingdom Bacillati; phylum Actinomycetota; class Actinomycetes; order Kitasatosporales; family Streptomycetaceae; genus Streptomyces; species Streptomyces sp. P9-A2. Next base: position 3,931,146 of record NZ_JAZIFX010000001.1, read on the forward strand.
GGAAGGGGGAACCGGACAGGAGAGCTTTTGTGGCCACACCGCGGATCGACTACCGGGCGTTGTTCGCCGTGCTGCCCAGCCCTTGCCTGGTGCTGGACCCCGACCTGGTGATCGTCGAGGCCAACGAGGCCTACCTGCGGGTCACGGACCGGGCCCGGGAAGAGCTGCTCGGCCGGCACCTCTTCGCCGTCTACCCGGACAATCCGGCGGATCCGGACGCCGACGGGGTGCGCAATCTGCGGGCCTCCCTGCGGCGGGTCGTCCGCTCGAAGGAACCGGACACGATGGCGGTGCAGAAGTACGACATCCCGGTCTCCGGCCGCCCGGGAGTGTTCCAGGAGAAGTGGTGGTCGCCCCTCAACACACCCGTCCTCGGAGCCGACGGAGAGGTGCGGTGGATCATCCACCGGGTGGAGGACATGACCGAGTTCGTGCTGACCCGCCCCCTCCACCCCAGGCCGGACGACCCGAGCGGGGAACACCGGGCGATGGAGGCCGAACTGTTCACGCGGGCGCAGGAACTCCAGGACCTCAACGAGGAACTCCGCGAGGCCCACGACCGGGAACGCCGTACCGCCCTCGCCCTCCAGGAAGTCATGCTGCGCTCTCCGGACCTGGCGGGCCATCGCGAGATCGCCGTGCGCTACCTGCCCGCCACCCGGTCCCTCAACGTCTGCGGCGACTGGTACGACGTGGTGGACCTGTCCGACGACCGGTTCACCGTCGCGGTCGGCGACGTGGTCGGCCACGGCCTGGAGGCCGCCGCCGTCATGGGCATGCTCCGCAGCGCCCTGTCCGCCGCCGTCCGCGCCATCGACGAACCCGGCAAAGCGATGGACGTCCTGAGCCGGTACGCCCGCACCTTCGAAGACGCGCTGGCCACGACCGCGGCCAAAGCCGTCGTCGACACCCGCCACCGGCGCATCACCTACACCAGCGCCGGCCACCCCCCGCCCCTCCTGGCCCGGCCGGACGGCACCGTCACCCTGCTCGACGAGGCCACCGACCCTCCCCTGGGCGTCCTCGCCGACCTCAGCACCCCGCGCCCCAGGCCACGGTGCCCTACACCCCGGGCGACACCCTCGTGCTCTACACCGACGGGCTCATCGAACGCCGCGGCGAGGACATCGACGCCGGCCTGCACCGCCTCACCGAGGCCCTCGGCCATCACACGTCCCTCGGCCCCGACCAACTGGCCGACACCCTGCTCACCCGCCTCGGCGTGGCCGACGGCGGACGAGACGACGTGGCTCTGATCGTCGTCCGCCTGTAAACCCGCCCCTGCCCGCTCGGCGCCATGAGGTTCCACGTCTCATGAACCGCATCGATGTCCTCGAGGGCATGCTCCGGCGGTCAGGGCCGCGACTCCGGCCAAGAACGAGCCCCTTCGTCCTCATCCGCTCTCCAGGCGGATCGCTGCGCTCACACGTCATCGACCGGCCGGAGCCCCGGCCCTCGCGTGGGGAGCCGCGGGCGTCCGCCGGGGGCCACGGAGGCGGCCGGCGGGAACGGCACCGAGCGGGAACGGCACAGGGGAGGAAATGAAAACAACCCGTCAGGAGAGACTCCTTCTCTCAAGAACGGGTAAAGTGAGAGTAAAATACGAAGTAGGCAATTGCGGCGAGGGTCGCATCACCCCGTCTCCGCTCGTTCGGCAGGTTTTCCTCCCACAGGACTACCGCGACCCTCTCCTACCGAGGTCCAATGGTGGGGTTCAGCCCTTCGCGCCCGCGCCGGTCGGAAGAGGTACGCAATGGATCCGTGGCTGATCTGGTTGATCATCGCAGCCGTGCTGGCTGTGGCGGAGATCTTCACTCTCACCGCCGCGCTCGGAATGCTGAGTGCCGCCGCACTGGTCACGGCGGGGTGCGCCGCACTGGGACTTTCGCCGCCCTTCCAGCTCCTGGTGTTCGCCGTCGTCGCCACCGTCACCGTGCTGTTCGTGCGCCCCCTCGCGGTACGTCACGTGCTCCAGCCCCAGGTGGCGCGATTCGGTATAGACGCCCTGGTCGGCAAGGCCGCCTATGTCGTCTCGGAGGTGTCGGGGCTGGGCGGCAGGGTACGTATCGACGGCGAGGAGTGGACGGCCCGCGCCTATGACGAGACGCTGGTGATTCCTCCCGGCAAGACCGTCGATGTCATAGAGATCAGTGGCACCACAGCTTTCGTCTACCCCCGGGACTGAAAAAATGGAGACCTCTGCGTTTCTCATCGCCGGTCTGATCATCGCGTTGTTCGCGATCTTCACCGTGGTGCGGGCGGTGCGCATCGTTCCCCAGGCGCGCGCTCGTAATGTCGAGCGGCTCGGCCGTTACCATCGCACCCTGAATCCCGGTCTCAACCTCGTCATTCCCTACATCGATCGCGTTCACCCGGTGATCGACCTGCGGGAACAGGTCGTCTCCTTCAAACCGCAGCCGGTCATCACCGAGGACAACCTGGTCGTCGAGATCGACACCGTCCTGTACTTCCAGGTCACCGACGCGCGAGCGGCCTTCTACGAGATCGCGAACTTCCTTCAGGCCGTCGAACAGCTGACCGTCACCACCCTGCGCAACGTCGTCGGCTCCATGGACCTGGAGAAGACGCTCACCTCACGCGACACCATCAACAGCCAGCTCCGCGGCGTGCTGGACGAAGCCACCGGCAAGTGGGGGCTGCGGGTCAACCGGGTGGAGATCAAGGCCATCGACCCCCCGCAGACCATCAAGGACGCGATGCAGAAGCAGATGCGCGCCGAGCGGGACAAACGGGCCGCGGTCCTCGGGGCCGAGGGACAGCGCCAATCCCAGATCCTCACCGCCGAAGGCGACAAACAGGCCGCCGTCCTGCGCGCGGAGGGCAACCGCACCGCCGCGATCCTGCAGGCCGAGGGCCAGTCCCGGGCCATCGACGAGGTCTTCCAGGCCGTGCACCGCAACGACCCCGACCCCAAGCTGCTCGCCTACCAGTACCTCCAGGCCCTGCCGCAGCTCGCGCAGGGCTCGGGCAACAACTTCTGGGTGATCCCGAGCGAGATCACCTCAGCACTCCAGGGCGTGTCCCAAGCCTTCACCCAACAGCTGCCCCGGTCGCCGGCCACCCGCGAGAAACCTGTCGACGACGACATGGTCGTCCAGGCCGCCCACGACACGGCGCAGGCCGCGGAAGCCGCCGCCAAGGCCGTCGCCGACGCCGCCGAGGCCGACGGCGCCGTCCCGGAAGTCCTTCCGTCCGAGCCGCCCCGCTGACAGCCTGACGACAGCCCCCGCACCGGTGTACGGGGGCTGCGGGCCGTCGGAGCCGGGAGACGCCGACGCCCCGACGAGACCGGTTCCGGGCGCCGGCGTCCCACCCGTGTTACCGTGAAGAGTTGCAGTTTTGGTTACCAGAGGCTTGTGAGTGCTCTTCCGACCTTCCGTCGACGAGCACTCTTTTTTCGTCCTCGAGAGGCTTCACGGCTTCCCGGGGAACAACAGCCAGGTGAATCATTGTTGCGACCACGGGCCCACAAGGTGTGGGCCCCGGGCACTGCCCAAAAGGAGATACAGCATGGCATCTGGCACCGTGAAGTGGTTCAACTCGGAAAAGGGCTTCGGCTTCATCGAGCAGGACGGCGGCGGCCCCGACGTCTTCGCCCACTACTCGAACATCGCCAGCTCCGGCTTCCGTGAGCTTCAGGAAGGCCAGAAGGTTACCTTCGACGTCACGCAGGGCCAGAAGGGCCCGCAGGCCGAGAACATCGTTCCCGCCTGACGCGTACGCTGACACCGGCGTCGGTATCCGACGCCGGCATGCAGCGCGTGGCCGGGACCTCGCACCCCTGTGGCGCGGGGCCCCGGCCCACTGCGTTCCCCGGCCCGGCAACGAAGCCGACGCCGTACTCGTGCTCGTGGCCCGCCACTCGCGGCCGCTTGCCGCTGTCTCACTCATGTACTGATGCAGCGATACACCGATTCACCGTTTTTCGGCTCATTCTTGCGAATTCTCATTCGGCCAGCACCTCGCCGTTGGGCGGAATTCCTCGATACGTGCCGCATCGAGGAAGGTTCCGCATGAACCGCAATCACACAGCTCGTTCGAACAACAGCGCCGGCAACACCGGCTCGTCCCGCTCCCGTACGGACAAGACCGCGGGCTCCGCGGGTTCCGGGCGGGGAGGCCGTGTCCGTTCCCAGGGGTCGGGCGGCCGTCAGGGCGGTCCGTCCCGCGGCGCCGCCGTCAAGGGCGGACGCGGCAGCGGTCGCGGAGGCCGTCCCGCCGCGTCCGGCGGGGAGTTCGCGCCGCCGGCCACCCTCACCCCGGCGCTGCCGCCGGTCGAGACGTTCGCCGAACTCGACATGCCCGAGCAGTTGTTGACTGCCCTGAGTGCCGAGGGCGTGACCACCCCGTTCCCGATCCAGGCCGCGACGCTGCCGAACTCGCTGGCCGGCCGGGACGTGCTGGGCCGCGGGCGTACCGGTTCGGGCAAGACGCTGGCCTTCGGCCTGGCGATGCTGGCGCGCACCGCCGGGCAGCGGGCCGAGCCCCGGCACCCGCTGGCGCTCGTCCTCGTCCCCACCCGGGAGCTGGCCCAGCAGGTCAACGACGCCCTCACCCCCTACGCCCGTGCGCTGCGTCTGCGGATCGCCACGGTGGTCGGCGGGGTGTCGATCGGCCGACAGGTGAGCGCCCTGCGCGGCGGTGCCGAGGTCGTCGTCGCGACGCCCGGCCGGCTCAAGGACCTCATAGACCGTGACGACTGCCGTCTGGACCAGGTCGCCATCACCGTTCTGGACGAGGCCGACCAGATGGCCGACATGGGCTTCATGCCGCAGGTGACCGCCCTGCTCGACCGGGTGCGTCCCGGTGGCCAGCGCATGCTGTTCTCCGCCACGCTGGACCGCAATGTCGACCGTCTGGTGCGCAATTACCTCCACGACCCCGTCGTGCACTCCGTCGACCCGTCCGCGGGCGCGGTCACCACGATGGACCACCACCTGCTGCACGTGGACGACGACGACAAGCACGCCACCGCGACGGAGATCGCCGCCCGCGAGGGACGCGTGATCATGTTCCTGGACACCAAGCACGCCGCCGACCGGCTGGCCAAGAAGCTCCTGGCCGTCGGTGTGCGGGCCTCGGCCCTGCACGGCGGGAAGTCCCAGTCCCAGCGGACCCGGACCCTGACCCAGTTCAAGGACGGCCACGTCACGGTCCTGGTGGCCACCAACGTCGCGGCCCGCGGCATCCACGTCGACAACCTGGACCTCGTCGTCAACGTCGACCCGCCCAGCGACCACAAGGACTACCTGCACCGCGGCGGGCGCACCGCCCGCGCCGGTGAGTCCGGCACCGTCGTCACGCTGGTCCTGCCGCACCAGCGCCGGGAGATGTCCCGCCTGATGGCCGACGCCGGCATCACCCCGCAGACCACCCGGGTACGTCCGGGCGGGGACGAACTGAACCGCATCACCGGAGCCCAGGCACCGTCGGGCGTGCCCGTCGTCCTCACTCCGCCGCCCGCCCAGAACCAGCCCGCGCGCACGGGTTCCCCGTCCCGGAGCCGGCGCAGCCGCCGTCCCGGGCAGGCTGCCCGCCGCAGCGCGACCGGCAACAAGGGAAGCGGCCGCTGAGGGGCTGCTGAAGAGCCGTTGAAGGGCCGTTGAACGGTCATCCCGTGAGTGCCGAGGCGGCACCCACGGGTACCGCGATCATCACGAGGCCGGGGCGCAGACGCGCCCCGGCCTCGCCCGTTCGCAAAAGCCTCCGGTGCCCCTGATGGACGCCGACGGGCCGCTGCCGCCTGCCACCCGAGGTCGAGGCTGTCGCCCTCCGGTGGTCCGGTGCGTCGGTGCGTCGGTGCGTCGGTGCGTCGGTGCGTCGGTGCGTCGGAAACGGGTGGCGGGTGGCGGGTGGCATCGGACCGTCCGTCACATTACCGAACCGTAACCTTCCTACCGCTACCGCGAGTAACTTACCCACAGGTAAGTTCAATGCGAACCACTGCCGAGCGGTGTGGGCAAAACCGTGGCACGCGCGTGCCACGCCTCGCCGCCGGACCGCTGTGCCGCCGGACCGCTGTGCCGCTGTGCCGCTGTGCCGCTGTGCCGCCCTACCGCCTCACCGCCGTGCCCGTCGTAGCTCCGAAGCCCCCACTCCCCCCAGCTCAGCTCCGCAGCTCCGCCACCACGCCTCCCCGTCCGGGCCGATCACGGGACGCCCCGGCACGGAGGCCGCTTCCTGACAGCCGCTCCACAGGAGGTTCGCCATGCCCGCACGCCCGCGCCCCAGACTTCTGGCCGCCGCCGTCACCGCCGCCGCCTGCCTCAGCGCCCAAGCCGTCGCGGCCGCTCCCGCCGCGGCGACGGACAAGGTCGTGTCCCGGGGTGTCACGATCCCCGCGTTCTACACCCCGCCCGCTTCTCTGCCCGACGCCAACGGCACCCTCATCCGCAGCGAGCCCCTCCCGCTGGCCCTGAGCCTGCCCAGTCTCAAGGGCCCGCTGCCGGGAACCGCGACCCGGCTGATGTACAAGTCCACCGACTCGAGCGGGCAGCCGGTCGCCGTCACCGGCGCGTACATCGAACCGTCCGCCGCCTGGAAGGGCAGCGGTCCGCGTCCTCTGGTCGCGGTGGCGCCCGGCACCCTGGGGCAGGGCGACCAGTGCGCCGCGTCCATGGGGCTCGAGCACCCGCTGCGGTTCAACGGCGAGACCGTGTCCGTCGGTTACGAGGACCTGGTGATCTACCGCCTCCTCGCGAAGGGCGTCGCCGTGGTCGTCACCGACTATGCCGGCCTGGGCGCGACCGACCGCCTGCACACCTATGTGAACCGGGTCGACGAGGCCCACGCGGTCCTGGACGCCGTCCGCGCCGCCCGTTCGCTCCGCGGGACGTCGGTCACCGCGGCCTCCCCGGTCGGGCTCTACGGGTACAGCCAGGGCGGCGGGGCGACCGCGGCGGCCGCCGAACTCCAGTCCACCTACGCCCCCGACGTCACCCTGTCCGGGACCTACTCCGGCGCGCCGCCCGCCGATCTGACCAAGGTCACCAAAGCCATCGACGGCAGCGAACTCGCGGGCGCGCTGGGCTGGTCGCTGAGCGGCTTCCTCCAGTCCGACCCGGAGCTGAAGCCCATCGCCGAGGCGCATCTGAACGCCGCCGGCAAGGCCGCGCTCACCGACCTCTCGACGATGTGCGTCGGCGACGCCCTCTTCGCGTACGGCTTCACCAAGAGCACCAAGTGGACCACGGACGGAAAGTCCCTCGGTGACGTCATCGCCGCCACACCCGTCCTCCAGACCTTCCTGGACAAGCAGTTCATCGGCACGATGAAGCCGTCCGGCCCGGTCCGCCTGGCCACCGGCGTCAGCGACAACCTCGTGCCGCACGGACAGTCCCGCCGACTCGCCGTCGACTGGTGCGCCAAAGGCGCCGACGTCACCTACAAGGCCGTAGTCCTCCCTAACGTCGGCAGTGCGCTGCTCAACCACTTCGCCCCGCTGCTGACCGACCAGGGGGACGCCGTCGACTGGCTGACCGACCGGCTGTCCGGCAAGCGGGCCACCTCCAACTGCTGGAGCATGCCCCTGCAGCCCTGACGTGGGAGGGGCGCGCCACCCCCGACAACCGCCCCCGTCAGCCGGTCCCGTCAGCCGCCCCCGTCAGCCGGTCCCGGCAGCAGGTCCCGACATCGGATGTCTCCTGGCTCCGGCCCGCCCGACCCACCGGGCGGGCCGGAGCCGGCACGGGTCCCGGCGGCCGCCACGTCGAAGTGATCCGGACCCGCATGGCCCGGCCGGGCCGGGGCTCGGCTACGCTCTTTGACCATGTCGCACCCTGACGATCTGCTCGTCGCCGTCGCCGCGATGGTCGAGACGGACCAGGACAGCCAGATGTCACTCACCGTAGTGATCCCCGGCGCCGTCATCACCGGCCGGCTGGCCCCCGAGGCCCTGTGGCGGGAGCGCGTGGCGGAGGTACTCCGTGACTCCACGCGCCTTGGCCACTTCGCCGTTCCGTTCACGGAGGCCGGCCGGAGCGAAACGCCGTCGCGCCCCTCCCACCTGCATTTCCACGTCGCCCGGATCCTCCAGGGGAGCTACGGCATCCCGGACACGGGTGGCATGTACCGGGTGGCTCTCGCCGATGTGAGCGCATGGACGGTGGGAGACATCGGGTACTCCGACCAGCAGTGAGCGGGCCGGCGCCGTCCTGCCACGGCGCCGGTGGCGCCTACTGTGTGAGACCGATCGACGCACAGGCCGCCCGGTACCTCGCCGTGCAGATGTCCTCCACGTCGTAGACGCCGTCCCGGATCACCGTGTCCTCGATGTTGTCCTGCGTCAGGGCGACCACCGGCACCAGCATCGACGGGACGCTCTTCCGCGTCGGGCTGTCGACCCGCTCACTGGTCAGCGAGTCGAACTGGATGTCCCGCCCCTGGACCCTGGCCACCGCCATCTCGGCGGCACCGGCGGCCTCCAGCAGGAACGATTTGTACACCGTCATGTACTGCGTGCCCGCGACGATCCGCTGCACGGCCTCCAGATCGGCGTCCTGCCCGGTCACCGGCGGGATGCCGGAGACGCCCGCCTCCTCCAGCGCCTCGATGACGGCTCCGGCCATGCCGTCGTTCGCCGCGTAGACGGCGGCGACGTCGTCGGCGCCGACGGTCTTGAGCGCCTTCCTCATGTTCGCCTTGGCGACGGCGGGCAGCCACTTCTCGGTGTCGTAGGACTTGGCTATGTCCACGTTGCCCTTCAACTCGCCCATCGCACCGTCCTTGAACAGCGCGGTGTTCGGGTCGGCGGGCTCACCGTTCATCATGACGATCTTGCGGTTCTCCGCCTCGCCGCCGAGCGCGTCGACGATCGCACGGCCCTGCACCTCGCCGACGAGTTCGTTGTCGTGCGACACGTACGCGTCGATCGGGCCCTCGGCCAGCCGGTCGTACGCGATGACGGGGATGTCCGCCTCCGCGGCCTTCTCCACGTCCGGCCCGATGGCCTTGGCGTCCACCGCGGCCACGATGATCACGTCGACCTCGTCGGCGACCATGCGGTCGATCTGCTCGCTCTGCCTGGCCGTGCTGCCCTCGGCGTTGGCGTAGACGACCTTGCCCTCCTTGCCGGTGAGGACGTCGACCCGTTCCTGGACGAGGGGACGGTCGAACTTCTCGAAGCGCGCGGTGTCCCTGTCGGGGAGAAGGAGTCCCACGGTGATGTCGTTGCGCTCGTCCGGCGACGCGGAGTCGCCGTCCGCGCCGATGGAGTCGGACGCACCGCACGCGGAGAGCGAGAGCACCGACAGGGCCGAGAGAGCGGCCGTCAGAACGGTGGTGCCCCGACGTCCCCGGACCGTGCGGCGTGCGGGAGTGGTGCGGGGGGTGCAGGGGGTGTGGGGGGTGCAGGGGTTCACATCAGGTGCCTTCCAAGCGAGAGTGCAGCGTGGCGACCAAGTGGTGGGCACGCCAACGCCGCACGGGCCGGCAGCGTCGAACCGCGTCTTTCACGGAACAGCCCTTGTTGTTTCCGTGTCCTGTGCGCCTTCCGCCGGTTCCGATTTCCGGCCGTGACAGCCCAGATCGACTCCATGCGCGGCCATCAACTGCCTTTGTCCCACAGGATTTTGGTTGAAAGAAGTTCAGTCCGGGCCGCATTGCGCGCCGATTGACGCACATGCTCACGGCATTCACCCGAAGCGGGCAGAGAATGTGCGCAGGAGTGACACACGGGCTGCACACAGCGGCTCGTGGGTGTCGTCGGCGTTGCCGTCCTGCTTCACCCGCTCCCGCGTCGGCGGTGTCCGCGCCCACGGGGCGGGCGGCGCGGCGGCAGTTGGCCCGCTGGAAGAAGACCCAGCGCCGCGCTCTGGTCGCCACGGCGGTGGCCTTCGTGGGCGGTGGACTCACCCTCGCCTCGGTGGACCGGGATTCCGGCGACCGCGCCCGGGCCGCCACGGCACCCGAGGTGTCCGGCTCGGGCGGTGCGGACGGGCCCGCGGACCGGTACGGCGGACCGGTACGGCGGACCGGCGCCGTCTGTGAGTCCGCCCGGCGCACAACGCTCCCGGTACCGTCCCTCGCAGCCGGTCCCGGGCGACGACGCACACCGGCAGCCGGCCGGCACCGTGCCGGCGTCCACCACCACGTCGGGCACTCGGCCCTACGGAGCCACCGGCGCCCCCTACGGGGACTGCCCGGAGCCGTTCGTCAGTGACCGCCGACGAGTTCCCCGCTGAGCTTGTCGTGGAGGCGGGCACTGGGCTCGTTCAGGCCCGTGATCTCGACGGTCTTCCCGCGCTGCGCGTACCGCGTCTCGACGGCGTCGAGGGCGGCGACGGAGGAGGCGTCCCAGACGTGGGCGGACGACAGGTCGATGACGACGCGGCCGGGGTCGCCCGAGTAGTCGAAGCGGCCGACGATGTCGTTGGACGAGGCGAAGAACAGTTCGCCGGTGACCCGGTAGACGACGGACGTGCCGTCGGGGTCGGTGACCGCGGTGACGTCGGCGAGGTGGGCGACCCGCCGGGCGAAGATCACCATGGCGGTGACCGTGCCGACGACGACGCCGACGGCGAGGTTGTGCGTGGTGAGCACGAACACGACGGTGGTCACCATGACGCAGATCTCCCCGGCCGGCATCCGCTTGAGGGTCTTGGGTGCGATGGAGTGCCAGTCGAAGGTCGCGAACGACACCATGATCATCACCGCGACGAGCGCGGCCATGGGAATGTCGGAGACGACCGGCCCGAAGACGATGCACAGCACCATCAGGAACGCGCCCGCGAGGAAGGTGGACAGACGGGTCCGGGCACCGGAGACCTTCACGTTGATCATCGTCTGGCCGATCATGGCGCAGCCGCCCATCCCGCCGAAGAACCCGGTGACGATGTTGGCGACGCCCTGGCCGATCGACTCGCGGGTCTTGGAGGAGTGCGTGTCGGTGATGTCGTCGACCAGCTTGGCCGTCATCAGCGACTCCATCAGGCCGACCAGCGCCATGGCGAAGGCGTAGGGGGCGACGGTGGTGAGGGTGTCCATCGTGAACGGCACGTCGGGCAGGCCGGGCACCGGCAGGGACGAGGGCAGCTCCCCCTTGTCCCCGACGGTGGGGACGGCGATCCCGGCGGCGAGAGTGATCACGGTGAGGATCACGATGGAGACCAGGGGCGCCGGGACCACGGTGGTGACCCTCGGGAAGAACACCATCAGGACCAGCCCGGCGACGATCATCGGATACACCGGCCAGGGCACGTCCCGCATCTCGGGGACCTGGGCCATGAAGACCAGCAGGGCCAGCGAGTTGACGAAGCCGACCATCACCGAGCGCGGGACGAACCGCATCAGCTTCGCCACGCCCAGTGCGCCGAGGACGATCTGGAAGACGCCGGCGAGGAGCACCGCGGCGACGAGGTACCCGAATCCGTGCTCACGGTTGAGTGGCGCGATGACCAGCGCCACGGCGCCGGTCGCCGCGGAGATCATCGCCCGGCGTCCGCCGGTGAACGCGATGGTGACGGCCATGGTGAAGGACGCGAACAGACCGACGGCCGGGTCGACACCGGCGATGATCGAGAAGGAGATCGCCTCCGGGATCAGCGCGAGCGCGACGACGAGGCCACCGAGGATCTCGGTCCGCCAGACCTTCGGATCGTTCAGCCAGTCGGGGCGCACGGCACGCAGCCGAGCGGCGGGGGACAGTGCGGGAGAGGGCAAGGGAGCAGTACCTGTCGTGCTCGGGCGCGCTCCGGCCCGGCGGCGACGACGGCGCGGGGGCAGGGCGGGACGGGGCGGGGCGGGTCTGTGCGAAGGCCGGGGCCGGCCGGGGGGACGGTCCGGGCGGCGCGGAGCAGAGCGACTCTACCCTAACGTTAGGGTAGAGATCGGGGTGTGCCCGACGGCCGGTCACGCCCCGGGGGGCCGACCAGCGGAGCAGTACATGGACGAGAAGGACCGGATCAGGCACGTGGAAGGCAAGCACATGCAGATCGGTGAGGTCGCCGCGCGCACCGAACTGTCCCTGCGCACCATCCGGCACTACGAGGAGACCGGCCTCGTCGTCCCGTCGGCCCGCTCTCAGGGCGGCTTCCGGCTCTACACCGAGGGCGACGTGGTCCGCCTCATGGTGATCCGCCGGATGAAACCGCTGGGCTTCACCCTGGACCGGATGCGGGAACTGCTCGCGGTCACCGACCGTCTCGACGGACACGTCGGGAGCGGCCCGCCCGAGGGGCGGGAACGCGAAGAGCTGTTCGAGTCACTGCGCGGCTTCGAGGAAGCGGCACGCCGACGGACGGCGGACCTTCGTACGCAACTGGCGCGGGCGGAGGAATTCACCACCACCCTGCGCGAACGAATCGAACGAATCGAACGAACCGATCCGATCAGGACAGGCCGGTCGGGTGAAGAAAGCGAAGGCGGCCCTCACCCGGAACTCACCGCCCCCGCCTGACCCCGGCACGCCGGGAAGGCCCCCGCCCGCGTCCCGCACCGGCGCTGCGGAACAATCGGGTCATGAGCATCGTCAAAATCAACGTACTCACGGTCCCGGAAGAGCAGCGGGAGACGCTGGAGAAGCGGTTCGCCGCGCGGGCGGGCGCGGTGGAGGGTTCGGACGGATTCGAGTGGTTCGAGCTGCTCCGCCCCGTGGAGGGCACCGACACCTACCTCGTCTACACCCGCTGGCGGAGCGAGGAGGACTTCCAGCGCTGGCTGGCCGGCCGCGGCCAGGCCGCGCACGGCGGTGGCGCGCAGGGTGGCGGCGCGCAGGGCCACCGGCCGAAGCCCGCTGCCACGGACGCGACGCTGTGGTCGTTCGAGGTGGTCCAGCAGACCGGCCCGAAGCAGGCCTGACCCGCCCACCGGCGCCGCCGAAGCACATGCCGTGAAAGAGCCGGGAGTGACGCACCGGCCCTTTCCGGAGGACGAGCACCGGAGAACGGGATCGCGTTCGGGAGCCTGAACGCGCATGGGCCCGGACGCCCGGAAACACGGAGCAGGGCCCCGCACTGATGTGCGGGGCCCTGCTGCAATCCCTGCGTACTCGCGTACGTACGGGTCAGGCGGGAACGATGTTCTCGGCCTGCGGGCCCTTCTGGCCCTGCGTGACGTCGAAGGTCACCTTCTGGCCTTCCTGGAGCTCACGGAAGCCCGAGGTGGCAATGTTCGAGTAGTGGGCGAAGACGTCGGCGCCGCCGCCGTCCTGCTCGATGAAGCCGAAGCCCTTTTCCGAGTTGAACCACTTCACGGTACCGGTGGCCATATCAAATCTCCTGAGACAGTGCTGGGAAATCGCACTTTACGAATTCCCTCATCGTCGCGATGATCACCTGCCCGGAGAACCGGTAGCAAAATGGCAACCACAACTGCAACTGACGTCAGCGTAGCACGAACCATATCCATGGCAAGCGAGGAAAATCACCAAGGAAAGCGCGGTCAACGCGTTTGAATAAATAGATTTCTGCGACGAGCGCTAAATTTCTGTTCTGGCGAGAACAGATTTTCACTGCTGCCGATGCCGATGCGCGGCACGCTCGCCCCACCGGCGCAGCTCCTCATCATCCCGCTCGACCTGCTTCAGCCGCTCCCCCAGGTCGACGACGCGGCACGCGGCGTCGACCGGGGCCCCCGGTCGAGAGGGCATGCGCGCCTTCCTGCGGACCGCCGGGGGCACGGACCGCCACGGGGACCGGCTCCCCGCACAGGAACTCTAGTCACCTCGGTGGAAAAACTACCGCGGCGCACACAGATATCCACTCCTGTTCACAGCGTCCGCGGCCGGCGCGTGCCCGTCCGGACATCAGAGCCTCCCTTCGGGCCCTCCCCCTGCCGTACCCGGTGCGGCCCCATCTCCTGGAGCACGTCGCCGAGCTCGGCACCGGTGAGGGCGCGGCCCGGCAGCGGCGACGGTGGGGCGGTGCGCAGGCCGTCGAGGAACAGGGCGAGAGGGCGACGCCAGGCGTCGGGCGTGGCGGCCGTGCCGTGGTGAGAGGCGGTACGGCGCGACCGAGGGCGGCGAGGGCGAACAGGACGTCCTCCGTAGCGACGTCGGGACGCACGGTGCCCTCCTCGCGGCCCCGGCCGAGCAGCAGCTCCACCGTCCGGCGGTTGTGGGTGTGCACGGCCTGGAGGGCCTCGACGTCCGGCAGGCGGGTGGTCATGAGGTCGTTGGTGCCGCGGTCGGCGGCCGGGACCGTCCTGACAGCCCCGGCCGCACCGCTCACGCGGGCTTCGGTTCGGCCTTCCGGGACGTCGGCCGCTCGAGGTGGACCACCACAGTGGAATAGAACCGGTTGACGGCGTCGTCCACGCTGCGGATGAACCCGGACTCGGCGTTGCCACGCGTGCTGCCCATGCCCTTGAAGAGGGTCAGCCGGAAACCGGTGATGTGCGTACCGTTCTTCGGCAGCAGGTCCCCCGGCTCGGGCCTGAGCCGTTCCAGAGTGCCCCTCGGCCCACCCGTCCCGGCATCGACCAGCGTCTCGACGTGCAGGTCGGCCGGGGCCTCGCTCAACCACTTGAGGAGCCGCTTCGCCCGGGCCAGGGGGTAACCCTGTTCGGGCGCCGGGATCTCGATGGACGTGCGCAGCTTGCCGGTCCGCAGGTCGGCGCTGATCGCTAGGACACCCGGTGTGTCCTCGATCCGCACCTCGGCCTGCAACCGCCCTTCCAGGCACAACTGGTCGGCCATCCGCGCACGGTGCTCCCCGGGACCGGCCCCCCGCCTGACCCTGCGCACGGGAAGCACCTTCTGGCCGATTTCGCCGCCCAGCCCCAGACAGACCTGGCGGATCAGCTGTTCCCAGCTCTCGACCACTTCAAGGGCACGGGAGTCGCCCTGGCACAGGGTCTCGTCGTCGATGCCCCGGCGCACGGGGACCCACGCCGCACCCATGTTCTGGAAGCCGTGGCAACCGGAGTTCTCGTGCTGGACGTAGTGCAGCAGTTCATGGAGCAGCCAGGCGTGCGCACTGTTGCCGACACCCTCGTGCCGGATGAGCATCTGTGCCTGGTGCGCCACTTCCGCCCAGGACAGATGCCACAGGGCCACCTTGTGCTTGCGCCTGCCGTCGACCTTGACGTCGACCAGCGGGCTGCCTTCCAGCGCGACGTCGTTGGACAGCGTGATCACGGCCTCGTAGCCACGCCGCGCCGCTATGTCCATGTACGCCTGCACTTGATCGGCCTTGAGGGCGTTGCCGTTGGTCTTGGTCTCGACGAGCGCCGTCCAGAGTTTTCCGGCCCGCTCGACCCGGATCACGCCGTCGGGACGCCGTGGGGAGTCGCCGTGCGGCAACGTGACTTCCGTATAGGTCTCCATACGGCCCGCCGGGGCTCCGAATCCGGCCGTCAGCCTGCGACCGAACTCCGGCACCTGCGCCATCACCGACAACAGCACGGAGGTGGCGCGCATCTCGCGGTCACGGTCGCTCTTGAGTACCGAGAGAGGGAAGAGCCTTGCCTGGTTCCACGCATCGTTCTCGGCGAGGGACTTCTGCTCCGCCTTGGGCAGCGTGACCTTCTTCTTGGCGGTGCGGGGCCGTGACGGCTTCCTGCTCCGCCCCGCGTCCGGCTGGGGCTGCCGCGGTGCGGGGATCGCCGCCGGAGACGCTTGCGGCTCCTGTCCGCCGGGGACGGCCGGCGACGAGGTGTCGGATTCCTCTCCGGCCGTTGTCCCGCCCACTGCCGCCGACTCGTACGGATCTCCCGCCTGGTCGGCCTCCGCCGAGTCGTCGTCGATGTCGACTCCGAAGTCGGCCGCCAGCCCGGCGAGGCCGGTGTCGTACCCCTGCCCGACGGCCCGGAACTTCCAGTCACCCGCCCGCCGGTACAGCTCACCGAAGATGAACGCGCTCACCGACCCGGTGCCCTCGATCGGGAACCGGAGCAGACCGTCGCCCGAACCGTCGGCCAGCGTGACCTGCAAGCCGTCCAGTTCGTCGAAGCGCATGCCCTCGTACCGGCTCGCGGCGACGACGATCCGCTCGACCTCGTCCGGGACCGCTGTCAGATCGAAGACGATCCGGTCCTCGCTGCCTTCTCCGGCCGGCTTCTTGCCCAGGAGTTCCACGCTGCCGTCGACGGCCACCGGATTGTTGTAGAAGTAGAAGTCGGCATCGCTGCGCACCTTGCCGTGTGGGCCCAGCAGCAGAACGGATACGTCCGCGTCTCCCTCGCCGGTCTGGCTGACCCACCCCAGACTCGCGATCACCGAATCCACGTTGTCACTCAGGGTGGCCAAACCGACGTTGGCCCCCTTGGTCATTTCGTGCATGAATCCCCCCAAAAAAACCACGGCGGGACAGAGGGACCCCTCCCTCGGCAGTCCGCCGCGCACCGTGCACGCCAGGACGCGCATTCAACGCACCCGAAACCCTAGTACGCGAAACGCGCAGTCAGCGATGTTCCGGCGGAAACAGGGTGATCGCGGGTGGACCTCACCCCGCGCACGCCCCGTGCGGGCGGCGATCACGACGTTCGCGCCCCGCGCACCAAAGGTCCGGGGCAGAGGCGACCCGGTCGCCGCCTTCGCGGCGACCGGTAAGGCCGGGGCAGGCCCCGAGCTGCACACGTGGGGACGCGACGACCCGTCCCGGCCTTCCCTCCGCTCGCAATCTGTCACGGCGCGAGGGCCCTCGCCCGCCGGTGCAGCCGAATGAACCATTAGGACATTCCGGGCGCTTTATCTCATTTTCTCGGCCATACTCAGAACATGAGTACGGCAACGTATGAACTGCTGGCCGCAGACCAGCAGATACTGCATCTACTCGCGGCCTTCATCGGCGGGCTGGTCGTGGCCGGCGCGCTGATCTGGGCAGTAAGCGTCGGCATGAAGGTCATGGACCAGGAGGAACGCCGCCCCCGCCCCGAGGAGCAGCCAAGACTGCCGGAGAGCGGCGCGGTCCACGAGATGCGGGAGATGCGGGAGCCGGACGAGATGCCGACGGCACCGAGGGACGGCGAACGGCTCATGCCCTACCAGCTCCATCACTCCTCCACCAGAACAGGGAAGGACCAGCAGCGGAAGCGCTGGCTGCCCGGGTCGAGCGGCGCCTTCGGCAGTGGGGGCCCGGGACACGTGTGACCGGTGGAACCGGAGTCGGACCGGAGACGGACCGGCTCCGAGTTCGTCAGCGGCTCAGCCAGGCCGTCGTGTCCGGGGCCAGACGGCCGTCCGTCAGGGGTGCGCCGGCCAGCAGAACCTCACCCGGGGGCAGGGGGACCGGGGCGGTCGACAGGTTGGTCACGCAGCGCCAGCCGTCGGTGCGGTCGAACTGCAGCACCCCGGCGGGAGCGTCCTCCTCCCAGGTCAGCGTCTCGCCCTGCTGGAGTTTGCGGCGCAGGCGCAGGGCCGTGCGGTAGAGCTCCAGGGTCGAGCCCGGCACGCCCTCGCGTGCCTCGACCCCGTCCTGCGCCTCGACGGCATACGCGGCGAAGCCGGGCGGCTGCGGCAGCCAGGCACCGCCCGCGCCGAAGCCGTACGACGGTCCGGTCGTCGTCCACGGCAGGGGCACCCGGCAGCCGTCGCGGCCCTTGCGAACATGGCCGGTCTGCTCCCAGACCGGGTCCTGGAGGACCTCCGTGGGCAGGTCGGCGACCTCGGGCAGGCCGAGTTCCTCGCCCTGGTACAGGTAGGCCGAGCCGGGCAGTGCCAGCATCAGCAGGGCCGCCGCGCGGGCCCGGCGCAGCCCGGCGGCGGTGTCGACGGCCGGGGCGCCGCCGCCGGACAGCAGCCAGGCGTTGTCGTCGGTGTCCGGTGGGAGCATCAGGCGCGAGGCGTGGCGTACGACGTCGTGGTTGGAGAGCACCCAGGTCGCCGAGGCGCCGGCCGCTCGGGCGGTCGCGAGCGAGTCGGTGATGACCTGGCGGAGCGCTTCCGCGTCCCAGGGAGCCTGCAGGTACTCGAAGTTGAAGGCCTGGCCCAGTTCGTCCCGCCGGGCGTACAGGGCGCGCCGGGCGCCGGGGACCCATGCCTCCGCGACGGCCGTGCGGGGCGGGGAGTAGGCGTCGAGGATCTTGCGCCAGTCGCGGTAGATCTCGTGCACCTCGTCACGGTCGTAGAACGGGTGGGTGCCGGGCGGGAACTCGGTGAGGGCGGCCTCGCCGCTCAGTTCGGAGGCGCCGAGGTCGCGCAGCGGCTCGCTCAGGTCCTTGGCGAGGGCATGCGCGACATCGACGCGGAAGCCGTCCACCCCCCGGTCGGCCCAGAACCGCAGGGTGGTGCGGAAGTCGGCGCGGACGTCCTCGTTCGCCCAGTTCAGGTCGGGCTGTTCAGCGGCGAAGAGGTGCAGGTACCACTGTCCGTCGGACACTCGCCGCCAGGCGCTGCCGCCGAAGACGGACCGCCAGTCGGTGGGCGGGTGTTCGCCCCGCGGGCCGCGCCCGTCGCGGAAGACGTAGCGCTCGCGGGCCGCGGAGCCGGGGCCGGCCCGCAGCGCCTCCTGGAACCAGACGTGCTGGTGGGAGGTGTGGTTGGGGACGATGTCGACGATCACCTTGAGGCCCAGGCGGTGGGCCTCGGCGACCAGCGCGCCGAAGTCGTCGAGGGTGCCGAGGCGCGGGTCGACGTCACGTGGGTCGGCGACGTCGTAGCCGCCGTCGGCGAGCTCGGAGGGGTAGAACGGGCTCAGCCAGAGGGCATCCACGCCCAGGGCGGCGAGGTGGGTGAGGCGCCGGGTGATGCCGCACAGGTCGCCAAGACCGTCGCCGTCGGCGTCGGCGAAGCTGCGGGGATAGACCTGGTAGACGACGGCCTGCCGCCACCAGTCGGGGTTGCGCGAGGAGAGGTCGGGCGCGGCGTCGGAGAGAACGTCTGTGCCGGGTGTGACGGGTGCAGTGGAGGCGGAGGCCGACGGGGCGGGCGGATTGATGCGGTCGGTCACGCGGTCTCCTCCGGGCGGGTGCGGATGACAGCATGAATCTGTCCAGAACACCGTAAAAATGAACACATGAGCGGAGCGGAGGCATTCCTTCCTTGCGTGAAGGAGGCGTGAAGGGTGCGCAACTTCCCTTACTCCGCCGCAGGTTGACAGGGTGATGTGGCGCGGCCACCATGAAGGCGCACTGAGGCACATGTGACCAATGAGCTTCGTGTTCCTTCGACCACTCATACCCGGGCCGGCCGGCCGCCGCGTGCTGTCCTGCCGCCGTGCCCCGGTTTCCGGCACACGCCAAGAATGGGATCCGCATGTCCATAGCGAGACGTGTCCTCACCCGCCGCCTGCTGGGGACGGGCGCCGCGACCCTCGCCCTCTGCGCGGCCACCACCGTCGCCGCGACCTCCGCCTCCGCCCACGGCAACCCCGGCGGCGACGGCTGGAAGTCGGGCGGCGACTACCGGCCCGGGACCGGTGCCGGCACGGTCACCGAGACCGACCGCTGCCAGTTCTCGCTCGACGGCGCGAACTTCTTCGACTCCGTCAAGGTCGACGACCAGAACCTGCGGCCCAGCGAGGACGGCAAGGTGCACATCAAGGTCCGCGCCGCCGGCGACGCGACCACCTGCACCGCCTCGCTCGCCTCCTACCTGGCGCACGGCGCCACCTTCGCCTCCTCCGGCGAGCAGGTCTTCGTCGACTTCGCCACGGTGACGGTCAAGCCCGGCAAGACCGACTCCCTCGACATCGCCATCCCGGACAAGGGCTGCTTCGCGCAGATCGACCTCTACCGGGGCGCCGTGAAGTTCGACGGCAAGCTGGACGCGAACGACGGCTTCGAGCACGGTGAGCTGCCGAAGGGGCCGGACCGTCCGGTCATCAAGGACAAGCTGATCGCGGCCTGGAACGGCGGCACGAAGGACTGCACCGCCGACACCCCGCCCGAGGAGGAGACCCCCGAGCCGTCCGCCCCCGCGCCGTCCACCCCTGCGCCGGAGCCGTCCGAACCCGCCGAGGACACCACTCCGCCGGCCTCCGAGACGCCGGGCGAGCCGTCCACGACGCCCAGCACCGACGCACCCGCCCAGTCCCCCTCCGAGCCGGCCACCGAACCGGGGGCCTCGCCGAACGGCGGCAGCGACAACCTCGCGGAGACCGGCGCCGACAGCAACACCGGCCCGTTCGCGATCGGCGCGACGGTCCTGCTGGCAGGCGGCGCGGCGCTCGTCGTGGCCACCCGCCGCAAGCGCGCCGGCACCAGCAGCAGCAACAGCCAGTAGCCAGTAGCGCCCCCATACGCGCCCGGCCCGTCCCGCGGGCCGGGCGTTCGGGTTCCGGGGGCAGCACCGCGGGGGCGGCAGAGATGTCCGCGACGGACAGCGGGCCTACTGCCGTGTCCCGGGCCCGCCTCCCTCGACGGTCGCCGGATAGAGCGCCACATAGCGCTGTTCGTCCACGTCCAGCCCGACGTCCACCAGGCACTGCTCGCGCACGCCCTCGTGGAGTTCGGGCTCGCCGACGCGGGAGCGGCGGTCGACGACGGTCTGTCCACGGGCCGGGCCCGGGGCCAGGGAGACCTCGACGGGGAGCCGGTAGGTGGTCAGGCCCTCCGGGTCGACGACCGCGCACAGCGCGCCCGCGTCGCCGAGTCCGCCCGCCTCCTCGTCGGGGCCGGCCACGCAGGCGGGGCCGTCGGTGCCGTCGGCGGTGGCGCCCGGGGCCGCGGGGCGGTGGGCGAGCAGATCACCGGCCAGTCGGACGCCCGGTTCGGTGCTCGCGCGCAGCCTGCGCACCTCGGCCGCCGGGACGACGACCCGGTTGAACACGTCCAGGCCGTACATCGTGATCGGCACTCCGGCGGTGAGCAGGATCGCGGCGGCCTCCGGATCGTGCCAGACGGTGAACCCGGCGACCGGGGTGGCGTTGCCGGCGCCCGCCGCGCCGCCCATGAACACGATCCGCCCGATGGTGCGGGTGACCTCGGGATGCGTCCGCAGCAACAGGGCGATGTCGGTCAGCGGGGCGGTGGGCACCAAGGTGACCGGGCGCGGGGAGGCGAGGATCTCGCGGCGCAGCAGGGTCACCGCGTCCACGTCGGCGGGGATGCGCCGCGGAGCGGGCAGGCCGAGGTCGCCCATCCCGTCGTGGCCGTGTACGTGGGCCGCGGAGCGCGGGGCCTCGATCAGCGGGCGCTCGGCCCCCGCGCGACAGGCACGGCGGGCGCGCCCGCCGTCTCCAGCACGGTGAGGGTGTTGCGTACCACGCCGTCCACGTCCGTGTTGCCGGCCACGCAGGTCACCGCGCGCAGGTCGATCCCGGGGTGACGGACGGCGAACAGCAGGGCGAGGGCGTCGTCGACACCCGTGTCGCAGTCGATGATCACCGGAATGGGCGGACCGTACGTCACGGGGAGGGCTCCTTCGGGGCGTGGCGCAGAGGGCGGGGCAAGGGTGCGGTACATGGGGGTGGGCGCGGGGCGAGAACATTTTCCCTCGTCGTACTCACCCGGACGGACCGCCGCACTGGCGGGGCAGGCGGCACGATGGTGCCGTATGAGCACGTGTCGCTGCCCCGGACCGGCCCCGGTCCGGGGCCGGTCCTGTCCCGGTCCCGGTCCCGTGCCGGACGGCCAGCGCGCGGTCGCAGCCACATCCACAGTCCGGCTCCACCAGGAGGCACCCCGATGACGCATGCCCCGGCCGCCGCCCGCGCCCTTCTCGCCTCCGTGCTGTCGGTGTCCGCGCTGCTGACCACGGCAGCCTGTTCCGTCCTCGGGAGCGACACGGCCGGACCGGCGGCCCCGGCCTCCGCCTCCGCCTCGCTCTCCACCGCCACCCCGGCCGCCGAGCAGTCCTCGTCGGCGACGCCCGAGCCGGGTCTGAGCGAGGAGCAGCTGCGGGCCGCGCTGATCACGGAGACGGACCTGGGGCAGCCCTGGGTGCCGACGCGGGGCGCGGCGACCTGGCGGGACGGGCTGCTCAAGTCGAGTACGAAGAACGCCGACTGCCGGCGGCTGCTCGACGCCCTCTACACCGAGGAGCTGTTCGGTGCGCCGGCCGGGCCGCGGGCCGTGGTCGCCCTGGACGACGCCTACAGCGGCGCCCAGCTGCGGTACCAGGTGGCCGCGTACCGGTCCGCCGACGTGGACCGCACGCTGAAGTGGCTGGGCGGTCTGCCGAAGAAGTGCGGGGAGTTCACCGCCACGGCCAAGAAGGACGGCGTCCAGAAGGTCGAGGTCGACGCGCTGACGCTGCCGGAGACCGGGGACGCCCGGCAGGCACTGCGGGTCACCATGACCGGCGAGACGCCCGACCACCAGCTGACGCGCCTCACCCTGGACGTGGCGGTGGTCCGGGTCGGCGAGGACACCATCACCCTCACCAACGGCGGCTTCGGTGACGTGGCGTCCGAACTTATTCAGGTGGTCGTGGAGTTCGGGGTGAACCGGCTGACGGAGATCCAGAAGCAGGGCCGGGTCCGGGTCTGACCGTCACGGGCCGAACCGGCACGACCCCGGCCGGCACGACTCCGACCGGCACGGCTCCGGCCGTCACGTGAGGCGGTCCACGGCCTGCTTGGCTTCGAGCAGACCGGCCCCGGTGGCCTCGCGGTAGGCCTTGACCGCCTGGACCGTCCTGCCCTCCCGCACGAGCGCGACGATCGCGTCCTTGCCCGGGATCTCCTCATGCAGGTCCAAGTGCTGGAGCACCAGGTCGAGTTTGCGTTCGACGCGCGCGGCGGTGCGCTCTGCCCGGGAGACGTTTTTCTGGACGGCCCAGATACCGAGAATCACAAGGCAGGCGAGGAAGAGTATGTCCATGGCCGACAAGCGTAGGGACCGAGGAGCACCCGCCCGACACCCTGCCCGGACCGTGATGCTCGCACGGCCAACCCTCCTTGTGCCCCTTGCCGTTCGAGTCCGGCAGCCCTTAGGTTCAACCGCGGATTCACCGTGTCCACCCCATCGCTGCTGCGAGGTCGCCGTGCCGGAACGCATTCGCACCGCCAGGCGTTACGCCAGAGGCCTCGTCGCGGCCGTCGCCGCGGTCACCGCACTGGTCCTGGCAGCCAACGCGGGCCCTGCCAAGGCCACCCACCCCGAGAAACCGGACCACCGCACCACGAACCCGGTGGAAGCCGCTGTCCGCTAGGGCGTGTCCGCGGCCCCTCCGTGCAGCCCCCTCCGCGGTCAGCACCGCCGGGCCTAATGCGGGAGGGCCTTGCGCAGGGCCTTGTCCAGTTGTTCGGCCAGGGCCTCGTCCGACTGCACGTCGTCGCCGTGCAGCGGGCCGAGCCGGGTGGTGAACGTCTGGGTGA
This sequence comes from Streptomyces sp. P9-A2, assembly GCF_036634175.1. Taxonomy (NCBI): domain Bacteria; kingdom Bacillati; phylum Actinomycetota; class Actinomycetes; order Kitasatosporales; family Streptomycetaceae; genus Streptomyces; species Streptomyces sp. P9-A2. The sequence continues at coordinate 3,954,302 of NZ_JAZIFX010000001.1, forward strand.
ACGCGCCGTACAGCGGGGTCCTCGGCCGGTGGACCGCGTTGCGCAGGGCCGGCAGGAGGATGTCACGGGCGTAGGCGGGGCGGCCACCCTCGTCGCGCGGGACCGGGTCGGCACCCTCGCCTGTGGGGGACGCCGAGGGCCCGGGGCCGACCGCGGTGCACCGCTCGCCGTCCGCGTCGCCCTCGTAGGCCGAGGTGCGGGTCGCCGCGAAGCCCGCCTCCAGCAGGCAGCGCTCGCTCTCCTTCCCGGTGAGGAACCGGATCAGCTCGGCCGCCTTGTCCTTGCGCTGCGACACCCCGGTGACCGCGAGGTTCTGCCCGCCGAGCACCGCCCGGCCGGGCATCGGGACGACCTCGAGCTGCTTCTCGGAGAAGGTCCGGTACAGGGTGCGGTACTCCGACGGCCAGTGCCGCAGGAACGCCGTGCGGCCCTCGACGAAGTCGCTCAGCGACGCGGCCTCGTCGGAGGAGTGGGCGTCCTGGAGGGTGTACGCCGTCTCCGTGCGGCGGCGCAGCTCCGCGATCCCCTCGGTCAGCTCGTCGACGTCGCCGGTGTAGCGGCCTTTCTCGTCAACCAGCTCGAGGCCCGGCACCGCGGACGCGAACGCCTCCACCGCGTTGACCGTACGGCCCTCGTAGGCGGCGAGCTGGGTGGTCCAGCCCTTCTCGTAGGTGCCCGGCGCGAGCTCGGCGTCCAGCTCGTCGACGAGGCCCCGCAGCTGGTTCCAGGTGAGGCCGGCGCCGAGGTCGGGCTGCTCGACTCCGGCGTGCTTCAGGTAGTCGCGCCGGTAGTACAGCAGGCCGACGTCGCTGTTGAACGGCACCGCGTACACCTCCCCGTCCCACCGGGCCGTGCCGGCCACGGACGGGATGATGTCGTCGTCGACCAGGTCGCGGGGCAGCGGTTCGATCAGGCCGGCGGTGGCGAACTCGGGCACCCAGGTCACGTCCAGGTTGACCACGTCGTAGGCGGCGCTGCGGGACTGCAGGGCGCCGAGCAGCTGGCTGCGCTGTTCGTCGGCGCTGCCCGGGAGCTCGACCAGGCGGGCCCGGAAGTCGGACTTCTTCCGCTTCTCACGCAGGTTCCAGGCGTCGATGAGCTGCTGGCGTATGCCGTTCTTGCCGGTGACGTCCCGGCCGCTGGCGATCACGATGGGGCCGGTCACGTCGCCCGGGGCGGTGGATCCGGCGGAAGCACCGGCGCCGTCCCCGCCGCCTGTACCGCGGGAGCCTCCGCCGGTGCAGGCGGCGAGGACGACGACCAGCAACAGGGCGAGCGCCAGGGCGAACCGCGGGGCCGCCGGCCCGCCGGTGAGCCGGCGGGGCCGGGCCGTCGTCATTCATCCCCCGTTCCGGTGCGGGCGACCTCGTCGCGCAGGGCCGTGCCGGGATCGTCGCCGCTGTCCAGGCAGCGCCCCTTACTGGCGTCGGTGATCTGACGGTCCGGTCTGCCCGGGTCGCAGCCGCCGTTCTTCAGGGACACCACGGTCACCGGCACCTCGGCCCGCCGCGCCCCGGAGAGGATGTCCCCCAGACGGTCCCGGGTGAGCTGGTCGCTGTCCTCGCTGTCGGTGATGTACACGATCAGCCGCCGGCGGTTGTCGCCCTCGGACCGTTCCATCTCCTCGAACGCGGCGTCCAGGGCGTCACGCGGATCGGCCCCGGCGTCCCGTACCCGGGCGCGGGCGTCGAGGGCGCGCTCGGTGTCGGCCCGCCGGTGCGAGCCGGACTTCAGCAGTTGCTCGTACGACCGGTCGCCGGTCTCCGCCACCGCCCACACGCCGTACTCGTCCTGTCCGCCGAGGCCGCCCAGCGACTGCTTCAGCAGTCCGGGGGCCCCGCTCGACCCCTTCCACACATTCCCCATCGAAAGGGAACTGTCCAGCAGATAGAGCACCCGTCCCGGGCCGCCCGCCGCCCGGTACTCCTTCAATGCCTCTTCCATCTTGTCCTGCCGGGCGAACCGGTCGAGAGCGGGGGACGCGACCAGCACGCCGTCGACCTTCGTGTCCCGGTCCAGCAGCTCCCACTTGTACGGATTGCGGAAACCTTTCTCGGCGAACACCGCTTGACCCTCCTCACCGGTCAGCCAGTCCTGGAAGGAGGCGGCCGACGCGTCGCGGGCTTCCTTGTCCCGGTCCGCGCCCTGCCAGGCGACCCGGACGAACACCGGGGCCACGCCGGGGACGTCCTTGGGGTACTGGGCCGTGCGGCGGGTGCGCGTGGTGCTGTCGCAGCCGACGCCGCTGCGCATCAGGAACTCGGGGACCAGGGCGGCCGTCTGGTTGTCCACATCGTCGCGGTCGGGCAGCGTGCACAGCAGTTCGGCGGCGGTGGGGGAGGGCGGGCCCGTCTGGTCGACCAGCTGTTCGGCGGCGGCGACGGACTCGTCACCGGCGTACAGACCGATCGTGGCGAGCAGCCCGACGTCGGTGAACTCCGGGTCGGGGCGCCGCACCTCAGCCTTCTCGTTCCGTTCGGACAGGTCCTCGATCATGCGGTTCAGGGTCAGGCCGGTACGGCTCTCCATGGTGTCGGCCGCGATGGCCCGCGGAACGGCCAGTACGACCGGGGAGTAGGCGAGCGGCTCGTCGGCGGCCTTCAGGACGGCCCACGCGTCGGTGTCCCGCTCCTTCATGACCCGGGCGAAGTCGGCGCGGGAGGCGGGAATCCAGATGTCCGGCTGCGGACCGATGTCCCGCTGCGGGTTGACGTCCTCGTCCGGGGGCTCCCGCCAGGCGGCGGTCTGCCTGTGCAGCGCGGTGACCACGTCGGAGGAGCCCGCGCTGTAGACGGTGATGCCGGTGCGGCGGCAGCCGTCGTCCAGGGTGTTCGCCGCCGAGGTCAGGTAGGCGTCGGCGGCGGCGCGGATCGTCGGCTCCAGGTCGGGGTCGGTCAGGACGCGCTGCTCCAGTGCCGGGGCACAGACGGTGGCGGTGTCGTCCCGGAGGTGCCCGACGAGTCCGATCACTCCGTAGGTGCCGGCGGTGAGGACGGTGAGGGAGAGGAGGCCGAGGAGGGGGACGGCCCAGGGGGTGCCCCGCCACCCCGCTCCACCCGTCGTGCCTGATTGGTCTGATCGGCCCGTCCGGCCCCTTCCGCGGAGGCCGCGAAGACGGCCGAGGAGCCGGACCGCGAGCGAGGTCCGTGGCACGTCGGCGTCTGTGCCGTCGGGCGTGGGCGCGGGCGTGGTGACGGGCGCGGGCGTGGTGACGGGCGCGGGCGTGGTGACGGGCGTGGGCGGATCTACGCCAGTTTTCTTCGGCTGCGGGGTCGGGGCCGGAGTCGGCTTCGCCACCAGCAGGACGTCCTCGCCGGGCTCCGCGCGGCACAGCGGCTCCCACGCTTCGCGACGCACGGTGCTGAGGTCGCGGACGGCCATCCGCTCCCGTATCCGCTCGGAGAGGTCCAGGAAACCCGTCTCGCCCTCCTCGTCGAGGAGCCGGACGAGTTCGGCGGTGTACGGCGTCGGCGTCCACGGATCGCCCGCGTCGATGCGGTGGTTGGCCTGGACGCTCATCATCAGCAGCAGGCGGTGCTTGTCGTCGAGGGTCTCCCGGACCCAGGCCGCGTTGCCCGCGAAGCAGCAGTCCAGGATCACCACGATCCGCCGGGCCGGGCTGGTGGCCAGCATCGTCAGCACGGTGGTGAAGGGCGCCGCACCCGGGAACACGGCTTGCCCGCCCGCGACCACGCGCGCGTTGCGCATCTGCAGGAACAACTCGTCGCCCGCGCTGGGGATGGCACCGTGCCCGGCGAAGTAGAGCAGCAGCACCCCCTTCGCCTCCGCGGCCAGGAGCAGCGCCTGCTCGAAGTGCTCCAGGGACGGTGAGTGGGCGACCGTGATCTCGTGCTCGTCGAACACCTGCCCGCGCGCCAGTACCTCGCGCAGGCGGTTCACGTTGTGCTCGGTCGCCGGGATGGGACCGGGCACGCCGTGCGGCGGCTCCGTGTGGTCGTACTCGGACACGCCGACCAGCAGCGCCCTGTTGGACTTCCCCCGTGGGTCGAAACGGATCACCGGCCTACCTGTCGTCGAGGTTCACCGATTCGACTCTGCCCTGGGGCGGTGCGCCGTCCTCGACGTCACGCCGGTTGGCCCGCCAGGCCGACACGGCCTTCTTGACCTGGTCCAGCAACTCCGTGGCGATCGCGCCCGCACCCGCACCGACCATCAGGACGACGATGTCCATCCCGACCCCCATCGGGGTGCCGGACTCGTCCGTCCTCGGCCTCTCCTGGATCCGCAGATCGCCGGCGCGCACCCGCTCGTCGAGCGGTTTCTCCCGCTCCAGCCACTTGCGCAGCGCGCCGATGTCGCTCGTGCTCGCGGTGTCGTCCAACCGGATCCGAATGCCCTGATCGGCCACACTGTCCCCCTCAGCCATAACTCACCATCATGGCACCGCCGTTGCTCCACGGGGAGGGGTCGACAACAGTCACTTCCTCCCGGTCGGAAACGGAAGGACACGGGCGGATCCGGTCGGGCGCCGGTTCAGTTCTGCGTCTGCAACTGATCGAGCTGCCGCCGCACATGGTCCAGGGCGCCCTCCCGCCGGCCGGGCACACGACTACGCAACTCCGCCAGCGACAAGCCGAGTTCGCGGGCCCGATCCGGGTCGCCGATCCGGCCCCACTGGTGGTGCGCCCGGTCCACCGCGGTTTCGACGGAGGAAGCGTCCGCCGCCTGCCCGGTGTTGAGCCGTGCGGCGGCCACCGCCAGCCAGATGTGGCAGCTGAGTGCCGCGTCCCCGGCCAGCATCGCCAGATCCGCGCGCACCTCGGCCCAGTGCAGCGCCTCCTCGGAGGCGGGCCCGTGGGCGAGGGCGGCGCTCCGCTCGTGCCGCGTGGCGAGCGCGTGGGCATCGGCGTGGCGGCCGGACCGTACGGCCTGGGTGATGACCGTGTGCGGGTCTCCCGGCACGGGTCCGGTTCCGCGCCGCGCCAGAACGAATCCGGGGTGCGCGCCCTCCGCGGCGGCCCGGACCAGCGCCTGCTGGTGCAACTCCTCGTCCGGCGGGCGCCGTCCACTGCGCAGCAGCGTCCCGACCGCTTTCATGTACACCGGTTCCGCGACCGTACGACGGGAGCGGGAGGGCGGCGGCGCGATGCGGCCGTAGACGGCGGTGTCGCGACCGGAGTCGAGCGCGGGCGGGAGCGCGAGCGGGACCGAAGCCGGCGCCGGACCCGGCGGACCCGGCGGTTGCGTGATCCCCAGTGCCTGCCAGGTCTCCTGGTCCGCGTGCAGGTCGAGGATCAGCGTCGTGACACCCGGGGGACGCAGTCGCAGCTCGTCCCGGAACCAGTGCCACGGGAACGCCGTGTAGCGCACGGTCGACGCGGTGGTGCGGGCCAGCGCCAGATGGGGCAGCCGCTGGCGGCGGTCGAGCAGCAGTTGCCCCACGACGTACAGGGTGAGCGGTCCGGGTGCGATCGCGGCGGCGCGCAGCCGGGTCAGGACCGCCTGCGGCTCCAGCGGGTCGGCGAGCTCGACGACGTTCGCGGTCTCCGTGCCGGACAGGACGGCGGGCGGCACGGCCGCGAGGACGGGAAGCACGGACGCCGCGTCCACCAGCCGCCCCCGCCCGGACGGCGAGGCCGCCAGCAGCAGCACGGTTCCGGGCGCGGCCCCGGGCGCGCTTCCGGGTGTGGTCCCGGGCATGTTCCCTCCCCCTGTCGATCACGACCCAGAGCAGCACCGTAACCGCTGCGGCTCCCACAAGGGGCCTCGGATCAATGAACGTCCCCCTTCGAGGCGTTCGCCCTCGGCCCACCGGTCCGGCGCACCGCGAAGACCGTGGTGTCGTCGTCCAGGCGGCCGCCGCTGTGCCGGAGCGTCCCGTCCCGTACGACGACGGCCAGCCGGGCCGGTTCGGCGGCGCGCGCGTCCCGTGCGACCGCCCGCGCCACGTCCTCGGCGAGCGGGTAGAACGTCCCGGCGGCATCGCGCGCCTCGGTCACCCCGTCGGTGACCACCAGCAGCGTCTCGTCGGCGGCCAGCGGCAGCCGGTGCACGCGCACCGGTGCCGGATCCAGCTCGCGCAGGCCCAGCGGAAGCCCACCGGTCGCCGGCAACGGCCGTACACCGCCGGGGCCGACGGCCAGCGGCGGTTCATGGCCGAAGACCACGGCCTCCACCGTACCGGGACCCGCCGGGGCCGAAACCGCCGTGCCGGGACCCGCCGTGCCGGAACCCGCCGGGGCCGGGCGATCCGCCGGGAAGCCGAGCAGTACGGCGGTGGCGAAGCGGTCGCCGTCGGCCCGGCCGAGGGCCGCGGTGTAACCCCGGTGCCTCAGCATCCGCTCCTCCAGGCGCTCGGCCACGGCCGCCAGTTCCGGCTCGTGAAAGCCCGCCTCGCGGAACGTGCCGAGCAGTACCGCCGCCGTCTCCACCGCACCCAGCCCCTTGCCCTGCACGTCCCCGACCAGGACCCGGGTGCCGTACGGGCTCGGCTGGATGTCGTAGAAGTCGCCGCCGACCCGGGCACCGGCGTCCGCGGCGAGATAGACGCCGGCGTGCTCCAGACCGCCCCAGGACGGCGGCAGGGGGCGCAGCACCGTACGGCGGACCGTGTCGGCGACGTTCCGCATGTGCAGCGCGCGACTCTCGCCGCGGACCCGGACCGCGCATGCCAGCGTCGCCAGGACTCCGCCGACGGCGACGAGGATGAAGTCGGGCAGCCCTGTCTGGAACTCGTGCGGCCAGGCGTTGTCCATGATCGTGAAGGCGGCGAGCGAGAGCGCCGCGAACGCGGCCGTGCCCCACACCCCGCAGATCGCGGCCGCGATGCCCGGGACCAGCACGATCCAGGAGATGATCCGGAACTCGCCGGTGGTGTGGTAGCCGATCACCACGATGGCGACCAGCAGCAGGAGCGGCGGCACCCACGCGACACTGCGCCCTTTCACGTACAGCATTTCGTGCCGGTACGTGATCTTCCGGCGGCCGGCCCGGGGGTACCGCCGGCCGTGCGGGCCGAGTCCCCTGTTGCCCTGGCGCACCGCCCCAGCGAAGCACGCGGACGCACGGCCCGCATCCGGCCTGTACGGAATGCAGGGCGGGAGCAGGGCAGGAGCAGGGCAGGAGCAGGGCAGGAGCAGGGCAGGAGCAGGGCAGGAGCAGGGCAGAATCGAGAATATGTTCGAGATAAGTTCGGGCGGCCGAGTTGCCGGGTGACCCGCACAGGTGTGCGCTGGAGGCGGGGGCGAGGAGAGAGGAGTGCGCTCATGGCTCATGCGGCACCCAGACCCCGGATCATGCCCAGGCAGCGGCCGGACAGGATCCGCGTCTTCAGTGAGCGGGCCCACGCCGTCGCCAAGCTGGCGGTGCCCGTCGCCCTCGGGCTCGTCTACGGCTACTGGGCGGCGGCCAACCGGCGTTATGGCGGTCCCGTCACCGGTTGGAACATCCTGTTCGGCTTCCTCACCGCGCTGGCGTTCGCCGCCCTGTGCATGGCCCTGCTGAGCATCGGGCCGAAGCTGCGGCGCGAGGTGCACGCCGTGCTGTGGGGCGCCTTCTCCGGCGCCGCGGTCGGCTTCCTGGTCAGCCAGTCCAACATGAGCGTGATGCGGTCGACCGGGCTGGGAGTGGCGGCGGCGGCGGGCGTCTTCGCCTTCCTGTTCTACCGGTACTACACGCACGAGGACGCGCAGGGCCACCGCATCGAGTGACGCGATCGTTCCGCCGGGCTGACGGCCTGCCGTCCTGACCGGCTGATGGCCTGACGGGCCCACGACCTGACGGGCCGTCAGGTCGTGGGCATCCGGACACCTCGGGTACTCCGGATGCCCGCCCTGCGCTCGCGTACATGTCCCCCCGCGCCTTGGCTGAAGGGGTGCCGCCCCACGCCGTACCGCCGGAACCGCCGAAACCGCCCCGCCGCGAGCGGACGCCCGCGCGCCTGCGCAACGCCCTGTCGGCGGCGCTCGTCACCCTGGCGTGCCTGCTCGTGCCCTGTGGCGCGCTCGCGGCCTGGGCGGTGCACGGGCCGGCCGACACCGAACGGTACGTAGGCGCCATGGCGCCGCTGTCCGCCGACCCCGCCGTGCGCGACGCGGTCGCCGACGCCGTGGGGGACGGGGTCGTACAGGAACTGGACGCGGGGCCGGCGCGCGACCTGCTCGGGCCGTTCGTACGGGACGCCGCCCGCTCGTTCACCCGCACCGAGGCGTTCGGCACCGTGTGGGAGACGGGGAACCGGGCCGTCCACGAGGCGGTCCTGCACGCCCTGCGCGACGGGCGGGCGGACCCCGGCCCGGTCACCGTCGACCTCGCGCCCGTCACCGCCGAGGTGAAGCGGCAACTCGTCGCCGACCGCATGCCGTTCGCCGACCGCATTCCGGTCGAGCACACCCGGATCGTGGTGGTGCCGGCCGGGGAGACGGCCGGGCTCCGGACGGGGTACCGGCTGCTGGACGCCGCGGCCTTCCGGCTGCCCCTCACGGCCGTCGTCCTGGCCGTCGCCGGGATCGCCGTCGCCGTCCACCGCCGCCGCGCGCTCACCGCGACCGGGCTCGGCGTCGCCCTGGGCGGCGGCCTGCTCGCCGTCGCAGTCGCGGTCGGCCGCCGGCTCACCCTGGCCGACGTGCCCGAGCCGGTCCACCGCCCCGCGGTGGGCGTGGTCTACGACGCCCTCACCGCCACGTTGCGCACCGCGTCCTGGACCCTGCTCGCCCTGGGCCTGACGGTGGCCCTCGCCTGCCTGCTGACAGGCCTCCGCGGGCGCGGTCCCAGCCGGGGTCGGGGGGCGGGAGCGCGGGCCCGCGGTACGGCGTTCGCGGGAGTGGCGGACGAGGACCCAGGCCGTTGCCGGGACTGCGCCAGCGGCCTGTGACGAGGCGTGGGACGGATCACCGCAACCCCCCGTCGCCGGTCCTCGTCCTTGAGGGAAAATCTCCACGGAACGATCCACCGCGAGCGGAAGGCCGGACGTTGGACACAGTGACTGCCGAGACAGCCGAGACGGCCGAGACGGCCGAGTGGGCGGACGCCCGGGAAGGGGCCGGACGCCGCAGCGGGAAGCGCCGGTCCGGCGGCTGGTCGGCGGCACTGCTCTTCGCCGGGGTGAGCGTGATCGTCGGCTGCCGGGCCGTCGGTACCGACGCGGTCACCCCCGTGCCCCAACTGCTCGCGTTCCTGCCCTGGCTCCTCGTGCCGACCGCCTTCGGGCTGCTGTTCACCCTGCTCGCCCGGTGGTGGACCGGCGCGGTCTGGGGCGTCGTCCTGCTCGGACTGCTGGCCTGGTTCATCGAGCCGTACGGGAAGACCGGCGCGCCCGCCGGGCCGCCCGTCGCCGAGTTCCGGGTGATGACGTCCAACGTCGAGTTCGGCCGGGCCACCGCCGGGCTGGTCGACGCCGTGCGCCGGCTGAAGCCGGACGTGGTGTTCGTCCAGGAGTGCGAGTACACCTGCGACGCGCTGCTGCGACGGGAACTGACGGCGGACTACCCGCACCGCCGGGCCGTGGCGGGCGGTGGCTCCGAGGGCTCCGTCATCCTCAGCCGCTTCCCGCTCAAGGGCACCGCCGGCGTCCCCGGCACCATGGGCATGCCCGGCGCCGTCGCCGACGTCGACGGGCACGACGTACGGCTCCAGCTCGCCCACCCCATGCCCCCGATCCCCGGCCAGGTGGACGTCTGGGAACGGGAGCTCCGCGGGCTGCGCGACGTCGTCACCGCGGACCCGACGGCCCCGATGGTGCTCGCCGGGGACTTCAACGCCTCCCAGGACCACGCCGCCTTCCGGCGCCTCCTCGACTCCGGGCTCGTCGACGCCGCCCGGCTCGGCGGCGCCCACCGGGTCCCGACCTGGCCGGCCAGGACCATGCCGGCGTTCGGCACCCAGATCGACCATGTGCTGGTGTCCCGGCAGTTCGCCGCGGACCGGCCCCGCTTCCTCGACCTTCCCGACACCGACCACCGCACCCTGGTCGTCGACCTCGCACTGCACCACGGCGGCTGACCTCCGGCCGACACCTTGCCGCACCCGGACACGGTGGTGGGGGCGCGGACACCCCGCAGGGTGCCCGCGCCCCACCGCGACCGAAGCCGAATCCGTACCGGAATCCGTACCGGAATCCGTACCGGAATCCGTGATGGTGCCCGGTCCCGGTGCCGGTGCCCTTGTTCTTCGGCCTCAGACGCCGATGTCGCGGCCGTCGGTACGCCACACGGCGACCACGGCGGGCCGGGGGTACGTGCCGGGTCCGTCGGGCCAGGTGCTGCCCGGGTTCTCCACCGACGCACCGTCCACCTCACCGGGGTGCTGCACGGCGACGAGCACCCGCCGGTCCTGGACGATCGGACCACAGGTCTCCGCGCCCTTCGGCACGGTGAGGAACTGCTTCAGCTCACCGCGGCGGTCGCCGCGGGTGGCGACACCGAAGAGCCCGTCGTGCGAGCCGAGGGCGGCGCCGTCGGTGGAGATCCACAGGTTGCCGTGGTCGTCGAAGGCGACGTTGTCCGGGCAGGAGATGGGGCTCACGGAGTCCTTCGGGAAGCCGGCGAAGTACGTCGCCGGGTCCTTCGGGTCGCCCGCGACCAGGAACAGCGACCAGGCGAACCGGGTGCTCTCCGGCCGGTTCCACTGCTCGGTCAGCTCGAGGATGTGGCCGTGCTTGTTGGCGTTGCGCGGGTTGGCCTCGTCCGCCTTCGGGTGCGCACCGACACCGCGGTTGGTGTTGTTGGTCAGGGCGACGTAGACCTTGCCGGTGACCGGGTTGGGCTCGACGTCCTCGGGGCGGTCCATCTTGGTGGCGCCCACCTTGTCGCCGGCGAGCCGCGTGAAGACGAAGACCTCCTCGGCGGTCATGCCGTCGACGTGCGAGACGGCGCCCCTGGCGGTGGCGGTGGCCAGCGGGATCCACTGGCCGCTGCCGTCGAACTCGCCGTCCTTCGGGAGCTTGCCGGTGCCGTCGATCTCGATGGCGGGCGAGTCACCGGTGATCCTGGCGACGTAGAGGGTGCCCTCGTCGAGCAGCGTGAGGTTGTGCTCGCGCGCGGAGCGGCTGTCGCCGTGCCGCATCCGCTTGCTGCCGACGAACTTGTAGAGGTAGTCGAACCGCTCGTCGTCGCCGGAGTACACGACCGGGCGGCCGTCGTGCGTCAGGCGCACGGTCGCGCCCTCGTGCTTGAAACGGCCGAGCGCGGTGCGCTTGCGCGGGACGGAGTCCGGGTCGTACGGGTCGAGTTCGACGACGTAGCCGAACCGGTGCGCCTCGTTGGGCTCCTGGGCGAGGTCGAACCGCTTGTCGAACCGCTCCCACTTGCGCTCGGTGGCGCCGGTGCCGATGCCGTACCGCTTGTCGGTCGCGCGGCCGCTGTTGGCGAAGTACTGGTTGAAGTTCTCCTCGCCGTGCAGGGTCGTGCCCCACGGGGTGGTGCCGCCGGCGCAGTTGTTGAGGGTGCCGAGCACCTTGCGGCCGGTCGGGTCGGCGGAGGTCTTCACCAGGGCGGAACCGGCGACGGGGCCGGTCAGCCGGAACTCGGAGGTGGCGGTCAGACGCCGGTTGAGGTGGTGCCGGGTGACGGGCGTGAGCCTGCCGCTCCTGCGGTCCTCCTCGACGACGACCACGCCCAGACCGTGCGCGGCCCAGCCGATCTCCACCTGTTCACGGGTGGGGTTGTCGGAGTCGTAGCCGCGGAACATCAGCACCTCGTCGGTGTACTCGTGGTTGGCCACGAGCACCTGACGGCCGCGCTCACCCTTGAGAGGGAGCAGGGCGAGGAAGTCGACGTTGTATCCGAACTGCCCGGCCTGCGCCTCGGCCGTCTGGTTCTCGGGGTCGAAGGCGGGCGCGCCGCGCAGGATGGGCTCACCCCAGCGGATGACGACGTTCTGGCCGTAGCCCTCCGGCACGGTGACGGCGTCGGCGGTGTTCGGCGCGACGGGCGTGAACCGCAGGCCGCGGGCCCCCTTCGGCTTCTGATGCCCGTGACCGTGCCCGTGGCCCTGGCCTCCCTTGCCGGCGACGGGGGCCGCCTGGGCCTCGGGAACACCCGCGAGGTTGACCGCGCCGGCACCGGCCGCGACCACCGTGACAGCGGCGGCGGCCCGCATCATCGACCGGCGGCTGAGAGCGTCGGAGATGACGTCACCGACGTATGCGTTGGAGCTGGTGTTGGGCACCTCGTGGAAGCAGGCGTCACCACACCGGAAACGGCAGGTCATGGCGGACCGGCCGCCGGGGTGCGAACCGGACGGCGTCCCGATCAACGGAAGCAGCTTGCGCACGTGTTCTCTCCTTGGATACCCGGGGTGTCAGCGTGACCGTAGGGGTACATACGTGCGGCAGCCGGGCGCCGGGGTGAACGGAGAGTGAACCTGCGGCAGCACGAGAAGAGTTACCTGCTTCACTGCACTGCGGCCCACCGGGGCCGAATGGCGCCCTTGACACCCTGCCCAAGATCACCCACAAGGGCGGCTAACCTTACGTGTCCGTCCTGGCCAGGTATTGACGGGCTACAACTCACGCGAAGGGTTGCGCACATGGGCATTCTCACTCTCCTGCGGAACGCGTTCGGCCGGTCACGCAAAGCGAGCACGGCAGAGGTAGAGGGTGCGACGCCGGTCGCGGAAACGGACGATGCGGAACAAACCGCCCGCCCGGACACCGCGACCGCGGCCACCCCGACGCCGTCCGAGCCTGCCGACGAGTCGGCGGCGGCCGTAACTCCGCCCCCCCGACTTCCGTCACCCTCCCCCGAACCGACACCGCGGGCCACCAAGGCCTCCGTCCCGGAACCCCGCACCGACGCACACGACCTCGTCTCCGCGGCCTTCAACAACACAACGCCCCCCACCCCCGCCGACTCCCCGGAACCGACCCCGGAACCGAAGACGGAGACCGGCCCCGCCCCGGAGCCGACCCCCGAAGCCGCGGCCGAAACCCTCGAGCCGAAGCCGGCGACCACCCCCGACACCCCTCAGCCCGAGGCCGAGGCAAAGGCCGAGAGGAACCCCGAGCCCACGGCCAAGGCCGAGCCCGACAGCGCCGCCGAGCCCCAGGCCGACCCGGAGCCCAAGGCCGACACCGCTTCCGAGCCCGAGACCGAGCCCGGCCCCGAGCCGGTGACCGAGGCCACCCCGAAGGCCCAGCCCGAGGCCAAGACCGACTCTGCGGCCGAGCCCCAGCCGGTGGCCGAGGCCGAGCTCGAGCCTGACACCAAGACCGAGCCGGTGACCGAGGCCGCACCAGAGCTGAAGCCGCAGACCGAGGCCCAGCCCCAGCCGGTGACCGAGGCCAAGAGCGCCCCCGAGCCCCAGGCCGACCCGGAGCCCGAGGCCGAGCCCGACCCCGAGCCGGTGACCGAGGCCACCCCGAAGGCCCAGCCCGAGGCCAAGACCGACCCTGCGGCCCAGCCCCAGCCGGTGACCGAGGCCAAGAGCGAGCCTGAGCCCAAGGCCGACACCGAGCCCGAGGCCGAGGCCGACCCGGAGCCCAAGGCCGACCCCGCTTCCGAGCCCGAGGCCGACCCCGAGCCGGTGACCGAGGACAAGCCCGAGGCCAAGACCGAGGCCGCGATCGCCCCGAAGGCAGAGCCCGAACCGAAGCCCGAGGCCAAGGCCGACCCGAAGGCAGAGCCGGAGCCGGAGCCGGCGACAGAGCCGGAGCCGGAGGCGCAGCCCGCGGCGGCGACGGCCCCGGAGCCGGTGGCAACCCCGGAGCCTCAGCCCGAGGCCGCCACCGAAACCGAGGCCGAGCCCACGGCCGAAGCCGAGTCGAAGCCGAAGCCGGATGTGGCGGAAGCGCAGCCGGAGGCAGCCCCGGAGTCCCAGCCCGAGGCCGCCGACGGCGAGGACGCCCCTCAGGGGCCACCCGCACCCGACGACGAAAACCGCACGGGTGGCGCGGGTGGGAACACGACCGAGGCCGAGGGCGAAGCCGAGGCCGAGGCCACCCCCCTCAAAACGCCGGAGGCACTCCGCACGGCCTACGAAGCCGCAGGCCAGGCCCTTGCGGAGCGCGGCCTTACCGACACTCGCGCCAAGGTCTACCTCGTCCTGGACCGTTCCGCGTCGATGCGCCCGTACTACAAGGACGGTTCCGCGCAGGCGCTCGCCGAGCAGACTCTCGCTCTCGCGGCCCACCTCGACACGGACCCCGGGTCCGTCACGGTCAAGGTCGTCTTCTTCTCCACCGAGGTCGACGGAACCGGCGAGCTGACCTTCGCCGACCACGAGAACAAGATCGACACCCTGCACGCGTCCCTCGGCCGTATGGGCCGGACCAGCTACCACGCGGCTGTGGCCGAGGTCCTCGCCCTGCACGACAAGGCGGCGCCCGGCGCGCCCGCCCTGGTGGTCTTCCAGACGGACGGCGCGCCCGACGCGAAGACCCCCGCGACCCAGTCCCTCACGGAGGCCGCGAAGACCCACTCCTCCGTCTTCTTCTCGTTCGTCGCCTTCGGAGACCCGGACAACAAGGCGTTCGACTACCTCCGCAAGCTGAAGACACCGAACACGGCCCACTTCCTCGCCGGCGCGTCTCCCCTGGAGCTCACCGACAAGGAGCTCTACGAGGCCGTACTGGAGTCCTGGCGCCCCTGACCCTGGGCCGCCTCGGCCCCCACGGGTGCCAGACGGATGCCAGCCACATGCCGGACGGGCGACAGCCCTCCCGTACACCCCGCGCCGCCCGCTTCTCAGCCCGTAAAACGAGAAGCGGGCGGCGTACCCGTGTCGGCTACGATTTGGAGATTCCGTACGTTTCAACCTGGGAGCAGCCCCCGATGGCTCGACACCTCATCACCAGCGCCCTTCCGTACATCAACGGGATCAAGCACCTGGGCAACATGGTGGGGTCCATGCTCCCGGCGGACGTCTACTCCCGTTACCTGCGCCAGCGCGGCCACGACGTCCTGTACATCTGCGCGACGGACGAGCACGGCACCCCGGCCGAGCTGGCCGCGAAGGAGCAGGGCCTGCCCGTCGACGTGTTCTGCGCGCAGGCGCACGACGCGCAGAAGGCGGTCTACGACGGCTTCGCCCTCGCCTTCGACCACTTCGGCCGCAGCTCCTCGCAGCAGAACGTGGAGATCACGCAGCACTTCGCCCGCCGCCTCAAGGAGAACGGGTTCATCGAGGAGCGCGCGATCCGGCAGGTCTACAGCCCGGCCGACGGCCGCTTCCTCCCGGACCGCTACGTGGAGGGCACCTGCCCGCACTGCGGCTACGACAAGGCGCGCGGCGACCAGTGCGAGAACTGCACCCGGGTGCTGGACCCGACCGACCTGATCGACCCGCGGTCGGCGATCTCCGGCTCCACGGAGCTGGAGGTCCGCGAGACCAAGCACCTCTTCCTCCTCCAGTCGAAGCTCCAGCAGGAGGTCGAGGAGTGGGTGGCCCTGCACGAGGAGGAGTGGCCCCAGCTGGCCGCCTCCATCGCACGCAAGTGGCTGACCGAGGGTCTGCACGACCGCGCGATCACCCGTGACCTGGACTGGGGCGTTCCGGTGCCGGCCGACACCTGGCCGGAGCTGGCGGCCGAGGGCAAGGTCTTCTACGTCTGGTTCGACGCCCCGATCGAGTACATCGCCGCGACGAAGGAGTGGGCGGACTCCGCGCCCGACGGTGAGACGCGCGACTGGAAGTCGTGGTGGTACGAGGCGGACGACACCGTCCGCTACACCGAGTTCATGGCGAAGGACAACGTCCCGTTCCACACGGTGATGTTCCCGGCCACCCAGCTGGGCGTCCGCGAGCCGTGGAAGAAGGTCGACTACGTCAAGGCCTTCAACTGGCTGACGTACTACGGCGGCAAGTTCTCCACCTCCCAGAAGCGCGGTGTCTTCACCGACCAGGCGCTGGACATCCTCCCGGCCGACTACTGGCGGTACTTCCTGATCGCCAACGCGCCCGAGTCGGACGACTCGTCCTTCACCTGGGAGCACTTCACCGCCACGGTGAACAAGGACCTGGCCGACACCCTCGGCAACTTCGTCAACCGTGTCCTGTCCTTCTCGAAGAAGCGCTTCGGCGAGGAGGTCCCGGCGGGCGGCGCGCCCGGCGAGGCCGAGACCAGGCTCGGCCAGGAGATCGCGTCGCTCCTCGCGGAGTACGAGACCCAGATGGAGGCGCTGCAGTTCCGCAAGGCGGCGGCCGCGCTGCGCGCCCTGTGGTCCGCGGGCAACTCCTACCTGGAGGAGAAGGCCCCCTGGCTGGAGATCAAGACCGACCAGGAGGGCGCCGCCCTCACCCTGCGTACGGCGATGAACCTGATCCGCCTGTACGCGGTGGTGTCGGAGCCGTTCATCCCGTCGACGTCGGCGGCGATGCGCCAGGTCTTCTCCCTGACCGGTGACACCGCGGCCTGGGTCTCCGCCGAGGAGGCCCACGCCCTCACCTCCGTCCCCGCCGGCACGCCCTTCACCGTCCCGCCGGTCCTCTTCGCCAAGCTGACGGACGACGACCTGGACGCGTACAAGGAGCGTTTCGGCGGCGAGCCGCAGTCCGCGTAACGACCCCGCACCACCGACGTCAGGGCCCGGGAACAAAGGTTCCCGGGCCCTGACGCGTTCAGCAATGTCCGATAACGTCCAGGAAAGATCACTTCATACGAAGACCACTTCACGCAGGGGACCTTCCATGGCACTGTTCGGCAACGCGCACAGCATCGACCCGGCGCAGGCGCAGCAGGAGTACGCCCGCCTCCTGGGCCACGGCGAGCAGGTGCACGCCGCCTACCTGCTGATCCGCGACACCATCCTCTTCACCGACCGCCGGCTGATCATGATCGACAAGCAGGGGATCACCGGCAAGAAGACCGAGTACCACTCCGTCCCGTACCGCAGCATCACCCACTTCGCCGTCGAGACGGCCGGCACCTTCGACCTCGACGCCGAACTCAAGATCTGGCTCTCCGGCACCGCCACCCCGGTGCAGAAGACCTTCACCAAGGGCGTCGACATCTACGAGGTGCAGGCGATCCTCACCCAGTTCGTGGCCCGCTGACCTCCCCCCGGGGACGGCCTGAACGTTTCCCCCGTTCCCGAACGGGTGAATGAGTCCGCATATGCCGGGTGCACCGGCCCTGAGCGCGCCTAGTTTGCGCTCATGGTCACATCGACACACGAGGCCCCTCACCGGCTCTTCCAGGAGCACCCGGAGGCCCTCGCACCCGTCTTCGAGGCACTGGGCCTACCCCCGCCCTCGAAGCCGGACTTCCACGAGGTCTCCCCCGACGCCACCGAGATCCGGCCGCTGGAGCGCCGCGTGGACACGGTGCTCAAGTTCGAGCCCGACATGGGGGAGAGCTTCGTCCTGGCGGTGGAATCGCAGACGAAGAAGGACCCCGACAAGGCGAAGAGCTGGTCGTACTACGTCTCGTACCTGCGCGCGAAGTACGACATGCCGGTGCTGCTGGTGGTGGTCTGCCGGTACCGGTCCACGGCGGCCTGGGCGATGGGCCCCTTCGAGTGCGCCGTGGGTCCGTGGACGACCCAGGTCACGCACCCGTTCGTCCTGGGCCCGCAGACCGTCCCGGAGATCACCGACGAGACGGTCGTGGCCCGGCAGCCGGCCCTGGCCGCGCTCTCGGCCATCGTTCACAGCCAGAGCCGACGGGCAGCCGCCATACTGGAAACGGTCGCCCGCGGGCTCGTGGCCTTCGAGCCGGTCACCACCGGGTACTGGTTCGAAGTGGTGGAAGTCGGTCTGGTGGACACACCGACCAGGGAGAACTGGAGAACCACGATGCAGGACGTCGTCACCCACTTCCCGGGGCACAGGACACTCTTCGAGGAGAAGTACCTGGACGGCAAGGCCGAGGGGAAAGCCGAGGGGAAAGCCGAAGGCAAGGCCGAGGACATCCTGCGCGTGCTCAAGGTGCGTGGACTCGCCGTCTCCGACACCGTCCGCGAGCGCGTCACCGCCTGCGCCGACCTCGACACGCTCTCCGTCTGGTTCGACCGTTCCCTGACAGCCACCACGGCCGAGGACGTCTTCCAGGAGGAGCCGCAGTCCGACACGGACACACCGACGGACACGTCGGCGGACACCTTCGGGCAGTCGTGACGCCCCACATCGTTCTGGAACCCGAACTGGAGGCGGAGCTCTGGGACGTCTGTATCGCCCTGCTCCAGGCGGTGGCGATCGCGTGGGTTCCCGTGCCCACGGCCCAGGCCGCTTTCAAGGAGAGATTCACGGAGATCGGCGGCCGTGCGGGCCTGTCCTCCAGAGAGATCGGCCTCGTGTGCCTCGGCTTCAAGTGCTGGCTTCTGACGCACCAGGACGAATACACGGAGCAGTACGCCAAGGGGAACACCAGACGCCTCTGGTGAACCCCTCCGTGCACAGAGGAGAGGGCCTGGAACCGATGCCGGCCGGCATCGGTTCCAGGCCCTCTCCTCTCTCTGTGGTTCTACTTCGCCTGCGGCTTGCGCACCGTCAGGTGCAGTTCCTTCAGGCGGGCCTCGTCCAGCTCCGTCGGGGCGCCCATCATCAGGTCCTGGGCGTTGCCGTTGAGCGGGAAGGCGATGGTCTCGCGAATGTTGGGCTCGTCGGCGAGGAGCATGACGATGCGGTCGACGCCGGGGGCGATGCCGCCGTGCGGCGGGGCGCCGAAGCGGAAGGCGCGCAGCATGCCGGCGAACTTGTCCTCGACCGTCTCACGGTCGTAGCCCGCGATCTCGAAGGCCTTGATCATGATGTCCGGCTCGTGGTTCCGGATCGCGCCCGAGGACAGCTCGACGCCGTTGCACACGATGTCGTACTGCCAGCCCAGGATGTCCAGCGGGTCCTGGGTCTGAAGGGCCTCCAGACCGCCCTGCGGCATCGAGAAGGGGTTGTGCGAGAAGTCGATCCGCCCCGTCTCCTCGTCCTTCTCGTACATCGGGAAGTCGACGATCCAGCAGAAGCGGAAGACGTTCTCCTCGAACTGGCCGGCCCGCTTCGCGGCCTCGACCCGGACGGCGCCCATGATCTTGGAGACCTCGTCGAACTCGCCCGCGCCGAAGAACACCGCGTGGCCGGGGGCGAGGGACAGCCGCTTGGTCAGCTCCGCGATGTTCGCCTCGGTCAGGAACTTCGCGATCGGGCCCGTCAGCGAGCCGTCCTCGGCCACCCGCACCCAGGCCAGGCCCTTGGCGCCCTGCGAGACCGCGTAGTCACCGAGCTGGTCGAAGAACTTGCGCGACTGGCCGGAGACGTCCGGCACCGGCAGCGCGCGCACGTGCTTGCCGGCGAACGCCTTGAACTCCGAGCCCTCGAAGACGTCGGTGATGTCGACGAGCTCCAGCTTGGCGCGCAGGTCCGGCTTGTCGGAGCCGTACTTCAACATCGCCTCGCGGAACGGGATCCGCGGGAACGGCGAGGTGACGTGACGACCGTTGCCGAACTCCTCGAAGAGCTCGGTCATGAGCTTCTCGATGGGCTGGAAGACGTCCTCCTGCTCGACGAAGCTCATCTCCACGTCGAGCTGGTAGAACTCGCCCGGCGAGCGGTCCGCGCGGGCGTCCTCGTCACGGAAGCAGGGCGCGATCTGGAAGTAGCGGTCGAAGCCGGAGACCATCAGCAGCTGCTTGAACTGCTGCGGCGCCTGCGGCAGCGCGTAGAACCTGCCCGCGTTGAGGCGCGACGGGACGACGAAGTCGCGGGCGCCCTCGGGGGAGGTGGCGCTGAGGATCGGCGTCGCCATCTCGTTGAAGCCCAGCGCCGTCATCTTGTGGCGGATGGCCGAGATCACCGATGTCCGCAGCAGGATGTTGCGGTGCATGCGCTCACGGCGCAGGTCCAGGAAGCGGTACTCCAGACGCCGCTCCTCGTTGACCCCGTCCTCGGCGTTGATCGTGAAGGGAAGCGGGGCCGCCGCGCCCAGCACCTCGACCTCACCGACCTCGACCTCGACCTCACCGGTCGGCAGCTCGGCGTTGACGTTCTCCGTACCGCGGGAGACGACCTTGCCGTCGATCCGGACGACGGTCTCCTTGGAGAGCCGGTCCAGGGTCTCGTAGGCGGGCGTGCCGGGCCGGGCCACGAGCTGCGTGATGCCGTAGTGATCGCGCAGATCGATGAAGAGGATGCCGCCCAGGTCGCGCCGATTGTGCAGCCAGCCGCTCAACCGGACGTCGGTTCCGACGTCAGAGGCGCGGAGCTCGCCGCAGGTGTGGGACCTGTACCGATGCATCGTCGTTCATCCAGCCTTCGCGGATCGGGGTTTTGTTTCACGTGAAACTCACCCAAGCCTACCGGCCGGCCCAAGATCGCCGCCCCAGGATTACCGGCCGGTCCCGCCGAAACCGTCGGTAGCATTTTCCTCCTGAACCTCCATAAAGTGGGGCAATGCGCACAGGTGAGCCCCTGCCGTCCCTGGGGGACGTCCTCGCCCTCCTCGACACCGGCCGGTGGCACTGGGACACGACAGCCGGGCTGGTCACGGTCGACGAGGTGACGGCACGGCTCCTGGGGCTCCCCGCGGAGCAGGCCACCCTCACGGAGGCCCAGGTGCGGGCGCGACTGCACCCGGCCGACTGGAACGAGGTCACCGGAGTGGTCCGGCTCGCCGCCGCCGAGGACACCCTCGCCGAGGTGCGCATCCGGATCATGGACGACCGGGGACGGGTCGTCCGGATGGTGCGCAGCCGCTCCAAGCCGACCTTCGATCCCCTGCGCAAGGCGTACCTGCTCACCGGAACCCTTCAGGAGGTCACCGAGCCGGCACCCGGCACCCCCGCCGGCCGCAGGGCGGTCACCGGCGACTGGCGCCGGTCCCGGGAGGCGTTCCTGCTGGACGCGGGCAGGGCGCTGGCCGAGGCGCGGTCGACGCAGGAAGTGCTGCGGGTCACGGCGAACCTCTCCATGCCGGGCTTCTCACCGGACGGACTCGCGGTGTTCGGCGTGGCGGGCGACCGGCTCACCATCATCGGCCACCACGGGCAGGAGTCCGACGACGAGGACGCCTTCACCATGCCTCTGGACACGGCCTACCCGGCCGCCGAGGTGGTACGGACGGGCCACGCGATCTACCTGTCCACCCCGCAGCAGTACCAGGCCCGCTATCCCCTCACCTGGCCGCTCGCCGAGCGCTTCGGCCGCCACTCCTGGGCGTTCCTGCCGCTGGTCGTGTCCGGCCGCACGATGGGCACCTGGATGGCGGCCTTCACCTACCCGGTCGCCTTCACCCCCGACGAGCGGTCGGTGCTGACCACCGTGGCACGGATGCTGGCCCAGGCACTGACCCGCGCGGGCACCGCCGAGAACGAGCGGGCCCTCACCGACGGGCTGCAGCGCTCGATGCTGCCGAGGATCGGCCCCCAGCGCATCCCCGGAATGAGCCTCGCCGCCCGGTACATCCCCACCGGCGGCGGCCTCCAGGTGGGCGGCGACTGGTACGACGTGATTCCCCTGCCGAACGGCCGGTTCGCCCTGGTCATCGGGGATGTGCAGGGCCACGACGTACGGGCCGCCGGGCTCATGGGCCAGCTGCGGATAGCCCTGCGGGCGTACGCGTCCGAAGGGCATCGGCCCGACGCCGTACTCTCCCGCGCCTCCCGCTTCCTGTACGGGATCAACGAGGTGGACCCCGTCGATCCGCGCTTCGCGACCTGCCTGTACGTGGAGGTCGACCCTGCCGGTGGAATGCTGGACGTCGCCCGCGCGGGACACCCCAACCCGGCGGTCCGCATGCCCGACACGACCGTACTGATCCGGCAGACGGCCGGCGGACTTCCGCTGGGCATCGACCCGGACGCCGACTACCCCACCACCCGCATGGTCCTGGAGTGCGGCGAGACCCTGCTGATCTGCACAGACGGCCTGATCGAGACCGGTGGCCATGACCTGGACACCGGCTGGCAGCGGCTGCGCGGCATCCTCGAACGCCACAGGGGCGACCTGGAGGAACTGGCCGATGCCCTGGTCCAAGCGGTCCACGGTCCCTCCTCGCACCACACCCCCGGCCCCCTGATCGACCGCCGCGAGGACGACATCGCCCTGCTGCTGCTCTCCCGCCGGGCCGAGGGCCGCGGTGCCGGTACGGGTCGGGACACGGTACAGCCGTCGCTGCGCCGCACCATGCTGACGGTGGAGCAGGCCGAGCCGGAGCGGGTCGCGGAGGCCCGGCGGCACCTGCGCGAGCTGCTGCACGACTGGTGCTCGCCGGACCAGGTCGACTCGGCGGTCCTGCTCCTGTCGGAGGTGCTCACCAACGTCCTCGTGCACACCGACGCCGCCGCCCTGCTCGAAGCCGAGATCACCGACGGGCCCCAGGGCCGCCGGATGCGCATCGAGGTCACCGACGCGGGCGACGACCTCCCGCACCTGCGCACACCGGGCGAGCTGGCGTCCTCCGGCCGCGGTCTGCTCCTGATCGAACTGCTGGCCCACGCCTGGGGGATCGCCCCGCGCGGCAAGGGCAAGAGCATCTGGTTCGAACTGGACGAACCGGACGAGCCGGAGGCCCCGCCGGACGGGGCCGACGGGGCTGCTGCCCCGAAGCCCCACGAGGACCGCACCGCTCATGAGGACCGCACCGCTCCTGAGGACCGCGAGTATCCCTAGGACCGCAAGCCCACGAGACCCGCAAGTCCGCAAGTCCCACGAGACCCGCAAGCCCCACGAGGGCCGCCTCGCCCCGTGAAGGACCTCACGACGACGACGGCTCGGGCTCCGGGGGCGACTTCGAGGGCGGTTCCGTCGACGCGTTGTGGCGTTGGCGCAGTTCGTCCAGGACTCCGAAGACCGCCGCCGTCACCGGTACCGCCATCAGCATGCCGACGATTCCGGCGACCGAGGCACCGGCGGTGATGGCGATCAGGATGACCGCCGGATGCATCTGCACGGTGCGGCTCTGGATCATCGGCTGGAGCACGTTCCCCTCCAGCACCTGCACCGCGAGCACCACGCCGAGCACCCACAGGGCGATGAGGAATCCCCGGTCGGCCAGCGCCACCAGGACGGCCACCGCCCCGGAGATGAACGCCCCGAGGTAGGGGATGTACGCCCCGACGAAGACCAGCGCGCCCAGCCCGACGGCGCCCGGCACCTCGAGGATCAGCAGTCCGACGGTGATGCAAACGGCGTCGATGAGGGCGATGAGGGTGGTCCCCCGCATGAAGCCCTCGACCCCGTCGAAGGCCCTCCGGGCCATGGCCAGCACCACGTCCCCGGAGTCGCCCGGCGCGAGCCCGCGCAGTTTCTCGCCGGCCCGGTCGGAGTCGCGCAGGAAGAAGAAGACGAGCAGCAGCGCGAGCACCGCCATGGTGAGCACCTGGCCCACCACGCCGACCCCGCTGATGACACCCGACGCGGCCGTACCCCCGAACTTGGACAGCAGATCGCGCGCGTTCGCCGCGATGTCGTCCAGGGAGGTGCCGGCCGCCCCGAAATGCCTGCTGAGATCGCGCGCCGCGGTCCTGAGCGAGGCGATGATCTGGTCCCCGGAGTCGATCAGCGCGGACACGACGATGTACACCGCACCGCCGACCACCGCGACGACGGCGACACAGGTCAGCCCCGCCGAAAGGGACCGCTGCACGCCGGCCCGCACCATCCACCGGTGCAACGGCCGCAGCAGGGCCGTCCCGAGCAGGGCGAGCAGAATGGGAATCACGGCCGTCCGGAACTGCACGCACAGCAGCACCCCGACGTAACCGACCCCGCAGGCGAGCAGAATGACGACACACCAGGCGGCGAAACGCCGAACGGCTTCGGGCAGCAACGGAGATGACGACGAGTCCTGCATCGTCTCAGCCGATCACGCCGAGCACACCCTGTCCAGCCGCCGACCCGCCCGCACCCCGTCACCGCACCGGAAACGGCAGGCCGCCTCGGTCACGGTGCCAGGAACGGTGAACGGCCCCGCCCGGGGTCGGACGGGGCCGCCACATGCTCGGCCGGTCGGGGCGCCCAAAATTCCCGGAAACCCCGGGAACCCCGGTCAGGACTCCCGCGGTCCCGATGCCGACATACCGTGCACGGCCGGGACGGTGCCCAGGCGGCCCTTCTGGAAGTCGTCGAAGGCCTGCTGGAGCTCCTCGCGGGTGTTCATCACGAACGGCCCGTAGTGCGCCATCGGCTCCCGGATCGGCTGTCCGCCGAGCAGGACGACCTCCAGGTCCGGCGTGTTGGAGTCCTGCTTCTCGTCCGCGCGGACGGTCAGCGAGCCACCGGCGCCGAAAACGGCCGTCTGCCCCAGGTGGACCGGACGGCGGTCGGTGCCCACGGACCCGCGGCCGGCCATCACGTAGGCGAGTCCGTTGAAGTCCTCGCGCCAGGGCAGGGTGATCTCGGCGCCCGGTGCCAGGGTCGCGTGGACCATCGTGATCGGCGTGTGCGTGATGCCGGGACCCTCGTGGCCGTCCAGTTCACCGGCGATGACCCGCAGCAGCGCGCCGCCGTCGGGGGAGGTGAGCAGCTGGACGCTGCCGCTGCGGATGTCCTGGTAGCGCGGCGCCATCATCTTGTCCTTGGCCGGCAGGTTCACCCACAGCTGGAGGCCGTGGAACAGCCCGCCGGACATGACCAGGGACTCCGGCGGCGATTCGATGTGCAGCAGACCGCCGCCCGCGGTCATCCACTGGGTGTCGCCGTCGGTGATGGTTCCGCCGCCACCGTTGGAGTCCTGGTGGTCGAAGATCCCGTCGACGATGTAGGTGACGGTCTCGAATCCGCGGTGCGGGTGCCAGGGGGTCCCCTTCGGCTCCCCGGGCGCGTAGTCCACCTCGCCCATCTGGTCCATCATGATGAACGGGTCGAGATGGCGGTAGTTGATCCCGGCGAACGCCCGGCGCACCGGAAAGCCCTCGCCCTCGAAACCGCTCGGCGCGGTCGTGACGGTGAGCACGGGGCGTGCCACGGCGTCGGCCGAAGCGGTCACACGGGGGAGCGTCAGCGTGTTCTCGACGGTCACTGCAGGCATGTCGGTACCTCCTCTTTGTACGACCATTTTAGTTGAGCATTGAACTTTCTGCCAGCGGTAACAGAGAAAGCCCGGAGGGCATTCCCTCCGGGCTCGGCAGGTTCCGGGGCGTGCGGAGATCACCCGCCCGTCACACGGCGACGGCAACCTCGACGACAGTGACACCGGCGACGGCACCGGGCGTACCCGCGGCCGGGGCGTCAGGGGCAGGCCCTAGCCATACATGCGCCGCATCGCGAACTCGACCATCTGCTCCACGGCCTTCGCGTCGAACACCATCCGGTGCTCGCCCTCCATGTCCAGCACGAAGCCGTAGCCGGTCGGCAGCAGGTCGATCATCTCGGCGCCGGTGATCACGAAGTACTTGGACTCCTTGCCCGCGTACCGCCGCAACTCCTTCAGCGAGGTGAACATCGGGATCACCGGCTGCTGGGTGTTGTGCAGGGCGAGGAACCCCGGGTTGTCGCCGCGCGGGCAGTACACCTTGGACGTCGCGAAGACCTGCTGGAAGTCCTCGGCGGTCACCTGACCCGTGGTGAAGGCACGCACCGCGTCCGCGAGCGACGGCGCTGACGGCTCCGGGTACAGCGGCGGCTGTTGCTGCTGTTGCTGTTGCTGTTGCTGCTGCCCGTAGCCGCCCGGCATCTGCTGCTGCTGCGGCGGGACATACCCCTGCTGTGCCCCTACGTTCTGGTCGTAGCCGTACATGCGCGCAAGCGTACCGAGAGCACCGGAGGGGCGGGCGGGTACGGGCGGATAAGGCGGGGCGGACAAGGCGGGGCGGGCAGGGGATCCTTCCCGGCGATCCGCGGCCGGGCGCTCCGGGGAGCCCTCGGGGGCGTATCTCGTCACAGATGGCCGGATCGGGCTTGCTTCTTATTACTGGCGGGTAGCATCATCGTAGCCACTTGTCGGAATGCAAACCTGTGCGAGGAATCAAGTGCCTCGCCGATCTCTCTACGGACCGGGAGCCGTCACCATGGGGCACTACAAGTCCAATCTCCGCGACATCGAGTTCAACCTGTTCGAGGTCCTCGGGCGCGACAAGCTGTACGGCACCGGACCGTTCGAAGAGATGGACGTCGACACCGCGAAGAGCGTCCTCGAGGAGCTGGCCCGCCTCTCGGAGAACGAGCTGGCCGAGTCCTTCGCCGACGCCGACCGCAACCCGCCGGTCTTCGACCCGGAGACCAACACCGCGCCGGTTCCCGCTTCCTTCAAGAAGAGCTACCAGGCCTTCATGGACTCCGAGTACTGGCGGCTGGGCATACCCGAGGCCGTCGGCGGCACGCCGGCGCCCCCCACCCTGATCTGGGCGTACGCCGAGCTGATCCTGGGCGCCAACCCGGCCGTGTGGATGTACTCCTCCGGCCCCGCCTTCGCCGGGATCATGTACAACGAGGGCAATGACGCGCAGAAGAAGATCGCGCAGATCGCCGTCGAGCGGCAGTGGGGCTCCACCATGGTGCTCACCGAGCCGGACGCGGGCTCGGACGTGGGTGCCGGCCGCACCAAGGCCGTGCGGCAGGAGGACGGCTCCTGGCACATCGAGGGCGTGAAGCGGTTCATCACCTCGGGTGAGCACGACATGTCGGAGAACATCTTCCACTACGTGCTCGCGCGTCCCGAGGGTGCCGGCCCCGGCACCAAGGGCCTGTCCCTCTTCCTCGTCCCGAAGTACCTCTTCGACTTCGAGACCGGCGAGCTGGGCGAGCGCAACGGCGTCTACGCCACGAACGTCGAGCACAAGATGGGCCTGAAGGCGTCCAACACCTGCGAGATGACCTTCGGCGACCGGCACCCCGCCAAGGGCTGGCTGATCGGCGACAAGCACGACGGCATCCGCCAGATGTTCCGCATCATCGAGCTCGCCCGCATGATGGTCGGCACGAAGGCGATCTCCACCCTCTCCACCGGCTACCTCAACGCGCTGGAGTACGCCAAGGAGCGCGTCCAGGGCCCGGACCTCGCGAACTTCATGGACAAGGCCGCGCCCAAGGTCACCATCACCCACCACCCCGACGTGCGCCGCTCGCTGATGACGCAGAAGGCGTACGCGGAGGGCATGCGCGCGCTCGTCCTGTACACCGCCTCGGTGCAGGACACGATCGAGGTCAGGACGGCCGCGGGCGAGGACGTCTCTGCCGAGCACGCGCTCAACGACCTGCTCCTGCCCATCGTCAAGGGCTACGGCTCCGAGAAGGGCTACGAGCAGCTCGCCCAGTCGCTGCAGACCTTCGGCGGCTCCGGCTTCCTGCAGGAGTACCCGATCGAGCAGTACATCCGCGACTCCAAGATCGACACCCTGTACGAGGGCACCACCGCGATCCAGGGCCAGGACTTCTTCTTCCGGAAGATCGTCCGCAACCAGGGCGCGGCCCTGAACTCGATCGCCGAGGACATCAAGCAGTTCCTCGCCCTCGGCACCGGCGGCGAGGAGCTGTCGGGCGCCCGCGAGCACCTGGCCAAGGCCACCGTCGAGCTGGAGGCCATCGTCGGCCTGATGCTCACCGACCTCGCGGCCACCGAGCAGGACGTCAAGAACATCTACAAGGTGGGCCTGAACACCACCCGCCTGCTGATGGCCTCCGGTGACGTGATCGTCGGCCACCTGCTCCTCAAGGGTGCCGCGGTCGCCGCCGAGAAGCTCCAGACGGCCTCCGCCAAGGACGTCCCCTTCTACACCGGAAAGATCGCCGCGGCGAAGTTCTTCGCGGCCAACGTCCTGCCCGGCGTCACCCTGGCACGCAAGGTCGCCGAGGGCGTCGAGCTGGACCTGATGGAGCTGGACGAGGCCGCCTTCTAGGACCTTCCGGCACAGATCACGCGGGAGCGGACGGAACCGTCCGATCCCGCTCCCGATCCCGTCCGATCCTCTCCGCGCCCGTACGAGGGCCCGCTTCCGCACCGGGAAGCGGGCCCTCGCCCTCGTTATGGTGAACTCATGAGCGAACCCGCCCGCCCGTCTGCCGCCGCCCCTCCACGGAGCGCCGCGCGCGCGCCCCTCACCTTCGACCGCGGCCACACCGACGACCTCATGACCTTCCTCGCCGCCTCACCCACGCCGTACCACGCGGTGGCGAACGCCGCCGAGCGGCTGGAGAAGGCGGGCTTCCGGCAGGTCATGGAGACGGACGCCTGGGACGGGGCCGTCGGCGGCAAGTACGTCCTGCGCGGCGGCGCGATCATCGCCTGGTACGTCCCCGAGGGCGCGGCACCCCACACGCCGTTCCGGATCGTCGGCGCCCACACCGACTCCCCCAACCTGCGGGTGAAGCCGCGGCCCGACACCGGGACGCAGGGCTGGCGCCAGGTGGCCGTGGAGATCTACGGCGGTCCGCTGCTCAACTCCTGGCTCGACCGTGACCTCGGCCTGGCCGGCCGGCTGTCCCTGCGGGACGGCTCGACCCGGCTGGTGAACGTCGACCGGCCGCTGCTGCGCGTCCCGCAGCTCGCCATCCACCTGGACCGCTCGGTGAACGCCGACGGCCTCAAGCTCGACAAGCAGCGCCACATGCAGCCGGTCTGGGGCCTGGGCGAGGACGTGCGCGACGGCGACCTCATCGCCTTCCTGGAGGACACCGCCGGGATCCCGTCCGGCGAGGTCACCGGCTGGGACCTGATGGTGCACTCCGTGGAGCCGCCGGCGTACCTGGGCCGCGACAAGGAGCTGCTGGCCGGCCCGCGCATGGACAACCTGCTGTCCGTGCACGCCGGTACGGCCGCGCTGACGGCGGTCGCCGCGTCCGGCGGGCTGCCCTTCATCCCCGTCCTGGCCGCCTTCGACCACGAGGAGAACGGCTCCCAGTCCGACACCGGTGCGGACGGACCGCTGCTCGGCGGCGTGCTGGAGCGCTCGGTGTTCGCCCGCGGCGGCTCCTACGAGGACCGGGCGCGTGCCTTCGCCGGCACCGTCTGCCTCTCCTCGGACACCGGTCACGCCGTCCACCCCAACTACGCGGAGCGGCACGACCCGACACACCACCCGCGCGTCGACGGCGGCCCGATCCTCAAGGTCAACGTCAACAACCGCTACGCGACGGACGGTTCGGGCCGGTCCGTGTTCGCGGCGGCCTGTGAGAAGGCGGGCGTGCCCTTCCAGTCGTTCGTCTCCAACAACTCCATGCCGTGCGGCACCACGATCGGCCCGATCACCGCGGCACGGCACGGCATCAGGACCGTCGACATCGGCGTGGCCATCCTGTCGATGCACAGCGCGCGCGAACTGTGCGGCGCGAAGGACCCGTTCCTCCTGACGAACGCGCTGACGGCGTTCCTGGAGGGGTAGGGGCGCCTGCCCCGTCACCGGCCGCGTGCGCCGGGGAACGAGTCGGCCTCCCGCGGGAGCTCCGCGTCTCCCGACGGGAGGTCAACTCGGCGCCGAAGCATGAGTGATGGCTCTCCGGGTACCCGGAGGCAACCGGAAGGACCGGGGAAGAACCGGAAGAACCGGATGGGAAGGCGGCACTCATGGGACTCGGAGGGTGCATCATCCTGATCGCCGCAGGGGCGATCCTCACCTTCGCGACCGACTGGGACATGCAGGGAGTCAACCTGAACCTGGTCGGCGTCATCTTCATGATCGTCGGTCTGATCGGCGTGGCGACCTTCAGCAGCATCGCCCGGCGCAGGCGTGTCGTCGTTCCGCCGGCCACACCGGTCATCGACGACACCCGCCCGCGCGGCCGCGACGGATACAGCGACGGATACGGGGTCTGAGCGAGCGTCACCGGGACCCGTACGCCACGCTCATGCCATGTACACCACTCATGCCATGTACACCGCATGTGCCGGGGTACGCCGCATGCCGACAATCGGCCTAGTGACGGCGTCGGGAGGCGGACCGCGGGGCACCCGTGATGGCATGAGATTCCTCGTACGCGACCGGCTCCTCGGAATCGGTGACGACTACTGGATCGAGGACGACCAAGGCAACAAGGTCTTCCTCGTCGACGGCAAGGCCATGCGGCTGCGGGACACCTTCGAACTGAAGGACGTCCGGGGCCGGGTGCTCATCGACATCCGCAAGAAGATGTTCGCCCTGCGCGACACCATGGTGATCGAGCGGGACGGCGAGGCGCTGGCGGCGATCCGGCGCAAGCGGCTGTCCCTGCTGCGCAACCACTACCGGGTCGCCCTGGCCGACGGCACCGAACTGGACGTCAGCGGCAAGATCCTCGACCGCGAGTTCGCCGTGGAGTACGACGGCGAACTACTCGCCGTGATCTCGCGGCGCTGGCGGCACATCCGGGAGACGTACGGCGTCGACGTCGTACGGGACGACGCGGACCCGGCGCTGCTGATCGCGGTGGCGGTGTGCGTGATCCACCTGGCGGAGAAGGAGCGGGAGGGCTAGGGACCGGCGAACAGGAGAGCCGGGGACCGGCAAGCGGCAAAACTGCGGACCGGCGAACAGGAGAGCCGAGGACCGGCAAACGGCAAAACTGCGGACCGGCGAACAGGAGAGCCGAGGACCGGCAAGCGGCAAAACTGCGGACCGGCGAACAGGAGAGCCGAGGGCCGGCAAACGGCAAAGCTGAGGGCCGGCGAACAGGAGAGCCGAGGACCGGCCCCAGGGCTCGCCCCGGAACTGCTCGGGGCCCGCCCGGGTCCGTTCCCCGGGGCGGGGGCTCAGCGGTGCGGGCGGTCCAGGCCGAGGACGCGGTCCTTGAGGACCGGGAACCGATCGCGGGTCTTCGCCACCTCCGCCGGGTCGAAGTCCACCGTGAGGACCTGCTCCCCGGGGCCGGCCTCCGCCAGGACCTCTCCCCACGGATCGACCACGATCGAGTGACCCGCCTGCGGAACTCCGGCGTGGGTCCCGGCCGTTCCGCACGCGAGGACGTACGCCTGGTTCTCCACGGCCCGCGCCCGCGCCAGGAGCGTCCAGTGGGACCGGCGGCGCTCCGGCCAGCCCGCCGGGACGACGAGCGTCTCGGCACCGGCGTCGACGAGGGCGCGGAAGAGTTCGGGGAAGCGCAGGTCGTAGCAGGTCGCGACGCCGAGCGTGGTGTGCGGCAACGGCACGGTCACCGGCGTGTCGCCCGCGCTCATCAGGACGGCCTCGCCCCGGTCGAAGCCGAAGCGGTGGATCTTGCGGTAGACGGCGGCCAGGTCGCCGGCGGGGGAGAGGACGAGCGAGGTGTTGTAGAGCGGTCCGTCGCCCGTGGCGGAGCCACCGTCGACGGCGGCCCGCTCCGGGACGGAGCCCGCGTGCAGCCACACTCCCGCGTCGCGCGCGGCCGCGGCCATGGCCTCCAGGGTCGGCCCGTGGAGGGGTTCCGCCTCGCGCGCGAAGTCCTCGTGGGCGAACGCGCCGGTCGTCCACAGCTCCGGCAGGACGACGAGGTCGGCCCCGGCCTGTTCCCGTACCAGAGCGGCGACCCTGCGCCGACGGGATTCGACCGATTCGCCCTCGTTCACGGCGACTTGGAGCAACGAAGCGCGCACAATACCACCGTCCTGGCATTCGACTCGTCGGCACGGCCTACGATCGTCACACGAAAGCACTGCCGGGGTGCCTCACAGCAGCGTAACTTGGGGGCCCTCCCGGTTCGAGCGTAATCGAGAACCGGGGGAGTCCCCAGACGCCCGCCGAGCGCAGCCACCGCCCACTGGCACCGCCGCCACAACCTGCCCGTGTACCGACCGCCGAGGGGTCCCGTTCCGTGAGTCTGCATCCCACCCTCCAGCCCTACGCCGACGCCTGGAACCAGTCCGTCGAGGCGATATCCGAGCTGGTGCAGCCGCTCGTGGAGGCCGACTGGAACCGGCGGACGCCGTGCCCGGGGTGGTCGGTCCGCGATGTGGTCTCCCACGTCATCGGTCTGGACAGCGAGATGCTGGGCGACCCGCGCCCGATCCACACACTGCCGCGCGACCTGTTCCACGTCACCAACGACCAGCAGCGCTACACGGAGATCCAGGTCGACGTACGCCGCCACCACACGGCGCCGGAGATGACCTCCGAGCTGGAGTACACGATCATCCGCCGCAACCGCCAGCTGCGGAACGAGTCGCGTGAGCCGGGCAGGACGGTGCGCGGCCCGCTCGGCTCGGAGCTCACGCTGGAGGAGTCCATGCGCCGGCACGCGTTCGACGTGTGGGTGCACGAGCAGGACCTGCGCGCGGCCCTCGGCCGCCCCGGCGGCCTCGACTCCCCCGGCGCGCACATCGCCCGCGACGTGCTGCTCGCGGAGCTGCCGCGGGTGGTCGCCGAGAAGGCCCAGGCACCGCGCAGCTCGGCCGTGGTCATCGACGTCCACGGGCCCGTGGAGTTCCTGCGCACCATCCGCGTCGACATCCAGGGCCGCGGCACGCTGGAGACCGCCCCGGCGCTCGGCCCGGCCGTCACGCTCGGCCTCGACTGGGAGACGTACGTCCGCCTGGCATGCGGCCGGGTGACGCCGGACGCGGTGTCGGACCGGCTGAAGACGGAGGGCGACCCGGACCTGGCGGCGGCGATCCTGCGGCACTTCGCGGTGACGCGGTAGGACCTGCCGGCGGAAGCGGGGGCCGCCGGGGCCCCGGACGGCACCCGGGGGACGGGTGCCCGGGCCCCGGCCACCCGTCCCTACACCGGCACGTGCACGCTCTCCACCCGGCCGACGACCAGCCGTTCCCGCTCCCTGCGCGCCGCCTGCCCGCGCAGCCGCAGGATCTGGGTGAGCCCGAAGGCCTGGAGGACGAAGACGGCGGCGAAGGCGACGCCGTAGTCCCCGCCGGTGGCGTCCAGCAGCACGCCGACGGCGAACAGGGTGGTCATGGACGCGATGAAGCCGCCCATGTTGGTGATGCCGGACGCCGTGCCCTGCCGCTCCGGCGGGTTCACCGGGCGGGAGAAGTCGAAGCCGATCATCGAGGCCGGGCCGCAGGCACCCAGCACCGTGCACAGCACCACCAGCAGCCACATCGGCGCCGTCTCGCCCGGGTAGGCCAGCGTGGCCGCCCACAGCAGGGCCGTCACCCCCACGGTCCCGAGAACGAGCGGCAGCCGCGCGCCGTGCCGCCGGGCGATCAGCTGGCCGTAGACGAGCCCGAAGACCATGTTGGACAGCACCACGAGGGTGAGCAGTTCACCGGCGGTGGCCCGGGACAGTCCCTGGGCCTCGACGAGGAACGGCATGCCCCACAGCAGCAGGAACACCATCGCCGGGAACTGAGTGGTGAAGTGCACCCACATGCCGAGCCGGGTCCCCGGTTCGCGCCAGGAGGCGGCGATCTGCCGGCGTACGTAGACGGCACCCCGGTGCCCGACGGAGTCCGGCTCGTGGCCCTCGGGATGGTCCTTCAGGAACAGCAGGAGCAGGACGAACACCACGACACCGGCGAACGCGCTGCCCCCGAAGGCCGCCGTCCAGCCGATGCCGTGCAGCAGCCGGGCCAGCACCAGGGTGGAGACCAGGTTGCCCGCCATGCCGGCCAGCCCGGCGAGCTGCCCGACCAGCGGCCCGCGCCGGGCCGGGAACCACCGGCTGCCCAGCCGCAGCACGCTGATGAACGTCATGGCGTCCCCGCAGCCGAGCAGGGCGCGGGAGGCGAGCGCCATGCCGTACGACGGGGAGAGAGCGAAGCCGAGCTGTCCGAGCGTGAACAGCACGACACCGATGCCCAGCACCTTCTTGGTGCCGAGCCGGTCGACGAGCAGGCCGACGGGTATCTGCATGCCCGCGTAGACCAGCAGCTGGAGGATGGAGAAGGTGGACAGGGCGGAGGCGTTGACGCCGAAGCGGTCGGCGGCGTCGAGGCCGGCCACCCCCAGGGACGTACGGAAGATGACGGCGACGAAGTAGACCGAGACACCGATCCCCCACACCGCCAGGGCACGCCGCCCGCCCGGGGGGTCCGCGGGCAGCACGCTCCCGCCGGTCACCCGGCTCCCGCCGCTCATCGCACTCCTCCCCGGGCCAGGTGGGAGAACCAGCCGACATGCCGGTCGACGACCTCGGCAGCCGCGTCCGGGTCCCCCGAGCGCAGCGCCTCGAGGATCTCCTGGTGCTCGGAGAGGGTCTTCGCGATGCGGTCGGGGTGCGAGTACATGACGGCGACTCCCATCCGCAGTTGTCGGTCGCGGAGCTGGTCGTAGAGGCGGGAGAGGATCTCGTTGCCGCCGCTGCGGACGATCTCCGCGTGGAAACAGCGGTCGGTGACGGACGCGGCGGCGAAGTCGCCCGCGGCGGCCTGTTCCCTCTGCCGGGCGAGCAGCGCCTCCAGCCGCTCGATGAGCCCGGGGGGCGCGGGGACGGCCTTGCGCACCGCGTGCTCCTCGACGAGCAGCCGGGTCTCGACGACGTCGGCGATCTCCTGCGCGGAGACGGGCAGGACGAGGGCGCCCTTCTTCGGGTAGAGCCGGATCAGACCCTCGGCCTCCAGCCGCAGCAGCGCCTCGCGCACCGGGGTGCGCGAGACCCCGGCGGCGTCGGCCAACTCCCCCTCGGTCAGCAGGGTGCCGCCCTCGTAACGGCGCTCGAGGACGCCCTGCTTGACATGGGCGTAGACGCGCTCGGCGGCGGGGAGTTGCTTCACGGGGGCCGGACTCATGCCGACAGGATAGATACAACGCGTACGCATGGACGCATCCGTCCACCCTCCGGACCGACCGCACCCCCTCACCCCGGCCCGTCCAGCCCCCGGTCCACCCCTGACCCCGGCTCCTGCTCTGTCTCACCGCCCGCCCCACCGCCCGCCTTGCCGACGAAAAGTCGCCCCGTCCCGGCGCACAACCATCCGTGCCGCCTACGCGTCAGACTCGTGCGACCGCTCTCGGTCGCGCCTCAACTCGGCCGCAGCAATGGGGCATTCAACACAATCGGGGTACCTCACTTGAATATCGGCATTCAGGGCATCAGGATCCGTAGAGCCGTCGGCGTCGCCGTGACCACCGGCGCCGTGCTGGCCTCCGGCGCCCTCTACGCGGCACCCGCGCAGGCCGCCGCCAAGCCCACGATCGCCGCCAAGGGCGGCTTCGTGATGAACAACGCGAACGGCAAATCCCTCTACACCAAGGCCGCGAACACCCGCCTTCCGACCGGTTCCACGACGAAGATCATGACCGCGAAGGTCGTGCTCGCGCAGAAGAACCTGAACCTCGACGCCAAGGTCACCATCCAGATGGCCTACAGCGACTACATCGTGGCGAACAACGCGTCGTCCGCGCGCCTGATCGTGGGCGACAAGGTGACCGTGCGCCAGCTGCTGTACGGGCTGATGCTGCCGTCCGGCTGCGACGCGGCGTACGCGCTGGCCGACAAGTTCGGTACGGGCTCGACGCGGGCCGCCCGGGTGAAGTCCTTCGTCGGGAAGATGAACGCCGACGCGAAGAAACTGAAGCTGAAGAACACCAACTTCGACTCGTTCGACGGCATCGGCAAGGGCAATAACTACTCCACGCCGCACGATCTGACGAAGATCACCAGCAGCGCGATGAAGAGCGCCAACTTCCGCGCGATCGTCAAGACGAAGAAGTACACGGCGAAGACCGTCACGAAGACGGGCAGCACCCGCACCATGGCGCCGTGGACCAACACCAACGGCCTGCTCAGCAGCTACAGCGGCACGATCGGCGTGAAGACCGGCTCGGGCCCGACTGCCAAGTACTGCCTGGTCTTCGCCGCGACGCGGAACGGCAAGACCGTCATCGGCACGGTCCTCGCCTCGACCAGCTCCGCCCAGCGCGAGACGGACGCGAAGAAGCTCCTGGGCTACGGCTTCGGCCAGATCTGACCCTCGGGGACACACCGCAGGGGCTCACCGTTCGCGGTGGGCCCCTGTCCCATGCGGGGTCAGACCGTTCCGATCAGGGCGTCGAGGATCAGCTTCTCGGCGAAGTAGAAGGCGACACCGCACACGGGGGCGAGTACGGCACACAGCCAGAACCGGGGCTCCCGGGCGCGGGCGAGACGGTACGTCAGGAACGCGGTGAGCAGCACACCGGCCACCAGGAAGACGACCGCCTCCGCCCAGTAGCCGAGCGCCAGGCCCAGCCAGAGCCCTTCGCCCAGCACCACCATCGCGATGACGGCGCCGGCCGCCGCCCGCACGTCCCCGCGCCCGCGGCGCACCGTCCATCCGGCCCACCCCAGCAGGGGCCCTCCGGCCAGCCCCGCCACCGACCACACGGCGGCGGTACCGAGGCCTCCGGCCCCGAAGGTGTTCCCGAGCGTGGACGTCGCGTAGTAGCCACCACAGGTGGCGAGCATCATCAAGGCTCCACCCCAGACGGCGAGTTGCCGGCTGCGGATCAGCGCCCCGGCCGCGGCGGTCCACAGGATCCATGCGGACACCGAGTTGGTCGCCCGCTCCAACAGGGGTGTCGTCCCGTGCAGGGTGTACGTCGCCCAGCCGAGCAGCAGCCCGAAGGCCAAGGTCGCGGTGAGGACGGTGGCGGGGGTGTCGCGGCGCAGGGCAGTCGCGGTGGTCATGCCCGGCACTATACACATGAGGTATACATGCAGTGTATACGTGCGGTGCATACTCGTCGGGATCCGCGTTCGAGGGCCGTTCTCGGAGGCACCGGCGTTCAGGTCCCGCGGTGCTCCACCGCGTCCTCGGCTTCGGGGATCGCGGCCCGGACCGTGCCGGTGGTGGTGAAGCGCTGGCGGTAGGCGGTGGGGGTGGTGCCGAGGTGGCGGACGAAGACGCGGCGGAGCGTCTCGTCGCTGCCGAAGCCGCTGTGCCGGGCCACCGAGGTGACGCTGTGTCCGTCGAGGAGGAGTTGTCGGGCGTGGTCGAGACGGACCCGCTCGACCCAGCGGGCGGGGGTGGTGCCCAGCTCCGCGTGGAACAGCCGGGTCAGGTGCCGGGAGCTGACGGCCGCGGCACGGGCCATGGACGGCAGGTCGTGATCAGCGGCCGGGTCGGCCAGCACGGAACCGATCAAGGTCCGCAGGAGGCCGTTGCGCGCGGGCGCGGTGGCGGCCGCGGTGAACTGCGACTGCCCACCCGGACGCCGCAGGAAGACCACCAGTTCGCGTGCGATGCGGCGGGCCGCGTCGGCTCCGTGGTCGTCCTCGACGAGGGCCAGTGTCAGGTCGATACCCGCGCTGATGCCCGCGGAGGTGACGAACCGCCCGTCGCGGACATGGATCGCGTCCGGCTCGACGCGTACCCGGGGGTGACGACGGGCGAGCGTGTCGGCATGCCGCCAGTGAGTGGCCGCCCGACGCCCGTCGAGCAGGCCGAGTTCGGCCAGGACGAAAGCGCCGGTGCACACCGAGGCGACCCGCGTAGCCCGCGCGGCCACCGTACGGGTCGCCGCCAGCAGCTCCGCGTCCACCGGCTGCTCGGCCAGGCGGTCGCCCCCAGCCACGAGCACCGTGTCGATCCGTCCGGCCTCGGCCGCCGTCACGGTGCCGCTCAGCGGCATCCCGGTCGAGGTCATGACCTCTCCGCCGCACGCCGAGATCATGACCAGGTCGTAGGGGTGGCCGAGCCGGCCCGCCTGGTGCAGGACCTCCGCGGGGCCACTGACGTCCAGCATGGTCACACCGTCGAACACCACGAAGCCCACCCGGTGCGTCATGTCCGAATCTGTGGTTTCTCTGTCAGGAAGGACATGGCGCCATGGTACGCACCGGGAGACCCTGGAAGCCGGTCCCCGGAACGAGGAAGTGGAGAGAGACCATGAGCGAGACGATCGCGGACGTGCGGATCCCGGACAGCGCTCTGGCGCGGGAGGCGACCGAACTGGTCCGTGAGGCGGCCTCACCGCTGCTGTTCGACCACTCCCGGCGCGTGTTCCTCTGGGCCGCGCTGCGCGGGCGCGAACAGGGGCTTTCGTTCGATCCGGAGCTGCTGTACGTCGGGGCGATGTTCCACGACCTGGGACTGACCGAGCGGTTCCGCCGCACCGACCAGCGTTTCGAGATCGACGGCGCCGACGAGGCACGGCGGTTCCTGCACACCCACGGCGTCACCGGCGAGGCGGCCGACCGGGTCTGGACGGCGATCGCCCTGCACACCACGCCGGAGATCCCGCTGCACATGGCCCCCGAGATCGCCCTGGTCACCCGAGGGGTGGAACTGGACGTGCTGGGCATCGGCTACCACGCGGTCTCCGACGGACAGCGTGCGGCCGTGGTGGAGGCCCACCCCCGCCCGGACTTCAAGAACCGGATCCTGGCCGCGTTCACCGAGGGCATCAAGGACCGCCCCGAGACTGCGTTCGGCAACGTCAAGGCCGACGTGCTCGCCCACTACGTGCCCGGATTCGTCCGCGGCGACTTCGTCGAGGTCATCAAGAACTCCGCCTGGGCCGAATAGCCCCCGGCCCTCGTCCGCCGGGGGCCGGCCGGCGCCGCAGGTCGGGCGACAGCGTCGTCGCCCGACCTGCGGCGCCGGCCGGTTCACCCCCGCGCGAACGGTCGTACGCTCCTTCCTCCCGATCCCATCTCCCGTCTTCTCCCGATCCCGTCGAGGTCACTCATGTCCGCGCAGCAGCCGAGTCCCGCCGTTGCCGACGCGCCGCCCCTGGCCCCACCCCGCCACCACAGCGACGACACGGCGGGTGCCCCCCGCGATGACGTCCCGGCTCCGGGGGAGACCGGCGCGTCGGTCTGGCGTGTCGTCGGTGACCCGCTGGTCGCGGCGACCCGGGAAGGCGTACTGTCCGGCTCCCGGGTAGCGGTGAAGGACGTCTTCGCCGTCGCCGGCCACGCGATCGGGATGGGAAATCCGGCATGGCTGCGCGGGGCCCCGATCGAGCCGGCCCACTCCACCGCCGTCCGGGCCCTGCTGCGGGCAGGGGCGGACGTCACCGGGATCGCGCACACCGATGAGCTGGCCTACGGCCTGTCCGGGCTCAACACGCACTACGGGATGCCACCGAACCCCGCGGCGCCCGGACGGGCCCCCGGGGGCTCCTCGAGCGGCCCGGCCAGTGCCGTCGCCCTGGGTCTGGCCGACATCGGTCTGGGCACCGACACGGCGGGCTCGACGCGGGTGCCGGCCTCCTACTGCGGGCTGTACAGCCTGCGGCCGACCCACGGTCTGGTCCCGGACGCCGGCCAGACCGGTCTCGCGCCCTCGTTCGACACCACGAGCTGGATCACCCGGACACCGCGGCTGCTCGACCGGGTGACCGACGTACTCCTTCCGCAACGCCCCGCACAGCCGATCGAACGGCTGATCCTGGCCACGGACCTGTTCGATCTCGTGGACCCGTCGCTGCGGCTGCCGCTGTACGACGCGGCACACGCGTGGGCGGACCGGCTGGCCGTCCCGCTGCAGCCGAGGGAGAACACGTGCGCCGCACATCTCGAGGAGTGGGCGGAGGCTGTGGGCGTCGTCCAGGCCGTGGAGATGTGGCAGGTGCACGGCAGTTGGCTGCAGGCGCATCACGAGGCCGTCTCGCCCGGGGTCGCACACGCCGTCGCCGCGGGCGAGGACATGCCGGCCGAGTACCTGGCATGGGCCCGGGACACCCTGAGCCAGGCGCGGATCGTGCTCGCCGAACTGATCCCGCCGGGGACCGCGCTCATGCAGCCGGCGACCCCGACCGCGGCTCCCCCGCCCGGCCCGGCCGGCGCCGGCCTGGCACTGCTTACCGCGACGGTGCGGCTGGTCTGCGCCGCGAGCGCGGCGGGCCTGCCGGTGCTGACCCTGCCCGGAGTGCGGAGCCCGGCCGGCCCCGTCGGGCTCAGCCTCCTCGCGACCGCCGGCAGCGACCGCGCCCTCACCGCCGCGTTCGCCCCTCACGTCGACGCGCCATAATTCCCCCTGGGTTCCCTGTCCCGGGTCCCGCACCGTCGTCCGCCCTACACGCTCCCATCAGCCGGTACAGCGCTTTTCGATCTTCTTCGCCCATGATCGTGAACATCCTCGAACCGGCTGGCATATGCGCTCCGCCCCGCTCTACGTTCCGCAGCGGAGGTGGTTCACTTGAACGAACCGAGCAAGCAGCCCGACTCCGCCGCCGAAAGCTTTGAGCGGACCGGGGCCATCGACATCAACAACTTCGTCTACGCGGCGTCCGGAGAGCGGGTCCGGAGGCTCACCATGCCGAACGGAAGCCACTGGTTCCCGGCGGTGGACGTCTGCAATTCACTGGGGTACACCACCCCCCGCAAGGCACTCCTCGACCATGTCCCGGAAGACCACCGAGACAATCTCGAGACAGTGACTGGAAGTCACGGTCTCAGCATTCCCGCAGGTCGGAGCTGGCGCCGAGACTTGCAACTCATCGATGAACGGAGCTCCGGTGTATGTGCTCCACCGGGCCTGAGGCTGGCACAGCAGGAGGGGCGTCGCAATCCGAACTTGCGGCGCCCCTCCTGTGGTGAACCTACCCAGTTCGTGGTCCTCACGCCCAGAACATCAACCGCTTCGACTGCCGGCGCTCCTCGGGCGTTACACGGCCAGAAGGATGCGCGTCTGGTCCGCCCAAGGCCTGTCCCGTAACTGCTCCTCGAGACGCGAAAGGGGTCCACCACTCCAGGTGGGCCCCTTTCCGATACCTCGCACCACCGCCGCATACACACTCCCGTCGGCCGGTACAGCAGTTTCGATCTTCTTCGCTCGCAGTCGTGAACATCCTCGAACCGGCTGGCATATGCGCTCCGCCCCGCTCTACGTTCCGCAGCGGAGGTGGTTCACGTGAACGAACCCAGCAAACGAAAGAGCTCCGCCGAACGGCATGAGGCGATCGACGTCAGCGACTTCGTGTACGCGGCGACCGGCGCCCGGGTGCGGAGGCTGAGCATGCCGGACGGGACGCACTGGTTTCCGGCGGTGGACGTCTGCAAGGAACTCGGCCACACCAACTCTCGGCAGGCACTCTCAGATCATCTTCCCCATGAGCACCGAGAGATTCTCGAGACCGTAAGTGGAGCTTACGGTCTCAGCATTCCCGCAGGTAGAGAGTGGCGTCGAGACCTGAATGTCATCTCTCTCCAAGGTCTCATCCTGCTCGTCAACGCCTGCACCAAACCGGCCTGCGCACCCTTCAAGCAGTGGGTGGCCGAGGTGATCGAGACCGTGCAGCGCGAGGGCTCGTACTCTCTCGACAAGGCAGAAGTACAGCCCGCCGAGCCCGGTGCCCCCATCGCCTACGCCATGCCGGAACAGGTCGCCGAGGCCATCGTCCGGCTGGAGGCGCACAACCTTCAGCTAGACGAGGAGCTCGCTGACGGTCAGCGCGAATCGATCGCTTTGCAGAAGGAGACGCTGGCCACGCAACAGGACGCACTCGCCGCGCAACAGTCGACTCTCTCCGTGCAGCAGTCGACTCTCGCTGTCCAGCAGGCCATGGTCCGGGCGATGGAACGCATCGCGGACCGGTTCGACACCCTCGTCCTCGAACGCCATCCGATCAGGGGACACCTCACCGCGCTGCCCACCACCGAGTCGGTACTGGCCGACTGGCGGCAGCGGCTGTCTGTCACGGAGGACGTATGGGCGGTGGCCGTGATCATCGCCCCGGTACTCGTCGAAGCGGGTGAGCTGCGCGAACCGTTGGAGACCATCGCCGCCCGTACCGGACTTTCCGTACACCGCGTCAACGAATGCCTCCGGCTGCTGCGCAAGCACGCCTGCATTCGCTCGCGGGGCGGGGCCGAGGACGGGGCTCCGGTGTATGTGCTCCACCGGGCCTGAGCCCGGCACAACCGAGACCGGCACAGCAGGAGGGGCGTCGCAATCCGAATTTGCGGCGCCCCTCCTGTGGTGAACCTAGTGGTTCGTCGGGTCCCACGCCCAGCCGATCAACCGTTTCGGGTTCTCCAGGATCGTGGCAGGACGGCCACCCACACGGCACGCCCTGGCCGCCGTCAGGCCCCTTTCACACGCGGGCTACGGCATTGCCCTCAGCCGCCGAACACGAAGCCCAGCGCCTTTTGGAGATCGGCGGGCTCGCGGTAGTGCACACCGGTCATCCCTAGCGCGATGGCGGCCTCGACGTTCTCCAGCCGGTCGTCCACGAACAAACACCGGCCGGTGACGGTGCCCGCCCGCCGGGCTGCGATCTCGTAGATCTTCCGGTCGGGCTTGGCCACTCCCACTCGCGCGCTGCTGACGACGTGGTCCGCGAGATCCGTCAATCCCATCGATTCGAGGTCGCGCTCCAACTCCAAGGCCGCGTTGGTCACCAGGACCAGGGGGATATGCTTCCTCACCTGGCGCAGCAGGGTCACCACCGCGTCATCGGCCCGGAACGGGGCATCGGCAAGCGCCCTGCCCAGCCGACGGGCGTACGCCTGCGGCACTCGGCCGGAGAGTGCCGACGCGATGGAGTGCACCCACTCCTCTTTTGTGATCTTGCCGAGCAGGAGCGGCAGGTCCACATCAGGTGCGTAGGCCACGCTCGTGGTGGTGCCCTCGGCCAGTCCCGCGGCACGTTCCAACTCGGCCAGTGGAGCCGTGTCGTAGAAGCGGATCACGTTGTCGAGGTCGCACAGCACCGCGTCAAAGGGGCTGCTGGAGATACCGGAAGCCGTCACCGGCCACAAGTAGCACAGCGTTCGGCCGCTGTCCGGAGTTCACTCCGTGACGGCGTCCGCGAGGAACGCCGCCCAGGCGGAGGGCGCGAGCCGGAGTATCGCGCCGGCGGTGTCCTTGGAGTCCCGGACGGCTACGGTGCCGGGTATGTTGCGGGCGACCTCGACGCACTCGCCGTGAGCATCGCCGCTGCTGTATGTGGACTTCTTGAAGTCGAACTCAGACACGGTGTCCTACGCCTCCTTGCGGATGCTGTCGATGAACCTGACCGAGCTGCTGTGCGCCAGCCCCAGCCGCGTGATGCGGTCGAAGACAGCGCCGTGATGCGCGGCATCAGTCTCGCTCTCCAGCCAGACCTTCGTCGACAAGGTATCCACCTGCACAACATCCAGCGCACCGGGCTCCGCAAAGGACACCGCGGTGAAGGCACAGGTCATGCCAGGGTGAGCGCCGGCCATGAACGGAACAACCTGCACGCGCACGTTGGGAAGGCTCGTCACCTCCAGCAGGTGCTCCAGCTGCGCCCGCATGACATCTCGGCCACCCACGAGTTGACGCAAAACCCCTTCGTGCAGCAATGCCCAGAGCTGTAGCGGACGCTCACCGGCGAGTCTCGCCTGCCGGGCCATCCTCGCCTCGACGAAAGTCTCGATCTCGTCGAGGTCTTGCCAGGCCCCATTGCCGACTGCGAGAGCCCGCGCATAGTCGGCGGTCTGCAAGAGGCCGGGTACGAAGGTCAGTTGCCAGGTGCGGATCTCCGTGGCGATGTCCTCCAGTGCGACGTATTCGATCTGCGCCGTCAGTTGCGGGTACTGGTTCCACCACCCCTTGGCCTTGCGCCGGTCCCTGTCCGCCTTCGCCAGAGCCAGCAGCTTTCCGATCACCACCTCGTCGTTCTCGCCGTACAAGTGGCACAGTGCCCTGACGTCGGGGTCTCTCATGGGCACTTGGCCGCGTTCGATCTTCGCGACCTTGGTGACCGATGCCGTCAGCGCCTCAGCCGCATGCGTCTGACGCAGACCGCACACCTCCCGCATCCGCAATAGTTCCCCACCGAGCCGTCGTCCCAGCACGGTCGTGATCGTCTTGCCGCGATTGGGGTCATTGCCCGCCATCTTGCGTTCCTTCCCGGTCAATCGCACCAGTTTGAGGCTCGGAGCGATCCACTCACAAACAGGGCAGCGATATTGCTGCCCTGTTCGATTGCTGCCCAACTTCAAAAAAGCTACCTTCAGTATCCAACCGCTTACCCAAAGGCATCATTTGGCGGAAGTGCACCGTGCTGCCCTCGTCCGCACGGCAGAGCCACCGCCACCTCGCACAAGGAGGTGTGTCCCCATGACCGATTCCTGTCCGCCCCCGCTCTCCAAGGGCTACGACCACTACGACCGCTATGACACCGTCAGTTACACGCCCTACCCCCAGAACATCCCCCGCGCCCGCAGGCACGTCGCACGACTCGTCGCCGGCTGGGGGCACCCCGGGGCCGCTGGGGACACGGCGCTGGTCGCGAGCGAATTGTGCACGAACGCGCTGCTGCACGGATGCCTGCGGGACCGGCTGTTCCGGGTGGAGACCTCTCTCACCGGCACCGCCCTGCGCATCGCCGTCACGGACCCGAAGGGCGAGCGCCTGCCGCAGGACCGGCCGGCTGACCCCGAGGCCCAGTTCGGGCGCGGACTCCTCATCGTCCGCGCCCTGGTCGACAGGTGGGCCGTGGAACACCTGGCCGTGGGCAAAACGGTGTGGGTGGAAATGGCTGTGCCGGGGAGGGCTGATGCGTAGCCCGATCAGCCGGTTGCTGACGCGGTGCCGCAGTACTGTGACCACCCGGAGGAAGGAGGCTCGGATGGCAGCCAAGTGGCAGGACGCGATTGCTGAGGCGCAGGAAGTCACCGGGTTCATCGGAGAGGTCGTTCCTCGTACGGTGGACGCGATCGGTACGGCACTGCGCATCGACCGCCGCACCGAGTTCTACACGGAGCTGGGCGCCCTGGGCGACGCCGACCGCTTCGAGTCCTTCCTGAACCATTGGTGGGCCCAGGCCCTCGCCGACTCCGCGCTGGACGAGGACACACGAGAGCAGGCGATCGAATTCGCCGACACCTCCGTGTCCCTCCACTCGCGGGCCGTGGACGGCCCCACGGTCACCCAGGCCGAGATCACCGCCCTCGTCATGGGGGCGGAAGCCTCGTGAGCTACACGATCAGATGCCGGACGGGACGCACTGGTTTCCGGCGGTGGACGTCTGCAAGGAACTCGGACACACCAACTCCCGGAAGGCTCTCGCAGACCATGTTCCCGACGAGCACCGAGAAATACTCGAGACCGTAACTGGA
This sequence comes from Streptomyces sp. P9-A2, assembly GCF_036634175.1. Lineage (NCBI taxonomy): Bacteria > Bacillati > Actinomycetota > Actinomycetes > Kitasatosporales > Streptomycetaceae > Streptomyces > Streptomyces sp. P9-A2. The sequence continues at coordinate 3,998,924 of NZ_JAZIFX010000001.1, forward strand.
GGTTACGGTCTCAGTATTCCCGCAGGTAGAGGGTGGCGTCGAGACTTGCACGTCATCTCTCTCCAAGGTCTCATCCTCCTCGTCAACGCCTGTACCAAACCGGCCTGCGCCCCCTTCAAACAGTGGGTCGCCGAGGCCATCGTCCGGCTGGAAGCACACAACCTTCAGACGGACGAGGAGCTCGCCGACGGGCAGCGCGAATCGATCGCGTTGCACAATCTGAGGAACCCGTACGGCAGGAGGGGCGCCGCAACTCGAACTTGCGGCGCCCCTCCTGTGATGAACCTAGTGGTTCGTGGGCGTCACGCCCAGCTGATCAACCGTTTCGGCTGTTCCAGGATCGCGGCCACGTCGGCCAGGAACCTGGAGCCCAGTTCGCCGTCGACCAGGCGGTGGTCGAAGCTCAGGGCCAGGGTGGTGACCTGACGGGGCTTCACCTTTCCCTTGTGCACCCACGGCTGGAGCTTGATCGCACCGACCGCCAGGATCGCCGACTCGCCGGGGTTGAGGATCGGCGTGCCCGTGTCGACGCCGAAGACGCCGACGTTGGTGATGGTGACCGTGCCCGCCTGCATCGCCGAGGGGGAGGTCTTGCCGTCCCTCGCCGTGGACACCAGTTCACCCAGGGACTCGGCCAGTTGCGGCAGCGTCTTGGCGTGGGCGTCCTTGATGTTCGGGACGATCAGGCCGCGTGGGGTGGCCGCCGCGATGCCCAGGTTGACGTAGTGCTTGACCACGATCTCCTGGGCCGCCTCGTCCCACGAGGCGTTCACGTCCGGGTTGCGCCTGATCGCGACCAGCAGGGCCTTGGCGATCAGCAGGAGCGGGTTCACGCGCAGGCCCGTGAACTCCTTGTCCTGCTTCAGCTCCTCGACCAGCTTCATCGTGCGCGTCACGTCGACCGTCACGAACTCGGTGACGTGCGGCGCGGTGAACGCCGAGCCGACCATCGCCGCCGCCGTCGCCTTGCGCACCCCCTTGACCGGGATACGGGTCTCCCGGGCGGTGTCGTACGAAACCGGCGCGGGAGCGGCCGCCGGGGCGGAAGCGGTCACCGGGACGGGAACGGCCGTCGGCTCCTCCGGTGCCTTCGGCGCTGCCGCGACCGCCGCCACGGCCGCGTGGACGTCCTCGCGCGTGACGATGCCGTCCGGGCCGGTCGGGGCGACCGTCGCCAGGTCGACGCCGAGGTCCTTCGCCAGCTTGCGCACCGGTGGCTTGGCCAGCGGACGCTGCGCGCCGGTCACCGGCACCGGACCGGCGACGGGCGCCGGGGCGGCCGAGGCAGCCGGGGCGTGGCCGTTCAGTTCCGCCTGGCTCCCTGCCACCGCCTGCCGGGCGAAGCCGTCCGGGGCGGACTTGCGCGGGCGGCGGCGCGTGGCGGATGTCGATACTCCGTAACCGACCAGCACGGGCTGGCGGCCCGAGCCCAGCGCCGTCGGCTCGGCTTTCGCCGACTGCTCGGCGGGTGCGGCAGCAGCGGGTGCGGCAACCGCAGGTGCGGCAGCGGCGGGTACGGATTCGGCGGCCGGGGTTGCCGGGGCGGCCGCGGGGGCCTCCGGCTCCGGGGCCGCACCGCCCGAGACGTCCACCGCGATGATGGACATGCCCACGTCCACCGTGGTGCCCTCGGGGAAGTGCAGCGCGCTGACCACCCCGTCGTAGGGGATGGGAAGCTCCACGGCCGCCTTCGCCGTCTCGACCTCGCACACCACCTGGCCGTCGGTGACCGTGTCACCGGGCTGTACGTACCACTTGAGAATCTCGGCCTCGGTCAGTCCCTCGCCCACGTCGGGCATCTTGAACTCACGGACGGGCGCTTGCGTCATCGTCGTCACGACCCTCCCTTTCCCTCAGTACGCCAGCGAGCGGTCGACGGCGTCCAGCACCCGGTCCAGGTCCGGGAGGTAGGACTCCTCCAGGCGGGCCGGCGGGTACGGGGCGTGGTAGCCGCCCACCCGCAGGACCGGGGCCTCCAGGTGGTAGAAGCAGCGCTCGGTGATCCGCGCGGCGATCTCCGCGCCCGAACCGAAGAACACCGGCGCCTCGTGGACGACGACCAGGCGGCGGGTCTTCTCCACCGACGTCTGGATCGCGCCGAAGTCGAGCGGGGAGACCGAGCGCAGGTCCAGGACCTCCAGGGAGCGGCCCTCCTCGGCGGCCGCGTCCGCGACCTCCTGGCAGAGCTTCACCATCGGGCCGTACGCCACCAGCGTCAGGTCGGTACCCTCCCGGACCACGCGCGCGGTGTGCAGCGGGCCGGGAATCGCCTCGGTGTTGACCTCGGCCTTGTCCCAGTAGCGCCGCTTGGGCTCGAAGAAGATCACCGGGTCGTCGCTCTGGATGGCCTGCTGCATCATCCAGTACGCGTCCGACGCGTTCGACGGCGAGACCACCTTCAGGCCCGCCACGTGCGCGAACAGCGACTCCGGGGACTCGGAGTGGTGCTCCACCGCGCCGATGCCGCCGCCGTAGGGGATGCGCACGACGACCGGGAGCTTCACCTTGCCCAGCGACCGCGCGTGCATCTTCGCGAGCTGCGTGACGATCTGGTCGTACGCCGGGAAGACGAAGCCGTCGAACTGGATCTCGACCACCGGGCGGTAGCCGCGCAGGGCGAGGCCGATCGCCGTGCCGACGATGCCCGACTCGGCGAGCGGGGTGTCGATGACGCGGCTCTCGCCGAAGTCCTTCTGCAGCCCGTCCGTCACCCGGAACACGCCGCCGAGTTTGCCGACGTCCTCACCCATGACGAGGACCTTGGGGTCCGTGTCCAGGGCGCGGCGCAGCGACTCGTTGATCGCTTTGGCCAGGGCCATGTTCTTGAATGTCACGGTCTCCGCCATGTCACTTACCCCCGTCCGCGTCGGCGAACGACGCCTGGTAGGCGGCGAACTGCGCCCGTTCCTCGTCGACGAGGGCGTGTCCGTCCGCGTACGCGTTCTCGAAGATGGCGAAGTGGTCGGGGTCCTTCATGGCACGGACCGCTTCGCGCACTCGTTTGCCCAACGTCTCGCTCTCGGTCTCCAGTTCCGCAAAAAATCCCTCGTCCGCGTGGTGGGCGGACTCCAGGTGGCGGCGAAGGCGCAGGATCGGGTCCTTGGCCTCCCAGGCGGCCCGCTCGTCGTCGTGGCGGTAGCGGGTGGGGTCGTCGGAGGTGGTGTGGGCGCCCATGCGGTAGGTGAACGCCTCGATCAGCGTCGGCCCCTCACCGGCACGGGCCCGCTCCAGGGCCCACCGGGTCACGGCCAGGCTCGCCAGCACGTCGTTGCCGTCCACCCGCACGCCCGGGAAGCCGTAGCCCTGTGCGCGCTGGTACAGCGGGACGCGGGACTGCTTCTCGGTCGGCTCGGAGATCGCCCACTGGTTGTTCTGGCAGAAGAACACCACCGGGGCGTTGTAGACCGCGGAGAAGGTGAAGGCCTCGGCCACGTCGCCCTGGCTGGAGGCGCCGTCGCCGAAGTAGGCGATCACCGCGCTGTCCGCGCCGTCCTTGGCGACACCCATCGCGTAGCCCGTGGCGTGCAGCGCCTGGGAGCCGATGACGATCGTGTACAGGTGGAAGTTGTTGCTGTTCGGGTCCCAGCCGCCGTTGTTGACGCCGCGGAACATGCCGAGCAGGTTGGTCGGGTCCACCCCGCGGCACCAGGCGACGCCGTGCTCGCGGTAGGTGGGGAAGACGTAGTCGTCGTCGCGCAGCGCGCGCCCTGAGCCGATCTGCGCCGCCTCCTGGCCCAGCAGCGAGGCCCACAGGCCCAGCTCGCCCTGGCGCTGGAGCGCGGTGGCCTCGGCGTCGAAGCGGCGGGTGAGCACCATGTCGCGGTACAGGCCGCGGAACTCCTCGGAGGTGATGCCGGAGACGTACTGGTCGAACTCCGCGTTCTCCACCCGCTCGCCCTCGGGCGTCAGCAGCTGTACGAGGTGGGGTTCGGCGCTCCGCGGCTTCGTGCCGCCGGTCTTCCCGGCCGCCGGGGCCTTCTTCGCGGCGGGCGCCTTCTTGGCCGCGGATGCCTTCTTGGCCCCGGTCACCTTCTTGGCCGCAGGTGCCTTCTTGGCCGGGACCGCCTTCTCGGCGGTGGTGCTGGTGGTGCGCTGGGCGCCGGTGGCGCCGGCATCACTTCCGGCTCCGCGTCGCGGTGTGCGCGCGGCAGTGCTCTCCACGGTCACGTGTGCTCCTCCGTCGGTCCGACCCCCGGGATTGCCGGTAGGTCTGGGGTCCCCCTCCAGCTGCTCGAAGCCTGGGGGAGGCTCACCTCTTCTCGACCACGGGCACGGGGTGGGTGCCGCTCGGCCGGGAACAGGCGTGACAGGTGCCCCGGCCGGCGACCTGCAAATAGCACGTTACCCAGTGCGCCACATTTCTGGGAAACCATTCCTGACCTGGGATTTTGCTTGGATATCCAAGTAAATCGGAAAGGCTGGAAAGGCGCGCTGGTCACAGCCTTGCAGGAGGCCGGAGCAACGGCACGTTATCCCGCCGACCCCGGACTCGGGAAGGGCCGTGTCCCGCGCGCGCCCGGCCCACCGCCCGGCGGCGGACCGGGCGCGCCCTCCGGAATCCCGCCGCACTCCCTCCGGACCTCGCCCGCGCCCCCTCCGGCACCCCGTCCGGACCCCCGCCCGAGACGGATCCGGCACACAGTGCGACCGGAAATGACTTGCTGTGACAAGCCGCAGTTCACGGGCCCGCGCGGTGCCCTAGCATCTGGCGCGTGTCGCCCTTACGTGTACCACCCCCTGTTCCTTGTGCGCCCCCGCTGGGCGCCCTGCTGCGCCGGTACGCCGCCGGTTCCGCGGTGACCTGCGAGCCCGTCGACGAGGGCCTGCTCAACCGCGGCTACCGTCTGCGCACGACCCACGGCCGCTACTTCCTCAAGCACCACTTCGACCCCGAGACCGCCGATCCGGCCGCGATCGTCCGCCAGCACCGGGCCACCCGGCGCCTGGCGGACCTGGGCGTGCCGGTCGCCCCGCCGCTGCCCGCCCGGGACGGGCGCACGGTCACCGTGGTCGACGGCCACGCGTACGCCCTGCATCCCTGGATCGACGGCCGGCACCGGCACGGCGGGCAGCTCACCCCGGGACAGTGCGCACGGCTCGGGGCGCTGCTCGGCGCGGTGCACGCCGGTCTGGAACGCGTGATGCCGGCCCACGCGCGGACCCACAGCGCTCCGGCGGAGAGCGCCGATCCGGCCGACACCCTCACCCTCATCGACGAGCTGCTCGGCCGCGTCCGGCGGCACCGCCCCGCCGACTCCTTCGACACCCTCGCCCGCCGCCGGCTCCTGGAACGGCGGACCCTGCTGGAGCGGCACGCCGACCGGCGCCCACCGCGCGGGGGCGCGGTGGGCTGGGTGCACGGCGACTTCCACCCGTTCAACGTGCTGTACCGAGGGGGCGCGCCCGCGGCGATCGTCGACTGGGACCGGCTCGGCGTACAGCCCCGCGCGGAGGAGGCCGTACGCGCCGCGGCGATCTTCTTCGTCCGGCCCTCGGGCACCCTCGACCTGCCACGCGTACGGTCCTATGCGCGCGCGTACCGGCGCGGTGCGGGGGCCACACCCGCCCAGCTCGCCGCGGCGGTGCACCGGGTGTGGTGGGAACGTCTCAACGACTTCTGGATGCTCCGCTGGCACTACGAGCGCGACGACACCCGCGCGGACTCCCAGTTCCCGGCCACGGCCGCACTGGTGGTGTGGTGGAGCCGGGAGTACGACGCGGTGCGCGCGGCCTTCACGGGGTGAGGCGGGCGCCCGGAGGGCCGTTCACGGCATGAGCCCGCGCGGGAGGTGTTCCGCGTGAGGCGTGCCCCGCGCGGGGTGAGCAGGACGCGGGGCGGAACGGGACGGGACGGCGGAACGGGACGGGACGGGCGCCGAGCGCCCGCCCCGTGGTCCGTACGCGTGGTCCGTGGTCAGCCGCCGGTGACGGCGCCGGCGGCCGCGCCGCCCTCCGTACCGCCGTTGGCCGCGCCACCATCGCCGCCGCCCGGGTCCGGGTCCGGGTCCGGGTCCGTCTCCGGCGGGTCCTCGGGCTCCGTCTCCACCGGCGTCGTCGGGGTGTCCGTCGGGTCGCCGCTCGGCTCCTCGGGCTGCGTGTAGCTCGGCGTCGCCGTCGGGTACGGGGTGTACGGCGGGACGTAGCCACCGCCGCCGGAGCCGTTGCCGTTACCGGTGCCGGTGTCCGTGTTCGGCGCCTCCGGCTCCTTGGTGGTGTCGTCCTCGTCCGGCGACTCGCTGGCCTTCTCCTTCTCGCTGGTCTGCGAGGAGGACGGCGACTTCTTGGAGGGTTCCTTGTCGTCCTTGCCGTCGTCGCCGCCGCCGTTCAGCGCCAGGGCGACACCCGCGACGACGGCGATCACCGCGAGCACCGCGAGGATCCACAGCTTTCCGCGGCCGTTGCCATGGTGGTCGCCGCCCTCGAAACCGCCGTCGTCCCCGCCGTTGTACCGGTTGGGGAGAATCGGCTGCGGGATGGCCGCGGTGCCGGAGGCGTCCGGGTGCGGCATCGCCGTCGTGCCCGCGAACCCTCCCGCCGGGGTGTGCCGGCCGTCGTGCACGTCGACCACGCCGGTGTTCCAGGTGCCGGTGTGGCCGCCCTGGTCGTAGAGCATCTGCAGCCCGTACTGGATCAGCCCGCGCATCTCCTCCGCCGTCTGGAACCGGTCGTCCGGCTCCTTGGCGAGCGAGCGCATGACAAGCCCGTCCAGCTCCGGAGGGCTGGCGTCGGAGACCTCCGACGGGGGCGTGGGGATGTCCTGCACGTGCTGGTAGACCACGGACAGCGGCGTCTCACCGGTGAACGGGGGCCGCAGCGCCAGCAGTTCGTACAGCATGCAGCCGGTCGCGTACAGGTCGGACCGGTGGTCGACGGCCTTGCCGAGCGCCTGCTCGGGCGAGAGGTACTGGGGGGTGCCCATGACCATGCCGGTCTGCGTCATCGTCGTGGACGCGCCGTGCAGCGCGCGGGCGATGCCGAAGTCCATCACCTTCACGGCACCGTTGTGCGTGATGATGACGTTCGCGGGCTTGATGTCGCGGTGCACGATGCCGTGCTGGTGCGAGTAGGCCAGCGCCTCCAGGACGCCGGAGACGATGATCAACGCCTGTTCGGGGCCGGGCGCCTCGGCGTTGACCAGGAGATCGCGGATCGTGCGGCCCTCGACGATCTCCATGATGATGTACGGCACGGCCTGGCCGCCCACGATGTCCTCGCCGGAGTCGTACACGGCGACGATCGAGTGGTGGTTGAGACCGGCCACCGACTGCGCCTCGCGCGTGAAACGCGCTTTGGCGATCGGGTCCTCGGCGAGATCGGTATGCATCAGTTTGACGGCGACCGTCCGCCCCAGCCGCACGTCCTCCGCGGCGAACACCTCGGCCATGCCGCCCCGGCCGAGCCTGTGCGTCAGCCGGTACCGACCGTCGCCGACAAGCCCGCCGTTGCCCCAGTTGTCCGGCGCGTCCGACATGCCGCCGCCAGTCGCCTCGGGGTCGGACGGGCCCTGAGCGCGCTGCTGCTGTGCCATCAGTCCTCGCCGTCGTTTCTGCCCGCGGTGCGCGCGGTGTTGTCACGGTCTCCGTCGGCCACGCTACAGCCTTCACGCCGGCCTCCCGTCCGGGACGGGCTGCCAGGAACAGGCATGAGAACGGGTATGAGACGGACCGGCCATGAAACCCGCAATCCATATCGTCGTGCAAATTCTGTGCACCCGCCTCACGTCCCCTGTAACGCTTCCGCGACGCTTCTGTCCCGTACGGTCACGGAACGGGCCCCACGCTTGACGCGTCAGGGGCCTGGGGCAGACTTGGCCGGGGATAACGCATTGGATCTACGAGGAATCGGTCGCCGACGGCAGTAGCGCCGAAGAGGCTACGGGGGACGCGGAGCATGAGCCAGGACGGCGCACAGGGCCACAACGCGGGGCGGGCGCTCGCCGGCGGCCGCTACCAACTGCGGGACCTGCTCGGCCAAGGCGGCATGGCCTCCGTCCACCTCGCGTACGACAGCGTGCTCGACCGTCAGGTCGCGATCAAGACCCTGCACACGGAACTCGGCAGGGAACAGGCCTTCCGCGAACGCTTCCGCCGCGAGGCCCAGTCCGTGGCGAAGCTCACGCACACCAACATCGTCTCGGTCTTCGACACCGGCGAGGACGATGTGGACGGCATGACGATGCCGTACATCGTCATGGAGTACGTCGAGGGCCGTCCGCTGGGCTCCGTGCTCGACGAGGACATACGGCGGCAGGGCGCGATGCCCGCCGACAAGGCGCTGAAGGTCACCGCGGACGTACTGGCCGCCCTGGAGATCAGCCACGAAATGGGCCTGGTCCACCGGGACATCAAGCCGGGCAACGTGATGATGACCAAGCGCGGCGTGGTCAAGGTGATGGACTTCGGCATCGCCCGCGCCATGCAGTCCGGCGTGACCTCGATGACGCAGACCGGCATGGTCGTCGGCACCCCGCAGTACCTCTCGCCCGAACAGGCGCTCGGACGGGGCGTCGACGCCCGCTCCGACCTTTACTCGGTCGGCATCATGCTCTTCCAACTGGTCACCGGACGGATCCCGTTCGACGCCGACTCGCCGCTGGCCATCGCGTACGCGCACGTGCAGGAGGAGCCACCGCTCGCCTCCTCGGTCAACCGCTCGCTGCCCCCGGCCGTGGACGCGCTGATCACCCGCGCGCTGAAGAAGAACCCGAACGAGCGTTTCCCCAGCGCCGAAGCCATGCGTAACGAGTGCCTGCGCGTGAGCCAGTCCTTCCAGGCGGCCCCGCCGAGCATCGTCCCCGGCCCGCAAGGGCAGAGCGGCTCGGGCGTCGGTTCCGCGGTGTTCCCGCCCGTCGACCAGTCGGCTCCGGCGGCCCCGGGCAGCGTCCGGACGCCGTACACGCCGGGCCCGCCCCAGCACCACACCCCGAACCCGTACGGCACCCCGGCCGCGCCGGGTCCGGCCCCGGCGTACGGCTATCCCCAGCAGGGCGCCCCTCATGGCGGCTACGCGACACCCCACCCCCCGTACGGCGCGCAGCAGGGCGGCCCGTCGACGCCTCCGTACAACCTGTCGCCCCCGGGCCCGGGCGGACCGGGCGGCGACAGGAACGACAAGCCGGTGATCATCGGTTCGGTCGCCGTGTCCGTCCTCGCCGTCGGCGGCCTGATCGCGGCGCTGCTGGCCAACGGCGGCGGCGACGAGAACGACAAGGGCGGCGACCCCGGCGTCAGCGCGTCGGTGTCGGCGGAGGTCTCCCGGGCGGCCGGGTACCGCGGACCCGACCCCTCCAGGACGATCGACCCGGAGGAGTGCACGGAGCCGAAGGAGTCCTACAACGACGAGGACGAGATCCAGCTCCCGAACCTGAAGTTCAAGTACATCAAGTCGGTCAAGGAATGCTTCCAGGCCGCCGGCTGGACCCTGGAAGTGCGGAACGTCGACGAGAACACGTACGGCGAAGGCGCGGTCATGAAGCAGTTCCCCGCCGCCGGTACGGCTGTCGACCCCGAGGAGATGCCCAAGATCCAGCTCGACGTCTCCACGGGCAAACCGCCGAACGGCTGATCTCCTGGGCTCCTGGGCTCCTGGGCTCCTGGGCTCCTGGGAAAGCCTGAGCCCACCAGGCACGGGGCAAGGAACAAAGGACGTACGAAAGGGGCCCGGCTACGACGCCGGGCCCCTTTCGTACGTCCTGTCGAAGCGGGGCAGGGACGACTACAGGTAGGGGCCGCCCGCGCGGCCGCCCATCGGGGGTTCCTCGGCTCCGCCGTCACCGACGCCCGGCGGAAGGGCCCGGCGCATCTGCTCCAGCTGGGCGCGCGCGGCCATCTGCTGGGCGAAGAGCGTGGTCTGGATGCCGTGGAAGAGGCCCTCCAGCCAGCCCACCAGCTGGGCCTGCGCGATCCGCAGTTCGGCGTCGCTCGGGGTCGCCTCGTCCGTGAAGGGCAGCGAGAGCCGCTCCAGCTCCTCGACCAGCTGAGGCGCGAGTCCGTCCTCCAGCTCCTTCACCGAGCTGGCGTGGATCTCCTTGAGCCGGACCCTGCTGGCCTCGTCCAGAGGGGCCGCGCGCACCTCCTCCAGCAGCTGCTTGATCATGCTGCCGATCCGCATGACCTTCGCGGGCTGTTCCACCTGCTCCGTCACCGGGACCTCGCGGGAGTCCTCGTCCCCCGTGCCCCCGCCGAGCGCCATCCCGTCCTGGCCGACGACCAGAACCTGCGGATTGTCCGGTGACCGTTCGTTCCTCGGCATCTCCATGCGGCCATTCTCTCGCACGCCCGCCGCACACCCCCGGGGCCCCCCGGGCTGCCCCTGACTGGGGGAATCCGGAATGCCGGGGGTGCACGGGAATGCGAGCCTGTGGGAGTCCATCCGGCCCATCTTGCCGACGGTGCGAACGGGCACCGGCCGGTGCGGGAGGTCACCGCCGTGACTCCATGGCTGTGTGCAGTGAGGGCGATGCGAGCGGGGCTCGCCCTGCGAACGTGCGTCGCGCTCGGGGCGATGACGGGCGCGGTGACCGCGGCCGGAGCGGGAACGGCGGTGGGAGCGGGGGTGATACTGCCGTACAGCGCTGCCGTGGCGCCCGTCGGTACGGCGGTGGCTTACGACGCCGAAGGACCGGTTGACGGACTTCAGGAGGCGGTGGCCGGACGGCTCGACGTGCCCGCCCGCGCGACCGCCCGCTCGTCCTCTCCGTCCCCTGCTCTCTCTTCGGCTCTCTCGCCCTTCCGCTCGGCTGCGGCTGCGGCTGCGGCTGCGGCTGCGGCTGCGGCTGCGACGCCGTCGCTCTCGGCCTCGGCCTCGGCCGGGCCTCCCCGGGCCGGCAGCCGGCCCGGGGAAGGACGGAAGCGGCCGGGGCGGGAGGTTCCCGGACCGGAGGAGAGGCCCGAGGGATCCGAGGGGTCCGAGGGGCCCGGAGAGACCAGGGAGGCGGCGGACCCGCGGGATGGGCGGGACGGCGTACCGAGCGACGGCGGACGCGGCACCGGCGGACGCGGCACCGGCGGCGGCGTGAGTGGCGTTCCCGAGAAGCCGGGCGAGCCCCAGACCGGTGCGGAGGACACCGGGCCCGCCCCGGCCTCCGGAGACGGTACGGACGGATCCGAGGAACCCGGGGCCGGCGCCACCCCTCGGGCACCCCAGTCGCAGGAGGCGGCCGCCACGGTGTCCTCCGAGGTGTCGCGACAGCCCACGTCGAACACCGCCATCGGCACCGACCGCTCCGCCGGGCCCATGCTGCGCATCCTGCCGCTGGGCAGCGGACTGGTCCTGGTGGGGCTCGGGCTGGGACTGGCGTTCGTGGGCCTCAGGCTGCGGCGGAGCTGAAGCGCGAAGCCCATGGACATCCGGACGTCCTACGGCGCGATCAGCAGCACCTTGCCGATGTGGCCACTGGCCTCCACGACCCGGTGGGCGTCGGCCGCGTCCGGCATCGGGATCTCACGGTCGACGACGGGACGGACATGACCGCCCTCGATCAGCGGCCAGACGTGTTCCCGCACGGCCGCGACGATCGCCGCCTTCTCCGCCGGCGGCCGGGCGCGCAGCGAGGTCGCGCTGATGGCGCCGCGCTTGCCGAGGAGGGCGCCGATGTTCAGCTCGCCCTTGACGCCGCCCTGCATACCGATGATCGCGAGCCGGCCGTTGACCGCGAGGGCCCTGACGTTGCGGTCCAGGTACTTGGCGCCCATGTTGTCGAGGATGACGTCCGCGCCGGCGCCGTCGGTGGCCCGCTCCAGCTCGGCCACGAAGTCCTGCTCGCGGTAGTTGATCAGGATGTCGGCGCCCAGTTCGGCGCAGCGCTCCAGCTTCTCCTTCGTACCGGCCGTGACGGCGACCTCGGCACCGACGGCCTTGGCGAGCTGGATCGCCATGGTGCCGATGCCGCTGGAGCCGCCGTGCACGAGCAGCGTCTCGCCGGGGCGGAGGTGGGCCACCATGAAGACGTTCGACCAGACCGTGCAGACGACCTCCGGGAGTGCCGCCGCCTGCTTGAGGTCAAGCCCTTCGGGGACGGGGAGCAACTGGCCGACCGGGACGGCGACCTGCTCCGCGTAGCCACCACCCGCGAGCAAGGCGCACACCTCGTCACCGACCGCCCACCCGGTCACTCCGGGGCCGAGCGCGGTGATCCGGCCGGAGCACTCCAGGCCGGGGTGGGGGGAGGCACCGGGCGGCGGGTCGTAGAAGCCCTGCCGCTGCATGATGTCGGCGCGGTTGACGGCGCCTGCCACCACCTCGACCAGCACTTCGCCCGCGCCGGGAACGGGATCGGGGACCTTGGTCCACACCAGCGTCTCGGGCCCGCCGGGTTCGGGAATCGTGATCGCATACATGAGAACGACGCTACCTCCGACCGGGCCGTGGGCGGCTCAAGTCCGGTGCCGGCCAGACCCGGGGCCGGGATCGGACCCGGGGCCCGGCTCGGTCCGGGAACCGGCTCGGTCCACGGGCGGAGGGCGGGATCCGTCGCTGGGCCGGTTCGCGGGAAAACCCCTGTGCGGGAGCGATGAGTTCGCGCGATCGTGAAGGTCTCCCCTGCGTAGCCCCAGCACGCGGAAGGACTCGAAGCATGAGCACGCAGACGTCCGGCCTGGCGATCGAAACCGCCGGCCTGGTCAAGACCTTCGGTGAGACACGGGCCGTCGACGGAGTCGATCTCACCGTGCCGGCCGGCACGGTGTACGGCGTCCTCGGACCGAACGGCGCCGGCAAGACCACCACCGTGAAGATGCTCGCCACCCTGCTGAGGCCGGGCGGCGGCGACGCCCATGTCTTCGGCCATGACGTCGTGCGCGAAGCCGACACGGTGCGCGGCCTGGTGAGCCTCACCGGGCAGTACGCGTCCGTGGACGAGGACCTCACCGGTGCCGAGAACCTGATTCTGCTGGCCCGCCTCCTCGGCCACCGCAAACCGGGCGCCCGCAGCCGTGCCGCCCAGCTGCTGGAGGCATTCGGTCTGACGGACGCGGCGGCGAAGCAGGTCAAGCACTACTCGGGCGGAATGCGGCGCCGTATCGACATCGCCGCGTCCATCCTCAACACCCCCGACCTGCTGTTCCTCGACGAACCGACGACCGGCCTGGACCCGCGCAGCCGCAACCAGGTGTGGGACATCGTGCGCGCGGTGGTCGCCCAGGGCACGACCGTGCTGCTGACCACGCAGTACCTGGACGAGGCCGACCAGCTGGCGTCCCGGATCGCCGTCATCGACCGCGGGAGGGTGATCGCCGAGGGCACCAAGGGCGAGCTGAAGGCGTCCGTCGGCGCCGGCACCGTACATCTGCGGCTGCGTGACCCGGATCAACGGCCGCTCGCCGCGGACCTGCTGCGCCGCCTGCTCGACGCACAGGTGCAGCCCGACCCCGACCCGGTGACGCTCACCGCCCGCCTGGGCGCGGCCGCGAGTCAGGACACCGCCGCCGAACAGGCCGCCCGCGCGCTGAGCGAACTGGCCGCGGCCGGCATCACCGTCGACAACTTCTCGCTCGGCCAGCCGAGCCTGGACGAGGTGTTCCTCGCCCTCACCGGCCACGACACCCAGGCATCGGGCAGCGGGGCCGGTTCCGGGACAGCGCCCGGGGCCGGCACCGACATCTCCCACAACCCGAAGGACGAGGTGGCGGCATGAGTACCGTGACGACGACCACCGAGAGCGCGGAACTCGCCCCGGTCCGCACCGACTCCCTCGCCGAGCTGCTGGTCGCCAGGGAACGCCCGCCACGGCCCAGCGCGTGGTCGGCCTCCCTGACGTTCGGCTGGCGCGCGATCCTCAAGATCAAGCATGTGCCGGAGCAGCTCTTCGACGTCACCGCGTTCCCGATCATGATGGTGCTGATGTACACGTACCTCTTCGGCGGGGCGCTGGCCGGTTCACCGACGGAGTACATCCAGTTCCTGCTGCCGGGCATCCTGGTGATGTCGGTCGTGATGATCACGATGTACACCGGTGTCTCGGTCAACACGGACATCGAGAAGGGCGTCTTCGACCGGTTCCGCACCCTGCCGATCTGGCGGCCCTCGACGATGGTCGGCTATCTGCTCGGGGACGCCCTGCGCTACACCATCGCGTCCGTCGTGATGCTCACCGTGGGCATCGTCCTCGGCTACCGGCCGGACGGCGGGGTCCCCGGTGTGCTCGCCGGGATCGCGCTGCTGGTGGTCTTCGCGTTCGCGTTCTCGTGGATCTGGACGATGTTCGGGCTGATGCTGCGCACCGAGAAGTCCGTGATGGGCGTCAGCATGATGGTGATCTTCCCGCTCACCTTCCTGTCCAACGTCTTCGTCGACCCCCGCACCATGCCGGGCTGGCTCCAGGCCTTCGTCAACAACAGCCCCGTCACGCACCTGGCGTCCGCGGTGCGCGGACTGATGGCGGGGGACTGGCCGGCCGACGAGGTGGCCTGGTCGCTGGGCTGGTCCGTCCTGCTCGTCCTGGTCTTCGGACCGATCACGATGCGGCTCTACAACCGCAAGTGACGCGGCCGGCGAACACCGAGGGAAACAACGTGGTGCCCCGGGGTCGAGTGACCCCGGGGCACCACGTTGTTTCCCTCATGTCCCGGCGGTGTCAGTCGTGAAGCGGACGGATGTCGGGGGTGACCTGGCTGACCGGTGTCGCCCGCACGATGGTGATCAGCCGGTCCGTCAGTTCGAGCGCCCCGACGTTCTTGTCGTCGTAGCCGAGCACCCGGTGCCCGCGCAGAACGCTCACCACCAGATCGTCGACCTCCCGCGGTGTCTTGCCCACCTCGGCCTTTATGACCGGCCGTTCGATCATGTCGAGGCCGGTGCCCTGCTGGATCAGGTCCTCCATCACCATGCCGGCCGCGGGGCTGAGCACGGACAGACCGAGCAGCCGGCCGGCCGCGCTGGCACTGGTGATGACCGCGTCGGCACCCGACTGCTTCAGCAGCGGGGCGTTCTCCTCCTCGCGCACCGCGACCACGATCTTCGCATTGCGGTTGAGCTGGCGGGCCGTCAGCGTGACCAGCACGGCCGTGTCGTCCCGCTGTGTGGCGATGATGATCTGCTTCGCCCGGTAGGCCTCGGCCCGCTTCAGCACCTCACTGCGCGTCGCATCCCCTATGACGCCCGCGTACCCGTCGGCCGCCGCGGCCTCGATCGCCTTGCTGCTGGGATCGACCACCACGACCTGCTCCTTGCGGAGCCCCGTCGCACAGACCGTTCTGATCGCGGACCTGCCCTTCGTGCCGAATCCGACGACGACGGTGTGATCACGCAACGTGGACCTCCAGCGGTTCAGTCGCCACTCCTCCCGGGTGCGTTCGGTGAGGGCTTCGAGGGTGGTGCCGACCAGGATGATCAGGAACATCACCCGCAACGGCGTGACGACGAAGATATTGGTCAGCCGGGCGGCGTCGCTGACCGGGGTGATGTCGCCGTACCCCGTGGTGGAGAGGGTGACGGTCGCGTAGTAGAAGGCGTCGAGGAAGTCGAGGGTGCCGTCGGAGTTGTCGGTGTAACCGTCCCGGTCGATGTACACGACCAACGCCGTCACCACGAGGAGGAACAACGCCATGGACAGTCGCTTGGCGACCTGGCGGACCGGGTGCTCGACCACTTTCCTGGGCAGTTTCACCCGATGGGTCACCAAGTGCTCGTCCGCCTGACGGGCAATGGCGTCCTGGCCCGGAAGTTTCACGTGAAACACACCCCGATCCCTCCGGACGCCCAGGGCAGATCCAGCAGTTCCGCCTCCTGACCGGGCCGTGTGCCACCCGGGGGGACGACCGCGAGGGCGTCGGCCGCGGCGACGCCACGCAGCATGGCCGGGCCGTTGTAGTGCAGCGGCAGGGCCACGTCACCGCGCAGCACGACAGGGACGAGCCGAGTGTCGTGCGGATGCCCCTGCACCGCGTCCCGCAGCGGCATCGTGTACAGCTCGGGGGCGGGGCGGGCCGCGAGGGTCCGCAACAGGGGTTCGGCGAGCGTGAGCAGCCCGGAGACCGCGGCGAGGGGATTGCCGGGCAGGCCGACGAGGTACTGGTTCTCCTTGGTCCGGGCCAGGATCATGGGATGGCCGGGGCGCACCTCGACTCCGTCCACGAGAAGTTCGGCGCCGATGCGGCGCAGCGTCGGGTGGACGTGGTCGACCGGCCCCGCGGCGGTGCCGCCGGTGGTGAGGACGACATCGGCGCCGGACCTCGTGATCGCCTTGTACAGCGTCTGCGCGTCGTCACGGACCCGGCGGACGGCGGTGACCTCGGCACCGAGTGCGCGCAGCCAGGGCGGCAGCATCGGGCCGAGGGCGTCCCGGATCAGCCCGTCGTGCGGCAGGCCTCCGGTGAGCAGTTCGTCGCCGAGGACGAGGACCTCGACGCGGGGGCGGGGGAAGGTACTGAGCGTGTCGTACCCGGCGGCCGCGGCGAGGCCCAGCACGGCCGGGGTCACCAGGGTGCCGACGGACAGCAGCTGCTCGCCGCTGCGGCACTCCTGACCACGTGGGCGGATGTCCTGACCGTGCGCGACCGTGGAGACGGGCCCGGCGTGGGACGCGCCCGCCGGCCGGGATGCGGTGACGGCTCGGGGCAGGGTGGCGTGCAGCCGGCCGTTGTCGTCGGTACGGCCGTGTTCACTGCGCAGAACAGCGGTGGTGTCCGAGGGGATACGGGCGCCGGTGGCGATACGGACGGCTTCGCCGTCGGTGAGCGGTGGGTGCTCGGCATGCCCGGCGAGGACTCCTTCCTCCCGTACGGCCCAGGGACCGGGACCGGAGACCGCCCAGCCGTCCATGGCCGAGGTGTCGAAGGAGGGCAGGTCGGTGAGGGCCGTGAGAGGGGCGGCCAGGGTGAGGCCGAGGGCGGCCTCGAGCGGCACCGGGGCCGGGGCACGGTGGGCGGCCCGGCTGCCGGCCCCTCGGCGTGCGGCGCGCTCGGCGACGGTGCGGGCCTCGGTCCAGGAGAGGGCGTGGCGGCCGTCGTGGCGCGCGTGGCCGACGGCGGGACTCCGGCCGTCCGCGGCGGGCCGGGACCCGCCCCGCCGGGGGCCGCGGGCGCGCGCGGAATCGCCGGGGGAGCGGCCGGAGGCGTCGTTCACGAGGGCGAGAGCCTCCTCGACGTCGAGGTCATCGAGGTCATCGAGGTCATCGGCATCGTCGGCGGCCCCGGTGCCCCGGTCGGCACGGGCCCCGGACGCATTCATTCGGCGTCCGGACGCGTGCCGGGCGCCGGGGCAGGGCCGGAACCCCCGCCGGAGGCTGTGTCGGCGGCGGACTGCTCGTCCGTGGGCTGTGCGGGCGCGGGCTGTGCGGGCGCGGGCTGTGCGGGCGCGGCGTCGGTGGTGTCCTCCTCGGCCCAGCGGGTGGCGAGGGCGACCGCCTTGCGCGCGGCCTCGGCGACGGCCTCCCGGTCACCGCCCGCTCGGGCGGCCGCATAGCCGACGAGGAAGGTGGTCAGCGGTGCCGCCGGCCTGGCCACACCGTGGGCGGCGTCCCGGGCGAGGTCGAGGAGCACGCCGGTGTCGACGTCCAGGTCGATGCCCAGCTCGTCCTTGACTGCGGAAATCCATTCATCCAACACGTGTCCATGCTCCCTGATGCGTGCTCTGGCGGTGGCGATGTCGTCCCAGGTGTCGCAGTCGAACGATGCCACCGGGCCGATGATTCGGGTGAGGTCGAGCGAGCCGGTCAGCCGGCGCAGCGGCAAACCGGCCAACGTGCCGTGCCCTTCGGCGAGCACCGCGAGTCCGTGACGCAGCGCAGCTGTCCGGTACGCGGCCACGAGCGGCTGGTCCCGGCCGTCGGCGTCGGTCAGCAGGACCCCGTCCGCCGTGCTCGTCCGAAGGGTGATCAGCAGCTCGTCGACGGTGGGCCCGTCGAGGAACGGCAGGTCGGCGGAGAGCAGGACGGCGTACTCCGCGGTGCTCAGGCGGAGCCCCGCGTCGAGCGCGGCCAGCGGTCCGCCGCCCGGCGGTTCCTCACGTGCCCAGGACACGGGCCGGGAGGTGGGCCGGGGGTCGGCCACGACGACGCTGGTGCGGGCGCCGGAGCAGGCGGCCAGCACGCGGTCGAGCAGCGACCGGCCGCCCACCCGCACACCGGGCTTGTCCGCGCCCCCGAGCCGCCGGGCACCGCCACCGGCCAGCACGAGGGCGTCGTAGGCAAGGGGCGCGGCGGGCGCGGGACGCACGGCAGGCGCGGGACGCACGGCAGGCGCGGGACGCACGGCGGACTCGTCGTACGCGGCGGGCACCGCCCGGTCCGGCGCGGGGTCGCGGTCACGGGTGCGGTCGCCAGCGGCTCCGGGAGCATCCGGGAGCTCGTACTCGGTCACCCCCCGAGTATGCGTGCCCCCGCGAGCACGGGGAACGCGGGGGCACGGACAGCGCGGTCAGGAAGAACGTGACGTCACAGCGTCCGCAGCAGCACCGCCGGTTGCTCCACACAGTCCGCCACGTACCGCAGGAAGCCGCCTGCCGTGCCGCCGTCACAGACCCGGTGGTCGAAGGTGAGCGAGAGCTGCACGACCTGCCTCACCGCCAGCTCGCCCTCGTGCACCCAGGGCTTGGGGACGATGCGGCCGACACCGAGCATGGCCGCCTCGGGGTGGTTGATGATCGGGGTGGAGCCGTCGACGCCGAAGACGCCGTAGTTGTTCAATGTGAACGTGCCACCCGTGAGGTCCGCCGGCGTCAGTGTTCCCGTACGGGCCGCCTCGGTCAGCCGGGCGAACTCCGCCGTCAGCGACTCCGCGTTGCGCGTGTGCGCGTCCCGTACGACGGGGACGACGAGCCCGCGCTCGGTCTGCGCGGCGAAGCCGAGATGCACGGCCGGGTGCCGGACGACCTCCCTGGCCGCCATGTCCACGGAGGAGTTGAGCTCGGGGAAACGGGCCAGCGCTGCGGTGCAGATCCGGGCCAGCAGGGCGAGTACGGAGATCTTCGACCCGCCGGCCACGGGGCTCCGGGGACGTTCCTCGGCGAAGCGCCGCATCGCGTCCCGCGCCCGCATCAGCTCGGTCGCGTCGGCGTCCACCCAGCAGGTCGCGTCGGGGATCTCGGTACGGCTGCGGGAGAGCTTGTCGGCCATGACACCGCGGATGCCCTTGAGGGGGGTGCGGAGGGTCTCCGGGGCTGCCGGAGCCCCGGCGGTCGGCGCGTGCGCCCGCGGCTGTGCCTGTGTCTGCGTCTGCGGCACGCGCGGCTGCGGCTGCGGCTCTGTGGTGGGCGCCCGGTCCTTGCCGGCCCGCGTTCCGGCGGCCCGGAGCGCGTACTCCACATCCGCCCTCAGGATCAGCCCCTCGGGCCCGGAACCAGCCATCTCCCGCAGGTCCAGGCCGTTCTGCCGGGCCAGCCGGCGCACCAGTGGCGAGATCACGGGGACCGGCCCGTCCACCGGCCCGTCGGTACGGACCTGCCGGGCAGCGGATGCCTGCCCGGCGGCGGCCCGACCGTTCACCGCGGGCGTGGCGGACGTGGCGGGCTTGGCGGGCGTCGCCGGCGCGCTCGGCACCGGCTGCCCCGGCCGGACCCTGCGACGCCTGGCCGGCGCTTCCGAAGTGCCGTACCCGACCAGCACATTGCCGGAACCCTCCGAGCGCGCGCCCTCCGCACGCGAGTCCTCCGCACGCGAACCGTCGGCACGGGGGCCGTCGGCACGGGAGCCGTCGGTTACGGAACACCGCTCCCCCGCCGGACGGTCGTCGTCGGCCGGGCCGCCCACCGCGACCGTGATCAGCGGGGCGCCCACCGGCACCTCGGCGCCCTCCTCGCCGAAGCGGGCGGTGACCACACCCTCGTAGGGGCAGGGCACGTCCACCATCGCCTTGGCCGTCTCGACCTCGACGACCGGCTGGTCGACGGCGACGACCTCGCCGACCTCGACCAGCCAGCGCACGATCTCCGCCCCGGTGAGCCCCTCACCGAGGTCGGGGAGCTTGAACTCCAGCACCTGTGCCATCAGCTTTCGGCCTCCCACTGCAGACGCCCCACGGCATCCAGGATCCGGTCCACGCCGGGCAGGTGGTGACGCTCCAGCATCGGCGGCGGATACGGGAGATCGAACCCTGCCACACGCAGCACCGGCGCCTCCAGATGATGGAAGCAGCGCTCCGTGACCCGGGCCGCGATCTCGCCGCCGGGACCGCCGAAGCCGCCCGACTCGTGAACGACGACCGCGCGTCCCGTCCGCCGCACCGAGGCGCACACCGTCTCGTCGTCGAACGGCACCAGCGAGCGCAGATCGACGACCTCCAGGTCCCAGCCCTCGGCACGGGCCGCCTCGGCCGCCTCCATGCAGACGGGAACGGACGGCCCGTACGTGATGAGCGTGGCGTTCCGGCCGGAGCGCCGCACCACCGCACGGCCCAGGGGTTCAACGGCCGTCGGCCGCTCCGGGTTCCAGGAGTCCTTCGACCAGTACAGACGCTTGGGCTCGAGGAGGACGACCGGGTCGTCGGAGGCGATGGCGGCACGCAGCAGTCCATAGGCGTCCGGGACGGTCGCGGGCGTCACGACATGAAGCCCGGGAGTCGCCATGTAGTACGCCTCGGAGGAGTCGCTGTGGTGCTCGACACCGCCGATGCCACCGCCGTAGGGGATGCGGATGGTGAGCGGCAGGGGCATCCGCCCGCGCGTACGGTTGCGCATCCTCGCGACATGCGACACCAGCTGCTCGAACGCCGGGTAGGCGAACGCGTCGAACTGCATCTCCACGACCGGCCGCAGCCCGTACATCGCCATGCCGACGGCCGTCCCGAGGATGCCCGCCTCGGCCAGCGGAGTGTCCGTGCAGCGGTCCTCGCCGAACTCCTCGGCGAGTCCGTCGGTGATCCGGAAGACACCGCCGAGGGTGCCGACGTCCTCACCCATGACGTGCACGGACGGGTCCGCGGCCATCGCGTCGCGCAGCGCGCGCGTGAGCGCCTGCGCCATGGTGGCCGGTTTGACGGCGACGGTGGTCATCGCTGCGTCCCTCCCGGTTCGGAGCCGGCCCCGGGCCCGGCCTCGCTCTCCGCTTCGGCCGCCAGCTCGGCCCGCAGCTGCTCCCGTTGCTCCAGCAGCTGGGAGGTGGGCTCGGCATAGACGTGGGCGAACAGGTCCATGGGGTCGAGCACCGGGTCCCGGTTCATGCGCGCCCGCAGGTCGGCGGCCATGGTCTCGGCGTCCTGGCGGACGGCGGCGATACGGTCGTCGTCGAGCAGACCGCGCCGGGTCAGTTCCCGTTCGAGGAGCGCGACGGGGTCGTGCCCCTTCCAGGTCTCCACCTCGGCGTCGCCCCGGTAGCGGGTCGCGTCGTCGGCGTTGGTGTGGGCCTCCACGCGGTAGGTGATCGCCTCGACCAGGGTCGGGCCGCCGCCCTCACGCGCGTGGCGTACGGCGTCGGCCAGCACCTCGTGCACGGCGGCCGCGTCGTTGCCGTCGACCAGGCGGCCGGGCATCCCGTAGCCGACGGCCTTGTGGGCCAGCGACGGGGCCGCGGTCTGCTTGGCAAGCGGAACGGAGATCGCGAAGCCGTTGTTCTGGACGAGGAAGACGACCGGCGCCCGCCACACGGCGGCGAAGTTCAGCGCCTCGTGGAAGTCGCCCTCGCTGGTCCCGCCGTCACCGACCATGGCCAGCGCGACCACGTCGTCCCCCTTGAGGCGGGCGGCGTGCGCGAGTCCGACGGCATGCGGCAGCTGGGTGGCGAGCGGCGTGCTCAGCGGTGCGACCCGGTGCTCGTAGGGGTCGTAACCGGTGTGCCGGTCGCCACGCAGGAGGGTGAGGGTCTCGACGGGGTCCACGCCGCGCGCGACGACGGCGAGCGTGTCGCGATAGCTCGGGAAGAGCCAGTCCTGCTCCTCGAGGACCAGCGCGGCGGCGACCTCGCAGGCCTCCTGTCCGGTACTGGAGGGGTAGACCGCGAGACGGCCCTGCTTGGTGAGCGCGGTGGCCTGTGCGTTGTAGCGGCGGCCCTTCACCAGCTCCGCGTACAGCCGGCGCAGCAGCTCCGGATCGGCCGCGTCGGCGCGCCCGGTGCCGAGCACCCGGTACGGCTCCGCGTCGGGCAGCAGCGGCGCGGGGTCGGTACGGGGCTGCCAGGCGGGCGGCGGGGTGGGCCGGTAAGCGCCCCGCTGCTCCATGACCGTCATGACGGCACCTCCTCGTGGGAGCGGCTGGGTCCTGTCGTCGGACTCCCATCGTCCGCCCGAAGGGCGGGCCACGCGGCGCCATGGGGATCTCCCCCCTGCTCTGGGGGCACCTCCCGGCGGTAGCCGGGGGAGAAGCCGAGAGCTTGGGGGAGCGTGCTCTCGGCGTGCCGGGCCCTGAGCCTCGTACTTGGATGTACTCGGGTCAGGGTCCGGTACGGCGAGAGTGCGTGCACGGCGTCACGTGACAGAGGGGAGTCCGCCGACGGGTCCCAGGAGACGCGGCGTCTGTGACGCGCCTCACCAACCGATTGTTCGGTCGTCGGCACATTTTGGCTACGGGTGGCACCAGGCTGTGGACAAACGGTTGTCCACAGCCTGTGATGGACGCATTACGTCCATGGCGGAGAGGCGGGACCGGGTGTCGTCTGAACAAATGGCCGAAAGCTTGGAGGGGAGCCGTCCGCTGCCGCCCGCGCGCCCCCTGGACGCCATAGACCAGGACATCCTGCGCATGCTCCAGGCGGACGGCCGCGCGTCCGTCCGGTCGGTCGCCGACCGGGTCCACGTCTCGCGCGCGAACGCCTACGCCCGGATCAACCGGCTCGTGGAGGACGGCGTCATCCGCGGCTTCGGCGCCCGCGTCGATCACGAACGGGCCGGTCACAGCACCTCTGCGTACATCACGCTGAAGATCGTCCAGAACACCTGGCGCACGGTCCGCGAGCAGCTCCGGCAGCTCCCCGGCGCCTCCCACATCGCCCTGGTGGGCGGCGACTTCGACGTGCTGCTCCTGGTGCACACCCCGGACAACCGGGCGTTGCGCGAGCTGGTGCTGACCCGGCTCCAGGCGATCCCCGAGGTGCTCAGCACGCGCACCCTGCTGGTGTTCGAGGAGGAGGACCTGGAACCACAGAGGTGAACCGCCGGACGAGCCCGGGGCTGCTCCCGGACAGCCCCCCGCGCGGAACCGTTCCCCGGTGAGGACCACCCCGGGCCGTTCCTGGAGCCAGGGCGTGTTTCGAAAGGAGCGCCGGCCGCCCGGAGGGCGGGCGCCGCGGTGTCATGGGGGTCCCCCTGCTCGAGCGGAGCCGAGAGCTTGGGGGAGCGTGCGATCGCACGGCGGAGGGTCGCCCGCGTACCGGGCGTACGTGGGCGCTCCCGACAACGCGGCTGGGGGTCCCCCTGCTCGAAGAGCTTGGGGGAGTGCGCGCCGGACGCCGCGGGGCAGGCGGGACTTTCGACACACGTCCTAGGACGCCTTGCGCAGCCCGCCGAAGGCCAGCTGGACCACCGCGTCCGTCACCTCGCGCTCGCTCATGCCGTGCCCGTCCGGCCGGTACCACTCGACGATCGAGTTGATCATCCCGAAGACCAGCCGGGTCGCCAGGCGTACCTCTATGTCGCCGCGCACGTCCCCGTCCGCCGCCGCGGCCCTCAGCAGTGCCGCCACCCGGTGGTCGAATTCGCGCCGCCGTTCCAGGGCCCACCGCTCGGTTCCCGTGTTGCCGCGCACGCGCAGCAGCAGCGTCACGTACGGCAGCTCCGCGATCAGGACCTCGACCATGCGCCGCACGACGTACTCCAGGCGCTCGGCGGCACGCCCCGCGCACGCGTGCTCCTCGTCGAGGATGCCGAAGAGCCCGTCCAGCGCCCGGCTCACCGCGCGCCGCAACAGCTCCTCCTTACCCGTCACATGGTGGTATATCGACGACTTGGAGATGCCGGCGGCCTTGGAGAGATGCTCCATGGAGGTGCCGTCGTAGCCGCGCTCGTTGAACACCCGGACGGCGACGGAGAGCAGGGACTCCGGGGTGTACGTGTCACGCCTGGCGGTGGTCATGGGGTGTCCTCCCGCTTCTCGGTGGCGCACGCGTGCCGGTAGAGCGCGAGGGACGGCGCGTAGCGGCCGGACTGATCACGCTCGTGCAGGTCCTCCAGGAGGGCACCGGCCCAGCCACGGCCGAGGCGACGGCTCCACTCGAAGGGGCCGAGGGGGTAGTTGACTCCCAGCCGCATCGCGGTGTCGATGTCCTGCTCGGTGGCCACCCCCTTGGCGACGGCGTCGTGCGCCAGGTCGATGATCCGCGCCACCGTGCGCGCGACGATCATGCCGGGGACGTCCCCGATGACGCTGACCTTCTTTCCGAGCGCCTGGAACAGCCCGGTGGCCTCGGCGACGGTCCGCGCGGAGGTGTCCTGGGAGTGGGACAGGGCGATGCGCGTGGCTTCGCGGTAGTCCGGCGAGAGGTCGAAGTAGACGACGTCGCGGTACTCCACGGAGGTCTGGCCGTCGGCGAGCACCAGCTGGCCGCCACCGGGCAGCACCAGGCGGGTGCCGTTGTCCTCGTCCTCCGCGCGGACCTGGATTCCGGCCTCGCGGATCAGGGCGAACAGGTCCGAGGCGGGCCCCAGATCACCCTCGGCGACCACGTACGCGGGCGGGCCCGCCCGCTCCGCGGTGTGCGGCTCGGGACGCTCGGCACCGTCCCGGTAGTCGTACCAGCCCTGGCCGCTCTTGCGGCCGAGGCGGCCGGACTCGACCAGCCGGCGCTGGACCAGGGACGGCGTGAAGCGCACGTCCTGGAAGAAGGACTGCCACACCGAGTGGGTGACGGACTCGTTGACGTCCTGCCCGATGAGGTCGGTCAGTTCGAAGGCACCCATGCGGAAGCCGCCGCACTCGCGCAGCACCGCGTCGACGGTGGCCGGATCGGCACCCTGGGACTCGTACACCGCGAAGGCTTCGGCGTAGAAGGGCCGGGCGATGCGGTTGACGATGAAGCCGGGGGTGTCGGCGCAGGCGACCGGTGTCTTGCCCCAGGCGCGGGCCGTCTCGTACGCGCGCGTGGCGCAGGTGACGTCGGTGGCGAAGCCGGAGACGACCTCGACGAGTGGCAGCAGCGGCGCCGGGTTGAAGAAGTGCAGGCCCACGAAGCGGCCGGGGACGCGCAGGGCGCCGCCGACGGCGGTGACCGACAGGGAGGACGTGTTGGTGGCGAGCAGGCAGTCGTCGGAGACGACGTCCTCCAGCGCGCGGAACAGCTCCTGCTTGACGTCCAGGCGCTCCAGGACTGCCTCGACGACCAGGGCGCAGTCGGCGAGGGCGGTGAGGTCGTCGGCGGGCAGCAGGCGGGCGCGGGCCGCGTCCCGGTCGGCGGCGGTGAGCCGTTCCTTCGCCACGAGCCGGTCGAGCCGGGCCACGATCCCCTCGGCCGCTTCCCGGGCCCGGCCGGGGACGGCGTCGTACAGCCGCACGGGATGACCCGCGACCAGGGCGACCTGGGCGATGCCCTGGCCCATGGTGCCGGTACCGACGACGGCCACAGGGCTGCTGAGGTCGAGTGCTGTCATGTGCGCGATCCTCCCGCACGGGCTTGTCCACGGATGCGGCGGACCCCCTTGTCCCGACCGATCGTTCGGTTACTCTAACTCCGACCGCCCGACTTCCGACATCCCTTGCCTCCGACGCCCTGTCTTTCGCCCTTCCCTCCGGCATCGCCGCCGTCCGGCACCGTCGGCTTCCGATGCCCCTGCCCCCGCCTCCTGCCCAGGGCTTTGCCCGGTCCCCGAACTCGACGAGGAGTTGGTCCCCGATGGCCGCCGAACTCACCGCGCAGCAGCTGACCGCCCAGCACCGGCCCACCCTGGACCGGGCGCTGGAAGCGATCCGCACGCGCGCGTACTGGTCCCCCCACCCCGAGCACCCCAAGGCCTACGGGGAGAACGGCAGCCTGGACCTCGCGGCGGGCAAGGCCGCCTTCGACGCGCTGCTCAACACCCGCCTCGACCTCGGCCAGCCCGGCACCGACGACTGGGTGGGCGGCGAGACCTCGCCGTACGGCTTCGAGCTGGGCGTCAGCTACCCGCACGCGGACCTCGACGTGCTGCTGCCCGCCATGCGGGCCGGGATGCGGGCCTGGCGGGACGCGGGCGCCGAGACCCGCGCGGTGGTCTGCCTGGAGATCCTCAAGCGGATCGGCGACCGGACGCCCGAGTTCGCCCACGCGGTCATGCACACCTCCGGCCAGGCGTTCATGATGGCGTTCCAGGCCGGCGGCCCGCACGCGCAGGACCGCGGCCTGGAAGCGGTGGCGTACGCGTACGCCGAGCAGACACGCACCCCCGGCACCGCGGAGTGGACCAAGCCGCAGGGCAAGCGCGACCCACTGGTGCTGACCAAGCGGTTCACCCCGGTCCCGCGCGGCATCGGCCTGGTCGTCGGCTGCAACACCTTCCCCACGTGGAACGGCTATCCGGGCCTGTTCGCCTCCCTTGCCACCGGCAACGCGGTGCTGGTCAAACCGCACCCCCGCGCGGTGCTGCCGCTCGCGCTCACCGTCCAGGTCGCGCGCCAGGTACTCACCGAGGCCGGCTTCGACCCGAACCTGGTGGCGCTGGCCGCCGAGCGGCCCGATGAGGGCATCGCCAAGGACCTGGCCACCCGCCCGGAGATCCGGATCGTCGACTACACCGGCTCCACGGAGTTCGGCGACTGGCTGGAGGCCAACGCCCGCCAGGCACAGGTGTACACGGAGAAGGCCGGCGTCAACACGGTGATCGTGGAATCCGCCGGCGACTACCAGGGCATGCTCGCCAACCTGGCGTTCTCCCTGTCGCTCTACAGCGGCCAGATGTGCACCACCCCGCAGAACCTGCTGATCCCGCGCGACGGCATCACCACCGACCAGGGCCTCAAGTCCTTCGACGAGGTCGTCGCCGACCTGGCGCAGGCGGTCGACGGCCTGCTCGGCGACGACACGCGCGCGGTCGGCCTGCTCGGCGCACTCGTCAACCCCGGTGTCAAGGATCGTCTGGAGGCCGCCGCCGGCCTCGGCGAGGTCGCCCTCGCCTCCCGCCGCATCGCCCACCCGGAATTCCCGGACGCGGTGGTCCGTACACCGGTGATCGTGAAACTGGACGGCGCGAAGCCGGACGCCGAGGCCGCCTACATGAGCGAGTGCTTCGGCCCGGTCTCCTTCGCCGTCGCCGTCGACTCGGCGTCCGACGCGGCGGAGCTGCTGCGGCGCACCGTCCGCGAGAAGGGCGCCATGACCGTCGGCGCGTACACGACCTCCCCGGAGTTCGAGGAGGAGGTGCGGGAGGTCTGTCTGGAGGAGGCCGCCCAGCTCTCCCTCAACCTCACCGGCGGGGTGTACGTCAACCAGACGGCCGCCTTCTCCGACTTCCACGGCTCCGGCGGCAACCCGGCGGCCAACGCGGCCCTCACCGACGCCGCGTTCGTGGCCAACCGCTTCCGGGTGGTCGAGGTGCGCCAGGAGGCATAGACGCGGCCGGCGCGGGAGCCGCTCAGACGGGTGCGCCCCCGGCGGCGCTCCAGTGGTACAGCGTCATGGCCACACTGGTCGCGAGGTTGTAGCTGGAGACCTGGGGGCGCATCGGCAGCGCCACCAGATGGTCGGCACGCGCGCGCAGCTCGGGCGAGAGCCCGCTGCGCTCCGAGCCGAAGGCCAGCAGCGCGTCGTCCGGCAGTCTCAGTGCGCGAATGTCCTCGCCCTCCGGATCTAGTGCGAACACCGGGCCGGCGGGCAGTTCGTCGACGGACAGCCGTTCCACGGCGGTCGCGAAGTGCAGCCCGGCCCCGCCGCGCACGACCGTGGGATGCCAGGGGTCGAGGGTGCCGGTGGTGACGACCCCGGTCGCCCCGAAACCGGCGGCCAGCCGGATCACGGCGCCCGCGTTGCCCAGGTTGCGCGGCTGGTCCAGGACCACCACGGGCGCGGTGCGCGGGGTACGCGCCAGCCCGGCCAGGTTGCCCGCGCGGGAGGGCCGTACGGCGAGGGCGGCGACGGCGGTGGGGTGCGGGCGCGGGACGAGCGAGGCGTACGTCTCGTACGGCACCTCCGCCAGCAGCGCCGCCAGCGCCTCCCGGACGTCCGGGGCCAGCTCGTCGGCGAGGGCGAGCGCGGCGGCCCGGTCCGCGGTCACCGCCACCTCGACCTCGGCCCCGAAGCGCACGGCGTGCTTGAGGGCGTGGAAGCCGTCGAGCAGAACCGCACCGTCGCTGTGCCGGTGCCAGCGGGTCACGGGGGCGATCCCCTGGGCGGGGGACGTGGGGGGCACGGAGTCACTGTGGGGGACGGCGTCGGGGGTGGTGTCAGGAGGGGTGGTGTCAGGGGTGGTGTCGCTGTCGGGGGCGGCCATGAGGTGCAGCCTACGGGCGCGTGCTGGGTGGCTTCCCGGGCGCGGGGACGGTCGGCCACCGACCGGCCTGCTCCTCCCGGTCCACGTGCTCCACATGATCCGTCTGATCCACATGATCCGTCTGATCCACATGATCCGTCTGATCCACGTGGTCCAGCTGATCCACGTGGTTCACCGGCTCCGCCTGGTTCCCGGTCCTGGGCACGGGCACCGGCGCACCGCCCGTGCGCGTGCGCGGCGGTGGGATTCGGAGTATCCGGTTGCGTACCCACCTGCAGGCGCGTCCGAAGGCGTTGCCCAGCCGGCGCAGGAACGATGTAGGCAGGAAGACCGCGTCGGCCGCGATCATCGCCAGGGAGAAGAAGGGCAGCCCCAGGGCGACGGCGATCACCGCGTGCTCGGTGATCATGAGCCCCAGGAGCACGTTCTTGACCCGCCGGTTGAACAGGGTGAACGGAAAGGCGACCTGTACGGCGACCGTCCCGTAGGTCACCAGCATCACCAGGGTGCCGCTGGCGGTCAGCAGGTCACCGAGGGCCGGCCAGGGGGAGAAGTACTCCAGGTGCAGTGGGTAGTGCACCGCGGTGCCGTCCTGCCAGCGGGAGCCCTGGACCTTGTACCAACCGGCCGTGGCGTAGATCAGACAGGCCTCGGCCATGATCACCAGCAGGGCGCCGTTGTGCACGATGTTGGCGACGACATCCAGCAGACCGCGCGGCTGCGGGGTCCTCGCACAGCGCCCCACCAGCCACCACAGCGCCTGTGCCAGCCATACGGCCCACAGCAGCGCCGGGACGAACCGGTCGCCGTCCATCCGGCCGGCCAGGGTCGCCAGGAGCAGCAGGAAGCCCAGCGCCCCCCACAGCGCGGGGCCCGTCCGGTCCCGCGGCCGCTCTCCACGCGCGCGTGCCTCGTCCGCGCGCCGGGCGCGCCTCGCGTCCAGGGACCACACCTGGCCGCAGCGCGTGAACACGAGGTAGACCGACATCAGGTGCAGGACGTTGTCGCCGCCGTCGCCCATGAAGACGCTGCGGTTCTGCAGCGACAGCACGCCCACCATGAACAGCACCGACATGGTGCGGGTGCGCCAGCCCAGCAGCAGCAGGACGCTCCACACCACCGCGAGCAGGTAGAGGGCCTCGAACCAGCCCTGGCCGTCCGACCACAGCAGCGCGGTGAAGGCGCCGTTGGATCCGACGAGCTGATCGGCGAGGTCCCAGTCCCACGGGCCGTCGGGCCCGTACAGCTCCTGGCGGTGGGGGAACTCGCGCAGCAGGAACAGCAGCCAGGTCGCGCTGAAGCCGATCCGGATCACCGCGGTCTGATGGGGGCCGAGGGCGGAATCGGTGACCCGCGCGACGGCGCCGGACCCCTTGAGCAGGTAGCGGTTCACCCGATGCCTCCCCGGGCCTCGTCCTTGGGCACCGGCCACCAGGGCAGCGTGCGGTACACGGGTTTCGTGGAGACCTCCTCCTCGCTCCACTCCGGCGGCGGCACGTTGACCGTGCGGGAGCGGACCTGGAGCCGGTCGACGACACCGCCCGGCCCGGCCGCGTACGACCGGTCGAGACGCATCACCATGATCCGGCGCAGATACGACTCGGCCAGCGTGCCGCGCATCCCCACCGGCCGGCCCTCGCCGTCGTGCGTGGCGACGAAGAAGTCCCAGGCGCGGCGCAGCTCGTTCTGCTGGGTGTGGCTGGGCAGGAGGTTGCCGTCGATGGCCCGGCCGTCCTCGGCGGACAGGTCGTACCAGCCGGTGGTCCGCACTCCCCCGTCCGGCGTCAGGACCTCGGCGCGGACCTGGACGGAGATGTTCTGCTGCAACGGGTTCGGCGCGAACAGCTTCCAGTTCTGCTCGAACTCCGGGTAGATCCAGTCCTCGATCGCCTTGGCGTGTCCCTTGGAGACCGTGTTCGCGGGCGCGACGTGGAGGAACGTCATCCCTATGTGCACGCAGACGACGACAGCCACGATCCCGAGCGCCAGGGCGGCGGCGATCCGATGGCCGAGGGGGAGGGCGGCCACGCCGGTACGGGGCTCGAGGGGCGGGGGATCCGCGTCCGGGACCGAGGGAACATCCGGAGCCGGAGAGACGTCCGGAGCCGGAGAGACGTCCGAGAGCGGAGGGGCATCCGAGGGAGGAGGGGCGCCCGCGGGCCGGGGATCGTCCTGAGCAGTGGGTGTCGGTGCGGGAGCGGGCGGGGCGGAGGGCGGGGCAGGGTCGCCCGGCACGCCCGGCCCGGTCCGCCCGTGCCGGGCGTGCGAGCCCTCGTCGTACACGTCCATCCCGCCCCGTTCCCACAGTCCCGTTCCCACAGTCCCGGTCCGAATTCCGGCCGATCGCCGCCACCGTCCTGCGTGCGCGGGCGACGTGCCGCCCGCGTACCGCTTCGCAGCGTCGCACGGGAACGGTACTCAGCACCGGCCGTCGCGGCACAGCCCCGGCCGTCCACGCGTTCCGTGGCCGTCACCACATCCACCGTCCGCCCGGTCGCCCAACAGGTACTCCCCCTGTCGGCGATCCCGCCCGAGGTTATCCACAGCTGTTGACACCTCGCGGTGCCCGTCTCACCATGGAATCGCGCGAACCGAACGATCGGTCGGGAGCGTGTTCCGGGAAGAACCCGGGAAGAACCCAGGTCGAGGGGGACCTCATGGCGACAGCAGTCGGCAGCGTCGGCGCCGACGCGGGTGAGAGCGTGGGCGGCGGCGCCGGCAGCAGCACGGAGTACGAGCGCGCCTTCGACGCGGCCGTCGCTGCCGACGAACGCATCGAACCGCGCGACTGGATGCCCGACGCCTACCGCGCCACACTCGTCCGGCAGATCGCGCAGCACGCGCACTCCGAGATCATCGGCATGCAGCCGGAGGCCAACTGGATCACCCGCGCGCCCTCGCTGCGCCGCAAGGCGATCCTGATGGCCAAGGTGCAGGACGAAGCCGGACACGGCCTGTATCTCTACAGCGCCGCCGAAACCCTCGGCACGGGACGCGACGAGCTGCTGGACAAGCTGCACTCCGGCCGCCAGAAGTACTCCTCGATCTTCAACTACCCCACGCTGACCTGGGCCGACGTCGGTGCGATCGGCTGGCTGGTGGACGGCGCCGCGATCACCAACCAGGTGCCCCTGTGCCGCTGCTCGTACGGCCCGTACGCGCGCGCGATGGTGCGCATCTGCAAGGAGGAGTCCTTCCACCAGCGCCAGGGCTACGAGCTGCTGCTGGCCCTGAGCCGTGGCACCCCCGCACAGCACGCGATGGCCCAGGACGCGGTGGACCGCTGGTGGTGGCCGTCGCTGATGATGTTCGGCCCGCCCGACGACGAGTCCCAGCACTCCGCGCAGTCGATGGCCTGGAAGATCAAGCGGCACTCCAACGACGAGCTGCGCCAACGCTTCGTCGACATCTGCGTCCCCCAGGCCGAGTCGCTCGGCCTCACCCTCCCCGACCCGGACCTGCGGTGGAACGAGGAACGGGGACACCACGACTTCGGCCCGATCGACTGGACGGAGTTCCGGAACGTCCTCAAGGGCGACGGCCCGTGCAACGAGGAGCGGCTGACCCGGCGCAGGCGCGCCCACGAAGAGGGCGCCTGGGTCAGGGAGTCGGCAGCCGCCTACGCGGCCAAGCACACGACCGGCGAGACAGGAGCGATCCGCGCATGACCGACACCGACTGGCCCCTGTGGGAGGTCTTCGTACGCTCGCGCCGGGGGCTGTCCCACACCCACGCCGGCAGCCTGCACGCCCCGGACGCGGAGCTGGCCCTGCGCAATGCCCGCGATCTGTACACCCGTCGCGGCGAGGGCGTCTCGATCTGGGTCGTGCCGTCGTCCACGATCACCGCGTCCTCGCCCGACGAGAAGGACCCGTTCTTCGAACCGGCCGCCGACAAGCCCTACCGGCACCCGACGTTCTACGAGATCCCCGAGGGGGTGCGGCACCTGTGACGACGACACCCGCCCGGGACACCGTCCTCACGGCGGCCGCGCTCGCCCTCGGCGACGACGCCCTGGTGCTCTCCCACCGCCTGGGCGAATGGGCCGGCCACGCCCCCGTGCTGGAGGAGGAGGTCGCCCTCGCCAACATCGCGCTGGACCTGCTGGGCCAGGCCCGCGTACTGCTGTCGCTGGCGGGCGACGAGGACGAGCTGGCGTTCCTCCGGGAGGAACGCGCCTTCCGCAACCTCCAGCTGGTCGAGCAGCCGAACGGCGACTTCGCCCACACCATCGCCCGCCAGTTGTACTTCTCCACCTATCAGCACCTCCTGCACGCCGAACTCGCCGCCGGGGACGGCCCGCTGGCACCGCTGGCCGGCAAGGCCGTCAAGGAGGTCACCTACCACCGCGACCACGCCGAGCAATGGACCCTGCGGCTCGGCGACGGCACCGCCACCGGCCACACCCGGATGCAGCGGGCGGTGGACGCGCTGTGGCGGTACACCGGCGAGATGTTCCAGCCGGTCGAGGGCCTCGGCGTCGACTGGTCGGCCCTGGAGACGGCCTGGCTGGAGCAGATCACGCAGGTGCTGCACAGGGCCACGCTCACCGTGCCCGACGGCCCGCGCACGGGTGCGTGGACGGCCGGCGCCGGACGCCAGGGGCTGCACACCGAGTCCTTCGGCCACATGCTCGCCGAGATGCAGCACCTGCACCGCAGCCACCCGGGGGCGACATGGTGACCCCGGCGGCCACCACCCCGCTGGAGGCGGAACTGCTCGAACTGGCCGGTTCGGTTCCCGACCCCGAACTGCCCGTGCTGACCCTGCGCGAGCTGGGCGTGGTGCGCGCGGTGCACGCGCACGGGGCGGACACCGTCGAGGTCGAGCTGACCCCCACGTACACGGGGTGCCCGGCCGTCGAGGCGATGTCCGCGGACATCGAGCGAGTGCTGCGCGAGCACGGGGTGCGCGAGGTCACCGTCCGCAGGGTGCTCGCGCCCGCCTGGTCGACCGACGACATCACCGACGAAGGGCGGCGCAAGCTGCGGGAGTTCGGTATAGCCCCGCCACGCGTACGGCCGGCGTCCGGTGCGGTCGCGGTGGATCTCGGACCGACCCGCACCCGCGGCCGCGGCCTCCGGGCGAACGGGGTGGACGGGGTGGACGGGGTGGACGGGGCGCACGAACCCACGTGCGAATCCACACCGGAACCCGTGCGGTGCCCGCGCTGCGGCTCCGCCGACACCGAACTGCTCAGCCGTTTCTCGTCCACCGCCTGCAAGGCGCTGCGCCGCTGCCTGGACTGCCGTGAACCGTTCGACCACTTCAAGGAGTTGTGATGGCGCGCTTCCACCGGCTCCGGGTGGCCGCCGTCGACCGGCTCACCGACAACTCCGTCGCCCTCACCCTCACCGTCCCGCCGGACCTGCGCGAGGAGTACCGCTACGTCCCCGGCCAGCACCTGGCCCTGCGGCGCAGGGCCGACGGCCAGGACATCCGGCGCACCTACTCGATCTGCTCCCCGGCCCCCGACGGCACGGGGCCCGGCACGCTGCGGGTGGGGGTACGGCTGGTCGAGGACGGCGCCTTCTCGACGTACGCCCTGAAGGAGATCGGCGTCGGGGACGAACTGGAGGTGATGACCCCCGCGGGCCGGTTCACCCTCCCGCCCACGCCCGGCCGGTACGCGGCGATCGTCGGCGGGAGCGGCATCACCCCGGTGCTCTCCATCGCCTCGACCCTTCTGGAGCGAGAGCCGGGGGCCCGGTTCTGCCTGATCCGCAGTGACCGGACAGCCGCCTCGACGATGTTCCTGGAGGAGGTCGCCGACCTTAAGGACCGCTACCCCGACCGGTTCCAGTTGGTGCCGGTGCTCTCGCGGGAGGAGCAGCAGGCGGGGCTGCCGTCCGGACGCCTCGACGAGGAGCGGCTCACCGCCCTGCTGCCGGCACTGCTGCCCGTAGGGCAGGTGGACGGCTGGTTCCTGTGCGGCCCGTACGGGCTGGTCGAGGGGGCCGAACGGGCCCTGCGCGGTCTGGGCGTGACGCGCTCCCGCATCCACCAGGAGATCTTCCACGTGGACACCGGCGCACCGACCGCCCCCACGACCCCGGCTCCCGCCCACAGCATCGTCACCGCCCTGCTCGACGGACGCGGCGGTACCTGGCCCGTCCAGGACGGCGAGTCCCTGCTGGAGACGGTGCTGCGCAACCGCCCCGACGCCCCCTACGCCTGCAAGGGCGGGGTGTGCGGAACATGCCGCGCCTTCCTCGTCTCGGGTGAGGTGCGGATGGACCGCAACTTCGCGCTGGAGCCGGAGGAGACCGACGCGGGCTACGTGCTGGCCTGCCAGTCGCGTCCGGTGACGGAGAGGGTGGAGCTGGACTTCGACCGGTGAGGGCCGCACCGTCACATACGGACGCACCGCACGGCCGGGCAGATTCCGCCGCCACGTACAGCCGCACCGGTCACGTCCCGGCCGATTCCGCCGTGACCGCCCGCCCTGCCCTGTACTACAGAACATGTCCGGGCCGCCCCGTCATCGGTGACGACGGGGCGGCCCACGGACTCCCCCACCTGCGTGCCGCCGTCCACGTTCACGGCGTCGACGCCCTGCTGGACCGGATACATCGTGACCTGGGCCGAACGCCCACCGGAACGACAGATCACATGCACCCGGCCGTGCTCGCCCCACCTGCCACAGGGGACCGGCCGCCGGTCGTCCTGTCCGTCGCTCAGCTCAGGTCAGGTCAGGTCAGGTCGACGCGGTTCGCGTCGAGGGCCGGTGTCAACAGCGTGTCGCTCGGCGCATGCTCCTGCTGGTGGAGAAGGGCCGTGTCGGCGAGGGCGTTGACCGCGGTGTTGAACCGCTCCATCGAGGTGGGCCGGTCGGGGCCGAGGACGTACTCCTTGAGCGTGTGCCGGTCGAGTGCCATCGGGTCATGGCGCGGCTCTCGCACCGACCGCAGGATCTCCGGCAGTCGGGTGCAGGCACGGTCGAGGAGATAGGCGCCGCCCGCAGTGGTGTAGGCGGCCCGGAATTCCTCGTCGGGCAGGTCGTGAGCATTGGTCAGGACGTACGGCTTGAGGCTCGCGACGAAGTCGGCGACGACGGATGAGACGTCGCTGATGAGCATGTCCGCCTGGTTGAAGCACTCGTACAGGGTGGGCAGTTGACCGGTGATCACCTGGTGGCGGAGGGGGCCGGTGCGGCTCCAGAAGAGGTGGTGCCATTCGGCTTCCAGCGCGTGCCACTCGTCGGAGCCGGTGTCGTCCGGCATCCGTGCGTCGCGCGTCTGCTGGGCGTCGTCGCCGGTGCGGTTACGGCCGGCGAGTTCGTTGAGCCGTTCCTTGATCTCCTGCATCCGCGGCTCCGTCCCGGTGGCGAGCTCGGGCAGGGTGTCGGCGGACTGACGCCGGCGGTTGTCGGCGTCGAGCATCTCCCGGATGGCCCGATCGGCGGCCGCGGCTTCGACGGAGCGCTTGCCGGTCAGCGGGTGCGGTTTGTACAGGACCCGTACGCCCTCGTCGAGCAGGGCACTGATCAGGCCCGTGCCCATGGGGATCAGGGAGGTGTGGCAGTCGTCGTCGCTCCAGCCCTCCCAGGTCGGCGCGTACAGCACGGTAGGCAGCGGGCCGGGTATGTGCTCGGCGTGCGGCCGGATCGAGGACAGTTGGGGACGGCCGACCTCCACGATCGCGGCGTCGTCGATGGCGTGCCGGATCCGCTGGTAGCGGTCGCGGCCCGCGCGTCCGGCCACCCATATCTCGTCGTACACCTTGCTGACCCGGTTGCTGCTGGCGAGCTTGTCGCTGTCGCCATGGCCGATGAAGACGTGCTTGGCCTCGGCGACGCGCAGCATGTGGACGTTCTTGCCCGCGTTGCCCGGATACAGCACCACCTTCAGGTCAGGCAGGTCCAGTTGGGCCAGGTCGTCGGCCCTGGGCACGCATACGACCGGGAGGCGGGTGCGGCTGAGGTAGGCGAAGGAGGCGCGTTCCCGCAGGATGATCAGCGGGCGGCGGTCGAGGTTCTCCAGAGTCTCGATCCACATGTTGACCTGGTACATGAAGTCACGGGAGACCGCGGCGAAGCTGAAGTACAGGGCCACCTCCGGCCGGTAGTCGGCCAGCTGCCGGTTGAGTGCGGCGATGATCTCCTCCCGTTCCGGCATCCGGCGGGCCGTTCGCACCTGCGCGGCCAGTGCCAGCAGCATGAGAGCGGGCAGGACAAGGCTCACCGCGTATCCGGCCTTGGTGAGGAACCAGCCGGAGGTCGCCAGACCGACGAGCAGCCCCGCGTGCATCGGCAGGTCGAGGTGGAGCAGCCGGCGCAGGTAGCGGCGGAACAGCAGGGGCGGCGGAGCCTTGGGGATGCCTGCGTCACTCATGTCCATGTTGCGTACGGCGACCGGAAGCCTCCGCTTCCGGTGGATGACGCGGTGCAGCGCGGTGTAGAGCACGAGTATCCCGAACTGGCCGCCCAGGACGAGCAGTCCGGCGACCAGCACGGGCTCGGGCGCGTCCAGGCGCACCGCCAGCACGAGAAGCAGCGCGTCACGGACCAGGAATCGCATGATCCGGTCGAACCTGAAACCTGCCAGCCGGCGGATGAAGGCGGGCTCGACACGGTGCAGCCACGCGTCCGTGACATAGCTGACGGCCGATGCGGCGATGAACCCCCACAGATGGGGAAGCAGGGCGAACAGCGGTAGCGCCGCATAGCTCGCCCCGAGCAGGAGCGACAGCGCGAATCCGCCCCTGGTGTGTATGCGCAGCGCGGCACGCAGCGGTCGGAGCATGGTTGCTCGATGTCCCTTCCAGGAATCGGCCGGGAAGCCTGCCGAGGAATGAGTAATACGTGTGTTCGACACGTACATGGGGTGAATGGTTGTGTAACAAGAGACAACTTTCTCAACGCGCGAATCGGACGGACCCGGCGCCCCCGCTTCAGGGCCTACGGGACGATCGGCCGTCCGTCCGGCGTACGCCGCCATGTCCGTCGCACGCGGTCGGAGTGGGCGACGCGCAGGTCCGCGGTGCGGGAGCCGGGGGACGCGGCGCTCACGTCCGCTGAACTGCCGTGATGGCCGCGCCACCATGACCGCGCCACCATGGCCGGGCCCCGGACGGAGAGGACACGAGGCGCGAGCACCCGGAATCGCAGGGGACACCTGAGGATGGCCGCGTCACCACGAACCGTGGGCGAACGAAGCAGGAGCCTGCCCGTGAGCTATCTCACGGACGGGCCCCTGCGTGCTTCAACCGGGCCGTGCATCGCCGCACAGCCCGCAGCAACCGGGAAACGGGCCACTGCCGTGCCCAAGTCCGGGGTGTGCGGAACGTGCCGCCCCTTCCTCGTCTCGGGTGAGGTACGGATGGACCGCGACTTCGCGCTGGAGTCGGAGGAGACCGACGCGGGCTACGTGCCGGCCTGCCCGTCGCATCCGGCGACGGAGAGGGTGGAGCTGGACTTCGACCGGTGACGGCCGCACCGCCACGTACGGACGCACCGCCGCCATGTACGGACGCACCGGTCACGTCCCGGCCGATTCCGCCGTCGTGTACGGACGCACCGGTCACGTCCCGGCCGATTCCGCCGTGACCGCCCGCCCTGCCCAGTGCTACAGAACGTGCCCGGGCTTCCCGTCATCGGTGACGACGGGGCGGCCCGCGGACTCCCACACCTGCATGCCGCCGTCCACGTTCACGGCGTCGATGCCCTGCTGGACCAGATACATCGTGACCTGGGCCGAACGCCCACCGGAACGGCAGATCACATGCACCCGGCCGTCCTGCGGAGCCGCCTCGGCCAGTTCGCCGTAGCGGGCGACGAACTCACTGACCGGGATGTGCAGCGCCCCTTCGGCATGACCGGACGTCCACTCGTCGCTTTCGCGGACGTCCAGCAGGAAGTCGCTGTCCTTGAGGTCCGAGACCTCGACCGTGGGCACCCCAGTCGCAAAACTCATGCCCCCGACGCTACCGGAAGCCCCGGCCCGGGACTCGCGCCCACCGGACCGGACCTCAGCTCTCCAGAGCCTCCAGGGCCGCCAGCTCCGCCTCGCGCTCGGCCACCTCGGCGCGCAGCTGTTCGGCGATCTCCTCCAGGAGACGGTCCGGGTCGTCCGGGGCCAGCCGGAGCATCGAGCCGATGGCGCCCTCCTCGAGCTCCTTCGCGACCAGCGTGAGCAGTTCCTTGCGCTGGGCAAGCCATTCGAGCCGGGCGTAGAGTTCCTCGCCGGCGCTCGGGGCCTGCTCCTTCAGTTTCGGGCCCGCCGCCCATTCGGCGGTGAGCTCCCGCAGCTCGGCCTCGCTGCCACGGGCGTAGGCGGCGTTGACGCGGGTGATGAACTCCTCGCGACGGTGACGTTCCGCCTCCTCCTGTGCCAGGTCCGGGTGGGCCTGGCGGGCGAGGTCGCGGTAGAGCTTGCGGGCCTCCTCGCTGGGCCGCACCCGCTCCGGGGGCCGGACGGGCTGGCCGGTGAGCATGGCCGCGGCCTCCGGGAAGAGACCGTTGCCGTCCATCCAGCCGCTCAGCAGTTCCTCCACGCCGGGAATCGGCTGCAGCCGGGAGCGCGCGTCGTCGGCCAGCCGACGGTCCTCGGGATCACCGCTGCGGGCGGCCCTGGCCTCCAGGATGCGGGCGTCCAGCTCCTCGATGCGGGCGTACACGGGACCGAGCCGCTGCTCGTGCAGCCGGGAGAAATTCTCGACCTCGATGCGGAAGGTGTCCACCGCGATCTCGAACTCGATCAGCGCCTGCTCCGCGGCCCGCACGGCCCGCTCCAGCCGTGCCTCGGGCCGCTGCGCATCACCGCCGGCCGCCGCCTGCTCCGCACCGGCGCCGCCACTGCCCTGCTCACCCTGCGAGGTCGTCACCCGAACAGCGTAGGCCACCACCGCCACCACCGATTCCCATCATCCCTGCCCCTGCCGCCACCCACCCGGCCCCGGCAGCCGACCGACCTCCCGCCCGGCCGACCGGAGACCGGGGAGGGTCATGGGCCGGCCGGGGTCATGGCCCCACCGGCTCCGCCCGCACCCTCACCCGGCCAGTGGAGAGCCTCCGGAAGGAGTGAAGCGGTGCTCAGACCCCCGTCTCCGCCGCGATCCGGCCCGAGCGGACCGCTGTCAGCAGGTCCGCGTGGTCCGCCTCCGTGCGGTCGGCATAGCGGAAGGCGAAGTCGCCCATCGCCTCGTCGAGCTCGTCGCTCCTGCCGCAGTACCCCGCGATCAGGCGGGGGTCGGCGCTGTGGGAATGGGCGCGGGCCAGGAGGGCGCCGGTCATCCGGGCGTAGTCGTCGACCTGGTCGGCGGACAGGGCCGTGGGGTCGACGCTGCCCTTGCGGTTGCGGAACTGCCGTACCTGGTAGGGCCGCCCCTCGACGGTCGTCCAGCCCAGCAAGTTGTCGCTGACCACCTGCATCCGCTTCTGGCCCAGGACCACGCGCCGGCCCTCGTGGCCGACGTCGGGGACGTCGAAGCCGGCCGTCAGCAGATGCGGCACCAGCGCCGAGGCGCGGGCCTCCTTCACCTGAAGGACAAGGGGCTCCCCCCGATGGTCGAGGAGCAGCACGACGTACGAGCGGGTGCCCACGCTGCCCGTGCCGACGACGCGGAACGCCACGTCCTGCACCGCGTGCCGGGCCAGCAGCGGAAGCCGGTCGGGCTGGAGGGTGCCGACGTACTCCTCCAGGGAGGAGGCCACCGCCAGGGCCTCGGCGTCGGGGACACGGCGCAGCACCGGCGGGGCGTCGACGAAGCGGCGCCCGCCGTCCTCCGTCACCTTGGTGGACTTGGCCGCGAAACGGCCGCTGGTGTTGGCGCGGGCCTTCGTGTAGACCCGCTCCAGTGTGCCGAGCAGATCGTGCGCGTCGGTGTGGGAGACCAGTTCCTCGTCGGCGATGGCGTTCCACGCGTCCAGCACCGGCATCTTCGCCAGCAGCCGCATCGTGCGACGGTAGGCGCCCACCGTGTCCTGGGCGGCTTTGCGGCAGGTGTCCTCGTCCGCGCCGACCTCCCGCCCCGCGAGCACCAGCGAAGTGGCGAGCCGCTTGAGGTCCCACTCCCAGGGACCCCACACCGTCTCGTCGAAGTCGTTCAGGTCGATGACCAGCCCACCGCGCGCGTCGCCGTACAGACCGAAGTTCGCCGCGTGCGCGTCGCCGCAGAGCTGCGCGCGGATCCGCGTCATGGGGGTGCGGGCCAGGTCGTGGCCCATCAGGCCCGCCGATCCGCGCAGGAAGGCGAACGGTGTCGCCGCCATCCTGCCCACTCGTATCGGCGTCAGCTCGGGCAGCCGGCCACGACTGGACTCCTCGACCGCGCTGACCGCGTCGGGGCGTGAGGGATCCAGATCGAGAGCCGAGTGCGCCCTGCGCGGCACCAGCCGGCGCAGAGCCTTGCCGTCCGCCTTGGCCGAGCCCTCGGGCGGCCACGCCGCGAAGCCCGGTACGCGCGGCAGCCGCCGCACCTCACCGGCGGCGAGGTCCGGCTCCGCCCGCTCCGCCGTCCTGCCCGTCCCGGTCCCGCCGGCACCAGTTTCGGTCACCACAACCGCCTCCCCCATACGCCCGTACCTACACACACCGGCCGTGCCGCACGCGAACGGCCACCGACCGTCGGCCCGCCTCGATGTCGCCATGGGCATCGGCGCAGGCCATGAGATCAACTGTGCCGACCGTACAACCAGGTGGCCGAAACGCGTCAGACCCTGTGGACAACTCCGGGACCGTGGACAACTCCGTCACTCACCCGCGCCCCTGCCACCACCCGCCCCGCAACCACTGCCCGCCCCATCACCCGAGCCACGGCGACCACCTGCCGCACCCTCCCCCGCCTGTCCTGCCGGTCCCGCCTGTCCTGCCTGTCCTGCCCCGCCCCGCCGGTCCTGCCCCGCCCTGCTATCTCGCTTCTGCCTCGGTGGCCACGTTCCCCGTGGCCGGTTCCAGGCGCCCCGCCTCAAGGGCCCGCCGACCGCGGTCCGCCGAGATGTCCAGCCGGGCCAGCACCGCCGGCACCGCGATGCCCGGCAGCATGTGCTGGAACAGCACCACGACCCGGTGCTCCAGATCCTGCCGCTGACAGCGCAGCTGCGAGAGGAGCTGTACTCCCGAAAAGCTCGCGACCAGTAGTTCCGCCGTCTCCGTCACCTCGACGTGCGGCAGCAGTTCGCCCCCCGCCTTCGCCTCGGCCAGGGTCCGGGTGGTCTGGTCGATCCACATCCGGAAAGCGGGGGTCCGGTCCAGTCCCAACGCTCCCTGGTCCAGGGCCAGTCCGACACTGGCGCGCACCAGCGGATCCGTGCACAGCCGCAGGGCCAGCACCAGACCGGAGTCGACGAGTTCCTGGAGCTTGCTGGACTGGGGCTGCAGGGCCACCGCCAGCTGCTCCTCGAAAATGCCGAGCGCCAGCTCCTCCTTGGAGCCGAAGTGGAAGTACAGCGCTCCCTTGGTCACCCCTGCCCGGCCCAGAATCTCGCCGATGGTCGCCGAGGTGTAACCGCGCTCGTCGAAGACGGCCGCCGCCGCGTCCAGAATGGTCCGCCGTGTGCGGATCGCGCGCTCCTGTCGCGCCATCGGGTGCCTCCTGATCTCCGTGGATCTCGTGGATCGCCGTGAAGTGGTCATGCGGTAGCCATGCGGTCGGCATACCGCCGTACCACGATGCCGTGCGGGCTCGTGGACTCGTGGACTCGTCTCCAACGGTGTGGATCACCCTTGAAAAAAACCGGCTCGTCCGTATCTTAGTGCGAAGTCGACCGGAGCCAGGCCTTCTATCCGGAGGGTTCCTCATGCCGCAGTCAGGTGCCACAAGCACGCCCACGGAGGATCGAACCGGACAGCGAAGCGCGCCCGCAACCACCGCTGGACAGGCAGTCGGCGCCCTCACCGTCACCCGGGTCACCGCGGAACTCGCCCACCGCACCCGCGCGGCGGACATCTTCCCGACGGAATGGGTCCGCCTGTCCGAACTCGACTTCCGCGTCACCGCGCACTGGCCCGCCGACCACTCCTTCTTCGGCCCCGTGGACGACCTCCGCCAGGATCCGATGATCGTCGCCGAGACACTGCGCCAGACGACGATGGCCCTCGCCCATGCCGAGTTCGGTGCCCCCCTCGACACACACTTCGTCATGTGGGATCTGGGAATCTCCACCGTCCCCTCCGAACTGCTGCTCGCGGACGCCGCGGAGCCGGTCACCGTCGACGTCGTCTGCTCCGAGGTACGCCGCCGGGGCCGCGGCCTGAGCAGCATGCGGACCACCATGGAGTTCCACCGCGCGGGACGGCTCGTCGCCCGGGGCACCGGCAGCATGGGCTGCACCTCACCGGCCGCGTACCGCCGCCTGCGAGCCGGGCAGCCGGGCAGCCCGGGCAGCCCGGGCACCGCGATACCTCCCTTACCCCCCGTCCCTCACGAGCTGGTCGGCCGTCACCGCGCGGAGGACGTCGTCCTCGCCCGCTCCGACCGCCCCGGCACCTGGCTCCTGCGTGTCGACACCAGTCACCCCGTGCTCTTCGCCCGGCCCAACGACCACGTCCCCGGCATGGTTCTGTTCGAGGCGGCCCGCCAGGCGGCGACAGCGGCAACCGGCGGACGCGTCTTCCTGCCGTCCGACCTGGCCTCCTCCTTCAGCCGCTACACCGAGCTGGACAGCCCTTGCCTCCTCGAAACCGAGGTCTTCGACAAGGGCGGAGCCGACGATGAGGCCAGGAGCCCCGACAGGGGGGACGACGGTGACGAAGGCGAGGTGACCGTACGGGTCTTCGGCCTGCAGAACGACGAACCCGTCTTCACCGTCACCCTCGCCTCGGCCCTCCACCGCCGGAGCCCGTGGCCACCCCCAAGGCTTCCCCCAGCCCCAGCCCCATCCCCGGTACGGTCGCTGACGTGACGGTGAACCTCCTGATCACGGGCGGCACCGGTTTCATCGGGAGCCGGATCACCGCCGCGGCGCGCCGACGCCCGCACACCCACATCCGGTTGCTGTCCCGCCGCGCCCCCGCCGGGAACGCACAGCCCGACGCCCCGCAGCCGAGCACCTTCCCGGACACGCCCCCGCCCGCCGTGACCGTCCCCGGTGACCTCACCGACCCCGCCTCCCTGCACGGCAGTTGCGCCGGCGTCGATGTCCTCGTCCACTGCGCCTCACGCATCACCGGCGACCCGGAATCCGTCGCGGCGGTCAACGACCGGGGCACCAAGGCGCTGGTGGAGGAGGCGGTACGCAGCGGGGTGCGCCGGATCCTGTACGTGAGCACCGCCGCCGTCCACGGCAGGGGCCCCTTCCGCGGCGTACGGCCGGGCGAGGCTCCCGTCGCCCCCGTCTCCGCCACCAGCCGCACCCGCGCCGCGGCCGAACGGCACGTACTCGACGCGGGCGGCCTGGTGCTGCGACCCCACCTGGTGTACGGCTCGGGCGACCACTGGGTGGTACCCGGACTGGTGGGGCTCCTGAGGGAGTTGTCGGCCACCGTGGCGGGCTGCGGGGCCCTGCACTCGATGATCGACGTCGACGTCCTGGGCCGCGCGGCCGTCGCCGCGGCACTCTCCCCGGTCCACGAACCCGGCGTCCACTACGTCAACCACCCGGACCCGGTAGCCGCGTCGGAGCTGCTCGCGGCCGTCTGCGCACAGGTGGAACAGCCCGGCGGGGGAACGGCGGTCGACGTCACGACCGCCTACGCGCGGGCCGCCGGCTCCCCGCGCGCCCTGCATCACCTCGGCATGCTCACCGTCGACCACTGGTTCAGGGACGACACCTTCTGGGACCGCCTGGACTGCTCCCCGGGCGAGCCCTTCCTCCGCGCCTTCCCCCACGC
The DNA here is from genome assembly GCF_036634175.1 of Streptomyces sp. P9-A2. NCBI lineage: Bacteria > Bacillati > Actinomycetota > Actinomycetes > Kitasatosporales > Streptomycetaceae > Streptomyces > Streptomyces sp. P9-A2. Next base: position 4,042,950 of record NZ_JAZIFX010000001.1, read on the forward strand.
GGCCCCCTGGTACCGGTCGTTCGCCACCGCCCTCTGACCGGCCACCGCCACGGTCACCACCACGACCATCGCACCCGCGCTCCCGGCCCCGTCGGCTCACCGACGTGCCGCAAGCGGCGCACCGTCCCCGTCCTGCCCGCCGCCGCGCCACCGCGCCACCGCGCCACCGCGCCACCGCGCCACCGCGCCACCGCGCCACCGCGCCACCGCGCCACCGCAAGGCCACGTCACTGGGTATCCGGCCGCCGGAGGGCCGCGCGAGCCGGACCTGAGACTTTCCTCACAGGCCACCGGTGGCCCGCAGCGGAGTGGGCGAAGCTTCACACCCGGAACGGGACCGCGGACGGCCCGAGCCGTCGGCGATCCCTGTGTTTCCGCCCACACACAGCGGAACGGGCGGCATCGTGATCACGATGCCGCCCGTTCCCTTGGTACTACTGAAGCACTCTCACTCGGTGCTTCGATGTGCGCGAGGGGGGAGTTGAACCCCCACGCCCTTGCGGGCACTGGAACCTGAATCCAGCGCGTCTGCCTATTCCGCCACTCGCGCATTCGGTGTGTCCTCGGGCCCTTTCCTGTAAGGGTCAGGCGCCTTCCGACTCCTGAACATTAGCACGCTGGCCGGGGTGGATTCACATCCCTTTCCACCCGCCCCCACTCCCCACCCGCGCTGAGCAGCACCGCCGCCCATGAGCGGTCCGCAAGCGGCACACCGGCCGTCCGGACCACCCTTGAACCACCCCCGAGCAGTCACGGATGATCAACGACGTCATCGCACGGGCCCGTCCCGTACCGCCCTGTGTCGCTCCCGTCACACCGGACAAAAACGTACCGACGGGCACCGATACCCACCCACGGGAACTGATGAGAACCGCTTCACGTATCAACCTCGTACCGGTAGCCCTCGTCTCCACAGGTGCCGGGCAGAGTCCACAGCCAGGTGCGGGACACTGGTCCGCGGTCCCCTTTACGATCCATGGCAGAGCGGCTCGCACGAACACGGCCGAAGGAGTTCGAAGGCGAGCCCCGAAGGGAACTCCGTCAGGCATCGACACCCGTCGGGCCGGACGGGCAGGGGGAACCAGCCGATCGACCAGGGCGTGGATACGATCAGTAAGCAGTACCGGTTATGCGGTGCACGGAACAGCGCACCGGGCAGTAGAGGCGGTAGACGCAGCAGAAGACAGGGCAGTACACAGGACGGCAACGACGGAGGAGGTGCCCCATGGGAGTCCTGAAGAAGTTTGAGCAGCGACTCGAAGGCCTGGTCAACGGCACCTTTGCCAAGGTGTTCAAGTCCGAGGTGCAGCCCGTGGAGATCGCGGGAGCGCTCCAGCGGGAGTGCGACAACAACGCGACCATCTGGAACCGTGATCGCACCGTTGTCCCCAACGACTTCATCGTCGAACTGAGCACCCCCGACTTCGAGCGGCTCAGCCCGTACTCCGGGCAGCTCGGCGACGAACTCGCCGGCATGGTGCGCGACTACGCCAAGCAGCAGCGCTACACCTTCATGGGCCCCATCAAGGTGCAGCTCGAGAAGGCGGACGACCTCGACACCGGCCTGTACCGGGTGCGCAGCCGTACACTCGCCTCCTCCAGCAGCCAGGCGGGCCCCGCAGGTCCCGGCCCTTCAGGCCCCGGCCCCGCCGGACCCGGCATGGGCGGCCCGCCCGTCGGCGGCCCCGGCGGTTACGGCTACCCGCCGGCCGGTCCCACGGGCGCCCCGCCCATGCCGGCCGCGCCGCCGCCCGGCGGCCGGCCCGGCGGTTACGGCTACCCGCAGCCCGCGGGCGGCCAGCGGCCCCCCGCCGCACCCGCGTCCGCCGGACGCACCCGGCACTGGGTCGAGATCAACGGCAACCGCCACCAGATCTCCAACGGGACGCTCGTACTGGGCCGCAGCACCGAGGCCGACGTGCGGATCGACGACCCCGGCGTCTCCCGCCGGCACTGCGAGATCCGGACCGGAACGCCTTCGACGATCCAGGATCTGGGATCCACCAACGGCATCGTGGTGGACGGACAGCACACCACCCGCGCTACGCTCCGCGACGGCTCGCGAATCGTCGTGGGCAGCACCACCATCATTTACCGGCAAGCCGAAGGGTGAAGCGGGGGCAATGTCAGAGCTGACCCTCACGGTCATGCGGCTGGGTTTTCTGGCCGTTCTGTGGCTGTTCGTGATCGTGGCCGTGCAGGTCATCCGCAGCGACCTGTTCGGCACGCGGGTCACCCAGCGCGGAGCGCGCCGGGAGACCGCCCGGCCGCAACAGGGCGCCCGGCAGGCACCACCGCCGCAGCGCCAGCAGTCCGGGGGCGGCCGCCGCGGCCGTAACGCCCCCACCAAACTCGTCGTGACCGAGGGCATCCTCACGGGCACCACCGTCGCGCTCCAGGGCCAGACCATCACGCTGGGCCGGGCGCACGACAGCACCATCGTGCTGGACGACGACTACGCCTCCAGCCGCCATGCCCGGATCTACCCGGACCGCGACGGCCAGTGGATCGTCGAGGACCTGGGTTCCACGAACGGCACCTATCTGGAACGGTCCAGGCTGACGACCCCCACACCGATCGGACCGGGTTCACCGATCCGCATCGGCAAGACCGTCATCGAGCTGCGGAAGTAGTACGACAATGAGCGAGCGGAGCGAGCACGCAGTGGGGGCCGTCACCCCGGGCCCCGGCGCGCTCCCGACCGGAGGGTGGGCAGTGTGGCTCGACACGACCGGCTGTACCCGGAGCCGACGGGCGAGGTGCGCATGAGTCTGTCCCTGCGCTTCGCCGCCGGATCGCACAAGGGGATGATCCGGGAGGGCAACGAGGACTCCGGTTACGCCGGCCCCCGCCTGCTCGCCATCGCCGACGGTATGGGCGGCGCCGCGGCCGGCGAGGTCGCCTCCTCCGAGGCCATCTCCACCATCGTCTCGCTCGACGACGACGTCCCCGGCTCCGACCTGCTCACCTCCCTCGGCTCGGCCGTGCAGCGCGCCAACGACCAGCTGCGCATGATGGTCGAGGAGGACCCCCAGCTCGAAGGCATGGGCACCACCCTGACCGCGCTGCTGTGGACCGGCCAGCGCCTCGGCATGGTCCACGTCGGCGACTCCAGGGCCTACCTGCTGCGCGACGGCGTCCTCACCCAGATCACCCAGGACCACACCTGGGTGCAGCGGCTGGTGGACGAGGGCCGGATCACCGAGGAGGAGGCGACCACCCACCCGCAGCGGTCCCTGCTCATGCGGGCCCTCGGCAGCGGCGAACACGTCGAGCCCGACCTGTCGATCCGCGAGGTCCGGGCGGGCGACCGGTATCTGATCTGCTCCGACGGCCTGTCCGGCGTGGTCTCCCACCAGACCCTCGAGGAAGCCCTGGCGGGCTACCAGGGTCCCGAGGACACCGTGCAGACACTGATCGAGCTGGCACTGCGCGGCGGCGGCCCGGACAACATCACCGTGATCATCGCCGACGTCCTCGACCTCGACACCGGTGACACCCTGGCCGGCCGGCTGTCCGACACCCCGGTCGTGGTCGGCGCCGTCGCCGAGAACCAGAACCAGCCCAGCGACAACAGCGCCATGCAGACCCCGGCCGGCCGCGCCGCCGGACTCGGCCGCAGGCGCGGCCAGGGCGGCGGGGACGACGGGGGCGAATTCGGCCCGCCCGGCAGCGGCGACGTCACCGGCTTCATCCAGACCGACGGCTTCGACTACGGCGAGGGCGACTTCGTCAAGCCCCGCAAGAACCGCCGGTGGCTCAAACGCTCCTTCTTCGGCCTGCTCACCCTCGCCGTCATCGGCGGCGGCGTGTACAGCGGCTGGCGCTGGACGCAGACCCAGTACTACGTCGGCACCAACGGCGAACACGTCGCGCTCTACCAGGGCATCAGCCAGGACCTGGCCTGGGTCTCGCTCTCGAAGGTCGAGAAGGACCACCCCGAGATCGAACTCAAGTACCTGCCGCCCTACCAGCGGAAGCTGGTCGAGGCGACCATCGCCGAAGGCGACCTGCACGGCGCCCGGTCGAAGATCGACGAACTCTCGGTCCAGGCCTCCGCGTGCAGGAAGGAAGCCGAGCGCCGCACCGCCGACAGCAAGAACAACTCCAAGACCGGCGAGGGCGAGGCCGGAGGCACCACGGGAACCACACCCGCCTCCTTCACGTCCAAGGCCTCGCCGACGCCGACCCCCTCGGACTCGACCGAGGCACCGCAGAAGTCCACGCCCCCGTCCGCACCTACTCCCAGCCCCGGCCCCAGCCTCTCGGAGGAGGAGCAGAAGGTCGTCTCGCTGTGCGGTAAGCAGTAGGCAAGCCGTGAGAGGCCCTGTCACACGATGAGCAGTACTACCAACCCATCGGCGCAGCACACGTCCACGATCGGTGCGATCGGGGCGCCGAGCCGGCGCAACACCGAGCTCGCGCTGCTGGTCTTCGCCGTCGTCATCCCGGTCTTCGCCTACGCCAACGTCGGCCTGGCCATCAGCGACGAGATCCCGGCCGGCCTGCTGAGCTACGGCCTGGGCCTCGGCCTGATGGCAGGCATCGGCCATCTCGTCGTACGGAAGTTCGCGCCGTACGCGGACCCGCTGATGCTGCCGCTGGCCACTCTGCTCAACGGGCTCGGGCTCGTCGCCATCTGGCGGTTGGACCAGTCGAAACTACTGCAGCAGATCCATCAGGCGGGCACCGCCGCCCCCAGACAGCTGCTCTACACCGCCCTGGGCATCGGCCTGTTCGTCGCCGTGCTGGTCTTCCTCAAGGACCACCGCGTCCTGCAGCGCTACACCTACATCTCGATGCTCGGCGCACTGGTCCTGCTGCTGCTGCCCCTGGTGCCCGGCCTCGGCCACAACCTCTACGGCGCGAAGATCTGGATCAAGATCGGCAGCTTCACCATCCAGCCCGGTGAGTTCGCCAAGATCGTCCTGGCGATCTTCTTCGCCGGCTACCTGATGGTGAAGCGCGACGCGCTCGCCCTGGCCAGCCGCCGCTTCATGGGGTTGTACCTGCCGCGCGGACGCGACCTCGGACCGATCCTCGTCGTGTGGGCGGTGTCGATCCTCATCCTCGTCTTCGAGACCGACCTCGGTACCTCCCTGCTGTTCTTCGGCATGTTCGTGATCATGCTGTACGTCGCCACCGAGCGGACCAGCTGGATCGTCTTCGGTCTGCTGATGTCCAGCGCCGGCGCCGTCGGCGTGGCCAGCTTCGAACCGCACATCCAGACACGCGTCCAGGCCTGGCTCGACCCGATGCGCGAGTACCAGCTGAGCCGGTCCGGGGCCAGCGACGGCATCGTCCACTCCGAGCAAGCCATGCAGGCACTGTGGGCCTTCGGCTCCGGCGGCACCCTCGGCACCGGCTGGGGCCAGGGCCACTCCGACCTCATCCGGTTCGCCGCCAACTCCGACTTCATCCTCGCCACCTTCGGCGAGGAACTCGGCCTGGCCGGCATCATGGCCCTGCTCCTGCTCTACGCGCTGATCGTGGAACGCGGCGTGCGCACCGCCCTCGCCGCCCGCGACCCGTTCGGCAAGCTGCTCGCCATCGGCCTGTCCGGCGCCTTCGCCCTCCAGGTCTTCGTCGTCGCCGGCGGCGTCATGGGCCTGATCCCGCTGACCGGTATGACGATGCCCTTCCTGGCGTACGGCGGTTCCTCCGTCATCGCCAACTGGGCGCTCATCGGCATCCTGCTGAGAATCAGCGACACGGCCAGACGCCCCGCCCCCGCCCCCGTCTCCAACCCCGACGCCGAGATGACCCAGGTGGTCCGCCCGTGAACAAGCCCCTGCGCCGGATCGCGATCTTCTGCGGCCTCCTCGTCCTCACCCTCCTCCTCCGCGACAACTGGCTCCAGTACGTCCGGGCCGACGAGCTGAGGAGCGACAAGAACAACCGCCGGGTCGCCATCGAGCGGTACGCGTCACCGCGCGGCGACATCATCGTCGGCGGTGAGCCGATCACCGGGCACACCACCACCAAGGGCGAATTCAAGTACAAGCGCACCTACAAGGACGGCGCCATGTGGGCGCCGGTCACCGGCTACGTCTCCCAGGCTTTCGGCGCCAACCAGCTGGAGGCCATCGAGGACGGCATCCTCACCGGTAACGACGAGCGCCTGTTCTTCCGCAACACGCTCGACATGCTCACGGGCAAGGCCAAGGAGGGCGGCAACGTCGTCACCACCCTCAACGCCTACGCTCAGAAGGCCGCTTACGAGGGCCTGAAGAAGCAGGGCGGCAAGGGCTCGGTCGTCGCCCTCGAACCCTCCACCGGCAAGGTCCTCGCGCTCGCCTCCTTCCCCTCGTACGACCCGTCCGTGTTCGCCGGCGGCAGCGACAAGGACGCCGAGGCCTGGCGGAAGCTGCAGAAGAAGGAGAACCCCGACGACCCGATGCTGAACCGGGCCCTGCGCGAGGTCTACCCGCCCGGCTCCACCTTCAAGGTCCTCACCGCGGCCGCCGCCCTGGAGGAGGGGCTGTACAAGAGCGCGGACGAGAAGACCGACACGCCGCTGCCGTGGATCATGCCGGGCACCACGACCCCGCTGACGAACGACGGCGACCTCCCCTGCGAGGACGCCACCCTCCGCGAAGCGCTCCGGGTCTCCTGCAACACCGTCTTCGGCAAGATCGGCGCCGACCTCGGCAACGACAAGATGCTCGAGTACGCCAAGAAGTTCGGCTTCACCGAGGAACAGTTCACCCCGGTCCGCTCCAGCGCCTCGGTCTTCTCCGACGACATGAACGAGTCGCAGACCGCGCTCTCCTCCATCGGCCAGTTCAACACCGCCACCACCCCGCTGCAGATGGCGATGGTCACCGCCGCCATCGCCAACAACGGCACCCTGATGAAGCCGTACATGGTCGACGAACTCCAGGCCCCGAGCGTCGACACCATCGAGAAGACGGACCCGGAGGAACTGAGCAAGCCCATGTCGGCGGAGAACGCCCAGATTCTCCAGTCGATGATGGAGACCGTCGTCTCCGAGGGCACCGGCTCCAGGGCGAAGATCGACGGCGTCACCATCGGCGGTAAGACCGGTACCGCCCAGCACGGTGTGGACAACAGCGAGAACCCCTACGCGTGGTTCATCTCCTACGCCAAGGGCGAGGACGGCAGCTCGCCGGTGGCCGTCGCCGTGATCATCGAGGACGACGACGCCGTGCGTGGCGACATCTCCGGCGGTGGCCTCGCGGCCCCCATCGCGAAGAGCGTGATGGAGGCGGTCGTCAAGGGCAAGCAGTGACCCCGCTCACATCCGCTTCCCATCGGTGCACGTTGCGGTACCGGTCCTGTATCGGCTGCGGTACTTGGCCAGGTCACACAAAGCGAGCCGGGTACCGTATCCCCGGACGGCAGCCTCCGACCGCGCGAACGTGCCGGCCGGGACCGACGGAGAGGGCTGGTAGGTAGCTATGGAAGAGCCGCGTCGCCTCGGCGGCCGGTACGAACTGGGCCACGTGCTCGGCCGCGGTGGCATGGCAGAGGTATACCTCGGCCACGACACCCGCCTCGGCCGCACCGTTGCAGTGAAGACGCTCCGCGCCGACCTCGCGCGTGACCCGTCCTTCCAGGCCCGGTTCCGCCGGGAGGCCCAGTCGGCCGCCTCGCTCAACCATCCCGCGATCGTCGCGGTCTACGACACGGGCGAGGACTACATCGACGGGGTCTCCATCCCGTACATCGTCATGGAGTACGTCGACGGCTCCACGCTCCGTGAACTCCTGCACAGCGGTCGCAAGCTGCTGCCGGAGCGGACGCTGGAGATGACCATCGGCATCCTCCAGGCCCTGGAGTACTCGCACCGGGCCGGCATCGTCCACCGCGACATCAAGCCCGCGAACGTCATGCTGACGCGCAACGGCCAGGTCAAGGTCATGGACTTCGGCATCGCCCGCGCCATGGGCGACTCCGGCATGACGATGACCCAGACCTCGGCGGTCATCGGCACCGCCCAGTACCTCTCACCCGAGCAGGCCAAAGGCGAACAGGTCGACGCCCGCTCCGACCTCTACTCCACCGGCTGCCTGCTGTACGAACTCCTCACCGTCCGCCCGCCGTTCGTCGGCGACTCCCCCGTCGCGGTCGCCTACCAGCACGTCCGGGAGGAACCGCAGGCGCCGAGCGTCTTCGACCCCGAGGTCACGCCCGAGATAGACGCGATCACGCTGAAGGCGCTCGTCAAGGACCCCGACTACCGCTACCAGTCGGCCGACGAGATGCGCGTCGACATCGAGGCCTACCTCGACGGCCGGCCCGTCGCCGCCACCGCCGCGATGGGCACGGCCGGCTACGGCGGCTACCCCGGCGACCAGCCGACGACCGCCCTGCGCTCGGACTCCGGCGCCGCGACGTCGATGCTGCCCCCCATGAACCCGGACGACGGCGGCTACGACGACCGCCCCGGCCGGCGCCGCCAGCAGAAGAAGAACAACACCTCGACGATCCTGCTCGTCGCGTCGGGTGTCCTGGTCCTGATCGGCGCCATCCTCCTCGGCCGCTGGGCCTTCTCCGGCGACGGAGGCGTGGGCAACGACACCCTCAAAGCCCCGAACTTCATCGGCATCACGAAGGAAGACGCCGAGAAACAGGCCACCAACACCGACCTGGTACTCGAGTTCACGGAGAAACCCTGCGAGAACCAGGCCAAGGGCAACATCTGCGAGCAGGACCCCGAGGCGGGCACCGACGTCGAGAAGGAATCCACCGTCAACCTGGTGGTGTCCACGGGGGCGCCCAAGGTGGTGGTGCCGAGCGTCGTCGGCGACAACATCGACGACGCCAAGGCGGAGCTGGAGGACGAGAAGTACGCCTTCGTCGTCGAGACCAAGGAGAAGGAGGTCTCGGAGACAGCGGGCACCGTCCTCGAGCAGGACCCTCCTCTCGGCGAGGAGGTGGAGAAGGGCACCACCATCACCCTCACCGTCGCCAAGGCAGTGGCCAGGTCGACGGTCCCGGACGTCCTCGGCAGGACGTGCGACGAGGCCAAGACACAGATGAGCGCCAGCGACCTGGTGGGTAACTGCACCGAGCAGGAGGTCGACGACCCGAACCAGGCCGGCAAGGTCATCTCGACCACACCGGGTCCCAACCAGCAGGTCGACAAGAACTCCCAGGTGCAGATCGTCATCGGCAAGGCCAAGGAGGCCGAGCAGCCCGAGAAGGTCGCCGTCCCTAACGTCAACGACCAGACCCTCGAAGCCGCCCGAAGGCTGCTCGAGGAAGCCGGGCTGGCGGTCGGCGAGGTCAAGGGCTCACAGGATCCCAACGCCCGTGTCGTCGGCGCCAACCCGGGCCAGGGCAACCCGGTCGACAAGGGAACGGCAGTCACTCTGTTCACCGTGGACCAGGGTGGCAACAACGGCGGCGGCTTCCTCGGCGGCCTCACCGGCGGCAACAGGGACTGACCCCTCCGGACACCCCGGACGCGCCGGAGCCCCGGGCCCCTCTTCGGAGGGGCCCGGGGCTCTTTCATGGACCCGGCCTGAACGCGTGTCCTCGCCTCGCTCGTGCCTTCGCGTGCCACCGCCCGTTGATCGGGTGGGGTGGGGCATCCGAGCTCTGCTCCGACCACGAGAACCGAAGGGGCAGAAGGTGATCAAGGAATCGGTACTGCTGGAATCGCAGACGCTGCGCAGCATCGTGCTGGACCGCGGGGACGTGCTCGACAAGGTCAAGGCCCTGTCGCTGCTGCCGGACGGAATGCACGTGACGACGGCGATGGTGGCGACGTACTTCGAGGTGGCCGAGACAGTCATCAACAACCTGCTCAGCCGCCACCGCCATGAACTTCAGTCCAACGGAATGCAAGTCCTGCGCGGTTCAGAACTGCGGAATTTTAAGGAACTCAACCTGAGTTCCTATGGCCATCCACAGCCGCGCTCGGCCCTCGCCATCTGGTCCCGCCGTGCCGTCCTCAACGTCGCCATGCTCCTCCGGGACAGCGAAGTCGCACGTCAGGTGCGTGTGTATCTCCTGGACATGGAGCACCTGGCGCGCACACAGCCTGTGGACAACCCAGGCCTCACCGAACCCGTCTCCCTCGATGCCCGTATCGACCAGCGGATCACCCACATCCTCGGCAGGACGGTCGTACCGATGTTCAACACCCTGATCGCCTCCTCCGGCGAACACCGCCGCGAGCTCATCGAACTCCGCGAGGACATCGAGAACGTCGAACGCAGAATGTGCTGGCACCACAAGCGCCTCGCCACCCTGGAAGGAGAGAACCCGACGGAGAACGTCAGGTCGACACTCAAGGCGATGACCTGGCAGGCTTTCGAGCGGCATGTCGCCGACCTGCTGCGGCGTGACGGCTGCATCGATGTCGTCGTACGGCAGGCCCGCAGCGACAGGGGCATCGACATCACCGGCCGCACCGCGGACGGGCGGACCGTGGCCGTCCAGTGCAAGAACCGGCCAGGACGCTGGACCGTGCCCAGTGCCGACATGCAGAAGTTCGCGGGCGCGGCGCGTGCCATCGACCGTGTGGACCTCGCGCTCTTCGTCGCCACCTGCGACTTCAGCCACGAGGCGCAGGCGATCGCCGACCTGACCGGGGTCGTCACGGTCAATCGGGAAGAAGTCGAGGCCTGGACCGCCGGGGTGCGTCTCAAGGCTCTGCGGTAACGGCGGATCGCAGAAGCCCGAAGCCGCAAGAGCAAGTTGCGGCTTCGGGCCTCCGTCATGTTAGGGGACCGAGGCCCTCGCAGAACCTCGGCGCCTTCAGCGCAGTTCCTCCGGCGGTGTCCGGTCCTCGTCGACCTTCTCCGTACGGACCAGTTCACCCCAGACGACGTAGCGGTACTTGCTGGTGTACACCGGCGTGCAGGTCGTCAGGGTGATGTAGTGGCCGGCCTTCTTGCGGCCGGACTCCTCGGGGACCTTCGCGAGGACGTCCACGTTGTACTTCGAGGTCTCGGGAAGGATCGCGTAGGTCTTGTAGACGTACCAGGTGTCCTTCGTCTCGAAGACGATCGGGTCGCCGTCCTTGATCTTGTGGATGTCGTGGAACTTGGCCCCGTGGCCGTCCCGGTGCGCGGCCAGCGAGAAGTTGCCCTTCTTGCCGGACGTCGGCAGGGTCGCCTTCACCGGGTCGGTGTAGTAGCCGGCGACGCCGTCGTTGAGCACCTTCATCGTGGTGCCCTTCTCGATCAGGATGTCGTCGCCCATCGCGGGCACGTGCAGGAAGCCGATGCCGTTCCTGCTGTCGTAGGAGGCGGGACCGTCACCGGCGTCGCCACCGGGTCCCTGGGCCCAGTTGTCGCGCACCTTGTCGGCCTGCTTGCCCGCCTCCCGGTCGGCGAGCACGTTCGTCCACCACAGGGAGTAGACGACGAACAGGCCGAGCACCAGGCCCGCGGTGATGAGGAGTTCCCCGAGTGCGCTGACCAGCAACGCGCCCGGTCCCATACGGCGGCGGGCCGGAGGTGGCGGTGACGCGGGCATGGGGGTGTGCTCTTCGGTGTCGTCGGCGGTCGCTGCCACGTTTCCTCTGCCCTTACCTGACGAGCGCATCCGGCTTGCCCTTGCTGCGCGGCCGTTCCTCGTCCATCTTGCCCCAGACGATCATGCGGTACTTGCTGGTGAACTCCGGCGTGCACGTGGTCAGCGTGATGTAGCGGCCCGGCCCGGTGAAGTTCGACCCCTTCGGGACGGGCTCGAGGACGCTCACGTTGCTCGGCGGCGTCACCGGCAGGATCGACGCCATCTTGTAGACGAAGTACGTGTCCTGCGTCTCCACGACGATCGGGTCGCCCGGCTCCAGCCGGTTGATGTACCGGAACGGCTCCCCATGCGTGTTGCGGTGCCCCGCGACCCCGAAGTTGCCCTTCTTGTCGTTCGGCATCGCCGTCTTCAGGGCCCCCTCCGCGTAATGGCCCACCATGCCCCGGTCGAGCACCTTCTTGCTGTCGATGCCCTCGGCGATCGGCACCACCACGTCCAGCTTCGGGATGTGCAGCAGCGCGAAACCCTGACCCGGCTCGAACGCGCCCGGCTTGCGCTTGCCGTTGGCCCAGTCGCTCTGGAGGTCGCTGGCCTCCTGACCGGCCTGTGCCTGCGCACGCACATTCGTCCACCACAACTGGTACGTCACGAACAGCAGCATCAGCACACCGCAGGTGATGAACACCTCGCCGATACCCCGGCTCGCGACGACGGCGGGACTCACCTTCCGCTCCCGGGCCCGCCGCCGCGCCTCCACGCGCGAGAGCGGCGCCTGAGGCGCGCTGTGCCCCTGCCGGACATCACGGCCCTCGGAGGGGCTGTTCGCGCCGCCACGGCGCCCCTGGCGCCTCTTGGTGGCCTTCCTGCGCGCCGCCCGGCCCTCGGGAGCCACCGGGGGCTCCGTGCGCGCCCCGCCCGCCCTGTCCGTCCCATACACCGCGTCCGCCGCGTCCGCCGCAGCACCGCCCGTGCCCGTCGTGTACCCCGTGCCGTCCGTACGCCGCGCGCGCCCCACGCGCTGCGGCGGCGGATCGGGGATCCGCAGCGCCACCGTCTCCTCGTCGACGGGCGGCAGGTAGGCGGTGCTGTCTTCGGGGTAGGCAGCACCGCTGCCGGGGCCGACGACGGCACCGCCGTAGGGGTAGGCGCCCTGCTGGGTGGTGTCGTACCAGTCGCCGCCCCCAAACGTGCCGGGTGCCCCGTACGGCTGCTGCTGCCCGTACGAGGTCCCCTGCTCGCCGCCGGTGCCGTACGAGAAGCCCTCCGTGAAGGACTCCCCGTGTCCGGCGCCGGACTCGCGCTCGGGGCGCAGCGCGGTCACGCCGACGACCTGCCCACCACCGGGGCGAGCCCCGCCGATCTCGCCACCGCCCCCTCGTCCCCGCACTCCACCAGCCAGTTGGCCAGCATCCGGTGACCGTGCTCGGTGAGCACCGACTCGGGATGGAACTGCACGCCCTCGACGCGCAGTTCACGGTGACGCAGACCCATCACGATGCCGTCCGGCGTCCGGGCCGTCACTTCCAGCTCCTCCGGTACGGTGGCCGGCTCGGCGGCCAGCGAGTGGTAGCGCGTCGCCGTGAACGGCGACGGCAGGCCCGCGAAGACGCCCTTGCCCTCGTGCTCGACCGGCGAGGTCTTCCCGTGCAGCAACTCGGGGGCACGGTCCACGACACCGCCGTAGGCCACCTGCATGGACTGCATGCCGAGGCAGACACCGAAGACCGGCACCCCGGTCGACGCGCAGTGCCGCACCATGTCCACACAGACCCCGGCCTGCTCGGGAGTCCCGGGCCCCGGGGACAGCAGCACGCCGTCGAACCCTCCCCCACTCGCATGCGCCGTCGACACCTCGTCATTGCGCAGAACCTCGCACTCGGCGCCCAGTTGGTAGAGGTACTGCACCAGGTTGAAGACGAAGCTGTCGTAGTTGTCGACGACGAGAATGCGCGCGCTCACTGGCTGTCCACCGTCACATCATTGAAGGGCAGCAGCGGTTCCGCCCAGGGGAAGACGTACTGGAAGAGGACATAGACCACAGCGGTGGCCAGCACGAGTGAGATGAGCGCCCTCACCCATCCGTTACCCGGCAGATGCCGCCAGATCCAGCTGTACATGCCGTCCCTTCCGTCGCACCACGGCACCAGACCCACGCCGTACGTCACCAGACTAACGGCGCAACGCCTCCGGTTTCCCGGCCTCCCCAGGCTGCGTGAAGTCCGGATGGGCCCAGACGATCAGCCGGTGGCTGGGCCCTATTCCGGTTCGCACGTCGTCAGCGTCGAGTAACGGCCCGGACGCGTACACCCGGAAGTACGTGGACCAGGGCCGTTCACCTCGATGTCCGTGGGCGCGGTTCTGCACGGACCCCGGCCGATCCGGTACGTGAACCAGGTTGTCCCGTCGGTCACAGCACCACCGCATCGCCCCGCCCGAGCCAGGGAAAGTCCTTGAACGGGTCGCCATGGGTGCGCCGGTGACCGGCGACGGCGACGGCGACGGCGACGGCGACGGCGACGGCGACGGCGAAGTCACTCTCGCAGTCCAGCCGCGCGGCGTTCACCTGGTCACCGGGTCTCCTCTTCGGGATGCCGGCCTCCGTTCCCTCGAGCACGGGCTTGTTCCACGTGAAACCAAGACGCGGGATGTACATGCTCGCGAAAGGCTTCCCCGCGACGTACGGCTCCGGCTCCGGCTCCGGGGGATGCGCCGGGGATGCACCGGAATTCACGGTGGGCACGGGCGAGGACGTGGCGGCCGGTGGCGCGGACCTGGCGGCCGACAGGGCCACTCCCCCTCGTCCACCGGCCCTCGAGGAGCGCGATCCGGCCGTCCATGACCTGACCGGCCCTGACCCCGGCACGGAAGAGGACCTGGGTGGCGAAGGGCACCATCAGGGTGCCGAAGAGCACGATCAGCGTGCTGACTGGTGTCGCACAGCTCGCTGACGGTCCTGACGGTCCTGACGGCCCCACGCACCGACGGCTCCCGGCCTCACCCGGGGTCTGCCCCGGCCCGGAGTCTGCCCCGCGGCCTCTACTCCACCGGCTTCGCGTGGTGCAGGTCCACTGTGCCCGAGTAGCCGGGCAGAGTCATCGGCCCGTCGTCCTCGACCTTCCAGCCGAGCCCGTAGACATTGACGTACACCATGTAGTTCTGGATCGACGAGGAGGCCGCGAGCGCGTTCTTCAGCTTCTCCGGATCACCGACCGCCGTGATCTTGTACGGCGGCGAGTAGACGCGGCCCTGGAGAATCAGGGTGTTGCCCACGCAGCGCACCGCGCTGGTGGAGATCAGCCGCTGGTCCATGACCTTGATGCCCTCGGCGCCGCCCTGCCACATCGCGTTCACCACGGCCTGGAGATCCTGCTGGTGGATGACCAGATAGTCGGGTTCCGGCTCGGGATATCCGGGAAGCTTGGCGGTGGCGTCCGGTGGAGCGTCGTCGAGTGTGACCGTGACGGCCTCCCCCTTGAGCTCCTGCGTCCCCGCGCGGTGCTCCAAGTCGACGAGTTCGTCGTCCTCCGCCGCACTCCTGCCGGCATCGCGCCCGGCAAGGGACTCGACGTCCCCGCGCAGAGCCGCGTTGGACTTCTCCAGCTCACCGTTCTTCCGGCTGCGCTCATGAATGAGGTCGGACAACTTCAGCAGCGAGTCGTCCGTGCGGATGTTGGTCCCCTTCGCCGTGTCGAAGCTGGTGAAGAAGAGCAGACCCGCGAGGGCGAAGACACCCGTGGTGAGAATCCGGACGGGCCGGAAACCCCATCGGCGGACAGGACTGGATTCCGTCCCGGGAGAGTCGGCAGAATTGCTCAACGTACCCTTATCTCCTTCGGCGCCACGGAAGGACTACGCTAACGGACGCCCGGGGGAGCGCTCGGAGTCCCCTCCCAACCGCCCCGAGCCCGACCCAGTTCCCTGCGCGGCCACGCAGCGCATCGACAGGAGAGACCCTCGTGCCGAAGTCACGTATCCGCAAGAAGGCCGACTACACGCCGCCGGCGGCGGCGAAGCAGACGACCGCCCTCAAGCTGACCAGCCGCTCCTGGGTCGCGCCGGTGATGCTGGCTCTGTTCCTGATCGGCCTGGCCTGGATCGTCGTGTTCTACGTCACCGACGGCACGCTGCCCATCAAGGATCTGGGCAACTGGAACATCGTGGTGGGCTTCGGTTTCATCGCCGCCGGATTCGGCGTCTCCACGCAGTGGAAGTAGCGCCCGGCAGCGCTCACCACCCGCTGAACCAGATCCTGCCCGGAGCTGCCCGACAGCTCCGGGCGGGACTGTCCTCAGCGCTGGGCGGGACTGTCCACCGAGTTATCCACAGGCATTTCCACAGCGTGGGGAAAAGAAACGACGATCTGTGGATAACCCCTCGGACGTTGACGCCCGTGTAACAGAAGCACCGGTAACCGAATACCTGTTCGCACGCCTCTGACCTGGGAAAACACAAGTCAGTGACATCGGGCACAGATGTTCCCGCACGGTGTGCACAAGATCCGCCACATGCTGTGGACAACGTGTCCTCAGACGAGCTGAACCGTCCTCACCAGGGTCATCGACACGACCACGGCAAGAACCAGCGCACAGGTTCCGTACTGGATCAGCGCTCGCCGCTCACGCGGCGCGTGGACCATGGCGTATCCGATCACGACACCGGCGACAAGTCCTCCGATATGGGCCTGCCATGCGATGTTGCTCCAGCCGAAGGTGAAGATCAAGTTGATCACCAGCAGGGCGATGATCGGCCGCATGTCGTAGTTGAGCCGCCGCACCAGGACCGCGGTCGCGCCGAACAGCCCGAAGATGGCACCCGAGGCACCGAGCGAGGCCGTGGACCCCGAGGCCAGCAGATAGGTCAGCGCACTGCCCGCCAGGCCCGAAATCAGGTAGAGCGCGAGATAGCGTGCCCGGCCGAGGGCCTGCTCGAGCGGTCCGCCGAGCCACCACAGACCGAGCATGTTGAAGGCGATGTGCCAGATCTCCTCGTGCGTGAACATCGAGGTGACCAGGCGGTACCACTCCCCCTCGGCGACCCCCTCGGTGGGATGGAACGGCACCGGGGGCCAGAGCCCGATCAGCATGAGATGGCCCAGCAGCGACGACCAGACATGCACCGCGATGAACACCGCGGCATTGATCCCGAGGAGGACCTTGGTGACCAGCCGGGGGTCCGCGGCGACGGTGCCGCCCGCGATCGTGCGGGGCATGGAGGCCGTGGGCGCGTGGCCGGTTGCCGAGCCTCCGCGGACGCATTCGGGGCACTGGAACCCGACCGAGGCGCTGATCATGCACTCGGGGCAGATCGGACGTTCGCAGCGGGTACAGCGAATGCCGGTCTCACGGTCCGGGTGGCGATAGCAGACGAGGACACCGTGGGCGTCCTGCGGGCTGCCGGCAGCCTGGTCGTCCATGGGTTCCCCTAGGTCGTGTGGAAAAGCCCCGCCCCGCCCATCCTTACGGATGAGCGGGGCGTTTGGTTCCCTCTGGGGGGCTTGCGCGCTCCTCGGGGGCAGGGCCGTCCTCAGCCCTCGCGAATCTCGACCGACTCGATGACGACGTCATTGAGCGGACGGTCGGTTCGCGGGTTGGTCTGCGCGGCCGCGATGGTGTCGATGACCTTCTGGCTCGCGGCGTCGGTGACCTCGCCGAAGATGGTGTGCTTGCGGTTCAGCCACGCCGTCGGAGAGACGGTGATGAAGAACTGCGAGCCGTTGGTGCCCGGACCGGCGTTGGCCATCGCCAGCAGGTAGGGCTTGTCGAAGCGCAGGTCCGGGTGGAACTCGTCCTCGAACTGGTAGCCGGGACCGCCGGTGCCGTTGCCCAGCGGGTCCCCGCCCTGAATCATGAAGCCACTGATCACCCGGTGGAAGACCGTGCCGTCGTAGAGCTTGGCCGTGGACTTCGCCCCGGTCTCCGGGTGCGTCCACTCCCGCTCGCCCTTGGCGAGCTCGACGAAGTTCTTGACGGTGATCGGCGCCTGGTTCGCGAAGAGCCGGACCTCGATGTCGCCGTTGTTGGTCTTCAGGGTGGCGTAGAGCTGGTCAGCCACGGTGTGCCTTCCGTTGTCTTTCCGTAACTCCCTGATCCTCGCATGGACGGGGCGCACAGTCGCCGTCACCCGCTCCCAGGAGGGCGACAGGGCCGAACAGCTTGCGGAAACCGGGTGAGTGCCGCCGTGACGGGGGCACTCGGCAATGATCCGTGGCATGGTCGACGAACCAGCTCCTGTTCCCCCGCATTCATCCGCTATTGCACTCGATCGATGCCATCGGCACCCATATGCCCGCCCACACATGCCCGACGTCGACGCGGGATGCATGATCCGTAAAAGGGTGGACAGTCGAAAAACGTACGCCACCGAGGAGGAGGAACCGTGACCCGCATCGAAAGCGTGCGCGCCGCGACTGATTCGGCAAAGGACAACGTGCTGCACGCCGCGGACGTGGTGGCGCCCTACGCCGACACAGCCAAGGTGAAGGCCGCGCACTACGCGCAGGAGGCACGCGTACGGCTGGCGCCCAAGGTGACACAGGCCGCAGGGCATGCCCTGGTCCAGTACGGCACCCATGTCCAGCCGTACCTGGAGCAGGCCCGCACCCATGTGCCGCCGAAGGTCGATCTGGCCGCCCATGAGGCAGCCGTCCGCACCCGTAAGGCCGCCCAGCAGGCGGCGGACTACTCCCGGCCGAGGATCGAACAGGCCAGGGCCGCCGCCGGCCCGGCGAAGGACGAGGCGGCGGCACGCAGTGCGGCGGTGCTGGCCGCCCTGCGTGGCCAGGTCTCGGCCCAGCAGATCCAGAAGCTGGTTCGCAAGCAGCAACGGCGCGCGAAGGCCGGTCGTGCCGCGAAGGTGATCGTCGTCCTGGGTGCCGTTGCCGGCGGCGCCTTCGCCGCCTGGAAGTGGTGGGACAAGCAGGCCAACCCGGACTGGCTGGTGGAGCCGCCGCCCGCGACCGATGTCCGGGAGTCCGGCACGCTGACGTCGGTGGACGGCAGCCGCGGGGCCACGCTGGACCCCGAGGTCCGGGCGAAGGAGGCCGAGGAGGCCGCCAAGCGCGACGAACAGCCGTAGGCCTGTTTGCGCGTGGCGGCGCACCCGCCTGCGGTGTCAACAGCCCGGTGGGGCAGGAGGATTCAGCGCCTCCTGCCCCACCGGGCTGTTTCACGTGAAACAGGTCCCGGGAAGCGGCGAACGGGAACCGGGCGGCGGAAAGCCGGGAGTCCTGGACGTCGGGCTACGGCGGGGAGCCGGGGCCGGACGTCGGGCTACGGCAGGGAGTCAGGGCCGGAGGCCGGGCCACGGCGGGGGAACGAGGCCGGCAGCCGGGAGAGAAGCCGATGGAAAAACCCCTCTCACCTGCGTTTTCACAGGTGAGAGGGGTTTTTTGTGGAGCCTAGGGGAGTCGAACCCCTGACATCTGCCATGCAAAGACAGCGCTCTACCAACTGAGCTAAGGCCCCGTGGACAAAGCGTCCACCAGGAAGAAGGACATCCGGGCGGGCGCCAGAACCAGAGTACCGGGTCACCGGGGGGGTTCTGCAAAAAGGATTGGGGGTCCCCGTGACCGACCACTCTCCGTAAGATGCTTGGCGTGGTTCGCTACAGCGAAGCACGGTTCTTGGGGAAGCGATGGGGAGACGCAATGGACGCCGCACAGCAGGAAGCCACCGCAAGAGCGCGGGAACTGCAGCGGAACTGGTACGGGGAGCCACTGGGGGCGCTCTTCCGTAAGCTCATAGATGATCTCGGCCTCAACCAGGCTCGTCTCGCGGGGGTACTGGGACTGTCCGCTCCGATGCTGTCGCAGCTGATGAGCGGCCAGCGGGCGAAGATCGGCAATCCCGCCGTGGTCCAGCGGGTACAGCTGCTGCAGGACCTGGCGGGACAGGTCGCGGACGGAAGCGTCAGCGCGGCCGAGGCGACCGAACGCATGGAGGAGATCAAGAAGTCGCAGGGCGGCTCGGTGCTCAGCAACACCGCGCAGACGACAAGCGGTTCGGGGGCGCCCACGGTCAAGCGGGTGGTGCGTGAGATCCAGTCGCTGCTGCGCTCGGTGGCTGCCGCCGGTGACATCATCGACGCCGCCGACACTCTCGCCCCGACCCATCCCGAACTGGCAGAGTTCCTCCGGGTCTACGGCGCCGGCCGCACCTCCGACGCGGTCACGCACTACCAGTCCCACCAGAACTGAGGCTCCGGCCGCCGGAGGGGGCCGGCGGCCGGAGGGGGCCGGCGGCCGGAGGGGGCCGGCGGCCGGAGGGGGCCGGCGGCCGGAAACGCGGGAGGGACAGCCGGGGGGAGTCGAACCGTTCGTCGCGGGGGAAGCAGTCGAGGGGAAGCAGTCGGCGTGAGGCAGAACGTGAGCCAGAAGGGGTAGGGCAGGACCAGGCACGGCACCGCTGGGGGAGGAGCGACGCACAGTCATGGGTGAGGTCTTTGCCGGCCGGTACGAACTGGCCGACCCGATCGGGCGCGGAGGGGTCGGTGCCGTCTGGCGTGCCTGGGACCACCGTCGCCGCCGTTACGCGGCCGCCAAGGTCCTGCTGCAGAGCGACGCCCACTCCCTGCTCCGTTTCGTGCGCGAGCAGGCCCTGCGGATCGACCACCCCCATGTGCTCGCCCCGACCAGTTGGGCCGCCGACGACGACAAGGTTCTGTTCACCATGGACCTGGTCGCCGGCGGTTCGCTGGTCCACCTCATCGGCGACTACGGTCCCCTGCCGCCGGTGTTCGTCAGCACCCTGCTCGACCAGCTCCTGGCGGGGCTCACCGCGGTGCACACGGAAGGCGTCGTCCACCGCGACATCAAGCCCGCCAACATCCTCCTGGAGGCCACCGGCACGGGCACGCCGCGGCTGCGGCTGTCCGACTTCGGCATCGCCATGCGGCTCGGAGAGCCCCGCCTGACCGAGGCCGACCTGGTGGTGGGCACGCCCGGTTATCTCGCGCCGGAGCAGATGATGGGCTCCGAACCGGATTTCCCCGCAGACCTGTTCGCCGTGGGCCTGGTCGCGCTGTATCTGCTGGAGGGCGCCAAACCGGATGCCAAGGCCCTCATCCAGTACTTCGACGAACACGGGACGCCCGGGGCTCCCCAGGACGTCCCCGAGCCGCTGTGGCAGGTCGTGGCCACTCTGCTGCAGCCGGACCCGCAGGCGCGGTTCCGTACGGCCACGGGGGCGCGCAAGGCCTTGGCGGCGGCCAGGGAGCTGCTCCCGGGGCCTGGGCCCGACGACGAAGTGATCGAGATCTTCGACCAACTCGGCCCGCTTCCCGCGGGCTTCGGCCCCGACGGCCCGCTGAAGGCGGCCTCGGGCGTGCGATCGGAACGGGGCCGGGGCAGGGGCCGCCCCGGAGCGGAGGAGCGACATCCGGAGCACGGGGAGACGGGCCGCCCGGGGAACGCCCGGCCGGGGGACCTCGGACCGGCGGGCGCCGGAACACCAAGTGCCGGAACACCAGGTGCCGGAATGGCGAGCCCGGTGTTCCAGCCCTTCGGCGGAGACCACAGCACTCCGGCGTTACCCGGTTCATCCTCCATGGGAAGCGGTACCGGTTCCGCCGACCCGCTCCAGGGCACCACCCCGGCGCCGCATTCCGCCCCCCACACCACCTGGCCACCCGCCTCCGGCATCGTCCCGCCTCCGGCACCCTCCGTCCCCCCGCAGCCGCCCTCCATGTCGGACACCGGCAGCTTCCACCTGCCACCGCCCCGGGCCACGGTCACCCCCTCGCCCTCGCCCGCTCCGCCGCGTCACGCGCCCACGCCGGCGGCGCAGCCACAGGCTTCGTTACCGGCACCGCCTCGGGTACCGGGGCTGCCCCAGCCGCCGTACAACGCGCATTCGCAGGTCGCCCACTCCGGCTCCGTGTCCCCCGTATCTCCTCACGACCCCACCCACCCGCTGCGCTCCCCCCTGCCCCGGACGTCCACGCGTTCCCGCCCCATGTCGCACCGCGCCGATCCCTCCACCGCCGAATACACCGCCGGGGTCCCTGATGCCCCCTCCCAGGGCAGGGCGGGGCCACGGCACGGAGCGGGCAGCCGACGTCGTCGCCGTCCCGGCCCTCCCGCGCGAGTGGCAGTCCCTCTCCTGCTCCTGGCCCTGGCCTGTTACGCCGTGGGGTTCTGGGCGCTCACCCGCATCTGAAACCCCTGCCGCTCCACGGACCGCCGTCCCGGCAACTGCCTTTCTAGCCCGGGAAGACGGTTCTCCGCCGCGCCACCGCGGTCCACACCCCGAGGCCCACCAGCAGTGCGCTGCCGGTGCCGATACCGCCCACCGCGAGCGCCGTCATCACGGTGTCGTCGTTCGCTGACCCATCCGCCTGCGGCCCGTCCAGCGCCGCCTCGTGGTCCTGCCCACCGGCCGCGAAGACGTCCGACGGCACGGACTCCCCCGCGTATCCGGGCCCGTCCTGCGCCGTCCCGCTCACGCGTACCCGCAGCGTCAGCGGGACAGGCCCGTCGCCGAAGTCGTCCGCGACCTTCTCCGCGAGGTGCGCGACGAGGTAGTACGAGCCGGCGAAACGCATCGCCGCGACCTGGCTGTTGGGCGCGTGGCGATTGGCGTACGCGACGGGGGGCAGCGGGGAGAGGCTGCCCGACTTCTGCCTGCCGTCGTAGCCGATGCCCACGTCCGCGACATGTCCGCGTACGGGATTGTAGAGGTCCAGGTCCAGTGCGGCGGGGACGAATCCGGCCCCTCCCGAGCTCGAACTGCCCAGTTCGGCGGTGGCGTTGAGCTGTCGGCCCCAGGCGACCGGGACCTTGTAGAAGAGCGTTCGGCCGGGTCTGATGTCGTCCCGCCAGACTCCCTCACCGAGTGGGGTGGCCTCGGTGAAACCGGCGCCGCCGGCACGCCGTCGGGCCTCCCCGGCGACGGGTTCGGGCGAGGCGGAGTTCCACGCGTCCGGCGCGGTCGTCGCACCGGCCCGCACCGGCCGCGGTTCCGACACGGTGGTGAGCTCCAGCTCCCAGGCATCGGGGGAGGCGCCCTTGCCGTCCGGATCCGCGCGTTCGACGATCATGTAGTACGTACCGGCGTCCTTGCAGAGGAACCGCCGGGGAGAGATCTCCCGCGCGGCCCACGCCGCGACCGGATGCGGGCTGGCGGCGGCGCCGAAGGTCGCCGTGTCCACGCCGCAGGAGCGCCCGTCACCGTCCTGTACGGACACCTTGACGCCGTCGATGACAGCGGCGCCACCGCCGCCCGGCGGGACGGCGGTGGCGGAGGCATAGACGTTCGAGGCGTCGTCGAGTTCCAGGCGGTAGTGGACCGGGCCGCTCGCCGGGAGGGTGCTCCGATAGGTGCGGCCGGTCTCCAGCTGTACGGCGTCCGCGGTGCTCAGGGATCCTTCGACCCGCGGCGCGTCCTCCTCGAAGGCGTAGCTCCCAGGGGCCTCTGCGGCAACCGCCTCCTGCCCCGTGGGCACGCCCGGCACGCCCGGCACGCCCGGCACGCCCGTCAGCAGCACCGCGGCGAGCATCACCACTCCCGCGCGTCCGGCCACCGGGATCCGGCCGCCCCTCGCCGCCCGTGCACGCCGTCCCCACGCAGTACACCGCCGTGCCCTCACGCGCCACTCCTCGTCGTCGCCGGACGTCGCACCGTGACCATCCTGCCCCGCGGACAAGGCCCGTCGGCAAGGCCCCACACCACACAAAAACCCCGGCCGCGAGTGCGGCCGGGGTCTGTTCAGCGTCGTATGTCGGTACTCACGAACCCGTGGGCACGGAGTCAGTCGCCTCCGTCCACAGATCCTGCTCGGCGCGATCCGCCTGGATCTGGCGGTACACGAGGAGCCCGCCGATGGCGGCCAGTGCGACCAGGAGAAGCTTCTTCACCGCGCGACCTCGTCTTTCTTGACGTAGGGGACCTCTGGCGCCCGACTATACACACCGGCCGAGACCGATCGGTGACCTGCATCGGCCCGTCAACTCCCCTCTCGGGCCGCGCAGTAGAAGCAGGAAACAGCGGCCGGGCCGGAGGGTTGCCACCCCCACACGGTCGGTGATTTCAGCCACCTCCCTCCATGATCTTCCGCTTTTCGACCCCCTTGCGCCCATCCGGGTGGTGTTCATCTGAACATCGACGCGCCACGTACGCAGGTCCACCACTTCGCGGCCCGCATACACATCATGAGGAAAGTACGCAAATCGCCCGACCCGAAAGTGAGGGGCCATGGCCCGGAACAAGGTCATGAAGCTGTGGACCGCCATCATCACCGCCTTCCTCGCGCTGTGCACGGCGCTCGGATTCATCACCACGACCGCCTCCGCGGCCGTACCCCGGACCGAGACGGCGCGCAACAGCGAGCGCGCCCCGGACGCGACGGCGCCGGCGACGTCCGTCCGGCCCTGGTCCCATGCGAGGGCCCTGCCCCCCACGATGAAACAGCGCATCCGCGCGGAGGCCCACGGCGCATCCCCCGGCTGCCGCCACCGCCCGCTCGCGAACCCGGACCCGGCCCCGGACCCTGATCCGGCCCCCTCCACGTCCTGCTCCGACGACGACACCCCGCCCCCGACGGAACCCCTCAGAGGCCGCGTCCCGCTCCAGCGCTGAGCCCCGGAGCCCCGCACCCGCCAGCACCCCTTCCGTGCCGTTCCGGCTCCCCGAAGTCCCGGCGAACTCGCGTACAGCCCCAACGGCACGCGAAGAACAGCCCGGCAGCTCGAACACGAGCTGCCGGGCTTCCCCATGCGCCCACCCCGACGCCCCCACCCACTCACCGGATCATCAGGGTCCAAGGGGCAACCGCACACCCCGGTCCCCTGCCACAGCGGCGAAGGACGCGAAGGAAGGGCGTCCAGGCCACGCCCCACGACGCGACGGGACAGGGTGGGGTGGGGTCGGACGACAGAACGATGGAAACGAGTCCAGGCGGAACAGGGTCACCACGACCGCATCGGCCACCCCCACGCCGCCCGATGCCGACCGCGGGCGCCCCGGCCCCGCTCCACCCACCAGTGAGCTCCGCCGGCCACACCTCGCACCGGACACGGCACACCAACACCGCACCGCACCGCACGCGGAAGTCCCCGGGGACACCGAAAACCCCCGGCCGTATCGACCGGGGGTCTCGCAGTGATGTGGGGCTAACAGGATTTGAACCTGTGGCCTCATCCTTATCAGGGATGCGCTCTAACCAACTGAGCTATAGCCCCGCCGCGCTCTGCGGTACATGTCCCGCGCGCTGACTACTGAAGATTAGCGCACGACCGGGGCAGTCCCAAAATCGGTTGCCGCAGGGCGGTAGGAGCAGGTCGGGAAAGCGCTGAGCGCCGCTCACTCGTCCTCGGCCAGCGTCAGCTCGACGCCGCCCACGAAGCCCGCGGAAAGGTTGTAGATGAACGCGCCGAGGGTCGCCAGGGCCGTCGCCAGGACGACGTCGATGACCGCGATGATCGTCGTGAACAGCAGCACGTTGGGCAGCGACAGGAACGACTGGAGGTCGAAGCCGTTCGACTCGTTGGAGCCGGTCGCCTCGGAGATCGTGCCGCCGACGGTGGAGAAGACACCCATCGCGTCCATGACCATCCACAGCACCGCCGACGCGACGATCGTGCAGATGCCCAGGGCGATGGAGAGCAGGAAGCTGACCTTCATCACCGACCAGGGGTCGGCCTTGGCCACCCGCAGGCGCGCCTTGCGCACGCGCGGTGTGGTGCGCGCCCCGGTGCGTGGGCGGCGTACCGCGCCGGCCTGACCCCCTGCTGTACCGTCCTGCGCGGTGTAGGCCTGCGGCGGGTGGTACGGCCCCGCCTGTTGCTGCGACTGCCGTTCCCCCGGCAGCGGTGAGGCCGTGTGAGCAGCGCCGCCCTGTCCGGGCGCGCTCTGCTGCTGGCCTCGGGTGTCCGTCACAGTTCCCCCCTGGGATCCATGTCTGTCGGACGAAGGCGAGTCCTTGCCGGGCGACTTGATCGCTTTCAGGTTGGTCGTGTGCGGATCTGTCGCCCGTGCGGCAGAGCCACGGCCACCGCCGTCCGTGCCCGTACTGGTACCGGTCGGTCCGGTGCCCGTGGCTCCGCTCACGCTGACTCACTCCTCGTGCTACTCAGCCGAGGGCGCCTCACCCTCGTCCGTGCCGGTGGTCACGGCACCTTCATCGGTCTCGTCCACGGCCACGTCGCCGTCGACTTCCTCCGCTTCGCGTCCCGCCTCGGCGTTACGGGCGATGCCGACCACGGCATCGCGCTTGCCCAGATTGATCAGTTGGACGCCCATGGTGTCACGGCCCGTCTCCCTGACCCCGCTGACCCGCGTACGAATCACACCGCCCGACAGCGTGATGGCGAGGATCTCGTCGGTCTCCTCGACCACCAGCGCGCCGACGAGGGTTCCACGATCCTCTACGATCTTGGCGGCCTTGATACCGAGGCCGCCGCGGCCCTGGACGCGGTACTCGTCGACAGCGGTCCGCTTCGCGTACCCACCGTCTGTGGCAGTGAACACGAACGTACCGGGTCGAACAACATTCATCGAGAGCAGTTCGTCCCCTTCGCGGAAACTCATACCCTTTACACCTGAAGTCGCACGGCCCATGGGTCGCAAAGTCTCATCCGTCGCGGTGAACCTGATCGACTGCGCCTTCTTGCTGATCAGTAGTAGATCATCTTCTGGCGATACGAGCTCGGCCCCGATCAGTTCGTCATCGGCGCCGTCCTCCTGCTCCCGCAGGTTGATCGCGATCACACCGCCCGCACGCGGCGAATCGTAATCCTTCAGCGATGTCTTCTTCACCAGGCCGGCCTTGGTGGCAAGAACCAGGTAGGGCGCCGCCTCGTAGTCACGGATCGCGAGGATCTGGGCGATCGCCTCGTCCGGCTGGAAGGCCAGCAGGTTCGCCACGTGCTGTCCGCGCGCGTCCCGGCCTGCGTCGGGCAGCTCGTACGCCTTGGCCCGGTAGACCCGGCCCTTGTTGGTGAAGAACAGCAGCCAGTGGTGCGTGGTGGACACGAAGAAGTGGTTGACGATGTCGTCTTCCTTGAGCTTCGCGCCCCGTACGCCCTTGCCACCACGCTTCTGGGCCCGGTAGTCATCGGCCTTGGTGCGCTTGATGTAACCACCGCGCGTGACCGTGACGACGATGTCCTCTTCGGCGATCAGGTCCTCGATGGACATGTCGCCCTCATAGGGGATCAGCTTCGTCTTGCGGTCGTCCCCGTACTTCTCCACGAGCGCGGCCAGTTCCGCGCTGACGATCCCGCGCTGGCGGACCGGGGAGGCGAGGATCTCGGTGTAGTCGTTGATCTTCGTCTGAAGTTCGTCGTGCTCCTGGACGATCTTCTGGCGTTCCAGTGCCGCCAGCCGGCGGAGCTGCATCTCCAGGATCGCGTTGGCCTGGATCTCGTCGATCTCCAGGAGGCCCATCAGGCCCCCGCGCGCGATCTCGACGGTGTCGCTGCGCCGGATCAGCGCGATGACCTCGTCGATGGCGTCCAGGGCCTTCAGCAGGCCACGCAGGATGTGTGCGCGCTCCTCGGCCTTGCGCAGCCTGAAGCGCGTACGGCGGACGATGACCTCGATCTGGTGGTTCACCCAGTGGCGGATGAACGCATCCAGGGAGAGCGTGCGCGGCACGCCGTCGACCAGTGCCAGCATGTTGGCGCCGAAGTTGGTCTGCAGGTCGGTGTGCTTGTAGAGGTTATTCAGGACGACCTTGGCGACCGCGTCCCGCTTGAGCACGATGACCAGGCGCTGGCCGGTGCGGGACGACGTCTCGTCACGGACGTCCGCGATACCGCCGACCTTGCCGTCCTTCACCAGGTCGGCGATCTTCTGCGCGAGGTTGTCGGGGTTGGTCTGGTACGGCAGCTCGGTGACCACCAGGCACTGGCGGTTCTGGATCTCCTCGACCTCGACCACCGCGCGCATGGTGATCGACCCGCGGCCCGTCCGGTACGCCTCCTCGATGCCACTGCGGCCCACCACGAGGGCGCCGGTGGGGAAGTCGGGGCCCTTGATGCGCTCGAGGAGCGCGTCGAGCAGTTCCTCGTTCGACGACTCGTGGTGTTCCAGGTACCACTGGGCGCCGGCCGCGACCTCGCGCAGGCTGTGCGGCGGGATGTTGGTCGCCATACCGACCGCGATACCGGCCGATCCGTTGATCAGCAGGTTCGGGAAGCGGGCCGGCAGGACGGTCGGCTCCTGGGAGCGGCCGTCGTAGTTGTCCTTGAAGTCGACGGTCTCCTCGTCGATGTCGCGGACCATCTCCATCGACAGCGGCGCCATCTTGCACTCGGTGTACCGCATGGCCGCCGCGGGGTCGTTGCCCGGGGAGCCGAAGTTGCCGTTGGAGTCCACCAGCGGCATCCGCATCGACCACGGCTGCGCGAGGCGGACCAGCGCGTCGTAGATCGAGGAGTCGCCGTGCGGGTGGTAGTTGCCCATGACGTCGCCGACCACACGCGCGCATTTGTAGAAGCCGCGCTCGGGCCGGTAGCCGCCGTCGTACATGGCGTACAGCACACGGCGGTGGACGGGCTTGAGCCCGTCACGGACGTCCGGCAGCGCACGCGAGACGATGACGGACATCGCGTAGTCGAGGTACGAACGCTGCATCTCCGTCTCGAGCCCGACGGGCTCGACGCGCATGACGATGCCGTTCTCTTCGGACATGGCGGGAATGTTCTCGTCGGTCATTGCTGGTGAAGATCCTTCCTGGTGCGGTCAGCTGAGACCGACTCAGATGTCGAGGAAGCGGACGTCCTTGGCATTGCGCTGGATGAACTGGCGGCGCGCCTCCACGTCCTCGCCCATGAGGACGGAGAACAGGTCGTCGGCCTGCGCGGCGTCGTCCAGGGTGACCTGGCCGAGGACACGGTGCTCCTGGTCCATCGTGGTGATGCGCAGTTCCTCGGCGTTCATCTCGCCGAGGCCCTTGAAGCGCTGGACGGAGTCCTCACGGATGCGCTTGCCGGCCTGACGGCCCAGCTCGATCAGCGCGTCGCGCTCGCGGTCGGAGTACGCGTACTCGAAGTCCTCCCGGCCCCACTTGATCTTGTAGAGCGGGGGACGGGAGAGGAACACGTGCCCGGCCTCGACCAGCGGCCGCATGAAGCGGAACAGGAACGTCAGCAGCAGAGTGTTGATGTGCTGGCCGTCGACGTCGGCGTCCGCCATCAGGATGATCTTGTGATAGCGGAGCTTCTCGATGTCGAAGTCCTCGTGCACACCGGTGCCGAACGCGGAGATCATCGCCTGGATCTCCTGGTTCTGCAGGATCCGGTCGATGCGCGCCTTCTCGACGTTGAGGATCTTGCCCCGGATCGGGAGGATCGCCTGGTACTGCGGGTTCCGGCCGGACTTGGCCGAGCCGCCGGCGGAGTCACCCTCGACAATGAAGATCTCGCACTTGGTGGGGTCGTTCGACTGGCAGTCCGAGAGCTTGCCCGGCAGGGACGCCGACTCCAGCAGCCCCTTGCGGCGGGTCAGATCGCGGGCCTTGCGGGCCGCCACACGCGCGGTGGCCGCCGCGATGCCCTTGCGGACGATGTCCGCGGCTTCGTTGGGGTTGCGGTCCAGCCAGTCGGCGAGGCGCTCGTAGATGACCTTCTGGACGAAGGTCTTCACCTCGGTGTTGCCGAGCTTGGTCTTGGTCTGGCCCTCGAACTGGGGCTCGCTCAGCTTGACCGAGATGATCGCCGTCAGACCCTCACGGATGTCGTCGCCCGTGAGGTTGTCGTCCTTCTCCCGCAGCAGCTTCTTGTCGCGCGCGTACTTGTTGATGAGCGAGGTCATCGCCGCGCGGAAGCCCTCTTCGTGCGTACCGCCCTCATGGGTGTGGATGATGTTGGCGAAGGAGTAGACGCCTTCGGTGTAGCCGCTGTTCCACTGCATGGCGACCTCGAGGGACAGGAGCTTCTCCTTGTCCTCGGCCTCGAGGTCGATCACAGTGGGGTGCACCACGTCGCCCTTGCGGGAGTTGAGGTACTTCACGAAGTCGACGATGCCGCCCTCGTAGTGGTACGAGACGGCCTTGACCTCGTGCTTCTCGTCCTCGCCCGCCTCGTCCGCCCCGGCGGTGGCCTTCGCCGACTCCCGCTCGTCGGCGAGGTTGATCCGCAGGCCCTTGTTGAGGAACGCCATCTCCTGGAAACGCCGCGAAAGCGTCTCGAAGGAGTACTCGGTGGTCTCGAAGATGTCCGCGTCGGCCCAGAAGGTGACCGTGGTCCCGGTCTCGTCCGTGGCCTCCTGCTGGACCAGCGGGGCCGTGGGGACACCCAGCTTGTAGTCCTGCGTCCAGCGGTGGCCGTCGCGCTTGATCTCGACGGAGATCCTGCTCGACAGGGCGTTCACCACGGAGACACCGACGCCGTGCAGGCCGCCGGAGACCGCGTATCCGCCGCCGCCGAACTTGCCGCCCGCGTGCAGCACGGTCAGCACGACCTCGACGGCCGGCTTGTTCTCCGAAGGGACGATCCCCACCGGGATGCCCCGGCCGTTGTCGACGACCCGGACACCGCCGTCGGCCAGGATCGTCACATCGATCGTGTCCGCGTACCCGGCCAGAGCCTCGTCGACGGAGTTGTCGACGACCTCCTGCACCAAGTGGTGCAGCCCTCGCTCGCCGGTCGAACCGATGTACATACCGGGTCGCTTGCGGACCGCGTCCAGACCCTCGAGGACGGTGATGGCACTGGCGTCGTACGAAGCGGTGATCTCGCCGTTGAGGGCGGCCGCCTCGTTCTTCTCGCCGGTGTCGGTGGACGGGATGTTCTCGTTGGGGTTGCCGGAATCGGCCACGAAGCGCCCTTTCTGGCACACCACGAGCCTGGCTCGGCGGCGGGTTGCCGGAGCGGCTGCGGCATGTTGCGTTGATAAGCCTTGATCAGCGTTGCTCAGCTTTTCCCGGGCGGTCCCCACGATCGGGGCGGGATTGCTTCCAGTCTACCGGTAGCTCGGACATCGATGGGGGTTTGCCGGTGCCTGAGTCCGCATGTGCCGCCCTCAACCGGTCTCGTCCGACTCCCGATATACGGATGGGGGCCCCAAGAGGCTCACGAGGGCACCTAGCGCTTCCGGGCGTCCACCCTTTGCTGCTTACGAGTCAGGTGGCAATCCGGCACCCCGCCCAGGGGTGCGCCGAAAGGGGCGCCGACGGATCGAACGCACCCACGAAAGCTCTCGGTGTGACGTCGGTCACCCTCTGGCGGAAGACCCGTTACAGGGCTCGGAACATGGCTCGAAAGGGTCTGGGTCACCCGTACGTGTCGCCGGGACCAGTACTTCCGGGGGCGCGCAGCGGGCCGTAGCGGCGGGCCGGGCCACCCGGTCCGTTGACCTTGATCAGCCTCACTGTGCCGTGGCCCAGGTCCTCGTTCAGCCGGGCGACCAGAGTCGGGGCGAGCAACCTCAGATTCGTCGCCCACGCGGTGGAGTCACAACGCACGACCAGCACCCGCTCGTCCTCGTCGTAACGCTCCGGCTCACAGTGCTTGGCCACGTCCTCACCTACGATCTCGGGCCAGCGCCCCATCACACCGCCCACCGCGGCCGGGGTCTCCCAGCCACGTTCGGTGAGCAACCGGTTGATCGCCGCGCCGAGCGCCATGGGGTCGCGCCGGTCCCCGCGCGCGCCCGAGCGCAGGCCACCGCGCCGCGCCTGTTTCTTCTGCTGTGCCACGTCCCCCCGCGCGCGCGCCGCCTCCTTGGCCGCGCGCAACGCCACGCGCGCGAGGTCGACGCCCGAAGGTTCAGGGGCCGCCTTCCGAGGAGCTCCAGGGTCTCCGGGAGCTCCGTCGGGCCTGCCAGGCTCGCTCATACCCGTTCCACCCTCCCCTCGGCCACCACGAACCGCGTCCCCGACAACGCATGGGGGACGTCGTCATCGACCGCCGCGGTCACCAGCACCTGCTCGCCGGGCGCGACCAGCTCGGCAAGGCGCTCACGACGGCGGGCGTCCAACTCGGCGAAGACGTCGTCGAGGATCAGCACCGGCTCATTGCCCTCGGCGCGCAGCAGGTCGTAGGAGGCCAGGCGCAGTGCCAGCGCGTAGGACCAGGACTCGCCATGGGATGCATAGCCCTTGGCCGGCAGCCGGCCGAGATTGAGCAGCAGATCGTCGCGGTGCGGGCCGACCAGGGTGACGCCCCGCTCGACCTCCTGCTTGCGCGCCTCGGCGAGCGCGGCCGACAACTGTTCGAACAGGTCCTCACGCGTGTGCGCCTCACCGGGCGCAGACGACTTGTACTCCAGGGCGACGGGGCCGCCGCCCGGCGCGAGCTGTTCGTACGCCTTGTCGGCGAGTGGCTGAATCGCGGCGATCAGGTCCAGTCGCCGGGCCAGCAGTTCGGCACCCACACGCGCGAGGTGCTGGTCCCAGACGTCGAGGGTGGACAGGTCCATGGTGCGTCCGCCGTGGCGGCGGGCCAGCGCTGCAGACTTCAGCAACGTGTTGCGCTGCTTGAGAACACGGTCGTAGTCGGAGCGGACACCGGCCATGCGCGGGGAGCGGGCGGTGATCAGCTCGTCCAGGAACCGACGCCGCTCGCCGGGATCACCCTTGACCAGGGCGAGGTCCTCGGGCGCGAACAGGACGGTACGGACGATCCCCAGCACGTCCCGGGGCCTGACCTGCGAGGACCTGTTGATCCGGGCGCGGTTGGCGCGGCCCGGGTTCAGTTCCAGCTCGACGAGCTGCTGCCGCTCGCCCTGGCGGACCTGGGCCCGGATGATCGCGCGGTCGGCACCCATGCGGACCAGCGGAGTGTCGGAGGAGACACGGTGACTGCCGAGAGTGGCGAGATAACCGACCGCCTCGACGAGATTCGTCTTGCCCTGCCCATTGGGGCCGACGAAGGCCGTGACCCCCGGATCGAGCGGGACCTCGACCCGAGGGTAGGACCGGAAATCGGCCAGCGACAGGTGCGTGACGTGCATGGTTGTTCGCCGACCTCCCCCGGCGTTGTGGACCGTCGTGCGGCCCTGTGGGCTGCGGCCCCGGAACCGCCCCGCCTGCTCAGACGGTGGCCGCTCCGGCTGTTTCGTGGAGTGCTTCTCCGTGGATCACTTCTTCTCGACCGCGTGGCCGCCGAACTGGTTGCGCAGCGCCGCGATCATCTTCATCTGCGGCGAGTCCTCCTGACGGGAGGAGAACCGCGCGAACAGCGACGCGGTGATCGCCGGCAGCGGGACCGCGTTGTCGAGCGCGGCCTCCACAGTCCAGCGTCCCTCACCGGAGTCCTGTGCGTACCCCTGGAGGCCCTCCAGGTGCTCGTCCTCGTGCAGCGCGTTCACCGCGAGGTCGAGCAGCCAGGAGCGGATGACCGTGCCCTCCTGCCAGGAGCGGAAGACCTCCCGGACATCGGTCACCGAGTCGACCTTCTCCAGGAGCTCCCAGCCCTCGGCATAGGCCTGCATCATCGCGTACTCGATGCCGTTGTGGACCATCTTGGCGAAGTGGCCGGCACCGGCCTTGCCGGCGTGCACCGAGCCGAAGTCGCCCGCCGGCTTCAGGGCGTCGAAGACCGGCTGCACCTTGGCGACGTGCTCCTTGTCGCCGCCGTACATCAGCGCGTAGCCGTTGTCCAGGCCCCAGACGCCGCCGGAGACCCCACAGTCGACGAAGCCTATGCCCTTGGCCGCCAGCTCCTCGGCGTGCTTCTCGTCGTCCGTCCAGCGGGAGTTGCCGCCGTCCACCACGACGTCGCCGGGCTGCAGCAGCACGGCGAGTTCGTCGATGGTCGATTGGGTGGCCTCGCCCGCCGGGACCATCACCCAGACCACGCGCGGACCCTCGAGCTTGCCCACAAGCTCTTCCAGGCTGTGGACATCGGCGAGGTCCGGATTGCGGTCGTATCCGAGAACGGTGTGGCCCGCGCGGCGAATCCGCTCGCGCATGTTGCCGCCCATCTTGCCGAGGCCGACGAGACCGAGCTCCATCAGTTGTGTTCCTTAGGTTGCGACGTGGCGTGGCGGCACGAGCGTGCCGCGGCACTTACGTACCGACCCGACCCTAAACCCGGGCGCTCACGCACATCTGTGGGCATACGCGCTCATGCGCACGCCCCCACCTGCGGTTTCACCGACACCGGCCGACCAGCCGCCTCTCGCCGCTTCCGGGTCCGGCAGCAGCCGGCACACCCACGGCCCGGCGCCCGGACCCGGAAGGACTGTGCACGCCTGTGGACCGGTGCGGGCGGCCCTGGACAGGCGGGGCGAGGTCAGCCGCTGAGCCGCACCGGCATGATCAGGTACTTGTAGGCGTCGTCCGCCTCTGCGTCCACCGCGGGCCTGCCGCTGAGCAGCGCGGGCTTGGTGGAGGTGGTGAACGACAGCTGGGCCACCGGAGAGTCGATGGCGCTCAGGCCGTCCAGCAGGAACGTGGGGTTGAAGGCGATCGAGATGTCGTCTCCCTCCAGCTGGGCGTCGACCCTCTCCACAGCCTGTGCGTCGTCACTGGAACCGGCCTCCAGGATGAGCACACCCTGCTCGAAGCTCAGCCGCACCGGGGTGTTGCGCTCGGCGACCAGAGCCACACGCTTGACGGCCTCCACGAAGGGGGCGGTCTCGATGACGGCAACGCTGTTGAACTCGGTCGGGAACAGCGTGCGGTACTTCGGAAGGTCACCTTCCAGCAGCCGCGTGGTGGTGCGCCGACCCGCGCCTTCGAAGCCGATCAGGCCCTCGCCCGCACCCGAGCCGGACAGCGCCAGGATCACCTGGTCGCCGCTGGTCAGCGCCTTGGCGGTGTCCAGAAGCGTCTTGGCGGGCACCAGGGCGACCGCCGAGGCCTCCGGGTCCTCCGGCTTCCACAGGAACTCGCGGACCGCGAAGCGGTAGCGGTCGGTGGAGGCCAGGGTCACCGTGTCGCCCTCGATCTCGATGCGGACACCGGTCAGGACGGGCAGGGTGTCGTCGCGGCCCGCCGCGATGGCGACCTGCTGCACGGCGGACGCGAAGACCTCACCCGGCACCGTGCCCGTCGCGTTCGGCATCTGCGGCAGGGCCGGGTACTCCTCCACCGGCAGGGTGTGGAGCGTGAACCGCGAGGAACCGCAGACCACCGTCGCCCGTACACCGTCTGTGGAAATCTCCACCGGCCGGTTGGGGAGAGCACGGCAGATGTCGGCGAGCAGCCGGCCCGAGACGAGCACCGTGCCCTCCTCCTCGACCTCCGTCTCCACCGAGACCCGCGCGGAGACCTCGTAGTCGAAGCTGGACAGGCTCAGCTGTCCCGACTCGGCCTTCAGCAGCAGGCCCGCGAGGACCGGCGCCGGCGGACGGGCCGGGAGGCTGCGTGCCGCCCAGGCCACTGCCTCCGCGAGTACGTCGCGTTCCACCCGGATCTTCACCGTAAGCCGCCTCCTGCTATTGCCGGCGTTCTCGCGCCCTGCTTCGCCTTCGTCATCTGACTCGGTGTGCTCGGCCTCTGGGAGGCGCAAGGACACCGGGAACAGTCTGACGCACAGCACTGACAGTAGGTGCCCCTCGGGTCAAGTCGTGACGAGGGGCAGTCGGCGCAGAAGCGGTGAGTTGTGCACAGGGCCTCCTTCGAAACGGATTCCTCACTCTCTCTAGTCGGGAGTAGTAGTAGGGCCTGTGGATACGGTGGATAACCTCGTTTTCCCAGCTCAGGGCCTAGATTTTGTCCACCGACCCTGTGGGCGGAGCCGGTGGACAACTCGGGGTTTCTGTGGAGAACAGAAAGTTCTGCACACTCCGTACACAGGGTGGGTCGAGTTGTCCCCAGCTTCGTCCCCAGGTTTGGCGGTCTTTCCCACAGGCCCCCTGGGCGCCTTGGTGTGACGCCTTTCACTCGACCCGGTGAGGGGAGGCAGCGTGTTGCCGAACAGTGGACAGGCGTGTGGAGAAGTGCATGATCGCTGGGGACAACCGGCCTCCGCCTGTGGATTGCCGGTGGAAAACTTTATCCACAGGCTGTGGATTACCGTCTTGTCCACAGCCTGTGGAGATCGCTTGTCCACGAATCCACAACCGGTTGACCTGGCCCGATAGTGCCCCATGGGGCAGCCCTGTGGACAGGATCGGGATAACTTCGCGGTCCCCAGGATGTGGACGGGAAAAACCTGCCCAATCTGTGGAGGAAGGCCGTAACCCGGTGCCGAAATGGAACAGCGGACAGGACCTCGAGGATGGCCGGGGGCCGGGGATCGTCCCGAGGGCAGAGGCGAGGACCGACGTGGGGCCGACATGGGGCAGGTGGGGCGATGAGGGGGCGGCAGCGGGTCTCGGCGGCTCCTGGAGGCGCGAGAAGGCGCTAGGCCTTTCCGGGTTCTGCTGGTGAGCGGGCCGGTGAGTCGGCGGGCGTACGAGGAAGGGCGTCCCCGGATGTGGTCCGGGGACGCCCTTCCTGGGTGCCTGACGGTTCTGACGGTTCTGAGAGGGCGAGCCCGGCCGGGGAGCAAGGGATGCTGTGGGCGGGTGCCGGGTCTCCCCTGGCGGCCGCGACGGGTGGCCCGGTACCGCGGGGGCCCTTGTCGCCGGTGGGTGCCTGAGTGCCTGCTTGGGGTACGGACGCCGGGAGGCCTCAGCCGGCCTTGATGCGGTTGGTGAGTTCTGTGACCTGGTTGTAGATGGAGCGCCGCTCCGCCATCAGATTGCGGATCTTCCGGTCCGCGTGCATCACCGTCGTATGGTCGCGGCCGCCGAACAGCGCGCCGATCTTCGGCAGCGACAGGTCGGTCAGTTCGCGGCACAGGTACATCGCGATCTGCCGCGCGGTCACCAGCGCGCGTCCGCGCGAGGTGCCGCACAGGTCTTCGACCGTGAGCCCGAAGTAGTCGGCGGTCGCGCCCATGATGGCCGTCGAGGTGATCTCCGGTGCGGAGTTGTCCCCGCCGGGCATCAGGTCCTTCAGGACGATCTCGGAGAGCCCGAGGTCCACCGGCTGCCGGTTGAGCGAGGCGAAGGCCGTCACCCTGATCAGCGCGCCCTCCAGCTCACGGATGTTCCGCGAGATCCGGGAGGCGATGAACTCCAGCACCTCCGGCGGGGCGTTGAGCTGTTCCTGCACCGCCTTCTTGCGCAGGATCGCGATCCGCGTCTCCAGCTCCGGCGGCTGGACGTCGGTGATCAGACCCCACTCGAAACGGTTCCGCAGCCGGTCCTCCAGCGTCACCAGCTGTTTGGGCGGCCGGTCACTGGAGAGCACGATCTGCTTGTTGGCGTTGTGCAGCGTGTTGAAGGTGTGGAAGAACTCCTCCTGCGTCGACTCCTTGTCCGCGAGGAACTGGATGTCGTCGACCAGCAGGATGTCCATCTCCCGGTACCGCTTGCGGAAGCTGTCGCCCTTGCCGTCGCGGATGGAGTTGATGAACTCGTTGGTGAACTCCTCCGAGCTCACGTACCGCACCCGGGTGCCGGGGTAGAGACTGCGCGCGTAGTGTCCGATCGCGTGCAGCAGGTGCGTCTTGCCGAGTCCGGACTCCCCGTAGATGAAGAGGGGGTTGTACGCCTTCGCGGGGGCCTCGGCCACCGCCACCGCCGCAGCGTGCGCGAAGCGGTTGGAGGCGCCGATCACGAACGTGTCGAAGAGGTACTTCGGGTTCAGCCGCGCGGTCGGCTCACCGGGGCCGGTCGCCGGCGCGGGCTGCGCGGCCAGCGGACCGGGCGCGCCGCTGGCGGGCAGGTTCGGGCCGACGGGGCCGCCACGGTGGACGTGACCCGCGCCGGAGGGAGGCTCCGGCAGCTCGCGGCGGACTGCGTCGCGCTGGTCGTAGTCGCCGCGGTCGTACTTCGCGCGTGATGTCTCGTAGCCGGAGCGCTGCTGGTCGTAGGAGGGGCGTTCCATCGGCTGCGGACGATAGTCCTGCGAGGGCGCGCCACCGTAGCCGTCCTGGGGTCCGTACGTTTCCTGGGACGGCGAGGCGTACGGGTCGCGGTCCGGGAAGCCGAGGCGCTGCTGCTGCCAGCTGTACTCGTCCTGTGCCGGGCGGGGCCAGGAGCCGGGCTCCGGTCGCTGGTACTCCGAGGGGTAGGCAGGGCGGGCGGTGGGGAGTTGGTCGCCGGGCGGCCCGGGATGCTGGTCGGCGCGGCGCCGGCCGTAGCCCTTGTAGCTGTCGTAGTCCTCGTACTGCTCGCGCTCCTGCCTGTCCGGGCGGTCCTGGCGGTCAGGGTGCTCAGGGTGGTCCTGCCGGGCCGGCGGGAGCTCGGGTTCTTCGTAGCGTGGCTGAGGGCGGGGGGCGAGCGGGGCCGGAGGCTCTCCCGCGGAGTCGTCGACGGTGATGGCGATACGGATGGGGCGCCCGCACTCGCGGCTCAGGCTCTCGCTGACGACCGGTGCCAGGCGGCCCTCGAGAACGCCCTTGGCGAACTCGTTCGGCACGGCGAGCAGGGCGGTGTCGGCGACCAGCGCCAGTGGCTGGCAGCGCCGGATCCAGTGTTCGTCCTTCCCCTCCACTCCCTGACCCCGGCCCTCACCGAGGAGCTGCTCCAGTACGCGTGGCCACACTGCGGCAAGATCGGCAGGTACGTCAGCCACAGGGCACGCTCTCTCGCAGGTCCCTCGAACGTGTGGTTCAGGGACGGGTTGGGTCGGGTTCTAAAAGGGGGTGCTGGAGGGACAAAGGAACGAATCGGAGTTCATCCACGGTAGTCAGGGCGGCCGGTACGGTTCAAGTCATTGTCCCCAGCCTGTGGACAAGTGTCTCCCGGCGACGGCTGGTTTGACCGAACGGCGTGGCCGCGCGTACCGTGACGAGGTCGAGTTGTCGATGGCTGCTGCCGCCTGCCTCCGATGGGCACAGATCGCGCAAGTTGATCGGTCAGCGGTGCACTCGGGCGTAACGCGAGCTACTCGTGGGCGCACGGTGACAGCCAGGACGGCACCCCGCAATCTACGAACTCTTTCTGGAGCCCCCGAGTGAGCAAGCGCACCTTCCAGCCGAACAACCGTCGTCGCGCCAAGACCCACGGCTTCCGGCTGCGTATGCGTACCCGTGCCGGCCGCGCGATTCTTGCGTCCCGCCGTGACAAGGGTCGCGCCCGTCTGTCCGCCTGATCCTGATCAGGTCATGACGTCGTGCTGCCCACCGAGAACCGGCTGAGGCGGCGCGAGGACTTCGCGACCGCGGTACGACGGGGACGCCGGGCCGGACGCCGGCACCTCGTCGTACACCTACGCAGCGGTGTCACGGACCCGCATGCGTCTGGGGAGAACGCTGCCCCGACGCGTGCGGGTTTCGTCGTAAGCAAAGCGGTGGGCGGTGCGGTCGTGCGGAACAAGGTGAAGCGCAGACTTCGCCACCTGATGCGCGATCGAGTCGCCCTGCTGCCCCCCGGTAGCCTGGTAGTCGTACGAGCGTTGCCCGGAGCGGGGGACGCCGCCCATGCACAACTGGCCCAAGACCTGGACGCCGCTCTTCAGCGGTTGCTGGGAGGGGGCACGCGATGAAGTACCCGCTGCTGGTTCTGATCAAGCTCTATCAGTGGACGATCAGTCCCCTACTCGGACCTGTATGCAAGTACTACCCGTCGTGTTCCCACTACGGCTACACGGCCATCGACCGGCACGGTGCCATCAAGGGCACAGCACTCACGGCCTGGCGCATCCTGCGGTGCAATCCGTGGTCGCTGGGTGGCGTGGACCATGTCCCGCCACGCAAGCGACCGCGGTGGCACGAAATGCTGCGTAACGCCTGGCGTGCACGCAAGGGCGGGCCCGCCTCCGCCGAACCGGCCACCGAAGGACGGACCTCTCCCGAGACTCCGAGTTCTTCGAGCCCGGCCGCAGAGACCTCGCCCCATGCCCAAGGAGCATGATTAGTGGACACGATTGCCAGCCTCTTCAGCTTCATCACGACACCTGTCTCCTGGGTCATCGTCCAGTTCCACAGCGTGTACGGGGCCATCTTCGGTCCTGACACCGGGTGGGCCTGGGGCCTGTCCATCGTGTCCCTGGTGATCCTGATCCGTATCTGCCTGATCCCGCTCTTCGTGAAGCAGATCAAGGCGACACGCGCGATGCAGACGCTCCAGCCAGAGATGAAGAAGATCCAGGAGCGCTACAAGAACGACAAGCAGCGCCAGTCCGAAGAGATGATGAAGCTGTACAAGGACGCGGGTACCAACCCGCTCTCCTCGTGCCTTCCCATCCTGGCGCAGTCTCCGTTCTTCTTCGCCCTGTACCACGTGCTCAACAGCATCGCGTCCAATGACACCGTCGGCGTGATCAACGAGCGTCTGCTGGAAAGCGCGCAGAAGGCGCACATCTTCGGTGCCCCGCTTGCGGCGAAGTTCACGGACAATGCGGACAAGGTCGAGGCCCTCAACGCCTCCCTGACCGATGTGCGCATCGTCACGGCGCTCATGATCGTGCTGATGTCGCTGTCGCAGTTCTACACGCAGCGCCAGCTGATGACGAAGAACGTCGACACCACGGTGAAGACGCCGTTCATGCAGCAGCAGAAGATGCTGATGTACGTCTTCCCCGTCATCTTCGCCGTCTTCGGTATCAACTTCCCCGTCGGCGTCCTCGTCTACTGGCTGACCACCAACGTGTGGACCATGGGCCAGCAGATGTACGTCATCCACAACAACCCGACGCCGGGTTCCAAGGCGCAGGCCGCGTACCTGGAGCGTTTCTCCAAGCACGTCACCCGTCACGGCAAGACCCGTAACCGCCGTGAGCGTGCCATCGTCAAGGCCATCGTGGCCAAGGGCCGGGACCGTAACGAGTACGAGCGCAAGTTCATCAACGGTCTGAACAAGGTGGGCCTCGCGGCCCAGGCCGACGGTGCGGTGATCAAGGGCGATGCCACGGCCGCCGTCCAGGCGGAGGACGGTTCCCCGACGACGGCCCAGGCCGCGAAGCGGCAGCAACCCAAGCGGCAGAGCAAGTCCCAGCGCCAGGGTGGTACGGCGAAGGCGGCCGGCGAGTCCCTCTCGCTGACCAAGGCCGAGGAACCCGAGGGCGACGTCAAGCCCGCCGCCGCTGCCAAGAAGGGCAACGCGAAGCCCGGCGGAAGTACCCGCAGCAAGGCCCAGTCCGGACAGCGCAAGGGTCCGCAGCGGCCCAAGT
Source organism: Streptomyces sp. P9-A2 (assembly GCF_036634175.1). Taxonomy (NCBI): domain Bacteria; kingdom Bacillati; phylum Actinomycetota; class Actinomycetes; order Kitasatosporales; family Streptomycetaceae; genus Streptomyces; species Streptomyces sp. P9-A2. The sequence goes on from NZ_JAZIFX010000001.1 coordinate 4,083,396, forward strand.
CCCCGTCCAAGAAGTAAGAAGGAGTCCATCCCGTGACGGAAGGCACCACCTCCGCCGCTGCCGAGGGCGCAGACACCCTGACCCGCCTGGAGCAGGAAGGCGAGATCGCAGCGGACTACCTGGAGGGTCTGCTCGACATCGCCGACCTCGACGGTGACATCGACATGGACGTCGAGGCAGACCGTGCCTCTGTCTCGATCGTCAGTGACTCGTCCGGCCGTGACCTGCAGAAGCTGGTCGGTCGTGACGGCGAGGTACTCGAAGCGCTCCAGGAGCTCACGCGCCTGGCCGTACACCGCGAGACCGGTGACCGCAGCCGACTGATGCTCGACATCGCGGGCTACCGCGCCAAGAAGCGGGCCGAGCTGTCCGAGCTCGGGGCCAAGGCCGCTACCGAGGCCAGGAACAGCGGCGAGCCCGTGAAGCTCGACCCGATGACGCCGTTCGAGCGCAAGGTCGTGCACGACGCGGTCAAGGCTGCCGGTCTGAGCAGTGAGTCCGAGGGCGAGGAACCGCAGCGCTTCGTCGTCGTGCTTCCCGCCTGAACGGTTCCCCATTCCACCGGCCCCGTCTGTTGCGCAGACGGGGCCGAATTTTGTCAGCCTGATAGTTCTGTGGTGTCGGCCGCCGGGTCGGCACGGTACGGAAGGACGGTCCCCCGTGACGGAGGCAGCGGAGCTTCCCCCCGCGCCCGAGCAGGCCCGTGAGGTGTTCGGTGATCGCTTCGCGGACGCTGTGCGTTACGCGGAGCTACTTGCCGAGACGGGCGTGCAGCGTGGTCTGATCGGCCCACGGGAGGTGCCCCGGCTATGGGAGAGACATCTGCTGAACTGCGCGGTGCTCTCGGAGGTCGTCCCCGAGGGCGTGACGGTGTGCGATGTCGGCTCGGGTGCCGGCCTGCCGGGCATCCCCTTGGCGCTGGTCCGGGAGGACCTCAAGATCACGTTGCTGGAACCGCTGCTGCGGCGTACCACCTTCTTGACCGAAGTCGTGGAGCTGCTGGGCCTGGACCATGTGACGGTCGTCCGTGGGCGGGCCGAGGAGGTCATGGGAACGCTGACTCCGGTCCACGTGGTGACCGCGCGGGCCGTGGCACCGCTCGATCGTCTCGCCACATGGGGCGTTCCCCTACTGAGGCCCTACGGAGAGATGCTCGCTCTCAAGGGTGATGCGGCCGAGGAGGAGCTGAAGAGCGCGACCGCTGCTCTGAACAAGCTCGGTGCGGTGGCGACGTCGATCGTGCATGTAGGTGAGGGCGTGGTGGATCCGATGTCCACAGTCGTGCGCGTCGAGGTCGGGGAAAGCCCTGGAGGTGTGCGCTTCGCGGCTAAGCGCGCGAAGGCCGCCCGCACGGGACGTGTACGGCGCCGACGCGGATAAGGTTCACGCAGCCTGTGGCAAGGCGACTGGCAGGCAGGCATGCCCTCTGGAGGGCCGGCCGTACTCCACACAAGCTGCCGAACCTCTGCGTGTCGGAGTGTCGCGGCAGTGCGGGCCCGGCTGCTGTGCATCGTGTTTCACGTGAAACATCGCTCCCTGCTGCACGGCATCATCAGTCGCGGTCGCGCCGCAGCCGAACCCCGCGACCGTAAGCCTCTCGGTTCACTCGGAGAGGGTCCTGTTCCCGGCGAGAGTTCACCCCCCTCAGGGGGCACGGAGTTGTCCACAGCGGTGGTTTTCTCCACAGAACGTAAGGCCTCGCTGGTTCACGACCCCGAAGGCATGGGAGGCTCTGTTCATTGCGAGCCTGAAGTCGAGGAGAGTGAATCCTTGCGGTCCGACGCCAATATCGCGGGACCGATGACCGATCCGGTCCCCGGTCCCCGTACCGAATCGATGGGGGCGGATGTTTCACGTGAAACACCGCCTCCGATGGACGACGCTCCCATCGGCCGTACTGCCCAGGTGGCGGTGGACGCGCTGGGTCGCGCAGGCGAGGGCCTGCCACGGCCTGAGCAGACACGCCTCATGGTGGTCGCCAACCAGAAGGGCGGCGTGGGCAAGACGACGACAACTGTCAACCTTGCCGCATCGCTCGCGCTCCATGGCGCTCGGGTCCTGGTGATCGACCTCGACCCTCAGGGCAACGCATCCACGGCCCTGGGCATCGACCATCACGCAGAAGTCCCTTCCATCTATGACGTGCTGGTCGAGAGCAGGCCGCTGGCGGAAGTGGTCCAGCCGGTCCCCGACGTGGAGGGCCTTTTCTGCGCCCCCGCCACGATCGATCTTGCCGGTGCGGAGATCGAGCTGGTGTCCCTGGTGGCACGGGAGAGTCGACTGCAGCGTGCAATCCAAGCCTACGAGCAGCCTCTGGATTACATCCTCATCGACTGCCCCCCGTCGCTCGGCCTGCTGACAGTCAACGCGATGGTGGCAGGTCAGGAGGTTCTGATCCCGATTCAGTGCGAGTACTACGCGCTGGAAGGCCTGGGGCAGCTGCTCCGCAACGTCGATCTGGTGCGGGGGCACCTCAATCCCTCCCTGCATGTCTCGACGATCCTGCTCACCATGTATGACGGCCGGACGCGGCTCGCGTCCCAGGTCGCGGACGAGGTGCGCAGTCACTTCGGTGAGGAGGTGCTGCGGACGAGCATTCCCCGTTCCGTGCGCATCTCGGAGGCGCCGAGCTACGGGCAGACGGTACTGACCTACGATCCTGGATCGAGTGGTGCCCTCTCCTACCTTGAGGCGGCACGAGAGATCGCGTTGAGGGGTGTAGGCGTGAGCTACGACGCATCGAACGCGCACATCGGCGCACAGCAGAACGATCCGAGCATGGTGGAGGGCGTCCAGTGAGTGAGCGACGGAGAGGGTTGGGTCGTGGTCTCGGCGCACTGATCCCTGCTGCCCCGACAGAGAAAATGGTCGCCCCGGCCATGACGGGAGGCGCTGCTTCCGCGTCTTCCGCCAGCCCGCCGGTGGCACCGAACGAGCGTGGGGTGGCCGTCGCGAAGCTGGCCGCGTTGTCCTCTGTTCCACGTGAAACAGAAGGTCTCTCGACGCAAGGTGCGGCGGAGACTCCTATGCCTCCCCTGGGGGCGCATTTCGCCGAGATCCCCATCGAGTCCATCAAGCCGAACCCGCGTCAGCCTCGCGCGGTCTTCGATGAGGACGCACTGGCAGAGCTTGTCACGTCCATCAAGGAGGTCGGCCTCCTCCAGCCCGTTGTCGTACGACAGGTCGGGCCGGCGCACTACGAGCTCATCATGGGCGAGCGTCGCTGGCGGGCCTGCCGCCTGGCGGGGCTCGAGGCCATCCCTGCGATTGTCCGGGCTACGGAGGACGAGAAACTCCTTCTGGACGCTCTTCTGGAGAACCTGCACCGGGCCCAGTTGAACCCACTGGAAGAGGCAGCCGCCTACGACCAGTTGCTCAAGGACTTCAACTGCACCCACGATCAGCTGGCGGACCGCATCGGCCGTTCCCGTCCGCAGGTGTCCAACACCCTGCGTCTGCTGAAGCTCTCGCCGAGGGTCCAGAGCCGGGTGGCTGCGGGAGTGCTGTCCGCCGGACATGCGCGGGCCCTGCTATCTGTCGAGGACTCAGAGGAGCAGGAGAGACTGGCCCATCGGATCGTGGCCGAAGGGCTCTCGGTACGCGCCGTCGAGGAGATCGTCACACTGATGGGGTCCGGACCTCAGAAGGCGCCGCGGTCCAAGGGGCCGCGTGCGGGTGCACTGGTGTCGCCGGCTCTGTCCGATCTGGCCACACGCCTCTCGGATCGCTTCGAGACGCGAGTGAAGGTCGACCTGGGACAGAAGAAGGGCAAGATCACCGTCGAGTTCGCCTCGATGGAGGATCTCGAACGCATCCTCGGTACGCTCGCCCCCGATGAAGGGCCGGTTCTGCAGAAGAGCCTGGTGGACGACGATGCTGTAGAGGACGATTCCTGAGGCATCGGCTCGTTCAGCCGAACAGTCGACCAGGGGCGGATTGTGTCCGGTATGTGCCGGAACATGGTCCGCCCTTTGCTTTTTGCCGGTATCGACGGAATCGCTTCGTGGATACGATGCATGGAAATACGAGGTGTATCCACCGGCAGTACCTTTGATCCTCTGAGCGCAAGGCAGGGCCATGCGAACGATGAGCCGTATCGGACTGGTGAGAGCAGGGCTGGCGATCGCTGTCTTCGGTGGGTTCATCGGCAGCCTGCTCAAGGAGCGGCATGCTCTGAAAGCCGTCCGCGAGGCAGCAGGCGAAGGAAGCGAGGCACAGGCTTCATGGGGCGTCGGCTCGTACCGCTCACGCTGGACAACCTTCAGGACCTTCCCCGGAACTGTCGCTCGTGTGTCTTCTGGGAGCTTGATCCCGTCAGCGGTGAGGCAGCGTTAAAGGCGGGTACGTCAGCGGTCGAGAAGGAGTCATGGATCTCCGCTGTACTCCTGGACTGGGGGTCGTGCGGAAGAGTCGTCTACGTGGACGACGTCCCCGTGGGTTTCGTTCTCTACGCTCCGCCCGCCTACGTGCCGCGTGCCACAGCCTTTCCCACGAGTCCTGTGTCGCCCGATGCGGTGCAGTTGATGACTGCGCTCATCGTGCCGGGCTACCAGGCTCAAGGGCTGGGGAGGGTGATGGTACAGACGGTGGCGAAGGACCTGCTGCGGCGCGGGTTCAAAGCGATCGAAGCCTTCGGCGACGCGCGTTGGAAGACGCCGGCCTGTGTGCTGCCTGCTGATCATCTCCTGGCCGTGGGGTTCAAGACGGTCCGTCAGCATCCCGCGTATCCCCGGCTCAGACTGGAACTGCGGACGACGTTGTCGTGGAAGGACGACGTCGAGATGGCATGGGACCGCCTGCTCGGAGCAGTACAGAAGGAGCCGGCATTGCGCCCCCTTTGAACCGGGCGATGCTGATCCACTCGGAGTTCATGCCCTGAGTCTCCGGGCCGACGATGTCAGTATCTGAGAGTCCGGAGCACCTCATGCGAATGGGCCGACCCATGCGGGTCGGCCCATTCGTGTTTCACGTGAAACACACGCCGCCGGTGCGGGGGTCGGCGATCATTCGGCGATGAAGTCCTCGAGGTCGCGAACGATCGCAGCCTTTGGCTTGGCACCGACGATGGTCTTGGCGACCTCGCCACCCTGGTAGACGTTCAGGGTCGGGATGGACATGACGCCGTACTTGGCGGCCGTACCCGGATTCTCGTCGATGTTCAGCTTGACGACCTCGATCTTGTCCCCGTACTCCGCGGCAATGGCCTCGAGGGAAGGGGCGATCTGGCGGCACGGTCCGCACCAGGCGGCCCAGAAGTCCACCAGGACAGGCTTGTCGCTCTTGAGGACGTCCTCGTCGAAGGAATCGTCCGTCACGTTCTTCAGGGTGCCGGCCACGGCGGGCTCCTTAACTGGTTGGTGCGTGGGGCGGGTGGGGGTCAGACGGCGGTCTTCTCGGGCTCGGCCTTCTTCTCGTCGGCGAGAGAGGCAAGGAACCTCTCGGCGTCGAGGGCGGCGGCACAGCCCGTACCGGCCGCGGTGATCGCCTGGCGGTAGGTGTGGTCGACCACGTCACCGGCACCGAACACACCGGTGAGGTTCGTACGCGTCGACGGCGCCTGGACCTTCAGGTAGCCCTCGTCGTCCAGTTCCAGCTGGCTCTTGAAGAGTTCCGTACGGGGGTCGTGCCCGATCGCGATGAAAAGACCGGTCACCGCCAGGTCCGAAAGGTCTCCGGTCTTGAGGTTCCGCAGCTTCAGACCCGAGAGTTTCTGGTCACCCTGCACCTCGGCGACCTCGCTGTCCCAGACGAACGAGATCTTCGGGTCGGCGAGGGCGCGCTCCTGCATCGCCTTCGAAGCCCGCAGGGTGTCGCGGCGGTGGACGATCGTGACGGACTTGGCGAACCGCGAGAGGAAGGTGGCCTCCTCCATCGCGGTGTCACCGCCGCCGATCACGGCGATGTCCTGGTCCTTGAAGAAGAAGCCGTCACACGTGGCACACCAGGAGACACCGCGGCCGGAGAGGGCGTCCTCGTTCGGCAGACCGAGCTTGCGGTGCTGCGATCCGGTGGTGATGATGACGGCCCTCGCCTTGTGAACCGTGCCCGCTGTGTCCGTGACGGTCTTGATCTCGCCGGCCAGGTCGACGGAGACCACGTCGTCCGGGATGAGCTCGGCACCGAAGCGCTCCGCCTGGGCACGCATGTTGTCCATGAGCTCGGGGCCCAGGATGCCGTCCTGGAATCCCGGGAAGTTTTCGACATCGGTCGTGTTCATCAGCGCGCCACCGGCGGTGACGGCGCCCTCGAACACCAGAGGCTTCAGCGACGCACGGGCGGTGTAGAGCGCCGCGGTGTAGCCGGCAGGCCCCGAACCGATGATGATCACGTTACGGACGTCGCTCACAGCTTGATTCCTCATCTCTGGTCTGTGTCATCCGACCGGTGGGAGTTCCTGTCGGAACTCTCACCTCACCCAACGGATCCTAAGGGGCGGGCATTCCCGCTGTGCCCGAGTACACGGACGTGGTCCTCGGGCAGGCGGAGGGAGGTACACACCGTACGAGATGCCACCGCGGGATGCGGACGAAGCGGCGGCGCTCAGTCGCGTGTGTAGACGTGCTCCAACAGCACCTTCGCGGCGGAAGCAGAGGAGGGATCGGCGACACACGTGGCATCGACGATGTAGGCGGTCACCCGGGTGTCGACGGAGGTGTCGGGAAGCACCACCAGGAGAGCCTCTCGCCCTTCATAGGTGCCTTCCTCCGTGGCGAGGGCGGCGTCTTCGCGGCCGATCCCCTCACGGACGCATTCCGGGACCGTGGCCTTGAGCACCCTGGGGCCGGTAGCGGTACCGGATGTCGACTCCAGCCCGAAGGGCTGCGCGCTGCGGGAGGAGTTGCTCTTCACCCGGCTCTGCGCGAGGAGGTCGGAGACCTGCTTCTCCAACTCTCCCTCGGAGAAGGTGTCCGTGGCAGTCGTCTGACGACCGTCCCCCGTGCCCTCATTCTGGGACGAGAGGAGTAGGGTGCCGAGCCCCAGAGCCGCGACGGTGAACGCCGTCCCCAGCACTGCGGCCCTGTGGCGTCCGCGCTGCACGCGGCCTTTGCGTCCCGGGCCGGCCGTAGAGGGCCGAGGGCGCCCGGCGGGGCGCCCCGTAGACGCTGGTGCTTCACGTGATGCCGATGTTTCACGTGAAACATGCGCGCGATCATCGTCGGGCAGGGCGGGGGAAACGCCGACGGGTTCTGTGTCGGTCGATTCCGCGATGCTCTTGGACTCCGGCGCTGTGGCATGAAGCAGAGCTTCTGCGGCGAGCGCGGCGTCGATACGGCTCGCCATCTCGGCCGGCATGCGGGGTGGCCCCGGCATGGTGCCGAGCAGCCCCTGGATCTCCTCCAGTGAGACACGGACGTCCGCGCAGAGCTCGCACTCGTCCAGATGCCGGCGCACAGCGGTGTCCCTGGCGGGCGGCAGGAGTCCCTCGGTGAGGTCGGAGATCTCCTCGACGCCCGGGTGTTCCGTCATATCTGTCGTCGAGGTCACGCTCGCCCACCTCCGCCCTTCACTGCCGCTGGGTCACTCGGTCCTGCATCCGGCGGATCTGCTCGACGCGGCCCCGCTGCGGGTGGGACGGATGCCCCCTGCGTCCGGTTCCGTTCCTCGCTCCGTTTCCTGTCGTCACCGCTGCCGTCCGGCCGTAGATGACGTAGAAGAGGAAGGAGTCTGGCTCTGCCCCGGGCGCAGCGGCTCTTCACCGTGCCGGTCGGCACGTCGAGGATGCGGGCGGCTTCGGCCACCGGATAGCCCTGCATGTCCACGAGGACGAGCGCCGCCCGTTGATCGGGCGGTAGCGTCCCCATCGCTTCGATGAGCTGGCGGTGCAGATCGTTCCGTTCGGCGGGAGCCGAAGCGGATTCGTGGGGCTCCAGCAGCTGGTCCAGGCGCTCCGTGTCCTCGACAGGAGAGGTCTTCCGGGATGCCGCCTTGCGCGCACGGTCCAGACAGGCGTTCACCGTGATCCGATGCAGCCATGTCGTGACGGCCGACTGGCCCCGGAAGGTGTGGGCGGCCCGGTAGGCGGAGACAAGGGCGTCCTGGACCGCGTCAGCGGCCTCCTCGCGGTCTCCCAGAGTCCGCAGGGCTACCGCCCACAGGCGATCACGGTGACGACGGACTAGCTCACCGAAGGCATCCTTGTCCCCCGAGACATGGGATGCCAGGAGTTCGGCGTCTGAGCGATCAGCTCGCCAGGACTCATTGTCCACACAGATTCCCCGCGTTCTTGGGGAGACAGCCGTGACACTGCTGCCCAACTCGTAATCCTGACCGACAGAATGGCACACAGCGGGTCGGGATGTAACGGGGTGGGGAGATATCCGCCCTGTACTGCGCCAATTGCGCATGACGAGCATATCCGCCCAAAAGTGTCGACGAAGACATGTCGTGACCGATAAGCGAGAGCTTTTTTATTTCTTGCAAATCAAGATCAACTTTGGATGTGCTTACCCTTGCTCAGCGAGACATCGTCTGCAAGAAGAAGGTTGACCTGACGTCACGCGTTGGAACGTCGTGGAGTCCGACATGCAGACGCATGTGGTCGACGACAACAAGGCGGTTTTGGGCAGATCTCTGAGCCTGTGGCCGGCCAAGGCGGAATCCGCTCGGAAGCTGCTTGCCGAAGACGGTTGAATAGTGGCGGTCTGCGGTCTGCGGTTTTCGGTAACCGCAGACCATGCGGTCCGCTGAGTTCAGCTGCTCACCTTGATGTCCACGACCCTACCGCGCCATTTTCCTTCGTCCACCTGTACCGGCAGTTCGGTCAGCCAGACCAGCAAATATCGGGACTTGAGCGTCTCATCGGGCTTGAGGATGACACTTTCGCCAGACCCTTGAGTGACCTTGGAAAATCCGTCAAAGGACGTCGGTTGCCCTCCTGCGTCGCTGGCGGCTGCACGAAGCTCGACCGAGGTGTTCCCCACGAAAGAAACGGTGACTTTGCCGACTTCCTGGACCTTGCCGAGGTCCAGGATGACGCCAACCCCGGGCTTGAGCCGGCCGAAGTCCGAACTCAGGTAGAAGTCGGTCTGCCAGTACGTACCGGGAGCGTCGTCATAGACCTTCGCCACATCGGCCGGCTTCTCGGAACCGTTCCCCATGGGGTCGAAGTCGTCAGCACCCGTGATGGCTATGGGTTGAGACGGCTTGGGTGCGCTGCTGCTCTTGTCGTCCTCGTCCGTCGTCTGGGTCTTGTTCGTGTCGTCCGCGTTGCTGCCCTGGTCGATGAGGGCGTCGGCGAGCTGCCAACTGCCCAGACCGAGCGCGGCGATCAGCAGCGCTGAAACGGCCCACTTCAGGACCTTGCCGGTACGGCTCTGCAGGGGAGGCGGGGGGACAGGGACCGGCTGTGTGACGCGCGTGCCCGGCCGGGGTGCCGGACGCCCGTAGGAGCCCTGCTGGTAGGTCGTGCGCTGGTAGTCCGGTGGAGCGGTGAACGCGGGCTCCGGCGGGCGGATGCGGGGCATCTCGCCGATCGCCTTCACCAGTTCTTCCGGTGTGGTGCAAGGGGACTCGTGGCGGGACGCGGTGGCCCCGTCGTTGGCCAGGGCGCGCATGGCGAGCTCGGACAGGCCGCGGTGAACACCGGCCCGTACCTGGTCGGGCGGGATCAGACCGATGTCCTTCGGCAGTCCGGACAGACCGTGGGCGTCATTCTCGTACGGCCAGCGCTGAGTGAGCGCCGCGTACAGCAGGGCACCGATGGACTCGGTGTCGGCGCGCTGTGGGGTGTCGGAGCCGATGCCACGCAGCGCCGCGTTCACCGCGAGGCCTCGGATGCGCCATTGGCCGGTCGAGGTACGCAGTACCGCGTTGGGGTTCAGACGCAGATGGGCGAGTCCTTCGCGGTGGGCCGCGGCCATGGCGGAGGAGATCTGACTGGCCATCTGGTAGGCGTCGTACACCTCCAACGGGCCGGCCGCCAGGAGGGCGGTCAACTCGGTCGCGTCGGGGAGCCATTCGTGGACGACGTAGACGATGTCGTCCTCCTCGACGGCGTCCAGGACCTGGACGAAGCGCGGATCGCCCAGCAGGGCCGAGGAACGGGCCGAGGCCAGGACGGAGCGTGCCCGCGAGTGATCCGCGGGCAGGATGTGCACGCCGACGGCACGGCGAAGCTTCTCGTCCATGGCACGCCAACTGCTGAATCCGTCCAGACGGGTGATGCATTCCTCGAGGCGGTAGCGTCTGGCGAGCTTGTGACCGCTGTGCAGTTCGAGCGGCGGCATCTTCCCGGGACCGTCGATCCCGGTGCTCTCCTGTGCCGCGTCGCTGTCCGTTTCCTGCTCCTGGTTATTGGCCACCCCGTCGGCCGTGGACTGGTCCGCCTGCGCGGTCAGCGACTGGTCGTCGCCGTTGTCTGCCACGTCGACGGCAGCTGTGCTCCGTTCCGCCACCGTCGTTCCCTGCCTCCCCATCCATGTACGCGTCGGGCAACGGCCCGTGCGCGCCGTCCGACGCCGAAACCAATTGTGCCCACAGTCCGCTGCTATGCACGACACACAAGGGCCTGCGATGGTTGTGCGCCTACCCGAGCCTCAGCGTCCCAGGCGTCCGCGGACCATACCGACCAGCGAGTTGACCTCCACAATGCGCATCCGGCGCGCGGCGACGAAAAAGACGACGAGCAGTACGGCTCCACCGGCCAGCAGCGCGGTGAAGGAACCGCCGACGCCCTGACCGAGGGTGCGCCCGATGCCGTAGCAGACCGCACCGGCGAGGAGTGCGGCCGGAACCGAGGCGATGCACAGCCGGGCGTAAGTCCGCAGGACCCGGGCGCCGTCCAGGTCTCCGCCCAGCTTCGTGCGCAGCCGGCGCCAGGCGATACCGACGCCGGCCGCGTAGGCCACACCGTACGAGGCTGCCATGCCGACCACGGCCCAGCGGGCGGGGAGGACGAAGAAGCAGGCCGCCGAGGCGACCGCGTTGACCGCGGCCACGATGACCGTGTTGTAGAAGGGGGTCCGGGTGTCTTCGTAGGCGTAGAAGGCACGCAGGACGACGTACTGCACGGAGTAGGGAATCAGGCCGAGGCCGAAGGCCATCAGCATGTAGCCCATGTTGGTCGCTGAGCTGATGCCCGAGGAACCGAAGATCAGGGTGCACATCGGGATGCCGAGCGCGATGAAGCCGAAGGAGATCGGCACGATCGCGACGGCCGTGGTGCGCAGGCCCTGGGAGATGTCGTCCCGGACGGCACCGCCGTCGTCCTCCGCCGCCGAGCGGGAGATACGGGGCAGCAGGGCGGCCATCAGGGAGACGGTGATGATGGCCTGGGGCAGGCCCCAGATCAGCTGGGCGTTGGCGTAGGCGGCGAAGCCGGTGCCCCGGACGCCGGAGTCCAGGCCGGCAGCGGTGGAGAGCTGGGTCACGACCAGCGCGCCCGCCTGGTTGGCGAGCACGAAAAGGATGGTCCACTTGGCGAGCATCGCCGCCTTGCCCAGCCCGTGGCCCTTCCAGTCGAAGCGCAGACGGATACGGAATCCCGTCTCGCGCAGGTACGGGATCATGGCCAGGGCCTGGACGACGAGGCCGAGCAGGATACCGATGCCGAGGAGACGCTGGCCTTCCGGCGGGATGCTCGTGACGGTCATCTTCGTAGTGGCGGCGGTGCCGTAGACATAGATGAACGTACCGAGCGTCACGATGATGACGATGTTGTTGAGGACCGGGGTCCACATCATCGCGCCGAACCGTCCGCGCGCGTTGAGGATCTGACCCATCACCACGTGCACGCCCATGAAGAAGATCGAGGGCAGGAAGTAGCGGGTGAAGGTGACGGCGACCTCGTTGGCCGCGGGGTTGGAGGCGACCGGGTTCGACAGCGCCCGTACGAGGAGCGGGGCGGCGAGCCATGCGGCGGCGGTGAGCGCGGCCAGGGCCACCATCACGAGGGTCAGCAGCCGGTTGGCGTACGCGATGCCGCCGTCGGCGTCGTCCTTCATGGAACGGACGAGCTGCGGCACGAAGACGGAGTTGAGGCCGCCGCCGACGGTGAGGATGTAGATCATGGTCGGCAACTGGTAGGCGACCTGGAACGAGTCGCCGAGGAGGCCCAGGCCGAGCGCCGAGACGATCAGAGCGGACCGGATGAAGCCCGTGAGGCGGGACACCATCGTGCCCGCCGCCATCACGGCGCTGGACTTCAGCAGCCCTCCGGCCCGGCCGCCCTTCTTCGTGGGTGCCGCGGGATCCGGTTCCGGCACGGGAGCCTCGGCGACCGGAGGCGGCGTGGCACCCGCGTAGTGGCCGGGAGCCGCGGAGGCCGGGCCGGGCGCGGACTCGTAGGGCCGGCCGGGGTGTCCCCCGCCCTGCTGCTGGTCACGGAAGAGGTGAGCGAAGGCGTCGGACTCATGACGTTGCTCCCCGACCTGGCCGACCAGGTCGTCCACGCCCACGAACTGCGTCGTGCGCGGGTCGTCCCCGTACGGGAGGTGCTGGGACGGGCCATCCGGCTCCGGCGCGGGGGCCTGGGCCCACACTCGGGGGTCGGGCGCGTAGGGCGAACGGGGAGGCTGCCCGTACAGCGGCTGCTGAGGGGGGTGTGTGCCCGGCGGGGGCGGGGGATGTGCCGCGCGGTCGTACAGGGCCTCGGTGACCGGGTCCTGGGCGGCGATGTCCTGCGCCCGGTAGGGGTCCTGGTCGTAGGCGTCCTGGAGGTACATGTCGGCGGACGGCTGCGGCGCCTGGTCGTGACCGGGCGGCGGGCCCCCCTGGGGGTCCGGCTCGGGATGGCCCGAGTCGCCCGCGGCATGGCCGCGGTCACCGTCGTACGGCGCGTTCATGATTTACCCCACCTCATCGTCCCGGGCCCACCGGCCACGGCAGCCTCAACGGTCCACTCTCTCACCCGTGCCGGACGGGCCTGCTTTTTCCGGTGCGGTGTCCGGTACCGGGTCACTCGGCTGCTCCGGGTCGTCCGTTTTCTCCGCGCCGGCTTCCGGTTCCTTCGTCTCAGGGCCGCTCTCCGGCTTCTCGGTAGGACGTTTCGCAAGGGTGTCCGGGTTCTGCGGATCGTCGTCGGGGCCCTCGCCCTCCGGGCGGTTCTGCTCCTGGGCCTCGCGGGCCGCGGCACGCTTGCGTTGCGTGTACATCCGGAAGCCGGCGAGGACGAGCAGCAGCACGCCGCCGCCGATGACCAGCATCACCGTGGCGGTGATCTCGGTGACCTTGACGTCGAAGGTGACAGGCTCGCCGTACTTCTGGCCGTCCTGCGTGTACAGCTGGGCGATCACCGTGGCCCGGCCGTTGGCGTTGGCGGACGTGGTGAACTTCACCGAATGGCTGTGCCCGCCGGAGACGGTGATCGGCTGCTCCTCGTAGGCGTCGCCGCCGATCTCGAGGCGGGTCGGGTTGGTCGAGGTGAGCCGCAGCGTCAGGCTCTCGACGCCCTGCACCAGGTTGTTCTGGACGGTCACGGGGATGGTGGCGCTGCGGCCGGAGAGCTTCGTCTCCGACTTGTCGATCAGTTTCACCTGGTCGAGAAGTCCGTCGAGGTACGCCTCGACGCCGCTGCGGTAGGTGGCGGCCTCGGCGATCCGGCCGCGCCAGGAGACGGACATTCCGCGGTTCATGGCCAGGCCGAACGGGGTCACGACCCGGGACGGGTCCGAGAGGATCATTTTGAACGTGTTGAGTTTGCCCTGGGTCCTCGCGATCTGTTCGAACGCGGACCGTGGCAGCTCCTGCTTGCGCAGTGAGGAGGGGTACGAGGAGGCCGCGGGGACCTTGGTGGTGGCGGCAGGATCCGGTTCGGCCTTCGCGGCAGCGGTGAGGTTCTCGGACTCCGACCAGTTCTCGTCCTGAACGGCCTTCAACGCCTCGGCCATCGTCTGGGCCTGGCTGGCGGTGGGGGTGCGCTGCGGGGCGATGACGACGCTGCGCTGCCGACCGGTCTGGAGACCCAGCGCCAGGCTCTGGGCCAGGAACCGCTGCACGGCGAGTGTGGACGTGGATGCCCTGGTCATGTCGCCCTGGAACAGGGTGGACAACTGGGCGTCCGCGACGACCGCCGTGGTGCCGCCGCCGATGGGGCGGGCGGCAGAGGGCGTGTACGACAGGTCGCCGGTCTCCCGGAAGTTGTCGCTGCGGGCGATCACCTTGTCGGCTCCGGCGGAGGTGGCGACCTTGACGATGGAGGGGTCCACCGCTCCGTTGACGGGCCAGGCGAAGTCCGTGGTCGGTTTCACGTGGAGGATCGGTTCCACCGTGTTGACGACGACGTCCGTGGCTTCCTTGAGATGACTCAGGGAGCCGGTGACCGAGGTGCCGTTGTGGGCGAGGGAAGCCAGATCCGGATCCCCGAAGGGCAGCGCGACGACCTCCTTGCCCTTCACCGCGCTCTGTACATTGGCGAGCCACCGCTTGGCGGCGGCCTGATGGCTGCCGGCCGTGGTGGTGTCACCCGAGCCCTGGACCTTGTAGCTCTCGGTCATCGCGTCGACGGATGCCAGCAGATCCGGATCGATCACCCAGGTGATGTCGAGGTTCCTGCCCAGTGCCACCATCCGGTCCAGGCGGCCGCCGGGGGCGATTTCCTTGGCCAGGTCGTCGTCACGGAGGACCGGGGTCTGCTGCTCGTTGGAGCCCGTCTCCGCCGTCGTGTGGACCGTGGAGATCAGAGGCCACAGAAATGTCGTGCTCGTCTTCGTGTCGACGTCATCGGGCTGCCACGGGAGGAGCGTCCGCCGGACACCGAGGGTCTGTTCCCAGGGCTGCGCGGCGGTCTGCCCGGAGAGGGCCACGGCCAGTTGGTAGACGCCGTTCTCCCCCAGGCTCAGCTCGTCCACCGGTACGGAGATGCTGAAGCGCTGCGAGACACCAGGTGTGAGCTCGGCGTACTCCTGGGCGTACTTGTCGTCGACCTCCGGGCCGATCGCGCTCTGGACGTCGTCGCTGTCCCGGGCGACGCGGTCGATACCGGAGCGGGTGTTCAGCAGGGGACCCACACGCAGACCGACGTGGGCGTCGGTGACCGTTTGCTTGCCCTTGTTGGTCACCGTGCCGGACACCGTGATGGTGTCGTCCTCGCCGGGGGCGCCGGGCGTGAGCGAGTTCACGGAGACGGAGACCGAGCCCGTGCCGGAGGCGGCCTGCGCGGAACTCCCCGCGGCGGCGGCCGCAGGAGGCGCAGTGGGCCACTGGAGCAACCCTGTCAGCAGGGGTGCTCCGGCGAACAGGATGCCGGTGCGCCGCAGCCAGCGGCGGGCAGGTGAGGGATGCATCCCCTGGAAGTCTGCCGCCTCGGCCACGTGCTCGCCCGTCCCTCGTGGTCAGTGGTCGTCGTATGTGCGTCCACGCATGGTAACGATGCCCGGTGAGGCTGAGTGCCGCGGACCGGTCCGCAAGATCGGTTCGGCTGCCGCACTGTCCTGTATGTGGCTGTATAAGAGGGCGCTTCCCCTGCCCAGGGCGCCGGTCCTGTGAGGAGGCTGTGGGAGGGGACCGGGCAGATCAATGGAGGAGCTTCCGGCCGCCCGAGCCACGTACCCTTTTCTGTTGTGCCGAACGCCAACGAACAAACCAGTGCCCTGAGCCAGGTGCAGGACCGAGCGGTGAACGAACTGCTGCGAGTCGCCCCGGTCGCCGACGATCTTGCCCGCCGCTTCCGGGAGGCCGGGTTCTCACTCGCTCTGGTCGGCGGCTCGGTCCGGGACGCGCTGCTCGGCCGGCTCGGTAATGACCTGGACTTCACCACCGACGCCCGCCCGCAGGACGTTCTGAAGATCGTCCGTCCGTGGGCGGACGCCGTCTGGGAAGTGGGTATCGCCTTCGGCACTGTCGGAGCCCAGAAGGAGGCCCGCGTCGGAGATGTTGATCGAAGCTTTCAGATCGAGGTGACGACCTACCGCTCGGAGGCGTACGACCGCACGTCACGCAAGCCTGAGGTGGCGTACGGCGACTCCATCGAGGAGGACCTCGTCCGGCGTGACTTCACTGTGAACGCGATGGCCGTCGCGCTGCCCGAGAAGGAGTTCATCGATCCGCACGGTGGTCTGGACGATCTGGCGGCAGGTGTGCTGCGTACGCCGGGTACCCCCGAGGCATCCTTCTCGGACGACCCGTTGCGGATGATGCGGGCCGCGCGCTTCGCCGCTCAGCTCGATTTCGAGGTGGCTCCTGAGGTGGTCGCGGCCTTGCGGGAGATGGCCGGACGTATCGAGATCGTCTCCGCCGAACGGGTACGGGACGAGCTGAACAAACTGGTTCTGTCCGCATACCCCCGCAAGGGGCTGACCCTGCTCGTCGACACCGGGCTCGCCGACCATGTCCTGCCCGAACTGCCGGCCCTGCGTCTGGAGAGTGATGAACACCACCGGCACAAGGACGTCTACGAACACACGTTGATCGTCCTGGAGCAGGCGATGGCCCTGGAGGGCAACGGCCCCGACCTGACTCTCCGCCTGGCGGCTCTGCTGCACGACATCGGCAAGCCGCGTACACGCCGCTTCGAGAACGACGGCCGGGTCTCGTTCCATCACCACGAGGTGGTGGGGGCGAAGATGACGAAAAAGCGCCTGACGGCCCTCAAGTACTCCAACGAGTTGGTGAAGGACATCTCGCGCCTGGTCGAGCTTCATCTGAGGTTCCACGGCTACGGCACGGGAGAGTGGACGGACTCCGCCGTTCGCCGTTACGTCCGCGACGCGGGGCCGCTCCTGGGCCGGCTCCATAAGCTGACCCGCTCGGACTGCACGACACGCAACCGTCGCAGGGCGACCGCCCTCTCGCGTGCGTACGACGGTCTGGAGGAACGGATTACGAAGCTTCAGGAGCGGGAGGAGCTGGACGCCATCCGTCCGGACCTCGACGGAAACCAGATCATGGAGGCCCTGGGCGTCAGCCCCGGGCCGGCCGTCGGTCAGGCATACAAGCACATGCTGGAACTGCGTCTGGAGAACGGCCCGATGGAATACGGCGCGGCGGTGGCGGCCCTCAAGGAGTGGTGGGCCGGACAGTAGAGCTGAGAGCGTGGAGCCGGGTTATGTTTCACGTGAAACGTGACCCGGCTCAGGACGCACGGAGGGGCGGTGTTTCACGTGAAACACCGCCCCTCCGTGCGCTTGCCTTACTACTTGTGGTCCTTCAGGCAGAGCAGGAAGTCCTTGCCGTCACCACTCTGGGTGTACACGTACTGGAAGCCCTTGGCCTCGGCCTCACACTTGCTGGAAGCCAGGGTGTCGGAGAGGAACGAACCGTCAATCTTGGCCAGCACCTCGTACTGAGCGTCCGAGGAGTTGCAGTCGACGACCTCGAGGTCGGGATTGTCGTCACTGGTACTGCCGCGGTGCATGCAGTCACCGACTGCCGCGGTGTTGGCGTCGTCCCGGCTGGAGATGAAAGCGCCGATAGCCGCACCGACGAGCACCACGACGATGATGATGTTCTTGATCGTCTTGAAGCCGATTTTGCGGCGAGGCTGCTCCGGGGGGACGGGGGCGCCTTGCGGGGGGAATCCAGGCTGACCGGCCTGCTGGGGAAAGCCCGGCTGGCCCTGAGCGAAGGGGTTCTGGCCCTGGGGCTGCTGCTGGGGCTGCTGCTGACCCTGGGCGTACGGGTTGCCCTGAGGCGGCGGAGTGGTCACTTGGAGGTCCCCCCTGGAACGCGAGTGCGTGGCGTGAATTACGTGTTGATCAGACGCACGTAAGTTACCGGGCGCCACTGACAACGTCCTCCCGTGTGGGGGCTCTGTGGCATTGATGTGACACTTACTGCCGCTCGAAACGGCTGATAGTTACAGTTACTGCCCCGTAGATAACGGCGATTGTTACCACTAGAGGGACCGATCGGCCGTCCGGCGGCAGCATCAGGGCAGCCACTGCGGCGGCGCCGACGAAGGCCACGTTGAACAGAACGTCGTAGAGGGAGAAGATCCGGCCACGGAAGGCGTCGTCAACGGAGGACTGGATGATGGTGTCCGTGGCGATCTTCGCGCCCTGGGTGGTCAGGCCCAGGACGAATGCCCCGATCAGCAGAGGACCACTGGCGAAGGGCAGACCGAAGGCAGGCTCCAGGACCGCGGCGGCCGCCGCGCAGATCATGATCCAGCGGCCGGGCCCGAACCGCCCTGCGGCCCAGGGGGTCACGACGGCGGCGACGAAGAAACCGGCGCCGGACACGCCCAATGCCAGGCCCAGAAGGGCGAGCCCCTCCTCCGTGGTGTCGGTCAGGGCGTACCGGCACAGCATCAGCAGCATGACGAGCATGGCGCCGTAGCAGAACCTCATCAGGGACATCGCGGCGAGCGCCCAGGCGGCTTCCCTGCGTGAGGGCGCCGCCAGGTGACGCAGACCTGCCAGCAGATCGTGAGCGGTGCCGGTGAGCGCCGTGACCAGCCCTGGCTGCATCAGTGTCCGGTCGGGGCCCAGCGCTTCCTTCGCGATGCGCAGTGATGCCAGAGCCGCGCACAGGTACAGCGCCGCGCTCACGAGCACCACGGCCGCATCGGAGTCGGAGACGATCAGGCGTACGAGGAAGGCGAGTCCGCCGCCCGCGGTCGCGGCGAGTGTTCCGGCGGTCGGGGAGAGGGAATTGGCGATGACCAGCCGCTCGGAGTCCACCACGCGCGGCAGCGCGGCGGAAAGGCCGGCGAGGACGAAACGGTTGACGGCGGTCACGCACAAGGCGGAGGCGAAGAGCAGCCGGTCCGGAACCTGGCCGAGAATCAGGACGGCGGTCACCGACGCCATCAGTGCGCGCAGCAGGTTGCCGTACAGGAAGACCTGGCGGCGACGCCAGCGGTCGAGCAGGGCCCCGGCGAAGGGACCGACCAGGGAGTAGGGGAGCAGCAGGACCGCCATCGCGGAGGCGATCGCCACGGCCGACGTCTGCTTCTCCGGTGAGAAGACCACGTAGGAGGCGAGCGCGACCTGGAAGACGCCATCGGCGCCCTGGGAGAGCAGCCGGACGGTGAGCAGGCGTCTGAAGCCCTGAAAACGCAGCAGGACGCGCAGGTCACGGACGACGGCCATGGGGCACAGCCTCACATACGGGGAGGGTCCCCGGGACATACGCCCCGGGGACCCTCGATCACCCGCACATCAGGTACTCACCTTCAGGAGGTGGGTCCTAGCTCTCGATCTCACCCGCGATGAACTTCTCGACGTTCACGCGGGCCTCGTCGTCGAAGTACTGCACCGGGGGGGACTTCATGAAGTACGAGGAGGCCGACAGGATGGGGCCGCCGATGCCGCGGTCCTTGGCGATCTTCGCGGCACGCAGGGCGTCGATGATGACACCTGCGGAGTTCGGGGAGTCCCAGACCTCGAGCTTGTACTCCAGGCTGAGCGGGACGTCACCGAACGCGCGGCCCTCGAGGCGCACGTAGGCCCACTTGCGGTCGTCCAGCCACGGGACGTAGTCGGACGGGCCGATGTGGACGTTCTTCTCGCCGAGGTCCCGGTCGGGGATCTGGGAGGTGACGGCCTGCGTCTTGGAGATCTTCTTGGACTCCAGGCGCTCCCGCTCGAGCATGTTCTTGAAGTCCATATTGCCGCCGACGTTCAGCTGCATCGTGCGGTCCAGGACGACACCGCGGTCCTCGAACAGCTTCGCCATGACGCGGTGCGTGATGGTGGCGCCGACCTGGGACTTGATGTCGTCACCGACGATCGGCACACCGGCCTCGGTGAACTTGTCCGCCCACTCCTTGGTGCCGGCGATGAACACCGGGAGGGCGTTGACGAAGGCGACCTTGGCGTCGATGGCGCACTGGGCGTAGAACTTCGCCGCGTCCTCGGAACCGACGGGCAGGTAGCAGACCAGGACGTCGACCTGCTTGTCCTTGAGGACCTGGACGATGTCGACCGGCTCCTCGGCGGACTCCTCGATGGTGGCCCGGTAGTACATGCCGAGACCGTCGAGGGTGTGGCCGCGCTGGACCGTCACACCGGTGCTGGGGACGTCGCAGATCTTGATGGTGTTGTTCTCGGAGGCGCCGATGGCGTCAGCGAGGTCGAGGCCGACCTTCTTGGCGTCCACGTCGAAAGCGGCGACGAACTCGACGTCGCTGACGTGGTAATCGCCGAACTGAACGTGCATCAGGCCCGGTACCTTGGACGCCGCGTCGGCGTCCTTGTAGTACTCGACGCCCTGCACCAGCGACGCGGCGCAGTTGCCCACGCCGACGACGGCTACGCGAACCGAACCCATTCCGGTTGCTCCCTGTGTGTACGAGTGAGGCCCTGAGCGGGACTCACGTGGCGGTGTCGGCGGGCGAACCGGCCCGGGGATCGTCCCCGGGCCGGGGCAGGTCGCCCGACGTTCCAGATGTGGTGTTCTGTCGAGGGGGTGCCCCGGGGGCGGGACCCTTCAGGTCCTGTCCGGCCCGCTCGCTCTCGATGAGCTCGTTCAGCCAGCGCACTTCCCGCTCCACGGACTCCATCCCGTGGCGCTGGAGCTCGAGCGTGTAGTCGTCGAGACGTTCCCTGGTCCGGGCCAGCGAAGCGCGCATTTTCTCCAGGCGCTCCTCCAGCCGGCTGCGGCGGCCTTCCAGTACACGCATGCGTACGTCGCGTGAGGTCTGTCCGAAGAAGGCGAACCGCGCAGCGAAGGTCTCGTCCTCGTACGCGTCGGGGCCCGTCTGGGAGAGCAGCTGTTCGAAGTGCTCCTTGCCGTCGGCCGTCAACCTGTAGACGATCTTGGCGCGGCGGCCCGTGAGCGGAGCGGCGAGGGCGTCCTCGGTGGTGTGCCCCGGTTCCTCGATCAACCAGCCGTTGGCGACCAGCGTCTTGAGGCAGGGGTAGAGCGTTCCGTAGCTGAAGGCACGGAACACACCCAGTGACGTATTGAGTCGTTTGCGCAGCTCATAGCCGTGCATGGGGGACTCGCGGAGCAGGCCGAGGACGGCGAACTCGAGGATCCCGGAACGCCGGCTCATCGTCGCCTCCTCCCTGTCGCGGTCGTGCCGTGACGGTTTCTCGGGTGGCTCATCGCCGCCCTTATGCCGAGCTGATGTATCGACTCGATACATCACGACGATAGAACGGCCTTGCTTCCGGGACAAGAGGAGGTGTGGTGAACGGGATCACATCCGCGTTCCAAAGCGAGCAAGTTGCCTGTTTTGAGCTGAACTTCTGTGCTCGCGGGTTTTGGCGGTGCGTAGTCTGTGCGCCATGCAGAACACCGGGAACCGAGTTACGCGTGGGGGTGTCCTCGTCCCTGGTGCAGTACGGGATGAATGCGGGACCCACGGCATCCGTACTTCGGGGGGACCGGAAACCAGTTGCCGTTTCCAGGCGCGCGAGAATGCGCCTGCCCGAGGAGTAGTCGTTCGATGAGCGAGCACCGTCGCAAACCGCAGCAGCCGCAGGGAGGCGGACGTGCCGCGGCCCGACGCGGCCAGTCCGGCTCGTCCTCCGGCCGCCGCGTGGCACCGGGAGGCGCCACCGGGTCTCCGTCCGATTCCTATGGGTCGGACTCCCGCGACTCGGGTGGTGAGGGCCATACCCATGGAAGCCGCGTCGAAGCACGACGCGCGGCACAGAGAGGCGGGGGCCGCCGGGCCGGTTCCACCGGGCCCGGCCGGGGGCGGTCGGCGCCTTCCGACAAGAAGCGGATCATCGACTATCCGCGCCACGACAAGTACGGCTGGCATCGCTGGATGCCGTCCTGGAAGTTCGTCACCGGGCTGTGCATCGCGTTCTTCGGCAGCATGGTGGCCGCCGCGGGAATCGGGTACGCGCTGGTGGGCGTGCCCGTCATTGCCGAGACCGCCACGGCGCAGAACAACGTCTACTACTGGTCCGACGAGTCGCAGATGGTCGCGACGGGTGGTGAGCGCAACCGCCAGATCGTCAACCTCGAGAAGATCCCCAAGGCGATGCAGGACGCGGTCATCTCCCAGGAGAACAAGACCTTCCGCCAGGACACCGGCATCGACCCCAGGGGCATCGCCCGCGCCGTGCTCAACATGGCCACGGGCGGCGAGACG
Organism: Streptomyces sp. P9-A2; assembly: GCF_036634175.1. Taxonomy (NCBI): domain Bacteria; kingdom Bacillati; phylum Actinomycetota; class Actinomycetes; order Kitasatosporales; family Streptomycetaceae; genus Streptomyces; species Streptomyces sp. P9-A2. The sequence goes on from NZ_JAZIFX010000001.1 coordinate 4,105,324, forward strand.
CAGGGCGGGTCCACGATCACCCAGCAGTACGTCAAGAACGCCATGCTGGACGACCAGTCGCAGACGCTCTCCCGCAAGGTCAAGGAGATGTTCGTCTCGATCAAGGTCGGCACCAAAATGGACAAGGACGAGATCCTCGAGGGCTACCTGAACTCCGCGTACTACGGGCGTGGGGCATACGGGATCCAGGCGGCTGCCCAGGCGTACTTCGACAAGCCCGCACTCGAGCTCGACGAGGGCGAGTGTGCCTTCCTGTCGGCGGTCCTCAAGGGCGCCACCTACTACGACCCGGCCGGCGCGACCTCCATCGACCCGGTCAATGCCACTCGGGAGAAGAACGAGAAGCGTGCCCGGCTCCAGATGCAGGACACGCTGGAAAAGATGGTTGAGTACGGCCATCTGGATCCTGCGGACAGGGCTAAGTACACCAAGCTGCCCAAGGTGGAGAACCCCCGGTCGAACACCGCGCTGAGCGGGCAGATCGGTTACCTCGTTGACCTCGCCAAGGCGTACATCGTCAACAACAGCGACGAAACCGGTATCACCGCCAACAAGCTGGAGCAGGGCGGCTACTCGATCTACACGACCTTCGACAAGAAGAAGGTCGAGGCGCTCGAGAAGTCGGTCACGAAGGTCTACAAGGCGAACATCAAGCCCGAGGAGCGCCCGAGGACGGACACCCACGTCCAGTTCGGCGGTGCCTCGGTGGACCCGGCGACCGGTGCGATCAAGGCCATCTACGGCGGTGCCGACGCGACCAAGCACTTCACCAACAACGCCGACGCGACCGGTGCCCAGGTCGGCTCGACGTTCAAGCCGTACGTGCTGGCGGCCGCCATGAAGTGGGGCGTCCGGGACCCCGAGGGCGACCCGGTGCAGCCCCAGGACGAGCGTACGAAGGTCTCCGAGAAGAGCCTGTACAGCGGCAAGAACAAACTCAAGATCAATGAATACGACGGTTCGGTCTGGCAGAACGAGAAGGGCGAGCAGTGGCAGCAGGTCAACGACGGTGACGAGTCACTCGGCGACCCGCCCGACTACAAGATCGATCTCCGTAAGGCGATGCAGTTCTCGGTGAACTCCGCGTTCGTTCAACTCGGCGTGGATGTCGGCCTGGACAAGGTGAAGGAGTCCGCGGTGGACTCCGGGCTTCTGGAGAGCAGCCTCGCCGGAACGAACTACCCGTCGTTCTCCCTCGGTACCTCCAACCCCAGCGCGATCCGCATGGCGGGTTCGTACGCCACCTTCGCGGCCAGCGGCGAGCAGCGTGATCCGTTCTCGGTCAAGAAGGTGACGGACAAGGACGGCACGGTCTTCACCCACAAGACCCAGACCGAGCAGGCGTTCACCGCTCTGGTCGCCGACAACGTCACGGACGTCCTGAAGACCGTCGTCGAGGACGGAACCGGCAGCAACGCCCAGCTCGAGGGCCGCGAGGTGGCCGGCAAGACCGGCACCACGGACGGCAACAAGTCCGCCTGGTTCGTCGGCTACACCCCGCAGTTGTCCACGGCGATCAGCATGTTCCGGTACCCCGACGACGAGACCATCAAGAACCGCCAGTTCCTGGAGATGTACGGAACAGGTGACCAGGAATCGATCCACGGTGCCTCGTTCCCGTCCGAGATCTGGGCCGACTACATGGAGGTCGCGCTGAAGGGCCAGAAGGCTCTGCCCTTCCCGACCCCGAAGCCCATTGGCGAGATCGTCAACGACACTCCGTCGCCGACCGCGAGTCCCTCGCCCACGGAGACCGAGGAGGAGACGCCGTCGGCGTCTCCGAGCACTTCGGAGCCGGCGCCGGAGCCGGAGCCCAGCCGCCCCACGCCGTCCGAGACCGCCACCTGCAGGGTCTTCGACTTCAACTGTGAGGACGAGGACGACACGGGCGGTACAGGGCCAGGAGGCTCGGACGCCGGTGGTACGGACGGCGGGGTGACCAGCTCACCGTCGCCTTCGGAGTCGGAAGAGGAAGGCACCAGCCGGGGCAACGGCAACGGCAACGGCAACGGAAGCGGTGGCTTCCTCGGGGGCTCGACCGGGTAGCCGCACTTTCGCCCGACTTGGGTGTTTCACGTGAAACATGGGCCGCCGTACCCCTCGGGTACGGCGGCCCTCGGCATGGGCCCCGGTGCGTACGGCAGGATGTGCGGCATGCCCAGTGGAGAATCGACGCAAGCGAGCGTCCACGAGCCGGAGCTGGTGGGGCCGACCCGGGAGGACAAGGTCGCCAGGGCCGGCAGTGAGCTGATCGGCGGTCCGCTCGGGCGGCGTGCCCTGCTGGGGACGTCCTGGTGGACCCCGGTCCGGGTGATCGCGCTCGTGGCGATCGGTATGTTCACCCTCGGCCTGGTCCAGAAGGCGCCCTGTTACAACGGTGCGTGGTTCTTCGGCGCCGGCTCCCAGTACACCCACGCGTGCTACTCGGACATCCCGCACCTCTACCAGGGGCGGGGCTTCGCCGACGGCCTCGTACCCTACTTCGACCAGCTCCCCGGCGACATGCAGTACCTCGAATACCCGGTGCTGACCGGTGTGTTCATGGAGGTCGCGTCCTGGCTCACCCCCGGCAGCGGGAGCATCCAGGACCAGGAGCAGTGGTACTGGATGGTCAATGCCGGAATGCTCATGGTGTGCGCGGCCGTCATCGCCGTCTGCGTGACCCGTACGCACGCCCGGCGCCCCTGGGACGGCCTGCTGGTCGCCCTGGCGCCGGCCTTCGCTCTGACCGCGACCATCAACTGGGACCTGCTGGCGGTCGCGCTGACGGCTGCCGCGATGCTCATGTGGTCGCGTAGCCGGCCTCTTGCCTTCGGAATCCTCCTGGGGCTGGCCACAGCCGCCAAGCTCTACCCCGTGCTCCTCCTGGGGCCGCTGCTGGTGCTGTGCTGGCGTGTCGGACGGTGGCGGGAGTTCGGGAAGGCCCTGGGCGGTGCCGTCGTCGCCTGGGCCGTGGTGAACGGGCCGGTGATGCTCTTCGCCTTCGACGGCTGGTCGAAGTTCTACACGTTCAGCCAGGAGCGGGGCGTCGACTTCGGCTCCTTCTGGCTGATCATCGCCCAGAACTCGTCCGACCCGCTCAGCACCGAGACGGTCAACACCCTTGCCACGCTGTTGATGCTGCTGTGCTGCGTGGGCGTCGCCGCGCTGGCCCTTGCGGCTCCCCGCCGACCACGCTTCGCGCAGCTCGCCTTCCTGGTCGTCGCCGCGTTCATCCTCACCAACAAGGTCTACTCGCCCCAGTACGTCCTGTGGCTGGTGCCCCTGGCCGTCCTGGCCCGGCCGAAGTGGCGGGACTTCCTGATCTGGCAGGCCTGCGAGGTTGCCTACTTCCTCGGCATCTGGATGTATCTCGCGTACACGACCAGCGGAGACGCCAACAAGGGACTGCCCGCCGACGGTTACCACTGGACCATCGGTCTGCATCTGCTCGGGACGCTCTACCTGTGCGTCATGATCGTGCGCGACATCCTGATGCCGGACCGGGACCCGGTGCGCAGGTCCGGTGGCGACGATCCCTCGGGCGGGGTGCTGAACGGAGCGGAGGACGCCTTCGTGCTCGGTCCCGCTGCTCGGCCCGCTCGGGACACCGCGCAGTTCGACAAGCCGCAGGTCGGGTGGGGCAAGGCCGATGCCACGGGTAGTTCGCTCTGAGCGAACGACCCGTGGCTGGGCGGGTGGCCGGTCCGATGACAGGTCACGCCGGATGCTGGTGAAGGCACAGGGAAGGGCCGTGCACGGGGGCACCGTGTACGGCCCTTCTCGCTGTTCCGGCGCCTGCTCAGGCGCTGCTTCTGTCTCCTCCGCAGGCTCTGTCTCCCTCGCCTGCTCCGCCTGCCCCGCTTGCTCCGTCTGCCCCGCGCCTTGTGCCGCTCAGCGGTCGAGGATCCGGTCGAACTGCGTGGTGGTGTGCCGCAGGTGGGCCACCAGCTCCTCACCGACCTGCGGTTCCGGTGCGTCCGAGGGCACGAACAGGATCGACACCTGCATGTGCGGCGGTTCGGCGAACCAGCGCTGCTTGCCGGCCCAGACGAACGGAGAGAGGTTCCTGTTCACCGTGGCCAGTCCGGCGCGGGCAACGCCCTTGGCACGCGGCATGACGCCGTGCAGAGCCTTGGGGGCCTCCAGGCCCACCCCGTGCGACGTGCCCCCCGCCACAACCACCAGGAAGCCGTCGGACGCGGCCTTCTGCTGCCGGTAGCCGAACCTCTCGCCCTTGGCTATGCGTGTGACGTCCAGGACGGCACCGCGGTATTCGGTGGCCTCGTGGTCCCCCAGCCACAGCCGCGTGCCGATCCGGGCGCGGAACCGCGTCTGCGGGAACTGCTGCTGCAGCCGGGCGAGTTCCTCGGCCTTGAGGTGGCTGACGAACATGGTGTGCAGGGGGAGGCGGGCTGCTCGCAGTCGGTCCATCCAGCCGATGACCTCCTCGACGGCGTCCGAGCCGTCGGTGCGGTCCAGGGGCAGATGGATGGCGAAACCCTCGAGCCGGACGTTCTCTATGGCGGAGTGCAGCTGGGGCAGATCCTGCTCGCTGACGCCGTGCCGCTTCATCGAGGACATCACCTCGATGACCACCCGGGCGCCGACCAGGCCGTACACGCCGTCGATCGACGAAACCGAGCGGATGACCCGGTCGGGCAGCGGGACGGGTTCCTCGCCGCGCCGGTACGGCGTCAGCACGAGCAGATCGCCGCCGAACCAGTCCTTGATCCGGGCAGCCTCGTACGTCGTGCCGACGGCGAGGATGTCCGAGCCCAGCCGGGTGGCCTCCTCGGCCAGCCGCCCGTGTCCGAAGCCGTAGCCGTTGCCCTTGCAGACCGGGACGAGTCCCGGGAACTGCTGCTGCACGTGCTTGTGATGCGCCCGCCAGCGCGCGGTGTCGACGTAAAGCGTGAGCGCCATGGCCGGACCTGGAACCTTTCTCGTGGTTGCGGTATGTCGGAGGGTCGAGAGCTGTGGGAACTGGTGGAGCGAACCGTGCGCGGAGCCGGTGTCAGCGGCGCGACATGTAGATGTCGAGCGCCTTGTGGAGCAGCTTGTTCAGCGGGAAGTCCCACTCGCCGAGGTACTCGGCGGCCTCGCCGCCCGTGCCCACCTTGAACTGGATCAGTCCGAAGAGATGGTCGGTCTCGTCCAGCGAGTCGGAGATGCCGCGCAGGTCGTAGACGGTGGCGCCGAGCGCGTAGGCGTCGCGCAGCATCCGCCACTGCATCGCGTTCGAAGGCCGGACCTCACGGCCGATGTTGTCGGACGCGCCGTAGGAGTACCAGACGTGACCGCCGACGATCAGCATCGTCGCCGCCGACAGGTTGACGCCGTTGTGCCGGGAGAAGTACAGCCGCATGCGGTTGGGGTCCTCGGCGTTGAGGGCGGTCCACATGCGCTGGAAGTACGACAGCGGGCGCGGCCGGAAGTGGTCGCGCACGGCGGTGATCTCGTACAGCCGCTGCCACTCTTCCAGGTCGTTGTAACTGCCCTGGACGACCTCGACGCCGGCCTTCTCGGCCTTCTTGATGTTGCGGCGCCACAACTGGTTGAAGTTCTTGTGGACCTCTTCCAGGGAGCGGTTCGCCAGCGGCACCTGGTAGACGTAGCGGGGTTGTACGTCACCGAAACCGGCTCCGCCGTCCTCACCCTGCTGCCATCCCATACGGCGCAGCTTGTCGGCTACCTCGAAGGCACGGGGCTCGATGAAGTCGGCCTCCAGATCACGCAGACGCTTCACGTCCGGGTCCTGGATGCCCTTCTTGATGGTCGTCGCCTCCCAGCGCCGGATGACCACAGGCGGGCCCATCTTCACCGAGAACGCGCCCTGCTGCTTCAGGTGGGCGAGCATCGGCTCGATCCACTCCTGAAGATTTGGCGCGAACCAGTTGATGACCGGGCCTTCGGGGAGATAGGCCAGGTAGCGCTTGATCTTGGGGAGCTGCCGGTAGAGGACGAGGCCGGCGCCGACCAGCTCGCCGGTGCGGTCGTCGAACCATCCGAGGTTCTCCGCGCGCCATTCCGCCTTGACGTCCGACCAGGCAGGGACCTGCATGTGACTCGCCGACGGCAGGCTCTGGATGTATGCCAGATGCTGCTCTCGGCTGATGGTCCTCAGGGTCAGGCTCATTCGGGGCGCTCCTCGGGCTGGTGTGTCCCCATGGGTTCAGGGGCTCCGGCTCTCGCGCGAAGCCTACTGCGCCGTGGATGCGCCCTGGTTGGGCACACGGGGCCTGCGCCCCGGCCTGTCACGGCCGGGGCGCACCCACGGTATGCGGGAGGAGGTGTCCGGTGTCAGTCGATGACCCCGCCGAACAGGCCGCCGTGCGACATGCCGAGGAAGAAACCGATTGCTGCGGCGCCCAGCCCCAGGATCAGGCCGAAGCGCTCCCGCGTTGTCTCCGAGATCCACTGGCCGTACGCGCCAGTGAGAATTCCCACCAGGCCGGCCCATGAGCTGAGCAGGTGCAGATGGTGGAACAGCGCGGTGACGAGGGACGTGACCCCCAGCACCAGGGTTACCGCGAGCAGGGCTCTCTGGACTGGGTGGGGCTTGTCGTCCGTGGCGAAAAGGCCTCCGACGGTGTTGGGTCGCAATGCCTGTGCCATGGGCACCTCCTGCGAAAGGCGGCGCATCGTAGCGCCGTACACACCCGATGTGTACAGACTGCCGGGCTTCCGGGCCTGATTTCAACCGGAAGCCGCTGTGCGGGTACTCTGTACCGTCTGCACCGGTGTCTGTCCGGATGGATACCAGTCACGTTCAGGACAGGACCACGGGTCCGTCCCGGCCGATCTGGAGAAACCGCCACCCGACCTCGATTGTCAGTGGCGGCTGTTCTACTGACAGGCATCGTTGCGCAACGCATCACGACCCTCCTGCCACGGAACGACCGTGGCCGCTGAGTCCAAAGGAGGTGGGTTCCACATGCGTCACTACGAGGTGATGGTCATCCTCGACCCCGATCTCGAGGAGCGTGCAGTCTCCCCGCTGATCGAGAACTTCCTTTCTGTCGTCAGGGATGGCGGCGGAAAGGTCGAGAAGATCGATACCTGGGGGCGTCGTCGTCTCTCGTACGAGATCAAGAAGAAGCCCGAGGGCATCTACTCGGTCATCGATCTGCAGGCCGAGCCTGCGGTCGTCAAGGAGCTCGACCGCCAGATGAACCTGAACGAGTCGGTCCTCCGGACCAAGGTCCTCCGCCCCGAGAACCACTGAGCTCTTCCGCTCAGCTGGTCCCGGGACCCGAGTAGCAGCACAAGCAGCCAGCAGCAAACCCGCCGAGAGGTTCCCCCATGGCAGGCGAGACCGTCATCACGGTCGTCGGCAACCTTGTCGATGACCCCGAGCTGCGCTTCACCCCGTCCGGTGCGGCCGTCGCGAAGTTCCGTGTCGCGTCGACTCCCCGCACCTTCGACCGCCAGACGAACGAGTGGAAGGACGGCGAGAGCCTGTTCCTGACCTGCTCGGTCTGGCGTCAGGCGGCGGAGAACGTCGCCGAGTCGCTCCAGCGAGGCATGCGCGTCGTCGTGCAGGGCCGGCTGAAGCAGCGGTCCTACGAGGACCGTGAGGGCGTCAAGCGCACGGTCTACGAACTGGACGTCGAGGAAGTCGGTGCCAGCCTGCGCAACGCCACGGCCAAGGTCACCAAGACCACCGGCCGAGGTGGCCAGGGTGGTTACAGCGGTGGCGGCAACCAGGGTGGTGGCAGCTGGGGCGGAGGCTCCGGCGGCGGCCAGCAGGGTGGCAGCGCTCCGGCCGACGACCCCTGGGCATCCGGCGCTCCCGCCGGCGGCCAGCAGGGTGGCGGCGGCCAGAGTGGCGGCGGCTGGGGCGGAGGCTCCGGCGGCAGCGGTGGCGGCGGTGGCGGCTACTCGGACGAGCCCCCCTTCTAGGCGGGGCCGCACCACACTTCTTGATCACACAGGAGATACATCATGGCGAAGCCGCCTGTGCGCAAGCCGAAGAAGAAGGTCTGCGCATTCTGCAAGGACAAGGTCACGTACGTGGACTACAAGGACACGAACATGCTGCGGAAGTTCATTTCCGACCGCGGCAAGATCCGTGCCCGTCGCGTGACCGGTAACTGCACCCAGCACCAGCGTGACGTCGCCACGGCTGTCAAGAACAGCCGTGAGATGGCGCTGCTGCCCTACACCTCCACCGCGCGATAAGGGAAGGGTGACCGACTCATGAAGATCATCCTCACCCACGAGGTCTCCGGCCTCGGCGCCGCGGGCGACGTCGTCGACGTCAAGGACGGTTACGCTCGCAACTACCTGGTTCCGCGGAAGCTCGCGATCCGCTGGACCAAGGGTGGCGAGAAGGACGTCGAGCAGATTCGTCGCGCTCGCAAGATCCACGAGATCCAGACCATCGAGCAGGCCAACCAGGTGAAGGCCCAGCTCGAGGGCGTCAAGGTCCGCCTCGCGGTCCGCTCCGGCAACGCCGGTCGTCTCTTCGGTTCCGTCACGCCCGCCGACATCGCTTCCGCGATCAAGGCTTCCGGCGGTCCCCAGGTCGACAAGCGTCGTATCGAGCTCGGCGCGCCGATCAAGAACCTCGGCGTCCACGAGACGTCCGTGCGTCTGCACCCCGAGGTTGCCGCCAAGGTCGACCTCGAGGTTGTCTCGGAGTAAGTACTGCTCGTTGCAGCAGACAGAGGGCGGGGCCGCACCTTTCAGGTGCGGCCCCGCCGTTGTTTCACGTGAAACGACGGGTTTCGCGTGAAACGGTCAGCGTGCGGCGCCGGTGACGATCCAGCGGCCCGAGCGGGTGCGGAACCACAGGGTCAGCAGCCGAACGGTCATCATGAGAGCCATCGTCCCCCACAGTGCGGTGAGTCCACCTCCGAACATCGGGACCAGCAGGGCGAACGGAGTGAAGACCACCAGAGTGATCAGCATCGCCCATGCCAGGTACGGCCCGTCGCCCGCGCCCATCAGTACCCCGTCCAGCACGAAGACGATGCCGGAGATCGGCTGGGACAGCGCGACGATCACCAGGGCCGGCAACGCCATGTCCGTGACTGTGGAATCGCTGGTGAACAGAGGCAGGAAGAACGGCCGGGCGAGCACCACGACCATGCCGAGGACGGCTCCGACCCCGAAGCCCCACTGCACCATGCGACGGCATACCTGGCGGGCCCCCTGAACGTCTCCGGCTCCCAGATAGCGGCCGATGATGGCCTGCCCGGCGATCGCGATGGCATCCAGCGCGAAGGCGAGCAGGCTCCACAGGGAAAGGATGATCTGGTGAGCCGCGATGTCGGAATCGCCGAGTCGGGCGGCGACGGCGGTGGTGATCATCAGGATGGCCCTGAGTGAGAGGGTCCGTACCAGCAATGGCGCGCCGGCCTGGGCAGAGGCTCTGATCCCCGCGAGGTCCGGGCGTAGTGAGGCACCGTGCTTGCGCGCTCCCTTCAGCACCACGATCAGATAGACAACGGCCATGCCCCACTGGGCGATGACCGTGCCCCAGGCGGAGCCCGCGATACCGAAACCGGCGCCGTAGACCAGGGCGACATTGAGAACGCCATTGGCGGCGAAGCCGCCGACGGCGACGTAGAGAGGGGTTCTGGTGTCCTGCAGTCCGCGCAGGACACCGGTCGCGGCGAGCACGATCAGCATGGCCGGTATGCCGAGTGAGGAAATACGCAGATAGGTGATCGCGTAGGGGGACGCGGTGTCCGAGGCTCCGAACAGATCCACGAGGGAGGGTGCCGTGGGCAGAAGCAGGGTGACGACACCGGCACCGAGGAACAGGGCGAGCCAGACTCCGTCCATGCCCTGGCGGATGGCTGAGGGGAGGTCGCCGGCGCCGACCCGTCGGGCGACAGCGGCCGTGGTGGCGTAGGCGAGGAAGACGAAGATGCTGACGGCGGTCATCAGGAGGGCCGAGGCGACGCCGAGTCCGGCGAGCTGTGCTGTGCCGAGGTGGCCGACGATGGCGCTGTCCGCCATGACGAAGAGGGGTTCGGCGACGAGGGCGCCGAATGCCGGTACGGCCAGCATGACGATCTCGCGGTCGTGCTGCCGTCGGACGGCTCGAGGGCGCGCGGAGGCCTGTGTCATGCGCACCAATCTAATCGTCCACAGGTAAGAGATGCAATGTGTCATAGACCCTTACGTGATGGCGCAGGGTGTGTGCTTGCATACAGCACTTGGGGGGATCTTGGCCGAAGAGGAAATTTTTTTGTTCTACACAGGCGGTGGATGAGGAAATGCCAGGTCAGCGCTCCTCTTGCGGATCAATGCGGGTCTTGTTCACAGGGCTGTCCACCGGGTCGTGCACAGGTTTGGCGGACTTCTCCACAGCATTGGGCCAGTCGTCCACATGCCCTGTGGATAACCAGATTGGCTGACGGTGCAGACGGGCCTACGGTGGTCCGGCGCCCACTCCGTTTGCCGGTTTCCGAAAAGTCATAAAACCGGCGCTCGACAACCGGAGTCGGGCGCCCTATTTGTCAGTGCCGTGTCGTAGAAAGAGGAGCACGGCGAGGTCCGCTCGGCGGACGGGAGGAGGTTGCTCGGTGAGCATTTCCGAGCCCTTGGACGACCCGTGGGCCGACACCGGACCCAGTGATCGTCTGCCCGCTTCCCGGCGCCGTGAAAATGGAGGCCGCGGCCGTGACGAACAGCACGACCGGGGCCGGGATTCCGGTGGATGGGACGGCACGGGCTCCACGTTCGAGCGGGTACCGCCGCAGGACCTCGAGGCCGAGCAGTCCGTTCTGGGAGGCATGCTGCTCTCCAAGGACGCCATCGCCGATGTAGTGGAGATCCTCAAGGGCAACGACTTCTACAAGCCGGCTCATGAAACCGTCTACACAGCCGTTCTCGACGTCTACGCGAAGGGTGAACCGGCCGACCCCATCACGATCGCCGCGGAGCTGACCAAGCGCGGTGAGATCAACAAGGTCGGCGGGGCCTCGTATCTGCACACCCTCGTCCAGACGGTGCCCACGGCGGCCAACGCGGCGTACTACGCGGAGATCGTGCACGAGCGCGCTGTGCTGCGCCGCCTGGTCGAGGCCGGTACCCGGATCACACAGATGGGGTACGCGGCCGACGACGATGTCGACGAGATCGTCAACCGGGCGCAGGCCGAGATCTACGCCGTCACGGAACAGCGCACCAGTGAGGACTACCTCCCGCTCGGCGACATCATGGAAGGCGCGCTCGACGAGATCGAGGCGATCGGTTCACGCAGCGGTGAGATGACCGGTGTGCCCACGGGGTTCACGGACTTCGACTCGCTCACCAACGGGCTGCACCCGGGGCAGATGATCGTCATCGCCGCGCGTCCCGCGATGGGTAAGTCCACGCTCGCGCTGGACTTCGCCCGTGCCGCGTCCATCAAGCACAACCTGCCGAGTGTGGTCTTCTCGCTCGAGATGGGGCGCAACGAGATCGCGATGCGCCTGCTGTCAGCCGAGGCCCGGGTCGCCCTCCACCACATGCGGTCCGGGACGATGACCGACGAGGACTGGACCCGCCTGGCACGCCGGATGCCGGACGTTTCGGCGGCACCGCTCTACATCGACGACTCCCCGAACCTGTCGATGATGGAAATCCGCGCCAAGTGCCGTCGGCTGAAGCAGCGCAACGACCTGCGGCTGGTTGTCATCGACTACCTCCAGCTGATGCAGTCCGGCGGTTCCAAGCGGGCGGAGAGCCGTCAGCAGGAGGTCTCGGACATGTCCCGTAACCTCAAGCTGCTCGCCAAGGAACTGGAGTTGCCAGTCATCGCGCTCTCCCAGCTCAACCGTGGTCCCGAGCAGCGCACCGACAAGAAGCCGATGGTCTCCGACCTGCGTGAGTCGGGCTCCATCGAGCAGGACGCCGACATGGTCATCCTGTTGCACCGCGAGGACGCGTACGAGAAGGAGTCCCCGCGAGCGGGCGAGGCCGACCTGATCGTGGCCAAGCACCGAAACGGCCCGACAGCGACCATCACGGTCGCCTTCCAGGGCCACTACTCCCGCTTCGTGGACATGGCGCAGACCTGACCGGTTCCCTTGTAGGGTCTCAGATTTCGTGGCCAAATCTCACGGTCGATGGCCAAGCGATGGCAGATCTGACACGAGTTTGAGATTGGCAGGTCAGGCCCTTCACTCATATGGGTGAGCGGGGTCTGATGCCGCCCCGCTACGGAATCTGCGCCGACGACTGGCCGGAACCCGGGGAGGCGTTCAAGGCCCACCGGCGGCTCCGCGCCGTCAACGGCGGCAGCGACGACGAACAGGAGGCGTGATGCAGAGCAGTGCGGAGAACAGCGATGTTGTGCTCAGGATCGTGGACACCATGGTCGCCTACCGGAAGGCACACGGCGGCCTACCTGCCGACACGGACGGCCTTGAGGACATGGCCGTGGCGATCGTCGAGGCCCTGGAGCGCGACGACTTCCGCATCGTGGACGTCTTGAGCGGCAGCCGGACCGAGACGCCCACATCCGAACCGGCCTGACGGCACGGCAGCGGGGCGCCAGCCACTCCGGCCGGCGCCCCGCTTGCGTTCTGCACTCCGTCAGCGGGTGGTTAGCCAGCGAGCTGACGAGCCAGCAAGCCGGCCGCCCCGAGGATTCGGACACGATCGTGAGACTGGACGGCTGGCCGAGCCGTGAGACACGACGACAACTACCAGGTCACGGCACCGGCACTGGCCATGGGCGGCGAGACCCTACATCCCTTCCTGGGGAACAGCACCGCTGCCGGCCACGGCTACAAGCGGGAGCCGATGAACCCGCTGGACGTCCAGCAGGGGCAGACGGCACTCGACATGGGATGCGGTCCGGGCGCCGACCTGCCGGCACTGGCCGAACGCGTCGGCGTCAGCGGCGCGGTGGTCGGAGTCGACCGTGACCCGGCGATGCTCACCGAAGCCCGTCGGCGCACGACAGACCTGCCGGTGGTGGAGATCCGGGAGGGAGACGCTCACTCCCTGCCCGTCGCGCCGGAGCCAGTGGACCGGGCCAAGAACGACCGGGTTCTCATGCACGTCGCCGAGCCCGCCGATGCCCTGGCACAACTCCACTCGGTCACCCGGCCGGGCGCACGGATCGGTCTTGCCGAACCTGACCGGGACACCTTGACCGTCGACGCGGAGGACCTCGGCACAAGCCGTGCCTTCACCCGTTACCCCACCTCGGAAGTGGTCCGGCACGCCACCATCGGCCGCAGCCTCGTCCGCCACGCGGAGCAAGCCGGCTTCACCGTCGAGACGGTGATCGCCACGACGCCGGTCTTCCTCGACTTCCAGGACGCGGATCACACCCTGGGACTGGGCCGTACCCTGCAACAGGCCATCGATGACGGTCACATCGACGAAGAACGTGGCCGTCGCCGGTTCACCTCTCTTTCCGAGGGAACCTTCTTCGCTTCCTTCATGTTCGTCAGCGTGGTCTGCTCCCGCTGACGAACATCCAGGACGGGCGCGGCGTCGGCCGCTCCGGCCGCCGACTTCCTACGGGCGGAGCCCGCACCTGGTGAACTGAGGGCATGTCGACACCTCAGGAAGAACTGCTGGCCGGTACGCGTCGGGCGTTGCTGCACCGCATCGCCGTCGCCCAGACGGAGGAGCGTGCCCCGTCGCTCGTCGCGACCGTGGTGCGGGGCGGAGAGGCCGTCTGGACGGGGGCGCGGACATCGGTGGAGGGGCGTGCGCCGGACGAGGACGTGCAGTACCGCATCGGCTCCATCACCAAGACATTCACCGCCGTACTGGTTCTCCAGTTGCGTGATGAGGGGGTGATCGACCTCGGGGACCCGCTGGAGAAGTATCTGCCGGGTACGGGTGCGGGGGAGGCGACCCTCGCCGAGCTGCTCTCGCATGCCGGAGGTCTGGCGGCCGAGACACCGGGGCCCTGGTGGGAACGCACCCCCGGCTCACTGCGGCCCGACCTGGCCGATGTCCTGGGCGAGCGGCCCCTGGTGCATCCGGTCGGCCGGCGGTTCCACTACTCGAACCCCGGATACGCGCTGCTCGGCGCACTTGTGGAGAAGCTGCGCGGTGCCACGTGGGAGGAGGTACTCCGACGTGACGTGCTTGAGCCCTTGGGCCTGCGCCGGACGGGTGTGCGTCCGAAGACGCCGCATGCGGGCGGCTGGGCGGTGCATCCGTGGGCCGACGTGATGCTGCGCGAGCCGGCCGAGGACCTCGGGCGGATGGCTCCGGCGGGACAACTCTGGTCCACCACAGGTGACTTGGCACGCTTCGCGGTCTTCCTGGCCCACGGGAACGCACGGGTACTGAATATCGAGTCGTTGCGGGAGATGAGGAGGCCTGCAGCGCCGGCAGAGGCAACGGATGTGGCGAGCGGCTATGCCTACGGCCTGGGGCTGGAGTTGCGTCACCGGGACGGGCGGGCTCTCGTCGGACACACCGGATCCCTGCCGGGCTTCCTCGCCTGTCTTGCGATCGGCGTAGAGGACGACGTGGCCGCGGTGGTCCTGGCCAACTGCACTTCGGGGCCACTGCTGCTCCCGGTCGCTGCCGATCTCATCCGGATCGTCGCCGAGGCGGAACCGCGTCTCCCTGCGCCCTGGCGGCCGTTGCGGGAGTTTGATTCCGCGGTGCTGGAGCTGGTGGGCCAGTGGTACTGGGGGACGCAGGGCTTCGCTCTGCGGCTGTCGGCCGACGGGCCGCTGTCGTTGGAGCCGCTGTCCGGCACGGGTCGTCGCGCCCGCTTCCGCTCGAACGGCGACGGAACCTGGACCGGCCTGGAGGGTTACTACGCCGGAGAGCTCCTGAAGCCCGTACTGCGGCCGGACGGGTCGGTGCGCCATCTGGACCTGGGGTCCTTCGTGTTCAGCCGTCAGCCGTACGAGGACGGGGCTTCTGTGCCGGGCGGAGTGGACCCTGAGGGATGGCGGGGGATCGGATAGGGCGTGTTTCGAAAGTAGCGCCGGCTGCCCGGAGGGCGGGCCCCGCGGCGTCATGGGGGTCCCCCCTGCTCGAGCGGAGCCGAGAGCTTGGGGGAGCGTGCGATCGCACGGCGGAGGGTCGCCCGCGTACCGGGTGCGTACGTGGGCGATCCCGACAACGCGGCTGGGGGTCCCCCCTGCTCGAAGAGCTTGGGGGAGTGCGTGCCGGACGCCGCGGGGCAGGCGGGACCTTCGAAACACGCCCTGGAAGGCCGCTGAAGATCTTGCTCAGGCCGCCCGGTTCACGCCGGATTGCCAGTAAACGCCAATCGGCATGAACCGGCGCAGGACGGGCGTGATGTCAAGATCTTCAGGACGCTCCTAGGGCCCGCACACCGGGCTTGGGGTATCCAGGAGGGATTGGGATCACCGGGGCCCCAGGGCTGTTCCACGTGAAACAGCCCTCCGTCGTCCTTACAGCGCCAGCTTGAAGCCCACATGGGAAGCCGAGAAGCCGAGCCGCTCGTAGAACTGGTGGGCATCGGTGCGGGTGTTGTCGGAGGTCAGCTGGACCAATTGGCATCCCTGACGGCGAGACTCGCCGATGGCCCACTCGATGAGCCGGGTCCCCAGACCGCTGCCGCGCTCATCAGCGTGGATGCGGACGCCTTCGATGATCGATCGCGTGGAGCCGCGACGGGACAGTCCGGGAACGATCGTGAGCTGGAGTGTGCCGACGACGCGGTCCTTGTGGACTGCGACGACCAGGTGCTGGTTCGGATCGGCGCTGAGCCGCTCCAGCGCGGCCAGGTACGGACCGAGGTCCTCCGGAGACTCGCGCTGCGCCCCCAAGGGGTCGTCCGCAAGCATGCCGACGATCACGGGGACGTCGTGGGCGGCCGCGACACGTATCTCAAGATCTTCCATGACGGCACCTTACGCAGGCGTGTGCCGACGGGGTCGGCTCATGCCGGTACGGATGCCTTCAAAGTCTCCACCGTGCGAACCAGCGGGGCCAGGTCGGGGTTCTTCGCCGCCGCGTCGAGTGCCTCGCGCAGTGCGGAGTCGTTGGTCGGCCGCGCCTTCTCGAGAAGAGCGAGGCCGGCCTGCGTGACGTTGGTGTAGATGCCACGCCGGTCCGTGGGGCACAGGTAGCGCTCCAGCAGGCCACGGTCCTCGAGCCGGGTGACCAGACGGGTGGTGGCGCTCTGGCTGAGTACGACCGCGTCTGCCACTTGCTTCATCTGGAGATGTCCCCCTTCGCCGTCGTGCTGTCGGCTCAACACGTCGAGCAGGGAGTACTCCCGCACGCTCAGATCGTGCTGGGCCTGAAGAGCCCGCTCGATGTGGGCCTCGATCCTCCCGTGCAGCAGGGAGAGTGCGCACCAGCCCTGCGCAAGGGCGGTGAGTGCGGGGTCCGTGGCTGTCATTGGCGTTTCCCTCCGTCCAGGAGCTGCTGGAACCAGGATAGAGCAGCAGCGAAATATGCCGCGTTTGCATGTAGCCAGCGCATGCAACTATTGTTTGAGCGCGCAAAGTGATTCTGCAATCGTTTGGGAAGGGTTGTCTCCTCATGCCTCTCGCGCTTCTGGCTCTCGCGATCGGGGCCTTCGGGATCGGAACGACCGAGTTCGTGATCATGGGTTTGCTGCCCGAGGTCGCCGGCGACTTCGGCGTCTCCGTCCCCACGGCCGGTCATCTGGTGACCGGCTACGCCCTGGGCGTCATGCTCGGCGCCCCGCTGATGACCGTGCTCGGCACCAAGATCTCCCGCAAGCGGATGCTGATGCTGCTGATGGGTCTGTTCATCGCCGGGAACCTGCTCTCGGCCCTGGCCCCGGTCTTCGGCCTCATGCTGCTCGGGCGGGTGATCGCCTCGCTGGCCCATGGCGCCTTCTTCGGGATCGGCTCGGTGGTTGCGGCCGGTCTGGTCGCTCCGCACAAGAAGGCCGGAGCTATCGCCCTGATGTTCACCGGGCTGACCGTGGCCAATGTCGTCGGTGTTCCCCTGGGCACGCTTGTCGGCCAGTCGGCCGGTTGGCGCATCACGTTCGGGCTCGTCGCCGTGCTCGGTGTCATCGGACTGGCCGGCATCGCCGGGCTCGTTCCCGACCTTCCCGCGCCCGAGGGCGTACGGCTACGTCATGAACTGGCAGCTTTCAAGAACGTCCAGGTACTGCTCGCCATGGCGATGACCGTCCTTGGATTCGGCGGTGTCTTCGCGGCCATCACCTACATCGCACCGATGATGACGCAGGTCGCCGGCTTCGCGGACGGATCCGTCACCTGGCTGCTGGTCCTCTTCGGCCTGGGCATGGTCGGGGGCAATCTCGTCGGCGGCAGGTACGCGGACCGTGCCCTGATGCCCTTGCTGTACGTGTCCCTGGGCGCTCTCGCCGTCGTCCTCGCGCTCTTCACCCTGACCGCGCATCACAAGGTCCTGGCGGCCGTCACGATCATCCTGATCGGAGGCCTGGGCTTCGCCACCGTCCCGCCTCTGCAGAAGCGTGTTCTCGACCAGGCCCACGGTGCCCCCACGCTGGCCTCGGCCGTGAACATCGGCGCCTTCAACCTCGGCAACGCCCTGTCCGCCTGGCTCGGTGGCCTGGTGATCGCGTCGGGCCTCGGCTACACCGCGCCCAACTGGGTCGGCGCCGTCCTCGCCGCGAGTGCCCTGGTGCTGGCCTTCGTCTCCGCCGCCCTCGACCGTCGTGAAAAGGCACTCAGCGCAGTGGGCGCCGACCAAGTGCCCGCCGAGCGGGGGGCCGCGGTCCTCCACTGACCGGAGCTTCTGTGGACAACGGAGGGTGCGAGGGCCGCCCCTGTGCCCTCCGTGTCCACAGACGCCCTCACCATCACAGCCGACGTCACCTTCACCACCGACATCCCCTTCCCTGCCGACATCACTTCCTTCACGGACCTCACCGCTTCGATCGGCATCCTTCGTACACCGAGGAGTACTTGTTCATGAACACCACCGCTGTCGCCCCACTCACCACCGCCGAGGCCGAAGCTCTCGTCATGGCCGCGCACCAGGCCGCCGAGGCTGCCGGGGTCACGGTGAGCGTGACCGTCCTGGACGCGGGCGGACATCTGCTCGCCTTCCGGCGGGACGACCGTGCCGTGCTGATCTCCGGCGAGACCAGCACCCGCAAGGCGTATACCGCTCTTCAGCTGAACACGCCCACCGCAGACCTCGTCGACGCCGTACAGCCCGGAGGGATCTTCCACACCCTGCCTACCGCACTCGACCGGCCGTTGTTGTTCATTGCGGGGGGCGTACCCGTCCAGCGTGGCGGCCGTCCGATCGGCGCGATCGGCGTCGGGGGCGGTGCACCGGAGCAGGATCACTCCTTTGCCACGGCTGCTGTGGACGCCCTCGTCCAGGGCTTGCGGCGCCCATAGCGCGTACGCCGGTTCCCGGTACCTCAGGGAACCGGCGTCGTCGTGTCCGGAGGCGTCAGCCTGCCGCAACCGTCACAGGGGCGAACCTTCGGGTCCAGTCGCCGGGCAGCTCCGTGATTCCGTACGTCATCACAGTGTTGAAGGCGATGGAATCCAGGCCATGGTCCTTCGCCCATGCCAGCAACTCTTCGTGCCGTACGTCGATGTCGGTGCGCAACGGCCGGTCGGTGCGGGCGGCGAGAGAGGCGAGGAGCGCCGTGGCCGTGGGCATGTCGCGGGCGATCAGCGGACCCACGACGTGGGTGTCCATATTGGGCCACGCGGCGGCGTAGCCGACGATCCGGCCGTCCTCCTCGGCCACACGCAACTGGTCGGCGAATGCGGGCAACCGGGTGACGATGTGTGTGCGGTCCGTCCCGAACACCTCCTCGTCGAGCCGGAGAAGGGTGGGCAGGTCCTCGGCGGTCGCGGCTCGGGTGGACACCCCCACCACGTGGCCGCCCGCGTCCGGGACGAAGCGCCCGCGGAGCATCTCCGCCCGGCCGGTGGCCTTGAAACCGAGCTCTTCGTAGAGTGGGCGGCCGTGTGGTGTCGCGTGCAGCGTCAGTGGGGTGCGGCCCATCACTGAGACCACGTGGCGCATCAGACGGCGTCCGACGCCCTGCCGGGCATGCCGTTCCGCGACCAGAAACATGCCGATGGCACCGAGTGTGGGTTGTTCCTGGGACCCGTACTCGGTCACGACGCAGGCGGAGGCCAGCCCGCCGTCGGGATCATCGATGCCGTAGCCCTTCCCGGCGGAGAGGAGAAGTCTCCACTTGTGCTCTTCGCGTGGCCACCCCCGGTCCTCGGACAAGTCGGCGCAGGCCGAGAGATCGCGGAATGTCAGACGACGGATGGGCAGAGAAGTAAAGGGGGGTGTCGGCACGCAGGTCAGGTTGTCCGACGTCGACGACGGCGTCCACTTGTTTCCAAAGATCGAGGTGGTCTCTCAGTCACGTGGAGGCCCGTGCAGGGCGCGGTTTCGGATACGGGATGTTTCACGTGAAACGCGCGAAATCGGCTAGGTTTTCGGGTGAGTCAGTCCAGGTCGGGGGCTTGCAGTGCGCGCACACCCTCGATGTTGCCGTCCAGATAGTGCCGTAGTGACAGCGGGACGAGGTGTACGGAGGCGATGCCCACGCGGGTGAACGGCACGCGGACGATCTGGTACTCCCCGGCGGGTTCGTCGACCTCCGGGCCGTGCCGCAAGGACGGGTCCATGGACTCGAGGTGGCAGACGAAGAAGTGCTGCACCTTCACACCGGTGGCGCCGCCGTCCGCACCGATGTGCTCCACCGTATCGACGAAACAGGGCACCACATCGGTGATCTTGGCGCCGAGCTCTTCGTATACCTCTCGGTGGAGAGCGTCGACGACGGTCGAGTCCTCCGGTTCGACACCGCCGCCCGGGGTGACCCAGTAGGAATCCACACCGGGCTTGGTGCGTTTGATCAGGATCAGGTGGTCGTCGTCCAGCAGAACGGCTCGAGCGGTGCGCTTGACCACGGGTCGGACGGTCATGGAAGAAATGTGGCCCAGCTAGTTCCACGTGAAACATTGCGACACATCACGACCGGATTTCCGGCGTGGGGCGCCCGGCGTGGAGCGTGCCCGACCGGAGGGTCAGCACCAGCCGGTGGCTGCCTGCTGCAGTGCCTCATGAGCACGTGCGACATGCGGCATGGCCAGGGCGCCGTTACGGACCACCAGGAAGTATGTACGCAATGGCGGCACCGCGGGCTCGTGCAGGGCGGTGACCTCCCCCCTTTCGAGTGCGGCCGTACACAGGTACCGGGGCAGCACGGCCAGCCCGGCACCCGCGACGGTGCAGGCCAGCACCGCGCGTAGATCCGGGGCGACGACAGCGCCCGCGGTGGCAGGCCGGGAGTCGAAGACGGAGGCCCAGTAACGGGAGACGAGGGGGAGCGACTCATGCACCTCGATCATCGGGATCTGTTCCAGCTCGGACACCCTGGCGGGATGGGCCCCGCCGACATCGAACCGCTCGGCCCAGTGGGGCGCGGCGACCAGGACGTGTTCCTCGTCGCAGAGCGGAGTCGCCGAGAGCGGAGCGCCGCGTGGTCGGACCGTGCTGATGGCCAGATCGTGTCGCCCGGCGGCCAACCCTTCCAGGGTCTCCTCGGCGGTTCCGAAGGAGGCACGCAGGGCGAAGCTCTGGCCGTTCCGGGGCAGCGCGGTGAGGGCGGGCAGTACCCGCTCGGACGTGAACTCCAAGGGTCCTGCCAGGTGCAGCGTCCGCGAGGAGGAGTCCTCGGCGATCCCGGTCTCGGTGATTTCCATCAGGGCGTCGAGGTGGGGCGCGGCTTTGTGGGCCAACTCGTCCCCGATGGTCGTGGGTGTCACTCCACGGGCCTGCCGCAGGAACAGCGGTCGCCCCAGCTGTCGCTCCAGGGTCCGGATCTGGGAGGTCACGGCCGGCTGGGAGAGGCCGAGCAGGGCGGCGGCGCGGGTGAAGGAACCGGCTCGGTGCACGGTCACGAAGGTCCGCAACAAGGCCAGATCCACAGCACGCCCTCCCGTTTGTCGGCCTCGCTGCCGCTCCGGCACAACTATAAATATGTCGATAGGTCGCTGTCGCTACAGTGATTGGACACTGACACTGAGTCAATTAGCCTTGGCTGTGTGGTTCTTCGCGTGCGTAGAACCAGGGCGGTCCGAGCCACGAGGGGGGAGGCTCGGACCGTCCGTCGTCGGGCGCCTGGCGACCCGCCCGGACCGGTCAGCCGGCCGAATCGTCCAGTGCGCGCAGCACGTCCGCCACCAGATCGGCAGGGTCCTCGGCACCGACGGAGAAGCGGATGAAGCCATCCGGCACCGCGTCCCCGCCCCACCGGCCCCGCCGTTCGGCTGTGGACCGCACACCGCCGAAGCTCGTCGCATCGTCCACGAGCCGCAGCGCGTCGAGGAAGCGGTCCGCACGCGCGCGTGAGGGCAGCGTGAAAGACACCACACATCCGTAGCGCCGCATCTGCCGTGAGGCGATCTTGTGAGAGGGATCGTCCGGCAGTCCCGGATAGCGCAGCCCTGTCACCTCGGGCCGTTCCCGCAGTGTCTGGGCGAGCGTCAGCGCCGTGGCGTTCTGCCTGTCGACCCGCAACTGGAGCGTGGCGATCGAACGGTGCGCGAGCCAGGCCTCCATGGGGCCGGTAATGGCACCGGCGATCTTGCGCCAGCGGCGTACGGCGGCCATCGCCTCGGCGTCGCGGCCGGCGACGTATCCCAGGAGGATGTCGCCGTGTCCGGTGAGCTGCTTGGTACCACTGGCCACGGTGAAGTCGGCACCCAGCTCCAGCGGGCGCTGGCCGAGCGGTGTCGCCAGCGTGTTGTCGACGGCGACCAGCGCACCACGTGCGTGTGCCGCCTCGGTGAGCCGCCGTACGTCGCACACGTCGAGCCCGGGGTTCGACGGAGTCTCGATCCACAGCAGTCTCGCGCCGTCGAGGAGATCGAGCTGGGCGTCGCCCCCGGTCGGTGCGGTGCGCACCTCGATGCCGTACGCCTCCAGTTGGGCGCGCACCAGGGGCAGTGCCTGGTAGCCGTCGTTCGGCAGGACAGCCACGTCCCCGGAGCGGAGCTGAGAGAAGAGCACCGAGGAAATCGCGGCCATACCCGAGGGGAACACCAGGGTTTCGACACCGTCCTGCTCCGGCGCCTCCAGCTCTCCGATGGCCCGCTCCAGCAGCGTCCAGGTCGGGTTCTCGTCCCTGCCATAGGTGTAGGGACCGGTGGGATCGCCGGGCAGGTGGAAGTGGGCGGCGAAGACGGGGCCGGGCAAGGTCGGTTCGTGCTTGACCGGCTCGGGCAGCCCGGCCCGCACCGCGCGCGTGCCCTCACCCGGAGACACTCCCCCCGCGCCCGCCCCATAGCCGCCGGTCATCCTCGAATCGCTCATGCCGCCCGTCCTTCCGCCTGCTCGCGTACCGAGGAGAGCAGCCCGGCACTCGCCGCCTCCACCATCTCAAGACATGCGTGGAAGCCGTCCGCCTCCCCGTAGTAAGGGTCCGGTACATCCAGATCGTCGCCCGCTCCGGGGTCGTACGAGCGCAACAGGCGTACCTTGCCCGCGTCCCGCGGGGTGGGGGCCAGGCGGCGTAGGGTTCTGAAGTGACCCGTGTCGAGGGCGATGACCAGATCGAGGCGGGCGAACCAGGAAGGGTCGAACCGCCGGGCGGTGTGGTCGGCGGCGTAACCGCTCTCCTCAAGGACGGCCACCGTGCGTGCATCGGCGCCGTCGCCCTCGTGCCAGCCGTCGGTACCGGCGCTGTCGACCTCCACCACGTCGTGGAGGCCGGCCTCCACGACGCGCGCGCGGAAGACGGACTCGGCCATCGGGGAGCGGCAGATGTTGCCGGTGCAGACGAAACAGACGCGGTAGACCATGGTGCTCAGTCTCCGTCGGGCAGAACGACGTTGAGGGCCCAGGAGACGACCGAGATGACCAGACCGCCCAGCACGGCCGTCCAGAAGCCCTCTACATGGAAACTCAGGTCGAACACGTCGGCGAGCCAGGAGGTGAGCAGGAGCATCAGAGCGTTCACCACCAGTGTGAACAGCCCGAGAGTCAGGATGAGCAGCGGGAGGCTGAGGAGCTGCACGAGCGGCTTGACCAGGAAATTCACCACGCCGAAGATCAACGCGACGAGTATGAGGGTACCGATCTCCTTGCCCGTACTGTCGCCGGTCAGGGTGATCTTGTCGATCAGCCACACCGCGACCGCGAGGGCCGCGGCGTTGGCGATCGTCTTGACTACGAAATTCTTCATGTGTCTGATCGTGGCAGACAGGATCGGACATGAGCAGTGAGGCAGGGGCGGACAAGGCTATGAAGGCATTCCGGCTGGACGAACTGGAGACCGAACGCGCTGCCAACGAGGGTGCCTACCTCCAGTTCCTGCGGGAGCGGAACATGTCGGTCGGCCTGTACGCCCTGGACGCGGGCGAGCAGGACCCACAGCAGCCGCACGGCCAGGACGAGGTGTACTTCGTCGTCAGTGGCAGGGCGTCGATCACCGTCGACATGGAGACCACGCAGGTGGCCCGCGGCAGCATCGTGTACGTGCCGGCCGGGGTCGCGCACAAGTTCCACCACATCAGTGAGGACCTGAGGGTCCTGGTGGTGTTCTCTCCCCCCGAGAGTTGAGCCGCGCTCTTTGGGTTCCCTAGGGGACCGCTCAGGGGAGGACAAGGGATCAGAGGCCCCCAGCAGGGCTCCTGCCGCCCTAGCATCGAGTGCAGGACATCATTCACGCGACCCGGTACGAGACGGGCGGAGCAGGTAAGGACGAAGGCGATGCGAGAGATCTTCATGGGACTGCCGTGGTGGGTGAAGTGGATCGCGGTGCCGGTCATCGCCCTGGTCGTGTTCGGCGGCCTGATAGCCAGCGTGGTCGGATTCGTGATCGGGCTGCTCTTCAAGGTATTGGTCTTCGTCGCCCTGGTCGGCGGACTCATCTATGTCGTAAGGAAGTTCACGTCGAGTTCGACGTCGCGTGGCGACTGGTGAGCCTCACGGGGAGCCGGTGAAGCGGTAACAGCCGGCGCCGGTTCCCTCGGGTGGGGGAAGTTTCCCGGACGGACCGTCTGTCTGTGGTGACAGACGGTTAGAGTCCGGAAGGCCTTGCGGGGACGATCCCCGCAAGCGGCGTACACCCCCACCCGTGTTCCCCCGCACGGGCTGCCCCCTCGCTCCGGGAGTGACCCTTGGCCACGGCTGCCACCGTCCCCGCACATCTGTCCGCCGTCCCCTGCCAGCCCCATGCGCGCGCAGCGTCCGAGCCGGCGCCCACCACGACCCTCATCGGCTCGGTGCAGCGCGCGATGCGTCTACTGGAGTCCGTCGCGGGACACGAGTCCGGGGCCCCGGCCAAACAGTTGGCCCGCGAGACCGGGCTGGCGCTTCCCACGGCCTACCACCTGCTGCGCACCCTTGTGCATGAGGGCTATCTGCGCCGAGACAAGGGGCTGTTCTTCCTCGGCGACGCGGCCGAGCGGCTGACCAGCAACGGAGCCCCGCAGAAACGTCGCAGCACGGTCGTTGCCGCGCTCGCGCGCTGGCGTGACGCTCTTGGGGCCCCCGTGTACTACGCGGTGTACCGCGAGGGCGAGATCGAGCTGGTGTGCGTTTCCGACGCTCCAGGCAATCCCGCGGTCCAGGAGTGGGCCGACTTCCGGGCGACCGGCCACGCGCACGCCATCGGGCAGTGCCTGCTGTCCCAGCTCGACGAGGTCGCGCGTCGGGACCACCTCGACCGCTACCCGGTGCAGCCCGTCACGCCGTACACCGTGCGCGACGGGCACAGCCTGCTCCGGCGCCTGGAGCGGACGCGTCGCATGGAGCCGGTGTTCGCACGTCAGGAATACGCGCTGGGGACGGTGTGCGCGGCCGTCCCGATCACGGCCGGTGCCACGGCCGCGACGATCGCCGTCTCCCTACCGGTCCATCAGGCCCACCGGCTGCACCCTGCCGCCCAGCAGTTGCAGACGGAAGCGGGCCGCCTGCTGGGGCCGTTGGCACTCTCTATCAGTATCTGAAAAATCACTCCTTGTAATTCATTGTGTACGTTGAGCAAGATTCATCCAGTGTCAGGGGTCCATTCCAGGCCGGTCCGTAGCGAATGACGGGGTAGGCGATGCGCGAGTCCGTGCAGGCAGAGGTCATGATGAGTTTTCTCGTATCGGAGGAGCTGTCCTTCCGTATCCCGGTGGAGCTCCGCTACGACACCTGTGATCCCTATGCCGTACGGCTGACCTTTCATCTTCCCGGTGACGCGCCGGTGACCTGGGCGTTCGGTCGGGAGTTGCTGATCGACGGCCTGGGCAGGCCGTGTGGTGAGGGCGACGTACGCGTTTCACCGGTCGACCCCGATGCCCTGGGTGAGGTGCTGATCCGGCTTCAGGTCGGAAGCGACCACGCGCTGTTCCGTTCGTCGACGGCGCCGCTCGTGGCCTTCCTCGACCGCACCGACAAGCTGGTGCCGCTGGGGCAGGAGGGGGCGCTCGCCGACTTCGACGCCCATCTCGACGACGCGTTGGACCGCATCCTGGCGGAACAGAGCGCCGGGTGAAGCCTTCCGGCACCGGGCGGTCTGCGGCGGAATCCTTCACCGTGTCCCGCCCGGCCATGCAGGAACGCTTCCGCAGCGGTGACCGAGCGACTCCGGTGCCGGTTTGACCAGAAATTGGTAATCGGTGGCCGACGGTCGACCACCGGAGTACGGGTTGCCGGGTGAGCGGCCGCGGACGATCGGAAGACGAAGCGGCGCGCGGTCCGGTGCCGGCGAGGTCAGCGCTTCCGGCGCCTGCCCCGCCCGCCGCGTGCCGCAGTCGGCCGGACGCCTTCCTCGGCCGCTCCCTGCGTGGTCGGACGGTCGGCCGAGACCACCAGAGCGGCCAGCACCGTGGTGACCGGAACCGAGGCGACCAGACCGATCGAGCCGATCAGCGTACGCACGATCTCCACCGCCACCAGTTCACTGTTGGCGACCGTCCCCACGCTGCTCTGCGCGATGGAGAACAGCAGCAGCAAGGGCAGCGCGGCGCCCGCGTAGGCGAGGACCAGGGTGTTGACGACGGACGCGATGTGGTCGCGGCCGATGCGTATACCCGCGCGATACAGCCCGCGCCAGCCCATCGACGGGTTGGCCTCGTGCAATTCCCATACGGCCGACGTCTGTGTGACCGTCACGTCGTCGAGCACACCGAGCGATCCGATGATGACGCCGGCCAGCAGCAGACCGCTCATGTCGATATCCGGGTAAAGTCCGTGAATCAGACCGGTGTTGTCGTCGGTGTCGCCTGTCAGCGCCGCCCAGCTGATGAAGACCGAACCCAGAAACCCGATCAGCAGCAATGAGATCAG
The DNA here is from genome assembly GCF_036634175.1 of Streptomyces sp. P9-A2. Taxonomy (NCBI): domain Bacteria; kingdom Bacillati; phylum Actinomycetota; class Actinomycetes; order Kitasatosporales; family Streptomycetaceae; genus Streptomyces; species Streptomyces sp. P9-A2. The sequence goes on from NZ_JAZIFX010000001.1 coordinate 4,131,502, forward strand.
GGTGCCGAGCACAGCCACAGAGGTGCGCGCCGACAGCCCGTGACAGAGATACAGGGCTTGCAGCATGATGGCGCTCGCCCCCACCACCGCCACGACCAGGGGGTTCGAACCCTGCAGGATCGCGGGCAGGATGAAGAAGTTCAGCACCAGGAAGCTGACCGCCAGCGCGACCAGCGCCATCACACCGCGCAGCCGTCCGACAGCGACGACGGCGATCGCGAAGATGCCGGCGAGCAGGGCCAGCGGTACGCGCCGGTTCACATCCGCCACCGAGTACTGGAGGTCCTTCGGCGCGGAGGGCTCGTAGGCGACCACGACCCCCTGACCCTCACTCAGCTGACGTGACTGGTCAGGCTGCACGATCTCGGTGAAGGTGCGGCCTGCATCGTCGCCGGTGTCGACCCGGATGGTCGCTTTCTTGCACGCGCCGTCCGCCTGCTGCTGAGCGGAGGACCCCTCGGCCGTCGAGGTGTCGCCGGTCGGGACGCCTCCGGACGCGTTGACGGACGAACAGCTCACCTCGGCCACCTTGGTGACCGTGGCCTGCTGCGTCTGCCGGTCGAAACCGACGCCGGTCCGCTCGTGGCCGGGTGTGCCACCCGGCCACAGCACTGCGAGGCCGATCAGCACCGCCGCGCCGAACGGGATGAGGACCGCCGCGATGACCTTGCGCAGGTGCTTCGAGACGGGAGCGGCCGGGCCGTGGCTGTGACTGTGTCCATGCCCGCCGGCGGTGCCCTGACCATGCCCGTGCCCGCCGTCGCCCGGTGGCGGACCGCCGTGCCCGCCACCTGAGTTCGGTCCGTCACCTGAGTTCGGTCCGCCGCGTCCGCGGCCGCCGGCGCCGGGGTCCGGGCTGTGGTCATGATCCGGATCATGACCCTGGCCGCGGGCTCGGCCCTGCGCTTGCCCTCCTTGCCCTCCTTGTCCCTGCCCGTGGCCCGGGCCCGGGAGGCCCGCGCCGGACCCGGGGGCCCTACCGGAAGGCTCGAAACCCGGGCTCACGGGTCCCGGGCCGGCGGGCCCGTCGAGGCTTCCAGGGCCGGGGCTTCCAGGGCCGGGCAGGTGGTTCTGTGTCGCCGGTACCTCACCGGGGCGGTGTCCATGCCCGAACCAGTCTTCGGAGCCGGGGCTGTCTCCTCGAACGTCCCCATGGCCCAGGCCGGTGCCGGTTGCGGGCCCTCTGCCACGGCCGCCGCCGATTCGGCCGCCGGAGCCACGGGATGGTTCGGGCGGTGGGTACGGGGGAGGTTGCGTCGAGGTCACCGCCTGATCATCGCAAGAACAACGGGGGCCCTCTGTTCACCGCGCCAGGATTCCCGCTAGCGTGGAGGTACCTTTTTGCACACGCGGGAGCTCGGAGCACCGGGCTGAGAGGGCGCTGACCTCCGTCCCAGCGACGTTTCACATGAAACATCACGTGTCCGAGTGATGTTTCACACGGAACGTCGGCAGACGGAAACCGCTGCGTCGACCGCTGAACCTGTTACCGGGTAATGCCGGCGTAGGGAGTAGGTCTCATGACCAACAAGGACGCACGTACGCCTGCCTCCACCCAGAAACCGACGGAAGCGTCGGTGGGGAAGGAGGCCGGGAAGTCCATCGGCTGGCACAAGGCGTACGTCGAGGGCACACGCCCCGGCCTGCGGGTGCCGGTCCGTCAGGTGCACCTCACCAACGGGCAGTCGGTCACGCTGTACGACACGTCGGGCCCGTACACCGACCCCCTGGTCGACACCGATGTGCGCAGAGGGCTGGCGCCGGTGCGGGAGAACTGGATCACCGCGCGCGGTGACACCGAGGAGTACACGGGCCGGCCGGTCCGCCCCGAGGACGACGGGATCAGGCACACCTCGCCGCGCGGTGGACTGCGCAATCTCGACGCGGTGTTCCCGGGCCGGCCCCGTCAGCCGCGCCGGGGCCGCGAGGGCGGGGCGGTCACACAACTGGCGTACGCACGCCGCGGTGAGATCACGCCCGAGATGGAGTACGTGGCCATCCGGGAGAACGTATCGCCGGAGGTCGTGCGTGAGGAGATCGCGGCAGGCCGCGCGGTGCTGCCCGCCAACGTCAACCACCCGGAGACCGAGCCGATGATCATCGGCAAGCGGTTCCTGGTGAAGGTCAACGCCAACATCGGCAACTCCGCGGTGACCTCGTCCATCGAGGAGGAGGTGGAGAAGATGACCTGGGCGACCCGCTGGGGCGCCGACACGGTCATGGACCTGTCCACCGGTCGCAACATCCACACCACCCGGGAGTGGGTGCTGCGCAACTCCCCCGTCCCCATCGGCACCGTGCCGCTCTACCAGGCACTGGAGAAGGTCGACGGCAGGGCCGAGGAGCTGACCTGGGAGATCTACAAGGACACCGTCATCGAGCAGGCCGAACAGGGCGTGGACTACATGACGGTCCATGCGGGGGTACGGCTGGCGTACGTGCCGCTCACCGCCCACCGCAAGACGGGCATCGTCTCGCGCGGCGGCTCGATCATGGCGGCGTGGTGCCTGGCGCACCACAAGGAGTCGTTCCTGTACGAGAACTTCGGGGAACTCTGCGAGATCCTCGCGGCGTACGACGTCACGTACTCGCTCGGCGACGGTCTCCGACCGGGCTCGATCGCCGACGCCAATGACGAGGCGCAGTTCGCGGAGCTGCGCACACTCGGGGAACTCAACCGGATCGCCAGGCGTTTGAATGTGCAGACCATGATCGAGGGCCCGGGGCATGTCCCGATGCACAAGATCAAGGAGAACATCGACCTCCAGCAGGAGATCTGCGATGAAGCCCCGTTCTATACGCTCGGCCCGCTGACGACGGACGTCGCGCCCGCGTACGACCACATCACCTCCGGTATCGGTGCGGCGATGATCGCCTGGTGGGGCACGGCCATGCTCTGCTATGTCACGCCCAAGGAGCACCTGGGCCTGCCGGACCGCGACGACGTCAAGACCGGCGTCATCACCTACAAGATCGCCGCCCATGCCGCGGACGTCGCCAAGGGGCATCCGGGGGCGCAGGAGTGGGACGATGCCCTGTCCGACGCGCGCTTCGAGTTCCGGTGGGAAGACCAGTTCAACCTGGCTCTCGACCCGGACACGGCACGGGATCTCCATGACAAGACGCTTCCGGCGGAGCCCGCGAAGACGGCGCACTTCTGCTCGATGTGCGGGCCGAAGTTCTGTTCCATGAAGATCAGCCGGAGCATCACGGAGCGGTTCGGCGGGACCTCGGCGGAGGGCGCGTCGGCCGAGGAGATCGCCGAGGGGATGCTGCGGAAGTCGAAGGAGTTCGCCGAGGCGGGCAACCGTGTGTACCTGCCGTTGACGGACTGAACGAACAAGCGGACCGGATGGACAAAGGGGCGGGCCGTTCGGGCCCGCCCTCTCGCCCCTCGGGAGGACGGGTCGGCAGACTGGATGTCATGACAGCGAGATCGATGAGCAAGGGCTCCAACCTTTCCGTCGACGCCCAGGCGGTGTGCGTCGAGCTGGCTTGGGCCGCTGGGGCCGGTGTGCCCGACATCGACGGGTCGGCTCTGCTGCTCACGGAGACCGGGCGGGTGCGGGACGACGGCGACTTTGTTTTTTACAACCAGCCGCGGCACACCTCCGGCGCCGTGACGCACCTGGGGAAGCGGCACACCTCCGGCGCCGTTACCGACACGGTCGAGGTGGACCTGCGCCTGCTGGAACCGGCCGTCGAGCGAGTCGTGCTGTGCGCGTCGTCCGACGGCGGGACGTTCGGCCAGGTACCGGGACTGGTGCTCAGGCTGCTCGAGGCCGGTACGGCAGCCGAGATCGCGCGGTTCGACATGGTGGCCGGGACGGAGACCGCGTTCATCGGCGGCGAGTTGTACCGACGGCAGGGAAAGTGGAAGTTCCGTGCGGTGGGGCAGGGATACGTTGCGGGGCTCGCGGGGCTGGCCACCGACTTCGGTATCACCGTGGACGACGCTCCCCGGACGGCAGCGGACTCCACGACGGCTGCCGGCTCCACCACGGCACCTGGCGCGACGAGGCCTCCTGCCGCGGCCGCAGTGCCACCGGTCCCGCCCGCGGTCCCCACCACCCCGTCCCAGCCCTCGGGCGCGCCGGCCACCTCCGCCCCGGTGCCCCCTGCCCCCGTCCCTCCGTTCGTCCCTCCGTCCGTCCCGTCGGCCGGCCCCTCGTCCGTCCCGCCTACCGCTCCGCGGCTCACCAAGGGTGAGGAGCGGCTGCCGGTGGACATGCGCAAGCGGCTGTCCCTGCGCAAGGAGCAGGTGGCGGTCAGCCTGCGCAAGCACGGGGCCGCCGGGGTCACCGCGCGCGTGGTCCTCGTACTGGACGCCTCCGGTTCCATGTCCTTCCTGTACTCCAAGGGAGTGGTGGCGGACGTCGTCGAACGGATGGCCGCGGTTGCCGCGCAGCTGGACGACGACGGTGAGATGCAGGCCTGGACGTTCGCCTCGCATCCGGCGCGGCTGCCGGACCTGCTCCTGGGCGAGCTGCCCGAATGGCTCCGGCTGCACGTAAGGGTGGGAGAGATGAGCCTCTTCCGGCGCGGACGGAAGAAGGGGCTGGACCCGCGCCAGGTCGACATGCGGGAGGTCGGCATCCAGAACGAGGAACAGAAGGTCATCGCCGAGGTCCGCTCGTTCGTCAGGGACAGTCCCGCGGCGGCCCCGACGCTTGTGCTGTTCTTCTCCGACGGCGGTGTCCACCGGAACGCCGAGATCGAACGGGAGCTCCGCGAAGCGGTGGAAGAACCGATCTTCTGGCAGTTCGTGGGCCTCGGCCGGGCGAACTACGGTGTGCTGGAGCAGTTCGACACGCTGCCCGGACGCCGTGTCGACAACGTCGGGTTCTTCGCCGTCGATGACATCGGCACTGTGCCGGACCCGGAGTTGTACGACCGCCTGCTGTCCGAGTTCCCCCAGTGGATCACCGCAGCGGGCCAAGCGGGCATTCTCCGACCCTGAAGACCGCTCCCCGGGCCTGTACGGGCACAGGGCGGCGAAAGCCGGGCCCACCCCGGCTCACGCTCCTCGGCGCGGAGCTCTGGAACGGGCTCCGCCGGTGAGGGAGCACATGCCGACGGCTGGGCCGTCCGCATGCTTCGGATCGTCCGGTGGGCCGGCTCCGGTGGGGCCGGCTTATTCGATTGTTCCGGCTATTCGGGCTTGTGTTCCGGCCCTCCGAAGTCCGGGCTGCTGTAGTCCGGGCTCGAGTAGCTCGGCCGCCGGCCGTGGTTCGTACCCTCGCCGGGACTGGTGAAACCCGGCCGGTCGTATCCGAGATGCGGGATACGGCCGGCCGGTTCGGACGGCGCCGCGTAGTGCAGTGCGACCGCGGTACCAGGGTCGGCGAGCGCGTCCCGCAGGAACGGGACGATCCCCTGTTCCCGCAGTGCCTCGTGCCAGGCTTCCCTGGCCAGGGACAGCTCCTCGTCGGCTTCGCCGTACGGCCCGCTCCGGGCCGAGGGCTTGTTGCGCAGGGCGGTCAGCAGCAGGCCCACCGCGGCGACCAGGATGGCGACCGCGGTCACGGCGCCGAATGTCCAGCCCGTGGTGAGCATGGTCCGGGCGAAGGCCGCGCCGGGATCGAGCATGCGCAGGATGTAACCGACGAGCAGGAATATCGCGGCCGCGGTGCCGGCCAGAACAGGTGCCAGGACGGCGACGACGGCGACGGCGCCCGCGCCGGCGGTCTCGGCGACCTCTCCCATGGTGGTGGCGAGCCCCGCCGTCTCCGGCCCCGGCTCGGAGGAGCCGGACGCCCGGGTGGGCGGGGTGGACGACGCCGGTGGCCGGCGCAGTTCCTCGCGGACCTTGGTGTAGTGCTGGTATTCGGTTGCCGCGGCCACCGTGATGATCGCGGTGGCGTTGAGTGCCATCGTGCGCAGTTGTTCGGAGGTGAGCCGCTGTCCGATCGTGGCCAGTTCCGGGCGTTGTGGTGCGGAGCGCAGCACCTCATCGAGAATCCGCGCGTAATCCTGGCGGTCCTCGGTCAACAGATGCTGCGGAACGCTGTTCATGTGCATCCCCCGATGCTCCGTAGGGCTTGTGACTCGGCATGCCGACGAGCCGTTGGGCAGAAACGGAGGGGAGCCTGCTACGGATGAGTTGATGGTAGAGCGCCAACGGTGCACCGTGACAGGGGGTTTACCGAAATTGGCCTTGGTCCGGTGTGGTTCCGGGCCGGGGGTGCCGGGTCCGGAACCCGCTCACTGGGCGAGCGGCAGTCGCTGGACCAGCAGCTTTCCGTCCATCGTCACGCCACCGTCCATCGCGATGGCCAGTCCCTCGGCATAGACGTGCGGACCCTCGACGACGGGACCGTTGTCGTCCTCGCCGTCCTCGGAGCCTACTTCGCCCAGCAGATACGGAATGGGGCTGTGCCCGTGAACAACCCGGGTGCCGCCGTACGTATCCAACAGGGAGCGCACCGCTTCGGCACCGCCCTCGTCGCGGAAGGAGAACCGCTTGGTGAACTTGCGGAACAGGTCCCAGACCTCGTCGGCGTCGTTGCGGGTGATCGTCTCGCGGACGGTGTCGTTGACTTCCTCGATGGAACGGCCGTAGTCGAGGTAGGCGGTGGTGTCGGAATGCAGCAGCAGATGGTCGTCGACGGTCTCGACGGCGTCCAGACGGGCCATCCACTGCAGGTGGTGGTCCTGAAGGCGGTCCATGTCGGTTTTCTGTCCGCCGTTGAGCAGCCAGGCGGCCTGGAAGGTGGCGGTACCCGCGCCGGAGTTGACGGGGGTGTCGCCGAACCGCTTGGCGCCGAGCAGCAGCAGTTCGTGATTGCCCATCAGGGCCTTGCAGTAGCCGCCGGCCGCGGCGGCCTCGGCGGACAGCCGCATCACGAGGTCGATGACGCCGATGCCGTCCGGGCCGCGGTCGGTGAAGTCGCCGAGGAACCAAAGCCGTGCGGGGCCGGCGCACCACTGGCCCGCGGAGTCGATGAGGTCCTGCTCCTGGAGGGCGGCCACCAGTTCGTCGAGGTAACCGTGGACATCGCCGACCACGTACAGCGGGCCGGGCCCGGTGGCGGGCTGCGGTGCGGGTGTGGACGCGGGGTCGACGGTCACCTGCACAGTGTCACCCCGATTGATGACCGGGAGGTCCCGTTGCGTGGGCGTGTATCCCTCCGGGTGGCTCGTCTCGGAGGGCGGGGCCACGTCGCCGGGGTGCATGCTGTGGGCGTACGGACCGGTCTCGTGGACGTAAGCGGGCACCCGGAAGTCGCGCACCGTCGCTGTGCGCTCCACCGCGGGTCCCTGACCGGCCCCCTGAGTCATCGACCCCTCCACCATCAAGCCGCAACTGCACCGCGTCGGACTGCCTGGTCGCAGCGGCCCGCGGTGTCGTGGGCCCATCATAGGAATGCGGATCGCGCCGTGTGATGACCCAGGGGTGGTGAATCGGCGCACGCGTCCAGTTCGCTGCTTCTTTTGCCCCGTTTTGGTAAAATTCTCAGCTTTCGCTCAGGACCTCGGCCGCCCAGGTGCCGTCCGGGGACGGTGCGGGTTCCTCACGCGCCCACGACCGCTGCCTCCGGGAGGCCGGCCCGGTTTCCCGCGGAGGAGAGCTTCGAAGGCCGGAGGAGGGCCGGAGAGCGCGGTGCCGCTTCACTCCCGCGGAAGCAATGACCTCATCCCTCCGGGAATCGCTGTCTCACCCTCCCCGTCCCTTGCCGGGTCGTCCCTGCCGGAAGCCGCTGCCGCCGAGTCCCCTCCGCCCCGCCGCCGAGCCCTCGCCGTCCGTCAGGTCCGTTCCGGTGACCGTGGCGGGCTGACCGTCGTACGTGGCGGGCGGCGCTGCGACGAGGTGCGCACGATCAGCTCGGTGGGTATGACCTGTGCCACTGTGTGCTCGGCGTCGACGCCCTCGATCGCGTCGATGAGCAACTGGACCACGGCCGTGCCGATACGGCGCGGTTTGAGCGAGAGCGTGGTGACGGGTGGCTCGGTGTTGGCGTAGACGGTCGACTCGCTGCAGCAGACCAGTAACAGGTCCTCCGGGACGCGCAGGCCGTAGCGGCGTGCGGCGGCGAGCAGATCGGTGCCGTTCGGGTCGAACAGACCGTAGACGGCGTCCGGGCGGTCGGGGCGGGCGAGGAGCCGGTCGGCGGCGACTGCGCCCGCGCACGGATCGTGTGCCGGATAGGCCTCGTACACCGGATCCTGGCCGACGCGTTCGCACCAGTGCAGATATGCGGTGGTCGACAGGTGGGTGTACGTGTCGGTCGTGGTCCCGGTCAGCAGGCCGATGCGGCGGGCGCCGGCGTCGGCCAGGTGGTCGAGGATCCCGAGGACCGCTGCTTCGTGGTCGTTGTCCACCCAGGCCGTGACCGGGAGCGAGCCGGCCGGGCGGCCGTCGGAGACCACCGGTAGACCCTGCCGGACCAGCTCGCTGACGACCGGATCCTGGTCCGAGGGGTCGATGACTACCGTGCCGTCCAGGGCGACGTTGGACCACACGTCGTGGCGGGAGGTCGCGGGGAGGATCACGAGGGCGTAGCCGCGGGCCAGGGCGGCGGAGGTGGCGGCACGCGCCATCTCCGCGAAGTACGCGAACTCGGTGAAGGTGAAAGGTTCTTCCCCGTACGTGGTCACGGTCAGACCGATGAGCCCCGACTTGCCGGTGCGGAGCGTGCGGGCGGCGGCCGAGGGACGGTAGCCCAGTCTGTCGGCGACCTCGCGGACATGGCGCCGGGTGGCGTCCGGGAGCCTGCCCTTGCCGTTGAGGGCATCGGAGACGGTCGTGATGGATACTCCGGCTGCGGCGGCCACGTCCCTGATGCCTGCTCGACCCGGCCTGCTGCTTCGGCGTGAGGTTTCCGTGCGGCTCACCTGGTGCTTCCCTGCTGCTGTCATGGCGAGCCGATAGTAGGGCTCATGCGGTGGGGTAGGGCGGACGCATATGCGCGCATCGACAGGCACGTTTCTGCATGCTCATTGAGGAGTGATCTCCTTGGAAAGCAAGGGTGTTGAACGTTTCAATACCAGGATCTGGTGTCTCGGCGCATACGGACCTGCCGAGGGGGTGATGTTGCGAAGAGGTCTCAACTCACCTGCACGAGGGATGCGCGCCACGGCGCAAGCCACCGGCGCGTAGATATATGTGTGAAGCGCCCCCTGCCCGGACACTCTTTGTGTGTCTTCCTGGCGTGATGCCCCTGTTGCCGAAAGGGCTGAGGTGGCTCATGGGGCTGATCGCCTTGGCGGTGTCACTGGGCAGGCGCGCCCAGCGGCCGGACCCGCAGGCCCGCCCCGCATCCCGCTCCTCGGCAGGCCCGTCCTCGCCGTCACCGCTGTACACGTCTACGCAGTGACGCCGAATCCTCATAAGGTGAGCAGTATTGGATGTCGGCGGCGGTCGAGGGCCGCCGGTCTTCGGAGGAGGACTGCGGTGAGCGAGACGAGCCCCAAGCTGCGCGCCGAGCTGGAGGGTATCCCCACGTACAAGCCGGGCAAGCCGGCGGCGGCCGGGGGGCCGGTGGCCTACAAGCTGTCCTCCAACGAGAACCCCTATCCACCGCTGCCGGGGGTGATGGAGGCTGTGACGTCCGCGGCTTCCTCCTTCAACCGCTACCCCGACATGGCCTGTACGTCGCTGATGGAAGAACTGTCCGAGCGCTTCGCCGTCCCGGTCTCCCACCTGGCCACCGGCACCGGCTCGGTCGGCGTCGCCCAGCAGCTGCTGCAGGCCACCTCGGGCCCCGGGGACGAGGTGATCTACGCGTGGCGTTCGTTCGAGGCGTACCCGATCATCACCAGGATCAGCGGTGCCACCCCTGTGCAGGTGCCGCTGACGCCGGGCGATGTACATGATCTGGACGCGATGGCCGAGGCGATCACCGAGCGGACCCGGCTGATCTTCGTCTGCAACCCCAACAACCCGACCGGCACGGTGGTGCGGCGGGCGGAGCTGAAGCGTTTTCTCGACCGGGTGCCCCGTGATGTCCTGGTGGTGATCGACGAGGCGTACCGCGAATTCATCCGCGACCCCGAGGTCCCGGACGGCGTGGAGTTCTACCGGGACCGGCCCAACGTCTGTGTCCTGCGGACCTTCTCCAAGGCCTACGGTCTGGCGGGGCTGCGGATCGGCTTCGCGATCGCCCATGAGCCGGTGGCCGCGGCGCTGCGCAAGACGGCGGTGCCGTTCGGTGTGAGCCAGCTCGCGCAGGAAGCCGCGATCGCCTCGCTGCGTGCCGAGGACGAGCTCATCGGCCGGGTCGGTTCGCTGGTGTGTGAGCGCAACCGTGTCATGGAGGCGCTGCGCGCCCAGGGCTGGGAGGTGCCCGAGAGCCAGGCCAACTTCGTGTGGCTGAGGCTGGGGGAGCGCACGACGGCGTTCGCGCAGGCGTGCGAGCAGGCGGGTGTGGTCGTCAGGCCCTTCCCCGGCGAGGGCGTGCGGGTGACGGTCGGCGAGGCCGAGGCCAACGACATCTTCCTGAAGGTGACGGAAGCCTTCCGCGAGGAGCTGTAGCCGCGCACGGCCAGGCGTGGGGTCAGGAGTGCCGGGTGACGGGTCGGCCGTCGCCCGGCACTCCTGTGGTTCGACCGTTGCGGGCGAGGGGTTGACGTCACAGGGGACCCCCCCTTCCGAATCCGAAAAGCAGTAGGCCATAATTGCTTGTGAATGTGAACGCGTTCACAAGCGTGTCCTGTTTTCACCTGGATGTCGGGGACGAACAGGATCAAGCGGTTGTTGTGACACGACGACGCAAGGCGATGTAAGGAGTGTGACGTGGACCTGGCTCTGGCGCCGGAGACGCTGGCGCGATGGCAGTTCGGCATTACCACCGTCTATCACTTCCTCTTCGTTCCCCTGACGATCTCGCTGGCCGCTCTCACGGCCGGGCTGGAGACCGCCTGGGTGCGCACCGGGAAGGAGAAGTACCTCAGGGCGACGAAGTTCTGGGGGAAGCTCTTCCTGATCAACATCGCGATGGGTGTGGTCACCGGCATCGTGCAGGAGTTCCAGTTCGGCATGAACTGGTCCGACTACTCACGGTTCGTCGGCGACGTCTTCGGTGCCCCGCTCGCCTTCGAGACCCTGATCGCCTTCTTCTTCGAGTCCACCTTCATCGGCTTGTGGATCTTCGGCTGGGACAAGCTGCCCAAGAAGATCCACCTGGCCTGCATCTGGCTGGTCTCCCTCGGCACGTTGCTGTCGGCGTACTTCATCCTGGCGGCCAACTCCTGGATGCAGCACCCGGTCGGTTACCGGATCAACGAGGAGAAGGGCCGGGCGGAACTCACCGACTTCTGGCTGGTACTCACCCAGAACACCACGCTCAACCAGGTCTTCCACAGTTTCTCGGCGTCCGCGCTGACCGGCGGCGCCTTCATGGTCGGCATCGCCGCCTTCCACCTGATGCGCAAGAAGCACATCTCGGTGATGCGGACGTCGCTCCGGCTCGGCCTGGTCACCATGGCCGTCGGAGGCATGTTCACCGCGATCAGCGGAGACACCCTCGGCAAGGTCATGTACGAGCAGCAGCCCATGAAGATGGCCGCCGCCGAGGCCCTGTGGGACGGCGAGAGCCCGGCGCCGTTCTCCGTGTTCGCGTACGGAGACGTCGACAAGGGGCACAACGAGGTCGCCCTGGAGATTCCCGGGCTGCTGTCCTTCCTGGCCCACGGCGACTTCGAGTCCTACGTGCCCGGTATCAACGACACCAATGAAGCCCTGCAGGAGAAGTTCGGCCCCGGTGACTACAAGCCCATCGTCCCCGTCGCCTACTGGGGTTTCCGGTGGATGATCGGCTTCGGCATGGCGTCCTTCTCGCTCGCGCTGCTGGGGCTCTGGCTGACGAGGAAGAGGTTCCTGCTGCCGGCCGCCCTGCGCACCGGAGAGGACGAGGTGCCGCATCTGGTGCTGCTGAAGAAGCCGCTGGGTGCGAGGCTCAGCCGGCTGTACTGGCGCCTGGCGCTCTGGACCATGGCGTTCCCGCTGATCGCCAACGCCTGGGGATGGATCTTCACCGAGATGGGCCGGCAGCCCTGGGTCGTCTACGGCGTGCTGCAGACCCGGCACGCGGTTTCCCCCGGAGTGTCCCAGGCCGAGGTCATCACCTCGATGACCGTCTTCACCCTGCTGTACGGCGTTCTGGCCGTGGTGGAGGTCAAGCTGCTCGCCAAGTACGTCAAGGCGGGCCCGCCCGAACTCACCGAGGCCGATCTCAACCCACCCACGAAGATCGGTGGCGATCTCCGTGACGCCGACAAGCCGATGGCCTTCTCGTACTAGGCCCGAGGGAGCCGCAGAGTCATGGAACTGCACAACGTCTGGTTCGTTCTGATCGCCTTCTTGTGGATCGGCTACTTCTTCCTGGAGGGCTTCGACTTCGGGATCGGCATCCTCACCCGGCTGCTCGCCCGTGACCGCGCCGAGAAGCGGGTGCTGATCAACACCATCGGCCCCGTCTGGGACGGCAACGAGGTATGGCTGCTCACGGCCGGAGCCTCGACCTTCGCGGCCTTCCCCGAGTGGTACGCCACGCTCTTCTCCGGCTTCTACCTGCCGCTGCTGGTCATCCTGGTCTGCCTGATCGTCCGGGGCGTCGCCTTCGAGTACCGGGTCAAGCGGCCGGAGGAGCACTGGCAGCGCAACTGGGAGACGGCGATCTTCTGGACCTCGCTCATCCCCGCGCTCCTCTGGGGCGTGGCCTTCGGCAACATCGTGCGCGGAGTGAAGATCGACTCCGACTTCGAGTACGTGGGCAGTGTCCTGGACCTGCTCAATCCGTACGCGCTGCTGGGCGGTCTGGTCACGCTGACGCTCTTCACCTTCCACGGTGCCGTGTTCGCCGCGCTCAAGACCGTCGGGGACATCCGGGACCGGGCCCGGCAGATGGCCCTGCGGGTAGGGCTGCTCACCGCCGTCCTCGCGCTGGTCTTCCTTGGATGGACGCAGATCGACAGCGGTGACGGCGCGAGTCTGATCGCGATGGCCGTCACGGTCGTCGCGCTGGTCGCCGCCCTGGTGGCGAACCAGGCGGGGCGCGAGGGCTGGTCGTTCGCCCTGTCCGGCGCCACCATCGTGGCCGCCGTGACGATGCTCTTCCTGACGCTCTTCCCGAACGTCATGCCCTCCACGCTGAATGCGGAGTGGAGCCTCACCGTCACCAACGCCTCCTCCAGCGACTACACGTTGAAGATCATGACCTGGCTCGCGGTGATCGCCCTGCCGCTCGTCATGCTCTACCAGGGCTGGACGTACTGGGTCTTCCGCAAGCGGATCGGCACCCAGCACATCGCCGATCCCGTGCACTGAGGTGTGTTTCACGTGAAACCAATCGACCCACGCCTGCTCCGCTACGCCCGTGCCACACGGCTCTTCCTGGTGGCGGTGGTCGCCCTGGGCGTCGTCGGCGCGGTGCTGGTGATCGCTCAGGCCATGCTCATCGCCGAGGTGGTGGTGGGTGCCTTCCAGCACGGCATGGCCGTGGCCGACCTCGGCACTCCCCTGGTGCTTCTGGCCTGCGTCGCGGTCGGCCGTGCCCTGGTCGGCTGGCTCACCGAGCTGGCCGCGCACCGGGCGAGTGCGGCGGTCAAGTCGGAGCTGCGGGGCCGGCTGCTGGAGCGGGCGACGACACTCGGCCCGGGGTGGCTGACCGGGCAGCGGACCGGCTCACTGGTCGCCCTGGCGACCCGTGGGGTCGATGCCCTCGACGGCTACTTCTCGCGTTATCTGCCCCAGCTGGGGCTCTCGGTGGTCGTTCCGGTGGCGGTGCTGGCGCGGATCGTCACCGAGGACTGGGTCTCGGCCGCGATCATCGTCGTCACCCTGCCGCTCATCCCGGCCTTCATGATGCTGATCGGCTGGGTCACCCAGTCCCGGATGGACCGGCAGTGGGAGCTGCTGTCCCGGCTGTCCGGCCACTTCCTGGACGTCGTGGCCGGACTGCCGACCCTGAAGGTGTTCGGACGGGCCAAGGCACAGGCGGAGTCGATCCGGCGGATCACCGCCGAGTACCGCAGGGCGACCATGCGGACCCTGCGGATCGCCTTCATCTCCTCCTTCGCGCTGGAACTCCTCTCCACCCTCTCGGTGGCACTGGTCGCCGTGACGATCGGCATGCGGCTCGTGTACGGCGACATGGATCTGTACACCGGCCTGCTCATCCTGATCCTCGCCCCCGAGGCGTATCTGCCCCTGCGGCAGGTCGGCACGCAGTACCACGCGGCGGCGGAGGGGCTGGCCGCCGCAGAGGAGATCTTCGAGGTCCTGGAGACACCCGTGCCGGCACCGGGAACCGGGGCGGTGCCGTCGGGTGCCCTGTCCTTCGAGGGCGTGACCGTCCGCTATCCCGGACGGTCGGCGGACGCCGTGTCGGACGTGTCCTTCTCCGTCGAACCCGGTGAGACGGTCGCGCTCGTCGGACCGAGCGGGACGGGCAAGTCGACGCTGCTGAACGTGCTGCTGGGCTTCGTGCGGCCGGCCGAGGGGCGGGTGCGGATCGGGGGAGCGGATCTCACCGGCATCGATCCGGTCCGGTGGCACAGCCAGGTGGCCTGGGTGCCGCAGCGGCCGCACCTGTATGCCGGGACGGTCGCCGAGAACGTACGCCTGGCCCGGCCCGACGCGGACGACGACGCCGTCCGCCGGGCTCTGCGGGACGCGGGCGCCCTGGAGTTCGTGGACGCGCTTCCCGAGGGCATCGGCACGGTCCTGGGCGAGGACGGGGCGGGACTGTCCGCAGGGCAGCGGCAACGGCTCGCGCTGGCCCGTGCGTTCCTCGCGGACCGGCCCGTGCTGCTGCTCGACGAGCCGACGGCCGCGCTGGACGGCGCCACCGAGGCCGAAATCGTGACGGCGGTACGACGCCTGGCGGCCGGCCGGACGGTGCTGCTGGTGGTACACCGTCCGGCGCTGCTCGCGGTGGCGGACCGCGTGGTGCGGCTGACGGAGACCGCGCCCGGCGACCGGCCGCTGCCCGAGCACGGTGACACCTTCCTCGGTGCCGGCCGGGAGCGGGCGGACGTCCAGCCCGCACTCGACTGGGAACGGGTGGAGGAGGCCGAGCCCGCCGACTCCGCGGGCCCGACGCCGGCCGAGCCGGTCACGGAAGCCGGAGCGGAAGGCGTGTTGGCCCGCGTCCGTGCCATGTCCGGTGCCCGTCGAGGGCGGCTCACGCTCGCACTGCTGCTCGGCAGCCTCGCGCTGGGCAGCGCCGTGGGCCTCATGGCGACGTCCGGGTATCTCATCTCCCGGGCCTCGCAGCAGCCGCCCGTGATGTACCTGATGGTCGCCGTCACGGCGACCCGGGCCTTCGGTATCGGGCGGGCCGTGTTCCGGTATGCCGAACGGCTCGTGTCGCACGAAGCGGTTCTGCGGATGCTGGCCGACACCAGGGTCGCGGTGTACCGGCGGCTGGAGCGGCTGGCGCCCGCCGGACTGCGCGGGGTCCGCCGGGGCGACCTGCTCTCCCGGCTGGTCGCCGACGTGGACGAGCTTCAGGACTACTGGCTGCGCTGGCTGCTGCCGGCGGGGGCGGCGGTCGTCGTCTCGGCACTGTCGGTCGGCTTCACGTCCTGGCTGCTCCCCGAGGCCGGTGCCGTCCTCGCGGCCGGGCTGCTCGCGGCGGGAGTGGGTCTGCCCCTGCTCACGGGCGCCGTGACCCGGCGTGCGGAGCGCAGGCTGGCGCCCGCCCGTGGAGTCCTCGCGACCCGTGCCACCGACCTGCTCACCGGGACCGGGGAACTGACGGTCGCCGGCGCTCTGCCCGCACGGACCGCCGAAGTCCGGCGGGCCGACGGTGTGCTCACCCGGATCGCCTCGCGCGCCGCCACCGCCACCGCCCTCGGCGACGGGCTCACCGCACTCGTCTCGGGCCTGACCGTCACGGCCGCGGCCCTCGTCGGCGTCCAGGCGGTGGCCGCCGGCCGGCTGGACGGAGTGGCACTGGCCGTCGTCGTCCTCACCCCGCTCGCGGCCTTCGAGGCCGTACTCGGGCTGCCGCTCGCGGTGCAGCACCGGCAGAGAGTGCGTAAGAGCGCCGAGCGCGTGTACGAGGTCCTGGACGCCCCGGTGCCCGTACAGGAGCCGGAGCAGCCCCGGCAGGCACCCGCGTCGCCGTTCCCGCTCGTGGTCAGGGGACTCGAGGCCCGGCACGCCGGGCAGGAACGGGACGCGCTCGCCGGACTGGACCTGACGCTGGAACAGGGCCGCAGGATCGCGGTGGTCGGCCCGTCCGGCTCCGGCAAGACGACGCTCGCACAGGTGCTGCTGCGGTTCCTGGACCCGGGTGCCGGTTCGTACACGCTGGCCGGTGTGGACGCGTACGCCCTGGACGGCGACGACGTACGAGGACTGATCGGGCTGTGCGCGCAGGACGCCCACCTCTTCGACAGCTCCGTGCGCGAGAACCTGCTGCTCGCGAAGCGCGAAGCCACCGAGGAAGAACTGCGCGACGCGCTCGCCCGGGCCCGGCTGCTGGAGTGGGCCGACAGCCTGCCCGACGGCCTGGACACACTTGTCGGCGAGCACGGGGCGCGGCTCTCCGGCGGTCAGCGGCAACGTCTGGCACTGGCCAGGGCGCTGCTCGCGGACTTCCCCGTGCTGGTGCTGGACGAACCCGCGGAGCATCTCGACCTGCCGACCGCCGATGCGCTCACCGCCGACCTGCTGGCCGCCACCGAGGGCCGTACGACGCTGCTGATCACCCATCGGCTGGCCGGGCTCGAGGCGGTGGACGAGGTGATCGTGCTGGACGAGGGGCGTGTGGTGCAGCGCGGCGGGTACGGGGAACTGGCCGCCGCGGCCGGACCGCTGCGCCGGATGGCGCGGCGCGAGGCGGAGTCGGACCGGCTGGTGGAGCTGGTGGAGCTGGTGGAGGTGGGCTGACCGGGCACGACGGGCACATGTGACGAGGCGGGCGCGCCGGGGATCGTGCGCGTGACGCAAAATGCTTGTCGGGGCGTCAACCTCGATCATAGGGGACCCTGTTCGGCGGTACCCCTGGTCCATCCGGGTCGTACGGTCCCCCAGGCGTACGACATGAACAGGACCGTGGGCCGGGGCGGGCCCAGGATCGCTGTCATGCGCCTCACCCGTCGTCATCCGCTTCTCGTCGCCGTGCCGTTGTGCGCGCTCACCGTGCTCGCCGCCCGTCCCACCGACGGGGAGGGCGACGGGCCGTACGCTCCGGGCCACGGCCCGGAATCCGGGACCAGCGCCCAAGTGGCTCGGCTCTACGAAGAGGCGGCCGCGGCGACACTGAAGTACGAGGCAGGCTGGCGCCAGGCAGACCGGCAGCGGACCGAGGTACGACGTCTGGAGGAACTGCTCGACCGGGAGCGCCAGGAGTCCGAGGTCCTGCGCGATGACCTCGGCCGCATCGCACGGTCCCAGTACCGCAGTGGCGGCGGGCTGCCGTTGACCGTGCACATGATTCTCGCGGACGACCCGGAGAAAGTGATGCGCGGTCAGCGTGCCGTGTGGAAGGCGAACCTGACCCTCGACAACGCGATCGAGAGGAACGCGCGGGCCGAGGCCCGGCTCGCCCGCGACGAGGCGAAGGCAGAGGGGGCGTGGAAGGCGCTGGAGAAGCGGAACAAGGAGCTCGCCGACCTCAAGAACGGCATCGAGCAGAAGCTCGAGACGGCGCGGTGGCAGCTACAGGGCCAGGCGGACGCCTCGGTGGCGGCCGGTTCCTGCCGCGGGGCGGTGCGGCTCGATCAGCCGGAGACCCGGTTCAACGAATCCTGGGTGACACCGGTGGAGATCTACACGCTGTCCGCGTCCTACGGGAGCGGCGGTGCACGTTGGGCGAACCGGCACACCGGCCAGGATTTCGCGGTACCGATCGGCACGCCGGTGCGGTCCGTGGGTGTGGGCAAGGTGGTGAAGGTCTCCTGCGGAGGTGCCTTCGGTATGGAGGTCGTGGTCGAGCACGCGGGCGGCTACTACACGCAGTACGCCCACCTGGCCGCCGTCGCCGTGGAGCAGGGTGAGCGCGTCTCGCCCGGCCGGTGGATCGGCCAGTCCGGGACCAGCGGCAACTCCACCGGGCCGCACCTGCATTTCGAGGTGCGGATCACGCCCGAGATGGGCTCGGCGGTGGACCCGGTGTCGTGGCTGGCGCAACGCGGGCTGACGCTCTGAGCGAGCACCGGGCCCGACGCGCTCTGCCGTCCACGTCGGGTCCACCTGAGGCGATCGCCCCACCGGGTGATCGGACCTGGTCACGGCAGCCGGTTCAGCAGTTGTTCGATCACCACGGCCACGCCGTCCTCGTTGTTGGCGACCGTGCGCCCCGAGGCGGCGGTGAGGACGTCCGGGTGGGCGTTGCCCATCGCGTAGGAACGGCCCGCCCAGGTCAGCATTTCGATGTCGTTGGGCATGTCCCCGAACGCCACGACCTCCTCGTGCGAGATCCCGCGCTCGGCGCAGCACAGGGCGAGGGTGCTGGCCTTCGACACGTCGGGGCCGCTGATCTCCAGCAGGGCGCTGGGGCTGGAGCGGGTGACATTGGCGCGGGTGCCGATGGCCAGCCGGGCCAGGGTGAGGAAGGCGTCGGGGTCGAGCTCGGGATGGTGGGCGAGGATCTTGAGCACCGGCTCGTCGTCCGCGGGGCCACCCGGCGCCAGCAGTTCCTCGGCCGGGGCGCGGACGTCCGGTATCTCCATGTGCAGCTTCGGATACGCCGGCTCCTGGTTGAAGCGGTAGGTCTGCTCGACGGCGTACATGGTGCCCGGCGCTGCCTCGCGCAGCAGTCGCACCGCGTCCAGCGCGTTCTGCCGGGCCAGCTCGCGTACCTTCACGAAACGATGGGCACCGGCACCGCCGTGCAGGTCGACGACGGCGGCGCCGTTCCCACAGATGGCGAGCCCATGGCCGTGGACGTGGTCGCTGACGACGTCCATCCAGCGTGCCGGGCGGCCGGTGACGAAGAAGACCTCGATGCCTGCTTCCTCGGCGGCGGCCAGTGCGGCGACCGTGCGGGGGGACACCGACTTGTCGTCGCGCAGCAGGGTGCCGTCGAGGTCGGTGGCGATGAGCCGAGGCGGGGTGACAGGTCTGTCTCCCCGCTCGAGCGAGGTCGAGAACTGGGGGGAGCCCGGGGTCTCGGGCTGTGCGGTCGCTGAGGTCACCTGGCCATTGTCCCGTATGAGCCCGCACGGCCGTGCGGCACTCCGCACATATGAGGGGCTACCGCGCTCGGTGAGCTGCCGAAACGGTTGAGACGGCCGAAGCCGAAGCTGAAACCGGGGCAGTGGCGGTGAGGGTCGGCTACGGACATCGATCCGGTTCGTTGCCCGCCTGCCCGCCTGCCCGCCTGCCCGCCTGCCCGCCTGCCCGCCTGCCCGCCTGCCCGCCTGCCCGCCCGCTCAGCCCAGCTGGGCCGGTGCTTCCATGGCGATCCGCTCGAAGATCTTCTGGTCCGCCGCGAAGTCCGAATCGGGGATGGGCCAGTGGAGCACGATCTCGGTGAAGCCCAGCTCCGTATGGCGGCCCGCGAAGTCGACGAACGCGTCCAGGGACTCCAGCGGGCGCCCCCGGTCCGGGGTGAACCCCGTGAGCAGGATCTTGTCCAGCTCGGCCACGTTCCGCCCGATCTCGGCACAGGCATCGGCCAGCTTCTCCACCTGACCGCGAAGGGCGTGCACCGACTGTTCAGATGTGCCGTTCTCGTACAGCTTGGGGTCACCCGTGGTCACCCACGCCTGCCCGTGCCGGGCGGCGAGCCGCAGCCCGCGCGGTCCGGTGGCGGCCACGGCGAACGGCAGCCGGGGCCGCTGTACACACCCCGGGATACCGCGGGCCTCGTGTGCCGCGTAGAAGTCGCCCTCGTACGACACGGAGTCCTCCGTGAGCAGCCGGTCGAGCAGCGGCACGAACTCGGCGAAGCGGTCCGCCCGCTCGCGCGGGGTCCACGGCTCCCGGCCGAGCGCGGTGGCGTCGAAACCGGAGCCGCCCGCGCCGATACCGAGGGTGACGCGTCCACCCGAGATGTCGTCGAGGGAGATCAGCTCCTTGGCCAGGGTCACCGGGTGCCGGAAGTTCGGCGACGTGACGAGCGTACCCAAACGGATATTTTGCGTCACGACGGCTGCGGCCGTGAGCGTGGGAAGGGCACCGAACCACGGCCCGTCCCGGAAGGTCCGCCAGGAGAGGTGGTCGTACGTGTACGCGGCGTGGAACCCGAGTTCTTCGGCACGCCGCCAGGTCTTCTGTGCTTTGCCCCACGGGTGGATGGGGAGGATCACCGTACTCAGACGCATGACCCCGACCCTACGCGGGCTTCCCGCTGCCACGGATGAGCCGACGGAGCAGATCCGGGAAGCCACGCCGGCGTCGCGGCGGAGGGCGCTACCGTGGCGCCATGGGCGCGCTGGGAAGGGCCGAACTCGAGGCCATGATCGAAGAGGCGACTGTCGACGCCTACGGCGAGGACGAGCAGCGGACCGGTCTGTTCACCATGCTCGAGGAGTACCTCGACCTGCCCTTCACCACCGCGGTTCTCGGCGTCGAGGTCACTGTGCACGGCGTTGACCTCATGCCCGACGGCAGGGTCGTCGCCCTGTGCTCTCGTGGCCGCGTCCGACAGTCGATCGGCATCCTGGAGCTGCCGTTGCCCAGCCCGGCACCTACGGGTGCGGAGTGGATCGAGGCGTACCGCCACTGGGCAGGTGGAGGCCGGGCGCCTCACGCTTCGGGCGGAACTGGTTTGCGTGGAAGGGCTGAACGTGGCTGACGCCGTACAGGGCACGCATCAGGGTGCCGGCGGACCGTCACTGGCCGGCCTCATCGAGCGCAGTGCCGAGTTGAAAGGGGAGCTGGTCGCCTTCGCGCAGAGCGCCCGCTTCGATCGGTGGTTGACGCCCCTCCTGCTGGACGCCGCTGGGCCTGAGCGGCAGTTGGACGAGGGGGAGGCGATCCGGATCATCGACCACTTCATCCTGCGGTCCCGCCTGCCGGACGGTTCGACCGTGGTGGACCGGTTCGTCGCCGGGCGGAAGGACTTGACCGCGGCCGAGCGGGAGATGTTGCTCGGCTGGCGTGACCCGGTCGAGGGCATCTTCGAGATCCAGCGCAAGGAACGGGATGCCATCGTCCTGCTGAACCTTGTCGACGATCTGGAGTACCGCACCTACTCGAACGTCGGGCGAGCGGCGTTCCGCGCAGTATCCAAGGGAGGATTCCTCCACACCTGCCTGGTACCCATTCAATCGGCCGACGGTGCGTGGCTGGTGTCCGGGGCGATGTCGAGCTATCCCAGGTCCAGCGCCACCGAGATCGCCCAAGCCGCCCTGCAACTCGCCACCGGCCGACCCGAACTGGTCTTCCGCAATCCCCGGAAGATCGAGCAGGGGTGGCAGCGGATGCGGGAGGACCGGGCCGCGTTCATCGAGTTCTGCGGCGGCGACGAACTGGTCCTTCCGCCTGCCGAAGCCGAGGATCTCCTCAACGCCTACTACCGCCACCGCCAGGAGGCCGCCGTCGCCGCACGGCCCGGCCATGCCCGGCGCAGGCGGCTCCCCGGCCCGGACCTGCCCTTCTTCGAACTGCCGGGAGAACTGGCGGACTCGGACACCATTGGCGTCATCTACGACGAGGTCGACGGGCTCAACTTCTACGCCGACTACGGGATGCTGCGGGACCTCTTCGCGGACCCCGCCCGCACGGGCCGCGGGCGGCACCGGGATCTGCTGCGCACGTACCTGCGCGAGGAGTCGATAGGGCCATTGCCGATCCGCCGTCTGGCCGCCGCCCACCCGGAGACCGCTGACGAGGTGTTCCGGAAACTGCTGCGGGAACCCGGATTCACCTGGAGCGAGCACGGTGAGGCGCTGCTGCGCCGACGCAAGCCCTGGTACTACGAGAGCGAGCCCCGTCCGGGCGTCTCGGTCATCGGCGACCGCCTCAGCAGGCTCGCCGCCGGCCGCCGGTAGTCATCGCGGAGCGCCAGCGAGTTAACAGGTCATGTACTACACTTTTCCTATGGGTACGCCCCGCCCCGGCAAGACCCGAGTCACCAGCGTCTCCCTGCGCGCCGAGACCCTGGAGGCGATCCGCGCACGCGCCGGCAAACAAGGCGTCTCCTCCTACATCGAGGAGGCCGTACAGCGGCAGCTCCAGCGCGAGGCCATCGACGAGTACATCGCCACCGCTGAAGCGGAACACGGTCCTGTCGACCCTGCCGAGGTGTCGGACAAGGCCGAGCGCATCCGCGCCCACCACGCCGCCCACCGCGGTGAGTCCGCTCCAGCGGACGCCGTATGAGCGGGACCCTCGTTCTCGACAGCGAGGCCCTCTCCAAGCTCTCCCGTCGCCACCGTGACATGACCGTATGGCTGGACGTCGCCCGCAGACTGGACCTGCTCGTCGTGACGAGCGCCGCCACGCTGGTGGAGGCACGCGACCCGAAGGTGCCGCAGTCGGCGTTCGACCATGCCGTCTCCCTGGCCAAGGTGCGCCCCGTCACGGAGGAGATCGCACGTGCGGCAAGCAGACTGCTCGCCGCCGAAAGCCTGCACGGTCACAAGTACGCCATCGGTGCGATGCTCGCGGCCACGGCTCACATGGAGCACGGCGACGTCACGGTCATCACGAGCGACACGGGTGACCTGCGCCGACTGTGCCGCCCTCGCATCGCCGTCGAGTCGATCTGAGCGTCCACGTCGGCCCTCCCTGAACCCTTGCCGTGCTTTTTCCACAGGTCAGCATGTGAGGGGTGAACGAGACTCGACCGAGGTGACGAGCGTGCCGAGCCGGAGCTGTTCGGTGGCCGCCGCGGCGGCGGTGAGCGTGGGTACCGCGCCGAACCAGAGGCCGTCCCGGAAGGTCCGCCAGGGCAGGTGGTCGTAGGTGTGGACGGCGTGGAAGCCCAGCTCCTCGGCGCGCCGCCACTTGTCGCGGCCCTCCTCGCGTCGGCGGTCGATCGACAGAACCACAGTGCTCAGTCGCATGGGGACGACCTTGCGAGACCGAGCAGGTGTCGCATCGACTGCGCGGCACGGACGGCGGCGTCACCGCAGCAGTTGTTGAACAGGACGTGGACCTCCCGCGCCTGCTCGGCCATCTCGCGGACGCGGTGTCCACTCGGAGAGCTCTTCGGGCGTGTACGAGTGGCGGAACCTCTCCTCTTTGGTGCCGGTGCCCCACGCGCTGTTGCGACCGTGGAAGCGCACCAGGGCGAGTCCCGGGGTGGTGACCCGTACGACCGGTGGTACGGAAGCGGGAAGCGTCTGCACCATGTCCACGGCCACGGCGGCCGTGTCCAGCTCCGTCAGCAGGGCGGTCGTCGCATCGACGTGCTCCTCACTCCACCAGCCGGGGTGCCGGAACTCCACGGCCATCGGCCATTCCGCGGCACGCTCACGGCACTGGCGCAGGAACTCCACCGCCGGCCTGCCCGGTACGGAACCTGTCAAAGCGATCAAGGCAGGTAGATCGTTCTAACGTTGTGCCGGGATCAGTGGGCCGTCTGGTGTCGGCTTGTTGATCCAGGCCGCTTGGGGGAGTTTCGGCGGCTCCGGTAGCTTGCGGACGAAGCGTTCGGGGTGCTTCGCGTAGACCGCCCGGAGGACGTCGGCACGCATCTCGCGGAGCTGCCCGGCGAGACCGAAGTGCACGTCGTAGGGCGTGTGCAGGCCGATCCCGGAGTGCCGATGCTCCTCGTTGTACCAGGTGAAGAACTGGGTGCACCACGCCCGGGCGTCCTCGAGGGATCCGAAACGCTCGGGAAAGTCGTGCCGGTATTTCAGGGTCTTGTACTGGCTCTCGCTGTACGGGTTGTCGTTCGACGTCTTCGGCCGCGAATGCGACTTGGTGACGCCGAGACCGGCCATCATCTGGGCGACGTTCTGCGCGACCATCGGGGACCCGCGGTCCGAGTGGATCGTCAACTGCCCTGGCCCGATGCCGTACTTGGCGATCGTCTCGGACAGGAACCGCTCAGCGAGATCCTTGTTCTCCCGGTCGGCGATCATCCAGCCGACCGTGTATCGGCTGAAGATATCGATGATCGTGTAGAGGCAGTAGTAGACGCCCTTGACCGGCCCCTTCAGCTTCGTGATGTCCCAGCTCCAGACCCGGTTCGGGCCCTCGGCGACCAGCTCGGGCACCGTCCTTGGTGGGTGGACGGCCTGACGGCGGCGTTCACGGACCTCGCCACGGCGTCGCAGGAGCCGGTACATCGTCGACTCCGAGCACAGGTAGACACCCCGGTCCAGGAGGACCGCGTAGATCTCGGCGGGCGCCATGTCGGCGAACTCCGGGGAATGGAGCACATCGAGGACCCGTATCTCCTCTTCGGGCGCGAGAGCGCGGGGGTGCCGGCGCCGTTTTTGCCGCGGCCTGGCCGGGGCGGGGCTCTGGCGGTGGTGGCGGTAGTAGGTGGCCCGGCTCACGCCGAGCGCGGCACATGCCTGGACGCGCCCGACCAGCCCGGTGAGCTCTTCGAGGGCGTGGTCGCGGGCGGTGTCGAACACGGCCGCGGGGTCGGCCTCGATCACTTGGTGTTCTCGCCGTTCTGGTTCGCGGCGCTGTCCGTGGCGAACTGGTCGAGCAGCGCGGAGAGTTTTCCCTGAACCTCGATCACGGTACGGGCCTTCGCGAGATCGGCTTCCAGGCGGGCCTTCTCCGCCTTCAGCTTCGCGATCTCCCTGTCCCTCGGGTCCATCTTCGGCCGTCCGGCCGGCGCGGCGAGCGCCTGCTGGGCGCCCTTGTCCCGCTGCTGCCGCCACGTCGTGATCAGCGACGAGTACAGACCCTCCCGCCGCAGCAGAGCACCCTTGCCCTTCTTGTCCAAGGTCTCGTACTCGGTGAGGATCCTCGCCTTGTACTCCGCGGTATACCGGCGCGGGCCGGTCGACCGGGCTTCCACCTGCGGATCAGGGGTCCCGTGGTCGTTCGTGCTGGCCACCCGGGCACTACTCCTTCTCCGCCCTCGACTCAATGAATCATCCAGTATGCCTGACTCGACCTACTTTGACAGAGAGGGGTACGAGCCGGTAGGGAAACTGGAAAACCAGCGTCCCCAGATGACCGGATGCGCGCAGTGGTTCGAGGGCCGCGCTGTACCGGTCCCACACATCGTCGAGCAGTCCGGGATCGATGCCTGCCCGCTCCTGCTCCCGCTGCCGTGCGAGGGCCGGGCGCAGTTCGGCGGGCAGTGCTTCCGGCCGCGTCGGATGCCCGGTGAGCAGGGAGAACGCCTTCACGTTGAACCGGAATCCCTCAGGAGTGCGGTCGGTCCACAGAAGGCTGTTACGAGTGCTGGGCAGCCCGTAATAGGTGGAGTCCACCTCTGTCACCGGGAACTGTGTGGCGCAGTGCCGCAGTCTGCCCTCCGCGTCGCGGTGGCCTGCCGGATACCAGCCGCTGGACACCAGCGCCTTGTCTGTCCACGAGCAGGTTCCGACCCGGATCTCTCCCATCCCGCCCGTCTTCCCCGGACGCGGTGACGGATTCGTCCGGTACATGGGGTCATCCGCCCGGCGGTCCGCCACGGGTCCCGGTGATGAGTAACGGACCCCGGTGGTTCCGCCGGAGCCGCCGGTCAGCGGACCTTGCCGTTCCTCCAAGGCGTGAGCGAGGCGCCGGGCGCAAGTTCTCGTCCGTCTCGTCACCGGGGAACGGGACGGCCGGCCATCAGGGTGACGGCCGCGGCGGCGGTCAGGGCCGGAAGGGCGCCGAACCGCTGGTCGTCTCGAAAGGTGCGTCACGGCAGGGATCGCAGGTGTATCCCGTGTGGAATCCGAGCTCTTCGGCGTGCTCTCAGGCCGAACGGCTGCTCTCGTTCCAGCGGCGGTACGGGAGGATCGCGGCGCTCAGGCGCGGACTCATGCCGTCGAGCCCAGACCGGTGGCTTTGCCGACCCCAGATGTTTCACGTGAAACGGTCGTCACGCGTCCAGCGATCACCGCACGCGTGCACTCAGCCAAGGGGTGAGGACGATCATGGGGATGAACTCCTTGTGCGTCCGGTCGCCGGGCAGCGGCACGATCAGGAATTGGCCCGGGGGGAAGCGTCGGCTTCGGACGTGGGTGAGGCCGTCGAAGACGGAGCGGAGGAAGGTGGGCACTTCGTCGCGGGGAACGTCGGGGAACTCCACGCCCTCCACGTCGATCAGGGCGTCGTCCTCGGGATAGAGCCGCACGCTGACCCGGGGCAGGCCGCCGAACTCGACGTAGGCCTCATGAGGGAGGGAGCCGTCCGGGTCGGTGGTCACGCCCACGCCTGCCGCGGTGCGGCGTGATGTCTGGTCGGCGCCGATGTCATGGGTCACCTCGACCTCGCGCCCGTATACGTCCGCGAGCGTTCGGAGGGCGATGACGGCGGCCTCGGTGGTGGGCAGATGTTCCATACCGCTGATCATGCGGTGCCGTCGGCCGCCGGGAAACCGCTGCGTCAGTGGCTCTCGGGGAACCGCAGATACCCAGGGGGCACGGTGTCGGTCAGCCACACACCGTTCGCGCTCACCCGGAAGACATGCCCGTCACGGTGCATGGCGGCCGAGTCCACGGAGAGCACCACAGGGCGGCCTCTGCGGGCACCCACGCGGGTCGCCGTCGCGCGGTCGGCGGAGAGGTGCACGTCGTGCCGGTTCATGGACAGCAGGCCCTCGGCACGGATGGCGGCCAAGTGGCGGGCGACGGTGCCGTGGAAGAGGTACGACGGCGGGGTGGCCGACGGCAGTCCGAGGTCGATCTCGATGCTGTGCCCCTGGCTGGCACGGATCCGGGTGCCCTCGATCGCGAAGCGCTGCTTGTCGTTGGCGGCGACGACATGGTCCAGTTCCGCCCGGGTGAACCGGAAACCGTGTGCGGCCGCCACGGTGATCAACGTGTCGATCTCGACCCAGCCGGCCTCGTCGAGGGTGAGCCCGATCGCCTCGGGCTGATGGTGCAGATGTCTGGCCAGGTACTTCGACACCTTCACGGTGCGTCTTTCGTCCATCCGCTCAGCCTGCCGTGAGAGACGCGAATCACGCGATCGATTTTGACCGGAAGGTTTGATCCACAGCAAAGTCTGTTTATCCACAGCGGGTCGGTCGGCCCTGTGGACAACCGTATCGGCGGCTCCCGGACGGCCCTGCGGTGTCGGCTGTCGGCCGATGCTCGCCCGGCCGACGCTCGCCTGGGGCTTCGGGTCGGCCCTCGCCGCAGCTTCACACCGGGGACTTCACCCGAGCGATCCTGCGTAGTACCCCCGGCATCCACCGCGCCAGCATGTACGCGCCGCGTGCCTCCGGGGTCACCGGTACCATCGCGTCGTTCCGCACCACCGCGTGCAGAATC
Source organism: Streptomyces sp. P9-A2 (assembly GCF_036634175.1). Taxonomy (NCBI): domain Bacteria; kingdom Bacillati; phylum Actinomycetota; class Actinomycetes; order Kitasatosporales; family Streptomycetaceae; genus Streptomyces; species Streptomyces sp. P9-A2. Next base: position 4,158,745 of record NZ_JAZIFX010000001.1, read on the forward strand.
GCGGCGGCGACCTTCTCCGGGGGATAGTTGCGCAGCCCGTAGAGGCGGACCGCCCGCTGCCTGCGGTGCTGTTCCTCCTCGGCGTCCGTGCCCGCGAAGCGCGTACGGGAGACGATGCCGGTGCTGACCATGCCGGGGCAGACGGCCGTCACTCCGATTCCCTGGCCCGCGAGCTCCGCACGCAGGCATTCGCTGAGCATCAGCACCGCCGCCTTGGACGTGCTGTAGGCGGGCAGCATCCGGGACGGCTGGTACGCCGCCATGGACGCCACGTTCACGATGTGCCCGCCCTGTCCGCGCTCGGCCATATGCGCGCCGAAGAGCCGGCAACCATGGATCACACCCCACAGATTGACGTCGAGAACCCGCTTCCAGTCCTCCGGGGTGGTGCGGAGGAAGGAGCCGCCCAAACCGACACCCGCGTTGTTCACCAGGAGGTCCACCACGCCGTGCTCCGCGGTGATCTCCTCGGCGAGCTTTTCCATGGCCTGCGCGTCGGACACGTCGACGGCCCTGGCCCACGCCTTTGACGCTCCGGCCGAACGGGCCTCCTCGGCGGTGCGGGCCGCCGCCTCCTCGTCCCGGTCGACGGCCACCACGCGCGCACCCGCCTCGGCGAGAGCGAGCGCCGTCGCCCGCCCGATGCCGTTGCCCGCCCCGGTGACCAGGACGAGCTGCCCGCCGAACCGCTCCGCGTACCTCCCCGGGGCGGTGACCTCTGTCCGGCCGGCCTCCACGGAGGTCACGAACCCGGTGATCCAGGTCGTGATCCGGTCCGGGTGGGTCCGCGGCACCCAGTGCTTCGCTGGAAGCGTCCGACGGGTCAGCCGCGGTGCCCACAGTTCGAGATCGTCGTAGAGCCGCTCCGACAGGAACGCGTCCCCCGACGGCGTGACGAGCTGTACGGGCACGTGCGCGTAGGCGTCCGCGCGGGGGGCACGCAGCCGGGCCCGGACGTTGTCCCGGTACAGCCATGCCCCGTGCGCCGCGTCCGACGGCAGGGACGAGGTCGGGTAGCGGCCGTCACCTCCGCGGGGGACGTTCTCGAACCGCTCCAGGGTGCGCGGCCAGCGCATGCCGAGAGGGCCGCGCCAGGCCAGTTCGGGCAGTACCGGTGTGTGCAGCAGGTACACGTACCAGGACTTGGCGCCCTGGCCGAGCAACTGGCCGACCCGGCGTGGGGTGGGCCGCCGCAGCCGACGGTTGATCCAGTGACCGAAGTGGTCGAGCGACGGCCCGGACATCGAGGTGAACGAGGCGATCCGCCCCTCGGTACGCCCGACGGTGACGAACTCCCAGGCCTGCACCGAGCCCCAGTCGTGCCCCACCAGATGCACCGGTTCGTTCGGGCTGACCGCGTTCGCGACGGCCAGGAAGTCGTCGGTCAGCTTCTCGAGGGTGAAACCGCCCCGCAGCGGGCGCGGCGCGGTGGACCGCCCGTGGCCGCGGATGTCGTACGCCACGACGTGGAAACGCTCCGCGAGGCGCGGTGCGACCTCGGACCACACCTCCTTGCTGTCGGGGTAGCCGTGCACCAGGACGACCGTCGGCCGCCCGGGATCGCCCAGCTCCGCCACGCACAACTCGACGCCACCCGTACGCACCCGGCGCTCACGCGCGCCCCGCAGCACCGTTCCGGACAAGCACGTCACTTCCCTTCGCCCCGCGCCGACGGGTGAGCCCGAGCGGCCCTCCCGCACCGTTCACGCCGGCGGACGCCGTCTCGCGGCTCGCCATGCGTCCGTACCGCCGACTGTGCCTGCGCCCTGTGCCGCGCTCTGCGTCCTGCGTCCTGCGCCATGCGCCATGCGGTCCTGCGTCCGCGCCCGCCTGCTGTGCCACGCGTCCGTACCGCGGGCTGCGCTCCGTATCCGTAGCGTGACACCGGCGAATCTGGCAGCTCACCGGAGGCCGGGTCAAGAGGCGACTCCTGGCTGTAGACAGCTCCCCGGCGGGAGGATCCCCTACGGGCCCGTACGACCAGAGGGGGATGCCAAGACGGCTCTCCGGGCTGACGATCCGCGTGGCGCGGGTCACTAATGTCGGGGACGTGACAGTGATCGCGACCGAAAGCCTGAGCAAGCGGTTCCCCAGGGTGACCGCGCTTGACCGGCTCTCCATGGACGTCGGGCCCGGTGTGACCGGACTCGTCGGGGCCAATGGAGCCGGCAAGTCCACATTGATCAAGATCCTTCTGGGTCTTTCCCCCGCCACGGAGGGCCGCGCCGAAGTGCTCGGCCTCGACGTCGCGACCGAGGGCGCCGCCATCCGGGAACGGGTCGGCTACATGCCGGAACACGACTGCCTGCCGCCGGACGTCTCGGCCACCGAGTTCGTGGTCCACATGGCACGCATGTCCGGCCTGCCGCCCACCGCCGCGCGGGAACGCACCGCGGACACCCTGCGCCATGTCGGCCTGTACGAGGAGCGCTACCGCCCCATGGGCGGCTACTCGACCGGCATGAAGCAGCGCGTGAAGCTCGCGCAGGCCCTGGTGCACGACCCGGACCTGGTCTTCCTGGACGAGCCGACCAACGGCCTCGACCCCGTCGGCCGCGACGAGATGCTCGGCCTGATCCGCCGCATCCACACCGACTTCGGCATCTCGGTCCTGGTCACCTCCCACCTGCTGGGCGAGCTCGAGCGCACCTGCGACCACGTGGTCGTCGTCGACGGCGGCAAGCTGCTGCGCTCCAGCTCCACCACGGACTTCACGCAGAACACGACGACCCTCGCGATCGAGGTCACCGACACCGACGAGCACCCCGACGGCACCCGCGCGGTGCGTGAGGCGCTCCACGCGCGCGGGGTGTCCGTCCAGGACGGCAGCGGGCTGCCGGGATCCGGACACATCCTTCTGCTCACCGCCCAGGGCGAGGAGACCTACGACCTGGTGCGGGACGTGATCGCCGACCTCGGACTCGGCCTGGTGCGCATGGAACAGCGCCGCCACCACATCTCCGAGGTCTTCACGAACGACACGGACACCGGCGCGGACACAGGTACAGGTACAGGTACGAACACCGGGGCCGGCCACGGCAACGGCGAGCAGCGGAAGGAGGCGGTCGGCCATGGCGGTTGAGCAGCCCCTGCGGACACCCGCACCGACGCCGGGTGACCAGACCCGGATCCACAACATCGGCTACCGCTCCTACGAGGGCCCCCGCCTCGGCCGCTCCTACGCCAGGCTCGCGCTGTACTCGCAGTCCCTGCGCGGCTCCTACGGCCTCGGCCGCTCGGCGAAGTCCAAGGTGCTGCCGATGCTGCTGTTCGTGGTGATGTGCATCCCCGCCGCCATCATGGTGGCCGTCGCAGTGGCCACCAAGACGAACGAACTGCCCGTCGACTACACCAGTTACGCGATCATCATGCAGGCCGTGATCAGCCTGTACATCGCCTCGCAGGCACCCCAGTCCGTCTCGCGCGACCTGCGCTTCAAGACCGTGCCGCTGTACTTCTCGCGGCCCATCGAGACCGCCGACTACGTACGTGCCAAGTTCGCGGCCCTGACCTCGGCCCTGTTCATCCTGACCGCCACTCCCCTGCTGGTGCTCTATGTGGGCGCGCTGCTGGCCGAACTCGATTTCACCGACCAGACCAAGGGATTCGCGCAGGGGCTCGTCTCGGTGGCACTGCTCTCACTGCTCTTCGCCGGCATCGGCCTGGTCATCGCGGCGGTCACCCCGCGTCGCGGCTTCGGCATCGCCGCCGTGATCGCCGTGCTGACCATCTCCTACGGCGCGGTCTCCACTCTCCAGGCGATCGCCCACGTCCAGGACAGCTCCCAGGCGATCGCCTGGATCGGTCTGTTCTCGCCGGTCACCCTCATCGACGGTGTGCAGTCCGCCTTCCTGGGCGCGAGCACCGCCTTCCCCGGCGGAGTGGGACCGTCGAACGGCGAGGGCGTGGTGTACGTCCTCATCACCCTCGGCCTGATCGCGGCCTGCTACGGCCTTCTGACGCGCCGCTACCGGAAGGTGGGTCTGTGACCACGCTCTCCATCGACCACGTCTCCCGCTGGTTCGGCAACGTGGTCGCCGTCAACGACATCACCATGACCATCGGCCCCGGCGTCACCGGCCTCCTCGGCCCCAACGGTGCCGGGAAGTCCACCCTCATCAACATGATGGGCGGCTTCCTCGCCCCCTCCACCGGCACCGTCACCCTCGACGGCCAGACCGTGTGGCGCAACGAAAAGATCTACCGGCAGATCGGCATCGTCCCCGAACGCGAGGGGATGTACGACTTCCTCACCGGCCGCGAGTTCGTCGTCGCCAACGCCGAACTGCACGGACTGGGTGCCAAGGCTGCCCAGCAGGCCCTGGCGACGGTCGAGATGGAGTACGCACAGGACCGCAAGATCGCCACGTACTCCAAGGGCATGCGACAGCGCGTGAAGATGGCCTCCGCGCTGGTCCACGAGCCGTCCCTGCTCCTGCTGGACGAACCGTTCAACGGCATGGACCCGCGCCAGCGCATGCAGCTGATGGACCTGCTGCGGCGCATGGGAGACGAGGGCCGCACCGTACTGTTCTCGTCCCACATCCTCGAAGAGGTCGAGCAGCTCGCCTGGCACATCGAGGTCGTCGTCGCCGGCCGGCACGCGGCCAGCGGTGACTTCCGCAAGATCCGCCGCCTGATGACGGACCGCCCGCACCGCTACCTGGTGCGCTCCAGCGACGACCGCGTCCTCGCGGCCGCGTTGATCGCCGACCCGTCCACGTCCGGCATCGAGGTCGATCACAGCGAGGGTGTCCTGCGCATCCAGGCCGTCGACTTCGCCCGCTTCACGTCCCTGCTGCCCAGGGTCGCGAAGGAACACGGCATCCGCCTGCTCACGGTCTCGCCGTCCGACGAGTCCCTCGAGTCCGTCTTCTCGTATCTCGTCGCGGCGTAGGAGGCCGAACCATGTACGACCCCACAGTCGCCCGACTCACCTACCGGGCCCTGCTCGGCCGTCGCCGAGCCCTCATCCTGGGGGCCCTGCCCCTGCTGCTGATCGCGATCTCCGTGGCGGTGCGCGTCCTCGCCGGTGCCGACGACCAGACCGCGGCCGACATCCTCGGCGGGCTGGCGCTCGCCACCATGGTGCCGATCATCGGCGTCATCGCGGGAACCGGTGCGATGGGCCCGGAGATCGACGACGGCTCGGTGGTGTACCTGTTGTCCAAGCCGATCAAACGGCCCACGATCATCTACACCAAGCTGATCGTGGCGATCGCCGTGACGATGGTCTTCTCTGCGGTGCCCACCCTGATCGCCGGCTTCATCCTCAACGGCAACGGCCAGCAGATCGCTGTCGCCTACACGGTGGCCGCGCTGGTCGCCTCCATCGCGTACGCGGCGCTCTTCCTGCTGCTCGGCACGGTCTCCCGGCACGCGGTGGTGTTCGGGCTGGTCTACGCGCTGGTCTGGGAGGCCCTGTTCGGCTCCCTGGTGCCCGGCGCGCGCACGCTGAGCGTCCAGCAGTGGTCGCTGGCGGTGGCCCAGAAGGTCTCCGGCGGCGACCTGATCACCTCGGACGTCGGTCTCACGACCGCGACGGTCCTGCTGGTCGTCGTCACGGTCCTGGCCACCTGGTACGCCGGGCAGAAGCTGCGCACGCTGACGCTCGCCGGGGAGGAGTGACCTCATCCCGTTCCGTACCCCGTTCCGTACCCCGTTCCGTACCCCGCTCCGCTCCGGCACACCGGGTACGGGGGACGCGGAGGGCTATGGCTCACGGTCCGACGGAAGGACCGGTCGCGAGGACCGACCGCGATGGCGGGTGGGACGGCCGGGCACGACGAACGACGGGGGCACGGGGGTGAGAGCCGGCCGGCCCACCGGCCCGTCCACGGGCCGGACGAACGGCCGGACCAAGACCCGGCCACCGGACCCGTGGCCGGGACGCCAAGACCGAGGTCGAGGCCGAAGACAGTGTCGCCACAGCCCTGGACAACGTGGTCCCGGACGATGTGGTCCTGGACGACGACTTCATCCGTGCTGCGGAGACCACCGAACCGTCCGCCCGCGCCCGCATGCTGATCGAACGAAGGCGGCACGAGGAGCCGGAGCCACAGCCCTGGTGCTCCGACGAGCCGCCGACGGGCTGGTCCTTCAGCAGGCACGCCGACGCGGGTGGCGTCGCCGCCGGGGATGAGTGCGGCGCCCATGGCCGACCCTGCTGCCCGCTGACGGCGGAGCGGTGGGGGCCTCGCGGCCCAAGGGCCCAGGCCCAAGGACCCGAGCCCAAGGACCCAGGTCTTTGGCATGACCCAGATAGCAGGCTCTAAATGAGTGGCACCCCACTCGCCCGGCGGGCAGAGTGGTGGTGTCCGCATCGCCGGGAAGGTCCGGTGTCGTGATCCGGGAGAGGAGCGGGGCGATGCCCATGCACGGCAGTACGTCCGGCTCCTGGCAGGGCAGCCGACGGCGGGCTCCGGAGTAGTTACTGCTCCTTTGCCGAGTCCGCCCCACGCAGAGCTGCCCGGGGCGGCCGCTTCGAGCACGCGCATCAGCCGCGTGGGCCGCCCACCCGGAGGATTGGCCGAGAGGTAAGGCACCGGCTTGCTGAGCCGCGGTCGGGCGAAAGCCCGCGCACGTTCGATTCGTGCATCCTCCGCAAGATGTTGAATCCGCCCGCTGAGCCCTTCGGTTTTTGAACGGCTCAGCGGGCGTCACGTCCTCAGCCCAGCAACCGCTCCAGCACCACGGCGATCCCGTCCTCCTCGTTGGAGGACGTCACCTCGTCGGCCACCGACCGCAGTTCCTGGTGGGCATTGGCCATGGCGACGCTGTGCGCGGCCCAGGCGAACATCGGGATGTCGTTGGGCATGTCGCCGAAGGCGATCGTCTCCGCGGCCTTCGTCCCGAGCCGGCGAGCGGCCAGGGACAGCCCGGTGGCCTTGGACAGGCCGAGGGGAAGCAGTTCGACGACGCCCTCGCCCGCCATGACGACGGTGACGAAACCGCCCGCGGTGCGGGTGGCCACCTCGGTGAGTTCGTCGTCGGTGAGGGCCGGGTGCTGTATATACAGCTTGTTCAGGGGGGCCGACCACAGGTCCGACGCGTCCTTGAGCGGCGTCGCGGGCAGTCTGCCCGTCACCTCGTAGCCGGGGCCGACCAGCACTTCACCGTCCAGACCGTCGCGGCTCGCGGCCAGGTGCAGCGGGCCGGTCTCCGCCTCGATCTTGGCCAGCGCCACCGCGGCAAGCTGCCGGTCCAGCGTCACCGATGTGAGCAGCCGGTGTGCCCCGGAGTCGTACACCTGGGCGCCCTGGCCGCAGACGGCGAGGCCCTGGTAGCCGAGGTCGTCGAGGATGGGCCGGGTCCAGGGGACCGCGCGGCCGGTGACGACGATGTGGGCGGCGCCCGCCGCGGTGGCCGCGGCGAGCGCGTCCCGGGTGCGGCGGGAGACCGAGTGGTCGTCACGCAGCAGCGTGCCGTCGAGGTCGGTGGCGACGAGTCGGTACGGGAACGGCGTGCTCACTTGGCAACCGGTTCCAGGAACTCCCGGCCGCCCAGATACGGACGCAGTACCTCGGGGATCCGCACCGAGCCGTCGGCCTGCTGGTGGTTCTCCAGGATGGCCACGATCGTGCGCGGTACGGCGCACAGGGTGCCGTTGAGCGTGGCGAGCGGGCGCACCTGCTTGCCGTCCCTGACGCGGATCTGGAGCCGGCGGGACTGGTACTCGGTGCAGTCCGAGGTCGAGGTCAGCTCGCGGTACTTGCCCTGGGTCGGAATCCACGCCTCGCAGTCGTACTTCCGTGCGGCGGAGGAACCCAGGTCGCCCGAGGCGACGTCGATCACCCGGAACGGCAGTTCCAGCGACGTCAGCCACTGCTTCTCCCATTCCAGCAGCCGCCGGTGCTCCTCCTGCGACTTCTCCGGAGTGACGTAGGAGAACATCTCGACCTTGTCGAACTGGTGTACGCGGAAGATGCCTCGGGTGTCCTTGCCGTGCGAGCCGGCCTCGCGCCGGAAGCAGGGCGAGAAGCCCGCGTAGCGGAGCGGCAGCCGGTCGGCGTCGATGATCTCGTCCATGTGGTACGAGGCGAGCGCGACCTCGGACGTGCCGACCAGGTAGAGGTCGTCCTTCTCGAGGTGGTAGACGTCCTGGGCCGCCTGCCCGAGGAAGCCGGTGCCCGCCATGGACTGGGGCCGGACCAGGGCCGGGGTCAGCATGGGGGTGAAGCCTGCCGCGGTGGCCTGGGCGATCGAGGCGTTCACCAGAGCCAGCTCGAGCAGGGCGCCGACGCCGGTCAGGAAGTAGAAGCGCGACCCGGAGACCTTGGCGCCGCGCTCGACGTCGATGGCGCCGAGGATCTGGCCGAGCTCCAGGTGGTCCTTGGGCTCGAAGCCCTCGGCCCCGAAGTCGCGGGCGGTGCCGTGCGTCTCGAGCGTGACGAAGTCCTCCTCACCGCCGACGGGGACGTCGGGGTGGACGAGGTTGCTCAGCCTGCCCAGAAGTTCCTGCGTCTCGACCGCTGCCGCGTCCCGCTCCGCGTCGGCCGACTTGACGTCGGCCGCGAGGGTGCCGGCTTTCTTCAGCAGCTCGGCCTTCTCGTCGCCGGTCGCCTTGGGGATGAGCTTGCCGAGCGCTTTCTGCTCGGCGCGCAGCTCGTCGAAGCGGACGCCGGACGACCTGCGCCGTTCGTCGGCGGACAGGAGGGAGTCGACGAGCGCGACATCCTCTCCACGGGCACGCTGCGAAGCGCGCACACGGTCGGGGTCCTCACGGAGCAGGCGAAGGTCAATCACGCGGTCAAGGCTACCGGTGCGTGGTGACGCCCCACGACTCACTATTCCATCGGAGCTGCTTGCGTCCCGTTATGAGGAAATTGTGCGATGTGTTCATAGGGGTGGAGCTGAGGTCACCGCGGGGTGTACCCGAGGGGTGACTCGGCGTCGATCGGGATCAAGGAGAGCGGTCCATTCCCTGGGAAGGGTCAGTTCGCGGGCAGCTCGTTGACTGGAATTCCTCGCGGAACCGGGATTCGAGGTTCGGTTGTCCACAGGTATCCACAGGGTGGGGAAAGTTATCCACAGGGTGTGAAGAAAGTCTGTGGACTTTGGAGCGATCCATTCCGGAACGCGTGACCAGCGGTGAGGATTCCTGCCGCGAACTCTCCCTTACCTCCACTTTCGGGCGGAAAGCGGTCACTTCAAAGGGTCGGCGAAGGGAAAAGGGTGGACGAGTGGCCTCCGCCGGGCGAGTGAGGGCGATCATGAACGCCGGGGGGATTTGTCGATGGAACGACACAGCGGTGTCGACTTGTCCCCGGATCGAGAAGTTGGCCTGTGGATAACTTCTGTGGATAACGAAAATCAGAAAATATGACTGATAGGACTGGAAATGTCAGAACCGGCCGTCCTGGCAGCGCGCCACCCAGTCCGCCGCGGACGCGAATTCGTCGTCCGAGGTCCCGGGCAGCGGCTCCCGTACCGCGGACGGCTCCGCATCCGCCCGCGGGTACGAACCGAGGAAGCGCACCTGAAGGCAGACCCGCTTGAGGCCCATCAGCGTCTCGGCCACCCTGCGGTCCGAGATGTGGCCCTCGGCGTCGATGCAGAAGCAGTAATTGCCGATACCGGCTCCGGTGGGCCGGGACTGGAGCAGCATCAGGTTGACGCCACGCGTGGCGAACTCGCCCAGCAGATCGCGCAGACCACCAGGGTGGTCGTCACGCTGCCACACCACGATGGACGTCTTGTCCGCACCGGTGGGCGCGGCGGGGCGTGCGGGCCGTCCGACCAGGACGAAGCGGGTCTGGGCGTTCTCCGCGTCGTGGATCCCGGTCTCCAGGGCCTCCAACCCGTACCGGGCCGCCGCGAACTCACCGGCGAAGGCCGCGTCGTACCGGCCCTCTTGCACCAGTCGGGCCCCGTCCGCGTTGGAGGCGGCCGATTCCCAGACGACGTCCGGGAGGTGCTTCTTCAACCAGTTGCGGACCTGCGGTTGGGCGGCGGGGTGGGCGGTGACGGTCTTGACCTCCGACAGCCTGGTGCCGGGGCGGACGAGCAGCGCGAAGGTGATCGACAGCAGCACCTCGCGGTAGATCGTCAGCGGGGCGCCCGCGACCAGTTCGTCGAGAGTGGTGGTGATGCCACCCTCGACGGAGTTCTCGATGGGGACGAAAGCGGCCTCGGCCTCCCCGGCACGTACCGCGTCGAGCGCGGACTGTACGGACACGTACGGGATCAGCTCCCGGGTGGCCGCCTCCGGGAGAGTGCGCAGGGCGACTTCGGTGAAGGTGCCCTCGGGGCCGAGATACGCATAGCTCGCTGGCATGACCTCACCCTAATGGGCCCACGCCGAGGGCATCCCCGGATGCCCTCCCAGGAGTGACATGCGAGTGGCATACGGGTGGCATGCGAGTGAGGCGGGGGCGCCTCATCCCTCCAGCAACCGCTGCCCCACATACTCGCTCTCCGTCGCGCCGCCCGGCACCGCGTACAGTCCGCTCGACTCGTGCCGGAGAAACGGAGTCAGCGCGTCGCCCCGGTCGAGCTTGCGCTGCACCGGCACGAAGCCGCGCAGCGGGTCGGCCTGCCAGCAGATGAACAGCAGACCCGCGTCGGGCACGCCGTCCGCGTCCATGCCGTCGTGGTAGGAGAGGGGGCGTCGGAGCATCGCCGCGCCGCCGTTCTGGTCGGGGCGGGTGATCCGGGCGTGGGCGTTGAAGGGAACCACCAGATTGCCCGCGGAGTCGGTCTTCTCCAGGTCCATCGCAGAGGTCTCCGTGCCTCCGGACAGCGGAGCCCCGTCGGACTTGCGGCGTCCGATGACCGCCTCCTGCTCCTTGACCGCGAGCTTCTCCCAGTCGTCGAGCAGCATGCGGATACGGCGTACGACCACGTAGGAACCGTTCGCCATCCAGGTGGGGTCGCCGTTCGCCGGCACGAAGATCCGCTGGTCGAAGTCGGAGTCGGACGGCTTGGGGTTGCGGGTGCCGTCGATCTGGCCCATCAGGTTGCGGGCGGTCATCGGGCGGGTGGTGGCGCCGGGCGAGCGGTTGAACCCGTTCATCTGCCAGCGCACCCTGGCCGCCGAACCGGCGTCCTTCTGTACGGCGCGCAGCGCGTGGAAGGCGACCAGGGCGTCATGGGCACCGATCTGCACCCACAGGTCGCCATTGCTGCGGGTTTTGTCGAGGTGGTCCGAGGAGAAGTCGGGCAGGGGGTCCAGAGCCACCGGACGCCGCTTCTCCAGTCCGGTGCGGGCGAAGAAGCTGTGGCCGAAGCCGAAGGTGAGGGTCAGGGAGGAGGGTCCGGCGTCCTGTGCCACACCGGTGTCGCCGTCGGCGCTCGGCTCGCCCGCCATGAGCCGCCCAGCCGTGTCCGACCAGCGGCGCAGCAGGGCGGCCGCTTCCCGGCGCCCGGCGCCCGGCGCGAGGTCGAACGCGATGAGATGTCCACGGGCCGGGAACCCCTCGGTAATACCGGGCTGATGTTTCCCGTGAAACATTGCCCGGCCCTCACCCACGGAAGCCAGCGGGGTGGCTTCCGTGGGTGAGGCGGCGTAGCCCACGGCGCCGCCCGCAGCACCGAGCACCAGCCCGGTGGCCCCGGCGGTGCCGAGCAGGCGGCGCCGGGAGAAGCCCTCCCGGGCGACGGGTGGGGCGGCGCCTTCCCGTGGGTCCGGGGCAGCAGGGATGCGGGCCTCCGGAATGGACTGGTCAGCCATGGTGGTTCAGCCGATCTGTGCGTTCTTGAAGACGGTCACCTGGTCGATGTCGGAGGTCCGCACGGTCACCTCGACGGTCCAGTCACCCGCCACGGGGATCTGCACTCCGCTCGCCGACAAGTGCCCGGTGGCGACGCGGTCGGGGGCGACGGGCAGCGGTCCGATGTCCTTCGCGGAGAGAGTGAGGGCGACCTTGAGCTCGGGAACGTCGAAGGCCTTGCCGTCGGTCCGCTCCACATAGACGTGCATGTCGTTGCCGCCCACGCGCGCGGGGTCCAGATCGACGGTGACGACGCCCTTGCCGTCCTTGCCGCCGGTGTCGAAGGGCATGTTCAGGGTCACCGCACCGGTCCCCTGGGCGGACGAGGGCGACGACGGGGCCGAGGACGACGAGGCGGCCCTCTCGGCCTCCTGCTCCGTACGCCCCGGCTCGGTCTGTGTCAGCACGGTGGTGATCGCGAGCAGGACGACGGCGATACCGGCCTCGGTGAGCACGGAGCGACGCAGCCCGAAGCGGTTCGGGTCGGCGTCCCGCAGTCGCTTCTGCCGGGCGGCCGACACGGCGGCCCGCTGCCGGGCCAGCTGCGCGGCCCGCGCGGAGTCCCCGCCGGCCTTCGCCCCGGCCCCCGACTCCTCCGACCGGACCTGGGCGGACCCCGTGTCGGCCGCGGGCTTCTCCCGTTCGGCGTCGGCGTCGGCGTCGGCGTCGATGTCGATGTCGGCCGAGGCCGTGGAAGCGGCTGCAGCCTTCTTCGTACCGGTCTTCTTCGTATCCGCCTTGGTCTTTCCGGCCTTGGTCTTCCCGGTACCGGTGGCCCCGGCACCTTCCTGGCCTGTCCCGCCCTCAGCGGCCGACACCGCCGCCACGGTTTCCTTCTGCTCCTCCCGGAGCGCCACCGCCCTACCGGGTTCCGCCAGTCGGGCCGTCCACCTCCGGGAGGCGTACGCGATCCCGACCATGATCACCACGAGCCCGATCTTGGCGAGCAGCAACTGCCCGTACCGGGTGTCGGTGAACGCCGACCAGGAACCGAGCTGCCGCCAGCTCTGGTAGATCCCGGTGACGACCAGCGCGACCACGCTGCCGAACGCGAGCCGCGAGAACCGCTGGACGGCGGCCGTGTCGACCGCGGTGTCGGCGGGTGCGCGGTAGAGCGCGACGAGCAGGGCGGCGAGCCCGCCCAGCCAGGCGGCGACGGCCAGCAGGTGGACGATGTCGACCGGCATCGCGAGACCCGGCTGGAGCCCCTGGGAGGCGTGTTCGGACATGGCCCAGCTCGCGGCGAGCCCGGCCGCCACGACCGTCCCCCCGATGGCGAGTCCGAGGGACAGGTCCCGCTTCTCCTCGTCGTCCCGCTGGTCCTGGGCGGCGCCGAAGAGCACCGCGATGAACAGCGCCGCCGCGGCGAGCAGCAGCAGCCGTGACACGAGCGCCGCGCCGGTCTTGGTCTGCAGCACCTCGCTGAGCAGCGTCAGGTCGAAGATGTCGCCGACCTTCCCGGAGCTCGTGTAGGAACCGCGCAGGAGCAGCAGGGCGAGGGTGGCCGCGGTGAGCGTGAGCCATCCGGAGACGACCAGCCGCTGCACCGCCCGTACGCCGGAGCCGCGCGGCCAGCAGGCGAGCACGAAGGCGGCCCCGCCGACCATGACCACGAACCCGGCGTACGACAGGTACCGTCCGGTGCCGTACAGCGAGCCGACCAGTCCGTCGTCGGAGGCCTGGGCGGAGGCTTCGACGGAGGTCTCCGAGGGGGCCCCGACGGAGAAGGTGAAGGCGCCGGCGACGGGATGGCTGTCCGCGGACACCACCTGGTAGGTGACGGTGTAGGTGCCGTCGGGCAGCCCGCCGAGCAGCTGCACGGTGTACGTGGTGCCGCTCGCGTTGGCCGGGTCGCCCTTGTCGACCCGTTCGCCCTTGGGGTCGAGGACGCGCAGGGCGTCGTCGCTCACCGCGACCGGTTCGGAGAAGGTGAGCGAGACCTGGGTGGGCGCTTTGTCGACCACCGTCCCCTGCCGGGGATCGCTGCCGGTCAGCGCGGCGTGCGCGGAGGCGGGAGCGGCCCCGGCGAGGAGCGCGCCGGTGACGGCCAGGAACAGCAGCACCAGGATCCGGACGCGGGGGGCGATGGTCTGGGTCACAGGGGTTTCTCCCTCAGTGTCCGTGCTTCGGGGTGTAGGTGGCAGGCTTCACCGGAATCTCGACCGTGACGGGGTCGGAGTGGGCGAAGCGCAGTTCGACGGAGACCTTCTGCCCCTGCTTCGGTTGCCGTGTCAGCTGTTCGAACATCAGATGATTGCCGCCGCTCTCGAGCACGAGGCTGCCCCGGGCCGGGATGTCGAGCGCGTCGACCTCCTGCATGGTCCCGTCGACGGTCTCGTGCACGGTGACGCGGTCGGCGGCGTCACTGCTGACCGAGGTCAGCCGGTCGGCCGCGCCGCCCTTGTTGCTGATGACGAAAAAGCCGGCCGCCATGTCCGAGACCGGCTGCGGCATGTAGGCGGAGCCGACGGACAGGTCTGTCTTGCCGCCCGAGCTCGAGCCCGAACCGTCCGAGTCCGAACCGCCGCAGCCGGCGAGGGTCAGTACCCCGGCGACGGCCACCGCCGCGAAGGCGTGCGGCCTCCCGGGGAACTGCCTCCTCGCGAGCCGTCTCACGGCTTCTCACCCTTGATGATCTTGGGGAGGTCCGCGGTGTAGTCCTCGACGGTGGCGTCCTCGCCGTAGAGGAGGTAGCCGCCGTCGGTCTTCGGGGAGAAGGCGATGACCTGGGTGCCGTGGTCGGAGACGACCTGGCCCTTGTCGTCCTTGCGCGGCGCGTTGATCGAGATGCCGAGGGTGCGGGCGCCTGCCTGGACCGTGTCGAAGTCGCCGGTCAGGCCGACGACCTGGGAGTCGATGCCCTTGAGCCACTTGCCGAGCGCGGCGGAAGTGTCCCGTTCGGGGTCGGTGGTGACGAACACGATCCGCAGCTCGTCCTGCTGGTCCTGGGGCAACTGCTTCTTGGCCACCGCGAGGTTGTTCATGGTCAGCGGGCAGACGTCGGGACAGTGCGTGTAGCCGAAGTAGATCAGCGTGGGCCTGCCGGCGGTCTCCGCGCGGAAGTCGTACTTCTTGCCCTGCGTGTCGGTGAGGACGAGGTCCGGCTTCTCGAACGGCTTGTCGAGGGCCGTGGCGGCCTTCTCCGCGCCCGCCTCCTCGGAAACGATGGCGATGGGCTCGCCGCTGTCGCCGTCGCCACTGCCGCAGGCGGAAAGGGTCAGGGCGGCGGCGGCGAGCAGGGCCGCCGCCGCGAGGGTCTTCTTGCGCATGATGGTGTCCAGAATGTAGGTGCTCCGGCACGCACCGGGGTCCCACCGGACCGGGGAACCCCGGTGCGTGCCGTTGAACAGGGGAGGGCTCAGGCGTCGGCGCGCCGACGCCCGGCGAGTACGCCGTAGGCGACACCCGCGGCACCGACCACGATGCCGACGATGCCCAGGACCCGGGCGGTGGTGTCCGTACCGCCCGAGTCACCGGAGGCGGCCGTCGCGGTGGTCTCCGCGGAGGCGTTCTCGGTGTTCTCGTCGGACTTGGCGTCCTCGCTCTTGCCGTCCGACGCACCATGCGAGTGACCGTCGCCGGAGGCCTCGGCCAGGGCGAGCACGGGGGCCGGGAAGTCGGGCTCCTCCTGGCCCTCCTCCGGCACCTCGATCCAGCGGACGACCTCCTTGTTGGAGTATGTCTGCAGCGCCTTGAAGACCAGTTCGTCGGCGTCCTCGGGCAGGGTGCCGACGGACACCGGGAACTTCTGGAAGAAGCCGGGCTCGATGCCCTTGCCGTCGGCGGTCCAGGTGACCTTGGTGACGGCCTCGTCGATCTTCTTGCCGTGCATCTCCAGTGGCTTGTCCAGCTTGGACTTGGTGACCTTGGCGTCCCAGCCGGCGATCGGCTGCGGCATCACGGAGGCCAGCGGGTGATCGGTCGGGAACGTCACCTCGAGCTTGGTCGTCGACGCGTCGTCGCGCTCGTTGGGGACCTTGAAGTTCACGACCGCGTAACCGCCCTTGGCCGCCTCGCCCTCGGGCTGCACGCTGACGTGCGCGAAGGCGGGGGCGGACAGGGCGAGGACGGCGATACCGGCGACAGCGCCGACGGCGGCGATACGGGAAGCCTTCATGGCAGAAGCACTCCGCTTCAGTTGGGTTTCACTGACGGTGAGGGAACCGCGTACGGCGCGTACGCCCTTGCCCGTCGGTGGCGACCGGGCCACGGACGGCTCGTCGTACGAGGTGAGTACGAGCGAAGCAGACGGGAAGTACGCGGTGAGTGCGCGGGGAAATACGTGGGAAAGCAGACACGCGCGCGCCGGGCCGTGCCGCATGCGGGCACCCTCTCCTTCCGTCCGGAGGTCCGGCGGTCGCGGAGGGGGGCCCGGTCGCGTCAGGCGGCGAGGGCGAGCACGCTGTCGGCCGGGGGCGGACCTCGGCGGATCACCGAGTGCTGGAGTGCGGCGGTATGGGGCGTGGACGGCACGGCCGGCACGGTGCGCAACCGGCGCGGGGTCATGTGCGGTGCCCCCGGGAGACCCGCGCGCAGGGCGCGCACCAGAGCGAGTGCCGCGCGGAGAGACCGTACGAGGGCGCCCTCGGCGACGCCGTGCGCCGACAGTTCGGTGAGCCGCAGCAGAGCCAGGTCGCCGCGGCGCAGCAGCCAGCCGGTGGCGAGTGCCGTGAGGACGTGCGCGAGCAGCATCGGCAGGGACGGCAGCAGCGGCATCGACGAGGCCGCGGCCGTGGGGTCCGCGGCCAGGGCCATGACGCCGTCCTGGGCGTGCCCTCCGTGGGTGCCGCCGACCGCACTCTCCGTACCGGTCGGGCCGGGGTGGATCCGGGCGTCGGTGAGGATGCGCTGCGCCTGCGCGGGGCTGATGGCCACCGTGCCGGCCCCGCACATCAGCCGGGCCGCCTGCTCGATCAGCGAGGCGTCGGACAGGGACCCGGGCACGGACGACGACACGTTCGCGGAGGTCGCGGCGCCGTGCTGGCCGATGCCGAACAGGGCGTGCAGCACCGTCTGACCGGCTGCCAGTGGGACGGCGATGCCCGAAAGGGACCGCGCGCGTCCGGCGAGCGGTACCGAGGCCACGAACGTCCCGAGGAATCCGACGCCCAGGGTCCACAGCGGAACTGCGGCGTGGGAGGCGAGTGCGTGACCTGCCCCGGCCAGCACGACACAGACCGCGGCGAACACCGCGGCCCGCAGTATCCGGAGCCCGCGTCCGGAGCGCATCGTGTGCGGATGGGGGGCAGTCATGGCGGGCTCATCATCGCACTGGGCCTCCGGCCGCCGTACGGCAGGTCCGCAAGGAGAGCTACGACCGGAAGATCGCTTATACGCGAGATGCCCCACATACACCGGTCGGCTCCATGGCGCACCCGCCATATGGGGGTTATCACGTCAGCGGGACGCTTACAAGCGTGTACGCAGGGCAATAGGTAACGGTATGTCGAGCCGCGGCCGGGAGGCTGGAGCATGAGCATCTGGTGGTCACTCCATCTGCGCCGTGATGCTGCGAGCGTGCCGCTCGCGCGTCGCCTTCTGCTCGGCGCGATGGAGACCGCGGGCGTCGACCCCGACATCTCCTACGACCTTTCCGTCGCCCTTACCGAAGCCTGTGCGAACGCCGTCGAGCACGGCGGGGGCACCGCCTGGGGCGGGTTCTCGGAGGCGTACCGGGTGACCGCCTATCTCGAGGGCGAGAAGTGCCGTATCGAGGTCGCCGACGTGGGCCCCGGCTTTCCCGCCGTGGCCGGTGGCCGCGTACACCCGCCGGCCCGCCCCGCGCCGCACGACGCGGAACACGGCCGCGGCCTCTGCCTCATCCAGGAGCTCGCCGATCACGTCCACATCGGCAACAAGCCCGATCGGGGCGGCGCCGTGGTGAGCTTCGACAAGATCCTCAAATGGCGGAAGGGAGCGCCGCTGATGGCGGTGTGACCTCACCACCGGATCGGGAAGCCGTAGGCGCGGGGAAGCGCCCCCGGTCGCACCGGCGCCGATAGTGCTGGCACCGGTCGCACTGAATCCGATCACGGCGCACCCGATCACACCGCGGCCGGGCATCCCGCACGGGGTACCCGGCCGCAGTACGCACATCAGCCCTGGGGCGTGTTTCGAGAGTCCCGCCTGCCCCGCGGCGTCCGGCACGCACTCCCCCAAGCTCTTCGAGCAGGGGGACCCCAGCCGCGTTGTCGGGATCGCCCACGTACGCCCGGTACGCGGGCGACCCTCCGCCGTGCGATCGCACGCTCCCCCAAGCTCTCGGCTCCGCTCGAGCAGGGGGACCCCCATGACGCCGCGGGGCCCGCCCTCCGGGCGGCCGACGCTCCGTTCGAAACATGCCCCAGTGACGATCCGCTGCTCGAACGGTCCATCCGCCGCTCGAGCGGCGATCAGCCCTTGAGGGCCGCCATCCACGCCTCGACCTCGTCGGACCGCCTGGGCAGCGCGGCGGAGAGGTTCCGGTTACCGTCCTCGGTCACCAGGATGTCGTCCTCGATACGGACGCCGATGCCCCGGTACTCCTCGGGGACGGTCAGGTCGTCGGCCTGGAAGTACAGGCCCGGTTCGACCGTGAGCACCATGCCCGGCTCCAGGGTGCCGTCGACGTACGTCTCGGTACGGGCGGCCGCGCAGTCGTGGACGTCCAGGCCGAGCATGTGGCCGGTGCCGTGCAGTGTCCAGCGGCGCTGCAGACCCAGCTCGAGCACCCGCTCCACCGGGCCCTCGACCAGACCCCACTCGACGAGCCGTTCGGCCAGGACCCGCTGGGCGGCGTCGTGGAAATCCCGGTACTTCGCGCCGGGCTTCACCGCCGCGATGCCGGCCTCCTGGGCGTCGTACACGGCGTCGTAGATTTTCTTCTGCAGGGTGCTGTACGTACCGTCGATCGGCAGCGTACGGGTGATGTCCGCCGTGTAGTACGTGTGCGTTTCGACACCGGCGTCGAGCAGCAGCAGGTCGCCGGAGCGGACCGGGCCGTCGTTGCGCACCCAGTGCAGGGTGGTGGCGTGCGGGCCGGCGGCGCAGATGGAGCCGTAGCCGACGTCATTGCCCTCGACCCGCGCGCGCAGGAAGAACGTGCCCTCGATGTAGCGCTCGCTGGTGGCCTCGGCCTTGTCGAGGACCTTCACGACGTCCTCGAAGCCGCGCGCGGTGGAGTCGACGGCCTTCTGCAGCTCGCCGATCTCGAAGGCGTCCTTGACCAGCCGTGCCTCGGAGAGGAAGACGCGCAGCTCCTCGTCGCGCTCGGCGGTGACCTTGTCGGTCAGCGCCGCCTCGATGCCGGCGTCGTGTCCCCGCACGACACGCACCGGACCGGTGGCCTCACGCAGGGCACCGGCCAGCTCGCGCACATCGGCGGCGGGGATGCCGTACCGCTTCTCGGCCTCGGTGAGGGAGTGACGGCGGCCGACCCACAGCTCGCCCTGGCCGTCCAGCCAGAACTCGCCGTTCTCACGGTTCGAGCGCGGCAGGAGGTAGATCGTCTCCTGGTGACCGTCGGCCGTCGGCTCCAGGACGAGGACGCCGTCCTCGGTCTGGTTGCCGGTGAGGTAGGTGTACTCGACCGAGGCGCGGAAGGCGTACTCGGTGTCGTTGGACCGCGTTTTCAGGTTGCCCGCGGGGACGATCAGACGCTCGCCCGGGAAGCGCGCGGACAGCGCGGCGCGGCGGGCGGCGGTCTCCGCTGTCTGGGGGATCGGCTCGAGGTCGCGCAGCTCGGTGTCGGCCCAGCCGCTCTTCATGTTCTCGGCCAGCTCGTCGGACACGCCGGGGTAGAGGCCGTTCTTGCGCTGCTTGACGGGCTCTTCCTCACCGGTGTCCGGGCCCGCCGAGGCTTGCGGATCTTCCGGGCCCGGCGTACCGGCGGCCTCGTCGAACGCGGTCGGAAGCTCTTCTGCCACAGCGGTCATCCTCCTCGGTAAGGCTCTGGACCTCCCCCAGGGTGTCGGTTTCGTCCGGGCCGGGGGACCTCCTCCATCGTACGGTTACCGACGAAACGGTCACCGGGGGGAAGGACCTGTTACCGAGGGCGCGCGGGAGGTGACGGGAGCGAGCCATCGGTACGGGAGGGGGGCACGGCACAGGCGCAGGAACGGGCCCAGGAACGGGTGCCGAGCCGGCCGCTAGTCGATGCTGCGAACCGGTCCTGCGAACCGGTATCTCCCTGCCTGTCCGGCGTCTCCTCCGCCCCGCCCCGCCCGGGGCGGCTACTCGAACCGTGCGGCCAGCAGGACGACGTCCTCCGTGGAGTCCGTCGTCTCCCTCCCCTCGGGCAGCACGGTGCGCAGGATGTGGTCGGCGATCGCGCCGGGGTCGTGCCGCAGCGCCTGGGGCACCCCGGCGGCAGCCGCGTGCAGCCGCGCGAAGGCGCGGTCGGTGGGATCACCGGTGCGGTGCAGCAGCCCGTCGGTGTAGAGCAGAACCGTCTCTCCCGGTTCCGCGTGGACCTCCACGCTCGGCGCCTCCCAGCAGGCGAGCATGCCCAGGGGGGCCGAGACCGACGTTTCCACGAACTCCGTGCGGCGCTCGCCGAGCAGCAGCGGCGGACTGTGCCCGGCACCGGCCAGCGTGATCCTGCGCAGCGCGGGTTCGCAGTAGCCGAACAGCGCGGTGGCCGACCTGGCCGGTTCGGTGAGCCTCAGCAGCAGTTCCAGGTCGGACAGGACGGCGACCGGGTCCTCTCCCTCCATCACGGCGTACGCGCGCAAGGACGCCCGCAGCCGCCCCATCGCGGCGACCGCGCTCGGCCCGGCCCCGGTGACGGACCCCACGGCGAGGCCGAGGGCGGCGTCCGGCAGCGGCAGCGCGTCGTACCAGTCGCCGCCGCCGTACGGGGAGGTGCGATGCCGGGCGGCGAGCTGGACGCCGGGGATCCGGGGCAGACGCGAGGGGAGGAGCTCCTCGGACATGGTGGCCATGGACGCACGCGCGCGCTCGAGTTCCAGGAGGCGGGCGAGATGCTCGGCGGCGTATCGGGCGTAGAGGCCGATGAGGTGCCGCTGGCGTTCCGACGGCTCGGCGGGCTCGTCGTAGAGCCACACCGCGGCGCCCAGTCGCCGCGTCGTCTCCGCTGCCTGCGCGGCGTCCGCGTCGGCAGCGGCCTCGGGGGTGAGGGGCAGCGTGTAGCTCGCGGCGTAGCCGAGGCGGGCGGCGACCTCACGGTGCCGGGGGTCGAGCCCCTTCTCGGCCAGCAGGTCGGGTACGGCGATGCCGTCGTCGGTGCCGGACAGGCCGTCGAGGATCCTGCCGTACGGCACCGCGCTGCGCGGGATCGTTTCGATGTGGCCGAGATCGGCGCGGGCCAGGCCGAGACCGATCATGGTGTCCGGGCCGCGACCGTCGGCGGGTTCCAGGACGACGAGACCGCGACGGGCGCCCACCAGGGCGGCGCCGGCGCGCAACAGCTCCTGGAGTGCCTCGTCGAGGGAGCTCGTGCGGGCCAGGCGTTCGGTCAGCTCATGGAGGGTCGTGAGGTCGGAGACCCATCCCGCGAGCCGGTCCTGCAGAAGCGCACCCGGTGCGGTCTGGGGGTTTGCCGGGGCGATCGGGGAGGTACCCGTAGTGACGGACGCGACAGTGTGTGCGGGTGCCGGAACCGTTGAATCGATTCCAGCCACTTTAGGAGGGTGCGGGGCGCTCATGGCGTCCGACTTTCCCGCCGGTACGAACTGCTCAAAAGCATCGCAAACCCCCATGTCATCCGGCGTTGCCGACGGTGTCTCCAGATGTACACGTTCTCGTGAGGAGATGTCCAGTATTGTCCTGCTGGGATTCCTGGTGTCCGTGGGTTCGGAGGGAGTCCGGAGGGAATTCGCTCCCGCCCTCTTGCCGAAAATCAAACTTGGCTTGAAACTGCCTCAGGGGGAGGCTGATTGCGGTCGACTGGGCTCGCTCGACGGAGCGTCACAGCGGTCGTGATGGGTACGTACTCGGATAAGGCCAGGGGTGGTTGGGAATCACCCGGGAACCTGGTGACGGACCCGAGCGTCTTAACCACCGACGACCGTGCCCCATCCTCCCGTGGCGGAGGCGGAGAGAAACACGCGCGACGGTAAACGCCAGACTTCGCCACCCCCGCGCCACCCCGTGCTTCCGATCGACGCGGTACGGGTGGTACGGCCGCGGAGGCAGTCCTTGCTCGGCCCATGAGGGCTCCCCCTGCCCGGTGCGGGGATGTGATGCGCCAACAGGTACGCACAGTAGGTACGCACAGTGCAGTGATCGACACATGTTGTGATGTGGACCACGGTGTTGCCAGGCGTGCAACGGAAAGGAACGAGCGCTCATGCGCGAGATCCTCGGAAGGCGACGCAGGCTCCTGTCCCGGCGAGGCGACAGTGGGCCCCAGCTGATCGAAGCAGCCCTGACCTTCACCTCGGACTGGCAGTGGCCGGTGCTCCCGGGTGTGGCGACGGACCCGCAGGGCGGGTCCCGCTGCGGCTGCCCGGACCCCGAATGCACGGTGCCGGGAGCCCACCCCTTCGACCCCGGGCTCCTCGCCGCCACCACCGACGCGCGCATGGTGCGCTGGTGGTGGGGCAACCGGCCCACGGCCCCCGTCATCCTGGCCACTGGAGGCAGGGCGCCCTGCGCCGTCTCCCTGCCCGCCGCGCCGGCCGCCCAGGCCCTGGGCGACCTCGACCGGCTCGGCATGCGGCTCGGCCCGGTCGTCGCCTCGGCGGACCGCTGGTCGATCCTGGTCAAGCCGTACTCCCTGGAGCAGCTGGGCGAGCTGCTGTACGCCAAGGACTTCGTCCCCGGCTCCCTCCGCTTTCACGGCGAGGGCGGCTATCTCGCGCTGCCCCCGTCCACCACCGGCCTGGGTGAGGTCCGCTGGGAGCGCGCGCCGCTGCCCGGCTCGGCCTCACCCTGGGTGCCCGATGTCGAGGCCGTGGTGGACGCCGTGGTCGAGGCCCTCACACGTACGGGTGTGAGCGCGCCAGAGAAGTAGCGGCCGTCGGTGGGGACGGCGTCCGGCATTCCCTGATCTGTTGCCGCGCGGCAACCGGTGGCTGCGCCGTCTCCACGGTCTCCACCCGAACCTCGGCGGGGCGGCTTCGAGCGGTGCTCCACGCAGGTTGCGCAGACACGGAGTTCGGGAACCGGGCCGGACGCGGACCGCTGTCGTGCCGTGCTCCGGAGAGCGGCCGACCGGTGGGAACCGGTGGTGGGCATGCGGCTGTGTTCTGTGAAGAAGAGTGGTCACAGAAAGACCCGGTTGCTGGCGACGGGGGATGCACCAGCAACCGGGCTACTGGAACGGTAACAAGAGATCGGCTGTTAGCAAATTCGATCTCAGCTTTTCCGGTCACCGACTGACTTGTCTCCACCGGGAGTTGTGGAGGGATCCGGTCATGGGGTCCGGGCGGTCGTGCTGACCGGGCAGTCGGCACGACCGGGGCGCACCCACGTCTCAGCTGAGGGTGACCTGACGGTTGGTCAGGCCGCCGCGCGCGCGGCGCTCGTCGGCGGTGAGCGGAGTGTCGGTGGCGAGGGCCGCGGCGAGGCGCTCGGCGAACTCGGCCGCCGGCTTCTCCACGTCCTCGGCGCCGACCCCGCTGGGCAGGTCCCAGACCGGCACGGTGAGTCCGTGAGCGCGGAAGGAGCCCACCAGGCGGGTCCCTTCACCGAGGGAGGAGCGGCCCGCCGCGTGCAGTCGCGCCAAGGCGTCCAGAAGCTGTTCCTCGGGGTGCGGCATGACCCACCGCAGATGGTTCTTCTCGGGTGTCTCGCACCAGTACGCGGAGTCCACGCCCGAGAGCATGACGGTCGGGATGGCTGCCGAGTTGGCCCGCTCCAGGGAGGCGGTCACGTCCGGGGTGGCGTTCTCCGGGTCGGGGACCCAGAACTCGAAGCCACTGTGCACCACCGGCTCGAACGCGCCTTCGGGATCGAGGAGATCCTGCAGCCGGGGCCCGTCGGCCGGAGCGCGGCGGGCCTGTACCGGGGTGCCCGGATCGGCGATGAGCGCGCGCTGGAGGGTGTCGGCGAGGTCGCGGCTGATGTCGCCGGACGACGTGTCGTTCTGCAGGCCGAGGAGGACCGAACCGTCGTCACGGCGCAGCGCGGGCCAGGCCATCGGCAGCACGGTGGCCAGGGTGACCGACGGGATGCCGTCGGGCAGGCCGTCCTTGAGGGGCAGCTCGACGGTGGCGGCGGGCACCAGTTCGCGCAGCGCCACCCAGTCGCACTCGCCCGGCAATCCCTCGAACGGGCGGTGCACCAGTTCGGTCACGGCGTGCGCGGCGGCACGGCCGTGGCAGGCCTTGTAGCGGCGGCCGCTGCCGCAGGGGCAGGGCTCGCGGGCGCCGACGACCGGAAAGTTCCCATCAGCGCCTGCGGCGCGGGCTCCGTCCGTAAGCTGCGGGCGCTCGGCCTTGGTCTGAGGGCGCTTCTTGGCCATCGTGGGTGTCTCCCGGTTACGGCTCATCTCGTACGGGCGGGAGCCTAGTCGTTCAGGACGCGGCTGACGGGATCCTGTGGACAACATGCCGACTGTGGGCAACGCGCGAGTCGTACGGAACCGGGTCCGTACGGAACCGGGTCTGCACGGAACCGGGTCGCACGGAACCGGGTCGCACGGAACCGGGTCTGCACGATGCGGCCGTGAGGCGGCCGTCAGCGGCTGACGGTGGACGGCCGCGCGGAGTGGTTGTGGGGATCGCCGCGCGCGTGCGTCGTCAGTCGAGTCGGTCGAAGGCGTCCGCGAACTCCAGTCCGGGCATCTCGGACACCATGGGGGCCGGCACCCGCGTGGCGAAGCCATTGCGCCGGTGTCCGGCATCCGGGTCGTGCACGTCGTCGTGGACGACGGCCCACACCGTGACCTCGCCCGGTACCTCGTCGCGCACACCCCAGTCGTCGGCCAGCGCCGTGATGATGTTCAGCCCCCGGCCGCCGTGCGCGGTGACCGACGGGGTCGCCGGCGCCGGCCGGGTCGGGCCTCCGCCGTCCGTGACCTCCACGACCAGCCGACCGCAGGGATCCACCTGCCAGGCCGCGCGGACGTCGCCGTCCCCGGCCGGGGCGTCGCCCAGAGGTCTGCCGTGCTTGTACGCGTTGCTCAGCAGTTCGGAAAGGATCAGTACGGCATCGTCGATGACCGTGTCCGCCACTCCGCCGTCGCGCAACTGCAGGCGCATACGGCGCCTCGCTTTCCCCACGCCCGCAGGGCCATGGGGTACGGCCATGCTCGACGACGTGGGCACTTCTTGTGCCACCACCAACGCCACCCCCGAGACCTCCTTCGCCCCACGCCACGGTGTGAATGCCCCATGGGCTTGAACCGGAAACCGGCCCATCCATGTGTGGTGACGCACTCGAAACAATCAGGCACGTAACGAATGCGCCGGAGCACTCCCCGTAACCGGGTGGCTGGATTTAGTCAATGTGGCCGAGATGTGAGGATGGGGCGAGAGGGGGCCCGTGGTCAAGAGCCCTGCATGGACGGGTCGGCCGGGCCGCATGGCCGACCCGTCCGACCCGACCCGTCCCGCTCAGCGGCCGAGCTGGTCGAGCACCGCGCGGGGGCGGTTGGTGATGATGGCGTCGACCCCGAGGCCGACGCAGGCGTCCACGTCCTGGGGGTCGTTCACGGTCCACACGTGTACCTGGTGGCCGGACCGCTTCAGGCGCTCGATGTACGCGGGGTGGCTGCGGACGATCCGGATCGAGGGGCCCGCGATCGGCACTCCTTCCGGCAGCCGCCCGTCGCGCAGGCGGGGCGAGACGAACTGCATGAGGTGGACCGTCGGCAGGGTGGGCGAGGCGGCACGCACACGATGCAGTGACCGCGCGGAGAAGCTCATCACGCGTACCGGGGACTCCTCCGGGATGCCGGGTGCGTCCAGGCCGAATCTCTTCAGCAGGAGCAGCAGCCGCTCCTCCACCTGCCCTGCCCACCGTGTGGGGTGCTTGGTCTCGATCGCCAGCTCCACGCGCCGGCCGGCGTCGGAGACGAGCCCCAGCAGTCGCTCCAGGGTGAGGACGGAGGTCGCCTCCCGGTCCTCCGGCCGGTACTCCCAGTCGGGCTCCTCCGCCCGCCCCCCGAGTGGGTCCCGGGTCTTCCAGGAGCCGAAGTCCAGGGTGGACAGATCGGAGAGCTCCAGTGCCGACACCGCGCCGCGGCCGTTGGACGTACGGTTGACGCGACGGTCGTGAACGCAGACGAGATGGCCGTCTGCGGTCAGGCGTACATCGCATTCGAGCGCATCCGCACCATCCTCGATCGCCTTGCGGTACGCGGCCAGGGTGTGTTCGGGGGCGTCCTCGGAGGCTCCGCGGTGGGCGACGACTTGGGGCAGGTGCTGACGTGCGTGGGTCACCGCGTCATGGTGCCATCGCATGGGGGTATCTGTGCGATCGCATGGGTGTCGATGGTGTGAGGGGCGCGGACGTCTGATCGGAGGCATGGGACTGGTGCACCTTTGGTGAGTAATGCCCTATATAAGGGATGGTCTCGCACCCACAGGAACGGCTTATGGTGCCCTGACGGCCCATGGGAAAAGCTGACGTCATACAAAGAGACATGCACAGCTGAAGCGCACCGGACTCGTCGACATGCGTGATCAAGCGTGAATGAACATGAATGAGCATGACTGAGTGCGACCTGGAACAACGGCCGTGGATCGAGGAGAGAGAGCTGTGAGCACCGAGAACGAGGGCACAAACGAGGGCGCATCGGTACCCCCGGCCCCGTCCGTACCGCCCACGCCGGTGGATGCTCCCGCTGCTCAGGCGCATCCGGGGCATCCGGTTCCGGACGGGGGCAGTCCGACGACCCCCCTGCCCCCGGTCCCGCCGAACGCGCCCGGTGCGGTACAGAGCCACGGTTCGTCGCAGTACCCGGGGTACGGCGATGTCGATCGCGGCGGATACGGCGAGCCGGCCGGACACGCCGCTCAGGGCACCCACGCGGGCCAGGGAGGCTACGGCGCCCAGGGTCAGTCTCCCGTCGGCCCTTTGCCGGGAGCCCCCGCGGGAACCTTCTCCCCGCCCGACGCCTCCTGGCCCCCGCCGCCGGCGCCGGGCGCTCCGTCGTACGACGGGGGCGCGGGTGGTGGAGCCGGTGGTGGCGTGGCCGGATGGGGCTCCTCGTACCAGGAGCCGGCGCCGAAGAAGGATGGCAGACGTGGCCGCCTGGTCGCCACGGTCCTGGTGGCCGCGCTGGTCGCGGGCGGCCTGGGCGGGGGCCTCGGCTACACGCTGGCCAAGAACAACGACGGCAACGGCTCGACGACCGTCTCGTCGTCCACCAGCGGCGGCAACGTCAAGCGCGACCCGGGCACGGTCGCGGGGGTGGCCGCCAAAGCGCTGCCGAGCACGGTCACCATCGAGGCGGAGAGCAGCAGCGGCGAAGGCGGCACCGGCACGGGATTCGTGTTCGACACCCAGGGGCACATCGTCACCAACAACCACGTGGTGGCGGAGGCCGTGGACGGCGGGAAGGTCGCGGCGACCTTCCCGGACGGCAAGAAGTACGACGCCGAGGTGGTCGGTCACGCCCAGGGCTACGACGTCGCGGTCATCAAGCTGAAGAGCGCCCCCTCGAACCTGAACCCCCTCACACTGGGCGACTCCGACAAGGTCGCCGTCGGCGACTCGACGATTGCCATCGGCGCCCCGTTCGGTTTGTCCAACACGGTGACCACCGGCATCATCAGCGCGAAGAACCGTCCGGTGGCCTCCAGCGACGGCACCGGCAGCCAGGCCTCGTACATGAGCGCCCTGCAGACCGACGCCTCGATCAACCCGGGCAACTCCGGCGGACCGCTGCTGGACGCCCAGGGCAACGTCATCGGCATCAACTCCGCCATCCAGTCGACCAGCAACGGCGGCTTCGGCACCGGCCAGTCCGGCTCCATCGGCCTGGGCTTCGCCATCCCGATCAACCAGGCCAAGTATGTTGCCCAGGAACTGATCAAGACGGGCGAGCCGGTGTACGCCAAGATCGGCGCGTCGGTCTCCCTGGAGGAAGGCACGGGTGGGGCGAAGATCACCGATCAGGGGGCCGGCGGCTCCAAGTCGGTCGACCCCGACGGTCCCGCCGACCAGGCCGGTCTGCGGCCCGGTGACGTCATCACCAAGCTCGACGACCGTGTCATCGACTCCGGTCCGACCTTGATCGGCGAGATCTGGACCCACAAGCCGGGCGACGAGGTCACCCTCACCTACGAACGCGGAGGCAAGGAGCAGACCACGAAGCTCACCCTGGGCTCCCGCGTCGGCGACAGCTGACCCCACCCCGCCCGCACCGACCCGTTACCCTTGTCCCCGCGCCGCCGATTACCCGGTGAGCGTGGGGAGGTGTGCCCGAGCGGCCTAAGGGAACGGTCTTGAAAACCGTCGTGGCAGCGATGTCACCGTGGGTTCAAATCCCACCGCCTCCGCTTGCTGAGCAGTGAGCACGGCCCCTGACCAGGTCATATGGTCAGGGGCCGTGCTGCTGCGCGCTGCCCGATCGTCACCGTGTCTCCCCGTGGTTTCCCGCTTCACGTGAAGCGGGCTCGAGGGAGAGTCGCTTGCTCGGGCCGGGGCCGGGTGCCGGCACCCATGCTCATGCCTGCCCGTATCGGGGAGGGTGCTGACGACCTCACCCGCGATGGCGAGCGGGCTCCCGACGCCCTGCGGCTTCGCCTCCGGCGTTGTCGTCAGTCGCGATGGCTCCGCCATCACTCCCTCCTCCGCCTTGGATGCGAAGCCGCATGACGCCGCTCGCTGATCCACTCCCCATCGCGGGTGAGGTCGTTATGGTGCCGAGGTGAAGAGCAACCGAAGGCTCCGGCGTTTGGTGGTGGGCGACACCACCTGGTACTGGACGGTCCGGCAGAGGGTCGAGCCCGCTTACGAGGACTGCAGCCTGACGCTTTCCCTCTACCGCGAGGACAAGAGGCACCGGCTGGCTCTGATCTTTCGCCCGGACTCGGATCGGGTCGTCTCGAACTCCTATTTCGAGTCCGGAACCCTAGTGCGTCTTCCGGACCGGAGTTGGCTCAATCTCTACGAGCCGGGAACCGTCCGGCGCCTTCTGGACGCTGCTGCGCCGGTCCGGGGCCTCTCCACGTCCGAGCAGATGGTCGAGTTGGAGGGATGGCAGTACTTCGATGCGGTCGTGGATCCGCTGTCGAGATGACGTCAGAGGCCTTGGCCCAGGGTCTGCTTGACGCCGCCGAGGAGCCCGCCGAGAAGGTCATTCGGGGAGCCGAGAGCGGCCTTTCCCTGTGGGGCCTCCTGGGGCCCCGAGTCCGTGGGTGCAGCGGCTGCGGTGCCCACGGCGAGGAATCCCGCGGTGACAAGGCCGGTGAGAACGATGGCGAGGCGACGCATCATCTTCATGTCCCTACGGTGGGTGATGATTGGTCACGGATAGTATCAGGCGGCGCGCTGGGAAAAGGGGAGCTCCAAGGGGTTTCGTCGGCACTCCGCTTCCGACCGGAGGGTGCGGGCCTTCTGTGGTCAGGAGGCCGCTCGCAGCAGGCGGAGCTGGCCGATTTCCGTTGCGTTCTTCAGGAGTTCGGTGTTCACCCAGGCGACCGTGTGGGCCACCGTGTACGCCGGGTCGCCCGGCCAGGGGAACGGGGCCGTGGCGTCGAGGCCGGTGTCGGTGAGGTTGTCCAGAACCACCTGCCACTCCGTTCGCAGGCCGCGCAGCCACCGGACGGTCGGCGCTCCCTCGCCGGGCCAGGTGACGTCAGTCCGTTCCCGGGGCTGTCGCCCGCACATGTGGTCCAGGGTCACGCTCCACCACCAGCCGATGTGCCAGCTGACCCAGGCGATGGTGGGGACGGGCACGGGGTCGGGCTCGGTCTCGGCCCAGTCCGGTTCCCACGTTCCGTCGGCGGAAGGGTGCAGCGTCCAGCAGTGAGGGGTGGGTTCCCACAGGAAATCGTCCGGTTCCAGCCGCTCCAGGTGGTACTCGAACAGCGACCAGGTCAGGTCGAACTGCCAGCGCAGGAGTTGTGTCCGGGAGACGGGTGAGGGACCGGAAGCGGTGAGGTCGGGAGTGCTGGGGTCCGGGGCGTTGAGGTCCGGGGTGCTCGGGTCGGGGGTGCTCATTGGGGCTCCTTGGCCTTCCGCCATGTGTGCGGTACGGATGGTCAGATCTCGATGTCCTGGGCGAGTTGCTCCCAGGACACCTCCCGCAGTACGGGCTCCGTGTCGTGGCCCGATGGAACGTGCGCGGCCGGCTGGAACCAGACGACGGTGAGGCGGGAGCGGTACAGGGCGCGGTCGTGGGCCGGGGCGAGTGCCTCGGAGCGGAAGTGGCCCAGGCAGGTCACGGAGGGCATGACCTCCACGGGGCCGAAGGCGCCGGCGTACTGGTCGGGGAGTTCGCGCGGGGGCGGAACCAGGTGGACCGGGGTTCCGGGGAAGGCGTCTTCGGCGGACCGCAGGGCCGAGGTGATCTTCCGGTCGTTGAGGGGCTTGCACGGGTAGCCCTCGAGCATGCCGCCGTATGTCGACGACATCCGCAGCTCGGAGAGGTCGACCGAGCGGCCGGAGGCGAGGACGACGCGCGTGAGTGACATGGTCGGCACTCTAGGGCGGTGGGGCATCCGGGGCTTTCGGTTTTCGTCGGGCGGAGAAGGACTGGGGGGGAGAGGAGGGACGGAGAGGAGAGGGGGTGGGGCGGGCTGTGTGGTGCCGTCAGGGGCGATGGCCTGTCATACGGGCTGCCGAGGCGATCGTCGCGCGGGCCTCGCGTTCGGACAGGCCGGTGTTGAGGGCCGCCTCCAGCAGGGGGCCCACCAGGGCGGTGCCGATTCCGTCCTCGTAGGCGCGGCAGGCCGCCCAGAACAGGCGGGTGTTGCGCTGGCCCTCGTGCGCCGCGAGGACGAACTGGACCAGCCCCTGCCCCTGCCCGTGGCCGCCGGTCGAGGGGAGCGTGGGGTGGTGGGTAGGGGGCGGCGGCAGCAGAAGCCGCAGGAGGGCGGGCGGGCACGCGGCGGGGGTGAGGTGTTCGGTACCCGGGGCGGCGGTGTACGTGCCGTGGTCCGTACGGGAGCCGGGACCGACCAGGTAGCCGCCGGCGCCCCGGATGTCGATGCCGGGGGCGAGCCGGCTCGCGGAGTTGGGGACGACGACGTCCGGCGGGCCGCTGAGCCACAGGTGACGGCCGCCGCTGGGGGTGAGGACGAGCACCGTGGCGGGGATCGTGAACAGATGGCGCAGGGCCAGTTCGCGCAGGGCGGCGGAGGGGTCGCTCCTGCTCTTCGTGTCCAGGTCGACACCGATGAGGTGATGCGGGTGCAGGCCGCAAGCGATGCCGTAACCGGTGGCACGGGGGGCGGCGGCGAACAGTGCGCGGATGCGGGCGGGGTCGGTGGAGGCGTCGTGGACACCGTGCCCGAAACGGCCGCACTCGCCGCGGCAGCGCGTGACGGGGCCGGAGTCGGGGCCGGAGTCGGTTTCGTCGCGGTGCGGGGAACGCAGTGCGGGGAGTTTCGTCCGGGACAGCGGAATGACGGCCAGTCCGCGCTCGGCGGCTGACAGGGCGTGTGCGAGGGCCAGCGTCCTGGCCTGCCGGTCGGTGGTGGCCATGCCTCTATATTCGTACCCGTGTTCGAATAAAGGAAGGGGGGGGCGGGGCGACACGCCGGGGTTCAGGTGGTTGGCGAGAAATGTGCCGGAACGCTTCACCTGTTGTGGGGCTTGGCGTGGAGGGCTCCTTGCCAGAGGGAGGGGGTGGATCGGGAGGCGAGGAGGGGTTTATCGACTTGCCCTCACGCTTGCGTGCGAATGATGGCTTCAGGGGTGGTTCGCGGGGATTCGGTGGGCAATTCTGATTTTGCGACGTCGAGAACAGCCCGGGGCGGTCGGCCAACTTCCCTGGTGACAGCCGTAGATCGGGCACACGCGGTCATGAACCGGTGCGTCCTTGGTTCTGGAGGAAACACAACATGGCAAGCATCCGTACCGCCCGCGTCATCGCCGCCGTCTCCGCCCTTCCGCTGGTGGCAGCCCTCTTCACCGGCGTCGCGGCAGCGGACAACGGCGCTTTCGCGGACAACGGTTCGAGTGCCACGGCTGCGAGTGCCACGGCGGGCGTGGTCGGCAGCGGCGTCGGCGGGGACAACTTCGGCACCTCGTCCACCACACAGCAGCAGGCCGTCGGTTCCGGCGCCTCGAACCAGAGCAACACCGCCCAGGTCAACGGCTCCGCGTTCACGGCCGTCAATCAGGGCAACGACAACGTGGCGATCACCTTCACCCCGCTGTGGTAGTGAGGTGAGGGGATCGGCGGCTCTTTGACGGTGTGGGATGTGCCTCGGGGGGTGTGAGGCGTGTGCGCGTCGGTGCTTCGGTGCCGCCGGGCATACGCCTCGCGAGGGCCGTGCTTGTCGACCAGGGTGGGGGGAGATCGAGCCGTGTGCGTGCGTCTGCGGGGGAACGGCTTCGGTGGAGATGGGATGTGATGGCCGGCCAGGAGATCTCGTGTGGGTGCGAGGAGAGGTGGTGCTGTACGGCGGAGGGCTGCGTAAGAGGGGAGTCGGAGGTGAGGGAGGAGTCGGGGTGGCCGCTGTGCTCGTCGAGGTGTGGTTGAGGTGGGACGAGGGGCGGGCAGCCACGGTGGGCGGCGAAGGCCGGGATCCTGTCAACGAGCCGATGATCCGGCACTGGTGTGAGGCCATGGGCACCATTGACCTGGTGTACGCGAGGCCGGGGGCGATCGCGTCGTCCACCGTGCTCCAGATGTGGACGATGGGCGGCCTCGCCGGCCGCCCGTACGGCGAGCACCGGCCCGAGGGGTGGCAGGGCCGGCAGAGCGGCAAGGGCAATGGGGGCGGTAAGGGTGGCGGGCGCGGGGCGCCGGCCTGGGGGCTGATCCTCATGGCGGGCCGGTGAGGGTAGGAGGGCGTCGGTGTGGCGCCGGGAACGGGTGAGGTCCCGGGGTGCGGGTGTGTTTCCCCACCCCCAGGGGCGAACCCGCAGTGGCTCTCCACCGCTCCTCCACCCTCAGGAGGTGGAGCAGGCGCTACCCCTACAACCTGAGAGGGACGTGGCTTCGGGACTTGTGGCCGATTTGCCGAGCGTGCCCCGCTCATAGCGTTGAGCCATGACCACACCCGTCTGCACCAGCGCTTCGAACGCCGCTGCTCCAGTGAAGCAGATTCTCCCGTACCCGTCGTTCTCGTCGTACATGAGGGCCCGCCAGCCGGTGCTTCTGCGTACCGCCCGGTCTTTGACGGGGAACCCGAGCGACGCGGAGGACCTGCTGCAGACCGCGCTCGCCAAGACGTATGTCGCCTGGGAGCGTATCGAGGACCACCGCGCGCTCGACGGCTATGTGCGCCGGGCCCTGCTGAACACCCGGACGTCGCAGTGGCGCAAGCGCAAGGTGGACGAGTTCGCCTGCGAGGAGCTGCCCGAGCCGGACCCGGCGTCCGCCGCCGACGACCCGGCCGAGCAGCAGGCGCTGCGCGACGCGATGTGGCGGGCGATCATGCGGCTGCCCGCGCGACAGCGCGCCATGGTCGTCCTGCGGTACTACGAGGACCTCAGCGAGGTTCAGACGGCCGAGGTGCTCGGTGTGTCGGTGGGTACGGTGAAATCGGCCGTGTCGCGGGCGCTCGGCAAGCTGCGGGACGACGCTGAGCTGAGACTTGTTAGATCCTGAACCGAAATGTCGTTTCGCGATACGTGATCGATCATCCGTTCCTCTAGTGACATACCGCGCGGTATGTGCGCAGAATCAGCACATCCGTTACCGCCGCGTAGGCAATGTCGCCCGGGAGGACGCCGTGCTGAGCACGATGCAGGACGTACCGCTGCTGATCTCGAGGATCCTGGCCCACGGGTCGACGATCCACGGCACGTCACAGGTGACCACCTGGACCGGCGACGGCGAGCCGCACCGCCGCTCCTACGCGGAGATCGGCGCCCGCGCGGCGCAGTTGGCCCACGCGCTGCGCGAGGACCTCGGGGTGTCCGGCGACGAACGCGTGGCGACCCTCATGTGGAACAACGCCGAACATGTCGAGGCGTACTTCGCGATCCCCTCCATGGGCGCGGTGCTCCACACCCTGAACCTCCGCCTCCCGCCCGAGCAGCTCGTGTGGATCGTCGATCACGCCGCCGACCGGGTGGTCCTGGTCAACGGTTCGCTGATCCCGCTGCTCGCCCCCCTGTTGCCGCACCTGACGTCGATCGAGCACGTCGTCGTGTCCGGTGCCGGGGACCGCTCCGCGCTGGCGGACGCCGCGGCGCAGGCGCAGGTGCGGGTGCACGAGTACGAGGACCTGATCGCCGGGAAGCCGACCGCCTACGACTGGCCCGAGCTGGACGAGCGTGCCGCGGCCGCCATGTGCTACACCTCGGGCACGACCGGGGACCCCAAGGGCGTGGTCTACAGCCACCGCTCGATCTACCTGCACTCGATGCAGGTCAACATGTCCCAGTCGATGGGCCTGACCGACGAGGACACCTCGCTGGTCGTGGTCCCCCAGTTCCACGTCAACGCCTGGGGCCTGCCGCACGCCACCTTCATGACCGGCGTCAACATGCTGATGCCGGACCGCTTCCTGCAGCCCGTGCCGCTCGCCGGGATGATCGAGAGCGAGCGTCCGACCCACGCCGCCGCCGTCCCCACCATCTGGCAGGGACTGCTGGCCGAACTGCTGGCCAAGCCGCGCGACGTCTCCTCCCTCACCCAGGTCACCATCGGCGGCTCGGCCTGTCCGCCCTCCCTGATGGAGGCGTTCGACGCACTCGGCATGCGGGTCTGCCACGCCTGGGGCATGACGGAGACCTCCCCCCTCGGTACCATCGCGCGTCCGCCGGCCCACGCCGTGGGCACCGACGAGGAGTTCGCCTACCGCCTGACCCAGGGCCGTTTCCCGGCCGGTGTCGAGGCCCGGCTCACCGGCCCCGGCGGCGAACGGCTCCCCTGGGACGGCGAGTCCGCGGGCGAGCTGGAGGTGCGCGGCCCCTGGATCGCCGGCGCCTACTACAACGGCACCGACGCCGAACCCCTGCGCCCCGCCGACAAGTTCAGTGAGGACGGCTGGCTGAAGACCGGCGACGTCGGCACGATCTCCCCCGACGGCTTCCTCACCCTCACCGACCGGGCCAAGGACGTCATCAAGTCCGGTGGCGAGTGGATCTCCTCCGTCGAGCTGGAGAACGCCCTGATGTCCCACCCGGACGTCGCCGAGGCCGCTGTCGTCGCGGTCCCGGACGACAAGTGGGGCGAGCGTCCGCTGGCCACGGTCGTCCTCAAGGAGGGCTCGGCCGCCGACTTCGACACCCTGCGCGACTTCCTCGCCGGCGAGGGCAGGATCGCCAAGTGGCAGCTGCCCGAGCGCTGGACGGTGATCGAGTCGGTGCCGAAGACGAGCGTCGGCAAGTTCGACAAAAAGGTGCTGCGCAGGCAGTACGCCGAGGGCACGCTGGACATCACCCAGCTCTAGAACCGCTCCGTTGCCTCCGCTGCACTGTGAAGCACTGTGACATGGCGTGACACGTTGTGGCACGCCCCGCGTGCGCCGGTCTCCAGGCCGGCGTACGCGGGGCCCCGTCGTGCGCCCGGAGACGCGGTTCCCTTGCTACGGGTGTGGTGCGGCTCAGTTGGTGCCGATGCGGGCCAGCAGGTCGACGATCCTGTCCTGCACCTCGTCGCTCGTGGAGCGCTCGGCGAGGAACAGGACCGTCTCGCCGGAGGCCAGCCGCGGCAGGTCCCCCTGGTCGACTGCGGCGGTGTAGACGACGAGCGGGGTACGGGTGAGTTGCCCGTTCGCCCGCAGCCAGTCCACGATCCCGGCCTGCTGACGGCGTACCTGCATCAGGTCCATCACCACGAGGTTCGGCCGGAACTGCCCCGCGAGTGCCACGGCGTCCGCGTCGCCGGCGGCCCGCGCGACCTGCATCCCCCGCCGCTCCAGCGTTCCGGTCAGCGCGAGCGCGATCTCCGCGTGCTCCTCGATCAGCAGCACCCGCGGCGGATGCTGCTCACTGTCCCGCGGCGCGAGGGCCTTCAGCAGGACGGCGGGATCCGCGCCGTAGGCGGCATCGCGCGACGCCTGCCCCAGCCCGGCCGTGACGAGCACCGGCACCTCGGCGGCCACCGCTGCCGTCCGCAGTGACTGGAGCGCCGTACGAGTGATCGGCCCGGTCAGCGGGTCCACGAACAGCGCGGCGGGGAACGCCGCGATCTGGGCGTCGACCTCCTCGCGCGAGTGCACGATCACCGGCCGGTATCCGCGGTCGCTCAGCGCCTGCTGCGTGGCGACGTCCGGCGCGGGCCACACCAGCAGCCGGCGCGGGTTGTCCAAGGGCTCCGGCGGCAGTTCGTCGTCCATCGGCTGTGGACGCGGAGGATCCGCCACCTCGACGGCCCCGCCCGGACCGTCCAGCGGCTCGGGTCCCTCGGCCGCGTCCGCGTCCGGCGCCCCTATGGCGTACGAGCGCCCCGTGCCCTCGGTCGTCGGCGCGAGCCGCGACTGCCCGGGCTGACCCGGCTGACCGGCGATCGGGTGCTGCGGCTGTGCCTGGGGCTGCGACGAGGTGTGCGGCTGGGGTTGTTGGGGCTGCTGGAGCGGTGGTGACTGCGCCGGCGTCCGGGGCCGTGCGGGCGCCTGGGCCGCCGCCTGGGCCTGCCGCTGGGCGGGGGCGAATCCGGTCGTCGCGTGCGGGGGCGCGCTCTGCTCCTGGACCGCGGCCGGATCGGGGGGCGTGCCGAGCTTGCGGCGGCGGCCCGAGCCGCCCGGCTGGTGCGGGGGAGGCGTGGCCGACGGAAGCGGCTGCTGGACCTGAGCGGCCTGCCGGGTGAACGGCACACCCTGCCCCAGCGTGCGCACACTGAACGCACGCCCCTGGGTCGAGTTCGGGTCCCCCGGAGTCCCCGGAGTCCCCGGAGTCCCCGGAGTCCCCGGAGCCGATGTCTCGACGGGGAGCGGCTGAGCGGCTCGTTGCGCGGGTGCCGCCGCGTTCTCGGGAGGCAGCGGGGTGGCCGGGGCGGGCGTCGGCATCGGCATGCCGTTCGGCGGGACGGGAGCACCCTGGGGCGGTACGGGAGTTTTGGCACCGGCGGCGGGCCACGGCGGCTGCGCGGACGGAGTGCCCTGGGGCGTAGTCCCCTGATCGGGCACGGCCTCGGCAGGCAGCGGCTGGGCCACGGAAGCGGGCTGTTCCGTGACCGCAGCGACGGGCTGTGCCTGTGCCTGGGCAGCGGGCGGCAGCACCGTCGGCTGGGGCAACGGCTGTCCGGCGGAGGCCGGCTGGAGCTGATCGTGGGGTGCCGGGGCCGGGGCCGGCACCTGTGCCTGAGGCGGCTGTCCCTGCCCGGCCATGCCCTGCGGCGGAACGGCCGACGGAAGGGCCGCTCCCTGCGGCGGTACGGGGGCGCGCTCCGGGGTGGCCCCCTGTACGGGCGCCACTGGTACGGGAACGGGCTGAGCGGCACCTCCGGCCGCACCCCCCGGGACCTGGACCGGGACCTGGACCGGGACCTGGACCTGGGCTTGCGCCTGCATTTGGGCCTGGGCAGCCTGCGCCGACGAAGGGACCGTGCCCTGCTCGGCGGGCTGGGCGGCGGCCCGTCGGCGGCGTCCCGTGGGGGCGCTTGTGGGGTGCGGCTGCGGAGGAGTGTGCTCGTCGGACTGATCGTGTGGGACGGCGTCATGGCGCCCCCCGCCGATCAGCGCGTCACCGGCAGCGGCCGGTCCGGGCATCACCACGGGCGACGAGCCCTGTGCCGAGCCCTGCCCCGCCGCACCGACGGCCCCGTCCTGTCCTTCCTGCTCCGCCTCGGCGGGCGGCAGGGCGAACACGGTACGGGGCGCGGCCTCCTGCGCCGCCGCACGCTCGGTGGCCGCCGCCAGCGCACGCCGGCGACGCCCGGCCGCCTGAGTCTGCTGCCCCTGCCCCTGCCCCTGCTCCTGCGGCCGGCCCTGTTGTTCCGAAGCCTGATCCCGGCCCTGTCCCTGAGAGGCACCGGCCGTTCCGTTCCCGCTGTCCACCGCGGGCAGCGCGGGCGGCAGGGCGTGCTGCTCACCGGAAACCTGCAGGGCACGCTGTCCCCCCGCCGGGACGGGTACACCCTGCGGCGGTACGGTCCCGCCCAGCCCGGTGTTCGAGGCGGCGGACCCCGCCGCGTACTCGGCGGCTGTGACAACGGCCCCCTCGGACACTCCGCCACCGGAGCCGCCCGCACCGATCGCACCGGCGACCACACCGGTGACCGCACCGGCGACCCCACCCGGGTCGGCAGGGGCAGCCGCCTCCGCGCCCTCGGCCGACCGGCCGCGCCGCCGTCCGGTCCCACCGGACGACACCGCCACCGCGCCCTCACCGGACGCCTGAGCCGGAATCTGCGGGGGCTCCGCGGCCGCCGCGGCCGCCCGGCGCCTGCGTCGTCCGGTGGGCGCCACGGTCTCCGTACCGGCTCCGGCACCGTCGTCCGGCCCCGGCACCTCACTTTCCAGGAAGGCGTCCACCGAGGACCGCCGGGCCCTCCGTCGTCCGCCACTCAAACCCTGCTGACCGCCCGCGGCAGTGGCAGCCCCCTCGGGCGGCACCGCTCCCGGTACCGGTACCTCTCCCGGCACCGGTACCGCTACCGGCACCGGTGCCTCGACCGTCGGTACTCCGGCCGGCAACGCGAGCTGGGCAGTCGCCTGAACTGCGGCGACGGCACCCGCGCCGGCCCCGATGGGCACTTCGAGGACGAACGCGCTGCCGCTCATTCCCGGCACCTCGTGCGTCTGCAGCACACCTCCGTGCGCCCGTACGATCCCGCGCACGATCGGCTCGTGCACCGGATCGCCGCC
This sequence comes from Streptomyces sp. P9-A2, assembly GCF_036634175.1. Lineage (NCBI taxonomy): Bacteria > Bacillati > Actinomycetota > Actinomycetes > Kitasatosporales > Streptomycetaceae > Streptomyces > Streptomyces sp. P9-A2. The sequence continues at coordinate 4,197,224 of NZ_JAZIFX010000001.1, forward strand.
GCTGTACGGCCCGCGGACCTCGATCCGTACGACCTCGCCGCGCTGTGCCGCCGCGACCACGACCGTGTTGTCCAGGTAACCGCCCGTCGACACGGGAGTGCTGCCGGTGGCGTCGACGCCCGCGACATCCGCGACGAGATGTGCGAGGGCGGTGGCGAGCAGCCGCGAGTCGACCTCGGCCTCGATGGGCGGTGCATGCACGGCGAACTGGACCCGGCCCGGCCCGATGAGTTCCACGGCCCCGTCGACACCGGCGGCGACGACGGCGTCGAGCATCACCTTCGTACGAGTGATGCCGCCCGTCCCGGCGTCGAGCCGCTGGAAGCCGAGGACGTTGTCGATGAGGGTGGTGATCCGGGAGTAACCGGCCGACAGATGATGGAGCACCTGGTTGGCCTCGGGCCACAGCTGCCCGGCGTCGTCGGCGGCCAGCGCGGCCAGGTCGCGGCGCAGTTCCTCCAGCGGGCCCCTCAGCGACTGCCCGAGCAGGGTCAGCAGCTGCTCGTGCCGGCCGGCGAGGGCTTCGAAGCGGTCCTTCTCCCGCTCGCCGAGCGCGGCGTACCGCTCCTCGTTCGCGGCGAGTTCCTCGGTGTGCGCCTCGAGCAGTTCCTCCAGCTCGCGGACCTGTTCCTGGCGCAGGGCGGTGAACTCGGAGGCGTGCTCCCCGGCGATCCGCTCCAGTTGCTCGGCGTGCTCCCCGGCGATCCGCTCCAGTTCCTCGGCGTGCTGCCGTTCGGCCTCTTCCTTCTCCTTGACGAGCGTGTCGTAGGGACGCCGGTCGGTGAAGGTCATGACGGCGCCGACGAGCTGGTCGCCGTCGCGCACGGGCGCGGTCGTCAGATCGACCGACACCTTGTCGTTGCTCTTGGAGTACAGCACCTGACCGCGCACCCGGTGCTTGCGCCCGGAGCGCAGGGTATCGGCGAGCGGGGACTCGTCGTAGGGGAAGGGGGAGCCGTCGGCGCGCGAGTGGAGGATGAGGGTGTGCAGTTCCCGCCCGCCGAGGTCGCTGGCCCGATAGCCCAGTATCTGGGCGGCGGCCGGGTTGACCAGGACGATCCGTCCGTCGGTGTCCGTCCCGACGACACCTTCCGAGGCGGCCCGCAGGATCATCTCGGTCTGCCGTTGAGAACGCGCCAGCTCGGCCTCGGTGTCCACGGTGCCGGACAGATCGCGTACGACGAGCATCAGCAGTTCGTCGCCGGTGTAGCCGTAGCTGTCGGTGTCGTAGGCCTGCTGGCCGGTCTCCAGATTCGCACTGGTGACCTCGACCGGGAACTCGACCCCGTCGGTCCGCCGGGCGACCATCCGCGTCGGCTTGGTGCGGGCCCGAGGGTCGATGTGGTCGGGCCGGCGCATGGAGCCGGGGATGAGTTTGGAGTCGAACTCCGGCAGCAGGTCGAGCAGCCCGCGCCCCACCAGAGCGGTGCCCGGGGTCTCGAAGGCCTCGAGGGCGATGGTGTTGGCGTTGACGACCGTCCCGTTGGCGTTGACCAGCAACAAGGCGTCGGGAAGCGCGTCCAGTATGGCTGCGAGGCGAGCAGTGCCTCGGGATGGCCTGCTGCTCACGAGACGCTTCCTTCCTGTTCCGCGATGTGCCGACCGGTCGGGCCATCTTGCCGACCGGCCCTCAACGTGTCACCGAAGGGAGTCTAAGGGCTGGGGTTGCGCTCGCGACGCCGGATGAGACCGAGGTCGCACGTAACGTGACGGTGCTGTGACGCCCCCGCCGGCCGGCACCGGCCGTGGCCCGTCCCACCACGGCCCGGACCGTTGCGGGACCTCCACGCCGGCCCCCCGCCCCGCCCGGTCTGCCCACCGTCCCGATCGAACGCCCGTATGCCCTTGTGTCGAACGTCCGTACGTCTTTGTGGTGAGGCGACGGCCCGCCACGCGCCGTCGGAAGGACTTTGCTCTGTGGCCACCGCGCCTAGTACCGTAGGGGGCGATTGGTGACACCACGCACGGCTGTGTCATCATCGGCACGCACCACTTGAACCGCGCTCGCGCGCGGAAGGTTGTGCACGGAGGCGTCGCCTAGTCCGGTCTATGGCGCCGCACTGCTAATGCGGTTTGGGCCTTAAAGCCCATCGAGGGTTCAAATCCCTCCGCCTCCGCACCGATGACGAAGCCCCGGCCCACCCGGCCGGGGCTTCGTCACATACTCGGCCCTCCGTCACCGTTTCCGCAGGTCACAAGGGGCGGGGCAAACGGATTTCACATGGCGGCGGCGGTCATGTAATGTTCTTCCTGTCGCCGCGAGCGAGCCCGCAAAGGGCCGGGAGCGGCGAGAAAACTGAAGAGCAGGCACTCGTAGCTTAACGGATAGAGCATCTGACTACGGATCAGAAGGTTGCAGGTTCGAATCCTGCCGAGTGCACAGAGAGCAAGAGCCCCGCCGGTTGAACCGGCGGGGCTCTTGTCGTGTGGGAAGAGGGAGGGCCGGTATCCGGTCCCGTGGCTTCGCGCGAGCTCGCTCCGGCGGTGGACCTTGTGGGGGACGGGACGGGTGAGGTCGGCGGGGTCAGGGTTTGTGGTGGTGGTCGGTTCTGCGGTGGAGGAGCACGGTGCGGATCCGGTGGCTCAGGGCGGTGGCCGCCGCGGTGAGGAAGATGAAGGTGTAGAGGATCTGGAGCATGGTGACCAGGCGGGCCGTCTGGCTGTGCGGGGTGATGTCGCCGTAACCGACGGTGGCGAGGGTGACGATCGTGAAGTACAGGGCGTCCAGACGGGTGTCGAGGCCGATGAGTTCGCCGGGGCTTTGTGCCAGGCCCTGGTAGGCCGTGGCGAAGACCAGGATGGACAGGCTCATCAGCAGGGGGATGACCAGTCCGGGCCGGGCGTGCGGGTGGTTGAGGAGGACGTGGTTGATCTGCTGGAGCAGCAGGGCGGCGATGAGGGCCAGGGTCAGGCCGAAGAGGGTCCAGCTCAGGGTGGGGTGTCGAGGGCCCAGGCCGTTGAGGGGGAGCAGGAAGTAGGCGGTGACCAGGACGGTCGCGGCGAGAGCCTGGGTGAGCCAGCGCCACAGGGGGCTCCGTGTCGTGGCCGGCTCGCGGTTGTCGCTGCTTTCCATGGGGGTGAGGCGGAAGGGGCGGGTGTTGTTAGGTCTGGGGCGTCGTCTCGCGGCGTGGTGAGCACAGGGCCCAGATGATGAAGCCGTCGATGACGATGAGGACGATCGACCAGACCGGCGCGTAGGGCAGCCACACGAAGTTGGCGATCATGCTCAGTCCGGCCAGCGCGACGCCTACGGCGCGGGCCCAGGTCGCCCCCGTGAACAGGGCGAGACCCGCGGCCAGGACGAGGGCGCCGAGGATCAGGTGGATCCAGCCCCAGCCGGTCAGGCTGAACGCGTAGGTGAAGTTGCGGGTGGTGACGAAGACGTCGTCCTCGGCGATGGCGGCGATGCCCTGGAAGATCGCCATGATCCCGCCGAACGTCATCAGGACCGCCGCGGCTCCGGTCCAGCCCGTCGCCCAGGCGCTCTGGGCCTCCCGCCCGGCCCGCTGCTGGCGTGTTCCGCTGACATTGCTCGCCATGTGCTCGCCCTTTCGGCTGCCCCGAGCGGTCCCCGAGCTGTGTGTCTCCTCATCCAGGTTTGCACCCCGGGGTGTGCTCGGCACCTCGGGTGCCGGGCCGTGTCGTGCCGTGCGCCGCGTCACTTGGTGCGGCCGTGCTCCTCGAGGTAGTCGGCCGCGAGGGCGTTCGCGCGGGTGAACCAGTCGTTCAGGACGGCGATCTCGTCGGGGCCGTAGTCGGCGAAGAGCGCGGTGAGCCGGGTGTAGTGCGGCTCGTAGATCTCACGGACGCGAGCCACGGCGTCCGGCTGGGCGGCCACCCGGACGCGACGGCGGTCCGCGGGGTCGGGGCGGCGGGTGATGTAGCCGGCGCGTTCCAGGCGATTGAGGATGCCGGTCATCGCGCCCGTCGTGACGTGGACGCGTTCCGCCAGTTCCCCCGCTGTGGGCAGGTGCTCGCCCGACGCGATGACGAACCCGAAGCAGGTCAGGTCGGTGACGTTCAGGTCCACCTGCTGGGCGATCCGGTGCTGGCCCACCAGGTGGGTCGCGATGAGGCGGTCCATCGCCCACAGCGCCTGCTCCGGCGTGGCGGGCTGGCGCGGCTTCGCGTGCATGGTGTTCCCCATTTCACTTAGCGCGTGAGGGTTTTCTGCGCTAAATTGCTTACGTCGTGAGATATTTTCGCGCCCGTCGACCGTGTGAGGGAGCAGGTACGTGAGCGCACATCAATATGACCATGGGCATACCGTCGCCGGGTGGACCGGTTTCGGGATCGTCACCGTGGGGGCGGCCGTTCTCGCGCTGGGGGTGTGCACGGGGTCCGGGGTGTCGCGGGCCGCCGGCCTGGGCATCGTCCTGCTCGGCCTCCTCGTCACCTGGGCGCTGCACCTGGCCGGGTGGGGCAAGCCGACAGGGCGGCGGCCGAGGGAGCAGTGGGACTGGCGGGTCAGGGACCCCGAGGCCGGGGACGGACATCCGGGGTGCCTGGGATGCCGGCTGGCGGGCCGGGGCCGGGGCCGGACCACGGTGGCGGAATCCGGCGACCCCCTCCCCGACCCCCTTCCCGGCTCCGTCCCCGCCCCCAGGAACGGTGCCGGGGAGCCGGGCCCCGTGGGTGCCGGTGGCTCCTCCGTGCGCTGAGGCTTCCTTCGTGCGCGGCCCGTTGTCGGCGGACCGCTGCCAGTCCTGTTGCCAGTGGCTCGTTGTCAGTGGCGGCCCCTAGTCTCGTCGGAGATGGCACAGGTGTGGAGATGCTCGGGGCTGCGGTGGTCGGCAAGCGGTCCCGCGCTGGCGTGGGACGGTGGGCGGCACAGTGCCCTGACCTGGGGGAAACGGGTGGCCTTCGCGGTCGCGGAAGGGGGAGCGCGGACATGCGTGGGGGCACGGGGGCATGCGTGTCCGCTCGGCGCGGTGGTGCCGGGGCGAGGCACGGGAGCGCGGTGCGCGGAGTGCGCGCGGCTGGACCGGGCGCACTCCGTGGCCGCCGACACCCTCGCGGACGATCCGCGGCCGTACCGCGTATATCTGGCCTGGTTCGGTCCCGGAATGGTCAAGGTAGGGATCACCGGGGTGGCGCGGGGCCCGGCGAGGCTGCTGGAGCAGGGGGCGGTCTGTTTCAGCTGGCTGGGGACCGGCCCGCTGATGGCGGCGCGGCGCACCGAGGAGCTGCTGCGCGCCGCACTTCGGGTGCCCGACCGGGTCCCCTACGCGGACAAGCGGGCGGTACGCGCGGTACTTCCGGGTACGGAGGGCGAACGGGCTGCGGAGCTGGCGGAGTTGCACGGGAGGGCGGTCGCTCTGGCCGGGTGGCCGGAGTCGCTGGACCGTGAGGCGTTCCGGCCCGTCGACCAGGTCGGGATGTTCGGGCTGGCGGGGGCGCCGGCCGCTTTCGGGGAAGTGGGCGAGCTGGTTCCCGGGGGCGTGGTGAGCGGGGAGCTGGTGGCTGCCGCCGGACCGGATCTGCATCTGGCGACGGAGGGTGGTGTGGTGGTGCTGGATACGCGGTTCCTGCCCGGGTGGGGGCTGGTTCCGGCGGAGGGCAGGGAGTTCGACGTGCCGGTCAAGGCGCTCAAGGCGCTCAAGACACTCAGGGGGGCGGGGGAGGGGACGGGAGTGCAGGACGGCTTGTTCTGATCCGGTGCGCGAGGGGCCTCGGCAATCCATGCGGTGGTCGTCCGGTGCGTCGGCCCGTCCTGGCGGCAGGGGGTGGACCGGGGGCCGGGTCCCGGGTGATCGTGGCGGTATGAGCCATCACCTCACGGAGTCCGCCCGTGCCGAGGCCGCTGACGTGCGGCGCTTCTGGGAGGGGCTCGGGCTTCCCGGACTCGTCGACGTGCACACGCACTTCATGCCGGAACGGGTGCTGCGCAAGGTGTGGGCCTACTTCGACGAGCTCGGGCCGTTGACCGGCGGGGTCGAGTGGCCGATCACCTACCGGCAGGAGGAGAGGGAACGGGCCGAGCTGCTGGGGGAGTTCGGGGTGGCTGCCTTCACGGCCATGCTCTATCCGCACAAGCCCGGCATGGCGCGGTGGCTGAACGACTGGGCGGTCGGCTTCGCCCGCCGTACGCCCGGCTGCCTGCACACCTCGACGCTGTTCCCCGAACCCGGGGCCGAGAGCCTGGTCAGGGGTGCCGTCGAAGCGGGGGCGCGGGTCTTCAAGGCGCATGTGCAGGTGGGGGCGTACGATCCGGCCGACGCGTTGCTCGACGGTGCCTGGGGCGTGCTCGCCGAAGCGGGCGTCCCGGTGGTGATCCACTGCGGTTCCGGGCCCGCGCCCGGCAAGTACACCGGCCCCGAGCCGATCGCGCGGGTACTGGCCCGGCACCCCCGGCTGCGTCTGGTCGTGGCGCACCTCGGGATGCCCGAGTACGAGGACTTCCTCGACCTCGCCGAGCGCTACCCGGAGGTGCGGCTGGACACCACGATGGCGTTCACCGACTTCGCCGAGCGTATGGCGCCGTTCCCCCGGCGGGCCCTGCCCCGGCTGGCCGGTCTCGGTGACCGGATCCTGCTCGGCACGGACTTCCCCAACATCCCGTACCCGTACCTTCATCAGCTCCACGCACTGGAGCGGCTCGGGCTCGGGTCCGCATGGCTGCGGGCGGTGTGCCACGACAACGCGGCCCGCATCTTCGGCCTGCGGGGGGACGAAGACGGGAGCGGGAGCGGGAGCGGGATCGGAAGCGGCGCCGCTGGCTGACAGGAGCGTCGGGGCGGCTGGAGGGGTGAGGGGTGAGGGGTGAGGGGTGAGGAGTCGCCGGAGGACTTCTCAGGGAAAACACAGACTTCCGAAAGGGCACTCTCAGGGGTCCCCGCGAGGGTGTGGAGCATGACCACGACCTCGCCCCAGGGGCGCACCGAACTGCTGAGGCCGGACGGGAGCCCCGTCCGGGTGCTGGTGGTGGACGACGAGCAGCCGATCACCGAACTGCTCTCCATGGCCCTGCGCTACGAGGGCTGGCAGACCCGCAGTGAGGCGGACGGCCGGGGCGCTGTCCGGGCCGCACGCGAGTTCCGGCCCGATGCCGTCGTCCTGGACATGATGCTGCCGGACATGGACGGTCTGTCCGTGCTCGGGAGGCTGCGCCGCGAGCAGCAGGACATGCCCGTCCTCTTCCTCACCGCGAGGGACGCCGTCGAGGACCGCATCGCGGGCCTGACCGCCGGCGGCGACGACTACGTGACCAAGCCGTTCAGCCTGGAGGAGGTCGTCGCGCGGCTGCGCGGCCTGATCCGGCGCTCCGGCGCGGCCGACCGACGGCCGGAGTCCATGCTGGTGGTCGGCGACCTCACGCTCGACGAGGACAGCCGCGACGTGACCCGGGCCGGGGTGGACATCCACCTCACCGCCACCGAGTTCGAGCTGCTGCGCTACCTGATGCGCAACCCGCGGCGGGTGCTCAGCAAGGCGCAGATCCTCGACCGGGTCTGGTCCTACGACTTCGGCGGGCAGGCGAACGTCGTCGAGCTGTACATCTCGTATCTTCGCCGGAAGATCGACGCCGGCCGGGAGCCGATGATCCACACCCGGCGCGGTGCCGGGTACCTGATCAAACCCGCGGTGTCGTGAGCGGACGACGACGGCCGCGTCCACGGCGGAGAGCGGGCACACCGCGCACGCTACGGACCCGGCTCGTCGTCGCGTCCGTGGTCCTGATCGCCGTGGTGTGCGCGGTGATCGGCACGGTGACGACGCTGGCCCTGCGGTCGCACCTGTACGAGCAGTTGGACGGGCAGCTGCGTGAGGTGGCGATGCGTGCTGCCGGCGGGCCCGCGGACGGCGGGCCGCCCCTTCAGCTCCAGGGCGGACAGGGCCCGCTCGAATTCGTCGTCAAGGGCCCGCAGGGCTTCGGCACCATCGGCGCGACCGTCGAGGACGGCCGGGTGGCCGAAGGGATCGTCAGCACCTCCAGGGAGGAGAACGGGGTCACGACGCCCGAGGCCGCGCCGCTCACCGACGCCCAGCTCACCGCCCTCGCGGCCGTACCACGTGACGAGAAGCAGCACACCGCGGAGATCCCCGGCCTGGGCGAGTACCGCGTGGAGTACCTGAGCGGCCGCAACGGCACGTTCTACGTCGCACTGCCGACCGAGAACACCGACGACACCATCAGCACTCTCATCCTGGTAGAGGTGAGCGTCACCGGCGCCGGGCTCGTGGCGGCCGGTATCGCGGGGTTCGTTCTCGTCGGCGTCGCGACCGGCCCGCTGCGCCGGGTCGCCGCCACCGCCACCCGGGTCTCCGAACTGCCTTTGCACCGCGGCGAGGTGACGCTCGAGGAACGGGTTCCCGAGGCCGAATGCGATCCGCACACCGAGGTCGGCCGGGTCGGCGCCGCCCTGAACCGGATGCTCGACCACGTCCACGGCGCGCTGCACGCACGTCAGGCGAGCGAGACGCGGGTACGGCAGTTCGTCGCCGACGCCAGTCATGAGCTGCGTACACCCCTGGCCTCCATCCGGGGCTACGCCGAACTCACCAGGCGGGGACGGGAGGAGGTCGGCCCCGATACCCGGCACGCGCTGCGGCGGATCGAGTCCGAGGCGGGCCGGATGACCCTGCTCGTCGAGGACCTGCTGCTGCTCGCGCGCCTGGACGCCGGGCGGCCCCTGCAGTTCGAGGAGACCGACCTCGTCCCGCTCGTCGTGGACACCGTCAGCGACGCCCGCGCGGCCGGCCCGGATTATCACTGGCGGCTGGAGCTGCCCGACGAGCCCGCCACTGCGCACGCCGACGCGGCCCGCCTCCAGCAGGTGCTGGTCAACCTGCTCGGCAACGCCCGCCACCACACCCCGCCGGGCACCACCGTGACCGCGGGGGTGCGGCGGCAGGGTTCCTGGCTGTGCGTGGAGGTGGCGGACGACGGGCCCGGCATCCCGCCGACGCTGGTTTCGCACGTCTTCGAACGGTTCGCACGTGGTGACTCGGCGCGCACCCGCTCGCCCGGGGGTTCGGTGGATGCCTCTACCGGTGGGTCGGCAGGTGGTTCGACCAGTGCCTCTGCCTCTGCCAGCGCCTCTGCCAGCGCCTCCACCGGTGGCTCGACGGGTCTGGGGCTGGCCATCGTGCAGGCCGTCGCAACCGCACACGACGGTGCCGTGACCGTCGAGAGCGTGCCGGGAAGGACGGTGTTCACGCTGTGGCTGCCCGCGCTCGCCCCCCGCCCCGCGCTAGCCCCGGAGTCCGCGTGGGCACCCCGGCCGGCGCCCCGGCCGGCGCCCGCGCCGCGTCCGTCCCCGTACTCACCGGCGTACTCACAGGCGCAGCACAGCCTCGGCACACGGGCGGAACAGGGGCCTTGAGAAGAGTCGGCGCCATGCGAACCGACTCTTCTTCCGGCACTGAGCCGGCGTGGGAGCAGTTGCCGGCCCGGGAACACCTCCCGGTCGACGGAGCCGCCACGCCGGTCCTGGACCTAGTGATCCCCGTCCACAACGAGGAGAAGGACCTCCGGCCGTGCGTCCGCAGACTGCACGAGCACCTCACCCGCACCTTCCCCTACGCGTTCCGCATCACGATCGCGGACAACGCCTCCACGGACACCACCGCGCAGGTGGCGGCGGGACTGGCGGAGCGGATCACGGAGGTGAGGTCCTTCCGGCTGGAGCGGAAGGGGCGGGGCCGGGCCCTGCAGACCGTCTGGTCGGCCTCGGACGCCCCCGTCCTCGCCTACATGGACGTGGACCTGTCCACCGACCTGAACGCCCTGCTGCCGTTGGTCGCCCCGCTGATCTCCGGCCACTCGGACCTCGCCATCGGCTCCCGGCTCAGCCGGAGTTCACGAGTCGTGCGGGGTACCAAGCGGGAATTCATCAGCCGCTCGTACAACCTGATCCTGAGGGGTTCGCTCCAGGCCCGCTTCTCCGACGCGCAGTGCGGTTTCAAGGCGATCCGCCGGGACGTCGCCCAGGTGCTGCTCCCACTGGTGGAGGACAGCGGCTGGTTCTTCGACACCGAACTGCTGGTGCTCGCCGAGCGCGCGGGGCTGCGGATCCACGAGGTACCGGTCGACTGGGTCGACGACCCCGACTCGACCGTGCACATCGTCCGGACGGCGACCGACGACCTCAAGGGCGTGTGGCGGGTCGGCAGGGCCCTGGCCACCGGTTCGCTGCCGCTGGACCGGTTGACCAGGCCCTTCGGCGACGACCCGCGCGACCGCGACCTGACGGGCGTACCGCAGGGGCTGGCACGGCAGTTGGTCGGCTTCTGCGTCGTCGGCGCCCTGTCCACGCTCGTCTATCTGCTGCTCTACAGCGGCTTCCGGACCTTCGCCGGCTCTCAGACGGCCAATGGGCTCGCCCTGCTGGTCTCGGCGGTCGCCAACACGGCCGCCAACCGCCGGCTCACGTTCGGGGTGCGGGGGCGTGGTGGTGCGGTACGGCACCAGGCGCAAGGGCTGGTCGTCTTCGGTATCGGCCTCGTGCTGACCGCCGGTTCACTCGCCGCGCTCAACGCCGCGGCCGGCGATCCCGCCCACTCCACCGAGCTGGCGGTTCTGATCGCCGCCAACCTCGCCGCGACGGTACTGCGGTTCCTGTTGTTCCGGGCGTGGGTCTTCCCGGACCGCGGCCACCCCGACTCCCGGCACCACCAGGATCGTCACAAAGGGCCGGCCACGTCTCCCCTCGACGTCTTCGAAGCCCTTGACGCTTTTGACGCCTTTGACGGAGACCGCTCCCGGCGGGACGCGACCATGCGGCTGCAGCCGGTGCGTCCGCCCGCCGTGCCCCCCGTGCCCCCCGCGTCCCCCACGTCCCCCGCGTCCGCCCGCCGTGCCCCCCGTGCCCCCCGCGTCCCCCGTGCCCCCCGCGTCCCCCGCGTCCCCCGCGTCCCATCCGTCCGGTCCGGCAGCCCGGCCCCGTACGTCCGGCCCGTCCGGCATCGACCCGAGGAACCCTCGATGAGCACGCAGTCCGATCAGACGAGTCCCGGAACGATTCCCGGAACGAGTGCCGGAACGAGTGCCGGGGTGGCCCCCACCGTCTGGGGGCCACCCCGCCCTGCCTCCGCTCCCGCGGAGGAGGAACCACGGCAGCCGCTCGCCCGGAGACTGTGGCGCGGTGGGCCGGAGGACCCCCGTTGGGCGCGACCGGCCTTCCTCGGACTGCTGTTGGTGACCGGGCTGCTGTATCTGTACAACCTGGGCGCGTCCGGATACGCCAACTCCTTCTACTCGGCGGCGGTGCAGGCGGGCAGCGAATCGTGGAAGGCGTTCTTCTTCGGCTCGCTGGACGCGGCGAACGCCATCACCGTGGACAAGCCCCCGGCCTCACTGTGGCCGATGGGGCTCTCGGTGCGGGTCTTCGGCCTGAACTCCTGGGCGATCCTCGTGCCCGAGGTGCTGATGGGCGTCGGCACGGTCGCTGTCGTGTACGCGGCCGTGCGCCGCCGTTCCGGCCCGGCCGCCGGTCTGATCGCGGGCGCCGTGCTGGCGCTGACACCCGTCGCCGCGCTGATGTTCCGGTTCAACAACCCGGACGCCATGCTGGCGCTGCTGATGTCCCTCGTCTGCTACCTCGTGGTCCGTGCCCTGGAGGACGGCCGGACGAAGTGGCTGGTGTGGGCCGGTGCCGTGATCGGTTTCGCGTTCCTCGCGAAGACGCTCCAGGCGTTCCTCGTCCTCCCGCCCCTCGCGCTCGTTTACGGTGTCTGCGCTCCGGTGAAGCCGAAGAAGCGGGTGGTGCAGCTGGCGTGGGCGACCCTCGCGCTGGTCGTCTCCGGCGGCTGGTGGGTGGCGGTCGTCGAGCTGTGGCCCGCGTCCTCGCGCCCGTACGTCGGCGGCTCGCAGAACAACAGTTTCCTGGAGCTGACCTTCGGCTACAACGGCCTCGGCCGGCTCAACGGCGAGGAGACCGGCAGCGTCGGCGGAGGGGGAGCCGGTGGCCCCGGCGGTGGTACCGGTGGCGGGCAGTGGGGCGAGACCGGCTGGGACCGGATGTTCGGTTCCTCGGTCGGTGGCCAGATCTCCTGGCTGCTGCCCGCCGCACTGATCCTGCTGATCGCGGGGCTGGTCCTCACCCGCAAGGCCGGGCGGACCGACCCGGCACGCGGCTCGTTCCTGGTCTGGGGCGGCTCGCTGCTGGTGACCTTGGTCGTCTTCAGCTACATGGCCGGCATTTTCCACGAGTACTACACGGTGGCCATCGCGCCGTATCTGGCGGCTCTGGTCGGCATGGGCTCGGCCGCGCTGTGGGAGAAGCGGCGCTCGGTCGCCGCCTCGCTCGGCCTCGCGACCGCCGCGACGGCCACGGCAGCCTGGGAGTATGTGCTGCTCGACCGCACACCGGATTACCTGCCCTGGCTGAAGTGGCCGGTTCTGGTCGGCGGTCTGGTCGCGGCACTCGGACTGGTCTTCGTGGGCCGGCTCGGACACCGGCCGGCGCTCGCGGTGGCAGGGCTGGCACTGGTGGCGGCGTTGGCCGGTCCGACGGCGTACACGCTGAGCACGGTGCAGGAAGGTCACTCCGGTTCCATCGTCACGGCCGGTCCGGCGGGCGCGAGCATGGGTGGCGGGGGCGGTCCGGGCGGTGGCCCCGGCGGGGGCGGTGGCTTCCCCGGCGGGGGCGGTCAGGGCCGGCAGGGCCAGACCCCGCCCGGCGGCGGTGGCAACGGCACCGGCGGCTTCCCCGGCGGCGGCCCGATGGGTCAGGACAGCCAGGACGGTCAGGACGGCCGGCCCGGCCAGAACCGGCAGGACGGCACCGGTGGCAGTGCCGAGAACGGCATGCCGGGCGGTGGCGGCGGTGCGGGCGGCATGGGCGGACTGCTCGGTGGCACGAGCATCGACTCGGAGGCGAAGGAACTCCTGGAGACCGACGCCGGGAACTACACCTGGGTCGCCGCCGCGATCGGCGCCCAGAACGCCGCGAGCCACCAGCTCGCCACGGGTGAACCCGTCATGGCGATCGGCGGCTTCAACGGCACCGACCCCTCACCGACCTTGGCCCAGTTCCAGCAGTACGTGGAGGAAGGGAGGATCCACTACTTCGTCTCCGGCGGGAGCATGGGCGGGGGCATGGACGGGGGTGACGATTCCGCCGGCTCCAGTACCTCTTCGCAGATCACGTCCTGGGTGGAGGAGAACTTCGAGGAGGCGACGGCAGGCTCGGCCACCTTCTACGACCTCACCCGGAAGGTTGAAGGCTGAGGGTCGACGGTCAACGGCTGACGGTCAACGGCTGAAGGCCGACGGCCACTCCGCAGTCGGCAGCGAGTGGCAGCGAGTGGCAGCAAGCGGGCGGAGGGCGGGCGGAGGTCGGGGGGCGGTGGCACCGGGAGCAGCCACCGCCACCCGCCCGCTCGTCAGTCCCCTTCGACCAGCCGTGCCGGGAAGCCGCCCGTCGCCACCGGGCCCCACCGCTCCGGGGTGATCCGGATGATCGACTTGCCCTGCTTGACCATGGCCGCCCGGTACTCGTCCCAGTCGGGGTGTTCGCCGGCGATGTTCCGGTAGTACTCCACGAGCGGTTCCACCGACTCGGGTGTGTCGAGGACCTCGGCGGTGCCGTCGATCTGTACCCAGGGGCCGTTCCACTCGTCGCTGAGGACGATCAGGCTCACGTGGGCGTCCCTCTTGGCGTTGCGGGTCTTGGCGCGTTCCGGGTAGGTGGAGAGCACGATGCGGCCGGAGTCGTCGACCCCGCAGGTCAGCGGCGACCCCTGGGGGCTTCCGTCGGTTCGCCGGGTCAGCAGGATCGCGCGGTGCCGGGGCCGTACGAAGTCCAGCAACTCATCGAGGGGGACACGGGTGTTCGTCGCGATGTTCGGTGCCATGGCGCCAGCCTAGGACCGACGCCGGGTGCCGGTGGGTGCCTCGCCAGGCCGTCGGGGGCGAAGACCCGGGGGGAGTACCGGCGAGGAGGGCCGGTGAAGAGGACCCTGCTGAAGAGGACCGGCCCGCGGTGGGGGGCGCGCCTCCGCTGACGACCTCACCCGCGATGGCGAGCGGGCTCCCGACGCCCTGCGGCTTCGCCTCCGGCGTTGTCGTCGGTCGCGATGGCTCCGCCATCACTCCCTCCTCCGCCTCGGATGCGAAGCCGCATGACGCCGCTCGCTGATCCACTCCCCATCGCGGGTGAGGTCGTAAGAGCGTGCCGCCCGCCGCGGACCGGGGTCGGGTGGCCCGAAGGCGAAGGGGTCCGGACTACTTGCCGGAACCGGTGGGGCCGGTGGGGTCGGTGGACCCGGTGGACCCGGTGGTGCCTTTGCCACCGCCGGCGGAGGCCGAAGCGGAGCCGGACCGGCTCGGGACGTCGGCGGTGCCGGCCTCGGCCGCCCCGCCGGTGGTTTCGTCCGTCGTTCCGGCGGCCACCGGAACCGTTGCGGCGGAGAGCGACTCGGCGGCCTGGGCCAGCGCGCCCGAGGTCCGCAGCGGGACCTCCTTGATGAACAGGGTCACCAGGAAGGCGAGGAAGGCGACCGGGGCGACGTACAGGAAGATGTCGGCGATGCCGTGCCCGTAGGCGCTCTCCAGCCAGGTGCGGATGCCGTCGGGCAGCAGGTCCATGTCCGGCAGTTCACCGGAGCCGGCCGATTGGGCGGCGGCGGCCCGCTCCTGCGGGCTCAGTGAGCCGATGGTGTCCTCGGCGTAGTGGTTGATCCGGGTCGACATGACCGAGCCGAGCACCGAGACGCCCACCGCGCCGCCGAGCGACCGGAAGAAGGTGACGACGGAGCTCGCGGCGCCGAGGTCGCTCGGGTCGACCTGGTTCTGCGTGCACAGCACCAGGTTCTGCATCATCATGCCGGTGCCGAGGCCCATGATCACCATGAAGAGGCCGATGTGCCAGTACGGGGTGTCGTAGCGTATGGAGCTCAGCAGCCCCAGGGCGGCGGTCAGCAGCGCGGCGCCGGCGACGAGCCAGGCCTTCCACTTACCGGTCCGGGTGATGATCAGACCGGAGACGGTCGAGGAGACGAACAGACCGCCGATCATCGGAATGGTGAGGACACCCGACATGGTCGGGGACTCGTTCCGGGCCAGCTGGAAGAACTGGCTGAAGTAGATGGTGCCGGCGAACATCGCGATGCCCACGAACAGCGAGGCGACCGAGGCCAGCGTGATGGTGCGGTTGCGGAACAGCCGCAGCGGGATGATCGGCTCGGCGGCCTTCGTCTCGACGAACAGGAAGACCAGGGTGAGCAGCAGCGAGCCGCCGACCATCGCGTACGTCTGCCAGGACACCCAGGCGAACTTGTCGTCGGCGAAGGTGACCCAGATCAGCAGCAGGCTGACGGCAGCGGTGATGAAGAAGGCGCCGGCCCAGTCGACCTTCACCTTGCGCCTGGTCTCCGGCAGCTTCAGGGTCTTCTGCAGCACGAAGAGGGCGATCAGCGCGAACGGCACGCCGACGTACAGGCACCAGCGCCAGCCGAGCCACGAGGTGTCGGTGATCACGCCGCCGATCAGCGGGCCACCCACGGTCGCGATGGCGAAGGTCGCGCCCAGGTAGCCGGAGTAGCGGCCGCGCTCCCGGGGGGAGATCATCGCGGCCATGATGATCTGGGCCAGCGCGGTCAGACCGCCGGCCCCCAGCCCCTGGATGACCCGGGCCGTGATCAGCATGCCGGGGTTCTGCGCCATGCCGGCGACCACGGAGCCCACGATGAAGATGACCAGGGCCGTCTGGACCAGTGTCTTCTTGCTGACCAGGTCGGCCAGCTTGCCCCACAGGGGCGTGGACGCGGTCATCGACAGCAGCGCCGCCGTCACGACCCAGGTGTAGGCGCTCTGGCCGCCGCCGAGTTCGGTGATGATCTCGGGCAGGGCGTTGGAGACGATGGTGGAGGACATGATCGCGGCGAACATGCCGAGCAGCAGGCCCGACAGTGCCTCCAGGATCTGCCGGTGGGACATGGGAGCGCCGCTCGCGGAGGAGTCTCCCCCGCGCTCGGCCCGAGCCCGCACACCGGTCGGTGTGGTCGTTGCCATGGACTTCCTTACTCTTACGCGTTTGCGGGTGTACGGGCGGTCTCGGTGTCCTGGGGGGTACGAGGAGCCGGGGTCCCAGGGGCCTCGGAGGGCGCGGCGGCCTCGGGCGGCACGGGGGCCGCAGGGGGCGCGGGGCTGGGTGGTGGTGTCGCGCGGGGCGTGGGCCGGCAGTCGCTGAAGCTGTCCCGAAGGCGGGACATGAGCCGGGCGAGCAGGACGATCTCGTCCTCGGACCAGTCGTCCAGGCGTTCGGTGAGCAGTTGGGTGGCCCGTCGGAACAACGCGTCGAGCTGCACTCGGCCCGCGGGGGTCAGGCGCAGGATGCGGGAGCGCTTGTCGGTCGGATCGGGGGACCGCTCGACCCAGCCGAGCGCGACCGCGTGGGTGACCTGGCGGCTGGTGACCGAGAGGTCGACGGCGAGCAGCTCGGTGAGCCGGCTCATGCGCATGGCGCCGTGGCGGCCGAGGGCCGTCAGCACGGCGGCGGAGCCGCTGTGGAAGTCGGCCGGCATGCTCCGGCGCAGCTCTCGCTTCACCGCGCTGAAGGCACTGAGCTGCCGTACCAGCTCCTCGTACTGCGCCTGCTCGGCCATGACACCTCCCATTCGTTGCTTAGGGCAACGATAGAAGTGGTTGGTTGCTGAAGGCAAACAAAAAAGGGTGCAAGGGCCTCAAAACTTGGCAAAGGCAAGTATGTTAAATCGTAAACGCGCAGGTGGGAGGGTTTGTCGGCCAATCGGTACCAGCGGCCGGGCCCTGCGGCCCCGCTCCGATGGCTCACGTGGACCGCGCTCAGCCCGTACCGCCGAGCGACGTGTGCCCGCGCGCGATCCCTCTACGTGCCCCATGCGCGCCCCATGCGTGCCCCGTCCGCACCCCATCGGACCTCTTTCGAGAGAACCACCGACTTCAGCCGGTGGGGGAATCGAATCCCTGGTGTACGTTTCTGGTGTCCCGCAAGGGATCGGTTCGGGCTGGACCGCAACCCTCAGGTGGGAAGCCCCCTTCCTTCGGGAGGGGGAGCGGAGTCACAGGTGCCTTGTACGCGCCCCTGCGCGGCCGATCTGAGGGCGCCCCCGCTTGGGACCTTCGTGGACAGTTCGCTAGTGTCTCGGGCCATGGCTAACTCCCAGCCCCCGCAGGGCAACCACGACCCCGCCGGCAGCACCCAGATGTTCCGCGCGTTCGTCGACGACGCCCCTCAGGGGCAGCAGGCCGCCACGACGAGCGGTGGCGGTCCCCGTATCGGTCTGATCATCGGCGTCGTCGTCGCCGTGGCGGTCGTCGCGGCCGTGGCCTGGCTGGCTCTGCGCTGATCCGTCAGGTCCCGTCGGGTCCGTGTGTCCTGTCGGGGCCCGACAGGACACACGGAGGCCGCCGTTGCGCCCGTGAGGGACGCCCCGGCGGCCGTAGGTCCGTGTCCGGTCCGGTCCGGTGGCCGACGGTGGGAACCGATGGCTACCGGCGATCGATGTGTCTCAGTCCGAGATGAGGCCCTCGCGCAGTTGGGCCAGGGTCCGGGTGAGCAGCCGGGAGACGTGCATCTGGGAGATGCCGACCTCCTCGCCGATCTGTGACTGCGTCATGTTGGCGAAGAAGCGCAGCATGATGATGCGCCGCTCCCGGGGCGGCAGCTTGGCCAGCAGGGGCTTGAGCGACTCCCGGTACTCCACGCCCTCCAGTGCCGTGTCCTCGTAGCCGAGGCGGTCCGCGAGCGAGCCCTCGCCGCCGTCGTCCTCGGGCGCCGGGGAGTCCAGCGAGGACGCCGTGTACGCGTTGCCGACCGCGAGTCCGTCGACCACGTCTTCCTCGGACACGCCCAGTACCGCGGCGAGTTCGGGGACCGTCGGGGAGCGGTCGAGCTTCTGGGAGAGCTCGTCGCCGGCCTTCGTCAGCGCCAGGCGCAGCTCCTGAAGCCGGCGCGGCACGCGCACCGACCATGACGTGTCGCGGAAGAACCGCTTGATCTCACCGACCACCGTCGGCATCGCGAACGTAGGGAACTCCACGCCCCGTTCGCAGTCGAAGCGGTCGATCGCCTTGATCAGCCCGATGGTGCCGACCTGGACGATGTCCTCCATCGGCTCGTTGCGCGAGCGGAATCGGGCTGCCGCGTACCGCACCAGTGGGAGGTTGAGTTCGATCAGCGTGTCCCGGACGTAACCGCGCTCCGGACTGTTCTCGTCGAGTGCGGCGAGCCGCAGGAACAGGGAACGGGACAGGGTGCGGGTGTCGATGGCCGCTGTGGCCGGTGTCGCCGGTGTTTCCGGAAGATCTGGAGTGGGCGCGGCCGCGAGGGCCGGGACATCGTCGATGGGGCCGAGTACGTCGAGAGCATTGGGAGCTGTCTCGCTCTCCGCGAGCGTGAGCACCTTCGAGCTGCCCTGGTCTGCGGACATGCCACCCCCTTTGGGTCGCGGGACGGTCGCGGCGAACGTTCCTGTCCGAGGAACGCAGCCTTCACCTGAATACCGGAGCCGGAGCTTCGGCAAACGCGCTTCCGGCAGAATGTCACATGTCGGCAACGCGCTGTAGTGACATGTCGACATCCATAGGGTGAATCAGCCCTGGAAACAAGGGGTCTGACGTGGTTTCAGGCCAGAAGCTCAAGTAAAGGCACTGGTGAGCGATTCGCCCTCAGGGATTACGCGTCGATCCTGTTTGCGGACCGCAGGCGCTGGAAGCTGCGTGCGAGCAACCGGGACACGTGCATTTGGGAGACGCCCAGTTCGGCGCTGATCTGGGACTGGGTGAGGTTGCTGTAGTACCGCAGCAGCAGGATCCGCTGTTCCCGCTCGGGGAGTTGGACGAGCAGATGCCGGACGAGGTCGCGGTGCTCGACGCCGTCCAGTGCCGGATCCTCGTAGCCGAGCCGGTCGAGCAGTCCGGGGAGTCCGTCGCCCTCCTGCGCGGCCTCGAGCGAGGTGGCGTGGTACGACCGCCCGGCCTCGATGCAGGAGAGCACCTCCTCCTCGGTGATGCGCAGCCGTCCGGCGATCTCGGCGGTCGTCGGGGAGCGCCCGAAGGCGGTCGTGAGGTCTTCGGTCGCGCTGTTGACCTGCACCCACAACTCATGCAGCCGGCGCGGTACGTGGACGGTGCGGACGTTGTCGCGGAAGTACCGCTTGATCTCGCCGACCACCGTCGGCATCGCGAACGTCGGGAACTGCACGCCCCGCTCCGGGTCGAAACGGTCGATGGCGTTGATGAGCCCGATGGTCCCGACCTGGACCACGTCCTCCATCGGCTCGTTGCGCGAGCGGAAGCGGGCGGCCGCGTAGCGCACGAGCGGCAGGTTGGCCTCGATGAGCGCGGCGCGTACGCGGGTGTGCTCCGGCGTGCCCGGCTGGAGGTTCTTGAGCTGGCCGAAGAGCACCTGGGTCAGCGCCCGGGTGTCCGCCCCGCGGCGCTTGGCGGGTGACAGGGCGGCAGGCGGGGATGCGGTGGAGGAGGGACCGGCGGGCGTGGTGGAGAGAGGGGCGGGAGGAGGGACGGAGGGGGAGGCGGGAGGAGGGGCGGAGGAGGGAGGGGCGGCGCAGGGTGGGCCGACGAGTGGGGCCGGGGTGTCCGGGGACTGAGCCGGAGCCGGAGTCAGGGCGGACACCTGGTCCTGGGGCGGCGCAGTACTGGCCGACACGGTCAACGCCACCTCTTCATCGGTCGACTCATCCGTCAAAAGCGGTCATAGCATCACAAGACATGCTCGTCGTGTGCAAGCACCGCATATTCCGTGTTGAGGTCACGTCGTACCGATCATGCGCAAAAACCCCCCATCGTCGCGACGGGGGGCTGCTGGGGCGGAGGCTCAGAACTCGTAGTCGGCGATCACCCACGTGGCGAACTCGCGCCACAGCCCGACGCCCGCCTGATGCTCCGGGTGCTCCACGTAGCGGCGCAGCGCGTCGGCGTCGTCGAACGCCGAGTTGATGGCGAAGTCGTAGGCGATGGGCCGGTCGCTGATGTTCCAGGCGCACTCCCAGAAGCGGATCTCCGGGATTCTGCCCTCGAGCGAGCGGAACGCCTCCTCGCCCGCCACGACGCGCGGATCATCGCGTTCCACGCCCGCGTTCAGCCTGAAGAGGACCAGGTGGCGGATCATCATTCACCCCCGCTTGCGAGCCATGTCATGAAGTCCCCGACGGCGGTCGCCGCATCGGATATGCCCTCGAACGCTATCTGGACGTAGTCGGCCGCCTTGGCGGGATCCGTGATGATCACATACAGCGCGAAGACCACGAGGACGTAGACGGCGACCTTCTTGGCGTTCACCGCCATCGCGGCCCTCCCCTGTCACTGTTGCGCACTGGTGCCACTGCTGTGCACAGACGTCACCCTTGCTGCCGAGCGGGCCCATGATCGCACGAAGGGCCCCATCTGACGACGGGGCCCTTCAGGAGGGGTAGCGGTGGGACGTGAACCCACGGTGACTTGCGACATACTCCCTTTCGAGGTCTGTTCGCCCCGTCCGAGGCATGATCAGGAGCCGTTCACAGGCGTTCATCACCCAGCTCATCATCCTGGCCGCCGCCGCCGCCGCCGTCGTCGTCGTCGGCTGGATCGCCGTCCAGGTGCTCGGTCTTGGCGGTCGCAAGGGCGGCACCACGGCGAACGTCCGCAAGGCCGTCCTCCAGCGCAACCACTTCCACGGCTAGGGCATGCCGCTGACCTGGCGCTTACCGCCCAGGAGCTGACCCATCACCATCACGATGAGGCCGGTCACCATGAGCACGCTGCCTGTTATGGTCCCCCACTGTCGGATGCCGATGCCGTTGATCACCAGCCCGAAGACCACCTGGCAGCACAGGCCGACGGCAGCCACCAACTGACCCCAGCCGTAGAGGCGAACGTGTCGAACGTGACGCCGGTTCATGGGGAGCACCCAGCCACGGGTGATCGCCGCCATGCCCAAGGCTGCGAAGAGTAACGCCACCACTACAGACGGTATGGCGAGATAGAGCCGCATGGTTCCCCCTCCTTGCGCGCCGGCCCCGCGCCGGACGCCGCCGTGATCATGACACTCGCCGCACCCCGCGTCCACGCGCTTCCGTAGCCCACGATCCTCCTGAGCAGCCGGACAGTCCCGGCTACGCCAAGGGTGGCCCCGTCTCGCCGAATTCCGGGTCCGCCCTGAGTGACCAGCGCCCAACCAAGGAACTGGAGACCTCCAGCGTGGCCCAAGGCCCCCGTACCGCGCTGCGGTCCGCGGCGCTGGACGCCGCCGAACGCGGCTGGCACGTCTTTCCCCTCCGGCCCGGCACCAAGCGGCCCGCCCTGCAGGGCGAGAGACGGGCATGATCCTCGATCATGCTGCCGCAACTGTCTCCGGGTGAGGTCGTCAGGAGTTTCGACGGATTCAGCAGACAGCCGGCGGATGGGCCGTCGCAACTGAGACGCAAACTGAGACGGAGACGTGCGAAGGGCCCGGTCCATCGGACCGGGCCCTTCGTTCACCAGCGGTAGCGGTGGGATTTGAACCCACGGTGACTTGCGCCACACTCGCTTTCGAGGCGAGCTCCTTCGGCCGCTCGGACACGCTACCGGGAGAGACCTTACAGCACACGGCGCGATGGTTCGAAATCGGTATTCGAGGTGCGGCGGCCCCGCGTCAGCGGTTCCGGAAGAACGCCGTGAGCAGGCGTGCGCACTCCTCGGCGAGCACTCCTTCGACCACTTCGGGCCGGTGGTTGAGCCGCCGGTCGCGGACGACGTCCCAGAGGGAGCCGACCGCGCCCGCCTTCTCGTCCCGGGCGCCGTAGACGATCCGGTCGATCCGGGACTGCTGGATCGCGCCCGCGCACATGGTGCAGGGCTCCAGCGTCACCACGAGGGTGCAGTCGGTCAGCCGCCA
The DNA here is from genome assembly GCF_036634175.1 of Streptomyces sp. P9-A2. NCBI lineage: Bacteria > Bacillati > Actinomycetota > Actinomycetes > Kitasatosporales > Streptomycetaceae > Streptomyces > Streptomyces sp. P9-A2. Next base: position 4,219,030 of record NZ_JAZIFX010000001.1, read on the forward strand.
CTGTCCCAGCGTCGTGGCGGCCCGCCGGAGGGCGAGCAGTTCCGCGTGCGCGGTGGGGTCGCGGGCGGCCTCGCGTTCGTTGTGCCCGGAGGCCAGCACGGTGCTGCCGTCCGGTGCCAGGACGACCGCGCCGACGGGTACGTCCCCGCTCCGGACGGCCCGCTCGGCCTCGTCCAGGGCGAGCCGCATCGCGGCCCGCCAAGGATCGCGCACCGGGTCGGGCACCGGATCGCGCACCGGGTCGGGCGGGGTGGGCCCGGTCAGCGGACGGTCTCCAGGACCTCTGCGGCGCCCAGGACCTCGGCGATCTCACCGAGGGCGTCCCCGGACAGCGAGCGCAGGTCCTTCTCGCTCACGCCCAGGTCGTCCAGGACCAGGGCGTCACCGACCGGCCCGTGCGGTACGGAATCCGCGGAACCGGCGTCCGCCGTGCCGTCCTCGCCGGTGCCGGTGCCGTCCGGTTCACCGTCCTCCGTGCCGTCGAGGTCGAGGGCGTCCAGGTCGGGGCCGTCGACCCCGGGTTCCCGGCCGAGCAGCTCGTCGGTGAGCAGGATCTCGCCGTAGCTGCTGCGGGCGGCGGCCGCGGCGTCGGACACGTAGATACGAGGGTCGTCCTCGCCGTCCACGCGGACGACGCCGAACCAGCCGTTCTCCTGCTCGATCAGCACGAGCACCGTGTCCTCGTCGGGGGCGGCTTCCCTGGCCAGGTCGGCCAGATCCGACAGGGTCTCCACATCGTCGAGCTCCGTGTCGCTCGCTTCCCACCCGTCTTCGGTGCGCGCGAGCAGTGCGGCGAAGTACACCGTGACTCTCCCACTGGTCTTAGGTGTGCCGGTCGGGAATCCCCCCGGCGGCGGTGTGTGGACGAGGAGTGCTCTACGAGCCCCGCCCATTCGGAATCGTGGCAGAAACAAGGCCGACAGGGGACGTCTTCGGCTCCCTGTGTCCGGCAGTTTTGACCCCGTGCCGCCGAGTGTCCCCCGGAGCCTGCCCGGGACCCGTCGGCGCGCTCGCCGCCGCCACAGCGGATCGTACGCGGATCGGACTCCCGCGCTCGTACGGCCACGAGGCAAACACCCGCATGGGCCGTGCTCTTCCCGCAGCCGGGCCTGTGTCCACCGTGCTCACGACATCCCGTTCACCAGGAGCGTCCCGTCCTGCGGCCGTGGGCCTCCTACCAGCGGAAGGTCCGCATGCGCATCGCGTGCCGCAGCCGGGCCGCCTTGGCGCGGCGCGGCTGGACCCGGTCGCGCAGTTCCCGGGCTTCGGCGAGTTCGCGCAGGAACCGGGCGCGCCGCCGCCGCCGCTCGGCGTCCGTCTCGTCCGCCCCGGGCGGTCCGGTCATGCCGGGTACCCCGGACACCCCGGACACCCTCGATGCGCGGGTCACGTCGGGCGCGTCGGGCGCGTCGGGCGCGCCGCGCGGGGCGCCGGATGTCTCGCGTGCCGACGGCGCGTCTCGGGAATTCCGCTCAGGCATTGCTTCATCACCCCAGTCCGTCTCTCCCACTTTCCCCCGGACGGACGGTTTGACGCCAGCGAGGGAGTGGCGGCGGGCAGCGGGGCTTGCCGTGTGCGGGGGGCGCCGGGCCCTGTCCCGCCCGGTTAATGTGGGGACATGCGTCTCCACGTCGTCGACCACCCCCTGGTCGCACACAAGCTCACCACGCTGCGCGACCAGCGCACCGACTCCGCGACCTTCCGCCGTCTCGCCGACGAGCTGGTCACCCTCCTCGCTTACGAGGCCACGCGTGACGTGCGCACCGAGCAGGTCGACATCCAGACGCCGGTGGAGCGGACCACGGGCGTCAAGCTCTCCCACCCGCGCCCGCTGGTGGTACCGATCCTGCGGGCCGGTCTCGGCATGCTGGACGGCATGGTCAGGCTGCTGCCGACCGCCGAGGTGGGTTTCCTCGGCATGATCCGCAACGAGGAGACGCTGCAGGCCTCGACGTACACCACCCGGATGCCGGAGGACCTCTCCGGGCGTCAGGTGTACGTGCTGGACCCGATGCTCGCCACCGGCGGCACGCTGGTCGCCGCGATCCAGGAGCTGATCAAGCGGGGCGCGGACGATGTGACCGCGGTGGTGCTGCTGGCCGCCCCCGAGGGCGTCGAGCTCATGGAGCGCGAGCTGGCCGGCACGCCGGTGACCGTCGTGACGGCGTCGGTCGACGAGCGCCTCAACGAGCACGGCTACATCGTGCCGGGCCTCGGAGACGCGGGGGACCGGATGTACGGGGCCGCCGAGTAGGCCGTCCGCCGCGGGTACGCGTACGGGCGGGCGGTACCGGACCGGTCCACCCGTTCGCGCGACGGCCACAGGGCGACCGCGTGACGACCACAGGACGAAGCGGCCGCCTCCGAGCTCCGTCCTCGAGCTCGGAGGCGGCCGTCTCTGCTCCTGCTTCGCTCCTGCTTCTGTTCCTGCCTTTGTCTCTGCCTCTGGCGTCAGCAGCTCTTCTTCGCGGTGGGTTCGGGCTCGGGGTCGTTCAGCGCGGCCAGGGCCCGGTCGGCGTCCGCCTTGACCGTCAGCCGGGTGAAGGCGTCGCCGATGATCAGGTCGATCTCGCCGCCCTTGCGGGAGGCCTCGGTGCGGCGTTCGGCGTCGGCGAGCTGGGTGCCGAGCACCGGCAGCGAGGTCTTGAGGGCGGACGGGGGGCCGAGGAGCACACCGGTGCCCTTGACCTTCTTGTCGTACTCCTTGGCCGCGTTGCCGACGTCGCCGATCTTGAAACCGCGCTTCTTCAGCTCGTCGGCGGTCTTCTGGGCCAGGCCGGACCTGGTCGTGGCGTTGAGGACGTTGACCGTGATCCGGTCGGGTCCGGGCAGCGCGGTACTGGGGCTCGGGCTGGGCGAGGGGCTCGCCTTGGTGGCACAGCCCGCCTTGACGCCGACCGCGGAGGCGGGGTTGCCGCCACCGGTGAAGACGTCGAAGAGCTGCAGTGTGCCCCAGCCGGCCACGCCGAGCGCCGTGACGGAGGCGATGGCCAGGACGACGAGCTTGCCGCGGCGTCGGGGTCGGCGCATCCGCGGGTACTTGTCACCCCGGATCTGGTACTGGCCGCCCATGCCGGGAGGAGTCAGCATGCTCATGGGCGCAGCGTAATGCGCTCCGGCGGCGATGCCTACCAGATGATCATTCGATAGTGCGCAGTCCAACCCGAAAGGGTCAAACCCCGTGCCGAAAGAGGTGCGTCCGGTGGGATCGAGGGGCCTCGATGACGTGCCGGTGCCCGCCGTGTACCGACGGATGCCCGCCGTGTACCGGCGGGTGTCACCCGCACTCCGGCCGGATCCGCCCGCGCCCCGGCCGGTGGGGCACCGGTCTGCGGGAGGGGAGCGTCAGCCCAGATCGAGGACGCGTGCGTGCAGCACCTGGCGCTGCTGGAGCGCCGCCCGTACCGCGCGGTGCAGCCCGTCCTCCAGATACAGATCGCCCTGCCACTTCACGACGTGCGCGAAGAGGTCGCCGTAGAAGGTCGAGTCCTCGGCGAGGAGGGTCTCGAGGTCGAGCTGTTGCTTCGTCGTGACGAGCTGATCGAGGCGGACCGGGCGCGGCGCGACGTCCGCCCACGACCGGGTGCTTTCCCGGCCGTGGTCGGGGTACGGCCGGCCGTTTCCGATGCGCTTGAAGATCACACGGAAAGCCTACCGGCCCAGACGTTCCGGGCGCAGCCATGGCGGCGGAGTACGAAACGGGAAAAAACGTCCTGGAACGGGATGAAGCAGGAATGGATGAGGAGGGCCCGCGCCTTCTGCCGGCCGGCCCGGGCAGGTTCTTCAGCAGTTTCAGCAGCTTCAGCAGCTCCTCGCCGGCGCCCACCCCGTGCCGGGCACCGTCGGCGTCGAGGCCCGGCGTCGGGCCGGTGTCGTCGGCGGCGACAGGGCCCTGGGTGAGGCGAGGGTGATGTCCGTGCCCCGCTGACCGGTGTGTCCACGGGTCAGCTCGTGCGCCAGTACCCCAGGGCGTGCATCCGCTGCTTGGACACGCCCAGCTCCTTGCGCAGGAACGCCGACAGGGTCCGGGTGGTCGCGGTGTCGCAGGCGACCCAGACGTACGGGTCGGGGTGGGCCCGCAGCAGGTCGGGCAGGTCGGCCCGGACCCGCTCGACGAGGTGGGCGCCGGAGCCGAGGCGCGGGACCTCGCGCACCTCGTGCCGCTCGGGGTCGGCCAGGCAGGGCAGCCCGTCCAGGGTGCCCTCGAACCAGATGGTCGCCGGTGCGGATCCCAGGGCGCTCAGCAGGGAGTTGATGGCCGGGAGGGAGGCCGGGTCCCCCACCACGAAGACGTGCGAGGGCGCGGGAGCCGGCAACTCGAAGCCCGTCCCCTGGACGGTCGCCCCGATGGTGTCCCCGGGTTTCGCCGCCCGCGCCCAGTCGCCGGCGCACCCCTCGTGCAGGGCGAACTCCAGAGCGAAGGTGCCGGCCGCCGGGTCGGGGTCGACGAGGGTGTACGCCCGCTGGTGCGGCTTGCCCGCGTTGTCGAACCACAGCCGCACCCACATCGTCGGGTGGACGCCGGTCGAGGCGAGCATGCCGCCGTCGGTGCAGCGCAGCCGCCGGTAGTCGGGGGTGATGTCCTCGGCGCGCGTCACCGTGAACTCGAAGTCCCTGGCGCGCATCAGCTTGAGGACCGCGCACTCCCAGCCCCGCCCCTGCCTCATCGCGCGTTCACCTTTCGCGTACGATTCCGCCACGGCTCACTTAGGGGAGCCTAACCTAAAGTGAATGGGGGCACAGTGGCCGGCGAGATCTTCCGGGACGCCTGGGGCATTCCGCATCTGCGCGCGGGTGACGCCGTCGAACTCGCCCGTCTCCAGGGCCGGGTCACCGCCCTCGACCGGGCCTGGCAACTGGAGACCGAACGGCACAGGGCGCAGGGCACCTCGGCGTCCTTCCTCGGCCCCGAGGCCCTCTCCTGGGACCGCCTCGCCCGCCGGGCCCGCCTGACCGACACGGCCCGCCGCTGCCTCGCCGAACTGGACCGGCGGGACCCGGAGACGGGGCAGTGGCTCCGGGCGTACGTGGAGGGGGTCAACGAGGGGCTGGCGGCCCCGGGCGCTTCCCACTCCCCGGTCTCCGGGCCTTCCCCGGTCTCCGGGCCTTCCCCGGTCTCCGGGCCTTCCCCGGTCTCCGGGCCTTCCCCGGTCTCCGGGCCTTCCCCGGCCCCCGGGCCCTCCGCGGTACCCGGATTCGCCGCGGCTCCCGAATTCGCCCGTGTCGCCCTCAGGCCCGGCCGCTGGGAGCCCTGGACGCCGCTCGCGGTGTGGCTCTCCACGCACATCCTGTTCGCCGGGTTCCCCGCGAAGCTCTGGCGCGAGCGGGTCGTCGAGTGTCTCGGGCGGGACGCCGTCGGACTGTTCGCCGCCGACGGTCCCGGCACCTCCGGAAGCAACGGCTGGCTGGTCGCCGGGGAGCGGACGGTGACCGGGCGGGCGGTGATCGCGGGGGATCCGCACCGCTTCATCGAGGACCCCGGCGTCTATCAGCAGATCCACCTGTCCTGCCCGGAGTTCGACGTCGTCGGCATCGCCGTGCCCGGTGTTCCCGGCATCGCCCACTTCGGCCACACCGGCTCGGTCGCCTGGGCGATCACCAACGCCATGGCCGACTACCAGGACCTGTACCGGGAGCAGTTGCGCCGCACCGGCGCGGGCGTGGAAGCGCTCGGTCCGGATGGTGTCTGGCACCGGGCCGCCCGGCACACCGAGACCATCGAGGTCGCCGGCGAGGACCCGGTCGAGGTCGAGGTGATCGAGACCGACCGGGGGCCGGTGATCATCGGTGGCCCCGAGGGCCTGGAGGACGGTGTGTCCGAGCCCGGTGTTCCTCCGGTCGCCGTCGCCCTGCGTTACCCGCCCCGCGTCACCGGTGACCTGGGCTTCGGCGCCCTGCTGCCGTTGCTGCGGGCCCGCCGGGTCGCCGACGTGGACCGGGCCGTCGATCTGTGGGCCGAGCCGGTCAACGTGGTCCAGGCCGCCGACACCGAGGGCGGCACGCTGCACCGGGTGGCCGGACGGGTGCCGGTGCGGGCCGAGGCCAACCGGATCCGTCCGGTGCCCGCGTGGGAGCCCGGCCACGACTGGCAGGGGTGGCACGAGCCGCCGCGCGCCGGCCTGACCGACGGCGTCGCCGTGATGGCGAACCAACGCGGCCCGGCGGCCCCCCTCGGCGTCGAGTTCGCCGCGCCGCACCGCGCCGACCGTATCGCCGCGCTGCTCGCACGGCGGGAACGCTGGTCGGCCGCCGAGATGCCCGCCCTCCACACGGACACCCATCTCGCCTCCGCCACCGCCCTGCTGGACCATGTGGCCGTCCTCGACGATCTGACCGGTCCGGCGGCCGGCCTGCGCGACCGGCTGCTGGACTGGGACCGGCACATGGACGCGGACAGCACCGGCGCGGCGCTTTACGCGGCGGTGCGCGGCACGCTCGTACGGCGGCTCGCGCGGCATCCCGCGTTCGCCCGGCTGGCCACGCCCCCGGACTGCCCGGAGGTGTTCCAGCCCTGGCTCGCGCTGGTCCCGCGGATCGGCTACGCGCTCGAACACCTTCTGACCGCGAAGGAGCTGTACGGCATCGACCGTCCGGCGGCGGTGCGCGCGGCACTGGAGGAGGTGGCCGCCCGGCCACCGGCCGGCACCTGGGGCGACACCCACCGGCTGGCGCCCTGGCGAGCCGTGGCGCCCACGACGCCGTACGACGAACCCGCGCTGTCCGGCGACCACGACTGCGTGCTGTCCACCTCCTCCGTGCCCGGCCTCACCGACCTCGCGGCGCGCGGTTCGGCCGCCCGCTACGTCTGGGACCTGGCCCGCCGCGAGGACAGCCGCTGGGTGGTGCCGTTCGGCGCCTCGGGCGTCCCGGACTCGCCCCACCACCGCGACCAGCTGCCGCTGTGGCTCGCGGGAGACCTCGTCCCGGTCGTCACCGACTGGGACGGGCTCCGCAGGGAGAACGTGGTCCGGGACGGGGACGGGGGCGGGGGCCGGGACCGGGGCGCTCATGAGGAGACCGATGAACTCGACGAGCTCGATGAGCTTCAGGAGGAGACCGATGGCTGACCCGTACGCGTCCCGCGCGGCCGTTCACGAGCACACGGCCGACGGCTTCGGCTCCGTACGCGTGCTGCCGCTCGACCCGGCGGTGGACGCGGCCGTCCTGCACCGCTGGGTGAGCGGTGAACGCGCCGTCTTCTGGGGCATGAACGGCCTCACCGAGCGGCAAGTGGCCGATATCTACGCCCATATGGACACGCTCGACACCCACCACGCGTACCTCGTCGTCAAGGACGGCGAGCCGGCCGCGCTGCTCCAGACGTACGAGCCGGAGGCCGACCGGGTCGGCGACTGCTACCCCGTCGAGCCCGGCGACATAGGCCTCCACCTGCTGCTCGCACCGGTCGGCCCGGAGGGGGCGCGTTCCGGCTGGACCGGCGCGCTGCTGGCCGTCATGGTCGGGTTCGCCCTGCTGGGCCTGGACCGCAGGCGCGTGGTGGTCGACCCGGACGTGGCCAACGAGAAGGCGGTCGCCCGCTTCCTGCGGCAGGGTTTCACGGCGGGCCCCGAGGTCGTCCTGCCCGAGATCGATCTGCCGGACGTGTACCTGCCGGAGAAGAAGGCCCAACTCGCTTTTCTCACCCGGGAGGTGGCTTTCCGAGGCCGGTGATGCCGACCGGCCGGCGGATCGTCGTTCCGCCGGGCGGTGAGCATTCCGCGCCCCCCGTCCGTACCCCATCTGAAGCAGGATGGCCGGACATCTGGGTGGCCGGACAGCCGGACAGCCGGATGGCCGGACAGCCGGATGGCCGGGGAGGTGGGAACGACGTGCAGCGACGGCGCAGCGAGGCGGCGAGCGACAGTGGCGGACGAGGTGCGGGCGGGCGGGGCGACAGAGCGGGCCGCCGGGCAACGGATCACGGAACGTCCGGTCGCGGAACGTCCGGTCGCGGAGTCCGGCGGCTTCAAGGGCTGGTGCTGCTGGGTACCGTGCTGGTCCTGCTCCTCCTTGGCAGCGCCGGACCGGCGAGTGCGCACGCGGCCGTCCGCGGAGCCGTCCCCGAGGACGGAAGCGTCGTCAAGTCCGCCCCGCAGCACGTCACCGTGACCTTCACGGAGTCCGTCGCCCTGCTCGACGACTCGTTCCGCGTCTACAGCCCCGACAACCACCGGGTGAAGCTGGGCGAACCCGAGCACGCCGACGGCAGGTCCGACACCGCGCGCGTCGGCCTGCCCGGCGGGCTCGACGACGGCACCTACACGGTCGCCTGGCGGGTGGTCTCCGCGGACAGCCACCCCGTCTCCGGTGCCTTCACCTTCTCCATCGGCACACCCTCGCCCACCGCACCGGTGGCGCCCGCGACCCCGGCGGAGCACCCGATCACCGCGAGCCTCTACGACACCGGCCGCCATCTCGCGTACATCGCCGCCGCGCTGCTCATCGGCACGGTGGCGTTCGCGGCCCTGTGCCGGCCGCCGGACACCGCCCCGCTGCGGATGCCGCTGGTCACCGGCTGGTGGACGCTGCTGACGTCCACCGCGGTCCTGCTCGTGCTGAGGGCTCCGTACGAGAACGGGACGTCCCCGGCGACCGCGTTCGACCTCTCGGCCTTCGCCGGCGTTCTCACCGCGCGTCCGGGCATCGCGCTGCTGACCCGGCTCGCCCTGCTGGCACTGGTGGCGGCGGTCCTCCTGCGGCTGCCCCGCCTGCGGCAGGGCCAGGGGGAGCCGGACGGCCGGACACCGCCCGCCTTGCTCGCCCTGGGCACCGTCCTGGCCGTCGCCCTCGCGTTGACGTGGGCGTCGGCCGAGCACGCCTCGGCCGGTATCCAGGTTCCGGTGGCGATGACGTCGTCCGTACTGCACCTGCTGGCGATGGCCTGCTGGCTCGGCGGCCTCACGGCGCTGCTCGTCATCCTGTTCCGCGCCGACACCCCGCCGCCCGTCGCCACGGTCACCCGCTTCTCCCGCCTCGCCTTCCTCTCGGTGACGGTCCTCGTCGTCACCGGCGTCTACCAGTCCTGGCGGGGCCTCGGCTCCTGGTCGGCGCTCGCGGACTCGTCGTACGGGAACACACTGGTCGTCAAGCTCGTGGTGACGGCCGCACTGCTGCTGGCGGCGGGCCTGTCCCGCCGGCTGACGCTCGGCCTGGTGACGGCGGCCTCGGCAGCCTCGACCGTGGAGCACGAGACGGAGAAAGTCGGAGAAAGGACGGTGGCGGCCGTGCGGGAACGGATACCGGAACTGGTGGCCTCCGCCACTCCCGACAAGGCACCGTCCACGGGCCCCGGGCTGCCCGCCACCGGCGACGGCGCCACGGACTCCCCGTCGCCGGGCCCGGACTCGCCCGACCGGAACGCCCCGTCCGACCCGTCCACCCCGTCCGACCCGTCCACCCCGTCCGACCCGCCTGCCCCGTCCGACCCGTCCGACCCGCCTGCCTCGTCCGGCCCGTCCGGCCCGTCCACCCCGTCCGACCCGCCTGCCCCGTCCGACCCGTCCGACCCGCCTGCCTCGTCCGGCCCGTCCGGCCCGTCCGGCCCGTCCGGCCCGTCCGGCCCGTCCGGCCCGTCCGGCCCGTCCGGCCCGGACGAGCCGGCACTCGACCGCCACCGCCGCGCCCTGCGCGTCTCCGTCCTGGTGGAAGCGGTGGTGGCGGTCGTGGTGCTGCTGGTCACGACGGTGCTGACCAGCACCCTCCCGGCCCGGGCGGAGGCCGAGGCCGCGGCGACCGAGGCAGCCCCGATCGCCGGACTGCCCCCGGCGACGGTGGTCACGATCCCGTACGCCCTCGACGTCCCCGGCGGGAAGGGCAGCGTGCAGATCACTCTGGACCCGGGCCAGGTGGGTGAGAACGGCATTCAGGCGGTGGCCTTCAGCCCCACCGGCGCCCTGGACTCGGTCCCCGAACTCCGCCTCTCCTTCACCCTCGCCGAGAAGGACATCGGCCCCATCGACGCCGGACTGACCGACCGCGGTGGCTACTGGGCCACCAGTAACCTCAACCTCCCCCTGCCGGGCACCTGGACGATGAAGGCGACGATCAGGGTCTCGGAAGTGGACCAGGTGACCGAGTCCCACCCCCTGCGCATCGAACCCTGAGCGGCCCCGGCACCGGCAGGAGACGGGCGAGGGACTCACGGACCAGGGGGGGCTCGTGTGCATGGCCCCGCCGGCCACGTGGCACGGCGTTCCTCGGCGGCCGTGGAGCGGCCGTGGAGCGGGCGGGGGTCCGGCTGCCACCGGGTCACGGGCCGCCGAGGCCGGACCCCGTCGGCTTCTCCATGTGGGGCGGCCGAGGCTGTGGCCGCCGCGCGGAGGCCGGGCCGGGAATGCCCGCGGACCCGGAGGTGGACCCGGAGGCGGGTTCGGGTCCGCCTCCGTGGAGGCCGTAGCGATCGTGGAACGTGCGCAGGAAGCGCGGTGAGTACCAGGCGGAGCGGCCGGTTCGGTCGCACCGGGCCGGAATCCCGCGGCGGCACGGCGGACGGCGTCCAGCGGGAACGTTCTGCCCCGGCAGTGGCGTCCCGGGACGTGCGGGAGATCGCGGCGGGCCGTGGACCGGTGACGAACAGGCTCGGCGCCGGCCAGGAGCCGGGAGGCCCGGCCCTCGAAGTCCCGGTCGGACGTCTCGGCAGGCCTGTCCGCGGGAGCCGGGGCGCCCGACCGGGGAGCCGGGCCCGCGGCACGGCGAAGACCCCGGCTGCCATGCAGTCCGGGGTCTGTCGTGCCTGTTCACACGGCTGCGGCCTAGCGCGCCTAGCGGTGGGGCGTACCCGTGTCCAGGTCCGGGAAGGATGCGTGCGCATCCTCGAACAGGAAGGACTCGTCCTCCCCGAAGTCCGGGGCCTGGAAGGGGTCCGCCTCCGGACGGGGGGACGCTGCCGTGGCCTGGCGCGGCGCCCCTTCCGGGGCGGAGAACAGCGAGGTCGTGTCGATGAGAGGTCTCCGATTCGGTGCGGGGCCATGAAGGGGTCTGGCATGTGCGTGGGGTGACCGGGCCCGGCGGTCCTGGAGCCGTTGCCATGGCTGCGACATCGGTCGCGGCGGCGGCCTCGGCCACAGTTACAGGTGCGACTACAGCTTGCTCATCTTGGCGTACGGGCTCAGGATCCGTTCCTGCGCCGAACCGAAATCCACGAGTACCGCGATTCCGTCCTCGATGCCGATCACTCGGCCGAGACCGTACATGTCGTGCGTGACCTGGTCGCCCACCGCGAAGTGCTTGGGCGGCGGTGCGACCGGGGCCTTGAAGGGGCTGGTGGGCAGAATGCGCTTCGATGCAACTGGCTTTGTCATTGTCTCCAGTATGGGCCTGCGAGCGCCGCTTGCTACCGCCGTCCACGGTTCACTACGCGCGGCTTCATGGGAAACTCGGGGCGTGATCGTCGAACGCGCGCACGTATCCGGTGTCTCGCCCGGCGAGGACGAGGGGGAATGGCCGTGGTCCGTGCCCTGTGTGCGAGGACTCGTGGCGGAGGGAATGCGGCTCACCGCGCCGGTGACCTACCTGGTCGGTGAGAACGGATCGGGCAAGTCGACCCTGGTCGAGGCTCTCGCCGAAGGCTTCGGGCTGGACTCCTGGGGCGGCTCGCACGACTGGCGCTATGCCAGTCACCGCCCGAAGTCGGTGCTGGGCGAGCGGATCCGCTTCGACGCGGCACCGCGCGGACGCCACATGCTGAGCAGCTGGCGCGCCCGCAAGGGATTCTTCCTGCGCGCCGAGACGGCGCTGGACGCGCTGGACCGGGAAGGGTTCGCGCCGGATTCGGTCAGCCACGGCGAGGGCTTCCTCGCGGCGTTCCGGGGGAAGTTCCTCCAGCCCGGCCTGTATGTGATGGACGAGCCGGAGGCGGCGCTGTCGTTCACCTCGTGCCTGGAGCTGCTCGGACATATCGACCGGCTGGTGAAGGACGGGGGCCAGGTCATCTGCGCCACGCACTCTCCGCTGCTGACCGCCCTGCCCGGCGCGGACATCATCGAGGTCGGCGACCACGGCATGCGCCGGACGGCTTGGGACGAGCTCGCCCTGGTCGAGCACTGGCGCCGCTACCTGGCCGACCCGCGGTCCTACCTGCGGCACGTTCTGGACTGAGCCCGGCCGGCCCGTCACCGCCGTGCTTCCGTGCGTGGCCGGACCCTGTCGGAGGTCAGGTGCCCGGCCGTCGCGCGGCGGGTCAGCGCGTGACGGATCAGTGCTCGAGGGATCAGCGCGTGACAGGTCAGCGCGTGACAGGTCAGTGCTCGACGGGTCAGTGCTCGACCTCGAAGGTGGCGGCGGAGGGCACGAACAGGGTGTCACCGTCCTTGGCCGTCGCCAGCGCCGTGACCTTCCAGGTGCCCGCCTCCAGCGCGGGCGCCTCCTCCTCGGTGATCTTCAGCGTGTAGGTGCAGCGGGAGGTCTCGTCCGAGGTCTTGCGGCAGGTGGCCGTCTCCTCCGTGTCGCGGGTCTCCTTCTCGGTCGGGTCCAGCTTCAGACCGGCGGGCCACGGCAGGATATGGAGGCTCTTGACGCCCGAGTCGTCGCTCACGTCCGTGGTGAAGGAGAACGAGCCCGCGCTGTCGCCGGACGGAGCGGTGTAGCGGGCCGAGGTGTTTTCCAGGGACGGCTTCGTGGGGCCCGAGGCCATGGCGAAACCGGCGGCGGCTCCGCCGATGACGAGAGCACCGACGAAGGATCCGATGAGAACGTGTTTGGACATGGTGAATCCCCCCGTTTTGGCCGAATTCGCTTGAATTCGATTGGATTTAATTGATTTCGCTTTTACTTGCCTGGTCGGCCGGGTGGAAGTAACCGGGCCACCGGCCGTGACGTGGAGATACGGTTGACCGGCCGGGTGCCCGGACGGCTGCCCACCGCCGTGGACCTGACCGCGTAGCATGCGGCGGAGACCGTGCTCGCGGTGAGCGGTGAGGGGCCGGCGTTGCTGGAATTCGACGCGCACGACGGCTCGTTGACGCTCACGCTCACGGTCACGGTCACCGGGGTGCCGGGCGCCGCCCGCGGCCTCGTACGGGAGCGGCTGGCAGCACGGGTCGCGGCACTCGACGGTACGGTGACCAGCGGCCCGGCGGACAGCGTCCGCCTCCAGTTGCCCCTCGCTCCGGTCCCGGAGGCCACAGGTGCGCCGGCCGCCGAGCAGGGGGACGAGGAGATGGGGGAACGATGAGCCTCAAGGTGCTGGTCGTCGACGACCAGGGCATCGTACGGGCGGGGTTCGCCGCCGTGATCGGCGCCGAGGAGGACATGACCGTCGTCGGCGAGGCCGCCGACGGTGCCGCCGCGGTACGGCTCGCGGAGGAACTGGCCCCCGATGTGGTGGTGATGGACGTACGGATGCCCGAACTGGACGGCATCGCCGCCACCCGGATCATCACCGGCGGGGAGAACGCGCCCCGTGTCCTGGTGCTGACCACCTTCGACCTCGACGTGTACGTCTTCGACGCGCTGCGCGCCGGCGCCTCCGGCTTCCTGCTCAAGGACGTGCACCCCTCCGAACTGCTCCAGGGCATCCGGGTGGTGGCCTCGGGGGAGAGCGTGCTCTCCCCGTCCGCGACCCGCAGGCTCATCGGCCACTACGCGTCCGGCGCGCCCACCCGGGTCCAGGCCGCGAGCGGCCATCACGAGCTGGACAGCCTGACCGCGCGTGAGCGGTTCGTCCTCACCCTCGTGGCGTCCGGACTCACCAACATGGAGATCGGCGCCGAACTCGGCATCACCGTCGGCACGGTGAAGTCCCATGTGAACGCGCTGCTGCGCAAGCTGGGGCTGCGCGACCGGGTACAGGCGACGATCCTCGCGTACGACGTCGGCCTCGCCCACCCGAACCCGCCGGGCGCACACCTCTGACGCCCTGATCGCCACCGACGCCACCGACGCCACCGACACCGAGAGACCCACCGCCATGCCCGATTCCGGCCGATCCGCCCGACCTGGGCGGCCTGTCAGATCCCTTTTCCGCTGGCTGCGCCGCGTCTTCTTCGGTGACGTCCTCGCCCTCGTCTACCTCGGGCTCTGTGCCGCCCTGCTCGTGTGGGCGATCGGGGATGCCTTCGTCGGCGCCGGGGAGGACGCGTCCTTCGCCGGAATCATCCCGCTGCTGGCCGCGGCCCCGGTCAGCCTGCTGTTGCTCGGGCTGCCGGGCGGCGTCATGGCGTTCATCGGCGCGGTGGCCGGCGGCGCGCTGGTCAACGCCGCGGTCATCTGCTGGTGCGCCCGCACACTGTGCCGCGGTGGCCGCTCGGACTCCGCCGACTGAGCGAAGGGGCGCCGTGCACCGCCCCCTGACGTCGCGGTCCAGGCAGACGCAGGCAGACGCAGGTAGACACAGGCAGGTTTAGGCAAGCGTCGTCAGGCGTCGAAGCGGTGGCGGGCGGCGTCGATGTGGCTGAGGTTCCGGTGCGTCCACTCGCACATGCCGTCGACCGTGGCGAGCAGACCGCGGCCCGGCCCGGTGAGGGTGTACTCGACCCGGGGCGGCACGGTGGGGTACACCGTGCGCTCGACCAGGCCGTAACGCTCCAGCATGCGCAGGTTCTGGGTGAGCATCTTGTGGCTGATGCCCTCGACCGCGTTCCGCAACTCGCTGAAGCGCAGGGTCCGGTCACCGAGCCCTTCAATGATCAGCAGTGCCCATTTGTTGGCGACGTCCGAGAAGATCTCCCGCGCCAGGGAGTCCGCGCGCCTCAGGTCCGCGTCCTCGGGCGAGCCCGTGTACTGCTTGGTTCCCATCCGGTATCTCCCGTTACTGAAAAGTGCGTTCCTCCAGGTCGGCGGCCACTCTCCTGCAGTTCCCGAGTAACCACAAGAGAGCATGCCCGGCCGCCCGCACCGGAAGGACGAACGCCCTGGCCACCACCGACGTCTTCCGTCACCACGTCCCGGCCGAGAGCGACTTCGGCTATGCGCAGGCGATCAGGTCCGGCGACCTGATCCATGTGCCGGGTCAGTTCTCCCTCGGCCGGGAAGGGCGCGTTCCGTCACGCCGGTGACCTCGTGGCCCGGCCGGCGTGAGTGTGCGGGTGGCCGGGTCCGCAGGTCTCCTCCGTAGGCCTGGACCATTGCCGCCCCGTCCGTCATGATGACGTTGCCATGACAACGTAGTCCTTGGGGGTTCTCGGGATGGTGACCGTGCGCGGAACCTTCGCCAGGGCAGTTCTGGCCGCCGCGCTTCTGCTGGCGCCCGTGACGCCCGCCGCGGCGACGCCACGGGAGTCCGCGGGCGAAACCTCCGCCGTCTCCGAACCCGCCACCTCCGCCACCGACTGGACCGCGCCGCTCAGCACGCGCGGCCGCTGGATCGTCGACGCGGACGGTGACCGCTTCAAGCTGCGCTCCGGCAACTGGCACGGCGCCAGCGGCACATGGAACGGTTCGGGCAGCGCGGACGACGACGCCAACCATCACGCGGGCGAGAACGCCGGCCGGATCCCCCTCGGCCTGGACCGCGCCCCCATGGCCGAGATCATCGCCGGCTTCCACGAGATCGGGATCAACAGCATCCGGCTGCCCTTCTCCAACGAGATGATCCACGACACCCGCCCCGTGACGGACGGCACCGTCACCGCCAACCCCACCCTGCGCGGGAGGACCCCGCTCGAGGTCTACGACGTCGTGGTCCGCGAACTCACCGCCTCCAACATCGCGGTGATCCTCAACAACCACACCAACACCACCCGTTGGTGCTGCGGTGTCGACGGCAACGAACGCTGGAACGCGAGCCGCTCCACCGAGGCATGGGAAAGCGACTGGCTGTTCATGGCCCGCCGCTACCGGGACAACCAGCGCGTCGTGGGCGCCGACCTCTACAACGAGGTACGCCGGAACATCTGGGACGACCCCAACTGGGGCCTGGGCGACAACCACGACTGGTTCACCGCGTCCCAGCGCGTGGGCGACCGCATCCTGACGGAAGCCGACCCCGACCTTCTCATCATCGTCGAGGGCATCAACTGGACTGGCATCCCCGTCGACGGGTTCGCGCACGGGCGCCCCACCCTGGAGCCGGTACGCCATCTCTCGCACACACTCGTCGACTCCGGAAAACTCGTCTACTCCGCCCACTTCTACGGCTACACCGGCCCGAACCACAGCGGCGCCACCGGAATCGGCGAGACCACCGACCCCCGCTACCAGGACCTGAGCCCCGCCGAGCTGACCGACGTCCTGAACCGGCAGGCCCTCTACGTCACCGCCGAGGGGGAGCGGCACTTCACCGCCCCCGTCTGGATCAGCGAGTTCGGCGTCGGCGGCCGTGAGGAGACGGGAGCGAAGCAGCGCGCCTGGTTCACGAACTTCGTCGACCACCTGATCCGTACCGACGCCGACTTCGCGTACTGGCCACTCGTCGGCTGGCACGACAACCGCAGGGGCAACGGCTGGGCGCTGCTGCACTGGGACGCCGCGGGCCACCGCATGGGCCTGTACGACGGTGACGACTGGCGGGCCGCCGACTGGACCCGGCTCGTCGGGGCCCCGGGCCGCACCGGCCGCATCGCCCCGGTGGCCGACTGGTCGATGCTCAGCCCCGACCACGCCGACTTCATCGCCTCGCGGCGCATGCGCGCGCTCCCCGACTGGAACTCCGGCGCCCGCAAGGCCGTCTGCCCCGACGGGCAGCGCCTTCTCGGCCTCGGCCACACCGGAAACCGCGGCCTGTGCTCCGACGTGACCGCCGGACCCCTGTGGGCTCCGGCCGGCGGGCACGAGGTGGTCGTCGACGAACGACACGTCGGATCCGGCGGCGACTGGGCCTCCGGATACACCAAACTCCAGTGCCCCGCCGGCCACTTCCTCACCGGCTACAGCGTCCGCGGCGCCGCCGTCTCCGCCGCCCTGTGCGCGGCCGCCCGGCCCGGCGCGATCACCGGCACGAGCGGCCGTACGGTCTGGTTCGACCGCGGCGACAACAGGGGCCCGTCCCCCCAGGGCGGCGACTTCGCCCACGGCCACTACAAGGGCCAGTGCGCCGCCGACGAGTACGCGGCCGGCATCGCCTACACCGGCCGCCTCGGCTCCTCCCGCACCCCGGACGCGCTGCACTGCCGCAAGCTGACCTGACTCGCGCCGGCCGCCCGATTCCGCGGGGCGGCCACGCGGTTGCGTCCGTACGTACCAGACGTACCAGGGCGGTAGGCGCGAACACGCCGAATGATCTGAAACACGGCCGAATGATCCGAAACGTGGCGCGAAGGCGTCGGACGACCCGACGACGAGAGCGGGTTCCGCACCGCCGCGCACATCAGGGCCGTTGGTCCTTCGGTCCGGCGGGCAGTAGGGACTGTTCGGCCCTGGCCGACCCCCGTACCCCGGCGGCGATCATGTGACAGCGGCCGGGAAGCGTCGCGTCCACTCCCGTCCGTTCGGCACCTCCCGGCTCGTCGACGCCTGTCCGGACACGTACGGACGGGAGCGGAGCACGAGCAGAAGGAGAGGGCGCCGGCGGTGGCCGAGGGGCAGATACAAGAGGTGGGGGCCACGGAGACGCACGCCGTGGCCCCCGGCGCGGGCGAGGCGCTGGAGCGCCCCGGGAACACCGCGCCGGAGACGGCGCGCGCGTCGTGGGTGGACTGGCTGACGACCACCGACCACAAGCGGATCGGGACGCTCTACCTGGTCTCCGCGTTCGCGTTCTTCGCCGTCGGCGGTGTGCTGGCGCTGCTGATGCGCGCGGAGCTGGCCCGGCCCGGTCTGCAGGTCATGTCGAACGAGCAGTTCAACCAGGCGTTCACGATGCACGGTTCGATCATGCTGCTGATGTTCGCGATGCCGCTGTTCACCGGGTTCGCGAACTGGATCATGCCGCTCCAGATCGGCGCACCGGACGTGGCGTTCCCGCGGCTGAACATGCTGGCCTTCTGGCTGTTCCTGCTCGGCTCACTGATCGCGGCCGGCGGCTTCCTCACCCCGGACGGAGCCGCCAGCTTCGGCTGGTTCCTGTACGCCCCGCTGTCCAGCGAGCTCTACTCACCGGGCATCGGCTCCGACCTGTGGATCATGGGCGTGGCCCTGTCCGGCTTCGGCTCGATCCTGGGCGCGGTCAACTTCATCACCACGATCATCTGCATGCGCGCCCCCGGCATGACGATGTTCCGCATGCCGATCTTCACCTGGAACGTGCTGCTGACCGCTCTGCTGATCCTGATGGTGTTCCCGGTCCTGGCGGCGGCCCTGTTCGCGCTCGAGTACGACCGGAAGTTCGGCGGGCACATCTTCGACGCCGCGAACGGCGGCGCACTGCTGTGGCAGCACCTGTTCTGGTTCTTCGGGCATCCTGAGGTCTACGTCCTGGCCCTGCCGTTCTTCGGCATCGTCTCCGAGGTGCTCCCGGTCTTCTCCCGCAAGCCGATGTTCGGCTACATGGGCCTGATCGGCGCCACGATCGCGATCGCGGGTCTCTCGGTGACGGTGTGGGCGCACCACATGTACACCACGGGCGGAGTGCTGCTGCCGTTCTTCTCCTTCATGACCTTCCTGATCGCGATCCCCACCGGGGTGAAGTTCTTCAACTGGGTCGGCACGATGTGGAAGGGGTCGCTGAGCTTCGAGACGCCGATGCTCTGGGCCACGGGCTTCCTCGTCACGTTCCTCTTCGGCGGGCTGACCGGTGTCATCCTGGCCTCACCGCCGCTGGACTTCCACCTCTCCGACTCGTACTTCGTGGTGGCGCACTTCCACTACACGCTCTTCGGCACGGTCGTGTACGCGATGTTCGCCGGATTCCACTTCTGGTGGCCGAAGTTCACCGGCAAGATGCTCGACGAGCGGCTCGGGAAGATCACCTTCTGGACGCTCACGGTGGGTTTCCACCTCACCTTCCTGGTCCAGCACTGGGTGGGCGTCGAGGGCATGCCCCGCCGCTACGCCGACTACCTGGCCGCCGACGGCTTCACCGCCCTCAACACCCTTTCGTCCATCGGGTCGTTCATGCTGGGCATCTCGATCCTGCCGTTCCTCTACAACATCTGGAAGACGGCCAGGTACGGCAAGAAGGTGGAGGTCGACGACCCCTGGGGCTACGGTCGTTCGCTCGAGTGGGCCACCTCCTGCCCGCCCCCGCGCCACAACTTCACCTCCCTGCCCCGCATCCGGTCCGAATCCCCCGCCTTCGACATCCACCACCCGGAGATCGCCGCCCTCGAGGCGGTGAACTGAACCGTGTCCCATCCCGTCCTGGCCCTCGGTGCGGGGGCGGTGACCGCGGCCGGCTCCGTCTGGTACCTGCCGGCCCTCGCCGATCTGAGGGCCGGAGCCGACCGGCCCGCTTCCCGCCGGACCGGGGCAGTGGCCTGCCTCAGCGGCTGGAGCACGGCCGCCGCCGTCGCCGTACTGCTCCTCCTGGCCGACAGCTGGTGGCCGCCCTGCGCGGCGGCCCTGGCGGGCGCGACCGCCACGACCGGTCTGTGGACCCGCGCGGCCGTCCACCGCCGACGCGGCGCACGCGAAACGGCCCGCCTCTGGGCGCAACTGGGGTGGCCCGGTCCCTCCAGCCGTTCTCGCGGCGCCGCCGCCGTCGTCGCCGTCCTGGTCGGCGGCCTGGTCGCGGCCACGATCACCGCCGCCGTTCTTCGGACCCACGGCCAGGACACGGCCCCGCCCCCGCCCCCGCCCTGGCTGACCGCCACTGCTCCCCTCACCCTGGTCGCCCTGTCCCTTGCCCTCGCCGTCGCCCTCACCGCCACCCGCAGAACCCGCCACCGCGAGCACGGCACCCCGGACCGGCCCGCCCGGCAGGGGGAGTGAACGACAGGACGCCCCGGGGCGATGACCCGTCTCCGAAGACACGCTCCCGGGGGCCCGATCAACCGTGCGACGCACGGCACCGGACCCCGCTCCCTGACCGGGGCGGACCGGACCTGATCGGGCCGGGTTCGGGCCGGTCAGGGAGTGAGGTCCGGGTCCGGCCCGGTCCGGCCCGGTCCGGACAGGAGGTTCTATTCGTAGACCACCGACCACGGGCGTGGGGAATCGTCCGGCGGGTGGGGGAGGCCCTCGCGCCACGGGGCCGCGGTGTGGTCGCGGGCCAGGACGCCGGCCGCGAGTTCCGCGAAGCGGGCGGAGGCCGGGTGGACTCCGCGGCCGGAGGGCCAGGCGCCGCTGATGCGCAGGGTGAGGGGACGGCCGGCCAGGGGCCGCCAGGCGACGCGCGGCTCTTTGCGGGCCACCGGCCCCTGGTCGAAGGCGACGCCGTGGCCGGCCGTCACCAGGGCGAGCAGGAACTCGGGGTTGGACGCGTGCCGTACCCGGCCGGGTACGAAGCCGTCGGCGCGGCACACGTCGAGGATCCGGTCGTACCAGCCGGGCGCGTGTGCCCGCGGGAAGAGCACCAGGTCGTGACCGCAGAGCTCGCCGAGCGTCACCTCCGGCAGCCGGGCCAGTGGTGAGGTACGAGGCAGGACGACACCCAGATCGAGGGGGACCTCAGGGCCGAGTCGCAGGTCGGTGGCGTCCACGGGGTGATGCACGAGTCCGACGTCCAGCCCGCCGGAGGAGAGCAGCCGCACCTGCTCCCCGGTGGTGACCTCCTGCAGGTCCACGGACAGCCCCGGGGCGTGCGCAGCGCAGGCGGAGAGCAGCGCGGACAGCACGGCGGTCGTGGTGTCGGGCGGTACGCCCGCGCGGAGGGTGCCGAGGCCCCCGTCGGCGGCGCGGCGGGCCAGCGTACGCAACCTCTGTTCCCCGGCGATGAGTTCGTGGGCCTCGTCCAGCAGCACCGCCCCGGCGGCGCTCAGCCGGACCCCGCGCTGGGAGCGGTCGAACAGCTCTGCGCCGAGTTCCTTCTCCAGCCTGCGGATCGCCTGGCTGAGTGGCGGCTGGGCCATGCCCAGCCGCTCGGCGGCCCGGCTGAAGTGCAACTCGTCGGCTACGGTGACGAAAAGGCGCAGGTGGCGCAAGAGATCCACGGTAACGACCTTACGCGAAGGCCGCGGTGAGGATGACGCATCCGGTGGCCGGGTCCCACGGGCGGCCGCGGGCGGGGTCCGACGGGCGGCAGTCGGACCCGACGGGCCCCGCGGCCGCGACGCATGGACGGCCGGACGCAACCACCGCCCGGGACGGCCCGGGGACCGAGGGCCGGGGGGCAGAGGGCCGATGACCGAGGGCCGATGACCGAGGAGAAACAGTGATCGAGGAGCGGATCCGACAGGTCTTCGCCGAGGCGGGGGCCGAAGGCCGGCTGCACGCGATACCGGTCCACGAGCCTGCGAGTGCGGTAGGGGAGGCGGGAGCCGAGGCGGGTGCGAAGCCCGGTACGGGTACGGGTACGGGTATCCGTGCCGGTGCCGGTGCGGAGGCGTCGGGCGGGCGTGAGGTCGGCATCGGCGCCGACGACCTAGTGGTGATCGCCTCGATCTTCAAGGTGCTGCTGGTCCTGGAGTTCGCCCGGCAGGTCGCAGCCGGCCAGCTGGACCCGCGGGAACGGGTGCGGGTGACCGCGGCCGACCGCCTCGGCGGCTGGGGGACCGCCGGCTGTCTGGACGACGTCGAGCTGTCCCTACGGGACCTGGCCCACTTCGCGATGTCGGTCAGCGACAACTCGGCGGCCGACCTGCTGCTGGCCCGCGTGGGCCTGGACACCGTACGGCTGCTGGCGGCGGAACTCGGCCTGGAGCGGACCCGGATCGTGGGCGGCCCGCGTGACCTGCTGGAGTCGATGCTCACGGAGGTCGGGGCGCGCGACGAGCGGGATTTCGCCGTCCGCTACCCCGCCCTGCCGGACGACCGCAAGAGACGGCTGGCCGTGCTGGATCCCCGCCGCACCACGGCGAGCACGCCCCGCGAGATCACCCGGCTGCTCCGGCTCGTCTGGACCGACGCCGCCGGCCCGCCCGAGGCCTGCTCCTTCGTCCGTGAGCTGATGGGGCGTCAAGTTTTCAGACACCGCCTGGTGTCGGGCTTCCCGGACGACGTCACGGTCGCGGCCAAGACCGGAACCCTGCCGGGACTGCACATGGAGGCGGGCGTCGCCCGCTATCCCGACGGCGGGTGCTACGCGATCGCCGTCTTCGCCCGCACGCACGCCCTGGCCGCCTCCCGTCCCACGGTGGACGCCGCGACGGGCAGGGCCGCCGGGATCGCGGTCGGCTCTCTGCGTGGCGCCGGCCGGTGACCGGAGCGCATATGCGTTCGCATATCGGCGTAGCCGAATTCCGGTCTTGGACAGGGGAGTCGGCTCACTGATCTTCTGTCGCCATGACCCAGGACACACCTGCCGCAGACCGGCCGAACACGTTTTTCCGCCGAGGCCCAGACCGCCGTACGGTGCTGCGTGGTGCCGCGCTCGGCGCGGCCTCCACGGCCGCCACCGCTGTGGCAGCCACAGCCACGGCAGCCACAGCTCCCGCCCGGGGCGGTGACCGAGCCGCCGGTTCGGCATCATGGCGCTGGCTCGGCACCGCCGGCTGGCGCATCGACGTCGGCGACCGGACCGTACTCTTCGATCCGTATCTCACCCGCTTCCCCACGGGTCTCTTCGACGGCGCCTTCGACCCGGGGACCCGCCTGCGGACCCGGCCGGAGATCGTGGACGCGCACATCGGCAGTCCCGAACTCGTCCTGGTCAGCCACTCCCACTGGGACCACCTCGGCGACGTGCCGCACATCGCCAGGACCACCGGCGCCCGCGTCGTCGGCACCGAGACCACGTACCACCTGCTGGTTTCCCTGGGGGTCGACGCGGGACAGATCTCCGTGGTCAAGGGCGGCGAGGTGCTGGACTTCGGCGGGGGGATCACCGTGGAGGTCGTACCGAGCCTGCACAGCCGCAACAAGAAGTGCGCCTACTTCGCCCCGGGCACGCTGAACGGCCCGCCCGCGACGCCCCCGAGCAGCATCTCGGACCTGCCGGAGGGCGACACCCTCGCTTTCCACGTGACGGCGGGGGACGGCGGCCCGTCGGCGTTCCTCATGGGTGCCAGTGACTTCTCCGAACGGGCGGTGCGGGGCCTGCGCCCCGACCTCGCGATGATCGCCGTACCCGCGGGCACCGCCACCCACCGGTACGTACCCCGGCTGCTGCGCGCGCTGGACGGCCCGGGCGTCGTCGTCCCCGTCCACTGGGACAACTTCGAGGTGCCCCTGAGCGGCTCCCCCGTACGGGACCCGTCGATGGACCTGGAAGCGTTCCTCGCCCAGGTCGGGAAGGCGTCTCCGGCGACGCGGATCGTCGTCCCGGACCACCGCACCGTGTACGACGCGGCCATGCGCCCCGTAAGCGACCAGTGAGACAAGGGACCCGGGGGCCGGAGACCGGTACAACCGTCAGGAGCCGTGCGGTCGTGATCGACGGCGCTGCTTGAGGAGTTTCGCTCCCGGCCCCCTCCCCGGGGCTTGGCCGAACGGGGAACGGCGCCGGATCGAGGGGCCCTTGGATGCCTTCTGATCCCCGCTGTCCGTCGACGTCGATGTCAGTCGCGTATGCCATGAGGCGCGGGCTTACGGCTCCTGCGCTGTCCGACCAAACGGCGCAGCAAGAGGGCGGAAAAGGCGCCACAGAGCACCAGCCATCCGAGGCGACTCCACCACGGGCTGGAGGAGCCGGCGGCATTCCACGCGCATACGGCGAGCAAGAAGACCCACCAACCGGAGCTGTCGAAAAAAGATCGCTCCCGGTCCTGCGCCATGCGCTGCCCCCTTTTACCGGTCAGTGTGATCTTTCCACAGGGTGCGGCGTTCCGGCATGCGCGGAGCAGAAGTCGAGTCGTTCCCGGTGGAGCTTTTTACCGCGAGCGTACCGATGGCTCCCGTCGGCGGTGCGCCGCTGAACCGTCGGAGTGATCCCCCTTTATTCCCGAATCGGGCAGAGCACCCAGGTGATCCGCGATGCGGGGCCGCGCTAAGGGATCACGAGCCGGGTACTCGCCTCTCGATGGGAAGCGTGAACCCGATCACCGGCCGGAGGCGGACATGAGTGACGAGAACATGGCGGACGACGTCTACCAGCTCACTGGGAGCAACGAGGAGCAGGAGGATGGCGGGGTGGCGAAGGGATCGTACGGCGGTGTCCCGACGCGGCGCAGGGAATAAAGGAAGGGAGCGCGACCCCCACAGGCCCTTCGCCCGCACGGGCCGGCACACCGGAACCGCGTCATCCGGGCGGAGGCCGGGCCGGGCGGATACTCCGGGATCCCGGAGCGCCGACGACGGGAACGGCCCGACGAGCCCCGGTCCCGGAGGCTCCCCGGAGCCCGAGACGCCCGTGGATCCCCGCGATCGACCGTGTCGGCTGCGAGGCCCGGCGGTTAGGGTCGGGGCCGGTCGTGGTCGAAGAGGGGAATCCGGGGATGCGTGGGACAGTGACGGCGGTCAGCAGCAACGGCGAGTACTCGTTCACCAAGCCGAACCGGGACGACATCACGCTGCTCGCCGGGCTCGGTGTGGAGGGTGACGTCCACGCCGGTGTGACGGTCAAGCACCGCTCGCGGGTCGCGCAGGACCCGACCCGGCCGAACCTGCGCCAGGTCCACCTCATCCACGAGGAACTCTTCGCCGAGGTCGGCGCGGAGGGATTCGAGGTGACGCCCGGTGATCTCGGGGAGAACATCACCACCCGCGGTATCGATCTGCTCGGTCTGCCGGTCGGCACGCTGCTGCGCCTCGGTGAGGACGCGGTGCTGGAGGTGACCGGTCTGCGCAATCCCTGCCTGCAGATCGACGCCTTCCAGGACGGCCTGCTGAAGAGGGTGGTCGGCCGTGACGCCGCCGGGAACCTCGTGCGCAAGGCCGGAATCATGAGCATCGTCAAGGAGGGCGGCACAGTGCGCCCGGGCGACGCGATCGGAGTGGAGCTGCCCAGCGGACCGCACCGGCCCCTGGACCGGGTCTGACGCCCCTCCATCGGGCGGACCGTGGCCCACTACTGCCTCGCGTGGATAAAGATCACACGACCAGGGTCACCACCATGGCGATCAGTCCGACCACCACCAGTGCTACCACCGCCATGATCAGGACGAGCGGCATCGCCCCCCACCCCCTGCGCAGCTCGGGCGGCTCCGGATGCGAGATGCCGTACGTGCCGCCTTCGGCGGGAGGCGTCTCACCGGGGGAGACGCCGCTCCTCGGTGCGACCCCCGGGGTTCGCCTCGGGTCGGGATCAGGAGTTGTCATGGCGCACGCTCCTCTTGGCACTCATCTGCCGATGGGCTGGTTCCCCTTGACATCGCACCGCCCTCCTCCGTATGGAGGAGGCGCGCTCCTTATCGGGCCTCGCGGCGTTGACGTCGCCGAGGGCCGGCCCTGGGGCGCGCTCGACGACCGGAACGGCACCGATGTCTTCGCCCCGCATCATCCCGGCCACGCCCGTCCCCGAGGTCCGAGGTCCGAGGTCCAAAGGTCACCAGGTCACTCGTCATGACGTCGCGGACATGCTGAGCCATGGGACTGCCCCTCCGCGGAGTGGGAGTGGGTGGGCGGTGCTCTCCCCGCCGCTCAGCCTGCCGAGTACCCGTGGGTGACCGGTCCTCACGTGGTCATCGGGGGCGTGTGGGAGATCGGAAGCCGCCGTACCTCCCGGCCTCGTCAACCGGACACCGCGGGTGAGGTCGTAAGCCCGCCACAGCCTCGGGCGGGGTCGCAGGCGCGGGCCAGGAATGCGGTTCCGGAAGTCCGCCGCGCCGAGGTGATCGGCGTACGCGGGCGGTGGTGGGTCGGTGGCTCGCGGCACCGATGGCGTTCGTGACGCCGTGGGCAGCAGGCGGCGGCAGCCTGCGTGGTGTCCGCAGAGCCGCCGGCGGCACCGAGCCCCCCGGTGAAGGCGGGACGCCCGGTGCCGCCGTTGGCGGAGGTGTCGTGGGACGCCGGGCCGGGTTACCAGACGAGGGCGTCCGCCGCGTTGTCCTGCCAGTAGGTGACGGTGGCGGCGCTGTTGAAGAAGACGCCGCCGTTCGGCAGCTTCAGGGTCTTCTCCGCGGAGGTCGCGTTGCCCTTCTTGCCGGCGAAGAACACGCCCAGGGTCTTCTCGGTGGCGCCCCCCTCGCCCTCGGGGGAGGACGTCGTGATGCCCGCGTACGCGGACTGACCGGGCTCGAGCTTCACCACGGCCTGCGGAGTGCTCTTCTCGACCCACGGCAGCGGGGCCTGGGCGTCGGCGCCGGCCCTCAGGTAGGGGGCGCTGTAGGCGTAGCAGGGCTTGGTGCCGGTGTTGGTGGCCTTCAGCAGCAGGTGGTTGATCGGGCGGGACACCTCGGTGACGGTCAGCTTGGTGTTCGCCGTGGTGCAGGTGACGACCGAGGAGGCCTTCGTCGTGGCGGCGGAGGCGGACTGCCCGGCGGCCTGGAAGCCGACGAACGCGAGGGCGGCGGCGACGACCATGGAGGAGGCGGCCGTGCGGGAGGCGAAACGAGTGGCGATACGCATGAGTGGACTGCTTTCTCTGAACATCAGGAAGATGATTTTTTGGTGGTGAGCTGTGTCGGCCGGCTGACCGGCTGACCGGCCGGCCCTGGCCTGGCCGCGCTGCGTGGACGGAGTACGGGTGGGCACGCCGGAAGCGCGGGTTGTGAAAGGGAGTCGAGCGGGGAGGATCACCGTGCCCGGCGATGCGCCGTGTTTGGATGGCCCAAGGCTGTGCCAGGCGGCGTCCCATGCGCCATTCCATCGGGAGTTTCGGGACGCTGGGATGTGCGACCGGCTCTGACCTGGGGAAACGTGACCTTTATGGGATGCCGTACGGAATGGGGGACTGGTGGGGGCGGCTGAGGAGATCGCTGATTTCGCGGCGTTACTGAGCGAGTTGAAGCAGCGATCCGGACTGAGTTACGAGGCCCTGGCGAAGCGGGCGCACATGAGCACCTCGACGCTGCACCGGTACTGCAAGGGGGAGGGGGTGCCGGCCGACCACGAGGTCGTCTCCCGCTTCGCCCGGGTGTGCAGGGCGACTCCCGAGGAACGGGTCGAGCTGCACCGGCGCTGGGTCCTGGCGGACGCGGCACGGGAACGTGCCCGGCGGACCACAGCGGACGCGGACCCGGACCCGGACCCCGCGGACCGGACCGGAGTGTCCACGCCCGGCGGCTCGAACCCGGAGCCGCGCTCCGAGCAGGCACGCACGGAGGACCGACCCCGGCCGGAGGCCGTGCCGGACACTCCGCCCACGACCGCGTCCGCATCCGCACCCGCGCCGCCGACCGCACCCGCGTCCTCCGCCATGAGCGAGCCCGAGGACCCGCCCGCCCCCGCCACCGAACCGTCGCCGGAGGTGGCTGTCCTCACTCGCCGCCCACCGACGCTCCTCCGGACCGCCCGCGGAAGGCGGTGGACCCTGATCGCGGCGAGCACCGCCCTCGTCGTCGCCGTGTCCACCGTGCTCACGCTCGGCCTGAAGAGCGGGGGGACGGACCGGGCGGAGAGCGGCCGGCCGGCCGGCACCGTGTCCTCCTCCGACGAACCGGCGGCCTCCACCGCCTCCACGCCGCACCCCTCGGCGTCCACGTCCCCCTCCGCGCGTCCGAGCCGCCCTCCGACCCCGACCCCGACCCCGATCCCGGCCACCGGAACGCCCGACGCCGAGCCGTCGGCACCCAGCCCCGGTACGGGCCGCGCCCAGGACGGCGACGAGGCCGTCCCGCTCACGGTGAGCACCCGCACCTATGCCTGGGACGACCCGCAGTGCGAGGGGAAGTACCTGATCGACCGGCCCGCCGACAAGGTCTCGCCGCCGGTGATGGGGCAGGACGTGCCGGGCTGGGTGAAGGCGCACGGCGCCGTTGCCGCCGACCGGCAGCGGGTGGCGCTGACCGCGCAGGGCACAGGGGACGAAACCGTCGTCATCGAGTCCCTGCACGTCCGTGTGGTCAGTTCGAGCGCACCTCCGGCCTGGAACGCGTACCTGGGGTCGTCGGGCTGCGGCGGAGGTGTGGAGACGAGGTCGTTCGACACGAACCTCGACGCCGCCCACCCCGCCATCGTGCCGAAGGCCGGCCAGCGCGGTTTCCCCTACAAGGTCAGCCGGTCCGATCCCGAGGTGCTGTACATCACCGCCGGTGCCGACGCCCACGACGTGAACTGGTACGTGGAGCTGCAGTGGTCCAGCGGCGGCCGTCAGGGAACCATCCGGATCGACGACCACGGAAAACCGTTCCGCACCAGCGGCAGCCGGGGCCGTCCCGTCTACGAGCACCCGCTCGGCGGCACCGAATGGTTCAGCGTGGCGGAGGACTGACCCGGGCCGGCACCCCGCCCCTTTCGCCGGTGGTGTGGCCCATGCCACAGGAACCGGGCCGGGGCGGCGGAGAGTCAAAGGGTGTGAGCCATACAGAACCTGCGGAGTCGCTGCGTACGCGCATACGTTCGGGGGACCGTGCCGCGTTCGCCGGCCTGTACGACCGGCACGCGCGGGCGGTCTACAACCATGCCCTGCGGCTGACCGGTAACTGGGCGGAGGCCGAGGAGGCGATGTCCGAGACCTTCCTCGCCGCCTGGCGCACCCGGGAATCGGTGGAGCCGGAGGGCGGCTCGCTCAAGCCGTGGCTGCTCGGCATCGCCACGAACAAGGCGCACAACGCCAACCGGGGTCTGCGTCGACGGCTCGCCTTCCTGGCCCGCAGCCCCGAACCCCGCCAGGTCGAGGACTTCGCGGACGAGACGGCCGGCCGGATCGACGACGCCCGCCGGCTCGCGGTGGTCCACGCCGCCCTGTGCCGGCTGCGACGCCAGGACCGGGAGGTGATCGCCCTGTGCGTGGCGTCCGGGCTGGACTACCGGCAGGCCGCCGAGGCGCTCGGCATCCCGGTGGGCACCGTGCGGTCGAGGCTCTCGCGCGCCCGGACGCGACTGGCCCGGATCAGCTCCGCCCCACCGCGCGGACAGGGACGGAAGGCGGAACCACCCGGCGCCCACGGAGAGATGGAAAGTGAGGCCGCGTTCGCGGCCCTGTTCCTGCGGGAGGAAACCCGATGAACGCCGGCCATCCGCCCCGCGCGGACTCCACCGCGGGCTCCGCCAGGGGCTCCACCGCGGGCTCCACCCGGAGTGCGGCGGAGGACCTGCTGGCATCGGCCGAATGGGACCTCCCGCCGAGCCGTCATCTCCGTCACAAGGAAACCCTGATGCAGCAGATCGACCGCGCCCACGCCCCTTCGACCCCTGCCCCTTCGACCCCCGCTGCCTCGGCCCACAACCCCTCGGATCACGGCACCTCGGCCCACGGCACCTCGGCCCGGACGTCCCCGGCGCCGCGCCGCCGCCGGCTCCCGCGCCCCGTCCTGGTGTTGCCGGCCGTGTCGATGGCCCTGGCCGGGGCGCTGTTCATCACGTTCTCCGGTGGGGGCCACGACTCCGCCCCGGCGGCCGGAGCCGGCACCGCGCCGGCCAAGGTGAACAGTGCCTCCGTCACCCTCGACCGGATCGCCGCCGCGGCACTGGAGACCGACGCCACGCCGGTGAAGGACGACCAGTTCGTGTACGTCGAGCGCCTGATCCGCGGGAACACCGGCTCCTTCAACGGTCCGGTGCGGCTCGGCGCCCCGCACAAGCAGGAGGTGTGGACCGCGCAGACCCCCGGCCCGGTGACCAGGACCGGCTGGATGCGGGAGACCGGCGAGGACGCCGTCATGCCCGGTCAGGAGGTGCCCGTCGAGTTCGCCGAGCCCGTCCGGGCGGGCATCGACCACCCCACGTACGCGTGGCTGGCCTCGCTGCCCACCGAACCCGACGCCCTGCTCGAACTGCTCTACTCCCGGACCGGGGTGGAGGACGGAGACTCGAAGCACCAGGCCGTCTTCGGGAGGATCGGCGACCTGCTCAGCTCGACGATCATGCCCCCGGCCACCGCCTCCGGTCTCTACCGGGCCGTCGAGAGGATTCCCGGTGTGACCCAGATCCCCGACGCCGTCGACGCCGCCGGCCGGCACGGCATCGGCATCACCCGCGAGGACGCAGAGTCCGCGACCCGGGACGTGTGGATCTTCGACAAGCACACGTTCGCCCACCTCGGCTCGCGGTCGTACATCACCAGGGACGAGGCCAGGGGCATCACGACCGACACGCTGTACGGCATCGACGCCGTCATGGCCCGCGCGGTCGTCGACCGTCACGGCGAGGGACCCGCCGGGACCGAGAGCTGACCCGGGCTGCGCGGACGGGGGCGTGCGGCGGTTCCCCGGCCCGGAGCCCGGCCAGGGAGATGGGACCCGTGAAGCACCGGGGACCGGGGGTCCGATCCGCCGAGCGGACCGGACCCCCGTGCGGGCGGGGCCACCCGTGCCCGCCGTCAGGGAGATCGCCGGTGTCGTGCCCGGCGCGCCGGTCGCGCCGGTCGCGGGGGCCGTGTGCGGGGCCCGGTCCCGGAACGGAGCCCTCGCTGCCCACATGGGTGGGGCGGGACGGGGCACCTGTATGTCCGTCCACCAGCGAAAGGAGCCGGTCATGGCAGTCGTCGCCGTCATCGCCGTGTGTGTGGTCCTGGCCGTCCTGGCCTTCCTCGTCCCCCGTCTCTCCCGCCATCCCGAACGCGGCACGCAACGTACGCTCGGTGCCGGGGCGCGGGCCGGCGCCAAGGCGCCCGGCATCCTGGGCCGGCTCTTCAGCAAGCCCTTCCACACCGGTTCGCGTGCGGTGAGCCGCAGCGGCTCGGCAGGCCGCCGCACCCGCGGCCGTATGCCCTTCTGACCGGCTGTGCGAACCGAGCGGGGAGCCGGGCGATGAACACCGAAGACGCGGACAAACTGCTGGCCGGGCTGACGGTGGATGTCAGCCGGCGGGAGCAGCCGATCGTGCTGGACGCGGACGGGCGTCCCCTCCGGACATGGCGGGAGAACCATCCGTACGACCGCAAGGTGAGCCGCAGGGAGTACGAGCGGACCAAGCGCATCCTGCAGATCGAGTTGCTCAAGCTCCAGCGGTGGGTCAAGGACACCGGCGCACGCCTGGTCGTCGTGTGCGAGGGGCGTGACGCGGCGGGCAAGGGCGGCACGATCCAGCGGCTCACCGAGCGGCTCAACCCGCGTGGCGCACGCGTGGTCGCCCTGGACAGGCCCACCGAACGCGAGGCGGGCCAGTGGTACTTCCAGCGGCACATCGCGCAGCTGCCGACGGCCGGGGAGATCGTCTTCTTCGACCGCTCCTGGTACAACCGGGCCGGCGTGGAGCGCGTGATGGGATATTGCTCCAAGGACGAGTACGAGCTGTTCCTCGACCAGTGCCCGGCCTTCGAGCGGATGCTGGTCGACGACGGCGTCCTGCTGGTGAAGTTCTGGTTCTCCGTGTCCCGTTCCGAGCAGCGCACGCGCTTCGCGATCCGGCAGGTCGACCCGGTGCGCCAGTGGAAGCTCTCCCCCACCGACCTGGCGTCGCTGGACCTCTGGGACGACTACACCGAGGCGAAGGTCGACATGTTCCGCGCCACGGACACCGCCCACGCCCCCTGGACCGTCGTCAAGAGCAACGACAAACGGCGCGCCCGGCTGGAGACCATGCGCAGTCTGCTGTCGCGCATCGACTACGCCAGCAAGGACGGCGAGGCGGTCGGCACACCCGACCCCTTCATCGTCGGCGCCGCCGACACCCTTCTGGAGCCCGGCGAGGAGGACACCGCCCTGTCACCCACTCCGTTGTCCCCCGGCGCCGACGGGCCCGGCAAGCACCCCGGGACCGGCTGACGCGCACGGGACCCCGTGAGAGGACCCGGGCCTGCGTCACCGCTGCGCGGAGGCGCGCCTTCCACGCCCCCACGGTCACCGACCAGGGCGGAGGACGGAGACTCGAAGCACCAGGCCGTCTTCGGGAGGATCGGCGACCTGCTCAGCTCGACGATCATGCCCCCCGCCACCGCCTCCGGTCTCTACAAGGCCGTCGAGAGGATTCCCGGCGTGACCCAGATCCCCGACGCCGTCGACGCCGCCGGCCGGCACGGCATCAGCATCACCCGCGAGGACGCAGAGTCCGCGACCCGGGATGTGTGGATCTTCGACAAGCACACGTTCGCCCACCTCGGCTCGCGGTCGTACATCACCAGGGACGAGGCCAGGGGCATCACGACCGACACGCTGTACGGCATCGACGCCGTCATGGTCCGCGCGGTCGTCGACCGTCACGGCGAGGAACCTGCCGGGGAGGAGCCCGCCAGGACCGAGAGCTGACCCGGGCCGCGCAGACGGTGGCGCGCAGCGGTTCCTCGGCTCGGGCTGACCGGATCGGGCACAGGATGTCGGGTCGGGGAGGGGGGCTGCTCCCTAGCGTGGTGATGGCGAAAGAGGAAGGAGGCCGGGAGTGCTGGAGCGTCTCAACCAGGCCCTGGAACACATCGAGGGCCGTCGCGAGCAGCAGGTCGACGTGACGGAGCTGGCGTGCATCGCAGCCACCTCGGAGTACCACCTGCGCCGGATGTTCTCCGCACTCGCGGGCATGCCGCTGTCGGAGTACGTGCGGCGCCGTCGGCTCACGGTCGCGGGTGCCGAGGTGCTCGCGGGGCGGGAGTCGCTGCTGGAGATCGCGGTGCGCTACGGCTACGGCTCGGGCGAGGCCTTCGCCCGGGCGTTCCGTGCCATGCACGGCATCGGGCCGGGTGAGGCCCGGCGTACCGGTGCCGTGCTCGTCTCCCAGCCCCGGTTGGCCTTCCGCCTCACCGTCGAAGGGAGCAGCAGCATGCGCTATCGCGTAGTGGACAGGGCGGATTTCAGCGTCGTCGGGCTCAAGGCCTGGGTACCGCTGGTGCACACGGGACCGAACCAGGCGATCATCGACTTCGTCCGCGGGATCGACCCGCGGATGCTGGAACGCCTGGAGAAACTGTCGGACCAGGAGCCACAGGGCATCGTCGCGGTCTGCGACGACCTGGACCCCAGCCGCGCCGAGGGCACCGAACTCGACTACTACCACGGGGTGATCACGTCGGCGGCCGCCTCCGAGGGCACCACCGTGCTTTCCGTCCCGGCCGGCACCTGGGCGGTCTTCACCACCTCCGGGCCGGCCCCGCAGGCCATCCAGGAACTGTGGCGGGACGTGTTCACCCAGTGGTTCCCCTCCACCCCGTACCGCAGCCGCCCCGGCCCCGAGATCCTCCGCACCCGCTTGTCCCCCGACGGGACCGAGGCCGATGCCGAGCTGTGGCTCCCGGTGGAGCGGGACCAGGGCTGAACATGACACCGAGCCCATGGGCGTGGAGCTGCGACCGAGTGCTTCGGACGGCCGGAGGAGAAGCCGACTGAAGCACTCGGTAGGGGCCGGCCCGGGAGGGGACCCCTCCTGAGCCGGCCCCTACTTCTGTGCCCCTGGCAGGACGCGAACCCGCGACACGGCTCGAGGAGTTCGGTCCGAGGCCGCTCCGGCTGCTTCCTTCGACTGGTGTGACGGCCGAACGGAGTCGTTGGTGTACGCCCCGTCCGGCGTCGTCGAGGTCAGCCGTGGATGTCGGGCGGAGGGCTTACCGGGGTCTCGGAGATCTGTCGCGCCAACTCCTCGACGACCTGCGGGACGGCCCGCTGAGCGTCCTCGTCCTGTAGTGCTTCGACAAGTGCTCGATGCACTGCCGCATACGGCTGTCCGGCGTGTGAGGCGCGGGTCCGGTCGACCGCCCGCTCGATCTTCGCGAGGTGGGCTGCCACGAGTGGCATGGCTTTCTCGTACTCGCTGGGGTCTGTGGTCATAGGCTCAGCCGATCAAGGTGGGCCGACGGGGTAAAGGCCGGCGGTAGGCCATCAGCTTGGGAAGCTGAGTTCATTCGTGCGCCGTTGGTGCACTGACCTGCGTGAAGGGTCGGTCCGGGACCTCGTCGGGCTCGGCCGGCTTCACCGTGGTTCCCCGCTGTTCCCCTGTCCCCGCTCGATCCGGTGCGGATGTGGTGCAGTGCTGTGGCGCCCAGGAGGTGATCAGCCGGGTACGTTCCCTTCATCGAGCCTGATCTTCACCTGACGGTTGCGATCTGCGTGCCGGATCACTTCACCGGTGACGGTGGAGCCCACGGCGGGCGGTTCCATGGGGTGAGACATGGCGGTGATCTCGGCAAGGCCAACCGCATTCGGTACGCCATCGAGCACAAGGAAGACGCCGCACGGCTGTCGGCCGATGACCCGTCCGCCGACGTGAGATCCAAGGGGCAGTGCAGAGACGGTTGCCGGCCGACTCCGGTCCATGGCGTCCGAGGCCGGCACCTGGGGGCGGGTCCGGCCAACTGAACTCGGGCATGGGCCCGGCATGGCCAGAGCGGCGGAAGGTGTCGACAGCCGGTCTCGTCGCCCGGCCGCTCAGGCACGGGGCCGACAGCTTTCCAACGGGGGTGGTGGGAGGCCGGCCCCACTCGCCTCGTACCGGCGGCAGACCGCTGGTCGGCGGCAGGAGCCGGATGACGTCTCATGTCGGCGGATGACGTCTCGCGTCGGGCCGCCGCCTCCCCACATCGGCATCCACGATCCACGGCCCACGGCCCACGACCCCCGGGCGTCGACAGCGCCGAGTGAGGCCGCGGCGGCGACGGACGGGCGGAAAATCGCCGTTCCGGTGCCCTTTCCGCCCCGGCCGGCTGGCGGGACCACCACCATGGAGGCGCCGGGATCTCCGCACTCCGCAAGTGAATTATCGATTCGGCTTCGTTTCCCTTTTCCCATCCGCCCCTGGTGAATCTGCCGTCCGTCAAAAGAAAACCGAGCGGGTCGAATTTTCGTCAAGTGGTGTGATCGGTGGTTTTTGGACTTTATCTGCCGAAGGATCCGGGAAACCGTTTCTCCATATCTACGATCGCAAGCTATGACCGACATTTCACGGGAAAACTCGGCCATCCGTGAGCGCTGGCAGACCTGCCTCAGGCTTGCCCGCGAACTCCTTCTCGTCGGGCCGGACGACAAGGACCTCAAGCTCGGCTATCTCCACACCCTGATCGACACGGGCGACCTCGGCCCCACCCGTCACCCGCGCAAGAAGATCCTCGTCATCGGCGCCGGCATCACCGGCCTCGTCGCCGGCCGCCTGCTCAAGGACGCCGGCCACGACGTCACCGTCCTCGAGGCCAACGCCGGTCGCGTCGGCGGGCGCATCAAGACCTTCCGCGCCACCAAGCACCACCAGCCCTTCGCCGACCCCGCCCAGTACGCCGAGGCCGGCGCCATGCGGCTGCCCGACTTCCACCCGCTCGTCCTCGCCCTCGTCGACAAACTGGGGCTCGGCCGCCGTCAGTTCTACAACGTGGACGTGGACCCCTCCACCGGCAGCGGCCCCGACGTCCCCGTCCCGCCGGTGACGTACACCTCCTTCACCGGCCGGACCTGGACCCACGGCGACGACAGTCCCGACTTCCGTGAACCCGACAAGCGCGGCAACGCGTGGATCCGCGCCAACCGCGTCCAGGTGCGGCGGGCCGACTACACCGCCGGTCCCGAACGGATCAACGAGGGTTTCCACCTCACCGACGACGAGGTCCGCTCCCCCGTCGTGAAGATGGTCGACGACGCGCTGGAAAGCGTGCGCGACTACTATTCCGACGTCGTCGACGGCACGCGTGTCAACAAGCCGTTCGACGAGTGGGTCGAGGGCTGGGCCCGGGTGATCCGCGACTTCGACGGCTACTCCATGGGCGGCTTCCTGCGCGATCACGCCGGGCTCAGCGACGAGGCGATCGAGGCCGTCGGCACGCTGGAGAACATGTCCTCACGGCTGCACCTCTCCTTCTTCCACAGCTTCCTGAGCCGCAGCGACATCAATTCCACCGTCCGCTACTGGGAGATCCCCGGCGGCAGTTGGCGCCTGCCGCACGCTCTCCACCAGGGCCTGCGCGACGAGGTGCGGCTCGGCCACCGCATGATCCGCCTCGAGTACCACGACCCCAGCCGCGACGCCGGCCCCGAGGGCACCGGCGCCGTCGGTCCCGACGGCTGGGGTGTGGCCGTGCAGACCGTCGCCGAGCACGATCCGCAGGCCCCGCCGCGTCTGTGGACCGCGGACCTGGCGATCGTCACCGTCCCGTTCTCCGCCCTGCGCTTCGTGGAGATCGTCCCCTCGATGTCGTACAAGAAGCGCCGCGCCCTCATCGAGACCCACTACGACCAGGCCACTAAGGTGCTGCTGGAGTTCAGCCACCGCTGGTGGGAGTTCACCGAGGACGACTGGCGCGGCGAGCTGGAGAACATCGCACCCGGCCTCTACGCGTACTACCGGCTCGGCGCCGACGCGGACGCCGAGCCCCGCATCACCCTCCCCGATCCGGAGGCCGGCCTGCTCGGCGCCGCGGTCAAGGACAGCGGCGTCACCGAGGAGATGCGGCGGCTCGACAGGACCATGCCGCTGCGCGGCCCCGCCGTCCGCCCCGCCACCCACTGCTTCGGCGGGGGCTCCGCCGCCGACAACCCCAACCGGTTCATGTACTACCCCTCGCACCGGGTCGAGGGCAGCACCGGTGGCGTCGTGCTCGCCTCGTACTGCTGGTCCGACGACGCCGCACGCTGGGACTCCCTGTGCGAGGCGGAGCGCTACGTCTACGCCCTGCGCAACCTCCAGGCCGTGCACGGCCGCCGCGTCGAGGTGTTCTTCACCGGCCGGGGCGCCACCCAGAGCTGGGCCCGCGACCCGTACGCCTTCGGCGAGGCCGCCATCTACACCGCGCACCAGATGACCAGCTTCCACCTGGACGTCTCCCGGCCCGAGGGCCCCGTGCACTTCGCCGGAGAGCACACGTCCCTCAAGCACGCCTGGATCGAGGGTGCCCTGGAGAGCGCCGTCCGCGCCGCCGTCGCCGTCCACCGGGCCCCGCCGGTCACCACCCCGGGCCCGGACAGGGAGGAGTACTCGTCGTGATCGCGATCACCCCGGGGTGCACGGTCGCCCGCTACCTCGCCCTGCGCCTGGCCGAGTTGGGTATCACCCACCTGTTCGGCGTCCCCGGCAACCACCTCGGCCCGTTCCTGACCACCCTGCGCGCCGAGGGCGACATCGAGTGGGTCGGCACCCCCACCGAGGGCGGCGCCGGCCAGGCCGCCGACGCCTACGCCCGCATCCACGGCATAGGCGCGGCCGCCGTCACCTACAGCGTCGGCGCGTTCAACCTGCTGGGCGCGTGCGGCGGCGCCTACGTCGAGCGGGTCCCGCTCGTCGCCGTCAACGCCTCCCCGCCCTACGAGCAGTGGCAGAACTACCGTGCCCTCGGCCTGCTCACCTCCCACATGATCCCCCGCCCGGAGAGCAACCTGGACGTCTACCGGCAGGTCACCGTGGACGCGCAGATCATCTCTCACCCGGGGCTCGCCCCCGGCCAGATCGACGCCGCGCTCACCGCGTGCCTCTCCGAGCGCAGGCCGGTCTACCTGGAGGTCATGGAGGACCTGTGGGACGAGCCCTGCGCCGAGCCCGGGGAGCCGATCCTCCGCCGCGAGCGGCCGTTCGGCGCACGCGACCAGGCCATGCTGGACAGCGCCGTGCACGCGATCCTCACCCTGATCGAGGAGCACCCCGGCCCGGACGGCAGGCCCCGCCCGATCGTGTGGGCCGGCGAGGAGATCGACCGGTTCCGCCTCGGCGGGCGGCTCACCGACCTGGTGGAGGCCACCGGAGTGCCGTTCTGCACCACCGTCGGCGCCAAGGCCGTCGTCGACGAGGACCAGCCGCAGTTCCACGGCGTCTACAACGGCCACGCCAGCCACCCGGACATGCACTGGATCTTCCAGGACTGGGCCACCTGCCGTATCGGGCTCGGCGCCTGGTCCACGTCGAAGGACCTCGGCGGCGAGCAGTCCGTCGGCACCGACTGGGTGATGGCCGCGAACGGCGGCCTCAGCGTCGGCACCTCCTACTTCCCCGACGTCCGGCTCGAACAGCTGCTGCCCGCCCTCCAGGGCGCGCTGGTCAAGGGCTACGGCTCCGGGGGCCTGGCCGCCGACTACTACGCCGAGGCCCACGCCCACCACGGAGCGCCCGAGGACCGCCCCGCCGCCCTGGAACACCACCGCGCCTCACTCCGGGTCTCCGGCTCGCCGTCCCGGCACCCCGAACGGCTCACCTACGACGGCGTGTTCGACCGGATCAACCACTTCCTGGGCCACGAGACCCGGGAGGACTGGACGGTCGTCTCCGACGCCGCCTTCTCCCTCATCGGCTCGATGAACCTGTCCCTGCCCGCGGGCGGGTTCCTGTCCCAGGTCAGCTGGCTGTCCATCGGCTGGTCGGTCGGCGCGGCCACCGGCGCCGCGCTCGCCCCCGAGCGCACGCCCGCCCGCCCGATGGTGTTCGTCGGCGACGGCGCCTTCCAGGAGACCTGTCAGGAGATCTCCACCCACACCCGGCTCGGGCTGCGGTCGGTGGTGTTCGTCATGGACAACGGACACTTCTACGGCATCGAGCAGATGCTGGTGCGCCCGTCCTACTACGCCGAGCCGGGTTCCACCGGCCCGGACGGCTCCGTCGGCCCGGACGGCTTCACCGGCCCCGCCGACCCGGACGGCCCCGCCGACCCGGACGGCCCGGACTTCTACAACGTCCTCCACCCGTGGCACTACGACCGCCTCGCGGCCGTCTTCGCCGGCAGGAACACCCCGGCGAACGGGGTCGTCGTGGCGGACACCTCCGAGCTGGACGCCCTGCTGGCCCGCCTCACCGCCCCCGCCGACCCGGTCAACGCCGGACCGCTGCTGGTCCGCGTCCGCCTGCGCCGGCACGACTACCCGCGAGCGATGGCGTACAAGGTGCCGAAGCCCGCCACGACCGCCTGACGGGCCGCCCGGCCCGGCAGGAGCAAGAGGCGCGCCGAGGCGGTGCGCCGGAAGAAACCCGTGTCCGAAGGGGGCAGGAAATGGCTGATCTCAACGTACTGATCGCATTCGACGCGGCCACGATCGTCGAGCGGTACCCCGACGCGTCGAAGAACCCCGACGCGCCGACCTACGTCGACGAAAGCCTGATCTACATGACGACGCGCCAGGACCACATCATCGGCACGTCGGGCGCCGAGCTGAACCTCCGGGCCGAACCCGGGGACAGCGTCAAGTGGCGGGAGACGACGCTGTCGCTCGACACCGACCACAAGGCACTCCTGTACCGGTACGTGAGCAGCGACAGCGAGCACGTGCTCATCAGGACGCCGGAGATCGAGGTGATCGACGGCGTCTATCCGATGCCGAAGGAGGGAACCGAGGGCAGGCCGGAATTCGTGACGCAGAACTACCAGGATCATTACTGGCGGACGACGGTCAAAAGGACCGGCAAAGTCGTGTACCACTTCTCCTTCCAGATCCTGGACCGCCATCGGCAATTGAAGGGGTACTTCCAGTGGGACCCCTTCATCACCATCGAAAATCCCTGACGGCTCGGGTGGAGGGGGCGGTCGGCACAGAGGCCGCCCCCCCATCAGGGTGTCGTCTTCCGTCCAGGCAATGCCCGCGTTCTTGTCGGTGCCGTAGGAGCCGCCGGTCTTGTCGGCGACGGGTGAATGGCGCTCCCTCTGCATGCAGGGGCGGCTCGCTGTCCGCGCGGTGACGGCTCCGGATCTCGACTGAACGGCCGCGAACAAGGCTGAATGAGACGGGAACTGAGACGGGAACCGAGACGGTGATGCGCGTCCTCGGGCGGCCTCCCAGCTGAAGCGGCCCTCCGATCGGTCGGGACTGGGGTGGGCGAAGCCGGCGCCGTATGCGAAGTTCAGGAAGTACGGGCGAAGCACCCGGGCGCAACAACAAGGCCCAGGTTTCTGACCTGTGCCTTCGGTAGGGAGCGGGTGACGAGCACCGAACTCGCGCCCTCGGCTCGGGAAGCGGGGGCGCTCGTCCGATCGTGGCGGGTTCGGTGCTCTGTCACGGAGTGGGGGGGGGTGCCCCTATCTGTTTCGTCAACCCCGCCAGGGTCGGTTCATGGGAGTTGGCAACGGTTTTCGGGAGCGGCCCGCGAAGCGGGACGTTCCCGGCGGATCGGGTGCCTGATGGGCAGCCCGGCGGCCGGCAGGGCTGAAGTGGCCGTGCCGGTGCGTGGGCGTGATGGGGCCTGGAGGGCAGCAGCGGTGGAGTCGTCAGGCGGCGAGGCCGACGCCGTCGGGGGTGCGGGGCTCGTAGAGGGCGCCGGTGCGGATCATCGCGTGGATGACGTTCACGCGTTGCCGGGCCAACCGGAGGATCGCCTGGGTGTGGGTCCTGCCGCGTGCTCGCTGACGGTCGTAGTAGATCCGGGAGGACGGGTCGCTCTTGCAGCCGATCGCGGCGAACGCGGCCTGGAACAGGGCACGTTTGAGGAGCCGGTTGCCGCGGTGGGGCGCGTGCTCGCCGCGGATCGAGGTGCCCGAGGACTTCGTGGCCGGGGCGAGTCCGGCGTAGGAGGCGAGGTGTCCGGCGGTGGGGAAGCCGGTGCCGTCACCGATCGCCACGATCACCGCGGCCGTGGTCCTGACGCCCAGGCCGGGCAGGGACGTCAGGAGGTGGAAAAGAGGGAGGGCCTCCAGCAGGGCGGCGATCTCCTGCTCGGCCTGGCTGCGCTGGGTGTGGGCGGCGGCGAGCTGGCCGGCCAGCCCGGGCACGATCAGCGCGGACGCCTCGGTGCCGGGAACCACCAGGGTCTGCTCGGCCAGCGCGTCGAAGATCTCCCCGCTCAGGTGGTGGGCCTTGCGCGAGCCGTGTGCCCTGAGCAGGGCCTCGCAGCGGGCCCGGCCGAGTCTCTTCAGCCTGGCGGGCGAGCCATACCGGACCCGGGGGCCAGGCGCCCCATTGCGGGGCCACGAAAAAGGTAACGGGGGACCGGGATCGCCAGTGCCACCGCACAGGAGGGTGCGATGGGCGCGGCGGGGCGGCCCGTCTTCGTGCCGCATCCCCAGAGCGCCGGCCTCTTCAACAGGGAGACGGGCGCGGAGGTCGTTGTCGGTACGGCCTCGTACTGGGCCGTACTCGGCTGTTCGGCTGACGAAGCGGGATACCGTGCCGGGCGTCGCGAGCGTCGAAGGCCTTCGACCTGTGACCATGGGGCGTTCATTGAATGTGATCGACGAGGAGCTCCAGGTCCTGGGGCCGACGTGTCGCCGCCGTGAGGTGCTCATGGGAACGCGCTGCAGGTGATGTGGTGGACTGGCTGACCTCGCTGCCGGCGGTGGTGCTGGTTGTGGGC
The DNA here is from genome assembly GCF_036634175.1 of Streptomyces sp. P9-A2. Lineage (NCBI taxonomy): Bacteria > Bacillati > Actinomycetota > Actinomycetes > Kitasatosporales > Streptomycetaceae > Streptomyces > Streptomyces sp. P9-A2. Next base: position 4,260,025 of record NZ_JAZIFX010000001.1, read on the forward strand.
GGGCTCTTGCTCGCCTTACTGGTCGCGGCCGTGGCGCGGATCGGAGTCCGGGCGCTCGTACCGGTCGGGGAACGGGACCGGGTGCCGCAGATCGCCACACCCCTGATGCCGACACTCGGCGCTGCCTTCGCGATCTTTGCGGCACTCTCACTGGCCAGCGAGGCCGGCTACCTGCGCGCAGCAGAGGGGCTGGTGAGCGACGAGGCGGCTGCGGCCTCCCGCCTGGCATGGGCGGCGACAAGTCCGCGAGTCCAGTCGGAGCCGATCCATGCGGCGCTGCTGGACTACTTGCAGACCACGCGTGCCAAGGAATGGAAGAGTCCGGCAGCGGCGTCCGGTGACGACCCGGCCACCGCCCGCGCGATCGCACAGCTGGAACGGAGCGTGCGTGCCGAGGCGGCCCGGCCCGTGGTGGGGACCACGACAGGCACGGAGCTGGTGGTTTCCCTGGACGGTGTCACCAGTGGTCGTCGCGCCCGCGTCGCGGCCGCCTCGCGCGACGTTCCCACGCTCTACGTGGTCACGCTGGTGGTCAGCGGACTGGCCTTGATCGTGAACTCCGGCGCACTGGTCTTCCGCAGCAGCCTGCGAACGTCACTGCTCATCGTGGGTGTCGCGAGTGTGGTCGGGCTGAGCCTGGCGTTGCTCTTCGCACTCAGCGCGCCCTGGAGCGGACCGTTGATCGTCAGTGGGCATCCACTCGACGCCGTCATCGGGGACCTGAGGTCCGGCTTCTTCCACGGCGGGCCGTAGGCGGCGGGCGCGACCAGTACGCCGACCCCTGCCCGGACTCTTGGTCACATGAGTCATGTATAGGACAACTGCTACGATCCGGCCACTTGTCCGGGGGGACGAATGTCGCCCGTCGCAGGTTCGTGACCTGCGGCTCAACGGCGCGTCGCACAAGCCCCCCAAGCTTTCGCCCGCCATTCCCGGAGAGGACCCGCATGGCCAGACGTGCGCTCGTACGCGGCGCCGCCGTTTCTCTCACGCTCGCCATGGGCCTCAGCCTGCTGACGGTCGGTACCGCGCACGGTGAAACGGTCGCGGGAGAGGTGGTTCTCCCCGCTGCCACGGCCATGTTTCCCAGGACGGGCCTGCTGAGCGCGGGGCCCTCCGGGTTCCTCCGCTACGCGTACGGGCGCGGTCACCTGTGGACGACCCACGACGGCGTCGACACGGTCGTCGACGCGTCCGCCACGGACGTGTCCGGCCTCCCGGAGTTCGGCGCGGGCTCGGATGTCGTCGCCGACTACGACCAGTCCGACCGTGTGGTGACGCTGCGGGACATGACGATGTCCCGCACCGGAGCCGGGGGGTGACGTGCGGGACGGCGACGGACCCGTCGCAACCCGGGCTGTGCTCTTTCCGTCCTGCTTCGAAGGGCAGTTCTTCGTAGGGGGAAAGCGGTTCCGGTCGGAAGATGACGAGCGAAACCCGCCCTGACATGACCAAAATCTAACAAAGTGGCCAAGAGTTGAGATACATACCACCGCGGGACTTTCCGCGAATAAACCGAAGGACCGCGTTCTCCGTGGGGCGTCGACCACGCGCGAGACTCTGGGCCGTGGCGGGTGTCGCGGCCCTCGGATTCCTCATTGCGCTGGAGTTCGCCGCGCGTCGCCACGGCCTGCAGGGGCCGATCGCCAACCAGGTGCGAGAGCTGATATTCGCCCCCAAGTCGGGCGGCCTGCTGTACGCCGCCATGGCGTTGATGATGGTGGTCCTCACCTGGCGGCAACGGTTCATCGCGGTGGGTACGGCGATCGGTATCGATATCGCCTTCTCGCTGGTCCGGTGGGCGGTGGACGCCGAGACGACCGACGGCCACCCCTTCGGCAACGGCGCGTTGTGGGTGATCCTGGGCCACGCGGTCATCGCGGTCACTCGCCGCACCGGCCGGGAACGTGTCCTGCTGCTGAAGGGCGTCGGGCTGGGCCTGCTGCTGGTGGCCGGCCGCAAGACCGGCGACACCTGGCTGCTCATCACCTCGAAGACCCGCCCGACGGTGCTCGACCAGTACGTGGCGACAGCCGATCACGCGCTGGGTGATCCGTCGTGGCTGGTGGGCCGGGTCGTCACCGCCACCGGCCCCATCGGCTTCAACGTCCTCGACGTCGTCTACGGTCAGCTCGCGGTGGCCGCGGTCATCGTCGCGCTGTATCAACTGCGCGGCGTGGCGGTCGAGCGCCGCTTCCCGGGCCATCACCTGGTGCGCACCTTTCTGGTGATCGGCCTTCTCGGGCCGGCCTTCTACATGATCTTCCCGGTGGTCGGACCGCTCTTCGCCTACGGCACCGGCACCGAGTACTGGGCGACGGTCAGCCTGTGGTCGCCGGACATTCCGTCCAGCGAGCACTGGGCGGTGGCCGACCTGTGGCCGCGGACGCCGCCGCCGATCAGTACCCCGCACCCCATGCCCTTCGACGGGATCACCCCACGGAACTGCATGCCCAGCCTGCACACGGCGTGGGCTGTCGCGCTCTTCATCCATTCCCGGAAGGGCCCACGCGTTCTGCGGTACGCAGGCACGTTCTGGCTGATCGCCACGCTCACCGCAACGCTGGGATTCGGCTACCACTACGGCGTGGATCTCCTTTCCGGCGTGGTGTTCGTGCTCACGATCGAGGCGGCTCTGCGGTCGTTCGACCGCGGCTGGGATCGATCAGGGATCCGGCTGGTCGCTTACGGAGCAACGGTCTTCGCCGCGCTGTTGGTGTCCTACCGCTTCCTGCCGTTGAAGATGGCCGAGCATCCGTGGGTGTCCGGACCCCTGCTCGTGCTGGCGATGACCTCAGTGGTCTACGGCTACGTACGGACCACCACGGCGTGGGAACCGAGAGCCACGCCGACGCGACAAGCGGAACCGCAACCAGAACCGATCTGAATCGTGTCGCACCAGGTTGTCGGCTGCGCGCCGCCCGAGTGAGGCCGGGGTCGGCGTCACAAGGGCACCCGTGCCCTCGTCGAGCCGTGCGCCGAGCGTGTCGGCCTTCGCGACTGCGGCGTCGACCCTGACATGAGGCCGTAGCCGGTGACGCCGGCAGCCATGGTGCTCCGGTACAGGAACGCCATCCCGCCGAACACGCGCTTCTCACTGACTTCCGGGTCCGCTGCCCGGCGTTCCCGGATCCGTTGCGTGAATCCTTCGTCGTGCGCCGCCGTCCTCCCGACCTCTGCCACGAGTCCCGCTTCGAGGTCGCACAGGCCCTTGGCGGGGGTGGCGCTGACCTGCCGGGCCGGCAGCGGTGCCGCCGGCCGGTGGAAACCTCCCTCCCCGTCCCGCATGTGGGTGCGGGCGTGAGTGCCGCGTGAGTGCCGCGCGGGTGGGGCTCGAAGAGGTGGGTGACGTGCGGGGGCACCGGGCCGGCCACGGAGAGCAGGTCCGGCAGCCGTGGCGGGGCGTGCGCGGCGACGCGTTCGGGCGCGGGGCAGGAAGCGCCCGGCCGTCACGTCGATCGTCATTCATGGCCTCGGACTGCTGCCTCCTCGGAAGCGGTCACCATCGGGTGAGCAGCAGATGGTTGAGGAGCAGGGCGAGCAGTGCCTGGGCGGTGAGCCAGGCGCGGACGGGGGTCCCCTCTGCTTGTGGGGGTCCCCCCTGTTCGAGCAAAGTCGAGAACTTGGGGGAGGAGCCGGGACCTCGGGGGAGGGTGAGGAACGCGCAGGCCGGGAGCAGCCACAGGGTGAAGGGCAGCCAGACGCGTTCCGTCTCCGCCTTGCTCATGCCGGACAGGTCGGCGACCAGCAGGGCGAGGAGGGCGGCGGACACGAGGAGTGCGAGGCGGGTCTCGGCCGCCCGGCCGGGGGTGTCGTGGCGGCGGCGGACGAGCACCGCACCGGTCCGCCGCAGGCCCGCAGCCGTCGCCAGGCCCGTGACGAGCACCGTGCAGGCGAGGTTGGCCCACACCCAGTAGCCGTAGGGGCGGATGCCGCCCACGCCCTGGTGGTAGCGCGTGACCAGCAGGTGGTAGGCCTCCCACCAGTTGAACCCGGCGAGTGCGAACGCCGTCGGGACCACCGCCAGTCCGGCGAGCAGGGGCACCAGCAGGGCGGGGCGCCCCCGGATCCCGTGCCGGCCGAGGACCATGACCGCCGCCGCGATCAGTGCGACGAGCGTGAGGCCGTACGACAGGTAGCAGGTCAGGCCGAACAGCAGCCCGGACGCCCCCGCCCACCACAGGGACCGTCCGGTGACCGCCAGGGCGAGCAGCGCCACCGCCCACGCCGCCACCGCCGCGAAGTACGCGTCGGCCGAGGTGCCCATCCACACGGCGGCCGGGGCCAGGACGAGGAAGGGCGCCGCCCTTCGCGCGAGTGCCTCGTCGGCCAGGGCGCGGATCGTGACCAGTACGGCCGCGCAGGCCGTCGCCCCGACGGTGATGCACCACACCCCGGCCCAGCCTCCGCCCCGCAGCCCGATCCGGTCGAGCAGGACGAAGGTGAGCGTGGCCGCGGGCGGGTGGCCGGCGATGTGGGCGGGCCAGTGGTCGGGGGAGCCGAGCAGGATGTGCTGGGTGAAGTCCCGCAGCGCCGCCGGGATGTCATGGAAGCGGTCGACGGCCTGGAGGTACTCGTGGGGGGTGGTGAGCCGGACGGCGATGCCCCGGTGCCAGCCGTCGACCAGGGCGAGGGAGGAGGTCCACGCCAGGGACGTGCTCCACGTCAGGGGGACCAGGGCCCGCCAGGGGAGACGGGCCGCGAGGGCGGGGCCGTACGCCACGGTGGCGATCGCCACCAGGACGGCCGCCGGAGTGCCGGGGCCGAGGTGGGGGCCCCAGGACGCCAGCAGTGGGGGCCAGTCGGCGAACAGCGTACGGCTGGTCCCCTGGATGTGGCGGCCGACCAGCACGGCCGCCGTCACGAACAGCACGGCGGCCCCGGCGGCGTACAGGTCACGGCTCGGGCCGCGGGGCACGCCGGAGTGCGCTGCGCCGGGCTCGGCGGAGGGCGGGGTGCGGTTCACACCGGAACGCTAGGCCGCGCGGCCGGTCGCGGACCGCCGTCCGGGCCCGATGTCGGCGTTTCGTCATGGTCTGCGCACCTTCGACCGGGTGGTTCCGGCCTACCGTCGGGACATGCGCGCCCCCGGCCCCGACCCCGACACCCCACGGCTTCCCTCCTCGCCCGGCTTCTGGCGCAGCCCCCTGCGCGGCCCCTGGTTCACCTCGGTGCTGGGCCTCGTCCTGCTCGTCGGCATCACCGTGCTGTTCGTGACGGGCCTGGTCTCGTACGCCGCTTACAACCCCGACCTGTCGCCGGTGAACGACAAGACACCGGACAAGGGGATCCTCGGCTTCTACCTCTTCGCCTGGCCGACGGACCCGCACTGGCTGTACCGGCTCAACCAGGGCGTCCACGTCACCCTCGGCATCACCCTGATCCCTGTCCTGCTCGCCAAGCTGTGGTCCGTGGTGCCGAGGCTGTTCGCGCTGCCGCCGGCCCGCTCGCTCGCGCACGCCCTGGAGCGGATCTCGCTGCTGCTCCTGGTGGGCGGCGCACTGTTCCAGTTCGTGACCGGTGTGCTCAACATCCAGCTCGACTACGTCTTCCCCGGCTCCTTCTACCCGCTGCACTTCTACGGGGCATGGGTGTTCTTCGCCGCGTTCGTCGCCCATGTGCTGCTGCGGATGCCCACGGTGCTGCGCAATCTGCGACACCTGCGGGAGGAGCGGAACGACCTGGTGACTCCGCGCCCCGCCGAGCCGACCTTCTCCCGGCGGGGCGCCCTGTGGTTCGTCGGGGGCGGCTCGCTGCTGCTGTTCGCCACCACGGTGGGGCAGAACTTCGACGGTCCGCTGCGGCGCACCGCCCTCCTGGCACCGCGCGGCGGCGGCGATCCCGGCAGTGGCCCGAACGGCTTCCAGATCAACAAGACCGCCGCGTACGCCGGGATCGACGCGGCGGAGACGGGCGAGGACGCGTGGCGGCTCACCGTCACGGGGCGCGCGGGCACCGTCCGCCTCCGCCGGGACGAGCTGCTCCGGCTCCCCCTGCACAGCGCGGCGTTGCCCATCGCCTGCGTGGAGGGCTGGTCGACGTCGAACCAGTGGTGGCGCGGGGTGCGACTGCGCGACCTCGCGGCGCTCGTCGGGTACGACGACGACCCGCCGGACGTGTTCGTCGAGTCCCTCCAGCGGAGCGGCGCCTTCCGGGAAGCCGCCCTGCGCGCCAACCAGGTGGCCGACCCGCGTTCCCTGCTCGCCCTGTACGTCAACGGCGAGGAGCTGTCCCCCGACCACGGCCACCCGGCACGGATCATCGTGCCCGCCGCGCCCGGTGTGCTCAACACCAAGTGGGTGGCCCGGATGACGTTCGGAGACCTGTGATGCCTCCACGGCTTCGGCCACGGCTTCGGCGGCTTCCCCGGCCTCTGCGGCTTCCGCGCGTTCCGATCGGCAGCCCCCTGCAACTCCTGCTGCTGGTCTGCTCGTTCGCGCTCGCCGCCTACGCGGGTGTACGGCTGCTCGCGGACGACTGGTTCGGCGTGGCGCTGTGGTTCGTGGGGGCGGCGCTGCTGCACGACCTCGTGCTGCTGCCCTTGTACACGGCCGCGGACCGGGCGGCCGTACGGGGGCTCGGCGCGATCCGGCGCCGGGAGTGGGTGCTGTACGTACGCGTACCGGCGGCCCTCTCCGGGCTGCTCCTCCTGGTGTGGTTCCCGCTGATCAGCGGGAGGGTGGAACGGCGCTACCGGCTCGGCACCGGGCTGCCGGCGGACGTGTTCCCCGCCCGCTGGCTGCTGATCACCGCCGTCCTCTTCGGCGGCTCGGCACTGCTGTTGGCGCTGCGGTTGCGGCGGCTGCGGCGGCTGCGCAGGGCGGCGAAGCACCGTCCGCCGACCGTCCACTGACCGGCCGGCGGACGGCGGACGGCAGGGGGCGGGGTGCTCATCGGGGTGCGGCCGTGGGCGGATCCGGTTCCGCGACGGGTCAGGGGCCCGGTGGGGAGTTCGGTCGGCCGTTCGGTGGAGAGTCCGGCCCGGAGTCCGGCTCCGTGCCTGGCGGCGAGCCGCCCCTTGTGCCCGGTGACGAGTCGACTCCCGTGACCGGCCGCGCATCCGGCCCCGCGACCCCCGTGCACCGGGCCAGCCGTGCGGCGAAGCGGCCGTGCGGGGCAAGGGCGGCGACGGCGTGGGCGTCGGCGGCGGTGTCGACGTCGCGCAGGGGCGGCAGGTCGCGCACCCGCAGGCCGGCGGTGAGGAGCCGGTTCCGTTGGGCCGCTCCCGTGCCCGGGGTCGACATGGGCACGCCCCGCAGCAGGGCGGGATCGGGGCGCGCCAGACCGAGGGCCCAGAAACCGCCGTCCTCGGCCGGGCCGAAGTGGGCGTCGCAGTCGGTGAAGTCCACGGTGAGCAGTTCCGGCGTCACCTGCGGGGTGTCCATGCCGATGAGCAGGGCCGGGCCGTCGCAGCGCGCGAAGGCGTCCGCCAGCCGCTCGTCCAGCCCGCCCGCGCACTGCGGCACGACGTCGAAGCCGGGCGGCAGCCAGGGGCCGGGGGCGCCGTCGAGGACGAGGACGCGCCGGGAGGCGGGCGTGGCCGCCACGGCGTGCAGGGTGTCCGCGAGGGCCGCCTCGGCCAGCTCCGCCGCCTGACCGGGCGTGAACGGCGGGGTGAGCCGGGTCTTGACCCGGCCCGCCCGCGGCTCCTTGGCGATGACGAGGAGCGTGGTCAACGGACGGTTCCTCCCCCGTGCACGGGGGGTTCGTTCAACACACGACCCATGTCCCGCACGGCCTGCCAGGTGCCGCGCCAGGTGCCCGTCACCTTCGACGCCCCGGTGCGCGGCAGGTACGGCACGTCGTGCTCGGTGATCCGCCAGCCGGCGTCGGCCGCGCGGACGACCATCTGGAGCGGATAGCCGCTGCGCCGGTCGGTGAGGCCGAGGGCGAGCAGGGGTGCGCGGCGGGCGGCGCGCAGGGGACCGAGGTCGTGCAGGCGCAGTCCGGTGCGGCGGCGCAGCATCCGTGCGAGCGCGAGGTTGCCGGCGCGGGCGTGCGCGGGCCACGCGCCCCGGCCCCGCGGACGCCGTCGGCCGAGCACCAGGTCGGCCTCGCCGCCTTGGACTTCGCGGACGAAGGGGACGAGGAGCGACGGGTCGAGGGAGGCGTCGCCGTCGCAGAAGCACACCACGTCGGCGGTGGCGGCGGTCAGTCCGGCGTGGCAGGCCGCGCCGAAGCCCCGGCGCGGCTCGTGCACGACGGTCGCGCCGTACGCGCGGGCGACCTCTGCCGAGCCGTCGGTGGAACCGTTGTCGACGACGAGGGCGCGCCAGCCCGGCGGGATCCGTTCGAGCACCCAGGGAAGGGCCTCGGCCTCGTTCAGGCAGGGCAGCACCACGTCGACGTCCGAAGGAGTCGTCGTCACGGGGCCACCCTACAAACGCGAATCGGGCATACCGGGCTTTCGCTCCTCGCGAAACGCGGACGTCCGAGGCCGGGGCGGCGCTCGGGCGCGCACCGGCGACGGCGCGGTCCTATGCCCCGGCGCGGTCCTGCGCCCCGGCGCGGTCCTGTGCCCCTCGCATTCCGGCCCGCGCGAACTCCGCCATGCCCTCCTCGAAACCGACCTCCGGCTTCCACCTCAGCCCGGCCCGCAGCCGCGACGAGTCCGCGGTGATGTGCCGTACGTCCCCGAGCCGGTACTCGCCGGTGACGACCGGCTCGGGCCCGCCGTACGCGAGGGCCAGCGCCCGCGCCATCTCGCCGACGGTGTGCGGTTCACCGCTGCCGGTGTTGTACACCGTGAGCACACCCCCGGCGGCCGCCGCCTCCAGCGCCACCGCGTCGGCCGCCGCCACGTCCCGGACGTGCACGAAGTCCCTCAGCTGCCGCCCGTCCTCGAACACGCGCGGTGCTTCACCCCGGGCGAGCGCCGAGCGGAAGAAGGAGGCGACACCGGCGTACGGGGTGTCGCGGGGCATCCCGGGCCCGTACACGTTGTGATAGCGCAGCGACACCGCCGACCCGCCGGTGCAGCGGGCCCAGGCGGCGGCCAGGTGCTCCTGGGCGAGCTTGGTCGCCGCGTACACGTTCCGGGGATCGGCCGGGGCGTCCTCGCCGACCAGCCCGGGGGAGAGGTCGTCCCCGCACACCGGGCAGGTGGGCTCGAACCGGCCCGCCTCGAGGTCGGCGACGGCACGCGGCCCGGGCCGTACGACTCCGTGCCGCGGGCACTCGTACCGTCCCTCCCCGTAGACGACCATCGACCCGGCCAGCACGAGACGTCCGACGCCGGCCTCCGCCATGGCGGCGAGCAGCACGGCGGTGCCCAGGTCGTTGCGCGAGACGTACTCCGCCGCGTCGGCGACCCCGTCGCCGAGCCCGACCATCGCGGCCTGGTGGCACACGGCGTCCACACCGGACAGGGCACGGCCGACGGCTGCCGGGTCCCGCACGTCGGCACCGGGATCCTCCCGCACGTCGAACACGAGCGGCTCGTGCCCGCGCTCCCGGAGCACGGCGACGACCTGGGACCCGATGAACCCGGCGCCGCCGGTGACCAGTACGCGCATACGGCCACGCTAGGCCCGCACCGGCGCCGCACCACGGGACCGCGCCCGTAGGCCGTGACTCCGTCAGGCATGCGGGGGAGGTGTGCGCGGGTGCGTCGAACCGGGGCAAACCGGAAATCGTGCGAGAGGCTGCCGCCCATGACGGCCTCACCCTCCACCGACACCCCGTACCGCTACGACGACCTGACCGCGGCCCGCACCCACCGGATCATCCGAACCTGCGAACGCCAAGACGTCCCCGTCCTGGCCGACCGTGCCTACCAGGGCGCCGGCCCCTGAGTCACCACCGGACGCAGGCGGCCGCCCGGCGGGCAGCTGTCCCCGACACAGCGGACGGTCAACCGGGCACTGGCCATGTCCCGGGCGCCCGCCGAACGGGGCATGGCACTGTGCTGAAGTCCTGGCGGATCTTCCGAAGGTCCCGGATCAGCCCCAACCGCATGACGTCAGTCGCCGAAGCCGTCCTCACACTGGAGAGGCAGCGCTGAAAAAGCTCAATGGGCGTGGCAAGCGCTGGCAACTGCGGTCAGTAGCCGGTCTACTGATCAAGGGACTCGCTGAATAGCGAGATTGAGGAAGCCCACAGCTCTGACCAGGTCGGATGCCGTGGGCTTCTGTCGTTGTTGGTTGGCGTCGGCTCACCTCGGACAGCCCCAGGACGGCCCGGTGTCTCGTTCTCATAGAGGGGCGGCTACGCCCAGCGAGTGGCCAAAGCGCTGATCACCTGGCTCACCCATGCTTTGGCCGGGCCTTGGCACGCGAGCCCAGCCTCAGGGGCGTTGTGCGTTTTGCAACCGCTCGACCTGCCGGTTGACCAGATCGGCGGGGAAGGACGCGCTGCCATCGACGTTCAGCTTGTGGAACGTCACGATCGTGTTCCCGGCCCGCACCACGGTGAACTGCTCGTTGCGCTCCTCGGAGTGCTCAGGGCCCATGGGGATGGTCTCCCGGAATCGCACGGCTTCGTTCCCAACGTCTGGGGCCTGTTCCATCGTCAGCGTGGACTTGAACTTCCCGACCCAGCCCGTGCCTTCATACGAGCGGCAGGAGTCGAGTGCCTGCTTGAGCTGTGTGAAGGCCTGCTGGGCTTTCCCGTCTTCGTAGGCGGCAAGCGTCGAGCCGCCACCCCAGATGTCACCCTTCCAGTTGAAGACCTGAAAGACGACGGTGGACGCGCGCTCTCCGTTGCGGATATCGCGCGTGGTCTGGCAAGCGGGGTCGGACACCGGCGGGAAAGAGCGCTGTTCCTCTTTCGGCTTAGGGTCCTGCACCGGAATCCCGTCCTCGTGCGCCCCCGCAACCTCGCCCTCCTTGAAGGTGAGTGCCCGCAACTGTGCCCGCGTCAGAGGCGCTACGGCGGCCTTGGCCGATGCGGTCGCCCGCGGTCCCACCGAGTCTGGTCCTGCAGCTGGCCCTGCGGAGCACCCGGAGGCCATCAGAACCCCGGAAAACACAATGCCGAGTGCCGGCATAGGCCGCAGTGCGCGGACGTACATGGATGTTCCCCCAAGGGCTGTGAGAGTGAGGGCGCTGACTGTAGCCGTGCTGGGTCGTCCATGACCAGGGATTTCCTATGAAACTACGGGCGCGACGGTCGCTGAGGTTTACTGGGCTGGCCAGCCGCGTACGCGCAGGAATGGCCGACTGCGGTCGTGTCATGGCCTGCGCCGTGGACACGCGGTCGGCGTAGCGACTTTGGCCGGGAGCGGGCGGCTGGCGGTGCCGAGCGGGGCGGAGACATGAGCGCGGGCGCCGACGGACGCCCGCTCCCGCCCGGAGGAGCGAAGCGACGACGGGTGCTTGAACCTGTGAAGAAGGTTGTAACTCAGTTGTTGATTGGGGTGGTTCTCGGGCTCGCGTCGAAGTCGTACTCCAGGACGTACGAGGCGGCGTCCAGTGTCATCTCGTTGACCTCGACGGGGTGGCCCTTGTCCGTGAATGCGGTGCGGCAGATGAGGATGACCGGAGTGCCCGCGGACATGGCCAGCTGTGCCGCCTCGTCCTTCGACGGCATGCGTGAGCGGATCTCTTCGCGGAAGTGCACCGGTTCGTATCCGAGGTCGGCGAGCCTTGCGTAGGTTCCGCCCGGCCCGGTGTCCTCCTGGGTGATCGCAGAACCGGCGACCAGGGCCATGGGGAGGTAACTCGTCGCGAGCAGGACCGGCTTGCCGTCCAGGACGAAGCGCCGGCGCCTCACGCATGTCGTCCCGTCGTCGGTCAGGTTCAGGACCGCGTTGATGCGGTCGGGCGCCGTCTCCTCGGACACGGTGATCCGGTCGACCTCAAGTGCCCGGTTCTCGACGTCCGCCGACCAGATGGACCGGCCGTTGCCCCACTGGTCGCGGGCCAGTCGCTCGATGCTTCGGCGTCGGATCGGGCGGAAGGCCCGGACGAACACGCCGGCGCCCTTGCGGGCTTCGGCGACGCCTTCGTCCCGGAGGACGCTCAGGGCCTGTCGGGCTGTCATGCGGGCCACGCCGTACGTGGTCATGAGGTCGTTCTCGCCCGGAAGCCGATCACCGGGACCGTAGTCGCCCGACTGGATCGCCTCGCGCAGGGAGTCCGCGATCCGCTGGTACTTGGGCCGACGGTCGTCGTCGGTAGTCGCCATTCCGGAACCCTCCTCGCTTCTCTAGACACCTTAGGCCATAGGTCGGGGGCTCGCTCGCTGCGCGTAACCGCCCGTGATTCCTGCTCGCGGGCGTCCCGGTTGACATCTCTAGAGATGTGGCAGATTCTGGGGATGTCTAGAGAGGTCGCGCTTCGGTCTCTGTGGACGCGGGGGTGCCCGTCTGTCGTCGTTCGGCATCGGCCCCTTCTCGACAGCAGGGGCGGCGGTGCCGTCATCGAATTCTGTGGCGCCGCTCGAGACGCTTCGACGGCCGGAGCCAGCGCTGCTGTGATCACGACGGCAGTGGCAAGGAGTGAGCGCGGATGACCTGCATGATCGACCGTTATCCCTGCGAGGAATCACCGCGGCTCGGGGCGATGACCTTGCATCCGATTCCGGAGTCCGCCCCCCGGGCCCGACGCTGGTTCCGGAAGTTCATCACCCCGTACGGTCCGCTCTGCTCGGTCGACGACTGCGTTCTGATGATCTCGGAACTGGTGACCAACGCGATCCTCCACGGACGGTCGGACGAGGCGTGGGTCGTACGGGTCGAGTGGTTCCGGGAGGGGACCTCGCTGCGTGTGGAGGTGCACAACCCGGGATTCCCGGCGAGCGTGTGCCTCCGTCGACCGGACGCCGACGACGCGCACGGACGCGGGCTGCTCCTGGTCGACTCCCTCGCCGCATCCTGGCACTCCGGCCCAAGCCGTTTCGGGGGGACGGTCGTCTCCTTCGTGATGGTTGACGCCTGGCCCGCCTGAGGCGCTTGGGTGGCGTACGGCGCGGGGAGATCGCTGTGTGCCTGCGGGCCGGCGTTGGACGTCACCGTCGCAAATGCTTGACCGTCACGACCAGGGAGACGGGCGACGATTCTTCTGGCGTGGATCTGGCACACGACAACCGATGACCGGGGACAGCAAAAAGGCCCGGGTCTCCGACCTGGGCCTTCTGCGTGGAGCGGGCGACGAGAACCGAACTCGCGCCCTCAGCTTGGGAAGCGACGGCGCTTGGGGAGCAGGACGGCTTCCGACCTGGGCGTATCAACTCTGGTGCGGCGTCCCGGAGCGCGGGACAGCGCCGCTGTTGACCGTGGTTCACCGGTGTTGTGGGCACGTTAAGGGCACGCCGCCGGCCCGGAGGTTCGGGGCGCTCCACTCAGTGGGGGAACCTCGGATCGCTGTTCACCGCCCCTACTGGCACGGCTGCCCGTGTGGCGTCAGGAGGGAGGTCGATCGGCAGGGAAGTCGTATGTGCTCGGCGGTGGTGTGCTTCGGCAGGAAGTCCAGCCCTGGGGGCATGAGCTCGGCATGCCGCCGCTCATGGATCCGAACCGAGGGCCTTGTCGGACCGGTGGCAGCGGAGACGGGAAGGGGGCAAGCCGCTCCTGCGCACGGCCAGGGGGCTCGGCTTCTCGACGGTTGCCCGTACTGGTCCACCAGGTTACAGTTATTTCAGATGTATTCCTCGCCGGGGCAATGATGGGAGGCGGTCATGGCTCGTTCCAGCGTTCTTGCCCGTGCTGAGAAGATCGAACCGGATCCTTCGCACCAGGGCGCGTTCGCCGCGACTGCTCGGATGGCACCAGAGTCGGTCGAGCTGTTGGTGCGTACTCCGGACGGCCGGGAACTGGCTCTGCCTGGGGAGCTGGTCCGCGTACTCCTGGCCTCGGCCGGCGAGTTGGCCCGCGGGCATGCGGTTACGGTCCTGGCGTCCGAGGTGCAGTTGTCGCCCACTGAGGCCGCTGAGCTTCTTGGCTTGTCCCGGCCGTTCGTCGTCCGCTTGCTCGATGCCGGCGACATCCCCTCGACGAACCTGCCTGGCAGCAGCCACCGCGTGGTCCGCCTGGCGGACGTGCTGGCTTTCCAGCAGCGGCGTGAGCGTCGCAGGGAGGGGCGGCGCCAGATCGCTGATGCCCTGGAGGGCGCCGATCTGCCCTGATCATGGGTGCCGCCGGTAGCCGTCAAGGAGAAGAGGGGGAGTGTGGCAGCGCGGGTCTTTGTGGACACCAACGTCTTATTTCCGTTCTCGGTGATGGACGTGATGCTGGCCCTCACCGAAGACCTCATCCACGAGATCGTGTGGTCCGAACGGCTGCTCGCGGAGTGGGAGCGGGTCATCGTCCGGGAGGGACGGCGTTCGGCGGAGTCGGCTGCCGCGGTTGCGCAAGCCGTCCGACGTTTCTTCGCCGACTGTGAGATCGAGGCGGCGGCCTACAGGCACCTTGTGGATGAGATGCCGGGCGATGACCCTGACGACCGGCACCATGCGGCGGCAGCCGTGGCCGCCGTGGCCGCCGGGGCCGACGCGTTGATCACGTGGAACCTTGCCGACTTCCCTGCCGGTGAGTTGGCTGCGCGTGGAGTGCGGGTGATCGAGCCGGATTCTTACCTGTGCGGGCTCTGTCGCGAGTTTCCGCATGAGGTGGTGGAGACGGTGGTCAGGCTCGCCGGAGAGAAGCGCAACCCACCAGTCACGAGTGCCGACGCCGTCGCCCGACTCGCGAAGGCTGGTCTGCCCGGCTTTGCTGACCTTCTGACGCGCCACCTCGGGCGCCGAATGACGTGATGTGGTGCGAAGGCATCGCGGGGCGCCTGATTCGATCTGGACAACAAAGAACCCCCGGGTCTGTGACCTGGGGGTTTGTCGTGGAGCAGGTGACGAGAATCGAACTTGCGCTCTCAGCTTGGGAAGCGACGGCGCTTGGACTGCCTCGTCCCCTCTGACCTGCCCAGATTCGTGGTGCTGCTGGAGGTGCGGCGACCTGATGGCGCCGCTGTTCATCGTGGTTGTCCGCTCTTTTGGGCACGCCGTGGGCAGGGGAACGCGGCGAGCTGACGCGTGGGGCCTGCGAGAGGCTTCCTCTGCCATGTTGGACAGGGCGCATCGGCTGGCTCTGCTGTGCCCTTGCGGATGCACACGATGGTTGGCTGTTCCGTCCCTGCCGTGACGAAGTTGTTCCCGCCTGGCCGGTGACGGGCGGAGGGCCGAAGGAACAGCCGAACGCCCGGCTCCCTGGGTTCATTTGCCGGGTTCTGGCCCGTACCACTGGAGCGCCTGGCCTGTGACGGCGGCGATGCATGCGAAGTCCCGGTCGCGGTGCAGGAGGGTCAGTCCCTGCAACTCGGCCGTGGCGGCCACCACGAGGTCGACGGCTCCGGCACTGCGGTGCTGTCCGCGCTGGGTGAGGATGTTCTGCACCTGCCAGGCGCGGTCGTAGGCGCGGTCGTCGACCGGCACCCAGCCGAAGAGCAGGCGCAGGTCCTCGATGCCTTGGGCACGGTCGGCGGCGGAACGCGTGCTGTAGAAGAACTCCAGCTCGGTGATGGGGCACGTGGCGATGAGCCCGGCTGCCGCCGCCCGGTCCCATCCGTACTGCTCGGCGTCGCCGCGCAGCAGACGGGCGAGTGCGCTGGTGTCGATCAGGAACTGAGCGGCGTTCACCGACGGTAGTTTCCCTTGTCCTCAAGGAGATCGAGATCGAAGGCGCCCTCGGCCGCCGTCGCCCGCAGGCGGGTGAGGGCCAGCGCCCGCCGCCGGTTCTCCAGCACCTCGCGCAGGGCGGTGTTCACCGTCTCCTTCTTGGTGCTGGTGCCGAGGGCCTTGGCCACGTCGGCGACCAGCTGGTCATCGAGGTCTATTACGGTGCGCGTCATTGATGTGCCTCCATAGATATATCGAGTGCCATCAAGTATATATAGGGATGTCACTCCTGCTGGATGGTGACTGCGGACGAGTGGCGGTACGAGAGGGAGAACAGCCCCGGCGTGCCCGGCGGCCATCGCCTGATCACGCGTATGCGGAGCGCGGTCGTGGCAGAGGTGGCGCGAGCGGCCGTCACCACCTGGGAGCGGCGCGCGGCGGATTTCCCCGACCCCCGGCGTACCGTCGGCCAGGACTACTTTCACGAGTCGGAGATCTTGAGCCGGCTCGAGAAGGCACGGCCGGGGAGCCGGGAGTTCTCCACCCCGCTTCCCACGGCGTACCTGATGCCGACCGATCGGGGCGCTACCGGCTCAAGGCGGGCGACATCGTTTGCGTCCGCGCAGGCGCCATAGGGCCACCGGCCTCGGTACGGAGGGGGCAGCCGGCGGTGGGGCGCACGCGGCCGGGATGACGGCCACCTCTCCGGCGCCGTCGAAGTGCTCGCGCCCCACAGGGTGCTCTCCGGCGGCCTCCCTCACTCGGGTGCGCCAGAAGGTGAGTTCGGCGTAGTCGGCGGACCGGAACCTCCGGCCACCCGGGTCACCGAACTTCAGGTCGAGCCCTGGTCCGGGTCTGCCTGTGGTGCGTACGCACCACAGGCAGACCCGGACCGGAGCGGGGCTTGAGACCCGGAGTCCGGCCGGACTGTCATGCCCTCGGCGGACGAGCGGCGGGCCGCCTCCTGGGGCAAGGCCGTACTTGACGTGACCGGCTCGTGGGCCGAGTACACGAACTCGCCGCCCGAACTGCAAGGTCGTCGCCGACACGTACAGAAAAAAGCGGACCCTGCCGGCCTGGGCGAGCGCGATGAGCGTGCCGTCGTCGGCCGTCGCTACTTTCGAAACACGCCCTGGTCCACCCGCACCGCCGCGCCGAACAGGGCGGGCGCCTGGTCGACCGCATGGCTGCCCAGGACAGGATCCGAAGCCCTGGGTGACCACGCAAGTCCTTCTTCGAGTCCCGCTGTTCGAAACAAGTGGGTGGCACGTCCTTGGCGTGCCACCCCCGACTTGGACTGGACAATAAACAAACCCCAGGTCACTGACCTGGGGTTTCAAGAAGAGCGGGTGACGAGAATCGAACTCGCGTTCTCAGCTTGGGAAGCTGATGTTCTACCATTAAACTACACCCGCTTGTGATCCGGGACACTGATCTCGACCGGTGTCCGGATGCTCGCCCACTGTACCCCATGCCAGGTCCCCGGTGTTTTCCGTGCCGGGGGCCTGATGGCGTTTCAGGGGTGGAAGCGTGTGCGGAGGGCTGGAGTTGGGGCGTACGGTGGGGCCCCGAGTGGGGGGGTGCGCGGGCGGGGGTGCCGCCCGCAGGGTCGTCTCCTTGATCCCGTAATGTGGCTTTTGTCGTCAGGGCAGGAAGTCAGACGCGGTTCTTGGGAAGGGACTCTTGGACTTGATGGAGCGCACCGTCGTCCGCTGTGCCGATGGGCACGTATTCGCCGCCACTTCGTTCCCGATGCAGCAGGCCGAGCGACTCGGCCCCGGTCGGTTGCTGCGTTGTCCGCGCTGTGCGCGGCTTCGCAGCGTCGTACCGGTGGCTTTCGAGAAGCGGTAGGGCCGGCAGGGCCGGGTTCGGCCCGCCGGCCGGTCGTGAGACCGAGCGGTGGGCCGGAGCGGCACACCTTGGGCATGGGCGCGTGGGGCGGCGCGATGGTGGCCGGCCTGCGCGCCTTGCGTATCCTCGGGGAGTGCTTCTCTCAGACAAGGACATCCGGGCCGAGATCGACGCCGGGCGGGTACGGATCGATCCCTACGACGAATCCATGGTGCAGCCGTCCAGTATCGACATCCGTCTCGACCGCTTCTTCCGGGTGTTCGAGAACCACCGGTACCCGCACATCGACCCCTCCATCGAGCAGGCGGAGCTGACCCGGCTCGTCGAGCCGGAGGGGGACGAGCCCTTCATCCTTCACCCCGGTGAGTTCGTGCTGGCCAGCACGTTCGAGGTCATCTCGCTGCCCGACGATCTCGCTTCGCGGCTCGAGGGGAAGAGTTCGCTGGGGCGGCTCGGGCTCGTCACGCACTCGACCGCCGGGTTCATCGACCCCGGCTTCTCCGGGCACGTGACCCTCGAGCTGTCGAACCTCGCCACGCTGCCCATCAAGCTGTGGCCCGGTATGAAGATCGGCCAGTTGTGTCTGTTCCGGCTCAGCTCGCGCGCCGAGTTCCCGTACGGCAGTGAGCGGTACGGGTCCCGTTACCAGGGGCAGCGCGGGCCCACCGCCTCGCGGTCCTTCCTCAACTTCCACCGGAGTCAGGTGTGAGCGGGCAGGTTCTCGACGCGTAGAGAGCGGTCGAGGGTAGATCAACAGGAAGGGGGCTCCCGATCGGGAGCCCCCTTCCTCGTGTGCCTCGTGTGCCGCGTGTGCTGCTCGTGGTCAGAGCGTGCCCAGCTTCACCAGGGACAGCAGGGCCAGGAGCTGGATCGCGGACGCGCCCAGGGCCTTCGGCCAGGGGAGGTCGTGGGAGCGGCTGACCATCAGGGTGAGGAGCGCGCCGCCCGCGACCCAGGTGGCCCAGCCGACGATCTGGACGAAGCCGGCGTCGCCGCTCGCGAACATCGCGAGGATCAGGCGGGGGGCGTCCGTGAGGGACATGATCAGCATGGACAGGCCGACCGTGGGCTGCCAGGCGCCGTTGCCGCCGAGCTGGCGGGCCAGGGAGTGGGTGACCACGCCCAGGATGAGGAAGCTGATCACCATGGCCACGCCCGTCATCAGGATGATGGGTATGAGGCTGGTGACAGTGGCGTCGATCGCCTCTTCACGGGCGCCGTCGAAGCCGAAGATCGCGAGCAGGCCGTAGAGGAAGGTGACGGTGAGGGCGGGGCCCCACACCGTGTAGTCGCGCATCTGCAGGAAGGTCCGGTCAGGGGCGGTGACGATGCCCTTGAGCAGGTCCTTCCAGCGCAGGCGGGGGCCGACCGGACCGGGCAGGGGATCCGCGTCGCCGGGATACGGGTCCTCGCTGATCCGGAAGGCCTGGGTGTGCCCCGGGTTGTTGGCCGCGTACGGGTCGTGGGGGGTGTGTGGGGCATGCGGGGCGTGCGGGCCGGGAGGGTACGCGCCGCCGTCGCCGAAGTATTCGGGCTCGCCGTGGCCGCCGCCGGCACCGGGGCGGTGCTGTCCGCCGTAGCCGCCCGGACCGCCCGGACCGCCCGGACCGTTCGGCCCGCGGTTCACCTGCGGCCAGCCGCCGTTGCCGCCTCCGCCGTAGGACGGCTGCTGGGGCGGGTACGACTGAGGCGCCTGCGGGGAGCCGTACGACGGCCCCGGCGGCGTCTGCTGTCCGTACGGGGGTTGTTGCGGTCGCGCGTGAGGAGCGCCGTTGTTGTCCCGGCCGCGTCCGATCCTGAATCCAGCCACGTTGTCGAACGTACCTGGTCCCGGAGGGCCGCGTGCCGGGCCCGGGGTTTCGGGCCCGCCTTTGCGGCCGAGCTGTGACATCCCTTAAGGGGTCGTCAGCATGGTGGTCCGCCCTGCGGATGGCTTGACGCCGGCTCGGTCCTCCGCAGGACGGAGTCGGGGTCGGTCGGTGCCGGTCGGTCGGTGAAGTCGCCACCGGCGTACCGCGATGCCGTCCTGCGTCGTCGGGGCGGTGCTTGTGCCGCGCGGCGGGATGCCGCGCCGGTGGAGCAGGGTGGTTGCACGTGGACATGGCGAAGATGCGCGTGAGCGCGTGACGGGTGCGGGTGCGGGTGCGGGTGCGGGTGCGGGTGCGGGCCGGACGGTGCGGTCCGGCCCGCACCGCGCGGGTCTGCGCTCGGTGCGGGCCGGAGCCCCGTCGAGGGGAGAAGGGCGGCGGCTCCTAGGTGTTGTTGCTCGAGCGGCCGAAGAACTCGATCTCGGCGATCGCCACCTGCTTCTTCGGGGCGGCGCCGTAGGCCGAGCGCAGGACGAAGCGCACGGCGGTCACCTCACCGACCCGGAACTTGCGGCGCTGTCCGCCGGCGGCCTGGTCCAGGGTGATGGTGCGGGTGATCTTCTTGCCGTCGGCGAGGGTGATCTGGGCCTCGAGCTGACGCGGGAGCGCCGACTCCTGCAACTGTTCCGACTTGGTCGAGACGCCGGGGGTGATCACGAGGTCCAGCAGACGGGTCGGCTGGTCGAAGCGGGCCTCCAGCCACTCGCCCTCGGCGGACTGCGCGATGCCCGGGCCCCACCAGGTGTTGTTGAGCTTGTCGAAGGCGAGGGCCGCGCCGTGCTCGGCGTAGGAGCGGGACGCCTTGACGCTGGACGGGCCGACCGGGGCCCGCTTGGCGAAGTGGTCGCGGGTGGCCTGGATCATCGCGCCCATGTTCACGATCAGGGCGATGACCAGTCCGATGACGACGGCGGCGACGATCCAGTTCCAGACCTGGCCGAACCCCCTGCGCAGTCGCGGGCGGTCGCCCGCCCAGGCCGACTCGCCGTTGCGGTCGCCGAACATCCGGCGCCACCAGGGCAGGCGCTCCGGGGTGTCGTCGCCGCGGGTCATCGACATGGCGCAGCGGGAGCAGTAGTGCCGCTCCGGCCGGTTGAGGGTGGAGCACCAGGGGCAGGGGATGCCGCCCTCGGTGCCGGCCTGCGGGCCGACGGCGCGGACCTGGGGGCGGTGGGCGACGGGGCGTCCGGGCAGGACCGGCGCGACGGCGGGCTCGTCCGGGGCGCGGGGCTCCGGGTCGGCGACGGGGACGAGGAGGGACCTGGCCCGCGCGGCGGCGTCGTCGTGGTGGGGGTGCGGCCGGGGGGAGCCCGCCGCGTGCGGCAGGGGTTCGGTGTCGCCGTCGGGGTTCGTGGCGTACGGGTCGGCCGAAGGGGAGGCGGCGGCGGGGGCCCGGCGGTCGTCCTGGTGCCCGGGGGACCTCTCGGGCGCGGTGGTCGCCGCGGCGGCGGTGCCGGCGGTGCGGTCCGCTCCGTCGTCGTGGCCGTCGTCGTGGCCGTACGGGGCGTGGGGCGTGGTTGTCTCCCGGGCTTCCGGGGCGGTGGTCCGTTCGTCGGCGTGGGTCGCCGATGCCGATGCCGGGGTGGTGGTGCGGGGGCCGTCGTCCGCCGTTCCCGTCCGGGGGCGCGGTATCGCGGTGCGGCCCGGGTCGTCGGTGCCGGCCGTCCGGCCGGTGGCTCCCGGCCAGTCGTCGGTGTCGCCCCGGCGGGGCCGTCCGCCGTCGCCGTTGTCGCCGCCGGGCCAGTCGTCGGTGCCGCCTCTGCGGTCGCGGGAGGCCCGTCCGGGCCGTGCGTCGGTGCCGGGCCGCGTGTCGGTTCCGGCCCGGTCCGGGGTGTCCGGCCGGTCGTCGGCGCCGGGGCTGTCCGTGGTGCGGGTCCGGGCGGGGACGTCGGCCGTCGCGGCCCGCCCCGTGGACTCGGCCCGTCCTGTGGACTCGGTCCGTCCTGTGGGCTCGGCTCGTCCCGGCCGGCCGCTGTCGGCCCAACTGAGGACCGCTCCGCAGGAGTCGCAGAAGGACTGGCCGGGCTCCGCCGGGGTGCCGCACTCGGCGCAGCTGGGGGCGGCCCGGCCGGGTCCGGAGGTCTGGCTGGTCATCTGTCGGTGGTCCTTTCGGCAGCGGTCGCGGCGGTGACCTCGACCGTGTACGGCATGTGGGCGGGGCGGGCGGCCGCGACCAGGACGTCCAGCCGGTACTCGTCGGCGGGGGTCGGGTCGGGCAGCACCAGCGAGACGTGCAGATGCGGGCGGCGGTCGCCGGGCACCGGGCCGAGCGGCCGGGCGTGCCATTCGGCGGCGCCGCTCTCGGTGATCCGCGGCGGCACGCCGAACACCAGGCGAACGGCCTCGGACAGGCCGCGCCGGGTGCCCCGTACCCGGTGCAGATACGTGGCGGCGGCGACGGCGGCACGTAGCCGGCGTTCCCCCTCGGAGCCGCCGGCCGTGGCGCCGCCGGCCCCGATGGCGTCGGTCTCGATGCCGTCGGTCTCGGCGCCGACCCAGTCGGCCAGCCAGCGGGTGAAGTCGACCGGGGCGAGCGCGGGGTCGAAGTAGGAGTCCAGGTTGTCGAGGACGACGAGGAAGGGCGCGAGGACCTCGTCGAGTCCGGCGACGAAGCGCTGCGCCAGATCGTCGTCGGCGAAGATCGCGGGCAGCATCGCGCCGATCGGCGCGGAGGAGGCGAGTCCGTCGACGGAGCCCCTCATGCGCCGTCCCCGATCACGCGGATCCGGTGGTCGAAGGAGAACACGAGGGACGGGGCGGAGAGGTCGATCCGGTCCGTGGCCTCGCCGCGCTTGCCGGTGATCGGGTCGGCGGGGTGCAGCAGGACCTGGTCGACGAGTTCCACGCCGGGCACGCGTTGGAGCACCGCGAAGATCTCCCCGGCCTGTACGGGCCGGCCGAAGGGCCAGCCGGTGCCGTCGGCGCCGCCGGTGAGCGGGTCGAGGTGGCGGTAGAGGGCGTCGTGGGCCTGGCGGCGGACCCGGTCGGTGTCGGTGCCGCGGAAGGCGTGCACGGTGGCGACGACGGTGACGCCCTGGTAGAAGGGCGGGCCGACGGCGAGCCGGGTGCCGATCAGCCGGCGTTCGTCGAGGTAGCGGGTGATGCGGGAGAGCAGCGCGTCGCCGGGGACGAGCTGTTCGAAGCGCAGGCGTCCGCCGGGGTCCGCCACGGCCTGGGGGACGACCAGGACCCGTACCGCGTAGGCGCCGTGTTCGCTCTCCTCGCCCTCCAGGCAGGTGATGCGGGCGGTGTCGGGGGCGGCGCGGCGGGCGAGTTCCTCGTAGTCGCGCAGGGTGACGGCGCGTTCCTGGGCGCGCAGGGTGATGGGTGCCCGGGTCTTCGCCTCGTCCACGGTCTCGCCGTCGACGCCGCCGCGCGCGGCCTCCCGGTTGACGACCTCGGAGACGTACGGCACGGAGCGGCGCAGGACGCGGACGGCGCCGCGGGCGACGTTGCCGGCCCTGCCCCCGCCGGTGCGGTAGCGGAGGGCGCGGATGACGGCGCCCTTCGGGGGGACGGCGCCGTACTGGCGCAGGGTGCCGTCGGGTTCGCGTACCGCGGGGCCGAAGGCGATCTCGCCGGTCGCGGCGTCCAGGGTGATGTGCCGGTCGCGCGGGCGTGAGGCGGCGAAGTGGGCGACGACGTCCCAGTCGGTCCAGCCGTCGTGTTCGGCGGTCTGCAGCAGGACGGGCGGGGTGTCGCCGACGACGGGCGCGTGGGCGAGGCGCAGCCGCTGGCCGGGCAGTCCGGTGGACTCGCCGAGCGCCTCGTCGCGCACGGTCTCGGCGTGCACGGCGCCGGTGGTGCCGCCGAGGGTGTACACCTCGGCGGAGCGCACGGACGGGGAGGTGGTGTAGAAGGGCTGGCCGGCGAGGGGGTCGGTGACCCGGCAGCGCAGCCAGCCGCCCTCGTGCCCGCCGTTGCGGGAGAGCACGTGTCCGCCGGGGACGTGCAGGACGACCTCGCCGGGCCGGTTGAGGCCGCCGGTGACGTCGCGGTCGACCTCGCACTCCGTCCAGCCGTCCTCGGTCCACGCCTCCCACACCAGCGGGGGCTGGCGCGGGTCGACCCCGACGCCGTCGACGCGGCTGTCGAGTTCCAGGGCGACGGCGCAGTGCGGGACGGCGGCGCTCAGGCCGAACAGCATGCAGTCGCCGGGGCGGGGGGCCTCGGCGAAGCAGAGGACGTCCTTGCCCTCGGTCAGGTCGTCGGTGCGGTCGGCGACCGGCGCGCCCTGGTTCTGCACGGACAGCCGGCGCAACGAGGAGGGGACGACGGTCAGTTCGCGTTCGGTGGCGAAGACCACGGCCTCGTCGCGCTCGGTGCGGGTGGTGGCCACCTCGGTCCCCTCGGGCAGTACCACCGGTTCGTCCTGCGGCGCGGACAGCCAGAAGGTGACGTCGGTGCGGGCGGCCGTCGGGGGGAAGAGGGTGATGCCGACGAGGTCGAGGAAGGCCAGGTGGTTCTTCTCGGGCACCCGGTTGAGGCGGTACACGATCTGGTCCGCCATGTGCGCGACCGCCTCCACCAGCGTGACTCCGGGGTCGGAGACGTTGTGGTCGGTCCACTCCGGGGCGCGCTGCTGGATGTAGCGCTTGGCGTCGTCGACGAACTGCTGGAAACGGCGGTCGTCCAGATGGGGGGAGGGGAGGGCCATCAGCGGTCGCTTTCGGGGAGGGGGCCGCCCGACTCGCCCGCGCCGGCCGTGCCTGCCGTGCCGGGCTCGTCGTGGGAGGGGATGACGTAGAACGGGAAGACGAGGCTGCGCGGGTTGTTGGTGCCGCGGACGGAGAAGCGGACGTCGATGTGCAGGACGCCCTCGCCGGGGCCGGCGGTGACCTCCACGTCCTCGACCTCGATGCGGGGCTCCCAGCGGTCGAGGCTGGCGTACACCTCGTGCTGGATGCGGCCGGCGGTGGCCTCGTTGACGGGGGCGAACACCATGTCGTGGATGGCGCAGCCGAACTCCGGGCGCATCGGCCGTTCGCCGGGCGCGGTGGCCAGCACCAGCCGGATGGCCTCCTCGATCTCCTTCTCGCCGCTGACCAGGGCGATGCCCCCGGTGGGTCCGATGCGCAGGGGGAACGCCCAGCCGGATCCGACGAACTGCTCGGCCATCAGATCACCGGCTTTCCGTTGGCGGTGAGGAGGCCCATGATCGGGACGGTGGCGGCCCGGATGCCCACGCTGGCCACCGCGTTGATCTGCACGCTCGCCATCGCGGACAGGCTGGCCACGCCCATGGCCTTCAGGGAGAGCGCGCCCTTGGCGTCGACGTTGACGGCGCCGATGGACGAGCTGAGGCTGACCGCGCCGCGGCCCTCCAGGGTGAGCCGGCCGCCGCTCTTGATGGTCACCGACCGTTTGCCGTTCAGGGTGAGGTCGGTGCCCGCCTCGACGGACACCGAGCGGCTTCCCTTGATGACGACGGTGCCCTTGCTGTCGACGGTGATCTCCGTCTTCGTACGGTCCAGGTTGATGATCAGCTTGTCGTCGCCGGAGGCCACGCGGACGCCCTGCTTGCGGGCGCCGGTGGTCTGGCTGAGCAGATCGACGCGGTTGGCCTCGCGGTCGGACAGGGTGTGCCGGATCGCCCGCCGCTTCACGGTGTCGTGCAGCGGCACGTCCCGGACGGGGGACGGCTTGTCCACGCCGTTGTAGAGCCCGCCGACGACGAACGGGTGGTCGAGGGCGCCCCGGTCGAACGCCACCAGCACCTCGTCGCCCACGTCGAGCGGGAAGATGCCGCCGCCGCGCTTGCCGCCCAGCTGCACGGTGCGGGTCCAGTCGGAGACGTAGGTGTCGTCCAGCCACGGGAACTTCAGCTTGACCCTGCCCTGCTTGAGCGGGTCCTGTACGTCGGTGACCAGGGCGTTGGCGACACCGGGCAGGCGGGGCGCGGCCGCGCCGGTGCCTGAGCCGCCGGAGGCGAGTCCGAACAGGGAGCGCCACTGGCGGCCGCTGACGGTGATCCAGGTCTCGTAGTGGTCGCCGTCGCCGAACACGTGCCGGGCGGACGTCACCGTGTACTTGCCCTCGAAGGGGGCGCCTACTTTGGCGAGGGTGACGGGGACGCCGGGACGCAGCTTGGGGTTGCCGACCACGGCGACCTCCAGCTCGGCGAAGGACGAGGTCACGTCGTCGGCGAGGGAGTCCGCGGCGAACTTCACCTCGTTCTGCCGGTCGTAGGGCTTCTCCGTCTCCACGAGGGGGGCGATCCCGAACGCCGAGACGGCCTTCTGGGGAGTGGTGCCGATGGAGATGCCGGGGTTGGCGGTGGTGGGTGCCGTCGCGGTCAGCTCCTTCTTCGCGACGACGTCCCAGCCGCGTGCCTCGACCCGTCCGTACTGGTCGGCGGCGGTCACCGCGGCCCTGCAGCGCAGCACGTCGTTGCCGGCCTGGAGGACGAACGGGCTCTTCTCGCCCGGGGTGCTGGTGGGGGGCGCGCCGGAGGCGGGGTCGGGGCTGACGAACTGGAACTTCCCCTTGGCGTCGAGGGACATCACCATTTCGTTCTCGTCGGCGAGCCGGGACAGGAAGTCCCAGTCGGTGACGTTGGCCTGGCTGATGAACTCGTAGACCGTCCTGGTCGACTGCACCTTGCCGACGGCGACGCCGTCCTGGCCGGCCAGGGTGCGGGCGATGTCCGACGCCGTCTGGTTGCGGTAGGCGGCGACCCGGCGGCGGCGCATCATGCGGTGGCCGCGGTCGTAGCCGCGGATCACGGTGAAGGTGCCGGTGCCGTCGTAGTCGGTCTCCATGCCGGTGACCTCGCCGGTCAGCAGCGGATCGCCGGCGCCCTTGCCGTGGGCGACGGGGGAGATCACCACCTCGGTGCCGAACTTGATGCCCAGTTTGCCGAGCACCATCCCGTGCGCGTCCCGGAACGTGACCCGGAAGGCGCCCGGTACCCCGGCGCCCAGGTCGACCCAGCCGCCGACGAGCAGCGGGGTGAAGTAGGGCGGCACGGGCTTGCCGTCGAACGTGACGTCGATGATGTTGGAGAAGGAGTGCTTGACCATCAGAACGCGACCTCCCCGGCCGCCGGAAGGATCAGTTCGGTGCCGTTGGGCAGTCGGGACGGGTCGTCGATGTCGTTGACCTCGGCGATCGTGCGCCAGGCCGAGGCGTCCCCGTACTCCCGCCAGGCCAGCGACTGCAGCGTGTCGCCCGCCACGACCCGGTGCACGCGCCGCGCGGTGAGCGCGCCCGAGGTCGGGTTCTGGCCCTTGGTCCGGCTGGGGATCTCGTTCAGGTCCACCTGGCAGGCCGCCCGGATCGGGACGCCCGTGGTGCCGAACAGCGTGTAGTTCGCACTCACACTGCCGATGTACGCGGTGAACCGTGCCGTGGAGAACGAGCCCCATTCGAACACCACCCACGGTGTGGACGGCTGGTCCGCCGCGATGCTCTTGCTGGTCACCTCGCAGCAGGAGAACAACGCCTCGACCTTCTTCAGCACGCTGTTGTCACCGGGGTCCTCGGAGGAGTCCAGGAAGATCTCCGTCGTCAGGTTCCGGCCCTCGGACCCCATGAACTCGGGCAGCGGGCCGTCGCGCAGGGCGGCGGACGGCGTGCTCTTCCACTGGGCGCGGCGGGTGAGGGTCAGCTGCGCCGGGTTGAAGTCGAAGTCGAAGGTCCTGATCAGACCGCCCGGGGTGGTGCTGTCGCCGATCGGGGGCTCGTGGATGGCCAGCGTGGCCCGCACCAGGCTCTTGCCTGCGCCGCCCTTGGAGCCCTTGCCTCCCTTGGCTGCCATGGTCCTTCGTCTCCGTCCTCGGTGCTGATGCTGGTGCTTCGTACGCGGTACGCGGTACGCGGTGCTTGGTGGTGCGGTGGTGCGGTGGTGCGGTGGTGCGGTGGTGCGGGGCGGTCCGTCCGTGGAGTCCGCCCGGTCCGCGGGCCCGGTCCCGCTCAGTCCGTGAATCCGTGGTGCGCGATCTCCAGGACCTCCGTGGCCACGCCCGGGCTCGCGGGGTCCAGGGAGGGGCCCTGCCAGCTGACCGGCAGTACGTCGATCAGCCCCCAGCGCGCCACCTCCGAACCGTCCGCGCGCAGCGCCGAGATCTGGGCGGTGGGGCGGGTGACGCCGGTGGTCACGGACGAGATCCAGGCGGCGACCTTCGAGGTCTCCGGGGTCAGCGGGCGGGTCAGCCGGATGGTGGAGAAGGTGACCCGGGTCGGCAACTGCCACACGAACCCGTTGTTGCCGCCCTCCTGGTACTGCTCGATCTCCACCGTCGACGCCAGGCCCTCACATCCGTTGAACGCGCCGAGGCTCTGCCCGTCGATGGTGAGGGTGAAGAAGATGGTGGATCCCGGGTCGAGATCGCTGGGCATCGGAGGGCCTTTCGGGGACGGGCGCTGGGTGACGGTGGGCAGGCACGAGGCCGGAAACGGGTCAGGGACGGGTCAGGTGCGGGGGTCGCGGAGCCTGCCGATGCGTTCCCGGTCCATCCGCAGTTCGGTGCGCAGGAGGCGGGTGAGCGGGCCGATCAGACGATGCGTCAGCTCGTCGAGCTGCGCGTCGGTCAGAGTCCGCGGGTCGAAGGACTGCGCGGAGTGCGACCCGCCTCCGCCGGGGTGCGGGTCGTGGCGGCTGTACGGCGGGGGCGGCCCGGGGGTGTACGGCGGCGGGGGCGGCCCGGGGGTGTACGGCGGGGGAGGCTGCGGTCCCGGGGTGTACGGCGGTGGGGGACCAGGGGCGTTCGTCGGTGGCGAGGGGGTGTTCGTCGATGGCGAGCCGGTGAACTTCTTCCAGAGCGACTTGAGCGCGGTGGGCACGGCGCGCTGGACGGGGACCGGCAGGTCGGGAAGCGCCGGGGCGGCGGGGGCGTGCAACCGGGTCACGGAGGTGGCGGCCGCCGTGGACGGGCCCGCCGTGGTCGCCCGCTGCACGGGCGGTGCGGAGGAAACGGCGGGGACCGGGAGGGCGGGGGCGTAGGCGGCGGGTGCGCGGAGCGGGACCGGGGCGGGTGAGACGGGTGCCGCGGACGGGGGAATCGAGGGCATGGACATGGGGCTCTTCACCGGGCTCTGTGAGGCGGTGCGTTGGACGGGGACGGCGCCCTGTGCCCCGGGCAGCGCGGATCGCCCGGGTGCGGGTGCGGGTGCGGACAGCGGCGACGCGGGTGACGGCGTCGAGGACTTGGCGGAGGGCGTGGACGCGAGCGCGCCCGGAGAGCTCTCGGGGACGGAGCTGGACGCAGGAACAGGAACAGGAACAGGTGCGGGCGTAGGCGTAGGCGTGGTACGTCGTTGGAGGGGAGCGCCGAGACCGGGCCGTGCGGGGACGGAGGGAGCCTTGACCAGCGGGACGGAGAGCGTGGGGTGATGCCGTGCGGGCACGGAGCCGGCCGGGCGGGCGGGCTCCGTCGAGCCGGGCAGGGCAAGACGCTGCACGGGCGCGTCCGCTTCGGCGCGAGGTACGGGAAGGGCGCCGGGGACAGACGTGGGCGCCGTGCTCCTGCTGCCGACAGGACCGACAGGACCGACAGGACCGGTGGAACCGGCGGAACCGGTGGACTCGGTCGGCCGGGCGGAACCGGAGCGCTGGACCACGGGTGCGGTGGGCGCGGCCGGGGAGACGGACGAACCGGGTGGCTTGGGCCGGGTCGACGCGAGCCGCTGGATGGGGGGCCCGACGGGAGTGGCGGCGGAGGCCGGGGCGACGGACGCCGGGGCGGAAGCGGTGCGGCTCGGCTTCGGCACGGGGACGGAGGTGGAACCGAGCGGCGGCAGCGCGGCACGCCCCGTCCCCTCCGCTGACACCCCGGGGCCGTGACGGCGCTGGACGGCGGGGGCGGTGGCTCCGGGGGTGGCCGTTGTGGGCGTCGGAGTGGTGGCCGGGGCGCCGGGTGTGGCGGTGGTGTCGCCGAGGGCGGTGACAGGGAGTGCGGGGGTGGTTGAGGCGGGGGTCGTCGTGCCGGAGCCCGCGCGACGCTGGATGGCGGGGGCGGTGGCCCCGAGGGTGGCCGGGGTCGTCGCCCCAGGGCTCGTACGACGCTGCACGGTCGGAGCGGTGGCTCCGGGGGTGGCCGTCGCGGGTGCCGGAACGGTGGCCGGGGTGCCGGACGGTGATGCGATGTGCGTGTTCCGGGCCCGCTGGACGAGGGGTGCCTCGGCGGCCGCGGCGACGGACGGGGAGGAACCGGGTGTGGCCGTGGTCCCGGGGGATACGGGAACGGTCGTGTCCCGGTGCGCCGGTGACGACGACGGGGCGCGCCGGGTCGGCGCGGCGGGTGCGGTGGCGCCGGGCCGGGCGAGGCGCTGCACGGCGGACACGGGGACGGTGGCCGGTGCGGACGCGCCGGGGGCGGACACGGGTGTGCTGCCGCCGGTGCTCCCGGGAGGGCCGGCCGAAGGCCCGGCGGGTGTGCCCGGGGCGCGCCGCACCGTCGGCCCTCCGGACGCGACCGGCGTCCCCGACGGGCCGGCCGAAGGCGTCACCGAGGGCATGGCTGCCGGACTCACGGCACCGGACGTGGGAGGCGCGACGGAAGGCGTACCGGAAGGGAGCGCGGAAGGTGCGAGGGAAGGCGCAACGGAAGGCACCGGAGCGGGAGTCGCAGTACCGCCACCGCCACCGCCACCGCCACCGCCGTCCGCCGGGCCGGGGCCGGGGCCGGGCCGTCCGGGTCCTGGGCCGCCCGACGGCCCGGAGGCGTCTGGCTGCCGCGTGCTCGTGGCACCGCCGCCGGACCTGGCCGCCCGTCGCTGCACGGCGGGCGCGGTCTGTCGCAGCGGTACGGCCGCGGGTGCGGGGCGGAGCCTCGGCGCCATCGGCGACAGCGCGGACGGCACGGCGGGAGCCAGCGCGCGGGCCGGGGCCAGGGACCGCGTCACGGGAGGCGCCGGGGTGGCGGACGCCGGGGAGGGAACCGCTCGTGCCGGTGCCTGCTCCCCCGCGGCTCCCCCGGTGTTCCCGCGCGGTACGGACACCGGCGCCGGGTCGGGGCCGGGCGTACCGGACGCCGGTCGCACGGACGTGACGGATCGTTGGACCGCGGGATCCTGCCCGCCGGGGCGGCCGGCGTCCTCGGTGCCCCGAGGAACATCCACCCCGGCCCGCGTACCGGAGGCCGTACCCGTACGGGATTCCGTAGCGGTACCCGCACCCGCACCGATGCCGGAGTCCGTGCCGGTCCGACTACCGGGGGTCTGCGTGCCCGTAGCGGGCCGTACGGCCGCGCGCTGTACGGGGGTGGGGGCCGGGGCGTTCGTGCCGGCGGCCGGGGAGTCCGTGAGCGGGGCGGAACCCGGGGGCGGGGCCGTCATGGGCGCGCCGAGCAGCGGCCGGCGACGTGCGCCGGCGGGAGGGGTTCCCCCGGCGGCCGGGGCGGGGGAGGACGGCGGGGTGGCCGCGGGAGCCGGTGAGGCGGCCGGGCGGGTACCGGAGCCGCCCCTGCTTTTGCCCCCGGCGACCGGCAGGGCACGCCGTTGGAGGGGCGCTGTCGTGGCCGTCGTCCGGGTCAGTGCCGCGGGCCGGCGGGCCGGGGCGGGGACGGGGGTGACCGAGGGACCCGAGGGGCGGGTGACGGTGAGGGGAGCTGCCGCGCGCTGCACCGGCGGCAGCTCCGTGTCGTCGCCCGAGGGCCCGGCGCTGTGCCCGGTGCTGTGCTCGCCGGGCTCAGGGTGTGGTGTCCGGGGAGCGGCGACCGGCAGGGAGAGCGAGGGCAGTTCGAGTCCCGGCGAGGGCTCGGCCGAGGCGGCGAGGACGCCTTGGACCAGCCCGCCGGGCGCGCCGTCGAGCACGGCGTGGGAGAGCGTGCCGATGAAGGCCGGGTTCTGCCAGGTGCTCAGCCGGCCACCGAAACCGGAGTCGGCGACGGGCCACGAGGGCCGGGCGGTGGCCCGCTGGATCGGTGGCAGCCCGGGCCAGCCGGCGGTCCGCACCACGGGCGCGCCGCCGCCGCTGTCACCGGCGTCGGCGGATCCCGGGGACGCGGAGGACGCGCCCGGGGACGCGGAGGACGCGCCCGGGGACGCGAAGGACGCGCCCGGGGACGCCCCCGAGGGCTCCTGCGCAGCACTCGTGGCCGGGTGCGGCGTGGACGTGTCGGCCGCGCTGGACGCGCCGGCCCCGCCCCGCCTCCCCGGCGCGTTCCGCAACCGGTCGAGGAATCCCATGCCGTGTCAGCCCTCCGCCGTGGCGCGGGTGACGAGCGAGGTGATCTGCTCCGTGTACCGGCGGCGGTCGCCGTGTTCGAGGTCCAGGATGTTCTCCAGGCTCCAGTGGAAGTGGTAGGCGATGTACGCGATCTCCTCGTGCAGCCGGTCGGTCGCGTACGTCACGATTCCCCCAGGCGGCTCCCGCCGAGTTCGACCTCGAACGGCTGCTCGCAGTGGGGACAGGTCACGCCGGCCCGGGTGTGGCCCTCGGCGTTGACCTGCCGGTAGAAGTCCTGGAGGAACGCCAGGTCGGAGGCGAACATGTTCTCCACCACCCCGTCGTGCACCATCGGCAGCGTGCCCAGCCGGGTGATCACCCGGCCGAGCAGGACCACCGACAGGTAGGCGGGGTTCTCCTGCACCCGGACGTCGCGCAGCGGGATCAGCTCGTCCCGGGCGGTCGCGAGCCGCATCACACCGTGCCGGTGCACGGTTCCGGAGTCGTCGACGTACCCGCGCGGCAGTTCGAACGGGAACTCGGTGCGCAGTACCTGACCGGCCGGGGCCGCTTCCGCGGGCGGCGTGGGCTGGGTGGGCAGGGTGGTCCGCTCCGGGTGTGCCGGGCTCTCCGTGACGGCGACGGGCCCCTGATCGATTCCGGTGCCGGTGCCGGGACCGGCACCGGCCGGGACGGATCCCGGCCGGGCAGTGGTACGGCGCATTACTCGATGACCAGTTCTTCGAACGTGATGGTCACGGTCTCGGACAGGGCGGAGGCCTCACCGGCCTTCACCGTGCTGGTGTCGATCTTGCTGCACCACGCGTTGCGCATGTTGTACCGCTTGACCGGGTTGTTCTGGTAGTCCATCACCATGATGGTGGCGTTCTTGCGGGCCGTGGCCATCGCGCCGTTGACCGACTCGTTGATCCACTGGTTGAACGCCGCGGACTGGGTCATGCCGCGGACGACCGTGCAGGTGCCGGCCTTCTTCACACCCGGCATCTTCTTGGTGACGGGCTTGCCCTGGGCCGAGACCTGCTGGTACTCGATAACGTCCTGCTCGAGGCTGAGGCCGCTGACCTCGGCGAGGTACTCGACCATCACACCGTCGATCTGGAGGCCGAAATTGTGTGACGTAAGGGCGTCACCCGGCTGCAGACTCATTTATCTTTCTTTCCTTCTGACCTTGAGCGGCCCGCCCGCGGCGCGAGCCGGGGGCGGGACCGGGGGATGGGAGGGCGGAGAACGCGGGGGAAACCTCCCCCTACTCCTCCAGCTCCCCGCTGCCGCTGGAGAACTGGGCCAAGCGGAAGATCACGAACTCGGCCGGCTTGACCGGCGCGATGCCGATCTCGCAGATGACCCGGCCGAGGTCGACCGACTCCTGCGGGTTGGTCTCCTCGTCACACTTGACGTAGTACGCCTCCTCCGGCCGGGCGCCGAAGAGGGCGCCCGAGCGCCACTCGTTGACGAGGAAGGCGGAGACGTTGCGCCGGATCCTGGCCCACAGCTGGTGGTCGTTGGGCTCGAACACCACCCACTGGGTGCCGATCAGGATCGACTCCTCCAGGTAGTTGAAGTACCGGCGGACGTTCAGGTAGCGCCAGGCCGGGTCCGAGGACATGGTGCGGGCACCCCAGACGCGGATGCCGCGGCCGGGGAAGGCGCGGATGCAGTTGACGCCGACCGGGTTGAGCAGGTCCTGCTCGCCGCGGGTGATCTGGATCTCCAGGTCGACGGCGCCGCGCACCACCTCGTTGGCGGGCGCCTTGTGCACACCGCGCTCGAAGTCGTTGCGGGCCCAGATGCCGGCGATGTGGCCGCTCGGCGGGACGGTCCTGGTCTGGCCGCTCGCCGGGTCGAAGACCTTGACCCACGGGTAGTAGAGGGCGGCGTACTTGGAGTCGTAGCCGGCGGTCTCCTGGCGCCACACGCGGATGTCGCGGGCGTTCATGTTGGGCGGCGGGTCGATGACGGCGACCCGGTCGCCCATCAGCTCGCAGTGCGCGATCAGGCCGAGCTGGACGGCCTTGACGGCCTCCAGGTCGATGGCACCGCGCTGGTAGGCGGCCATCAGGTCGGGAACGGCGACCATGGAGATCTCGTCCACGGCCTCGAGGCCGCCGAAGCCGGTACGGTCCGCCGAGTCGCCGAGGTACTGGGCCGGGCCGGGGTGGCTCCCGGTGGCGTCGGCGACGGCCGGGGCGGCGGGCGCGGCGGGCGCGGCGGGCGGGGCGGCGAGGGCCACGGTCTGGTTCTCCGGGCGCACGAGCTGCGCGGCGGGCGCCGCCTCCTGCACGGCGATGAGCCTGGAGCGCTCCTTCACCTGCGTGACGACGTAGTTGCGGCCGCTCTTCTTGGCGGTCACGTCGAAGGACTCGACGGTCTTGCCGCCGTCCTTGACGACGAGCTTGAACCGCTCGGCGGGACCCTCGCCCTCGGGGTCGGCGACCTCGATGCTGAGCGGGCCGGAACCCGCGGCCACGGCGGTCACGGTGAACGTGCCGAGCTGCTGGGGTGCCCCGGCGGGCAGCGCGGCCGGCGCGGCCGGACCGGTCACCTCGGCGGGGGCGCCGGAGGCCTCACCGTCGGCACCGCCCTGGGCGCCGCCGACGCGGACCACGTAGGCGGCGCTGCCGCCGTTGTTGAAGAAGCCGTAGACGGAGTGCGCCAGGTAGTACCCGTCGGTGAACGCACCGAAGGCGGCGACGAACTGTGTCCAGTTGGTCACCAGTGTCGGCGTGTTCAGAGGACCGGATGGTGCGAGCCCGACGAAGGCCGCCACCGACGTTCCCACCCCCTCAATGGGGCGCGAGCCGCTGGCCACCTCCTCGACGTAGACGCCCGGCGACAGGTAGGACGGCATGCTCTGCTCTCCTCGGGGTACAAGTCAGGTCTACGCCCACCCTCGCGCGCGCAGCGCGTCGTACAAACGTCTGCGAGTGCCGCATGCGGGGCATTCGTGTTGCCCGGAAGGGCAACGGGGCGTCGGCTTCGGTGGCCTGAGTGGTCCTGCGGGCCTGCCCGGCGGGCGGCCTTTCCGCCCCGGCCGGGACGAAGGCGCGGGCCCGGTGTGGCCCCTGCGGCGGCCAGGGCAACCACTCGGCCTCGCAGGGCACTTGACACTGCCCCCGGGACTCCTGACGGTCCGTGCCGCAGACCGTAGCGTCGCTGCGTGAGCCTATGGACTTCTCTTGAGCCGGCGTCGACGACGGTGGATCCCGGTGGTAGTGCGACGGTGCGGTTGCGGGTGCGCAACACCGGTGACGTGGTGGACGAGTACCGGTTCGAGCCGGTGGGTGATCTCGCGCCGTGGGCGCGGGTGGAGCCGCAGTCGTTGCGGTTGTATCCGGGGACGACGGGGACGGTGGAGGTGTCGTTCGCTCCGCCGCGTACGTCGGACGCGGCGGCGGGTCCGCATCCGTATGCGGTGCGGATCACGCCGACGGAGCATCCGGAGGCGACGACCGTTCCCGAGGGGAATGTGACGGTCACGCCGTTCACGGAGGTGCGGGCGGAGTTGGTTCCGCCGGTGGTGAAGGGGCGGTTGCGGGGGCGTCCGAAGCTGGCGGTGGACAACCTCGGTAATACGAGGGTGACCGCGTCGCTCAGTGGCAGTGACAACGGTGATCAGTTGTCGTTCGATCTGGATCCGGGCAATGTGCAGATCGAGCCGGGTCGGGCGGTGTTCGTCAAGGCGCGGTTGAAGCCGCGGGAGATCATCTGGTTCGGTTCGAAGCAGGAGCGTCCGTACGCGTTGGCGGTGCAGCGTTCGGGGGTGGATCCGCAGAGCGTGGACGGGACGTTCGTCCAGCGCGGTTTCCTGCCCGGATGGCTGGCGTCGATGATGGGGCTGTTCCTGGCTCTGGCGATCGCGTTCGTCGTGATCTGGCTGTCCTACAAGCCCGACGTGCGCTCCCTGGCCACCGAACAGATGGCAGGGGTCGGTGCGACCGCGCTGCCCAACCCCGAGTCCGACGAACCGATCGTCGACGCGCCGTCGGCCCCGGCGGAGAACCCGCTCCCGAGCGCCCCCGCAGCCGCCGCCGGTGCCGGTGCCGGCGGCGGCGGTGGCGGTGGCGGTGGTGGTGGTGGCGGTGGCGGTGGCGACGATGGAGGCGGCGGCGGAGGCGGCGGCGAGGAGAAGGCGGAGAAGGCCGAGCCCACCGGACCGCTGCCCTTCCGCCCCGGCGACGGACCCAACCTGTTCGTGGAGTTCGCGCAGGTGCGGCTCAACACCCTGAAGCCGGACAACCCCTGCCGGCTCACGGCCCCCCACACCCCGGGCCTCATGGACGAGATGACCGTGGCCGCCCTGAAGTGCTTCCAGAAGCAGAACGACCAGCGGTACAACGGCGTCTCCGTCAAGACCGACGGCCTCGGCAACCTCGGCCGGTCCACCATGACCACCCTGGTGATGGCGCACTTCGGCACGGACCCCTCCGGTGTGCAGCTCGGCAAGAACAACTGGGAGGTCCCGTGGTTCGAGAGCGCCATGCTGTGGGCGTCCTACACGACGATCGACCAGGGTGTGGCCACCGCGCAGGGACTGTGGATCCGGACCAACATGATCTACCTGCGCGACGTGGACAACCGGGTGTCCGGCGAGGCCACTCAGCAGACGAGCGCCAGGGTCAGCGTCTACCAGGAGGGTGTCGGCCTCCCGGTGACCGGTGTGGTCGACGACAAGACGTTCGCCCACCTGCACGCGGGCAGGGTCGTCGCCCAGGGGAGCCCCGGCAAGGTCACCGCCAAGGACTACCCGTTCCCTCCCGAGAGCAACTGACCGCCCGGACACGGCGGCCCTGATCATCTCCCTTCTGAGCCGAGGAACCTGGACACGACGATGACCCTGTGGACTTCTCTTGAGCCGGCGTCGACGACGGTGGATCCCGGTGGTAGTGCGACGGTGCGGTTGCGGGTGCGCAACACCGGTGACGTGGTGGACGAGTACCGGTTCGAGCCGGTGGGTGATCTCGCGCCGTGGGCGCGGGTGGAGCCGCAGTCGTTGCGGTTGTATCCGGGGACGACGGGGACGGTGGAGGTGTCGTTCGCTCCGCCGCGTACGTCGGACGCGGCGGCGGGTCCGCATCCGTATGCGGTGCGGATCACGCCGACGGAGCATCCGGAGGCGACGACCGTTCCCGAGGGGAATGTGACGGTCACGCCGTTCACGGAGGTGCGGGCGGAGTTGGTTCCGCCGGTGGTGAAGGGGCGGTTGCGGGGTCGTCCGAAGCTGGCGGTGGACAACCTCGGTAATACGAGGGTGACCGCGTCGCTCAGT
Organism: Streptomyces sp. P9-A2; assembly: GCF_036634175.1. NCBI lineage: Bacteria > Bacillati > Actinomycetota > Actinomycetes > Kitasatosporales > Streptomycetaceae > Streptomyces > Streptomyces sp. P9-A2. The sequence goes on from NZ_JAZIFX010000001.1 coordinate 4,296,686, forward strand.
GGCAGTGACAACGGTGATCAGTTGTCGTTCGATCTGGATCCGGGCAATGTGCAGATCGAGCCGGGTCGGGCGGTGTTCGTCAAGGCGCGGTTGAAGCCGCGGGAGATCATCTGGTTCGGTTCGAAGCAGGAGCGTCCGTACGCGTTGGCGGTGCAGCGTTCGGGGGTGGATCCGCAGAGTGTGGACGGGACGTTCGTCCAGCGCGGTTTCCTGCCCGGATGGCTGGCGTCGATGATGGGGCTGTTCCTGGCTCTGGCGATCGCGTTCGTGGTGATCTGGCTGTCCTACAAGCCCGACGTCCGCTCCCTGGCCACCGAACAGATGGTGGAGGCCGGCGCCGACAGAATTCCCGCTCCGAGCCCCGCGCTGTCCGCGCCGACCGTCGTGACCCCCGCCGAACCGTCGGTGGAGGCGCAGGCGCCCGAGCAGGAGAAAACCGAGGACACCGGGGAATCCGACGGCGCGGGTGCCGAGGAGAAGGAGAAGCCGGAGGCCGGCGGTGGCGGTGGCGGTGGCGGTGGCGGGGAAGGCCAGGCCGAGGCCGAGGCCGAAAAGGTCGAGCTGGTCGGCGACTTCATCGTGGGCGTGAGCTCCGGGCGATGCGTCACCGTTCCGCTGAAGAAGGGCAAGGCGCAGGACGGCACCGGTCTGGAACTGCGGGACTGCGACGACGAGGCACCCAACCAGCGGTGGAGCTTCCAGGGCGACGGCACCGTCCGCTCCATGGAGATGTGCATGGACGTGGCCTGGGGTTCCACGGAGGCCGGCGCCCAGATCCAGCTGGCCCGGTGCAGCGGCAATCCCGCTCAGACGATCGTGAGGAGCCCGGACCGCGATCTCGTCAACCCGCAGGCGGACAAGTGCGTCGACGCCTATTCCGGGGGCACCGCCAACGGCACGAAGCTGGTGCTGTGGACGTGCGCGGGCGGGGACAACCAGAAATGGCTGGTGAGGACGGCCTGACCGGACAGGAGAAGGACCGACCGCGACCCGGCCTCCCGTGGGGGAGGCCGGGTCGCGGTCGGCCCGGTGGGAGTCGGCCCGGTGGTGGCGGCGCGCCCTGTTACCAGGTGCCCTCGCCCGGTACCAGCCGCCCCGCCTTGCGGTACTCCCGGCGCGCGCCCTCCAGCAGGTCGGCCGTGGTGACCGGGCCGTCCCGGTCCGCGGCCGCGTAGGCGGCGGTGACCACGGCGCTGCGGATGGAACCACCGGCCAGCTCGAAGTCCCGCGCGGCCCGGTGCGGGTCGATGCCGTCCGCGCACGGCACGTGGGAGAGGCTGTGCCGCCACAGCGCGAGCCGCTGACCGGCGTCCGGGAACGGGAAGTCGACCACCAGGTCCAGCCGCCGGGTGAACGCCTCGTCGATGTTCGCCCGCAGGTTGGTGGTGAGCAGCGCGATGCCGTCGAAGGACTCCAGACGCTGCAGCAGATACGCGCTCTCCATGTTGGCGTACCGGTCGTTCGCGTCCTTGACCTCGGACCGTTTGCCGAAGACGGCGTCCGCCTCGTCGAAGAGCAGGACGGCGTCGGTGCGGTCCGCCTCGGAGAAGATGCGCTCCAGGTTCTTCTCGGTCTCGCCGACGTACTTGTCCACGACCGAGGACAACCGCACGACGTACATGTCCAGCCCCAGTTCGGCGGCGACGACCTCGGCGGACAGCGTCTTGCCCGTGCCGGACTCGCCGGCGAACAGTCCCAGCACGCCCCGGCCCCGGCCGCCGCCGGCACTGAGCCGCCAGTCGCCGAGCACCCGGTCGCGGTTGCGGGCCCGCTGGGCCAGCTCCCGCAGCTGCGTCAGCGGAGTCTCGGGCAGTACCAGGTCGCCCCAGTCCACCGCCGGCCGGATCCGCCGGGCGTGCCGCTCCAGCCCCGACGCCGACTGCTGGCGCGCGGCGAGCCTGAGGTGGTCGGGGGTGAGCGCGGTGCCGTCGAACGCGGCGAGGCCCTGGGCGGCCCGCGCGGCCCGCAGCACCCGGTCCGCGCTCAGGTGGTACGGGGCCACGGTGGCGGCGAGGTCGAAGCCGAGGGAGCCGGTGGGTCCGTCGGCTCCGGTGGGTCTGTCGGGTCCGTCGGCTCCGTCAGGGGTGTTGAGGCCGGGCGGATCGGCGGAGGCGGGCGGATCGGCAGGGCCGGGGGGCCCGGCCGGTGTGCCCGCAGGGACGTCCGGTTCTGCCCCGACGTCCAGTGCCGCCGACCAGGTGTCCACGGCGCCGGCGCCCAGCCGGGGGGCGTCCAGGACGAGGGGATCGTGGTCGCACCACTCCGGGTCGTACGGCCGGGAGCCGGTGAACACCACGGGCACGTCGGGCACCGACAGTACCCGCACCAGTGCCCCGGGATCGTCGGGAAGCGGGGACACCACCACGCCGCGGTCCCGCAGCCGGGCCTCGCGCAGCAGAGCACTCAGCGGTTCCTCGGCATGCGGCCCTTGGGGGGAGTAGTGCAGGGCGCCGCCGGGGAGGGCCCGCGCGGCGTGGACCAGGCCCTCGCCGTCGCGGTGTTCGCGCAGGTAGACGGTGAGCGGCGCGGCGGCCAGTCGTGCGGCGAGCCGCCCGGCGAACGTGTCACCGCCGGGCCCGTCCGCGGTGGCCGGCACGGCGAGCGGGCGTACCCGCCCGGCGAGGGAGGGGTCCGGGGTGTCGTCGCCGAGGAGGTGGGCGAGAAGGCGGCCCGGGACCCGCAGCGACCGGCTGAGGAACGGGCGCTCCGGCTCGTCGACGCCTAGCAGGGCCAGGGAGCGCAGGGGGGCCGAGGAATGGAAGACGGCGCGGACCTCGGGCCGGTGCACGGGTGCGCCGCACAGGTCCAGGGCGAGTCCGATGGTGGCGCGGCGGCGGCCGACGTCGTCGTTGAGGTAGCCGTAGAGAGGCTCGAAGGAGCGGTCCAGGTCAGGGGCGAGTGCCATGAGCAGCACCGACACCTCCAGCGGACGCAGGCCGAGTCGCCGCGCGAGCGGCCCGAGGCGGTCGCCGGGGAGTTCGCCGTTGTTGCCCGCGAGGCCGTCGTCTCCCTCGTGGCCGCCGGAGTCGTCGTATGTGTCGGGCGGGGCGGGGGACGGGTGGGCGGAGGTGCGGAGGTGGTGCCGGACGGCTTCCTCGGACAGGTAGAGGCCGCGGAGCGGGTCGTCGGCGGTCGGGTCACCGGCGGCGCGGTGCTCGACCAGCAGGGCGACGCGTTCCCGGAGCCGTATGACGTGCTTCAGGAGCGCCTCGGCCGGGTCGTGGTCGTAGCCGTTCCCCGGGTCGTAGCTGTTCAACGGTTCCGCTTCCCCCGCTCGATCTGGTGCGGGCGGTGGCTGCGCTCGGGCGAGTCGTCCAGGGTGCCGTCGACCGCGCGGACGCGTACGGCCGCGCCCTGGGTGACCGGCGGGCCGGCGTCGTACTCCGGGAAGGCCGGGAACGGGGCGACCACCACCAGGTCGAGCGACGGCTTGAGTTCACCGCCGAGCGCGGACCAGATCTCGGCGAGGGACCGTGACTCGGTCTGGATACCGGCCACCGTCAGCGGTACCGAAAGCCCCAACGCTCCCAGAGCGCCAGGAAGTTCGTCGGGCGGCAGGATTTCGCGGGGCAGCAGGGTGGCCAGCACGGCGGACAGCAGGCGGTGTTCGTCCTGCGGCTGCTTGGTCCAGGCGGTGACCAGGTACGACAGCCGGAACCAGCGCGGCGGTTGGCGGCGCCGTACCACCTGGCCGCGGTCGTCGGTGACCGCGACCGTGCCGCGTTCGCGCCGCGCGACCTCCTCACGGATGTCGTAGAGGTAGGCGTTGATGGCGGGCGCGTTGCGGCGGGCCGCCCAGTCCCGGGTCGGGGCGTCCAGCGACACCTCGATGCCGGAGCCGGCCAGGGCCCCGCCTTCGAGGAGCCTCTTCAGGACCTCGTCCACCTCGTGGATCACCGTCGTACTCCTGCTCTGCCGTTCCGCGACTCTCCGGCTGCCGGACCCGCCGGGCCGCCGAGCTCTACCGATCCTGCCCGTGGGCGCGCCGTGCCGCGGACGCTCCGGCACGGGGGCGGGGCACGGGGCCCTGCCCGAGGGGGGCAACTCGATTGCCCGTTCGGTCAGATGTAGCCTTCCCGAAGGGCGTACGCGACGGCGTGCGCACGGTTGCGGAGGTGCAACCGGGTAGTGAGTCCGTGCAACACGTTCTTGACCGTGCGTTCGGAGTATGAGAGTTTGCCGGCGATTTCTCCGGTGTCCAGACCTTCGGAGACGAGCCTCAGGACATCGACCTCACGGGCCGTCAGCCCGGCGGCAGCGCCTCCGGGGTGGCCCGCCGAGGCGCGGTGCAGCGTGCCCACCTGGTTGATCAGCCGGCCCAGCAGGTCCGCGGGCAGGTCCCCGTCGCCCCGGGAGGCCGCCACGACGGCCCGCACCATCCGGTGCGCGGTGGCCTCGTGGCGCCAGACGATGGCGCCGACCCCGCATTCGACCACGTCGAGGAGCTCGGTCTCCCGGATCGCGCCGACCACGAGCACGGCCCGGCTGCCGTCGCTGCGCACGAGTTTGCGCATACGGGTCAACAGGCCCTCGTCCAGATGGTCGTTGATCAGGAGGGCCACGGTCCCCGGGCCGTTACGGCCGTCGTCCACCAGGTCGATCACCGGATGTCTGCGGAGTTCACTGACCGCTCCGGCCCGGGAGATGGGGTCCGGCGCGTCGACCACCACCGGAATCCGGGGTTCCTGCTCGGCCGCCTGGGCGGCCTCCGCGGTGCCGTACGAGCTGCGCAACCGAATCCCCATGCCCGAGTTCCGGGCACTGCTGGGGCGCCCGGGTCCGATGTTCCGGGTTTACATTCCTGTGCGGGGTGGGGCGCGGACAATCGTGGAGAACCACGAGACGGACCACGAGATCACGCGCGCCGGTCACCGGCCGGGCCCCTGCCGGGTACGCCTCGGCCGTGCTGTGTGCGGCGGTCAGGGGGCATGTCCCGGCTCTGCGGGAATGCAACACGACCCGGCGACCCACGTCCATACCTTTACCCGTGATTCACTCTCCCGCCCTTGCTTCGTGCCCCAAGAGGCCTTATTGACAGGTCCCTTGGGGCATCCGTCGGGCCGATTCCCGCGTCTTCCCCGGTGGGCGGCGGCACGCCTCCCCGCCCGCCTTCCCGTCTGCCGCCCGCTCGTTCGGGTGAGCCCTGGTGGTCCGCCCCCTGCCCGCCCGTTCACCGACGACGACCCGCCCGTTCACCGATCATGACCCGCCCGGCCCAGGAGGAACCGTTGTCCCCAGTGGAATCCCTCAGCGAGCGGGATGACGCCCTGCGGCTGCTGGCCGCTTCGGCCGAACGTGCCTGTGAGGGATCCGGTCGTCTGGTCCTGCTGCGCGGAGCCACCGGCACCGGCCGCACCGCACTCCTGGAGGCCGCCGCCGAGCAGGCGACGGCCCTGGGGATGCGGGTGCTGCGCGCGCGCAGCACCCCGGAGGACACCGGGGCCCACTGGGCCACCCTCCGTCAACTCCTCGGCGACGGAATGGACTTCACCGACAACGTCCTGGCCGGGTGCGGGGCGGCGGGGCCGGGGGACCCCGGTGCCGCAGACCCCCGCGCGTACAGTGCCCGGCTGTGGCGGCTGCTGCGGCGGCAGGCGGACCGCGCCCCGCTGTTCGTGGCGGTCGACGACGTGCACACCGCCGACCCGTCCTCGCGCCGCTGGCTGACCGAGGCGGCCCGGCGCCTCGACCGGCTGCCGGTGCTCCTGGTGGTCACCGAGCGCTGCCAGTACGACATCGACCCGCCCGACGCCGGTCTCGCCCACGCGCTCCCGCCCGACCTCGTGCGCACCCACACCCTCGCCCCGCTGAGCACCGACACGGCCGCGGAACTGGTCCGCGCCGCCTTCCCGGGAGCCGGGCCCGGCCGGGTGGCCGACTGCGTACGGGCCGGCGCGGGCAACCCGCTGCTGTTGCGTGCCCTGCTGGACGACCTGGCGTCCGGGGGCTGGACCGGCGAGCCCGTCCCGCCCGCGGAGCTGCCGGACACCTGCGCCGCCCTGTACCCGGGCGGATACCCGGACGCCGTCTCCTGGTGGCTGGCCAGTGCCGGCGGTGCGACGTCCGCGGTCGCCCGCGCCCTGGCCGTACTGGAGACCGGGGGAGCATGGACGGCCCCCGGCGCGCGGACCCTCCCGGACGCCCGCGTCACCACGGAGACCGGGGCGCGTGCCACGCGGGCTCCGTCCGCGGGGGACGGGGCGCCCGCGGCGGACGGCGGGGTGTCCGGGAGGGGCGGGTGGCCGGGGGCCTGCACCGCCGAACACCGCGAGGTCCAGGCCCAGGTCATCGCCAGGATGGCCCAGGTGGACGCGGCCCGCGTCGCGGGCTGGCTCACCGCGATGACCCGCCTGGGACTGCTGTGCCAGGACGCGGACGGACTGCCCCGGTACGCGCATCCGCTGCTGCGCGACGCGGTGCTGAGCGGCTGGACGAGCGGCCGGCGCAGGGCGGCCCACCGCACCGCCGCCGAGGAACTGATGCGCCGGGGCGCCGACGTCGCCGTGGTGGCCGGGTACCTGGCGCACTCCTCCGTGGTGGCCGAGTCGTGGGCCGTCGACGTACTGGTCCAGGCGGCGGCCGCCGAGGTCCGCGCCGGCCGCGCACGCGCCGCTGTGGCGTTCCTGCGGCGCGCCCTGGACGAGCCGATGGCATCCGGCCGCCGGGCCACCGTCCTCATCCAGCTGGGCTCCCTGGAGTGCGCCGAGCACCCGTCCGGCGGCATCACCCGGCTCACGGAAGCCGTACGGCTCCCGGGCAGCTCCCGGGACCTGGTACGGGCGATGGTGGCCCTGGCCACGGCGCTCTCCCGCAACGGTGAGACCCCGGCGGCGCTCCGCGTGCTCCGCACGGAGGAGGCCCGGCTGACGGACCACCCGGACCTGGTCCGCACGCTGCGCGCCGTCGCCGTACTGATCTCGGACCACGAACTGGGCGCCCTGCGGGAGGAGTACCGGCGGCGGCGCGGGCCGGACGGGGACACCCCGGACCTGCTCGGCACGGCCCACCGGGCACTGATCGTGCGGTACGAGGCGATGGCCGGTCTGGTCTCCTCCCGGGACGCGATGGCCCGGATCCGCGGACTGCTCGAGGAGCCGGCCGATTCGCTCGCCGAACCGTTCCTGCTCTGCACGGCCGCCGCCGTGGCCCAGTGGGCCGACGAGCTCGACGAGGCCGAACGCCTGGTGCGGCGCGCACTGGACACGCTGGGATCCTTCCTGCTGCACCCCATGCACCATGTCCTGCTCGACGTGCGGGTGGATCTCGCGGCGGCCCGCGCGGACTTCGCCACCGTGCTCGCCGACCCGCGGGCCCGGCCGTCCGTGAACGGGCATTCCGGACCCGGGCCGACCAGCGCGCACACGCAGGCCGTGATCGCGCTGGTGGAGACGGGCCAGCTGGAGGAAGCGGCCCGCCTCGTGGACGGGTTCGACCCGCGGACGGCACAGGACTCCTGGAGAACCCACCGCTTCCTGTACGCGCGGGGGGTGCTGCGCGCCGCCGCCGGGGACCCGGCGGCGGCCCTGGACGACTTTCTGGAGTGCGGGCGGCGCCAGACGGTACGCGAGGCGGCCAGGTCCGTGGTCGCCCCCTGGCGCATCGGCGCCGCCGAGTGCCGGCTGGCGCTCGGCCGGCCGCGGGAGGCGCTGGCCCTCGCCGAGGAGGAACTGCGGCTCGCCGAGGTGTGGCACACCCCGCGTGTCCTGGGCCGCGCGCTGCGCGTGCTGGGCGAGGCGACCGGCGGCCGGCGCGGCCTGGAACTCACCGGCCGCGCGGTCGAAGTCCTGCGCGAGGGGCCGGTCGGTACGGAGCTGATCTCGGCCCTGGTCTCCCACGGCCGACGGCTGGCCGCCTCGGGGGAGCGCTCCCACGCCCGGAAACCGCTGCGCGAGGCGGTGGAGCGCGCCGAACGCCTCGGCGCGGTCCGGCTGCGCACCGTCGCCGAGGGGCTGCTCCACGAGGGCGGTGCCCGGCGCGCGGGCGCCCCGCGGACCGGCCCCGCCGCGCTCACCGACAGCGAGCGCCGCATCGCCGGCCTCGCCGCCGAGGGCCGGACGAACGCGGAGATAGCCGCTCTGCTCCACCTCGCCCGGCGCACGGTGGAGACCCATCTGACGGCCTCCTACCGCAAACTCGGCATCCGCCGCCGCACCGAACTCCCCACCACCCTGTCCCTCGACACCGGCGGCGCCTGACCCGTTGTCGCCCGCCCCTCGGGCCGCTCGGGCAACCCACCCGGACGGGCTTCTGCTCGCCCTGGGCACGCTCGGCATCGCCCGTTCGAGGCGGTGTTCCTCGGCGACATCACCGGGGACGTCGCCGCCGCCCGCGCGGCTGGGGCCACCCCGCTCGGGCCGGATGGGGCCATGCCGGCTCCGACGCCCTCACGGCGGCCTGGGTCGCGGTGGTCCTGGCCGGATGCGGCCCGCACGGTCGGCGGCGGCTCCGGGGGCCGAGGACCCCTCGCCGGCGCCGGAGGACGCCGGCCAGAGGCCCTCGACGCCGCCCCGGGCCTCGCCGCCCGAGAGGCCACCCGCCTGCTCAGCGAGCACCGGGCCGCAAGAGAGGGCCTGCTGTCGGCAGGCCCCCTCGGCACATCCGGCGGTGACCGCACCGCACACCTCCAGCGCTCACGCACGACAGCGCCCCGCCGTCGGCCGGAGCCGGAGCGGGGCGCTGGGAGTGGGGCGGTCGTGCCGGTTACTTCACCGGCTCGGGCTCCGGGGTGTTCTCGCTCTCCGCCTCACCGGCGGGGTCGAGCGGCGTCTTGACGGACTCCAGCAGGAGCTGGGCGACGTCCACGACCTGGATGGATTCCTTCGCCGCGCCGTCGTTCTTCTTGCCGTTGACCGAGTCGGTCAGCATGACCAGGCAGAACGGGCAGGCGGTGGAGATGATGTCGGGGTTCAGGGCGAGGGCCTCGTCGACGCGTTCGTCGTTGATGCGCTTGCCGATCCGCTCCTCCATCCACATCCGCGCGCCGCCGGCGCCGCAGCAGAAGCCACGCTCCTTGTGGCGGTGCATCTCCTCGTTGCGCAGGCCCGGGACGTTGGCGATGATCTCGCGCGGCGGCGTGTAGATCTTGTTGTGCCGGCCCAGGTAGCACGGGTCGTGGTAGGTGATGAGGCCCTCGACCGGGGTGACCGGGATCAGCTTGCCCTCGTCGATGAGGTGCTGGAGCAGCTGGGTGTGGTGGATGACCTCGTAGTCGCCGCCGAGCTGCGGGTACTCGTTGCCGAGGGTGTTGAGGCAGTGCGGGCAGGTGGCGACGATCTTCTTCGCCGACTTGGGCTTCTTCGACTCCTCGGTGACGTTGCCCTCGTCGTCCGTCTCCTCGCCGAAGGCCATGTTCAGCGACATGACGTTCTCCATGCCGAGCTCCTGGAACAGGGGCTCGTTGCCGAGGCGGCGGGCGGAGTCACCGGTGCACTTCTCGTCGCCGCCCATGATCGCGAACTTGACGCCCGCGATGTGCAGCAGTTCGGCGAAGGCCTTGGTGGTCTTCTTGGCGCGGTCCTCGAGGGCGCCGGCGCAGCCGACCCAGTACAGGTACTCGACCTCGGTGAGGTCCTCGATGTCCTTGCCGACGACCGGGACCTCGAAGTCGAGCTCCTTGAGCCACTCCAGGCGCTGCTTCTTGGCCAGGCCCCAGGGGTTGCCCTTCTTCTCCAGGTTCTTGAGCATCGTGCCCGCCTCCGAGGGGAAGCTGGACTCGATCATCACCTGGTAGCGGCGCATGTCGACGATGTGGTCGATGTGCTCGATGTCGACCGGGCACTGCTCGACGCAGGCACCGCAGGCGGTGCAGGACCACAGGACGTCCGGGTCGATGACACCGTTCTCTTCGAGGGTGCCGATCAGCGGACGCTCGGCCTCCGCGAGGGCGGCCGCGGGCACGTCCTTGAGGGCTTCGGCCGACGCCTTCTCCTCGCCCTCCATCGTCTTGCCGCCGCCGGCCAGCAGGTAGGGGGCCTTGGCGTGCGCGTGGTCGCGCAGCGACATGATCAGCAGCTTGGGGGAGAGCGGCTTGCCGGTGTTCCAGGCGGGGCACTGCGACTGGCAGCGCCCGCACTCGGTGCAGGTGGAGAAGTCCAGCAGGCCCTTCCAGGAGAACTGCTCGACCTGGGAGACGCCGAAGACGTCGTCGTCACCGGGGTCGGTGAAGTCGATCGGCTTGCCGCCCGACGTCATCGGCTGCAGCGCGCCGAGGGCGACGTCGCCGTCGGCCTCACGCTTGAACCAGATGTTCGGGAAGGCGAGGAAGCGGTGCCAGGCCACACCCATGTTCATGTTGAGCGAGACCACGATCATCCACACGAACGAGGTCCCGATCTTGATCATGGCGACCAGGTAGACCAGGTTCTGCAGTGTGCCGACGTCGAGGTTCTCGAAGGCGAGCACCAGCGGGTACGAGGCGAAGTACGCCGCCTGGTAGCCGTCCACGTGGTGCAGGGCGCCCTCGAGGCCGCGCAGCACGTAGATGGCGAGGCCGATGGTGAGGATGACGTACTCGACGAAGTACGCCTGACCCGACTTGGAGCCGGTGAAGCGGGACTTGCGGCCCGGACGCGACGGCAGGCTCAGCAGACGGATGACGATGAGCACGGCGATGCCGAGCACGGTCATCACGCCGATGAACTCGATGTACATCTCGAACGGCAGGAAGCCGCCGATGACCGGCAGCGTCCAGTCGGCCTGGAAGAGCTGGCCGAACGCCTGGGCGAGGGTCGGTGGCAGCGTCAGGAAGCCGACGGCCACGAACCAGTGGGCGATGCCGACGACACCCCACCTGTTCATGCGCGTGTGGCCGAGGAACTCCCGCACCAGGGTCACACTGCGCTGGTAGGGATTGTCGGTCCGGGTGCCGGCCGGGACCGGCTGGCCCAGCTTGAAGTACCGGACGAACTGGCCGATCGCGCGTGCGAGCAGGGCAGCGCCGACCACAGCCAGGACCAGCGACACGATGATCGCGGCGAGTTGCATGGGGGCTCCTCGGGCCTGCGAGGGTTGTGCCGGGGGTCCCTGCCACGGGATTCCCGACATTACTAAGCGGTAACTTATGCAGTCCGTCTGAGACTACCCCCAACCCCAGCCGCACTGTAGTCGGGTACGGGGTGATCTGAATCGCTGAGGCTTGCCTTGGGGAACGCCCCGGACGCGGCCGCGCGACGGCCGTCAAAGCGGGGCATACGTCACCAACTTATATCCGTGACGCACACTTGTATCCGTATGCCGCTGTTCCGGCGCCACCGTCCCGGCGGCCCGCAGGCGTCTCCGCCGCCTCCGCGCGGTGCCTCGGTGTCTCCGCGCGGCGCCTCCGCGCGGTTGCCTCGGCGTCCCGCGCGGTGCCTCTGTGTCGCGCGCGAGGCTTTCGCGCGCCACCGGGTGCCGTTGCCGCCCGGCCACCGCGCGCCGCCGCCCCGGCCGCGTTGTCGCTGATGCCGTCCCCGGCGTGACCGCCGGAACGGCGGTGGCGGTGGCGTCGCCGCGGCGTCGCCGTCGAGGCCGCCGGTGGCCTGCTCCCGGCGGGTGGCTGTCGGCGGGTGGCTCCTGCCGCGTCCTCGCGTCTCGCGTCCTTGCGCGAAACCGCAGGCCGGCGCCCGGTTGCGCGTAAGGAGCGGATAAGAGTTGAGTCCCGTCGACTCAGTTCTGTTGACCCGGCGCCGGACGTCAGGCATGCTTGAGTCTGTTCCACTCAAGTCAGCTGGAGGAATCGAAATGGCACGTGCGGTCGGCATCGACCTGGGCACGACTAACTCCGTCGTCAGCGTTCTGGAGGGCGGCGAGCCCACCGTCATCACCAACGCCGAGGGCGCCAGGACCACGCCTTCCGTCGTCGCCTTCGCGAAGAACGGCGAGGTGCTGGTCGGTGAGGTGGCCAAGCGGCAGGCCGTGACCAACGTCGACAGGACCATCCGGTCGGTCAAGCGCCACATGGGCACCGACTGGAAGATCAACCTGGACGGCAAGGACTTCAACCCGCAGCAGATGAGCGCCTTCGTGCTCCAGAAGCTGAAGCGGGACGCCGAGGCGTACCTGGGCGAGAAGGTGACCGACGCGGTCATCACCGTCCCGGCGTACTTCAACGACGCGGAGCGCCAGGCGACCAAGGAGGCCGGCGAGATCGCCGGTCTGAACGTGCTGCGCATCGTCAACGAGCCGACGGCCGCCGCGCTGGCGTACGGCCTCGACAAGGACGAGCAGGTCATCCTGGTCTTCGACCTCGGTGGCGGTACGTTCGACGTCTCCCTCCTCGAGATCGGTGACGGCGTCGTCGAGGTGAAGGCCACCAACGGTGACAACAACCTCGGTGGTGACGACTGGGACCAGCGCGTCGTCGACTACCTGGTCAAGCAGTTCCAGTCCGGGCACGGCGTGGACCTGGGCAAGGACAAGATGGCGCTCCAGCGCCTCCGTGAGGCCGCCGAGAAGGCCAAGATCGAGCTGTCCTCGTCCACCGAGACCACGATCAACCTGCCCTACATCACCGCCTCCGCCGAGGGCCCCCTGCACCTCGACGAGAAGCTGACCCGCGCCCAGTTCCAGCAGCTGACCGCGGACCTGCTGGAGCGCTGCAAGACGCCGTTCAACAACGTGGTCAAGGACGCCGGTATCGCGCTGTCCGAGATCGACCACGTCGTCCTGGTCGGTGGCTCCACCCGTATGCCCGCCGTCGCCGAGCTCGTCAAGGGCATGACCGGCGGCAAGGAGGCCAACAAGGGTGTGAACCCGGACGAGGTCGTCTCGATCGGCGCCGCGCTCCAGGCCGGTGTCCTCAAGGGCGAGGTCAAGGACGTCCTGCTGCTCGACGTCACCCCGCTGTCCCTCGGTATCGAGACCAAGGGCGGCATCATGACCAAGCTGATCGAGCGCAACACCACGATCCCGACGAAGCGCTCGGAGATCTTCACCACGGCCGAGGACAACCAGCCGTCGGTGCAGATCCAGGTCTACCAGGGCGAGCGCGAGATCGCGGCGTACAACAAGAAGCTCGGCATGTTCGAGCTGACCGGTCTGCCGCCGGCGCCGCGCGGTATCCCGCAGATCGAGGTCTCCTTCGACATCGACGCCAACGGCATCATGCACGTCACGGCGAAGGACCTCGGTACCGGAAAGGAGCAGAAGATGACCGTCACCGGCGGCTCCTCGCTCCCGAAGGACGAGGTCGACCGCATGCGTGAGGAGGCCGAGCGGTACGCGGAGGAGGACCACCAGCGCCGCGAGGCCGCCGAGTCCCGCAACCAGGGCGAGCAGCTCGTCTACCAGACCGAGAAGTTCCTCGCGGACAACGAGGACAAGGTCCCCGGCGAGATCAAGACCGAGGTCGAGGCCGCCGTCGCCGAGCTGAAGGAAAAGCTCAAGGGCGAGGACGCCGCCGAGATCCGCACCGCCACGGAGAAGGTCGCGGCCGTCTCCCAGAAGCTGGGCCAGGCCATGTACGCCGACGCGCAGGCCTCCCAGGCGGCCGGCGGAGCCGGCGCGGGTGCCGGTGAGGCCAGGGCGGACGACGATGTGGTCGATGCCGAGATCGTGGACGACGAACGTAAGGACGGTGCGGCGTGACCGAGGAGACCCCGGGCTTCGACGAGCAGTCGCAGCAGCCCGACGTCCCCTCAGGCGTTCCGGCCGACGAGGCCGAGCCGAAGGCCGCCACCCCCTCCGCGGAGGAGGCGGCGGCCCCGGCCGGGGACCCGGGTCCCGACGCCGGGCTGGTGGCCCAGCTGGACCAGGTGCGTACGACGCTCGGTGAGCGCACCGCGGACCTCCAGCGGCTCCAGGCCGAGTACCAGAACTACCGCCGCCGGGTCGAGCGCGACCGGATCGCGGTCAAGGAGGTCGCCGCGGTGAACCTCATGACCGAGCTCCTGCCCGTGCTCGACGACATCGGCCGCGCGCGGGAGCACGGCGAGCTGGTCGGCGGGTTCAAGTCCGTCGCCGAGTCGCTGGAGTCGACCGTGGCGAAGATGGGCCTGCAGTTGTTCGGCAAGGAGGGCGAGCCCTTCGACCCGACGATCCACGAGGCCCTGATGCACTCCTACGCCCCGGACGTCACCGAGACGACGTGCGTGGCGATCCTGCAGCCGGGGTACCGCATCGGCGAGCGCATCATCCGCCCCGCGCGGGTGGCCGTGGCGGAACCGCAGCCGGGTGCCCAGCCGGGCAAGCCGGCCGAGGAGGGCACCGAGGCGGCGGCGGACGACAAGGAGACAGGTGGCCCCCAGGAGGGCTGACGCCTTCGCCGGCGTCCGCACGCCGGCGAGGGCGGGCAGGACGAGCAGGTCAGGAAAGACCGGCTGGGCAGGAGAGGAGGGACGTCGGGGATGAGCACCAAGGACTTCATCGAGAAGGACTACTACAAGGTCCTCGGCGTCCCCCAGGACGCCACCGAGGCCGAGATCAAGAAGGCGTACCGCAAGCTCGCCCGCGAGTACCACCCGGACGCCAACAAGGGCAACGCCAAGGCGGAGGAGCGGTTCAAGGAGATCTCCGAGGCGAACGACGTCCTCGGCGACCCCAAGAAGCGCAAGGAGTACGACGAGGCCCGCTCGCTCTTCGGCAACGGCGGTTTCCGCGCGGGGCCGGGGGCGGGCGGTGCCGGGTCGTTCAACTTCGACCTGGGTGACCTCTTCGGAGGCGGCCAGGGCGGTGCTCAGGGCGGCGGCCAGGCCGGCGCCGGCGGCTTCGGCGGCGGGATCGGCGACGTCTTCGGCGGACTGTTCAACCGCGGCGGCACGGGCACCACGCGTACCCAGCCCCGGCGCGGCCAGGACATCGAGTCCGAGGTCACCCTGAGCTTCACCGAGGCGATCGAGGGGGCGACGGTCCCGCTGCGGATGTCCTCCCAGCAGGCCTGCAAGGCCTGTTCGGGCACCGGCGACAAGAACGGCACACCACGCGTGTGCCCGACCTGCGTCGGCACCGGGCAGGTCGCCCGGGGCAGCGGCGGCGGCTTCTCGCTCACCGACCCGTGCCCCGACTGCAAGGGCCGCGGCCTGACCGCGGAGAACCCCTGCGACATCTGCAAGGGCAGCGGCCGGGCCAAGTCCTCGCGGACGATGCAGGTGCGCATCCCGGCGGGGGTCAGTGACGGCCAGCGGATCCGGCTGCGCGGCAAGGGCGCTCCGGGCGAGCGCGGCGGCCCGGCGGGCGACCTCTACGTGGTCGTGCACGTCGGCAGTCACCCGGTGTTCGGCCGCAAGGAGGACAATCTCACCGTCACCGTCCCGGTCACCTACCCGGAGGCGGCGCTCGGCGGTGAGATCCGCGTCCCGACGCTCGGCGGTCCGCCGGTCACGCTGAAGCTGCCCCCGGGGACACCCAACGGGCGGACCATGCGGGCCCGCGGCAAGGGAGCGGTCCGTAAGGACGGCTCGCGCGGTGATCTGCTGGTCACCGTCGAGGTGAGTGTCCCCAAGGACCTGCCGGGGAAGGCTCGTGACGCACTGGAGGCGTATCGAGAGGCGACCGCGGACGATGATCCGCGGGCGGAGCTGTTCCAGGCCGCGAAGGGAGCTTGAGGGCGATGGACGGTCGTCGACGCAATCCGTACGAACTGACGCAGGACACTCCGGTCTATGTCATTTCGGTGGCGGCCCAGCTCTCCGGGCTGCACCCGCAGACGCTGCGTCAGTACGACCGTCTGGGGCTGGTCTCGCCGGACCGCACCGCGGGCCGGGGCCGCCGCTACTCGGCCCGTGACATCGAGCTGCTCCGTCAGGTGCAGCAGCTGTCGCAGACCGAGGGCATCAACCTGGCCGGCATCAAGCGCATCATCGAGCTGGAGGACCAGGTCGCCGCGCTCCAGGCCCGGGTGGCGGAGCTGGAGGGCGCCCTGGACGGCGTGGCCGCGACCATGCGGCAGCGTGAGGCGGCGGTGCACGCGTCGTACCGCCGGGACCTGGTGCCGTACCAGGAGGTCCAGCAGACCAGTGCGCTGGTGGTGTGGCGGCCCAAGCGCCAGCAGCAGACCGACTGACGGCCGGCGTACGGTCCGGTCGACCTGCGTGCGTCCGGTCCGGTCGACCTGTGTGTCCGGTCCGGTCCGGTCGGCGTGCGTGCGGTCCGGTCGCCGTCGGACGGCGCGAAAGTGTCGGTCCGGGGCGGTGGTGCTGTGACGGAAGTGACTCGGCGGGAAGGCTGCGGCCTGACGGAGAAGTTCTGTTTGGCGCAAAAGTGAAGTACCGGCCGGGGCTCGGAGGTTCGAACGAACCTCTGAGTCCCTTCTGCGTACGGGCTGCTGACGGCTTGTCACCCGGAGTCCCCGGTGTCTCCGTGTACGCCCCGCGCACGGCTGTGAGCAGCACGTGTGTGCGCGTGTGGGATATGTGTGCGATTCTTTCGCCGAGCCCACACGACTTCAGCGCACGGTGCTGTGTTCATCTCGTTAAGTAGTTGGTCTTGACGCCACTGGTCGCTGGAGCGTTGGCTTTTCAGTCACATGGGCCGCAATGTTGTGCCCACGTCCAAAAACGTACTGAAGTGAGCCCTCGCATGCGTCGTATCGCCATATCAGTCGCCGCCGCCTCCATGTCCCTCACGCTCGCCGGTTGCGGCGCGCTCAACGCGACAGGGAGCAGCGACGGAGCGAGCCCCACCAAGGGGAACGATGTCACCATCGGGCTCCTGCTGCCGGAGACGGCCAACACCAGGTACGACCAGTTCGACTACCCCATCTTCAAGAAGAAGGTGGAGGAGCTCACCAGCGACAAGGGCAAGGTCGACTACGCCAACGCCGAGGCGAACGCCGGCAAGCAGTCGAGCCAGATGCAGCAGATGATCAAGGACAAGGTCGACGTCATCGTGCTGGACGCGGTCGACGCGCACGCCATCGCCGAGGACGTGAAGAAGGCCAAGGACGCGGGCATCCCCGTCATCGCCTACGACCGGCTGGCCGAGGGCCCGATCGACGCGTACATATCCTTCGACAACGAGCTGGTCGGCGAGGTCCAGGGCCGCTCCCTGCTGGAGGCGCTCGGCGGCGACGCCGGGGTCACCAGCAAGATCGTCATGATGAACGGCTCGCCGACCGACCCGAACGCCAAGCAGTTCAAGGCGGGGGCGCTGTCCGAGCTCCAGGACGCGGTGACCATCGCCAAGACCTACGACACCAAGGACTGGAAGCCGGAGAACGCCGAGGCCAACATGGCCGAGGCGATCACCGCGATCGGCGCCGGCAACATCGTGGGGATCTACTCCGCCAACGACGGCATGGCGAGCGGCGTCATCAAGGCGCTGAAGGCCGCCGGGGTCACCGAGATGCCCCCGATCACCGGCCAGGACGCCGAACTCGCCGGGGTGCAGCGGATCCTCCTGGGCGACCAGTTCATGAGCGTCTACAAGTCCTACTCGACCGAGGCGGACAACGCGGCGGAGATCGCGGTGGCGCGGGTCCAGGGCAAGAACATCCAGTTCGACGCGCTGACCAGCGACCGCGTCGACAGCCCCACCCACAAGGACATTCCGGCGCAGCTCGTGCCCGTGGTCGCCCTGACCAAGAAGAACATCATGGACACGGTCGTCGCCGACGGGTTCTACAAGGTCTCGGACATCTGCACGGCCGCCTACAAGGAGGCGTGCGACGAGGCCGGGGTGAAGTAAGGCCCGTCCGGCGGCGGGTCTTCGGCCGCC
Source organism: Streptomyces sp. P9-A2 (assembly GCF_036634175.1). Lineage (NCBI taxonomy): Bacteria > Bacillati > Actinomycetota > Actinomycetes > Kitasatosporales > Streptomycetaceae > Streptomyces > Streptomyces sp. P9-A2. The sequence goes on from NZ_JAZIFX010000001.1 coordinate 4,314,314, forward strand.
GGACCGCGTCGACCGCCCCGTCGACCGCTCTGCCGGGGAGCGCGGACAGCCGCGCTCCCCGGCAGTGTTCGTTCCCGCACGCGCCCGCGCCGCGCTCCGGGCCCCGCGCTCCGGGCCCCGCGCCCTGCCGCTCTCGCTCCGCTCATGTGGGGCCGACCGCCGCCGGTTTGCTGCAAGGTGGCGAGGCGAGGCGGGGAGATAGGTGGTCGTACCGGCGCTTTTCGATGGTGGCTCCGACGGGAGCCGTGTTGCGGAGCCGGGTGGGTCCGCGCATAGTTGCGCATCGGAAAGTGGCTGAACCGGGGGGTGGGACGGGCAATGGCCGGGCGCGGGACGGACGAGCATCCGCATGGTGCTGACCGACTGTGCGACATCGGGGATCGCGTGTACTCCCGGGCCGTACGGCGCGGGCGGGTGCCGCGCCGGGACGCGGAGCCGGTGCCCTGTCTGCTGGACCTGGCCCTGCTGCACCCGGACCCCGACGACATGGACTGGCTGGTGCCGACCGCCCCGCAGGAGGTCATGACCCGGCTGCTGCGCGGGATGTACGACGAGGTCAGCGCGAGCCAGCGCCGAGTGGGTTCGGCCGTCGACGCCTTCGAGTGGTACGCCGGCCTCGGCCGCGGGACGCAGTCACCGCAGGCCTTCGCCGCCTCGGCCGGGGAAGGCCCGGCGATCCGGGTGCTGGACGGGGTGGCCCGTATCCAGGCCGCGATGGACGAGGCGACGCAGGCGTGCACCACGGAGGTGCTGACGGTCCAGCCCGGCGGTATCCGGCGCGAGGCGGAGCTGTCGGAGGGCCTGCACCGGGCGACGGCGCTGCGCGGGCGCGGGGTGCGGATGCGGGACCTCTACACGCATGTGGCCCGGCACGGCCAGGGGCTGCACACGTACCTGGAGCTGATGGGTGACGCGGTGGAGGCGCGGACGCTGGACGAGGTGACCGAGCGGCTGATCCTCTTCGACCGCACGGTCGCCTTCATTCCCGCCAACGCCGAGCGCTCGATGGCCCTGGAGCTGCGGCACCCGGCGCTGGTGGAGTACCTGGGCACGGTCTTCGAGCGGCTGTGGCGGCTCGCCCTCCCGCTGGCCGCCCCGCTCCCCGACACCGGCTTCGAGGGCGTCTCCCACCGGGAGCGGTCCATCGCGGCGCTGCTCGCGGAGGGCCACCAGGACGCGGTGATAGCGGAGCGGCTCGGGATCAGCGTGCGCACCTGCCGGGCCCACATCGCCCGGCTGTCGGAGACGCTGGGCGCGGCCAGCCGCACCCAGCTGGGCGTCAAGATAGCCCAGACCGGCCTGGACGGCCCGCCGCGGTCAGCGGCGGCCTCCGCCTCCGTCACGAGTCCTGGTCGAGAATCCCGGACTGCCCGATGAGGTACCCGAGCTGAGCCCGGCTCCCGCTGCCCGGTGTCGCGGCGATCTTGGCGATGTGTACGCGGGCGGTGCGGACGTTCATGCCGAGGCGGTCGGCTATGACGGCGTCGGTGTGGCCCTCGACGAGGAGACGGGCGATGGCGTGCTGGCGGGGGGGTGACGCCGTCCAGCGTGGGCCGGCGGACCGCCCGGGGGTGCATCGGCGTGGCCAGGCGCCAGAAACGGTCGAAGGCGGTGGCCAGGTAGCCGACGATCGTAGGATGCCGGATCTCCAGCGCGACGCGGCCGTCGCTGTCGGAGGGGACGAAGGCGACGGTCCGGTCGACGACGATGAGACGGTCGGTCACTTCGTCGAGAGTGCGGGCCTCCGCGTCACCCCTCAACTGCTCGTATCGCGCGATGACCATCAGTACGTGGCGCTGGCTGTGCGGGTACAGGGTGCGGATACGGCCGCCGCGATCGAGGAAGGCCTGGTCGCGCTCCAGGGCGAGGGCCTGAGCGGTCACACCGCGCGCTGAGCTGTAGTGGTTCCTGTGCGGCTGGACGCAGAGGAGTTCATCGGTTCCTTCCGCCAGGGCTTCGAAGAGGGCGCTGTTGATCCGCTCCGAGCCGCTGAGAACCCGGATCATCGGGGGGTCCGTCCCCGTCGGGCGGGGCCTGCCGATTCGCGTGAGCGGTCGGAATGTCTCGGCCAGGCGCTCCTCGCGCCGCCGTTCGTCCGCGATCCGCTCCTCGCGGGCCCGTAGCATCCCGTGCAGGGCCACGGTCGGCTCCACGGGCTCCAGACGGTTCAGATCGTCGACGGCCGGGTGCAACAACCCGAAGTCGACCAGGCAGGGAGCAGTGCGCGCCTCCTGCACGCGGACGTGCCCTTCACGCAGGGAACGGGCGTACAACTCCACCCCCGCCCCGCACAGTTCCTCCCTTCCGTGGTCGTGCTTCCCCGCCGTCACAGGTGGCTCGCTCATCCCCGCTTCTCAGCGCTCCTGCTCGAGGATCCCCGACTGGGCGATAAGGTAACCCAGTTGGGCGCGGCTGCCACTGCCGAGGGCGGAGGCCAGCTTGGCTATGTGGGCGCGGCAGGTGCGGACGTTCATGCCCAGGCGCCGGGCGATGGCCTCGTCGACATGGCCCTCCACGAGGAGCTTGGCGATGGAGTGCTGGATGTCCGTGAGGCCGTCCGAGGCCGACTCGTACGGGGCGCCCATGCTCAGGGGGACCGCACGGGCCCACATGAACTCGAAGACCTTGATCAGGTAGCGGACGAGGCCGGGGTGGCGCAGTTCCAGGGCGACCTGACGGTCGTCACGGGTGGGGATGAAGGCCACGGTCTCGTCGCAGATGACGAGCCGCTCCACGAGCTCGTCGATGGTGCGGTACTCCACTCTGCCGGTGTCGAACCGTGCCACGTACGCCAGCGTCTCGGGGCTGTGGCGGGCGGTGTGCTGGTAGAGGGTCCGGATACGCACCCCCCGCTCGGTCAGCTGCTGGTCGCGCTCCAGCCCTTGGGCGAGGGTGTGTTCCAGCCGACGGCCGCCCGGCTGGACGGTGAGCATCTCGGACCGGCACTGCGCGGTGGCCAGATCGAGGGCGGCGTTTATCCGGCCGAAGCCCTCCAGCACCGTGATCGAGTGGGTGGTCATCGTCGTCTGGGCGCTGAGAGCCATGAACGGCTCGAAGGCGTCGGCCAGTTCGATCGACATCCGCCTGCGCTGGGTGATCTCCCGTTCCAGCGGGTTGAGCCGGTGGGCCAGGGCCACCGCCGGGGAGAGGGGGCGCAGCCAGGTGGGGTCGTCCGGGTCGGGGTGCAGCAGGGCGAGCTCCATCAGACAGGGAGCGGGCTCCACGTCCGTGCGGGCGATGCGGCCCGCGCGCAGGGCGTCGGCATAGAGACGGCTGCCGGCCTCGCACAGTTCGGTGACCGTATGGGGATGTGCCTCATTGGTCCGATTCATTGTCAAATCTCCACCCCACAGGGTCCTGAACATGCAGGAACATGATGCACCGATTGTGTGGCCATGACGTGCCCGAATGAGCCATCGTCGTACGTGACGGGGGAAAAGGGTGATCTTCGAGTGAGGACGAAGCCGACTATGCGCAAGAGAACGCTTCGCTCGGTGCTTGTCGCCGCGTTTTCCGCCGCCATGGCCTTCGGGGCACTGGGTGTCCTGGTCGACGCGGAGGGTGACGTCCGGGCGGACAGCAGCTGGGGCGTACCCGCTCCCGTGGCCGGGGACAGCAGCTGGGGCGCTCCCGCTCCCGTGGCCGGGGACAGCAGCTGGGGCGTGCCCGCTCCCGTGGTCGCGAACGACAGCAGCTGGGGCTGAGTGATGACCACGCCTCCCGACGACCGATCCTTTCGCCGCGAGATGGCCACCGCCTATCGGTCCGGATGGCACTTCATCGACCTGGTCACCGCTCTCCCCCACAGCGGTGACTCCCTGATGGTGACCGTGTTCGGTGAACCGGTCGTCGTCACGCGCGACGAGGACCAGGACGTACGGGCGTACCGGTGTCTGCGGCGGCCCCGAGGAGCGCCGCAGCCCGTGCGGTGTGCCATCCGGTACGGAATGATCTTTGTGAACCTGGATCAACGGGACCATGAGCAGGTGGAGTCCGACTCTCCCGCTCCCCGGACCATCTCGGCCACCCCCCGCAGCGCCTGACGCGATTCCCCCGTCGTAAAAGATCGCGCAGGCGCTTCCCCCAGCAGTGGCGTCACCGTGACCTGAACACGGTGACGCCACTGCATTTTTCAGGGACATTTCCGGGTATGGCCAGGATCGAGTGATGGCCGGAACCGGTTGTCGGACGCTACGGATCTTCACCGCCGCCTCACCCCTGTCCCACCCTGCCTCCCCACGCGTGTGAGTGCGATCGCCCTGGTCTCCCGGGTCGGACCCGGTACCGGCGGCGCCCACCCGTGGCCCCCTGCCCGCACCTTCGACGCGCACCCCGACCGGCCCGCACGACGCACCCGCCGCCCTCAGTGTCACCCACGGCCGGCGTTGTCGTTCCCCGCGTGCGGGCCCGCCATGCGCTGATCGCGTCCTTGCCGTGCCCTCGTGTCCGTGTCCGTGCCCTTGTGTCCGTGCCCGTGTCCTCGCGTCCTTGCCGTGTCCTCGCGTCCGCCTTGTGCCGGGACGCTCGCCGGGCTTCGTCTTCGTCGTATGGATGCCTGTGGGCGATGTGCGCGGGCGATGTGCGCGGGCGGTGGCCGCGCCTGAAGCCGGAATGCCCGGGAACTCGACCGCTGCGGCCCTCCCGTCCTCACCTTGAGTGGAATAGACTCAAGTTTGTGTACGCTGACCGAGTCAGCCAAGCCGATGTCAGCCATCGAGGCCGCTGAATGGTCATCGCAAGGAGGAGAACGCGAACGTGGACGCCGAGCTGACCAACCGGAGCCGGGACGCGATCAACGCGGCCGGCAACCGGGCCCTGACCGGGGGGCACCCCGACCTGACTCCCGCCCATCTGCTGCTCGCCCTGCTCGAAGGGCAGGACAACGAGAACATCACCGACCTGCTCGTCGCGGTCGACGCCGACCAGGCCGCCGTACGCGCCGGGGCCGAGCGCGTCCTCGCCGGACTGCCGAGCGTCACCGGGTCCACCGTCGCCCCGCCCCAGCCCAACCGTGAGCTGCTCGCCGTCATCGCGGACGCCCAGTCCCGCGCCCGCGACCTGGGCGACGAGTACCTTTCCACCGAGCACCTGCTCCTCGGCATCGCGGCGAAGGGCGGCGCGGCCGGTGAGATGCTGGCCGGACAGGGCGCCACCGCGAAGAAGCTGCAGGCAGCCTTCCAGCAGACGAGAGGAGCCCGTCGAGTGACGACGGCCGACCCCGAGGGCCAGTACAAGGCCCTGGAGAAGTTCGGGACCGACCTCACCGACGCCGCCCGCGAGGGCAGGCTCGACCCGGTGATCGGCCGGGACCAGGAGATCCGGCGGGTCGTGCAGGTGCTGTCCCGCCGCACCAAGAACAACCCCGTGCTCATCGGCGAGCCCGGCGTCGGCAAGACCGCCGTCGTCGAGGGGCTCGCCCAGCGGATCGTCAAGGGGGACGTGCCCGAGTCGCTGAAGGACAAGCGCCTCGTCGCGCTCGACCTGGGGGCGATGATCGCCGGGGCCAAGTACCGCGGCGAGTTCGAGGAGCGGCTGAAGACCGTCCTCGCCGAGATCAAGGAATCCGACGGCCAGATCATCACCTTCATCGACGAGCTGCACACGGTCGTCGGCGCCGGTGCCGGCGGCGACTCCGCCATGGACGCCGGCAACATGCTCAAGCCGATGCTCGCCCGCGGCGAGCTGCGCATGGTCGGCGCCACCACCCTCGACGAGTACCGCGAGCGGATCGAGAAGGACCCGGCGCTGGAACGGCGCTTCCAGCAGGTGCTGGTCGCCGAGCCGTCGGTCGAGGACTCCATCGCCATTCTGCGCGGCCTGAAGGGCCGCTACGAGGCGCACCACAAGGTGCAGATCGCCGACAGCGCGCTGGTGGCGGCGGCGACCCTCTCGGACCGCTACATCACCTCCCGCTTCCTGCCCGACAAGGCCATCGACCTGGTCGACGAGGCGGCTTCCCGGCTCCGCATGGAGATCGACTCCTCGCCCGTCGAGATCGACGAACTCCAGCGCGCGGTGGACCGGTTGAAGATGGAGGAACTGGCGATCGGCAGGGAGACCGACGCCGCCTCCCTCGAACGCCTGGAGAAGCTGCGCCGTGACCTCGCCGACAAGGAGGAGGAACTGCGCGGCCTCAACGCCCGCTGGGAGAAGGAGAAGCAGTCCCTGAACCGGGTCGGTGAGCTGAAGGAGAAGCTCGACGGCCTGCGCGGCCAGGCCGAACGCGCCCAGCGCGAGGGCGACTTCGACACCGCCTCCAAGCTGCTCTACGGCGAGATCCCCGGCCTGGAACGCGACCTGGAGGCCGCCTCCGAGGCCGAGGAGGAGGTCGCCAAGGACACCATGGTCAAGGAGGAGGTCGGCTCCGACGACATCGCGGACGTCGTCGCCTCCTGGACCGGCATCCCCGCCGGCCGCCTGCTGGAGGGTGAGACGCAGAAGCTGCTGCGCATGGAGGACGAGCTGGGCAGGCGGCTCATCGGCCAGAGCGAGGCCGTACGGGCGGTGTCGGACGCCGTGCGCCGCAGCCGCGCCGGAATCGCGGACCCGGACCGTCCCACCGGCTCCTTCCTCTTCCTCGGCCCCACCGGCGTCGGCAAGACCGAACTGGCCAAGGCGCTCGCCGACTTCCTCTTCGACGATGAGCGGGCGATGGTCCGCATCGACATGTCGGAGTACGGCGAGAAGCACAGCGTGGCCCGCCTGGTCGGCGCCCCGCCCGGCTACATCGGGTACGAGGAGGGCGGCCAGCTCACCGAGTCCGTGCGCCGCCGCCCGTACAGCGTGGTGCTCCTCGACGAGGTGGAGAAGGCCCACCCCGAGGTCTTCGACATCCTGCTCCAGGTCCTCGACGACGGCCGGCTCACCGACGGACAGGGCCGCACGGTCGACTTCCGCAACACGATCCTGGTGCTGACGTCCAACCTGGGCAGCCAGTTCCTGGTCGACCCGCTGACCACCGAGGAGCAGAAGAAGGAACAGGTCCTGGAAGTGGTCCGGTCCTCCTTCAAGCCGGAGTTCGTCAACCGGCTCGACGACCTCGTCGTCTTCTCGGCGCTGACCAAGCCCGAGCTGGAGCGCATCGCCGCACTGCAGCTCGACCGGCTGGGCCGGCGCCTGGCCGAACGCCGGCTCACCCTGGACATCACTCCCGAGGCGCTGGCCTGGCTGGCGGAGGAGGGCATGGACCCGGCCTACGGCGCCCGCCCGCTGCGCCGCCTGGTGCAGACCGCCATCGGCGACCGGCTCGCCAAGGAGATCCTGTCCGGCGAGATCAAGGACGGCGACACGGTCCGTGTGGACCGCGCCGGCGAGGGCCTCCTGGTGGGCCCGGCCACGGGCAAGACGCTGTAATACCCCCCAGGGGTGCGGCCTCCATGGTCATCTGGATGTGATCATGGAGGCCGGCGCGTGGGGAGACCCCTCGGCCAGGCAGGTTGCCCGGCACGTGCCAAGAGAGAGAGGGTGGGACATACGTCTGGTCCCATCCACGGCCGGACGCCAGACGACCGCAGGAGAGTCCCAGCATGTCCATCGACCCGTCCTCGATTCCTAGTTTCGGGGGCCAGCCCGAGCCGCAGCCCCAGGGCCCCGCGGGCCCCGTGGTCCCGGATCAGGACCTCGTGAAGCAGCTCCTCGACCAGATGGAGCTCAAGTACGTCGTCGACGACGAGGGAGACCTCGCGGCGCCGTGGGAGCAGTTCCGTACCTACTTCATGTTCCGCGGGGAGGACGACCAGCAGATCTTCTCCGTGCGGACGTTCTACGACCGGCCGCACGGGATCGAGGAGAAGCAGCAGATCCTCGAGTCGATCGACGACTGGAACCGCCGCACCCTGTGGCCCAAGGTCTACACCCACACCCATGACGACGGCACCGTCCGCCTCATCGGTGAGGCCCAGATGCTGATCGGCACGGGCGTCAGCCTGGAGCACTTCGTCTCCTCGACGGTCAGCTGGGTGCGGGCCGCGATCGAGTTCGACAAGTGGCTCGTCGAGCAGCTCGGCCTGGAGCAGGAGCTCAACGAGTCGGAGAAGCCCGAGGACGACGAGGAGTAGAGGCCCTCGGCCTCCCGCCCGCGTCCACGCGAAGGAGCCGGGCTCCGGGACGACCCCAGAGGTCGTCCCGGAGCCCGGCTCCTTCGGTTCTCCCGTGAGCCCGCTGCCCGGTCCTTCTCACCCGGAGTGGCAGAGGGCGCGGTCGACGAGATCGCGCAGCGCGTTCTCCTGGCGGTCCGCCGTCTCCGGATCCCCCGGGCGGCTGTGCGCGGAGACGGTGACGCTGCGACGGCCGTCCGTCGTGGTGGCGGCCCGGACGAGATAACCGAAGCCGCTTCCCCCGTGCCCGAGGTAACCGCCGCCGCAGGACAAGGGCGTGAAGAACAGTCCCAGACCGCTCCGGGTGCCCGCGGGATGGCCGCTGCCCCGGGGCATGGGGACGGTGGTCCGCATGGCGGCGAGGGTGGCGGGTTCCAGCAGTCGCCCCCGGATCAGGGCGGTGAAGAAGCGGTTGAGGTCACGGGCCGTGCCCGTCATCGCTCCGTCGGCCCCGAGGTCGAAGGGACGGTAGGGGATCGTGGTGTCGACCATCGGACCGCCCGGCGTGAACTGCTGGTAGTCGGCCGCGTGCGGCTGCGGGAGGAAGGGCCGGGTGCCGGGAATGTCCGTGTGCCGCAGCCCGAGAGGGCGCAGGACACGGTCGCGGACCTGCTGCTCCCAGGAGCGGCCGGTGATCTTCTCGATGATCATCCCGGCGACGACGTAGTTCGTGTTGGAGTACTCCCAGTCCGTTCCCGGAGGGAAGACGGGCTCGTGCCGCATGGCCATGGCGACCAGCTGCGCGGGCCGGTAGGCCCGCCACCGATGGGCGTAGTACGTCTCGGCGCTGTGCTCGGGGAACACGTCGGCCGTGTAGTCGTACAGTCCGCTGGTGTGCTGCAGCAGGTCGCGGAGCGTGATGGCACGACCGTCGTTCCCGGCACCGGTCACCACCCCGGGCAGTAATTCCTCCACCGTCCGGTCGAGAGTCAGCCGCTTCTCCTCCACCAGTTGCAGCAACACGGTCGCGACGAACGTCTTGGTGACACTGCCCAGACGTAGATGGCCGTCCTCGGGAACCGGACGACCACTGACCAGGTCACCCACACCGGAGCGGGCGGTGACGGCCCCCCGGGGGGTCTCCAAGCGGACTGAGACCCCCGTGACTCCGGTATCACGCAGCGCGTCGGCGCCGTGCTGCACGGACCGGTCCACGGCGGAAGCGCGCGGTGGGTGCGGCGAGGCCGCCGCCGACGGGGAAGCCGACACGGCCAACGCCAGAACAGCGGTGGACAAGGACAAACGACGAAGAATCATGGCCCGAGGCTAGGAACAACCCGTTCCACCGACCATCCGGGCCGCCCCCGGGCCTATCGGGTGCTACCAGGGTGGACACATGACCGGCTCGAGGAAGGGCGATCAGCGCAGGGCTTGGATGACGCGCTGCCGGAGGGTCGGGTCGCTGAGGGTCTCGGCATCGTGCCAGGCGGCATCAGCCACCTCTTCGGCTTGAAGCTGACCGATGCCGGCAGTGGTGCGGAAGAGGAAGCGGGAAGGACACCGAATAGTGTCCGGCAGCGCACCCGCTACGGGCTTTGCCTACCGCTTCCCCACCGCCTGCAGCCGGGAGGCCGCCTCCTCCAATACGCTCTTCCGCTTGCAGAAGGCGAAGCGGATGTACGGGGCGCCTGCCTTCCGGTGGTCGTAGAAGACCGAGGTGGGGATGGCGACGACACCGGCGCGTTCCGGGAGGGCGAGGCAGAAGGCTTCACCGTCGGTTTCGCCCAGGGGGCGGATGTCGGCGGTGAGGAAGTAGGTTCCGGCCGGTCGCAGGACGTCGAAGCCCGCCTCCGTCAGGCCCGTCGTCAGCAGGTCCCGTTTGGCGCGCAGGTCCGCGCGGAGTCCGGTGTAGTACGCCTCCGGCAGTGCGAGGGCCTCGGCGACCGCGTACTGGAACGGGCCCGCGGAGACGTACGTCAGGTACTGCTTCGCCGAGCGGACCGCCGTCACCAGTTCGGGTGTGCCCGTCACCCAGCCGACTCCTCGTTCGTACACTCATTCGCGTGCCACGCGGCAAGCCCCATGACGACGGAGCTGTGGCGGCTGCGGAGCCTGTCCCAGCTGATCTCACAGCCGTACCGCCGGGCTCGATGACACGGCGCTGTCCGCCGTATCCTGACCCCACACGGGAAGGAGCCGTCCATGAGCGTCGACGCGATCATGCACACCGAGTTCCCCGAGGGGTACACGGTCCTGTTCGGAGCTGACGGAAAGGTGATCATGACTCCGCAAAGCTTCGAGCACTCCAGCACGATCAAGTCGATGCAGTACGACACGGTCGTGTCCCTCGGACGCCACGCGAAGACCGCCTCGGACGTCTACATCGACTTCCCCGCCGACGAGAACTCCGCCCCCGATCTGGCGATCCTCCGCGAGGATGCCCGCCGGGAGGGAAAGCGCTACAGCTTCGAGGACGTCCTGCTGATCTCCGAGGTCGTCTCGACCTCCTCCGCACGCAAGGACTACGACGACTGCACCGCGAAGTACGGCCGCTACGGCATCCCCGTCTACCTGATCGTGGACCCCTACGCCCAGGAAGTCGTCCTCCACACTCAGCCGACCGCCACCGGTTACATCGCGGCACACACCCACAAGTACGGGACGGGCAAGCTCCCCATCCCCCTGGCCGACGGCCGCACCTTCACCCTCGACCTCGACGAACTCCCGCGCCCGGAGCCCGAGGCGGACGCCCGCTGACGACGGACTCCGGTGCGCCCGGACCGGGCCGGACTCGAAGAGCTCAGGCAGATGGCGGACCGGGCACTGCGTACCCCTGCCGCTCGACTCGGCCGCGCCCGCAAGCGCGGGCGCCCGGCTGCCGGGGGAGGTCGCAGGCGGAACCGCTGAGCACGGCAACAGCTCCCCGCCCCGCAGGGGCGGGGAGAGCCCGCACCGGCAAGTAGCCGGGACCAGGATGGATCCATGATCAGGGGTGCTGTCACGGTGTCGGGTGGCATGGGTCGATCACTGAGGTAAGCGAGTCCGCGCGCTGCGAGCGAGCCCGGTGGCGGCGTGAGTTCAGGACGCGAGGCGTTGCAGGCGACCGGCAGCCTCGTCGAGAACGTCGTCCTTCTTGCAGAAGGCGAAGCGGACCTGGCTGCGGCCGGCGTCGGGGTCGTCGTAGAAGACGGAGTTGGGGACGGCGACGACGCCGCAGCGTTCGGGGAGGGCGCGGCAGAAGGCGTAGGCGTCCTTCTCGCCGAAGGGGGTGATGTCGGTGGTGATGAAGTACGTGCCCTGGGGCTGGTAGACCTCGAACCCGGCCGCGCGCAGGCCGTCGCCGAGCAGGTCGCGCTTGCGGTGGAGGTCGGCGCGGAAGCTGTCGAAGTACGCGTCCGGCAGGCGCAGCGCTTCGGCGACCGCGTACTGGAAGGGGCCCGCGCTGACGTAGGTCAGGAACTGCTTGACGGTCCGGACGGCGGTCACGAGTTCCTGGGTACTGGTCACCCAGGCCACTCCCTATTCGCACGCCTATTTGTATGCGGCGAGGGTCAGGCTGCGAGGAGTGTGCTCAGGACGACGGCGGGGTCGGCGTCGGGCGGTCCGGCCGGCCACCAGGTGCCTCGGTCCTTGGTGTACGGGTACCACAGTCCGTCGCGGCCCAGCCGCAGTTGGCTGTCGTGGCCCTCGACGGTCCAGCGGTTGCGCCAGGAGCGGAGCCGGGGTGGTCTGCCGTCGGCCCAGTCTGCGCGCAGCGCTTCGCGGGCACGTTTCAGGTGGGAGGCGGGTGGGTTCCAGGGGCTTTCCAGTACGTCCAGGGATGCTGCGCCGCCGTGCCGCCACGCACGGGTGGCGGCTGCGAGCTCGCCGGGGGTGCGGCCGCAGTTCGAGGCGATCCTGGCGAAGACGTCCAGGGTGGGGTGAGTGGCGGCGAGGCGGACTGCGTCCTGCCATTCGGTGAGCGGGGCGGGTGGGGCGGTGTCGGCGTGCCGTGCGCCGAGAGCTCCGGCGAGGAGGTGGTGGGCACGCGCCGCGGCGTCGACGGCGAGCAGTTCCAGGGCTGCCGGGTCCAGACCGGGCTCCGGGACGGCGGAATCCACCAGCGCGGGGCCGCGGCCGGGCCGATCGGGGAGCGGCGGCGGGCCGGGCAGGGGCGGTAGCGCGGTACGGGAGGCGAAGGTGGGCCCGGCTGGATCACCGGGCCGGGCCGGGAGCGCGGCCGGGCCCGCGCCTGCGGTCGCCGCGGATGCGGCGGCTTCGGCGGAGGCGCGGGCGGTGTTGCGGCGGCCGAGCTCGTCCATCAGCTCCCGCTCGCCGCGACCCCGCAGGAGCAGCAGCACGAAGGGGTCGCGGTCCAGGAGTCGGGCGACCTGGTAGCAGAGGGCGGCGGCGTGTTTGCAGGGGTAGCCCCAGTCGGGGCAGCTGCATTCAGGGTCGAGGTCCCGGGGGCCGGGCAGCAGCGGGACACCGGCGGCTGCGGCGTCGTCGGCGAGCCCGGTGGGCATCTCGCCGTCCAGCAGCGCGGCGATGTTGGCGGCCCGCTCGGCGATCATGTCGAGCAGCTGGTCCCACTGCCGGTCCGTCAGCTGCTCGACCTGGACCGTGGAGCGGTACGGGGTGCGGTGGCTGCCCTGCACCGGGGCGGCGGCCGAGCCGGGGGCGATGGTGACCGGTCCGACCGCGCCGCCGCGCGCGTAGGTCCGGCCGCGCGAGAGGCGGCCGGAGTCCAGGGAGGACTCCTCCAGGGAGCGTAGCCATGCGCGGCCCCACCAGGACTCGGCGAAGGGCGCGCGGCTGCCCTTGGTCGGCGGGAGTGCCTCGAAGGTACGGGCGGCCGACTTGCCCGGCCGGCTGCGCCTGGTCATCGTCCCGTCCTTCGCAGCGTGACCAGTTCGGTCAGTTCGGTGTCGCTCAGTTCGCTGAAGGCAGCCTCGCCCGAGCCGAGCACCGAGTCGGCCAGTTCCCGCTTCTGGCGGAGCATCTCGGCGACCCGGTCCTCCACGGTGCCCTCGGCGATCAACCTGTGTACCTGGACCGGCTGTGTCTGTCCGATCCGGTAGGCGCGGTCGGTGGCCTGGTCCTCCACGGCCGGGTTCCACCAGCGGTCGTAGTGGATGACGTGTCCGGCCCGGGTCAGGTTCAGACCGGTCCCGGCGGCTTTGAGGGACAGCAGGAACACCTTCTTCTCGCCGGCCTGGAAGGCGTCGACCATCTCCTCGCGGCGTTTGACCGTGGTGCCTCCGTGCAGGAACAGGGTGTCCACTCCGCGGTCGGCCAGGTGGCGCTCGATCAGCGCGCCCATGGCCACGTACTGGGTGAAGACCAGGGTCGACCCGTCCTCGGCCAGGACGGTGTCCAGGAGTTCGTCCAGGAGTTCCAGTTTCCCCGAGCGGCCCGGGAGCTTGGCGCCCGCGGGTTCCTTCAGGAACTGCGCGGGGTGGTTGCAGACCTGCTTCAGGCCGGTGAGGAGCTTCATCACCAGGCCGCGCCGGGCGATGCCCTGCCTCTCCTCGATCTCGGTCATGAGCTCGCGTACCAGCGCCTCGTACAGCGAGACCTGTTCCTTCGTCAGGGACACCGGCTGGTCGGTCTCGGTCTTGGGTGGCAGTTCGGGCGCGATGCCGGGGTCGGACTTGCGCCTGCGCAGCAGGAAAGGGCGGACCAGCGCGGACAGTTGCCGGGCGGCCTGTTCGTCGCGGTCGCCCTCGACGGCCGTGGCGTAGCGGTCACGGAAGGAGGTGAGCGTGCCGAGCAGGCCGGGGGTGGTCCAGTCGAGCAGTGACCACAGTTCGGACAGGTTGTTCTCGACCGGGGTGCCGGTCAGCGCGACCCGCCCCCGCGAGGGGATCCGGCGCAGGACCTGGGCGGTGAGCGCGTGCGGGTTCTTGACGTGCTGGGCCTCGTCGGCGACGAGCAGTCCCCAGGGCTGCTGCGCGAGGCGTTCGGCGTCGCGGCGCATGGTCCCGTAGGTGGTCAGGACGAAGCCGCCGTCCGCTCCGCCGTCGAGGCCGGCCAGGTCGCGGCCGGGGCCGTGGAAGCGGCGCACCGGGGTGGCCGGTGCGAAGCGCTGGATCTCGCGCTCCCAGTTGCCGAGCAGTGAGGCAGGGCAGACCACCAGGGTCGGGCCGGCAGTGGTCTTCCGTTCCTGGCGGCGCAGGTGGAGAGCGATCAGGGTGACGGTTTTGCCCAGGCCCATGTCGTCGGCGAGACAGCCGCCCAGGCCGAGCGAGGTCATCCGGTGCAGCCAGTTCAGGCCGCGCAGCTGGTAGTCACGCAAGGTTGCGGCCAGGGCTTTCGGCTGTCCCTGGGGCTCGTGCGCGGCGCGGGCCTCGGGGGCGGCGATTCGGGAGCGCAGCTCTTCCAGTACGCCGCTCGCGGTGACCGCCACTTGTTCGCCGTCCACTTCGACGCTACCGGTCAGCGCGGCGCCCAGAGCGTCGATCGCGGTGAACGTCGCCGTCCTGGACTGCGCGGCCCGTCGCAGCCGGCGGACCAGCTCCGGGTCCACGACCACCCACTGGTCGCGCAGCCGCACGATCGGCCGGTGAGCCTGGACCAGCCGTTCCAGCTCCTCCTCGGTGAGTTCCCGGTCTCCGAGCGCGACCCGCCAGCGGAAGTCCAGCAGGCCGCCGGAGGACAGGAAAGATTCGGCCGCAGACTGCGTCCCCTGGTGGCGTACGGGTTCCAGGACTCCGGAGGCGGTCAGCTCGCGAACCAGCTCCTTGGGCCAGTGCACGGCGACCCCGGCGGCGGCAAGGCTTTCCGCCGCGTCGCCCAGCAGCGCCTGGGCCTCCTCGTCGGACAGCTCCAGACCGGCCGGGGCGGCGGAGTCCAGCATCCGGCCGGCCGGGGGCCAGGCACGGGCGGCCCGGCGCAGCGTCAGCAGCGTGTCCACCTTGGCCCGTGGACCGAACAGTTCGGGGGCGGTGGCCCTGCCGGACCACAGGTCCGCGGCGTCGGCGAGCACCGTGGGATCGGCCAGGCTGCGCAGTTGGACCACGGCTCGGAAGGAGTCCGCGCGGCCCAGTTCCAGCCGCAGCGACACCGCCAGACCTGCGTCGCGGCCGGCGGCGACCTCCGCCGCCCAGCCTCGCTGCTCGGGCACGGACTGCGGAGCTCGGACCGCGAACGCCGGTCCGCCAGTCACCTGGCGGGCGGCGGGAGGGCGGGCGAGGGAATCGGCCACGGCGTCCAGGAAGGCCCGCAGCAGCGGCTCGGCCGCCGGAAGCGTGAGGGGGGAGAGCCCGGGAACTGCGACCGCGCGGGCCTCCGGAGGCATGGCGGCGGCCAGGGAAGCCAACCGCTCGCGGTCCTCGGTGTCCAGCGGGCCGACCCGCCACGCGTCGAATCCTTCCGGCGACACCCCGGGCAGCATCCGGCCCCGGGCGAGCAACTGCAATCCCAGCATGGCCGCTGTGCCCCAGAACGCGGTACCGGCCGACGCCCGCCCACTGCCGTCCGCACCGAGTGCCCGGCAGCGGGTCAACAGCGGCAGCGCCTGCTCCACCGGCAGCAGCACGGCGACCACCCGCGCCCGGCGCACGGACGAACCGTGCGGGCGAACCACGGTGAGTTCCTCGGGTTCCACCCCAAGGTCCGGCGGCTCACTCCCGGGCATCCAGAACGCCATCCGTCCCATCCGGGGCGGATCCGCGGGAAGGAACACCGCCTCGCCCCGGGCGAGCTCCGGCAACCGAGTGAACATCCGTTCCCGGTCCGGAGTCGTCGACTCGTGCTCCGCCGACGGATAAACCTTCACCACTACGCCCACTCCTGGCACAGACTCCTGCAACTGTTCGGGAGGACGCGAGCCGCCCGCGAGCCCTCGGCGGGTAAGGCTATCCGCGCAGACGGACAGCGCGTGCCAGAAGTACTTCGCTCACTCGGCGCAGTGCGGGAAGATGTCACTGGCACCCGCCGGGGACGGTTGCGGCACTTTTGTGGTCGCAGTCCCTTGCCAGTGGGTGATCGCCGCGTGACACCGGTGTCAGCAGGTGCTGTGCTCGATCCGGTTGAGTCCTGTCAGCTCTCGTAGTGGTAGCGGCACTGTGCGATCAGGACGCCGTCCTCGGTGGCCTTGTAGATCAGTCGGTGCTCGTCGTTGATGCGGCGCGACCAGTAGCCCTGGAATCCGTGCTTGAGCGGTTCCGGTTTGCCGATCCCCTCGTTGCCGTTTCTGGCGATGTCCGCGATGAGCGTATTGATGCGCTTCAGGATCTTCCGGTCCTGAAGCTGCCACCACAGATAGTCCTCCCAGGCGCGGGAGGAGAAGGTGATCTTCATTCGCGGCCCTTATTCGTCGGTCGCCAGCTCGCGTACGGTGCCGCCGCCGTTTTCCAGCTCGTCGATGGACGCGAGCAGGCGCCGGGCGTTCGCCGGGCTTCGCAGCAGGTACGCCGTCTCCTTCAGGGACTCGTAGTCCTCAAGGGAGACGATGACGACCGGCTCATGTCCGGCCCGGGTGATAACGACTTCTTCGCGGTCGTCGGTGACGGAGTTGAGTACCTCGGCGTACCGGGCGCGCGACTCGGAATACGTCATGGTTTTCATGATCGACCCTCCTTACGTACAGGAAATTGTACGTCGGTCACTGTGGTGCGGCAAGCGCCGGAATGACGGCCGCGACCGGGCGGCCTCCGGCGTGAAGGTTCCGGGCGGGTGAGGTGCGGCAGGCAACGGGGAATGCGACGACCAGCCCCGCAGGGCGGCGGTCAGTGCGCGAATGCCTTGCGGAGCCGTTCCGTCGCGTCCACCAGTACCTCGGTGCGCTTGCAGAAGGCGAAGCGGATGTACGGGGCGCCTGCCTTCCGGTGGTCGTAGAAGACCGAGGTGGGGATGGCGACGACGCCGGCGCGTTCCGGGAGGGCGAGGCAGAAGGCTTCGCCGTCGGTTTCGCCGAGCGGGCGGATGTCGGCGGTGAGGAAGTAGGTTCCGGCCGGCCGCAGGACGTCGAAGCCCGCCTCCGTCAGGCCCGCCGACAGCAGGTCCCGTTTGGCACGCAGATCTGTGCGGAGCTCGGTGTAGTACGCCTCCGGCAGCGCGAGGGCCTCGGCAACGGCGTACTGGAAGGGGCCCGCGGAGACGTAGGTCAGGTACTGCTTCGCCGAGCGGACCGCCGTCACCAGCTCGGGTGTGCCCGTCACCCAGCCGACTCCTCGTTCGCACACTCATTCGCATGTCGCGCAACAGGCCCACCAGGGGCAATTCCAGCAGGCGAGCGCTCAATCCTGCGGGACTTCCTCGATCACGGTCTCTCCGAAGCGCCATGAACCCCGATTGCCGACCGCCTCCGCGCGCAGGCCCATCTCCCAGGCGATCCGGGCTGCCCGCTGCTGCGTCACGTCGGGGTACTCCCCGGGGTGCACCTTGATGTAGCCGCGGCGGTCGGCGGGGTACGTGCGCAGGGCCTCGCGCAGCTTCTCCTCCTGCTCCTCCTGCGTGGAGTGGTCGCCGGTGACGGTCTTGTACGCTTTCCGTGCACCGCCCGGTCGCTTCTGCGCGTCCCGGCGTCTCGCGGCGTCCGACCCGCGCCAAGTCATCCAGCCGACGGAGCCGAGCGCGGCGAGGGCAAGCGCCCCCGCGCCGAGCTGCTCAGCAGTGGCGTCCGCCTGGCCCGGGGTCCGGGGGCGGAGTTCACCCTCGGGATCCTCGATCACCGTCAGCACCTGGCCGACGTCGTAGAGGTCGGACGTCGTTTCCATCTCGGGCCCTGGGATGCGTGTGCCGTCCTGCCGCTCCAGCGTGTAGTAGGAGTGGCGGCCCTTGCGTCCCTGGGCCGGGTCGAGTCGTTCCTTCACCACCGTGGCTGTGACTTTCTCGCCGCGCTGCTGAAGGGTGAGGTCGTCGCGCGCCATGCCGATGACGTACACGGACATCGCAGACGTGATCACGATGAACAGCGCCGCGTACGTGCTCGACTCTCTGGCCCCCAGTTTCCGGATGAGCACGATGAGCGGCGTTCCGTGCACAATCCACAGGGAAACCTGGAGGACCGGCCCGAAGCCGTCCGCCAGGAGGAACATCCCTGCGATCACGGCGAACACGTAGCAGCCGATGCCGCCCGCCAGCAGGGCGGGATACCGGGTGCGCCTTTTGCGCGCCTCGTCCTCTGCCTGTGCACCGCCGCTCATGCTGGTTTCTCCGTTCCTACGGCATCCGGACCCTCGGCCTCTGGGGTGTTCTCCCCGTGCGGTTCGTCCGTCGAGACCGACTTCATGATGCCGCTGAGCACATCGAGGTATTCAGTCCGGTGTTCGATGTCCTCGGTCATGAAGGCGAAGAGGGCCGACCCGGGGCCGGTCTTCAGCGGCACGCAGAACTGCACCTGCTGGACCGTGGCGGCTACGGGTTCGGCCAGACCGAAGAGTACGCCGGGTATCTGCAGTTCCTGATCGCGTATGCAGAGGGCGGAGATGCCGTACGGCAGCATGACCAGCCCGATCTCGGCGTCCGGGTACAGCTTGCGCCACTGGGCGGCCGTGCGCTTCGCCGATGCCTGCCTGTCCTGGCTCTGCGGGCCGACGTCCGGCCGTTCGATGATCACGCAGAGGGTGCCCTGGGACAGTTTGTCCCCGGGCATGCGCAGCAGGCAGCTCGAGACGTGCTCGGCGCCCGCCGCGATCATCGTCTGGAGGATGTACTCACCCGAGACCACGAGGCTGAACTTCTGCTCCGGGGTGGCGCCGGCGAAGAGCGAGTCGGTCACGTCCGCCATCCGCAGCATGCGCGCCTCGGGATCCTCTCCGAGATCGAACTCCATGAAGCCCGGGGGAAGTTCGAACCACAGGTCGGGAACGCCGGAGGGGGAAACGGCCGTCCCGGAAGGCTCCGTCGTCGGTGCGTCGGTGGAGGTCATCAGTCCGTCAGCTCCCAGGCCCCCAGGCCGATGACACTGCCGACGGCGACGATCCCGCCGGTCCTGCCGCCTCCGGCGCCCGTGGCGATGTTGCCCACGCCGGTGCCCCAGGTGGCGGCGTCGTATCGGCCGGTGCTCGTCTCGTAGGTATTGATCACGGTCGGTGCCGTCCACGTGAGCTGCGCGGCGGCCTGAATGCCTTCCGTGGCGGTCAGGGCGGCACCGCGCGAGACCCCCAACTTGCTGGCGACGGCCATCACGGGCCTGTCGATCACTGCGGCGACCGGGTCGGCGGCCTTCATGACGTTCTTCGCCGTCGTACCGGCCGTCTTGATGCCGACCGTGGTACCTGCGACGAGACCGCCGGCTCCCCGTCCCGCCTTGAATCCGGCCATGATGCCCGCCTTCGCGGCACCGACGCCGGGCACCATGCCGAGCGCGTCGCCGCCCAGTGTGAGCCAGTTGCCGATGTTCTGGCCGGTGGGCGGAAAGAGTCCGTTCCAGCCGTATGCCGCGGCATGCGCAAAGAGCGCCACCGCGCTCAGTCCGATGGCCAGCGGAGCGAGCACCGGGCAGAAGATGGCGATGACGCCGATGACGGAGGCCGCGACGGTGATCCAATCCGCGTGGTCTTTGATCCATTTGCCAATGTCGGAGAGCAGATCGCCCACCTGACCCGGCAGGTCGGCCAGGGCCTTGCCGAGGCCCTCGATGGCGTCTCCGAGCTTGTCCCACATGCCGGGCTCGTCCGGGGCGATGTCCATGGCGTTCTTCAGGCGTTCGGCTGTCTCCTTGCCGTACTCCCCGTAGTTCCTGGCCATCCGGCGGCCCTTGCGGCGGAGTTCGTCCAGCTCGAGTTCCTTGGTGTTCACCGCCCGGTTGGCGTCCTGGACCTGGTCCTTGTGGTCCTGGGTGTCCTTCGTGTCGTCGTCGGCCTTCTTGAGCTTGTCGGCCTTGGCGTGAGCCTTGCCCAGTTGCTCGTTGAGCTCGGCCGCTTGGGCCTCCAGCCGTACGGCGGCCGCCTGCTTGTTCTCCATGTACGCCGCCCAGTCCTCCAAGGCGGTGGCGGCGTCGCGGAACGAGTCGCGGGCGTCGTCCATACGCGGGCGGAACTCGTCGTCGAACTTTTCGCGGAATGCCTCCGCGGTCTTCCCCTTCCAGTCGCCTGCACCAGTGCCGTGCAGAACCTGGCAGATCTCGACGAGCGCCTTTGCTGTCCTGCGGACCGTCTTGGCCACGTCATCGGCCACCGTGTGGTCACCGGGACAGGGAACGAACCCCAAAGCCGGGAAGTCTTCCAGCCTCGCCTCAGCCATGGCTACTTCCCGCCCCCTTTGCCCTGGTTCTTGTTCGCCTCGGCAAGGTCGTGGTCCAGCTTCTCGAAGGATTCCTTGACCTTGAGGAGTGCCTTGGAGGCCTTCTCGGAGAACTTCGTCAGCTGCTTGATGCCGTACGACCACTCGTCGCCGAAGTCGTCCATGCGCTTGGCGAGTTCAGGAACCCCCATGGAGTCGCCAGTGACGCGCTCCATCTCCCGGCCCGGCTTCCCCATCAAGTGGGCTATGTGGTCGAGGCTGTGTCTCACTCTGTTCAGCACTGCGTAGTCGACTGACAGGTCGCTCACAGTCCCCCCGTTTCTGTTCCGATGGTGTTCCGGTCGGACGCCGCTGAGAGGTCGGCGATCAGCGGCTGATGGCCTGGATCTCCTGCGCCGTCATGCCCTGGGTGGTCTCGAAGGTGCCGTTGGGCAGGTCGCCCTGTGCACCACCGGAGCCCCCCCAGGAGATCTTCCAGGTGATCGATGCTTTGAGCTGGTACGTGGCCCCACCGCTCGCACGCTGGTAGGTGATGCCGCACGGCGGAGTCTTGTCGGCGTCACCCTTGGCGTACGCAGTGCCGATGGAGCCGTCGTCGTCGATCGTGCAGTCGCCGGAGGCCGGGTATGTCACGGCGTCCTCGGTCCCGGGCTCCAGATGCAGTGCGACCGGCTTCGCGGTGGCCCCTGCCCGCAGACCGGTGTTCGGCAGTTCGGCGCACACCTTGACGTCCTGGAAAGTGGCCTTGTCCAGCCACACCCACGTGGGCAGTTTCACCCCCTCCAGAACCACGGGCGGTCAGCAGCAGGGCCGCCGGTGCGGTGAGCGCAGCCGTCACGAGCCGGGCGGGGCGATACACAGTGAACTCCGGTGAGGCGGGGGCAGCTCAGGCGAACCAACGCTATCCGTGACCCTGAAGTGACACTAGGGCGGGTCCTGCTGAGCGATGGGACGAGTGAGACAGAACATCGTAAGGTGGAAGTAGCAGCAACCGACAGCCTCCCGTCGAACCCACCCACGCCGTTCGGGTTTGCTCAGCCTGATCTTCGGCGTGGCCCTCATGCTGCTTGGCATATGCCTCATCACGGGCCTTGGGTGGATCGCGACGCGAATCTACGTTTTCCACGCTTCCTTCATGAACCCCGGACAGGCCGTCCCGGCGCAATACGGCACGTCGGATTGTTCAGGATCTTGGTGGACACCGGCTGGGTCGTGACATCCTTTCCGCTGAGGTAGCGGACCCTCAAATGAGACAAGGCGCGCCGGAGCACCTCCGGCGTGCCTTTAGCTTTCGAGCCCAACGGGGTCGGCTCACTCGCTCGTCTGCTGGATCGATTAGCTGACGCGAGGAACTGCTGTCGCTGTAGGCGGCTGTAGACCTGGAGACAGCAAACGCGCGCCGCTTCAGCGCAGGTCAGAAAACCCCCGCCCACTCCGGGCTCCCAGGTGAAGACTTGGAAAGCGTGCTGGCGCCCCCTGTCCCAAGCGCCTACGAAGTTTTGGGAGCCATCTGGGAGCCGAGCCACTTCCCCCAGTCTTCCCGACGCCACGGGAGGCCCACCGACTCCGATGCCCTGGCCTGCGCGAACAGCAACTCCGACAGGTAGGGCATCTGTCGGAACCTCATTCGGGATGAAAGGGGCGTGAGTTCAGGGAGCCAGGCGTTGCAGGCGGCCGGCGGCCTCGGTGAGAACCGCGTCCTTTTTGCAGAAGGTGAAGCGGACTTGGCTGCGGCCGGCTGCTGGGTCGTCGTAGAAGACGGATACGGGGACGGCGACGACGCCGCAGCGTTCGGGGAGGGCGCGGCAGAAGGCGTAGGCGTCCTTCTCGCCGAAGGGGGTGATGTCGGTGGTGATGAAGTACGTGCCCCGGGGCTGGTAGACCTCGAAGCCGGCGGAGCGCAGGCCGTCGCCGAGCAGGTCGCGCTTGCGGTGGAGGTCGGCGCGGAGGCTGTCGAAGTACGCGTCCGGCAGGCGCAGCGCTTCGGCGACCGCGTACTGGAAGGGGCCCGCGCTGACGTAGGTCAGGTACTGCTTGGCCGTCCGGACGGCGGTCACGAGTTCCTGGGTACTGGTCACCCAGCCGACCTTCCAGCCGGTGAACGAGAAGGTCTTGCCGGCGCTGGAGATGGTGACCGTGCGGTCGCGCATGCCGGGGAAGGTCGCCAGGGGGACGTGTTCGGCGTCGTCGAAGACGAGGTGCTCGTACACCTCGTCCGTCACCACCAGCAGGTCGCGTTCCACCGCCAGCTCGGCGATCGCGGCCAGTTCCTCGCGGGTGAGGACGGTGCCGGTCGGGTTGTGCGGGGTGTTGATCAGCAGCAGGCGGGTGCGGTCGGTGACGGCGTCGCGCAGTTCGTCGAGGTCGAGGTGGAAGCGGCCCTCACGGGGGCGCAGGGTGACCGGCACACGCGTGGCACCCGCCATCGCGATGCAGGCCGCGTACGAGTCGTAGTACGGCTCCAGGGCGACCACCTCGTCGCCCGGCTCCAGCAGGGCGAGCAGCGACGCGGCGATCGCCTCGGTGGCGCCCGCGGTGACCAGGACCTCCGTGTCGGGGTCGGGGGTGAGGCCGTAGTGGCGTTGCTGGTGCGCGGCGATCGCGGTGCGCAGTTCGGGGACGCCGGGGCCGGGCGGGTACTGGTTGCCGCGGCCGTCCCGCAGCGCCCGCACCGCCGCCTCCCTGACCTCCTCGGGACCGTCGGTGTCCGGGAAGCCCTGGCCCAGGTTGATGGAGCCGGTGCGCAGGGCCAGGGCGGACATCTCGGCGAAGATCGTGGTCCCGAACCCGGCGAGCCGGCGGTTCAGGAGGGGACGTGCGCTGGAGGTCATGCCGGCCATCCTGCGCCGAACCTCTGGAGTTGCTCAACTCTGCTTTGGGCCGTGCGGGCATCGGGCATCTCCCGTCCACACGCGTGAGCGAGGCACCCACGGGGGGTCGCTTCGAGTGCATCACGGGGGAGCGAAAGGACGGTGACGTCATGGTCATCGGCATCATTCTGACTCTGGTCTTCGCGTTGGTCGTCGGGCTTGTGGTGGCGGGACGGCGCCGCCCCGCGCGCCGGTCGCACCGCGGCGGCGGCGGAAGCGGGATCGGAGTCGGCGGGAGCAGCGGAGGCGCCTGGTGGGCGGGCGGTGACGGGGGCGGGGGAAGCTCCGACGGGTCGTCCTGTGGGGGCGGGTCGTCCTGCGGAGGCGGCGGCGGATGCGGCGGGGGCGGCGGCTGACGGGGGCGGCCGGGAGCAGTCGGGGCATCCGCCCCGGGAGGCAGTGGGGTCCGCGTCCGGGCGGGCCCCACTGCCGCGTTTCACGCCGGATGGGCGCAGGGTGGGCGCCGGATGTACTCCGGGTGCGCGCCAGGAGTGCGCCAGGCATGCGCCAGGAGTGCGCCAGGTACGCGCCGGGAGTGCGCCAGGTGCGCGCCGGGCTCGCCCTCCGTGAACAGGTGAGCTGATGAGCCCCCGAGGGGATGGAAACCGCACGAAGTTGGGTAAAGACGCTGTGGTGGGGCCATAGTTCATGGTTTCCTCTCATTACCAGCGCAGCCCTCGGACCTCCTGCGGACCTCATCCGACCGGTCGACGGGCTGGCGGGCCGAACCCCGGTACTACCGGGGCGTGACGGGCGCCCGCATCTTCCTTTTCCCGCCCCTTCTCCCTGTGCGTTTGCGGAGCCGTTCCATGCTCACGACCCTGACCACCTCCTACACCGACACGCGTGCGGCCGATCTCGCCTGGGCCCTGGGGTGCGAGCCGCTGCCCGCGCTGGCCACGCTCGACCTCGAACTGACGGGGGCCAAAGTCCAGTTGAGGCTCCTCGGCGCGTCCCACCAGGTGCTGCTGGAGGAGGAGCAGGGCGTCTGTTCGGAGACCGTGGCGTGCATCCGGGGCTCCAGAACGCCTCTTCCGCTGGGCGTCGCCACCCGGGTGGGCGACTGGGAGTACGAGTTCGCCGCCCGTGTGGAGATGCTCTCCCCGGGCTCCTTCGCGGGCCGTGCCCAGGAACTGCTCGCCCTGGTCTCCGACCATCCGCGCGGTCTCGCCGGCGTGTTCCCCGGGAGCCCGCACGCGTTCACCGCGATGCTCGCCCAGCGCCAGGGGAGCCAGGTCCACTGGCGGACCTGGCACGCCTATCCGCAGGACGGCCAGGTGGTGGCGACCCGGACACGGGTGGGTGTGCGGGTGAAGGCGGCGGTGTGAGTGCCGTGTGAGCGCCGTGCGCGCGGTGTCCCGCCGGCGACCCGCGCGAGGTTTTCCGGTTGTACCAACATCGGTCAACGGTAAACAAACATCACACGTGTGGGTGACGATCCGCAGTGGAGGCGTGACGTAACGTCGCAGGGTGATCGAACAGCAGGCCCCAGCTCCGCCCAGCTCCGCGCAGCCCCGGGACAGGCTGCGCGACAGCGACAGCGACAGCTATAGCGGTAGTGGCAGTGGCGGAGGCGGAGGCGGAGGGGACGACTCGGGCAGTTCGCTGCGGCTGCCCGTGCGGCAGGGCACCGGGCGGTTTCTGGTGCTCGCGGGTGTGTTCGTCTGTGCGGCCTGCGGGCTGGTGTACGAACTCGAACTGGTCGCCCTCGCGGCGTACCTGATGGGCGACTCGGTCACCCAGGCGTCGGTCGTGCTGTCCGTCATGGTCTTCGCCATGGGCATCGGCTCGCTGGCCGCCAAGCGGCTGCGGCGGCACGCGGCGGCCGGTTTCGGCGCCATCGAGGCCGCCCTCGCCCTCGTCGGCGGATGCAGCGCGATGGCCCTGTACGCCGTCTTCGCCTGGACCGGCGACTGGGGTGGCCCGTGGGCATACGGTCCCCCTGTCCTGCTGGTTGTTTTCTCGCTCGCCGTCGGCCTGCTGATCGGGGCCGAGGTGCCGCTCCTGATGGAGCTGATCCAGCGGATCCGCCGCCAGGACGCGGGCGGCGCGGTGGCCGACCTGTTCGCCGCGGACTACGTCGGCGCCCTCGTCGGAGGGCTCGCCTTCCCGTTCCTTCTCCTGCCGTTCCTCGGCCAGCTGACGGGGACACTGATCACCGGCGCGGTCAACACGGTGGTCGGCGGCGCGCTGGTGCTCGGCCTGTTCCGGCAGGATCTCACCCGCCGTGCCCGCCGGCTGCTGATCGTGGCCAACCTCTGCGTGCTGACCGTCCTCGCCTCGGCCACCGTCCTCGTCGACGACTTCGAACGGGCCGCCCGCCACGCCATGTACGGCTCGGACGTCCGGGTGGCCCTGCGGACCGACGTACAGGAAGTGGTGCTCACCGGCGACCGGGACGGCCGATCCCTCGACCTGTTCCTCGACGGCCGGCTCCGGGTCAGTAGCCGGGACGAACTCCGCTACCACGAGGCCCTGGTACACCCCGCGATGACCGGCCCGCACGAGCGTGTGCTCGTCCTCGGCGGCGGCGACGGGCTGACCGCCCGCGAAGTGCTGCGCCACCCCGGCGTGCGGCGGGTCGACGTCGTCGAACTCGACGCGGGCGTGCTGCGGCTGGCCCGCCACGACCCCGCCCTGTCCGCGCTGAACGGCCACGCCCTCGACGACCCGCGCGTACGCGTCACCACCGAGGACGCCTTCGACTGGCTGCGCGGGGCGCCCCCGGCCGCGTACGACGTGGTGGTGTCCGACCTGCCGCACCCGGAGATCACCGCGAGCACCAAGCTGTACTCGCGGGAGTTCTACGGTCTGACCCGGCGGGTGCTCGCCCCCGGCGGGCGGCTCGTGGTGCACGCCGGGCAGGTGACGTCCCTGCCCGAGACGTACTGGACGGTGGAGTCGACGCTCCGCTCGGCCGGCTTCCGCACCGTCCCGTACGGCACGGGCGGGCGGCCTGCCGGTCTCGTCACCGGACCCGCCCGCACCCCGGCGGACACCACCCGCGCCCTGCGCGACCGGGGTTTCGTCCTCGCCGCCCGTACGGACCCCGAGCTGCGCCTGGACCCGTCCGGCCCTCGCCCGCGCACCCTCACCGACAACTCCCTCGCCGCCGGAGCGCGGGCCGCCGAGCGCACTCGTGTCCCCGGTCTCCCGGCGTCGACGCTGATCCATCCCCGGTACGCGCGGTGAGCCGCGACCGCTGAGCCGCGACCGCTGAGCCGCGGCCACTGAGCCATGACCACTGAGCCATGACCACTGAGTCACGGCCGCCGGTCCGTGCCCCTCGGACGGGTGTCCGAGTCGTGCCCGCTGCGCCTTTCGTGCCGACGGGGATACAGTCCGGCGTTCCCGTGGGTAGGCTCCGCAGTCATGGAGCACGAGGTGTTCGTTCCGGTTCCGGTGGAGCGGCTCAGGGAGGCGCTGGACGATCCCGCACGGGTCGCCCGCGCGGTGCCGGGGCTCCAGCACGACGCCGGAGCCGATCCGGTCACCGGCCGGCTGAAGGTCCGCATCGGCAGCCACTCCATCACCTATCGGGGCGCCGTCCGGGTGACCCGGCGGGACGACGGTTCCTACGCCGTCGAGGGCGACGCCGTCGAGACCCGCGGCACCGGCACCGTGAAACTGGCGCTGCGGCTGAGGCTGCGGGACACGGAGGGCGGTGCCACACTCGCCGTCGACGGCACGGCGACAGCCGACGGCCGGGTCACGGGACTGCCGCCGGACGCGGTGGCCTCGACGATGGCCCGCCTGCTGAACCGCTTCGCGGCGAACCTGGGGACGACTGCGGGTACCACGGCGGAGGAGGATCCCGGGAAGGGAACGCCCGACGAGGAGACGCCCGACGAGGGGACGTCGTCCTCGGAGGAGCCCTCAGCCCCGGAGTCGCCTTCGGTTCCCTCGGTTCCCTCGGTTCCCTCGGCTCCCTCCGTCCCCGACGCGGAGATCTCCCTGCCGTCCCCCGGACCCGGGCTGCCGAACGATGTGGACGACGTGGACGAGACAGTGGACGGGCCGGTGGGTGAGGAGGACGGGGAGGACGGCGCCGACGAGGACACCGTCGCCGAGGCCGCGCACGCGCGCCGCACCATGATCGGCCGCAGCGCCGAAGAGGTGGACCACGCTCCGCCCCGGGGCCGCTACGCGCCCGTCCCCGTCCCCCAGACCGTCTCCGTCTCCACTCCGCTGCGCTGGGCCGCCCCGGCGGCCGCCCTGGCGGTGGCCTCGGCGATCGTCGCGGTGCGGGTCCTCCGCAGGCGCGGCTGAGGCCGTGTCCGGGAGGCGGGACCGGCCCGGCAGGCGGGGCACTCTTGATCACCCCAGTAGGGTCGTCCCGTGAGTGACGAAGACATCACGCTGACCGCGGGCGACGCGGAGGTGACCGTACGGCCGGGGAACGGCGGGCGGGTCTCAGGACTGCGGGTCGGGGGAGTGGAACTGCTGCGGCAGGGCGACCGTTTCGGGTGCTTCCCGATGGTCCCCTGGTGCGGGCGGACCAGGGACGGCCGGTTCCGGGACGGGGCGACGGTCCGGCAGTTGCCGTTGAACGCACCGCCCCACGCCATCCATGGCACCGCCCGTGACGCGGCTTGGCGCACCGCCCGCAAGAGCGCCGACGAGGTCGTGCTCACGTACGACCTCGTGGAGCCGTGGCCGTACCCCGGGCGGGTGACGCAGCAGTTCACGCTCGGCGAGGACGCGCTGACGCTGACCATGGCCGTGGAGACGTACGAGTCGTCCTTCCCGGCGCAGATCGGCTGGCACCCCTGGTTCAACCGCAGCCTCGGCGGCGCGGACGCCCAGGACGTACGCCTCGACTTCACCGCAGCCTGGCAGGAGGAGCGCGGTGACGACCACCTGCCCACCGGCAACCGGGTCGACCCCCGCCCCGGGCCCTGGGACGACTGCTTCGGCATGCCCGACGGGGTCGACGTCACCCTCACCTGGCCGGGGCGGCTGGAGCTGAAGGTGACCAGCCGTGAGAAGTGGGTGGTGGTCTACGACGAGCAGCGCGAGGCCGTCTGCGTGGAGCCGCAGACCGGGCCGCCCAACGGGCTGAACACCCACCCGCGTCTGGTCACCCCGCTGGAGCCGCTGGAGGCCACGACCACCTGGACCTGGCGGCGGCTCTAGGCGGCAGGCTCCGGGGCGTGCCCTGCAAGGCACGGCCTTACAGGGCACGCTCTGCAGGGCACGACCTGCGGGGCATGTCCCGGGGCCGTCTACCCTGGCTGTCATGAGTGACGTACGTGGCGCGCTGCTGCAGCAGATCAAGGACAAGGCCGTGGTGCACGGCAAGGTGACCCTCTCCTCGGGGCTCGAGGCCGACTACTACGTCGATCTGCGCCGCGTCACCCTCGACGGCGAGGCCGCCCCGCTGGTCGGCCAGGTGCTGCTGGACCTCACCGCCGAGCTGGACTTCGACGCGGTCGGCGGTCTCACCATGGGCGCGGACCCGGTGGCCGGTGCCATGCTGCACGCCGCCGCGGCGCGCGGCCGGCGGCTGGACGCGTTCGTGGTCCGCAAGGCGGCCAAGGCACACGGCATGCAGCGGCGGGTGGAGGGCCCGGACATCAGAGGGCGCCGGGTCCTGGTCGTCGAGGACACCTCCACCACCGGCGGCTCCCCGCTCACCGCTGTCGAGGCCGTGCGCGAGGCCGGCGGCGAGGTCGTGGCCGTCGCGACCATCGTGGACCGGGCGACCGGCGCCGCCGAGAAGATCCAGGAGGGCGCCGGGGTGCCGTACCTGTTCGCCTTCGGCAAGGACGAGCTCGGCCTGGACTGACCGGCCGGCCGCACCACGCCGGCAGCACCCACCACACCGGCCGGTGTCTCGGCCACCGGCCCTCGGCCACCGGCCACCGGCCACCGGCCCCCGACCCTCGGCCCCCGGAACCCGTGTTCCGGACCCCTTGGCATCCCCCGCATAACGACTCGACCAGCGCCGTCGCCGGGCGGGACAAGTCTGGGAGGATGGCCCCGACAACGACGTCGCATCCAAGGTTCCAGGTCAGGGCCGACAGTACGCAGTACGCCAACCCGCACGCGCTTGCATAAGGAGCGGACAGATGCCCATCGCAACTCCCGAGGTCTACAACGAGATGCTGGACCGGGCGAAGGCAGGAAAGTTCGCCTACCCGGCCATCAACGTCACCTCGTCCCAGACCCTGCACGCGGCACTGCGCGGCTTCGCCGAGGCGGAGAGCGACGGCATCGTGCAGATCTCCACGGGCGGCGCCGAGTTCCTGGGCGGTCAGCACAAGAAGGAGATGGTGACCGGTTCGGTCGCCCTGGCCGAGTTCGCGCACATCGTCGCCGAGAAGTACGACGTCAACATCGCCCTGCACACGGACCACTGCCCGAAGGACAAGCTCGACGGCTACGTCCGTCCGCTGCTCGCGATCTCGGAGGAGCGCGTCAAGGGCGGCCGCAACCCGCTGTTCCAGTCCCACATGTGGGACGGCTCCGCGGAGACCCTCGCCGACAACCTGAGCATCGCCCAGGAGCTTCTGGAGCGCGCCCGCGCCGCGAAGATCATCCTCGAGGTCGAGATCACCCCGACCGGCGGTGAGGAGGACGGCGTCTCGCACGAGATCAACGACTCCCTCTACACCACGGTCGACGACGTGATCCGCACCGCCGAGGCGCTCGGCCTCGGCGAGAAGGGCCGCTACCTGCTGGCCGCGTCCTTCGGCAACGTGCACGGTGTGTACAAGCCGGGCAACGTCGTCCTGCGCCCGGAGCTGCTCAAGGAGCTGAACGAGGGCACCGCCGCCAAGTACGGCAAGCCGGCCGGCTCGCAGCCGTTCGACTTCGTCTTCCACGGCGGCTCGGGTTCCTCGCCGGAGGAGATCCTCACCTCGCTGGAGAACGGCGTCGTGAAGATGAACATCGACACGGACACGCAGTACGCCTTCACGCGTCCGGTCGCCGACCACATGCTCAAGAACTACGACGGCGTCCTGAAGGTCGACGGCGAGGTCGGCTCCAAGAAGACCTACGACCCGCGCACCTGGGGCAAGCTGGCCGAGGCGTCGATGTCCGCCCGCATCCTGGAGGCCTGCCAGAACCTGCGTTCCACGGGCACGAAGATCAAGTAACCCGGCGGTTCACCGGCAGCGCGCAGCCGAGCCCGGTACCCCTTCCGTCACGTCCGTCCGCACCCGTTGCGGCGCGTGCGCAGGGGGTGCCGGGCTCGGCCCGCTTCCGTATGCTCCGAGCATGCCCGATGTCCGGCTGGCCTCACCGCAGGGCAAGTGGATCCTGCTCACCACGGTGCTCGGTTCGAGCATGGCCATGCTGGACTCCACCGTCGTCAACGTCGCCCTGCCGCGCATCGGCCGTGACCTCGACGCGGACCTCGCCGCCCTGCAGTGGACGGTCAACGCGTACATGGTCACGCTGGCCGGCCTGATCCTGCTGGGCGGGGCGCTGGGTGACCGGTTCGGGCGCCGGAAGGTGTTCGTGGTCGGGGTGCTGTGGTTCGCCGCGGCCTCCCTGCTGTGCGGTATCGCGCCGAACTCCGGTGTGCTGATCGCCGCCCGAGCCCTGCAGGGGATCGGCGGCGCGCTGCTCACGCCCGGCTCCCTCGCCCTGATCCAGGCCTCCTTCCACCCCGACGACCGGGGCCGGGCGGTGGGCCTGTGGTCCGGCTTCGGCGGGATCGGCGCGGCGGTCGGCCCGTTCCTGGGCGGCTGGCTGGTGGACGGGCCGGGCTGGCGCTGGGTGTTCCTGATCAACGTGCCGCTGGCCCTGCTGTGCGCCCCGATCGCCGTCCGTCACGTACCGGAGTCGGACAGCGGGGAGGAGGCCCCCGGCCGCTTCGACGTGCTCGGCGCGGTGCTCGGCGCGCTCGCCCTCGCCCTGGTGACGTACGCGCTGATCGAGGCCGGTGAGGACTCCCTCGTGGTCGCGGCCGCCGGACTGGTTGCGGCCGTCGCCTTCGTGCTCGTCGAGAAGTACCGACCGCACCCGATGATGCCGCTGGACATCTTCGCGTCCCGGCAGTTCACGGTGATCAACGTGGTGACCCTGTGCGTGTACGCGGCGTTCGGCGGCTTCTTCTTCCTCGCCGCGCTCCAGCTCCAGGTCGCCGTCGGCTGGTCCGCGCTCGCCGCCGGTACGGCGCTGCTGCCCACGACCGTGCTGATGCTGCTGCTCTCCGCCCGCTCCGGCGAGCTCGCCGTCCGGATCGGGCCGCGCATCCCGCTCACCGTCGGACCGCTGCTGTGCGCGGCCGGGATGCTGCTGATGACGCGGGTGGGGCCGGGCGCCTCGTACCTCACCGAGGTGCTGCCCGCTCTGCTGGTGCTGGGCCTGGGCATGGTCACCCTGGTGGCGCCGCTGACCGCCACCGTCCTGGCGGCCGTGGAGACCACACGGGCGGGTCTGGCCAGCGGTATCAAC
The DNA here is from genome assembly GCF_036634175.1 of Streptomyces sp. P9-A2. Classification (NCBI taxonomy): domain Bacteria; kingdom Bacillati; phylum Actinomycetota; class Actinomycetes; order Kitasatosporales; family Streptomycetaceae; genus Streptomyces; species Streptomyces sp. P9-A2. The sequence continues at coordinate 4,345,800 of NZ_JAZIFX010000001.1, forward strand.
AACGCGGCGGCCCGCGCGGCCGGCCTGCTGGCGGTGGCCGCGCTGCCGCTGCTCGTCGGGATGGGGCCGGAGGCGTACCGGGAGCCGGACGCCTTCGATGAGGCGTTCGGCCGGGCGATGGTGCTGTGCGCCGCCGTCCTGGTGGCCGGCTCGGTCATCGCCTTCGCGACCGTACGGCGTCCCGCACCGGGCTGCCGCCGTCCCGAATGCCGTACGCACGGCAGTGTGGCCGTACCCCCACTGGAACCCGAGACCGCAGTGGGGCCGGCCGGTGGTGTTTCACGTGAAACGTGACCACCGTCCGGCACTGGCAACCCGGAGCCCAGGCCCTGAGGGCAGGCCCTGGTGCAGGCTTTAGGCCCGCTTCAGCTCCTCGTACGCCTCGGCGCTGCTGTCCTGGAGGAACTGCGTGCAGCGCTCCGCCTCGTCCTTCTCGTCGATCGCCTCGGCGGCGCGGGCGAGGGCGGCGAGGCAGCGTAGGAAGCCGCGGTTGGCGCGGTGGCTCCACGGGATCGGTCCATGGCCCTTCCATCCGGCCCGGCGCAGCGAGTCGAGTCCCCGGTGGTAGCCCGTCCGGGCGTACGCGTACGACTCGACCACTCGCCCCGCCTCGAAGGCGTCGTCGGCGAGCATGGCCCAGGCCAGTGAGAACGTCGGGAACTTCGCCACCACCTCGGCGGGCGGCAGGGACTCCTCGCCGAGCAGGCGGTACGCCTCCTCGTTCTCGGGCAGATGGGTCGGGTCCGGGCCGCCGAGCAGGTTCTTCTGAGTGGTCATGACGCCAGTCTGCCACCTGGCGGGGGGCCGTTCGGCCGGGCCGCGGTGCCGCGTCGCGGGCTACGTGCCGTGCCCGGGGCGGGGAGCCCGGGCGGTGTCCGAGGGTGGGACGGCGGTATTCGTCTCCGTGTCCGCGTCCAGGGTGACGGCGAAGAGCGCCGCGTCGTCCTGCAGCGCGCTTCCGGTGTGCCGGGAGACAGCGGAGAGCACGGTGTCGAGTACCGCCTCGGGATCGGGCGGGAAGCGCTGGGACAGCACCGGAACGGGGTCGAAGAAGACACCGTCCGTGTCGCGGGCCTCGTTGATGCCGTCGGTGTAGAGCACCAGAGTGGCCCCGGCCGGCAGCTCGAACCGGTCGACCGGGACGTCGGCGCCGTCCGGATCGCTGTTGAGCGCGCCCAGGCCCAGGGGCAGGGACGGGACGGCCGGTTCCAGCGGGAGCGCCTTGCCGTCGTGCACCAGCAGGGGCGCCGCGTGTCCCCGGACGGCGATACGGAGTTCGGAGTAGTCATGGGTGAGCTCCACGACGACGGCCGTGGCGAACGACTCGGCCTCCGCACCGCTCGCCTCCTCGATGCCGGCCCGCATCCGGTCCTCCAGTTGCCGGACGACACTCGGCAGATCCGGCTGGTGGAGGCAGGCCTCACGGAACGATCCGAGCAGGGCGTTCACCGTGCGGATCGCCTCCAGTCCCTTGCCGCGCACATCGGCGATGAGCATGCGGATGCCGTGCGGCGTCTGGTGGATCGCGAAGAGGTCACCGCCGATGGCTGCCTCCGCGTGGGCGACCTCGTACCGGGAGGCCACGGTCAGCCGTCCCACCCGGTGCGGCGGGTCCGGCAGGACCGCGCGCTGCACCGCCGCCGCCACCTCGCGGCTCGTCCTCAGCTGCTGCCGGTCGCGTGTCAGCAGCACATTGAGGCCTGCCGCGATGAGGGTGAGCACGACCAGGCTGGTGAACGCGGTGACATCGGCGCGGGTCGGCTCTCTTTCCAGTTCCACCAGAAGGAGCCCGACGGCATTCGCCGCCACGCCGGTGGCGATCGTCCCGCGCAGGGAGAGGATCGGCGCGGCCAGGACGGGGGCCGACGCGAGCAGGGGGAACGTGCTGACGTTGTTCAGGAGGACCAGGTCGAGGACGAAGGCGCTCGCGAGCAGCGCGGCGGGCAGCCACCGGAGCCGCCGCTCGCGCTCCCCCGCTTCCTCGCGCCTGTTTCGCATTCGATTCCGCGTTCCTGAGGTGGTCGTCCCGTCAGTGCGGCCGGCACTCAGTCTCTGACAGGCTTCTGGTGACGGCTACCGGAGGATCTCCGCGGGCACGGACCGGAACCGGCGGCCACGGCATTCCCTGGCCCACGGCCCCTGGCCCGTGACCCAGGCCCGTGACCCGTGGCCCGTCCGTGATCGGGCGGGCCTTGCGAGGCCGGGGGATCATTGCGGAGGATGCAGTACGGGGACCGGGGCCCCCGTGTCGGTAACGGCAGGGGCGGACCGCTACCCGGAGCACACTTCAGGAGACAGCGATGTCCCACGAGGCTTTTGAGCCGGAGACCCCGCATCTCGACTTCGAGGGCACGACCCCCTACGAGGACTACGTCAGGGCCGACGTCCTCACCCACCTCCAGCACACCCTCTCCGACGATCCCGGAGAGATGGTCTTCCTGGTCACCACCCAGGTGATGGAGCTGTGGTTCACCGTGATCGTGCACGAGTGGGAGACGGCGGCGAACGCGCTGCGGGGCGACGACATCCCCACCGCGGTCGACGCGCTGAAGCGGTCCGTACGGGAACTGGAGGCGCTGAACGCCTCCTGGAAGCCGCTCGGACAGCTCACCCCGGCACAGTTCAACGCCTACCGCGGCGCGCTCGGCGAGGGCTCCGGCTTCCAGTCGGCGATGTACCGGCGCATGGAGTTCCTGCTGGGCGACAAGTCCGCGTCCATGCTCGTCCCGCACCGGGGCGCGCCGCGGACGCACGCCGAGCTGGAGAAGGCGCTGCACGAACCGAGCCTGTACGACGAGGTGCTGCGCCTCCTCGCACGCCGCGGGCACGCCGTCCCCGACGAGGTGCTGCGCCGCGACGTGTCCCGGCGGTACGAGCCGTCGCCGCGGGTGGAGGAGGTCTGGACGGCCGTCTACTCGGGTGACGAGCGGGACGAGGTCGCCCGGCTGGGTGAGGCGCTCACCGATGTCGCCGAGCTGGTGTGGCGCTGGCGCAACGACCACCTGGTCGCCACCCGCCGCGCGATGGGCGCCAAGGCCGGTACGGGCGGTTCCGCCGGGGTGGCCTGGCTGGAGAAGCGGGCACGGAACAACGTGTTCCCCGAGCTGTGGACGGCGCGCTCCTATGTCTGAACCGAAGCTCAGGGCGAAGGAACTGGACGCGGCCGACGGGCTGGCCGCCCAGCGCGCCGAGTTCGTGCTGGACGAGGGCGGCGGCGGGAGCGGCGGCGAGGGTGGCGGTGCGGGCGGTGACGCGGTCTACCTCGACGGCAACTCGCTGGGCGCGCTGCCCGTCGCCGTCCCCGGCCGGGTCGAGGACGTCGTCCGCAGGCAGTGGGGCGAGCTGCGCATCCGGTCCTGGACGGAGAGCGGCTGGTGGACGGCGCCCGAGCGGATCGGCGACCGGATCGCCCCGCTGGTGGGCGCGGCGGCCGGGCAGATCGTCGTCGGCGACTCCACCAGTGTCAACGTCTTCAAGGCGGTGGTGGGCGCGGTGCGCCTGGCCCGGTCGGCGGACCCCGCCGGTGGGTCTGCCGGGCCCACCGGGCCCACCGGCCCCGCCCGTGACGAGATCGTGGTCGACGCGACCACGTTCCCCACGGACGGCTACATCGCCGAGTCGGCGGCCCGGATGACCGGCTGCACCCTGCGTCCGGTGGCGCCGTCCGAGGTCCCGGACGCGCTCGGCGACCGTACGGCAGCCGTGCTGCTCAACCACGTCGACTACCGCACCGGCCGGCTGCACGACCTGCCCGCGCTCACCGCCGCCGTGCACGCGGCGGGGGCGTACGTCGTCTGGGACCTGTGCCACAGTGCGGGCGCGCTGCCGGTCGGACTGGACGAGCACGGCGTGGACCTGGCGGTCGGCTGCACCTACAAGTACCTCAACGGCGGCCCCGGTTCACCGGCGTACCTCTATGTGCGCGCGGAGTTGCAGGACCGCTTCGACTCCCCGCTGCCCGGCTGGAACTCCCACGCGGAGCCCTTCGGCATGCGCCCGGAGTACGCACCGGCGCCGGGTGCGCTGCGCGGGCGGGTCGGCACCCCGGACATCCTGTCCATGCTCGCCCTGGAGGCGGCACTGGACGTCTGGGACGGCGGCGGCGTCACGATCGAGGCGGTACGGGCCAAATCCCTCGCCCTGACGGACTTCTTCCTGGAGTGCGTCGAGGCGTACGTCCCCGAGGGCCGGGTCGAGTGTCTGACCCCGAGGCCGCACGGGGAGCGGGGCAGCCAGATCGCCCTGCGCTGTCAGGATGCCGGGGACGTCATGCGGCGGCTGATCGAGCGCGGGGTGGTCGGCGACTTCCGTCACCCGGACGTGCTCCGCTTCGGCTTCACCCCGCTGTACGTCGGCTTCGCGGACGTGGAGCGGGCGGCGCGGGTGCTGGCGGAGGTGCTGGCGGAGGTGTCGGCGGAGACCGGGGTTTAGGGCGCTGCGGAGGCGGCCGGCGGGCCCGTGAAAGGGGCGGGATCCGCCTGCCGCCTCCCGGGAGGTTCACCGAGTGTGATAGGCCCATGTCCGCGCACATGATCGTCCTGATACCGTCCCGGCCAACGGTCGAACACTTCTCCGGTCCGCCACATACGTTTCATTGCTGAGAGGTTGGAGCATGACGGACGACGCCGCAGCTGCCCGGGCCGCCGCCGAAGAGGAGTCGGTCTTCTCCCATCCGCCGGTCGAGCCCGACGCCACGGCGGCCTACGGCGACGACCCGGACCAGCTGATCGACTTCTACGTCCCGCGTGCCACGGGCGGCCCCGGAGGCCCCGCGCCCGTGGTCGTCGTCCTGCACGGTGGTGCCTGGCGGGCGCCCTACGACCGGCGGCACATCAGCCCGTTCGCCGGCTTCCTGGCCCGCCGGGGCTTCGCCGTGGCCAGTGTCGAGTACCGGCGCGGGGCGGGGGCGACGGGCGGCGGGGACCCGGTCGCGGGGCGCTGGCCCGACACCTTCGACGACGTGGCCGCCGCGCTCGACGCGCTGCCCGGGCTGGCCCGCCGGCATCTGCCCGGCGCCGACCCGCGCCGCACGGTGGCCACCGGCCACTCGGCCGGCGGCCATCTGGCGCTGTGGGCCGCCGCCCGTCACCTCCTCCCCGCCGACGCCCCCTGGCGCACCGACGGTCCCGTGCCCCTGCGGGGCGTGGTCGCCCTCGCTCCGATCGCCGACCTGGCGGTCGCCGACAAGCTGGACGTCTGCGGCGGTGCGGTACGCCAACTCCTGGGCGGTGACGAGGGGTTCGCCGAGCGGCAGCCGTACGCCGACCCCACGCTGCTGCTGCCCACCGGAATCGCCACCACCATCGTCCAGGGCCGTTGCGACGCCGACGTCCCGCAGGCGGTCGCCGAGGCGTACGCGGACGCGGCGGCCAGGGCGGGTGAGGTGGTGGGGCTGACGTTGCTGGAGGACGTCGGCCACTTCCCGCCGATCGACCCGGCGGCGGACGCCTGCGCGGTGGTGGCGGAGGAGATCGCCCAACTCGCCTGGTGATCCCGGTCCGTTGATGGTGTCTGGTGGGACCCTCTCCCAAGTACCTCCGGTCGTACCCGTCATACCTGAGAGCCACCCCGGAGGTGAGCTCCCCGGTGGGACGCGGACCACCTGCGCCGATCCGTAACTTCCTTCCCTGAACGGCCCGATGAGCGGGCGGACGGACAGGGGGGAACAGTCATGGGGTACCGGTGGCGCCGCGCCGCACTCGCCGTGCTGGTCGCATCGGCGGTGACGCTCCCCGTGGTCGGGGCGGCCCGGCCCCGGGTCCCCGCCCCGCCACCGGTCACGCTCGCCGCGCCGACCGCGGCCACCCTCGACGCCACCTACGCCGCCCACCGGGCCAATGCCGGGGAAGCGGCCCGGATGGCCGCGGACCACGGCGACCGGCGGCGCGCGGCGGCCGACCGGTCCCTGGCCGGCCCCGCCCGGCAGTTGCTCTCCTTCGACGGCCGCGGCGCCGGGCTGGTGACCGAGGTCCTGGGCGACCTGGCGCACGCCGATCGGGTCGCCGTCCTGGTACCCGGATCCGACACCGGTATCGACACCTACGGCCGGTTCCGCGCCGCCGCCCGGGCCCTGCACATCCGGCTCACCCGTGAGGCCCCGGCGGGCACCCGTACGGCGGTCGTCGCCTGGCTCGGCTACGAGACGCCCCCGACGATCGGCCTCACTGTCGCCACCACCGACCGCGCGGACCGGGCCGCGCCCGAACTGCGCTCCCTCGTGGCGGACTTGCGGGCGGTCATCGGTCCGCGCCCGCGCATCTCCCTGCTCTGCCACTCCTACGGCTCGGTCGTCTGCGCCCGCGCCGCCCCCGGTCTGGATCCCGACGACGTCGACGACATCGCCGTCGTCGGCAGCCCGGGCACCGGTGCCGACACCGCCGCTGCCCTGCGCACCCGCGCCCGGATCTGGGCGGCCCGGGGCTCCGGCGACTGGGTGGAGGACGTTCCGCACCTCGCCGTCGACCTGTTCGGCACCCGCGTCGGCTTCGGCACCGACCCCGTCTCCCCGGCGTTCGGCGCCCGGGTCTTCGCGGCCGGCGGCGGCGGCCACAGCGACTACTTCGCACCCGGCTCCACCTCCCTGACCAACCTGACCCGGATCGTCCTGGGCGAGACCGAGGCGGTGACCCATGACTGACCCGACCCTCCAGAGTCCCCGGCGCGGCATACGGCACGGGATATGGCACGACATGGGCCACGGCGTACGGCACGGCGTACGGCGAGGTGCCGAGCGCGTCGACGCGGCCACCCCCGCCCACCGCGACCGCGCCGTGGACGCCCTGCGCGCCGTCGCCGTCCTCGGGGTCGTCCTCGGCCACTGGCTGGTCACCGCGCTGGTCGCGGACGGCCGCACCCTGCGCACGGCCAGTCCGCTGCAGCACCTGCCCTGGCTGACCCCCGTCTCCTGGCTGTTCCAGACCCTCGCCGTGTTCTTCCTGGTCGGCGGTCATGTGGCGACCCGCGGGTATGCCTCGGCCCGCGCCCGCGGCGTCCCGTACCGCCAATGGCTGCGCGGCCGTCTCGCCCGGCTGTTCGGGCCGGTCGCCGCCGTCCTCACCCTGTGGACCGTGGTCACGTTCGTGCTGCTGCTCTCCGGAGCGGAGTTCGCCACCGTCCGCACCCTGGTGAAACTCGCCCTGTCCCCGCTCTGGTTCCTGCTGGTCTTCGCCGCCCTCACCGCCGCGACCCCGCTGCTGACCCGGCTCCACCCGCTGTGGCCGCTCGCCGTCGTCCTGCACGTGGACGTACTGCGCTTCGGTCTCGGCGGCCCCGCCTGGCTCGGCTGGATCAACCTCGCGGCCGGCTGGCTGGTCCCCTACACCCTGGGTGCGGCCTGGACCCGGGGCGAGCTGGAGCACCGCCGGGCGGGCCGGTTCCTCCTCGTCTCCGGCACGGCGGCCACGGCCGCGCTCGTCGCCTGGGGCGGCTACCCGGCCTCCATGGTGGGCGTCCCGGGCGCCGCCGTCTCCAACCTCAACCCGCCGACCCTGGCCGCCGTCACCTTCGGCCTGGCCCAGTGCGGACTGGCGCTGCTGCTGCGGGAGCGGCTGCGGGGCGCGATGCGGAGGCCGATCGTCTGGGCGGCGGTGGCGCTGGTCAACCTCTCCGCGATGACGGTCTTCCTCTGGCACCAGACGGCCCTCATGGGGACCACCGCCACCGGGCTGCTCGCCGGCCGGCTGCCCGGACTGCACACCGTCCCCGACGGCCTCGGCTGGGTCGCCGCCCGGCTGGCCTGGCTGCCGGTGCTCGCCGTCGCCCTCGCGGTCTGCTGGGCGGCCTTCCGGTCCTGGGAGCGGGGCGGCGGGCGGCGCGGACGGTCCCGGGTGGTGCGCGCCCACCGACCGGCGGCGGACCGGAGTACCCGCAAGGGAGTACGACATGTATAGGACAGGATCTAGGCTGGCGCGGATGATGGAATCGAGGGTCGTGCGGGTGGTGGTCGGCCGGGTACGGCGCACCTGGGACGTGCTGCGGGACGACCTCGGCACCGTCCGCACCGACCCGCTGCCCCCGTCCACCTGGCTGCGCTGGCTGCCGCACGGGGCTCTGTGTCTGATCGCGTTCGGGACGTTCAGCGGTGGTCTGCCCCAGCTCATGGACCATGCGTCCCTAGTGGTCGGATACGCCGTCGTGATCACGCTCGGGCAGAGCGGCGCCGTGGTCGTCGCGCTGCGCCGGCCGGTCGTCGCCTGGTGGCTGTCGATGGCGGCCACGGTGCTGGGCGCGGTCGTGGTCCATCACCAGTTGTACGGCCCGGCGGCCGGGTTCCAGTGGCCCTGGACCGTTTCCGGCATCGTCTCCCATCTGTTCGTCCTGCTGCTGGTCGCGCTGCGCGTGCCCACCCGTGTCGCGGTCGAGGTACTGGCCCTGACCGCGCTGGTCACCTACGTCCTCCAAGGTCTGTGGGGCGGGCCGGACTACGAGTCCACCGGCATGGTCGCCGTCGTCCTGTTCGCCACCGCCGTCCTCCTCGGCATCGCCCTGCGCGGCCGCCGCGAGGCCCGCGCGGAACTGCGGCAGCAGACCACGCTCACCGCCGAGGAGCGGGCCCGGCGCACCCTGCTGGAGGAACGCAGCCGCATCGCACGCGAGTTGCACGACGTGGTGGCCCACCACATGTCGGTCATCTCCATCCAGGCCCAGGTCGCCCCGCACCTCGTCGAGAACCCGTCCGACGAGCTCAGGGAAAACCTGGCCGGCATCCGGCAGAACGCCCTCGACGCGCTCACCGAACTACGACGCGTCCTGGGCGTACTGCGCTCCGAACATCCCGACTCCCCCGGGCACGAGGACGGTTCCGGCACCGCCCCGCACGCCCCGCAGCCCACCCTGGACCGGATCGAGGCGCTGGTGGAGAACACCAGGGTCGCCGGACTCACCGTGACCACCGAAGTCACCGGTGAGCGGCGGCCGTTGCCGCCCGGCGTCGAACTGTCGGCGTACCGGATCGTGCAGGAGGCGCTGAGCAACGTGCTGCGTCACGCACCCGGCGCCACCGCCCATGTCGTCCTCACCCACGAGCCGCACGGGCTGGGGGTGGAGGTGACCAACACCCGGCCCACGGGCGAGGCGCCCCCGTCCGCCGGTGCCGGGCACGGGCTGCTCGGCATGCGGGAGCGGGCCGCGATGCTCGGCGGCAACCTCACCGCCCGCCCCCGGTCCGACGGCGGCTACCTGGTCACCGCCCGCCTTCCCGCCGACTCCCGCACCGGCACCGCCGACCCGGCCCTTCAGTACAAGCACAAGGACGGCACCCCATGATCCGCGTACTCGTCGCCGACGACCAGCAGATGGTCCGGCAGGGCTTCACCGTGCTGCTGAACACCTACCCCGACATCGAGGTGATCGGCCAGGCGGTGGACGGTCTCGACGCGGTCGCGCAGGTCGCCGACCTCGCCCCGGACGTCGTCCTGATGGACATCCGCATGCCCGAACTCGGCGGCATCGAGGCCACCCGCCGCATCACCGCCGCCACCCCGCACATCCGGGTGCTGGTGCTGACCACCTTCGACCTCGACGAGTACGTGTACGAGGCGCTGCGGGCCGGCGCCTCCGGCTTCCTGCTGAAGGACGCCTCCAGCGACCAGCTCGCCGAGGCCGTACGAGTGGTGGCGGCCGGCGAGGCGCTGCTCGCGCCCGGCATCACCCGGCGGCTGATCGCCGAGTTCGCCCGCCTGGAGGACAGACCCCGCCCCCCGCTCAGGGAGCGCGTCGGCGCTCTCACCGAGCGGGAGACGGAGGTGCTCGGGCTGATCGCACAGGGCCTGTCCAACGCGGAGATCGCGGCGCGGCTGGTGGTCGCCGAACAGACCGTGAAGACCCATGTGGGCCGCATCCTGGTGAAGCTGGGCCTGCGGGACCGCACCCAGGCGGCGGTCTTCGCGTACGAGTCGGGGCTGGTCCGGCCGTCGGGGTACTGACGTGAGGGGCGGCCCGCCGGGTGCTCCCGTGGGCCGGGGGCGTCACGGACCGTCGGCGGTCCTCCCCGTACGGCCCCTTGTAGTACCTGAGACGGAGGCCCGGGAACCCCTCTCAGCGGGGACGCCCCCGACCACCCGGTCGGCCTAACGTGTGACCGTGACTGAGACGACCCACGCCCACCCCGCGGCCCCGCCGCCCGGGGACGGGGCCAAGACCCGCAGCCCGGAGTACCGGCTGGCCCAGAACTCCCTGCGCGGGCTGCGCCACGACCTGTTCGACGAGGCCTTCGCCTACCGACCGCTGCCGCGCCGGCGGACGGACGGCCCGTTCGTCCGCCGGCTGCCCGGCCGGCTGAGGTCCTCCGCGGAACACCTCCCGCACGCGCTGGTGGGGGCGGTCGCGCTGCTCACCCTGTGCGCCGGCGCGCTGGCGGGCGGCCTGCCCGGCGGGGACGTACTGGCCCTGCTGGCCGGCCTGCTGTGCGCGGTCCCGGTGCTCGCCACGCTGGTCCGGCCGGTCGGCGCGTTCTGGCTGTCGCTGGCGGTGACCCCGGTGGTCGCGGTCCTCAACGGCAGCGGAACCGAATGGCCGTGGATGCCCGGCGCGTTCATCTGCCACCTGGCGGTGCTGGTCGTCGTGGCGCTGCGCACCCGGCCCCGCACCGCCGCCTGGATGTGGGTCCTGACCGTCGTGTACGCCTTCCTCTCGGACATCATTTTCGGCGGGTCGTACTACTACACGAACAGCGGGCCCATGATGGTGACGTCCGCCTTCGCCCTGCTCCTGGTCTCCCTCCGGCACGTCCGTCACACCGCCCAGCAGGAGGTGACCGCCCAGCAGACGGTCACCGCGCACGAACGCTCCCGGCGCACGCTCCTCGAGGAGCGCACCACCATCGCCCGCGAGCTGCACGACGTGGTCGCCCACCACATGTCAGTCGTCGCCATCCAGGCCGAGGCCGCGCCCTACCGGGTGGAGAACCCGCCGCCCGAGCTGGAGCGAGCCTTCGTCACCATCCGCGAGAACGCGGTGGCCGCCCTCACCGAGCTGCGCCGGGTCCTCGGCGTGGTCCGCGCCGAGGACTACGAGGTCCCCGACGCCCCGCAGCCCACCCTCGCCGACCTGGACGCCCTGCTCGCCAATGTGCGGGACACCGGTCTGGACGTGGAGAAGGCGGTGACCGGGGCGGTGCGCGAGCTGCCGCAGGGCGTGGAGCTGTCGGCGTACCGGATCGTGCAGGAGGCGCTGAGCAACAGCCTGCGGCACGCGCCCGGGGCGAGCGCCCGCGTCGAGATCGGGTACGTCCTCGGCGGCCTCGGCCTGCGCGTGGTCAACGGCCCGGCGCCCGCACCGAACCTGCTGAAGCCCTCGCCCGGCGCCGGGCACGGCGTCACCGGTATGCGCGAGCGGGTCACCATGCTGAACGGCGAGATGACGGTCGGCCCGACCGACGACGGTGGCTACGAGGTCGCGGTGTTCCTGCCGGTCGCCTCGGTGAACGAAGGTGACGCATGAGTGACGACGACCGCACCATCCGCGTTCTGATCGCGGACGACCAGATGATGGTGCGCGAGGGCTTCTCGGTCCTGTTGAACGCGATGCCGGGCATCGAGGTCGTCGGCGAGGCCGTCAACGGCCGGCAGGCGGTGGAGCGGGTCCGTGAACTCGCCCCCGACGTCGTCCTGATGGACATCCGCATGCCCGAGCTGAACGGTATCGAGGCGACCCGCGAGATCGTCGCCGCCGACAGCGCCGCGAAGGTGCTGGTGCTGACCACCTTCGACCTCGACGAGTACGTCTACCAGGCGCTGCGCGCGGGCGCCTCCGGCTTCCTCCTCAAGGACGCCTCCGCCCGCCAACTCGCCGACGGGGTGCGGGTGGTCGCCTCCGGAGAGGCGCTGCTCGCCCCCGCGGTGACCAAACGCCTGATCACGGAGTTCTCCAAGCTGTCCGAGGCCCCGCGCCTGATGCCGTCCGCGCAGGCGGCCTACGGCGACCTGACCGAACGCGAGACGGAGGTCCTGGTGCTCATCGCACAGGGCCTGTCGAACGCGGAGATCGCCGGCCGCCTGGTGGTCGCCGAGTCGACGATCAAGACGCATGTGAGCCGTATCCTGGTGAAGTTGGGCCTCCGCGACCGCACCCAAGCAGCCGTCTTCGCCTACGAGGCCCGGCTGGTGACACCGGGCTGACCTGGCTGACCGGGCTGACCGGCGAGTTCGCACCACACGTACTTGCCCCGGTTGCCGAACCTGGAGAGCGGATGCCAGCCCCACAGGTCGGAGCAGGCCCTGACCAGGGCAAGCCCCCGGCCGCCCTCATCGGTGGTGCTGCCGTTCAACTCCGTTGAAGTGTCAGGTGGTTCGGGGTTGGCGTCCCACGCGCCGATCCGCAGCACGCCGGCCGACCAGCGCACCCGCAGCGCGGCGGGCCCCTTGGTGTGCGTCACGGCGTTGGTGATCAGCTCCGCCGCCAGCAGTTCGGCGACGTCGACCAGGCGGATCAGGCCGTGCATCGTGAGGATCAGGCGGAGGGTGCGGCGACTGATGGCCACGGCGCGCGGATCGTTCGGAATGTACAAGGAGTACTCCCAGGACTCGTTTTCGGGCATGCGTCGACTCCGTTCGGTGAGGTGGGGGTGCCGCAGCCGCCGGGCGGTGTCTCTGCCGCAGCCGTCAGAACAGGACGGAGCGGTGCACTTCCGGTGCCCCGGGGTTTCGCAGCGTGTGCGTCGCGTCACTGACGGTACGGCAATAATTATTGCCGTTGCAAGGTGCTGTCGTAGTCTGGCACTCGAATGAGTGGTGCCGGCAAGTGGGTTGAGGAGGGTGAATGCCGCCGAGGAGTCATGCCACCGGGCGACAGGTGCGTCTGGGTGCCGAGCTGCGACGTCTGCGTGAGGTGGCTGGGCTGAAGGCGCGCGAGGTAGCCGGGTTGCTGAATTCGACCTCGGCTCAGATCAGCCAGATGGAGCTGGGCTTCGCCGGTGTCAGCGAAGAGCGGGTGCGGCGGCTCGCGGCTCACTACGCCTGCACGGACGAGGCATTGATCGATGCGCTTGTTGCCATGGCGACCGACCGTACGCGTGGTTGGTGGGAGGAGTACCGGGGAGTGCTGCCACCGGTGTTCCAGGACACCGCTGAAGTCGAGCACCATGCGACGTTCCTGCGGGAGGTCGTGATCACGCATGTTCCAGGGCTGCTGCAGACTGCTGACTACGCACGCGCGATCTACACATATGTGCATCCCGGCTTGCCCGAAAGCGAGTTGACCACCCGTGTGGAGCACCGGATGAAGCGACGTGCTGTGGTCGCAGGCGACAACGCGACCCCGTACGAGACGCTGATCCACGAGTGCGCTCTTCGTGTCCGCGTGGCGGACCGCAGTGTTTCTCGCGCTCAACTCCAGCAGATCCTGTACCAAATCGAGCAAGGACAGGCCAAGGTGAGGGTCATCCCGTTCGATCAGGACGGCTTTGGCGGCGCCGGGATCTCGATGATGTACGCGGGTGGTCCGGTCCCTCAATTGGACACCGGTCTTCGGGACGCCCCCACCGGGGTTGCCTTCATCCATGCGAACGCACAACTGAAGCAGCTTCGAACGCTTTTCCTTAGAATGCAGGACGCGTCGCTGACTCCCACCGCGTCGCGGGACTTCATCCACCGCTTGACGAAGGAACTGTGAGGCGAGACATGACTGAGGCCATGCGTTGGCGTAAGTCCACTTACTCGGGCGGCGGCGACGGCGACACCTGCGTAGAGATCGCGGAGTCGCACCCCCGCATAGCCATACGCGACTCCAAGGCCCCCGCCCGCGCCGTCCTTTCCGTCCCCGCCCTCTCCTTCGCGGCCTTCGTCGAGCACGTGAAGCGGAACGCTCGACCAGGGGCGTGATCCCGGGCGTTCAGCGGCCTCGCCGGTTCTCGACACAGGGGCCCGTTCCCGGCCGGGGCTCGGGGCGGGACATGTCGTTCCAAAAGCGTGAGCACTTCGGCCGCAAGTGTCCCAATGCCGCTCATCTGAGCTCTCACGTGACACTTGCCCACCAAGTGCTCACGCTTTTCAATAAGGCACCCGTCTCCGGCCCGCAACCACGGTGTCGGGAACCACGGCGCCGGGACCGCGGGAATCCGGTACACCACTCGACGGGCTGCATCGGACGGACGCTTCGGCGCTGCTGCGGGGTCGGCCTCCGGGGGACTCATCCGTAACGGGGCATCACCCAGGGGTATGGCCCAGGAGGTCCTCGACGGCGTGGATCATCCTCCGGAAGGATCTGCTTCCCTCCCTCGCGGCGTTCAAGCCGATCAACGCGGAGAACTTCGCCCGACGGAGGGTCTCCTTGCAGGACTCGCACATCACCGATTCCAGTCGGCTCCTGGCTCCCCGCTCGGCTTCCGGATCCGAGGGTGCGCAGGCGTCGTCGCGGACGGCCGGGTGGCTGCGGAGCGAGCCGGCCGGACGGACGCCTCTGGGCACAAACCCGGTCGGCGCCCTATGGTCCGTCCATGACGGCTGAATCCGACCTTGCGTTCGACCCGTGGAACCCGGCGTTCCTCGCCGACCCGTATCCCGCCTACGCCGAGCTGCGGGAACGGGGGCGGGTGCACTGGTTCGAGCCGACGAACCAGTGGCTGGTTCCCCACCACGCGGACGTCTCCGCGCTGCTGCGGGACCGGCGGCTGGGGCGGACGTACCAGCACCGCTTCACCCACGAGGAGTTCGGCCGGACCGCCCCGCCACCAGAGCAGGAGCCGTTCCACACCCTCAACGACCACGGCATGCTCGACCTGGAACCGCCGGACCACACCCGCATCCGGCGGCTGGTGTCGAAGGCGTTCACCCCGCGCACCGTGGAGCGGCTGAAGCCGTACGTGCGGGGGCTCGCGGACGACCTGGTGTCCCGGCTGGTGGCGGCGGGCGGCGGCGACCTGCTGGGGGACCTGGCCGAACCGCTCCCGGTCGCCGTCATCGCCGAGATGCTGGGCATCCCGGAGTCCGAGCGTGCGCCGCTGCGCCCCTGGTCGGCGGACATCTGCGGAATGTACGAGCTGAACCCGTCCGAGGAGACGGCGGCGAAGGCGGTCCGCGCGTCGACCGACTTCTCGGACTACCTGCGCGAGCTGATCGCGGCCCGCCGCAAGGAGCCGGGCGACGACCTGATCTCGGGGCTGATCGCGGCCCACGACGAGGACGACCGCCTCACCGAGCAGGAGATGATCTCGACCTGCGTGCTGCTCCTGAACGCCGGTCACGAGGCCACGGTGAACGCCACGACCAACGGCTGGCTGGCCCTCTTCCGTAACCCGGACCAGCTGGCGGCCCTGCGGGCCGACCACTCCCTCGTCCCGACGGCCGTCGAGGAGCTGATGCGCTACGACACCCCGCTCCAGCTCTTCGAACGCTGGGTCCTGGACGACATCGAGATCGACGGCACGGTGATCCCCCGGGGCGCGGAGATCGCCATGCTCTTCGGCTCCGCCAACCACGACCCGGCCGTTTTCACCGACCCCGCCCGCCTGGACCTCACCCGCGCGGACAACCCGCACATCTCCTTCAGCGCGGGCATCCACTACTGCATCGGCGCCCCCCTGGCCCGCATCGAACTGGCGGCGTCCATGACGTCCCTGCTGGAGCGGGCCCCGACACTCCGGCCGGCGACGGAACCGGAACGGAATCCGAACTTCGTGATGAGAGGCCTGGCGGGACTACACGTGGAACTCTGACCTCCGCCTCCGCCGCAGCACCCGCGCGCCCAGCCACCAGAGCAGAGCGGGCAGAACGGCTCCGGCGAGAAAGACGAGCGGCAGCTCGGTGAGGACGGCGCCGAAATCCATCCCCTCGTTCTCGAACCCGTTGCCGAGATGCCGCTGCGTACGGTCCGACGTCCCCCAGGCGAGCACGGCCCCCACGGCCCCCGCCACCGACACCAGACACCCTCCGCACGTCATCGCGTCCCGTTCCATACCCACCAGGACGCCCTCACCCCGGCTCCCGGTTTCCCCGCCCTGCCGGATATCGGCAGGCAACCGCGCGGGTCGTCTGCCGGGTCCGGCAGATGAAGGAGCGGCCTCCGGACGATCATGATGTTCACTCAGCGGTCCCGGCGTTGCGGGGGCTGCGGGAAGTGGGAGGGGAGGCGCGGATGTTCGGGAGCGTGAACGGGGTGCTGGAAACGGCCGTGTATGTGCTCGCCGCGGGCATGGGGCTGGGTTGTGCATGGCTGGGCTGGCAGGCGGTGCGCCGGCCGCGACGGCCACCGGGGTCGGTGATCCAGGGGTCCGTACGGGTGGTCCGTGCCTGGGGGTTCAGCTTTGCGCTGCTGGGGGTCCTCTTCGCCGTGAAGGCGGTGACCATGGCGGCCGGTGGGAACCCGGGCCGTGTGACGGACCTGATCACGTGGGTCGCCGGGCCGCTCGTGGTCGGCTCGGTGCTGGCAGCGGGTGTGTCCCGGGGGCGGGAACGCCGTCGGGCCCGGGCCGCCGCGAACAAGGCGGGGCAGGAGTGAGCCGGTTCGTCCCCTGGAGCGAGGCGGTGCTCGTGGCTGCCGCCTGCTGGACGGTCTGCGGTCTGGGATACGGGGTCCTCGCCGTGTTCGACGAGCCGCATGTGCCCGTTGCTCCCCTCGTCGGCATGGGACTCGTCCGGTGGTTCTTCACGCGCCACCGCTCCTGGCCGGCCGCGTTCGCGGCCGGTCCGGCGGGGGCCGTGACGCTGTTCGGTCTCGTCGACGTCCTGCGCCCGGCCCTGAACCACTACGTCGCGGACGCGCTGGCCACGGGGGCCGCGGCGTCGGTCGCCCTGACCGTCTTCACCCTGGTCGGGCGAGGAGGAAGAGGACACCGCCCCGATACCGGCACGCGGACGATGCCGTAGCCGCCGGCCAGGTCTGCGTCATCCGTCCCGTGCGTCATCCGTCCCGCGGGTCGTCCGTCCTATGGGTCGTCCGTCCCGCGCGTCACCTGGCCGGCAGCGTCAGCCCCCAGGCGTCCTCCCGGGCCACCCACGTCCGGGTGCCCACCGGCCCGGACACCAGGGCGTCCGCCCGGTAGCGGAAGTGCGCTCCCGACACCGTCACCGTGTGTCCCTCGGCCAGCAGCAGCGACGCTTCCGCGCCGACGGACACCGGCCGCACCTCGACCCGGGCGATCCCGCCGGGCCCGGGGACGATGGAGACGGACTCCACCGGCTGACGCAGGTCGACGAGGGTCTTCCCGTCGACCTCCACCCGCAGCCGGACCGGCCCGCCCTCGAGGGCGGAGGCGACCCGGGGCGGCCGGACCGGCACCAGGGTCCGTACCAGGGACTGGCAGGTCCGCAGCCATGGACGCTGCCCCGCCCAGGGGGCCCTGTAGGGGTCCTCCGGGTCCTCGGCCTCTTCGGCGTCCTCCTCCCGTACCCGGTCGGCGCCGACCGGCGGAATCCGCACCGCGCCGAGCACCACGCCGTCGCTGTCGTCCACCAGCAGGTTCATCCGCCGCTCGGCGCCGTCCAGCACGGCGCGCGCCGCGGCCACCGCCCCCGTGGGCACCCCCAGCGACCGGGCGAGCGACAGCGTGCCCCCGACCGGCACCAGGGACAGTGCGCAGCCGGTCAGCTCCCGCTGCCGGTGCAGCAGTCCCACCGCCCGCATCAGGGCCCGGTCGTCACCGACCAGCACCGGGCGCCTCGAGCCCCGCCGGGCGAGCGCGCGGGCGAACTCCTCCGGCCCGTCCGGCAAACACACTTTCGTCGTCGCACCCCCGCTGAGCACGTCTTTCGCGATACGTACGGACTCGCCGTCGCTGCGGCGGGCGACCGGATCGATGACCACCAGGAGCTGATCGGACGTCGGGGAAGTCGCCACCTCGGCCATGCCTCGCTTCCTCGGGTAGCATCTTTGTGCAAGAGCCCCTTGCGCTGTTGCGCAGGGGCTTCGTCTATTCCGGGGCATACGGTCCGACGGTTGGCGGCCACGGTGGTCGCGGTGTGTGCGCGGTGGAGATCCTCCGCGTATGCCCTTGACCCTGGACATGCCCCGCCCGGAAGGGGTGTACGCGCGTGCCCGCACTTGTGCTGCTCGGTGCTCAGTGGGGTGACGAAGGCAAGGGAAAGGCGACGGACCTGCTCGGCGGATCCGTCGACTACGTGGTGCGTTACCAAGGCGGCAACAACGCCGGCCACACGGTGGTCGTGGGCGACCAGAAGTACGCCCTCCACCTGCTCCCTTCCGGAATCCTGTCTCCTGGTTGCACTCCCGTCATCGGCAACGGTGTCGTCGTCGACCCCTCTGTCCTGTTCTCCGAGCTGAGCGGGCTGAACGAGCGCGGCGTCGACACGTCGAAGCTCCTGATCAGCGGCAACGCCCACATCATCACGCCGTACAACGTGACGGTGGACAAGGTGACGGAGCGCTTCCTCGGCAAGCGCAAGATCGGCACCACGGGCCGCGGTATCGGCCCGACCTACGCCGACAAGATCAACCGCGTCGGCATCCGGGTCCAGGACCTGTACGACGAGTCGATCCTCACCCAGAAGGTCGAGGCGGCCCTCGACGCCAAGAACCAGATGCTCACCAAGTTCTACAACCGGCGCGCGATCGCCGTCGAGCAGGTGGTCGAGGAACTGCTGGGCTACGCCGACAAGCTGGCGCCGTACGTCACCGACACCGTCCTGGTCCTCAACCAGGCCCTCGACCAGGACAAGGTGGTCCTCTTCGAGGGCGGCCAGGGCACCCTGCTCGACATCGACCACGGCACGTACCCCTTCGTCACCTCGTCGAACCCGACCGCGGGCGGCGCCTGCACGGGCGCCGGCGTGGGCCCGACGAAGATCAGCCGGGTCATCGGCATCCTCAAGGCGTACACGACCCGCGTCGGCGCCGGCCCGTTCCCGACGGAACTTTTCGACGAGGACGGCGAGGCGCTGCGCCGCATCGGCGGCGAGCGTGGCGTCACCACCGGCCGCGACCGCCGCTGCGGCTGGTTCGACGCGGTCATCGCCCGCTACGCGACCCGCGTGAACGGCCTGACCGACTTCTTCCTCACCAAGCTCGACGTCCTCACCGGCTGGGAGCAGATCCCGGTCTGCGTGGCCTACGAGATCGACGGCAAGCGCGTCGAGGAGCTCCCGTACTCCCAGACGGACTTCCACCACGCGAAGCCCGTCTACGAGATGCTCCCCGGCTGGTCCGAGGACATCACCGGCGCGAAGTCCTTCTCCGACCTGCCGAAGAACGCCCAGGCGTACGTCAAGGCCCTGGAGGAGATGTCCGGCGCCCCGATCTCCGCGATCGGTGTGGGTCCGGGCCGCGACGAGACGATCCAGATCAACTCGTTCCTCTAGTCCGCTCCCGCCGTACCCCGCCGCACCCCGACGTCCCGGTGGCCCGTCCAGGGCCGCCGGGACGTTTTCATGTCCGGGCCGTCCGGGGCGTTCAGGCCGTCCGGGACGAGCCTGCCGCCGCCCGGGGCTCAGCTGAAGACGATCATCGAGCCCTGGGCCAGGCTGCGGGTGGCCGCCGCGTGCAGGCCGAGCCAGACGTGGCGTTCGCGGGCGAAGGGGCTGGGATCGTACGGCGCGGGGACGGCGGGTTCCTCCAGCTCGGTCGGTCCCTGCGGAGGCTGCGGTGCGGCCGGCGGGTTCGCGGGGTCGATGCCGAGGGCCGGGGCGACGACCTCCAGTTCCCGCAGCAGCGCGTGGGAGGAGCCCAGCGGGCCGCCTCCGGCGAGGAGTTCGTCGCTGGAGAGCGGGTGCGGGAAGTCCACGGGCACGTAGGCCCCCGCGTGGTCGTAGTGCCAGACCAGGTGCGACTGCTGGGCCGTCGACTCGAACATCTCCAGCAACTGCTCGTAGTCGCCGCCCAGCTCGCCCACCGGCGTGACCGGCAGTCCGCACACCTGGAGCAGATACGTGCGCCGCAGGAAGTGCAGCGCGTCGTAGTCGAAGCCCGCGACCGGGGCGACCTCGCCGGACAGGCCCGGCATGTACTGATACACCGGAACCGGCGGCAGCCCGGCCCCGGCCAGTACCTCGTTGTACTGCGCGAGTTCCTCGGCGAACGGATTGTCGGGGGTATGGCACAACACGTCGACGAGCGGTACCAGCCACAGGTCACAGGCCAAAGAGGGCTCCTCGCATAGCGCGTCCACCACATCCGGTACGTCCGGTGCGTCCAGTACGGAGGTCAGGGAAGGGTACCGGCGGGGCACGAGGGTGACACCCCTCGTGCAGATCCTCTACCCATACCAACACAGACGACGCGGGCCCCGGCCCCCGGGCTCCACTTCGCGCTCGCTCCGGGCCGTTCAGTCCGCGGGGAGCTGTTCGACGAGGGCCAGGGAGTGGGCGTTGTACGACGCGACGACCGCGCGGGCGGAATCGGTGTCACGGCGCACCAGCGCGTCGACCAGCTCGGTGTGTTCGGACCACAGCTGCCCCCGCAGATCGGGCAGGCGCCGCAGGTGCTGGACCACGCAGACCCAGGTCTGGACGCGGATCCGGTGCAGGAAGGCGGTGAGGTGGGGGTTGCCGAACAGGGTCACGAGCTCGCGCCAGAAGCGCAGGTCGTAGCCGATCACCACGGTGAGGTCGCCGGCGAGGGCGGAACGCTGGGCCTCCTCCCCGCGTCGCCGGACTCCGGCGAGCGCGGCGGCGACCCGTGGTTCCTCGGGCCGCAGGCGCGCCAGGCGGCCGTTGACGTCGGACAGGGCCCGGAACATCCCGTCGATCACCAGCGTGCGGGCCTCGATCATGCCGCGGAAGTCGTCGACGGAGTACTCGTGCACCCGGAAGCCCCGGTGCTGGTCGGAGTCGAGCAGCCCCTGCGCCGACAGGTCGACCAGCGCCTCCCGTACGGGGGTCGCGGACACCCCGTACTGGTCGGCGATCTCCTTGACGGTGAACTCCTGCCCCGGCTCCATCCGCCCGGCCAGCACCTCGTCCCGGAGCGCGTCGGCGATCTGCTGCCGCAGCGTGCTGCGCGTCACCGCGCCGTTGCCGCTGATGCCGGGCATGGTCGGGCGTCTCCCTTGTCGTGTTCGAGTGGCGTGACCGTCCCACGTGTGGGGGCGGGCGGTGCGTGTGTCCCGGGCGCCGGCCGGACGCATCCAGCGCACGCACCCAGCGCACGTGTTCGGCGCACGTGTCCGTCCACGGTCACGCCACTTTACGTGTTCGAGTGGCCTACGCCTGTTCGAATGACCGGGTCATCTCCTCACGGCCGGTCCACGAACTCGTCCGCCGCCGACAGCGCCGAGTCCAGCGCGGCCAGGCCCTCCTTCAGCTCGGCCTCGCTCACGGTGCACGGCGGGACGACGTGGGTGCGGTTCATGTTCACGAACGGCCACAGTCCCGCCGCCTTCGCGGCGGCGGCGAAGGCGGCCATGGGGGCGCCCGCCTCACCGGTCGCGTTGTAGGGGACCAGCGGCTCCCGGGTCTCCCGGTTCCGCACCAGTTCCAGCGCCCAGAACATGCCGACCCCGCGGACCTCGCCCACGCTGGGGTGCCGCTCCGCCAGTTCACGCAGCGCCGGCCCGACGACGGACGCCCCCAGCCGTGCGGCGTTCTCGACGATGCCCTCCTCGGCCATGGCGTTGATCGTCGCGACGGCCGCGGCGCAGGCCAGCGGATGCCCGGAGTAGGTGAGCCCGCCCGGGTAGGGCCGTTTCGCGAACGTCTCGGCGATCGCGCCCGAGATCGCGACGCCGCCGAGCGGTACGTAGCCGGAGTTGACGCCCTTCGCGAAGGTCATCAGATCCGGCACGACGTCGTACAGGTCCGCCGCGAACCAGGTGCCGGTCCGGCCGAACCCGGCCATCACCTCGTCCAGGACGAAGACGATCCCGTGCTGGTCGCACAGCTCCCGCACCCCGGCGAGATAACCGGGCGGCGGCGGCATGATGCCCGCTGTCCCCGGGATGGTCTCCAGGATGATCGCGGCGATCGTCGACGGCCCCTCGAAGGCGATCGTCGTCTCCAGGTGCTCCAGCGCCCGCGCGCACTCCTCTTCCTCCGTCCGCGCGTAGAAGCGGGAGCGGTACAGGAAGGGCGCCCAGAAGCGCACGACCCCGGCCGTACCACTGTCGGAGGCCCAACGGCGCGGGTCGCCGGTGAGGTTGATCGTCTGCTGGGTGCCGCCGTGGTACGAGCGGTACGCGGAGAGCACCTTGGGCCGTCCGGTGTGCAGCCGCGCCATGCGGACGGCGTGCTCGACGGCGTCCGCGCCCCCGTTGGTGAAGAAGACCTTGTCCAGGTCGCCCGGTGTCCGCTCGGCGATCAGCCGGGCCGCCTCCGACCGCGCCTCGACGGCGAACGCGGGCGCGAACGTCGTCATCCGGCCGGCCTGCTCCTGGATCGCGGCGACGACCTTGGGGTGCTGGTGGCCGACGTTGGTGAAGACGAGCCCACTGGTGAAGTCGAGGTAGCGCCGGCCCTCGTAGTCCCAGAAGTACGACCCCTGGGCCCCGGCGACGGCGAGCGGGTCGATCAGCTCCTGCGCGGACCAGGAGTGGAAGACGTGGGCACGGTCGGCGGCCTTCACGGAGACCCCGGTCTCGGGGTTCGGCTGTGCGGTCATCGGCTGGGCAGTCATACGGGCGAGCGTAAGTCGCGACCCTCCATTTTTGACAGCATGCTGCACATCTGTCAGCATGCTGTCATGAGGGTCGGTCGGGGTCGGCCCGGCCGGCCGCCGTCGCGGCAGCCTCATTCACCGGCGCACGCCAGGGAGCGGTCATGACCCGCAAGCCCGTCCATCTCGCCGTCTACGACACCTTCGCCGACTGGGAGACCGGTCACACCACCGCGCACCTCGCCCTCGCCGGGTACGAGGTCCGTACCGTCGCGCCCACCGGGGCGCCCGTCACCAGCGTCGGCGGGCTGCGCGTGCTGCCCGACCTCGCGCTCGACGAACTGCGGCCCGAGGACAGCGCGCTGCTGATCCTCACCGGCGCCCGCCTCTGGGACGAGGGCGACGACCTCGCCCCCTTCGCCCGCGCGGCCCGCGCCTTCCTCGACGCCGGTGTGCCCGTCGCCGCCATCTGCGGCGCCACCGCCGGACTCGCCCGCGAGGGACTGCTCGACGAGCGGGCGCACACCAGTGCCGCCTCCTTCTACCTGGCCGCGACCGGTTACGCCGGCGGCGCTCGGTACGCGGAGGCCGACGCCGTCACCGACGGCGGACTCGTCACCGCCGGACCCACCGAACCCGTCGCCTTCGCCCGCGAGGTCTTCCGGCTGCTCGGCGCCTACGACGAACCGGCGATCGACGCCTGGTACCGGCTCTTCCACGACTCCGACCCCCAGGCGTACGCCGAGCTCGAGAAGGCCCTGGGCCGGTGAGCCGCGAACAGCGGGATCTGCTCAGCCGCGGCGCGCTCGGTGCCTTCCGGCTGAACGGCGAGTTCCTCGCGGTCGCCGAGGAACTCGCCCGGCCCGCCGGACTCACCGCCGCCCGGTGGCAGGTGCTCGGCGCGGTCCTCCGCGAACCCCTGCCGGTCTCCGGCATCGCCCGCGTCATGGGCATCACCCGGCAGAGCGTGCAGCGCGTCGCCGACCTGCTGGTCGAGCGCGGTCTCGCCGAGTACCGGCCCAACCCGGCGCACCGCCGCGCCAAGCTCCTCGCCGTCACCGAGCGGGGGCGCGCGGCCGTCGCGGGGATCGGCCCCGGCCACGCGGCCTACGCGCAACGCCTCGCGGAGGCGTTCGGCGAAACCGAACTCGCACAGGCGGTCCAGACGCTGGAACGCCTGTGCGCGGTGCTCGACGACCTCGGACCTCCTGTTACGGAACCGTAGACAACACCCGGCTCGCCCCGGACCGTGCCCGGCTTATCCTCAGGCTGTTGCTCACGGCGGGGGAAGGCGGCAGAGCGATGGACAAGCACGGACCGGGGGCGGGGGACGCGATGGGAAACCAGGACGCCCGGCATCCCGGCAGCATCGGCGCGTACCGGCTGCTCGCGCGGCTCGGAGCCGGCGGGATGGGGGAGGTCTACCTCGCCCGTTCCGACCGGGGACGCACCGTCGCCGTCAAACTGGTGCGCGAGGAGCTGGCCCAGCAGGAGGAGTTCCGGGCCCGCTTCCGCCAGGAGGTGCAGAACGCCCGGCAGGTCGGCGGCGACTGGACCGCGCCGGTACTGGACGCGGACACCGAGGCCCCGGTGCCCTGGGTCGCCACCGGATATGTCGCCGGACCCAGCCTCCAGCAGGTCGTCGGGAACGACCACGGCGCACTGCCCGAGCGGTCGGTCCGCATTCTCGCCGCCGGTCTCGCGCACGCCCTGAAGGACATCCACGCCGCCGGCATCGTGCACCGCGACCTCAAGCCGTCCAACGTGCTCGTCACCATCGACGGGCCGCGCGTCATCGACTTCGGGATCGCACGGGCCATGGAGACCGTGACCGACGGCGGCCTCACCCGCACCGGGGCGCTGGTCGGCTCGCCCGGGTTCATGGCGCCGGAGCAGGTGCGCGGCGATCGCCTCACCCCCGCCTGCGACGTCTTCTGCCTCGGCTCGGTGCTCGCCTACGCCGCCACCGGCGAGCTTCCCTTCGGCACCGCCAACAGCAGCGTGCACGCCCTGATGTTCCGTATCGCCGAGGAGGAACCCGACCTCGGCCGGGTCCCCGAGGGCCTCGCCGGCCTCGTGAAGGACTGCCTCAGGAAGGACCCCGCCCAGCGGCCCACCCTCGACCAGATCCTGCTGCGCACCGGCGCCGAGGAGACCGTCGCCGACGGCCGTTCCCGTGATCCCTGGCTGCCGGCCGCGCTGGTCGCCCAGCTCGGCCGGCACGCCGTACGGCTCCTGGACGCGGAGGACCCCCAGGCGCCGCCGCCCGCGCGGGACGGTTCCGCGCCCGAGGGCCCCGCTCCCGCCGCCACCCCCGAACACGCCCCCGCCGCCGACGACTCCGCGCCGCCCGTGCCCGGCACGCCCGGTGGCGGCGCGCAGGTGAACCACCTGCCCACCCTGGTCGTCGGCCCGAATGGCCCGAACGGCCCGAACGGCCCCACCGCACCCCCGGGCCCGGCCCCGGGCACCCCGGCGGCCGGGCAGAGTCCCGCCGCCTACGGCCATCCCCAGCCGCACCCCCAGCCGTACTCGCACCAGCACCCCCAGCCGTACTCGCACCAGCACGCCCAGCCGCACGCCCAGTCCCCCGGCTACGGCTACCCCTACAACGGCTACGGGGCCGCCGGCGCCACCCCTCCCTACGGCCCGCCGCCCTTCGGTACGAATCCGACGCCGTACGGCCCGCCGCAGTCCCCGCGCGACAACCGTTCCACCGCGCTGCTCGTCGTGATCGCGCTGGTCGTCGCGCTCGCCGCGGGCGGCACGGTGTACGCGCTGATGCAGGGCGGCGACGGCAACACCGCGGGCGGCGATCCCTCGGGCACACCGACCGACGGCACGTCCCAGGGCGGCAACCCCTCACCCGACGGGAAGTCCTCGACCGGGACGGACGGAACAGACGACCCGGGCGGCGTCGCCGGGACGGATCAGCCGTCCGCCGACGGGGCGATCCCGACCGGGTACCTCGGCAGCTGGTCGACGACCATCGACAACGCGAGCGGGCTGCACAGCCGCACGCTGACCATTCAGCAGGGCGAGGCCGGTGACACGGTCATGTCCCTCGTCGCCGACGGGCCCACCGGCAACGGCGCCTACCACTGCGTGTTCGAGGGCGACCTCACCAGCGCGGGTTCCGGCGGCCGGCTGGAGATCGGCCCGACCACCGTGACGGTCGGCCGACCGCGGAGCGCCTGCACCCCGGGAGCCGCCAGCGCCGTCACCCTCCTGCCCGACGGCTCCCTGAAGCGCGTGAACACCAGCAGCGGCGAACAGTTCACCTACACGCGGGACTGACACACCCTCTCGACCGCACATCCGCTCCGCGCCGACGCACACTCGGCGAACTCCGCTCCACGGGACTCGCCGCGGCCCTTCTGCCCGGGGCCGGCTCACCTCGGCTCCGGCGGCCGCTGCCGGGGCATGTTCGGGCGGGTGGCCCCGGGCGCGGACGAGAAGCGGCCGTGGGGCCGGCCGTCCGGCTCGGGGCGGCCCGTGCCCGCCGGCGCCCCCTGGATGCCCGGCGGCACGCTCGCGCCCGTACGGAAGTCCATCATCCAGTCCGCCGTCTCGACCCGCACCAGCTCGCTCACGTCCTCCGAGAACCGCCGCAGCACCGACAGGCACCGCTCGGCCGCCTCGCTCGCGGTGCCCTCGGCCGGTCCCAGTACCTCGCGGACGCACTCCGACGCCCAGTCGAACTGGAACGCCTGCAGCCGCCGCTGCACGGCCTGCGCGGTCGCCACGTCCCGCATCCAGCCGGAGGTCACCCCGAAGAACCGGTCCGCGGCCACACAGACGACCGCGAGCAGCAGCGACAGGTACCCCCAGGGGGCGACACCGTCGGTCGCTCCGGTCAGATCCAGCAGCGGCAGCGCCGCCCCGGCGGCCACCCCCGCCGCGGCCCCCGTACGCAGCGCCCGCGCGCACCGGCGCTTCCAGGCCCGCTCGGTGAGATACCAGGCGGCGGTGTCCAGCGCCCCGCGCTCCACCCACCGGTACAGCTCGTCCAGCCGGGGAGCGGGTTCGCCCCAGTCCCCGAGCGGGAACACCCGCCCGGTCAGATCACCCGGCCGCAGCCCGGCCGCCCCCTCGCCGACCCCGTCCTGCGGACGGCCCTCGGGCTGCATCTCCGGCTGAACCACCCGCTGCTCCCTACTTACCTCGGAATCCGATTCCGATCTCCCGGCCTGACCTCCACTGGCCCCCTGTGAGCGCCTGCCCGGCGCCTGCCCAACCCCTGCGCGGGCCCCTGCTCGGGTGCCGGACGCGGACGTGCCGGGCCCCTTCCTACCTCCCAAAGGGTGGCCGCGTCGGGGGTTCGAGCGCCGCTTCCGCCCGGAAGAGGGCTGTGATCAGGTATAGGGCGCGAGGGCGAATCACTCGAAAGAGTGCTGGGGCGACGGCCGCCCGGACCACGTAGGCTCGTGCCGAACGGGAAAGTCCCGTACGTACGGACCGACCAAGGAGCCGAATCGTGATCCCCGGTGGTGGCCAGCCCAATATGCAGCAGCTGCTTCAGCAGGCCCAGAAGATGCAGCAGGACCTGGCCCAGGCGCAGGAGGAACTCGCGCACATGGAGGTCGACGGTCAGGCGGGCGGTGGCCTGGTGACGGCCACTGTCACCGGTTCCGGTGAGCTCCGCGCCCTGAGGATCGACCCGAAGGCGGTGGACCCGGAGGACACCGAGACCCTCGCGGACCTCGTCGTCGCGGCCGTCCAGGCGGCCAACGAGAACGCGCGGAACCTCCAGCAGCAGAAGCTCGGCCCGCTGGCTCAGGGGCTGGGCGGCGGCGGCATTCCCGGTCTGCCCTTCTAGGACGGGCCGAAGGCCTCTACGGTACGTACTGAAGGAACCTCAGGAAGGACGGCAGTCCGTTGTACGAAGGCGTGGTACAGGACCTCATCGACGAACTCGGGCGGCTGCCCGGCGTCGGTCCCAAGAGCGCCCAGCGGATCGCCTTCCACATCCTCCAGGCGGAGCCGACGGACGTACGGCGTCTCGCCCACGCCCTCATGGAAGTGAAGGCGAAGGTCCGCTTCTGCGCCACCTGCGGCAACGTGGCGCAGGAGGAACTGTGCAACATCTGCCGCGACACCCGCCGCGACATCGCCGTCATCTGTGTCGTGGAGGAGCCCAAGGACGTCGTCGCCGTCGAGCGCACGCGCGAGTTCCGGGGCCGCTACCACGTCCTGGGCGGCGCGATCAGTCCGATCGACGGGGTGGGCCCCGACGACCTGCGCATCCGGGAACTGCTGGCCCGGCTGGCGGACGGCACGGTCACCGAGCTGATCCTGGCCACGGACCCGAATCTGGAGGGCGAGGCCACGGCCACGTACCTCGCCCGCATGATCAAGCCCATGGGGCTGAAGGTCACCCGCCTGGCCAGTGGCCTCCCGGTGGGCGGAGATCTGGAGTACGCGGACGAGGTCACCCTCGGCCGCGCCTTCGAGGGGAGACGACTTCTAGATGTCTGACGCCACGCTGCACGCCATCGACCGGGACCCGGACGACTTCTCGGTCCAGATCGCGGATCAGGTCGAGAGCTTCCTGGTCGCCGTCACGGAGGTCGCCAAGGGCGACGAGCCGGACTCGGCGGTCCCCTTCCTCCTGCTGGAGGTCTCCCAGCTCCTGCTGGCCGGCGGCCGGCTGGGCGCGCACGAGGACATCGTCCCCGACGAACGCTACGAGCCCGACCCGGGCCCCGAGGCCGACGTGGACGACCTCCGCGAGAACCTCGCCCGCCTCCTGGAGCCGGTCGACGTCTACTCCGAGGTGTTCGACCCGTACGAGCCCCGTACGGCGCCCGTGCCGGCCCGGATCTCCGACGATCTCACCGACGTCATCACCGATCTCCGCCACGGCATGGTCCACTACCGTGCCGGCCGCACCACGGAAGCCCTGTGGTGGTGGCAGTTCTCCTACTTCTCCAACTGGGGCTCCACCGCCTCCGCCGCCCTGCGCGCCCTGCAGTCCGTCGTGGCCCACGTCCGCCTCAACCAGCCCCTCGCCGCCCTGGACGGCCTCGACACCGACCAGGGCATGGGCGACGACACCCTGGAGATCGAGGCGGGCAGGGTCATGGTCGAGGAAATCGGGGAACCGCTGGGCCTGCGCCCGGTCACATAAACGCATGTCCCCGATACCGCGGTCGTGCGGGCCGAGATCTGTGCCTTGATGAAAAGCGTGAGCACTCAGCAGGAAAGTGTTGTTTGAGCGCTCAGAAGAGCGCTATGTGGACAGTGTTGGCCGAAATGCTCACGCTTTTTTGGGTAGGTGTGCCGCATGGCGACAGCGTGTACGTCGGCAACGCGGGCAAGGGCGCGGCGCCGGCCCGAGGTGTCCGACGCCGAGCGGGAGTTCCGCGGGCAGGCCGCACGCACGGCGACCGGGGCTCACATAGTGGCCATGAGGGTGTGACGCGGGGCACTTTCCGAGTGGTCCGCGTCGCCCTGGGCATGAGCTCCCCTGCGCGGGTGCCCGGAAGTCTCACGATGCGATATCGAGGAGGCGTTTTCCGGGTGCTCGATAGAATGAGCCGACCGCGCCGGGCGCACCCGTGCGCACAGCGTGGGACAACGACGGAATGAGCGAGGAGCGCACGTGGGCCTTGTCGTGCAGAAGTACGGAGGCTCCTCCGTAGCCGATGCCGAAGGCATCAAGCGCGTCGCCAAGCGGATCGTGGAAGCCAAGAAGAACGGCCACCAGGTGGTCGTCGTGGTTTCCGCGATGGGCGACACGACGGACGAGTTGATCGATCTCGCCGAGCAGGTATCCCCGATCCCTGCCGGGCGCGAGCTCGACATGCTGCTGACCGCGGGAGAACGGATCTCCATGGCCCTGCTGGCCATGGCGATCAAAAACCTGGGCCACAACGCCCAGAGCTTCACCGGCAGCCAGGCGGGTGTCATCACCGACTCGGTCCACAACAAAGCCCGCATCATCGACGTCACGCCCGGCCGGATCCAGGCCTCGGTGGACGACGGGAACATCGCCATCGTCGCCGGTTTCCAGGGCGTCAGCCAGCAGGGCAAGAACATCACCACACTCGGCCGGGGCGGCTCCGACACCACCGCGGTGGCCCTGGCGGCCGCCCTCGACGCCGAGGTGTGCGAGATCTACACCGACGTCGACGGTGTGTTCACCGCCGACCCGCGGGTGGTGAAGAAGGCTCGGAAGATCGACTGGATCTCGACCGGCGACATGCTCGAACTGGCGGCCTCCGGGTCCAAGGTGCTGCTCCACCGCTGTGTGGAGTACGCCCGCCGGTACAACATCCCGATCCACGTCCGCTCGTCCTTCAGCGGACTGCCGGGCACGTGGGTCAGCAGTGAGCCGATTCAGCGAGGGGGCAAGAAGGTGGAGCAGGCGCTCATCTCCGGTGTCGCGCACGACACCTCCGAGGCCAAGGTCACGGTCGTCGGTGTGCCGGACAAGCCGGGCGAGGCGGCCTCGATCTTCCGCACGATCGCCAATGCCGAGATCAACATCGACATGGTCGTGCAGAACGTGTCCGCCGCCTCCACCGGCCTCACGGACATCTCGTTCACGCTGCCGAAGACCGACGGCCGCAAGGCCATCGACGCCCTGGAGAGGAACAAGGGCTCCATCGGTTTCCAGTCCCTGCGCTACGACGACCAGATCGGCAAGATCTCCCTGGTCGGCGCCGGTATGAAGACCAACCCCGGGGTCACGGCCGACTTCTTCACCGCGCTGTCCGACGCGGGCGTGAACATCGAGCTGATCTCGACCTCCGAGATCCGTATCTCGGTCGTCACCCGCAAGGACGTCGTGGACGATGCCGTCAGCGCCGTGCACACCGCCTTCGGGCTGGACTCCGACAGCGACGAGGCCGTCGTCTACGGGGGTACCGGCCGCTGATGACGCGGTCCGGGCGACCGGCGCTCGCGGTCGTGGGGGCGACCGGAGCCGTCGGCACGGTCCTGCTCCAGATCCTGTCCCAACGCGCGGACGTCTGGGGCGAGATCAGACTGATCGCCTCCCCGCGCTCGGCCGGCCGCAAGCTGACCGTGCGCGGCGAGGAGACCGAGGTCGTGGCGCTCACCGAGGAGGCCTTCGACGGGATCGACGTCGCGCTGTTCGACGTCCCCGACGAGGTCGCCGCCCGGTGGGCGCCCGTCGCCGTCGCGCGGGGCGCGGTGGTGGTCGACAACTCCGGTGCCTTCCGCATGGATCCACAGGTGCCCCTCGTCGTCCCCGAGGTCAACCCGCACACCGCGCGGATCCGCCCGCGCGGGATCCTCGCCAACCCGAACTGCACCACCCTGTCGATGATCGTCGCCGTGGGTGCGCTGCACGCCGAGCTCGGGCTGCGCGAGCTGGTCGTCTCCTCGTACCAGGCGGTCAGCGGCGCCGGGCACGCGGGCGTGCGGACCCTGCGGGAGCAGCTCTCCCTGGTGGCGGGCACGGAGCTGGGGACCGGCCCCGGTGACGTACGCCGGGCCGTGGGGGACAACACCGGGCCGTTCGCGGAGCCGGTCGCGCTGAACGTCGTGCCATGGGCCGGGTCGCTGCGCGAGGACGGCTGGTCCTCGGAGGAGATGAAGGTCCGCGACGAGTCCCGCAAGATCCTCGGCCTGCCCCGCCTCCCGGTCGCCGTGACCTGTGTACGGGTGCCGGTGATCACCGTGCACTCGCTCACCGTGCACGCCCGCTTCGAGCACGAGGTCACCGTCGACGGGGCCCGCGAGATCCTCGCCACCGCACCCGGTGTCGTGCTGTACGACAATCCCGCCGCGGGTGAGTTCCCCACGCCCGTCGATGTCGTCGGCACCGACCCGACCTGGGTGGGGCGGGTGCGCCGTGCCCTGGACGACCCGACGGCGCTCGAGCTCTTCGTCTGCGGCGACAACCTCCGCAAGGGCGCCGCCCTCAACACCGCGCAGATCGCCGAGTTGGTGGCGGTGCAGGGCCGGCCTTGATCTTCCGTATTGTAAATAACCCTTGGTCACAGCATTTATTTTTGTAGGATCTATGCAAGTGATGTGAACCGGTCATGTGTCTCGGATCTCTTGATCCCGAACGGTTTGCGGTCAAGGATTTACCTTTCGCCCCACGCAACCGCGTGCCGGGCGAAGAGCGTCTCTGCGGGCATCCCCTTCGGGGTGCTCTTGAGGGGCGAGACGGTCTTTTTCGGACGTGGGGACGTCCGGAGCGGACGTGGGACGTCCGTTCATATGAGGCATAGGGGAAGAGCGGGACGCATGAGGGCATTCGGTGTGCTGTCGGTGGTGCTGCCCGGCGTGAACGAGGCGCAGTCGTCGAGGGGCGGCGTACGACCGGCACGGGGCGGTGATCGGCGGGGCCCGGGCGATGCGGAACGGTCTGTACCGGGCGCCGTGAACATCACGTCCGGCACGTACAACCCTCGTGGGGGGAAGCGTGTCCAACTGGCGTGGCTGAGGTACTCGATTTCGCAACGCCGCGCGGCCCGGCTCTACGGCCGCCACGCCAGGCTCTCCGACCCCGCAGGGCCGGTGCGTCCGGTGGCATGCCGGTGATCGCGCCGATGCCCGCAGCGCGGCCTGCCCGCATACCCAGTCAGCGTGACGGCGGTGCCGACGACGTAGTGGCGGCCGGCACGACCGTCGACCATCTCACCGAGACCTATCGCGCGCACTACCGCTCGCTGTTGGGCCTCGCCGCGCTCCTCCTCGACGACACCGCCTCCTGCGAGGACGTCGTCCAGGAGGCGTTCATCCGCGTTCACTCCGCACGCAAACGCGTCCGGGACCCGGAGAAGACCCTGGCGTATCTGCGCCAGACGGTCGTCAACCTCTCCCGTTCCACGCTGCGCCGCCGCATCATCGGCCTCAAGCTGCTCTCCAAGCCCATGCCCGACATGGCCAGCGCGGAGGAAGGCGCGTACGACCTGCTGGAACGCGACTCCCTCATCAAGGCCATGAAGGGGCTGCAGCGCCGTCAGCGCGAGGTGCTGGTGCTGCGCTACTTCGCCGACATGACCGAGGCGCAGGTCGCGTCGACGCTCGGCGTTTCGCTGGGCTCGGTGAAGGCGTACGGCTCGCGCGGGATAGCGGCGCTGCGGGTGGCCATGGAGGCGACCGTATGAGCGCCGGCAAGGACGTGCGCGGCGAGGAGCGCGAGCAGGAAGGACGCGGGGCGGAAGGACGCGGGGCGGAGGGGCGCGCGGCGGAGGAAAGCACTCCCGTGCGTACCCCCGGGAGTGAACAGTGTGACCCCGAGGGCGACGAGCGGGAACCAGAGGGAAGCGAACCCGAGGAACGGGAGCCCGAAGTGCGTGCGGCCGGGGAGCGCGAACCCGAAGAGGGCGCGCCCGAGGGGCGGACGGTCGGGGAACGGACGGCTGAGGAGCAGGCGGCCGAGAAGCGGACGACCGGGGAGCGGACGGCTGGGGCGCATGCGTCCGATGGCACGTCCGAGTCCGACGGCACGTTCGACGCCGAGGGCGTGACCGGAGCCGACGGCCCGGGATCCCCCGGCGTGGACGGTCCGCGCGCGCCGCGTGGGCCGGTGTCGCCGCTCGGACAGCAGATGAAGCAATCGCACGCTGGGAACGGAACTGTGAACGACGGCAGCGACCGCAACGCCGGTCCGAACGCTCAAGGACCCGAGCAGGAAGCGGGGCAGGGAACCGGCCTGCTCGCCCCGGACGAGCTGGAGCTGCGCAGCCTGCTGCACAGCTCGGTGCGCGTGGTGGAGCCGAGCGAGGGCTCGCTGGACTACCTGCGGCGCGCCGTGCCGGCCCGCCGGGCACGCAAGCGGCAGGTCCTCGTCGGCGCGGCGGCCGCCTTCCTCTTCGTCGGCACGGGCGTACCGGCTCTCGTCCACGTTTCCAACTCCGCCGACGCCGACCCGTCCGCCGTCGGTCATGCCTCGCAGGCCCAGGGCGGCACCGGCGAGGGCCTGGACCCCGAGGGTGGCGAGACCACCGCGGGCGGCACCTCGGACCAGGTCGAGAAGGAACGGAAGGACGGCGGGAAGGACAAGGAGAAGGAAGCCGACACCGGGGCGAGCACCGGCGTGACGGAGGGGGCGGACCCCTCGGCGAGCGCGGCCTCGGGGTCACCCGTCTGTACGGCCGCACAGCTCGGTCCGGCCGTCGCGAGCAGCGACGCCCCCGACTCCACCGGCGCGGTCTACGGCTCCTTCCGGGTCGCCAACGTGTCCACCACCGGCTGTACCGTCGGCGGCCCGGGAAGCCTGGGCGTGACGCCGCTGGGCGCGGCCGACGCCACCAAGGTGGGCTCGGCCCGGCACATGGCCGGGGACGCGGCGGCGGGCCTGCCGGACCCGTCCCTGGAGGCCGGGCAGCTCGTGCTCAAGCCGGGTGAGTCGTACGACGTGAAGTTCGCCTGGGTGCCCTCCGAGACCTGCCCCACCGACGGCGGGGGCGGCGACAACGGCGGTACCGGCGAGCCCTCGCCCGACCCCAGCCCCTCCGATGACCCGACGGCCGGCGACGGCACGTCCACGGGCGGCGACACGGGTATCGTGACCCAGCTCCTCACGGCGGACGGCACGGCCGACGGCAGCGTGACGCTGACGTACACCCCGGTGTCGGGAACGGGCGCGGTGACCGTCACGGTGTCCAACGCCTGCGCGGGGACCGTCTACTGGACGGGACTGCTGCCGACCACGGCGAGCTGAGCCGGCAACGCCTGCCCGTCAGACCCCTGACGGGCTGGGCTGGTCCTGCTGGTCCTGCTGGTCCTGCTGTCGGCCCGGCTCGGGCTTCGCATCCTCGTCCGGGACCAGGCCCAGTTCCGTGTCCCGGACGAGTTCCGCCTCGCGGCGCACCAGCCGGAACCACATGAAGATCACGAAGCCCACGAAGGCGAACCACTCGGCGGTGTAGCCGAGGTTCTGGAAGGCCTTGAGGTCCAGCCCGGTACCGCTGGGTGCGACCGCGGGCACCGCCCGCATCCCCGAGTCGCCCTGGTCGAGGGTGATCCACGCGTCGTACAGGTCGTGGGGCACCAGGTTCACCAGGGACGCCGAGCTGATCGCGCCGGTCTGTCCCCCGGGCAGGCCGCTGAGAGCGGGGACGCCATTGCTGCCGGGAGTCTCGGACGCCTGGAGCGCCCCGGTGACGGTGACCTCGCCGTCCGGCGGCGCGGGCGTGCCGGCCAGCTCCGGATCGCCGGGCAGCCAGCCCCGTACGACGGGCAGCACCTTGCCGGTGTCGGTGTGCAGCAGCGTCAGGACGTAGTGACCGGGTTCGCCGTCGAGGTCGCGGTGGGGCACGAGGAGCTGTTCCTCGTAGCGGCCGCTCGCGGTGGCCGGCTTGCCGGACGTCTCCTTGGTGACCGGCAGCAGCGCCTCCAGCGGCCGGGCTTTCTCCTGCCGGCCGGAGGTGACGTTCTCCTCGGCGCCGCGGTGGTTCTCGACGCGGTCCTCGAACCGGCCCAACTGCCATGAACCCATGAAGATGCAGAAGGGGATGGCGAGCAGCACGAAGACGTTGATCCCCCACCATCGGGGCGTCAGCAGAAACCGGTACACACCCCCACCGTACGGTGCCGCGTCCGGAAACCGTCCCGCGGGGCAGCCTCGGAGACCCGGGATTTCGCCGGTGGTCCACAGGTTGAGGATCCCGTTGTCCACAGGCTGGGGACCTCGGTTGTCCACAGGCTGATGGTCTCGGCGGCGCGACACCCGTCGGGAAGGGCACTATGGGGCCATGACTGAGAGCAACGGGTCCGGCGCATCGGCGGGTCGGACGGACCGGACCGAGCGAGTACATCAGGGCGAGCGGATGCCCGACTGGGAGAAGCGCTTCCGGGCACCCCGGGTGTCCCTGCCCGACTGGGCGGAGGACGCCCCCGACCGTTCCCTGTTCGTGTCGAACGCGACGGGGACGTACGAGCTGTATGCCTGGGACCGGTCGACCGGTGAGCAGCGCCAGGTGACGGACCGGCCCAACGGCACCACGGACGGCGTGCTCTCGCCGGACGGCGAGTGGATCTGGTGGTTCGACGACAAGGACGGCGACGAGTTCGGCGTCTGGCGCCGCCAGCCGTTCGCGGGTGGTCCCGACGAGCTCGCCGCTCCGGGGCTGGACGCCTCGTACCCGGCCGGTCTCGCCCTCGGCAGGGACGGACGCACGGCCGTCGTGGGCCGTTCCACGGACGAGGACGGTACGACGATCCATCTGGTGCGGACCGTCCCACGAGCCGAAGGGACCAAGGGGGCCGAGGGGGCTGAGGGGACCAAGGGGGCCGAGGGGACTGAGGGGGCCAAGGGGGCCGAGGGGACTGAGGGGGCTGGAGAAGCCGAAGGGGCCGAGGAGCCCGTGGTGCCGGTGGTGCCGGTGGTGCCGGTGGTGCCGGTGGAGATCTACCGGCACCGTGAGTCGGCGGGCGTCGGGGACCTCTCGCACGACGGATCGCTGATCGCCATCGAGCACACCGAGCACGGCGACGCGATGCACTCCGCGCTGCGCGTGCTGCGCCCCGACGGCACCACGGTCGCCGAGCTGGACGACACCAAGGGCGGCACCGAGGAGCTGGGCCTGGAGGTGCTGGGCTTCGCTCCCGTCGACGGTGACACGCGTCTGCTCATCGGTCACCAGCGGCGCGGCCGCTGGGAGCCCCTGGTGTGGGACGTGGCGACGGGTGAGGAGACGGACCTCTCCCTGGAACTGCCGGGTGACGTGAGTGCCGAGTGGTTCCCGGACGGCACGGGTCTGCTCGTCGCGCACGGCTTCGAGGGCCGCAGCGAGCTGTTCCGCTACGACCTGGCGGGCCCTGAGCTGGTGGAGATCGACACCCCGCGCGGCACCGTCTCGGGCGCGACGGCCCGGCCGGACGGCAGTGTGGAGTACCTGTGGTCGTCGTCGGCCCAGCCGTCGGCGGTCCGCTCCACGACCGGCGAGGTCGTCCTGGACCCGCCGGGGATGCGCTCGCCCGGTTCGGTGCCGGTGGAGGACGTCTGGGTGGAGGGCCCCGGTGGCCGTATCCACGCCCTGGTCCAGAAGCCCGAGGGCACGACCGGTCCGCTGCCCACCGTCTTCGACATCCACGGCGGCCCCACCTGGCACGACAGCGATTCCTTCGCCGCCGGCCCGGCCGCCTGGGTCGACCACGGGTACGCGGTGGTCCGCGTCAACTACCGGGGCTCCACGGGCTACGGCCGCGCCTGGACCGACGCGCTGAAGCACCGGGTCGGGCTGATCGAGCTGGAGGACATCGCCGCGGTCCGCGAGTGGGCGATCGGCTCGGGCCTCGCGGACCCCGACCGCCTGATCCTCACCGGCGGCTCCTGGGGCGGCTACCTCACCCTGCTCGGCCTGGGCGTCCAGCCCGACGCGTGGACGCTGGGCATCGCGGTGGTCCCGGTCGCCGACTACGTCACGGCGTACCACGACGAGATGGAGGCGCTGAAGGCGATGGACCGCACGCTGCTCGGCGGCACGCCCGAGGAGGTGCCCGACCGGTTCGCGGCGTCCTCCCCGATCACCTACGTCGACCGGGTGAAGGCGCCGGTCTACATCTCGGCCGGGGTGAACGACCCCCGCTGCCCGATCCGGCAGATCGAGAACTACGTCCACCGCCTCCAGTCCCGCGAAGCCCCCCACGAGGTCTACCGCTACGACGCGGGGCACGGCTCCCTGGTGGTCGACGAGCGGATCAAGCAGGTCCGCCTGGAACTGGACTTCGCGGAAAGGCACTTGGGGACGAGGGCGGGGACGGGGACGGGGACAGAACGAGGACAGAGGCAGGAGTAGGGGCAGGGACGGAGACGGGGACGGAGACGGGGACGGAGACGGGGACGGAGAACGGGGACGGGGACGGGGACGGGCAGGCGGGGCTGAGGGGTTCCGGCGCAGGTCTTTTTCCGGGCTCCGGCCCGGGGAGCGCCTGTGGGTGGCCCTCCTGGCCGCCGGCTCGCGCCCCGTCAGGTTGCGCTCCCACCGGCTCGTGCCCCCGCCGGCTAGTGCCCCCGCCAGGTCGCGCCCCCGGCCGGTTGTTCCGGTCGGTCGCCTTGGCCGGTCAGCCTGGCCGTTGCCCCGGCCGGTCACCTTCCCGGCCGGTCACCTCTCCGGCCGTCCCCTTCCCCTGCGCCCGAGCAGTTCCGCCAGCCCTCGCCGGGTGGCGCCCAGCACCACCCGGTCCTCGTTCCGCAGGACGTACGTGTCGGGCAGGTCCCAGACCAGCCCCGACGGCCCCTGCGGCTCACCGGCCACCGTGGCGCCGCCGGCCCCGCCACCGCGGCCGGCTCCGGTGTCGGCCCCACTGCCGGCTCCGGTGTCGGCCCCACTGCCGGCTCCGGTGCCGGCACCGGAGCCGGCACCGGCGGCGTTCCCGAAGCCGTTCCCGAAGCCGTTCCGGAGGCCGCTCCCGTGCGCGCCCGGCGCCGCCGCCCGGGTCGCCGCCGTGTCCAGGGCCAGCACCCGCCACGCCCCGGCCCGGAACGCCTCGCCGACCGTCTTCCCCTCCAGTTGCGGATGCCCGCCCACGGTCAGCGCCGCGAACAGCAGCACCCGCCGCTCGACCGGGATGGCTCCCAGGATCTGCCGGCCCATCATCGCCCCGGCGAAGGCGGGCGCGGCCAGGTGGGAGACGCTGCGGCTCCGGGTCACCGCGTCGGGGTGCGCGGCCCGCAGGGTGCGGTACACGGCCGTCGCGAACTCGTCGTCGTACAGCCGCAGGACGACCCGCAGGTCGGCGCGGAGGGCCCGCCCGTACAGCACGGCCTCCAGGTTGGTGGTGTCGACGCTGGTGAGCGCGAGGAGCGCGTCGGCCCGGTGGATCTTCGCGGCCTCCAGTACGCCCTCCTGCGTGACGTCCCCGAGCACCACCGGTACACCCAGTCGCCGTGCCGTGGCCATGCCCCGCGCCTCCGGGTCGGCCTCGACGCACACCACGGGGATGTGCAGTTCACGCAGCCGGGTCAGCACCCGCGTACCGATCTTGCCGAGCCCGAGCAGCACCACATGCCGGCTCAGCCCGCGCGGCGGCTTGCGCAGCGCCGACACGGTGCGGAAGGTGCCCAGCGCCTCGAGGACCGCCGCCAGCATCACCGGCAGCAGCAGCAACCCGACCAGTCCGGAAAGCAGTTGCAGGATCTGCCGGCCCATGGAGTCGTTGTGCGCGGGCTCGTTGATCGCGAAGAGGTCGAGCAGGGTGACGTAGGTGGCGTGCAGCGGGTGGTCGCCGGTGACCAGGGTCAGCACGACCGCCAGCGCCACCACCGCCGCCGCGAGACCCGCCAGCGACCACCGCAGCCGCTGTGAGAACAGCGAGGCGAACGGCGGGACCTGGGCCCTGACGGCGGGCAACGGTGTTCCGGAGTACGACACCTGTTCCAGCACCATCGTGCCGCGTCCGGTCGCCGCCGCGACGGCCGCCGCGTCGGGCAGCATCTGCGGCCCCTGGTCGCCACTTTCCTCCGAACCCTCCGAGCCCGCCGGGTCGTTGCTCGTCGCGGACAGCAACGCCAGCGTGCACAGTCCGGGGTCGGCGACCTCGCCGGGGCGCGGGGGACGCCGTTCCACCGCGCGCAGCATCAGCCCGTCGGTGTCGACGATCTTGCTGGTGCCGACGAGGGCGGTGGCGACCAGGGCGGGGGCGGCCGTGTCGGCGTCGGACAGCACGGTGGTGGAGGTGTCGGCCCTGGGGTACCCCCGCCCCTGCGTGTCACCGCCGGACAACTCGGCTGCCTGGTCGAGCAGTTCCTCGATGTGCCGGCCCAGGCGCCGGTTGTAGAGGCGCAGGACGAGACGGATCCTGGGGTTGATCCGGCGGGCGTTGAGGGCGGCGCGGATGTTGGTCTCGTCGTCGTCGTACACCAGGGCCAGCGCGGCGGCCCGCGCCACGCCCACCTCGACGAGTACGGCGTCGGTGGGTTCGGCGGCCTCCACCAGCCGCTCGTCGGACACGTCGTCCGAACCGCCTTGGACACCCGCGCGGTTGACGGTGGCGTTCACGAACCGGTCGAGCAGCGCGGCCGACGCGGCACGGGCCCGCCCCACCACCGGCTCCCGCACCCGGAGCCCGGAGGGCGGCACGACGAGTGTGACCTGTTCGCCGTACACGCCCCGGAGTTCGGCGGCGAGGCGGTGCGCGAGTCCGTCGTCACCGCACACCACCATGTGCGCGGGGGGAACGACCGGCAGGGTCTGATTCGGAAGGCTCACCACGAGAGGAAAGACTGCCGTATACACGCAGACGGTTCCAGGAGTACGCGGTGCCCGGTGCCGAACGATGCCCAACGGTGTCCAACGATGCCCAACGGTGCTGAACACGACCGCCCTTCGCTCCGTATCCACGGGGACGGGAGGGGAGACGCGCGTCCCCGCCCGGCTGACGTCCCCGCTGCCGCTCCGTGCGCGATTCCGGAGGTACCCGGCCCGTGGCCATGACCAAGCCGACTCCGCGGGGAAGCGGGATGAGGCACAGGCCGACCGGACCGGGACCCGGGCCGGAGGGCGGGCCGGGGAGCGGGGCCGACGGTGACATGGCGCCCGGTGGCGGCGGCAACAGTGACAGCGGCAACGGTGGCGGCGGTAACGGTGACGGCGGCGGGGTGCCCGAGGAGTCCCGGCACCTCGACTCCCCTCCTCTCCTCGTCCTGTTCCTGCTCTCCGCCATGATGCTCCAGGACCCGATCCGCCGAGCCCTGGGCGCCCCGGTGATGCAGAGCTGGACGACGGTGTTCGTGGCGGTGATGATCCAGGCGCTGCCCTTCCTGGTACTCGGCGTCCTGCTGTCCGCGGCGATCGCGGTGTTCGTCCCGCCGTCCTTCTTCGCCCGCGCCCTGCCGAAACGTCCGTCCCTGGCGGTCCCGGTCGCGGGCGCGGCGGGCGCGGTGCTCCCCGGCTGCGAGTGCGCGTCCGTCCCGGTGGCGGGGGCGCTGGTGCGCAGGGGAGTGGCCCCGGCGGCGGCCCTGGCGTTCCTGCTGTCCGCCCCCGCGATCAACCCGATCGTGCTGACGGCGACCGCGGTCGCCTTCCCGAACGATCCCATGATGGTCCTCGCCCGGTTCGTGGCGAGCCTGCTGGTGGCCTGCCTGATGGGCTGGCTGTGGCAGCGCCACGGGCGCGCGGACTGGCTGCGTCCGCCGTCCCGCTCGGCCTACGAGGGGCAGAGCCGGGGCGCGGCGTTCTGGGGGTCGGTCCGGCACGACGTGATGCACGCCGGCGGCTTCCTGGTGGTCGGTGCGATGGCCGCGGCGACGCTGAAGGCGGTCGTCCCGGCCCACTGGCTGCAACGGGCGGCCGATCACCCCGTGCTGTCGGTGCTGGTACTGGCCGCGCTGGCCGTTCTCCTGTCGATCTGCTCGGAGGCGGACGCGTTCGTCGCCGCGTCCCTGACCCAGTTCTCGCTGACGGCCCGGCTCACCTTCCTCGTCGTGGGCCCCATGGTCGACCTCAAGCTCTTCGCCATGCAGGTGGGCACGTTCGGCCGCGGATTCGCCCTGCGCTTCGCCCCGGCGACCCTCGTTCTCGCGGTGGCGGTCTCGGTCCTGACAGGAGCGGTGCTGCTGTGAACCGGTTGCGTCGAAACCTGAATCTGAACCGGCAGGCGCAGGCGGCCCTGCTGTTCCTCCTGGGCGCGACCGTGCTGCACGCCGCACTGACCGACCTCCATCTGCGCTACGTCAAGGCCGGCCTGCGCCCGCTGCTCCTGCTGTGCGGAGCAGTACTCGTCGTGACGGCGATGGCGACGGTCTGGTACGAGTGGCGCGAAGCCTCTGGAAAGCGCGCCCGCGACGGGAGCGGGAGCGGAAGCGGTGACGGTGGTGAGAGCGGCGACGGGAGCGGGAGCGGTGACGGTGGTGGCGGCGAGCATGATCACGACCGGGGGCATCGCGAGCCCCGTATCTCCTGGCTCCTGGCCCTCCCCGTCCTCGCCCTGATCCTGGTGGCGCCGCCGGCCCTCGGCTCGTACAGCGCCACCCATACGGGTACGGCCCTGCAGAAGCCGTTCGGCTTCCCGGACCTCCCCGCGGGTGAGGGCCCACTTCGCCTCGGGGTGGGGGAGTACGCGGCCCGCGCGGTCTACGACGACGGCCGCGACCTCCGTGACCGGCCCATCGAGATCACCGGCTTCGTCGCCCTGGACGCGTCCGGCACCCCCTACCTGGTCCGCATGTCCCTCAACTGCTGTGCGGCGGACGGACAGCCGGTGAAGATCGCCCTGACCGGCGAGGTCCCCCCGGTGCTGCAACCGGACGCCTGGCTCGAGGTCGGCGGCACCTACAGCCCGCGCCGGACGAAGGACCCGGTCAACGACGGTCCCGTCCCCTACTTCGAGGTCACGTCGGCGAAGCCGGTCCCCACCCCGAACGACCCGTACGACGACATCTGGAACGGCTGAACGGGCTCGCTGCCGCTACCGTTACCGCTGGGTGCGGCTGCCGTCGGCGGCCGTGTCCCGGGCGAGGGTCTCGCCCTTGATGACGGTCTCGCCCTGAATGACACGAGGGGCGTCCGACTGCTCCCCCTGGGGCTGGTGCGGCTGCTGGGACGGGGACCGCCGCTCGTCCTCCTCCGCCTGCGCCTCCGCCTTCGCCGCGCGGGCCTCGGCCTTGAGGATGCGGGCGGACTTTCCGGCCGAGCGGGCCAGGTCGGGCAGTTTTTTCGCCGCGAGCACGGCTATGAGGACGATGAGGATGATCGCGATTTCGCTCAGTCCGAACATGGGGGTCCGTCCGTCCTTCTCGTGAGCCGTTGCCGGATGCCGCCCGTAGAATCTACAGCAATGTAGAGAATTTGACGGTGTCCGCTCGTCTGTACGATGACCGCCCGGGAACGGGAGGGCGACGGAAGGAAGGCAGGCCGTGGTCGAACACAGTCAGGGTCACCGACGGCGTCGGCAGGGCGAGTTGGAGGCTCTGGTGCTGTCGGCGCTGCGGGAGGCGGACGGCCCCGCGACGGCCGGCCGGGTCCAGGAGCGCCTGGGCCAGGACCTCGCCTACACGACGGTCATCACGATCCTCACCAGGCTGCTCGCGAAGGGCGCGGTCACCCGTGAACGCGCGGGCCGCTCCTTCGCCTGGACCCCCGCCTCCGACCACGCCGGCCTCGCCGCCCACCGGATGCGCAGGGTGCTGGACGCCGAGAGCGACCGGGAGGCGGTCCTGGCCAGCTTCGTCACCGGCCTCGGCCCGGACGACGAACGACTGCTGCGGGAACTGCTGCGTCAGCCCCGGAGCGACGGGGAAGACTGAAGCCTCATGGGGGTGTTCGTCTTCCTGCCGCTCGTCCTGCCGTTGACGGCATGGCCGATCGCCCGGCTCGCCGCACAGCA
This sequence comes from Streptomyces sp. P9-A2, assembly GCF_036634175.1. Classification (NCBI taxonomy): domain Bacteria; kingdom Bacillati; phylum Actinomycetota; class Actinomycetes; order Kitasatosporales; family Streptomycetaceae; genus Streptomyces; species Streptomyces sp. P9-A2. Next base: position 4,388,529 of record NZ_JAZIFX010000001.1, read on the forward strand.
TCTCCACCCGCGCACCGCGACGCGGATGCTGACCTGGGTGGCGGCGGTGATGGCGGTGTGCAGCACGGTGTGCCTGTGCCTGGTGATGGTGGTCGGCACCGCCACCCTGCCCGGCAACCCGTTGCCCGACGGCTGGTCGGATCCGGAGGTGCGGGAGGCGGTCCCGTACGACGAGATCGTGGGGAAGGCCGCCATCCCGGCGCTGTGCGCGGTGCTGCTGGCCTGCGCCCGGACCCTGTGGCGGCACGTCCGCACCCGCCGCCGCGCCCACCGTGCCCTGGACGGTCTGCCGGACACGGAGGTGGCGGTCCTGCCCGACGGCACCCCGTACGCGTACGCCCTTCCGGGCAGCGGACCGCGCCGCGACCGCGTCGTGGTCACCACCGCGCTCCTGGACCACCTGGCCCCCGCCGAACGCCGCGCGCTGTTCGCCCACGAACGCGCCCACCTCACCGCGCGCCATCACCGGTTCCTGCTGGCCGTACGGCTGGCCGCGCACGCCAACCCGTTCCTGCGCCCCCTGCACACGGCGGTGTCGTACGCGGCGGAGCGCTGGGCGGACGAAGAGGCGGCCCGTACGATCGGCGACCGCCGTACCGTCGCCACCGCCATCGGCAAGGCGGCCCTCGCCTCCCGGGCCGGCGGCCCGCCCCTGCCCGCGTTCGCGGCGCCGGGACCGATTCCCCGCCGGGTGGCGGCCCTGCTCGCCCCGGCTCCCGCGAACCGGCCCTGGCCGGAGGTGTTCACCTCGGCGGGTCTCGCGGCCTGGGGAGCGGCCGCCGGTACGGCCGCGTCGGCGATGTCGTCCGCCAACGCGGCGGTGACCCTGTTCTGGATCCTGTGGACGGCGACACCGCTGTGACGACACCGCTGTGATGGCGCCGCTGTGACGACACCGCTGTGACGACACCGCTGTGACGACACCGCTGTGATGGCGCCGCTGTGACGACACCACTATCGTGGCGCCGCTGCAAGGCGGTGGCGGGAGCCGGGCTCTCAGCCGATACCCGGCCCGGAGGAGTGCGGTCCGCCGTGCCCGTACGCACTGTCGCTGCCGTACGCCTCCCGGTGCTCGACCAGCTCGCGCACCCAGCCGTCGACCTCGGTGACCCAGTCACGGGCGTCGTCGTGGCCCACGGTGAACCGGCTGAGCGCGTCGTGCCCGGTGTCGTCGTCGCCGCCAGCGTTCCCGCCGCCCCGTTTGTCGGCCTCCAGGACGATGTCGATGCCGCCCGGGCGGGTCAGGAAGGTCAGCTCGATCTCCTCCACCCGGTCCGTGTACGGGGGCGCCGGGGTGAGCCCGATCTCCTGGTGGAAGGGCAGCCGCTGCCCGGTGCCGCCGATGCGGCCGTGCTCGAGACCGGCGGACCGCAGCCCGTACCCGAGCTGCCGGAACGCGCCGAGGATCGCCTCCTGGGCGGGCAGCGGTCCGACACCGAGCGGATCGAGGCCGGAGTCGGGGTCGAGGCCGGGGTCGAGGTCGGGGGCGGAGTCGGGGTTGTGGGCGGGGTCGGGGTTGTGGCCGGGGTCCCGGTCGTTGCCTGCCCCCGGATTCTGCGGCCCGGCGACCTCCACCTCGGTCCGCACACCGAGGCGGACGTTCAGTTCCAGGCCGTCCAGCTCGGTGACGGGTGTCTCCCACGGCAGCGACACCCCGAACGGCACGGTGCGCGCCTCACCCTCGTCCAGCCGGAACCCGCCACCGACGGCGAAGCGCTCGAACGGCACGGCGACCCCTCTCCCGTCCTCCCGGTCCCGCACCCGGGCCACGAGTTCAAGGGCCACCTGCTCGACGTCGAACGCGGTGTCGCCGCCCACGAGCCGCACCTGCCCGGCGAGCGTCCCGCCGGGCCGGAAGGGCCCCGGCTCCAGAACCGTGTCGACCGAGGGCCCGCCCACACCCGGCGAACCGAGCAGCCGCTTGAACACCATCGAGGCATCCGCTCCTTACCTGCCACACCTGCCACACCTGCCACTTGACCTGCCGCTTGACCTGTCGCGTGGAGCATAGATGGGTTGCCCGGAAGGGTCCGTGCAGCCGATGTGACTATCATCCGGCCATGACCCTGCCCGACCGAGTGCTCGACGCAGGCCGCTTCGGTACCAGGGCGAAGTGGCTGCTCGTCGGCGCCCTGGTGCTCCTGTGGGTGTCGGCGCGGTACGTGGCGATTCCGGGGATCTGGAGCCTCCTCGACCGCGCCGAGGTGCTGGGAGCGGCGGCGACCTCGGGCGCGCCCTCGGCGGAGGCCGGTGACGGGGCGTACACGAAGGTCTACACGGCTGCGTATGCGGTGTCGGTCGTTCCGGCGGTCACGGGGGTGGTCCTCTACCTGCTGTGGCGTGTGCGGCACACGGTGGAGGAACGATTCCCCACACCCGTCCTCCTCGTCCTCGCGGCCCTGGCGACCTGCCAGGTGGCGTCCGTGGCGGCCGGCTGGGGTGATCCGTACACGGGCAGCGCGATCGAGGAGCAGTTGGAGGGCACCGGCATCAGCCTGTGGGCGCGGGGCGCCGTCGAACGCGGCTGGTACGCCGGTTACGCGGCGCTCGTCCTGGGCGCGGCGGCCCTGACCTTCGCGTTCACCCGCCCGCCCCGCCACCAGCCCCGCTGGATCCTGGCTCTGGTCCCCGTCGCCGTGGCCGCCCCGTGGGCCGCCCTCGCGGGCCCGTACTTCTGAGGGCCGGCGGGGTCGCGGCGTTACTGCTGGTACGGCTGCTGGTGCTGCTGGGACGGCTGTCCGTACGGCTGCCCGCCGCCGGGACCGCCCGAGGCCTGCGCCTGCAACTGCTCGGCCTGCTCCGCGGTCACCTTCGACTCGGCGCCGCAGAAGGTGCACTGCGTCGCGTACTTCGTCGAGACCGGGAACAGCGGCACGAAGAACAGCGTGAACTTCGTGACCCGCTTCCTGAGCGTGTGCGCGGAGGGGTTCCCGCACTGGGAGCACACCAGCGTGAGTATCGCGAGCTGGTAGAGGTACCCCTTGGTGCCGAAAATGATCATTTCATCGCTCCTGTCCCGGGCCCTCGCCCATCGAACCGTCCACGGTCACTGCCACTGCCACTGCCACTGCTACGAAAGTACTGGCCGCGAACCGTCGGCGGGCGATCGGCGAGTGATCAGTGGAGGATCGGCGATGTGACGGCTCGAATACCGCCGCACTCCGAGGACGGCCCGCCCGGCCGCGACGCGGTCAGGGTTCGTTTTGGATCGCTTAAGTGCACGAACAGACGCAGAATGCGGTAAACGGTCTCCATGTATCGATGCGGGTCGTGGAGGAGTGGTCGGTGTGCTCGAGGTCCCGCTTTGGCTGTGGGTGGCGTTCGCCGCGACGGTGGTGGTGTCGCTGACGGTGGACCTGCTGGCCCACCGCACCGCGCACGTCATCGGCTTCAAGGAAGCCGGCGCCTGGAGCGTTCTGTGGGTGGGCCTCGCCCTGACCTTCGGTGCGGTCGTCTTCCTGGTCCTCGGGGCGACAGCGGGCACGGAGTACATCACCGCATGGCTCCTGGAGAAGAGCCTGTCGGTCGACAACCTCTTCGTCTTCGCCGTGATCTTCGCGTACTTCAAGGTGCCCCGCGCCTACCAGCACCGTGTGCTGTTCATCGGGGTCATGGGCGCCCTGGTCTTCCGCGGGATCTTCCTCTCCCTCGGCGTCGCCGTGGTCAGCCGCTTCACCGCCGTGCTCTTCGCCTTCGCCGCCGTCCTCTTCTACAGCGCCTACAAGCTCCTCAAGGACGAGGAGGAGAGCTTCGACCCGGGCAGAAGCTTCGCCGTACGGCTGCTCCGCAAGATCATGCCGGTCCGCGACGAGTACGCCGGGGCGAAGTTCTTCGTCAAGGAGGCCGGCAAACGCGTGGCCACCCCGCTTCTGGCGGTGGTGGCCGCCATCGAGGCGGCCGACCTGATCTTCGCCGTCGACAGCGTTCCCGCCGTTCTCGCCGTCAGCGACGACGCTTTCGTCGTCTACACCAGCAACGCGTTCGCCATTCTCGGCCTGAGGGCCCTCTACTTCCTGCTGGCCGGTCTCCTGGACCGGTTCCACTACCTGAGCAAGGGCCTCGCGATCATTCTCGCCTTCATCGGCGTCAAACTCGTCCTTCAGGCATCCCACAAGACGATCAGCACCGGCGTCCCCGAGATCCCCTCACCGGTCAGCCTCGCGGTCATCGTCGTCGTCCTGGCCGGTTCCGTGGCCCTCAGCCTGCTCCGGCCCGCCCCGCCCCACCCGGTGCCCGCCGCTCCGGACGAGAAGGCGGCCCCGCCGCCGGAGTCGGCGACCACCGAGAACCCCGGCCCGGACCGAGGCGCGCACACCGAGCAGGACCAGGAGGGGAAGGACCCCCCTCGACCGGCGGGCTGATCGGCGCCGGAGGGCGCGCGCACGCTCCCGATGTCCTTATAAGCCCGAAAAGCCTAGTATTAAAGAATGAGCAAAGCAGAACGCGAGACCGGTCCCCAGGGAGCGCTTGTCTGCCCGGTCTGCAAGCAGCCAGTGACCACGATGGTGAAGGGGCGGCACAAGACTCTCGGAATCGTCGTGCCCGTGTGGCGCCCCGGCCCCTGCCACAACACCGAGTGCTCTGAACACCTGAAGGAATCGAAGCAGCTCGGACGCCAGAAGTACTGACCCGGCCGAGCCGAGCGTCGGTCGCCTGCCTCCGTTCCCGAAGGTCTTCCGCGGCGCTTGTTCAGCCTGTTCTTGCGAGGAACCCCGGGGCTTCAGCCCCGGGAGGAATCGCATCCTCGTGTATCGCGGCGCGGAGCGCCGCGGTGTCGCTGTGTCTGTCCGGCCGTGGAGCAGCCGGGTCTCGCCAACGGGCGCGGTGAGTCGGGCCAGGGGGCCGGGTTTCACTCGATGGGGTGGCCGGTGGGGAACGCGTGGTGCGGTGTCGTGCGGGTGCCTACGATCGGTGATCGTGAAGCTGGTGGTGCAGGTCAGGCTGCTGCCGACGCCCGTGCAGGCGGCGGCTCTGGAGGCGACCCTGCGCGCCTGCAACGAGGCCGCCACCTGGGTCAGCGAGGTCGCCTTCGAGCGCGGGGAGTTCAAGAACTTCGCCCTGCGCAGACTCACCTACGGGCAGGTCAGGCCGCGGTGGAACCTGGGCGCCCAGGCGGCCCAGCACACGATCAAGAAGACCTGCGACGCCTACGCCACCCTGCGGGCGAACCTGACGGCGGGCCACCTGGGCCGTCCCGGCTCGGCGCGCCACCGCCGCGCGACACAGAAGCCCGTTGTCTTCCGTCCCCTCGGCGCGCAGCCCTTCGACGACCGGATGCTCTCGTGGCAGCTCGCCGGGCGGACGGTGTCGGTGTGGACCACCGGCGGGCGGATGAAGGACGTGGCTTTCACCGCGTCTCCCGCACAGCTGGCCACGCTCGCCCGGTACCGCAGGGGCGAGTCCGATCTCATCTGCCGGGACGGCAGGTGGTTCCTGAACGCCACCTGCGAGGTCCCCGAAGCGCCGCTGAACACGGACCCGGTGGACTTCCTCGGCATCGACCTCGGTGTTGTGAACATCGCCACCACCTCCGATGGCGAGATCATGGCCGGGCGCGGACTCAACCGGATCCGGGCCCGCGAGCGCGGCCTGCGCACCAAGCTGCAGCAGAAGAACACCCCGTCCGCCCGGCGGCGGCTGAAGAAGCGCCGCCGCAAGGAGGCCCGGCGGGCCAAGGACATCAACCACAAGATCGCGAAACATGTGGTGGCCGAGGCAGAACGCACCGGTCGCGGAATCGCCCTGGAAGACCTGACGGGCATCCGCGGACGGGTACGGCTTCGCAAGCCCCAACGGGCCACCCTGCACTCCTGGGCCTTCCATCAGCTCGGGCAGTTCATCGCGTACAAGGCCCGCCGGGTGGGGGTGCCGGTGGTGCACGTCGATCCGGCGTACACCTCCCGCACCTGCGCCGAGTGCGGGCACATCGACCAGGCGAACCGGGCGAGTCAGGCCCGGTTCGCGTGCCGGAACTGCGGATTCGTTGATCACGCAGACCGGAACGGCTCCCGCAACATCCGCGCCCGGGCGTGGGAGTTGTGGCGACGCGGGGCCCTGTCAACGGCCCCCGCCCCGCCCCCGCGCCAGCGGGGTGGGGCTGGACGCAAACGCAGCATCACCGCCAGTGGTGCCCGTTGTGCAAGCCCGTCACTTTAGCGACGGGTAGTTGACGTAGCGGAGGTAGTCGGAGACCACCTCGTGGATGGGGGCCTGACCGTCCCGGGCCCTGCGGAGGTGCCCCAGCCCGTGCTCGACGAAGATGTCCACGCCGTCCGTCGCGATCCGCTTCGAGACGAGGCCGTAGGGGGTGTCGAAGGTGTCCCGTACGGCGGCGGCGGCTTCCCTGATCTCACTCATCCGCAGCCCCAGGGTGCGGAGGGAACGGAGAACGTGCGCCTCGGCCACCGCGATGAACGGCACCGAGGGCTGTCCCTTGCCCAGTGGTTCCACCTGGTGGACCAGCGGCGCCCCGGCAGCCCTGCTCTTCAGCCAGGAGATGAGCGTCGACTCCGGAATCTCCAGGTAGGAGGCTGTTTCCGTGGGAGTCAGGAGCCCGTCCGTGAACCGGTCGGCCATGCCCCACCTCCTCCGTCTGTCGAGTCCGTTGCCGGGTTTCGCATCGTCGCACATCAAGTCTGCCGTCCGGGGATCGATCGCACACCCGCCCATCGGCTCAGCCGGCCGCACGAAGAGGGCCCTGGACGAGACGGCCTCGGCAGTCCCGGCAGTGCCCGGGCTCCGGTGCGCGGAAGGCGCGCTCGCAGCCGTCGCAGGTCTGGAACGGCAGGAGGGCCGGGCGTTCGGCGAACGACGGGAGCGGTGCCGGAGGGGGCGCGGGCAGGGGCGTTTCCCGGAGGCGGAAGGCGAGGATGCCCGCCGGGCGGGTCAGGAGGTGGTCGGGGAGCCGTGCCGTGAGATGCGCGGTGATCCGGGAGGGCGCGACACCTGCCGCGAGCCACTGCCCGACGGCCGGCGCCAGCCGCACGGCCTCCCGCTCGGACAGGACGAGACGCGGATCGAGGCGGCGGAGCGAGGTCAGCACGGCGATTGCCTGCGGGTCGGCGTCGGAGAGCGACGCCGGTTTCTCGGGCTGGTCCGGAACGAGGGCGGGCGCCGCTTCCTCCGTGACGGTCGTGACGGTCACCGAAGAGGGCGTGGTCGGCTCGGCTGAGGACGCTTGCCGGGGCCGGGGCCGGGGCGGCTTCGGCGGTTCCGGGGGTTCCGGTGGTTCCGGGGGCCCGTCGGGGTCTGGAGCCCCGTCCGGGTCCGGGTCCGGGCCGCCGCCGGGGACGTCGTAGAAGTACGTCCGGGTACGGATCTGCCCGGACGGCCGGCGCTCACGGCGCCGTTCCAGGTATCCGGCGGCCTCCAGTTCCCTGAGCGCCCGCGAGATCAGGATTTCGCCCTCGCTGAAGTGCGCGCACAGGGCGGCGATGGACACGGGGGTGCCGGTGGGCAGGGAGAGGATGTACACCCCCACTCCGACGGTGACCGCGCTGCCGCGCCGCTGCGCGAGGGCGTTGGAGATCACGGTGAAGTCGGCGGTGAGCCGGGTGCGTACGTGGATCACGCCGGAGGTCGGAGCTCCGGCGTCGGCGCGCAGGCGCGCGTTAGACTGCGAGTCAGCCATTGGGAAGGTTGAGGCTTCCTGATCGGTGAGGCCCTCGTTCGGGATTGCCGTCCCGGCCGGGGGCCGTATCTGTTTGCGGTTGTCGAGCTTGTTGCGGTGAACGTAACCGCCCGAATCCCGCCCCCGCAAGCCGGTCACTCGCACGAGTGACGCGAGCCTTCCGGCGGGGAGGGTGGGTGGGCGGGTAGTTCTTTCTCCCGGTTCTTTCAGGAGGTCAGCGGCCCGCCGGACCCTCGCGGACAAGGACCCGGCGGACCCGGCGGGCGGACGGCTGCCGGGGCCCGGCCGCCTCAGGGACGGTAGGGGCGGTGCTGCACGTCGCCCTTCAACTCGCCTATGAAGGCGGCCCAGGAGGCGGCTTCGAAGCACAGCGCCGGACCGTGCGGCACCTTGCTGTCACGGACGGGCACGACGGCCCGGAACCCGTCGGCCACCTCCACGCAGTCGCCCCCGCCTGATTGCTGTAGCTGCTCTTGCGCCAGGCGACGCCGGTCGGATCGGGATGGGAGATTCGAGCCACGGTAGTCGCCCTCCATCGTGGACCGGATCATGTCGAGTGACATGATCGGGGGCAGGGCTGCCGCCCGTAGCCGATCGTAAATCACCTTGTAGCGTCCGACATCGGTTGGTTCCTCAATGAGTTGACCGTAGTCGGCACCCTCGGTGTAGGCCATCTCCGAGCCGTCCGGCAGGGCCAGGACCGTCAGCGAACCGCCCATCGCCTCGTGCCCGCCTTGGTCGAACGGCAGTACTTGTACGGTGATGTGCCGCTCCACCGCAGCGTCGATCAGGCGCGCCAACTGCTGTCGCATTACGGCATGGCTGCCGATCGGACGCCTCAGTACCGCTTCATCCAGCACCACGCACAGCTCTGGCCGGTCGGGTGAACTCAGCCGCCCCTGCTGTCCCCTACGGGCTGTGACACGTTCCTCCAACTGCTCGTCGCTCTCCAATAGGGCGTCCAGGCTCAGCACCGCCCGCGCATAGTTCTCCGTCTGCAACAGGCCCGGCACCACATGGGCCGCGTACTGCCGGATGACCACCGCCCGCTCCGAGTACTGCATGAACTTCCGTGACCAGTCCGGAAACGCCTCCCGGTACACGTACGGCCACAACTCGATCAGCAGGTCGTCCGCACCGAGGATCGTGTCCAGCGCACGGGCCAGCTCCAGCGTCGGCTTCGCGCCGGACGCCCGCTTAGACCGGCGAGGTGCAGGCGGGCGCGGCGGAGGCGGGCGTGGCGACGGTGGTGAGCAGGCCGCCCGCGGTGGCGAGCACGATCGCGGCCGCGGCCGCGGAGGTCGTGCGTCTGGCTGGGTTCATTCGGTCCTCTGATCGGATCAGGACGCAAAAGAGCGTTCATGACCACGACATGCGAGGTCGGGATGAGGTTGTGCCGATCTCTACGGTGCGCGGCGATGGCGCTGACCGTCGGCGCATGTCGGAGGGCCCCACCGCGAACGGTGGGGCCCTTCGACATCGTGCCCGGTGAGGCACTGGTGGAGGATACGAGATTCGACGCCTTCCCCGATGGGCCGCCGACAGACAGCTGCGCCAGATCGTCAGCATGGCCGACGTCAGGCCGCTTCGGCAGGGACCCGTCCGGCTCGGACGGCATCGACGAGGGCTTGGTGGTCCCTCTCGTTCTGGTCCGCGTACAGCTCGGCGAAGGTCGCCAGCGCGCGGTCGAAGACGTCGCTGCCGCCCAGGTACGCGGCGATGGCGATGCGGTCCCCGGACCTGGCGTGGGCGCGGGCCAGTGCGGCGCCGCACAGTCGGCCGAAATTGGCCATCCGCTTCGGTGACATGTCCTCGGCTACGGCGATGCCCTTCCAGTCCCGCAGTTGGCGTACGTAGAAGTCCCGCCGTTGGCCGTCGATGCCCTGGGCGCGTTCCCATCCCAGGAAGATGTCGCTGGTGGCCTGCATGAGCCGTTGGCCGGCGACGACGCGCTCGCCCTGCGTGCGGAAGGTGCTGCCGCCGACGTAAGGCGCCAGAACCGACTCGTCGGCCTCCTTGGCCTGGAGGAACAGGGGATCCTCGTCGTCCTTGCCGAGCAGCAGGATGATCCAGCAGCGGGTTCCCACACTTCCCACACCGACGACCTTGCGGGCCATGTCGGCGACGCGGTAGCTCTCCAGCAGGAATCGGCGGTCCGTCTGCAGGGTCTGGCCGTAGCGCTCGAGCAGCCGGTTGAGCTCTTTCTCCATCGTGCCGCGTTCAGCGGTCGGCAGCAGATCATGGAGCCGTACCAGCAGCGGCGGATCGGGAGAGACCAGACGCTTTCCATCGAGGATGTGCGTGAGCTTGTCGAAGACCTGCAGCGTGTCATGCGCACGGGCCCGTTCCGCGGCGCGTTCCCAGCGAGCACGCTGTCCCGCGCCCACGACCGGGCCCCACTGCTCCAGAAGCTCGTCCGTGTCGTAGCTGGTGTACCAGACGTCGAGATTGCTCATTTTGGCGAAGTTCCGCATGCGCTCGCGGTACGACCCCACGGCCGCCCGCACCACCGACGCCCGTTCCTTGGAGCTGAAGCCGTTCGCCCGGCCCGCGATGACGAGGCTGGCCGACAGCCGCTTGACGTCCCATTCCCATGGTCCGGGCAGTGTTTCGTCGAAGTCGTTGATGTCGAACATCAGGCGGCGTTCCGGCGAGGCCAGCAGCCGGAAGTTCAGCATGTGCGCGTCGCCGCAGCACTGCACCCTGATCCCGCTGACCGGTGTCTCCGCGAGATCCGAGGCCATGATGGCGGCGGCCCCGCGGTAGAAGCGGAACGGTGCCTCGCTCATCCTGGCGTAGCGGATCGGTACCAGTTCCGGCACCCGCTTCGCGGACTGCTTCTCGATGATCTCCACCGGGTCCGGGCGCTTCGGCGAGGGCCTGAACTCGGCGTGGCTGGAACGGGGCGCGTCCGAGCGGGCGGCCCTGCCGCGAGCGACCCGCTCCTGCGGGGTGAGGTGCCGTGTCTCCTCGCCGGAGAGATGGTTCTCGGTCATTGCGGACGCTCCACGAAGTGGTCGCCGACGCGCAGCGCGTTGAACGTTGGCGATGGCGGTCAGCGAGGGAGTGATGGCCTCGGTCCCGAGGAAGAGGCTCATATCGACGACATGGAGGTTGTCGCGGCCATGAGCCGGGGCCTTGCAGGTGACGTCGAGGGCGGAGCCGCCGCGTACCTGTCCGAAGCGGAGCGCGCCCGCCCGCCCGATGTCCCGATGTGGTGCTTCCTTTTCAACGTATCTCCGGACGGCGTCCCCAGCGACTCGGGCCGGACCCGGCCTCCGCGCCGGACGGGGTTCCTGTGCGATGACCGCGCCGGCGGTGATGCCCGGCACCACGACGATCGTCAGCACGTCGCCACCGGCCCCGGTCACCGGCGACTCCTCGCCTGCCGCCAGGGCCGCGCCTACCAGTACGGGGGCGCTCCGGCCTCTTGTGCCGTTGCCCGGGATGCGAGTGCCCGGGATGCGAGGTGGTCACCTGCCGTTGGATGGTGGAGTCATGAACCATCACCAGCCCCTGCAATCGATCGACATCGACACCCGGCTCGTCACGACCGGTGCCGTGCTCACCGCGGCCGGTGCCGTGGTGGCGGGCACCGGCATGGTCATCGCGGCCGTCGCCGTGTTCGCCGCAGGTCGGCGCATGATCCGCGACATGGACGTGCCTCCGGCCCAGCAGGCGGCCATGAAGTGGCAGCAGGCCAAGGAGGCGTCCCGAGCGGGCATGCAGGCGTGGCAGTCCGCTTCCGACACCCGGAACGGGTCGCTCGCCCGCTAGCCCAGGCCCGGCCCATGGCTGTGTGAGGCGCGGAAGGAGAATTGCTGCAACCGCCGACGCCTGCGGAAGCACTCGGAGCGGGGCTGTCTCGTACAGCCTGGGGTTCGCCATCGGCGAGCTCGAACGCCACGGGTGGCACAGTCGCCGTGTTCGTCAAGGGCTGTGGGGGCCTCGTACGCCGGGGGCGTTGTCGGCGCCGAGTGCGTTCTCCCGCAGGCCCGGTTCGGTGCGGAGCGTCCTGGTGAACCAGTCGCCGTAGCGGTTTCCCAGAAACGGGGCCGTTGCGCCGTGGAGGAGAACGCTCAGGCCCACGGTCACGGCGATGACGCCGTTCAGCAGCGTCGTCCCGGGCAGGCGCTCCTCGAAGGCCAGCAGGCCGAAGACCAGGGAGGCGAGCCCGCGCGGACCGAACCACCCGATGTAGGCGACGGAGGCGGCCCGCAGGCCGGTGCCGGCCAGGGCCAGAGCGACCGGCAGCATCCGGACCGCGGTCAGGCTGATCAGCGCGTAGACCACCATCCGCCACGTCAGGTGCTGAAGGACCGGCCCCAGGATGACCGCGCCGAAGACCAGGAAGCTCACCGAGGCGAGCAGGAGCCCGAGCCGCTCGCTGAACTTCGCGCTCTGCGTGGGACCCGGGCCTTCGGCCCGAGCGACACGTCCTGACGACGCGTCACGCAGCCGGCTTCCGAAGGCCAGACCGGCGACCCAGGCACCGATGAAGCCGCTGCCTTCGACCGCGGCACACAGCCCGTAGGTGATCACGGGAACGGCGAACGTCAGGAACTGTCGCCACGCAGGAGTGCTCCAGTCCCGAGCGGCCGACCAACGCAACACACCCGCCCCGGCCCAACCGGCGACGAGTCCGATCGCACCGCTCAGCAGCAGCGCACGCAGGAACGTCACGGCAACGCCCGGATGCCCCTCCCCCTCACCCGCCGCCGCCAGCGCCAGCACGAAGAACGGAAGCGCCAGACCGTCGTTCAGACCCGATTCGACGCCCAGGCCGCCTCGGACCAACGCCGGGACCCGCTCGTTGGAGAAAGCCTGCTGCCCGAGCGCGGCATCCGTCGGAGCCAGGATGACGCCGACCAGCGCCAGTTCCCACACACCCAGACCGGGCAGGAGGGGCCAGGCCACCAGCCACCCCAGCGCCATCGTGACGGGCAGCCCGACCACGAGCAGCCGCAACGGCAGGAACCCCTCCCTGCGCAGGTCCCCGATCCTGATCGCCGCCGCGTCCGTGAACAGCACAAGGGTGAGCGCGCTCTCCAGCAGCGTCCGGATGACCTCCGGATCCCGGTCCGCGTTCAGCAGGTCCAGGCCCAGAGGCCCGATCGCCAGCCCGCACACGACGAACACCAAGGGACCGGACAGCACCGTCGTCGACAGCCGCCGCGAGAGGGCCCCGTAGCCGACGACCACGCCACCGGCCACCACCACACCCCACTGGCTCATCCGTACTCCTCACCCGGGACCGGGGCGACCGCCCGGGCAGCTGTACCGGGGCGACGCGCCACGTGCCCGACCACCCGATCACGCCATCCGTCACGGTCACGCAGTGACATGATTGCTCACCCTACGTGTCGGTCCGGTCGGGCTGGGGACCTTCGGTCCTGGCGCGCAGAGCCGGGGAGGGGGGTTCTGGGGTCGCTCTCCGGGAGTGGCCACTCGGAGGCACTGCCGAAGCGATCGGGGCGGACATGGCCATCCGGCGCTGTCCTGGCGCCGCCCGTTACGGGCGCCGCGCCGCCATTTGGGCCACTCCCCGTCCTGCCCGCCGGTCGCGGCGTCAGGGGCGGGGCATTCCGCGATACCGGACGGAGAGGCTGATACCGGACGGAGGGGCTGGTGCCGTGGGTGCACCCGAATGCGGTGCTCACGGTGCAAGGCATCCTCGGAGCCAACGGCGCGAGTGGGCGGCGATGGCGGGCATCGGTGTCACGGAGCGGACCCTGCCTCTTCCCTCACGCTGACGGCGAGTGCCTGACGTCGCTTTCCTCTGCTGCTCATGGGCAAGTGGCATGTGAGCGATGCCGGGCCCTGCGCCAGTAGACGGTGGTGCCCCACGTAGGAGGGGGAGGTTGGCCGGTCGGCCGGCCGGACCGCCTCTTCACCGGACGCGGGGCTCCGCATCCTGAGGGGGCAAGGTCGGCGCCGAGCACAACCACCACGTGAGCAGTAGAGGAAACAGCACCACGTCAGCCTCCCGGCATCAGCGGTGGGCCAGTCGCTGTCCGCCGCCGTCCATGTAGACGGCGCGCTGGCCTCTCGGCCCTTCGGGTCAACGACGTCGCAGTTGCGTCACTCGCGGAAGATCGACCGAGTGGATCACACCTTTTCCCTGCGGCGTTTGCCGGTGACGCAACGGCCCCGGCGTATACACACCGGGGCCGCCCTTCCGGGTCGTTGCACGTGAGAGTGCGCAGGCCCACTCACCAGGGTATGCCCGGGGTGCCATTTCAGGCATATGGGATGAGGTGAGGCCGTCATGTGGCCGGCCGGAGCCCTGAGGGCGGCCTGTGCCGGGTCAGTCACTGTCCTTCTCCTCGGTCTCCATGAGCCGGACCCCCTTGTGCGTCAGTGTGACCATCGCGGGTGTGTTTCCTCGCGCCCAGTCGACCTGGACCAGTCCCTCGGCCGCCAAGTACGTGCAGGCGGCGGCCAGGTCCTCCTCGGGCATGACGAGATCCTCGCGCAGCCGCGCCCCGGTGAGGCCGAGGAGGCGATTGCCTTCGATGGCCTCGTACAGGGTCCTCATGATCGCCTCGCGGTAGTGCTGCCGCTCGTGCAGTGTCGCCATGGTCGCCTGTCTCTCGTGCCGGTACCGACGGAAACCCGTACGTCTGGGGCGGTGTCACCCTTCCCCGCTGAGGGCCGTCTCCTCAGATTTCGTCCGGCTGTGCGTGATCGTCCCCGGAGGACTGGCTGGTCGACAGCCAGGAGCGCACCGGCTCCGCCATGCGCGTGGTGTCCACGGTGAGGTGGAGGCGTGTTCCGCCGTCAGCGCCTGCGGGGTAGCTGCGCGCTTCGGTGGCGGCGTAACAACGGCGGAGAATCTCCGCGACATGGCGAGCCGCCTCCGGGTCCGCGGCGACGATACGAACCTCCGCGTGCCCGGCCGACGGCAGTTCCGGTGACTTCATGGTGAGCCCTTGCTCATACAGGACGACGTGCGTCAGGGGGCGACGTGTCGGCGTGTGTGACGGCCGTCGCCCCCTGCTCGCACCGGCTGGAAGCAGGTCTGCGTCATCAGCGGCTCCCCTCTCGGTGCTCACGGCGTGCGGCGTCGGCAGGAGGACCCTCCGGCGCGGTCGCACGTGGGTTCTTACGGGTCCGCCGACCGATTCCCGGTAGGGCGTCGCTGTAGCGGAACACCTTGATCCTTTCGTCATGCTGCGCGTTGAGCCGGTGGATCAGGAACATCCCCGCGATGATCACGAAGACGAACACGGCGACGGTGACGACTGTCTCCACGTCCTCACCTCCTCGGGGCGGAACTCAAGATCCCGATCGCGGCTCCGGCCGCCGAAGCGGCTCCGCCGTCGGACTCCCATTCCTCTTCCCGGCTCCGAGCCTCTTCCGCGTCGTGACTCATGGCCTCGTCGGCCATCAGACCGCTGGCGGTGCGGATACCTTCCGGAACGGTTGCTGCTGTCATCAGCCGGGCGGCGGCGGCCGGCTCCGTCTCCGGAGGGATCACCAGCAGGTCCAGGCGGCCCACCGTGTAGGAGAAGAGGATCACTTTGTTCGGGTCCTGCTCGTCGGCGAACCAGCCGACATGCACCGTGTGCCCCGTGACGGGGACCTTGCGCGGGATGACGGGCCAGTGGGCCGGGTTCACGGTGACGTGGGTGATCCGACCCCAGCACGCGTCCAGCGCGTCCGTCAGAGTGGGGATCTCCCGGAGGAGATCACGGGAGCGTGGCCACCAGGCACCGTCCAGGAGACCTGGAACCGAGCCGGTCGGGGCCAGGGACAGCCGGGCCGACGCCGAAGGCGGGCGTTCTTCGATGATCGTGGGTTCGATGGTCGCGGTCATGACGCGGACCTGTCCCCGAGCCTCCTCTTGGAGGCCGGTGTTGTTGCTCGCCGGGAACGACACCGGCATGGTGGTCGGTGTGCGAAGTGCTCCCGATTCCTCCACTCTACGCCGCTCAGAGGCCCCGGGACGTGCGCGTGAGCAGGCGTTTTACCGAGAGGCAACGCGTCCGGAACCGCCGGTGGGCGCAGCCGGTGCGGCGGCGCACGACTTACGGTGAGAGAACGGGGTCCCGCGTTCGGCGGTGACACCGAATCCCGCAGACAGGCGGACACAACATGACCGGATCCGACATCCCTCGTGCGCCCGGGTTCCTGCCGGACGCGATCCATCGGGCCGCGAAACCCGGGACAGTTCTTCTGCGGTTGGAGACGACGCAATCCCGGGAAGGCAATCTCGACGGCGCGTGGTGGCCGCGTTCCCGCGACATCGGCGCGGAGTTGCCCGACCTCATCCACGTGCTGACCGGGCACCTCGGCCCGATCACGCGCGTCGGCCTGGACGGCACCGCGTGGGATGAACTTCCCACACGCCTGGTCATCGACGACCAGGTCGTCCATATCGACTCCTTCCCGGTCGGTGATGACACCGCCCTGATCACCCGGGGCGACCAGGACCACTTCTCCCTTCTCGTGGTCCCGCCGCACGCGACACCCGATGCCGCCCGTGCCGCGATGGCCCGCGCAGTCCGGGCCGACAACGTCACCCATGCCGCACAGATCCTCATCGACACCGGCACCCATCAGGCACACCCGATCCCCGCGGAGGACCCCCGGACCGGCGAGGAACGCCACGAGCCCCAGGAATGACGTCTGGAGGCCCGAGTGCCCACAGGGCTGTCTTTGCCGCGGCGCCGACTTCAAGGTGATCGGGGCGGTACCGCCAGTCGGGGCGCATGCCCGGTAGTGGTGTCCGCTGATGTTCCGCTGGTGCCGTTAGTGTGCGCGACATGGCCCATACTCGGCTGTACCGCGCCGGCTCCCTGGTCGAGGAGGGCTTCCCGGTCCGGGACATCGCCCGGCATCTGGCGGATCCGTCTTCGACCGTGTGGTTGGACCTGTACCGCCCGAACCGCGCCGAGTTCACGGCGGTCGGCGAGGAACTCGGTCTCCACGAGCTGGCTCTCGAGGGCGCGTTGCACGAGGGACAGCGGGCGAAACTCGACAACTACCGTACCCATCACTTCCTCAGTGTCTACGCGGTCGCCGTCGACCCGGACGGCGCGGGACTGACGATGAGCGAGCTCGCGGTCATCCTCACGCCGCAGGCGCTGATCACGGTCCGCAAGGACGCCGCGTTCGCCCTCGACGAGCTGGTCGCCCGGTGGGACCGTACTCCGGCTCTGGCAGCGCACGGGGTCGCCTTCCTGCTCCACGGCCTGCTCGACCATGTCGTCGACGGGCACTTTGCCGCGGTACAGCAACTCGACGAACGTATTGAGGAACTGGACGATCTGCTCTTCGCCGAAGGCGGCCGGGAGATCCAGACCGTACAGCGCCAGTCCTACGCCCTGCGGAAATCACTGGTCCGGCTCCGTCGCGTGGTTCTGCCCATGCGGGAGGTCGTCAACGCCCTCATGCGCCCCGACCTCGACGTCGTCGACGGCCCCTTGCTGCCGTACTACCGCGATGTGTACGACCACGTGCTGCGTGCCGGCGAGTGGACGGAGTCGCTGCGCGACCTGGTGGCCTCGGTGATGGAAACCAACTTGTCGGTGCAGGCGAACCGGATGAACCTGATCATGAAGAAGGTGACGAGCTGGGCCGCGATCATCGCCGTGCCCACGGCGATCACTGGCTTCTACGGACAGAACCTTCCCTACCCCGGCTTCGGACACCAGTCGGGATTCATCGTTTCCAGCGCCGTCATCGTCGTTGTCTCTCTGACGCTGTACTTCGCTTTCAAGCGCTGGGACTGGCTCTGACCGCACACGCTCCCGCGTTCTCGTCGGCAGACGGGCCCTGGGAGCCGGTTCCCGAAGCCGGTTCCCGGACGGCTCCCAAAACGGGTCCGCACAACAGGTCAGGCCCGGCGCTGATCTCCCAGCACCGGGCCTGACCCGTTGTATCTCTGTCGGGGTGGCGGGATTTGAACCCACGACCTCTTCGTCCCGAATGAGGTTCGGTTGCTGAGCTCGCCAGGGCGGATGACGTTTTCCCTGGTCAGAGCGTCGGGCTGTCGTGGTCTCGAGTGGTCTCGAAGGGGCTCGGAGAGCGAGTCGGCTCCCCGATGGCTCCCAGAAGGACCCCCATCCGCCACCTCAGGCTGGTCGGCGCCGACGGACTGGCGATCCGCCTTCTGGCGTGCGTGCACTGGGGCGGTCGACAGAGATGAGACCTACACATTACGAGGGCTGGTGGGGTGTGCCGGGTGGTTCCGGACGGTGCTCCACTGCCCGGATCTGCCTGGTCAGAGTCCGTGACAGGTGTCGCGCGGTCTTCTCCGTGATGCCCTGTGCGGCACCGTCCGCTCACGCACAGCGGGCCGCTGAGCAGCATGTGGGTCAGATCTGCCCGAGGTCGATCTCCACCGGGAACGGAGCCGTGACCTTGACGACGCCGGTGAACACGTCACCCTCCCGGTATGTCTTCGTCGCAGGGTCGAGCACGTACGTGTACACCAGAGGAACGCCTGTCGCGGCCTGCTCGATTCGCCAGTAGAAGCCGATGCCTGCCTTGGCATACTGGTCGACCTTCACGATCCGGTCGGTGGTCTCCGAGCCCGGTGACACCACCTCCGCCGCCAGCAGCACGTGCTCGGGCCGGGTGGGCGTGACGTCGATCGTGTCCGCGCGGTACACCACGACGTCCGGGCGGCGATTGGTCAGCGGGACGTCTTGGAGCCGGACGTCGAAGTCGGTGTCTGCGTTCCAGTCCGGCCCCGCGGCGGCATCCAGGGCGTTCGCCAGAATCCGAGCCAGCCGGTTGTGCCGCTTGGACGCACTCGGGCTCACGACGACCATCCCGTCAACGATCTCGATGCCGGCGCACTGCTCCTCGGACCAGGACTCGTACTCCTCCGCCGTGATCTGCTCGTGCATCCACGCCGGGGCCACCATCTCGGCCGTCATGAAGCACCTCCCGGACACTGTGCGGCGGGCCCGATCCCGCTCGGTTCAGCGTACTGTCTCCGGCCCGTCGGACACTCTGCCTCAGGGCTGTCGGACATCGGCAACATGGGTGCCGGCCTTGTGGCCGACGCCCCTCCGGAGCTGCGCCGCTGATCAGCGACGGCGTGCTCTGCCTCGCCGCGGTCGCCGCAGTGGGAGCCGTCACGGTGGACCTGCGCCGGCCCGCCACTGGTCCTCATCCCAGCCGTGGGCGGCCGGCCCCTGCTCCAGCATCGCGGCCATTTTCTCGCACAACGCCGGGCGGAGTTTGCCACGCTGCCCACCGGGCCCCGGGAGGCCGACGCCGCCCGCCCTCCGGCGGCCCAGGCGCGCCGCCACTGGTAGGCGGACTTCGATGTCACCCTCAGCAGCTCGGCGACCTCCGGCGCACTGGCCCCGGCCGCGAACAGCTCGGCGGCCCGCAGGCGCAGCGCCTCGCGTCGCGCGCGTTCCTGAGCGGTCATCCCGCCGCTTTCTGTGCACCTCACACCTTCCGGTGCAGCGCTGTCGCCGCGTACCGCCACCCAGGCGGGCTGTCACCGGTCAGACCTCAAAGCGCCGAAGTCGGTAATCCAACCGTGCGGGGATGGATGCAGTATTTCGGCCGGTTCTACCGGTCGGCGCTGACACCCCTCCTGACGCGCATCAATGCCTGCTTGGCGCGATGGATTCGCCAGAAACACAAGAAGCTCGCGGCGCTACGCGAGGCGCTCCAGAAGATGTGGGAGATCGCTGATCGGTATCCCCGCATGTTCGCGCACTGGAGTTGGACCACTGTGGCGTCCGGGGCCTGGTGATCAGAGTGGCAAGAGCCGTGTAACGGGAGACTGTTACGCACGGCTTCTGTGAGAGCCGAGGGGTGAGATTCCCCTCGGCTACTCGGCGTCTTCTGGTTCAGGCAACACCCCATTGCCGATCCTCGCCCGCCGGATCATGCCGTCGCACTCCTTCACCGTCACCCGTCTGTCGACCGTTCCCGATCGCCGCACCCGACCCGGAAAGCGTCGTCAGCTCGGCTTCGGCAAGCCGACCGCACGATGCGGGGACGCCGGCGTGGAGCGCTCTGAATCTGCCGCGAAGAGGCAAGCGGACGTCATGCTTCGGCTGAGTCCGACTCGCCGTGCGAGCAGGTCGACGTCGATCCGTGCGCACCCGGCGCGACGCTGCGCCTCCACAGCGGCCACAACGCGCAGAATTGCCCACCGAGGCGGCCGACGCGGGGTCATCGCGCGCCCGCTTCGAGCGAGATTGACGTCGCCCAGTTGCGGACATCCTCAATGTCTTTCGCCAACTGCCCCACAAGGTCCTCGACGTCACGAAACCGGCGTTGCGAGC
This sequence comes from Streptomyces sp. P9-A2, assembly GCF_036634175.1. Taxonomy (NCBI): domain Bacteria; kingdom Bacillati; phylum Actinomycetota; class Actinomycetes; order Kitasatosporales; family Streptomycetaceae; genus Streptomyces; species Streptomyces sp. P9-A2. Next base: position 4,408,422 of record NZ_JAZIFX010000001.1, read on the forward strand.
GGATTCGGTTCACGAGATGGACCGATATTTCCCGGTCGTACAGCTCGATCTCCACGTCGAGAAGATGGGCTTCGAGGAGTCGTTGGCCGTGGCGGCCGTAGAAGGTGGTTCTCCGTCCGATGGAGACCGCAGCAGGCCAGTGTCGGCCGTCATCCTCCGTGACAACTACGGCGGACCAGACACCGTCGAGGCGAGCGCTGGTCGACATGGTGAGGTTGGCGGTGGGAAAACCCAGCAGTCGTCCGCGGGCATCGCCGTGTTGGACGACGCCGGTGACGACCTGGTCGTGTGACTGAAGGCTTTCGATCGCGAACGGCCGGCTCGCTGTCAGGCGTCTGGCCGGGCTCTGCCGAGTTATCTGCAGCAACGGAATCCTCCTTGGTGCGGTCAGGGGCCACATCAGTGGACATCGCATATGAACCGATCGGCGGCTCGCCCATAGAGACCATTGAGGCGTTATGTCTTTTTAGAGATGGGGCCAGTTGTCTCGTGATTCTCAAACAGAATCACGAGACAACTGGATCGATTCCTGTCTCGGCCCGGTAGGGATTCGCGCGGCGGATCGCCTCCGCGTCGGAGATGCGGCGCGGAGTCGGTGTGCTCGATTCCGTTACGCGGCGTCGACTGCGGGAGGAGAGGCGAGCTCGCGGAATGTCGAACCGTGCCAGACGAGCGGCTCGTTCTCACCGGCACCGAGACGGTGTGCTTCGAGCAGCACCATCCAGTGGTCGCCGGCTTCCGAGACGGCGGAGATGGAGCAGTCGAGCCACAGCGCCGCACCGTCGATGAATACCGCACCGTCATCGCTCACTTCGATCGCGACCTGTTCGAATCGCGCAGCACGATCCTTATGGGCGAGCTGTCGGGTGAGACCGCTCTGCCCCTTGCCGAAGATCGAAACGCCGAGGCGGCCCGCCTTCGAGATCTGCTCCCATGTCACGGACGTCTTCTGCACCGCGACGGCGACGAGGCACGGTTCGAGGGACACGCCGACCATGAAGGACGATGCGACGAGCGCGTGCTTCGCTCCGTCGATGTCGGCCGCGAGCGCCGCAACGCCCGAAGGGAACTGAGCGAACGTCTGACGCACGATCAGCGGATCGGCGTCGAACCCACGCAGGCGGTTCTGGATCACGGTTTCTTGCTCCTTCACCTCTACGGACACCTGCGTCACCTCACTGACACGTCTGCCGCGTCGGCGGGCAGCACGGTATCGAGCTCGGGCGCGAGGTGGACCATCTGACCGCGGAACGACTGGCTCGCGTTCCGAAGCGGCTCGAGACCGCCGTCCTGCATGAGGTCGCCCGCGCTCGCCGCCCAGCTCTCGGGAGTGGGCTCAGCGGTCTTCATTCGCGGCATCACGGAGAAAGCCGTGCGGGCGGCGGCGACGCCTGCCACCTCGAAGGCTTCGCCGTAGACCGTGGTGTCCTGGTGCGCGAGCCATGCCACGAATGCCGAGACAGCACTTGCGGGCACGTGCGCCCGCATGGCGTCCTGGACGACGGGGTCACGGAACGCATCCTCCGTCATCGGCGTCCAGGCGACCGGCAGCACCGTACTGACCTGCACACCGACCTCCTTCGCCTCGGCGGCGAGAGTGTTGCCGAGACCCCAGATCGCCGACTTGGCGGCGGCGTACGCCGAGTCGAGCGGAACACCCATGAGGGCGTTCGACGACACGTTGATGAGGCGCCCGCTGCCGGAGGCGATGAGGTGCGGCATCGCAGCACGCGAGACCTCGACGACCCCCTTCACACTGACATCGAAGACACGCCACCACGTCTCGGAGTCCATCTCCCAGAACCGTCCGAAGGCGTTGATGCCGGCGTTGTTGACGACGATGTGGAGCTGTCCGAACGCGTCGAGCGCAGTCTGGACGATGTCCGCCGCCGCGGTGACGATGTCGTTGCTGTCGGCCACCGCGACGCCACCGTCGACGGTGATCTCGGCCACCGTCTCCGCGGCGCGCTCGGCGTTGATGTCGTTGGCGACGACACGTGCCCCGCGCGACGCGAGCATCTTCGCGTGCTCGCGCCCCATTCCCTGTCCCGCACCCGTGACGATCGCCACGCGGGCGTCGAAACCGAGTTCGTCGTTGATTCCCATTTCACACCTCTCCTCTCTGCCGATCGGACACGATCACGTGCGCGCCGTTCTTCGCCGGCGCCGGCGCGCTTGCCCACCCGATCCCGGATGCCGCGCCGGTCACGAGGCCGGCCTTTCCCCTCGCGAGCCGCGTCATCAGTAGTGCTCTCCGACGTGGGCGTTGTTGTCGTAGTCGCGCTGGGCGCTCCCCGGGAGGTACTTCTCCTCCGTCTCGCGCACGTAGTCGGTCGACGGGCGCCCGAACATGGCGCCCCAGCCGACGTCGTAATCCGTGCCGGCGTCGGCACCCATGCGGTCGAGGTACTCGGCGAAAGGCGTGGCCTCGCCCGACTCCTTGACGTCGGCCAGCAGTCGCCACACCTCGTGGATGCCCGGCAGAACGAACGGAACAGGCTGGATCGCCTGCCCCAGCGCGGTCATCTCGGCGACGGTCTTACGGCCGATCAGCCCCACGCTGACGGCGTAGGCCGGGCCGGGCGTCTCCTTCAGCGCGAGCTCGGCCTGTTCCCACGTGTGCATGCCTTCGAAGAAGATCACGTCGGCGCCGGTCTCAGCCTTGTAGAGCTGCGCACGACGGATCGCCTCGTCGACGCCACCCCCGGCGGCACCGTAGCCGTCGGTGCGGGCGACGATCACGAAATCCTCGTCGTGCTTGTCACGCGCGTCGACAGCGGCGTTCAGGCGCCCGATCGCCTCGGCGTCGGACACGAGCTCGATGCCGGCGACACCACCCGACTTCTTCGGTTCGCGCTGGTCCTCGATGTGGATGCCTCCGACACCGGCGTCGATGAACTCGGCCACCGTGCGCTGCACATTGATCGGCGCGCCGAAACCGGTGTCGGCATCGCAGTAGATCGGGATGTCCGCAGCGCGGGCCGTGCGCTTCGCGTGGTCGACGACCTCGGTCAGGGTGAGCCACCCCACATCCGAGATGCCCTGCCACCATGCCGACATCCCGCCCGAGAGCTGGAACGCCCCGAAGCCCGCGTGCTGCGCCATCGCCGCGTGGATCGGCAGCGAACCGAACGGCATCAACGCCGTCTCCTCGCTCTCGAAGACCGCGCGCAGCGCCTTACCGGGTGCAGTGAGGGTCACGATGCGACCTCGGGGGAGTTGAAGCCGACGGTCACGACGATGTACACGCAGTCCTCGTCGTAAGGGTTCTTCCAGGCGTGGGGAACGCCTGCCATCACGAGCAGGTCACCCGGAACGAGCGTGCGCTTCTTGCCGCCGGGGAGCACGAGGTCGACCTTGCCCGAGATCACGACCTCGTAGTCGATGGTGTCGCTCGCATGCATTCCGGCGTCGCCGTCGTCATCGGTGACGGTCATGCTGTCGCCGAGATCGTCGGCCCCCACCTCGCCCGACGAGTGCGCAGGGAAGCTGCTCACGCCGAAGGTGGATCCATTGGGGCCCGCCAGCGCGACCCTGCTCGGCGGGGCACCGAAGGTCTCCTTGCTGTGGCCGCCTTCGACGGCCCAGTAGAACGCACCTGCGGACACGCCGGGGAAGTCGAACTCGGCGGCAGGGCCCACGTCGAGGAAGTCGGCGTCGCCGGACTCGGTCGGGCCCGCGACGACGAGTCGAAACTGCTTGGGGTCAGGGAACGTCATCTGCCTTCACTCCTTTGTGAATGGTCGGACGTCAGGCGCGCAGGCCCGCGTCGCGCATGAGCGGGAAGATCTGCTCGTTCATCCGGTCGAGCCCCTCGTCGTAGTCGACGAGTCCGGTGCAGACGCCCGTGATGCCCGAGTCCTGCAGCTTCTGGAGCCCGTCGACGATCATCTCGGGCGTGCCCACGAGCGGAACGAGACCGGCCCGGAAGAACGTCTTGATGCTCTCGTCCTGCTTCGGGTCCTCGGACTTCTTGTAGTGATCCCAGCTCCACCCGCGGGAGTCGCCGTTCTGGATGATGTGCTTGTAGCGGAGGGCGCTCTCGTAATCGCCCTTCTCCTCGACGTACTCGAGGTACTCCCGCGCTTCCTTCTCCGTGTCCTTGCAGATGATGTGCACACCGGCCCACAGGCCGAGGTCCTCACGCCCGGCCGCGTCGGCGTTCTCGCGCAGCTTCGGCGTCACCGACCGGCTGTGCTCGACGCTGCCGATCGCCGCGAACAAGATGTTGGCGTGCTTGAACGCGAACTGCTGACCGGCGGGGCTGGAGCCCGCGCTCATCACCATCGGCCCGGGCGTCTGAACGGGCTTGGGCCACGACTGCGCACCCTGGAGGTGGAAGAAGTCCCCGTCGAAGTCGAACTGGTAGTCGTCTTCGACTGCCCAGAGCCGCTCGACGATGGTCATCCACTCGTCGGCGAGCTCATAGCGCGTGTCGTGCTCGGGCACCTCGACGCCGAACATGTGGTATTCGGGCTTGAAGTAGCCGGCTGTGGCGTTCAGGCCCATGCGGCCGCCGCTGATGTGGTCGACGGTGGCCATCATCTTCGCCGCCATCACCGGGTGGATAAAGGGGACGAGGCAGGTGGCGAAGATCTGTATGTTCTGCGTCGCTGCTGCCAGACCTGCGGCCCACGTGAACGTCTCGAACTGCCGGCCCCACGGGCGGTCGGGGCCCGAGAGCCCTTGCCAGCGGGCGATGGGGATGAACCCGTCGACACCGTAGCGGTCGGCCTTCTGCGCGAGACCTTGGATCTCGCCCCAGTTGCCGAGCTTGATCGTGTTCTCGGCGAGGTTGAGACCGCCCTGGCCGGTCGTCACGTTCGCGCCGAAAATCGCGACTTTGAACTTGTTCGGGCCACCTATCATGGGCCGCTGAGAACGTTCGACTGTGTGATCGGCGACGAAATCACGCGGTGCGACATTCTGCGTCATTGGTTTTCTCCATATCGTTGTGGCTTTGGGATGCCGAAGAGCACCTGGGCCGGATCGGATCGCGCGAAAAGGAATTCGACTGCTGCGATCGCGGACAGCGTGCCGACCGGACGCGCCCGATGGTGATTGCGCTCTCCACTGGGTGTATGGCGAGCCGCATTCTTGGCCTACTGGTTGCAGCCAATTGTGAGGGTGGCGTATACGCGATCCGCGTCGTCGTGGTTTTTCCAGACGTGCGCGATGTCGCCTATGACGAGCAACGATGATGACCCTGCCGCTGAGGGCGATCTCGTACGCAGGGGGTGCTCCCCGGATCTCCTTCGATGGCGGTGTGTTGGCTTCTCCACCGACCCCTGTTGCCGCATGACGCTAAGATCGGACAGCACCGGACCGTCATAGTAAGAGACGCCAACAACGCGGGAAAGCGCGCCAAAGCGCCTCCCCTTGCCGATTGGTGGCGCAAGATGTAAAGCTGCTGGCGTTACTTCAGATTCCTGGCGGTGCTCCAGTCGCCGCAGCGCTTCCGGAGCGGCACCCCATCGCCTCGACGAAGAGGAGAGAAATGCGTTCTGCAACTGTTCCTCCCGACAGCCGAGCGAACATTCCTTGCGGTGGAACGACACCCGGGCCGGCTTCGCCGGGACCCCTTGGCCGGCCGGCTCCCCACCGCGGCAGGTGGACGCGGCTTCCTCAGAGGGTTCCTGAACACGCCGGACCGCCTCCATGCGTCGGCGGCGAAAGAGCGCAGCGATGAAGCTGAGCTCTTATCAGAACTTGCGCGTGCCGAACTTCAGTGTTCACAACCTGCGCCAGATACTCGAGGAGGCGGATCTCGACTGGCGAACTGCGCTCGCGAATGCGGAGATCGACCCCAACGCGCTGACCCGACCGGGAAGCACTATTCCTGCGAGGAAGGAGCTGGCCTTCCAGCTTCAGTTCGTCGCTCTCACAAGAGATCGCGTCGATCTTTGGGTGCGAGCCTCGCGCGCTTACACGACGAGCACCTACGGCGCTCGCGGAATGGCCCTCGCGACCGCGCCGACCGTTGCGGCGTGGGCAGAAGTTGCCAGCGCGACTGATAACGCCCCCGGGCTCCTCGAGATCACACCTCTCCGGGCACCGGATGGGAGGGTGACGGGAATCGAATTCACCTACCCGGACGCCCCGGAAGAGTTGATCCCGTTCAGCGTCTACCGCGATCTCTGTACCGCCACCCCATCTCTCGCGTGGCTGTACGGCGGCACTTTTCCCTTCACCCGCATCGAAGTCCCTCTCGCGGAAGTCTCGCCCGAGGCCTTGACGTACGTCTCCTGCACCATCGAATGCTGTGCCGAGGCGTTGCGGCTGTGGTGGGACCCTGCGATATCAACAGACGAGCTCCCCTTCGGCAACGCCTTCCAGCACGAGGCATGGGTCAAAGCGGATGCCCAGATCATCGACTCGTTCAGGGCGACTGGCGACTGGCCCCACACTGTCGCGAAAGCCATAAGGGCCGCACCCAATCTCAACCGCACATTGGCAAATGTGGCCGCGACGCTGCGAGTCTCCCCACGCACCCTGCAACGCAAGCTTGAACTCACGGGCGACGACTTCGCCCGGGTGCGAGACGAGACTTTGAGTGACCTGGCCTGCGATCTGCTCTCGCATACAGATCACTCTGTATCGGAAATATCCCGCAAGCTGGGCTACGCAGATCCGGCCAGCTTCACGATGGCCTTCAAGCGGTGGAGGGGGATGCCTCCGACGGCGTTCAGGGAGGCTTCTCGCTACGGAGACAAGGATCCTGGACATCAGCACACTGAACGGCCCCGCAGTTGCTGGTGATTACCTGCGGTGTCGGCGGTGCTGGTCGACAGCGATGGAGACGGGTCCGAGTGGGGCAGCGTAGGGCAGTGAGTCCGTGGCCCGGGTGCTGTGCTGGGAGATCACCGTCGCGTTGGCGGGCAGGTCGGCCATGCGTCGCAGACGCCAGACGAGGACGTCGCTGACGGACTCGGCGGTGTGCAGTTCGCGCTGGGCGACGGCTTCGCGCAGCAGCGCTCGTGGGTCGTGGCCGGCCTGGTAGGCATGCGTGATGGTGGCCGCCAGGGCGGACCAGCCCGGCTCGCCGAGCACCCGCTCGGCGATCTGTGGCGCGGTGGTGCGCAGAAGGGCGGTGGACCAGTCGCGTACGGGCTGGGCCAGGCGCAGGCCCTGGGCTCGCAGGCGGGCCATCGATTCCTCGCTGGCCGCGGCGTACGCGGCCTGGAGGTGGCTGGCGGCCTGCCGGGCGGCTGCGGCCTGCTGGGCGTGCTGGCGCTGGGCGTGCCAGCGTGCGGCGGCGAGGGCGAGGAAGAAGAGCGTGTCGATCACCATGGTGGTCGTGGCGCCGTCCTCGCCCCGGCCGAGTGCCGGGCCGCTACGGACCAGGTCTCGGGCTGCGCGTCGTAGCTGCTGGCTGTGGCAGAACTCTGCTCGGGTGTGGGAGCGGGAGGCCCGTTCGAACGCCCAGGCCGCTTCGCGTAGCTGTTGTCGGGTGTGGAGGGCGGAGGTCTTGGCGAGGGCGTCGAGGACCTCGCCGGTGGCGGCGACCATGCGGCGGGCGATCTCGGCCCACTGCTCGTCGCTGAGGATCGGGTCGTCGGGGGCTGCGCGCACGGAGCAGTGCCAGACGTGCTTGTCGGGACGCTGGTCCGCATCGAGGAGGGCGAGGGGCTGGTCGAGGAGGTACTGCAGGTCCTTCTTCGTCGCCGAGGGGTCGCGTCCGGGGTCGGGGGCCATGGTGTCGAAGGAAGCGACCAGGTGCGGGTCGACGTGCTCCTCGTGGGTGCCCTTGCCGTACAGGTAGTGCAGGAGGCCGAGGGTGTTGCTGCCCTGCTTGTGGATCCGGGGGGAACTTCAGCATCCCGGCGCCCCCGTCGGCTCCTACGCCTTCCGGCTTGGGGTCCACACCCACCCCGCCGTCGGTCGAGCCCCGCAAGCTGGTCCCCTTGGCCGAACTGCAGGCGCGCACCCCAAAGGCCACCCGTACTACCTCCTCCTCGGAACCACGCTCGGCATCCTCCTCGGGAAGGCGACGTGCCGCCTCGCTGCCGCAACCGCGTCAGGGTGGGGCCGTGCCCATCGAGCGTTCCGGACTGCTCGGCTACCAGGATCGGGACAAGGAGAAGATCGTCCTGGAACTGCTTGCTCGGATTCTTCACGAGCAGGGGCGGACGCTGGAAGACCAGCGAGGTCTCCTTCGGCTGGGGGCGGACGCCGTCGACTCGGCAGACCACTTTTACGAGATTAAGGCTCACGGCGGGGCAGAGCCCGCCGATGTCTCCCTCACCAGCGCGGAACTCACGCGTGCTCTCGCAGAGGGAAGTAACTACTTGCTCGTCATCGCCTCGAACCTGGAAGAGGGCAGAGGAACTCCGACGCTCCGGATCATCACCGATCCGTTGCGATTCTTCGAAGTCGAATCCGCGACTGAGGTGAAGCTCAGGGGCGTACGTGACGCGGATGCCGACGCAACGGTGTGGCGATGGCCGGATGCCGGGGCGTGAGAGGTACAGCCGACGTGTCCTGCTGCTGCCCGCGCATGCCCTGCTGATCGTGACGGGTCGAGGAGCCCGGCTTCCTTCTGCCGATGAGGGCTGAGCGGCAGTTGCGGCGGGGTGATGGGAGCCGTTCGGGTGCCGGGATATGAAGTCGGCTCCCAAACGGCTCCCAAGATGCCCCCGGAACCACTCAGGGGCCAGACCCGCTAAGCGGATCAGGCCCCTGACCTGGTACTAAAGCGTCGGGGTGGCGGGATTTGAACCCACGACCTCTTCGTCCCGAACTCTCGGCTGGGCGGTTACTGAGGGCTGGTGGGCCGGTCAGTCGGCCGTTGAGGGGCGTTGGCGGTCAGCTGCGGTTGCGGTGGTTGCTGTACTTCGCTGCTGTACTGCAACCGGTATCCGACGCGCAGCTTCCCAGGTGCATCGGTGGTACAGGCAGGGCTTCGCCATCCGGAGCGATGGGAGTCACCCAAGTGAAACAGGCGCGCTGAAAACAGGCATGCGAGACCTCAACGGGCCTTGACTACGTACCCTTCGATAACGCGGGCCGCCTCCGCGAACGGCATGTGAAAGAACTCGCGATCCTTGCGGACGCGATAGTCAGCGAGGAGGGCGTGAACGTCCGCTTCAACACGGTGGGCGTGGGCGACCATCCAAGCGCCGCGGACGCCCCAGGGGATGATCACGCCGGTTGCAGAGTTGATCTCTTTGGCCCGGGTCAGGGGGTCGCGGTTGGTGTAACCGATCTTGAGCATCTCGGGGGCCTCGCGAGTGGAGAGTACGTAGACGAAGCCGTGGCCGCCAAGGGGAGCCGGTGTGCCGGTGGTGAAGTCACGCAGTCGGTCCGGGAGCCCTACCCTTTTCAAGGTCGCCGCGGCCTCTGTCGCAGCTTGCCAGTTCGCGTCTCGGAGGCACTTACGGAGGTGCTGGAGCGTGCCAGAGGTCTGGCGTGCTTCTTTAAAGGAGGGGTAGCCCAGTTGCGCGCACACTGTGAACCAGTCCCACTGGTCCTTCTCGTACGTCCGGGTGAACAGGCCCTTGATCGTTGAAAGGTCGTCGAGTCGGCCGAGGGCCGCGTGGTGCCCTTGAGTGATAGTGGCTAGGACTGTTCGAGCAGCTTTGACGCGCTCGCGCTGTACGTCCGGTTTGATCGGGGCCAGCCCAAAGCCCCACTTCTGCTCTATTCGCTTGACCTGCCGGCCAGTCTGACTGCGCGACTCCATGCGGCAATCTTAAGCAGCCACGAGTAGCCCACGGGCTCCCCTAGGAACCCCAGGGACCCGCAGTTGCGCGGCGCCTGAAAAATTCGCTGAGTCGGCTGTCCTCCCGGCCTTCGGCAGGAATCAGCTTGCGACCCCCGCGTTAGGAGAGAGGCTGGGGTGTCGTGCCGGTGACCTGGGGCTTCGATAACTGGCGAGATGCCCAGCAACTCGACCTCCAGACAGCCTCGTTGACCGTGGCTGACCGCTGCATCTGGCACGACAGTGCCACGAAGCTCAGCCGACGACAGTCAGCCACGACGGCGGGCGCGCCGGCCGACCAGGCGCGCGTGTGCCTCGCTGTACCCCCACCGGCCTCCGCCACGCTGTCGCTGCCGTCGACCAGAGCAAACGGCGACGACCGTCCCGTAACGACGGTGCCTGAGCCCTCTGCTGGGAGGCTGCGATCATTCGAAGCTCGTTCGAGGTGCTGACCTGGACGAACGGCTATGGTGTGGCCTCGTCGGGTGTCTGCGTTTCCCGTGATTCCCCGCTGTTCCCCTAGTGCTCCAGCAGTACTTCGTGGCTTGACGTGGGGAAACGTCGAGCGGTGGGAGTGTAGCGGGCAGGATGCTGTCACGGACGGCTTCTGCCCACAGGCCCCTCGAAGGAGTGCCCACGACGGCAAGGTCGACCCGGGCCCTGGGAAGCCTCAGGCCGTGATCACCGAACAGGCAGCCGAGACCTGGGACCGCGACCTGGACCACCTCTTCACCAACATCGGGCACCACTTCGGCCGCGTCGAACCACGCCGCCGCATGCGGGACTACGTGCGCGCACTGCTCGCCCCGGTGGCCCGCAAAAACAGCTGGCAACTCGCCGAACACGCCGGACATTCCACCCCCGACGGACTGCAGCACCTGCTCTCCCGAGCCCGCTGGAACCCCGACGACATCCGCGACGACCTGCAGACCTACGTCGCCGAACACCTCGGCCGCCCCGACGGGGTACTGATCATCGACGACACCGGGTTCCTGAAGAAGGGCACCACCTCCGCCGGAGTCCAAAGGCAGTACTCCGGCACCGCAGGCCGCACCGAGAACTGCCAGATCGGCGTCTTCGCCGCCTACGCCAGCACGGCCGGCCGCGCCCTGGTGGACCGTGAGCTCTACCTGCCCAAGTCCTGGACCGACGACCGCGACCGCTGCCGCGCGGCCAAGATCCCCGATCATCGGGAGTTCGCCACCAAGAACACCCTCGCGGCGACGATCGTCCGCAGGGCGCTGGCCTCGCCGCTGCCGATCGCCTGGGTGACGGCGGACGCCGCCTACGGACAGGACAACCGCTTTCGCCGGATGCTGGAAACATCCGGCGTCGGCTACGTCCTGGCCGTTCCCAAGTCCCAGTTCTCCCTGGCCGGCCCACGCATCGACATGGTGTTCGAGCAGGCCCCCGAACAGGCCTGGGAACGCCGTTCCTGCGGCGCGGGAGCCAAGGGGCAGCGCGAGTACGACTGGGCGGCCGTGCAGTTGCGCCCGGTGGCCGAGTACGACTACCAGGACGGCGTGCTGATCCGTCGACGGTGGGCGCTGGCGCGGCGCAGCGTGAGCCGGCCGGACGAGATCGCCTACTACCTCGGCTATGCGCCGCTGGATGTCGGCGTGGACGTGCTGGTGCGCGTCGCCGGCGTCCGGTGGGCGATCGAGGAGTGTTTCCAGGCGGCGAAGAACGAGTGCGGCCTGGACGAATACGAGGTACGCCGCTACGTGGGCTGGTACCGGCACATCACCCTCGCCATGCTCGCCCACGCCTTCCTCGCCGTGATGAGCGCGCAAGCAGCCGAAAAGGGGGATCCACCAGTGAGGATGCAGAGGTCATCGCGCTCACTGTGGCAGAAGTGCGGCGACTCCTGGCAGCTCGCGCGCCCCGAGATCCCCGCGCCCGCACCCGCGCGCTGAGTTGGTCGCGGTGGCGCCGACGACGCCAGGCGGTGGCCCGCCGCTGCCACTATCGCCGTCGTGGGCACTCCTTCGAGGGGCCTGCGGGCAGAAGCCGTCCGTGACAGCATCCTGCCCGCTACACTCCCACCGCTCGACGTTTCCCCACGTCAAGCCACGAAGTCCGGCTGGAGTACTAGTACTCCAGCAGGACTTTGCTGTCTGACCTGCGGGTTTCGCTGGGCGGCTGGAGTGTAGCGGGACTTCGATCGTGCGGGGGCGGTCTCACGGAGACCGCCCCTCGATCGTGCGACAACGCCGCAGGTAGTGACAGCGGCGGGGCAGCCTCCGAAGGTGATCACCGAGTATGCCGCCGCGCAGTGGGACCTCGAACTGGACGATCTCTTCCTGACCATCGGGCACCGCTTCGGCAGAGTCGAGCTCCGCCGCCGCATGCGTGACTACGTACGCGGGCTGCTCGCCCCGGTGGCCCGCAAGAACAGCTGGCAGCTGGCCGAACAGGCCGGCCACCCCACGCCCGACGGCCTGCAGCACCTCCTCGCCGGATCGAAGTGGGAGCCCGATGACATCCGCGACGACCTGCAGAAATACGTCGCCGACAAGCTCGGCGAGGCCGACGGCGTCCTGATCATCGACGACACCGGGTTCATCAAGAAGGGCACCACCTCAGCCGGGGTCCAGCGCCAGTACTCCGGAACCGCCGGCCGGACCGAGAACTGCCAGATCGGCGTCTTCGCCGCCTACGCCTCCGCCCGCGGCCGGGCCCTGGTCGACCGCGAGCTCTACCTCCCGAAGTCCTGGACCGAGGACCGGGAACGCTGCCGCGCCGCAAGGGTCCCCGACGAGAGGGAGTTCGCCACCAAGGGTGAACTGGCCCGGCACATGGTGTTGCGGGCCGTCGCCTCGCCGCTGCCCATTGCCTGGGTCACCGCGGATTCCGCCTACGGTCAGGACAACCGATTCCGCCGGCTGCTGGAACAGTCGGGTGTCGGTTACGTGCTGGCCGTCCCCAAGTCCCAGTTCAGCGTGGGCTGTTCGCGCATCGAGGTTCTGTTCGCGCAGGCCCCGGACGAAGCGTGGGAGAAGATCTCCTGCGGCGACGGCGCGAAGGGGCCCCGCGTCTACCACTGGGCAGCGGTGCGGCTGCCGGCCGTCGCCGAGTTCGACTATCAGGGCGAGGTCCCTCACCGGATGCGGTGGGCACTGGCCCGGCGCAGCATCAGCAAGCCCGACGAGATCGCCTACTATCTCGCCTACACACCCCTTCAGGTCACCGTCCAGGAGCTGGTGCGGGTCGCCGGCACACGTTGGGCGATCGAGGAATGCTTCCAGGCCGCGAAGAACGAATGCGGCCTGGACCAGTACGAAGTCCGCCGTTACGTGGGCTGGTATCGGCACATCACTCTGGCCATGCTCGCGCACGCCTTCCTGGCCGCCACGGCACGCCAGCCGTGGGAAAAAGGGGCGGAACAGGTGGGACAGCCGGGGCCATCGAGCTCACAGTGGCGGAGGTTCGGCGACTCATGGCAGCTTGTCGTGCCCGGCCCCCGCACCTGAGCGGACACCGAGGACTACACCACGCGCTGAGCTGGTCGAACTGGCGCCGCCGACGCCAAGCAGTCGCCCGCCGCTGTCACTACCTGCGGCGTTGTCGCACGATCGAGGGGCGGTCTCCGTGAGACCGCCCCCGCACGATCGAAGTCCCGCTACACTCCAGCCGCCCAGCGAAACCCGCAGGTCAGACAGCAAAGTCCTGCTGGAGTACTAGGCATCGACCAGGCCTGTTGGCCGGGGCGCTGCCGTGCCTGTCAGGACGACTGCGATGCTCAAGTAACCCTCAAAAAAGTGTGTTTGTGATTGTAGGTCAAAGTGGATCGTGGGACAGTTGTATCGCCTTGAGGGTTAGGTGCCTTCACGGTGTAGGGGGAATTTAGCGCATTCGAAGATGAAGAGATTCCCTGTTGTCCGATTTTGCTTGCTTGAGGACCTGGAGAACAGAAGTATGCGCATCACCAAGAAGACCAGCTTCACGGGGGCCGTCGTGCTGATGGCCGCAGCCGCAACACTCGTTCTCGCTGTTCCGGGAACCGCCCAGGCGGCGGCTTGGTCAACCAGTTGCGATAAGTGGGCTGCTGACAATGACCCCGGCTCCAACGATATGGTTGCCTCTCTTTGGAGGACAAGCGATTCCACCAAGGCTGCCCGAGCGTCCTTCAAGGGCAAGGGTGAGACATTGTCCGCTCGCAACTGGGCGGGGGCCTCGACAACAGTCAGTGTTGAATGGGCGACGGCAGACGGCTCAAAGATCGAGAGGATCTGGGACCGAGCCCTCGGGTCCGGGGAATCAGTCGATATGGATTTCGATATCCCTGAAGGGCGTACGGTTTGGGTGAGCATCGGAACGCCAGGGGGTTCAACAGCCGTGTGTAAGGGTAAGGCCTGATACTTGCAGAGCGATACTCCCGGGGAATCCCGGGGTGTGGGCTTCTGTATATGGCGGTGCCGAATAAGCTGAATGGCCTCGAAGGGGTCGGGCAGATTTTCTGTCCGGCCCTTTCTGTGCAGACAGAGTCATCGGCCGAGTCGAGTTCACCTTCCTCATCAGGCAGCTGCACACTGTGCGCGCGGCACGGTCGCCGGCCGGGCTGGAGCGGGGCGGAGACAGGAGCGCAGGCCCGGCCGGGGGTCGGGCCGCACGCGGGGAGCGGAGCGAGCCGCCTTGAACCCGTGAAGAAGGTTGTAACTCAGTGGGATTCAGGCTTCGGTTGGCCCGTCTGACCGCTTGGCTGCGGTGATCCTGCATGCTTGTCCTGCGGCGCGTTGGAGTGCCTGGGCCATCTGGTCGGCGTCGTCGGCGTTCAGCAGGATTTCTTGTGTCCAGAGGAGCGAGAGCCTGACGGTGCCATCGTGCAGGTGTACGGCTACGTCGACTTCTGTGTCGTGGCCGGCTGCGTCCCGGATGTCGTCCAGGCCTGGGTCGCTTGCGAACGCGCTCATGCTCCGATGTTCCACAGCGGGGCGTCGTACTGGTCCGGTCTGCTGTGGATGAGGAGCTGGCGTAGCTCGCCGCGCTGGGAGCCGCTGAGGTTCAAGGCCTCGGTGAGGTGGCGGAACGTCGTGTGGGTGACTCCGCGGGTTCGGGCCTCACTCTGGAACTGGTCGAGCCGAGACAGCACGTCGTCGCGGTCCAGCTTCGTCGGTGGCCGTTCAGTGAGCCATGCTGCCTTGTTGCGTTCGTAGTCGATTTCCGAGAAGCCGCAGATCTCGCGGCTGCATGCCTCGGCCTGGTCCAGGGTGGCGGTCGTCATGACGGCGCGGGCCAGGCTGTTGCGGCTGACCGCGTCGTCCAGGCCGACTTCGTGGACCGTGGGGCCTTCGTCGGTGAGGAGCACGGGAAGGCCGGCGTCGCGTACCTCGCAGATGCCGCGGGCTCCTCGGGCTGTTGCGGCGAGCATGGCGGTGGCCTCTGAGGGGTGCCATTCCAGGATGCTGCCGATCGTCTCCACGTCCTCGGCCGTGAAGGTGTGGACGGGAGTGCCGAACAGAGGGCGCAGATCCTCGGGGGAGATCTCGCCGTCCAGCCCGGGGCCTGCGACCAGGAGCCGGATCGGGGCATTGACCTGGCAGCAGGCGGCGAGGGTGAGGGCGTCGGCGAGTGGGCTCTTGAGGGTGGGTTCGTCGCCCTGGGCGAGGATGTCGCCGCCGACGTCGAGCAGATCGATCGATGTCGGTTCCAGATGGGACACCAGCTCTTCGAGTTGGCGGGTGATGCCCTCGGCGCCGTGGTGCGGGTCGAACAGGGCCAGGGTGTGCGGGAGTTCTGCCGCGAGGCGGGGGAGGGTGGAGCCCGCCGGGGCGATCGGCTCGGCCTCGGCCGGCACCGACCAGACGGACCGGGTGACGGGTTCGAGCCCCGTGAAGCTGTCGGCGCCTCGCGGTCCCGGAAGCGGGTCAATCAGGAGGCGGTCCCACGCGTACGTGAGGATCACCGCCTGGTCCTCGTCGCCGTAGAGGGCGGCGTGAAGCATGGCGGCGGCGACTGCGTCGCCCCCTCCTCCTGCTGCGACGATCAACCGCGTCATGCCTTCAGAGTACGGGTTCGAGGGTTGGCCACTCACCCTATAGTGGCCAAAGGCCATAGCCACTTGGACAAGGGAAGGAGGGGAGATGCCGCAGATCGAAGAGGCTCAGCCGAAGTATCTCCAGATCGCCCACTACATCCGTGACCAGATTCTTCGGGGTGACCTGCGGCCGGGGGACGAGGTTCCCTCGGAACGGCAGCTCGCCGCGGACTGGAAGGTGTCCCGGCCCACGGCCGCGCGGTCGCTGGAGGCGCTGAGCCATCAGGGCCTGGTCGAGAAGCGCCAGGGCTCGGGGACGTACGTGCGAAGCCTCGAAGTGAACCGGCGTGCACGGGAGTTGTATGGGCGTGCCCGGCAGACCGGGAAGATCTACACGCCCGGGGAGTACGCGGTGATCAATTCGGCCGGGTGGCTGGAAGCTCCGGACCACGTCGCCGAGGCCCTGGGTCTGGTGAAGGACCGCCGAGCCGTGCACCGCCGGCGCGTGACCAACAACCAGGACGGCCCGATCAACCTGTCCACCTCGTGGTTCGCTCCGGACGTCGGCCAGCGCGCGCCCAAGCTCACGGACCCCGAGCGAATCCAGGAAGGCACGCTCATGTACGTCGAGCGGATGACTGGGCGTCAAGGCAGTTATGCCGAAGACCGTATGTGTGCTCGGGCCGCCACGGACGAGGAGGCGGCCGACCTGCGGTTGGAGTCGGGATCCGCGGTCCTCATCGTCCATCACGTCGTCTTCGACCTCCAGGACCGCCCTCTGGAGTTCGCCGAAGCCACCTACCCGCCGCACCGCTGGGCGTTCGAACAGGGCTACCCGCTCACCTGACGACGACTCGCCAGTTCCGGCGAACCGCTTGCACTCTCGAAGTGGCTAATGCCACTATCCACAAAGTGGCTAAGGCCACTTGGAGGAGAAGGGGGCACGACGTGACGAGTCGGCGGCCGGAGCAGGATGCGCGGTTAGCTTGCCGGGGGTGTCGGGGGCGCGGTTGGAAGCGCGTCGGCTCCCGAACGGCGCTGGCGCTCTCCACGGCCAACGACCGCAGCCGTGCCACGTCGAAGCGGCGCTGTCTCGACTGCGACGGCAGCGGCAAGGAGTGAGCACGCATGGCCTACACGATCGACCGCCACCCCTGTGAGGACTCACCGCGGCTCGGAGCGATGACCTTGCATCCGGAGCCCGAGTCCGTCCCCCGCGCCCGGCGCTGGTTCCGGAAGTTCATCGCTCCCTACAACCCGGCCTGCTCGGTCGACGACTGCACGCTGATGATCTCGGAGCTGGTGACCAACGCCATCCGCTACGGGAGGTCGGACGACTCGTGGGTGGTGCGGGTCGAGTGGTACCGCGAGGAAACCTCGCTCCGCGTCGACGTACACAACCCGGGCTTCCCGGCGAACGTACGGCTGCGGCACCCGGAAGCGAACGACGCCCACGGGCGGGGACTGCTCCTGGTCGACTCCATCGCCGACTCCTGGCACTCCGGTCCCAGCTGCTTCGGCGGAACGGTTGTCTCCTTCGTGGTCGCCGATGCCTGGCCGGCGTGATGGGATAGCTTCCCCCTGCTACTGCGACCTTGAATCTGTCGTTAGTCTGGTTGACCAGTTGACTTGGCCAATCCCGACGGGCGGCGTTCATGGCGTATGAAGTGGAGCCACCGAAGTACGTGCGCCTCGCGCAGACGCTTCAGCGGCGCATCGAGGACGGCACGTACGCGCCCGGCACCCGCGTACCGAGCGAGAACCAGTTGGTGCAGGCCTTCGGGATGTCCCGCCCGACCGTCGTCCGGGCGCTGGAGCTGCTGAAGCGGGACGGCTGGCTCGAGTCCCGGCAGGGGTACGGCACGATCGTCCGAGGTCGGCCGGAAGTCGTCGAGCAGAAGGACCGGCGGGGGCATGAGGCGCTGGAACGCGACGAGTCGCAGAGTGCGGGCCGTCTGATCGAAGTTGGTCATGTGCTTGTTCCGGCTCGGGTCGCCTCGGCGCTCGGTCTGCCGAAGAGGGCCGAAGTCCTCATGCGCCGTTTCCTGGCCGAAGAGGACGGCGAAGCTGTCGAGCTGGTCTCGTCGTACTTCCCCGCCGGCCTGGTGGAAGGCACTGAGCTGGGGTCCGGTGAGCTCTTGAGCGGTAGCTCTCGTGAACACCTCGAAGTGCGGAAGAAGGTCCGCTTCGACCACGTGACCGAGCGGGTCTCCGCTCGACTGCCCGAAGCCCGTGAAGCCGAGCTGCTGGATCTGCCGGACGGCGTCCCCGTGCTGAGCGTCCTGGTCGTCGCGTGTGACGCCTCCGGCCGAGCCTTGCAGGTCGCTGACGTGCTCCTGCCTGCCGACCGGCAGGAACTCGAAGACACCTACCGTCTGAACTGACCTCACCCGGGGTAAAACTCCCGCGATATCAACTTGACAAGTCAACCTGTCATCTCTAGCTTCAAACTTGCTAAGTCAACCTGTCAGGTTGGCAGGTTGATCGACTCTCAGAAGGAGCAATCCCTGTGCGTGTGATCCGCGTTGACGCCTCGACCGCCACGATCCTGCTCACCGAAGCTCCGGCGCCGAAGGTGCGCGACCGGCAGACCGGTGAGATCGCCAAGGACGCGGTGACCGGTGAGGTGCTGATGACCGTCGGCGTCGTCTACATCGACGAGGGCGAGTCGTCGCTGATCCAGGTCACCGTCCCGGAGAGCGGAGTGACCGAGGGCCTGACGGTCGGTGCTCCGGTCTCGCTGCCGGGTCTGGTGGCACGGCCGTGGCAGAGCGTCTTCAACGGCAAGGAGCGGCACGGCATCGCCTACCGGGCGACCGCCGTCGCTCCGGGCGCCTTCCCGATCGCTCAGGCGGGCTGACCGCCGTGACGGACCTGGTGACCTGGGCCGAGCTGGGCGGTTCGCTCGCTGCGATAGGCGGCGCTGCCTACGCCCGGCACGCACACCCGGCGGCGTACTGGTCCACGGTCGGGTTGCCGCTCTCGATGGTCCGGCTGCTGGCCTCGTACTCCTCGACCATGGACGCCTGCGGCCTGACCGTCGAGCCGTCCCGGTGGCGGGTGCTGGCCGTCCGGGCGACCACCCGCCGTGAAGTCCGGCCGGTGCCTCCTCGTCGGGGTGCCATCCGTCCCACTACGACGGGCCTGCGCATGCGGCTGCGGCTGGCTCCGGGGCAGGAGCCGGCGGACGTGGCGGCCTCCGCCGAACGTCTCCGGCACGCCTGGGGTGTCCACGCCGTCCACGTGCGGGACGTCAAGCCGGGCGTCGTCGAACTGCGGCTCGTCGGCTTCGACGTGCTGCGGAAGGTGCGGATGCCCCGCCGACTGGACGACGGCCCGCTTCGGATCCCGGTGGCGTTACGGGAAGACGCGACCGCGTTCGTGCGGGACTACCGGGCCGTGCCGCATGAGCTGGTGCTCGGCGCCACGCTCTCGGGCAAGTCCATGTACCTGCGGAACCTGCTGACCGGGCTCGCTGCTCAGCCGGTGGCCCTGGTCGGCATCGACTGCAAGCGCGGGGTCGAACTGGCGCCCTTCGCGCCCCGGCTCTCCGCCCTGGCGACCGACCCGGACCAGGCGGCCGAGCTGCTTCCCGCGCTCGTGAAGGAAATGGAGGACCGATACGACCTGATCAAGGCCCGGCAGGGCATCGCGCCCGGCACCCCGGAAGAGCTGATCACCTCGGACGTCTGGGGACTGCCGGAGGACGAACGCCCGGCCCCGATCGTGCTGTTCATCGACGAGGTGGCCGAACTCTTCCTCGTCGCCACGCGGAAGGAGGAGGAACGGCGGGACGAGATGGTCACCCAGCTCATCCGACTCGCCCAACTCGGCCGGGCCGCCGGCATCTACCTCGAAGTCTGCGGACAGCGCTTCGGCGCCGAACTGGGCAAGGGCGCGACCATGCTCCGCGCCCAGCTCACCGGCCGCGTCTGCCACCGTGTGAACGACGAAGCCTCGGCCAAGATGGCGCTCGGCGACATCGCCCCCGAGGCCGTCCTCGCGGCCTGCGCCATCGCCCCCGAGCTGCCCGGCCTGGCCGTCGTCGGCGACACCTCCGGCGGCTGGTCCCGCATCCGCACCCCCCGCCTCTCCCTCGCCGACGCCGCGGCCACCTGCCGCGCGACGGCGAACCTCACCCCCGACGTACCGGCGCTCCACCCCTTCCGGCCGTACGCCCCGCCGACGCCGGTGGAGGCGTCCGGGCCCGTGGCCACGACCCGCCCAGCCACCGAGTAAGCACACCCCGCCCACGGCCGGCACGGCCGTCCCGTGCCACGTCCCTACCCCCTCCATGCCTGGAACCGGAAGGAGCCGCGCCGTGCGTGCCCTGCCCGTCCGCATCGACGCCGTACTCGTCCAAGCACTGATCGCCGCCGCGCTGTCCTTCGCCCACCTGCATGACCTGGCCTCGGCTGCCGGACAGCACGGATGGAAGGCCTGGGCCTACCCGGTCTCCGTCGACCTGCTGCTGGTCGCGGCCTGGCGGCGGCTCCGCTCCGGCGGGGCGAAAACGGCCGGGTGGTGCTGGTTCCTCGTCGCCCTCACCGCCTCACTCGGCGCCAACGTCGCCACCGCCGGACTCCTCGACCTCGACGACGTACCGGACTGGCTGCGCATCCTCGTCGCCGGATGGCCCGCGGTCGCCTTCCTGGGCGGAACGCTGCTCGCCCACGGAGCACCCGCGGATCCCCCGACGGGGAAGCACGAGTCGGCCCTGGGGCCCATGGCTCCCGAAGCCCCCTCCCCTGCTCCCGAGTTGCCCGCTGCGGAGCCGGAACCTGCTCTGCCTTCCACGCCTCCGGTCCCGCCGGCGCTCGTCACGCTCGCGCGCAAGGTCGCCGACGAACACCGCGCCCGGACCGGAACGCCCATCGACACCTCGACCCTTCGCGCCCGGCTCGGCATCCCGCTGTCGCTGGCCGAAGCCCTCTCCACCCACCTCACCTGACCCGGAGGACTTTCCCCCGTGCGACCGTCCACGCTCCGCGCGCTGAAGCGCGCCGCCGAGCTGACTCGACAGAACCGCCTCACCGAAGCCGTGCTCATCGCCGAGCCCGTGATCCTCGCCGCCGACGCGTACGAGGGCGACGAGATCTTGCGTTGGCTGGCCGAGCACGTCACCGACTTCACCGGCGAAGACCCGAAGGAGACCCCCTGATGACCGCCAACCGCCGCTTCCGCCGCGTCGTCCGCATCGGCCCCGTGCAGGTCGCCACCTACTACGACGGCCGCGGCCGCGAGAAGCACACCGCCGCCTGCACGGCTCCGCGCTGCGGCTTCGCCACGGACTACGACAGCCGCGCCGCCGCCGAGCTGGCCGCCCGTACCCACCGCTGCGCCGTCCGCTGAAGGGGAGCTCCCGTGACCGTCTCGCTGCCGCTCGTCTTCGTCCTGGGCGTCATCGCCTGGGCCGCGATCAAGTTCCTCGGCGTCCGGCTCTGGGTCGCCGTCGTGATCGCGCTCTTCGGCTTCTGGCTCTCGCACACCTTCCTCGCCCCCGCCATCGAGGCCGGCACCCGCTCCGGGGTCGACGTCGTCAACGGCACCCACGAGTGACAAGGAGATCCGCCGTGTTCCGTCCCAAGCTGCCCGACGTCCCGAGCCTGCCGACGCCACCCGTCACGCCTCAGCAGATGCAGGCCCCGGTTCCCTCGCCCGGTCGCCCGGTCGCCCCGTACGTGGGCATCGGTGCCGGGGCGGTCGCCGCCGTGGTCGTCGTCGGGATCGTGCTCACCGCGCTCCTGGCGGCCCTCGCCGTCTCGGCCGTGTCCGTGGCCATCGCCGCCGTAGTGCTGCGCTCCCTCGTCAGCAGCGCGCACCAGCGCTGACCGGCCGCCGGGGCGGCAACAAGCCGCCAAGCATCCCGCCGCCCCGGGGCCGTCCCTTCCGAACCGTCACGACAGCCGAAAGGAACTCCCATCATCACCCGGCAGACTCCGCCCCCGTTGGCGGAACTCTCCGTGCTGGCCTCCCTCAGCACCCTGCCCGAGCTGGCCCGCCAACTGTCCGGCCTGGGCGGCTGCACCCGCCCCGTACGCCTCGACGGCCACCGCACCGCATACGCGGTGGACCGGACGACCGGCGAGATCGGCCGCGTCCTGCATCACCTGGACTCCTCGGCCCTGCCCGCCGGTCAGCTCTTCGTCCGCTGCAACAACCGCCGCGCCACCCGGTGCGCGGCCTGCGCCGAGACCTACCGCCGCGACACCTACCACCTGATCACCGCAGGCCTCCGCGGCGGCAAGGGCACCCCCGAACGGGTCGCCACCCACCCGCGCGTCTTCGCCACCTTCACCGCCCCCGGCTTCGGCCCGGTCCACAACCGCCCCAGTGGCGGACGTCCCTGCCGCTGCGGCCTCCGCCACGACGACCAGGACCCGGCCCTGGGCACGCCCTTCGACCCGGGCACGTACGACTACGAAGCGGCCGTGCTGTGGAACGCGCACGCCGGGGCCCTCTGGCAACGCTTCTCGATCTACCTCCGCCGGGAGGTCGCCAAGCGAGCCGGCCTCACCCAGCGGGCCTTCCGCGACCATGCCCGGGTCTCCTTCGCCAAGGTGGCCGAGTACCAGAAGCGGGGCGCCGTCCACTTCCACGCGGTCATCCGCCTCGACGGCCCGGAAGGCGGCGAGACCGCGCCCCCGGCCTGGGCGACGGCCGAGCTGCTGACCGACGCCATCCGGGCCGCCGCCGCTGCCGTCCGCGTCGACGGCCCGGAGGTCGACGGCCGGCCGCACACCTTCGTCTTCGGCCGACAGCTCGACGTCCGCCCGATCCGCTCCGCCGACTTCACGGGCGGCCAGGACCTGACCGAGCGGGCCGTAGCGGCGTACGTCGCCAAGTACGCCACCAAGGGCGCCGAGACGGCGACCGGCACCCTCGACCGGCCGATCCGCTTCCTCGCCGAGCTGGCCCAGGCCCGGATCACCGAACACGCCCGACGCATGATCCGTACCGCCTGGACCCTGGGCGCACGCCCCGAGCTGGCAGACCTCCGCCTGCGGGCCTGGGCCCACATGCTCGGCTTCCGCGGCCACTTCTCCACCAAGTCCCGCCGCTACTCCACCACCCTCGGCGCCCTCCGTGATGCGCGCGCCGACTGGCGCCGGGCCCAAGCCGCTCCGGCCACGCCTCAGGAAGGCGAGACCACGCTCGTCCTCGCTCACTGGGTTTTCGCCGGTACCGGCCTGTCCCGCGCCGAAGCCTGGCTTGCCGCATCGCTTGAACCCGCCCCCGGAACAGAAGGAGAACCCACCCGATGACCCCGGCCACGGTCAGCCGGAAGTGGCACACGACCGCCGAAGTCGCCGAGATGCTCGGCTTCAGCCTCTCCAAGACCAAGTTGCTCGTGCTCACGGGCGAGATCCGTTCCGTCAAGGTCGGGCGCAACCGCCGCATCCTCCCGGCCTGGGTGGACGAGTACGTGAGTCGTTGCGCCGCCGAAGCTGAGAGGTGGTCCGCATGAGCGGGAAGCGGGGCAACGGTGAAGGATCCATCTATCCGTACCGGAACGGCTTCGCCGCGTACGTCTGGGTCACCACACCAGAGGGGAACCGCAAGCGGAAATACGTCTACGGGCCCACCCGCAAGGACGTCCACGAGAAGTGGCTGAAGCTCCACAACGAGGCCGGAAAAGGGCCGGTGGCGACCACCACGCCGACTCTCGCGCAGTACCTCGCCTACTGGCTCAAGGAGGTCGTGGAACCCAATCTCCGGCCTCTCACCGCAGCCACGTACGAGACGACCGTACGTCTCTACGTCGTTCCCTTCCTCGGCTCCAAGCGGCTCGACCGGCTGACCGTCCAGGACATGCGGGGCTGGCTGAACAAGCTCGCCGAGACCTGCCAGTGCTGTGCGCAGGGCAAGGACACGAAGCGACCCGAGGAGAAGCAGCGCTGCTGCGCCAAGGCGAAGTGCTGCCGACAGACACTCTCGAAGCGCTCGGTCAACGATGCGCGGACGATCATCCGCAGTGCGTTGACCAACGCCATGGTGGAAGAGCGCATCTCGAAGAACGTCGCCCAGCTGGTCAAGATCCAGCGGGCTCGGCGCAGGCGTCCGGACCCGTGGTCGGTCGAGGAGGCGTGCACCTTCCTGGAGAACGCGCAGAAGCGGCGGGACTACCTGTACGCGGCGTACGTCCTGATCCTCGTCCTCGGTCTCCGAAAGGGGGAGGTCCTGGGACTCACCTGGTCGGACGTGGACCTGGACACGGGGGAGCTGCACATCCGGCACCAGCTTCAGCGGGTCCGCCGGCGCCTGCTCCACACCGACACGGCCAAGACCGAGGCCTCCGAGGCGGTGCTTCCGCTGCCGGACATCTGCCTGACCGCCCTCCGGCTCCGGCGGAAGGAACAGGAGGCGGCGAAGGTGGCGGCGCGCGATCTCTGGACGGAATCGGATCTCGTCTTCACCACTCGCTACGGCACCCCGGTCGAGCCGCGGAACTTCACCCGTGAATTCAACCGGCGGTGCGACCGTGCCGGGGTCCGACAGATCCGCGTGCACGACACCCGGCACACCTGCGCCTCGCTCCTGGCCGCCCTCGACGTGCATCCCCGGATCGCCATGCAGATCCTTCGTCACTCCGAGATCGCCGTGACGATGGAGGTGTACACCCACGTGCCCTCGTCGGAGACTCGGCGGGCGCTCCGGAAGCTCGGGAAGGCTCTGGGCGGCAGCAAGCAGAAGGGCGGCAAGAAGAAGGGCAAGCGCAAGCGGGAAGAGCGGCCGGACGGGGACGGCCGGCAAGAGCCATAGAGGTTGCTGTACTCCGCTGCTGTACAAACGCTCAGAGGCCCATTCACGATCACGTGAATGGGCCTCTGACCTGTGTCGGGGTGGCGGGATTTGAACCCACGACCTCTTCGTCCCGAACGAAGCGCGCTACCAAGCTGCGCCACACCCCGATTGTCGCTGCTCTCGCGGCGACGTCGTTTACTTTAGCCCACCGGTGGCTGGAGACGAAATCCGGTTTTGGCGCCCAGGCGCAGGGGGGCCGGGCGGGTGCGGTCCAGGGCGATGAGGGCGAGGGCCAGGCAGTACAGGGCGAGAAGCAGGAGGAGGGAGACGCCCAGAACGTACTGGTGGCCGTGTCGGTCGGTGTCCTGGAAGGGGTAGAGGAAGCGGGCCGGGCCGACGGTGAGGAGACCGCCGAGGGCCAGGACGAAGACCAGGTGGGCCGTCGGGTACAGGAGCCATGCGGCGGCGTGGGTGAGGCGCATGCGGGCCGGCGGGGAGAGGAGCAGCCAGTCCAGTACCGCCGCGATCGGGAGCATCGTGTGCAGGGTGGGGGGCGCGAGTGCGGCCAGCGTGCCGGCCGGGCCGGTCAGGTCCGCAGGCTCCGCCGTCCCCGCCATCGTGTACGCCGGTGTCGCGCCCGCCAGGAGGACGTGGTGGAGCAGGGCCGCCGCGACCACGTACAGCAGCGTCGCTCCGGTCAGGGCGCCCGGGAGGGGGCGGCGGGCCGTCCAGGCACGGTGGGCCGAGGCGAGCATGACCGCGGTCAGCAGGAGCGTGCTCTGGATCGTGAAGTGGCTCAGGACGCGTGCCGGGCCGCCGAGCAGGATCTCGACGGTCACCGCCGCGAGCGCGGCCAGCGCCAGGAGCAGGCGGTACGCCGCTGTCAGGGGGCGGCGTACCGGTGGCGCCACGGCCCCCGCGGGGGCCGACGAGGGCATGAGGTTCGTCCGTCTCCCCGGGATGACGGGGAGGTCAGGGATGTCCCTGGGTATCGGGGCGGTCATGGACCCCAGAGTGGGTGAACCACCTGGTCGGGGCGATACGGGTGAGCCGGACGGGTGGCATGGGGGTTGAGCCGGTCGCGTCGCCCCCGTCTGGCCCTCCGGCCCCCCGCTCGGCTCCTCCAGCCCGGTCCGGCCCCTCGGGTCTGCTACTCCCGGCCCACCAGCGTCATCAGCGTCGCCTCCGGCGGGCAGGCGAAGCGGACGGGGGTGTAGCGGTTGGTGCCACAGCCCGCGGAGACGTGGAGGTAGGACGTGCGGCCCTCGGACGTGTGCGTGGACAGGCCCTTCACACGGTCGGTGTCCAGGTCGCAGTTGGTGACCAGCGCGCCGTAGAAGGGGATGCAGAGCTGGCCGCCGTGGGTGTGGCCGGCCAGGATCAGGGGGTAGCCGTCGGCCGTGAAGGAGTCCAGGACGCGCAGGTAGGGGGCGTGGACGACGCCCATCGAGAAGTCCGCCGTGCCCGACGGGCCGCCCGCCACCTCCGCGTAGCGGTCCCTTTTGATGTGCGGGTCGTCCAGGCCGGTCAGCTCGATCGTGACGCCCTCGATCTTCAGGGTGTCCCTGGTGTTCGTCAGGTTCCGCCAGCCCGCGCCGTCGAAGCCGTCCCGCAGGTCCTCCCACGGGTTGTGGATCACGTTGGCGACGGGGTCGTTGCCGTTCAGGCCGTGCCGGCCCTGGACCTTCTCGATCAGGTAGCGGGCCGGGTTGCGCAGCATGGGGCCGTAGTAGTCGTTGGAGCCGAAGACGTAGGCGCCCGGGAACTCCATCAGGGGGCCCAGTGTGTCCAACACCTCCGGGACGCTCTCCGGGTCGGACAGGTTGTCGCCCGTGTTGATCACGAAGTCCGGGCGCAGACCGGCCAGCGAGCGCAGCCAGCGCTGCTTCTTGCGCTGGCCGCTCACCAGGTGGATGTCGGAGACCTGCAGGACGCGCAGGGGGCGCATTCCGGAGGGCAGGACGGGGATCGTCACCCGTCGCAGCCGGAAGGAGCGGGCCTCGAAGCCCGCCGCGTACACCAGTCCGGCGGCTCCGGCCGCCGTGATTCCCAGGGGGATTCCGTATCGCGCGCGCATGCGCCCATCGTGTCAGATCCGGGGGGAGGGAACGGCCGCGGTACCTTTCCGGCGGCCGGTCGGAGCCGGTACCCGTCCGCCCCAACACGCTCGGGGACGCCGGGTCTTGGGGGAGTCCTGGGGCGGGGAGGAAATACGCGGGCGTCCCTCCTCCCCTTGCTGCGACAATCGGGGCATGACCACGCTCAAGTCGAAGCTGCACGACGACCTCAACGTTGCCATCAGGGCGCGCGACGAGCTCAGCTCCTCCACGCTCCGGCTGACGCTCACCGCGATCACCAAGGAGGAGGTCGCGGGGACGGAGAAGCGTGAGCTCTCCGACGACGAGGTCCTCAAGGTGATCACCCGTGAGGCGAAGAAGCGCCGTGAGGCGGCGGACGCCTTCGCGCAGGGCGGGCGTCCCGAGCAGGCCGAGCGGGAGAAGGCGGAGGGTGAGCTGCTCGCGCGGTACCTGCCCCAGCAGATGTCCGACGACGAGCTGAACGCGATCGTCGCTCAGGCCGTCGAGGAGACGAAGGCGGCCGGCGTGGAGGGCCCGCGGGCCATGGGGGCGGTCATGAAGATCGTCAACCCGAAGGTGGCCGGGCAGGCCGAGGGCGGCCGGGTGGCCGCCGCGGTGAAGAAGCTCCTCGCCGGCTGAGCCGACCGCGGTGAGCGGCCGGTCCGGCCGGACCGGCCGACGGCGAAGGGCCCCTCCCTCCCGGTGCGGGAAAGAGGGGCCCTTCGCGATGCCGCCGGTGCGCTGTGCCATCTGTGCGCTATGCCGCCGGTGTGCTATGCCGCCGGTGTGCTGTCAGCGCCGTCCGCCCGGTCCGTTGCCCGGGCCTTGGAAGAAGCCCTCCGGGATGGAGATGGTCGGGTCGGGTTCGGCCCCGCCGTTGGTACCGGTGCCGCCGTCGGTGCCGGTTCCGCCGTTTCCGCCGTTTCCGCCGCCGACCAGACCGCCGATGAACCCGCCGGCGTCGTCGTTGCGGCCGTCGTCACGGTTGTCGTCACGGTCGCCGTCGTTCCCGCGGCCCCGGCCCCGGCCCTTGTCCTCGTCGGGCTTCTTGCGGTCCGGGATGTTGACGAGGCTGAACTCGGGGGCCTCCTTGCCGTTCAGCGCGCCGCTCATCATGTCGCGCCAGATCGGGCCGGGCACCTGACCACCGAACACCTTCGAGTGCCAGGTCCCGCCGATCGAGATGTCGACCATCTGCCGCTTGTGCTCGGGGTCGCCGACCCACACCGCACCGGCCAGGTTCGGCGTGTAGCCCACGAACCAGGCGGCGTAACGGAAGTCCGTCGTACCGGTCTTGCCCGCACTCGGGCGGCTGCCGAGCCCGGCCTCCGTGCCCGTACCGTCCTCGACCACACCCCGCAGGAGCGTGTTGATGGTGTCGGCGGTCTTCTCCGACATCGCGCGCGAGCACGTCGACTTCGGGACCGGCAGCGACTTCGACTTCTCACCGACGCGCCGGCTGATGGACTCGATGGCGACCGGCGTGCAGTACATGCCGCGCGAGGCGAACGTGGCGTAGCCGTTCGCCATGGTCAGCGGGGACGCCTCCTGGGTGCCGAGGGCGATCGACGGCGCCTGCTCCATCTTGTTGCCGTCGGCCCGCCCGATGCCCATCTTCTTCGACAGCTCCGTCACCGGGCAGATGCCGATCTCGCTGATCATCTCGATGTAGTAGGTGTTGACCGACTTCGCGGTCGCTTCCTTCATGTCGTACGGGCCGACCTCGGTCTCGTTCTCGTTCTCGACCGGGACGCCCGGCTCGTTCCAGATCTTGCCCTCGCAGGCCTGGACCGGGGCCGGGTAGTCCATCTGGTACGGCGAGGCGTACGTCTTCGTCGCCGGCATCCCGCCCTCGAGGGCGGCCGCGGCCACGATCGGCTTGAACGTCGAACCGGGCTGATAGCCGGCGCCGCCGCCCATGCCCTGGTCCACGGAGAGGTTGATCTGCGTCTCGTTCTTGCCGAAGCCGTACGGACGCGACTGGCCCATGGCGAGGATCTTGCCGGTGCCGGGCTGGATGACGCTGGCGGCGGTGGCCACCTCGTCGCTCTTGTTGACGTGGTTCTTGACCGACTCCTGCAGGGACTTCTGCGCCTGCGAGTCGAGCGTCGTACGGATCGTCAGGCCGCCGTGGTTCCAGACCTTGGCCCGCGCCTCCGGGGTCTTGCCGAAGGCCGGGTCGGTCAGGAACACCTGACGCACGTAGTCGCAGAAGAAGCCCGCGCCGTCGACCGCCGTGATGCAGCCGTTCTTCGGCTTGCTGACCTTCAGCCCGAGCGGTGTCTTCGACGCCTCGACGGCCTCCTCCTGGGAGATGTCGCCGACCTGGGCCATCCGCGCCAGGACGATATTGCGCCGCTTGATGGCCTCCGTCTCGTCGTTGACCGGGTCGTACCGGCTGGGCGACTGGACGAGGCCGGCGATGAGCGCGGACTCCTGGAGGTTCAGGTCCTTGGCGGGCTTGGAGAAGTAGCGCTGGGCGGCGGCCTCCACACCGTAGGCCTGCTGGCCGAAGTACGTGATGTTCAGGTAGTTCTCGAGGATCTTCTTCTTGCCCAGCTCCTCCTCGACCTGGATCGCGAACTTCAGCTCGCGGATCTTGCGGCCGATCGTCTGCTGGGTGGCCTGCGCGACCTTCGTCGGATCGTCGCCGGCCTCCTCCACGAAGACGTTCTTCACGTACTGCTGCGTCAGGGTGGACGCTCCCTCGGAGACGCCGCCGCTCTGCGCGTTGCGGTTCATCGCGCGCAGTACGCCCTTCAGGTCCACCGCGCCGTGCTCGTAGAAGCGCGAGTCCTCGATCGCGACGATCGCCTTCTGGAGGTGCGGAGCGATGTCCTTGAGGTCGACCACCGTGCGGTCGCGCGAGTAGACGGTGGCGATCTTGCCGCCCCCCGCGTCGAGGATGGTGGTGCGCTGACTCAGCGGGGGAGTCTTGAGGCTGAGGGGGAGTTCGTCGAAGCTCTCCACCGACCCCTTGGCGGCGAGGCCCAGCGCTCCCACGGCGGGCAGCGCGATACCGGCCAGCACGGCCCCCGACAGGACACTGACACCGAGGAACTTGGCGGCCTGCTGCGTTGCCGACAGACCACCACCCGAGCGCTTCTTTGGCATGGGGGCAGCCTACGTTCTCATTCGCCGGACACGCGTACAGGCCTTGGCCTAAGCTGCCCACAACTGTCACAGCAGTGAGGTCACGTATCAATACGTCGGGCGACCTCGAATCGTTCCGGATCTCTCCGACTTTTTTGTCGGGGCGTGTGGGATATGTGTCCGGATCCACCTTCCGTGTCACATGATGTCCGTTGTGGCGCAAGCGAAACGCCCCGAAACGTCGATATTGTCGCGCATGTCGCCGGCTCACTCCCCCGGGTGATCTGCCGCTTACCCATAGTCCGTTCGGGCCATTCAAGATTGGGCCCGCTGGGGGTGTTGCGCTCTGCCCACCTTCCGTAACGTCCTCAACTGGCGGCGGTGAATATGCCGCTGTCGCCGTGGGGGAGCCTCGATTCGGGAGAGGACGGCGCCGGTATGGGCTGGGTTACCGACTGGAGTGCGCAGGCTGCCTGCCGCACTACTGATCCGGATGAACTGTTCGTTCAAGGAGCAGCGCAGAACAGGGCCAAGGCGGTGTGCACCGGTTGTCCGGTACGCACGGAGTGCCTGGCCGACGCGCTCGACAACCGCGTCGAGTTCGGCGTATGGGGAGGCATGACGGAACGTGAGCGCCGCGCGCTGCTGCGCCGACGTCCCACGGTGACGTCCTGGCGCCGGCTGCTGGAGACCGCGCGCACGGAGTACGAGCGGGGGACAGGTGTCATGCCCCTCGACGAGGACGAGGTGTACGCGAGCTTCGCGGCGGTGGGCTGAGGGCCCTCGGGGGGCCTTGGCCTCTGCGGCTTCCGTGGCCTCTGCTCCACTCCGCGTGAGCGGGACCCCGGGCGGGCCTTACCGGCCCCTGCGGCCGAGTGGGCCCTCGCAGCCGATTGGGCCTCCGAAGGCGAGTGGGCCTTCGAAGGCGACAGGCATGGTGCCGCCGTCAGGGCGTGCCGATGCGGGTCGGACGGCGGGCCGGACGGTAGGTCAGACGCTCGCCTCGGGCAGCTCCGGCCGGTTGGTCGCGAGCCGGTCGCCGATGTCCCGCAGTCCCGTGAGGTCGTGCACGTCGCCGGGCAGTGCGGCCACTTCCGTCACCGCCACCTCGGGGTGGAGCGCGGTGAAGCGGTCACGCGTGCGCTGCTCGCGTGAGAGCAACCGCATCCGCTCGGCGTGCAGTTTCAACAGACCCGCGGTGAACCGGTCGACGGACCGCTCCTCGTCCGCCTCATCCGTCTCGCCCGCCCTGGCGGCGCCGGTGTCGTCCACGGTGGCGGGGGAGCCTGTGTCGGGGACGTCGTCCTGTGCCGGTGCCTCGGGAGGGGCGGTTTCTGGAGTTCCGGGTGTCTCGGGAGTTCCGGGTGTCTTGGATGGCTCGGGTGCTTCCGGAGTGGGAGCCGCCGCAGCGGGGCCGTCCGAACTTTCTTGTGTGTCAGGGGAGTTACGAAGTCCAGCTTTCCCGTCCTCCTGATCCACAATGCGGGAGTCCTCAAGATTTTCCGCGGCGGTGAGGGCCCGCTCGGCCGACAGCCGGTCGGCGCCGCTGCCGTGGACCCGGTTGAGGACCAGGCCGGCCAACGGCATGTCCTCGGCGGCCAGCCGTTCCACGAAGTACGCGGCCTCGCGCAGCGCGTCCCGCTCCGGGGCCGCGACCACCAGGAACGCGGTCCCGGGCGCCTGGAGCAGCTTGAAGGTGGCGTCCGCGCGCGTACGGAACCCGCCGAACATGGAGTCCATCGCCGCCACGAACGTCTGCATGTCGCTCAGCAGTTGACCCCCGAGCACCTTGCCCAGAACGCCGGTCATCATGGACATCCCGACGTTCAGGAATTTCATCCCCGCCCGGCCGCCGACCTTCGCCGGGGTCAGCAGGAGGCGGATGAGCCTGCCGTCGAGGAAGGAGCCGAGCCGCTTCGGCGCGTCCAGGAAGTCCAGCGCGGACCGGGACGGCGGGGTGTCGACGACGATGAGG
Source organism: Streptomyces sp. P9-A2 (assembly GCF_036634175.1). Classification (NCBI taxonomy): domain Bacteria; kingdom Bacillati; phylum Actinomycetota; class Actinomycetes; order Kitasatosporales; family Streptomycetaceae; genus Streptomyces; species Streptomyces sp. P9-A2. The sequence goes on from NZ_JAZIFX010000001.1 coordinate 4,439,990, forward strand.
TCCCACTCGTCACGGGCCCTCAGCTGCCCCAGCTTCTCCATCGCCATGTACTCCTGCGTGCCCGCGAAGCCCGCCGAGAGCGACTGGTAGAAGGGGTTGCCCAGAATCGCGGAGGCCCGCTCGGGGTCCGCGTGCGCCTCGACGATCTCGTCGAAGGTGCGCTTCATGTCGAGCATCATCGCGTGCAGTTCGCCGCCCGCGGAGTCGTCTATGCCCTTCACCCGGCGGGGGATGTTGTCGAGAGAGTCGATGCCCATGGACTGGGCGAGTCTGCGGGCCGGATCGATGGTCAGAACGACCACCTTGCGCCCCCGTTCGGCCGCGCGCAGGCCCAGAGCCGCGGCGGTGGTCGTCTTGCCGACCCCGCCCGACCCGCAGCACACCACGATCCGGGTGCCGCGGTCCTCGATCAGCGGATCCACGTCGAGCGTGGGGACGGGGGAGAGTCGGTGGCGGGCCGAGCCGCCCGAGTGGGTTGAGCTGCCCGAGTTGGCCGGGTCGTGTGCGTGCGCCGGTTCCGGACGACGGCTCATGACATTCCCTGCTTCCGATACTTCCGACTCGGTTCCTGACTCGGTTCCTGGCTCGTTTCCTGACTCGGGTCCTGCTTCGGCTTCCGGTGCTTCAGGCCCGGTTCTCGACGCGTTTCCCGGTTCGGCATCCGACTCGTGACGAGGGGCGGCGCGACGGCCGGTGCGACGCGTACGGCCGCGACGGCGCCCGGGCTGGGTACACCCGGGCTGGGTACGGCCGCGACGATGCCCGGGTCGGGTACGTGCGCGACGACGCGCGGATCGAGTACGTCCGTGGTCGGCGCGGCGCCGGCGGGAGGAGTCCTGCCGGTCATGACACACCCTGGGCGCGGAGTTCCTTGGCCAGCGTGTACAGGCCCGCCAGGTCCATGCCCTCCGAGAGCAGCGGCAGCTCGTGCCGGGGCAGATCCACCCCGGCCAGCGCGGCACGCTGCTCGGCCTCCAGCGCGTACCGCTCGGCGTACTCCTCCGCCTGCGCGAGCAGCGGGCCCACCAGCCGCTCGGCGTGCCCTCCGCGCCGCGCGCCGCCGAGACCGGCGGAGGACAACGACCGCGCGACAGAAGAACGCGTGACCGTCCCCACGAGTTCCAGATCGGCCGCGTCCAGCAACTCCGGGCGCACCATGTTCACGATGATCCGCCCCACCGGCAGCCGGGCCGCCCGCAGCTCGGCGATGCCGTCCACGGTCTCCTGGACCGGCATCTCCTCCAGCAGCGTGACCAGGTGCACCGCCGTCTCCGGCGATTTCAGCACCCGCATCACGGCCTGCGCCTGATTGTGTATCGGGCCGATCTTGGCGAGTCCGGCGACCTCGTCGTTGACGTTGAGGAAACGGGTGATGCGCCCGGTCGGAGGGGCGTCCATCACGACGTAGTCGTAGACGAACCGCCCGCTCCTGTCCTTGCGCCGCACCGCCTCGCACGCCTTGCCGGTCAGCAGGACGTCCCGTACACCGGGCGCGATGGTGGTCGCGAAGTCGATCGCGCCGAGCTTCTTCAGGGCCCGCCCGGCGCTGCCCAGCTTGTAGAACATCTGGAGATAGTCCAGAAGGGCCCGCTCGGCGTCGATGGCGAGGGCGTGCACCTCCCCGCCCCCGGGAGCCACGGCGATCTTCCGTTCCTCGTACGGCAACGCCTCCGTCTCGAAGACCTGTGCGATGCCCTGGCGGCCCTCGACCTCGACGAGAAGCGTCCGCTTCCCCTCCGTGGCCAGAGCCAGCGCGAGGGCCGCGGCCACCGTGGTCTTGCCGGTTCCGCCCTTGCCACTGACGACCTGAAGCCTGCTCACGCCTTTGAGCCTAATTGCTCCCCGCGCGCCCCGGCGGCTCCGGGGGAGAGTTCCCCGGAATCCAGCGGCTAGAGTCGCCGCATGACGAAATGGGAGTACTCCACGGTTCCGCTGCTGGTCCACGCCACGAAGCAGATTCTGGACACCTGGGGCGAGGACGGCTGGGAACTCGTGCAGGTCGTTCCCGGTCCGAACAACCCCGAGCAGCTGGTGGCCTACCTGAAGCGGGAGAAGCAGGCGTGAGCGAGGTCGAGGCCAAGCTGGCCGAGCTCGGCCTGAGGCTGCCCGAGGTCGTTCCGCCGCTGGCCGCGTACCGTCCGGCCGTGCTCTCCGGGCGGTACGTGTACACCGCCGGCCAGCTTCCCATGGTGGACGGCGCGCTCGCGCTGACCGGCAAGGTCGGCGCCGAGGTCACGGCGGAGGAGGCCAAGGAACTGGCGCGCACCTGCGCGCTGAACGCCCTCGCCGCCGTGAAGTCCGTCGCCGGTGACCTGGACCGCGTCGCGCGCGTGGTCAAGGTCACCGGGTTCGTGGCCTCGGCCGCGGACTTCACGGGTCAGCCGGGTGTCCTCAACGGCGCGAGCGAGCTGCTGGTCGACGTCCTCGGCGAGAAGGGCGTCCACGCCCGCAGCGCGGTGGGCGTCGCGGTACTGCCGCTGGACGCTCCGGTGGAGGTCGAGATCCTGGTGGAACTGACCGAGACGGACTGACGGCCGCGGGCGGCCGGTGATCCGGTGATCCGGTGATCCGGTGGCCCACGGGGGCAGGGGCGGCCCTCGTCCCCTCTCCCCCGTCGGCCACTCGAACATCAGCCCGTCACGGGATAGCCTCCGGCCATGGCGCATGCGCAGGCTGGTGGGCAGGCCGAGGGTCGGACCGGTGGGCAGGCCGAGGGCCGAACGGGTGGTCGGACCGGCGGGCAGGCCGGTGAGCAGACCGGCGGGCAGTGGTATCCGCCGGACTGGCCGGAGCGCATCCGCGCGCTCGCGGACGGCACCCTCGTCCCGGTCGAGCCGAAGCGCGCGGCCACCGTCATGCTCCTGAAGGACACCGACGACGGTTATGTCGTCCACATGCTGCGCCGACGCGCCTCCATGGCCTTCGCCGGGGGCGCGTACGCCTACCCCGGCGGTGGCGTCGACCCGCGCGACGACGACCTTCACGTCCGCTGGGCGGGCCCCACGCGCGCGTGGTGGGCGGACAGACTCGGCGTCGACGAAATGACGGCCCAGGCGATCGTCTGCGCCGCCGTGCGCGAGACGTACGAGGAAGCCGGTGTGCTGCTCGCGGGCCCGACGCCCGACTCCGTGATCGGTGACACCACGGACCCGGACTGGGAGGCGGACCGCGTGGCGCTCGTCGCGCGGGACATGTCCTTCGCGGAGTTCCTCGACCGCCGGGGGCTGGTCCTGCGCTCGGATCTGCTCGGTGTGTGGACCCGGTGGATCACCCCGGAGTTCGAGCCCCGCCGCTATGACACCTGGTTCTTCGTCGCCGCCCTTCCCGAGGGGCAGCGCACCCGGAACGCCTCCACGGAGGCCGACCGTACGGTGTGGATCGCCCCGCGCGAGGCGGCCGCCGCGTACGACCGGGGCGAGCTGCTGATGATGCCGCCGACGATCGCGACCCTGCGCCAGCTGACGGCGTACACGGCGGCGGCGCAGGCGCTCGACGCGGCACCCGCGCGCGACCTCACGCCGGTGCTGGTCACCGCGCGGCCGGCCGAGGACGGGATCGTGCTGTCCTGGCCGGGGTACGACGAGTTCACCCGGCACATTCCGAACGGTGGAGCCCCGGCATGACGGATGCGGCAGCCCTTCCCGGCCAACCGCGCGGAGGGGTCCTCTCCGGACCCGCCACCGCGCGGGCGGTCAACGTCCTGGCCCCGAACGCCTCGGCGATGACCCTGGACGGCACCAACACCTGGATCCTGTCGGAACCCGGCTCCGCGCGTGCGGTCGTGATCGACCCGGGCCCGCTGGACGAGGGGCATCTGCGCAACGTCGTCGACACCGCCGAGCGGGCCGGCAAGCGCGTCGCCCTCACCCTGCTGACGCACGGTCACCCGGACCACTCCGAGGGCGCCGCCCGCCTCGCCGAGCTGACCGGCACGAAGGTACGGGCACTGGACCCGGAGCTGCGCCTGGGGGACGAGGGTCTGTCCGGCGGGAACGTGGTCACCGTGGACGGCCTGGAACTGAGGGTCGTCCCCGCCCCCGGCCACACCGCCGACTCGCTGGCCTTCCACCTGCCGGCCGACGGGGCCGTCCTCACCGGCGACACGGTCCTGGGACGCGGTACGACCGTCGTGGCCCACCCCGACGGCCGCCTCGGCGACTATCTGGACACGCTGCGCCGTCTGCGCTCGCTCACGGTCGACGACGGCGTCCACACGGTCCTGCCGGGCCACGGCCCCGTACTGGAGGACGCCCAGGGCGCCGTCGAGTACTACCTGGCCCATCGCGCGCACCGCCTCGCCCAGGTGGAGACGGCCGTCGAGAACGGCCACCACGGCCCGTCCGATGTCGTCGCCCACGTCTACGCCGATGTGGACCGCTCCCTCTGGCCGGCCGCGGAGCTCTCGGTCCGCGCGCAGCTGGAGTATCTGCGGGAGCACGGGCTCATCGAGGAACCCCGGGGCCTGTAGCTCTGGTCCCCGGGGTCCGTTGCCCCTCTGGGGGCGGGTTCAGGTCAGCGGGACCGCTTCGCGAGGCGTTCGACGTCCAGGAGGATCACCGCGCGGGCCTCCAGCCGGAGCCAGCCGCGCTGGGCGAAGTCCGCCAGGGCCTTGTTGACCGTCTCGCGGGACGCGCCGACCAACTGGGCCAGTTCCTCCTGCGTGAGGTCGTGGACGACGTGGATGCCCTCCTCGGACTGCACGCCGAAGCGGCGGGAGAGGTCCAGCAGAGCACGGGCGACCCGGCCCGGAACGTCGGAGAAGACCAGGTCCGACATGGCGTCGTTGGTCTTGCGCAGCCGGCGCGCGACGGCCCGCAGCAGCGCGGTGGCCACCTCGGGTCGGGCGTTCAGCCAGGGCTGGAGGTCGCCGTGGCCGAGGGCGAGCAGCTTGACCTCGGTCAGCGCCGTGGCGGTCGCGGTGCGCGGGCCCGGGTCGAAGAGCGACAGCTCACCGATGAGCTCGCTGGGCCCGACGACGGCCAGCATGTTCTCGCGGCCGTCGGGGGAGGTGCGGTGGAGCTTGACCTTGCCCTCGGTGACCACGTAGAGCCGGTCTCCGGGATCGCCCTCGTGGAACAGGGAGTCGCCCCGTGCGAGGGTCACCTCGGTCAGCGAGGCGCGAAGCTCCGCGGCCTGCTCGTCATCGAGCGCCGCGAAGAGCGGGTTCCGCCGCAGAACGTCGTCCACGTGTTCTCTCCTTGTCGACCTGCTCAGGGGATCCTGGTCCCCACGTACCAGGGAACCGGGGTGCCCATTTTGCCGGACAGTCCAAACAGTGTGATCTGTCACAAGGATGCCGCACAGGCCTGCCCGGGTAAGCGGCAGGGGTCCAATTGGGGTCTGATCTTCAGGGGCCGGGGCGGATGTCAGCGCCGAGCCGTAGGCTGGCCGGGTGGCCAAATCGCCGGTGAGAGTGCAGGCCCGAGGGGCTGATCGGGTGGCGGCACGCCGGGATTCCGCCGTGGGCGAACAGGGCTCCGATGGCGGCAGGGAAACGGAGAAACCGACAGGGAAGGCGCCGGTGAAGAAGGAATCGACCGCGAGTGCGGCCTCGGGCTCGACGCCGGGTTCGGCCGCTGCCCCAAGTGCGGGTGCGGGTGCGGGTGCGACCACGAGCGGAAGTGGAAGGGCGCGCGGTGCGGCCGGGGCGAAGTCCGCGGCCGCCGTCGAGCCGTCCAAGGCCGAGTCGCGCATCGCCCTCGTCCGCCGCGCCCGGCGGATCGACCGGGAGCTCGCCGAGGTGTTTCCGTACGCCCACCCCGAGCTGGACTTCGAGAACCCCTTCCAACTCGTGGTCGCCACGGTCCTGTCGGCCCAGACCACCGACCTGCGCGTCAACCAGACGACCCCCGCCCTCTTCGCGAAATACCCCGCCCCCGAGGACCTGGCCGCCGCCAACCCGGAGGAGGTGGAGGAGATCCTGCGTCCCACCGGGTTCTTCCGGGCCAAGACCAGGTCGGTGATGGGCCTTTCGAAGATGCTGGTGGAGGATTTCGGCGGCGAGGTGCCGGGCCGCCTCGAGGATCTCGTCAAGCTGCCCGGTGTGGGCCGCAAGACGGCCTTCGTCGTGCTCGGCAATGCCTTCGGCCGACCCGGCATCACCGTGGACACGCACTTCCAGCGTCTGGTGCGCCGCTGGAAGTGGACGAAGGAGACCGACCCGGACAAGATCGAGGCGGCCGTCGGCGCGCTCTTCCCGAAGAGCGAGTGGACCGACCTCTCGCACCATGTGATCTGGCACGGCCGCCGTATCTGCCACGCCCGCAAGCCCGCCTGCGGCGCCTGCCCCATCGCCCCGCTCTGCCCGGCGTACGGCGAGGGCGAGACCGACCCGGACAAGGCACGGAAGCTGCTGAAGTACGAGAAGGGCGGCTTCCCGGGCCAGCGGTTGAACCCCCCGCAGGCCTACCTCGACGCGGGCGGCCGGCCGGCCCCGCCCCTGGGCGCCGCATGACGAGGACCTGCGCGGAGACCTGCGCGGAGACGTGTACGAGGGCATACACGACGGCCGCCGGTGGAACGATCTAGGCACCGCCGGGCGTTGGACGGGGAACGGGAGCGGCGGGGGCCAGGACGACAGGGGTGGCGATGACGCGGGTGACCGACCCCAGGGGCGGCCGGGTGACGCTCAGCAAGGAGGGGCTGCCCGACTGGCTGGACCCGGTGGTCCGGGTCGCGGAGACGGTCGCACCGGGCGAGCTGAGCCGTTTCCTGCCCCCGGCGGACGGCGCGGGGCGCCAGGCCGCCGTCCTCGTCCTGTTCGGCGACGGTGACGGCGAGCGCGGACCGGAGCTGCTGCTCATGGAGCGGTCGGCGGCGCTGCGCTCGCATGCCGGGCAGCCGGCCTTCCCCGGCGGCACCCTCGACCCCGAGGACGGAGACCCGCTGACCGACGGGCCGCTGTCGGCCGCGCTGCGCGAGGCCGAGGAGGAGACGGGACTCGATCCCGACGGGGTCCAGCTCTTCGGCGTCCTGCCGAAGCTCTACATCCCCGTCAGTGGCTTCGTCGTCACGCCGGTCCTGGGCTGGTGGCGGACTCCCAGCCCGGTCGACGCCGTCGATCCGAACGAGACCGCTCGGGTCTTCACCGTCCCCGTGGCGGATCTCACCGATCCGGCCAACCGCACGACCACCTTCCACCCCAGCGGCCACCGGGGTCCGGCATTCCTGGTCGAATCAGCCGTGGTGTGGGGCTTCACGGCCGGGGTCATCGACCGGCTGCTCCATTACGCGGGGTGGGAGCGCCCCTGGGACCGGGACAAGCAGGTCCCGCTGGACTGGCGGTCATGACAGGGTGGGCGCGGTGCCGTGCGGTACGGGGGCTTGTGACGACGGCGGTTCGTGCCGTATGCCCCCGGACTCCGGCCGAGTAAGAACGACCGGAATGACGAGGCGAGGCAAAAAGCGGTGAACGTGCTGGACATCCTGTTGCTGGTCGCCGCCGTGTGGTTCGCGGTCGTCGGCTACCGCCAGGGCTTCGTCGTCGGCATTCTGTCGGTGATCGGATTCCTGGGCGGCGGTCTCGTCGCCGTCTACCTTCTCCCTGTCGTCTGGGACGTCCTGACGGACAACGCGGAGGTCAGCACGGCCGCCGCCGTCGTCGCGGTCATCGTCGTCATAGTCTGCGCCTCCGTCGGCCAGGCCCTGACCACCCATCTCGGCAACAAGCTGCGCCGTTACATCACATGGTCCCCGGCCCGGGCGCTCGACGCCACCGGTGGTTCCCTGGTCAACGTCGTCGCGATGCTTCTGGTCGCCTGGCTGATCGGCTCGGCCCTCGCGGGAACGACCCTGCCGACGCTCAGCAAAGAGGTCCGCCAGTCCAAGGTGCTGACCGGTGTCTCCCGGGCGCTGCCCGACCAGGCCGGCACCTGGTTCGCCAACTTCTCCTCCGTCCTCGCGCAGAACGGTTTCCCCCAGGTCTTCAGCCCGTTCGCGAACGAGCCGATCACCGACGTCCGGCCCCCCGACCCCGCGCTGGCAGGCAGCCCGGTGGCCGGCCGCGCACAGCGGTCCATCGTCAAGGTCATGGGCACCGCCCCGCAGTGCGGCAAGGTCCTCGAGGGCACCGGCTTCGTGTTCTCCGAGCGCCGTGTGATGACCAACGCGCATGTCGTGGGCGGCGTCGACGAGCCGACCGTGCAGATAGGCGGCGAGGGCAGGAAGTACGACGCGACGGTCGTCCTCTACGACTGGAAGCGTGACATCGCGGTCCTCGACGTCCCGGACCTGAAGGCGCCCGCGCTGCGGTTCACCACCGAGGACGCGGGCAGGGAGGACGGCGCGATCGTCGCCGGCTTCCCGGAGAACGGCGCGTACGACGTCCGGTCGGCGCGGGTCCGCGGGCGCATCACGGCCAACGGCCCGGACATCTACCACCGGGGCACAGTCCGTCGTGACGTCTACTCCCTTTACGCGACGGTCCGTCAGGGAAACTCCGGCGGACCGCTGCTGACCCCCGACGGCCAGGTCTACGGTGTGGTGTTCGCCAAGTCCCTCGACGACGCAGAGACGGGATACGCCCTCACCGTGGACGAGATCCAGGAGGACATCGACAAGGGCCGCTCCGCGACCCGGCAGGTGGACAGCGACAGCTGCGCACTCTGAGCGGCACGAGGCCTGCTGCCACCGCTGCCACTGTGCCTGCGGACGGAGATACGGCCCTCCGCAGGCACAGTGGTATGTACGGACGGAGGCCTGCCACAGGCCCCTGCCGCGGGCCCCTGCCGCGGGCCCGCCCGGAGAGGTCGTACGGAGGGGGTCGGGGACGGGTGTACGCCCAGGAGGCCCCTCGGGAGCACGGCCGGGCGTACGCCCCTCGTCAGCCGCGTGGGTGATGGTGGCGAAGCCGCACCGAGACCCAGCGGGCCCGGCGGCGGAGGATATGCGGAATCCCGACCCTGAGATCCGTACCTGCCATCTCCGGTGCACCGCCTTGCTGGTGGGATCCCATACCGCCCGCCGAGCGGCGGTCGCGGCTTGCGTCACTGTAGTCGTGCGTCCAGCCCATACTCCGACCACTGCCCCCGACTCATGGTCGATAACCGCCTTGCGCAGAGCCGATTGGCCTATGCGCCAGGCAAGTGGCCGTTTGTAGGACAGGTGTTCAGATCCGATGATCGGTCTTGCGTAAGGAAGGGAAACGGAAGGGGTGCGGAAGGAGCACGGAAGGGACGTGGAAGCCGCCTGGCGTCCTGTCAGCGGTCGGGTTCCGGGTCCTTCAACCAGTTGATCAGCTCGGAGGAGAACGCCACCGGGTCCTCCTCGTGCGGGAAGTGGCCGAGCCCGTCGAACAGCCGCCAGCGGTACGGTGCTTCGACGTACTCCCCGGACCCGGCGGCGTTGCGGACGCTTGCCACGGGGTCGAGCGAGCCGTGCAGATGCAGGGTCGGGACCCGTACCGGCCGCTTCATCCGGCGGTTGAACTGGATGCCGTCCGGCCGGGCCAGCGACCGCACCATCCACCGGTACGGCTCGATCGAGCAGTGCGCCGTGGACGGGATGCACATGGCCCGCCGGTAGTTCTCCAGCGCCTTCTCCTCCGGCGGGCGGGGCCCGGACCAGGCCTGGATCAGCTTGGCCACCAGCGCCCCGTCGTCCGCGGTGAGCTGCCGCTCCGGGACCCAGGGCCGCTGGAACCCCCAGATGTGCGACATGGCGGACGACTGCCTGACGTCGGCGAGCATGGCCGCCCGCCAGCGCCGCGGATGCGGCATGGACGACACCGCGAGCCGTCGTACGAGCTTGGGGCGCATCGCCGCCGCCGTCCAGGCCAGGTATCCACCCAGGTCGTGCCCGACCAGCGCGGCGTCCGGCTCACCGAGGGAACGGATCACACCGGTGACGTCCAGCGCGAGGTTGGCCGGGTCGTAGCCGCGCGGTGTGCGGTCGCTGCCGCCGACGCCCCGCAGGTCCATGGCGACCGCGCGGAACCCGGCGTCGGCGAGCGCCGTCAGCTGGTGCCGCCAGGTCCACCAGAACTGCGGGAAGCCGTGCAGCAGCAGTACCAGCGGCCCGTCGCCGAGCTCAGCGACGTGGAAACGCGCGCCGTTGGCGGCGACGTCCCGGTGGGTCACCTCGGCACCGCCGGGGATGTCGAGGCGTACGGCCGAGAAGGGTTGCGCCGAAGGAGTGGCGGGGTCCGTCATGAGGACGAGCGTGCCACAGCTTCGATCGCCTCGGGGATCCGGTCCTTGGGGAGTTCCGGACGCGGGTGCGGCTTGGCCTTCTGCAGCACGACCGCGGTCTCCTTCACCGAGGCGGCCACCTTCTGCGGGCCGCGGCCCTTCTTCGCCTTCTTGGCGAAGACCATCCCGATCAGGGCGAGGACGAGCGCGACCAGCACGTTCGCCGCGAACGACAGCAGGAAGCAGACGGCCAGGTTCCAGTCGCTCCAGGTGTGGATGCCGTAGGCGAGGGCGAAACTCAGCATCGGCAGCGAGAACAGCAGGACGAGACCGGCCGCGGTGAGCAGTCCGCCGCTCGTCGCACCCCGCTGCACATCCCGCTTGAGCTGTGCTTTCGCCAGGGCGATCTCGTCGTGCACCAGCGCGGACATGTTCTCCGTCGCCGAGGCGAACAACTGGCCGATGCTGCGTTCGGCGCCGACCGGGCTGCCGTCGGGTGCGCTCATCGCGGTCTCCCTCTTCTGCTTTCGTCCTGCGTGCCTCTGCGTACCTCTGAGTAAGGATCAGTCTGCCGCCTGACGGCCCCTGTCCGCCCCATCACCTGCGTCGACCGCGTGTGTCCGGTGGTGTGTGTCCGGCCGACCCCGACTGAATCCGACAGACTTCGACCGACTCCGACTGGATTCGACCGGCTCCGGATGACTCAGACTGTCCTGACCTTTGTACTGTCCCGTCAGATCATGCCGGATCGTCGTGATCCTCGCCTGCCCCGCCCGGCACTTCGGCAAGCCTGCGGTGTTCCTCGGTCTTCTCCCGGGCGAGCCGGCGGTGCTCGGCGGCCTTGCGCTCGTGGATCTCCGCCATACGCAGGTGGTACGCCGGATCGTCCTCCTCGTAGATGTCCGGGACGCCGCTGAGGTCGTCGTCGCGCTCCTCCTCCTCGGCCAGCCTGCGGTACTTGGCGTTCCGGATCCTCAGCAGCACGGTCGCGACGGCGGTGGCGATCAGCGATCCGGTCAGTACGGCGGCCTTGACACTGTCCGCCATCGACGCGTCGTCCTTGAAGGCGAGTTCGCCGATGAGCAGGGAGACGGTGAAACCGATCCCGGCGAGTACCGCCACCGCCAGGATGTCCGCCCAGGCGAGGTCGTCGCTGAGCGACGCCCTGGTGAAACGCGTGGTCAGCCACGTACCGCCGAAGATGCCGACCGTCTTGCCGACGACCAGGCCGAGGACCACGCCGAGCGTCTCGGGCTGGGTGAACACGTCCGCGAGCGCGCCACCGGAGATCGCCACGCCCGCGCTGAACAGGGCGAACAGCGGGACCGCGAGGCCCGACGAGAAGGGCCGGACGAGGTGCTCGATGCGCTCGCCGGGGGACTGCTCCTCACCCTCGCGGCGGTGGCAGCGCAGCATCAGGCCCATGGCGACACCGGCGATGGTGGCATGGATCCCGCTGTTGTACATCAGGCCCCAGACGGCCAGGGCGAGCGGCACATACACGTACCAGCCGCGTACACCCTTGCGCAGCAGCAGCCAGAAGGCGGCCAGGCCCACCACGGCACCGGCGAGCGCGAGGAAATCGAGGTCGTCGGTGAAGAAGACCGCGATGATCAGGATCGCGAAGAGGTCGTCGACGACGGCGAGGGTCAGCAGGAAGGCTCGCAGTGCGCTCGGCAGCGAGGTGCCGATGACGGCGAGTACGGCGAGCGCGAAGGCGATGTCGGTGGCGGTGGGCACGGCCCAGCCGGCCGGTGAACCGCCGCCGATGCCGCTGGTGAGCGTGTAGACGAGGGCCGGTACGACCATGCCGCACAGGGCGGCGATGACAGGGAGCGCGGCGGCCCGGGGGTCGCGCAGATCACCGGCGACGAGTTCGCGTTTGAGCTCGACGCCGGCGACGAAGAAGAAGACCGCGAGCAGTCCGTCGGCGGCCCAGTGCGCGACGGACAGGTTCAGCCCGAGCGCCTCGGGCCCGAAGTGGAAGTCGCTGACACTCTCGTAGCTGTCCTGCAGGGCGGGCACGTTCGCCCAGATCAACGCGGTGATCGCGGCGACGAGCAGCAGCATGCCGCCGACGGTCTCGGTGCGCAGCGCGTCCGCGACGTAGGTCCGCTCGGGCAGGGAGAGGCGGCCGAAGGCCTTGCGCGGGCTGGGGGTGCGGGAGGCGGTCACGGATGGTCCTCTGGTCGTCGGGCAGCACGAATCGTGTGCCGACCAGACTTCCCGGCGCTCCATGAGACAACTGTGGGGGGACGGCTTGCTGTGGCCGTCCTTCGTGGTCACTGTAGCCAACGTGCTCCGGCACCGCACGAAGGGCTTTCGATGACGGACATCACAGAGGCACCCGGCGTGCGTACGACGCCGGGTGCCTCCGCGGCCCGTGGGCGGGCTGTGACCGGTGGGCCCGAGGGGAGGAACCAGGAACCCTCCTCGGGCCGGTTCTCGGGTCGGTCCTCGGGCCGGTCCCCGAGTCAGTCCTCGCTGGACGACTGAGGAAGCTTCGCCTGGATCAGATTCATCACGGTGGCGTCGGTCAGCGTGGTGACGTCCCCCAGCTCACGGTTCTCCGCGACGTCCCGCAGCAGACGACGCATGATCTTGCCGGAACGGGTCTTCGGCAGCTCGTTCACCGGCAGGATCCGCTTGGGCTTGGCGATCGGGCCCAGTGTGGAACCCACGTGGTTACGCAGCTCGGCGACCAGTTCCTCGGTCTCCGCAGCCGTACCGCGCAGTATCACGAAGGCGACGATGGCCTGCCCGGTCGTCTCGTCCGCCGCGCCGACCACGGCCGCCTCGGCGACCGACGGGTGGGAGACGAGCGCCGACTCCACCTCGGTGGTGGAGATGTTGTGCCCGGAGACCAGCATCACGTCGTCGACCCGGCCGAGCAGCCAGATGTCCCCGTCGTCGTCCTTCTTGGCGCCGTCGCCCGCGAAGTACTTGCCCTCGAAGCGGGACCAGTACGTGTCGAGGAACCGCTGGTCGTCGCCCCAGATGGTGCGGAGCATCGACGGCCACGGCTCGGTGATGACCAGATAGCCCCCGCCGCCGTGCGACACCTCGTTGGCCTCGTCGTCGACGACGGTCGCGGCGATGCCGGGCAGCGGGGTCTGGGCGGAGCCCGGCTTGGCGGCGGTCACGCCGGGCAGCGGCGAGATCATGATCCCGCCGGTCTCGGTCTGCCACCAGGTGTCCACCACGGGGGTGCGGTCCGCGCCGATGTTCTTGCGGTACCAGATCCAGGCCTCGGGGTTGATCGGCTCGCCGACGGAGCCGAGGACCCGCAGCGAGGACAGGTCGAACTTCGCGGGGATGTCGTCGCCCCACTTCATGAACGTCCGGATCGCGGTGGGCGCCGTGTAGAGGATCGTCACGCCGTACTTCTGCACGATCTCCCAGAAGCGGCCCTGGTGCGGGGTGTCGGGCGTGCCCTCGTACATGACCTGGGTCGCGCCGTTGGCGAGCGGCCCGTAGACGATGTACGAGTGTCCGGTGACCCAGCCGACGTCGGCCGTGCACCAGAACACGTCCGTCTCCGGCTTGAGGTCGAAGACCGACCAGTGGGTGTACGCCGTCTGGGTGAGGTAGCCGCCGGAGGTGTGCAGGATGCCCTTCGGCTTACCCGTGGTGCCGGAGGTGTAGAGGATGAACAGCGGCTGCTCGGCCTCGAACGCCTCGGGGGTGTGCTCGGTGCTCTGGCCTCCCACCAGGTCGTGCCACCACACGTCGCGGCCCTCGGTCCAGGCGACGTCCTGGCCGGTGCGGCGGACGACGAGGACATGCTGCACGGTGTCGACGCGGCCGGCCGCCTCGTCCACGGCGGGCTTGAGCGCGGACGGCTTGCCGCGCCGGTAGCCGCCGTCGGCGGTGATGACGACCTTGGCGTCGGCGTCCTGGATGCGGGTCGCGAGCGCGTCCGCCGAGAAGCCGCCGAAGACGACGGAGTGCGCGGCGCCGATGCGGGCACAGGCCAGCATCGCGATCGCGGCCTCGGGGATCATCGGGAGGTAGACGGCGACCCTGTCGCCCTTTTGGACACCCAGCTCCAGCAAGGCGTTGGCGGCCTGGGAGACCTCGTCCTTGAGCTGGGCGTAGGTGATCGCGCGGCTGTCACCGGGCTCGCCCTCGAAGTGGATGGCGACCCGGTCGCCGTGCCCGGCCTCGACATGCCGGTCCACGCAGTTGTAGGCGACGTTGAGCTCGCCGTCCTTGAACCACTTGGCGAACGGCGGGTTCGACCAGTCGAGGGTCTCGGTGGGCTCCTTGGCCCAGGTCAGTCGGCGGGCCTGCTCGGCCCAGAAACCGAGCCTGTCAGCCTTGGCCTGTTCGTACGCCTCCGCGGTGACGTTGGCGTGGGCGGCCAGGTCGGCGGGGGGTGTGAACCTGCGTTCTTCCTTGAGCAGGTTGGCCAGGCTTTCGTTGCTCACGGCATCTGCCTTTCCCGGAGTGTCCGTTGTGTCCCAGGCCACAGCTCATCAGACCCAGGGGTGCGCTGACAAGGGTCGTCGGCAAAGTGGTTTAGACCTTTTGAGGTCGGCTCTGCTTCCGTGGCCAGGGGTCATCCCTACCCACGGACGCCGGTGGCGTGCGGTTCACCCTCGGCAATGCCTCGTATGCCCGGAGAGCGGATTTTCACAGCGCCAGGTCCTCGGCCCGTACCCGGTCGAACACCCGCTCCCCGGCGACCTCGGTGAGGAGATACGCCTGTGCCTCCCCCACGTGGAAGTAGAGGCCATGGAGCGTCAGGAGCCCGTCCTTCAGGGCGCGGGCCACCGATTCATGGGCGCGCAGGTGCTCCAGCTGCTGGACGACGTTGGCCAGGCAGAGCTCCTCGGCCGTGTCGGCCGGCGCCCGCCCGGCCAGCCGCACCCGGGGCCCGCTCCCGTTCCGCACGTGCTTCAGACTCGGCAGTCCGTGCCGCAGCCACCGTCTCAGCGGTGTGCGGTCACTCGGGCCGCCGTCCGGCCGGGGGTCGAGCAATGCCTGCATCGCACCGCAGCCCGAATGCCCGCACACCGTGATGGACCGCACCGCCAGTATCTCCACGGCGTACTCGAGGGCTGCCGCCACCGAGTCGTCACCGCTCTCCTCACCCGGCGGCGGCACGAGGTTGCCGACGTTGCGGACCACGAACAGGTCGCCCGGACCGCTGGAGGTGATCATCGAGGTGACCAGGCGCGAGTCGGCGCAGGTGAGGAACAGCTGTGTCGGCCGCTGTCCCTCGCGCGCCAGCCGGGCCAGCTCACCACGTACCCAAGGAGCGGTGCTCCGCTGGAACGTACTGAGTCCACGCACCAGGTCGGTCCCGGTCCCGGTTCGGGACGTCCCCGGCCCACCGGCACCCGACACACTCCCGGTGCGGGAGACAGGCCCCGTGTCTGCGCCCGTGTTCGCGCCTGTTCCCGTGCCCGACGGGTCGTCTCCTATGCCGGGCCAGGTCGGCCGCCCGTCGTGACCGGCCCGTCCGTCTTCCGCGTCATGGAGGTCGCCGGTATCGCCGGTATCGCCGGTATCGCCGGTATCACCGGTGTCACGGCTGTCACGGCTGTCGTGGTCTCTCCGGTCGTCCTCGGGCGCGAAGAGCGGGGGCTCGCACTGGTGGTTGCGCCAGGTGGTCCAGGGCCGGCAGCGGCACCCGGCGCCGGACGGCACGTCGGTCCCGTCGGTCCCGTCCGTCACGGGAGAAGAGGTGAGGACCGCGGGTTCGGCGATCCGAACGCCGACTCCGGGCCGGCGGCCGGTGATCTCCACCGCTCCGCCCCGGGCGGTGTGCGTGTTCTGCCAGTCCTGCAGTGCCTCGTACGCCGCGTGGTCCATGAACGAGCCGTTCAATGCCACGACCCCGGTGGCCCCCTGGGGCACCAGATGCAGGATCCGGCTGAGTCTCGGCACTGCGAGGAACGTCAACTGCCCTCGTACATGTACGTGATGGACTCCTTCCCTCTCCTCATGCGTGATCCGGGTACGGGTGAGGCGGTGCAGAGCCACGCCCACGGCGACGGCGATCCCCAGGGCGACGCCCTCCAGGACCCCCGCGAACACCACGCCGACGGCGGTCACGGCGTAGACCAGGGCTTCTCGGTGGCGAGTCACCGTACGGATGTGGTGCAGGGAGACCATCTGGATGCCGACGGCCATCACCAGGGCGGCGAGTGAGGCCAGCGGGATGAGCTCCAGGGCCGGAACCATAAGCAGCGCGGCGACCACTACGAGAACGCCGTGCAGCATCGTGGAGTTCCGGCTCACGGCACCGGCGCGCACATTCGCGGAACTGCGCACGGCGACCCCTGCCACGGGCAGGCCGCCGAGGCAGCCGGAGGCGATGTTCGCGGTGCCCTGGCCGAGCAGTTCGCGGTCCAGGCCGGAGCGGGGGACATGGTCAGGACCGGGGCGGCGGGCCACCAGCTTGTCCACGGCGACCGCGCCCAGCAGCGACTGCACGCTGCACACCAGCGTGGTGGTGAGCACGGCGGCGACGAGCCCGAGCACGGGCCCCTCGGGGAGTCCGGCGAGTGCGTGGCTGCGCCAGGACGGCAGGTCCACCTCGGCCAGGACGAGACCGGTGGCCGCGGCCGTCACCGTGGCCCCGGTGACGGCGACGAGCGGAGCGGGGACCATGCGCAGAACGCGGCCGGCCCGTCCGGGCAGCTTCGGCCACAGCAGGAGCAGGGTGAGGGTGAGCACGCTCACCGCGACGGCCGCGGGGTCCACGTTCGCCAACTGGGCGGGCAGTGCGCGGAGGTTGTCGGGGACGGAACTCTGTGGGGTACCGCCGAGGACGATGTGCACCTGGGCGACGGCGATCGTGACGCCGATGCCGGCGAGCATCCCGTGCACGATCGCCGGGCTGACGGCGAGTGCGCCGCGGGCCACCCGCAGGCAGCCCAGGCCGATCTGGGCGAGTCCGGCGAGGACGGTGATGGCGCAGGTCGTCCTCCACCCGTACTGCTGGATGAGGTCGGCGGTGACGACGGTGAGCCCGGCGGCCGGACCGCTGACCTGGAGCGGGCAGCCGCCGAGCCGTCCGGCGACGACCCCGCCCACGGCGGCGGCGACCAGGCCGGCCTGGAGCGGAGCGCCGGTGGCGAGAGCGATACCGAGAGACAGGGGCAGGGCGATGAGGAAGACCGCGACGGCGGCCGACAGATCCGCCCCCGCGATGAGCGGGAGGCGGCGTGGCCGGTCCGGCGGCGGACTGTGGGGCGGATGGGCACGCTCGGGCCGGTTCGGGCCGGCGGTATGGGTGGGAACACAGGCTGGCATGCTTCCCGTCTCCTCCGGGGCTACGTGGTCGAGGGATGGGGGCGGCCCGCTCGAGGGCGGGGGTGGGAGTGGCGGGGGGGACGGCTCGGGACGGCGGGAGCCGACAACGGCGGGGTGGTAACTGCGAGGTCTGGCAACGGCAGGGTCAAGAGAGGGCGGGGCCGGTCAACGGTGGTGAGGCGCCTTGATGACGGGGAGATCCCAACTGTCAGTAAACGAATCGTAATTCAGAGTAAAGGGCAGGCATAGACTTTCCCGGCAAATGGGGTAGTTGGCCACCCTCATGGGTGAACCGGGCATTTTATCGGCTTGTCGTATTAATTCCTTCTCGACCACGTGCGACTTTGGCGGCGTTGCCGGCGCGGACCGGCGCAGCACCAGACATCTCCCCCCGCCAGGGTTGGCCCGAGAGAAGGAAGAAGGTGGGCGGACATGGCCGCCACCCGAAGGATCGCCGTGAGCACCGTGATCACCGCGGTCTGCGCCGCCTCGCTCGCCGGCTGCGGAACCGGTATCGACGGCTCGGGGAAGGAACCGCCCGGCCTCGAGAAGGCGAAGCCGGCGCCGGCGCCGGAACGGGCGGCCCGGCTGATCGGTGACGGCTCCACCGCGTACACCGGGGCGCAGCCGCACCTGGCAGAGCCCGAGCGGCTGAAGCCGGGTGAGAAGCCCCCGCAGTTCGTCGTCTTCTCGTGGGACGGCGCGGGTGAGGACAGTCAGAAGCTCTTCTCGCACTTCCGCGAGGTCGCCAAGGAGAACGACGCGACCATGACGTACTTCCTGAGCGGCGTCTACATGCTCCCGGAGGAGAAGCGTGACCTGTACCGTCCGCCGCAGCACTCGCCCGGCCGTTCCGACATCGGCTTCAACGACGCGGAGGGCATCGCCGCCACCGTGAAACAGCTGCGTCTCGCGTGGCTGGAGGGCAACGAGATCGGCACCCACTTCAACGGCCACTTCTGTGGCGCCGACGGCGGAGTCGGCGAGTGGTCGGTGGCGGACTGGAAGGACGAGATCGCCCAGGCCAAGCAGTTCGTGAAGGAATGGAAGACACACACCGGCATGAAGGACGAGGCCCCGCTGCCCTTCGACTACGACAAGGAGCTCATCGGCGCCCGCACCCCTTGCCTGGAGGGCCAGGAGAACTTCACGAAGGCCGCGAGCGAGCTGGGCTTCCGCTACGACACCAGTGGCGTCAACAACCAGGTGTGGCCGAAGAAGAAGCGGGGCCTGTGGGATCTGTCGCTGCAGCTGGTCCCGTTCCCCGGGCACTCCTTCGAGCAGCTCGCCATGGACTACAACTTCATGGTCAACCAGTCCGGCACCACCACCCAGGGCGACCCCGCGAAGCACGAACTGTGGGGCGACCAGATGCGGGACGGCCTGCTCGCCGGCTTCCAGCGGGCCTATGACGGCAACCGGGCACCCCTGATCATCGGCAACCACTTCGAGTCCTGGAACGGCGGCACCTACATGCGCGCCGTAGAGGAGACCGTCGAGGCGGTGTGCACCAAGCCCGATGTCCGCTGTGTCTCCTTCCGGCAGCTCACGGACTGGCTGGACGCCCAGGACCCGCAGACCCTGGAGAAGCTGCGCACCCTGAATGTGGGTGAGAGCCCGAAGCGGAGCTGGAAGTCCTTCTTGGCCGCCGACCCCGCCCCGGCCCCCAAGGGAGTACCGGGGGCGCCCGCGACGAAGGGGTGAGCGATGACCTTCGGCGCGGCTTCGGCCGGCGGCCCGGCGTGAAGAAGACCACTCCGTCGCGGGGCGGGGGCCCAGAGTGCGTAATGTCGTACTCATGAGTACGACAGGAGCGACCGCCGATCCTCCCCCGAGCTCTCGGAAGAGCTCGAACGGGGGGGACCCCCTTGCGGCCCTGGGCTCGCTGCCCGGTGTGGCCGACTCCGTGGAATCCGTGCGCAAGGCCGTGGACCGGGTCTACGGACACCGGGTCATGCGGCGGCGCAGCAACGAGATCACCTCCGAGGCGGCGCTGCGCGGCGCCCGCGGCTCGGCAGCGCTGTCCGGCGCGGACTGGGCGCTGGAGGAGGTACGCAGGCGCAGCGACTTCGGCACCGACGACGAGGCGCGCACGATGGGTGCCGCGCTGCGACTGTCCGCCGAGGCGGGCCAGCTGCTGACCATCTGGCGGCAGTCGCCTCTGCGGGTGCTCGCCCGGCTGCACCTGGTGGCAGCGGCCGACCGCGCCGACCAGGCCGGGCGGCCCCGCAAGGAGGGCGAGCCGGTCGACGAGCCCTTGATCGGCCTCCCGCTGCCCGGCACGGCGGAAGCGCACGGCAGGCTGGAGGGTCTGGCCGAGCTGATCATCGGGGGCGGTTCCGCCCCGGCGCTGATCACGGCCGCCGTCGTGCACGGCGAGCTGCTGGCGCTGCGCCCTTTCACCTCCTGCAACGGCCTTCTCGCGCGTACGGCCGAGCGCATCGTGCTGGTCGGCAGCGGGCTGGACCCGAAGTCGGTCTGCCCGGCCGAGGTCGGCCACGCCGAGCTGGGCCGCGAGGCCTACCTGACGGCTCTGGAAGGCTACGTCTCCGGCACTCCCGAGGGCTTGGCAGGCTGGATCGCCCATTGTGGACGGGCGGTCGAGCTGGGGGCGCGTGAATCCATGGCGGTGTGCGAGGCGCTGCAGCGAGGGGCGGCGTAATACGCGTGTGAGGCCGGCCTGTGCGTCGAGTGAAGGCGTGAAAGCGGTAAGGCGGTGGAGAGACGCTTGCGCCGGCAGTTGTGCAGAGATGCGGCGGTACGAATTCTCGTACCGCCGCTGGCATGTCCACCTGGTTACCAAGCGTCCTCGATATATGCCCATCAGGCCGGGAACTCTGCCCGTTCCTGGTGCGGCTGGCCCGTAATCGACGGGTCGACGTCGCGTGGGTGCCCTGTGACCATGCTCGGTCCGTGGGGCCAAATGCGTTGCGAAGGTGATCCTCTCGGATGTCCTTGGTCTCGCGGGCCGTTGATTCCTTTGTACTCCAGGTTCCAAGCAAGCGGAAGTGGGGGACTCGCTTCTTTACTTTTAGGTTCAAAGGCGCGCCAATCGGGCGCCGGTGTGTCGGGCGGAAACCGGCCAGGTCGGTGTGTCTTCGCGGTGGCCGGTCAGGCCACCGTCGCGCGGCGTCGGCTGGCGTACCAGACCATGCCCGCGGTGGCCGCGGCGGCTCCTATGGCGGCAGCCGCCACCAGGGCCGGACGGGGCGGGACGGAGAGTGCGGGGAGGCGCTGTTTGAGCCGGACGGGCCGGTGGAAGTCCAGGATCGGCCACTCGCGCGCGACGGCTTCGCGGCGCAGTGTCCGGTCCGGGTTCACGGCGTGCGGGTGGCCCACGGACTCCAGCATCGGCAGATCGGTCACCGAGTCACTGTAGGCGTAGCAGCGGGCGAGGTCGTAGCCCTCCGACCCGGCCAGCTGCCTGATCGCCTCGGCCTTCGTCGGTCCGTACGCGTAGTACTCCACCTCTCCGGTGAAGCATCCGTCGTCGCCCACCACCATGCGGGTGGCGACGACCCGGTCCGCGCCCAGCAGCTCGCCGATCGGCTCGACCACCTCGGCTCCCGAAGTGGACACGATCACCACGTCCCGGCCGGCGGTGTGGTGCTGCTCGATGAGGGTGGCGGCCTCGTCGTAGATGATCGGGTCGATCAGGTCGTGCAGGGTCTCGGCGACGATCTCCTTGACCTGCCGGACGTTCCAGCCTCGACACAGCGCGGACAGGTACTTGCGCATCCGCTCCATCTGGTCGTGGTCGGCACCGCCGGCCAGGAAGACGAACTGGGCATATGCGGTACGCAGGACTGCCCTGCGGTTGATCAGGCCGCCTTGGTAGAACGACTTGCTGAACGTGAGCGTGCTCGACTTCGCAATGACCGTCTTGTCCAGATCGAAGAAGGCGGCTGCGCGGGGCAGTGAGTGGTTTTCCACGCCCCTGAGCATAGGTGCAGCCCATTCGGCGTAAGGCGTGGCGCGTGGGTTTGCCTGAGAGGGCTCTCGGGTACACCATGGAAGTCACGGATCGTTCGCGACCGTGCTAACCCGGTCCGGCTCCTCCCCCCCCGAGTCGGCCGTGGGGACGACCCCCGCTCTCCCCCCCGGCGGGGGTCGTCGCATGTCCAGGTGGGGTTTCCTTCTTCTCGACACGGTCGAGGCGTCGCTCGCGGAGTGAGCCTCGGTCATTTTGTCATGCTCATGACTGGTCACCCTGTGTGTCCGAGGGGATGCTCTGCGGGATTTGTGCGTGAGTTACTCGGGGCTCACCGGTATGGGTGACGGCGATATTCACAAGCGTCGACCTGTCCACAGTTTTTGACCAAGATCCACACGATTTTCCGGATCGCTGCACCGTGATTCCAGCGCGTCCCGCTCGCGGCGAGTTCACCGCTCGTTCCGTTTGTCGAGTCGCGTACGGCCCGGTTTCTGTCGGCCGTTCATATCGAGGCGGCTTGCCGGTTCTCACACGTTGGGGAATCGCGGGGCCGCAGAGGCATCGGGAGATGCGACGAAGGGGGAAGGAAATGGCAGGAACCGTCACACACGATCCGCCGCCCGCCGCCGGAGGAGGCAGGCCGGGCGGACCGCTGATCGTCACCGAGGACGCCGGGCTTCTCGACGACCTGCTGCGCCTGTGCGCGGCGGCCGGTGCCACCCCGGAGGTCCATCACGGGGTACCGGAACAGCGGGGCAGCTGGGAAGCCGCACCACTCGTCCTCGTCGGTGACGACGCCGCGCGGCGTGTGCGCGGTGCCGCGCGGCGGCGCGGAGTGGTGCTGGTCGGCCGCGACCAGGACGACCCAGGGGTCTGGCGCCGGGCCGTCGAGATCGGCGCCGACCATGTGCTGATGCTGCCCGACGGTGAGCAGTGGCTGGTCGACCGCATCGCCGATGTGGCCGAGGGCGTCGGCCGGCCGGCCCTGACCGTCGGTGTCCTCGGTGGCCGGGGCGGGGCCGGGGCCTCCACGCTCGCGTGCGCGCTCGCCGTCACTTCGGCGCGTGAAGGGCTGCGCACTCTCCTGGTGGACGCGGATCCGCTGGGTGGCGGACTCGACGTGGTCCTCGGCGGCGAAACGGCGGAAGGGCTGCGCTGGCCCGCTTTCGCCGCCTCGCGGGGGCGGGTCGGTGGCGGAGCCCTGGAGGAGTCGCTGCCCGAACTGCACTCCCTGCGAGTGCTCAGCTGGGATCGCGGCGACTGCGTCACCGTACCGCCGCAGGCCGTACGCGCCGTGCTCGCCGCGGCCCGGCGCGGGGGCGGCACGGTCGTGGTCGACCTGCCGCGGCGTGTCGACAGCGGGGTGGCCGAGGTCCTCGCGCAACTCGACCTCGGACTCCTGGTGGTCCCCGCCGAACTGCGGGCCGTCGCGGCGGCCGGACGCGTCGCCTCCGTCGTCGGCATGGTCCTGCGCGACCTGCGGGTGGCGGTGCGCGGGCCGTACGCACCCGGTCTCGACGACCGTGAGGTGGCCAGGCTGCTCGGACTGCCCCTCGTAGGCGACGTGCCCCTCGAGCCCGGCCTGCAGCACCCGCCGGGCTCGGGACGGCCGCCCGGGGCGTCCGGCAGGAGCCCGTTGGCCCGCTTCTGCAAGGAGTTCTGGGAGCGGGCGCTGGTGGAGGCGAGGGCCGCGTGAACATCAGAGGGCTTCAGAGGCCGGATGGGCCGCACGGGATGCCGGCGGACGGCCGGGAGAGCACGGTACCCGTGGAGCCGTGGGGAGTGCCGCCGGCTGGGTTCGGGGGCATGGCTCCGGCGGGTGTCGGGGATGGCGGTGCGGCTGCTGCGGGCTCCCGGAGCGCGGTGGCGGCGGGGCACGGGGCCGGGGCGCCGGTGGCGGGAAGGATGCCCGGTACGTCGCAGAGCGCGCCGGAGGGCGCACCCCACATGCCTGCCGGACTGCTCGACGGGGTACGGCGGTGGCTCGCGGAGAGCGGGTCCGAACCGACGCCCGCGCGGGTGGCGCAGGCACTGCGGGAGCAGGGGCGGGTGCTCGGCGCCGCCGAGGTGCTGGGCACCGCGGAACAGTTGCGGTCCGAACTGATCGGCAGCGGCCCGCTGGATCCGCTCCTCGCCGACCGGTCGGTCACCGATGTGCTCGTGTCGGCACCCGACCGGGTCTGGGTGGACCGGGGCGGCGGGCTGGAGCTGACGGGCGTCTCCTTCCCGGACGCGGTGGCCGTACGCAGGCTCGCCCAGCGGCTCGCCGCCGTGGCAGGCCGGCGCCTGGACGACGCCCGGCCCTGGGTCGACGCGCGGCTGGCCGACGGGACGCGGCTGCATGCCGTGCTGCCCCCGGTGGCCGTCGGCTGCACCTGCCTGTCGCTGCGCGTCGTACGGCCCCGCGCCTTCACCCTGGACGAACTGACGGCGGCGGGCACGGTGCCACCGGGCGGCGAGCGGATCCTGCGCGCGCTGCTCGGCGCGCGACTGTCCTTCCTGGTCAGCGGCGGCACCGGGACCGGCAAGACGACCCTGCTCAGCGCATTGCTGGGGCTGGTCGGTCCGGACGAGCGGATCGTCCTCGCCGAGGACTCGGCCGAACTGCGACCCGACCACCCGCACGTCGTACGCCTGGAGACCCGGCCCGCGAACCAGGAGGGCGCCGGACTCGTCACGCTCGAGGACCTGGTGCGCCAGGCGCTGCGGATGCGGCCGGACCTGCTGGTCGTGGGTGAGGTGCGCGGCCCCGAGGTGGTCCATCTGCTGGCAGCCCTCAACACCGGACACGCAGGCGCCGGGACCGTTCATGCCAATGCCGCCGCGGACGTGCCCGCCCGGCTGGAAGCGCTCGGCACGGCGGCCGGGCTCGACCGTTTCGGGCTGCACAGCCAACTGTCGGCAGCCCTGTCCGTGGTGCTGCACCTCGTCCGTGACCGGGCCGGACGACGGCGGATCGCCGAGGTGCACGTGCTGGAACGGGACCCGTCGGGGCTGGTGCGGACGGTGCCCGCGCTGCGCTGGGGCCCTGACGCGTTCGTCCCCGAGCGGGGGTGGGATCGGCTGCGGGCACTGCTCCGGAACACCGGCGACGGCGGCGGGCCGTGAGGGGGCGGCTCCTGGAAGGCCGGCTCGCGAAAGAGCGGCCTTTGGGAGATCAGTACATGAACGAGGGGCCGTCGAACCGGTGGGAGCGGCAGATGCCGAGAGGGGACCGAGGGTGAACGGGACTGCCGGAATGTCGATGGGGACGGCCACGGTGTGCCTCGGGGCCGCCGCCTGGCTGCTGGGCGGCCGACGGGCCGGAGCCCGGCGGGCACGGCTGCTGCTGGCCGGTGGGGGACCGGTCGGGAGCGGGCCGCCGGGATGGCCCGGGGTGATCCGAGTGTGGGGGCGCATCCGGGGGCGGCTGAGCGCCGAATGGTGGGCCCTGGCCACCGGGACGGTACTGGCGCTGCTGGGCACATCGGTGCTGCCGTTCGTCGCGGGCGCGGTGGGGGTGCCGCTGCTGCGGCGGGTGCGGCTGGCCGCTGGGGAGCGCCGGGTCCGTGAGCGCAGGAACGACGCGGTGATCGCGCTGTGCGGGGCCCTCGCCGGGGAGGTGCGCGCGGGGCGGCAGCCGGGTGAGGCGCTGCCACCGGCCGCGCGTGACTCCGGCGGGCTCGGCGACACCCAGGCGGCGGTGCTGGCGGCCGCACGCTTCGGCGGGGATGTCCCGGACGGGCTCGTGGTGGCGGCGAGGCAGCCGGGCGCCGAAGGGCTTCGCGGGCTCGCGGCATGCTGGCGGGTCGCCGTGGACCAGGGGGCGGGACTCGCGGCCGGACTCGACCGGCTGGAAGCTGCGCTGCGTGCCGAACGGGACCAGCGGGCCGACCTGCGCGCCCAGTTGGCCGGCGCCCGCGCCACCGCGGTGATGCTCGCGGGGCTCCCCGTCCTGGGGCTGGGGCTCGGCGCGGCCCTCGGGGCGGACCCCCTGCACATCCTCCTGCACACCCCGTCGGGGCTCGGCTGCCTCGTGGCCGGCGGGGTCCTGGAAGGGCTGGGGCTGTGGTGGGTGCTGCGGATCATGCGGGGTGCCGAGGATGCGACGACATGAGCGGTGACGTTTTCCACGGGCTGGGGGTCGTCGTGGGGGTGGCGACGGCACTCGGCTGGCCGGCCTGGTGGCTGCGCCACGCACGGTGCGAGCGCCGGCTGCGACGACGGCTGGCCGGGACGCTGGCTGTGGAACAGGAGGCGGCCCGGCCACGCCTCACGGTGCCGGAAGGCGCGCGCGGGTGGCTGCCCCCGGTGGGAGTGGTCTGCGCGGGCTGGGCGCTGGTGGGCGGTCTCGCCGGAGTGCTGGTGGGGCTGGCCGGAGCCGTCGGACTGTGGCGGTGGCGCCTGCGGCAGACGGCGTCCGGGGCGCACGAGCGGGAACGTGCCGCGGCCCGTGCGGCGCGACAACTCCCCCTTGCCGCCGATCTGCTGGCCGCCTGCATCGCGGCCGGCGCCGGGCCGGTGCCCGCCGCGCAGGCGGTCGGCGAGGCCCTGGGCGGGCCGGTCGGGGACGCGCTGGCCGGAGGCGCTGCGGAGGTGCGGCTCGGTGGGGAACCGGGCGCGGCCTGGCGCCGGCTGGCTGCCGTGCCGGGAGCCGCGACCCTGGCCCGGTTGCTGGAACGGGCCGACGTGTCCGGGCTCCCCATGGCCGCGCCCGTCGCACGGCTCGCCGCGGAGTCCCGTGCTCGGTGGGCCCGCGCGGCGACGGCACGGGCACGGCGGGCCGCCGTCATGGTCACCGCGCCGGTGGGTCTGTGCTTCCTGCCCGCCTTCGTCGCGGTCGGCGTGCTGCCCGTGGTGATCGGGCTCGCCGGCGGGGTGCTGGGAGGAGGTGGTCGATGACGGGAGAGAACCGAGAACGGCGGCAGGACAAACAGGCAAACGGACAGACAGTCGAGTGGTTTTTCAACAGAACCTTTCCATAAGGGGGTTGAGATGTATCAGGTGGTACGGGCGCGGCTGCGTGCCCTGGTGTGCAGGATGCGCGCGGCACGGAAGGACTCCGGAATGGTCACTTCCGAGTACGCCATGGGCATCGTGGCGGCGGTGGCGTTCGCCGTCGTGCTCTACAAGGTGGTCACGAGCGGCCCGGTCGCCGCGGCGCTGACGAAGATCGTGGAGCAGGCGCTCGATGGCCGGATGTGAACGGCGCTCGGACCGTGGCTTCGTGACGGCGGAGTCGGCGATGGTGCTGCCCGTGCTGGTGATGTTCGCGATGGCGTTGGTGTGGGGGCTGTTGGTGGTGGCGGCGCAGATCCGGTGCGTGGACGCGGCTCGCACCGGGGCCCGCGCGGCGGCCCGGCAGGATTCTCCCGGCGCCGTCGTCGAGGTGGCCCGCCGGGCGGCGCCGTCCGGCGCGGAGGTCACCGTGCGCCGGGAGGCGACGCAGGTTCGTGTGGTCGTCGTGGCCAGGCCCCCGTTACTGCACGGGCTGCCCTTCGAAGTACGGGAGGAGGCGGTGGCGGCCGTGGAGGGAACGGTGGCGGCCGTGGAGGAGACGGCGGGGGCGGACACGTGAAGCACGGGATCCGTGACCGGCGGCGACGGCAGAGCGGCCGGGTTCGCGGCCGAGGGCATGGGCGTGGGCGTGGGGCCGGTCCGCCGGACCGGGGGCCCGAGCGTCATGCCGGCGGGGAGTGCGGTGGGACGCGCACCATGCGGGCCGGGCAGGAGGCCGGGCCGGGGCGTGGCCTCCGCCGGGACAGCAGCCGGCACCGGGACGGGGGCAGGCACCCGTCCCGGTGCCCAGACCGACATCGGTACTCCGGGCAAGGCCCCGACCAGGGCTCCGCGACCGTCTGGAGTGTCGGGGCCATCGCCGTGCTGTGTGTCGTCTTCGGCGTCGTCCTCACTCTGGGGCAGGCCGTCGTGGTCCGGCACCGGGCGGCCGGCGGTGCGGACCTCGCCGCGCTGGCGGCGGCGGACCGGTGGATGGACGGTGCGGCGGAGGCCTGTGCGCGGGCCCGCCGGGTGGCCGGGGCGCAGGGTACGCGCCTGGTGCGGTGCACGGTCGAGGGCGAGGTCTCGGACGTGTCGGTGGCCGCGGGGCGAGGACCGTTCGAGGCGGAGGTCAGGGCGCGGGCGGGGCCGGCCGGTCCGGTGGCGGCCACCGCTGCCGCTCACCCCTGGCCGGCCTCCGCTGTCATGCCGTCCGTCCGGCTTGCCTCTGTCCGGTTCGCCTCCGCCACCATGCCGTCCGTCCGGCCTGCCGCCATCTGCTCCGCCTCCGTCACGGTCTCCTTCGCCGGTGCACCCGCCAGCAGCACCGTGAGGAGCCGTACCGCACCTCGCTTGTGCAGCGGTTCGTTGCCGTTCCCGCACTTGGGGGACTGGATGCAGGACGGGCAACCGGCCTCGCACTCGCAGGAGGCGATGGCCTGCCGGGTGGCGGTGAGCCAGTCGCCGGCGGTGTGGAAGGCGCGCTCCGCGAAGCCGGCCCCGCCCGGATGACCGTCGTAGACGAAGACGGTGGGCAGCAAGGTGTCGGGGTGCAGGGGCACGGAGACCCCGCCGATGTCCCAGCGGTCGCAGGTCGCGAAGAGGGGCAGCATGCCGATCGACGCGTGCTCGGCGGCGTGCAGGGCACCGCCGAGGATCTCCGGGTTGATCCGGGCCCGGTCCAGCTGGTCCTCGGTGACCGTCCACCACACCGCGCGGGTGCGCAGCGTACGGGGCGGCAGGTCGAGTTTGGTCTCGCCCAGTACCTCGCCGGTGATGACACGTCGACGCAGGAAGGAGACCACTTGGTTGGTGACCTCGACGGAGCCGTAGCACAGGCGGCCGTCGCCCCACGGGATCTCGGTGTCCGTCTCCAGTACGGAGATCGACGTCGTGTCGCGGGCGACCGTCGTGTAGGCCGGGGAGGCCTCCTCGACCAGGGCGACGGAGTCCTCCAGGTCGAGGGAACGGACGAGATACGTGCGGCCCTGGTGCAGATGGACCGCGCCCTCGTGGACGGTCGTGTGCGCGGCGCCGGCGTCCACCGTGCCGAGCAGCCGTCCCGTACCGTCCTCGACGATCTGGACGGGACGGCCGCCCTCCCCGCGGATGTCGGTCAGGTCGGCGGCCCGTTCCCGACGGGTCCAGTGCCAGGCCCTGGTCCGGCGGCGGAGCAGCTTCGCGGCCTCCAGCTGCGGCAGGAGCTCCTCGGCGGCGGGTCCGAACAGCTCCAGGTCCTCGTCCGTCAGCGGCAGTTCCTCGGCCGCCGCGCACAGGTGCGGGGCGAGCACATAGGGGTTGTCGGGGTCGAGGACGGTGGATTCCACGGGCCGGTCGAACAGGGCTTCGGGGTGGTGGACGAGGAAGGTGTCCAGGGGATCGTCGCGGGCGACCATGACGGCGAGGGCGCCCTGCCCGGACCGTCCCGCACGGCCCGCCTGCTGCCACAGGGAGGCCCGGGTGCCCGGGTAGCCGGCGATCACCACGGCGTCCAGGCCGGAGACGTCCACACCGAGTTCCAGGGCGTTCGTCGCGGCGAGTCCGAGGAGTTCGCCGGAGTGCAGGGCACGTTCGAGGGCGCGGCGCTCCTCGGGGAGATAGCCGCCCCGGTAGGCCGCCACCCGCCGGGCCAGCGAGCGGTCGACCTCGGCCAGGCGTTCCTGGGCGATCACCGAGATCAGTTCGGCGCCGCGCCGAGAACGTACGAAGGTGACCGAGCGGACGCCCTGCAGGGTGAGGTCGGTCAGCAGGTCGGCGGCCTCGGCGGTGGCGGTACGGCGGACGGGGGCGCCCTTCTCGCCGTGCAGTTCGGTCAGCGGAGGCTCCCAGAGAGCGAACACCAGTTCGCCGCGAGGTGAGGCGTCGTCGGCGACCTCGACCACCGGCAGGCCGGTGAGGCGGCGGGCGGCGACAGCGGGCTCGGCGGCGGTCGCCGAAGCGAGAAGGAACACGGGCGAGGCGCCGTAGCGGGCACAGAGCCGGCGCAGTCGGCGCAGCACCTGGGCGACGTGCGAGCCGAAGACGCCCCGGTAGGTGTGGCACTCGTCGATGACGACGTACTTCAGGGACTTCAGGAAGGAGGACCAGCGGGCGTGGGACGGGAGGATGCCCCGATGCAGCATGTCCGGGTTGGTCAGGACGTAGTTGGCGTGCTGGCGGATCCACTCGCGTTCCTCGAACGGAGTGTCGCCGTCGTGGACCGCCGCGCGCACCGAATGGCCCAGAGGTTGTGAAAGTTCCTTCACAGCACGGCACTGGTCGGCCGCCAGGGCCTTCGTGGGGGCCAGGTAGAGGGCGGTCGCACCGCGGCCGTTCGGGGCCTCGGAGCCGTCCAGGAGCGCCGACAGGACCGGTGTGAGATATGCCAGGGACTTGCCGGAGGCGGTGCCGGTGGCGACCACGACCGATTCGCCGTCCAGGGCGTGCTCGGCGGCGCGTGCCTGGTGGGCCCATGGATGGTCGATGCCCGCGGCCTGCACGGCGGCGAGCACCTCCGCCCGGATCCGGTCCGGCCAGACGGCATGGCGGCCCTCGCGCGGGGGCAAGTGCTCCGTATGAGTAATGCGCGAAGCCCTGCTCGGCCCGGCGGCGAGCCGGCCGAGGAGCGCTCCCGGCGAGGGCCGGGGAGCGCTGTCCGTCGGGGACCGATCGGGTCGGAGATTCTTGGCCATCGGCACCGAGTGTGTCACCGGCATGACGGACAATGGGGCCAAGGCGTCGTGCACGCCTGCCGGTAAGTGATTGAATGCCATCGCGGCTGGCGAACCGTCCAGGGGGCTGAGCCGAGATGCCCCAAGGGCGACCGCTCGATAGCTAGGTGCTGGAGGATCCGTGGACCTGTCCCTGTCGACCGAGACCATGGGCGATCGCACGATCGTCAGGGTCGGTGGCGAAATCGACGTATATACCGCGCCCAAGCTGCGCGAGCAGCTGGTCGAGCTGGTGAATGACGGCAGTTTCCACCTTGTCGTCGACATGGAGGGTGTGGATTTCCTCGATTCAACCGGACTCGGCGTGCTGGTCGGCGGCCTGAAGCGTGTGCGTGCCCATGAGGGCTCGTTGCGCCTGGTCTGCAACCAGGAGCGCATTCTCAAGATCTTCCGCATCACCGGCCTCACCAAGGTGTTCCCGATTCACACCTCGGTCGAGGAAGCGGTGGCGGCCACCGACTGATCACCGGTCCCGGGCGTCCGCGCCCGGGAGAGCAGTGAAGTACGAGGAGGACCGGGCTCTTCGGCGGCCCGGTGCCTCCCCACGGCTACGCCCGAAGTTTGCGAGGGGGATGCATGGCCACCGTTGAGCTCCGCTTCAGCGCGCTGCCCGAGCATGTCAGGACCGCCCGACTGGTGGCGGCAGCGGTGGCGCGCAGGGCCGGAGTGGACGAGGCGGTCCTCGACGAGGTCCGGCTCGCCGTCGGTGAGGCGTGCACACGTGCCGTCGGACTGCACCAGAACGGCGGAATCTCGGCCCCTGTGAAGGTGCTGCTGATCGAGGAGGAGAAGCAGTTCTCCATCGAGGTCGGTGACGAGGCGCCCCACGCGACTCCCGGCGGGCACACGCCCGGAGGCACCGGGGCCGAGATCGAGGAGGACGAAATGGGCCTCGCGGTCATCAGCGGGCTCGTCGACGATGTCGAGGTCAGTGCCGGGGAACACGGCGGATCGATCCGCATGAGGTGGTCAACCACGCCGCCGACCACCTTCCCCGTCTGACTCGGCTGACCGGACGTATCCGACTCACCCGGCTGCACCGGTCTCACCCGGCTGCACCCGAATCGCCTGATTCGCTCGCTTCACCCGAACAGCGACTCATGTCGAAGGGCCCCACCCGTGGGGCCCTTCGGCATGTGCGGGTGTCATCACCCGCGCCTGCAGTGGTTCCTTTGCCGGCCGTCCCCCCCGGCCGTCTCTCTCCCCGGGCCGGCCCCACCGGGCGGCCCCGGTGGGAGCGGTCCCGGCGCGAGGGGTGCTCGCGGTACCTTTCACCGCGTGAATCCATTCACGATCAGCCGGATGGCCGAAGAGGTTTTTGTGCGATCACTGAAAGGATCATTGGTCTGATCAGGTGAATGATCCCGTCACATGCCTCAGTGGCATTACGGATTTCTGTCCCCGGGCCGCCGGGTGATCATCGTGCGAAGAACATGTGCAGCCATTTACATTTAACGCACTCTGTTTTGATCAGGTTCCGGGTATCTACAATCCCGTCCACATCTTGAGCTCAGCCCAAGCGTCAAGGAGGACGAATGGCGGAGCTTTTCCTCTCACATCAGCCGGGCCGACCCATCTCCCTCGCGGCTGCCGTGCTGACCGACGGCAACCGTCTGCTCGTGGTGGTCATCGGGGTCGTAGCACTGGCGGCGCTGGCCGTCGCGGGGGTCCTGGTGCGCCAGGTACTCGCGGCCGGCGAGGGCACCGAAAAAATGAAGGAGATCGCCGCGGCGGTCCAGGAGGGCGCGAACGCCTATCTGGCCCGTCAGCTGCGCACGCTCGGCGTATTCGCCGCCGTCGTGTTCTTCCTGCTTCTGCTGCTGCCCGCGGACGACTGGAATCAGCGTGCCGGACGATCGGTGTTCTTCTTGATCGGAGCGGCGTTCTCGGCGGCCACCGGGTATATCGGCATGTGGCTCGCCGTCCGCAGCAATGTGCGAGTCGCCGCGGCGGCCCGCGAGGCGACACCGGCTCCCGGAGAGCCGGAAAAGGATCTCACCGCCGTCTCGCACAAAGCGATGAAGATCGCTTTCCGTACGGGCGGCGTGGTCGGCATGTTCACCGTCGGGCTCGGCCTGCTGGGTGCCGCCTGCGTGGTGCTCGTGTACGCGGCCGACGCGCCGAAGGTGCTCGAGGGCTTCGGGCTCGGGGCCGCGCTGATCGCGATGTTCATGCGGGTGGGCGGCGGAATCTTCACCAAGGCCGCCGATGTCGGCGCCGACCTGGTCGGCAAGGTCGAGAAGGGCATTCCGGAGGACGATCCGCGCAATGCCGCGACCATCGCCGACAACGTGGGCGACAACGTCGGCGACTGCGCGGGCATGGCGGCCGACCTGTTCGAATCGTACGCCGTGACGCTGGTGGCCGCGCTGATCCTGGGCTCGGCCGCGTTCGGCGACGCCGGACTGGCCTTCCCGCTGCTCGTGCCCGCGATCGGTGTGCTCACCGCGATGATCGGCATCTTCGCGGTGGCCCCCAGACGCGCCGACCGCAGTGGCATGAGCGCGATCAACCGCGGTTTCTTCATCTCCGCGGTGATCTCACTCGTCCTGGTCGCGATCGCCGTGTACAGCTATCTGCCGTCCTCGTACGCCGGCCTCGACGGTGTCACCGACGCGGCGATCCAGGGCAAGGACGGTGACCCGAGGGTCCTCGCGCTCGTCGCGGTGGCCATCGGCATCGTGCTCGCCGCACTGATCCAGCAGCTCACCGGCTACTTCACCGAGACCACCCGGCGCCCCGTCAGGGACATCGGGAAGACCTCGCTCACCGGCCCGGCCACCGTCGTCCTCGCCGGGGTCTCCCTCGGGCTCGAATCGGCCGTCTACACCGC
Source organism: Streptomyces sp. P9-A2 (assembly GCF_036634175.1). Classification (NCBI taxonomy): domain Bacteria; kingdom Bacillati; phylum Actinomycetota; class Actinomycetes; order Kitasatosporales; family Streptomycetaceae; genus Streptomyces; species Streptomyces sp. P9-A2. Next base: position 4,472,837 of record NZ_JAZIFX010000001.1, read on the forward strand.
CCTGCTGATCGGTCTCGGCGTGTACGGGGCGTTCCTGCTCGGCGGTACGTCGATCATGCTGGCACTGTTCGCGGTGGCGCTGGCCGGCACCGGCCTGCTCACCACGGTCGGTGTGATCGTCGCGATGGACACCTTCGGGCCGGTCTCCGACAACGCTCAGGGCATCGCCGAGATGTCCGGCGACGTCGAGGGCGCCGGCGCCCAGGTACTCACCGACCTGGACGCCGTCGGCAACACCACCAAGGCCATCACCAAGGGCATCGCCATCGCCACGGCGGTGCTCGCGGCGGCGGCCCTGTTCGGCTCGTACCGTGACGCCATCACCACCGGCGCGCGGGACGTGGGCGAACGGCTCAGCGGTGAGGGCGCGCCGTTGAGTCTGATGATGGACATCTCGCAGCCCAACAACCTCGTCGGTCTCATCGCGGGCGCGGCGGTCGTCTTCCTCTTCTCGGGGCTGGCGATCAGCGCGGTGTCGCGGTCGGCGGGTGCGGTGGTCTTCGAGGTGCGGCGGCAGTTCCGCGAGAAGCCCGGGATCATGGACTACAGCGAGAAGCCGGAGTACGGCAAGGTCGTCGACATCTGTACCAAGGACGCCCTGCGCGAACTCGCCACACCCGGTCTGCTGGCCGTGATGGCACCCATCTTCATCGGGTTCACGCTGGGTGTCGGACCGCTCGGCGCCTTCCTGGCGGGCGCGATCGGCTCGGGCACGCTCATGGCGGTGTTCCTCGCCAACTCGGGTGGCGCGTGGGACAACGCCAAGAAGCTCGTCGAGGACGGCCACCACGGCGGCAAGGGCAGTGAGGCCCACGAGGCGACCATCATCGGCGACACCGTCGGCGACCCCTTCAAGGACACCGCGGGGCCGGCCATCAACCCGCTGCTGAAGGTGATGAACCTGGTGGCGCTGCTCATCGCGCCCGCGGTCATCCAGTTCTCCTACGGCGCGGACAAGAACGTCGGCGTGCGGGTGCTGATCGCGGTTCTCGCCCTGACGGTGATCGTCGGCTCCGTGTACGTGTCCAAACGGCGCGGGATCGCCATGGGTGACGAAGGTGATACCGAACCGGATTCCACATCGGCCGATCCGGCGGTGGTTTCGTAGGACCGGTCACCGAAGCCGGATCAAGGTGCGGGCGGGCGGCGCGTGTTGACGACGCGTCGCCCGCCCGCACTGTGCGATGTGCGCCCCCGTCGTGAGCCTTCTCTCGCTGGTGCAAATGGCTTCAAAAGTGATCTTAGCGGACGTTCGACGGGGAGATGTCGCGCACCTGGCGTGTATGTTCCGGGGCCGGGAGCCATGGAAGGGGCCGATCCGGTGAACAAGAAGCTCGCGGCCGCGCTGTCCGGCGGCGCGGTACTGGTACTGGCGCTGACGGGATGCGGCGGCGGCGACGACAACAACGAGAAGCTGAACTCCTGGGCGGACCAGGTCTGCGGCGCGGTGCAGCCGCAGGCGAAGAAGATCCAGGCCGCCAACGCCGCGATCCAGAAGGAGACCTCGGACAACAGCACCCCGGAAGAGGTCCAGAAGACCGACTCGAAAGCCTTCCAGGACATGTCCGACGCCTACAGGGCGATCGGTGCGGCCGTGACCAAGGCGGGGGCGCCGGACGTCGAGAACGGCGAGAAGAAGCAGACGGACGCGGTCAAGGAGCTCAACAGCATCTCCACGTCGTACGCCTCCCTGAAGGAGCAGGTCGACGGGCTCGACACGGACGACCAGGCGAAGTTCGCCGACGGCCTGAAGGACATCGCCACCGAGCTGGACAAACTCAGCAAGAGCGGCAACGACGCCCTCAAGACGCTGGAGGAGGGCGAGGTCGGCGAGGCGATGGCCCGGCAGGCCAGTTGCAAGACGGCCGCCGGTTCGGGGCAGGCCACGACGGGCTGACGGCGCGACAGCGCACAGCCGCCCGCACCCCGCACCCCGCGGTCGTCGGGACCGCCGCGGCGGTCCCGACGACCGCCACCGCCGCGGCGGTCACGACACGCGCGGGGTGCGGGCGACGGCCACAATGGGGGTGTGAGTAACCCCGGCCTGCCGCCCCTGCCCTCGTCCGACCGTCCCGACACCGCCGCCCGCCTCCGGGACGCGCTGCTCGGGGCCTCCTTCACCGCCGACGGACTGCTCGAACTGCTCGGCGCCCCCGCGTACGCGGCGCTGGCCCGCAGCGAGACCGTGCCCGCCTTCCGGGCCACGCGCGGGGACACCCCGCTGGAGACGCTCGTACGCCTGTTCCTGTTGCAGCAACCCGTGCCGCACGCGCGCGTGGTGGACGTGCTGCCCGTCGACGCCTGTCTGGAGGACGGGTGGCTGGCGCGCGCCGGCGAGGACGACGTCGTCGCGACCGTGGACGTACGGCCGTACGGCGGGCCCGCGGACGAGGACTGGTTCATCGTGTCCGACCTCGGGTGCGCGGTCGGCGGTGCGGGCGGCATCGGCAGTGCGCACGAGGGCGTCGTCCTCGGCGTCGGCGGCGCGTCCACGACCCTGGCCGGTATCACCGTCCGCACGCCCGTCGCCTCCGCGCTGGACCTCGGTACCGGTTCCGGCATCCAGGCGCTGCACGCCACTCGGCACGCCACGCGTGTGACGGCCACCGACGTCAACCCGCGCGCGCTGCACATCACCGCGCTCACCCTGGCCCTCTCCGGGGTACCGGCCGCCGATCTGCGGGAGGGGTCGCTGTTCGCGCCCGTCCGCGCGGACGAGAAGTACGACCTGATCGTGTCCAATCCGCCCTTCGTGATCTCGCCGGGCGCGCGGCTCACCTACCGCGACGGCGGAATGGGCGGGGACGATCTGTGCCGCACGCTCGTTCAGGAGGCGGGGGAACGGCTCGGCGACGGCGGGTTCGCGCAGTTCCTCGCCAACTGGCAGCACGTCGAAGGGGAGGACTGGCAGGACAGGCTCAGGTCGTGGGTGCCCCGTGGGTGCGACGCCTGGATCGTGCAGCGCGAGGTGCAGGACGTCAACCAGTACACCGAGCTGTGGCTGCGGGACGCCGGAGACCACCGCGGTGACACGGCCGAGTACCGGGCGCGGTACGACGCCTGGCTGGACGAGTTCGAGGCGCGTGGCGTGAAGGCGGTCGGCTTCGGCTGGATCACGCTGCGCAGGTCGGGCGCCGACCGGCCGTCGGTCACGGTGGAGGAATGGCCGCATCCGGTCGAGCAGCCGCTCGGCGACACGGTGCGGGCCCACTTCGAGCGGCTCGGCCATCTCCGTGCGCACGACGACGCCGCGCTGCTCGAAGCGCGCTTCAAGCTGGCCGCCGAGGTGGTGCAGGAGCAGGTCGGGCTGCCCGGCGCGGAGGACCCGGAGCATGTGGTGCTGCGCCAGAACCGTGGCATGCGCCGGGCCACCCGGGTGGACACCATCGGTGCCGGTTTCGCGGGTGTGAGCGACGGCACGATGAGCGCGGGCCGCATCCTCGACGCCATCGCCCAGCTGCTCGGCGAGGACCCGGTCCTGCTGCGCGACCGCACACCGGCCCAGATCCGGCTGCTCGTGGAGCAGGGCTTCCTGGAGCCGGTGAAGTGACGGGGCGGGCCTGCCGGTCCTGAGATCCGCCGAGGAACACGAGTCCTGAGATCCGCGGAGGAACACGAGTCCTGAGGCCGGTGGGGCGCGTGAGTTCTGAGGCCGGTGGGCCCCTGGGCCCTGAAGGCCGACAGGGGCGTGTGAGTCCTGGGGCCGGTGGAGCGCGTGGGGCCGGAGGCCGGCGAAGGCGTGGCGGGGGCTCGGGAGGGTGATGGGTTCGCCAAGTTTCGAGTTGTTTCGGACACCTCGCCGAGGGCCGGTCGCCGTCGCACCCGTCCACGTGGTCCCCGCGTTCACTTCCGGTTCGCCTTCCCGCCGCTCGCGCGTGCCAGCCTCACCCCGGACCCGGCATCAGCGGCCGGGAAGAAGGGCTCGGGAGACCATGGAGAACGGACCGGCGATCTTCGCGGGGATGGTGTTCTGCCTGTTCGGGGGCGGACTGTTGGCCTGGATCGCGACCAGCGTCCGGCGGCATCGCCCCGTGGCCCAGGGGGTGAGCCCGGTCGCCTCGGTCACCGTCGCGAGCCTCGTCTCGCTGGTCTCCCTCGTCGCCGGGGTGTGGTGTTTCACCTGGCTCTGAGCATCGCGGGCGAGCAGGGGATCCCGGCAATCGGGAGGTCTCGCTCCGCATAGGGGCGGGCAGGGTCTGGACAGTCCGGGCGGCAGGAACGGTGCAAGTCGGGTTACCGTTCGAGTGGCCGTTGCGGGCTTTTCCCGTTTGACACGGGGGCGGGATGTACCGTCACACTCCGCAGCGTCACAAACCGTGAGTACAGACCCGACCCCGGGACGACAGCCCGGGGAGGCCCCAGCGTCGATCCGGAGAGAAGAGCGAAGTTGTCCCCGACCAGCGAGACCGCGAAGGGCGGCCGCCGACTCGTCATCGTCGAGTCGCCTGCCAAAGCGAAGACGATCAAGGGCTATCTCGGCCCTGGCTACATCGTCGAGGCGAGCGTCGGGCATATTCGCGACCTTCCCAGCGGCGCCGCGGAGGTGCCCGAGAAGTACACCGGTGAGGTCCGCCGTCTCGGTGTGGACGTCGACCATGACTTCCAGCCGATCTATGTGGTCAACGCAGACAAGCGGGCCCAGGTCAAGAAGCTCAAGGACCTGCTGAAGGAATCCGACGAACTCTTCCTCGCCACCGATGAGGACCGCGAGGGCGAGGCCATCGCCTGGCACCTGCAGGAAGTGCTCAAGCCGAAGATCCCGGTCAAGCGGATGGTCTTCCACGAGATCACCAAGGACGCGATCCGCGCGGCCGTGGCCAACCCGCGCGAGCTCAACCAGAAGCTGGTCGACGCCCAGGAGACCCGCCGCATCCTCGACCGCCTCTACGGCTACGAGGTCTCGCCGGTTCTGTGGAAGAAGGTCATGCCCCGGCTGTCCGCCGGCCGGGTCCAGTCCGTCGCCACCCGGCTCGTCGTCGAGCGGGAACGCGAGCGCATCGCGTTCCGCTCCGCCGAGTACTGGGACCTGACCGGCACCTTTTCCACGGGCCGTGCCGAATTCGAGGGGAGCGAAGCGACTTCGTTCGAGGGTGGCGGTGGGCGACGGGCGGGCGCCTCCGACCCGTCCTCGTTGCTCGCCCGCCTGCAGACCGTCGACGGCAGGCGCGTCGCGCAGGGCCGCGACTTCGACTCCCTGGGCCGGCTGAAGAACGCGAACACCCTCCAGCTCGACGAGGCGAACGCCCGCGCCCTGGCCGCCGCCCTGGAGAACACCCGGTTCTCCGTGCGGTCCGTCGAGTCCAAGCCGTACCGCCGCTCGCCGTACGCCCCGTTCCGTACGACGACGCTGCAGCAGGAGGCGAGCCGCAAGCTCGGCTTCGGCGCGAAGCCCACGATGCAGATCGCGCAGAAGCTGTACGAGAACGGCTACATCACCTATATGCGTACGGACTCGACGACGCTGAGCGGGACGGCGATCACCGCCGCCCGCGCCCAGGTCACGCAGTTGTACGGCGCCGACTACCTGCCGCCGCAGCCGCGCACCTACGCCGGGAAGGTGAAGAACGCGCAGGAGGCGCACGAGGCGATCCGCCCCTCCGGCGACCGCTTCCGCACCCCTGCCGAAACCGGTCTGACCGGCGACCAGTTCCGGCTCTACGAGCTGATCTGGAAGCGGACCGTCGCCTCCCAGATGAAGGACGCCACCGGCAACTCCGTCACTGTGAAGATCGGTGGCACGGCGGCCGACGGACGGGACGTCGAGTTCACCGCGTCCGGCAAGACCATCACCTTCCACGGCTTCCTGAAGGCCTACGTCGAGGGCGCGGACGACCCGAACGCCGAACTCGACGACCGCGAGCGCCGGCTGCCGCAGGTGTCCGAGGGCGAGGCCCTCACCGCCGAGGAGATCACGGCCGACGGCCACGCCACCAAGCCCCCGGCCCGCTACACCGAGGCGTCGCTGGTCAAGGAGCTGGAGGAGCGGGAGATCGGCCGCCCCTCGACGTACGCGTCGATCATCGGCACGATCCTCGACCGCGGATACGTGTTCAAGAAGGGCACGGCCCTCGTGCCGTCCTTCCTCTCCTTCGCCGTCGTCAACCTGCTGGAGAAGCACTTCGGCCGGCTCGTCGACTACGACTTCACCGCCCGCATGGAGGACGACCTCGACCGCATCGCGCGCGGCGAGGCGCGGTCCGTGCCGTGGCTCAGGCGGTTCTACTTCGGCGAGAGGGCCCCCGACAGCGACTTCCCTGCGGGCGGCAGCGGTGCGGCCGAGGCGGGCAACGGTGACGGGGACCACCTCGGCGGCCTCAAGGAACTGGTGACCGACCTGGGCGCGATCGACGCGCGCGAGGTGTCGTCGTTCCCGGTGGGCGACGGCATCGTGCTGCGGGTCGGGCGCTACGGCCCGTACATCGAGCGCGGCGAGAAGGACTCCGAGAACCACCAGCGCGCCGACGTCCCCGAGGAACTGGCACCCGACGAGCTGACGGTGGAGTTCGCCGAGGAGCTGCTCGCCAAGCCGAGCGGTGACTTCGAGCTGGGCACCGACTCGGCGACGGGCCACCCGATCGTCGCCAAGGACGGCCGCTACGGCCCGTACGTCACGGAGATCCTTCCCGAGGGCACCCCGAAGACCGGCAAGAACGCGGTCAAGCCGCGCACGGCCTCCCTCTTCAAGTCGATGTCCCTGGACACGGTGACGCTCGAGGACGCGCTGAAGCTGATGTCGCTGCCGCGCGTGGTCGGCACCGACGCCGAGGGCGTGGAGATCACCGCGCAGAACGGCCGGTACGGGCCGTATCTGAAGAAGGGCACCGACTCGCGGTCGCTGCAGTCCGAGGAGCAGCTCTTCACGATCACGCTGGAGGAGGCGCTGGCGATCTACGCCCAGCCCAAGCAGCGTGGCCGGGCCGCGGCCAAGCCGCCGCTGAAGGAGCTGGGCGAGGACCCGGTCAGCGGCAAGCCGGTCGTGGTGAAGGACGGCCGCTTCGGCCCGTACGTCACCGACGGCGAGACCAACGCGACCCTGCGTTCCGACGACAGCGTCGAGACGATCACCCAGGAGCGCGGGTTCGAGCTGCTCGCCGAGAAGCGTGCCAAGGGACCCGCCAAGAAGACGGCCAAGAAGGCCCCGGCCAAGTCGGCCGCCAAGAAGACGGCCGCCAAGAAGGCTCCGGCGAAGAAGACGGCGGCCGCCAAGAAGACCGCGGCGAAGAAGACCGCGACCGCCGCGAAGACGACGACGGCGTCCACGGCCACTGCGACGAAGGCCGCCGCCGCCAAGAAGGCGACGGCCGCCTCGAACGGGACCGGCGCCGAGGACTGAGGACTGAGGGATCTTCAGGATCCTGATGACGGCGTGGGAGTTCCCGGGGTCCCCGGGGTCCCCGGGGCCCTCGGGGCTCCGGGAACTCCGGCGAAGTTCTCGCGGAACCCTCCGGACCTGCCCGTTCCTCGATGTGGATCTTCGCGAGGGTTTGGAATGCGAACGTCACGGCAATACTTCGGTGTCGGGACGTGTACATGCCAGGGTGGAGCCCCGAGGTGTCGGCACGGGCCGATAGGCTGAACGCATGACGCGATCCGAGCCGCCAACGGCCCCTCAAACGGCCCCCGACGACGCCTTGGTCGCGGACTCCCGCGAGCGCGCGGTCCGTGCCCTGCTGCGTCGCCCGCAACTGAAACGCCTCTGGAGCGCGCAGCTCGTAGGGGGTGTCGGCGACGTCCTCGCCCTCCTGGTGCTGGTGCTCCTCGCTCTCCAGGCGTCGATCGCCGAAGAATCGTTCGGCGGCGGCTCCCGGGGCGCGGCGTTCGCAGTGGCGACCGTTTTCGGGGTGCGGATCCTCGCGACGCTGCTGTTCGGCGCCGTCCTCCTCGGCCCGCTCACGTCGCTCACCTCCCCGGGCGGCCCGCTGGACCGCCGCTGGACCATGATCGCCGCGGACGGACTGCGGGCGGCCCTGCTCATCGTCGCGCCGCTGTGGATCGACTGGACGCCCGACGACGCGCTCGCCCTGATCCTCGTCACCGCCTTCGTGACATCGGTCGCCGAGCGGTTCTGGACGGTCTGCCGCGAGAGCGCGGCGCCCGCGCTGCTGCCCGCCCCTCCCCCGGAGGGCGCGACGGTGCGCCCGCTGCCGGACCACATGGACGCGCTGCGCCGCCTGTCGCTGCGCACGAGCTTCGTGGCGGTGCCGGCCGCGGCCCTCACCCTCGTCGCCGCGGGACTCCTCAACAACCTGCTGGGTACGGGCATCGACTGGTTCGAGCAGCACCAGGCGGCGCTCGCCTCGTATGTCGCGGCCGGACTGTTCGCCGCCTCGCTGTCCATGGTGACGTTCCTCGAACTGCCCGGTACGCGCACCCCGCGCGCCCGGTCGCCGCTGGAGGGGCTGCGCCGCCCGAAGAGCACCGCCGGTTCCGGTTCGGACAAGGGCCGCACCGGCGCCATGCCGCTGCTGGTGCTCGCCTCCGCTTCCGTGGCCGCCGCGGTGTCGGCCGCCGTCGCGGTGTTCGTGCTGCACGCCAAGGACCTGGGCGGCGGGCCCGTGCTGTACGGCCTGCTGGTGGCCGCGCTGACCGGCGGTGTCGTCGTCGGCATACGGACCGCGCCGGCCCTGCTGCCGTCGCTGTCGCGACGCCGGCTGCTCGCGCTGGCCCTCGCCTGCACCGGCGTCGCGCTGCTCGCCGCCGGACTCGTACCCGACGTCACCAGCGTGCTGCTGATCGCCGCGCTGGCCGGTGTCGGCGCGGGCACGGCGGCCAACACCGGGCACACCCTGCTCGACCAGGAGACCGAGGAGGCGCGGCGGGCCCGTACGACGGAGCACCTGCACGCGGTCGTCCGCCTCTTCGTGGCCCTCGGCGCGGTGATCGCCCCGCTCGTGGCCGCGGGCATCGGACCGCACCGGCTGGAGAGCGGCCGGTTCGTCTTCGCGCACGGCGGTGCCGCGTTCACGCTGATGCTGGTGGGCGCGCTGCTGCTGCCGGTGGCCGCGCTCGTCCTGGCCAAGGCCGACGACCGTTCCGGGGTGCCGCTGCGCCACGACCTCCGGGACGCGCTGCTCGGCGGCGACGACCCCGAGCCCGCAATGGCGGGCACCGGCTTCTTCATCGCCCTGGAAGGCGGCGACGGGGCCGGGAAGTCCACCCAGGCCGAGGCACTCGCCGAGTGGATCCGGGACAAGGGACACGAAGTCGTGCTCACGCGTGAGCCGGGAGCGACGCCGGTCGGCAAGCGGCTGCGGTCGATCCTGCTGGACGTCTCGAGCGCCGGACTGTCCCACCGCGCGGAGGCCCTGTTGTACGCGGCGGACCGCGCCGAGCACATCGACACGGTCGTACGGCCCGCCCTGGAGCGCGGCGCGGTCGTCATCTCCGACCGGTACATCGACTCCTCGGTGGCCTACCAGGGTGCCGGGCGCGACCTGTCGCCCACCGAGATCGCCCGCATCAACCGCTGGGCCACCGACGGCCTCGTACCGCACCTCACCGTGCTCCTCGACGTGGCGCCGGAGACCGCGCGCGAGCGGTTCACCGAGGCGCCGGACCGGCTGGAGTCGGAGCCCGCCGAGTTCCACGCGCGCGTGCGGGCCGGTTTCCTCACCCTGGCCGCGGCCGACCCCGGCCGGTACCTGGTCGTCGACGCCGGTCAGGAACCGGACGCGGTCGGTACGGTCGTCCGGCACCGGCTCGACCAGGTGCTGCCGCTCTCCGAGGCCGAGATCGAGGCCATCGAGGAAGCCCGGCGCAAGGCCGAGGAGGAGGCCCGCCGCAAGGCGGAGGAGGAAGCGGCGCGCAAGGCCGAGGAGGAGCGACTGGAGCGCGAGCGCCAGGAGCAGCTGGCGCGGCTGCGTGCCGAGGAGGAGGAGCGCAAGCGGCGCGAGCTGGAGGAGGCGCAGCGGCGCGAGGCCGAACGGCAGGCGGAGGAGGCCCGGCAGCGTGCTGAGGAGGCCGCCCGCCGTGCCGAGGAGGAGCGGCAGCGGCTCCTCGCCGAGGAGAAGGCGCGCGCGGAGGCGGAAGCCCGCCGCAAGGCGGAGGAGGAGCGCCGCCGCAAGGAGGCCGCGGAGGAGGAGCGGCTGCGCGCCGAGGCCGAGGCACTGCGCCTGGAGAAGCAGCGCAAGGCCGAGGAGGCACTGCGGCGGGCCGAGGAGGCCCGACGCCTCGCGGAACTGGCCGCGGCCGCGGCGGAGGCGGGGCCCACCACGGTGAGCTGGGCCGGCGCGGCACGTGGGTCGGACGCGTCGAGCGGATCGGCTGTGCCGAGCAGGCCGGACGTGTCTGGCGGTTCGGACGCGTCTGGTGGTTCGGCTGCGGCGGACGAGACGGCGGTGCTGCCCAAGGTGACGGACGACGCGGCCGGAGGGGACGGGCCGGGCTCCGGCGAGTCCTCGGGTCGGTTCCGCAAGGGCGGGCGTGACTCCGCGCGGGGCGGGAGCGAGGGGCGGTCCGGCTGGACCAGGCCCTCCCAGCCGTCCGAGGCCGAGGTGACGACCGAGCTGCCGCAGGTGTCGGTTGCGCCGGGGGCGGCCGACGAGACCGAGGTACTGCCGGCCGTGCCGCCGCCGAGTGCCACGGAGGAGACGGCGGTGCTCCCCGCGATCACCCAGGACGACGAGGTGGTCAGTACGCGCGAGCTGCCCCGGGTCGACCTCGAGAACATGCCGGACCGACGCAGGCAGCGCTCGGACTGGGCCGAGGAGACCCCGCTGGACGACCTGCCGACCCTGGCGGACGAACTGCTGGGCTCGCGCGACGACGAGCAGGGCGAACCGGGTGAACCCGACGAGGGTGGCCGGGGCAAGGGCAAGGGACGGCGCCGCTGACACGAGCGGCGGTCCACCGAGGTGCCGATGCTGGGCGGGGGCAGAACGACGGCCCCCGCCCAGCGCCGTTCCCCGGTTCGGTCCCGGGCCGGCCCCGCGACTGGCCCGCGACCGACCCGGAACTGGTCCGGAACTGGTCCGGAACTGTCAGTGGTCACCCCCACAATGGTTTCGGGCAAGAGATCCAGCCATGGGAATCAGTCATCAGAATCAGTCAGTGGACAATGAGTGGCGAACGTGGCGAACGTGGCGGACATGACGAAGATGACGGAAGGGCGGCGTGACCCATGACCGTGTGGGACGACCTGGTCGGGCAGCATCGGGTGAGCGACCAGCTCGCCGCCGCCGCGCGGGACGCCGACGCCCTCGTCACGGCCGCGACGGCCGGCGCCCCACCGCCGACGGCGTCGAAGATGACCCACGCGTGGCTGTTCACCGGGCCGCCCGGCGCGGGGCGCAACCAGGCGGCGCGCGCCTTCGCCGCCGCGTTGCAGTGCGTGAGCCCCGACCGCGCGCTCGGCGGGTCCCCGGGCTGCGGATTCTGCGACGGCTGCCACACCGCTCTGATCGGTACCCACGCCGACGTGAGCACGATCGCCGCCGTCGGCGCGATGATCCTGGTGCGCGACATGCGTGACACCGTCCGCAAGTCGTTCACCGCACCGGCGAACGGCCGCTGGCAGGTGATCCTCGTCGAGGACGCCGAGCGGCTGAACGAGAGTTCCGCCAACGCCGTCCTCAAGGCCGTCGAGGAGCCCGCGCCCCGCACGGTCTGGCTGCTCTGCGCCCCCTCCGTCGAGGACGTCCTGCCGACGATCCGCTCCCGCTGCCGCCACCTCAACCTGAGCACGCCCTCCGTGGACGCCGTTGCCGACCTGCTCGTACGCCGTGAGGGCATCGAGCCTGACGTCGCCGCGGCCGCGGCCCGCGCCACCCAGGGGCACGTCGACCGGGCCCGCCGGCTGGCCACCGACCCGGCCGCCCGTGAGCGCCGTGCCGCCGTACTGAAGCTGCCGCTGCGCGTCGAGGACATCGGGAGCGCGCTCAGGGCGGCCCAGGAACTCGTCGACGCCGCCGCCGAGGACGCCAAACAGCTGGCCGAGCAGAGGGACACCAAGGAGACCGACGAGCTGAAGGCGGCACTCGGCGCGGTGCAGGGCGGTCGGCTGCCGCGCGGCACCGCGGGCGTGGTCAAGGACCTGGAGGACATGCAGAAACGCCGCAGAACGCGTACCCAGCGGGACAGCCTCGACATGGCCCTGACCGACCTCACCGGCTTCTACCGTGACGTCCTCGCCCTCCAGCTCGGCTCCCGCGTGGCCATCGCCAACGCGGACGCGGAGGACGCCCTGGAGCGCCTGGCCCGGGGCAACTCCCCCGAATCCACGCTCCGCCGCCTCGAGGCCATCGCCGCCTGCCGCGACGCCCTCGACCGCAACGTGACCCCGCTCCTGGCAGTGGAGGCGATGACGATGGCCCTCAGAGCAGGCTGATCCCGAAGCCGAAGCCGAAGCCGAAGCCGAAGCCGAAGCCGAAGCCGAAGCCGAAGCCGAAGCCGAAGCCGAAGCCGAAGCCGAAGCCGAAGCCGAAGCCGAAGCCGAAGCCGAAATCCCGCATCCGCATCCAAAAACCGCATCCGGAAACCGCATCCGGAAACCGCATCCCGCAGCCCGAAAATCGCGACTCGCACAACGCACGACACGCACACACCGCACTCACCCCATCGCGCAGAGTTACGCTCGCAGCATGTACACAAGGCGCCCCCTCCGCAGGACCCGTACCGGAGCCACGCTGCTCGCCGCCGCCGCGCTCCTGGTCTCCGGCTGCTCCTCCGGAAGCACGACGAGCACCACGAGTTCCACGAGCTCGGCGACGAAGGAGGAAGCGGAGGCGGTGCTGGCCGCCCTGCCCCGCTCCACGCCCAAGGCGCTCACGCCGTACTACGAGCAGAAGCCGTCCTGGCGCGACTGCGGAGTGCCCGGCTTCCAGTGCGCCACGCTGAAGGCCCCGCTCGACTACGCGGACCCGTCCGCCGGCGACATCCGCCTCGCCGTGTCCCGCAAGAAGGCCACGGGTCCGGGGGAGCGGCTGGGCTCCCTGCTGGTCAACCCCGGCGGACCGGGCGGGTCGGCGATCGACTACCTCCAGGCGTACGCGGGCATCGGCTATCCGAAGGAGGTGCGCGCCCGCTACGACATGGTGGCCGTGGACCCGCGGGGCGTGGCCCGCAGCGAGCCCGTCGAATGCCTGGACGGCCCCGAGATGGACGCGTACACGCAGACGGACTTCACGCCGGACGACGCGAGGGAGGCGGACACGCTGGTCGCCGCGTACCGGAAGTTCGCCGAGGGCTGCGGGACGGACGCGCCGAAGCTGCTGCGCCACGTGTCCACCATCGAGGCGGCCCGGGACATGGACATCGTGCGGGCGGCCCTGGGCGACGAGAAGCTGAACTTCGTCGGCGCCTCCTACGGGACATTCCTGGGGGCGACGTACGCGGGGCTGTTCCCGGACCGGACGGGCCGGCTGGTGCTGGACGGCGCCCTGGACCCCTCCCTGTCCGCGCGGCAGCTCAACATCGAGCAGACGGCGGGCTTCGACACGGCGTTCACGGCCTTCGCGAAGGACTGCGTACGGCAGAGCGACTGCCCGCTCGGCGGCAAGAACACCAGCCCCGAAGAGGCCGGCAGGAACCTGAAGGAGTTCTTCGCCAAGACCGACGCCCAGCCGATCCCCACCGGTGACGCCGACGGCCGTGAGCTCACCGAGTCGCTGGCCACCATCGGCGTGATCGCCGCGATGTACGACGAGGGCGCCTGGCCGCTCCTGCGCAAGGCCCTGACGGCGGCGATGAAGGAGAACAACGGCGCCGGACTCCTCGCCCTCTCCGACAGCTATTACGAACGCGACGCCGACGGCGAGTACGCCAACCTGATGTTCGCCAACGCCGCCGTGAACTGCCTGGACCTCCCGCCCGCCTTCGACTCCCCGGACCAGGTGAGGGACGCGCTCCCCGACTTCGAGAAGGCGTCCCCGGTCTTCGGTGAGGGCTTCGCCTGGGCCGCCCTGAACTGCACGTACTGGCCCGTCGCCGCCACGGGTGAGCCCCAGCGCATCGAGGCCGAGGGCGCGGCGCCGATCGTCGTCGTCGGCACCACGCGCGACCCCGCGACCCCCTACCGCTGGGCACAGGCCCTGGCCGGCCAGCTCGCCTCGGCCCGCCTCCTCACCTATGAGGGCGACGGCCACACCGCCTACGGCCGGGGCAGCGACTGCATCGACTCCGCGATCAACACCTACCTCGTCGACGGCACCCCGCCCGCAGACGGAAAGCGCTGCTCATAGCGGGTACGCCCACCCCGGAGGCAGGCCCCCGCGCCCGCCTCCGGGGCAGGTGCGAAGCACCATCCGAAACTGTGTAGAATTACCGTCGTCGCTGACCGCATCATGGTGCCGGTAGCGTGCGCCGCCTTAGCTCAGATGGCCAGAGCAACGCACTCGTAATGCGTAGGTCTCGGGTTCGAATCCCGAAGGCGGCTCTGTGAAAGCCCTAGGACTCACTCGCCGTGACCTGGGGCTTTTGCTTTTTTGCTGGAGCAGATCGGTGACGGCGTCACCCTGATCCAGGCCGGCTGCCTGCCGCGGGAGCTCGTGGCAGCCGCTTTCGTCCGCTACCCGCACCGGCCTGGCTCGGTACCACTGCGGCTGAGCGGCAGGTGGCCGAGCCCGCCCTGTGCGCGCTGTGGACGGAGCCCCGGCCGGCTGCGCGAGGACCTGCGTGATGCTGTACATCCGGCGTTTGCTGCAGGCTTCACCTACGGCGACGGCACCGCGATGGAGGCGAAGGACACCGAGCGGCTGCTGTGGAGGTTCTGGCACACCGGCCGCGAACTCGGTTACCTCGACGAGCGGGAACGGTCCATCGGCGCCCTGATCTCCCTGTCCGCCATCGGCCGCTCTCGCCACCCTCCGTCTCCTGGCCGAGGGCCCGCGCGACCGCATCTGAGCGTGCCTCAGCCGGCCGTCAGCCCGGCGTCGGTGAAGCGCCGCATCAGTGAGGACTTGCCTCGGTGCCGCTCGCGCAGGTCGTGCAGGCGCCGGGCGAACTCCTCGGGGGTGCCCGCCCGGTCGTGGACCTCGCGGAGATCTTTCAAGAGGGTGACGGCGGCGGCGTAGGGGCCGGGCTGCTTCTGCCCGATCAGGTGGGTGATGTCCTGCCAGGCTTGCTCGGTGTTCTCGGCCAGGCGGTCCAGATGGCTCTCACGACCCCGCTGTTCCGCTCGGCGGGCCTGGGCAAGGGCCTGCTCCCGCTGCCGGGTGTGCTCGCTGCGCACCTCATGGGCGGCGTCGAGGAGTTCCGCGGCCGAGCGTCGCCGGGTGGCGGTGGACGGTTCTGCCGCACCCCGGGACACGGCGCGGTGGCGGGCCAGCAGCGCGGGGCCCGGCTGTGGGGCGGTGCCCAGCGCGGCGTCCAGCAGCAGGGCGTCCTTCTCACGTTGTGGCAGGGCGCGGATCCAGGCGGCGAGAGCGTCCTTGTCGATCGCCTGCGAAGGAGCGGTGCCGCCGGCGCGGGCAGCAGCGGTCAGCAGGTGCGGGTCGATGCGCAGGAAGTCCGCCAAGGCCTGCTGAGGGCCGGTGAGATGGGCGAGGCCGGCGGGTACGGGCGGCTCGATGGCAGAGGTGTACTCGTCCTCGTCGACGTCCTCCTCCAGCTCCCAGCGGGTGAGTGCGGAGAGCCAGGCCAGATAGAGGGGACGCAGGTCGCCCCCGGCGAGTTCGGTGCGCAGGGTGGTGAACGAGGCGAGGGTGAAGGAGGTCTCGAAGTCCCATTCGCCGCCGTCCTCGGTCTCGTGGGCGAAGTCGAGCAGCAGGTGACCTTTCCTGGTCCAACAGCTCAAGGCGCCTTCCATGCAGTACGGTTCGGCGCTGCGAGCGGGCAGCAGCGTGGTGGGCAGGCGCAGCATCAGGCGCCGCGAGCCCCAGTTGGCGAAGTACAGGTGGGCGTCGTAGAGCCGCTCCATCAGTTTGCGCTCGTCGCCGCGGAAGTTGCCGTAGTGGTACTCGTTGACGAAGTGCGTCGCGCTGATCCGGGCCCGGCTCGACAGGGCCCGCACCTGCTCGAGCTCGTCCTTGGCCAACGGCCGGTCGATGGCCTGGAACTCGTAGTACTGGTACTCGCTCACGGCTGTGCAGACTAGCGTCAGACGCTGCGGTTCATCTCACGGGACCTGGATGTGATCCCTCGTTCGGGGCCCATCCACGGGTACGGCCCCGGCGGCGCCGTCGGATTCGTAGGATCGGGCCGAGAACGAAGGGGTCGCAGGGTCGGAGGGCGGGTGTGTGATGGTGACACCGAGGGAAAGGCTGGCCGGGCTGCTCAACGGGGCGAAGGCGGCGGGGGCTTTCAGTGCCCGGCTGGAGGCGCCTGTGGCCGGGCTGGACCTTGAGGTGGCCGGAGTCGGGCCGGTGCGCCTGCCGCTGCGGGCGCCCCAGGTGAAGCGGCTGATCTCGGTGGCACGGCCGGCGTTGTTCGGGCGGGGTGAGGAGACGCTGAGCGACACCGGGGTGCGTGACACCTGGCAGATCTCGCCGGATCGGTTCAGCCTTGCCGGTCCTGCCTGGCCGTCGCTGCTGAGCGGTGCGCTGGAGGACTTCCGGGACGCTCTAGGGCTCCCGGCGGCGACCCGGCTGCGGGCCGAACCGCACGCGATGCTGGTGTACGGCAAGGGCCAGTTCTTCCTTCCGCATCAGGATTCGGAGAAGGACGACGCCATGGTGGGCACGCTGGTGCTCTCCCTGCCGTCGGCGCACACGGGGGGAGAACTGGTCGTCGAGCACGCAGGGCACAAGTGCGCGTACCGCGCCTCGAAGACGGATCTGACCCTCGTCGCCTTCTACGCCGACTGCCGTCACGAGGTCACCCCGGTCCGGTCCGGGTACCGGGTGACGCTCACCTTCAACCTGCTCGCAGAGCAGGAGTCTTCGAAGCAGGAGTTTTCGAAGCAGGAGTTTTCGAAGCAGGAGACTTCGGAGCAGGTGTCCGGGCCGCTGGCAGAGCTGGCACACAGTCTGGACCGGCACTTCGGCTCACCTGCCGAGCCGCGTTACAGCAGCCACGAGCTGGATCCGCCGACTCGCCTCGTCTACCTGCTCGATCACGAGTACACCCAGCGGAGTCTGAACTGGGAGCGGCTCAAGGGCGCGGATGCGGGACGTGCCGCTCTGCTGCGCGCCGCCGCCGGGCAGGCCGGGTGTGAATCGGTGCTCGCGCTGGCAGAGGTGAAGGAGACCTGGGACGCCTGTCCCGAAGGGGAAGATCCCTGGGACGACTACGGGTACGACGAGGATGACGAGGACGATGAGGAGGAGAGCGGCGCCACGGACACGGACTACGTCCTGCAGGAGCTGATCGACGACGAGATCACCCTGGGCTGGTGGACCGGTCCGGACGGCGCCGGCGGTGAGCAGATCTCGTTGCAGGTTCACGACTACGAGGTGTGCGCGAGTACCGCGAGCACGGATCTGACGCCCTACGACTCCCAGTACGAGGGCTACATGGGGAACTACGGCAACACGCTGGAGCGGTGGTACCGGCGGGCCGCGGTCGTCGTGTGGCCGCGTGAGCGGGCCTTCGCCGCCCGTGGCGAGGCCGGATCGCGGTGGGCCCTGGAGGAACTGCGCGCCGGCATCACGCGGGGCGACGTGGACCGGGCGCGCGACCACGCCCGGTCCCTCGCGCCATTCTGGAGGCACACCAGCCCGCAACCCGATCTGCTGGAGTGCGCGTTGCGGGTGGCCGTGGGCCTGGACGCGGCCGAGACCGCGGCCATGCTGCTGGAGCCGTTCCAGGTGGACGCGCTCGCCCCGGAGCTCGCGGGTCCACTCGCCGAGGCGGCGGCGCGGTACGGAACAGGGTGGATGCGGCGGGTCGTCGACGACTGGTTCGCATCGGAGCGCCACCACCCACCGCAGCGGTATCAGTGGACCGAGCGGCTGCCCCCGCTGTGTACGGCGCTGCGCGCCCATGGGGAGGCGACGGCGGTGCGGCTGCTGCCCGCCGGGGTCTGGGCAACGGTCGACAGGGGTTTGCGGCTGTGGACCACGACCGGTCCGGCCGAGATCCGCCGTGCACAGTTGGAGCAGCTGGCCCTGCCGCTGCGACACCTCCTGGCGGCGGCCGACGAGGAACTGCGGGACACCATTCTGGCTTCCCTGCGCGAACGCGGTGACACGGTGCTCGAGTGCCTGATGCCGGTACTGCGCCGCGCCGCGGAGGAGAGCACACCGGCCGAGTGGGGTCGGGTGGGGCTCGACGCGCTCGCGCGGGACTGCGCGGACCGGCTCCGCACGATGTGCGAGGGGCCGCCACGCGCCACCGACGACTGGTCGGTGGCATGGGCCGGGTGTGGCTGCGGACTGTGCGATGTCCTTGGTGAGTTCCTCGGCTCCCGGTCACGGAAGGTGCTCGAATGGCCGCTGGCGAAGGAGGGCCGACGCCACGTGCACTCCGGAATCGACTCGGCCGAGCTGCCGGTGCTCCACCGGACCAGGGGACAGGGGCGCCCGTACACGCTGGTACTGACGAAGACCCAGGAGCTGTTCACCCGTGAGCAGACAGTCCGGCGCCAGGCCGCGGCGGACCTGGCATGGCTGAGGTCGCTGCGGAACGGATGACTGCGGCGCCGGGCTGGTCAGCGCCAGACCATGATCGGAGAAGGGCCGGGCGGAGCGACAGTGAGCCGGAGGGCGAGGACGGGCCGGAATCGTACGGTGTCAGATCTTGATCACACGGATGCCGGGGCCGCACAGCATGTGAAGGTCTTCGGGGTCCGACGTCAGGACGGTCACGGGGGCGGGTGAGGCGTGTGCGGTGGCGGCCACGAGGGCGTCGAGGGCGTATTCGTGGCCGTGGAGGCCCGCTGCGGCGAGGAGTCCGTTCGCGTGGCGGGCGATGGCTTCGGCGGGCGGGACGATGTTCACGCGGGAGGCGGCGTAGTCGAAGCGGGCCTGGTTGGTCTTGGGGTCGCGGGCTTCGACGAGGGTGACCGAGCTGATGATGACGCGGATGTCCTCCGCCTCGGCTGCAGTCAGCCATTCGGTGAGTTCGGGTGTGCGGCGTACGAGTGCGGACAGGCTTTCGCAGTCCAGGATGAGGGTGCCGCTCACACGGCGTCCGCCGAGCCGGCCGTGTCACCGCGCAGGAGCACCCGCTTGGCCTCGACCGCTGCCTGATCCACCGGCCCGTGCTCGGTCTCCGCGTCTTCGATGAGTTCGCGCAGCCGGTCGCGTTCGAGTTGGCGCTGGATGAGGGCTTCGACGTAGGGGGACATGCCGGGCTTTCCGGTGCGTGCCTTGGCGCTGTTGCCCACGGGGCGCGGGCAGAATTCCCCGAGCGTGCCGGGGGGTCCGGTCTCCGGGGTCACTTGGCGTCCGCGTAGCACTCCACCACCGCCGTCGTGAACGGGAACCGCACCGGGGTCGGGCCGAACGTCAGCCGTCCGGCCAGCTCCGCCGCCTCCCGGATCGCCTCCGCCACCGTCTCGGCTTCCTCTTTCGGGCAGTGCACGATCACTTCGTCGTGCTGGAAGAAGACCAGCTCGGCCGCCATGTCCGTCAAGGTCCGCCGCAGCGCGGCGAGCAGCAACAGGGTCCAGTCGGCGGCGCTGCCCTGGACGACGAAGTTGCGGGTGAAACGGCCTCGCGCGCGGGCGTCGGTCGAGGTGTGGCCAGGCGCCCACTGCCGGGCGGCGTCGGGTTCCTCCTCCGTGAGCGGGATGCCGGCCTCCTCCACCGCGTCGTCCGTCGTGCGGGCCGCGGGCGGGCAGGTGCGGCCGAGCCAGGTCCGTACGAGCCGGCCTTCCTCGCCGGCGCGGGCGGCCTCGTCGACATAGGCCACGGCCCGGGGGAAGCGGCGTCTGAGGGCGGCGAGGTTCTTCAGGCCGTCGCCGGACGTCTGGCCGTAGACCGCGCCGAGGACGGCGAGTTTCGCCTGCGCGCGGTCGCCGGAGAAGGCGCGGTCGGACACCGACTGGTAGAGGTCGGTCTCCCGGCCGGCCACCTCCATCAGCCCTGGGTCGCGGGAGATCGCCGCGAGGACGCGCGGCTCCATCTGGTCGGCGTCGGCGACGACGAGCCGCCAGCCCGGGTCGGCGACGACCGCGCGGCGGATCACCTTGGGGATCTGCAGCGCGCCCCCGCCGTTGGTCACCCAGCGTCCGGTCACCGTCCCGCCCGCCAGGAACTCGGGCCGGAAGCGGCCGTCGCGCACCCAGTCCTGGAGCCAGGACCAGCCGTGGGCGACCCGGATGCGGTACAGCTTCTTGTACTCGATCAGCGGTTTCACCGCCGGATGGTCGAGGGACTCGAGTTCCCATCGGCGGGTCGAGGAGACCTTGATCCCGGCCTGCGCGAACGCCTTGACGACGTCGGCGGGCAGGTCGGGCCGGACCCTGCGGCCGAAGGCGGCGGACACCTCGTCGGCGAGCTCGGCGAGTCTGCGGGGCTCGCCGCCGCCCGCGTACCGCTCGCCGAGCAGGTCGTGCAGCACCGCGCGGTGCACGTCCGCCCGCCAGGGCACCCCCGCCCGGTTCATCTCGGCGGCGACGAGCATCCCGGCCGACTCGGCGGCCACCAGCAGCCGCATCCGGTCCGGGTGCGCGGTGGCCTCGATCCGGCGCTGCTGTTCGGCGTAGACCGCGAGGAGGTCCGCCAGTGGGACGTGGGCGTCCCGGTGTTCGAAGAGGGGCGACTGCGCGCCCGGCTCGGCTGAGCGCTGCGGCGGGTCGGGCGGTACGGGGCCGCCCCGGAGCCGAGCCAGGGCGGCCGCGGCCGAACGGGGCTGCCCGTGCCGCCCTTCGTGGCCGAGCAGGAGGGTCTCGGCGGCCTCGATGTCGTAGCACCGCTCCACTCGCACCCCCGTGGCGAGCAGGCGCGGATGGGCCTCGGCGGTGGACCGCCACACCCACCGGGTGACACCGGGACGGCTCCGCACGGCCTCGGCCGGATCCGCCTCCCGCCGCACCGGAGCGGCGGGCAGCCCGTCCGGACCGAGGGGGACGACATCGACGCCACCGTCCTCGGCCAAAGAGAGCGCCCACCGGTCGGCCATGAGGTGAGTGTGACAGGGGGGTCTGACAGCGGGGCCGGGAGCGGACTCGGGAGCGGGGTTCGAGACCGGGCCCGACAGTGGACCCGGCAATGAGTCCGACGGCGGGCCCGACAACGGGGCCCGGCGCAACGGGGCCCGGCAACGGCCCGGATCAGCTCTCCGGCGAGGACTTCTGCTCGCTGTCGCCGTCCTCCTTCTCCCGGCCGTCCTCCTTCTCCCGGTCTTCCTCCTGCCGCGTCTCCACGACCTGCGCCAGCAACTCGGCGACGTACCGCTCGGTGGCCGTCTTGTCGACGCCGAGGCCGCTGAGGACGCCCTTGCCGTTCTCGTGCTCCAGGAGGGCGAGCAGGAGGTGCTCGGTGCCGACGTAGTTGTGGCCGAGGCGGAGGGCCTCGCGGAAGGTGAGTTCCAGGACCTTCTTGGCCGCCGGGCCGTACGGCACCAGCTCGGGGGCGTCCTCGACGGCCGGCGGGAGGGCCGCGACGGCGGCCGCGCGGACCGCGCCCAGGGTGACGCCCTGTTCGGTGATCGCCTTCGCGGCCAGGCCGCCCGGCTCGGCCAGCAGGCCGAGGACCAGGTGCTCGGGCAGACCCTCGGCGTTGCGCGCGGCCTTGGACTCGTTGTGCGCGGCCATCACCACGGCGCGGGCGCGGGGCGTGTAGCGGTTGAAGCCCTCGTTCGGGTCGAGGGCGGCCGACTCCTTGGGCACGAAACGCTTCTGGGCCGCCTGCCGGGTGACGCCCATGCTCTTGCCGATGTCCGTCCAGGAGGCACCCGAGCGCCGGGCCTGGTCCACGAAGTGGCCGATCAGGTGGTCCGCCACGTCGCCGAGGTGCTCACCCGCGAGCACCGCGTCCTGAAGCTGCTGGAGGGGTTCCTCGTGGACCTTCTTGATGGCCGCGATGAGGTCGTCGAGACGTACGGATGACTTGATGCCGGGATTCGTCGTCATGTGTCAACGGTAGGTTGACAGTGAAGGGGTGTCAACCGTGAGTTGACACTTGTGAGTGAATTCCGGCGACATGGCACGATCGGCCCGTGAGTACGTCCAGCACCGTCGATCGCGCCTTCCGGGCCGCCCTGTACGCCACCACCGAGGACGCCCTCGACACCGGCGCGTCCCTGCTCGCCGTCGATCCGGCGGCGGACGCCGAACTCGCCCGGCGGGGCGAGGAGTTCGTGGCGAACGCCTGGCGGCGCGGCTGGCAGCCCGCCGACGTCGCACGGATCGTCCGGCGTGAACTGGGCGACGTACACCTACGGCTCGTCACGGGGCTGATCCGCGCGCAGGCGCCGCACGACCGGCCCAGAGGGCCCCGTTGGACCGCCCAGCTCGACGCTCTCGGCGCCCCCGGCGAACCCGGCGCCGCGCCCGCGCCCCGCACCGATCGCTTCTCGCACGCCACGGCCGTACTGGAGCTGTACCGGCTGCTGCTGCGCCTGCCCGCACTCGAATCCCTCGACGAGGCGGCGGCCGAGGCTGCCGGCGCGACGGGTCCGGGCGCGCGGGACCGGCGTCCGGAGTCCCGCATGCTCGGCCGTATCCGCGCGCTGCTGGCCAAGGCGGAGGCGACCGGATTCCCGGAGGAGGCGGAGGCGCTCACCGCCAAGGCGCAGGAGCTGATGGCGCGGCACAGCGTCGACGAGGCCCTGCTCGCGGTACGGACGCACACGGCGACGGTGCCGGGTGCGTGCCGGATCGGGGTGGAAGCGCCGTACGAGCAGACCAAGGCCGTCCTGCTCGACGCGATCGCCGACGCGAACCACTGCCGGGCCGTGTGGAACGAGCCCCTCGGCTTCTCCACCGTGGTCGGCTTCGACGCCGACCTGGAAGCGGTCGAACTTCTCTACACCTCACTGCTCGTGCAGGCCGGTACGGCCATGACGAAGGCGGAGGCGGCCCAGAAGGCGGGTGGACGCAAGCGGACCAAGACCTTCCGGCAGTCCTTCCTCGCGGCCTACGCCCACCGCGTGGGCGCACGTCTCGCGGCTGCCGCCGAAGGGCGGGCGAGCGGGCTGAGCGACGACCTGCTCCCGGTGCTCGCCTCCCGCGACGTCGCGGTCACCGAGCGGCTGGACCGCCTGTTCCCGGAGACGACGACCACCCGGCTGCGCGGGGTGAGCGACGTGGCGGGCTGGGAGGAAGGCGCTCGGGCGGCGGACAACGCCCAGGTCGAAGCCCGCCGGCGGCTCGGCTGAACCGGAGCCGCACCCCGCGACACCCCGCGACCCGCGCGGTCCGGAGTCCGCGCGGGTGGTGGGCGCGCATCGCCAGGCCCCGCGCGGGTGGTGGGGTGTGGGCCGTCCTCCGCGCGGGGGCAGGCTGAGGTCGTGGGCAGCCTTGCCGGAAGGCCGCCAGACGGCTCGGTCGCCCGTTTGCAGGCTGGTCGGTCGCCCGCCGGTCGCCCGCCCGTCCGCCGGTCAGTCGCCCGTCCGCTGGAAGGCGCTCACGGAGGCGTCGGCCGCGGCCTCGGTATTTTCCTTGACCGCCACCGGACCGTACGACCAGGGGACGTCCTGGGTGGCGGAGTCGCCGGGGAGGCCGATCTGCACGGTCTTGGCGTCCAGGCTCTCGCCCGCGCCCTCCGGCCCGCGCACGTAGGTGATCGTGAAGGAGACCGACTCGCCCTCGGCCAGGGTCAGCTTCTGTGCCGTCGCGCCCTCGACCGGGGTCAGCGTGACGAGGTCGTCCCCGGCCACCAGGCTCGCCTCGGGAAAGCCGTCCAGAACGCAGGCGGCACCCTGGTTGACGAGGTTCACGGGGACCTCGCCGGCGTCACCGGCGGCCGGCGCCTCGCTCGCGGGCCCGGCTTCCATGCTCACCGTCGCGCTCGTGCAGGCCCCGCTCTCCTGCTTCGCGTCGTCCTTCGCCCCGTCACCACCGCCCTCGCCGCCGCAGGCGGTCAGCAGGAGGAGGGCGGTGACAGCGGTGACGGTGATCGGCGTGGCGCGCATGAGGATTCCCCTGGGGTCGTGGAGCGGCCCACAGATCATCACATCTGGGGACCCCCCTCCGTGCAGCCGGAGGGCCGGTGTCCTCACGGTAGGAGCAGGCCCTACGATCCCAGCCCCGCGGTCGGAAGCCCCGACGGCATTCTGCCGCCCTCGGCCTTCGTGTACGTCTCGGTGCCGAGGGAGCCCTCCCAGGTGACCTTCAGGGTGGACCCGCTCACCGAGTCGACCGTGCCGCTCGCCCGGTCCTCGTCGCCCCTCGCGCATCGGAGGCTGATCGTCGAGGTTCCGGCATCCTCCTGTGCGGTGCCGCTGCACACGGTGCCGCCCGTGGCGAAGAGGGCCGCCTGCTCCCCGGTGAACATCAGCGCCACGGCCTTGCCGTCGACCGTGGTGAGCCAGCTGCCCTCCAGTTCGCCCGCCGGGGCGTTGCTCGTGTCCGGACCGTCCGGACCGTCCGGACCGTCCGTCCCACCGGTGCCTCCGGTGCCGCCGTCGGGATCGGCACTGGCCGAGGCGGACGGCTCAGCGGATGGCGTGGAGTCGTCGCCGGAGTCGCTGTCACTGCCGCACCCGGTGAGGACGAGCGCGCCGGCCAGCCCCGTGGCCGCGACCGCGAGCCGTATGCGCCGACGTGACACGGTGCGCCAGGAGCGCGACACGGACGCCGCCGTTTTTGAAGCCCTCACCGAAACCGTTCCCGAGCCCGCCGACGCCTCCGTACCGTCCTGATCCACCGATGTCACCGCAAGCCCCTACCTGTAGCCGGCCATGTCGGCCGCAACGACCGCAGACAGCTAACAGGACGTACCCGGCACCCCACCAGCCCTGGTGGCTCACTTCGCGCCGCACCGTCACCGCGCGGTGACGGAAACAGGTGACGGGAGCGGGGAGCGGGAGCGGGGAACAGGGAACAGGGAGCGGCACGAGGGTGAGGGCGGCCCCGCCGCACTGCCGCGGCGGCAACTCGCGCGGGTGGTCGGAAAAGGTCGGGCGACAGCCCTGCTTCCCTATGGCGAAAGGAAGTTGACGAAGAAAAGAGACCGCTTGCAGGACTGAAGGGGGTGGAGTAGGACAGGCGAAGGCGACGAGGGAACAAGCGGGCCCCCGTATGCGTCTCAATCCACACGGGGTTCGGCAGGTCGGGCCGCAGGGCTGTAACTGCGGGAACACCGCGCGTGCACGTGCATCTGCCCATGCATTTGCACTTGAACAAAGCTATGATCCGGGTCAGTTGACCACTGCATCAATGGCAACACCAGCCAGTGCACAACGGGGAGCGACCTGTGGACCACGACGTGTACGACGGTGATGTGTACGACGGCGACGTGTACGGCGTCGCCGGCGCGTCCCGCGTGTTCAACGGCATGGCGGCCACCGGGCTGAACGGTGTGGCCTGGCAGAAGAGCCGGCACAGCAACTCGCAGGGTTCCTGCGTCGAGTTCGCCCGGCTGCCGGGCGGCGAGGTGGCGGTGCGCAACTCCCGCTTTCCCGAGGGGCCGGCGCTCGTCTACACCCGGGCGGAGATCGAGGCGATGCTCCTCGGTATCAAGGACGGCGAGTTCGACCATTTGGTCGCCGGCTGACGAAGGCGCTTGCCGTGCCGGCCTTGTCCGCCGCACGGGCCTCGCCCGCCGCGGCGGCTTCGCCCGGCAGCCCCTGAGTTCCGCGTGACGCGCGTAGAAAAGCGGCGCCCCAAGGTGCCGCTTTCGTCATTCCCTGCCGGGGGGCCGCAGCAGGAACAGCGCCCAGACGATCTTGCCGCGTCCGCTCCGCATCGGCTGCCAGCCCCAGCTGTCGCTGAACGACTCGACCAGGAGCAGTCCGCGGCCCGACTCCGCGGAGAAGTCGTCCGCGTCGCGGGTGACGGGCCCGCGGGTGACGGGGCTGTCGTGGCTGGGGTCGCGCACCGCGCACACCAGCCGTCCGGTCCACCGCATCAGGTGCAGCCGCACCGGAGCCTCCTGGCCCGCCGGTCGCGGCGCACAGGCCGGCAGGCCGTGCCGCAGGGCGTTGGTGACCAGTTCGGAGACGACCAGGCACACATCGTCGAAACGGTCGTCCAGGTCCCACTGCTCGCAGGTCTTCCTGGTGAACTGCCGCGCCTCGCCGACCGCTTCGTAGCGGGTGGGCAGGGAGCAGGAGGCGGTGTCGGACACGGCCGCGGGGTCCAGCGGCGGAAGGCCCTGCCGTAACGGCTCGAGCATGGTCGATCCATTCGTCCCCATGCGAGGCACTCCCGGGATTCGCGGTCGTAGCGATACGGCGGTGGTGCGAAGGCCATGGTTTCGGATGCGTACGGCAGATGCAAGGGCAGATGCACGTGCAGCTGACCGAAATGGGCCCTGCCGTACCGCTTGTTGGGCAATTTTTCCGCCATATTCGTGTCCCTCCTGTCGCTTCCGTGGCCTGCTTTCTCCTCCTCCCTGCTCGAAACCTCCGCCCGGTTCCATTTCCGTAACCGGGCGAGTACTGCTCGGAGTGTTTTAGTGGCAGACTTCGGCCCCTGGCAGACGTTGGGGAGGCTGGCGAACGTGAGCGCGGGAGAGCCGGGATCGGTGGTGCGGCGCATGCTGCTCGGATCACAACTCAGGCGACTGCGTGAGGCTCGGGGGATCACGCGGGAGGCGGCGGGCTATTCGATCCGCGCCTCCGAATCGAAGATCAGCCGGATGGAGTTGGGCCGGGTGAGCTTCAAGGCCAGGGACGTCGAGGACCTGCTGACGCTGTACGGCATCGGGGACGAGCAGGAGCGGGCCTCGCTGCTCTCCCTGGCCAAGGAGGCCAATGTCGCGGGCTGGTGGCACAGTTACTCGGATGTGCTGCCCAGCTGGTTCCCCACCTATGTGGGCCTCGAGGGTGCCGCCGCACTGATCAGGGCGTACGAGGTGCAGTTCGTGCACGGTCTGCTGCAGACCGAGGAGTACGCGCGCGCGGTGGTCCGGCGCGGCATGCAGGGCGCGAGCGAGGCCGATGTCGAACGACGGGTGGCGCTGCGCCTGGAGCGGCAGAAGTACCTGGTCGCGGAGAACGCCCCCGAGTTCCACGTGGTGCTCGACGAGGCCGCGCTGCGTCGGCCGTACGGCGACCGCGGGGTGATGAAGGGGCAGCTCCAGCATCTGATCGAGATCTCCGAGCGGCCCAACGTCCGGCTGCAGGTCATGCCGTTCGGGCTCGGCGGCCACTCCGGTGAGTCCGGGGCGTTCACCGTCCTCAGCTTCCCCGAGTCCGACCTCTCGGACGTCGTGTACATGGAGCAGCTGACGAGCGCGCTGTACCTCGACAAGGCCGAGGACGTCGCCCAGTACGAGAAGGCGCTCAAGGAGCTCCAGCAGGACAGCCCGGGCCCTTCGGAGAGCCGGGATCTTCTGCGAGGTCTCCTCCAACTCTCCTGAAACACCAGTACGATGACGGTCGATCAGGTGCTCGTGGGGCGGACCGGCACCGGGTCGTGCGGCCGAACCGGTCGCACGCCGGTCGTATGCCGCTCACACGCCGGTCGCACGACCAACTGCACGCTGGTCGCACGGCCAATTGCACGCCGGTCGCATGCCGATCGCCCGGCGGTCGGGGTGTGAGCCGATCCGGGGTGGGCCCGCTTCGGCAGCGAGGGATTGAGGGGTTGAGGGATCACATGTCGTCGTACTTCACCGACCTGGCCCAGCAGTACATCGACGGTGAGTGGCGTCCGGGCACCGGCTCCTGGGACATCATCGACTTCAACCCGTACGACGACGAGAAACTGGCGTCGATCACGATAGCCACCGTCGACGAGGTCGACGAGGCCTACCGGGCAGCGGCCCGCGTGCAGAAGCAGTGGGCGGCGACCAACCCGTACGCGCGCCGCGCGGTGCTGGAGAAGGCGCTCGCCCTGGTCGAGGAGCGCGAGGGCGAGATCACCGAGGCGATCATCGCCGAACTCGGCGGCACGCGCCTGAAGGCGGCCTTCGAGCTCCACCTCGCCAAGGAGTTCCTGCGCGAGTCGGTGCACCTGGCGCTGCGCCCCGAGGGCCGGATCATCCCCTCGCCGGTGGACGGCAAGGAGAACCGCGTCTACCGCGTGCCCGTCGGTGTCGTCGGCGTGATCAGCCCGTTCAACTTCCCGTTCCTGCTGTCGCTGAAGTCGGTCGCCCCGGCGCTCGCGCTCGGCAACGGCGTGGTGCTCAAGCCGCACCAGAACACCCCCGTCGTCGGCGGGACGCTGATCGCGAAGATCTTCGAGGACGCGGGCCTGCCCGGCGGTCTGCTGAACGTCGTCGTCACCGACATCGCGGAGATCGGCGACGCCTTCCTCGAGCACCCGGTCCCGAAGGTCATCTCCTTCACCGGCTCCGACGCGGTCGGCCGCCACGTGGCCACCGTCTGCGCACGCCTCTTCAAGCGCTCGATCCTCGAACTCGGCGGCAACAGCGCGCTGGTGGTCCTCGACGACGCCGACGTCGACTACGCGGTCGACGCGGCCGTGTTCAGCCGGTACGTCCACCAGGGCCAGGTCTGCATGGCCGCCAACCGGGTGCTGGTGGACCGCGCGGTGGCCGACGAGTTCACCGAGAAGTTCGTCACCAAGGTCAAGTCCCTCAAGGCCGGCGACCCGCGCGACCCCGGGACCGTCATCGGCCCGGTGATCAACTCCCAGCAGGCGGACTCGCTGGCCGGGGTCGTGGAGCAGGCGCTCGCCGAGGGCGCGACCGCCCTGGTGCGCGGCGCCCGGACCGACAACCTGGTCGAGCCGTCCGTGCTCACCGGCCTCCCCGCCGACTCCGCCCTGCTCCGGCAGGAGGTCTTCGGCCCGGTCGCCTTCCTCGTCCCGTTCGACGGCGAGGAGGAGGCCGTACGCCTCGTCAACGACACCCCGTACGGCCTGAGCGGCGCGGTGCACACCGGGGACATCGAGCGCGGGGTCAACTTCGCCAAGCGGATCGACACCGGCATGTTCCACGTGAACGACGGCACCGTGCACGACGAGCCGATCGTCCCCTTCGGCGGCGAGAAGAGCTCCGGCAACGGCCGGCTGAACGGCGAGGCGATGCTGGACGCCTTCACCACGATGAAGTGGATCTCGGTGCAGCACGGCCGCAGCGGATTCCCCTTCTGAGCCGTCGCTCCCGACTCGTTCCTCCTCGCCGGGCCCTTGCGGACAGTACCTGTCCGCAAGGGCCCGTAGCGTCGTCGGTGTCAGGGAAACCGGGGCGGAAGCCCTCACCGACGAAAGGCGGCCGTCATGGTCACTCACGTTCCCGCGGAGACCCAGGGCGACGAGCGGGGGGCGCTGCTGGCCTTCATCGAGGAGCAGCGTGGGGGCATCCGCCGGTCGGTGCTCGGCCTCACCGACGAGCAGGCCGCGTCGCGGCCCACCGCCAGTGAGCTGTCCCTGGCCGGGCTGCTCAAGCACGTCGCCGAGATCGAGCAGGTCTGGATCGCCCGGGCCAAGGGCGAGCCGCCGGCCGTCCACCGGGACGAGTCGAACTGGCACGAGTGCTTCCGGCTGGTCGGAGACGAGACCGTGGAGTCCTGGCTCGCGTACTACGAGAAGGTGGCCACCGAGACGGAGTCGTTCATCCGCGCGGTGCCCAGCCTCGACGACACCTTCCTGCTGGCGAAGACGTCCTGGAACCCGAAGGAGGAGTGGCTCTCGATGCGCTGGCTGTGCCTGCACCTGATCCGCGAGATCGCGCGGCACGCCGGCCACGCCGACATCATCCGCGAATCCCTGGACGGGGCCACCGCCTTCGAACTGGTCGCCAAGGAACAGGGCAACTCCTGGGGGTGAGCCGTGGCGCCCTACGCTGGACCGCATGTCAGCGATCCGTCTCCTCGTGCTCGGCGCGGTGCGCCAGCACGGGCGGGCCCACGGCTACCAGGTACGCAACGACCTGGAGTACTGGGGCGCGCACGAGTGGTCCAACGCCAAGCCCGGCTCGATCTACCACGCCCTGAAGCAGATGGCGAAGCAGGGACTGCTGCACGCGCACGAGATCGCGCCCTCGACGGCCGGCGGTCCGCCGCGCACCGAGTACGAGATCACGGCGGCGGGCGACGAGGAGTACTTCAGGCTGCTGCGCGAGGCCCTCGTCTCCTACGACCAGAAGACGGACGTGAAGTCGGCGGCGATCGGCTTCGTCGTCGACCTGCCGCGGCAGGAGGCGACGGCGCTGCTCAAGGAGCGGATCCGGCGCATCGAGGAGTGGCGGGCCGCGGTCACCGAGCACTACGTGCCCGAGGGCGGTCCCGAGCCGCTGGGGCACATCGGCGAGATCATGAACCTGTGGGTGCACACGGCCGACGCCGAGGCCGAGTGGACCAGGGGGCTGATCGGGCGGATCGAGGCCGGGGCCTACACCTTCGCCGGGGAGGGCGAGCCGTTCGTCGGTGTCCTGGCCGAGGACCAGGAGAACCCGTACGCGACGGGGGAGCGGCACCCGGGGGACGAGGGCTGATCCGGTCGCCCGCCCATTAATCAAGTTTGACCAATGGGCTGGATGCCGCTTACCTTCGAAAGCGTGTAGTCAAATTTGACTAGCAAGGGAGTCGCAGTGGCCGACGCGGCGATCATCGTCGAGGAAGCACGCAAGACGTACGGCGGGAAGAGCGCGAAGAGCGCGAAGAACCCGAGGAGCACGAGGAGCACGAAGAGCACGAGGATCACAGAGCACGGCAGGCCCGCGCTGGACGGGCTGGACCTCACGGTCGCGCGCGGCACGGTGCACGGCGTGCTCGGCCCGAACGGCGCGGGCAAGACCACCCTGGTCCGGGTCCTGGCCACCCTGCTGCGCCCCGACGCGGGCCGGATCGAGGTGGCGGGCCACGACGTGGTGCGCGAGGCGTACGCGGTACGCCGGCGCATCGGCCTGCTCGGCCAGCACGCGGCCCTCGACGAGGAGCTCGGCGGCCGGCAGAACCTCGAACTGTTCGGCCGCCTGCACCACCTGGGCGCGCGACGCGCCCGTGCGCGGGCCGACGAACTCCTGGCGCGCTTCGACCTCGCCGGAACCGGCCGCAAGGCGGTACGGCAGTACAGCGGGGGCATGCGGCGCCGCCTGGACCTCGCCGCCTCCCTGATCACCGAACCGGAGGTGCTCTTCCTGGACGAACCGACCACCGGTCTCGATCCGCGCGGCCGCGCGGAGGTGTGGGACTCGGTCCGCTCCCTGGTCGACGGCGGTACGACCGTCCTGCTCACCACCCAGTACCTGGAGGAGGCCGACCAGCTCGCCGACCGCGTCTCGGTCGTGGACGCCGGCCGGGTCGTCGCCGACGGCACGGCGGACGAGCTCAAGGCGGCCACCGGCGGCGACCGCGTCGACGTCGTCCTGCGCGACGCCGGGCAGCTGGGCGCGGCCGTCGCCCTGCTGCCCGTACCGAAGGACCGGATCACCGTGGACACCGACCGCCGACTGCTGAGCGCCCCGGTCACCGACCGCATGGCGGCCCTGGCCGGGATCGTCCGCGCACTGGAGGAGGCGGACATCCAGGCCGAGGACATCGCCCTCAGGCGCCCGACGCTCGACGAGGTGTTCCTGCGGCTCACCGGCCACGACGAGCGAGTGAAGGAGACCGCGTGACCACCCACGCCCTGACCGACTCCTGGACCATGACCCGCCGCGAACTCGCCCGCTGGGGACGCCAGCCGGTGGCGGTGGTGGTGAACCTGGTCTTCCCGGTGATGCTGCTGCTGATGTTCGGCTACCTGATCGGCGGCGGCCGGGGCGTGAGCGGCGCCTACCTCGACTACCTGCTCCCCGGCATGCTCGCGCTCACCATGGCCTTCGGCCTGGAGGGCACCATGGTCGCCGTCACCCAGGACCTGAACAAGGGCGTCGTCGACCGCTTCCGCTCCATGCCGATGGCCAACGGTGCCGTTCTGGTCGGCCGTTCCGCCGCCGACATGCTCCAGTCGGCGCTCGGCCTGGCGGTGCTCCTCGCCGTCGCCGCCGCGCTCGGCTGGCGCACGCAGGGCGGCCCGGTCGGCTTCCTGGGTGCCGTGGGGCTGCTCCTGCTGTTCCGTTTCGCGATGCTGTGGATCGGCATCCACCTGGCACTGGTGGCGGGGAAGCCCGAACTGGTGCAGGCGGTGCAGATCCTGGTCTGGCCGGTCGGTTTCCTGTCCAACGCCATCGCCGTACCCGAGTCCATGCCCGACTGGCTCGGCACGGTCGTCCAGTGGAACCCGATGTCCCAGACGGCCACGGCCGTACGCGACCTCTTCGGCAGTCCCGGCGGGGAACCGGGGCACGTGTGGGCGGCCGTCGCCTGGCCCCTGGCGCTGCTCGCGGTGTTCTTCCCGCTGGCGGTACGCAGGTTCGCGCGGCTGAGCCGTTAGCCGGCCCCGGCGGCCCGGCCCCGGGCCCGCTCACCACTGAGCGGGCCCGGGGCCGGGTCCGCTCAGTGGTGGAACCCCGTGGCCGCCTTCCTGTCCCGGTCCAACGGGTGCGGCTGCCGGCGCAGCTCCGGGAGGAGCCGGTCCAGGTCCTCGGCGAACAGGTCGGCGAGGTCCTCGGAGAAGCCGTTGCGGCACACCACCCGCAGCACCGACAGGTCCTGACGGTTCGCCGGGAAGGTGTACGCGGGCACCAGCCAGCCGCTCTCCCGCATCCGCCGGGACACGTCGAAGACGTCGAACGCCGTCACCCCGGGCGCGGTCGTGAACGCGAACACCGGCAGCTCGTCGCCCCGGGTCAGCAGCCGGAAGTCGTCGAGCTCCCCGATCCGTCGGGCGAGCCCGCCGGCCACGTCCCGGGAAGCCTGCTGCACCGCGCGGTAGCCGTCGCGGCCCAGCCGCAGGAACGTGTAGTACTGCGCCACCACCTGGGCGCCCGGACGGGAGAAGTTCAGGGCGAACGTCGGCATGTCGCCGCCCAGGTAGTTCACCCGGAAGACCAGTTCCTCCGGCAGGGCGTCCGCGTCCCGCCACAGCGCCCAGCCGACGCCCGGATAGACCAGGCCGTACTTGTGCCCCGAGGTGTTGATCGACGTCACGCGCGGGAGGCGGAAGTCCCACACCAGGTCCTCGTCGAGGAAGGGCGCGACCATCGCGCCGGACGCCCCGTCGACGTGCACCGGGACGTCGAGGCCGGTGCGCTCCTGGAGCTCGTCCAGCGCCGCGCACAGGTCCGCGACCGGCTCGTAGGACCCGTCGAAGGTGGAGCCCATGACGCCGACGACGCCGATGGTGTTCTCGTCGCAGAGTTCGGCGGCGGCCCTCGGGTCGAGGTGGAAGCGGTCGCCCTCCATGGGCACCTGACGGGCCTCCACCTCCCAGAAGGTGCAGAACTTATCCCAGCAGACCTGGACGTTGACACCCATGACGAGGTTCGGCCGGGCGTCCTTCGACGGGTACCGGTCGGCGTTGCGCCGCGCCCAGCGGTGCTTGAACGCCATTCCGGCGAGCATGCACGCCTCGCTCGACCCCGTCGTCGAACAGCCCACGGTCGCGGACGGGTCGGGCGCGTGCCACAGGTCCGCGAGCATCGACACACAGCGCCGCTCCAGCTCGGCGGTGCGCGGGTACTCGTCCTTGTCGATCATGTTCTTGTCCCGGCACTCCGCCATCAGGAGACCGGCCTGAGGCTCCATCCAGGTGGTGACGAAGGTGGCCAGGTTCAGCCGTGCGTTGCCGTCCAGCATCAGCTCGTCGTGCACCAGCTGGTACGCCGTCGTGGGCGCCATCGGCGCGTCGGGCATCCGGTGCTTGGGCGGCGCCTCGGTCATGTCCCCGATGGGGTTGGCCGGGCCCAGGAAGGGATTGACGGACAGGGGGCGCTCATCGCGCCGGGGAGCATGGTGCAGCGGCATGAAGACCTCCGGGAGTGTGTACGGGAGCGCGTACGGCGGGATCGTGCGGGAGTTCCTGGGGGTGGGCCCACGAGGGCCACAGCGACCACGGGAAGCGCGGGGAACGCGGGGAGCGAGGGGAGCGAGGGGGAGTCGTCGCCGGGCCGGGGCGCACAGGCGGCCGGGTGTTCACCGGACCGGTGTCCCGTCCGCCCGCAGCTGCATCTGCGGGCGTCCCGTCACCAGCAGCCAGGCCGGCAGCGACGCGAAGCACAGGAGCGCGATGATGGCCGGCGAGGAGACCAGGACCGCGGCGACGAACAGGCTCACCCAGCCCTGCCGGGTGATGGCCAGCAGCACCCCCAGAACCCCTGCCGACACACCCACCGCCGGATGTACCCCGGGCACCAGCGCGTGGGCGCACAGCCCGAGCGCGGTGCCGACGAACACGGCCGGGAAGATCCGTCCGCCCCGGAACCCGCAGGACGCGGCGACGAGCAGGGCGGCCAGCTTCACCACCGTCATGGTGGCGAACTCGCCCGCCGACCAGCCCCCGGGATCGGCCGCCAGCACCGCGATCTCGTCGAGCCCCTTGAACAGCGTCAGATGCCCGCCCAGGGCCGCCAGCGCGCCCAGCACGGCCCCGCCCGCCGGAAGCATCAGCATCGGGTGCCGAAGCCGCCGGAAGGCACCGTGGACGTAC
The DNA here is from genome assembly GCF_036634175.1 of Streptomyces sp. P9-A2. Classification (NCBI taxonomy): domain Bacteria; kingdom Bacillati; phylum Actinomycetota; class Actinomycetes; order Kitasatosporales; family Streptomycetaceae; genus Streptomyces; species Streptomyces sp. P9-A2. The sequence continues at coordinate 4,507,203 of NZ_JAZIFX010000001.1, forward strand.
GGGAAGGCGTGGACGGCGCACATGCCGAGCAGCGCGCCCACCGAGGCGACCGTGAGAGCGGACAGCAGGTCGGCCCAGCCGGGGCTGCCGAACGGCGGCAGGTCCAGGTCGAAGCTCGGACTCGACACCAGGTCGGCGGTGAGCGCGCCGGCCGCCCCGGCAGTCAGCGGTGCGAAGAGGCTGTCCCACAGGTGCCCCTTGATCCGCTGCCCCGCCAGCGCCTCGGAGATGACGAGCGCGGCGGCCACCGGGGTACCGAACAGCGCGCCGATCGTCGCCGCTTCCGCGAGCACCACCCAGCCCCGCTCGGGGGCCCGGGGCGCGGCCCTGGTGCCCAGCCAGACCGCCAGGGCGACGTTCACGGCGATGATCGGGTTCTCGGGCCCCAGACTCGGCCCGCCGGCCAGCATCAGAGCGCTCGCCAGCAACAGCCCCGGCAGCACCACGGGCGGCAGCACCGGGGCGTCGAGGCCGGTCGTCGCCGGATCGGGGCCGGCGTGGCCCGGCACCTTCCACACCACCAGACCGACCGCGATCCCGGTGGCGACCAGCACGACGAACATCCACAGCACGGAGTACCTGCCGACCCCGAGCGCGTCCGGCAGGGTCTGCCACAGCACGTCCTGGAGTTCCTCGGCCGCCAGGCTCACGCCCACCAGCAGCAGGCTGCACGCCACCCCCACGACCAGCGCGGGGACGACGGACGGCAGCAGGTCGCGTGCCCGGGTCGCCGGGGCGGCGGAGGGTTCCTGCTGCGCGCTGTCCTGGACCACGCGCACACGATATGAGGATCAAGCGCTCAAAGCGGTATGAAATCGCATGAAACGGTCGGCGTGAATCGGTCGGCGTACAGAGCGGGCGTGCACGGGCGGTGTGCACGGGCAGGCGTGCACGGGCGGCCGGCGTGAAACGGCCGGAGGCATCCGGCTTGCACCTCACGTGGCGTGAGGACCCAGGGTGGAGTGCGTACCGAGAAGGGAGCGGAAGTGAGTCATTCCGTGGGACAGGTGGCCGGCTTCGCCGGGGTCACGGTGCGCACCCTGCACCACTACGACGCCATCGGCCTGCTCGCCCCGAGCGAGCGCAGCCACGCGGGTCACCGGCGTTACACCGACGCCGACCTCGACCGGCTGCAGCAGATCCTGTTCTACCGGGAGCTCGGCTTCCCGCTCGACGAGGTCGCCGCCCTGCTCGACGATCAGGCCACCGGAAAAGCGGACCCGCGCGCGCACCTGCGCCGGCAGCACGACCTGCTGACCGCCCGGATCGAGAAGCTGCGGAGGATGGTGGCGGCCGTGGAGCACGCCATGGAGGCACGCACGATGGGGATCAGTCTGACGCCCGAGGAACGGTTCGAGGTGTTCGGGGACTCCGACCCGGACCAGTACGAGGACGAGGTCCAGGAGCGCTGGGGTGACACCGACGCCCACCGGCAGTCCCGGCAGCGGACCGCGTCCTACACCAAGGACGACTGGAAACGCGTCACCGAGGAGTTCGACTCCCTCCACCTGCGCATGGCCGACCTGATGTCCGCCGGTACCCCGGCCGACTCCGAGCAGGCCATGGACACGGCGGAGGAGCACCGGCTGTTCATCACGGGCGCGTACTACGACTGCGGGCACGAGACGCACACCTGCCTGGGTGAGATGTACGTCGCCGACCCGCGCTTCACGCGGACGTACGAGAACATCCGCCCCGGTCTGGCGGTCTACCTGCGTGACGCGATCGTCGCCAACGCGGCCCGGCACGGCGGCTGATCCCGTACCGCGCGGTGACCGCCCGGCGACCCCGCGGCGGCCGCCCGGTCCCTCCCCGGGGCCGGGCGGCCGTCCGCGCGCTCAATCGCGTACGAGCACCACCGCGGTGCCGTACGCGCACACCTCGGCGCCCACGTCCGAGGCGTCCGTGACGTCGAAGCGGAACGCCGGCACATCGTTGGCGCCCCGCGCGCGTGCCTGCTCGACCAGGCGCTCCACGGCCTGGTCGCGGGTCTCCACCAGCGTCTTGGTCAGCCCTTTGAGCTCGCCGCCGACCATCGACTTCAGACCCGCGCCGATCTGGCTGCCGAGATGCCGAATGGGGTCTCCCCTGCTCTGGGGGCACCTCCCAGCGGTAGCTGGGGGAGAAGCCGAGAGCTTGGGGAATCACGGTCAGCCCGAAGACCTCTCCGATCACCTCCCGCACCCTGTACCCCGGGACGTCGTTCGTCGTGACCACCAGGACGTCGGCCCCGGGGCCCTGTCCACCGCCGTACTCCTCGATGCCCATGGCCCCAGCTTCGTGGGGGAAAGGGAACGGTGCAATCCTGGGTACGCCCGTGGAACCTGGGCCGAGACGGCTGCGTTGGTAGTTTTGGCAACCAGTCTCCGCCCGCCCCCTCAACCAGCAGGAGCCACAGCCCCGTGACCACCCTTGCGCTCGGCCCGGAGTGGCTGAGCCCGGACTATCTGATCGAGACCTTCAGCCTTACCGGCATCCTGCTGATCGTCTTCGCCGAGTCCGGATTCTTCGCGTTCCTGCCCGGTGACTCCCTGCTGTTCACGGCGGGCCTCTTCGTGGCGGAGGGCAGCTACATCAGCCAGCCGCTGTGGCTGGTGTGCACGCTGATAGTGATCGCCGCCGTCCTGGGCGACCAAGTCGGCTACATGATCGGCAAGTTCTTCGGCCCGAGACTCTTCAGCCGACCCAACTCCAAGCTCTTCAAACAGGAGAACCTGGAGAAGGCCCACGAGTTCATGGAGAAGTACGGTCCCAAGGCGATCGTCCTGGCCCGCTTCGTACCGATCGTGCGCACCTTCGCCCCCATCACGGCCGGTGCCGGCCGGATGAAGTACCGCACCTTCCTCACATACAACCTCATCGGCGGTGTGGCCTGGGGCTCGGGCGTCACGCTCGCCGGCTACTGGCTCGGCCAGATCGGCTTCATCAAGGAAAACGTCGAGACGATCCTCATCCTGATCGTCTTCCTCTCGGTGGTCCCGATCATCATCGAGTTCCTGCGGGAGCGGGCCAAGAAGAAGCGCGGCGGCGGCGAGAACGCGGACGCCCCGCAGCAGGGCGAGTACGACGCGTACGACCGGCAGGCCCCCCAGTACGCCCAGCCGGTCATGGACGACGCCACGACCCAGCTCCGCCGCATCACCCCGGACGGACCGCCGCCCCGGCAGCAGGCCCCACAGGCCCCACAGCCCCAGCAGCCCTACGGCAACCAGGGCTACCCGCAGCAGCAGCCCCAACAGCCCCAACAGCCCCAGCAACCCCAACAGCCGTACGGCAATGACCAGGGCGGCTACGACCAGTACTACGGCGGGCAGCACCCTCAGGCCCAGGGGCAGCACCCCCACGCCCAGGGTCAGGGCGGCCCGGGACAGGCCCAGGGCCCGGACCCCCGTCGGCAGCAGCCCTACAACCAGGGCTACTGAGCCGCCGCACCGAACCCGTCCCCGGGGCGCGCGACATCCGCGCACCCCGGGGATCCGTGTGTCCGGGGGCCTGTGTGTCCGGAGGTCGGGTGCCGGGGACAGGGCGGCCCCGTCTCAGAAACCACGTGTCCGCTTCGCCGCCCTGCGCTTCTCGGCGGAGCCGATCCGCAGGAACAGCCGGGAGATCTCCGAACCGAGGTTCACCCCGATCGCGATGGCCATGGCGAGCGCCACGGCCTTCGAGAGGGACACCAGACCCGCGTCCACCTCGTTCTGGGCGATCGCCAGCAGACCGAAGTACGTGGCGGAACCGGGCAGCAGGGGACCGATCGCCGCCGTGACGTACGGCAGCGCCGAAGCGAACCGGTACCGGGCCAGCAACTGCCCGAACAACCCGACCAGGCCCGCCGCCGCGGCGGTGGAGGCCACCGGAGAGATGTCGCCCGGGTAGGCCATCGCGCCGTACACCACCCAGGCGACGCCGCCGTTGAGGGTGACCAGCAGCACCGTGGCCCGCTCCTGCTGGAGCAGGACCGCGAAGGCCAGCGACAGTGTGAGCGAGGCGGCGATCTGCCACAGCGGCCGCTCGGACTGGCCGAGTGCCGCGTCCGGGTTCAGCTGGGCGCCCAGCTGCACGCCGAAGTAGAGCACCACCAGCACCCCGATCACGATGGCCGTGAAGAAGTACAGGACCTCCAGGAGCCGCGCGGCCGCGGTGATGTAGAAGCCGGTCAGGCCGTCCTGCACGCCTGCCACCAGGGCCCGCCCCGGCAGCAGGGCGAACAGTCCACCGGTGATCACCGCGGACGCCTTCACATCCGCGTGCGCCAGCGTCAGCGCGACGCCGATCGCGGCCGGCGGCATCGCGGCCACCGTGAACTGGTAGAACTCCGGCAGACCCCGGTCGGCGCACTTCCATGCCAGCCGGTCACCGAGCATCGCGCCCATCGCCGCGGCGAAGAACACCAGGACACCACCGCCGACCAGCACCGACGCCGAGCCCGCCAGCAGCCCGCTGGCCGCGTTCAGTACCCAGGTGGGGTAGGGGTGCCGGTTGCGGCGGATCTCCGCGAGCCGCCGGTAGGACTCCTCCAGGGAGATGTGCGTCTCGTCGTCGCTGAGGTCGTCCACCAGCTGGTACACGGCCGCGAGCCGGGTGTAGTCGGTGCCCCGGCGGCGCACCGTGCGCGACGCGGTCACCGGGTCCTCCACCAGCGACGGCTGGTGGGAGATCGACAGCAGGGTGAAGGTGGCGGTCGGCTCGCACTGGTCCAGGCCGTAGGAGCGGCAGACGGCGAACATCGCGCCCTCCACGTCCTCCGCGCCCTCGCCGCCCGCCAGCAGCAGCTCCCCGATACGCAGCGTCAGGTCGAGCACGCGCGGTACGGCGGGCCCGGTCTCGTCGTCGTGCCGGTGCACCTGCTCCGGCGCCGGCCGCTCGGTCACCGGCATGCGCAGCATGGTGCGCATCCGGTCCTGCCAGGGCGCGTCCCGGTGCAGCGAGACGGCCGGGGTCCCGCGCGGCGGGGTGAACGCCGACGGAGCCTGCTTGGCCTGGTACGTGCGCGGCAGGTTGAACGCCGATCCCTCCGCCTCGGCGGGTGGCTGCGGAGCCACGTCCAGGCCCTGGGGCAGGGCGAACTCCGACGTCGTCTCCGACTCCGTGGGGCCTCGTCCGGCGCTCGTGAGCGCCAGCCCTTCCGGGACGGCGAACTCCGACGTCGTCGACTCGGTATCCGTCGAAGCCGTCAGTCCCACCGGAGCGCTGAAGGGGCTCCTCGCCTCGTCCGACCGGGGCTTGCGGTCCTCCGTGTCCGTCACCTGTGCTGCGCTCCCTGTACGACACGTCCGTTGTACCTGCGCCCCCGTCGGGGCCAGGCCGGCGACCCCCAGGGCTCAGTATGCGCACGGACAGCGGAACGGGCCGCACACATAGGTGTGCGGCCCGTTCCGCGTCTCGTGCTCAGGGGGCTCAGTGGCCGCCCGTGTCCTTGAAACGCTTGTAGGACCGCTCGATCTCGATCTCGGCGTCCGTCCGGCCGACCCAGTCGGCGCCCTCGACCGACTTGCCCGGCTCGAGGTCCTTGTAGACCTCGAAGAAGTGCTGGATCTCCAGCCGGTCGAACTCCGACACGTGGTGGATGTCCCGCAGGTGCTCCACGCGCGGGTCCGTCGAGGGGACGCACAGCAGCTTGTCGTCGCCGCCGGCCTCGTCCGTCATCCGGAACATGCCGATCGCGCGGCAGCGGATCAGACAGCCCGGGAACGTCGGCTCGTCGAGAATGACCAGCGCGTCCAGTGGGTCGCCGTCCTCACCGAGAGTGTTCTCGACGAAGCCGTAGTCGGTCGGGTAGGCGGTCGAGGTGAAGAGCCGACGGTCCAAACGGATCCGACCCGTCTCGTGGTCCACCTCGTACTTGTTCCGCGAACCCTTCGGGATCTCGATCGTGACGTCGAACTCCACCGGACGCTCCTCCATGATCAGCACATAGTTCTGGTGGTTAAGTGTCCCTCACGCAGGTGTGTGATCGCGAAAGGGGCTGGTGGTCGTGCCGGAGCTGAGGCCTTGGCGGGCCGTGAGACCGCATGTGGCACGGTTCACGGGCGCCGTACGCCCTCGCCTGGCACGGACCGCGGCGGCTGTCCGGCCGCGTCTGGCACGGTTGCGGCCGAATCGTCCCGCGGGTGTCGCCACGGCCGCCGGGTCACGGATCACGCGGTCGGCGGCCTGGCCGGGGACCTGGTCGAGGACCTGGCGGTTCACCGCGGTCGCGGCCACCGCCGGAACGGTGCTGGCCGCGGGAGCGGTGACCGCCGCCGGTCCCTGGGACTCCACCGGCAGGCGTACGGCCGAGCAGGACCGGGCGGTGGCCCTGGAGGCCACGCGTGGCGCAGCTCACGGCGACACCCGCGGCAACGCCGGTACCCCGCCGCGCGGCCCCCGGACGGCCCCCAGCGCCCCCTCCGTACTCACCGGCCTCGGGGGCGGCGCCACCACCGTGAAGTCGGCGCCCGGCGGGAAGGCCCTCACGGGCACCCTCGCCCCGCTGCTGAAGTCCCCGGCGTTCGGCGACCTATCCGCCTCCGTGGCCGACGTGTCCACCGGCAGGAGCGTGTACGGCGACGATCCCGGCGCCGCCCTCACCCCTGCCTCCACCACGAAGATCGCCACCGCCGTCGCCGTCCTCACCGCGCTCGGCCCCGACCACCGGCTGACCACCCGCGCCACCTTCGAACCCGACACGAAAGAGGTCATCCTCGTCGGCGGCGGCGACCCCACCCTCACCGCCCGGGAGAAGAACCCCGCCGGCTCGGCGAGCCTGCGGGACCTCGCCGGCCGGACCGCCGCCGCCCTCGCCGAACGCGGCGTGCGCGAGGTGACCCTGTCGTACGACACCACCCTCTACGCGGGCGGCGAACGGCACCCGATCGGGGTCAACCCCAACCTCGCCGCCCTCACCCCCCTGATGGCCGACGAGGCCCGCCTCAACGACTCCGCCAGCGGCCCCGCGGACCGCGTCGCCGACCCCGCCGCCGACGCCGCGCGGAAGTTCGGCGCATTCCTGAAGGACCATGGCATCAAGGCCACGCCCCCCGGCCCGTCGAAGTCCACGGCCCGCGCCGGCGCCCTCGCCACGGTCTCCTCACCCCCGCTCGCCACCCTGGTCGAACGGATGCTCACCAACAGCGACAACGACCTCGCCGAGGCCCTCGCCCGCCAGACCGCGATCGCGGCCGGCGAACGCGCCGACTTCGCGGGCGCCGCCGCCGCGGTCCGCGCCCAGCTCCAGAAGCTCGGGGTTCCGCTGAAAGGGGTCGCGTTCAAGGACGGCAGCGGCCTCGACCGCGACAACCGGCTCACCGCCGGCCTGCTCACCGCGCTGCTCGTGAAGTCCGGCGACCCCGCCCACCCGGAACTGCGCCCGGTCCTCACCGGCCTGCCCGTCGCCGGCTTCACCGGCACCCTCACCGGCCGCTACGCCGACGGCGCGGCCGGCGTCGTACGGGCCAAGACCGGCACGCTCACCGGCGTCAACGCCCTGGCGGGCACCGTCGTCGACCGGGAGGGCCGGCTGCTCGCCTTCGCCTTCCTGGCGACCGGCACCACCGACCCGACGGCCGCCCAGACCGCCCTGGACAAGGCGGCCACGGCCCTGGCGGCGTGCGGCTGCCGGTGACTTCCACCTCCGGCCGGCTGCCTCGCCGCCCTGCCCCGCGCCGCGCTCCTCACGTACCGTTGCGACATGACGAGTTTCGGTGGTGCTGCCTCTTCCGGGATGGTCGACTGGGATCTCGCGGTCACGACCGCGACCCGGCTCATGCGGCCGGGCCCCGATGTGAGCCGTGACGAGGCCCGGGCCGTCGTCACGGAGCTGCGCAAGCACGCGAAGGCGTCCGAGACGCACGTCCGGGGCTTCACCCGGCTGGGCACCGACGAGACGCACGACACCCCCGTCCTCGTCGTCGACCGGCCGGGCTGGGTCCGGGCCAACGTCGCCGGCTTCCGCGAACTGCTCAAGCCGCTCCTCGACAAGATGCAGGAACGGCGCGGCACTTCGCCCGGCGGGGTCCTCCTCGGCACCGTCGGCGGCAAGGTCACCGGCGTCGAGGTCGGCATGCTGCTGTCCTTCCTCGCCTCCCGCGTCCTCGGCCAGTACGAGACCTTCGCCCCCGCCACCCGCGACCTGCCGGCCGGCGGCCCGGCCGACGCGCCGAACGGCGGGGGCAGACTGCTGCTCGTCGCCCCCAACATCGTCCACGTGGAACGCGAACTCGACGTGGATCCCCACGACTTCCGACTGTGGGTGTGCCTGCACGAGGAGACCCACCGCACCCAGTTCTCCGCCGTGCCCTGGCTGCGTGACCACATGCAGGGCGAGGTCCAGTCGTTCCTCGGGGAGACCGACGTCGACCCCATGACCGTCCTGGAGCGGGTCCGCCAGGCCGTCCAGTCCTTCGCCGGCGGCCGGCCCGAGGGCGAGGAGGCCGAGGACGACGGGCGCTCCCTCGTCGAACTCGTGCAGACGCCCGCCCAACGGGAGATCCTCGGCCGGCTCACGGCGGTGATGTCCCTGCTGGAGGGACACGCCGACTTCGTGATGGACGGCGTCGGGCCCGAGGTCGTGCCGAGCGTCGCCGAGATCCGCGAGAAGTTCCAACAGCGCCGCGCGAAGGGCGCCTCCCGCCTGGACCTGGCCCTGCGCAAACTGCTCGGCCTGGACGCCAAGCTCCGCCAGTACCGCGACGGCGAACGCTTCGTCCGCGCGGTGGTCGAGGAGGTCGGCATGGACGGCTTCAACCGGGTGTGGACCTCGCCCAACACCCTCCCCACCAAGGCGGAGATCGCCAAGCCCGCGGAGTGGGTCACCCGCGTGCACCGCAAACCCGAGGCGTGAACCGCAAACCCGAGGCGTGAATCGAGCGTGCGCCGCGCGTGCACCCGAACGCCGGGCGTACGCCGCGCGGGTACGGGCCGGTGCGACACCCGGTAACAGGGTTGCAAACGGGGCGAGATGGGACGGAGTGAAGTCAATCCGGCGGACGGGCCCTCAATCACCCGTCCGAGGGACCGTGAGCGAAGAGTAGGCGTGCAATGCTCGGGGAACGTCCCGACTCTGTCACCATCTACACACTCTGAGTGACCGATCCGGGGCGCTCACCTCCCGAAGAACTTCATGAAGGGAACCGGACATGGGTCCCCATCCTGCGGTCGCGGCGATACGCCTGGCGGTCCGCCGCGTACTCCACGACATCCTCGACGAACACACCCGAAACCTCGACGAACACACCCGGGACCCCGGCGAACACAGCCGGACCCCCGCCGGGCCCGGCGGGCCCGGCCGCATCCCCGGGGCCCCGCGCGAGCGTGAACCGTCCCCGCTCGTGCTCGTGGCCTGCTCCGGCGGCGCCGACTCCATGGCACTCGCCTCCGCCCTCGCCTTCGAGGCACCCCGCCTCGGCGTGCGCGCCGGCGGTGTCACCGTCGACCACGGCCTCCAGGCCGGCTCCGATCTGCGGGCCGCCGAAGTGACCCTGCGCCTGCGCGGACTGGGCCTCGACCCCGTCGAGCCCGTCGCCGTCACCGTCGGCCGCGACGGCGGACCCGAGGCCGCCGCCCGCGACGCCCGCTATGCCGCCCTCGACGCCGCCGCCGAACGGCACGGTGCCGTCGCCGTCCTGCTCGGCCACACCCGTGACGACCAGGCGGAGACCGTCCTGCTGGGACTCGCCCGCGGCTCCGGTATCCGCTCCCTGTCCGGAATGGCCGCGGTCTCGGGAGCCGCCGGCCGTTATCGCAGACCCTTCCTGCGGCTCGACCGGCAGACGGCCCGCACGGCGTGCATGGCCCAGTCCCTCCCCGTCTGGGACGACCCGCACAACACCGACCCCGCCTACACCCGGTCCCGGCTGCGCCACGAGGGTCTGCCCGCCCTGGAGAAGGCCCTCGGCAAGGGCGTCGTCGAGGCGCTCGCCCGGACGGCCCAGCTCTCCCGCGACGACGCCGACGCCCTCGACGCCTGGGCCGGCCGGGCCGAGGCCGGCGTCCGCGACGCCGACGGCCGGCTGGAGTGCGCGGGGCTGCACGCCCTCCCGCCCGCCGTGCGCCGCCGTGTGCTGCGCCGTGCGGCCATCGACGCGGGAGCCCCGGCCGGTTCGCTGTTCGCCCGGCACATCGAGGAGGTCGACCGGCTGATCACCGGCTGGCGCGGTCAGGGGGCCATCAATCTCCCCGGCCGGGTCGTGGCCCGTCGCCAGGGTGGCAGACTGGTGATTCGGCAAGGCTGAAAAACGTATCCTCGGCAGAGCCGCGGACAGTACGGGACAGCCGCTGGGACGACCGAAAGTGATGCGGGTGGACGCGAAAGACATGGGTGCCGACCTCGAGAAGGTGCTCATCACCAAGGAAGAGATCGACGCCAAGCTGGCTGAGCTGGCCGCGAAGATCGACGCGGAGTACGCGGACAAGGAACTGCTGATCGTCGGCGTCCTCAAGGGCGCGGTGATGGTCATGGCCGACCTCGCGCGGGCGCTGTCCACCCCGGTCACGATGGACTGGATGGCCGTATCCTCGTACGGGGCGGGTACCCAGTCCTCCGGTGTGGTGCGGATCCTCAAGGACCTCGACACCGACATCAAGGGGAAGCACGTCCTGATCGTCGAGGACATCATCGACTCCGGCCTGACCCTGTCATGGCTGATCTCCAACCTCGGCTCGCGCGAGCCCGCCTCCCTCAAGGTGTGCACGCTCCTGCGCAAGCCCGAGGCCGCCAAGGTCAACATCGACGTGGAATGGGTCGGCTTCGACATCCCCAACGAGTTCGTCGTCGGCTACGGCCTGGACTACGCCGAGAAGTACCGCAACATCCCGTTCGTGGGCACGCTCGCGCCTCATGTCTACGGCGGCTGAGCAATCGCGGCCGCGGCGCCGTATGTGATCGGGAACCCCGGCGGCGTCCGCGCCGTTGGAGCATGCGTGGACGCGAATGCCGACTGTCCCTCGCAGCTTCGGGGGGCAATGCTGGGGTACCGTCCGAAGAACAGTCTTTATCAAACTCACTATGGCAGGAGGGACGGGGCGACACCGCTCCGTATGGATGGACGTGAAGCGATACTTCCGTGGGCCGGTCATGTGGATCGTGCTGGCCGTCCTCGCCGTGGTCGTGTTGATGAATGTCGTCGGCTCGTCCGGCGGCTACAAGACGGTGGACACCGGCCAGGTCGTCCAGGCGATCAACGAGAACAAAGTCAAGTCGGCCAAGCTGACCACCGGCGACGAGCAGATCATCAAGGTCGAGCTCAAGGACGGCGAAAAGGTCAAGGACAGCTCGAAGATCCAGGCGAGCTACATCGGTGACCAGGGCGTCACCATTGCCAACACGCTGCAGGACAAGTACCAGAACGAGCAGATCCCGAAGGGCTACACGGTCTCGCCGTCGAAGCAGAACCCCTTCGTCAGCATTCTGCTGTCGCTGCTGCCCTTCGTCCTCATCGTCGTGGTCTTCCTGTTCCTGATGAACCAGATGCAGGGCGGCGGCTCCCGCGTCATGCAGTTCGGCAAGTCCAAGGCGAAACTCATCACCAAGGACACGCCGAAGACGACGTTCTCCGACGTCGCCGGATCGCACGAGGCGGTCGAGGAACTCCACGAGATCAAGGAGTTCCTGCAGGAGCCCGCGAAGTTCCAGGCAGTCGGGGCGAAGATTCCCAAGGGCGTGCTGCTGTACGGTCCGCCCGGCACCGGCAAGACCCTGCTCGCGCGCGCCGTCGCGGGCGAGGCCGGCGTTCCCTTCTACTCGATCTCCGGGTCCGACTTCGTCGAGATGTTCGTCGGTGTCGGTGCCTCCCGGGTCCGTGACCTGTTCGAGCAGGCCAAGGCCAACGCTCCGGCGATCGTCTTCGTCGACGAGATCGACGCGGTCGGCCGCCATCGCGGCGCCGGCCTCGGCGGTGGTCACGACGAGCGGGAGCAGACCCTGAACCAGCTCCTCGTCGAGATGGACGGCTTCGACGTGAAGGGCGGCGTGATCCTCATCGCCGCCACGAACCGGCCCGACATCCTCGACCCGGCGCTGCTGCGTCCCGGCCGCTTCGACCGTCAGATCGCGGTCGACCGCCCGGACATGCAGGGCAGGCTGGAGATCCTCAAGGTCCACCAGAAGGGCAAGCCGGTCGCTCCGGACGTCGACCTGTCGGCCGTCGCCCGCCGCACCCCCGGCATGACCGGTGCCGACCTGGCCAACGTGCTGAACGAGGCCGCGCTCCTGACCGCGCGCAGCGATCAGAAGCTGATCGACAACCACATGCTGGACGAGGCGATCGACCGAGTGGTCGCGGGCCCGCAGAAGCGGAGCCGGATCATGTCGGACAAGGAGAAGAAGATCACCGCGTACCACGAGGGCGGACACGCCCTGGTCGCGGCGGCCTCCCCGAACGCCGACCCCGTCCACAAGATCACGATCCTGTCGAGAGGCCGTGCCCTCGGGTACACGATGGTGCTGCCGGACGAGGACAAGTACTCCACCACGCGCAACGAGATGCTGGACCAGCTGGCCTACATGCTGGGCGGCCGCGCGGCCGAGGAGCTCGTCTTCCACGACCCGACCACCGGTGCGGCCAACGACATCGAGAAGGCCACCGGCCTGGCCCGCGCGATGGTCACGCAGTACGGCATGACCGAGCGTCTCGGCGCGATCAAGTTCGGCGGCGACAACACCGAGCCGTTCCTCGGGCGTGAGATGGGTCACCAGCGCGACTACTCGGAAGAGATCGCCGCGCTGGTCGACGAAGAGGTCAAGAAGCTCATCGAGACCGCGCACAACGAGGCGTGGGAGATCCTGGTCGAGAACCGGGACGTCCTCGACAACCTCGTCCTCGCGCTCCTCGAGCGGGAGACGCTGGGCAAGGAGGAGATCGCCGAGGTCTTCGCGTCGATCGTCAAGCGCCCGGCCAGGCCCGCCTGGACCGGATCCTCCCGCCGTACGCCGTCCACCCGCCCGCCGGTGCTCTCCCCCAAGGAGCTGGCACTGACGAACGGGACGAACGGCGCGACGCCGGCCATCTCGACCGTGAAGAGCACCGTCGCGGAGCCCGAGCCGGTGCGCGAGCCGGCTCCGGAGGACCGCCCCGAGAGCTGACCGGCTCTCCCGGCGGCCCCACCGGGCCCGGAATGGATGCCGCGCCCCCCAGGTTCTAGCCTGGGGGGCGCGGTTCTTTTGTGTATCCGCAGTTGAGAGCACGTGCGGTCAGGTCCGACACGCGCGCAGGCACAGGAACGAGGCATCACATGACCGACCCCGTGACGCTGGACGGCGAGGCCACCATCGGCGAGTTCGATGAGAAGCGTGCCGAGAACGCCGTACGCGAACTGCTGATCGCGGTCGGCGAGGACCCGGACCGGGAGGGCCTGCAGGCGACGCCGGCCCGGGTGGCGCGGGCGTACAAGGAGCTCCTGGCGGGTCTTCGGCAGGAGCCCGAGGACGTTCTGACGACGACGTTCGACCTGGGGCATGATGAGATGGTTCTGGTGAAGGACATTGAGATCGTCAGTCTCTGTGAACATCACATGCTGCCGTTTCACGGTGTTGCGCATGTCGGCTACATCCCGGCGGAGTCCGGCAAGATCACCGGTCTGTCGAAGCTGGCGCGGCTGGTCGAGGTGTTCGCCCGTCGTCTGCAGGTGCAGGAACGACTCACTACGCAGATCGCCGATTCCCTCATGCGGATTCTCGAAGCTCGTGGCGTGATCGTCGTGATTGAGGCCGAACACATGTGCATGTCTGTGCGCGGCATTCGCAAGCCCGGCGCGAAGACCACGACCTCGGCGGTGCGTGGGCAGCTTCGGGACTCCACATCCCGGGCCGAGGCAATGAGCCTGATACTGGCACGTTGACCCGATTGTCGGCGGTGCCCGATATCATCCCTGATCGGTGAGGTTTATCGCTGGTCAAGGGGGGGATCGCGGTGGGGTACGGGTTGCCCGGCAAGCAACTGGTGAGCGTCGTCGGCGGGTGCCGACAGGCCAGGAATGTCGAGGTGGGCTCGAAGCTCTGGAGCCTGGACGGGACGCGTACGGTGCAGACGACGGTCGTGGAGGTGACGGCTGTCAAAGCCCGTGAGGTCGTGGATGTGGTGACCGATCGGGTGACGTTCACGGTGGCACCGGAGCAGATGCTGGGCACGGCCGAGGGGTGGATTCGGGCGAAAGACGCCAAGGGGGCCATGCTTGCGTGGTCCTACGCGCGGAAGCTGTGTCGGGAGCGGCTGGCCATCCGGCCCTGTTACGAGTTCGGGTACTTCGTCGGAGCCACGTGTGCTGACGGGACGGTGGGCAGGAACTACGTGTCCCTCGTGGTCAACGAGGAGGATTTTGCCGCGCGTTACGCCGGTTGTCCGACCAAGGCGACCGGGCCGGCCGCTCGACTGGAACCGGTGACCCGACCCTCCGGGTATCTCAGGCGCGACGTGCCCGGTTTTCGCGTACGGGTTGTGTCGTCGTACCTCGCGGACACCATGCGGCAGTACGTGGGCGGGGACCCGCATCACATGCGGCAACGCTTTCCGAGAGTGGTTCTCCGGGACATCGACACGTTCGTGGGCTTTCTGGACGGCTATGCCGAGGGAGACGGGTTTCGCCACAAGAAGTGGGACGGGCGCACTGTGATCAGTTCGAATGTGCCGTTCCTCGTGGAACTGGCCCAGATCATCGGTGCGAGGTTCACACCAAGACCCAAGGGGTCTTCTTCCCAGTTGGTCATCACTGACCGATGGCAGGTGCGAGGAACATTTGTGCCCGAGCGCCACCCCTTGGAACCGAACGAGTCGACCTGGGCCGGGGTGAACGAGATCCGGCGTCGTCCGGCAGCCGGGACGAAGCCGTTCATCCTCTACGACTACCACCTCGATCCCTGCCCGGGCTTCCTGGCCAACGGTCACTTGGTCCGTCGGCCTCGGTGACTGTCATATTGCCGGAGCTGTCCCCGGGCTGTCGTCCTCGTCCTCCGGGAGTTTGCAGACGTGCTCCAGGAAGAGGGCCGCCGCTATGACGGCGATGCCCGCCACGACCGAGGACCCCGCGTAGATGGCCTGGTCGCGGCGGGCGGGGATGTCGAGGGACTCCAGGAGGAAGACGCCGGTGCCGCCGTACATCCCGGCGACGAGGGCGGCGACCAGGGCACTGGCCTGGCCGAAGACGACCGCGCGGGCCGCCATCATCGGGTCGACGCCCTTGGCGCCGGGGCGGCGTTCACGCTGGTCCCTGAGGCGGGCGCGCAGGGACAGCGCCGTGGCCGTGAGGACCACGGCGATCAGGGCGAGGACGACGGGCGCCGCCAGCGGAACGCTCGGCAGGGTGCCGAGGGAGTTCCAGAGGCGGGCGACGGCCCAGGACAGGATCCCGGCCACGACGAAGACGCCGGCCAACACCCGGATGCGCAGCTCTCTCACGGTGTCCCTTCGGTTCCCCGGTACCCCGGTATGCGGTCCTGTCGACCTTAACGGCTACTCGGGCAGCCGGAGTTCCAGGTCGTCGCGGGGCGTGACGTCCTCCCGGGGGACCGTGCCCAGCAGGGCGGCGACGGGTCCGCGTCCGGGGAGTTCGGCCTCGGGGTCGACGTCGTGCCAGGGGACCAGCACGAAGGCGCGTTCGTGGGCGCGGGGGTGGGGGAGGGTCAGCCGCGGGTCGTCGGAGCGGAGGTCCGCGTAGGAGACGATGTCCACGTCCAGGGTGCGCGGACCCCAGCGCTCGGCGCGCACCCGGTGAAAGGCCTCCTCGACCGCGTGGGCCCGCTCCAGCAGGGAGGACGGGGGCAGGGTGGTCCTCAGGACCACGACCGCGTTGAAGTACGAGGGCTGGCTGCCGGGCTCGACGCCCCACGGCTCCGTCTCGTACACGGGCGACACCGCCTTGACCCGGATGCCGGGGGTGTCCTCCAGGGCGTCGACGGCCCCCTGGAGGGTCTCCAGCCGGTTGCCGAGGTTGGCGCCCAGGGAGACGACGGCCCGCTTCGGGTCGTGCAGGGTGGTGTCGGCGGCGTCCACCCGCTCGACCACGGAGGCGGGGACGGGCTGGACGGTCGGGTCGGTATGGCCCTGGGTGGACGGCCTGGTCATGCGCGGCTCCGGATGATGGTGACGGTCACGTCGTCGAAGGGCACGGTGATCGGTGCGTCCGGCTTGTGGACGCGGACCTCGACCTCCTGGACCACGTCGTGCTTGAGGCAGACCTGTGCGATGCGCTCGGCGAGCGTCTCGATGAGGTTGACGGGCTCGCCCTGGACGACCGCCACGACCTCCTCCGCCACGATGCCGTAGTGCACGGTCCTGGTCAGATCGTCGTGGGCCGCGGCCGGCCGGATGTCCAGGCCGAGGACCAGGTCCACGATGAAGGTCTGGCCCTCCTCGCGTTCCTTGGGGAACACACCGTGGTGCCCACGGGCCCTCAGGCCGTGCAACGCGACACGATCCACACGAATCCACTCCTGCAAGTCGTCGGTGCGGCCGGTCGGTGCCGTGTGCGGACGGCGCCCCTGCCTCGGTCGAATTTACCCGCGGGTACCGGCAGGGCGGACCACGAGGTGGGCGGGTCCGGTCCGTGCCGGGAGATCTCACCGTGCGTTTTCCCCGGGAAGACCTGGGGCTCACGGACAGGTAGCGGCCCCTACCCGTACGGGGGCGATGCCAATCCCTTCCCGGTCGGGGAGGGGAACGGCGGGCTCCGGCCGGGCCCTGTGGTCAGCCGGGTCCGGCCGGCCCGGTGGTCGGGCCGGTCCGGGGCGATGGTCGGTCCGGGCCGACGGTCGGTCTGTTCCGCTCAGGAGGGGGGTTCGGCGTCGTCGGGTGCCTCGGAGTCCTCGGTCTCGTCGTTCTCGGCGAGGACGGGGGAGGCGTGGTGGGACCAGAGCCTCCAGCCCGCGGGAGTGCGCCGGTACACGTTGGTGGCGACGACCAGCTGCCCGAGCAGGGGGCCGAGCTCCTCGCCGGCCTCCGGGGCGGGGCCGCCGCTGAGGATGTTCTCGGTGCAGGTCACGACGGCGGTGTCGCCGGTGACGGAGACATGCACGTCGGTGAGGAAGAACTGGATGTAGTCGGTGTTCGCCATGATCAGGGCGTACGACCGGAGCACCTCGCCGCGGCCCGTGAGCACCGGCCAGCCGGGGTGCACGCAGGAGATCACGCCGGCGTCCGCCGGGTCGTGGTAGGTCTCGTCGACGCCCAGGTCGGCCGGGGTCAGCCAGAGCGACGCGACCTCTTCGAAATCGCCCTGCTCGAGCGCCTCGTAGAAGGCGGCGTTGGTGGCTTCGACCTGCTCGACATCGGTGTGCGGGGCGCTCACCGGGCTCCCTCGGCACCGTGCGCGCCGGGTACGGGAGGCGTGCCGTCCGGGGTGCGTGCCCGCTCGACGGCGTGGGCGACCCGTACGGCGTCCGCGGTGGCGCGCACCTCGTGCACGCGGACCGCCCAGGCGCCGCCCTGGGCGGCGAGGGCGGAGACGGCGGCGGTGGCCGCGTCGCGCTCCCGGGCGGGCGGGGGCGCGCCGTCGGGGCCGGCCAGGACGTGGCCGAGGAACCTCTTGCGGGACGCGGCCACGAGCAGCGGGTGGCCGAGCGCCCGGAGGCGGTCGAGACGGGCGAGGAGGGCGAGGTCGTGGTCGGCTCCCTTGGAGAAGCCGAGCCCGGGGTCGACGATCACGCGGTCGGCGGCGACGCCGCCCTCCAGTACGGCGTCCACGCGCGCGCGGAGTTCGTCGACGACCTCGGTGACGACGTCGTCGTACGTGCCTTTCACGTTGTCGCCCTCCAGCAGGCCGCGCCAGTGCATGACGACGAAGGGGGCGCCGGCGTCGGCGACCACGGGGATCATGCCGGGGTCGGAAAGACCGCCGCTCACGTCGTTGACGAGCGCGGCGCCCGCCGCGAGGGACCGCCCGGCGACGGAGGCGCGCATGGTGTCGACGGATACCGTGACGCCCTCGGAGGCGAGCCCACGGACCACGGGGATGACGCGCTTGAGTTCCTCGGCCTCGTCGACACGCGTGGCGCCGGGGCGGGTGGACTCGCCGCCGACGTCGATCAGGTCGGCGCCCTGGGCGACCAGGTCGAGGCCGTGCTTGACGGCGGTCGTCGTGTCGAACCAGCGGCCACCGTCGGAGAAGGAGTCGGGCGTCACGTTCACGACGCCCATGACCGCGCAGCGGCCCCAGTGGGGAAGGCCCGGGACGTGAAGGTGTCCGCTCCTGTTGCTCATATGTTCAGCGTAGGCCCAGAACGGGGCCGGGAAGCACCTGGATCAGGGGGACGCGGCCGGAAGCCGGCTCCGCGGAGCTCGTGACCCGGAGCGCCGGAGCCGGACCGCGGCCCGGTATTCCGGCGGGCGTGGGACGGCCGGCGGGTGTATCCGGATCTCGTCGGTCGCCCCGGAAAGCGGCGGGCCGGGATGGGGCGCCTTGGGACGTGACTCGGGTACGCCTCGGGTACGCCTTCCTTACCTGGGAGTAGGTTCTTCGGGCGGAAGCCCGAATGGATCCGCGGACGCCGGAAGGGCGGTGCGGGGCGGGACCGTTGCCGGCGCGGGAGCCGATCCGATGCGGGGCCGGGGGTAACGAAACCGGCTTTCCGCCCGGAAAACGATCTTGATAATTGAGGCGCGGGCCTATTCACGGTTCGGCGGAGTTCCCCGATGCCCTGTGAAAGCCTCGGTACGGCTTTGTTTTTACGGGGCGGGGCTCCAACATTCGCCTACGCGCGGTAAGTTTCTGGCCATGCCACGTGGACGTCACCGTCATTCCCCGCCCCTGCACAGGATGTTTCCCCCGTCGGCGATCGCAGGCGTCTCGCTCGTCTGCGCCCTGGGGCCCTGGGTGTTCACACAACCGATGACGCTTCGCCTCCTGGCCGCTGCCGCGGCGGCCGTGGCGATCCTCGGTGCGGTCGTCATGCGGCACTGGGACGCCCAGGCCGGCAAGCAGGTCGCCGACCTCACGCGCGCGCGTGCCGGTGACGAGTGGCGTTTCGAGGAGCGGGTCGCCGAACTGGAGTCCGACCTCGAGGAGTCGCGCGAGCTGCGCCTCAAGGTGGAGCACCGGCTGCGCGCCAAGCGCACGGAGCTGGCCGCGCTGCGCAATGAGCACGCGGCACTGCTCAGGCGGTACGCCGCGGCGGAGACAGGCCGGGCGACGGTCCTGGAGGAGCGCCGGGTGCTCGAGATCGAGGCGACGGTTCCGGCCCGCGCGTTGACGGCGGGACCGTCGGCCGCCGAGTCCGGTGCCGCCCCCGACGGCAAGGCGACCGTTCCGGCGGCAAGGACCGAGGGCGGGACCGAGGGCGGGACGACGACCGTGCCCGAGTCCGAGGCCCCCGAGTCCGAGGCCCCAGGGGCCGGGGTAACCGCGGACGGTGGGGAGGAGGCCGGGCAGCCGGAAGCTCCCCAGGTCTTCTCGCCGGCGGGGTCCACACTGTTTCTGCGGGCCGACTCGGCGCTGGCACGGCTCGCCGGCGACGACGAGGGAGACGACCGCCCCGCGCGGGACGTCACCGATGCGGCCGATGCCACCGATGCCACCGATGCCACCGATGCGGCCGATGCGGCCGATGCGGCCGATGCCACCGATGCCACCGATGCCACCGATGCCACCGATGCCACCGATGCGGCCGACGCGACCGAGGTGACCGATGCGGGGGCCGCGGAGACGCCGGCCGACGACGCGCCGGTCGACGCCGGCACCCCTCGGGTCGGCCACCCGGCGAAGGGCGGTGACTCCGCGTCCAGGAGGGAGGACACCCTGCCCGGGAACACCGTCGGGTCCCCCCGGAGCGACGGCGCCCCCGAGGACGACGACCCGGAGGACGACGACCCGGAGGACGACGACCCCGAGCCCCTCAGGGCGAGGAAGCCGCAGCAGCCGCAGGAGGGCGAGGCGGAGGGGCGGTCCGAGGCGATGACCGAGCGCGGACGCGCGACCGCCTCCTCCGGCTCGGACACCGGCACCACGCCCGAGCAGCCGGCCCGGTCCGCACAGCCTGTCCTGCCTGCCCCGTCGGCCCCGCCCGGCAGTTCCGTGCGGCGGCCCGCCGGGCACTTCACCGTGCCGACCGCGGTCGCGGTGGCACCACCGACCGAGCCCGTGCGGCGCCCGGTGTCCGACGGCACCTTCGACTTCTTCGGTACGCAGAACGAGGCGGAGGGCGCCGACGTGGCCGCGGCGGAGACGGTTGCCCCGCACACGGCAGAGGTCGATCCGGAGTTCGAGCCGGCCGGCCACGCGCGGGGCGTCGGCCAGGTCATCGACCTGACGGCGCACGACGAGCCGGAGCCGGCGGACGAAGAGGCAGAGGCCGGGACCGGGGCCGGGACCGGTACGAAGGGACTGCGCAGCGCGGTCTCCTGACGGCAGGGAGCGCACACGGCAGACCCGCCCACGGCGAACGGGGTGACGCGAACGGGGTCCCGCACGGGAGACGTGCGGGACCCCGTTCGCGTGTCCGGCCAGGTGCCAGGTGCCAGGTGCCAGGTGCCGGGTGGCCGGGTCAGGCCATCCACCGGTCCGGGCGGGCGTCCCGGCGACCGGTCCGGGACCGTTCCGCCTGGGCCCGCAGCAGCTCCGCCGCCTCGCCTGCGTCCCGGAGCCGGGCCGTCACGGACTTGTTGGCCCCGGTGTCCACATGGACGTCCGCGACGCCCCGGGCGCGCTCCCAGGGCCCCTGGGACAGCCGTACGCTCTGCACCTTGGCGTGCGGCACCAGTGCGACGGTCCGGGTCAGCCGGCCGTGCCGCGCGGCGAACACGGTGCCGGTGACGGCGAGTCCGTAGCCGCGCCACCACACCGGCATGCACCACCGCGCGCGCCGCGGCGGCCGGGAGAGCTCCGCGTGCGACGGCACTTCGACGCCGGGCAGCACCCGCGCGACGACGGATTCGGCGATCTCGCGCGGAGCGACCGGCAGCAGCAGGGAGTTGGACGAGCCCGCCACGTCGAGCTCCACCCGCACCCAGCCCCGGCGCCGCCACAGCAGCGGCTCCACGATCCGCACGGTCTGCACCCGCCCCGGCGGGACCGTCTCGTGCACCCGGTCGAGGAGACCGTGGTCGATCCGCAGCCCGTCGGGCGACTCGCCCAGGGTCCAGTCGTACTCGGTGACGAACCGGCCGACGCTGCTCGCGCCCACCGCGCCGGCCATCGGGACGGCGGCGGCGAGGAGCGTCCACAGGCTGTGGGTGGCCGTCCACAGCAGCGGCAGCGCGACGGCGGCGACGATCAGCCAGATCCAGGTCGCGCCGGTGAGCACGAGGGAGAGGGCGAGGACGCCGGGGGGCACGCGCAGCAGCTGCCGGGACGGGGCCTCACCCACCTCGTGCGCCGTCTCGGGTGCGAAACCGGCCGCCCGCGCGAGCAGTTCGGCACGCAGCGCGCGGGCGTCGTCGGCGCCCAGGAAGGCCAGCTCGTCCTTCTTGTCGGTACCGATGACGTCGAGCTTGAGCTTGGACACGCCCGCGACCCGCGCGAGCAGCGGCTGGGTGACGTCGATGGCCTGGATCCGCTCCAGCCGGATGTGCGCGGTACGCCGGAACAACAGCCCGGTGCGGATGCGCAGTTCGCTGTCGGTCACCGCGAAGTGGGTGAACCACCAGGTCAGGAAGCCGTAGAGGGCGGCGGCCGGGATGAGGACACCGAGCCCGATCAGCAGGGTGGTCGTCGTCAGCCGGGTCAGCTGGCGCTGTGCCTGGTCCGGGTCGTGCAGCGCCCACCCGATGATGACCGCGACGGGCGCCCACGCCCGCCTGAGCGGCGTGACGGGGTGCAGCCGGCGCTCGATCACGGGCCGCCGCTCGCGTACGGCCTCGGAGGCCTGTGAGGCGGTCACAACCCCGCCGATCGGGCTTCGCCCAGCTCGGTGAGCCGGTCGCGCAGTCGTTCCGCCTCGGCCGGGACGAGACCGGGGATGGTGGCGTCGGACGCCGCGGCCGCCGTGTGCAGTTGCACGCTGGCCAGCCCGAAGTGCCGTTCGAGGGGCCCGGACGTCACCTCGACCAACTGCATCCGCCCGTACGGCACGACCGTCTCCTCACGCCACAGGACACCCCGGCTGATCAGCAGGTCGTCGGAGCGCTCGGCGTACCGCCAGGAGCGCCAGTTGCGCTCCAGCATCACCCAGCCCCAGACCAGCAGGGCCAGCGGCGGCAGGGCGAACGCGGCCCAGCCGGGGCCGGCCAGCAGACCCGGGACCAGTCCGGCGGCCAGAGTGAGCAGTCCCAGCCACACCACCAGCATCAGTCGGCGCACCTTCAGCAGCCCCGGTGGCAGTGCGATCCACTGCGGCTCGTCGCCGGGGGCCGACGGCGCGCCGGAGGGGACCTCCGGCTCCTCCGGCCCCACCGGCTCCGTCGGCGCGGCCGGTTTCGCCGTCGGTCCCGTCGTCGTCCCGGTGGTCGCCGTGGCCGCCGTCGCCTCAGCGGTCCGTTCCGGTCCCGCTGTACCCGTGTCGTGCGGGTTCCCCGTATCCATGGCCCCAGCGTACGTAGGGGAGACTGTGTGCATGACTCCTACGACGGAGACCATGGTCGGCATCGGCGGCGCCGCGGAGAGCACCGACATGGTGCTCAACATCGGGCCCCAGCATCCGTCCACGCACGGCGTGCTGCGGCTGAAGCTCGTCCTGGACGGCGAGCTCATCACCAGCGCGGAGCCCGTGATCGGCTATATGCACCGGGGCGCGGAGAAGCTGTTCGAGGCGCGGGACTACCGGCAGATCATCATGCTGGCCAACCGCCACGACTGGCTGTCGGCGTTCTCCAACGAACTGGGCGTGGTCCTCGCCGTGGAGCGGATGCTCGGCATGGAGGTCCCCGAGCGCGCGGTGTGGCTGCGCACGCTGCTCGCGGAGCTGAACCGGGTGCTCAACCACCTGATGTTCCTCGGTTCCTATCCGCTGGAACTCGGTGGCATCACACCGGTGTTCTACGCCTTCACCGAGCGCGAGGAGCTCCAGCACGTCATGGAGGAGGTCTCCGGCGGGCGCATGCACTACATGTTCAACCGCGTGGGCGGCCTCAAGGAGGACCTTCCGGCGGGATGGAGCACCCGCGCGCGCGGTGCCGTCGCCGACGTGCGCTCCCGCATGGACCGCTTCGACGACCTGGTGCTCGGCAACGAGATCTTCCGCGGCCGCACGCGCGGTGTCGGCGTCCTCTCCCCGGCGGCCGTGCACGCGTACGGGGTGAGCGGACCGATCGCCCGCGCCTCGGGCGTCGATCTCGACCTGCGCCGCGACGAGCCGTATCTCGCGTACGGCGAACTGGCGGACGTCCTGAAGGTCGTGACCCGCGAGGAGGGCGACTGCCTCGCCCGCTTCGAATGCCTCCTGGAGCAGACGTACCACTCCCTCGACCTCGCCGAGGCATGCCTCGACCGGCTCGCCGACCTGCCCCCGGGCCCCGTCAACCAGCGGCTCCCGAAGGTACTCAAGGCGCCCGAGGGGCACACGTACGCGTGGACCGAGAACCCGCTCGGCATCAACGGGTACTACCTGGTCAGCAGGGGCGAGAAGACGCCGTACCGGCTGAAGCTGCGCTCGGCGTCGTACAACAACATCCAGGCGCTCACCGAGCTGCTGCCGGGGACTCTGGTCTCGGACATGGTGGCGATCCTGGGGTCGATGTTCTTCGTGGTGGGCGACATCGACAAGTAGGGCGGCAGGACGGCATGGCAGCAGGGCGGCAGGACGCGGAAGCGGGGAGCCGCCTCAGACGGCGTCCGCGAGCACGTCCGGGATCCCCACCGGCTGCAGCAGCCACCCGAAGCCGCCGAACCCGCCCGGCGCGACGAGCTCGGCGGCCTCCGAGGCGGCCGCCAGAGCCCGTACGTAGCCGGCGGGGTCGGTGGACGCGAGGGTGAGCGGAGGGCGCGAGCCGGTGAGGCCCAGGGCGCGCAGGGCGGCACGCTGGGGGAGCAGGCGGGCGCCGGGCAGTGCGCAGGCCGCCGCGCAGGCGTCCAGGGCGACGTGCGCGGTGATGTCGCACGACCCGTCCGGTACGGGTGCGGTCTCCCTCCCCTTCCGGAAACCCGTGAGCGTCCCGAACGGCGGGCGCGCGGTCGCCGTGTGGGCGTAGTCCACGGCGACCGCGAGCCCTCGCGCGAGCGTCCCGACCGCCGACGCCCAGGCCAGGTCCCGGGTCAGCCCGATCTCCGCCCGCAGTCCCGCTCCGCTCGTGGCTCCCGCAGTGGCCTCCCCCTCCGTGGTCTCTCCGCCGTCCGTCACGGGCCCCTCGTCCGTCACGGGCCGCTCGTCCGTCACGGGCCGCTCGCCCGTGAGGGGCCACCACCGTGCCAGCCACTCCGCCTCCGGGCCGGTGACCGGCGGTCCGAGCCGTTCCGTTCCGTGGTCGTCCACCAGGACCAGTCGGGGGACGCCCGCCGGGTCGGCCTCGGCGACCTCCAGGGGCACGTTGTCCAGCCACTCGTTGGCGAACAGCAGCCCCGTGATCCGCTCCGGGGGCTCGGCCCGCCACTCGACCCGTCGGTCGAGGCCGCCGGGACGGCCGGCGAGTTCGACGGCGTACGCACGTGTGCGTCCCGCCACGTCGGCGGGCAGCGCGGCGAGCACCCCGGCGGCCAGTTCGCCCCGGCCCGCCGCCATGTCCACGAAGTCGAGCACCGCGGGCCGGCCCAGCGTCTCGTCGACCCGGCACAGCAGACGCGCCACGGCCCCCGCGAACAGCGGTGAGGCGTGCACCGACGTACGGAAGTGCCCGGCGGGGCCCTCCGGCCCGCGGTAGAACCCGTCCGGTCCGTACAGAGCCGCCCGGGTCGCCGCCCGCCACCCGCGCGGGCCGCCTTCCGCACCCGCCCCCGCCGTCACCGGCGCCACCCGCTCGTCGCCGCCCATGTCACCGGTGCCACCGGCTCGCCGTCGCCACTGCCGCCGTCGTCATCGGCCCAGGTTACGTCCGGGGAGGTGCCGGACCTCCACCTTGCGGAGTACACGTGCGGACCGGGGATCGGCCCTCCGGTTGACCCCTGCACGCATTTCGCTTCCCTACGCTGGGTCACGTGCAGCGCTTCTACGATTTTCTCCGCAGGCACCCGGCATGGGTCGACGGCTTCTGGGCCGTGGTCCTGTTCGGGATCTCGTTGTTCAGCGGAGCGCCCGTCGAGGAGGGGCACGGGACCCCGCCGACGGCCGTGGCCGTACCGGTCATGCTGCTGCTTTCCCTGGTCGTCGCGCTGCGCCGCCGGATGCCGGAGCGGATGCTGGTGCTGGCCCTCGTGGTGGGCCTGCTCCAGGTGGTCCTCGACGTGGCGGTCCTGCCCGCGGACTTCGCCATGCTGGTGATCGTCTACACGGTCGCCGCCGTCGGCGCCCGCTGGGCCTCCCTGCTCGCGCTCGGCGCCGGACTGTGCGCGGCACCGGTGGCGCAGGCGCGCTGGCCGTTCGAGGACGTGAGCGTGGCGGGCAACATCGCCATGGTGATATTCCAGACCGTGCCCTTCGTCCTCGCCTGGGTGCTCGGCGACTCCATGCGCACCCGGCGTGCCTACTTCGCCCAGCTCGAGGAGCGCGCCGCGCGGCTCGAGAAGGAGCGCGAGGCGCAGTCGAAGGTCGCGGTCGCCGCCGAGCGCGCCCGCATCGCGCGCGAACTGCACGACGTCGTCGCGCACAACGTGTCGGTGATGGTGGTGCAGGCGGACGGCGCCGCCTACGTCCTCGACACGGCGCCCGACCAGGCGAAGAACGCCCTGGAGACGATCTCCTCCACCGGCCGGCAGGCGCTCGCCGAGATGCGCCGCCTGCTCGGCGTGCTGCGTACCGGCGAGCACCAGGAGGCCGGGGAGTACGTGCCGCAGCCCGACGTACGGCAGATCGAGGATCTCGTCGAGCAGTGCCGGGAATCCGGGCTGCCGGTGGACTTCAAGATCGAGGGCACCCCGCGTCCCCTGCCCAGCGGCCTCGAACTCACCGCGTACCGCATCGTGCAGGAGGCGCTCACCAACACCCGCAAGCACGGTGGGCCCAACACGGGCGCCGGTGTGCGCCTGGTGTACTTCGACGACGGTCTCGGCCTGCTCATCGAGGACGACGGCAAGGGCGCCCCGCACGAGCTGTACGAGGAGGGCGGGTTCGACGGCCAGGGGCACGGTCTGATCGGGATGCGCGAGCGGGTCGGTATGGTCGGCGGCACCCTGGACGCGGGTCCGAGGCCGGGCGGAGGGTTCCGTATCAGTGTCCTGCTGCCCCTCAAACCCGCTTGACGTCCCCACGCTTGCGCACGCCCTTTATTGACACCTGTAACACCTTCTGGATGAGGGAAGAGGCCCCGATGGCGATCCGCGTGATGCTCGTCGACGACCAGGTACTGCTGCGCACCGGATTCCGGATGGTGCTCGCCGCCCAGCCGGACATGGAGGTCGTGGCGGAGGCGGGCGACGGCGTGGAGGCCCTCCAGGTGCTGCGGTCCACCGCCGTCGACGTGGTGCTCATGGACGTCCGGATGCCGAAGCTGGACGGGGTGGAGACGACCCGCCGGATCTGCGCGGACACCGACCCGCCGAAGGTGCTGATCCTGACCACGTTCGACCTCGACGAGTACGCCTTCTCCGGGCTGAAGGCGGGCGCCTCCGGCTTCATGCTCAAGGACGTGCCGCCCGGTGAACTGCTCGCCGCGATCCGCGCGGTGCACAGCGGCGACGCCGTGGTCGCCCCGTCCACCACCCGCCGGCTCCTGGACCGCTTCGCACCCATGCTGCCGAGCACCACCGCGCAGCCCCAGCACAAGGAACTGGAGCGGCTCACCGGGCGGGAGCGGGAGGTCATGGTGCTGGTCGCGCAGGGCCTGTCCAACGGCGAGATCGCGGCCCGTCTGGTGCTGTCGGAGGCGACCGTGAAGACGCACGTGGGCCGCATCCTGACCAAGCTGGGGCTGCGGGACCGGGTGCAGGTGGTGGTCCTCGCCTACGAGACGGGACTGGTACGGGCCGGCGGACAGGGCTGACCTCGCCGCAGAGCCGACTTCGCGCACGGGGCTGACCGGACGCCCGCGCGTCGGTAGGGTCTGCGCATGCTCCTGTGGATCAACGGTCCCTTCGGGGGCGGCAAGACGCAGACCGCGCACGAGGTGCGGCGCCGTCTGCCGGGCAGTGTCATCTGCGATCCGGAGCATGTGGGCTTCGGCCTGCACCGGATGCTCCCGCCGCAGCTCCGGGGGGACTTCCAGGACCTGGCCTCCTGGCGGCAGGGGGTTGTCGAGGTCCTCGACCTGGTGCTGACCCGGCACGACGGCGTCGTGATCGTACCCATGACGGTCACGGACCCGGACCACTTCGCCGAGACCGTCGGGCGTCTGCGGGAACTCGGCCACGACGTACGCCACTTCACCCTTCTCGCCGAACGCGGGACGGTGCTGCGGCGGCTGCGCGAGCGCGGCTTCGGGCGCCTCCTGAAGTACGTCGGCGGGAAGAACGCGGTCCCGCGCCGGGAGAACTGGGCCGTGCGGCGGCTCGACCACTGCCTGGAGCGGCTGGCCGAGCCGGAGTTCGCCGAGCACCTGTGGACCGACCACACGACCGTCCCGAAGACGGCGGACCGCATCGCCGTCCTGGCCGGACTGACCCTGCGCCCCAACCACGAGGGCCCGCTGCGGACTTGGCTGCGGCAGGCGGGCGTCGGAATCCGGCACATCCGCTTCGACTGAGGCACCGTCGTACACGGGCCGGTCGGCCGGTGTCCGGGGCCGCCGTCAGCGCAGAATGCCCTCCAGGAAGTCGCTGCCGAGCCGGGCCACGACCGTCACGTCCAGCTGGTGCAGTACGTACCGGCCGCGGCGGCGTGTGGTGAGCAGACCCGCCTTCTTCAGAACGCCCAGGTGCCGGGATATCTCCGGAGCCGTCATGCCGTGCACCTGGGCCAGCTCACCGGTGGTGTAAGCGCTGCGCGCGAGGTGACGGCACAACCGCATGCGGACGGGGTGGGACAGCGCCGTCATCCGCAGGGCCAGCTGCTCGACCGTCGGCGGCGCGGCGA
This sequence comes from Streptomyces sp. P9-A2, assembly GCF_036634175.1. NCBI lineage: Bacteria > Bacillati > Actinomycetota > Actinomycetes > Kitasatosporales > Streptomycetaceae > Streptomyces > Streptomyces sp. P9-A2. The sequence continues at coordinate 4,535,134 of NZ_JAZIFX010000001.1, forward strand.
GCTCGGGGGAGCCGACCGGGTAGTGCAGCACCGGCTGCCAGCCGTACCGGTGCAGGACCACCAGGTGCGGCCGGCCCAGGCTCGTCGGGATCAGCAGCAGACCGCCGTCGGCCGTGGCCGTACGGCCGTCACCGAGTTTGTCGACCGTGATCAGGCCGGCGTCCAGGTCGACGGTGACCGCCGGGGACACCGCGGCCAGTGCCTCGGCCAACCCTTTGTGCCGCAGCAGGTCCGTCTTGAGCCGGGTGTCGGCGGCGAGCTGATGGCGCAGCCGGGACCAGGCCTCGGCGAAGAACGCCTCGTCGCAGTCCTGGAGGAACTCCCGCAGCCAGGCCCGGATCCGGGGCGGATCGGCCAGCAGCCCTTGCGCGAACCGCACCTGCCGGGGCCCTCGCGCCGCCGCCAGCTCCAGGGCCCGGTGGCGCATCCTCGCGTCGGTGAGCGGGCCGGGGCCCGGCTTGTCATAGGGGAACGCGCAGGTGAACTCCAGCGCGGCGGCCACGAACTGCTCGTCCGACAGTTTGTCCAGCAGCTCCAGTTCTTCGGCGAGGTCCGTGCCGGGAAGCGCGCCGCCGGGGACGCCCGCGCATGCCAGGAACAGGTCCGAGAACGTCGTACGCCACAGGAAGTCGGCCTCGCACATCCGGTCCGCCAGGTGCGGGTCCAGGCGCGCGGTCACGCCGGTCACCCAGCTCTGGAGCCCTGGATGGTGGGCCGGCTCGGACAGCGCGTGCAGCGCCATGCCGAGCTCGGCCAGCGGGGACGGCACGGCGGCGATCCGCCCCCAGGCGCTCGACCCCGCCCGGGCGGGGGACATCCCCGTCGGCCACAGCCCCGTGATGTCGATGCGCACACTCATGCCCTCATCGTGCACCCCGCCGCCGACAGCGCCGCCCCGATTGACGGCTGTCGTCAATCGGGGCGGGAAGGGGCGGCGATCGGGAGCCGCTGCGCCCGGTCGTCGCCCCGAGCCTCTGCGCGCCTTCGCCTTCGCCTTCGCCTTCGCCCTCGCCCTCGTCCTCGTCCTCGCCTACTCCTACGCTTCCGGCAGCCGTCGTACGAAGTCCGCGGCCGCGGCCCGTACGTCGTCGGCCGTCCACTCCAGGCCCGCCGCACGCACGTACACCTCGGTGAAGGCCAGACCCGGCCCCTTGGGGTCCCAGTGGTTGGCGAACAGCGCGGCCCCCGTCTCCTCGGCCGCCCGGACGGCCGTCTCGGCCAGGACATCGGCCTCGTACGGCAGCCACACCTGGAAGTCGTGGGTGTGCGGCACCTCGGGGTGGACGCGCGCCCACGGCACCCCGGCCTCCGCCAGCCCTTCGCGCAGGGCGGCGGCCACCACACGCGCGTGGGCGACGTACTCGGGCAGCCGGGGCAGCTCGCGCTCCAGACCGATCAGCGCCGCCAGGGCGGTCGGGAACTGCTGGAAGACATTGCCTCCGTACCGGTGCCGCCAGGCCTTGGCCTCCTCCACCAACACCGCCGGACCGGCGAGCGCCGCGCCGCCGAAGCCGTCGAGGGACTTGTAGAACGACACGTAGACGCTGTCCGCCAGGGCGGCGATCTCCTCCAGCGGACGGCCGAAGTGCACCGTGCACTCCCACAGCCGGGCCCCGTCGAAGTGGACCACGGCCTCGCGTTCCCGCGCGGCGTCCACCACCTCGGTCAGTTCCTCCCAGGTGGGCAGCACGAAACCGGCGTCCCGCAGGGGGAGCTCCAGCATCAGCGCGCCGAAGGGCTCGTCGAAGTCCCGCACCTCGGCGGCGCTCGGCATCCGGGGCTCGCCGGTCACCCGCACCGGACGCAGGCCGCTGACCCGGCTGAACGCGTTCCGTTCGTGCACCTCGGGGTGGCTGAGCCCGTGCAGCGCGACCACCGGGCTGCCGGTACGGCCCGCCCAGCAGCGCAGGGCCACCTGCTGGGCCATCGTCCCGGTCGGGAAGAACGCGGCGGCCTCGGTGCCCAGGAGTCCGGCGACCCGTTCCTCCAGCGCCTCGACGACGCCGTTGCCGTAGAGGTCGGCCGTCTCGTCCAGGTCGTACACACTCCCCGCCGCGTCCAGTAGGGCCAGCCGCTCCCGGAGAGGGCCGAGGAAGCCGAGGCGCGCGAGCGCGCGCGGGGCGCCGCGGCAGGCGGCGATCCGCCGCGCGCGGAGCTTTTGGCCCTGTTCCTGATCCGGCTCCTGATCCGGCTCCTGATCCGGCTCTTGGTCCGGCTCTTGGTCCGGCGCTCGGTCCTGGTCCGGCCCCTGGTCCTGGTCCTGGTCCTGGTCCTGGTCCTGGTCCGCCCCGCTCCGCCGTCCGTTCCCGTCCTGTGCCGCGGTGCCGTTCTCCGCCGTATCACCCATGCCCGGGATCATCCCGCGTACGGACGCGCGCGGGCACCGGGTTTTCCCCGCGGAACCCACAACCTGTGGACCACCGCGTGCCGGGGAACCGGCCGCGTTTCGCGTTAACATGACGAAAAATCGTCCGGTACCCCGAGCGGACTGGAACGGGAAGGCCGTCGTCGCGTGAACACAAGCCCACAGCCAGATCCCAGGGACCGCCCCGCGCGGCTCAGTGTCGGTGTGGTCGGCGCCGGGCGCGTCGGACCGGCCCTGGCCGCGTCCCTGCAGCTCGCCGGACACCGCCCGGTGGCCGTGTCCGCCGTCTCGGCCGCCTCCCTCAGGCGCGCCGAGCAGCTGCTCCCCGACGTGCCGGTGGTCACGCCCGCCGAGGTGCTGGAGCGGGCCGAACTGGTGCTGCTGACCGTTCCGGACGACGCGTTGCCCGAGCTGGTGGCCGGGCTCGCCGAGACGGGTGCGGTACGGCCGGGACAGCTCCTCGTGCACACCTCCGGGCGGTACGGCGTGAAGGTGCTGGACCCCGCCCTGCGGGCCGGCGCGCTGCCGCTGGCCCTGCACCCGGCGATGACGTTCACCGGCACGCCCGTGGACGTGCAGCGGCTCGCCGGATGCTCCTTCGGCGTCACCGCGCCCGAGGAGCTGCGGCTGGCCGCCGAGGCCCTCGTGATCGAGATGGGCGGCGAACCGGAGTGGATCGCCGAGGAGAACCGCCCGCTCTACCACGCGGCCCTCGCCCTGGGCGCCAATCATCTGGTCACCCTGGTCGCCCAGTCCCTGGAGCTGCTGCGTACCGCCGGGGTCGGGGCCCCCGACCGGATGCTCGGCCCACTGCTCGGCGCCGCCCTGGACAATGCCCTGCGCTCCGGCGACGCGGCCCTCACCGGCCCCGTCGCGCGCGGTGACGCCGGCACCGTCTCCGCCCATGTCACCGAGCTGCGCCGGCACGCCCCGCAGACCGTCGCCGGCTATCTGGCGATGGCGCGCGCGACCGCCGACCGCGCCCTCGCCCACGGCCTGCTGAAGCCGGAGCTCGCCGAGGACCTCCTCGGGGTACTCGCCGACGGGACGACGAGCCCGGGCGATCCAGGAAACCGGGACGGCCGGGGCAAACCCGGTGACCCCGGTAACCCTGGTGACCCCGGTGACCAGGGCGATCAAGGCGGCGAAGGCGAAGGGGACCCCCGATGACCACCACCCTGCTGCGCACCGCGGCCGACCTGCACGCACGCGCGCGGACGGGCCGCCGGGCCGTCGTGATGACCATGGGCGCCCTGCACGAGGGCCACGCCACCCTGATCCGCGCCGCGCGCGACCTCGCGGGCACCGGGGGTGAGGTCGTGGTCACCGTCTTCGTCAACCCGCTGCAGTTCGGCGAGGGCGAGGACCTCGACCGGTATCCGCGCACCCTGGACGCCGACCTCGAGCTCGCCGGGCGGGCGGGTGCCGACGTGGTCCTCGCCCCGTCGGTCGACGAGGTCTACCCGGGCGGCGAGCCCCAGGTCCGCGTCAGCGCCGGACCCATGGGCGAACGCCTGGAGGGGGCCGCCCGCCCCGGCCACTTCGACGGTGTGCTCACCGTCGTCGCCAAGCTGCTGCACCTCACCCGCCCCGACATCGCCCTGTACGGCCAGAAGGACGCCCAGCAGCTCGCGCTGATCCGCCGTATGGTCCGCGACCTGAACTTCGGCGTCGACATCGTCGGCGTCCCCACCGTCCGCGAGCCCGACGGACTGGCCCTCTCCAGCCGCAACCGCTATCTCTCCGCCGCTGAGCGGCGCACCGCCCTCGCCCTGTCCGGCGCCCTGTTCGCCGGCCGGGACCGGCACGCCGCGCAGGAGGCGCTGCGCGCGCGGGCCCGCGAAGTGCCCGCCACACACGCGCGCGTCGAGGCGCTGAACGCGCTCGGGGAGTCCCGCGCGGCGGCCGACGCGCACGCCGTCGCCACGGCGGGCGGGCCCGAGGCCGTCCGCGCCGCCGCCCGCCAGGTCCTCGACGGGGCCGCCCGCCTCACCCCGCCGCTCACGCCGGACTACCTGGCCCTGGTCGACCCCGCGGACTTCACCGAGATCGGCGACGACTTCACCGGCGAGGCCGTGCTCGTCGTGGCCGCCCGGGTCGGCACGACCCGCCTGATCGACAACCTCCCCCTGACCTTCGGCACCCTCGGAGCCGCCTCGTGACCAGCACCGGCATACGACTGCACGCTCCCGCGCCAGGGTGGTCCATCGAGGCGGACGTCGTGGTCGTCGGCTCCGGCGTGGCCGGACTGACCGCCGCGCTGCGCTGCGAGGCCGCCGGACTGGCCACCGTCGTCGTCACCAAGGCCCGGCTCGACGACGGCTCCACCCGCTGGGCCCAGGGCGGCATCGCCGCTGCCCTCGGCGACGGCGACACCCCCGAGCAGCACCGGGACGACACCCTGGTCGCCGGCGCGGGGCTGTGTGACGAGGAGGCGGTCCGCATCCTCGTCACCGAGGGCCCCGACGCGGTACGCCGTCTCATCGCCACCGGCGCCCACTTCGACGAGTCCGAGGAGGGCGGTCTGGAACTCACCCGCGAGGGCGGCCACCACCGCCGGCGCATCGCGCACGCGGGCGGGGACGCCACCGGTGCCGAGATCTCCCGCGCGCTGGTGGAGGCCGTCCGCACCGCCGGGAGGGGCGAGGGCGAAGCGCTCCCGGGCGAGGGCGGTGGCGGGCGACGGGCGGGGCTGCGCACGATCGAGAACGCGCTCGTCCTGGATCTGCTGACGGACGCCGAGGGGCGCAGCGCGGGTGTGACCCTGCATGTCATGGGGGAGGGCCAGCACGACGGCGTGGGGGCCGTGCACGCCCCCGCGGTGGTGCTGGCGACCGGTGGCATGGGCCAGGTGTTCAGCGCGACCACGAATCCCTCCGTCTCGACCGGCGACGGGGTGGCACTGGCCCTGCGCGCGGGTGCCGAGGTCAGCGACCTCGAGTTCGTGCAGTTCCACCCGACCGTCCTGTTCCTCGGCCCGGACGCGGAGGGCCAGCAGCCCCTGGTCTCCGAGGCGGTCCGAGGTGAGGGCGCCCACCTGGTCGACGCCGACGGCGTGCGCTTCATGGTGGGGCAGCACGAGCTCGCCGAGCTCGCCCCGCGGGACATCGTCGCCAAGGGCATCATGCGCCGGATGCGGGAGCTGGACGCCCAGCACATGTACCTCGACGCCCGGCACTTCGGCGCCGACATGTGGGCGCACCGCTTTCCGACGATTCTCGCCGCCTGCCGTGCCCACGGCATCGACCCGGTCACCGAGCCCGTCCCGGTCGCCCCCGCCGCCCACTACGCATCCGGCGGCGTCCGTACCGACTTCCACGGCCGCACCACCGTCCCCGGGCTCTACGCCTGCGGGGAGGTCGCCTGCACCGGTGTGCACGGAGCCAATCGGCTCGCCTCCAACTCGCTCCTGGAGGGCCTGGTCTACGCCGAGCGCATCGCCGCCGACATCGCCGGGAGCCGGACCGGGAACGCCCTCCACGCGCGTACGCCGCAGCCCCTCCCGCCCGCCGAGCGCCCCGGGCACCCCCTCCTCCCCGCGGAGGCCCGTTTCACCATCCAGCGGATCATGACGGGGGGAGCCGGTGTCCTGCGTTCCGCCGCCTCCCTCGAGCAGGCCGCCGAAGCGCTCCAGCGGCTGCACGCCGACGCCCGCGACGCCCTCGCCGAGCAGGGCAAGACAGCCGAGCCCGGAGTCGACACCTGGGAGGCGACCAACCTCCTGTGCGTCGCCCGTGTCCTGGTCGCCGCCGCGCTGCGGCGCGAGGAGACCCGGGGCTGCCACTGGCGCGAGGACCGGCCCGAGCGCGACGACACCGCCTGGCGCCGCCACATCGTCGTACGGCTGAATCCGGACCGCACGCTGGCGACGCACACCACCGGCACCACGGACTTCCCCCCGACCCTCCCCGATGCCCCGACCCTCCCCGATGCCCCGACCCTCCCCGATGCCCCGGCCTCCCCGACGTCGGACTTCCCTGACGTCCAGGCCTCCCGACCCTCCCGCACCAGGCCCCAGGAGCAGTGACAGCAGTGAGCACCCCAGACCTTCCCCTCGCCCCGTCCGGTGGCTGCGGCGACGGCTGCGCCTGCGGCGCGGACGGCGACGAGAACTACGACGAGACCTACCTGGAGTGCGGCCTCGACCCCGCGCTCGCCCAGCTCCTGACCGACGCCGGTCTGGACCCGGTGGAGGTCGAGGACATCGCCAACGTCGCCATCCAGGAGGACCTCGCCCACGGCGTGGACGTGACGACGGTCGCGACCATCCCCGAGGACGCCGTCGCCACCGCCGACTTCACCGCGCGGGAAGCGGGCGTCGTGGCGGGCCTCAGGATCGCCGAGGCGGTCGTCTCGGTGGTCTGCACGGCGGAGTTCGAGGTCGAACGACACGTGGAGGACGGCGACCGGGTGGAAGCCGGTGACAAGCTCCTCTCCGTCACCACCCGCACCCGCGACCTCCTCACGGCGGAACGCAGCGCCCTGAACATCCTGTGCCGCCTCTCGGGCATCGCGACGGCCACCCGCGCGTGGGCCGACGCCCTGGACGGCACGAAGGCCAGGGTCCGCGACACTCGCAAGACCACCCCGGGCCTGCGCTCCCTGGAGAAGTTCGCCGTGCGCTGCGGCGGCGGGATCAACCACCGCATGTCGCTCTCCGACGCCGCCCTGGTCAAGGACAACCACGTCATCGCCGCGGGGGGCGTCGCCCAGGCTTTCCAGGCCGTCCGGGAACGCTTCCCCGACGTACCGATCGAGGTCGAGGTCGACACCCTGCACCAGCTCCGCGAGGTCGTGGACGCGGGCGCCGACCTGATCCTGCTGGACAACTTCACCCCCGGCGAGTGCGAGGAGGCGGTGGCCCTCGTCGCAGGCCGCGCCATCCTGGAGGCGTCCGGCCGGCTCACCCTCGACAACGCCAAGGCGTACGCCGACACGGGGGTCGACTACCTCGCCGTGGGCGCCCTCACCCACTCCTCGCCGGTCCTGGACATCGGCCTGGACCTGCGAGCGGCTGAATAGGGGTCTGCCATGCTGCTGACGATCGACGTGGGCAACACGCACACCACCCTGGGCCTGTTCGACGGTGAGGACATCGTCGAACACTGGCGGATCTCCACGGACGCGCGCCGCACCGCCGACGAGCTCGCCGTTCTTCTCCAGGGCCTGATGGGCATGCATCCCCTGCTCGGCGACGAACTGGGCGACGGCATCGACGGCATCGCCATCTGCGCGACCGTCCCCTCCGTCCTGCACGAACTCCGTGAGGTGACCCGCCGCTACTACGGCGACGTCCCCGCGGTGCTGGTCGAGCCGGGCGTGAAGACGGGGGTGCCGATCCTCACGGACAACCCCAAGGAGGTCGGCGCGGACCGCATCATCAACGCGGTCGCCGCCGTCGACCTCTACGGCGGGCCGGCCATCGTCGTCGACTTCGGGACCGCCACCACCTTCGACGCGATCAGCGCGCGCGGGGAGTACATCGGCGGCGTCATCGCCCCCGGCATCGAGATCTCCGTCGAGGCGCTCGGCGTCCGCGGCGCGCAGCTCCGCAAGATCGAGGTGGCCCGGCCCCGGAACGTGATCGGCAAGAACACGGTCGAGGCGATGCAGTCCGGCATCGTCTACGGCTTCGCCGGCCAGGTCGACGGCGTCGTCCGCCGGATGGCCCGCGAGCTCTCCGACGATCCCGAGGAGGTGACCGTCATCGCGACCGGCGGACTCGCGCCGACGGTCCTGGGCGAGAGCGAGGTCATCGACGAGCACGAGCCGTGGCTGACCCTGATCGGCCTGCGCCTGGTCTACGAACGGAACGTGTCGCGGATGTAGCGCATCCCGGACGCGGCGCTCCGGGACCGGCCCGCGGGCCACGGGCGGCCGGTCCCGAGCCGTACGGGAGCTGCCCGGCCCCGCCAGGCCCGTACGCCTCGCGGAGCGGGTCGGAACCCTCGGGGAACGGGCCGGGGCTCTTGGGGAGCGGATGCCGCCGGCCGGTTCCCCCGGCCGTTTCGGGCTCCGCGAGCCCGCGCCCTGCGGCACCTGCTCCTCGCCGGGGCCTCCGTCCGGTCCGGCCTCCGTCCGGTCCGGCCCTCGTCCGGTCCGGGTCCACCCGGGTGGACCCGGACGCCGTACCCGCACGCCACACCCGTGCGCTATGCCTTGTTTGTCCGATTAGCGCGTACCGTCGCCGCATGCCCACGCCCTACGGATCCCGCGGCGGCATGGCGTTCGGCGCGGAGGAGCTGCGTGTGCTCCGCCGCGCCCTCGCCCTTGCCCTGCACCCCATGTCCGCCTCGGCCGAAGACGTCCAGGACTGCCTTCGCCTAGCCGATTCCCTCGACGAGGCGACGCGGGAGAGTTCCCGCCTGCGCACCTTCCTGGTGGCCGACCTCGGCCGCTACCGCGCCGCCCTCCCCGGCACCGTCGCCGGCTACCTCGCGCTCCTGGAGGAGGCGCTGGGGGCCGGCTACCGTCCCGATGCCGACGACCTCGCCGCCCTCCGGGCGCTGTGCGGGAACCCCACCGCCGCCGCCCTCCTGGGCCGCTGCCGGCTGCTGGCCGAGCAGGATGTACGGGCCCGCCTCGCAGGCCGCACGGTCCGCGCGGCCACCACCGGCTCCCCGCCCGGCGTCCCGTCCGCCGCTCCGCTGCCCGAGGGCCCCCTGTCCGTCGTCCCCGCCTCCCGTCCCCGTCTCCTCGCCCTGCCGGGCGGCCAGGCCGCCGAGGAATCCGAGAAGGAGTCGGAGCGCAAGCCGTCCGCACCCCGGCCCGAGCCCGCCGCCCCCGCTCCCGCTCCCGGCGCACCGAAACCCGGCCGCCCCGTTCCCACCCCGGGCGAGGTCTTCCCCCGTCGTAAGCCCGCCCGGCCCCCGCAGGGCAGGCGACTCGCCGCGGGCTGAATCGTCGCCGCGCGCCCATCGCGCCCGCGCAGGCGCGCCGTGCCCGCCGCGCATTCGCCCCCGCTCGGCCGTCCGCCGGGCCGCCCTCGCTACCCTGGACCCATGGACTACGTCTCCGCGCTCCTGCCCCCGGTCGTCATGGCCGTTCTCTTCATCGGTGTGATCCGGGTGATCGTGAAGACCCAGGGTGGCGCCAACAAGACCAAGGAGGACGCCGCCGTGGACGCGGCCCTCGCCCGCGCGGAGGCCACCCACCAGGCCACCGCCAAGACCGACGTCTGATCCGCCCGCCGCGCCGCCCACCGAGCCGTCGGCCGCCCCGCCGGCCGCGGGCGGCACGGGAGACGGCCCCGGCGTACGACTCGAGTGCGAGTCGTACGCCGTTTTTTGTTCATGAGCGAAGATCCTCATATATGTTCGGCACGCCATGAGGGTGATTACGCACTATTGTCTGATATGTGCCTCGCCCCCTGGGAGAACTCGAAGACGCGGTCATGACGCGGGTGTGGAAGTGGAACCGCCCGGTGACCGTCAGGGAAGTCCTTGAAGATCTGCAGAAGGAACGGTCCATCGCGTACACCACGGTGATGACCGTTCTGGACAATCTCCATCAGAAGGGCTGGGTGCGTCGTCAGGCGGAAGGCCGGGCCTATCGATATGAAGCGGTCTCCACCCGCGCCGCGTACGCTGCCGCGCTGATGAACGAGGCATGGTCGCAGAGCGACAACGCCGCCGCCGCACTCGTCGCCTTCTTCGGCATGATGAGCGAGGAACAGCGTCAGGCCCTCACGGATGCCGTACGCGTTGCACAGCTTCCGGAAACCGGGGAACAACGCCGGCCGGCGGAACGAGTCGGATCGACGGAACAGGCCGGTTCGACGGAACAGGCCGGTTCGACGGAACAGGCCGGTTCGCCCGAAGAAGCAGGGTCGCCCGAACAGCCTCCGCCCGCGGAACCCTCTGTCGAGAACCCCGCCGCGGGCGAGGGTCCGCGCGGGCGATAGCGTCCGCTCATGTCAGCAGACAGCCCGGATGTCACCGCAAAAGCCATCACCGTCCGGCGGGCCCGCACCGGCGATGTCTCCGCCGTGCGCCACCTCCTCGACGCCTACGTCCGCAAGGGCATCCTGCTCGACAAAGCAACGGTGACTCTTTACGAGGCGATCCAGGAGTTCTGGATCGCGGAACGGGACGACAACGGGGAGGTCGTCGGCTGCGGCGCACTGCACGTGATGTGGGAAGACCTCGCGGAAGTCCGTACTCTCGCCGTGAAGCCCGGACTCAAGGGCGCCGGTGTGGGGCATCGCCTGATGGAGAAGTTGCTGCAGACCGCCCGCTGGCTCGGTGTGCGCCGTGTTTTCTGTCTGACCTTCGAAGTCGAGTTCTTCGGCAAGCACGGCTTCGTGGAGATCGGTGAGACGCCCGTCGACACCGATGTGTACGCCGAGCTGCTGCGTTCCTATGACGAAGGTGTCGCGGAGTTCCTCGGTCTCGAACGCGTGAAACCGAACACTCTGGGCAACAGCCGGATGCTTCTGCATCTGTGATCGTCGGCGTTCCGCACCCGACGCCTTGCGGCGGAGGTCTCGGTGTACCACGTCAAGGCATATTCCGTACTGCTTCCGTGCCGTGAGCCTTGCCGGTTCCCTATGTCCGAAACGCGCACGTTTCCGGGCTGTGTGCGGCAGTGGGTCCGTCCCCGGGGTTTGTGTTTTTCCGGCAAAAGCGGTTTGCTTTCCGACGTACTGCAGTAGTGCATATAACAGGGGACGGCGATACGGCGGAAGCCGGTACACCGGGGCCCTGACGTTATCGATGAAAGGAAATCCGGTGGCACAGAAGGTTCAGGTCCTTCTTGTCGACGACCTCGACGGCGTCGAAGCGGACGAGACCGTGACGTTCGCGTTGGACGGCAAGACATACGAGATCGATCTCACCACCGCCAATGCGGACAAGCTCCGTGGCCTTCTCGAGCCTTACGTGAAGGGCGGCCGTCGCACGGGAGGCCGTGCTTCGGGCGGGCGCGGAAAGGCGCGTGCCGCTTCCGGCGGCAACCAGGACACCGCGGCGATCCGCGCCTGGGCGAAGGCGAACGGCCACGAGGTCAACGACCGCGGCCGTGTCCCCGCGGCCATCCGCGAGGCCTACGAGCAGGCCAACGGCTGACCGTCGGCCCTCCCCGCCTCACGCACTCCGGCCTGCGGCCGGCCGCAGGCGCGCAGGATCCGGACCCGGTGGCACTGCGTGGCCACCGTGTTCACCAGCCGTACGAGATCGGGGGCGCCCCCACGGGTTCCCGTCACCGACAGCGTCGGCAGCGAGGCCTCGACCTCGCGCCCCGGCTCGGGGGGCCGCAGCCATACGGCGGCCCCCTGCGAACCGGCGCTTCCCGGGGAGAGCGGCCGGACGGCATCATGGCCGGCGACCCCAGGGGGCGGTGGAGCGTCGATGAGGCCGCCCGTGCCGATCGCGGCCAGATCGAGGGCCAGCGTGCCCCACTCCAGCCAGGTGAGCAGCTCCGGCAGTTCCTCCGCACTGCCCGCGGCCACCAGCAGCCGCATCCGGCCCCCCTGCAGAGCCACCGGAAACCACCCGGCAGTGTGTCCGGCCCGCCGGGGGCCCTTTGGACGTTCCGGAGACTCCGGGCGCTCCAGGCGCTCCAGCGCCGCACGGCCCGCCTCGGCGGGGACGTCCAGGACGTCGAAGCGCACCCCCACCGACAGGCGTACCGGAGAACCGGGCACCGTCGGCCACCTTTGCTTGTTCTCGTACCAGTGCCGGACCGGATCATCCGGGCCGCCCGGAGTGCCCGGCTCGTCCGCCCCGGCCGGATCGGGCGCACCGAGGGGCCCGCGAGAGCCCGGGGCCCCGTCGGCCGCGCTGACGGAACGGTGCGCGGGGATCGAGGGGACCGCGGTGACGGATGGGACGGTGCCGGCCATGCAAGCGCAACTGCCGGAAGGCCGTTCGGGTTACGCTGGGTGCTCTCGCGTATGCGCAGTGTGTCGAACAAGGGGGCGTGAGGGAGCCCGGGGAGGCGCAAGGTTGTTCGCCCGTAGCGGAGGGAACCCCTGCTCTCGGCATGGATTGCCGGTCGCAGCGGGTAAGACATCCCTAGTGGGAGGGGTCGACACGCAGGGCGGCACATCTCGCGTTCGCCGTCGGCGTACTGGCGATGAGGGTAACTGCCTGGCCTGCGGGAACATCGTCTCGCACCATCGGGTTGAAGCAGATGTCGGCGTTCGGGGTCAGGAGGCCATCGACGGTGTCGGCAGTTGGAATGAGCGGTCCCCGCTTGCGGGACTAAGCTGCGGAAGGACAGGGAGGGGAAGTTCCCCCCACTGCCTGACCGCTCTGAGGAGCGATTAACGATGTTCGAGAGGTTCACCGACCGCGCGCGGCGGGTTGTCGTCCTGGCTCAGGAAGAAGCCCGGATGCTCAACCACAACTACATCGGCACCGAGCACATTCTCCTGGGCCTGATCCACGAGGGTGAGGGTGTCGCCGCCAAGGCCCTTGAGAGCCTCGGGATTTCGCTCGAGGCGGTCCGCCAGCAGGTGGAGGAGATCATCGGGCAGGGCCAGCAGGCCCCGTCGGGTCACATTCCCTTCACTCCCCGTGCCAAGAAGGTTCTCGAGCTGTCGCTCCGCGAGGCGCTGCAGCTGGGTCACAACTACATCGGCACGGAGCACATCCTGCTCGGCCTGATCCGTGAGGGCGAGGGCGTCGCCGCCCAGGTCCTGGTCAAGCTGGGCGCAGACCTCAACCGGGTGCGGCAGCAGGTCATCCAGCTGCTCTCCGGTTACCAGGGCAAGGAGACCGCCACCGCCGGCGGTCCTGCCGAGGGCACCCCCTCCACGTCCCTGGTCCTCGACCAGTTCGGCCGGAACCTCACCCAGGCCGCTCGTGAGTCCAAGCTCGACCCGGTCATCGGGCGCGAGAAGGAGATCGAGCGGGTCATGCAGGTGCTGTCCCGTCGCACCAAGAACAACCCGGTGCTGATCGGTGAGCCCGGCGTCGGCAAGACCGCCGTCGTCGAGGGCCTCGCCCAGGCCATCGTCAAGGGCGAGGTGCCCGAGACCCTCAAGGACAAGCACCTCTACACCCTGGACCTCGGTGCCCTGGTCGCCGGCTCCCGCTACCGCGGTGACTTCGAGGAGCGCCTGAAGAAGGTGCTCAAGGAGATCCGCACCCGCGGCGACATCATCCTGTTCATCGACGAGCTGCACACGCTGGTCGGTGCGGGTGCCGCCGAGGGCGCCATCGACGCGGCCTCCATCCTGAAGCCGATGCTGGCCCGCGGTGAGCTGCAGACGATCGGCGCGACCACGCTGGACGAGTACCGCAAGCACCTGGAGAAGGACGCGGCCCTCGAGCGCCGCTTCCAGCCGATCCAGGTCGCCGAGCCGTCCCTGCCGCACACCATCGAGATCCTCAAGGGTCTGCGCGACCGGTACGAGGCGCACCACCGCGTCTCGATCACCGACGAGGCGCTGGTGCAGGCCGCCACCCTGGCCGACCGGTACATCTCGGACCGCTTCCTCCCGGACAAGGCGATCGACCTGATCGACGAGGCCGGCTCGAGGATGCGCATCCGCCGGATGACCGCGCCGCCGGACCTGCGCGAGTTCGACGAGAAGATCGCCGGTGTCCGCCGGGACAAGGAGTCCGCGATCGACTCGCAGGACTTCGAGAAGGCCGCCTCCCTGCGCGACAAGGAGAAGCAGCTCCTCTCCGCCAAGGCCAAGCGCGAGAAGGAGTGGAAGGCCGGCGACATGGACGTCGTCGCCGAGGTCGACGGCGACCTGATCGCCGAGGTCCTCGCGACGGCCACCGGCATCCCGGTCTTCAAGCTGACCGAGGAGGAGTCCTCGCGTCTGCTGCGCATGGAGGACGAGCTCCACAAGCGGGTCATCGGCCAGAAGGACGCCGTCAAGGCGCTGTCGAAGGCCATCCGCCGTACGCGTGCCGGTCTGAAGGACCCGAAGCGTCCCGGTGGTTCGTTCATCTTCGCCGGTCCGTCCGGTGTCGGTAAGACCGAGCTGTCCAAGGCCCTCGCCGAGTTCCTGTTCGGTGACGAGGACGCGCTGATCTCCCTCGACATGTCGGAGTTCAGCGAGAAGCACACGGTCTCGCGTCTCTTCGGTTCGCCCCCCGGATACGTGGGCTACGAGGAGGGCGGCCAGCTGACGGAGAAGGTGCGCCGCAAGCCGTTCTCGGTCGTCCTCTTCGACGAGGTCGAGAAGGCCCACCCGGACATCTTCAACTCGCTGCTGCAGATCCTGGAGGACGGTCGCCTGACCGACTCCCAGGGCCGGGTCGTGGACTTCAAGAACACGGTCATCATCATGACGACCAACCTCGGCACCCGGGACATCTCCAAGGGCTTCAACCTGGGCTTCGCCGCCGCGGGCGACAAGAAGACCAACTACGAGCGCATGAAGAACAAGGTCCAGGACGAGCTCAAGCAGCACTTCCGTCCCGAGTTCCTCAACCGCGTCGACGACGTGGTCGTGTTCCCGCAGCTGACCCCGGAGGACATCCTCGCGATCGTCGACCTGATGATCGAGAAGGTGGACGAGCGCCTCAAGGACCGGGACATGGGTATCGAGCTCTCCCAGTCGGCCAAGGACCTCCTCTCCAAGAGGGGCTACGACCCCGTCATGGGTGCCCGGCCGCTGCGCCGGACCATCCAGCGCGAGATCGAGGACTCGCTGTCGGAGAAGATCCTCTTCGGCGAGCTGCGCCCCGGCCACATCGTGGTCGTGGACATCGAGGGCGAGGGCGAGAGCGCGACCTTCACCTTCCGCGGTGAGGAGAAGTCGGCCCTGCCCGACGTCCCGCCGATCGAGCAGGCGGCCGGCGGAGCCGGTCCGAACCTCAGCAAGGACGCGTAAGCGTCACGGCAGCCGAAAGGGGCCGGTGCCCGGGAAGGGCACCGGCCCCTTTCGGCTGCCCGGGGCCGGGTCAGGAGAGTTGGCCGTCGTAGTCCGGCAGCTTGTAGGTCTTCTCGGCGTGGCCGCCCGCCAGGTCGGTGGTGTTGTTGCCGATGTTGGCGATGATCGTGTAGCCCTTCGACTCGATGTCGACGCGCTGGGCCGTCTTGTACTCGGCCACATTCCGGAACAGGTCGAGGAAGCCGCGGACGTACAGCCCGGCGGACTCGTATCCGGCGTGGTCGAGGTTGTACTCGGTGAAGGCCTCGATGATGCCCGGCCGGGCGGTCACGAAGAACACCGCGACCCCGCGTTCCTGGGCGTACTGCGCGACCTCCAGAACCGGCTCGTTGGCCGGTGCCGGGAACTTGAATCCGAAGTCGGACTCCAGGGCGGTGTTGTCGATGTCGAGGACGATCGCCTGCTTCTCGCCCGGCCGCGGGTTCGCGATCCGCTGCGTCAGCTGCGGCAGGGCCTGGTCCATGACCGCCTGGCAGTCCCGCTGCCAGGTGTCGTAGTCGACGTCCGCGGCGGCTGCCGCAGCCGTCACGTTGGCCGTTGCGGCCGTTGCGGCCGTTGCGGAGGTGCCGGGGGCGGTCGCTGCCTGGGCGGGGGCGGCCAGGGCCACCAGGGCCGCGGTGGAGACGGCGGTGACCGATGCGCGGCGCAGCCAGGAGCGTCGGCTTCTCATGTGGTGGGGGTCCTCTCGGGCTCGTCACGCTGCCGATGTGTCGTGTGCATGTTCCTCTTCGAGGGTGACGCGAGGTGAACCGTAGGGTTGCCGAGCGGTGGGTGGCCAGAGAGGCGCACGCCACATTTATGGAATGGCCGAACCCGCCCCTCGGTGACATGCTGCACAGCCGATTTGTCCGTTACGAGCCGTAATAGTAGCGAAACGCTGAAACGTGAAGCGGACATTTGGCGTAAGCGCCTGATCGATCAGCCCTGAATGGGGCTTTCGTCCGGTACGGGCCTGGTGTCAAGAGACGCCCATCTCACTCCAGAAGTACGAACTTGGTTCGTAGATCACCCTTTTTGTGGCTTTGCGGGTGAAGGGGTTACCAAGGAATGGCCACTGCGGCGGGGACCAGTTCGCCCGGTGGCTTTCCCCTGCTCCCTTCCTTACGAGGTTCAGATGTCCCAGCGCGTCACGCCCCGTTCCTTCCTCACGTCCCACCTCCGCACCCGTGCGGCCGTTCTGGCCGCCGGCATGGGAGTCACGGCCGTCGTGGGAGCCGGGATCGCGGCCGCCGCCGACACCAAGGCCGTCACCGGCAACACCGCCAAGGCCGTGCAGGCGCAGGCGGACGCCCAGGCCAAGGCCGCGGAGACCAAGACCGCCGAGGTGAAGAAGACCGCCGAGGTGAAGAAGACCGCCGAGGTGAAGAAGGCCGCGAAGGCCAAGAAGCCGGCTCAGCCCGCCAAGAAGAAGGCGTCCTGGGTCGACCCGGTGGAGCAGTACACGATCTCGGCGACCTACGCCCAGGCCGGCGGCATGTGGCAGTCCGCCCACAGCGGTCAGGACTTCGCGGTGCCGAACGGCACCGAGGTCAAGGCCACGCACGGCGGCACGGTCGTCAAGGCGGGCGGCAACGGCGCCGGCGACGGCCCGGCCTACGGCAACGCCGTGGTCATCAACCACGGCAACGGGGCGTACTCCCAGTACGCCCACCTCTCCCAGGTGAACGTGCAGCCCGGTCAGGTCGTCAAGACCGGCCAGAAGATCGCCCTGTCCGGCAACACCGGCAACTCCAGCGGCCCCCACCTGCACTTCGAGATCCGGACCGGCGCGAACTACGGTTCCGCGATCGACCCGGTCAAGTTCCTGCGCGGCAAGGGCGTGCAGTTCTGAGGACTCCGGTCCGGGTGGACATCCCGGCCCCGGGTCTCCGCGGCCGGCCACCCTACGGGAGCATCGGATAACTTCCCGTGTTCGTCGGTGCGTGCTCCGGCAGCCACAGCACGGCGACCGCCCCCTCGGCCGGCGAGTCCTCGGACACGCCGGCCGGCCGTATGTTGCGGAAGGTCAGCCGCGCGCCCAGGACCCGGGCCTGCCCGGCCGCGATGGTCAGGCCCAGGCCGTGACCGCGGCCGGCCCGGTCCGCGCTGCCGGTGCGAAAACGGCTCGGCCCCTCGGCGAGCAGGTCCGCGGGGAAGCCGGGCCCGTGGTCGCGGACCCGGACGACCCGCCCCTCGACGGAGACCTCGACAGGTGGCCTGCCGTGCCGGGCGGCGTTGGCCAGCAGGTTGAACAGCACGCGTTCCAGGCGCCGCGGATCGGTGGTGACCTCCGACTCGCGTACCACGCGCACCGTGACATCCGGGTCCCCGGGCCCTCCCGTCCGGATCAGGCCGGGCTCGCGGGACCGGGCCTCGCGCCTCGCCGCGACCCGTCGGGCGACGAACTCACCCAGCAGGATGTCCTGCAGCTCGGCCCGTTCCGAGGCGCCGTCCAGCCGGGCCACCTCCAGGACGTCCTCGACCAGGGTGCGCATGGCCTTCGCCCGGTCCAGCACCAGCTCGGTCGGCCGGCCCGGCGGCAGCAGTTCGGCGGCGGTCAGCAGACCGGTGACCGGGGTGCGCAGTTCGTGTGCGATGTCGGCGGTGACCCGGCGTTCGGCCTCCAGCCGCTGGCGCAGCGCGTCCGCCATCGCGTCCACCGCGCTGGCCAGATCGTCGGTCTCGTCCCGGACGACCCCGCCGATGGCCTCCCGCACCCGGACCTCCGTCTCCCCCTTGGCGACCCGGTTGGCCGCGATCGCCGCCTTGCGCAGCCGGCGGGACAGATGCCCGCCGATCAGCACCCCGAGCGCGCTGCCGCCCAGGACGACGGCGATGGAGCCGATCACCAGGGCCTGGTCCAGGTCCTTGAGGATGTTCGAGCTGCGGCCCGTGAAGCCCGAGTGCAGGGACATGACATGGCCGTTCTTCAGCGGCACGGCCGCCCAGATGTCCGGCGTTCCGTCCGCCCGGTTCGCCACGTAGGTCGCCCGCCTGCCCTCCTCGGCCTTCGCCCGCAGCTCCTCCGGCAGGTCGGGGTCGTCGATCCTGGTGTTGGGGAAGTTCAGCCGCCCCGACAGCTCGTAGTTGCGCTGGGCGATGACGATGCGTTCGTCGGCGAGGTCGCGCGCGTTGTCCAGCATCGACACCCGGGCCGCGTTGTGCACGACCAGGCTCAGCGCGACCGCCACCAGCGCACCGACCAGGGCGATGGCCGCGCTGAGCTTCCATCTCAGCCCGGTGAGCACACCCGCCCGTTCGAGCCCCGCGCCCACCAGTCGCCCGAATCTGCCCCGCGTGCCGGCGCCCGCAGACGGCCCGAATCCCTCCCGGATGCCGCCGCTCGCCGGTCTTCCGGGAGCCCCACTCCTGGAATCCCCCTGTGTTCCCGCGCTCACCAGGCGCCCGACGTACCGCCGCATGTCCGTGCTCAGGCCTTCAGTTTGTAGCCGAAGCCGCGGACCGTCTCGATGCGGTCCTGGCCGATCTTCCCGCGCAGCCGCTGCACATGGACGTCGACGACGCGGGTGTCGCCGCCCCACCCGTACTCCCACACGCGTTCGAGCAGTCGGTCGCGGGAGAGGACGGTGCCGGGTGCCGAGGAGAACTCCAGCAGCAGCCGCATCTCGGTCGGTGTCAGCGCCACCGGCGTCCCGGCCCGCCGCACCTCCATGCCCACGGTGTCGATCTCCAGTTCGCCGAAGGCCAGCGCGCCGGTGGGGGCCACGGCCTCCGCTTCCTCCCGGCCGCCGTTCGCCCGGGCGAAGCGGCGCAGGACCGCGCGGATGCGGGCGACCAGGACGGCTCCGTCGAACGGCTTGGTCACGTAGTCGTCGGCGCCCGCCTCCAGGCCGAGCACCACGTCGATGGCGTCCGCGCGCGCCGACAGCATGATCACCGGCACCATCGACTCGTCGCGGATGCTCCGGCACAGGCTGACGCCGTCGAGGCCGGGCACCATGACGTCGAGGAGGGCGATGTCCGGCCGGTCGGCGCGGAACGCCTCCAGGCCCGACAGCCCGTCGGGCATCGCGGTGACCGCGAAGCCATCCCGCTCCAGGGCGAGTTGGGTGGCCTCACGGATGACGTCGTCGTCCTCGACGAACAGGACGTGGGTCTGGTCTGTCATCCCGGTCTCTCAGCTCTCGGCTCTCGGCTTTCGGTTCTCGTACGCTCTCGGGCCGGTGGGAGCGTTCCACCCCGCCCACCGGGCAGACGCGGAAACCGCGCGGAGGGTTCATCCCCCTCATCGGACCGCGCGGCCCACCGGTTCACGCCACGCGTCACGAAACGTGGTGCGGGCCCCACCCTTCAAGGCTCCGGCCCGGGCCCCGGGCCCCGGGCCCCTGAGTCCAAAGCCCCGGGTTCCGGATCTCAGCTGTCGGGCATCGGGGTCGGCTCCGTGCCGGACACCCTGCCGTACTCGTTGTGGGTGCGGAACTCCTCGGTGAACCGGCCGGCGCTCCAGCGGTAGGTGATCACGTTCTCGCCCGACGGACTCGACACCGGGTCGCCCCGGTCGTACACCTGCATCGTCACCACCAGGTCCCCGCGGTCGATCTCCGCGTACACGGGGGGCTCCTCGGACTTGAACACGTTCACGTACGCGTCACCCTGGTCGCGGTACACGTACGAGCCGACGCCCACCGTGTCTCCGCAGGTCAGCACGTTGATGACGACATCGTCCGCGGGCCCGTCGGTGACGTTCCCGTAGCTCACGTCCACGGGGTACTCGTCGGCGACGCACGGCCTCAGCAGCCGCTTGACCTCGGCCGAGACCATGGGATCGTCCTTGACGAGCCGCACGGCGTCCACCCGGCCGGCAGCCGCGACCGGGGTTTCCGAGCCGGTCTCCGAGGAGGCGGGGGGGCTCGCCACCGAGTCCGCGTGCGCCGGGCCCTCGTCGCGGGCGCCGGTGCCGCCCCTGCCGCAGGCGGTGACGAAAAGGGCGAGGGCGACGAACACGGACGTCGCCGTGGTCGCCGCCCGGGCGGTTCTCCGGACCCGCACGGGTCCTACGCCGGTCAGGCCGCGCAACGCTCCCGCTCCTCACGCTCCAGCGCGCGTGCGTCCAGCTCGCGGGCCTCCAGCTCCTCGCGGAGCCGGGCCAGGGCCCGGTGCAGCGTGCTCTTGACCGTTCCGGCCGACATGCCGAGTGCGGCGGCCGTCTCCTCCGTGGACATCTGCTCCCAGTGTCGCAGCACCACCACACTGCGCTGCTTCGGGGCGAGCACCTTCAGTACGTCCATCAGGAGGGCGCGGTCGGCGTGCTGCTCGGTGACGTCGTCCACACAGGCGTCCGGGAGCTGCTCGGTGGGCACCTCCTCCAGCCTGCGGGCGCGCCACCACTCGGTCCGGGTGTTGATCATGACGCGGCGAAGGTAGGCGTCGGCCAGCCGTTTGTCGGCGATCCCGTCCCAGCGACCGTACGTCCGGGCCAGCGCGGTCTGCAGCAGGTCCTGCGCGTCGACGGGGTCGGGCACCAGACGGCGTGCGCTGCGCAGCAGCGCGTCCTGCCGGGTACGGACGTACTCCTCGAACCCGAGCACCTCGCCCTGCGTCATGGTGAACCGCCTTCCGCTCCCCGTACCGGCCCGCCCGTGCGGTCCGGTCCCCCTGCTGTGATCCGTGGTGATCGCGCCCCTGTGCGCCGTGTACTGCGTGCGGGGCATGGGAACGAAGGTACGGAGGCGTTGTCACGGCACTGTCCGAAGCAGCCTGCGGCCTGCCCTCGGCTGTCCGTCGGTTGTGTAACGGAAGTAGGAACGAGGTAAAGCTGCAGGAGAGTTGGGGAGTCTATGGGGTGATGTGCGCCCCGCGGGTGGATGCGCGGGTGTGACGACATGGCCCGTACGCGGGTGAGCCCACCGGCGTCGGTCCGGTGACCGGCCGGCTGGGTCGGTCGGTCGGGTTGGTCGGTCGGGCCGGTCGGTCGGGTTGGGCCGGTGACCGACCGGCCCAGCCGGCCGGTGGCCGGTAGCCGGTCGGGTCGGGTCGGGTCAGGTCAGTGGCAGCCGGTAGAGCCCGCCGGGCAGTGGTTCGACCAGACCGTCGGCGACCAGGCTGTCCAGTGCGCGGGCGCGCTGCACCGGCTCGTGCCACACCCGGTCCAGGGTCGCCTGCGGTACGGGACTGTGCGCCTCCCGGAGCACGGCCAGCAGCCGCCCGCGGACCTGGCGGTCCGTGCCCGCGTACGTCTGTCCCCGGCGCGGCGGGCCGTCGTGCGCCGGCTTGTCCGCGAGTCGCCAGGCGCACTGTGCGGCGATCGGGCAGCGATGGCACGACTCGTTCTTCGCCGTGCACACCAGCGCCCCCAGCTCCATGGAGGCGGCGGCCCACCGCGCGGCGGTCCGCTCGTCCTCGGGCAGCAGCGCGCGGGCGAGCCGGCGCTCGGCGGCCGTGGTGGCGTTCGGCGGGTACTGGGCACCGGTCACCGCACGGGAGAACACCCGGCGCACGTTGGTGTCCAGTACGGCGTGCCGCTGCCCGTACGCGAACGACGCCACGGCGGCGGCCGTGTACTCGCCGATGCCGGGCAGCGCCAGCAGCTGCGCGTGGTCGGCGGGTACGTCGCCCCCGTGCCGTTCCGTTATGGCGGCGGCGGCGCCGTGCAGCCGCAGGGCGCGGCGCGGGTAGCCGAGCCGGCCCCAGGCGCGGACGGCCTCACCGGGCGCCTCGGCGGCGAGGTCGGCGGGGCGCGGCCAGCGGGCCAGCCACTGCTCGTAGACCGGCAGAACCCGGTTCACCGGGGTCTGCTGGAGCATGAACTCACTGACCATCACCCCCCACGCGCCGGCCTCCGGGCGTCGCCACGGAAGATCCCGGGCGTGCTCGTCGAACCAGTCGATGACGGGGTAGTGGAGCGACGCTCCGGGAGCGTGCTCGGACGAGGGATCGGCGGTGCCGTCGGGCTGGGGCTTCGTGAGAGCAGTCATGGCCTCTCGATCCTGCCACGACCACCGGCACGAACGGGGACACCGCCACCCCCGTCGTGCCGCAATGGCGGTCGGAGCCGTGGCCAGAGCTGCAAGGGACACGATCGCGAACACGGGGTGTCGGAGTGTGGAGCTTCCGGCGGCGGCGAGGGCCACCTCCCCGCCCTCGGTCACGGACCGTAGGTAGAGTACTCGTATCGTCACACTTCGTGACCGTCGCATGTTGTGCCTGACCGAGAGCGGCAACAGGCAGCCGTTTCCGGGATGATGATCCGGAAAAGTTGAGTTCTCGGCGGCGGGTGGGATCAGTGAAGGCCCGGATCTCTCGTACAGTTTGAGCTGTGGGATCTCTGCGCAATCCGGTCGGGCCGCTTCCCTCCTCCATCTACTGGCGCAGGAGGGCCGTACTGCTGTCCCTGCTGGGCGTGTTGGCGTTGCTGGTCGCCTGGGTCGTCGTCTCCCGCGACGGGGGCGGCGGCGGGCACGACAACGGGGCCGACGGCAAGAATCCCGCACCCTCCACCATCGCTCCGGGACCGTCGAGTTCGGGGCCGGCCATCAGTCAGGCACCGGGCGGTCGTGACGAGTCCGGTGACGAGGACTCGGGCGGCTCCTCGACCGGCACGGGGGACGACGAGGCGAACGGCGACCCCGGTGACTCCGGCGGCAGCGGATCGGACGGCGGCGGCGGGGGCGGCGGAAAGGGCGGCGCGGGCAGCGGCTCCGAGGGCGGTACGACGGCGGGGGTCGGTGTGGGCGACGCACTGCCGGCCGGGTCCGGACTCTCCAACTGCACCGCGAGCGACGTCAAGTTCAGCCTGAGCAGCGTCCGCAACTCCTACGAGCCCGACGGGACGCCCACCTTCCGGCTGACCGCGCGGAACATCTCCAAAAGTGACTGCAAGGTCGATCTCGGCCCGAAGAGCGCGGTGTTGACGATCACTCAGGCATCCGCCGACGACGTGTACTGGGCGTCGGACGACTGCCCCAAGGGCGCGGGGAGCCTGGTGTTCCGGGTGCCCGCGGGCGACAGCATCACGTACACCGTGAAGTGGGACCGCAAGCCGAGCGCCCCGCAGTGCGCGACCCCGCCGGCCGGGTCGGCCGAGGCGGGCACGTACTTGGTCGAGGCGAAGACACCGGTGTTCGCGAAGGTGCAGACGTCCTTCGTGCTGAAGAGCGCCTGACCGCCCCGGGCACACCGCTTCCCGCGCGTACCAGGGCTCCTGGGCGTACCGGAACTCCCGCGTGCACCGGCATGGGCGTACCGGGGCTCCTGGGCGTACCGCGTGCACCGGCATGGGCGTACCGGGGCTCCTGGGCGTACCGCGCCCTGGAAGCGTCCTGAAGGTCTTGAAGTCACGCCCGTCCTGAGCCGGTTCACGCCGATTGATATGTACCGGCAATCCGGCGTGAACCGGGCGGTCCGAGCAAGATCTTCAGAGTCTTCTAGCTAGACGTACCGCTCCAGGATCGAACTCTCCGCCAGCCGTGACAGGCCCTCCCGGACGCTGCGGGCGCGGGCCTCGCCGACGCCGTCCACCGTCTGGAGGTCGTCCACGCTGGCGGCCAGCAGCTTCTGCAGGCCGCCGAAGTGCTCCACCAGGCGGTCGATGATCGCGCCGGGCAGCCTCGGCACCTTGGCGAGCAGCCGGAAGCCGCGCGGTGACACGGCCGAGTCCAGTGTCTCGGGGGAGCCGGTGTAGCCCAGGGCACGGGCCACCGTGGGCAGTTCCAGCAGTTCCGCGTGGGTGAGGGCGTTCAGTTCGTGCAGGGCCTGGTCGACCGTGCGGGAACGCTTGGCGGTGGGCTCGGGCACGTAGTCCCGCACGACCAGCTCGCGTTCCGGCTCCACACCCGCGATCAGCTCGTCCAGCTGAAGGGCGAGGAGACGGCCGTCGGTGCCGAGTTCGAGCACGTACTCGGCGATCTCGGTGGCGATGCGGCGCACCATCTCCAGCCGCTGCGCGACCGCCGAGACGTCCCGCACGGTCACCAGGTCCTCGATCTCCAGCGCCGACAGCGTGCCGGCGACCTCGTCGAGGCGGAGCTTGTAGCGCTCCAGTGTCGCGAGCGCCTGGTTGGCACGGGACAGGATCGCCGCCGAGTCCTCCAGGACGCGGCGGTGACCGTCGACGTAGAGCGCGATCAGGTGCATCGACTGGGAGACCGAGACGACCGGGAAGCCGACCTGCTTGGAGACCCGGTCGGCGGTGCGGTGCCGGGTGCCGGTCTCCTCGGTCGGGATCGTCGGGTCCGGCACCAGCTGGACACCCGCCCGCAGGATCTTCGACAGGTCGGACGACAGGACTATGCCGCCGTCGAGCTTGCACAGCTCGCGCAGCCGGGTCGCGGTGAACTCGACGTCCAGGACGAAACCGCCGCTGCACAGCGTCTCGACGGTCTTGTCGGAACCGAGCACGATGAGACCGCCCGTGTTGCCCCGGAGTACGCGCTCCAGGCCGTCACGGAGGGCGGTGCCGGGTGCCACGGCACTCAGCGAGGCGCGCATCAGGCGATCGGAACCGGCGCTCCCGCCGGACTTTCCGGGAGCTGCTGCCCGGTCGTTGGCTGCCACTGCACTCCTCCGGTCGCGATGACTGGGCGCCCCCGTTCAGGGTCTCCCGTTCGAATCATGCCGGGCTCGCGGGGCCGGACACGCGCTCCCCCGAGCTCTTCGAGCAGGGGGACCCCCAACGGTGTTGCCGTCGGTCGCCGACGCCCCCGAGCTCTCGACGAGCTCGAGCAGGGGGACCCCCACCGCGTCGACTCCAACCTCCGCCTTGCAGCTGCGCGTGCCCGGCCCCGCTCCCTATCCGGCATGATTCGAACGGGAGACCCCGACGCACTCGGTTCGTACGGACGGGCGAGACCAGGGCAAAGTCTACCGGCGCTCCTCCTCGTCCCGTGGGGCGTCCCGGCGACGCGAACGCGGAAGGACGCGCAGAGCGTCCCCTATGTCCGCGACTTCCAGAACCTTCATCCCTGACGGGATTTTTCCCGGATCGCCCGGCACGAGCGCGTGGGTGAAGCCCAGGCGATACGCTTCGGAGAGCCTGCGCTGCACGCCCGTCACCCGCCTGACCTCGCCCGCGAGCCCGACCTCGCCGATCGCGACCAGGTTCTTGGGCAACGGGGTGTCGCTCGCCGCCGACGCGAGGGCGAGCGCGATCGCCAGATCCGCCGCCGGCTCGGAGAGCTTCACTCCGCCGACCGTCGCGGAGTAGATGTCCCGCTTGCCCAAGGCGCTGATGCGCCCACGCTGTTCCAGCACCGCGAGCATCATCGAGACACGCGAGGTCTCCAGCCCGGACGTGGTGCGGCGGGGGGAGGGGATCTGCGAGTCGACGGTGAGCGCCTGCACTTCGGCGACCAGCGGGCGGCGGCCCTCCAGCGTCACCGTCAGACAGGTGCCCGGCACCGGCTCCGCACGGCGGGTCAGGAACAGCCCGCTGGGGTCGGCCAGGCCCGTGATGCCCTCGTCGTGCAGTTCGAAGCAGCCGACCTCGTCCGTGGTGCCGTAGCGGTTCTTCACGCCGCGCACCAGGCGCAGGCGCGCGTGCCGGTCGCCCTCGAAGCTCAGGACGACGTCCACCAGGTGCTCCAGCAGGCGCGGCCCCGCGATCGAGCCGTCCTTGGTGACGTGGCCCACCAGCAGGGTGGCCATCCCGCGCTCCTTGGAGGCGCGGATCAGCGCGCCCGCCACCTCGCGCACCTGGGCCATGCCGCCCGGCGCGCCGTCGAGCTCCGGGGAGGCGATCGTCTGCACCGAGTCGAGGATCAGCAGGGACGGCTTCACCGCGTCCAGATGGCCGAGGACGGCGGACAGATCCGTCTCGGCGGCGAGGTACAGATGGTCGTCGATGGCGTGGATCCGGTCGGCGCGCAGCCGGACCTGGCTCGCCGACTCCTCGCCCGTGACATAGAGCGTGCGGTGCTCGTCGCTCGCCGCCTTGGCCGCGACGTCCAGCAGGAGCGTGGACTTGCCGACACCCGGCTCACCCGCGACGAGTACCACCGCGCCGGGGACGAGCCCACCGCCGAGCACCCGGTCCAGCTCGGGAACACCGGTGGAGCGGGCCGTGGCCTGACGGCCGTCGACCTGGCCGATGGGCACGGCGGAGGTGGTGACCCGCCCCGGCGCCGTCGTACGGACCGCGGGCACGCCGTACTCCTCGACCGTCCCCCAGGCCTGGCACTCGGGGCAGCGGCCGAGCCACTTGGCCGTCTGCCAGCCGCACTCGGTGCAGCGGTAGGACGGTCGGTCCTTGGTGGTCTTGGTACGGGCAGCCATGGTCGAAACGGTAGCGCCCGGCACTGACGGCCGGGCGCGCAGTGCCCGGTCACCGGTCCCGGCACCGGGCCGATTTCCCCTCCCCACCCGTGGAGCGAAGGGTTCTCACCCCCGATTGAGGGATCGTTTCACCCGTACGGATTAAAAGTGCGCAGGGCTCCGGGAGGGGCCGACTCCGGCCGCCTACGGTCGCCGAATGACGAGCAGTGGCCCGGAGATCCCGACCCGCACGACCGGCACGCACCGGGCGCACCGGGAGATGCGCGACCGGGGGGCCGCGCACACGCCGGCACACCGGCCGCCCACCTGCCACGAACCGTGTCTGGACGGCCTCTTCACCTACTGCCTGTCAGTGCTGTGCGACCACGACGCGGCGACCGCCGCCCTGGCCGACGTCCTCACCCTCGCGGAGCGCCGCGGCCGGCACCTCCCGGAAGCGTCCGGGGACCACAGGGCCTGGCTGTACGCGCTGGCCCGCTGGGCCTGTCTGCGCAAGCTGGCCGAGGCCCGGCAGAAACGCCAGGCCACCCATGCGGCGGGCCGGGCGGCCCGGCAGCGGGCGGCACGGACCGCCGCCGCCCCGGCCGTCTCCGAGGAGGTACGGGAGCAGCGCCGCCGTGAGCTGGCCCTGCTCGCCTGGCCGGAGGCCGCGGGCACCACGCCGGAGCAGCGCGAGGCGCTCGAACTCGCCGTCCGGCACCACCTCGGAGCCCACGAGGTCGCCGCCGTGCTCGGCATGGAACCGGACGCCGCCCGCGAACTGCTCGCCTCCGCCGCCTGCGAGGTCGAGCGCACCCGCGCGGCGCTCGCCGTCGTCGAGACCGGCGCCTGCCGGGGCGTGGCGCATCTCACCGGTGACAGCCGGCTCGTGCTCAGCAGCGCGCTGCGCCGCGAACTCGTCCGGCACGTCGACGACTGCCCGGGCTGCCGCCGCACCGCCGGGCGCGCCCTCCCCGGCCGCTGGCCCGGCACCGGCGTCACCCCCGACGCCCTGCACGTCCTTCCGGCTCCCGAAGCGGCCCTGCGCACCGCCCTGGCGCACCACCCACGCGCGCGCGGCGGCGCGCCCCGCTTCGACCGGCGCGGATTCCCGATGGATCCCAAGGACCGTGTCGCCCGCCGGAACCGGCTGCGCGCGGGTGCGGTCACGACGACCGTGGTCGCCACCGTCGTCGCCGCCCCCGTGCTCGCGCTGTACGCCGCCTACCGGAGCGCCCCCGTCGGCGAGGCCCGGGACGACCGGACGGCCTCCGCGCGGGAGACCGACATGCCCCTCGACCTCGCCGGCGGGGACCCGGGCGGCTACGAGAACACCGGCAACGCCGACACCCGGCCCGGGAGCCGCTCCGGCGAGGACGGCGGGCACGGCAGGGCGGACGTGTCCGTGGAGGTCGTCGAGGTCACCGGCGCAGGCCACAAGGGTGCCGCCGTGCTGGGTGTCACCGCCGGTCACAGCGGCGACACCACGCTGATCACGCTCACCGCGCGGGGCGCGGTGCCGGTCCGCTGGTCCGCGTCGACGGGAGCGCCCTGGCTCTACCTGAGCCAGGGCTCGGGGACGCTCCGGCCGGGGCAGTCACTGACGATCAGGGTGTACGTCGACCAGCTGCGCGAGCCGTCCGGCCGCTGGAGCGCGCGGGTGGCGGTCTCGCCCACCGGCGCCGTGGTGACCATCGACGGTCACGGCAACGCCCCCCTCCCGTCCTCCTCCGGTGCGTCCTCCTCCGGCGCGCCCCTTCCCGGTCGGTCCGGGGGGCCCGACCGTCCCGGCAGCCCGGCAACCTCGCACCCCGGTTCCCCGTCCACCCCGCCCCCGAACTCCGACGACCCGGGCGGGCCCCCGCCGTCGTCCCCCACCCCGGACCCGACGCCCACACCCACGTCACCGCCCCCGCCGGAGCCCGCTCCGAGCGATCCGCCCCGGTCGCCCGACCCGGAGCCCACAGATCCGGCCCCCGGTGGCCAGGCCGCCCCTGCCCAGCCGGCGTCCCCGCCCGCCGAGGACGGCGGCGGTGGCATCGGCGATGACATCCGCGGCGCCCTGAGCCCGTCCGTTTCGTGACTGCCGTGACTGCCGTGACTGCCGTGACTGCCGTGACTGAGGGGGCTGTCGGGACCCGAAACCGGTGATCCGGGTCCCGCGCACGGGGAGGCGGGTCAGGCGGGATCCGCCGGATGCGGTGCCAGCAGCGGGAGCTGCGAGGCGAGCCGCTCCTCGCACAGCTCGGCCAGCCGGGCGTAACCGGCCTTGCCCATCAGCTCGGTCAGCTCCGCCCGGTAGGACACGTACACGGGGTCGCCCGCGCCGTGCGCCGAGGTCGCCGACGTGCACCACCAGTGCAGGTCGTGACCGCCCGGGCCCCAGCCCCGGCGGTCGTACTCACCGATCGACACCTGCAGCACGCGCGTGTCGTCGGGCCGGTCGATCCAGTCGTAGGTCCGCCGGACCGGCAGCTGCCAGCACACGTCCGGCTTGGTCTCCAGCGGTTCGCGGCCCTCCCGCACGGCGAGGATGTGCAGCGAGCAGCCCATGCCGCCGGCGAAGCCCGGCCGGTTCTGGAAGATGCACGAGCCCTGGAAGGGGCGGGTCTGGCGGTCGCCGTCCTCGTCCTCGGAGACCCAGCCGCCCCGGATGCCCTCGTCGTGGTGCTGCCAGATGTCCGGCGTCAGTCTCGCCACATGCCCCGCGACCCGCTTCTCGTCGTCCTTGTCCGAGAAATGCGCCCCCAGGGTGCAGCACCCGTCGTCCGCGCGGCCCGCCTGGATGCCCTGGCAACCGCTGCCGAAGACACAGTTCCAGCGAGAGGTCAGCCATGTCAGATCGCAGCGGAACACCTGCTCCTCGTCCGCCGGGTCGGGGAACTCCACCCACGCCCGAGCGAAGTCGAGGCCCTTCTCGTCGTTCGGCGGCACCCGCGACGGACCGTCGACCGGCTTGGCACTCTTGGCCGGCTTGACACTCTTGGCCTGCTTGGTCGCTTTGTCCGTCTTCTCGGCCTTCGCCTTTTTCGTCTTTGGCACCCGTCCAGGGTAAGTCGCCCACATCACTGTCCCGTACCGGACCGACTGCTCCGGAGCGGACTTTTCGCCGCGTCACGCGCAGTAGCGTTCCGTACATGAGACTCGGTGTCCTCGACGTGGGTTCGAACACGGTGCATCTGCTGGTGGTCGACGCGCACCCCGGGGCGTGCCCGCTGCCCGCGCACTCGCACAAGGCGGAGCTGCGCCTGGCCGAGCTGCTGGACGCCGGCGGAGCGATCGGCCCCGGTGGGGCCGATCAGGTGATCCAGGTCGTCCACGAGGCGCTCCAGGCCGCCGAGGACAAGGGCGTCGAGGAGTTGCTGCCGTTCGCGACCTCGGCGGTGCGCGACGCCCGCAACTCGGGCGAGGTCCTCGAGCGTGTGCGTGCGGAGACCGGAGTCGAACTCCAGGTCCTCACCGGTGCCGAGGAGGCCCGGCTGACCTTCCTCGCCGCCCGCCGCTGGTTCGGCTGGTCGGCGGGGAAGCTGCTGGTCATCGACATCGGAGGCGGCTCCCTGGAGATAGCCTTCGGCATCGACGAGGAGCCCGACGCCGTGGTGTCGCTGCCGCTGGGCGCCGGCCGCCTCACCGGGACCCGGCTGCCCGGCGACCCGCCGGCGCCGGACGACGTGCGGGTGCTGCGCCGGCACGTCCGCGCGGAGATCGGCCGTACGGTCGGCGAGTTCAGCCGTCTCGGTCCGCCCGACCACGTGGTGGCCACCTCCAAGACCTTCAAGCAGCTCGCCCGCCTGGCGGGCGCCGCCCGTTCCACCGAGGGTCCGTACGTCCCGCGCGAGCTGAAGCACCAGTCCCTGGAGGGGTGGGTGTCGAGGCTGTCCGTGATGACCACCGCCGAGCGCGCCGCGCTGCCCGGCGTCTCCGAGTCGCGCGCCGGCCAGCTGGTCGCCGGGGCGCTGGTCGCGGAGGCCACGATGGACCTCTTCGGGGTGGAGTCCCTGGAGATCTGCCCATGGGCGTTGCGCGAGGGCGTCATCCTGCGCCGCCTGGACCACATGGGGCCCGCGTAGTCGCGCACCGCGACCGCCCGCCGCGCGGATGCGACCGCCCGTCGCGCGGGGACCACGAGCCGGGGGCGTGCGGGACGATGTGCCGATGCTGTGCGGGCTTCGGTGAGCCGGGCCGTGCGGGGATCACGAGCCGGGGCGGCGGGGCAGGTGTCCGGTTAGCTCGATCACACGGCGGCCTTCGGGCCGCGGGACCGCCGGACGGACGAAGCGTCCCGTGTCCTGTGCTCATGTGCTCACGGCCGGGGCGAACGCCTCCGGCCGAAGCCCGTCGTCCGCGTCCCACCCGTCGAACACAACCCGTACGCTGTCCCTCGTGGCAGATCCAGCGGTGCGCATCCCGGATGCGAAGGTCGCTCTGTCGACGGCCTCCGTCTATCCGGAGTCGACGGCGACGGCCTTCGAGATCGCCGCGCGCCTCGGGTACGACGGTGTCGAGGTCATGGTGTGGACCGATCCGGTCAGCCAGGACATCGAGGCGCTGCGCCGCCTCAGCGACTACCACCGCATCCCCGTCCTGGCCGTGCACGCCCCCTGCCTGCTCATCACGCAACGCGTGTGGTCCACCGACCCCTGGACCAAGCTCCAGCGGGCCCGTACCGCCGCCGAGAAGCTCGGCGCCGCCACGGTCGTCGTTCATCCGCCGTTCCGCTGGCAGCGCCAGTACGCCCGTGACTTCGTCGACGGAATCTGGCGGATGGCCGACGAGACGGATGTGCGGTTCGCCGTCGAGAACATGTACCCGTGGCGCTACCGCGACCGCGAGATGCTCGCCTACGCCCCCGACTGGGACGTCACCAAGGACGACTACCGCCACTTCACGATCGACCTCAGCCACGCCTCGACCGCCCGCACCGACACCCTGGGGATGCTCGACCGCATGGGTGACCGCCTCGGTCACGTCCACCTCGCCGACGGCCGGGGCTCGGCCAAGGACGAGCACCTCGTGCCCGGCCGCGGCGACCAGCCCTGCGCCGAGGTGCTGGAGCGCCTGGCCCTCAACGGTTTCGACGGCCATGTCGTCGTCGAGGTCAACACCCGCCGTGCCATGTCCGGTGCCGAGCGCGAGGCCGACCTGGCGGAGGCGCTGGCGTTCACCCGCCTGCACCTGGCGTCGGCGACCCCAGGTGCCCCCGGGTCCTCGACGGCGACCTCGGCGCTGCGGGCGCCACGCCGATGACCGGCGTCACCGTGCCCGGTGACCCGGACGCGTCTCCCGGCGGTCCGGGCATGACGTCCGGCGGTCCGGGCGCGACGTCCGGCGGTCCGGACGAGTCGGTCCCGGATGCGTCCGCCACGGCCCCGGACACGTCCCCCGGCCGCCCCGCCGCCGCACCCCGACGCCGTGGCCGGCCCTCGCGCACGGAGTCGGCCGGCACCCGGGACCGCATCCTGGACGCCGCCCGCGAGGAGTTCTCCGAACGCGGGTACGACAAGACATCCGTACGGGGCATCGCCAAGTCGGCCGGGGTCGACTCCGCGCTGGTGCACCACTACTTCGGTACCAAGGAGCAGGTGTTCGAGGCGGCCGTCGAGGTCGCCTTCGCCCCGGTGCTCAAGGGCAGGGAAGCCGTCCTCGACGCTCCGTTGGAGGAGGTCGGCGAGCGGATGACCCGGATGATCCTCGGCCTCTGGGAGAACCCGGTGACCCGGGCCCCGCTGCTCGCGATCGTCCGGTCCGCCGTGAACAACGAGATCGCCGCCGGTGTCTTCCGTCGCCTGGTCGCCGGCCAGCTGCTGCGCCGTATCGCGGGGCGGCTCGACCTGCCGGACGCCGAACTGCGCGCCGAGCTCGCCGCCGCCCAGCTGGTCGGAATCGCGATGATCCGGTACGTGATCAAGGTCGAACCGCTGGCCTCGGCGGACGCCGAGCAGATCGTCGAGCGGGTGGCGCCGGTCGTGCAGGGCCACCTCACCGGCCGCTGAAGCGCCGCGCCCCCACAGGTGCCGCGCCGCCCCCCCACAGGTACCGCGCCGCGCCCCCCCACGCGTACCGCGGGCCCCGCACCGCTCCCGCACTGAGATATGTATCCCGCATTCCGGACACCCCGTCCCGCCCCCTGGATGACGGGCGTACGCTCGACGGCAGTCAGGAATCTCTGACCCCGGCACCCCGAGAAGGTCTGAAGGAGCGAGCGACGATGCCCGAGCTGAGGTCCCGCACAGTCACCCATGGCCGCAACATGGCGGGCGCCCGCGCCCTGATGCGAGCCTCCGGTGTACCGGGTGCGGACATCGGCCGGAAGCCCATCATCGCCGTCGCCAACAGCTTCACGGAGTTCGTCCCCGGCCACACCCACCTCGCGCCGGTCGGCAGGATCGTCAGCGAGGCGGTCGTCGCGGCCGGCGGCATCCCGCGCGAGTTCAACACCATCGCCGTCGACGACGGCATCGCGATGGGCCACGGCGGCATGCTGTACTCCCTGCCCTCCCGCGACCTGATCGCGGACAGCGTGGAGTACATGGTCGAGGCCCACTGCGCGGACGCCCTGATCTGCATCTCCAACTGCGACAAGATCACCCCGGGCATGCTCAACGCCGCCCTGCGGCTGAACATCCCGACGGTCTTCGTCTCCGGCGGTCCCATGGAGGCCGGCCGGGCGACGCTGGTCGACGGCACGGTCCGCACGCTGGACCTGATCGACGCGATGGTGGACGCCGCCGACGACAGGATCTCCGACGCCGACGTCCTGCGCATCGAGGAGAACGCCTGTCCGACCTGCGGCTCCTGTTCCGGCATGTTCACCGCCAACTCGATGAACTGCCTCACCGAGGCCATCGGCCTGTCCCTCCCGGGCAACGGCTCGGTCCTCGCCACCCACACGGCCCGCAAGGCGCTCTACGAGAACGCCGCCCGCACGGTCATGGACATCACCCGCCGCTACTACGAGCAGGACGACGAGACGGTCCTGCCCCGCTCCATCGCCACCGTCGCCGCCTTCGAGAACGCGATGGCGCTGGACATCGCCATGGGCGGCTCCACCAACACGATCCTGCACCTGCTGGCCGCCGCCCAGGAGGCGGAGGTCCCCTTCGGCCTGAACGAGATCAACGCCCTCTCGCGCCGCGTGCCCTGCCTGGCGAAGGTCGCGCCGAACGTCGCCAAGAGCCGTACGTACTACATGGAGGACGTGCACCGCGCGGGCGGCATCCCCGCCCTGCTCGGCGAACTGCACCGCGCGGGCCTGCTGAACGAGGACGTGTACTCCGTCCACAGCCCGACCCTCGCCGACTGGCTGAAGACCTGGGACATCCGCGGCGGCTCCCCCTCCCCGGAGGCCGTGGAGATGTGGCACGCGGCCCCCGGCTGCGTGCGCTCCGCCGAGGCGTTCTCCCAGTCCGAGCGCTGGGACACCCTCGACGAGGACGCCGAGGGCGGCTGCATCCGCTCCGCCGAGCACGCCTACTCCAAGGACGGCGGTCTGGCGGTGCTGCGCGGCAACCTCGCCGTGGACGGCTGCGTCGTCAAGACGGCCGGCGTCGACGAGTCCATCTGGACCTTCGAGGGCCCGGCGGTCGTCTGTGAGTCGCAGGAAGAGGCCGTCGAGAAGATCCTCACCAAGCAGGTCAAGGAGGGCGATGTCGTCGTCATCCGCTACGAGGGCCCCAAGGGCGGCCCCGGCATGCAGGAGATGCTCTACCCGACGTCGTACCTGAAGAGCCGGGGCCTCGGAAAGGCCTGCGCCCTGATCACCGACGGACGCTTCTCCGGCGGTACGTCCGGCCTCTCCATCGGCCACGCCTCCCCGGAGGCGGCCTCGGGCGGCACCATCGCCCTGGTCGAGGAGGGCGACCGCATCCGCATCGACATCCCGAACCGCTCGATCGAGCTGCTGGTCGACGAGGCCGAGCTGGCCCGCCGCGAGGAGGCACTGGGCGGTGTGTACGCCCCGAAGAACCGTGAGCGCAAGGTCTCGGCGGCGCTGAAGGCGTACGCGGCGATGGCCACGAGCGCCGACAAGGGCGCGGTGCGGGACGTGTCGAAGCTGGGCTGAGCCGCCCGACGCCGACCCGGCCCTGACGCCGCCCCGACGCCCGACGCCGATGTCCGAGAGGCCACCGGACATCGGGCGTCGGGGCCGCTCACAGGACCCACGAGACCCACAGGACCCAGGGGGTTTCCGTGGGCCCTACCAGTCGGCCGGGTCGTGTCCGTCCACGGCGAAGACCGTGCCGTCGGGGGCGGTGGCGTAGACGTGGCCGTCGGCGATCACCGGATCCGGCAGGGTGGCGGCCACGCGGTCGGGGGTGCCGTCCATCCGGGGCGCCGTCTGCCCGGCCAGTCGCCCCTCCCGCGCGTGCACGGCGAGCAGCCGGCCGTCCGGCGCCGTGAAATAGACGTGCCGCTCGTCCGCGACCGGTGTGGACGAGCGGGCGATCCCGCTCTCCAGGCTCCACCGCTGCCGCAGCGCGGTCATGTCGACGGCCACCAGTCTGCCGCCGGTGCCCGTCAGGTAGGCGATGTCCCCGTGCACGGTGCCCCGCGCCTGGGCCAGCGGCACGGGCAGCGTCACCCGGCGTGTCTCCCCGCTGGCCGGTGTGTAGCGGATCAGGGCCTGCGTGGTGTCGTAGACCGGGTCGGCGGAAGCGAGGACGAGCGCCTCGCCCGTGCTGCCGACCGGCGTCAGCATCCCCTCCAGCCGGGCGTCCCACCGCACCGCACCGGACCGCGGATCGACCGCTGTGACCTGTGTGCTGGAACCGTCGTCCGACGTGCTCGCCACGTAGGCCAGCGGGTCCCCCGCGAACGTGCGGAAGTACAGGGTGTCGTGCCCCGGCACCCGCCCGCTCCACAACGCGTCGCCCGAGGCGCTGTCCACGCCGGTGACCGTGCCGTCGGCTCCGGTGAGCAGCAGCACGTCCCCGGTACCGGTCAGGCCGTTGTACTCGGCGTTCTCCTGCCGCCACCGCGGCTTCCCCGAGGCCGGGTCGAGGGCTTCCAGGCCGCCGGCCGGCTCCGGCGCGGGCTGCACGAGTCCGCCCGACACGACCGGCGGTCCGCTCGCCGCCGTCCCCGCGGCGGTGTGCCGCCACAGCAGGCCGCCGTCGTCGGGGTCGAGGGCGAACACCGACCCCGCCTGGGCGCACACCAGCAGATCAGCCCCGTACGAGCACTGCGGGTTGCCCGGCTTGCCCGACGGCGTCGCCTCCCACGCCCGGAACGCGTCCGGCGTGGTCCGGGCGCCTGAGGTGGTCTGCCGCACCGGGGGCTCGTCGCCGAGCAACTGGACGGAGAAGAGCGTGCCGAACACGGCGAGGGCGAGCGCTCCGCCCCCGAGCAGCGACCGTTTGCTGAGGGTCGGCCGCGCGGAACGCCGGGCCGCCGTCGGGCCGACGCGACGCCCGGGACTGGACGCGGTGCCGGGTTCGGGACCGTGAGCAGGTTCGGGAGCGGTTCCGGCGACGAGCTCGGCCGCATGGCCGGCTCCGGGCCGGTTCGCGGGCCCGGAGCCGATCCCGCCCTCCGCTTCGGGCACCCCCTGGTGGCCGGGCACGGCGCCCGCTGAGGCCGCTCCCGCTCCTGCCCTCGCCTCCGCTCCCGGGTCAGCCTCCGCTCCCGCCTCCGGGCCCGGGTCCGTCTCCGCTCCAGGCTCCGCCCGCTGTGCGGGGATGAAGGCCTGGGTGTCGTACGAGGCCGCGACGGACCGCAGTTCCCGCATCAACTCGTCGGGGGAGGGCCGGTCCTCGGGCTCCTTGGCCAGGCAGTTCAGCACCAGGGGGGCGAGGCCGTCCGGCACGCCGGTCAGATCGGGATCGTCGTGCACCACCTGGTAGGCGACCACGTACGGGCTGTCGGAGTCGAACGGTCCGCGTCCGGTGGCGGCGTGCACGAGGAGGGAGCCGAGCGCGAAGATGTCGGCGGAGGGGCCGACTTCACGGGGACGCCGGAACTGTTCGGGCGCCATGAAGGGCGGGGTGCCGATCAATTTGCCGGTCTCGGTCCGCAGTTCGCTGTCCTTTGGCCGAGAAATGCCGAAATCGATGACCTTCGGCCCGTCCTCGGCGAGCAGTACATTGCTGGGCTTCAGATCGCGGTGCACGACCCCGACCCGGTGGATGTCCCGCAGTCCCTCCGCCAGTCCGGCCATCAGCCTGCGCAACTGGGGCGGGGGCATGGGCCCGTTCCGCTTCACATGCTGGGCGAGCGTCGGGCCGGGTATGAACAGCGTGGCCATCCAGGGGCGTGCGGCCTCCGGATCGGCGTCGACGACCGGCGCGGTGAAGGCACCGCTCACCCGTCGCGCCGCCGCGACCTCCTGCCGGAAACGTCCCCTGAACTCGCGGTCCCGTGCGAGTTCGGCGTGCACGACCTTCACCGCGAGCTTCAGCCCGGACGTACTCCGGGCCAGATGCACCACGCCCATTCCGCCGGAGCCGAGGCATGACTCGAGACGGTAGTGACCGGCGTACTCGGGAAGTTCCGCTTCCGTGTCCGCTCCGATGTTCTGCTGTGGCGCCATGGGACCACCCCCGTGCTGTTCGTCCACGTGCGCGCCGCACAGACCCTAGTCGATGGGATGTACGGGACCGAGGAGGCATGGCCGTGCCGGTGTTCAAACAACGTACATGTGTGCGTGGCGGGATTTCAGGGTATGAAGGGGGCCCATGACAGACATGGGATGCACAACGGGGGAGGTTTTCCATGGCAGTTGGCCAGGTTGGAGAAGCGGAGGGCGCCGGCACGGCGGAGTCGGCAGCGGCGGCGGCCGTGCAGTACTACCCGGTCGCGCCGGGCCACCGGCTCAACGTCCGCAGCGGTCCGGGCACGAACTACGCGATCGTCCGCACCCTGCCGCTGGGCGCGCAGGTGCCGATCTTCTGCCAGCGTCCGGGCACGACCGTCACCGGCCCGTACGGCACGTCGAACATCTGGTGCAACATCGCCGGCGGCCAGTACGTCTCGGACACCTACGTGAAGACCGGCAGCGACGGCTACGTGGCCCCGCGCTGCAGCTGATCCCGACAGATCCCGACTGATCCCAACTGATTGCTGCTGATTGCCGCTGATCCAAGCCGATCGCAGCCGATCGCGGCCGATCCCAGCCGGTCGTGGCCGATCCCGTTCGGAGCCCGCGGGGCGCCGGAGCCATAATCGAAGCGTGAGCGCAGAGAACGGCACCCCGGACGACCACCCCGCGGGCTCCCCGGGAACCCCCGTCGGCCCCCGCCCCGAACCCATCCGCTTCTTCGGTACGACCTGGGTCGACCACGGCAGCGGCTACGCGGCCCGCCGCATCGGCGTCGCCGTCGGCTCACTCGCCGCCGCGGCCGCCGCCTGCCTCGTTCTGCGCATCGCCTACCAGGGGTTCCAGATCGCCGAGGTCGGCGGTTTCGTCACGCTTCTGATGGTCGTGATGTTCGCGGTCTGCAGTGCCCTCGCGTTCGGGCACACCTGGGAGGCGTTCAAGCGCCGCCCCGACCCCGACCGCCGGCGGTCCCTCCGCGGCCTGCTCACCGTCGGCTTCGTCGGTTCCCTCCTCGCCTACTTCTTCCGCTCCCTCGCCGAGGCTCCCGGTGAGAAGCTCCACCGCGAGGAGTACGAAACGGCCCGCGCCCAGTACGCGAAGCGGATGTCCCGCCGCTCCGGCAACCCCAAGAAGCGCCGCCGCTCCTGACCACCGCAGGGAAACCGTCGGCCCGCGCCGAACGGTCCTCTCCCTCTGTCGCCGGGTGCTTCCCCGCATCCGGCGTGCCGCTCCGCCGTCCGCCTCAGGCTGCCCGCCCGCGTGCCCGCGCTTCCCGTGCCGACAGCTGTGTGCGCACCCGCGCCTTTTGTGCCGACGCCCTTCGTGGGCCGCTTCCCGCCGCGCACCGCGCTGTGTCTCCCGCCTCGCCCTTCGGCCGCCCGCCACGCGCCGTGCCGCGCCGTGCCTTCCATCGGCCTTGCCCGCTCGCCCTCACATGGCCGTCCCCTACCCCGGCCCGGCCACATGGTCGTCCCCTGCCCAGTCGTACGGCCGTCCCCTGCCCCAGCGCGAACCGTTTCGCCACCGCTTGACGCGTCCTGCCTCCGAGAGGATTATTCATCACATGATGAATTACGCCTCCGGCACTCCGCACCCGGACACCGGCGAGGGAGAAACCCCCGCCGTCCGCGCCCAGGGCCTCACCGTCGTCCGAGGCCCCCGCACCGTCCTGCGCGGCCTCGACTTCACCGTCCCGCGAGGACAGGTCACCGGCCTCCTCGGCCCCTCCGGCTGCGGCAAGTCGACCCTGATGCGGGCCATCGTGGGCACCCAGGCCAAGGTCACCGGCACGCTGGACGTGCTCGGCCTCCCCGCGGGCCACCCCACCCTGCGCACCCGCATCGGCTACGTCACCCAGGCCCCCTCGGTCTACGACGACCTGACGGTCCGGCAGAACCTCGACTACTTCGCCTCGGTCCTCGACCCCGGCCTCCCCCACGCTCGAACTCGCTCGCGCGGGGGGACCCCCACGGCCGCCGACCGCCGCCGCGACAACGTCATCCGGGCCATCGCCGACGTCGACCTCACCACCCACGCCGACGCCCTCGCCGGAAACCTCTCCGGCGGCCAGCGCAACCGCGTCTCCCTCGCCGTCGCCCTCCTAGGCACCCCCGAGCTGCTGGTCCTCGACGAGCCCACGGTCGGCCTCGACCCCGTCCTGCGCCGCGACCTCTGGCAGCTCTTCCACACCCTCGCCGCCGAACGGGGCGCCGGCCTGCTGATCTCCTCCCACGTCATGGACGAGGCCGAGCGCTGCCACCGCCTCCTGCTCATGCGCGAGGGCGAGATCCTCGCCGACGACACACCCGACGCCCTGCGCACCGGCACCGGATCCGACACCGTCGAGGCGGCCTTCCTACACCTGGTGGACGCGGCCGTCGAAACAAGCCGCACGAAGGAGACCTCACGATGAGCACCCCCCGTACGACGCCACGGCCCTCCGTCCCGACGGGCGCCCTGAACGCCTCGCGCACCCTCGCCACCGCGGCCCGGGTCCTGCGTCAACTCCGCCACGACCCGCGCACGATCGCGCTGATGCTGCTGGTCCCCTGCCTGATGCTGCTCCTGCTCCGCTACGTCTTCGACGGCAGCCCGCGCACCTTCGACACCATCGGCGCCTCGCTCCTCGGGATCTTCCCGCTGATCACGATGTTCCTGGTCACCTCGATCGCCACCCTGCGCGAGCGGACGTCCGGCACTCTGGAACGCCTCCTCGCCATGCCGCTCGGCAAGGGCGACCTGATCGCCGGCTACGCCCTCGCCTTCGGCGCGATCGCGATCGTCCAGTCCGCTCTGGCCACCGCACTGGCGGTCTGGTTCCTGGGGCTCGACGTCGTCGGCAGTCCGTGGCTGTTGCTCCTGGTGGCCCTGCTCGACGCACTCCTCGGCACAGCCCTCGGCCTCTTCGTCTCGGCCTTCGCGGCCTCGGAATTCCAGGCGGTCCAGTTCATGCCGGCAGTGATCTTCCCCCAACTCCTCCTGTGCGGACTCTTCACCGCGCGCGAGAACATGCACCCCGTCCTGGAGGGCATCTCCGACGTCCTCCCCATGTCCTACGCCGTCGACGGCATGAACGAGGTTCTCGGGCACACGGGCATGACCGCCCCCTTCATACGCGACATCCTGATCGTCGCCGGCTGCGCCCTGCTGGTGCTCGTCCTCGGCGCGGCGACCCTGCGCCGCAGGACGGCCTGACACCCCCCCCGGAGCCCTCCGGCGCCGGCGTTCGCCACCGTCCACCCCTCGTCCGCCCACCGGACACCACCCCGCCCCCACGCCCCCCGGGTGCGAGGATGAACCAGGACGACGCGCCCACTCCGGAGGACATCCCCAGTCATGGCTCAGAAAGTCGCAGTCCTCGGCACCGGCAAGATCGGTGAAGCCCTGCTCAGCGGAATGATCCGCGGCGGCTGGGCCCCCGCCGACCTCCTGGTCACCACCCGCCGCCAGGAACGGGCCGACGAACTCCGCGCCCGCCACGGGGTCACCCCGGTCTCGAACCTCGAAGCCGCCAAGACCGCCGACACCCTGATCCTC
Organism: Streptomyces sp. P9-A2; assembly: GCF_036634175.1. Taxonomy (NCBI): domain Bacteria; kingdom Bacillati; phylum Actinomycetota; class Actinomycetes; order Kitasatosporales; family Streptomycetaceae; genus Streptomyces; species Streptomyces sp. P9-A2. The sequence continues at coordinate 4,575,613 of NZ_JAZIFX010000001.1, forward strand.
ACGGTCAAACCACAGGACATGGGCACCCTCCTCGACGAGCTGGCCCCGCACCTCCCCGCCGACCGCCTGGTCATCAGCGGCGCCGCGGGTATCCCCACCTCCTTCTACGAGGACCGCCTCGCCGCAGGCACCCCGGTCGTCCGCGTCATGACGAACACCCCCGCCCTGGTCGACGAGGCCATGTCGGTCATCTCCGCCGGCAGCCACGCCACCCCGGAACACCTCGCCCACACCGAGGAGATCTTCGGCGCCGTCGGCAAGACGCTCCGCGTCCCGGAGTCGCAGCAGGACGCCTGTACCGCCCTGTCCGGCTCCGGCCCGGCGTACTTCTTCTACCTGGTCGAAGCCATGACGGACGCCGGCATCCTGCTCGGCCTGCCCCGCGACAAGGCCCACGACCTGATCGTCCAGTCCGCGATCGGCGCCGCGATCATGCTCCGCGACAGCGGCGAGCACCCCGTACGGCTCCGCGAGAACGTCACCTCCCCCGCCGGCACCACCATCAACGCCATCCGCGAACTCGAGAACCACGGCGTACGAGCCGCCCTCATCGCAGCCCTCGAAGCGGCCCGCGACCGCAGCCGCGAACTGGCCTCCGGCACCAAGGACTGAGGGCAGGCCCCCGCCCGGAGCGCTCCTGACGGGGCGCTCCTGACGGAGCGCTCCTGACGGGGCGCTCCTGACGGGGCGCTCCTGACGGGGCGCTCCTGACGGGGCGCCCCGTCGGTTCCCGCCCCTCACCTCGCTCCGGCGAGCACGTCCGCCGACATCACCACGCGCGCGAACCCGCCCCCGTGCAACGTCACCGCCGACGCCTGTGCCGCCTCGTCCGCACTGCGCCGCCAGCCGAACGGCCCCTCCACGTCGAAGGTGTACGTCGCGTCGAACACGACCACCACGTCGTACCCGAGGTTCCCGCCCACCCGGGCCGTCGTCTCCACACACATGTTGGTCTGGATCCCGGTCAGCACCACCTGGGAGATCCCCGCGTCCTTCAGCCAGGCGCCGAGATCCGGGGTGCCGTGGAACGCCGAGTTCACGCTCTTGGTCACCAGCAGCTCGGCGCCCTCGCCTCCCTCACCGCGCCGCCGCTCCACGTACTCCTTGAACCCGTTGCCCGGCTGCCCCGGACGCAGGGGCGACGCCGGCTCGACCGAGTCGTGCCGCACGAACACCACCGGCCGCCCCGACGCCTGCCACGCGTCGATCAGCCCGGCGATTTTCTCGTCCGCCCCGGGATGGTTCCGCCGTCCCCAGAAATCGAGGTCCTCGAAACCCTGCTGCACGTCGACGACCACCAGCGCCGCGTTCTCCGCAATGTCCATGCCCCCGATCGTGCCGCCCCCGCACCCCACCCCCCAGAGGTACGGAGGTCAACGACCGACGACTTACTGCCAAGCGAGCCGGACGCCCGGCACGGACACCGGTACCGGTACTACCTTCCGGCGCCGTCCCCGGCCCCGGATGCCGGGAGCAGACCGACAGCCCGATAGGCGGCATCCACGACCGGCCGTGCCATGGCGCGAGCCCTTTCGGCTCCGTCCCGCAACACGCCCTCCACATGACCGGGATCCGCGCACAACTCCTTGTGCCTTTCCCGCAATGGCTTCAGCGCTTCGACCACGGCCTCCGCGGTGTCCTTCTTCAAAGCCCCGTACGAGTCGTAGGCATCGCCCAGGGTCTTCGGGTCACCGCCCGAGCAAGCCGCGAGAATCTCCAGCAGATTCGCCACCCCGGGCTGCTCCTCCCTGTCGTACACGACGTCGCGTCCGCTGTCGGTCACCGCCCGCATGACTTTCTTCCGCACCACGTCCGGCTCGTCCAGCAGGTAGACGATTCCCGGCCCGACGTCGTCGCTCTTCCCCATCTTCGACAGGGGGTCCTGCAGATTCATCACCCGCGCGGCCACGTCCGGATGCGTGGCCCGGGGCACCACGAAGGTGTACCCGTACCGCTGGTTGAACCGCACGGCCAGATCCCGTGTGAGCTCCACGTGCGGCGCCTGGTCGTCCCCCACCGGCACCTCGTCCGTCCCGTACGCCAGGATGTCCGCCGCCATCAGCACGGGATACGTCAACAGCGACAGCCGCACGCTCCCGCCCCGCCGCTGCTCCCGCGCGGCTTTCTCCTTGTACTGGATCATCCGCCGCATCTCGCCGTCGGTCGCCACGCACTCCAGCACGTACGACAGGCGGGTGTGCTCGTCCACGTGACTCTGCACGAACACGGTGCACAGCTCCGGATCCACCCCGGTCGCCAGCAGCAGCGTCGCCGCCTGCCGGCTCAGTCTGCGCACCCGTGAGGGGTCGTGGTCCACGGTCAGCGCGTGCAGATCGACGACGCAGAACAACGCGTCCGCCCGGTGCTGGTCGACCAAGGCCCACCGCCGCATGGCGCCCAGGTAGTTCCCCAGCGTCAGATGCCCGGTCGGTTTGATCCCACTGAAGACCCGTGTCATCGCTTCCTGTCTCCGTCTCCTGGTTGTGACCGCCGCCCCGGCCGGCCGCCCCCGGAGTCCTGGGGCCGGAGCCCTGGAGGGAGAAACGAAAACGGCCACCGAAGCGGCGGCCGTTGAGCGCATACGTACGGACGGCCGCTGTCAGGCGGCCCGCCAGAGCTGGCTGTACGTACGCGTAGTCGTCATGCGGGCCAGGCTACGCTCTGAAGAGGGGCACCGGGTGGTGATGACGGCAGCGAGTTGACACACCCTGGCTCCATCCGTACTGTTCTCCGAGTTGTCCGACGTGAGTACCGACTCCGGTCGGCCCCGGACAGCCATTCCGTACGTACCGCACCAACTCGACGGCAGTCGTCTGTCTGTCGTCATGGCATTGGTGTGCGTATTCGCGAAATGAGGAATCCGTGTCCGAAAGGGCGCAGGCCCCCGATTAGCTCGGGAGCAGGGAATCCGCTACAGTCTCACTCGTCGGAACGGCCCAACAGCCGGAAAGACGAACCCCGCTGACTGGGGGTCAGGTCGAAAGAAAAAGATCTGATAGAGTCGGAGCCGCCGGAAAGGGAAACGCGAAAAGCGGAAACCCGGAAGGCGAAACCCCGAGGAAACCGGATCACAAAGATCTGATAGAGTCGGAAACGCAAGACCGAAGGGAAGCGCCCGGAGGAAAGCCCGAGAGGGTGAGTACAAAGGAAGCGTCCGTTCCTTGAGAACTCAACAGCGTGCCAAAAATCAACGCCAGATTATGTTGATACCCCGTTCCCGGCCCACGGCCGGGGCGAGGTTCCTTTGAAAAAAACACAGCGAGGACGCTGTGAACGGCCGGGCCTATTCCGCCCGACCGTTCCGCTCTCGTGCGTGTCCTTCCCGATCACGGGAAAGCATTCACGGAGAGTTTGATCCTGGCTCAGGACGAACGCTGGCGGCGTGCTTAACACATGCAAGTCGAACGATGAACCACTTCGGTGGGGATTAGTGGCGAACGGGTGAGTAACACGTGGGCAATCTGCCCCTCACTTCGGGACAAGCCCTGGAAACGGGGTCTAATACCGGATAATATCCGCGTCCGCATGGACGGGGTTGAAAGCTCCGGCGGTGAGGGATGAGCCCGCGGCCTATCAGCTTGTTGGTGAGGTAACGGCTCACCAAGGCGACGACGGGTAGCCGGCCTGAGAGGGCGACCGGCCACACTGGGACTGAGACACGGCCCAGACTCCTACGGGAGGCAGCAGTGGGGAATATTGCACAATGGGCGAAAGCCTGATGCAGCGACGCCGCGTGAGGGATGACGGCCTTCGGGTTGTAAACCTCTTTCAGCAGGGAAGAAGCGAAAGTGACGGTACCTGCAGAAGAAGCGCCGGCTAACTACGTGCCAGCAGCCGCGGTAATACGTAGGGCGCGAGCGTTGTCCGGAATTATTGGGCGTAAAGAGCTCGTAGGCGGCTTGTCGCGTCGGTTGTGAAAGCCCGGGGCTTAACCCCGGGTCTGCAGTCGATACGGGCAGGCTAGAGTTCGGTAGGGGAGATCGGAATTCCTGGTGTAGCGGTGAAATGCGCAGATATCAGGAGGAACACCGGTGGCGAAGGCGGATCTCTGGGCCGATACTGACGCTGAGGAGCGAAAGCGTGGGGAGCGAACAGGATTAGATACCCTGGTAGTCCACGCCGTAAACGGTGGGAACTAGGTGTTGGCGACATTCCACGTCGTCGGTGCCGCAGCTAACGCATTAAGTTCCCCGCCTGGGGAGTACGGCCGCAAGGCTAAAACTCAAAGGAATTGACGGGGGCCCGCACAAGCAGCGGAGCATGTGGCTTAATTCGACGCAACGCGAAGAACCTTACCAAGGCTTGACATACACCGGAAACGCCTGGAGACAGGCGCCCCCTTGTGGTCGGTGTACAGGTGGTGCATGGCTGTCGTCAGCTCGTGTCGTGAGATGTTGGGTTAAGTCCCGCAACGAGCGCAACCCTTGTTCTGTGTTGCCAGCATGCCCCTTCGGGGGTGATGGGGACTCACAGAAGACCGCCGGGGTCAACTCGGAGGAAGGTGGGGACGACGTCAAGTCATCATGCCCCTTATGTCTTGGGCTGCACACGTGCTACAATGGCCGGTACAATGAGCTGCGATACCGCAAGGTGGAGCGAATCTCAAAAAGCCGGTCTCAGTTCGGATTGGGGTCTGCAACTCGACCCCATGAAGTCGGAGTTGCTAGTAATCGCAGATCAGCATTGCTGCGGTGAATACGTTCCCGGGCCTTGTACACACCGCCCGTCACGTCACGAAAGTCGGTAACACCCGAAGCCGGTGGCCCAACCCCCTTGCGGGGAGGGAGCCGTCGAAGGTGGGACTGGCGATTGGGACGAAGTCGTAACAAGGTAGCCGTACCGGAAGGTGCGGCTGGATCACCTCCTTTCTAAGGAGCATCTAGCTGCCGCAAGGCGGCCAGAGCCACTACGCCGGCATCCGTCCGGCGGTGGTCAGCTCATGGGTGGAACGTTGATTATTTCGGCACTCCCGCTCGTCTTCTCCTTCCAGTACTGCCCCTTCGGGGCGTGGAACGGCGGAGGAGACGCCAGGGGGTGCCGGGCACGCTGTTGGGTGTCTGAGGGCACGGCCGCAAGGCCCGCTCCTCGATGCCGACCCCGGTACAGCACCGCGCAAGCGGTGTGTGACGGGTGGTCGGTCGTTGTTTGAGAACTGCACAGTGGACGCGAGCATCTGTGGCCAAGTTTTTAAGGGCGCACGGTGGATGCCTTGGCACCAGGAACCGATGAAGGACGTGGGAGGCCACGATAGTCCCCGGGGAGTCGTCAACCAGACTTTGATCCGGGGGTGTCCGAATGGGGAAACCCGGCAGTCGTCATGGGCTGTCACCCATACCTGAACACATAGGGTATGCGGAGGGAACGCGGGGAAGTGAAACATCTCAGTACCCGCAGGAAGAGAAAACAACCGTGATTCCGGGAGTAGTGGCGAGCGAAACCGGATGAGGCCAAACCGTAGGCGTGCAAGACCCGGCAGGGGTTGCGCCTACGGGGTTGTGGGATCTCTCTTTCATGGTCTGCCGGCCATGAGACGAGTCAGAAACCGTTGATGTAGGCGAAGGACATGCGAAAGGTCCGGCGCAGAGGGTAAGACCCCCGTAGCCGAAACGTCAACGGCTCGTTTGAGAGACACCCAAGTAGCACGGGGCCCGAGAAATCCCGTGTGAATCCGGCGGGACCACCCGCCAAGCCTAAATATTCCCTGGTGACCGATAGCGGATAGTACCGTGAGGGAATGGTGAAAAGTACCGCGGGAGCGGAGTGAAATAGTACCTGAAACCGTGTGCCTACAAGCCGTGGGAGCGTCGGAATGAGGCTTGCCTCATTCTCGTGACTGCGTGCCTTTTGAAGAATGAGCCTGCGAGTTTGCGGTGTGTTGCGAGGTTAACCCGGGTGGGGAAGCCGTAGCGAAAGCGAGTCCGAACAGGGCGTCTCAGTAGCATGCTCAAGACCCGAAGCGGAGTGATCTAGCCATGGGCAGGTTGAAGCGGAGGTAAGACTTCGTGGAGGACCGAACCCACCAGGGTTGAAAACCTGGGGGATGACCTGTGGTTAGGGGTGAAAGGCCAATCAAACTCCGTGATAGCTGGTTCTCCCCGAAATGCATTTAGGTGCAGCGTCGCGTGTTTCTTGCCGGAGGTAGAGCACTGGATAGGCGATGGGCCCTACCGGGTTACTGACCTTAGCCAAACTCCGAATGCCGGTAAGTGAGAGCGCGGCAGTGAGACTGTGGGGGATAAGCTCCATGGTCGAGAGGGAAACAGCCCAGAGCATCGACTAAGGCCCCCAAGCGTACGCTAAGTGGAAAAGGATGTGGAGTCGCACAGACAACCAGGAGGTTGGCTTAGAAGCAGCCACCCTTGAAAGAGTGCGTAATAGCTCACTGGTCTAGTGATTCCGCGCCGACAATGTAGCGGGGCTCAAGCGTACCGCCGAAGTCGTGTCATTGCAGCTATAGGGCCAACGCCCGCTGTGATGGGTAGGGGAGCGTCGTCTGCCGGGTGAAGCCGCGCCGGAAGGCAGTGGTGGACGGTTGACGAGTGAGAATGCAGGCATGAGTAGCGATACACACGTGAGAAACGTGTGCGCCGATTGACTAAGGGTTCCTGGGTCAAGCTGATCTGCCCAGGGTAAGTCGGGACCTAAGGCGAGGCCGACAGGCGTAGTCGATGGATAACCGGTTGATATTCCGGTACCCGCTGTGAAGCGTCAAACATTGAATCAGGCGATGCTAAGCCCGTGAAGCCGTTCCGGACCCTTCGGGGAAAGGAAAGTGGTGGAGCCGGCGGACCAGACTTGTAGTAGGTGAGTGATGGGGTGACGCAGGAAGGTAGTCCAGCCCGGGCGGTGGTAGTCCCGGGGTAAGGGTGTAGCCCGTCATCCAGGTAAATCCGGATGACATGGGGGTGAGACCCGATGCCGAGCCGATTGTGGCGAAGTGGATGATCCTATGCTGTCGAGAAAAGCCTCTAGCGAGTTTCATGGCGGCCCGTACCCTAAACCGACTCAGGTAGTCAGGTAGAGAATACCGAGGCGTTCGGGTGAACTATGGTTAAGGAACTCGGCAAAATGCCCCCGTAACTTCGGGAGAAGGGGGGCCATGTCCGGTGATCCGATTTACTCGGTGAGCTGGGTGTGGCCGCAGAGACCAGCGAGAAGCGACTGTTTACTAAAAACACAGGTCCGTGCGAAGCCGTAAGGCGATGTATACGGACTGACGCCTGCCCGGTGCTGGAACGTTAAGGGGACCGGTTAGTCACTCTTCGGGGTGGCGAGGCTGAGAACTTAAGCGCCAGTAAACGGCGGTGGTAACTATAACCATCCTAAGGTAGCGAAATTCCTTGTCGGGTAAGTTCCGACCTGCACGAATGGCGTAACGACTTCTCGACTGTCTCAACCATAGGCCCGGTGAAATTGCACTACGAGTAAAGATGCTCGTTTCGCGCAGCAGGACGGAAAGACCCCGGGACCTTTACTACAGTTTGATATTGGTGTTCGGTTCGGCTTGTGTAGGATAGCTGGGAGACTGTGAACCCATCACGCCAGTGGTGGGGGAGTCGTCGTTGAAATACCAGTCTGGTCGTGCTGGATGTCTAACCTGGGTCCGTGATCCGGATCAGGGACAGTGTCTGATGGGTAGTTTAACTGGGGCGGTTGCCTCCTAAAGAGTAACGGAGGCGCCCAAAGGTTCCCTCAGCCTGGTTGGTAATCAGGTGTTGAGTGTAAGTGCACAAGGGAGCTTGACTGTGAGACCGACGGGTCGAGCAGGGACGAAAGTCGGGACTAGTGATCCGGCGGTGGCTTGTGGAAGCGCCGTCGCTCAACGGATAAAAGGTACCCCGGGGATAACAGGCTGATCTTCCCCAAGAGTCCATATCGACGGGATGGTTTGGCACCTCGATGTCGGCTCGTCGCATCCTGGGGCTGGAGTCGGTCCCAAGGGTTGGGCTGTTCGCCCATTAAAGCGGTACGCGAGCTGGGTTTAGAACGTCGTGAGACAGTTCGGTCCCTATCCGCTGCGCGCGCAGGAGTCTTGAGAAGGGCTGTCCCTAGTACGAGAGGACCGGGACGGACGAACCTCTGGTGTGCCAGTTGTCCTGCCAAGGGCATGGCTGGTTGGCTACGTTCGGGAGGGATAACCGCTGAAAGCATCTAAGCGGGAAGCCTGCTTCGAGATGAGGACTCCCACCCACTTGATGGGGTAAGGCTCCCAGTAGACGACTGGGTTGATAGGCCGGATATGGAAGCACGGTAACGTGTGGAGTTGACCGGTACTAATAGGCCGAGGGCTTGTCCTCAGTTGCTCGCGTCCACTGTGTTGGTTCTGAAACCACGAACGACCCCACGTACTTGGCGTGGTGCGGTTGTTGTCTGTTTCATAGTGTTTCGGTGGTCATAGCGTAGGGGAAACGCCCGGTTACATTCCGAACCCGGAAGCTAAGCCTTATTGCGCCGATGGTACTGCAGGGGGGACCCTGTGGGAGAGTAGGACGCCGCCGAACAATTCTTGAATGGGAAAGCCCCGTGCCACCGGCACGGGGCTTTCCTGCGTTTAGGGTCGGGGCATGCGCTATGACCTGGTCATTTTTGACAACGACGGTGTTCTCGTCGACAGCGAGCCCCTTTCCAACCGGCTACTGGCCGACTACCTCACCGAGCTCGGGCATCCGACGTCGTTCGAGGATTCCATCCGTGACTACATGGGGTCCGCCATGCATCGGGTGCACGACCTGGTGGAGGAGCGGACCGGGCAGCGGTTGCCGGACGACTTCGACGATGTGTTCCATGCCCGCGTCTTCGCCGCGTTCGAGCGGGAGTTGAAGCCGGTGGCCGGTGTTGTCGATGTGCTGGAGACGCTGGCGGCCGAGGGGGTGCCGTACTGCGTGGCCTCGTCCGGGAGCCATGAGCGGATCCGGGTGGGGCACCGTACGACCGGGCTCGACCGGTGGTTCGACGACGAGCGGATCTTCAGCTCCCAGGATGTGGGGCGGGGCAAGCCGGCACCGGACCTGTTCCTGTACGCGGCGCAGCGGATGGGCGTCGTGCCGGCGCGGTGTGTCGTGGTCGAGGACAGCCCACTGGGCGTACAGGCGGCGGTCGCGGCCGGGATGGACGTGTACGGGTTCACCTCGATGACACCCGCGGAGAAGCTGGCGGGGGCCACCCGGCTCTTCGCGGATCTGCGGAAGCTGCCGGACCTGTGGGCGGGGTGATCCGCGTCCGCGGCTGACAATCGTCATGCGGAGCAGCGGACGTTCGTTTCTACTGCCCGGCCGGGACCGGCCACGAAGCTGGGTGCATGACGACGAAGGCGTACTCCCGGCCGGTGGACACCATGGTCCGGCTCGGCACCGTCCTCATGATCGTCACGATGGGCGGGGGGTTCCTGGTCGGTGGGGCGCTGGGGGCAGGTCCCATGCCGGCCATGGTCGCCGCCGAGGTGAAGACAGCCGGAGCCCGGGTGCCCGCTCCCACCGCAGCCGTTCCCGCTCCCACCGTCGCCGCCTCTCCCGAACTCCGTTGAAACTGAGCACAATTCATCTTTGGCTGGATCTACCCACCAGTACGCCGGGGCTCTACGCTCGCCGCCATGACTGATGTGCTGCGGCGCGGCAGGGCCTCGCTGGCGTTCGCCTTCCTGGTGCAGGGAGTCGCCTTCGCTCTGCTCGTGACGCGGATCCCGGCCATCCAGGACCGGTACGGGGTCTCCGACGCGCTGTTGCCCGCCTTCCTCGCCGCGGTGCCGGTGCTCGCAGGGATCGGGAGCGTGGTGACGGAGCGGCTGGTGAAGGGGGTGCGGCCGAGCAGGGTGCTGCGGTGGTCGCAGCCGGTCGTGCTGCTGGCGCTGCTCGGGGTCGGGGCGGGGGAGCACATGGCCGGGCTGGCCGTGGCGCTGGCTGTGTTCGGGCTGGCCGTGGGGGCGTTGGACGCCTCGATGAACATGCTCGGGGTGAGTCTCCAACGGGCGTACGGGCGCAGCATCATGCTGAGTTTCCACGCCGCCTACAGCCTGGGGGGAATCGTCGGGGCGTCGCTCGCGTGGGTGGGGGCGCACTGGCAGCTGGCGCTGTGGGTGTCGTATCTGCCGGTCGCGCTGGTGCTGATGCCGGCGGCGTTGATCGGGAGCCGGTGGTACGTGGACCAGGAGCAGCAGCAGCAGGAGGGCCGGGGCGAGGGCCGGGGCGAGGGCCGGCATCAGGACCGTGTCTCCGGTGGGGCCTCCGAGAGGGGGGACGGGGCAGGGCCCGTCGCCTTCAAGTTGCTGCTGCCGTTGTGTCTGGTGATGACGGTGGCGTACATCGGGGACTCGACGGTCTCGAACTGGAGCGCGAAGTACCTCCAGGACGTGCTGGGGAGTTCGGAGCAGACGGCGACCGTTCCGTACAACGTCTACATGGTCACCACGCTGCTGGGGCGGACGATCGGGGACTTCGGGGTGCGGCGCTTCGGCGCCGTGGTGGTGGTGCGGGCCGGGGCGCTGGTGGCGGCGGCGGGGTTCGCCGTGGTCGCCGGGGCGCCGGGGGAGTGGGTGGGGATGCTGGGGTTCACGCTGCTGGGGCTGGGGCTCTGTGTGCTGGTACCGCAGACCTTCGCGGCGGCGGGGCGGTTGTTCCCGGGGGCGTCGGACGCGGCCGTCGCGCGGCTCAACGTCTTCAACTATGTGGGGTTCCTGATCGGTTCCCCGCTGGTCGGGGTGCTCGGGGACGTATGGAGCTATCGCGGGGCGATGCTTGTGCCGATGGTGTTGGTCCTGGTGACACTCGTGTATGCCAGGTCGTTCACTCCTGAACCGGACCGATACGGTGGCGGGCATGAGCGGCCGCGCACAGCTGATGTGGGACGAGGCAGTAACGGGCTATGACTTCGGCCGGGACCACCCGATGGACCCGGTCCGGCTCGCGCTGACCCGGAGTCTGGTGGGCGCCCTGGAGCTGGACCGCGAGGTCGCGGTGGTCGCCGCGAAGACGGCCGGTGAGTCGACGCTGCGGCTGGTGCACCGCGAGGACTACATCGACGCGGTCAGGGCGGCGTCGGCGGATCCGGCGGCCGCGGACCAGTCGTACGGGCTGGGGACGACGGACGATCCCGCCTTCGTGGGGATGCACGAGGCGGCGGCGCTGATCGCGGGGCAGTCGGTGGGCGCGGCGGAGGCCGTGTGGCGCGGCGAGGCCCTGCACGCCGTGAACTTCACGGGCGGGCTGCACCACGCGATGCCCGGGGCGGCCTCGGGGTTCTGCGTGTACAACGACGCGGCGCTGGCCATCGCCCGGCTGCTGGAGCTGGGCGCCGAACGCGTTGCGTACGTCGACGTCGACGTGCATCACGGGGACGGGGTGCAGGCGGCGTTCTGGGAGGACCCGAGGGTCCTCACGGTGTCGCTGCACGAGCATCCCCGGACCCTGTTCCCGCAGACCGGGTGGCCGGAGGAGACCGGCGCGGACAGTGCGCAGGGCAGCGCGGTCAACGTCGCCCTGCCGGCCGGGACCGGGGACGAGGGATGGCTTCGGGCGTTCCACGCCGTGGTGCCGGAGCTGCTCGCGGACTTCCGGCCGCAGGTGCTGGTGACGCAGCACGGGGCCGACACACACTTCGAGGATCCGCTGGCACATCTGGCGGTGTCACTGGACGCGCAGCGTGCGGTGCAGGTGGCATGCCACGAGCTGGCGCACGAGTACGCCGACGGCCGGTGGGTGGCGCTGGGCGGCGGCGGTTACGCGGTGGTGGAGGTCGTCCCGCGGTCCTGGACGCATCTGGTGGGGATCGCGGCCGGGAAGCCGGTGGATCCGGTGACGATGATCCCCGAGAGCTGGCGGCAGGAGGTGTACGCCCGGACCCGGCAGCTGGGGCCGATGCGGATGACCGACGGCCGATGGCCCGTGTCCTGGGCCTCCTGGGAGGCCGGCTACGACCCGGCGGACCGGCTGGACCAGGCGGTCCTGGCGACCCGGCGCGCGGTGTTCCCGCTACGAGGACTGCTGCCCTAGGTCGTACAGGGCGGGGACGCGGCCCCGCGTCGTCGCCCGATGGTGTCGCTTCGGCGTCGCCGGCCCTGTGTCTGCGCGTCCTGCGTCCGCTCCCGTGTGGTTACGCCGACCGTGCGGTGTTTCCCGGGTTCTTGGGGTGGCCCGGGACCGGATCGCGCACCATCGCTGCCGTGCCGACCACGACCGACCCTCCCACAGGCCCTCCCACAGGCCCTCCCGCCGACCCATCTGCCGTTCTGGCCCCTGGCCCGTCGGCCGGTCCTTCCGGCGGCCCTCCCGCCGACTCTCCCGGCGGCCCTTCCGCCGACCCGCCCGCCGGTCCAGCCCCCGGTCCGTCGGCCGGACCGGCCTCCGCCTCTCCCGCCGGTCCGGGTGTCGCCGGTCTTCGTGCGCATCTGCTGGCCGCCCGGCTGTCCGGGACCGTGGCCACCACGAGGGAGGAGAGCCTGCGGAGTTACCGGCTCTTCGCCGCCCGGGACCCGCGCGCACTGATCGGCCTCGACCCGGAAGGGGTATGGGGACAGCGGGAATTGATCGAACTGATGGCGGCCAGGTGTGGTGTTTCGGCCGATCCTCGTCATGTTTCCGGGCATGATGTGATCGACCCGGAGCGGACCCTGGACGCCCTGGACGCCTGTGCGGAGCGGATCGAGGCCGCGGCCCGGAGCGGTGTGCCCGTGCTGCTCGGCACCGGTCACCCGCACCGGCTGCTCGGTTTCTACGCAGCTCTGGCAGACGCCCTGTCGGCGGCCGGATGTGAGGTCCTCACCTCTGCGCAGGGTCGCTGTGTCGACATAACGACCCGGTTCGGCCTACGCACGCACCACCTCGACTACGTACGAGGAGTCGCGCTGGTCCGGGGCGCACATTCCGAACGCTCCGGTGGTGAGCCCGGCGTACATACGCACTCCCCGCTCCCGGTTCGGACCGCGCTCGCCGCGGCCGCCGAAGCCGGCGGGCCGCTTCCCGGGCTGGTGATCGGAGATCACGGCTGGGCCTGCGGGGCAGGTCAGCTGGGGTTCGAGGTCATCGCGCTGGCCGATGTGAACGACCCCGCCCCGTTCGTGGGGGAGGCCGAGGGGTGCCTCTCGGTGGTCGTTCCACTTGATGACGGTGTGCGGTCCGCTCACTACCTGCCGCTGGCCCGCTACGTACTCAATCGAGCGTGTCTGTCACAGTAGGCCGCCGATGGGTGCACCTCTTCCCCACTCGCATCACCCGCCCCTACATTGGGGAGTGAGCACGCAACGACGAAGAGTCACCGGAAGGGGAAGCCGGTGCCCGTCGAGTGCGGAAGGTTCAGGTGTGTCATGGCTGCAGCTGGCGAGAGGCCTCTGAACGAGGTTCGGTTCCTTACCGTGGCGGAAGTCGCCTCGGTGATGCGAGTGTCGAAGATGACCGTGTACCGCCTGGTACACAGTGGTCATCTGCCCGCGATCCGGGTGGGGCGGTCCTTCCGCGTCCCCGAGCAAGCGGTTCACGAGTACCTCCGCGAGAGCTATGTGGGGGTGGAAACGGCCTGACGACAGGCCGGGGAGATCCGAACAAAGGCACTCTCGGGCCTCCCCGGCCGTCTCGATTACGACCTCAGCGCTCGGGCGGGTAGGCTTGCCCTCCGTAGGTCGTGTGGGCCCATGGCGCCCAAACACCGAGTGATGAGAAGTGAGCGAGGGTAGTCGTGGGCTCTGTTATCAAGAAGCGGCGTAAGCGGATGGCCAAGAAGAAGCACCGCAAGCTGCTCAAGCGCACGCGCGTTCAGCGTCGCAACAAGAAGTAAGCGACGACGCGGAAGCGTGTTCAGTGGCCCCCCACCGATGCGGTGGGGGGCCACTGTCATCACATGGGTCGGACTCGTGGCGAAGGCAAGAGGAAGGCACTGTCGTGGGGAAAGTCGTGCTGGTGACCGGAGTGGCCCGCCCGCTGGGGGGCCGTTTCGTCCGGCGGATCCAGCGTGATCCGGACGTGGACCGGGTCGTCGCCGTGGACGCGGTCCGGCCCACGCACCACCTCGGCGGCGCCGACTTCGTCCAGACCGACATCCAGCAGCCCACCGTCGCGCGCGTGCTCGCCGAGGCCGGCGCCGACACCGTCGTCCATCTCGACGTCACGGGCACGCCGCTCGGCGGCGGCAGCAGCCGGACGGCGCTCAAGGAGACCAACGTCATCGGCACCATGCAACTGCTCGGTGCCTGCCAGAAGTCCCCTACCGTCAAGCGGCTGGTCGTGAAGTCCAGTACGAACGTCTACGGTTCCGCGCCCCGCGACCCGGCGGTCTTCACCGAGACGACCTCGCCCAAGTCCCTGCCCAGCAGTGGTTTCGCGAAGGACGCCGTCGAGGTCGAGGGCTATGTGCGAGGCTTCGCGCGCCGCCGCCCGGATGTCGCCGTGTGTGTGCTCAGGTTCGCCAACATCCTGGGGCCCGCCGCGGACAGCCCGCTCGCCGCGTACTTCTCGCTGCCGGTCCTGCCGACCGTGTTCGGCTACGACCCGCGGCTGCAGTTCGTGCACGAGGACGATGTGATCGACGTGCTGCGCCTCGCCTCGTACGAACCCCGGCGGGGCACGCTCAACAGCGGCACCTTCAACATCGCCGGGGACGGCGTCCTGCTGCTGTCCCAGTGTTCGAGGCGGCTCGGCCGGCCGACCGTGCCTCTGCTCCTCCCGGCGGTCACCTGGGCGGGCTCGCTGGTGCGTACGCTGGGGATGTCGGACTTCTCACCCGAGCAGATCCGGCTGCTCACGCATGGCCGGGTGGTGGCGACGGACCAGATGCGCGAGACGCTGGGCTTCACGGCGAAGTACACGACAGCAGAAACGTTCGCGGACTTCGTGCGCGGCCGCGGCCCCGGGCTGCTTCCGCCGGAGGCCCTCGCGGGGGCCGTCGACCGGGTCGCCGCACTGCCCCTGCCGGGCACGGGCAGCGGGCACCCCCCGAAGCAGAGCGCCAACTGAGGAGCGCAGCAACGATGGCGGACGCCAAGGTCATTCCGTTCGACGACGACCGCTCCCGTGGGGGAGCGGGGGGAGCAGGGGGCGCCGCGCAGCGCCCGGCGCGCCGCCGGGGGGCGGGAAGCCGGCGACACGGTGCGGGGAGTGCCGGGATGGGCGATGTCCAGCCCCTGCCGGGGCGGGCGTCCGTCGGGGACGAGGCTCCGGCGCCCCGTGAACCCCGTGAATCCCGTGAGCCTCGTAAGCTCCGCGCCGAGCATGAGGGCGGGGCCGCCGCATCCGGCGCTGCCCCCGGCGCTGTCCCCGGCGCGGAATCCGGTTCCGGGGACGAGGCCGGCAGCCTGGAACAGCGGGTCGCGAGCGGGCTGGCCTTCCTGCGCCGCCGGCTCACCGGGGACTACGCGGTGGACGACTTCGGCTATGACGAGGAACTCACCGACCAGGTCCTGATGTCCCTGCTGCGCCCGATGTACGAGAAGTACTTCCGGGTCGAGGTGAAGGGCATCGAGAACATCCCCTCCGAGGGCGGCGCCCTGATCGTCGCCAACCACTCCGGGACGCTGCCGCTGGACGGTCTGATGATGCAGGTCGCCGTCCACGACAACCATCCCGCCGACCGGCATCTGCGACTGCTCGCGGCGGACCTGGTGTTCATGCTGCCGGTGGTCAACGAACTCGCCCGCAAGCTCGGTCACACCCTGGCCTGCGCCGAGGACGCGGCACGGCTGCTGGAGCAGGGGGAACTGGTGGGGGTGATGCCGGAGGGCTTCAAGGGCCTCGGCAAGCCCTTCGCCGACCGCTACAAACTGCAGCGCTTCGGCCGGGGCGGCTTCGTGTCCACGGCGCTGCGCGCACGGACACCGATCATCCCGTGCTCGATCGTCGGAGCCGAGGAGATCTACCCGATGATCGGCAATGGCAGGACCGTCGCACGCCTGCTCGGGTTCCCGTATTTCCCGCTGACGCCGACCTTCCCGTGGCTCGGCCCGCTCGGCGCGATCCCGCTGCCGACGAAGTGGACCATCCAGTTCGGCGAGCCCATCCACACGGAGAGCTACCCGCCGGAGGCGGCCGAGGACCCGATGCTGATGTTCAACCTGACCGACCAGGTCCGGGAACAGATCCAGCACACCCTCTACAAGCTGTTGGTGCAGCGACGGTCGGTGTTCTTCTAGGAAGCTCCGTACGTGCAGGAAGCCCCGTACGGGGTGTGGCGGGACCCCCGGTGACCGGGGCCCCGCCACACCACGTACTCCAGCTCTTCCAGCTCTTCCGGCTCTACAGTTCCCTGTCCAGCGTCCTCACTCCGCGTCCTCGCTGTCGATGCCCAGTCCCGGGAGCAGGCCGGGCAGGAGGGGCGGGAGGGTGACGTCGGGCCGGGCCGAGGCGGTCGCGCCGCCGGCCGGCGGGGAGGTACTGGTGTCGCCGCTCTCCTCCGGCGGGTCGAGCAGCCCGCCGGTGTTGCCGCCGAGCAGGCCCTCGTTCCGGTCGCCGGAGCCGGCGGATCTGCTGGGGGCGCTGCTGCCGCCGGTGCCGTCCTTGTCCGCGGCGCCGTTGGTGCCGGTGCCGGTGCCGGGCATCTGGGAGCGGTCGGTACCGGGCGGGTCGCTCGGGGTGGGCCCGGAGTCGCCGCGCCGTCCCCTGCCGTCGTCGCCGCCCTGCCGGGACGGGGGTTCGGGGAGCAGGGACTGCAGCGGGGCGACGTCCTCGTCTATGGCGTCGAACACCGACGAGACCTGCTCGCTGACGTCACCGAGCTGCGGGGGCAGCCGGTCGCGGAGGGAGCCCCAGGTCTGCCGGTGCGCGTCCGAGAAGGAGGAGAGGGCCTGCATGGGGCGCAGGGAGTCCGGGTCCTTCCGGTACGCCTCGCGTAGCAGCCGGTGGCCCTCGGACGCGTCGTGCCGCATGCCGGACAGGGCACGGCGGATCTCGCCGAGGGACTCGTGGTCGAGGTGGCCGCCGCGGTCGCGCTCCATCAGCCTGCGGGCCTCGCCGAGGCGGGTGGAGGCGTGGTCGAGGAGGACGCGGCCCCGCTCGTCGTCGCCGTCGGCGAGGCCGAGCTTGACGTCCTCCATACCGCGCTTGAGGCCGTAGAGCGAGTCGCCGGGGAGGGCGTCGGAGCTGGCGGCGGCGACTCCGCCGAAGGCGCCCGCGGCCACGGTGATGCCGAGTCCGCCCGCGGTGAGGCCCTTGGCCAGGCGCGAGCGCGGTTTCAGCTTCCCCAGCGGGGTTGCCCGGTGTGCGCCCCGGGCGCGGCGTGAACGCTGATCGGGTACGGACGCATCCGCTCCCTCGCCCGCGGCGGTGCCTTCTTGGAGCATGGCCTCGAACGCGGCCATCAGTTCGGCCCGATGGACGACCTTGACCTCGGGATCCAGCTCCGGCTTGGGCAGCTCGCCGAGACCGACGGCCAGCGCGAGCAGCCGCGCCTGTTCGGTCTCCACAGCGGCCGGGGCCGATTCTTCGGACTGCCCGGCCGCCGTGCCCCGGTCGGACTGCTCCTCCAGGGCCTGGGCGAAGGCGTTCGCCCGCCGGTGCGCCGATACGTTCGCGATCACTGGCGGCACCTCCTCTCATCATGACGGTCGACTCCCCAGGGGATCCTGAGGGTTCCCTCCCCTGACCATGTCCACACGATCGGGTGATCGAAGTTGGTCGGGGATTGACCACAGGGAGCCTGCATCCCGCACAACGAGCGGCACGGCGCCGGGGTTACGCGCGTCGGTGGGCCGGTTCGGGAAGTCAAGGGAGTGTCACTCGAAGCGGGTGGGCCGTCATGGGTGGTGATGCGTCGGCAGCGGGTCCGTCCCGTTCGCCGGGCCGCTCAACGCGTGTCTTCGGGGAGGAGTCGGGCGAGGGTGCGGACGGCCCGGTACTGGAGGGTCTTGATCGCCCCCTCGTTCTTGCCCATCACGCGGGCGGTCTCCGCGACGGAGAGACCCTGGAGGAATCGGAGCGTGACGCATTCGCGCTGTTGGGGGTTGAGACGTTGTACGGCATCGAGGAGGGCGGCATTGGACAGGTATTCGAGGACGGAGTCCTCGGGGGACCGTGCGACCTCGTTGGCGTCGAGCATCTCCCCGGTGGTGACCTCGAGGCGGAAACGGCTGGACTTGAAGTGGTCGGCCACGAGGTTGCGGGCGATGGTGACGAGCCAGGCGCCGAAGTCGCGCCCCTGCCAGGTGAAGGTGCCGATGCGGCGCAGTGCCCGCAGGAAGGTCTCGCTGGTGAGGTCCTCGGCGTTCGCCTTGCTGCCCACCCGGTAGTAGATGTAGCGGTACACGGTGTCGCTGTACTGGTCGTAGAGCCGCCCGAAGGCGTCGGCCTCGCCCGCCTGGGCGCGCTCCACGAGCTCCATCATCCTGGCGCTGTCACTGTCCGCGGCGGGACGGCGGGTGGTGGCGGCGCCGGACGGGCGTCCGCGCCTGCCTACCGCGGCGCTGTCCTCGGCGAGGGCGTAACAAGGACCGACGGGCGCGTCGGCGACGGTGGGGCAAGGGCCGGCGGGAGCGGGGGCGGGGGCGTAGACGGGGACGGCGTATGCGGGGACGGCGTATGCGGCGGGGGCGAAGCCGCGCAGCAACTCCCGGGCTGCCGTGACTGCTGTGCGCAGTGCGGTCAGGCCCGGGTCGTCAACCCCGACGTGTGGGTACACGGGACTCCCAGAGGCAGAGCTTCCATCACGTGCAGTGCGGAACCTTTCACCCGTCGTGGCGACGGAAGGGCACCGGTTTGCGTCTGAGGAGAATAACGCTTCGTGCAGAGCCCGCTACGCCGAGTTGCTGAAATCGTCGATTACGTTGTTTCCGTGGCCGGTTGACGCATGTTCAAGCACTCGACGCTGACCGAATGTTGACCGAAATGCTTCGCATTTAGGTTCGGTACAGGATGTGTCGTGGCCGTGTGCAGCCAAGAGGACTGGACAGCGGGGTTGCGGGGCAGGGCAGTTGGATTGGCCGGGTTTACGGGTGGGGCGCCACTTCTGTTCCCCGCTGATCGGACCGTCGGCCGTACGGGTGTCCGTCGCCGCGGAGTTGACCGGCCGACCGGAACTGTCGGTGCCGATCGGAGCTACCGGTGCCGACCGGTGCGACCGGTGCGACCGGAGTCACCGGTGCCGACCGGAGCAGTTGAGGCCGGTCGACGTCGACCGACGTCGCCCGGTGCGACCGGTGCTGTCGGTGCCGGCCGGAGTTGATCTGAGCGGCCGAGGCCGGCCGGTGTCGGTATCCGGGCCGTGCCGCGTGCCGGATTCGGTGCCGGATTCGGTGCCGAACGCGGTGCCGGATTCAGCGCCGCGTTCAGCGCCGGCGTCGGTGCATCGCGATGGCGGCCGCCGTGCCGCCGGCCACCGCGCCCACGCCCGCCGCCGCGGGGATGCCGACCTTCGCGGCCTTGCGCCCTGTGCGGTAGTCCCGCAGGCGCCAGTCCATGGTGCGGGCGTGCTTGCGCAGCTTGGAGTCCGGGTTGATCGCGTACGGGTGTCCGACCAGGGAGAGCATCGGGATGTCGTTGTGCGAGTCGCTGTACGCCGCGCAGCGGCTCAGGTCCAGGTTCTCCGCGGTCGCCAGCGCGCGTACGGCCTCTGCCTTCGCCGGGCCGTGCAGCGGCTCGCCCACCAGTTTGCCGGTGTACACGCCGCCGAGGGACTCGGCCACCGTCCCGAGCGCCCCGGTCAGGCCCAGCCGGCGCGCGATCACCTGGGCGATCTCCACCGGCGCCGCCGTGACCAGCCACACCCGCTGGCCCGCGTCCAGGTGTGCCTGCGCCAGCGCCCGCGTGCCCGGCCAGATCCGCTCGGCCATGTACTCGTCGTAGATCTCCTCGCCGATGGACTTCAGTTCGGAGACCCGGTGGCCCTTGACGATGGAGAGCGCGGAGTCGCGTGCGTCCTGCATGTGCTCGGGGTCCTCGACGCCGGCCAGCCGGAACCACGCCTGCTGCCATGCGAACCGGGCCAGGTCGCGCTTCTCGAAGAACTTCCGCTTGTACAGGCCCTTGCCGAAGTGGAACAGGGCCGCGCCCTGCATCACGGTGTTGTCCAGGTCGAAGAACGCGGCAGCCCGCTCGTCGCCGTGAACCGGGAAATCCGGTTCGCGGTCGGAAACTTCCTGAGTGGACTTGCGTGCGGCCTCCGCCGAAGCCTCGCCTGCCAACACGCTCCGCGCCGTGGCGGAGCGCCTACGGGGGGTGAGCCATCCTAGAGCGGCCATGGCGTGAGCATAGCCAGTCCGCCCGTCGGTTCCGGAGCCGAGAGGTTCGGACACCGTGAACTCTGCGCGTCCGTGTCGTTAAAGCACTCCTCCGGGCTCACCGGGGACCAGTGGCCGCAGAGGGGTTCCCCTGTCCCGTCGGGAGGTGAGAATGGCCGGCATGAGTCCGCTCTTCCGCCGCAAGGCTCCGCAGGATCGTCTCGTCACCCTCGTGGGCAAGCCCGGCTGTCATCTGTGCGACGACGCCCGGGCCGTGGTGGAGAAGGTGTGCGGTGATCTCGGGACCTCGTGGGAGGAGAAGGACATCACCCAGGACCCGGGACTGCACGAGCAGTACTGGGAGCAGATTCCCGTCGTTCTCGTCGACGGCCGTCAGCACACGTTCTGGCGCGTCGACGAGGTTCGTCTCCGCAAGGCCCTGGCCGACTGAGGGTGTGACTGACCAGCCAGTGCAAAGCGGAGGGAAAGTCGCTTAGGATCGATGGCGATCAGGTCTCGGGGGCGGGATACACAGAGGAGAGTGTGCGGTTTTGCCCCCAAAAGCAAGGGAGCGATGGTGCTCGCGCGCCGGTTCCGTATGCGTGCGCCGGGGGCGCGTGACCCCGGTCACTTTGGGTGGGCAAAACGGACATCATCTTTGTGCACGCGTTCACAAAGACATAGCCTGCACTCGACGGGGCGGTCCGGGGACGTATGACCGCCTGAAGCCCCGCTCTACCCGCAGGAGCACCGTGGCAACTGGCCGAACTCACCGACCGGCGACCCGTAGCCGAGGGATTCCCGAGGCCACCGTCGCCAGGCTTCCGCTGTACCTCCGCGCCCTCACCGCGCTCTCCGAGCGCTCGGTGCCCACGGTCTCCTCGGAGGAACTGGCGGCTGCCGCGGGCGTCAACTCCGCGAAGCTGCGCAAGGACTTCTCCTACCTGGGCTCCTACGGGACCCGGGGTGTCGGCTACGACGTCGAGTATCTCGTGTACCAGATCTCCCGTGAACTCGGCCTGACCCAGGACTGGCCGGTTGTGATCGTCGGTATCGGTAACCTCGGTGCCGCGCTCGCCAACTACGGCGGGTTCGCCTCCCGCGGATTCCGGGTCGCCGCGCTCATAGACGCCGATCCCGCGATGGCCGGAAAGCCCGTCGCCGGGATCCCGGTGCAGCACACCGACGAACTCGAGAGGATCATCCGGGACGAGGGTGTGTCGATCGGCGTCATCGCGACGCCCGCCGGTGCCGCCCAGGAGGTCTGCGAGCGTCTCGTCGCCGCGGGGGTCACCTCCATCCTGAACTTCGCACCGACCGTGCTGTCCGTCCCGGACGGAGTCGACGTGCGCAAGGTGGACCTCTCCATCGAACTGCAGATCCTCGCCTTCCACGAGCAGCGCAAGGCCGGTGAGCTGGCCGCCGCCGGGACCGTCGTCCCGGCCGCCTCCCGCCGGGAGACCGCCGCCCAGCGCCGGGGCGCTGCCGCGAACCAGGCTCCCACCGCCGACCAGGGACCCGACGGGGACGTACCCGCCGTGATGCCGACATGAGTCTCCTCGTCGTCGGACTGAGCCACCGCAGCGCGCCGGTCAGCGTGCTGGACCGGGCCTCGCTGAGCCTGGACGCGCAGACCAAGCTGCTGCATGACACGGTCGCCGCCGAGCCGGCCACCGAGGCCGCGGTGCTCGCCACCTGCAACCGCATCGAGCTGTACGCCGACGTGGACAAGTTCCACGCCGGTGTCGCCGAGCTGTCCACACTGCTGGCCCAGCACAGCGGGGTCGGCCTGGACGAGCTCACTCCCCATCTCTATGTGCACTACGAGGACCGGGCCGTCCACCACATGTTCTCGGTGGCCTGCGGACTGGACTCGATGGTGGTGGGCGAGGGACAGATCCTCGGCCAGATCAAGGACTCGCTGGCGCGGGCGCAGGGACTGCACACCGCCGGCCGGCTGATGAACGACCTGTTCCAGCAGTCGCTCCGGGTCGGCAAGCGTGCCCATTCGGAGACCGGCATCGACCGCGCCGGGCAGTCCCTGGTCACCTTCGGCCTGGAGCAGCTGGCCCTCGGCACGCCCGTCGCGACCTGGGCGCGGGGCAAGAAGGCCCTGATCATGGGCGCCGGTTCGATGTCGTCGCTGGCCGCGGCCACGCTCGCGCGGGCCGGTGTCTCCGAGATCGTGATCGCCAACCGCACCGCCGACCGCGCCGAGCGCCTCGTGACCCTGCTCGGAGAGCAGTACGGACAACCTTTGACCGAGGGCGAGGGCACGGGGGTGCTGGCCCGCGCGGTACCGATGGGATCGGTGCCGTTCGAGCTGACACGTGCAGACGTCGTCGTTTCCTGCACGGGCGCGACCGGGCTCGTCCTCACCGCCGACGCGATCGCCGCCGGTGTCGAGGGCCGGGTCGGGACGCGGCCGGAAACCGTGCGCGACAGGGCGCCGGAAACCGTACGCGGTGAGGTGCCGGAGGCGCGGACGGCGCCCCTGCCTCCCGTGGGCACCGGTGCCGACGAGGACTGTCCGCTGGACCTGGCCTCCGTGCCGCCCGGCTTCTCCGTGATGGGCGAGGCGGCCGTCGCCGGCATGGACGCGGCGACGCTGGAGCAGCACGCGACGTGGGCCGCGGGCAGCGCCGTCGACCGGCGCCGGAGCGCCCGGCGAGGCGTCGACGCGGACCGGGCGGACCGGGCGGACCCCGAGCTGATCGGCGCGCTGGCCGCGACCGCGGCGAGCGTCGGACGGATCCCCGAGCGGCGCCGTCCGGAGCCGGTGGCCGAGCCGCCGCGCCCGGAACCCGTGCTGTACCTGCTCGACCTCGCGATGCCCCGCGACGTCGACGCCGCCGCGCACCGTCTCGCCGGGGTGCGGCTGGTCGACATCGAGACACTCGCGGAGGCGTCCGCGGACGCTCCGATGGCTGCCGATGTGGACCAGGTCCGGCGTATCGTCTCTGATGAGGTGGAGGCGTTCGGGGCGGCACAGCGGGCCGCGCACATCACGCCGACCGTGGTCGCCCTGCGCACCATGGCCGCGGACGTGGTGTCCGGTGAGATCGCCCGTCTCGAGGGCCGGCTGCCCGGCCTGGACGACAAGCATCGCGCGGAGATCACCCAGACCGTACGGCGGGTGGTCGACAAGCTGCTGCACGCGCCGACCGTGCGGGTCAAGCAGCTCGCGGCCGAACCCGGCGGCGCCGGGTACGCGGACGCGTTGCGCACCCTGTTCGACCTCGACCCCGAGACGGTGGCCTCCGTCTCCCGAGCCGAGGAAAGCACCGAGAAGAGCGCGAAGAACGCGAAGAACGCGAACATCGCAGAGAACCGAGGGCCGGCATGACTGGAAAGGCACTGAGGCTCGGGACCAGGCGGAGCAAGCTCGCCATGGCCCAGTCCGGGCAAGTGGCGGATGCCGTGAGCCAGGTGACCGGACGGCCTGTCGAGCTCGTCCCGATCACCACGTACGGCGACACGTCGCGCGAGCACCTCGCGCAGATCGGCGGGACCGGCGTCTTCGTGGCCGCGCTGCGCGAGGCTTTGGTGCGCGGCGAGGTGGACTTCGCGGTGCACTCGCTGAAGGACCTGCCGACCGCGCCGCACGACGAGCTGGTCCTGGCCGCCGTACCGGTGCGCGAGGACCCGCGGGACGTGATGATCGCGCGGGACGCGCTCAAGCTCACCGACCTCCCGCGCGGCGCCCGCATCGGCACCGGCTCGGCACGTCGCATGGCCCAGCTGAACGCGTACGCGGTCAGTCACGGCCTGGATTTCGTGACGGTGCCGATCCGTGGGAACGTCGACACCCGGATCGGGTACGTCACCAGCGGTGAGCTGGACGCCGTCGTGCTGGCCGCCGCCGGACTGAACCGGGTCGGACGCAGCGACGAGGTGACCGACTTCCTGTCGGTCGACACGGTTTTGCCCGCCCCCGGCCAGGGGGCCCTGGCGGTCGAGTGTTCCGTGCGCGACACGGAGCTCATCGCCGCGCTCGCCGAGCTCGACGACCCGTTCACACGGGCCGCCGTGACGGCAGAGCGGTCTCTGCTCGCCGCCCTGGAGGCCGGCTGCACCGCCCCTGTGGGGGCGCTGGCCGATCTTCTGACGGACGGGCCGATTGTCAAGGAAATGCGCCTGCGGGGCATCGTCGGCACGACCGACGGCACCACGCTGGTGCAGTTGTCCACCACTGGTCCCGTGCCCGAGACGCATGAGGCGGCGATGGCGCTCGGTCGCGAACTCGCCACCGAGATGCTCGCCCAGGGCGCGGCCGGTCTGATGGGGGAGCGAGCACAGTGAGCCCCACCACCCTTCCACCTCCTCCGGAACACGGGCACGTCACCTTCCTCGGTGCCGGACCCGGGGATCCGGGACTGCTGACTCTGCGCGCCGTCGAGGCGCTGGCGAACGCGGACGTCCTCGTCGCCGAGCACGAGGTACTCGGCGTCGTACGCCGGCATGCCAGGCAGGGCGTCGCCGAGGTGCCCACGGAAACGGACTCGGCGGGTTCCTCCGCGCTGTCCGCTCCGGGCACAGGCACGCCCCAGCTCACAGTTGTTGACGGTACGTCAGCAACCGTAGGCGCACCCGCGGTGCGGGATGCGGCACATCTTGTCATGGAGGCCGCACGCGGCGGCAGGCGGGTCGTCCGTGCGGTGTCCGGTGATCCCGGCCTCGACGCGTACGCCGCCGAGGAGATGCTGGCGTGCGTGGCGGCCGGGGTGCCCTTCGAGGTCGTCCCCGGTGTCGCGGCCGCGGTCGGCGTGCCCGCGTACGCCGGTGTGCCGCTGCGGGACGCGCACGGCGCGGACGTACGGTTCGTGGACGCGCGCACCGCGTCCGACCGGTGCTGGACCGAGGTCGGGGCGTCGGACGGCACGGTGGTCGTCTCCACGACACTCGACTCGGTGGGCGCCACGGCGGGCGAACTGGTGTCCGCCGGTCGCAAGCCCGACACCCCGCTGACGGTGACCGTGGCGGGCACGACGACCCGGCAGCGCACCTGGACGGCGACGCTCGGCACGATCGCGCAGACGCTGAAGCAGGCGAAGGTGCTGCCGTCGCCCGAGGGCGGCCGGCCGGTCATAGCCGTGGTCGGTGAGCGTTGCGCCCCCGCCCAGCGCGACCGGCTGTCGTGGTTCGAGTCCAAGCCGATGTTCGGCTGGAAGGTGCTCGTGCCGCGGACGAGGGAGCAGGCGGCGTCACTCTCCGACCAGCTGCGCTCCTACGGCGCGGTGCCGCACGAGGTGCCGACCATCGCCGTGGAGCCGCCGCGCACCCCGCAGCAGATGGAACGCGCGGTCAAGGGCCTGGTGACGGGCCGCTACGAGTGGATCGCCTTCACCTCGGTCAACGCGGTCAAGGCGGTGCGGGAGAAGTTCGAGGAGTACGGCCTCGACGCCCGCGCGTTCGCCGGGATCAAGGTCGCCGCGGTGGGCGACCAGACGGCCAAGGCGCTGATCGCCTTCGGCGTGAAGCCGGACCTGGTGCCGAGCGGCGAGCAGTCGGCCGCGGGACTCCTGGACGACTGGCCGCCCTACGACTCGGTCTTCGACCCGATCGACAGGGTCTTCCTGCCGCGCGCCGACATCGCCACCGAGACACTGGTGGCCGGTCTCATCGACCTGGGCTGGGAGGTCGACGACGTCACCGCCTACCGCACGGTGCGCGCCTCGCCCCCGCCCGCGGAGACCCGCGAGGCGATCAAGGGCGGCGGCTTCGACGCGGTGCTCTTCACCTCGTCGTCGACGGTACGGAACCTGGTCGGCATCGCGGGCAAGCCGCACAACGTGACGGTCATCGCCTGTATCGGCCCGGCGACGGCGAAGACGGCCGAGGAGCACGGGCTGCGCGTCGACGTCATGGCACCGGAGCCGTCGGTGCACAAGCTGGCGGAGGCCCTGGCCGACTTCGGCACCCGCCGCCGGCTGGCCGCGCTGGAGGCCGGCGACCCGGTCACCCGCCCGAGCGAACGGCGCCCGGGGGCGCGCAGGCGCCGGTCGACGACGTAACGCTCCACCCGTTGTGAACGACTCCGTGCCCCGGGAACCGCCGTCAGGCGGTTCCCGGGGCACGGAGTCGTTTCTCCGCCCTGCTCGTCCGCCGGCCCGCGCTCGTCCGCCGGCCCGCCCGCCTTGGGCGACTGCTCGCCTTCGACAGCCGTGGCCCCGAACCGGTCACCGAGATCTTCGGCGACCTCGCGCACGCCGACCGGGTCGCCGTCCTGGTCCCCGGCCCGGTTCCAGCACCATCGGCCTCGACGCCTCCGGCCGGTTCCGCCGTGGTGCGGAGGGCGCGCGGGCTCGGCGTCCGGCCCCGTGGGGTCCGTCACCGGCACGGAGTACCAGCAACCGCTCGACGGCGTGGTGCCGGTTCTGCCGAGCCGGGAACGCGGGGCACGGACGGGCCGGGCAGGGCCCGCGTGTGGCCATGCGGGCCCTGCCCGGCCCGGGATGGCCGGATATCAGGCGCGAAGCAGTGTCGTGCGGTTCCGTTCGGGTGAGTACCTTTCAAGTGATCAGTCCGAAAAATCATGTGTGCCCCCTCTGGTGGAGGCTCCCGGGGCCGGGGTGTCCGCTTCATCCGTGAACGGCCGGCTCGCGGGCAGAGCCGATTCTTGAGAGAGCAGGCCAACGTGAGCGGCGGCTACGAGCTCCAGCGAACCGATGCCAAGGGGGAAGGCGTGTTCACCACCCGGCCCTTTCAGTCAGGCGAGACGGTGATGGTCGGCACCATCGACCGGGAGCTGGACCACAACCATGCGCACGCCTCCCAGGTCAGCGAGGGTCGGTTCGTGCTGCACGGCGGGCTCATCCCCAAGGTGAACCACTCGTGCGAGCCGAACTGCGGAATCCGCCTCAACGCCGACGGCGCGCACGACCTCGTCGCGCGTCGGCCCATTCCGGCAGAACACGAGATCACGTTCGACTACGCCATGCGGAACTACTCGGTCGATCACTTCGCCGCCCACTGCCGGTGCGGCTCACCACACTGTCGTGACCGCATCACCGGCTGGAAGGATCTCCCCGCCGAGCGCAAGGCGGCTTACCGGGGCTTCACCGCCCCGTATCTCACCGACTACGACAGCCGCCGCGCCACCGAGTCCGCCGGCCGACTCGCGCGGACCGCCGGGGCCGGTATCGGCCGGCCACCACTGGCCGAGGTGGCCGACCACGATTGAGATCACCGACGGCTCCCGACGGGACGGTCGCGCCGGTGCGGTGGGCGCTTGCCGCGAAGAGCTCCGGGCCTTGCCGCTCACCCGAGAGCTGCTCCGAACCGTCGGGTGGCGGTGGTTCGGAGCAGCTCTCGGGTGTCGGTAGTCCTTGCGGAATCGATGACACTTGCCACTCAACTGTTGGTTGTGCGCACATGTGAGCGGAATGCGTACAAGGTGAGGCAAAGTGTTCACGCCGAACGAGGTGAGGGCGCCGGGCAGCCGCTTGAGTTCGTTGACGACCGCCGAACCCGGTCGGCCCGGTCGGCCCGGTCGGCCCGGTCGGCGGGACGTCGCCCGCGGCCGGGACTCTCGCACGCCGGAGCCCGGAGCCCGGAGGACGGTGCCGCGACTGCCGTATCGCCGCAGTCGCGGCCGACATCAGTAGCTCGTTTCGCTCCGTCAGCGCCCGGAGGCGTAGGGCAGGAAGGTCGCCCAGGTGGTGGGGGTGAGGGCGAGGCGGGGGCCGTGGGGGTTCTTGGAGTCGCGAACGAGGATCTGGTCGGGGACGGCCGCGACCTCGACGCAGGACGGACCGTCCGCTGTGCTGTAGCTGCTCTTTATCCACTCCAGCTCGGTGATGTTTCCACCAAAGGGCTTGAGGGTCATGTCTCTCCCCGGATTTTCTCGATGAGGGCCAGCGACTCTTGAGGCGTGAGAGCTTGAGCCCGGATGATTCCGTAGCGCATGTCGAGGGCAGTGGTCTCCTTGGGGTTACAGAAGACGCGGCTTGTGAGTGGCGCTTCGCTGAGTCCCACAGTGGCCCCGTCCTTGAGGTTGAGCAGTCGGAACGAGCCGTCGACCCCCGAGTTCTCCTCCCGGTTGAGGGGCAGGACCTGAAGATCGACGTTGCGCAACCGGGCCACCTCCAACAGGCGTTCGAGCTGCCCACGCATCACCATCTTGCCCCCGATCAAACGGCGTAGTGTCGCTTCACACAGCACAAAACTGAAAAGCGGGCGTGCCGTTGCGGTGCCGAGGATCTCCTGACGAGCCAGCCGCGCAGTCACCTGCTGCTCCAACTCCTCCTCTGTGAACGGCGGGCGTCGGGAGCTGAACACGGCCCGCGCGTACTCCTTGGTCTGCAACAACCCGTCGATGACCGAGTTGTTGTAGGAGCAGATCTCGATGGCTTCCGCCTCCAGGCGCTTCACATCCCGCACCTTTTTCGGGTATCGGGCTTCCGCCACGTCCCCCTTCATCGCAGCGATCCTGCCGCCCGCATCCAGGACCTCGTCCGCCGCGTCCAGATACTCCGGCCGGGGAATCCGCCGCCCCCGCTCCACCGAGGACACCAGTTCCTCCCCGTATCCGATGGCCGCCCCGAACTCCGCTTGCGTGAGGCCGACCGACTCCCGCCACAGCTTCAACTGCCGTGTGACCGTGCGCATCACGGCCCCGGCCTCTTCGTCGTCCGGTCCCGCTTCCCACCCGTTCATGCCTGTCGTCCTTCCGCCGTGCGCCCTTCCCCGGACCAACTCCGGACGCCCGCGCCCGGTCACCCCGTGCAGCCCGGACAGAACCGGACACCTCACGGACAGCCACCGGCCGTACGAGCTGTCAGGCTTCACAGATTAAGCATGAGTGAACACACTCGGTGATGTGAATCAGGGGGTCGTCGCATCGCGCACTGATCGTGGTGGCTGCGGGCCGCCGATTTCGCTCATGGAGCAGCCACCCGGCTGCCTGCTCCCCGCATCAGAGAAGGGACACCGCATGACAACGCTCGTTTCCGAGGCTCCGTGGGCGCTGCGCCTGGTCACCGACCGGCTGCCGGTCGGGCCGCCGTCGTACGCGGCGGTGACGCTCGACCCCGTCACGCAGACCGCCCGCTACACCGACGCCGCCGGGCGGCCGGTCGAGATGGGCAAGCACGGGACGTCGAAGACGACCGTCACCGCGCCCGTGTCCGGGGGCGGTGACGGGAACGGTCCGCAGTCCCAGAAGCAGGACGACAGCACCACCGACTACGAATCGGACTGACCGATGGCCTCCACCGTCCTGGTCGTCACCGCACTGGAGGATGTCACCGCGGACTGGGTCGTCGCCGCGTTGAACGAGCGTGGGGTGCCCGTCGTGCGCGTCGATCCCGCCGACCTCGGACCCGCCCTGACGTTCGGCTTCCGTATCGACGCGGGCCGTCCGGCGTGGTGCGGACGACTGCATACGGCGAGCCGGGAGGTGGAGACGGGGGAGGTGGCGGCGGTGTACTACCGCCGTCCCACTCCGTACGGCACCCGGTTCGCGCATCTGCCCCGGCAGCAGCGGGAATTCGCCGTCGCCGAGGCGAGACACGGGCTCGGCGGTGTCCTGAACGCCCTGCCCGGCGCCCTGTACGTCAACCACCCGGCCGCCGTGGCCCGTGCGGACTTCAAGCCCGCCCAGCTCCGGAGGTTCGCCGGGCTCGGGGTGAGGATTCCTCCGACACTGATCACCAACGACCCGAAGGCCGCGGAGGAGTTCGCCGCCTTCCACGGACCCGTGGTCTGCAAGACGTTCCGGGGCCTGCCCGCCGCCGACGACGGGCGCACCGGGGCGATCTGGACCCAGCGGGTCGACCCGGAGACCTTCGACGACACGCTCACCGTGACCGCCCACCTGTTCCAGGCCGAGATCCCCAAGACCGGTGACGTACGCGTCACCGTAGTCGGCCGTCGTGTCTTCGCTCAGCAGATCGCCGCGCCCGACGGCGCGCTGGACTGGCGCCGGGGCGACTGGGACGCCCTGCTCCACGCCCCCATCACCGTGCCGCCGCCCGTCGAGGCGGCGCTGCACGCCTACCTGACCTCGTTCGGTCTGGTCTTCGGCTGCTTCGACTTCGCGCTCACCGGCGACGGGGACGACCCGGAACACTGGACGGCGATCGAGTGCAACCCGAACGGACAGTGGGGCTGGCTTCCCGACGCCGAGGGCATCACCGAGGCGTTCGCCGACCTCCTCACCGTGGAAAGAGAGGGCGGTTCATGACGATGCCCGTAGACCTCGAAACCGATGCCGCGCGGCTGCGCGGAGCCATGGCGGGGGACCTTGCCGCACGCGGGTTCCTCGACGATCCGGCCTGGCGTGCGGCGGTGGAGGCGGTGCCCCGGCACCGATTCGTGCCCGGCTTCTATCTGTCCGACGCCGACGAGCGCGAGGGGCAGGGGCTGACCCGGTGGCAGCCGACCACCGCCGCGCTCGACCACGGGCGCTGGCTGGCCGCCGCGTACTCCGACGCCACGCTCATCACCCAGTTCGACGGTGACGAACCCGACTGGGAGAACCCTGCCGAACGGTACGGAGGGGCCCCGACCTCGTCCTCCACCCTGCCCTCGCTCGTGCTGCGGATGTGGGCCGACGCCGATGTGCGGGAGGGGCACACCGTGCTGGAGATCGGCACGGGGACGGGCTACTCGACCGCGCTCGCCTGCGAACGCCTCGGTTCCGGCGGCGTCACGAGCATCGAGGTGGACCCGCGACGGCTGGAGCGGGCCGCGAGCGCGCTGCACGCCTGCGGTTACGCGCCGACGCTCGCGGTCGCGGACGGGCTGTACGGGTACTGGCCCGAGGCTCCGTTCGACCGGATCGTCGCGGCTTGCTCCTTCCGGGCCGTGCTCCCGGCCCTGGTCGCCCAGACCCGGCCAGGCGGGAAGATCCTGCTGACGCTCTCCGGCTGGCTCTACGGGTACGCCCGCGTGCTGCTCACGGTCGCCGGGGACGGCACCGCCGAGGGGCGTCTGCTGGGCGGCACGGTCTCCTTCATGCCGGCCCGTGCGCACGCGGCACCGGCCTTCGGCAACCCTGCCCACTGGGCGGCCGGGCCGCCGGGAAGGCCGCGGGTCGCCCGGCACGGTCCCGAGCGGGTCACCGCCGCGACCGAGGAGGCCTTCCACCTGCGCTTCCTCGTGCAGAGCGCGGTGCCCGACGCGCAACTGACCACCGTCGGCGACGTCGTGCACCTGGTCGACGTGGTCAGCGGATCGGCCGCCACGCTGACCCCGGACGGCGACGGCGACGGTGGTTGGCGGGTGCGGGAGGGCGGGCCGCTCAGGCTGTGGGAAAGCGTCGAGCAGGTTCTCGACGTCTACGAATCGGCCGGGCGGCCGGAACCGGAGACCTTCACCCTGTGCGTCCACGGCGGCGGGCAGCACCTGCGGCACCCACGGTTGCCCTGCCTGTCACTGCCGTCGCCCTGAGGGGTGAGGACCCCGCGCTGCCCGGCGCCCCGCCACGCCGGGCAGCCCGGACGGAACCGGGCACACCACGGACAGCCGCCGGTCGCACGGGCCACTCGCCTTCACAGCGGGCGCGCGAGAGAACACGCTGAGTGACGTGAATCGAGAAACCGTCGCACCGCGCGCCCCACTCCACCAGTTCACCGTGCCGCTCTCCGCCACCCGCCGGGGTGCCCGTCTCGCCCGCCTGCTCGCCGCCGAGCAACTGGACGCCTGGGGGCTGCCGTTGGACCCGGACCGGCTTATCGTCGCCGAACTCGCCACGAACGCCGTCGTGCACGGCCGTGTCCCCGGCCGGGGCTTCCGGCTCACTCTTACGGTCGCAGCGCACGGGGTGCTACGCATCGAGGTGACCGACCCCGGGGGCGAGGGTCTACCCACGAGCTGGAACGCTCCCTCGGAACCTGCCGAGTCCGGCTACGGCCTGCTACTGGTCGAGGAGTTGGCCGACCGCTGGGGCGTACGCAGTGGTCCGGTGCCGGCCAAGACGGTGTGGGCGGAGCTGGGCCTCGACCGGTGACCGATACTCCGTCAGCCGCGCGTACCCGATGTGCACCACGTCGTACACGGCGGCTCGTGCGGGTGACCGTGACCAGGCGCTGTCGATGATCGAAGAGGCCATGCGTGCTGCCCGTGATCTACCCGCCGTAGCGTCGGCCGGTCGTCTTTTCTCCATCACTCCGGCCTCCGTAAGGCTGTACCAAGTGGGTGTCCATTGGGCACTCGGTGACGCCGGAGCCGCGATCAGAGCAGGTGAACAGCTCCGCCAGGAACAGTTCACCACCGCGGAACGACAGGGACGCCTGCACACCGACATGGCCCGCGCCTGGTGGCAGTGGGGGAAGCCCGAGCAGACCGCGCGGTCTCTGTTGGAGGCCTTCCGTGTGACGCCCGCGGAGGTGCGGGACCGGCCCAGCATGCGAGCGATCGTCAGGGAGCTGTATCGCGCACACTCTCGTGTCAGCGGCGTTCGTGAACTGTCCCACGTGGTCCTCGTCGAAGAGCCTCGGACCGGAGCCGGTATGCGCGTGTTCCGAGGGCCGGAAGGCTGAGCTTCGGGCCGGCGAAAAGCCATCGCGCTCGGGCGGTCATTGGTGGAGACGTGGTGCGAGGGCTGTTCCCGATGACAATTCCCTTCCCGGCTCAGCGGCAGAGGGCGGCGATGTCCTCGGCGAAGGTCGGGAACTCGGCGCGGGCCTCGGCGATGATGGCGTGGGCCGGGCGGCGAGGGGTGGTGGCGTGGCGTTCGGCGAGTGCGGTGAGGGCCGCGTCGGGGCGTGACGCGTCGACCCCGAACAGCACGGCCTCCAAGGGGCCGTAGCCGTCGGCCAGCATCCACAGGAAGTCGGACAGGTTCCCGGCGACCACGCCGCACTCGCCCTCCGAGCTCATGAACACCACGGGCTGCTCGGCGAGGGGCCGGCCGGACCGTCCGTACCAGAGGGCCGCGAGGCCGCCGGTGCCGTCCTGGCCGAACAGCCGGTAGGCGTCGCCGTCGAGCTCGGGGTTCCCGGTCCACTGGCGCAGCCGGTCGGTGGTCTCCTCGGCCGAGGAGAAGGTGTCGTAGGGCTCGAAGTCGATTCCGTTTCCGTCGTCGTAGTCGAACTCGACGCGGGCCACGTCGGCGAGGCCGGGCGGAAGGCGGCGGTCGTCACCGGTCATCTCGTTCACGGGCGTACCGTAGCCGCCCGCACTGACATTCGGCCGTCGCGCAGGTGTCCCGGGCGGGCGGCTCACCGGCGCCGGGAAACGCACCCCCGCCTCTTCCCGCGATCCCCACGCCCTCGCCGGGCGCGGCGGCGAGCACGGGCGGTGCTCACCGCCCGCACCCCTTCCAGGACTGTGACGGCTGCGGACGGGTTTTCCGCGCCCCGGAACCGGGCCACCGCCGTGACTGCCGGTCCGGCCCGAGGGCAATGAGCGAGGGTGCGTGCGCGGCCTGAGCACATGCCCTGCGACGGGGACCCGGACCGGACCGGACCGGACCGGGGCCGGGTCCGGACCGGACCGGGGCCGGGGCCGGACCGGACCGGGGCCGGGGCCGGACCGGCACAGGTGGTCCGGCCGAGGGAGCGGAGCGCTAGGAAGTGAGGACGACCAGTTGCTGGGTCGCCCGGGTCATCGCCACGTAGCGGTCGACCGCTCCCTCGATGCCCTTGCCGAACCTGTCCGGGTCGACGAGGACCACCAGGTCGAACTCCAGGCCCTTCGACAGTTCCGGGGTCAGGGACCGGATGCGGGACGTCGAACGGAACGAGGGGTCGCCGATGACGCAGGCGATTCCGTTGCCGTCGGCGTGGGCGTCGAGCCAGGTGGCGAGGATCGTCTCCAGGTCGGAGACCGGGCCGTGGACGACGGGGAGGCCGCCCGCGCGGATGGAGGTCGGGACGTTGGCGTCCGGGAGGGCGGCGCGGATGACCGGCTCGGCTTCCGCCATCACCTCTTGCGGTGTGCGGTAGTTGATGTTCAGGGAGGCGACGTCGATGCGGTCGAGGCCGATGCGCCGGAGCCGTTCCTGCCATGATTCCGTGAAGCCGTGCCGGGCCTGGGCGCGGTCTCCGACGATGGTGAAGCTGCGGGACGGGCAGCGCAGGAGCAGCATCTGCCATTCCGCGTCGGTGAGTTCCTGGGCCTCGTCCACCACGACATGCGCGAACGGGCCCGCGAGCACGTCCGGTTCGGGGGTGGGCAGGGCGCTCCTGTCGATCAGGCTGTCCCGCAGGTCCTGGCCGTGCAGCATGGTCACCGCGCCCTCGCCGTCGTCGTCGGAGGCGATGACGTTGTCGATGACGCCGGCCATGCGTTCGCGCTGGGCGGCGACGGAGGCGTCGTGGCGGCGCTTGCGCAGGGACGACTTCGGGTCGCCGAGCCGCTGCCGGGCCGCGTCCAGGAGCGGGAGGTCGGACACCGTCCAGGACTGGGCGTCCTCGCCCCCGCGCCGCAGGCGCTCGACCTCGTCGGGTCCGAGCCAGGGGGCGCACATGCGCAGGTAGGCGGGGACCGACCACAGGTCGGAGACGATGTCGGTGGGTTCGAGGAGCGGCCAGTGGTCGTTGAGGGTCTTGACCAGTTCGTGGTGGGCGCGCAGTGCCCGCTGGAGCAGGTTCGGCGGGACGTCGTCGCCGTGTTTGTCCCCGAGGATCGTGACCAGCTCGTCCCAGATCTGCTCGCGCGCCTCATTGTGCGGGGTGCCGGGTTCGACCGCCTGGAACGCCTCGGCCCAGTCCTCGACGGTCAGGGGGACGGAAGCCCAGGGGGTGGTCACCGTCATGCCCCGGACGGGCGGGTCCTCGTAGAACCGTACGGCCGTCTCGATCGCCCTCACCATGTCCACGGACGACTTCAGGCGGGCCGCCTCCGGGTCGGTCTCGGCCGCCGCCCCGGCCCCCTCGGGGACGAGGTCGCGCAGGGTGCAGGTCTGCACGCCCTCCTCGCCGAGGCTGGGCAGGACGTCGGCGACGTACGCCAGGTACGGCTGGTGCGGGCCGACGAACAGCACGCCGCCCCGGCGGTGACCGAGGCGGGGGTCGGAGTAGAGCAGGTACGCGGAGCGGTGCAGGGCGACGACGGTCTTGCCCGTTCCCGGGCCGCCGTCGACGACCAGGGCGCCGCGCGAGCCCGCGCGGATGATGGCGTCCTGGTCGGCCTGGATGGTGCCGAGCACGTCCCGCATCCGGGCCGACCGGTCGCCGCCCAGGCTGGCGACGAAGGCGGAGTGGTCGTCGAGCGCGGCGGCGTGCCCTTCGAGGCCGTCGGCGGTGAACACCTCGTCCCAGTAGTCGTTGATCCGGCCGCCGGTCCACCGGTACCTGCGGCGGCTCGCCAGCCCCATCGGATCGGCGTGGGTCGCCGCGAAGAACGGCTCCGCCGCGGGGGAACGCCAGTCGAGCAGCAGGCGGCGGCCCGTGCTGTCGGTGAGGCCGAGGCGTCCGATGTACACGGGCTCGGGGTCGTCCGCGCTCACGATGTGCCCCAGGCACAGGTCCAGGCCGAAGCGGCGCAGGGCGCGCAGACGGGCGGAGAGCCGGTGCACCTCCAGGTCCCGGTCCATCGCCTCCCGCCCCACGCCGCCGGGCGCCCTGAGCGTGGCGTCCCGGAGGTCGGACAGCTCGGCGATCGCCTGCTCCAGGCTCTCCGCGATGGCCGCGAAGTGCGCCTCGTCGCCGGAGATCAGCTTCGGGTCGGCCTTCGCGGAAAGACGCCCGGGGAGATCGAACACGCTGGTAGGGCTGATGGTCGGGTGGTTAATCGGCTTCACGAGGATCGATTCTGCGCCATGCCGGGGGCCTTGCCGCAAGCCCCCCGGTGCGCTATACGTTGAGAGTGGCAAGGAGTGGGTTCGCCTCCTTGCCTTTTTGCCGTCTTCTTGCCGCCCTCTCGCGGCGCTTCCTCGCCGGCCCTCGTCGCCGCCTCGATCGTCACCGCGGGTGGGCCGGCTCTCCTCACCATGGCGCGGTGTCTCGGCGTGCCTCCTGCGCTCACGTCCTTCAGCGCTCGCTCGACGCCTTTGGGCAAGGTGCGCTCTTCGGCACCGGGGCCGTAGTTCGGGACCGGTCCGGCAACGCTTGCCGCTCCTGTCCCTGCGGAACCGGGTTGAGGAAAGGCCTCCACCCCCCGTGCCCCGTCGGCTCTGTTACTCACTTTCGGGTGAACGGCAGGGTGGCGCGCGTGGTGGCGCACCAGGGCGCGACTCTGGCTGAAATGCGACGGACCTGGGCAGGTCACGGGTCGATGCGTGACGCATCTATTCGAACTATGTAATCGAATGATATATGTGCATTCGGCAACCGAGTATTGCGGACATGTCCGCATTACGTCTCCAGTGGGGGAACTTCCTACGAAAGGACCCGCTACGGCGGCAGAGTGTGGGACCTCGGCAGTCAGCCGGGACGTACCACTCGGAGAGCGCCGCCCGTCCCTAAGCCGGGTGGGCCGGCGCACGAATACGAAGGGGACCACGTGTCTGCTTCTTCCGCCGCTCGCCGTCTGACCGCTGTCGCCCTGGTGACCGGTTCCGTCGTGGCGGCCGCCGCCCTGCCGGCGTCCGCCGACCAGGACAGGGGCCCCGACCGTCAGCGGGTCGTCATCAGCGACGTCCAGTACAACGCTCCCGGCCCGGACAACCGCGGCAACCGTTCGCTGAACGGCGAGTGGGTGAACATCACCAACCGGTCCCGCCAGAGCGTCGACCTGAAGGGCTGGACCCTGCGCAACAGCGACGGCGACAGGTACACCTTCCGCCACCTGCGGTTGAACGGCCGCTCGACGGTCAAGGTCCACACGGGAGCCGGCCGTGACACCCGCCACGACGTCTACCAGGACCGCCGCAATCACATCTGGGACAACCGCTCCGACCGGGCCACCCTGTCGAACCGCCGTGGCTCGGTCGTCGACACCGAGAGCTGGGGCCGTTTCCGCGGCAACGACCGCGACGACCGCCGTAACGACCGCGGCGACGACCGCCGTAACGACCGCGACGACCGCCGTAACGACCGCGGCGACGACCGTAACGACCGCGGTAACGACCGTGGTCACCAGCAGCGCTGATTCACCGTCCCGAGGGCGTGTCACGGCAGCCGGCCGTGACACGCCCTCCGGCGTTCCTCCGTTCCTCGGGGCCGGCCTGCGCGGCGGGCCCCGACGGCCCGTTCAGCGCCGTGAGGAGTCCATGCCGAGGGGCAGGTCGGCCCACGCGACGGCGCGGTGCCCCGGGCGTGCTTCCCACCCTCATGGTGTGGACCAGGAACCGGACCGAGCCGCCTGGTCGCACTGCTGAGGTGCGACGACCGCTCCCGGCCCGAACTCACTGACCGGGCCGGGAGCGGTCGGCGGTGCGCGTGAAGCCCTACTGGGACACCGTGCGGATGAGCTTCTTGTTGACGAACTCCTCGGTGCCCGGGCGGCCGAGCTCGCGGCCGAAGCCGGAGCGCTTGATGCCGCCGAAGGGGAGTTCCGCGCCCTCGGCGCCGACGCCGTTGACGAAGACCATGCCGGCCTCGATGCGGTCGGCGACGCGTTCGGCCTGGGCGGGGTCCGTGGTGAAGAGGTAGGAGCCGAGACCGTACGGGGTGTCGTTGGCGATGCGCAGGGCGTCGTTCTCGTCGGTGGCCGGGAAGACCATGGCGACCGGGCCGAAGAGCTCCTGGCGGGCGGCCGCGTGGTCGGTGGTGAGGCCCGTGAGGACGCCGGCCGGGAAGTACGCGCCGTGGCGCTCGCCCTCGGTGTGCAGCGTGGCGCCCTCGGCGACCGCCGCGTCGACCTGGCGGCCCAGGTTCTCGGCCGCCGCCGCCGAGGAGAGGGGGGCGCCGGTGGCGCCGGCCAGCAGGCGGGCGGTGAACTTCTCCACGAACGCGTCGTAGAGGTCCTGGACGACGATGAACCGCTTGGCCGCGTTGCACGCCTGACCGGTGTTGTCGAGGCGCGCGGCGACGGCGGAGTCGACGACCGGGTCCAGGTCGTCCGTGGACAGCACGATGAACGGGTCGGAGCCGCCCAGTTCCAGCACGACCTTCTTCAGGTGGCGCCCGGCGATCTCCGCGACGGCCGATCCGGCCCGCTCCGAGCCGGTGAGCGAGACGCCCTGCACGCGCGGGTCGGCGATCACGTCGGCGATCTGCTCGTTGGTCGCGTAGACGTTGACGTACGCGCCCTCCGGGAAGCCCGCCTTCGTGAACAGCCGCTCCAGCAGGGCCGCCGTGGCCGGGCACTGCGGGGCGTGCTTGAGCACGATGGTGTTGCCGATGGCGAGGTTCGGGGCGGCGAACCGGGCCACCTGGTACGCCGGGAAGTTCCACGGCATGATGCCCAGCAGGACGCCCAGCGGGCCGCGCCGGACGACGGCGGTGCCGGGGCCGGAGGTGACGTCGAGCGGTTCGTCGGCGAGGAACTCCTCGGCGTGGTCGGCGTAGTAGTGGTAGATGTCGACGCAGAAGCCGACCTCGCCCTCGGCCTCCGCGAGCGGCTTGCCCATCTCGCGCACGATGCTCGCCGCCAGCTCCTCGCTGTGCTCCTGGTGCAGGTCGCCGATCCTGCGCAGCAGCGCCGCGCGCTCGGCCACGGTGCTCCCGCGGCCCCACGTGGTGGCCGCGTGGGCGGCGGCGGTCAGCGCCGCCTCGACCTCGGCGTCACTGGCGGTCGGGTAGAGCTCGGCGACTTCGCCGGTGGTGGGGTCGGTGACGGCGTACATCGGATCTCCCAGGGGTGGTCGGATGCGGTTGAGGTCCTCGAAGGCGGCCGACGCCTTGTGGAGGCGGCGGGTGGTGCCGGCCGGTCCGGCCGGTCCGACCGGCGAGGTCGGCCCCCTGAGGGAGGCGGGTCGACCACGGGATGCCGATCTTTCCGGAATGCCGGAACCGTGTGCAGCCGAGGATACGTTTCTCCTGCCCGAGGGGGTTCAGCAGGTTGAACGACTCCGTCGCGTCGGCCGGGCCGACCGGCCGTCGGTAAAGGCAGCGGGCGGGCGGGCGTAGCGTGGGAGGTATGACGACGTACGGATCATTTCCCGGCACCCGGCCCCGGCGTCTGCGGAGCACCCCCGCCATGCGCCGGATGGTGGCCGAGACCCGGCTGCACCCCGCCGACTTCATCCTCCCCGCCTTCGTGCGCGAGGGGGTGGGCGAGCCGGTGCCGATCGAGGCGATGCCGGGCGTGGTGCAGCACACCCGGGACACCCTGAAGAAGGCGGCCGCCCAGGCCGTGGCGGCCGGGATCTCCGGGATCATGCTGTTCGGCGTGCCCGAGGAGTCCAAGAAGGACGCCCTCGGCACCCCCGGCACCGATCCGGACGGCATCCTCCAGCTCGCCCTGCGGGACGTACGGGCCGAAGTCGGGGACGACCTGCTCGTCATGTCCGACCTGTGCCTCGACGAGACGACGGACCACGGGCACTGCGGAGTCCTGGACGAGAAGGGCCGCGTCGACAACGACGCCACCCTCGAGCGGTACGCCGAGATGGCGCAGGTCCAGGCCGACGCGGGCGCCCATGTCGTCGGGCCCAGCGGGATGATGGACGGGCAGATCGGCGTCATCCGTGACGCCCTCGACCAGATCGGCCGCGAGGACGTCGCGATCCTCGCCTACACCGCCAAGTACGCCTCCGCC
Organism: Streptomyces sp. P9-A2; assembly: GCF_036634175.1. Classification (NCBI taxonomy): domain Bacteria; kingdom Bacillati; phylum Actinomycetota; class Actinomycetes; order Kitasatosporales; family Streptomycetaceae; genus Streptomyces; species Streptomyces sp. P9-A2. The sequence continues at coordinate 4,615,271 of NZ_JAZIFX010000001.1, forward strand.
TTCTACGGGCCCTTCCGCGAGGCCGTCGGCTCGTCGCTCAAGGGCGACCGCAAGACGTATCAGCAGGACCCCGCCAACATCCGTGAGTCGATGCGTGAACTGGCGCTCGACCTCGAGGAGGGCGCCGACATGGTGATGGTCAAGCCGGCCGGGCCCTACCTCGACATCCTCGCCAAGGTCGCCGACGCCGTGGACGTGCCCGTCGCCGCGTACCAGATCTCCGGCGAGTACGCGATGATCGAGGCCGCCGCCGAGAAGGGCTGGATCGACCGGGACCGGGCGGTCCTGGAGTCCCTGACCGGCATCAAGCGGGCCGGCGCGCAGAACATCCTCACCTACTGGGCCACCGAGTTCGCCCAGAAGCTCGACGCGTAGCGCGTAGCGCGTAGCGCGTAGCGCGTAGCGCGTAGCGCGGAGGGCGTAGCGCGGAGGGCGCGGGGCGGGCCGGTGGCGCGGGTCAGCGTACGGTCGCCTCGAAGCACTCCTCCCGCCGTGTCTGCCCGGCGGGGCGGAAGCAGGCCCGTACGAGAGTGCCCGGAGTCGTTCTCGTCATCGGGGTGTAGATGTACGCCGTCGCGTCCAGGGCGTCCGTGATCTCGGCGGAGCGGGTCGGGCCGGCCGCGGTCAGCTCGACGCGGTCGCCCACCCGCGTGCCCCAGATGCGGCCCCAACTCGTCCCGCACGTGGGGCTGTAGCGCACCTGCAGGTGAGCGCCTGAGGCGGTGCGTTGCTCGATGAGGGTGTCCAGGTCGATCCCGCAGAGCATGTTCAGCGGGTCCCGGCCCTCGCAGGCGCCGCCCTGGCAGCGGGGCGGGGGAGGGCTGGTTCCGGTCCCGGCCCCGGTCATGGTCGTGGTCGGTCCACGTGTGTCGTCGGGCGTCCGGTCCGGTGGCAGGAAAAGGGCGGTCGCGGTCACGCCGCCGGCGGTCACGGCCAGTACGGAAACCATGACGGCGGTGACCCGCCAGGACCGGCGGTGCGCGGTGGCGGTGGTCGTAGGGGGTGCGGGCCGCGGCGGGGCGGGACCCCCGGGCGCCGGTCCCTCCTCCGGTCTCTCCCCCGGTCCCTCCTCCGGTTCTTTCGCCGGTTCCGGTCCCGGTGTGGTCTCCGGACGCGCCGGGGGCGGGACCTGGGCGGCCCGGCCGCTGCTTTCCGACTCCGCGAGCTCCCACAGGGCCAGGCAGCGGCCCTCCGGCTCGTCCGCCAGCCGGCACAGCTCCCGCACGGCCTCCCGGGGTGGCAGTGTCTCGCCCTTGAGGTAGCGGCCCCAGGAGGACTTGCTGAACGAGGTGCGTTCCCCCAGCCCGGTCAGGCTCAGGCCCGCGCGCTCCTTGAGGCTTCGCAGGGTGGCCGTCAGCCGGGCGCGCTCCGGCGACCTCATCCTCGCAAGGCCCCCCAGGTGTGCGGGCCGACGATGCCGTCCACCACCAAGTCCGCTTCCACCTGCAGGCGTTTGACGGCCCGCTCGGTCATCGGGCCGAAGATGCCGTCGATGTCACCCGGCGAGTAGCCGGCCCGGCTGAGCAGGCACTGCACCTCGGCGACCTCCGGTCCGGCGTAGCCGTTCGCGACGATGGCGTCCCGCGTGGTGCTCTGCCCCGCGTACCAGAGGCCGTCGATCCGCTCCACCCGGCAGGTGTAGGCCGGCAGGGACGGCGGCGGTGACACCGCCACCGGTGCGGCCGACGACGTGGGCGGCGCGGCGGTGCCGCGAGCATCCTCCGTGCCCACTCTGCCGGCCAGCACCACCACCGCCGACGCGGTCAGCGCGACGGCGACCACCCCGGCGGCGACCGCTACGTGGAAGGCCCACCCGCGTGCCGGCTCGGCCCCGGGGCCGGCGGGCCCGGGGTCGGCGGGCCCGATCGGATCGATGAGTCCGACGGATTCCGCCCTGCTGGGTTCCGCCGCCGATTCCGGAGCCCGATCCTGATCCCCGGGCGGAGCCCCGGCCTGAACGGCAACCGCGATCGGACCCGCGGGCGCCGTCGCCGTGCGGCCGCTCCATGCCTCCGCCGCGACCTCCCACACAGCCAGCAGCCGGGTCGGGTCCTCGCCGGTGACCGACGCCAGCGCCTCGACCGCGTTCCGGGGCGGCAGCGACCTGCCACCGAGGTAGCGCTCCCACGACGACGTGCTGTACCCGGTCTTCGCCGCGAGCTGACGCAGGCTCAGCCCGCTGTGGTCCTTCAGCCGCCGTAATCGCACCACCAAGTTCCGGACACTCGGGTCGAGTTCCGCGGGCAGGCCTTTCCAGCGCGACATGCTTCCCCACTCGCGTATGTGGTTCCGGTCCTCCGTCGGATTGTGCAACAGCATCCCCAGTGTGCCCGGTGATGCGGTTCCCGCACCCACACCGATTCGGCCATCGCCCGTCCCGTTCCGTCCCGCGACACCGTCCCGGCGGGACGCGTCCCTGCAGGTCGCCGGGCGGGGCATCCCATGCCGACGTCACTTCTGCGGCAATCATGGCCGGGCCCGGCACCGACCCGGCAGTCTTCGTGTCGAGCCGGCCGCCCCGGTCGGTACCGCCCATTCCAAGGGGGAAACGAATGCGAGCCATGACCAAGGCGCTCGTCAGTGTCACCACGGCCGTCGGAATCGCCGCCGGCGGCCTGGCCACCGCGAGCACCAGCTTCGCCGCACCCGCGCAGGACACCAGGACCGTCGCGTCCGCCGAGGCCGTGGCTCCGCTCGCGGTGGTCAACCTGGGTCTGAACACCACCCAGGCCAAGGGAGTCCAGCGCTGGCTGCGGGCGAACTGGAGCTACACCGACTCGATAGACGGCGAGCTCGGCCCCAACAGCTGGAAGGCCTTCCAGCGCCACCTCAAGGCGCACCACGGCTACACCGGCGCCATCGACGGATCCGTCGGCAGCGGGACGGTCTCGGCGCTGCAGCGCTTCCTGAAGAACAACGGCTGGGGCTACACCGGCGCGATCGACGGAATCGCCGGTTCGGGCACCCAGGCGGCCTTCAAGACCTTCGCCAACTGGGCGGTGAGCAACTACTAGGGCGCACACGCCCGGACACGGCGAGGCGGCCCGCCCTCCCATCGGGGGAGGGGGCGGGCCGCGTTCGTGCGTGTGCCGAAGGAAACGAGGGCGCTCAGAGCCGCTCGGGCGTCCTGATGCCCAGCAGCGCCATGCCCCGGTGCAGCGTGCGGGCCGTGACGTCGCACAGGAACAGGCGGTTGGCCACCTGGTCCGGCGACTCGGCCTTCAGCACCGGGCACTTGTCGTAGAACGACGTGTACAGGGAAGCGAGTTGGTACAGGTACGCGGCCAGCTTGTGCGGGGCGTACTCGCGCGCCGAGTCCGCCACCGTCTCCGCGAACGCGTCCACGTGCAGGCCCAGTGCCCGCTCGGCCTCGTGCAGGGCCAGCTCCGGGTGCGCGGACGGGCGCACGCCCTCGGGAGCCTTGCGCAGGATCGACCGGATACGGGCGTAGGCGTACTGGAGGTACACCGACGTGTCGCCGTTCAGCGAGACCATCTGGTCGAGGTCGAACTTGTAGTCCCGGTTCGCCGATGTCGACAGGTCCGCGTACTTCACCGCGCCGACGCCCACCTGGGTGCCCCGCTCGGCGATCTCCTCCTCGGACAGGTCCTGCGCCTTCTCCCGGACCACCGCGGAGGCACGGTCGATCGCCTCGTCCAGCAGGTCCACCAGCTTTACCGTCTCGCCCTCACGGGTCTTGAACGGCTTGCCGTCCTTGCCGAGGACCGTGCCGAACGCGAGCTGGACCGCCTTCACGTCGTCACCGAGCCAGCCGGCCCGGCGCGCGGTCTCGAAGACCATCTTGAAGTGCAGCGCCTGCCGGGCGTCCACCACGTACAGCAGGGTGTCCGCCTTCAGGTGGAAGACACGGTCCCGGATCGCGGACAGGTCGGTCGCCGCGTAGCCGTAGCCGCCGTCCGACTTCTGGACGATCAGCGGGACCTGCTTGCCGTCCGGGCCCAGGACGTCCTCGAAGAACACGCACAGCGCGCCCTCGGAGCGGACCGCGACACCCGACTCCTCCAGCAGGCGGCAGGTCTCGGCGAGCATGTCGTTGTAGCCGGACTCGCCGACGATGTCCGCGTCCTGGATCTCCATGTCCAGCTTCTCGAAGACGGAGAAGAAGTAGATCTTCGACTCGTCGACGAACTTCTGCCAGATGGAGAGCGTGTGCGCATCGCCCGCCTGGAGGTCGACCACCCGGCGCCGGGAACGCGTCTTGAACTTCTCGTCGGAGTCGAACAGCTTGCGCGCGGTCTTGTAGAGGCGGTCCAGGTTCGACATCGCCTCCTCGCCGGAGATCGCGCCGTCCTCGGAGGACTTGTGGTCCAACTCGTGCGGGTGCTCGTCCAGATACTGGATGAGCATGCCGAACTGGGTCCCCCAGTCGCCGATGTGGTGGCGGCGCACCACGTTCTCCCCGGTGAACTCCAGGAGCTGTACCACCGAGTCGCCGATCACGGCGGACCGCAGGTGGCCGACGTGCATCTCCTTCGCGACGTTCGGCTGGGCGTAGTCGATCACCGTGGTGCCGGGGTTCGCGGTCACCGGCACGCCGAGGCGCTCGGGGTCCGCGTACCGCGCGGCGAGGTTCGCGGTGATCGCCCGGTCGGCGATCGTGATGTTGAGGAAGCCGGGGCCGGAGACCTCGACGTCCTTGATCAGCTCGTCACCGGTGACGATGTGCGAGACGACCTCGACGGCCAGCTCCCGCGGGTTCGCCTTCGCCTTCTTGGCCAGCGCCAGGATGCCGTTGGCCTGGTAGTCCGCCCGGTCGCTGCGTCGCAGCAGCGGGTCCGCGCCGGCGGCCTCGGGCCGGGTGGCCGAGAGCGCGGACGCGAGATGCTGCTGGACGGAGTCGCTGAGGGACGTGACCGAGGCCATGGGGTGGCTGCCGTTCTGCTCGGGTTGTGGAGCTGTTGACTGCTGCAGGAGGGCTACTGCAGGTGACTACTGTTGAACCCGAGTATCCCACGCGCGGAAAAGCGGTTTTCGCGGATGCGGTCCGGGCTGGGAGAATGAAGGGGTCAGCCGTGCGACCGTACGGGCTGCCCGAGCAGAAAGAAGGACGTGCCGATCGTGGCTCAGAGCACCGAGACCACCGACTGGGTCTCCCGTTTCGCGGACGAGGTCATCGCCGAGTCGGAGCAGCGTGCCCCGGGCAAACCGGTCGTCGTCGCGTCCGGACTGTCCCCCTCGGGCCCGATCCACCTGGGCAACCTCCGCGAGGTCATGACCCCGCACCTGGTCGCCGACGAGATCCGCCGCCGCGGCCACCGGGTCCGCCACCTGATCTCCTGGGACGACTACGACCGGTACCGCAAGGTCCCGGCCGGGGTCGAGGGTGTCGACGAGACGTGGTCCGAGCACATCGGCAAGCCGCTCACCTCGGTCCCCGCCCCCAAGGGCTCCCCGTACCCGAACTGGGCCGAGCACTTCAAGGCCGCCATGGTCGAGTCGCTCGCCGAGCTGGGCGTGGAGTTCGACGGGATCAGCCAGACGGAGCAGTACACCACCGGTGTCTACCGCGAGCAGATCCTGCACGCCATGAAGCACCGCGGCGACATCGACGCGATCCTCGAGCAGTACCGCACCAAGAAGGCCCCGGCGAAGAAGCAGCAGCAGAAGGCGGTCGACGAGGCCGAGCTGGAGGCTGCGGAGGGCTCCGGCGCCGCCGCCGAGGACGACGGCAGCACCGGCTCCGCCGGCTACTTCCCGTACAAGCCCTACTGCGGCAACTGCGAGAAGGACCTCACCACCGTCACCTCCTACGACGACGACAGCACCGAGCTGACCTACTCCTGCACCGCCTGCGGCTTCGCCGAGACGGTCCGGCTCAGCGAGTTCAACCGCGGCAAGCTGGTCTGGAAGGTCGACTGGCCGATGCGCTGGGCCTACGAGGGCGTGATCTTCGAGCCGAGCGGCGTCGACCACTCCTCGCCCGGCTCGTCGTTCCAGGTCGGCGGGCAGATCGTCGGCATCTTCGGCGGCAAGCAGCCGATCGGCCCGATGTACGCCTTCGTCGGCATCAGCGGCATGGCCAAGATGTCGTCCTCACGCGGCGGCGTGCCCACGCCCGCCGACGCCCTGAAGATCATGGAACCCCAGCTGCTGCGCTGGCTGTACGCGCGGCGCCGGCCCAACCAGTCCTTCAAGGTCGCCTTCGACCAGGAGATCCAGCGCCTCTACGACGAGTGGGACCGGCTCGACGCCAAGGTCGCCGAGGGTTCCGCGCTGCCCGGCGACATCGCCGCGTACTCCCGCGCGGTGGGCACGGCGGGCGGCGCCCTGCCCAGGACGCCCCGGCCGCTGCCGTACCGCACCCTCGCCTCCGTCGCCGACATCACCGGCGGGCACGCGGACCAGGCGCTGCGCATCCTGAGCGACCTGGACCCGTCGAACCCGCTGGGCTCCCTGGACGAGGCGCGGCCGCGGTACGACAAGGCCGAGGCGTGGATCTCCCTCCACGTCCCGGCCGACCAGCGCACCATCGTGCGTACGGAGCCGGACGAGGAACTGCTGAAGTCCCTCGACGAGCAGGGCCGCCGGTCGCTGCGGCTGCTGATCGACGGGCTGGCCGACCACTGGTCCCTGGACGGGCTGACCCACCACGTGTACGGCGTTCCCAAGGTCCAGGCCGGCTTCCCCGCCGACGCCACGCCGAAGGAACTGCCGGCGGAGATCAAGACCGCGCAGCGGTCGTTCTTCGCGCTGCTGTACCACCTGCTCGTCGGTCGCGACACCGGCCCGCGCCTGCCCACCCTGCTGCTCGCGGTGGGCCAGGAGCGGGTCCGGAGGCTGCTCGGTCACTGACCGGCGTATCGACGCACACGACGATGGGGGCGCCCGGTGTTTCACCGGGCGCCCCCATCACCTCGGCACTGCCGGACGGCACCCACCTTCGGGTTCGGGCGCGCACCAGTGACGGGATCGATACCTCCAACTGGTCCGGCCGGACGGCGTTCCAGGTCGACGCGAGCGCTGTGTTGCCCGCAGACTTGCCCACTCAGCTCCAGACCGGAGCGACCGATACCACCTCTCCCCTGGTCACGGGCGTTGTCACCTCGCCCAATGGGGGCATGGTCGAGGCCCAGTTCCGGCTCGGCAACGCCAGCGGGATCCAGAACTTGGGCAGTCAGTTCGTGCCCAACGGCGAGCGCGCCGGTTTCAAGATTCCTGCCGACCGGCTCGATTCCGGCGGGCCGTTCAACTGGTCGATGAGAGCCTGTTACGAGGGCAAGTGTTCCGCCTGGACCGAGAAGACCGCGATAGCCGCAGGATCCGGTACGGAGGCCGTCGAGACGCCCGCCAGTATGTCGGTGAGCGTTCCGCTCACCAAGGCCACCGTCTGTACCGGTACGGTCACCTGTGTCGGCGAAACCGGCACGGCGCTGAGGGTGGGCAGTGTCTCCGGCAAGAACTGGCGCACCTATCTCAAGGCCGATCTGTCGAAGATCCCTGCCGGAGCACGAGTGACCGGCGCCACACTGCGGTTGCAGTCGAGCGCGACGACACCCGACCTGGCCGTACATGCTCTCAACGATGCATGGGCCACCACGGGGACGGGAAGTGACTTGGACAAGGTCACGGCTTTGGGTGTCAACCTGGATGCGGCGGCCCCTTGGGCGATCGACGTCACCGGCCTCGTCACCGGCTGGACCGACGGCGCCAACATCAATCACGGTCTGGTGCTGCGAAGGGCGGATACGGCGCCGAGCACGGCGGGCATCAGTTTCGCCTCGGCCACATTTACGGTCGAGTACGGGCCGGCCACACCGCCGTCACCGCCTGGAGGGCTCCGTGCGCGGGCGGGGGGACGGGGGAGCTTTGGTCATGTGGGACGCCGGCGCGGACAGCGGTTACAACGACACGGACCTCACATACGAGGTGACCGCACTGGATGCTGCCGGCGCCGTGGCGGCCGAGCGCACCACGCATGGTACGGACATGGTGATCACCGGCCTCACCAACGACGCTCCCTACACCTTCAAGGTGAGCGCCTCGAGCCCGTACGGCACCAGCACTACGGTCACCAGCAATGCAGTCAGACCGCTGCGTGCTCCCCTGAGCGCTGCCACCTGCACGGCGACCGTCAACGAGTACCTCGAAGCCACCGCTGCTTTGAACACCGGTGCGCACAACAGTGCAAGCGCCGCGATCAACGGTCGGCCCAACGCCGAGAAGCACTCCTGGTTGTCGAAGGCGGAGGAATTCCGGCTGATCGATACTCGCGACGCCCTGAAAGCGGACAGCCTCACCTATACGTCCAGCACGTCCACTCTGTCGGACGTGCTGGCGATGCCTTCCGCTCGTGAACACCGAATCCAAGCAGAAGGAGGCCAAGGTCGGCGACGTGGTCTTCTTCAACTGGGGTGGCAAGGGGGTTGGGACCACGGGGGCGTCATCACCAAGATGGCGAAAGGGAAGGCCTACGTGAGCGCGCACGACAACAACCGCCTGAACCAGCGCCTCGACACCTACATCCGAAGCCAGAGGGGCACGTGGGCGAACATCCATCGCGTCAGGCCGGAGTGGTACTGATGCTCAAGACCTCAGGAGCCAAGTGGCTCATGGCGGCACTCGTCACCCTGTGCCTGGGCGGAGGCGTCCTCGCATGGTGGCTGCTCCGTGAACCGGCGCCCTACGCCTTGCGGGACACCCCCGAGGTGAAGGTGACGGTCCGCGCCGCGGAGTCCACCCACCCCGAGGCCGAGGAGGTCGCTCGCGAGGTCGAACTGGTCCTCGGGGTGTACGTCCAACGCCTCCGGGGCGGTGACGCTGCGGACCTGGCCGGGATCGGTGCCCCGTGGTACACCGGCCGGGAGGAGGCCGTGCAACGCCTGATCGCCGAGTTCGGCGCACATGCCGACAAGCCGGTCGAAGCGGTCGTGGCCGACCCTGTCGCACCGGGCCTGGCCACTGCGGAACTCCGCTTCAGTGACGGCCGGCAGCAGGTGCTCGACCTCACCCGCGACGACGATGTGTGGTGGCTGAGTGTGGGGAACGGTGATCCGGTGAAGCCGTAGGCACCGGTACCCCTTGATGGATCGCGACCGCCGTCCAGAAGCCTTGTGCTTGTGGCCGGCGGTCGCTTGTGCGGCTTCGCAGACCGTTCACAACAGCGCAAGGCGGGTCGACCTGATGACGGCGGCGGCGGACGGGAGCCGCTGTAAAGAGATCCGGCTTCCCCACCGCCTTGTCCAAGGCGGTGGGGAAGCCGGATGGTGGTGGCGTAGCGGTGGTACGTCGCCGTCCTCATCCGCTCGTTTTCCGGCGCGAGCCGCTCGCTGATCGACTGCTTGAAGACCTGGCCGGCGGAGTGGCGTCATTCCTGAAATGCGCTTGACGCCGGTGAGGGTGAACTGTCCGGTTCCGCAGCCCGGGTCGGCGTGGTTTCACGGGGTGTCGTCGGAGCGGGCGAACCACACGTCGAAGCTCCTTCCGCTGTGCGCCGAGCGGGCTGGGGCGCGATCTCCACCCGTATGGCGTCTGTCGCGGTCAGCAGCGAGCCCTCGACCGATGCAGCGGTGTCGCCGGTGGCCATGACCGCGCCGATGGCACAGGAGGAGAAGTGCTCGGGCGGGAGCTTTACGGTCGTGCCGGGGGCGCGGTCGAGGACGACGTGCTGGACGCCCGGGACGGCGAGCGCGGTGTCCACGCCCTCGACCCGTACCAGCCTCCCTGCCACCGGGGCCATCACCTTGCGCAGTCCGGCGTGCAGCAGCGGACGGTTGGGCAGGCGCGGAGCCCGGCCGGTCGCCACGCGGATCACGTTCTCGTGGAAGGGGATCCCGCTCGCCAGGCCGACGAGATGGGATCCGATGAAGTCACCGCCGGCGCGTGCGGCGACCTCCACGAGCCGGGCACCCGACTCCGCGTCGTACATGCACTCCAGATGGAAGGCGCAGTCGTCGAAGCCGAGGGCGGTCACGACCTCACGGGTCAGCGCGCGCACGGCGGATCCTGCGGCGGCGGGCAGGACGCTGGGGTGCAGGTGCGCGAGTTCCAGGCGGAACGGCTCGGTGGTGGTCTTGTCGGTGATGCCGCAGACCGTCACCTCACCCTGGTGCACGAAGCCCTCGACGCTGTGCTCGGTGCCGCCGAGCAGCTCTTCGAGCACGAGTTCGCCACGGTCGTGACGGAAGATGCTGTCGCCGTCGGCGCCGGTGAGACGGGCCAGTTCGGCGAACGCGGGCAGTAGGTCCCGTGCGGAGCGCAGCAGGAAGATGCCCTTGCTTCCGCTGCCCGCGGCGGGTTTCAGCACAGCCGGGAGCCCGACGTGCTCCAGCGCCTGTTCGGCGTCCCGCAGGGTCCGTACCCGGGCGTAGCGGGGTATCAAGTGGGGACAGCCGGCGAGGGCCTGGCGCATGAGGTACTTGTTGCGGGCCAAGCGAGCGACTTCGGGCTCGATGCCGGGCAGGCCCAGGCGGTGGGCGGCGCGAGCGGCAGGTTCCACGCCCGCGTCGGACCAGGTGACGACGCCGGCGACGGGGTGCGCGGCGGCGGCCTCGTCCACTGCCGCGTCGAACGCGGCGGTGTCGTGCGGGTCGACCGCGCGGACCTCGGCGAGCAGTGCTCCGGGCAGCCCGGCGGGCGGCAGGGCGGCGGGCGGCCGGGCGGTGAGGAGCACCACCGCGTAGCCCTCGCGGTGGGCGGCCTCGAACGCGGGCCGGTGTTCCAGGGGGTTCTTGCGCAGGCCGACGAAAAGGACGGCGGGACGTGGAGCGGGGGCAGACACGGTCACTCCACCTCGATGGTCAGCTCGGTCTCGACGCGGTCGAGGGCCGCCTCGAACTCCTCGGCCGTGTCCGCACCCACGATCACCAGCAGGCACCAGTCCATGGCGTGGGAGAAGCCGAACCGATCCCCGGTCTTCTTCCTCAGGCGCCAGTCGAGAACTCCGTCGACGGCCTCGATCTGCTCACCCGTCGGCAGGGCGGTGATGGTGCCGGCGCGGGGCGGGCGCAGGTGCAGCGCGCCGATGTGCCGGTGCGGGGACACGGTGTCCCCGCCGGCTTCGAGGTTGCCGTACAGCAGCCCGGTGGCGATGATGTCGTGCACGTTGTGCCCGAGGCGGGCAGTGAGCATGTCGGGGATCCAGCCGCCGCCGATCCGGGTGGCGATCTCGGAGAAGACGAGGTCGCCCGTGAGTGTCTCGAACACCTCCAGATGGGTGACGGCGGTGTCGATGCCCAGGGCCTCGTTCACGGTGGTGTGCATCGCGAGAATGCGTTCGTGCAGCTCGGGGTGCTCCTCGGGCGCCAGCATGTACGAGCCGTCCCGGGCGGGCGGGGCATCGTGCACGGCACGGTCCGTGGCGACGTGGTCGAGTCGGGGCGCGTAGTACGCGCTCACGTTCAGGAAGAGCGGCTTGCCCTCCCGCCACAGCGCGTCGATGTGCAGTTCGCGGCCGGACACGAAACGTTCGACGATGAGGTGGCCCGAGGAGAGCCGGTCGGGCTTCGGCAGATCGCGCAGGACGGCGGCGATCTCCGCCGCGTTCTCGGCGCGAATCGTACTCATCGTCCCGAAGCCGAACGCGGGCTTCACGATCGCGGGGAATCCCACGTCGGGCAAGGTGTCGCCGTCGGCGAAGGTGACGTCTGTCGGCAGCGAGGCCCACTGGGTGACGGGCACACCGGCGGCGGCAACGAGGTGCTTCATCATCCGCTTGTCGCGGACGGCTGCCCGCATCTGCGCGCTCGCCTCATCGCAGCCGAGCAGTGCGCGCAGCTGGGCGGCGCCGAGCTGCCCGTCCTCGGAGAAGGACAGTACCTGGTCGACCCGGACATCGCGTACGGCGAGATCGACGGCGACCCCGGTCAGCTCTTCGACGGAGTCGACGCTGCCGACCCGGTAGACGGAGCGGACGGCAGTGGTCAGTTCGGGCGACGCCGCGGCGGTTGCCAGCTCGGACTCCTCCAGCACGAGATGGAGGTTCGGCGTCGCGGCGAGCAGAGCCCTGACCATGTCGGGGCGCCATTTGCAGAGCACGACGACCGGCCCGTCCTCAGCGATCCGGGGCGGCTCTGCGGATGGGGTGGCGGGGGCGGGAGCCGGTGCGGGCACGTCGTCGGTCGGTTCCACGCGGATGTCGATCTGCCGGCGCATGTCGTCGGCCGCCGCGTCCACGGCGGCGGGAGTGTCCGCGAGGAACAGTGCGTGGGCGATCCGGTCGCCGGACGAATGGAGGCCGGTGACGACGTCACCGGCGTGCTTTTTCTGGCCGACCCGCACCACCTCGGGCCGGTTCGCCGCCGCCTCGATGCCTTCCACGGCCGCAATACGGCCGGGGCGAGGCGCAGTCAGGAACAGTACGCCCGCAGTGCGGGGACGTCCGGTGGGGAGGCCGACCTTGCGGCCGAGGGACAGCTCGACGACGCTGCGGAAGAAATCGTGCCGGTACGCCCGGCACATCAGCTCCAGGATGTGGTCGCCGGGGGTGCGCACGGCGAATTCCATGGGCTTCAGCACGGTGCCGTCGTCCCGGTACTCCAGGTGCACGATGCCGGTACGGATACCGGCAGCGGCCACCAGCGCGGCCGTCTGCCCGTCGACGCGGTCACGGTCGGCGGGGAGGTGGGGCAGCTGGTGCTGCAGTTCGACGAACTCGGGCGGGCCGGTGGTCACCTTGCGGGTGTGGTTCCCGAAGATCACCTCGCCGTTCTCGACGAGCCCTTCCCAGCTGTACTCAGGAGCGTCCGAGTACTCCTCGATCAGCACATGCTGTCCCACGTCCCGGCGGGCCAGGTCCGCGCGGAGCTCGTCCTCGCCCGCCACGCAGCGCACTCCGCTGCTGCCCATGCCCCGCAGCGGCTTGACGACGACCGGGTAGCGGCCGCGACTCCACCGGGCGGCCTGGTCCGCGTCGTCGATGACGGTGTGGTCGGGCTGCGGCAGCCCTGCGTGTGCGAACAGGGCGCGTTGAACGGCCTTGTTGCGGCTCGCCCCGGCGGCGGCGAGGGAAGGGCCGGGCAGCCCCAGCAGGTCCTGCACCCGCGCCGCGGCCAGCACATGCTGCTCGGCGAACGGCACGACTCCCTGCGGCGGGTACCGGTCGGCGGCGTCGAGTGCGGCCCGCAGCCAGTGCGTCTCGGTGCCGCCCGCCGGGCTCTCGAAGTGCGCGACGTGCTGCTCGTGCTTCTCGCGCCAGGCCTCGTCGTCGAGTAGTACGGTGCGCAGCCCGAGGTCCTGTGCGGCGGCGACGTAGCCGCGCCCCATGATGCCCGCGCCGACCAGCAGCAGTGTGTCCGTCATGTCGTTTCCCCTGTGTGTGACGCGGGTGTCTGTTCCGGTGCGGCTCCTGCGGTTCCGTCGGCGGGATTCCGTGCCGCGAGGTGGCGCCGGCCGAGGGTGAACAGCAACAGCAGGCAGAGCGAGGCGAGGCCGAGCCACACCACGGGGGCCTCGCCGGTGAGGGTCAGGGCGACGCCGATCGAGGGGCCCGCGGCCGTACCGATGCCCATGGCGCCGCTGGCCAGGGCGGATACCCGGGAGACGTCCTTCGCCTCGACGGAGTCGATCAGCCAGGGGTGGAACGAGCAGGAGTACGCGCACTCACCGATCGCGAAGACGACGGCGAACAGCAGGAGTCCCGCGTACCGGACAGGCAGGGGCCCGAACGCCGACCCCATGGCCACGACGTACGCGGCGACCCACAGCAGGACCGCCGTCCGCAGCCCGAACGTCTCGTCACGGCTGCTCAGCAGGCGGGTGACCCAAGTCTGTCCGAGGGCCACGACGGCGGTGTTCACGAGCAGCAGCGCGGAGACCGTGCCGAGTCCGATGCCCATCAACTGAACGGCGACCAGCGGCGACGTCGCCTCGAACTGGCTGTGCCCGAAGAGGTACGCGCCGAGCTGGAACAGCACCGCGAGCGCCCCCGCGGCCCCGAGCCACTTCAGTCGTCCGTCGGCCGCCTCCTGCGCCTCGGCGGCCTCCTCACGAGGCGCACCGGCCGCCTCCCGCTCCGCGCCCCGCACCTCCTCGCGGCGCTCCCGCGCGCGCAGGCGGTGGAAGGCGTAGGTGAGCGGCAGATAGCTCAGCGCATTGGCGACGAACAGCCACGTCACCGCCGAGGTGGCGAAGAAACCGGTGGTCAGACCGGCGACGACCGCACCGAGGCCCAGGCCCACGTTGATGGCCCGGTAGCGCCGCGCGAACACCGAGCGTCGCTGCTCCCGCGGCGTCAGCGAGCTGAGCACCGGCACCATGGAGACCAGCAGACAGCCCTGGCCGCACCCGATGAACAGCACGGCCGCGAACAGCGCGGTCAGCGAGCCCGCCGCCGCCGTCCCCAAGAAGCCCACGGCGAGCATCAGCGTCCCGGCGAACCCCAGGCGCGTGGGCGGCGGTTTGATCCAGCCGGTCGCGAGCACCGCGGCGGTCACCAGGTTGGCCGCGGCGGCGGCGCCGTAGAAGACGCTGATGCCCGCCGTGCCCATCTCGGGCAGCTCCGAGAGGTAGAGCGCGGTGTACGGGTAGACCAGGCCGGAGCCGAACGTGGACACACCGTTCAGCAGGATCAGCGCGTCGGCCCCGGTAAAGCGGCGGCCGGGGCTCCGGGGCGTGCTCATAAGGCTGTCTCCCGTTCCCCGAAGGCCGCGTTGAGGAAGTACGTCCAGTCGGCGGCACCCGGGTCGGAGACGTGCAGCAGGTTCTCCACCGCGTCGTAGTGGGTGGTGGGATAGCGCACGACGCGGCGCACCATCTCCTTGAAGATGTGCAGGGTCGACAGCTCCTGCATGCCGGTGTACCGGTAGATCTCGACTTCCTGGCCGACCAGGTAGTCCCGCAGGCTTCCGGCGAGCCGGGTGAAGTGGGTGTTGTCCGCGTACAGACCCAGGAAGTCGCGCTGGGTGCAGCGGGTACGCAGGCGGTCGGCGACCGTGAACCCGAGTGCCTCCGCGACGCCGAGCACCAGGTCGGCCGTGTGGACGGTGTCCTCGCCCGCCGGGTCCAGGAGCGGTCCGGCCAGCAGGGCCCGCAGGGCGGCCAGGTCGCGGCCGGGGTCGTTCAGGGTGCGGACGTACCAGTGCCTGGCGCGGACCTTGCGCTCGATGTTGCTGAGCGCCCAGGCGACGGCCTGCTCGGAGGTGTCCGCCTCGTAGGCGTACCCGGTCGACGGCTCGTACACGGACAGGAGTCCGCGCACGGTGTCGCGAGCCAGCGCGGGGGAGCACCGCGCGCACGGACCGGTGAGGATGTCGGGCTTGAGAATGAGCAGGGCGCCCGCGCTCTTGGCGGCTTCTCCGGCAGGATTCATCGGGCCTCCTCCAGCAGGACGTCGAGCAGACCGGCAAGGCGTACGAGATCGTCGTCGCCGCTCGTGCGGCCGAGGCCGACGCACAGCGCGGTCGGCCGGTCCGGGTCGGCGAGCCCGTACACCAGGGCCCGGCTCTCCACGAACTCCACCAACTCCCGTACGGCGGCCGGAGCGAGCAAGGTGGGCAGGACGCACGCGAGGTCACGGCCCCGGCGATACGGCGGTCCGGTCAGCCAGGAGCGGCCGATCGTGTGCGCGCGGACCAGCTCGAGCCGGGCCCCGATCTCGCCTTCGAGGCGCTCGGGGTGCGACTCGGCGAGGGTGCGCACGCCGTGGGCGAGCATCATCAGGTCCGAGGCGCTGGGGCGGGGCGTACCGGGCGCGTCCGCGTCGAGCAGGGCACGGATGCCGAAGGGGCCGCTGTCCTCCTCGGCGCGGGCGGCCGCGGCCGCCCGCGGGGACAGAGTCAGGACCGTGATGCCGGGCACAACGCCGAGCAGCGGGCCCGGGCAGAAGGCCGCCACGTCGAGCTCCGCCAGGAGCCCGTCGGCCAGCGGCCAGGAGGTGCCCGAGAGGTCCGCGGCACTCCAGCCCTCGGGTCCGTCGGCGCTGAACGGCCGGACCGCTCCACCGACCGGCCGGGGCACGACGTCGTGGGCCACGGCCCACTTCTCCCGGGCGAGCAGCCCGGCCAGGGGCTGCGGCAGGACGGGCACGAGCAGGCAACTGTGTCCGTCCGGCAGACCCACCAGCGCGCGCAGTTCCTTCAGGAGCGAGGCGGTGAAACCGTCGGTGCCGACCGGCCCGGGCCGCAGGCCGAGCACCGCGGGCCCCGACCGGGCAAGGGACGCGAGGCGGTCGTCGGGCACGGCGACACAGGCGCCGCCGAGGCGCGGCTCGCGGGGCAGCACCGCGTCGGGTATGTCGTACAGCTCGACGGGTGTGAACTTCCGCTCCCCGGTGGCGGGGAGCGGGCTTTCGGAGTCGACGAGTGCCATCGGCGTCATCCCAGTTTCGATCGGGCCACGAGGCGTACATAGGGGCCTGCCTGCTCGCCCGCGGAGTCGATCACCGCCGCGAGTTCGGCCCGTGTCTCCCGGAGCGCGGCGGCCGTGTCGGCGGGAGGAGCGAGCAGTCGGCGGGCGGTGTGCGCGGCGCACCGGGCGTACGCGGGATCGCCGTCGACCCGGTGTTCCGCCGCGCGCTGCAGGAGCCGTACCAGCCACTTGACCGAGGGGACGGTCACACCGGCGGCGGCGAGCGCGCACTGACCGGTGTGCACCAGAGCCTCCCGGTACATCCAGGCCGCCGAATCGCCGTGCCCGTCGGCCAGTTCACCCGACACGTCCGTGAGCCGGTTGACGGCGGCCACGGCGGCGACGTTCAGGAGATAGCGGGGCAGATCCCCGGTGCCGAGGTCGTCGCGCAGCCCCTGGAGCCGGTCGGGACGGCGCAGGGCCTGCCCGGTCCGCACGCGGTGCAGGATCTTGAGGTTGTCCTCGTCGACCAGCTGGGAGATGCCCTTCTCCTGCGACAGGCTTGCCACCGCGGCACGAAAAGCATCCCGCAGCCGGTCGAGCGCGGCCGGGTCCAGCACCGCGACGTTCACCTCACGGCCCTCGTGGAAGGCGACCGTCGCGGTCCGTTCGCCCTGGCGTGCAGCCGTCTCCGAGCCGGCCACGCGGAAATCGCCCACGATGTACAGGTCGAGATCGGAATTGCGGTTCGCGAGCCCGTCGGTCGTCGAGCCCGCGAGGAAGAGCAGCTCATCGCCGCCGCAGCCGGCCGCGGCGAGCGCGGTGGCGGCGAGGGCCTCATGATCGACCGCGGCCGGGCCGGTCGCGCGAGCGATGGGGGTTCTTGACGCGTTCACTGGCGTTGCCTCGACTCCATCCAGGACCGGCAGCGTCGGCCGAACGCGGCCAGTACCGCCCGGTCCAGGGGCGATTGATCGGTGTGGTGCTCGAAATGCCACTGCACGCCGAGCACGAAGCGCTCCGGCGCGCCGACGCTGACTGCCTCGACGGTCCCGTCCGGGGCGGTGGCCTCGACGAACGCCTGACCGGGCACCTTGGCCACCCGGTCGCTGTGCTGCGAGTTGACGGGTACGGCACCCGGATCCTGGCCGGGGCCCACCAACGGGGCCAGCAGTCCGCCGGGACGGACGTCCACGGTATGCGCGGGCGCCCAGCGGTCGGGCCCGTCCGCCCCGACCCGCAGCCGGTGCTTCACGTCGGAGGCGGGCACGGCTTCGAGTGTGCCGCCCTGGTGCGCGACGAGTTCCTGCAGCCCCCGGCAGCTCGCAAGCACGGGCAGGCCGGGAATCCGGTCCGCCGCCCGTAGCAGCGCCGCCGCCGTCGCGTCCCTGGGCAGGTCGTACTCCCGGCCGGGCACGGCGTCCGCCTCCTGCCCGCCGTAGCGCATCGGATGCACGAACGACCCGCTGCCCGGCAGCACGAGGCCGTCCAGGCGCGCCAGCACGCCGGCGGCGTGCTCGGGCCGCACCGTGTGCAGCAGCACCGCGGCCACGGCCGCGTGATCCAGAAGCGATTCCGTCAGATGGTCGTTGACCCGTGAGTACGTGGTGCCGTTGGCCCGCTCCTTGCGACAGGCGAGGATCCCGACCAGCGGAAACCGCGGCGCACCGGTGCTCACCAGGCCGACTCGCGTACGTCCGCCACGGCAATGGGCAGCTCGGCCGGATTCTCCGTGACGACGACGGTCACCACCGAGTCGGTGCCCGGCCAGTCCTCGGCGACGACGACCTTCGGGTGAGTGCGCACCGATGCGGCCAGCTCCTCCGCCGAGCGCCCCGCCCTCGGCAGCAGCACCATGGCCGCGCCACGTTCCGGCTCAGGAGTCTCGTCGGGCAGCCTCCCATGGGCGAGCAGCGCCAGCAGGGTCTCGTAGGGCCGTACCGCGTCCCGGTGCGCGTACGGAATGAGATGGGAGTTGATCAGATCACCGCCCAGCCGCCCGCCGACCTCCAGGACGACCGGACCCTCCGGCGCGAGCCGCAGATCGGCGTGGAACCCGCCGGTGAGCAGACCGACCGCGAGCACGGCCTGCTCGGCCGCCTGCTGCAACTCCTTGACCTGCGTCTCCGTACGGGCGGACGGGACCGCCGTCGCCCATGACGCGGACAGCGGACCGTCCACGTACTTGTCGGTGACGCCCAGGACCCGTACCGCGCCGTCGTGCACGACACCCGACACGGAGTGTTCGGAGCCCTCGACGTACTCCTCCACCAGGAAGTCGGTGGTGCCGGAGTAGTTCGCCGAAGTGAGCGCGAACACCTCGTCCGGATCGGAGTCCGGGCCGATCACGGCCATGCCCCGGCCACCGGAACAATGCGCGGACTTGAACACCAGCGGCCTGCCCGCGGCACCGAGCTCCACCACGGCGGCACGCAGCTCCTCCACCGTACGGCCCGCGCGCCAGGGCGGGTTGAGGCCGAACGGTTCCATCGCGCGGCGCTGCGCGACCTTGTCCGTGGCGACACCCGCGGCGGTGGTGCCGATGCCGCGCACACCGAACCGCTCGGCGAGCAGCGCGGTGAGGCCGACGTACTTGTCGCCCCAGCAGGCCACCACGGCCGGCTCCGCACCGGAGCCCGCCCGCACGGTCTGCGCGGCCTCCGTCGCCTGGTCGGCGAGCGCCGAACCGCGGTCGAAGGAACCGCGCCGCTGCTCGGGCAGCCCCGTATGGGACACGTCCGCGTCGGAGGCGACATGGGCGCTCAGCCCGCACGCGGCGGCCGCGTCGATCTCGGCACGCCACTCCAAGGGCGAGCGGCGCAGGCCCAGATAGAGAACCGCGGGGTGGTCGGCCGTCGTCGGGGAAGTCCCAGCTGTGGTCATGAGGTCAGACACCGTTCTCGTTCGCCGTGCTCGCCTGCGCGTTCGCCTCGGTACCGTACCGGCCCTGGTACCAGGTGTTTGCGAAGTCTTCGACCACGAAGGGCTTTTCGTTTTTCTCGATGCGGATCGCGTGCTCCTGGTAGTAACCGCGCAGGACCTCGCCCATCGCGATCGCCGACCGCAGGTCACGCAGCCCGTAGACGTCGCCCTCCGTGCGCATCAGCCGCAGGTCGTGCACACCGGGCCGGTGCGCCCCCGCCAGGGTGATACCGAAGGGAACGCGAATGGCATGCCGTACGCCGTTGGCGACATGCCCCTGGTGGTGGTGTGAGGTCCACTCCGTCATGTCGGGCATCGAAGGGGCGAAGAACCAGTCGCGCTCGGCGAAACTCTCGTCGTCCGTGACGGCCGCCGCGTGCGGCATGAAGTGCCAGCCGTTCCAGCGCATACGGGCCGCGATCGCGCGCACCACCTGAGGCAGCTCGGCAGTGGCCCCGGCTGCGGCCAGCCGCTCGCGGAAGCCGTCGCCGGGCACCACACAGCAGTAGTACTCACTGGTCTTCCAGTGCCCCGGTTCGATGCTGCCGTCGGCCAGCAGCGAACTCAGCCGCAGTATGTCCCGCGGTCCGCGGGACATACTGACATCCGAACGGGTGGCGGCCGCAGCGGCAGCCACCAGCCGGTGCAGCACCTCCTCGAAACGGCTGGCGAACCCCGGCTGCGAAGGCGCCGGATCACCGTCGAGCAGCGACTGCCAGTCCACGCCGAAGTCACCGCCGCGTACGGCGTCCGGTGCGGACGGCACCAGATCGGCGAGAGTGTCGAGGAACACCTCCGGCACATCCGCCCCGGTCACCGGGGTGTCGAAGAGATGCTCCTTCTTGTTGATGGTCATCGCCTGCACCGTGCGATAGACCACCGTCCCGGACTCCAGCTCACGCAGCCGTGACTTGCTTGCCAGTTCGGCGATTTCAAAGAGTCTGTTGATGGGAGAAACCGACGCTCCCGGGTCCGGGACAGCGCCGCCGTACGCCCGGATCCGGCCCTCGATGAACTCGGTGAGCCTGTCCGGCAGTAACTGCGTGCCGCTGAACTCCTCAGTACGCGACGGGGTTCCTGATGCGATCAGCGCGGACATGCAGACGACGAAACACGCGTCGGCGGCACTCCACTCCGGCAGCGGGGTCTCGGCGAGCACCTTCATCCGGCAGCGATCGGACTCCGCACCGATGGACTTGCCGACGAGATTGCCGCCCTTGCCCAGATTCGTGTAGCAGGCGTCCCCTATATAGAGCCGTATCGGCCCGACATGCCGGAACAGGAAACGCAGCCGGGCCACAAGACCCGCCGCATGCTCCTGCCCCTGCTCGGACAGCCAGCCGCGGACTGCCTCGATCTGGGCGGCCGCACGTCCAGCGAGCTCCGCACAGGCGGCCTCAAGACCCTCCGGTGGACCGTCGGGCCAATGGATCCCGGCGACCACACGCAGATCGGGCCTCCCCGTCTCCCCGGGGCAGAGGATGCAGGCCTTGCCCGCTTTCAGCTGCCCGAATCGGTAGCTGCCCGCATCCTCCGCGGCCGACACGTCGACCATGGCGCCGGCGGCCTCCACCGCCTCGAGCAGGTGATGCTCGCCCGGTCGCAGCGCACCGAGTGCCACTTCCGGCGCGAGCCGCTCGCCGATCGTGGCTAAGTGACGAACGGCGTGGCCGGCGGACGTTGACTTCGCGGCCTCGACGGCGACCTTCTCCAGAAGCTTGTCGAATCCTTCGGCGCGAAGGAGACCCATCTGCGATTCCCTTGTGAAGACGTGATGTTTCGCAAGCGATCGCCAGTGAACGCCAGATGCCGGACAGGAGGACGAATGAGCGTGTGAAAGCGCTCGGACGGGCGCGGGTCGACCGCGCGCAATGACGAGTGCCAAAGAGAGGCCACGGGGAGGCCGGTAGACCTGCGCCGTAGAAAATCCGGAAGAGCTCCGTTGCTCAAGGGGTGGCCGCTCACAGGTGGTGCGAGGTCCGCCACGCGAGGTGACTCTAACCTCTGAGGTAACAGGCGGCAATCATTTGATGTACAGCAGTTACCTGAAACGTCTCGGATTCAGCCACGCTCGAAGAACATGTGTCTTGATAAGGGTGGTTGCTTCGAGGATCGGGCATCGTGCCCATGCGGGGCAGGCACAGAAGAGGACCCGCGAGGGCTCTGCTCATGAAGCGTCCCCTGGCAGGAGCCCCGGTGGCGTCCCGCCGAGTGATGTAGCCGATCGAGGCGCCGGAATTCGCAGGCCGGGGACGGTGGCTCCACCGGACCGAGCGTTCGACTCGCTTCAACAGGACGCCTCGCGGACTGCCGTCTCTCCGGAGATCGTCAGGGGCCTCGTACCGGAACGCGTAACGCTTGATCCCCTGCACCACGACGCGGGCCACGACCGGAGCCCCGGGGCCTGTGCGGCGTGTCGGGCGGCGGGTCGGAGTCGCGGGCAGCGATGCGCACCTGGTGCGAAGCGAGGACGCGCCTCGGCCAGGTAGTGCTCCAGCACCTCCATGATCCAGTCCATCTCCGGGGGCGGGGCAGCCCGGTGAGAACACCGGGCGCCCCCTCGCCGTTCGCGTGCGGTCAAGCGCTGTGGCTCAGGCGCTGCGGCTTACGCGATGTGGTCTTCCTCCAGCTGCGCGGAGTGACGGTTCTGGAAGTCCATGACCATGTTCTTGGCCTCGGCGTCCGGCAGGGAGTGGCCGTACGTCGCCTGGACGTTGTCGCCGAACTCGCGCGGAGTCGGGTAGCCGCTGCCGCTGATCGACTGCTTGAAGACCTGGTAGTAGCCGTCGTCGTCCGGGACCGGGGCCGGGGCCTCCGGAGTGCCGCCGCCCTCGCCCAGCTCACGGGTGCGGCCCGGACCGACCGGGATGGGGAACGTGCCGGTGTCCTCCGGGGACGGCTCCCGCACCGGGGGTGCCTCCTCGAACTGCCCGCGGTACTGCTCGGCCCGCTCCTGCTCCGCCGCCCACTCGGCGTACTGCGGGTCCTCGGTGGGGTCGTAGGTGGGGTCGTAACCGCCGTGGTACTCGACGGACTGTGGGTTCCGGGCGTGCAGCCACGAGCTCTGGTCCGGGTCGGGCGGCTGCTGCTCGTACGGCGCGTTCGGGCCGTACTGCTCGTACGGGGGCATGGACTGCGCGTCCGGAACGCCCCGGGCGTCACGGGTGCTGCGGGCGTCGCGGAAGGCCCGGGGGTCCCGGGCCTCGAGGCGGTCGCCGTCGCGGTGGCCCTCGTCGTACGCGCCGCCGTCGTCCTCGTCACCGGAGGTGCCGTGGCCCCCGCGGTTGCCGCGGTTGCCGGGGCCGCCCGTCAGTTCGGGGCGCTGATCGGCGGGCGGGGCCGCCTTCTGCAGGGAGAGCGCGGTAGCTCCGGTGGCCGGGCCGTCCATGGTGGCCCGCTGCTCCGGTGCCGGCGGCAGCACCGCCGGTTCGATACCGGCCGCCGCCAGCCCCGCCGGGGCCGTCTCGGCGAGGGGGACGCCGAACTTGGCCAGGCGCAGCGGCATCAGGGACTCCACCGGGGCCTTGCGGCGCCAGCTCCGGCCGAAGCGGGAGCGCATCCGGGCCTGGTAGACGAGACGTTCCTGCTCCAGCTTGATGACCTGCTCGTAGGACCGCAGTTCCCACAGTTTCATCCGCCGCCACAGCAGGAACGTGGGTATCGGCGAGAGCAGCCACCGGGTGAGGCGGACGCCCTCCATGTGCTTGTCCGCGGTGATGTCGGCGATCCGGCCGACCGCGTGCCGGGCGGCCTCCACGGACACCACGAACAGGATGGGGATCACACTGTGCATCCCCACACCGAGCGGATCCGGCCAGGCGGCCGCACCGTTGAAGGCGATCGTCGCCGCCGTCAGCAGCCACGCCGTCTGACGCAGCAGCGGGAAGGGGATACGGATCCAGGTCAGCAGCAGATCCAGGGCCAGCAGGACGCAGATGCCCGCGTCGATGCCGATCGGGAACACGTAGCTGAAGTTCCCGAAACCCTTCTGCAGGGCCAGTTCGCGGACGGCCGCGTAGGACCCCGCGAAGCCGATGCCGGCGATGACCACGGCTCCGGCGACGACCACACCGATGAGAATCCGGTGTGTCCGTGTCAGCTGAATGGGCGCGGCCACCCGTACTCCCCTCCTCAAGCGTGTTGTTGCGCGCAACAGAGTGGCACATGTGTGCGGAGAACGAGTGGCCGGTTCCGTATCGGAATTTCACCGCCCGTCTTCGGGCTCGTCCTCGGGTCTGTCTCGAACCCGCCTTCGTGCCCGTCTTCGGGCACGTCGCCGTGGCCCCGGAGCTCAGTCCTTCGCCGGTGCCGGCTCCGACGGCGAGGAGGATGCCGGCTCCGACGGCGAACCGCTCTCGGTGGCCCCGCCGGAGCCCTTGCCGCCGTTGGACCCGGTCACGGTCTTCACCGCTTCCTTCGCCGCCTTCTTCGCGTCCTTCATCAGGTCGTCGGCGCTCGGCGACTTGTCGCCGGCGAGACCCGCCCCGTTGTAGTCGAGGGTGAGGACGACGTTCTCGACGCGGGCCACGACCGTCTGCTGCTTGAAGGTGCCTTCCTTCTTCTTCAGGTCGTAGCGCACGGCCGTCGCCTCGTCACCGGTGTCCGTGACGGGTTCGGCCTTCGTGTCCGTGGCGCCCTCGGCGGCCTGGACGTCCTTGACCTGCTTGTCGTAGTAGTCCTTGGCCAGTTCGTCACCCGCGCCCCGCGTGGTGTCCGACTCGAAGCGCAGCATCGACACGCTCAGCCAGCGGAACTGTGAACCGTCCACACCGTTGTTGGCGAGGCTGTCCCAGGAGCAGCCGGCGCGCGTCGAGATGTCCTCGGACCGGCTCTTCTTGCCCGACTTCGACTTCGGTACGAGATCGTCCAGGGTCTTCTTCGACAGGACGTCGCACGCGTCCGGCAGGTCCTTGTACACCGCCGCCCGCACCGTCGGGGACGGGCTCGCGGACGCCGACGCGGGCGCGGACGCCGAACTGCCGGCCGCCTTGTCCTTGCCGTCGTCGGAGCCGGAGTCCGAGGAACAGCCGGCGACGATCAGCATCGCGGGGACGGCCGCCGCGCCGACAAGGACGCGGTGGAGGCGCTTCGCGCTCCCCCACGGGCTGGACGACGTGGGCGGTGCCCCCACGTCTCGCTGTGCTCGTCGCTGCATGGTTCCTTCACTCATGACGCTTGTGTTCCCTGCGGTCAAAACGGAGGCCAAGGGGTCACCGTACGCGGTGAGCCGGTCGTGTGGTCTTCCTTCGGACGCTTTGCACAGGGCCGTGGAGGAGGCGTGTACGGGGCTCAGCCGCCCAGTGAATCGGTCAGCAGTGAGGCCAGTTTCCGCGCTCTGTCCTGCATTTCCTTACTGTCCGGAACGGTGCCGACGGTTGCCGGCTGCTCCGCGTACTCGATCGTCACGACCACGTTGGACGTGCGGAACGCCACAGTCACCGAGCGCTGTTTGACGGTCGATCCGGAGCTGCTCAGCTCGTCGTCGATGAAGGCCTCCTCGCCGAATTCGTCCAGGAGACGGGGCTGGAGGTCGGCGGGCGGGACGGACGGCGACGCGGGGGAGGACTCGCCCTCGGACGGCGAGCCGGAGCCGGTGGCCTTGGCGGCCGCGGCGGAGTCGACACCGGAGGAACCGGAGGGATCGGAGGAACCGGAGGATGCGGAGGGGCGGGCCGAAGAGGGCGAGGACGCGTCCGGATCAGCGGACGCGCTGCCGCCGTCCTCGCCGGAGTCGTCGTCCGTGTCCGCGGAACCGGACCGGGTGGCAGTCGGCTCCGGAAGGTCCGCCGCCGCCCGCTTCGTCGCGAAGAGCTCCTCGGCCTGGCTGTCGTCGCTGACGGCGTTGTCGTAGGAGACGACACGCTCGAAGTCGATCACCAGACGGTTGGTGGCCTCGGCCGACTCCACCTTCCAACTGCAGCCCACCTTGCGGTCGGTGTCGTACGTGAGCGTCGCCTCGCCCGCGTACGCCTTCGTCCGCAGGCCCTCGTCGGTCATCTCCCCGATGCCGGGCAGGAGTTCGTCGAGTATGCCGGTGCCGACCACGCCGCAGGGCTCCGGAAGCGTGGCGTACCTGCCGGGCTGGGCCGCCTGCGACGCCGTCCCGGCGCTGCCCGGGTTGGAGTTGTCCGACCGGCTCCCGTCGCCCGAACCGCCGGTGCATCCGGCCAGCAGGGCCGCGAGGAGCGCGGTGACGCCGGGTACGTAGGCCCTCCGTTGCACGACCGGGCTCCTCTCGACGGTGGGCGCGGGCCTCGGCCCGCCGGGTCTACCAGTGTCCCCGCTGCTTAATCGCTTGCCGCACGGGGGGACCCGCGGCAGACAATGTGTATCGCACGCACTGCCGTGAACGCCGGTCCGAAGTCCCTTTCGTTGATCCTGGCGACGGTTTTTGCGCTTTCGCACTTCTGTTGCTTTTCGGGGGAATGGGGAAAACATGTCGTACGTGGAAATGCCGGGTGCGAAGGTGCCGATCCGCATGTGGACGGACCCGGCGTCGGTGGAGGAGGGCGCCCTCCAGCAGTTGCGGAACGTGGCGACCCTGCCCTGGATCAAGGGCCTCGCCGTGATGCCGGACGTGCACTACGGCAAGGGCGCGACGGTCGGCTCGGTCATCGCGATGCGGGGTGCGGTGTGCCCCGCGGCGGTGGGGGTCGACATCGGTTGCGGCATGTCGGCGGTGAGGACGTCCCTGACGGCGAACGACCTGCCGGGCGACCTGTCCCGGCTGCGCTCGAAGGTCGAGCAGGCGATCCCGGTCGGGCGGGGGATGCACGACACCCCCGTGGACCCGGCCCGCCTGCACGGTTTCGCGATCGGCGGCTGGGACGACTTCTGGGGACGGTTCGACGGGGTGGCGGAAGCGGTCAGGTTCCGTCACGAGCGGGCCGGTAAGCAGATGGGAACGCTGGGCGGCGGAAATCACTTCGTCGAAGTCTGTACGGACACGACCGGTTCTGTCTGGCTGATGCTGCACTCCGGTTCCCGGAACATCGGCAAGGAACTCGCCGAGCACCACATCGGTGTGGCCCGGGAACTCCCGCACAACCAGGGCCTGGTCGACCGCGACCTCGCCGTCTTCGTGGCGGACACCCCGCAGATGGCGGCCTACCGGAACGACCTGTTCTGGGCGCAGGAGTACGCGAAGCGCAACCGCTCGATCATGATGGCGCTCCTGAAGGACGTGATCCGCAAGGAGTTCAAGAAGGCGAAGCCGGCCTTCGAGGCGGAGATCAGCGCGCACCACAACTACGTGGCCGAGGAGCGCTACGACGGCATGGATCTGCTCGTCACCCGCAAGGGCGCGATCCGCGCGGGCTCCGGCGAGTTCGGGATCATCCCTGGCTCCATGGGCACGGGTTCGTACATCGTCAAGGGCCTCGGGAACGCCGACTCCTTCAACTCGGCGTCCCACGGCGCCGGCCGCCGCATGAGCCGCAGCGCGGCGAAGCGGCGCTTCTCGACCAAGGACCTGGAGGAGCAGACGCGGGGCGTGGAGTGCCGCAAGGACTCCGGTGTCGTGGACGAGATTCCCGGCGCGTACAAGCCGATCGAGCAGGTCATCGACCAGCAGCGGGACCTCGTGGAGGTCGTGGCGAAGCTGAAGCAGGTCGTCTGCGTGAAGGGCTGAGCGGGGCCTGGCCGGCCCGGTCCGACGTGATGTGCCGGACAGGGCCCGGCATGGCCCGGCCTGGGCGTCGGCGCCGGCCTCAGCGCTCCCGGTGGACCTTGCTGTTCGACGCCTGGGCGCGGGGGCGGACGACCAACAGGTCGATGTTGACGTGGCTGGGGCGGGTCACCGCCCAGGTGATGGTGTCGGCGACGTCCGCCGCGGTGAGGGGCTCGGCGACGCCCTCGTACACCTTGGCGGCCTTCGCCTCGTCGCCGCCGAAGCGGGTGAGGGCGAACTCGTCGGTCCTCACCATGCCGGGCGCGATCTCGATGACGCGCACGGGCCGGCCGACGATCTCCAGGCGCAGGGTCTCGGCGAGGACGTGGGCGCCGTGCTTGGCGGCGACATAGCCGGCGCCGCCCTCGTAGGTGGAGTGCCCGGCGGTCGAGGACACGACGACGACCGTGCCGTCGCCGCTCGCCTCCAGCCTGGGCAGCAGGGCCTGGGTGAGGTTGAGGGTGCCGATGACGTTGGTCTCGTACATCGTGCGCCAGTCCTCCGGGTCGCCGGTCGCGACCGGGTCGGCGCCCAGCGCGCCACCGGCGTTGTTGACCAGGACGCCGACGGTTTTGAACGCGGTGGCGAACTCGTCGACGGCGGCGCGGTCGGTGACGTCGAGCGGATACGCGGTCGCCGTGTGGCCCGCCGCGTTCAGCTCCTCGGCGAGCGCCTCGATCCGGTCCTTGCGGCGGGCGGTGAGGACGACGCGGTAACCGGCCTCGGCGAGTCCGCGTGCCGTGGCGGCCCCGATCCCGCTGCTCGCGCCGGTGACGACGGCGATACGCGACGCTGCGGACGGTGTTGCGGCGGCCATGGGGCTCCTCCATGCGGGCGACTGCGGTGCAGGGCCCGGTGGCGTCACCGGGCCCGGCCAGGATATGCGGGAACGAGTGGTCCGCCGGGGTGGCCCCGGTCCGTGCGGGCGCGAGGGGGGCGGATGCGTGAGGGCGGCGGCCGTGTGGGTGCGGTGGGTGTCCCCGCCTCCGCCACCGTGTGCCTCGACTGCGAGTGGTAGCCGTGTGGGTGCGGTGGGTGCGGTGGGTGCGGTGGGCCCGTGGGGTCAGCCGTTGCGCGGGGCCCACATGATCACGGCCATCCCGGCCAGGCAGATCAGCGCGCCGGCGATGTCCCAGCGGTCCGGGCGGTAGCCGTCGGCGACCGCGCCCCACAGGAGCGAACCGGCGACGAAGATGCCCCCGTACGCGGCGAGGACGCGGCCGAAGTGCGCGTCGGGCTGGAAGGTCGCGACGAATCCGTACGCGCCGAGGGCGAGGACACCGCCGGCCGCCCACATCCAGCCGCGGTTGTCCCGTACGCCCTGCCAGACCAGCCAGGCGCCGCCGATCTCCAGGATCGCGGCGAGGACGAAGAGGGCGGCGGAGCGGGCGATCAGCATGCGGGCAGCTTCGCACGCCGGGTTTCGGAATAACGGGAGCAGGGGACTCGTTCACGGGTATAGTTGAACCGTAAACAACCTGGAAGGTGAGCGGCCATGCAGTTCGGGATCTTTACCATCGGTGACGTCACGCCCGACCCGACCACGGGGCGTACCCCCACCGAGCGTGAGCGGATCAAGGCCATGGTCGCCATCGCGCTGAAGGCCGAAGAGGTGGGCCTGGACGTGTTCGCGACCGGTGAGCATCACAACCGGCCGTTCGTCCCGTCCTCGCCGACGACCATGCTCGGCTACATCGCGGCGCAGACGGAGAAGCTGCACCTCTCCACCGCCACCACCCTGATCACCACCAACGACCCGGTGAAGATCGCAGAGGACTACGCGATGCTCCAGCACCTGGCCGACGGCCGGGTCGACCTGATGATGGGCCGGGGCAACACCGGGCCGGTGTACCCGTGGTTCGGGCAGGACATCCGGCAGGGCATCAACCTCGCCATCGAGAACTACGCCCTGCTGCACCGCCTGTGGCGCGAGGACGTCGTCAACTGGGAGGGCAAGTTCCGCACCCCGTTGCAGGGCTTCACCTCCACGCCCCGCCCGCTGGACGACGTACCGCCGTTCGTCTGGCACGGGTCGATCCGCTCGCCCGAGATCGCCGAACAGGCCGCGTACTACGGCGACGGCTTCTTCCACAACAACATCTTCTGGCCGGCCGACCACACCAAGCGGATGATCGAGCTGTACCGCGCCCGGTACGCGCACTACGGCCACGGCACGCCCGAGCAGGCCATCGTCGGCCTCGGCGGCCAGGTGTTCATGCGGAAGAACTCGCAGGACGCCGTGCGCGAGTTCCGCCCCTACTTCGACGTCGCCCCCGTCTACGGGAACGGGCCCTCGCTGGAGGAGTTCACCCGGCAGACCCCGCTGACCGTGGGCTCCCCGCAGCAGGTCATCGAGAAGACACTGTCCTTCCGCGACTACGCGGGCGACTACCAGCGCCAGCTGTTCCTCATGGACCACGCGGGACTGCCGCTGAAGACCGTGCTGGAGCAGATCGACATGCTGGGCGAGGAAGTCGTGCCGGTGCTGCGCGAGGAGTTCGCCAAGAACCGCCCGGCCGGCGTGCCGGACGCGCCGACCCACGCCTCGCGACTGGCCGCCCGAGAGGTGAGCACCGTATGAGCGTCGTCGTCGTGTCGGCCGGCCTGAGCGTGCCGTCGTCCACCCGCCTGCTCGGGGAGCGGCTCGCGGCCGCGACCACCGGACAGGCCCCGGAAGACGTGCGGGTGATCGAGCTGCGGGACCTCGCGGTCGACATCGCGCACAACTTCACCAGCGGTTTCCCCGCGCCCGCGCTCGCCGAGGCGATGGACGCGGTGA
The DNA here is from genome assembly GCF_036634175.1 of Streptomyces sp. P9-A2. Classification (NCBI taxonomy): domain Bacteria; kingdom Bacillati; phylum Actinomycetota; class Actinomycetes; order Kitasatosporales; family Streptomycetaceae; genus Streptomyces; species Streptomyces sp. P9-A2. The sequence continues at coordinate 4,644,883 of NZ_JAZIFX010000001.1, forward strand.
CCGGTGCGGACGGGCTGGTCGTGGTCACGCCGGTGTTCTCGGCGTCGTACAGCGGGCTGTTCAAGTCGTTCTTCGACGTGCTCGGCGTACGGGACCGGGAGGCGCTGGCAGGCAAGCCGGTGCTGATCGCCGCGACCGGGGGCACGCCCCGGCACTCGCTGGTGCTGGAGCACGCCCTGCGTCCCCTCTTCGCCCACCTGCGCGCGGTCGTCGTCCCCACGGGGGTGTACGCCGCGTCCCAGGACTGGGGCGACAAGGGCCTGGACGCCCGGATCGAGCGGGCGGCGGGCGAGCTGGCCGCCCTGACGGGCGCGCTGTCGGGCGCCTCCGGAGGCGCTTCCGTAGCTACGGACGGCGGTACGGGCGGTGGTGCGATCAGCGTCACGCGCGGGGGCGCGGCCGCCGACAAGTTCGACGCGCGCAACGTGGTGCCGTTCGAGGAGCAGCTGGCCGCGCTGCGGTCGGCGGGCTGAGCGCACCGGGGCGCCGAACGCGCCGAATGTGCTGAAGGTGCCGAACGTGTTGAAGGTGCCGAAGGTGCGAAGGTGCTGACGGCGCCGAGTACAGAACTCCCGGCGGTCTTCCCTGGACAGCGGCCGTCGGGTGAGGCGACCGGTTCCGTCCGGTTCCGGTCGCTCGCGAGGAGCCGGTCGCGGGCGGGGACGCCTGCGACCGGACCGCGGGTCGTACGGCGGTCCGGGGGAGAGGGCGGGGGAACAAGAAGACGGCGGTGTCCGGCCACCGGTCGTTCGCCGGGGCGGCGGTCCTTGGCAGACTGAACACCGTGCCCCCTACCGCGTCCCCCACTCCCACCCCCACCGTGCTGCTCGCCGAGGACGACCGTGCCATCCGCAACGCCCTGGCGCGCGCCCTGACCCTGGAGGGCTACCGGGTCACCGCGGTCGCCGACGGCGTCGAGGCGCTGGCGCAGGTCCACCGCAGCCGGCCCGACGTCCTCGTGCTGGACGTGATGATGCCCGGCATCGACGGGCTCCAGGTGTGCCGGGTGCTGCGCGCCGAGGGCGACCGCACCCCCGTACTGATGCTGACGGCGCTGGTGGAGACCGCCGACCGGATCGCGGGGCTGGACGCGGGCGCCGACGACTACGTCGTCAAACCGTTCGACGTCGAGGAGGTCTTCGCCCGGCTGCGCGCCCTGCTGCGCCGGGTGGCACCCGCACCCGAGTCCGCACCCGAGTCCGCATCCGCACCCGAGTCCGCACCCGCACCCGAGTCCGCCGAGTCGTCGAGGCGGCAGCCGGCATCCGGGACCTCTGGGACACCCAGGAACTCCGGGACACCCAGGACATCGGGCGGGCGGTCGGACGATCCGGCGGCAGGGCGGTTCGTCGACGCGGCCGGGCTGCGCATGGACCCGCGGGCGCGCCGGGCCTGGCGGGGCCGGCGGGAGCTGGAGCTGACCCGGACCGAGTTCGAGCTGCTGGAGCTGCTGGTCCGCAACGCGGGCATCGTCCTCGACCACTCGACCATCTACGACCGCATCTGGGGCTACGACTTCGGTCCCGGTTCCAAGAACCTCGCCGTCTACGTCGGCTACCTGCGCCGCAAACTCGACGAGCCCGGGGCGCCGCAACTGATCCACACGGTGCGTGGGGTGGGTTACGTGCTGCGGGAGGACTGAGTGGTTCACGACACCGCCGACGCCCCAGGTGCCTCACGTACCTCGAGTGCCTCATGCGCCTCATGCGCCTCATGCGCCTCGGGCGGCTCGCGTGCCCCGGGCTCCTCACGTCCCCCGGGCGCGTTACGTACTCCGGGTGCGTCGCGCGCTTCGGGTACCCCGGCCGGACGGCGTCGGCTGCGGCTGCTGTCACTCGGCGCCAAGTTCGCGGTGGCCTTCGCCGCCGTGACGGCCACGGTCACCGTTCTGGTCGGCATCCTGTCGTACGGCGCCGCCGCCCGGCTGCTGCGGGTGGACCAGCAGATGGTGTTCGACGAGGTCGTGCGGGACCTGCGCGGCGAGGTCCGGGCGAACCGGATGTCACCGGTCGACTTCTCCTCCGCCGCCCCCGGCCACGACCTGGTGCGGCCCGCCCGGACGGACGTCCAGGTGCTCGGGCCGGACGGCCGGATCGTCGACCCGGGCGACCCGGGGCTGCCGGTGGTCGCCGCCGACCGTACGGTCGCGGGTGCCGCCACAGCCGGGCGGGTGGTCGAACACGCGGACGTCGACGTCGGCGACGACATCTACCGCGTCGCGACCGTCGCGCTGGGCGACGGCCGGGGCGCGGTGCAGGTCGCGCAGGAGTTCAGCGATATCGAGGACCTGCTGCGGACCCTCCAGCGGCGCACGCTCGTCCTGATGGCGGCGGTGGTGATCGCGGCCGGTCTGTTCGGCTGGTGGCTGGCCCGGCGGATCACCCGCCGCCTGGTCGTCCTCACCGCCGCCGCCGAGGACGTCGCCCGCACCCGCCGGCTCGGCATCCAGGTGCCCGTCACCGGTCACGACGAGGTGGGGCGGCTCGGCCGCGCCTTCGACCGGATGCTCGGCCGGCTCGCCCAGTCCGAGGACGACCAGCGCCGGCTCGTCCAGGACGCGGGCCATGAACTGCGTACCCCGCTCACCTCCCTGCGGACCAACATCTCCCTGCTGCGCCGGATCGACGAGCTCCCTCCCGACACCCGTGAGGAACTCGTCACCGACCTCACCCAGGAGGCCCGTGAGCTGACCGACCTGGTCAACGAACTCGTCGAACTCGCGGCCGGCCAGTCCGACACCGAGCCGCCGTGCCGGGTCGACCTCGCCGACCTCGCCGAGGGCGTGGCCGAACTGGCCCGGCGCCGGGGCGGCCGCGAGATCACCGTCCACGCGAGCGGCGACACCACGACCGACGGGCGGCCCGGAATGCTGACGCGGGCGATGTCCAACCTGGTCGAGAACGCCGTCAAGTTCGACCGGAACGGCACCGCGTCCATCGACATCACGGTCTCCGGGCCCGCGCGGCCGGGCACGGTACGGGTGGAGGTCCGCGACCGGGGGCCCGGCATCGCCGCAGGCGATCTGGTCCGCGTCTTCGATCGCTTCTTCCGTGCCGCCGACGCCCGCTCCCTCCCCGGTTCGGGCCTCGGCCTGTCCATCGTCCGCGAGGTGGCCCTGGCCCACGGGGGCGCCCCGTACGCCGTCCGCCGGCCCGGCGGCGGAACGGTGATCGGCTTCACGGTGGGCGGCGGCCCGCTGACGGATCCCGAGGACGAGGACCCGGGCCCCTGACACGCCGGTGCCGATGCCGGCGTCATGCCACGGCCACCGTCGCGGTCGCCGTCGCCGTCGCCGTCGCTGTTGCTGTCGCTGTTGCCGTTGCCGAGTACGGGCCGCCGGAGGTGAACATGTATGCGAGCGGGGCGCTCCGTACGCGTCCCGGAAGGGGAGGAGTGGCGACGTGCTGACCGATGAGGAGACCGCCGCGCTGGCGGCGATCGACGAGGCGGCCCTGGGGCGGACCCTGCTGGAGCTGATCGGTGTGCCGAGCGTGACCGGGAGCGCCGCCGAGTCCGAACTCCAGCACCAGCTGGCCGGCCGGCTGGAATGGCTGGGGATGGAGGTCGACCTGTGGTCCATGGACCTGCCCGCGCTGCGCGCCCGCCCTGGCTTCCCGGGCATGGAGGTGCCCCGCGAGGAGGCGTGGGGCCTGGTCGGGACCAGCCCCGACGGCGGTGACGGGCCCACCCTGATCCTCCAGGGCCACGTCGACGTCGTACCGCCCGGCGACCTCGAGGCCTGGGGGGACGGTGACCCGTTCGTCCCGCGTGTGACCGGGGACGTCGTACACGGGCGCGGTGCCTGCGACATGAAGGCGGGGCTCGCCGCGCACCTCGCCGCCCTCGCCGCGATACGGGCGGCCGGGATACGGCTGCGCGGCCGGGTCGCCGCCCACTTCGTCGTCGGCGAGGAGGACGGTGGCATCGGCGCGTTCGGCACCCTGGAGCGCGGACACGGGGGCGACGCCTGCGTCATCGCCGAGCCCACCGGATCCACCCTGATCACCGCGAACGCGGGAGCCCTGACGTTCCGGATCACGGTGCCCGGCAAGGCGGCGCACGGCAGCGCGCGGGAGCAGGGGGTGAGCGCGGTCGACGCGTATCTGCCCCTGCACCGGGCGCTCGCCGACCTGGAGGCCGAGCGGAACCGGGACCCGTCCCCGCTGCTCGCCGAGTATCCGATCCCGTACGCGCTGTCGGTGGGCACCGTACGGTCCGGGGACTGGGCGAGCAGTGTGCCGGACCTGCTGGTCGCCGAGGGCCGGCTGGGCGTACGCCTCGGCGAGGACCCGGCCGAGGCGCGCGCCGGCCTGGAGCGGTGCGTGGCGCGGGCCTGCGCCGCCGACCCCTGGCTGCGCGACCACCCGGCGACGGTGACCTGGCCGGGCGGGCAGTTCGCGAGCGGCCGGCTGGAGGAGGGACACCCGCTGCCGGACGTCGTCGGCGCCGCGTACACGGACGCCACGGGCGGCCCGGCACCCCGGCAGCGCGGCGCGACGTACGGCAGCGACCTGCGGCACTACACCGGCGCGGGGATACCGACGCTGCAGTTCGGGCCGGGGGACATCACGGTGGCGCACAGCGCGCGCGAGCACGTGTCCCTGCGGGAGACGGTGGCGGCGGCCCGGACCCTGGTGCTCACGGTGCTGCGGACGGTGGGGACCAAGTGAGGAAACCAGGTGAGGCGGACCGAGTGAGGCGGACGGTGACGGCGCTCACTGTCACACGTGGGGTCCTGTGCCACACTCGCCCCGCCGTGGTCGAACGCGCTTACGTGCATGGGGGGTCGCGCGTACGTGCATGGGGGTCGCGTGTGCCGGAATGACTCCCGCGCTTTGTGTTATCCGGCCCTCGGTGACGGCTCTCCTCCTGTGACAGCGCAGTACGAGCCAGGACCGAGAAGGAGCGTGGACGAGCGTGGCAGCGAGCAGCGAACCCGGCAGGGAGACGGTCGAGGCCGCACAGCGCGGCGACATGCGGGCCCAGGACGAACTCGTCGCCGTCCACCTTCCATTGGTCTACAACATCGTGGGCCGGGCCCTGAACGGCCACCCCGACGTCGAGGACGTGGTGCAGGAGACCTTGCTCCGCGCCCTCGGTTCGCTCGGCTCGCTGAAGGACCCCGACAGGTTCCGGTCCTGGCTGGTCGCCATCACCATGAACCAGATACGTCACCACTGGCGCAGCGAGAGCCACGGCGGGGCGGCGCCGGTCCGTTCGGGCCTGCACGACGCGTACGACGTCGCCGACCCGGGCGCCGACTTCGTGGACCTGACGATCCTGCGGCTCGGACTGGAGGGCCAGCGGCGCGAGGCCGCCGAGGCCACCCGCTGGCTGGACCCCGACGACCAGGCGCTGTTGTCGCTGTGGTGGCTGGAGGCGGCGGGCGAGCTGACGCGGGCCGAGGTCGCCGCCGCGCTGGAACTGCCGCCGCAGCACACCGCGGTGCGCGTGCAGCGGATGAAGGCCCAACTGGAGACGGCCCGGCTGGTGGTGCGGGCGCTGTCCGCGCAGCCGCGCTGCGTCCTGCTGGACGACCTGACGGAGGCCTGGGACGGCGTCCCCTCGGCCCTCTGGCGCAAGCGCATCGCACGCCACGCCCGGGACTGCACCGTCTGCGCGGGCTTCCAGTCGGGGCTGGTCCCGGCGGAGGGACTGCTGGTCGGACTGGGACTGGTGCCGGTGGCGGCGGGCCTGCTCGCCGCTCTCGGCACCGGGGCCGGGACGACGAAGGCGGTGCCGGTGTCCTTCGCGAGCCACGCGCCGGCGGACTCGGAGGACATACCGACAGGGCCGTACGGGGACACGGGCGGCCCGGCGCCCGCCGGTTCCCCGGCCGAGCCCCTCGCAACGGTGGAGGTGGGCCGCCGCGCGAACCGCCACCCCAGCGGCCGTACCAGCGGCAATGGCCGTACGGACGGCCCCGCGGGCAGCCGCGCGCAGAGCCGCGCACGGCGTCGGCGAAGCAGGAACATCGTGGCCGTGGCCGCGGCGCTGCTCGTCACCGGCGGCGCGATATCCGGGTGGGTCCTCCTGACGCCGGACGGCGAAGCGGACAAGGTGCAGTCGGCCTCGACGGGCGCCCCGGAGGAAACCGTCTCCGAGCCGTCGTCGCCGGACCCTTCCGTCTCGTCCTCCGCTTCGCCCTCCCCCTCCCCCTCCTCCTCCCCTTCCGCTTCGTCCTCCCCCTCGGCCTCCGCCTCCCCGGACGCCTCACGCAAGCCGAAGCCCTCGGCCACACCGAGCGCCGAGGCGACCCGTACGAAGTCCGCCCCCGCGGCCCCCGTACAGCCGGAGAAGACGACGACGCGCCCCCAGGCGGCACCGACCACCGCGTCCGCGCCCGCGGCCGCTCCGGGAGGCAGCAGCGCCACTCAGGTCCTGGCCCTCACCAACGCCGAGCGTGCCGCGGCGGGCTGCTCACCGGTGACGCTCGACAACCGGCTGAACGAGGCGGCCCAACTGCACAGCGAGGACATGTCCGCCAACGACTACTTCTCCCACACCGGGCAGAACGGCAGCAGTTTCGTCGACCGGGTCACGGCGCAGGGTCACCCGAGCCCGGGCGCCGAGAACATCGCCCGCGGCCAGAGCTCCGCCGAGAGCGTCATGGAGGCGTGGATGAACTCCGAGGGCCACCGCGCGAACATCCTCAACTGCTCGCTCACAACGATGGGCGTCGGAGTGGTCACGAGCGACTGGACCTGGACCCAGGTCTTCGGCCGCTGACCGGGGTCGCCGACCACCGGATGCCCTGCCGGCCCGGCGCCGGCGCGCGCAGGACGGGGGGAGGCCGCACGCTCAGTGCTGGGACGGAGACAGACGGGTGAGCTCTCCCTGGGGGCCGGACAGGGAGAGTGCTTCCGCGGACCGGCTGTCGGCGCTGCCGATACAGTGCGGCACGCGGGTCCGGCCCCCAACTCCCCTGCCTCGGACGGGACTTTCGGCCCGTCTCCGCGCGGTACCTCCAAACCCCGTTCCCGTTCCCGTTCCCCGCGGCCGGGTCCTGCGGGCTGACATACCGCGACGCCGGCCGGCGAGACCGGCACCGGCACCGTCCTGCTTGTTCGACGGACCGCTTCGACGGACCGCCCCGTGAGTGCCCCGCCGTACGACGACCGAAGCCATCGGACATGCTCGTGCGTCAGCGGTCCCGCCAAGGTCGTGCCGAGGCCACCGGACGACTTTCGTCGTCGGCCGGTGCGACCAAGGGCCACTGCGCCGGCCGTCCGGAGGGTTCTAACGTGAGCGCGTGACTCGTGTGGACTCCATGACTTCGGCAGCGTCGGCTCTGTGGGTACCGGTGGTGAGGGCGCGCTGGGCGTCCCGGTCGACCGCACCGGTGCGGAACCTCTTCGCTCCCGGCATGTGGCCCGCCCGGCGCATCGTGGGCGAGTCGCTGCTGAGTTCGGCCCTGGTCCTGCCGGCGATGGGTCTTGAACTACTGGACGACGGAAGCCTGATACGGGCCGTCGGTGTCGGACTGGCGATCGGGCTGCTCTCGCCGCTGCGCCGGGTGCTGCCCGCGACCGCACTGCTGGCGACCGCCGTCGGCTCCGCGGTGATCACCGGATTGGCGCCGTTCCTTCTCGTCGCCGCCTGGTCGGCCGGGCGGCGGATCGGCGGACTCGGCAGGGCCTCCGGTGTCTTTGCCCTGGCTTATGCCCTCGCCTTCGGTTCAGACCTGTGGAACCTGCCCCACTTCTCCCTGCCCTTCCTGGCCTTCGGTGCCCTGTTGCTGCTGGTCATGATCGTCGTGCCGGGCCTCGCCGGACACTACTGGGCGCAGCGCCGGACCCTGGCCGACACCCTCGGCGAGTACCACGCCCAACTCGTCCGCGAACGCGAGATCATCGCCGAGCACGCCCGGATACGGGAGCGTCAGCGCATCGCGCACGACATGCACGACAGCCTCGGCCACCAGCTCGCGCTGATCGCGGTGCACACCGGCGCGCTGGAGGTCGACCCGGCACTGACCGGACGGCAGCACGAGGCGGTCGGTGTGCTGCGCGAGGCCTCGGTGGCCGCGATGCACGAACTGCGCGACGTGGTAGGGGTGTTGCGGGACAACGCCGAGGCGACCGACCCCGAGGGCGCCCCGGGGGCCGCGGAACCGGACGGTGAGAACCCCACACAGCGGTCACGCGGCGTGGCCGGTATCGACAGCCTGGTGGAGACCTCCCGAAAAGCTGGTACGCCCGTGGAGTTGCTGCGCTCGGGTGAAGAGCATCCCCTCAACCCCACCGCCGGCCACGCGGCGTACCGGCTGGTCCAGGAGGGCCTGACCAACGCGCACAAGCACGCCCCCGGCGCCTCGATCACCGTCGGCCTGCGGTACGAGCCGGACTCGCTGGTCGTCGAGGTCGCCAACGGCCCGGCGGCGGAGCCCGCGCACCCCGACGTGGCGAGCGGCGGCCAGGGGCTGACCGGGCTGGGGGAGCGGGCCCGGCTCGTCGGCGGCATGGTGCACGCGGGCCCCACGGAGGACGGCGGGTTCCGGCTGGCGGGCGTACTGCCGTACACGTCACCGGGTGCCGGCTTTCCGAAGCCGGCACCCGGTGCGGCCTCGACGACGTTCGTCGCACGCACGGACGACTTCCGGGCGCAGAACTCGGCGGGCCTCTCCGGTCAGAGTGATCCGGTCATCGAACGGATCGCTCTCCCCAAGGAGTTGGCCAAGGCAATGAACAGGAACAAGACGCACAACGGAGTGGCCGTCGGATGCGGAGTGGCGGCCCTGGTCGTCCTGTTGCTGGGGATCGCGGTGGCCGTCGGAGCGGTGTTCCTCTTCCGCGAGGTGGACAAGAGCATGATGGAGCCGAAGGAGTACGACGCCATCGAGGTCGGTCAGGCCGAGGCGGAGGTCCGCGACCGACTGCCCGACGGTGAATCGTTCCTGACCGGGAACCTGGAGAAGGGCGCGCCCCCCGTGCCCGCGGGGGCGAAATGCCTCAGCATCCCCTCCACGGAGGTCGGGGACGACTGGGACAGGGAACCGGCGTACCGGTTCTGCTTCAAGGACGGAAAGCTGATCGAGAAGAAGTCCTTCGAGGCCGAGGTCTAGAACGAGGGACGAAGATCCCGCCCGCCCTGCGGACAGACGGGCGGACAGATGGACGGACAGACGGGCGGACAGACGGGCGGACGGCGTGGCTTGCGCGGCGGCCCTGGCGAGCGGGAACCCGATGCCTCGCCGTAAGGCGGGCGTTTGGATCGGGGATGATGACCGGGTGCTCGCAGGTATGGCCGCTCAGGACCGCACGGGAGAGTCGTGATCAGGGTTCTCGTCACGGATGACGAACCGCTCATTCGGGCAGGCATCAGGATGATCCTCGCCTCGGCCGACGACATCGAGGTCGTCGCCGAGGGGGCGAACGGCAGGGAGGCGGTCGAACTCGCCCGCACCCAGCGCGTCGACGTCGCGCTGCTCGACCTCCAGATGCCGGTCATGGACGGGCTGACGGCCCTGGCCGAACTGCACCGGGCCGCCCCTCGGGTGCGCGTGCTGATCCTGACGACGTTCGGCGAACAGCGGAACGTGCTGCGCGCCCTGGCCGAGGGAAGCGCGGGTTTCCTGTTGAAGGACTCGGCGCCCGCGGAACTCATACGCGCGGTACGGGCGGCGGCGGCCGGCGAGGCGTACCTGTCCCCCGGCGCCACCCGGCACGTCGTGGACTCGCTGGCCTCCGGCGGAACGGCACGGCGTGCCGAGCAGGCCCGCCGCCGGCTCGAGAAACTGACCGACCGCGAACGCGAGGTCCTGGCCCTGCTGGGCGAGGGTCTGTCCAACGCGGACGCCGGTCAGCGGATCCACATGAGCGAGGCCACGGTCAAGACGTACGTGAGCCGCATCCTCGCCAAGCTGGAGTGCGAGAACCGGGTCCAGGCCGCACTACTGGCCCGGGACGCCGGCCTCGGAGCCTGACGGTGGTTTCGGAGCCTGACGGCAGTTTCGGGGTCTGACGGCGACCGTCCTGCCCCCGGGACCGAGGCCCTGTCGCCGGGCACATGACGAGGGCGGGACCCGGAAGTCCCGCCCGAATTCCGTGAAACCCCGGCTCGGACCAGCTCAGGGCCACACCAGGCAGTACGGCTGGTGCCCCGCCTCGTGCAGCCGGTGCGAGAAGTCCTGCCATTCGTGGAGCGATTGGCGGAGACGGGGCGCTGACCTGGGGTTTCTTGGAGGTATACGCGTTGACCTGCGGAAACGGCTCTTGTTAGTTCTCACTGTTCGGCGGCGTTTCCCAGGCTCATGTGCCCTGGATGTGCCTTGGATGTGCCCTCGCGGGCGCTTTGGCGCGGCACGTCGATGAGGGCTTCACACAGGGATCCGGCATCGTCCAGGGCTCGACGGCACATGGTGTCGGTGAGTACGAGGCGCTGGCCGATCCGCGGTGAGGCTCTCGAACGGCCTGGCGCGGTCCAGCAGTGCGAGGATCCGTCTGAGGTATTGATCCTTCCTCAGTAGTGGTTGTCACGGCTTGAGCTGGGCCCGGGCCGTGTAGAGGGCAGCGGTGTATCCGGCAGGGCCGGAGCCGATGACGATGACCTCGCGCACGTCGTCGGCTTGGGTCACGGAGTTCACGCCTCCTGCTTGGCGTCGATCTCGGCGATGAGCGCCTCGATGCGGGTCTTGATCCCGTCGCGGATGGGGCGGACGGCTTCGACGCCCTTGCCGGCCGGGTCTTCCAGGGCCCAGTCGAGGTACTTCTTGCCGGGGAAGATGGGGCAGGCGTCGCCGCAGCCCATGGTGATGACGTAGTCGGACGCCTGGACGGCCTCGGTGGTGAGGATCTTCGGCTTGGCGTCGGCGATGTCGATGCCGACTTCCTCCATCGCCTCGACGGCGGCGGGATTGACCTGGTCGCCGGGGACGGAGCCGGCGGAACGGACCTCGATCCGGTCGCCTGCGAGGTGGTTGAGGAATCCGGCGGCCATTTGCGAGCGGCCGGCGTTGTGGACGCAGACGAACAGCACGGAGGGCTTGTCGGACATCAGAGGTCTCTCTTGTCTCACGGGATCAGGTGCACGTGAGGTCAGCACCCGGTGGTGTCAGCCACCACTGATGTGAAACTATCAGCCCATGATGACGTCAGTTGACACTGACCTGATCCGGGTTCTCGCCGACCCGCTCAGGCTCCGAATCGTGACCCTGCTCGCCCGAGAGACGCTGTGCACCACCCACCTGGTGGAGGAGACCGGCGCCCGGCAGACCAACCTCTCCAACCATCTACGGGTGCTGCGCGAGGCCGGGGTGGTGGAGACCGAGCCGTGCGGCCGGTACACGTACTACAAGCTGCGCCCCGACGTCATCGCCACGCTCGCCGGGCAGTTCGCCGACCTGGCCGAGTCCGCCCGTACCGCCGCCGAGAACAAGAGGGCCTGTCCGTGACCCGCACCGAAGCACCCGCGACCACCGGCGTGGAAACGTCGATCGCCGCGAAGATGTCGACCCTCGACCGCTTCCTCGCGGTGTGGATCCTGCTCGCCATGGCCCTCGGCCTCGGCCTCGGCCGCGCCGTTCCCGGCCTGAACGACGCCCTGGCGAAGGTCGAGATCGGCGGCATCTCGCTGCCCATCGCCGTCGGCCTGCTGGTCATGATGTACCCGGTCCTGGCCAAGGTCCGCTACGACAAGCTCGACGCGGTCACCGGCGACCGGAAACTGATGGTCTCCTCGCTGGTCGTCAACTGGCTCGTCGGCCCGGCGGTGATGTTCGCCCTTGCCTGGATCTTCCTGCCGGACCTGCCCGAGTACCGCACCGGCCTGATCATCGTCGGCCTGGCCCGCTGCATCGCCATGGTCATCATCTGGAACGACCTCGCCTGCGGCGACCGCGAGGCCGCCGCCGTCCTGGTCGCCCTCAACAGCGTCTTCCAGGTCCTGGCCTTCGGCCTGCTGGGCTGGTTCTACCTCGACCTCCTGCCCGGCTGGCTGGGCCTCGGCGACGGCGAGAACCTCGACATCTCCATGTGGCAGATCGCCCTGAACGTCGTCGTCTTCCTCGGCGTCCCGTTGCTCGCGGGGTTCCTCACCCGCCGCATCGGCGAGAAGAGGATGGGCCGCGAGCGGTACGAGAACGGCTTCCTGCCGAAGATCGGTCCCTGGGGGCTGTACGGGCTGCTCTTCACGATCGTCATCCTCTTCGCCCTGCAGGGGAGGACCATCACCTCGCAGCCGCTGGACGTCGCCCGCATCGCGCTGCCGCTGCTCGTGTACTTCACCGTCATGTGGTTCGGCACGTTCGCCCTCGGCAAGGCGATCGGCCTGGCCTACGACCGGACCACCACCCTCGCCTTCACCGCGGCGGGCAACAACTTCGAACTGGCCATCGCGGTCGCCATCGCCACCTTCGGCGTCACCTCCGGCCAGGCCCTGTCCGGCGTGGTCGGCCCGCTGATCGAGGTGCCGATCCTGGTCGGCCTGATCTACGTGTCCCTGGCCTGGCGCAAGAAGTTCGCCCCGTCCGCACTGACCGCCGACGGAGGACGCCCCTGATGCATTGCCCCGCGACACGGCATGCGACGTAGTGGTGATCGGCGGCGGCGGCCGGCAGGCCGGCCCGGGACGCGGCCCGCGAGGTAGCCGAGCTGCTGTGAGCACTGGTGATGGCAAGTGGAGGCGGCGGGCCGTCCCCGGCCGCTCGGCGTCGAGCGGCCGGGGACTTCCGGCCATGCGATGAGCCCGCCGCCGTCTGCTCGATCATCGAGGACGCCTGAGCTCCACCACCTTGCCGGTGTCGGCCATGTGATGGCCGGGCTGCGGCGCTCGACGAGAACGACGTCGCGCCACACGCCGTGGTGGTGTCCGATCCGCTCCCGCGTACCGATGATGCGGAAGCCGTGGCGCTGATGCAGGGTGAGGCTGGCAGTGTTCTCGGGGAAGATCCCGGCCTGGATGGTCCAGATCCCGGCCTGCTCGGTGGAGTCGATCAGCGTCTTGAGCAGGGCGGAGGCAATGCCGCGGCCGCGTGCGGCGGGGTGGACGTAGACGGAGTGCTCGACCACGCCCACATACGCGCACCGGTCCGAGACCCTGCTCGCGGCGACCCGGCTCAGCATCGCCCCCCTCGTCCTCGTCAAGGGCGGCGAAGCGGTGCTCGGACAACTTCGCGGCGTCGTACGTCTCCCAGCTCGGCGCGTTGGTCTCGAACGTGGCGTTGCCCTCGTCGATGCCCGCCTGGTAGATCGCCAGTACCTGGTCGGCGTGCTCCGCCGCCAACGGCACGACCACCGCACTCAACGCCCCGCTCACCGCTTTCCCCTCTGTCCGCCCGGTCGTCAGGCCGCAGCCGGCATGGCCAGCAGCTTGCCCATCGCGGCGAGCACCGACGGTTCGACCCGGTAGTACACCCAGGTGCCGCGCCGCTCGGAGGTCAGCAGGCCCGCCTCCCTCAGCTTCTTCAGGTGGTGGGAGACCGTGGGCTGGGAGACGCCGACATCGGAGATGTCGCACACGCACGCCTCCCCGCCCTCGTGGGAGGCGACGGCGGAGAACAGCCGCAGGCGGACCGGGTCACCCAGCGCCTTGAACATCCGCGCGGCCCTCTCAGCCTCCTCGGCGGTTATCGGGCGCTCGGTCAGCGGCGGGCAGCACGGCGCCACATCCTGACCGTCGGCTTCGAGTAGCGGCAGCACCTTCGCATTCGACATACATCTATGTTGACACATGTCGAACCACCGCGAGGTCCGTCACCGGCGCGCGAGGTGGGCGGCCAGGCGCCGGGCAATCCGGTCCGCGTCCCGGCCCACGCCGCGCAGCGAGTTGGACGACAGGCTGCGCTGCCATTCCAGCCCGACGAACGCCAGACCCGGCACTCCCACCGCGAGCCCTTCCCGGTGCCGGGGGTCCTCGACGGCGTCCAGAGCGCCGTCGAGGCGGGCGAGGTAGGGCAGGTCGGGGCGGTAGCCGGTGGCGAGCACGATCGCGTCGACCTCCTCCCGCTCCCTGTTCGGCCAGACGAGCTTGGCTCCGTCGACGCCGGTGAACAACGGCCGGCGCTCCGGCCGTCCGGCGGCCAGGGCCGTCCGGTAGCGGCCGTCGTCGAGGACCGGCTGCGCCGGAGGGCGCGGGAGGAGCCGGCCGAGGGGTGCGGTGTCCAGGCCGGTGCGGGTCAGCCAGAAGTGCAGGTCGCGGCCGAGGGCGCGTTGCGTCGCGAACTTCACCGGCCCGCGGGTGGCGAGCGTGACGCGCGCGGCCCCGGCGAGCTCGGCGGTGATCTGCACCGCCGAGTTCCCCGCCCCGACCACCACCACCCGGCGGCCGGTGAACGGGGCCGGGTTGCGGTAGTCGGCGGCGTGCAGCATCTAGCCGGTGAACTCCTCCAGGCCCGACAGCGCCGGCCGGTGCGGGCGGCCGAACGACCCGGAAGCCGCCACGACGGCCCGCGCGGACAGCCAGCCGCCTCCCTCCAGTTCCACCTCGAAGGCGTCGCCGGTGCGGCGGACCGCGCTGACGCGGCAGCCGGTGCGGATCTCGGCGTCCAGGCGGCCGGCGTAGGCAGTGAGGTAGGCGACAACCTCATCGTGGTGCGGATAGTGGTTCCGGTCGGCGCCGGGGAACGGCATCCCCGGCAGAGAGCTGTACCGGGTGGGCGAGAGCAGCGTGAGGCTGTCGTAGTAGCGCGGCCACGACCCGACCGCACGGCCGGATGCTTCCAGTACCACCGGCCGCAGCCCTCGGCGCAGCAGGGCGTGGGCGGTCGCCAGTCCGGACTGGCCGCCACCGATCACGGCGACGTCGATGTGCTCCACCGGCAATCTCCCCGGATTCGATGAATGTCTATGTTGACGTCTATCGATACAGGTGTCATGCTGGATCGCGCAAGCCATCGACAGATGTCGAAACATGCAAGGAGTCGCCGTGAACGCGCCCGCCACCACCGAGCTGCCCGTCGTCGTGATCGGAGCAGGACCCGCCGGTCTGGCCGCCGCTGCCCACCTGACCAGCCGCGGCATCGAACCGCTGGTCCTGGAGGCCGGCACAGCCGCCGCAGCGGCGGTGCGCGACTGGTCGCACGTGCGCCTGTTCTCCACCTGGGGCGAAGTGGTCGACCCCGCAGCCGAGAAGCTGCTGGCTCCCACCGGCTGGATCCGCCCCGACCCGGCCACGTACCCGTCCGGTGGCGACTGGGCGGACCAGTACCTCCAGCCGCTCGCCGACGTCCTCGGCGACAAGGTCCGCCTCGGTGCCACGGTCACCGGCGTCTCCCGGGCCGGCCGTGACCGGATCGTCGACGCCGACCGCGAGACCCAGCCCTTCGTCGTGCACGTCGCCTACGCCGATGGCCGTGAGGAGCGGCTCTTCGCCCGCGCGGTGATCGACGCCTCCGGCACCTGGACCTCCCCGTCTCCGGCCGGCGGCAGCGGTCTGCCGGCGCTCGGCGAGAAGGCGGCGGCCGACCGGATCACCTACCGCGTCCCGGACTTGAAGGATCCCGCTGTCCGCGCCCGGTACGCGGGCAGGCGCACCGCCGTGATCGGCTCCGGCGCCTCCGCGTTCACCGCGCTTGCCTATCTCGCCGACCTGGCCAAGGCCGACGACGGCACGGGCACGCACGCGGTGTGGATCCTGCGCCGGGGCATCTCCGGCTCGACCTTCGGCGGCGGCGAGGCCGACCAGCTCCCCGCTCGCGGCGCCCTCGGCCTCGCCGCGAAGGCCGCCGTCGAGGCCGGACACGCCGACGCGGTCACAGGCTTCCGCACCGAAGCGATCGAACGCGATAGCGAAGGGCGTCCGGTGCTGGTGGGCGAGGACGGCCGCCGCCTTGGCGCCGTGGACGAAGTGATCGTGCTGACCGGTTTCCGCCCCGACCTGTCGTTCCTGTCCGAGCTGCGGCTCGGCCTGGACGAGCGGCTCCAGGCCCCGGTGGCACTCGCCCCGCTGATCGACCCCAACCAGCACTCCTGCGGCACCGTCTCCCCGCACGGCCACCGCGAGCTGTCCCACCCCGAACAGGGTGTCTACCTGGTCGGCATGAAGTCCTACGGCCGCGCCCCGACGTTCCTGGCCATGACGGGCCACGAGCAGGTCCGCTCCGTCGCCGCCGCGATCGCCGGAGACCTCGACGCCGCCGACCGCGTCGAACTCGCCCTCCCCGACACCGGAGTCTGCGGCGGCGCCGGCCTGTTCGACGCCCCCGACACCCAACAGGCCGACGGCGGCGGCTGCTGCGCCCCGGCGCCTGAGCCGCAGCTCGTTCAGCTCGGCACGCTTGCGGCAGTAGGCGCGCCTGCCGAGGAGACCCCGGCGGGCGGCTGCTGCGGCTGACCCGAACCCCTGTCCACCCACCCAGGAGGAGGTACGTCATGTCCCGCGTGCAACTCGCCCTCCGCGTCCCCGATCTCCAGGCGGCGATCACCTTCTACAGCAAGCTGTTCGATACCGAGCCCGCCAAACTCCGCGACGGCTACGCCAATTTCGCCATCGCCGAGCCCCCGCTCAAGCTCGTCCTCTTCCAGGGCGAGCCGGGCGAGGACACCCGCATGGACCACCTCGGCGTCGAGGTAGCCACCACCGACGAGGTCCACACCGCCACCGGCCGTCTCGCCGACACGGGCCTCGCCACCCGGGAGGAGAACGACACCACCTGCTGCCACGCCCTCCAGGACAAGGTCTGGGTCCAGGGCCCCGGCAGCGAACGCTGGGAGGTGTACGTCGTGAAGGCCGACGCCCCAGCGCCGGCAACACCCCCTGGCTCTGTACACGTCGAGGGGCAGCGTTTTTCACAGCAGTTCGGGAGGTACTTCTGAGGCCGGTGCCGAGCTATCGTTCACGACGGCGGACGGCACCGCCTATCGCAGGAGAAGCGCTCCGCCGTCCGCGCCGCCATCGGAGAGCGGGTGCCCGAGGTCAAAAGCGCTGGCTACGGGGCCAGGCGATCGGTGGCGCAGCATCGACGCCGAGATGTCGACCACAGCGGCGTACTGCCGCCCGTTCTCACCGACATCCCGTCGTGAGCAACTGCTGTCGTGGGTCGTCGATAAAGCCACACGCCCTCCGGCATGCGTACGCCTCCGTGCTCCTGGACACGGGGGAGAGCATCAAGGCGCTCTCCGAGTACCTCGGCCACTCGGACCCCGGCTTCACGCTGCGGACGTACACGCACCTGCTGCCGTCCAGCGAGACCCGGACCCGCAAGGCGATCGACGACGCCTTCACCGAAGCCGAAGAAACCGAAGAAGCCGAAGACGACGGCGCTCCGCCCGCTGCCCAGGGCACATCAGCACCACCAGCGAAACCGATGTGCCCTCGATGTGCCCTGGCCGCCTGACGGCCCCTCTCCGGCACTGAAAAGGGCGAGGCCCGAAGACCCCGCCCACTACTAGTAAAACCCCAGGTCAGGGCCACACCAGGCAGTACGGCTGGTGCCCCGCCTCGTGCAGCCGGTGCGAGAAGTCCTGCCATTCGTGGAGCAGTCGGTAGACGTTGAACGCGTCGCTGGGGCCGCCGCGGTCGGGGACCGTGGACCAGATGAAGGCGGCCGCGCCCACCGCCTCCTCGCCTATGTCGCGGAGGCGGTCGACGGCCGTCATCGGGAGTTTCACGACCGCGTAGTCGGGGTGCAGGACGACCAGTTCCAGCGGCGGCACCTTGTGCAGGGGGACACCCTCTATGCCGGTGAGGACCATGGCGGCCATCGTCTCCGGCTTGATCTTGGTGAACATGCCGCCCATGCCGAGCTCGTCGCCGCCGAGCTCCTCGGGGCGCATCGAGATCGGGACGCGGGCGGCGGTGGCGCCGTCCGGCGCGCCGAAGTACTTGTAGGTCACCCCCACTCGCCCACCATTCCTGCTCCCCGCACTCGACGGGCCGATCGACTCGGCCTCGCCCGGAGCACCGTGTGCCCGACGGGCCGCGTCCGCCTCTTCCGCCTCGCGCCGGTGCCTACCCCGCCGGGAACGTCGAGGACCGAGGTCGTCAGTCCCCTCGCCCAGTCCGCCACCGCGATGCATATCTCCACCCGACTGCTTTTCTAGGCCGCGTGGCCCCGCCGCGCAACCCGATCATCGTGTCAGTGACCTCCCCCACGGCCGCCCGCCGAAACGTGCGGTGCTGCATCTGCCCGCGGGTCCTTCCCAGCGCCCGGCCGCCCCGGACCGGGTGCGCTGTGTGCATTCCCACGCCAGTTTCGCAGATCACGGGCGAATCGGGACCGGATGCCCTTGTGGGGGGCCGAATACCCGCGTCCGTGAACGGCCGCGCGGGGCGACCGTGCGAAACAGGTGTGCGAAATGGTCGTACGAAGAGGTGGTACGGGCAGGTGGGGCCGGATTACTCACCCGGCTCCCACCGGGCCCCCGCCCGGCCCCGCGGAGGACTTCGGGGCGAGGACCGTCGGCCCCGCCCCGAGCCCCGGTAGGGGCCCTGCCCCGAGCCCCGGTAGGGGCCGGGCTTCCGGCCCTCCGCCCGTGCCTGGCCTACCCTGAACAGGTCACTCGCAGCCCGAGTCCGAGATGTCGGAGATGCCGGAGAAGTCGCAGGTCATGAGCGAACTGCCCTACCCGTACGAAGCCCAAGCCTCGCAGGCGCTGTTCGAGCGCGCCGCGGCCGTCACTCCCGGTGGTGTGAACTCGCCGGTGCGTGCCTTCCGGGCCGTCGGCGGCACGCCCCGGTTCATGGTGTCCGGCACCGGCCCGTACCTCACCGACGCCGACGGGCGGGAGTACGTCGACCTCGTCTGCTCCTGGGGCCCGATGATCCTCGGGCACGCGCACCCCGAGGTGATCGCCGCCGTACAGGACGCCGTCGCACGCGGTACCTCCTTCGGGACGCCCGGTGAGGGTGAGGTCGCGCTCGCCGAGGAGATGGTCGCCCGGATCGAGCCGCTGGAGCAGGTCCGGCTGGTGTCCAGCGGCACCGAGGCCACCATGTCGGCCATCCGGCTCGCCCGCGGCTTCACACGGCGCGCCAAGGTGATCAAGTTCGCCGGGTGCTACCACGGCCACGTCGACGCGCTGCTCGCCGCCGCCGGGTCGGGTGTCGCCACCTTCGCCCTGCCGGACACCCCCGGGGTCACCGGAGCCCAGGCCGGCGACACGATCGTCCTGCCCTACAACGACCTCGACGCCGTACGCGCCGCCTTCGCCGCGCACCCCGGTGAGATCGCCTGCGTGATCACCGAGGCGTCCCCGGGCAACATGGGCGTCGTACCGCCGCTGCCCGGGTTCAACCAGGGGCTCAAGGACGCCTGCGCCGCGAACGGCGCGCTGTACATCTCCGACGAGGTCATGACCGGGTTCCGTACCAGCCGCACCGGATGGTTCGGCGTCGACGGCGTACGGCCCGACCTGATGACCTTCGGCAAGGTGATGGGCGGCGGCTTCCCGGCCGCTGCCTTCGGCGGGCGGGCCGACGTCATGGCCCACCTCGCCCCCGCCGGGCCCGTCTACCAGGCGGGCACCCTCTCCGGGAACCCCGTCGCCACCGCCGCCGGGCTTGCCCAGCTGCGGCTGCTCGACGACGCCGCCTACGACAAGGTCGACGCCGTATCGGAGCGGATCCGCTCCCTCGTCACCGAGGCGCTCACCAAGGAGGGCGTCGCGCACACGCTGCAGAACGCCTCCAACATGTTCTCCGTCTTCTTCACCGACCGGCCGGTGAAGAACTACGAGGACGCCAAGGCGCAGGAGTCGTTCCGCTACACCGCCTTCTTCCACACCCTCCTCGAGAACGGCGTCTACCTGCCGCCCTCGTCCTTCGAGTCCTGGTTCGTGTCCACCGCGCACGACGACCGGGCCGTCCAGCGGATCGCCGACGCCCTTCCCGTGGCGGCCCGAGCGGCAGCGGAGGCGACGGCATGAGCGGCGGGATGGGCGACGGCATGAGCGGCGGGATGGGCGACGGCACGGGCACGCACCAGCGGGGCAAGGACCTCACCGTCGTCCACCTCATGCGGCACGGCGAGGTCCACAACCCGGAGGGCGTCCTCTACGGCCGCCTCCCCGGCTACCAGCTCTCCGAGCTGGGCCGGCGGATGGCCGACCGGGTCGGCGAGCACCTCGCCTCCCGTGACGTCGTCCACGTCGGCGCCTCCTCGCTGGAGCGGGCCCAGGAGACGGCCCAGCCCATCGCCAAGCCGCACGGCCTGGACATCGCCACCGACGACCGGCTCCTCGAGGCCGAGAACGTCTTCCAGGGCAAGACCTTCGGCGTCGGCGACGGCGCGCTGCGCCGGCCCGAGAACTGGAAGCACCTCGTCAACCCGTTCAAGCCGTCCTGGGGCGAGCCGTACGTCGAGCAGGTCGTCCGCATGATGGGCGCGCTCGACGCGGCGAAGGACGCGGCGCGCGGTCACGAGGCGGTGCTGGTCAGCCATCAGCTGCCGATCTGGATCGTGCGGTCCTACGTCGAGAAGCGGCGCCTGTGGCACGACCCGCGCAAGCGGCAGTGCACCCTCGCCTCGCTGACCACTTTCACCTACCTGGGCGACAAAATCGTTTCCGTCGGCTACAGCGAGCCGGCCCGCGATCTCGTCCCCGCCCATCTCCTCGCCGGTGCCAAGCCGGTGAAGGGCAAGGGCGCCCCCCAGGGCAAGGCCTTCGGGGCATAGCCACCGGCGCGGGCCACCGGCGCGGGCCACTCGCGCGGGCCCGCCGCCCGCGGGACCCGCGCCGGTGGCGGCTCGGCACGCTCTCGTGACGTTCGTTGCCGAACCCTCGCACGAGGTGGGGAACTTTTGTTCCTGTCGCGTCCTCTGAAGGAGTGAACACCGGAGGACGTGACGATCGGGGATGTCATGCGTGCGCTCACCCGCAGGGGAATGCTCGGACTCGGCGCAGGGGCCGCCGCGGCCGTCTCGTTGGCCGGCTGCGGCGGCGACAAGGGCTCGGGAGGATCGGGAGCCTCGGGGGGCTCGGGGGGAACGGGTGGTTCCAAGGGCGGCGGACGCCCGGGAGAGCCCGAGCCGACGAAGACCGCCCGGCCGATCGGCGACGGCTCCACCGCCTTCACCGGCAAGCAGCCCCATCAGCCCTCCCGGCCGGTGCCGCTGGAACCGGGTCAGGCCCCGCCGCAGTTCGTCGTCTTCTCCTGGGACGGGGCCGGCGAGGTCGGCAACGGGCTCTTCCCGCGCTTCCTGGACCTCGCCAAGGAGCACGACGCGCACATGACGTTCTTCCTCTCCGGTGTCTATGTGCTGCCCGAGTCGAAGAAACGGCTGTACGACCCGCCGAACAACCCGCGCGGCGCCTCCGACATCGGCTACCTCACCGACGACCACATCAAGGACACGCTGAAGAACGTCCGCCGTTCCTGGCTCGAGGGCCACGAGATCGGCACCCACTTCAACGGTCACTTCTGCGCCGGCTCCGGCAGCGTCGGCAACTGGACGCCGCGGCAGTGGCGCAGCGAGATAGACCAGGCGAAGTCGTTCGTGAAGGAGTGGCGGACCAACTCCGGCTGGACGGATCTGCCGTCGCTGCCGTTCGACTACGACAAGGAACTCGTCGGCGGCCGTGCGCCCTGTCTGCTCGGCCAGGACAACCTGTTGACCACCGCCCGCGACCTGGGCTGGCGCTACGACGCCTCCTCGCCCGGGGGCCTTCAGGTCTGGCCGTCGAAGCGCCAGGGCATATGGGACCTGCCCCTGCAGCAGATACCGTTCCCCGGGCGGTCCTTCGAGGTCCTGTCGATGGACTACAACATCCTCGCCAACCAGTCCGTCAACTCCACCAACGCGCCCGCGAGCAACCACCCCGCCTGGCGGGAACAGGCCACCCAGGCACTCATATCGGGATTCAAGCGGGCATACGAGACGAACAGGGCGCCCTTCTTCGTCGGCAACCACTTCGAAGAGTGGAACGGCGGTATCTACATGGACGCCGTCGAGGGCGCCATCAAGCACATCGCACGGGAGAGGGAGAAGGGCGGCGACGTCCGCATGGTCTCCTTCCGGCAGTTCACCGACTGGCTGGACGTGCAGAAGCCCGAGGTGCTGGAGCAGTTGCGCACGCTGGGGGTCGGGCAGGAACCGGCCGGTGGCTGGAAGAACTTCCTGGGCGGCTCCGGCGACACGGGCGGTACGGGAGGCTCCGGCGGTACGGGCGGTACGGGCGGTACGGGCGGTACGGGTGGTACGGGTGGTACCGGAGGCTCCGGCGGCATCCCGGGGGCGGGGAGCGGGACGGGCGCGGGGGCGGGCGCGGGGACGGGAGTCGCGGGCGGCGCCTGATATGCGGGTTTCCGTCCGCAAGGGGGGTGCCCAAGATCCCCGGAACGGACATGCGAAACTTTTCACATGAGTGCCGTCAGTCGCGCCCTTCAGCGCTCGAACCGCGCCACCGGCGTCCGTGACACCAGTGGTCGCGCCGCCCGCGTGCGTGTCCCGCGCGTCCGCGCCCGCCGTCGTGCCGCCCTGACCGCCGGCGCCGCGGTGGCCGCACTGCTGCTCACCGCGTGCGGTTCCGGCGGAACCTCCGGCGGGGGCGGCAACACCAACTTCGTCACCGGCACCGACGGCATCTCCACCGCCGCCAAGGGCGAGCGTGCCGCCGCGCCCGAGCTGTCCGGCAAGACACTCGAGGGTGAACACCTCGACGTCGCCGACTTCCAGGGCAAGGTCGTCGTCCTCAACATGTGGGGCTCCTGGTGCAACCCGTGCCGCGCGGAGGCCAAGTACTTCGCCAAGGTGTCCGAGGACTACGCCGACCAGGACGTGCAGTTCGTCGGCATCAACACCCGCGACAGCACCACCGGTGCGGCACTCGCCTTCGAGAAGGACTTCGGCATCACCTACCCGAGCCTGTACGACCCCACGGGCAAGCTGATGCTCCGCTTCGAGAAGGGCACCCTCAACCCGCAGGCGATCCCCTCCACCCTGATCCTGGACCGGGACGGCGGGATCGCGGCCCGCTCGCTGACCGCGCTCAGCGAGGAACGGCTGCTGAAGATGCTCGAGCCGGTCCTCGCGGAGAAGTGACGTGACCGTCCTCACCACGCTCGCGACCGAGGCGAGCGCCCTCTCCGCCGGGACGGCGCACCTCGCCGCCGACCAGGTCTACAACGGCACGGTGCTCAACGGCGCCCTGCTGGTGGCGCTGCCCATCGCCCTGCTCGGCGGGCTCGTCTCCTTCTTCTCGCCCTGCGTCCTGCCGCTGGTCCCCGGCTACCTCTCCTACGTCACCGGCGTGTCCGGCACCGACCTGGCCGAGGCCCGGCGCGGCCGGATGGTCGCCGGCGCCTCGCTCTTCGTCCTCGGCTTCACCGTCGTGTTCGTCTCCGGCGGGGCCTTCTTCGGCTACTTCGGGCAGACGCTGCAGGAACAGTCGGGCATCCTCACCAAGGTGCTCGGCGTCCTCATGATCCTCATGGGCGTCTTCTTCATGGGGATGATGCCCTGGCTGACCCAGCGCGAGTTCCGCTTCCACAGGCGGCCGGCGGCCGGACTGGCCGGCGCGCCCGTCCTCGGCGCCCTCTTCGGCATCGGCTGGACGCCCTGCATCGGCCCCACCCTCGCCTCCGTACTGACGCTTTCCGCACAGCAGGAGAGCGCCGGACGCGGGGCCGTGCTGACCGTCGCGTACTGTCTGGGGCTGGGTCTGCCCTTCGTCCTCGCGGCCGTGGCCTTCCGCAAGGCCCTCGGTGCCTTCGGCTGGGTCAAGCGGCACTACGTCTGGGTCATGCGGATCGGCGGCACGATGATGATCGTGACCGGAGTGCTGCTGCTCACCGGCGTGTGGGACAGCCTCGTGATGGAGATGCAGACCTGGTCCAACGGCTTCACGGTGGGGATCTGACGGCGATGAGCACGACATCCGAAACCGGGCCGGGACACACCCCGGCGGGATCCGAGGGCGACGCGGCCGACACCGCCGCCCGGGAACAGGACCGGGATCTGGGCGAGGCCGGCTCGCAGCTGTCCACCGCGCCCAAGGAGGACCTGCCGAACCTGCCCGCCCTGGGCGTCATCGGCTGGGCCCGCTGGTTCTGGCGGCAGCTCACCTCCATGCGGGTCGCGCTGCTGCTGCTCCTGCTGCTGTCGCTCGCCGCGATCCCCGGCTCGCTGATCCCGCAGACCGGTGTCGACGAGGCCCGGGTCGCCGACTTCCGCGAGCGGCACGAGGTCCTCGCGCCGGTCTACGACCAGCTCGGCCTGTTCAACGTCTACAGCTCGGTGTGGTTCTCGGCGATCTACATCCTGCTGTTCATCTCCCTCATCGGCTGCATCGCGCCCCGCACCCTGCAGTTCGTCGGTCAGCTGCGCGGGCGCCCGCCGGGCGCCCCCAAGCGCCTGACCCGGCTGCCCGCGTACACCACCTGGCGCACCGAGGCCGGCCCCGAGCAGGTTCGCGAGGCCGCGCTCGCCCTGCTGCGCAAGCGCCGCTTCCGCGCCCACCTCGCCGGTGACGCCGTCGCCGCCGAGAAGGGCTATCTGCGCGAGGCTGGCAACCTCGCCTTCCACCTCGCCCTGATCGTGATGCTGATCGCCTTCGCCTGGGGCCAGCTGTTCAAGTCCGAGGGCAACAAGCTGATCGTCGAGGGCAACGGCTTCGCCAACACGCTCACGCAGTACGACGACTTCAAGTCCGGCAACCTCTTCGACGTCGCCGACCTGGAGCCGTTCAGCTTCGACGTGAAGTCCTTCACCGGCACCTACGAGCGCAGCGGCCCCAACAAGGGAACGCCGCGCACCTACGAGACCGAGCTCGTCTACACCCAGGGCGCGTACGGCGAGGAGGAGACGACCACCGTCAAGGTGAACGAGCCGCTGGTGATCGGCGACTCCAAGGTCTACCTCGTCAGCCACGGCTACGCGCCCGTGGTCACCGTCCGCGACGGCGACGGCAAGGTCGTCTTCAAGGACGCCGTGCCGCTGCTGCCGCTCGACGCCAACGTCACCTCCTCCGGTGTGGTCAAGGTCCTCGACGGCTACCGCAACGCCGAGGGCAAGAAGGAACAGCTCGGGTTCAACGCCTTCTTCGTGCCCACCTTCGGTGGTTCGGAGAGCGGCACGATGCTCTCCCAGTTCCCGGCCCTCGACTATCCCGTACTCGCCCTGTCCGCCTACCACGGCGACCTGAAGGCCGACTCCGGCATTCCGCAGAGCGTGTACCAGATGGACAAGACCAAGATGAAGGAGTTCAAGGACTCCGACGGCGAGCTGTTCAAGAAGTTGCTGACGCCCGGCGAGACCATGACCCTCCCGGGAGGGGCGGGCTCGGTCACCTTCGAGAAGGACGTCAGGGAGTGGGCCGGCTTCCAGATGGTCCAGGAGCCGGGCGGCGGCTGGGCTCTCGGCGGTGCCCTCGTCGCCATCGCCGGCCTGGCCGGCTCCCTGTTCATCCAGCGGCGCCGGGTGTGGGTGCGCGCGGTCGAGGGCCCCGACGGCGTCACCGTCGTCGAGATGGCCGGGCTCGGCCGCAGCGAGTCCGCCACCGTGCCCGAGGAACTCGGCGACCTCGCCGGAATCCTCTACGACCAGGCCCCGGGCGCCCCGGACCCGGACCCGGAGCTTTCCTCCGATCCACCGGATTCCCCCGAGCCCTCCGAGCCCTCCGAATCCCCCGATCCTCGAGCCGTACCTGCCGAAGGGGCTGAGAAGCCGTGAATCTCGCCGCCGCACCCGATCTGGCCACCGCCACGAGCCTGGCCGCCGCGCAGAACGAGAACCTCGCGGAGATCAGCAACGTCCTGATCTACTCCGCGATGGCGGTCTACACCCTGGCCTTCTTCGCGTACATCGCCGAATGGATCTTCGGCAGCCGCAGCAAGGTCGCCCGCACCGCCGCCGCGCTCACCCCCCGCGGGGAGGCGGCGAGGAAGGCACCCGCCGTCACCGTGAGGCAGGAGGGCGGCACCGCCGTACTGGAGCGGCCGAAGGTCGTCGTACGGGCCGCGGCCGGCGCGCGGGACGTGCCCGACGGGCCGGGAGCACACGGCGGGGACGCGCAGGGCGACCTCTTCGGGCGGATCGCCGTCTCCCTCACCGTGCTCGCCTTCCTGGTCGAGTTCGGTGGAGTGCTCACCCGGGCGCTGTCCGTGCAGCGGGCGCCCTGGGGCAACATGTACGAGTTCAACATCACCTTCACCACGACCGCAGTCGGCGTGTACGTCCTGCTGCTGGCCCTGAAGAAGAACGTGCGCTGGCTCGGCCTGTTCCTGACCACCACGGTCCTCCTCGACCTCGGCCTGGCCGTCACCGTCCTGTACACCGAGAGCGACCAGCTGGTCCCCGCGCTCGACTCGTACTGGCTGTACATCCACGTCTCCACCGCGATCCTGTGCGGCGCGGTCTTCTACGTCGGCGCGGTCGGCACGATCCTGTACCTGTTCAAGGACTCCTACGAGAGCAAGCTCGCGCGCGGCGGCAAGCCGGGCAGCTTCGCCACCTCGGTCCTGGAGCGGCTGCCCGCCGCCGCCTCGCTCGACAAGTTCTCCTACCGCGTCAACGCGGCCGTCTTCCCGCTGTGGACGTTCACGATCATCGCGGGCGCCATCTGGGCCGGCGACGCCTGGGGCCGCTACTGGGGCTGGGACCCCAAGGAGACCTGGTCCTTCATCACCTGGGTCGCCTACGCCTGCTACCTGCACGCCCGCGCCACCGCCGGCTGGAAGGGCCGCAAGGCCGCCTACCTGGCCCTGGCCGCCTTCGGCTGCTGGCTGTTCAACTACTACGGCGTGAACATCTTCGTCTCCGGCAAGCACTCCTACGCCGACGTCGGCATGAGCGCCCTCACCGCCATCGGCTTCTGACGAACCGCGTACCGCGAAGGCCGGTTCCCCTGACCTGAGTCACGGGAACCGGCCTTCGCGGTTCAGTTCCCGATGTCCTCGCTCCACAGCTGTGGATGACGCGCGACGAACTCCCGCATCATCGAGGCGCACTCCGGATCGTCAAGGAGCACGATCCGTACGCCGTGCTCGGCGAGCCAGTCGTGCCCGCCGTGGAAGGTGGCCGCCTCGCCGATCACCACCCGCGGGATGCCGAACTGCCGGACCAGCCCGGAGCAGTACCAGCACGGCGACAGGGTCGTCACCATCGTCGTCCCGCGGTACGAACGCTGCCGCCCCGCCGCCCGGAAGGCGGCCGTCTCCGCGTGCACCGACGGGTCGCCGTCCTGCACGCGGCGGTTGCGGCCCCGGCCGAGCAGGGTTCCGTCCGCTCCGTACAGCGCGGCGCCCACGGGGACGCCGCCCTCGGCGAGACCGGCGCGGGCCTCCGCGACGGCGGTGGCGAGCCAGGCACGGGCCGTTTCCGCATCGATCGACTCCATGACCCCAGTCTCCCCTCGAAGCCGTCCTCGTCCCGGCCGGTGACGGGCCGGCCGGGCGACGGAAGTCAGTCCCCCGCGGGTCCCCCCGCAGAGTCCGCGGCAGGGTCCCCGGCGTGCCCCCCGGCAGAACCCCCGGTGTGGCCCCCGGCAGTGACCGACCCCAGGTAGGCGTGCAGGGCTCCCGCGCCCTCCAGCATCGCCCACGTGCGCGCGGTGAGCGCCTCGCCGCGCGCGACGAGGGCCACCCGCAGCGCCTCGCTGCTGCCCTCCCGGCGCAGCCCGTCCAGCACCGGGCGGATCCGGTCGAACAGGTAGTGGCTGCTCCGCAGGGTGTGGACGAGCCGGGCGTCGCGGACGTCGGCGGGATCGAACAGGCGGTACCCGGTGCCGCGTTCCCGCCGGGGTGTCAGTAGCCCGGCGGCCTCCCACACCCGCAGCGCCGACGTCCGTACGCCCAGCAGCCCGGCCACCTCCCCGATGCGCAGCGCCGGGCGGGACGACGCGGCGGGCTCGGTACCGGCCAACGCGCGCAGGGCCTCGTCCGCGGCACGCAGCGCCACCCGCTCCTCGTGCAGCGCGGCATGCGCGGCGTCGACCAGCGCCAGCGCGCCCGGCACGTCCCCGCGGTGCACCCGCCGCATCACCGGCGTCGCGGTCACCGGCCCGTACCCCTTCATCAGCGCCCGGAACGCCAGCAGAGCCTGCCGGTGCACCTCCTCGAACACCCGGTACCCCGACTCGGTCCGCGGAGCGGACGGCAGTACCCCGGACTCCTCGTAGTTCCGGATCTGCTGCGTCGACACCCCGGCCAGCCGCGCCAGATCGACAGACCGCAACCGCGCTTCACTCCCCACGGCCCCCCCTTCCCCGTACTCACTCGAGTGGGTGAACATCACCGCCCGAACCGGATCTTGAGCCTTCACCCTCCTACGCTCGGCGTACCCAGGCCATAGCCATGCTGCGGCCTGCGCCGCAACCGCCGAACGACTGGCGCCCGGCCCTGATCCGAACGGACACCATGGTCAGTTCTTCCCACGAGGCGATGCACCGCATCTTCCAGCACGACCCCGGACTGTTCAGCCGCGTCTCCCGGTTCCTCGGGGTGGACGTACCCACTCCGGTGAAGGCGTCCATCCTGCCGACCGACCTCACCGAGGCCAACCCCGTCGAACGCAGGGTGGACACCCTGCTGCGGCTGGAGACCGCGGAACAGGGCGCGTTCCTGCTGGCCGTGGAGGCCCAGGGCAACAGGAAGCCGGACAAGCCGGCCAGCTGGGCGTACTACGTCAGCTACCTGTGGACGAAGTACCGGCTTCCCACGGCGCTCCTCGTCGTCTGCCAGGACCACGCCACGGCCCGCTGGGCCCAGCAGCCGGTGTGCAGCGGGCCGTCACAGATGCCCACCCTCACCCTGCGGCCCCTGGTCGCGGGCCCGCACAACATGCCCGTGATCAAGGACCCGGAGGAGGCCCGTGCCGACCTGGTGCTGGCCAGTCTGGCGGCCATCACACACGCCGCCGATACGGCCGTCAATGAGATACTGAAGGCGCTCTCCACAGCACTGCGGGACACCCCCGAAGACATCGCGGATCCCATTGTCGAATTCACCGCACAGGGGCTGGGCAACCGTCCGGCCAAGCACCTCTGGAGGAACCTGGTGGCCGTGGACCTCTCCTTCTACAAGTCCTACATCTCCGAAGAAATCCGGGACGAAGGGCGCGCGCAAGGGCTTGAGCGCGGCCATGTGCAGCGGGGGGCCGAGGACGTCCTGCTCGTGCTCGAGCAGCGGGGTCTCAAGGTTTCGGACGAGGTGCGCGGGCGGATCACGGAGTGCGGTGACGCGGAGATCCTCCGGGCGTGGCTCCTCCGGGCGGTCACCGTGGCTGAGGCGGAGGAGGTCTTCGAAGGCGAGTGACCCGGCGGTGGTTCGGAGCGGCGGGCCCGTGTCTTTTGAGCTCAGTCGGCTTCGGGCTTCTCGTCCCGTTCCTTGCCCTTGTCCGTACCCTTTTCCCGGTCCGGGTCCGGGTCGGTGTTCTTCCCCCCGGGTCCGTTCTTCTCCTCGCCGAGCGACTTCAGGAAGTCGGGGTTGTCGTCCGGGGCCACCCACTGCTGCCGGCTGCCGCCCCGGCTCCAGGCGGAGCCGACGGCACCGGCGCCCGCGGGGTGCCGCTTCTTGCCGGCGATGATCCACGAGATCGAGCCGACGAGCGGGAACAGCAGCACGAGGATCGCCCACAGCGGCTTGGGCATGTGACGAATGTCCTCGTCCTTCGTGCTGATGCAGTCGATGAACGCGTAGACGCTCAGGGCGAGGGGGACGAGGAACATCAGCACCCTGAGCATGGGCCTCTCCAGAGAAGGGGTCGTCGGGGGCGTCGGCACGGCCACGGCCCCCAGGTACAGGGCAAGGGTAGCCGCTCGGGGATACTTGACCCCATGGCTTACGACGATCTTCGCTCCCTGCTGAGGGCTCTGGACCGCGAGGGAGACCTCAAGCGAGTCAAGACCGAGGTCGACCCCCACCTCGAGGTCGGTGAGATCGTCGACCGGGTGCAGAAGGCCGGCGGCCCCGCCCTGCTCTTCGAGAACGTGCGCGGCTCGAGCATGCCCCTCGCGATGAACGTGTACGGCACCGACCGCCGGCTGCTGAAGGCGCTCGGCCTGAAGTCGTACGCCGAGATCAGCGAGAAGATCGGCGGTCTGCTCAAGCCCGAGCTGCCGAACGGCTTCGTGGGCATGCGCGAGGCGTTCGGCAAGCTCGGTTCGATGACCCACGTACCGCCGAAGAAGGTGAAGGACGCCCCGGTGCACGAGGTCGTCCTCCAGGGCGACGACGTGGACCTCGATCAGCTCCCCGCCCTGTTCACCTGGCCCAAGGACGGCGGCTCCTTCTTCAACCTGGGCCTCACCCACACCAAGCATCCCGAGACGGGCATCCGCAACCTCGGCCTGTACCGGCTCCAGCGTCACGACAAGCGCACCATCGGCATGCACTGGCAGATCCACAAGGACAGCCGGAACCACTACCAGGTGGCAGCCCGGCGCGGTGAGCGGCTGCCGGTCGCCATCGCCTTCGGCTGCCCGCCCGCCGTGACGTACGCCTCCACCGCGCCGCTCCCCGGCGACATCGACGAGTACCTCTTCGCCGGGTTCCTGCAGGGCAAGCGGATCGAGATGGTCGACTGCAAGACGGTTCCGCTCCAGGTCCCGGCGCACGCCGAGGTCGTCATCGAGGGCTGGCTTGAGCCGGGCGAGATGCTCCCGGAGGGACCGTTCGGCGACCACACCGGGTTCTACACCCCGCAGGAACCGTTCCCCGCACTGACGATCGACTGCGTCACCATGCGCAAGCGTCCGCTGATCCAGTCGATCGTGGTCGGCCGGCCGCCGACGGAGGACGGGCCGCTGGGCCGCGCGACGGAACGCTTCTTCCTGCCGCTCCTCAAGATCATCATCCCGGACATCGTGGACTACCACCTCCCCGAGGCCGGCGGCTTCCACAACTGCGCGATCGTCTCGATCGACAAGAAGTACCCCAAGCACGCGCAGAAGGTGATGCACGCGGTCTGGGGCGCCCACATGATGTCGCTGACCAAGCTGATCGTGGTCGTCGACTCCGACTGCGACGTCCACGACCTGCACGAAGTCGCCTGGCGGGCCCTCGGCAACACCGACTACGCCCGCGACCTCAGCATCGTCGAGGGCCCGGTCGACCACCTCGACCACTCCTCCTACCAGCAGTTCTGGGGCGGCAAGGCGGGTATCGACGCGACGAAGAAGTGGCCCGAGGAGGGGTACACGCGCGACGGCGGCTGGCCCGACATGGTCGAGTCCGACCCGGACACGGCCGCGCTGGTCGACCGCCGCTGGAAGGAGTACGGACTGTGAGTCCCGTCGCCGTGGGCGGCCCGGCCCTCTTCATCGGCACCGACACCGACTACGTGGCCCTCGTGCGTCCCGAGCTGGACCCGGCCGACCCCGGAGTCCGGCGGGCCGCCGAGCAGGCGGGCGTCACGGCGGAGGAGTTCGCGGGCGCCGGTGACACCTGGGCGGTCCTGGTCGAGCACGACGGCGAGGGCGGCGGCTTCGAACTGCCCGGGGTGCGCGACACGGAACCCGCCGACCTCGCCGAGCGGCTGCGCGCCGAGCTGGCCGCCGCGACGGGCGGGCCGTTCACGGTCGACGGCGGCGCGCTGCTGCGGCTGGACGCCCGCCCGGCCGGAGCGGACGCCTACGCCTTCACCGCGCACGTCACCCCGCCCGACGCCGACGATCCGTCCGGCGACGACGCCGGGACACCGCTGACCGTGGAGACGGGTCCGCTGCCCGTCGCCGGCCTCCTGGCCGACCTCGACACGTTCCTCGGGAGCCTCGCATGATGACCACCGCCGACGGGGTCGTGGACTCGGGCGCGGCACCGCGGCCGGCCGGCCGCGTGAAGGCCTTCCTGCGCCTGGTGATGATCGAGCACTCCGTGTTCGCGCTGCCCTTCGCCTACATCGCCGCCCTCACCGCGATGTACGAGTGGGACGAGAACATCCACTGGGGCAAGCTGCTCCTGGTCACGATCGCCATGGTCGGCCTGCGCACCTTCGCGATGGCCGCCAACCGGATCATCGACCGCGAGATCGACGCCCGTAACCCGCGCACCGCCCACCGTGAGCTGGTCACCGGCGCGATGTCGGTCAGGCACGCGTGGACCGGCGCGATCATCGCCCTGGTGGTGTTCCTGGGCGCGGCGGCGCTGCTCAACCCGCTCTGCCTGATCCTCGCGCCGGTCGCGGTGATCCCGATGGTGGTCTACCCGTACGGCAAGCGGTTCACGAACTTCCCGCAGGCCATCCTCGGACTCGCCCAGGCCATGGGCCCGGTCGGCGGCTGGCTGGCCGTCACCGGTTCCTGGTCCTGGGACGCGGTCGTCCTCGGCCTCGCGGTCGGCATCTGGATCGGCGGCTTCGACCTCATCTACGCCTGCCAGGACGTCGACACCGACCGCGAGGTCGGCGTGAAGTCGGTCCCGGCCCGCTTCGGCATCCCCGCCGCCGTCTGGGGCGCCCGCGCCTGCCACGCCGTGACGACGGCCCTGTTCGTCTGGTTCGCGGTGCTCACCGGCGCCGGCGCGTTCTTCTGGCTCGGCCTGGTGATCGTCGCGGCGGCCTTCGTCTACGAGCACACCATCGTCCGCCCGACCGACCTGACCCGCCTGAACAGGGCGTTCTTCTCGACGAACGGCTTCATCGGCATCAGCCTCTTCGTCTGCGCCCTGATCGACCTTTTGGTGCGTGGGCTCACCTTGTAGCCCTTTTCGGGTGGTCGTGCTTGGTTTTCGGCTGCAGGAGAGTGAGCGGGCCGTAGGTTCCCCTCGTTGCTCCCTGATCCGGGGATGTTCCGAGGGCTATGCCCATGAACCCGTTCACGCTCACCTGCTCCCCGCACACGCGGGGATGACTGCTCGGAGCCGTCGGCCTGGGCAGGGCGCACTGCACACGGCCGGTGGAGCCGGCGGCGGAAGAGGAACGCCGCCGTCATGCCTGCTGCCAGGCCGATCAGGTGGGCTTTCCGGTTGATGCCAAGCCGTACTTACGCTGGGCGCGGATCAAGTCGTGCGTGACCACACCAGGACCGTCCGGCGCGCCGCGGGCTTCTCCTGGCGGTACGACGGCAAGTCGTTCCTCACTGGCACCGGACCGGTCAACAGCGCCTTCCCGGGCACAGTGGCAAGGTGCTGGCATGCGACGCATCCTGCCCACCCGCGGTGTGGACCGCGATCCTCCGTGTCGACCCCGCCAAGGGGCTCACATCACCCAAGGGCCGGTCCCTGGGGTGAGGTGACCCGGGCGCCGGAGCCAGCCGCTCCGATGCCGGGGCTTCGTGCGTCAGGCGTCTTCTTCCTTGGCGCGGGCGTTCCTGAGGATGTCCAGCGCGTCCGCGGTGACGAAGGAACCCATGCCTACCTCGGTGTAGACGAGCCCTTCCTTCTTCAGGCCCACGTTCACCTTGCCGGCGGTGGCAGTCGCGATGCCGAACTCCTCTACGAGCTGCTGCACCGAGGGGACACGTCCGCGAGGGGGATAGGTGCCGTCTTCGATGCGGTTACGGATGACGGCGGCCACTTGCCGCCAGCGGGGAACGTCAGGCTGGAACTCCATCACCGTTCCATAGTTAGCTCAGTACGCCTGACTTATCGATCTATAGTTCCCCTAGGTTCCTACAGGTCTCTGCAGGTTCCTGGTGTTAGGTTGGGCGCAAGAAGCCCCGGCGACGGATTGCGGCCGTCCCGGGGCACGGCACCAGCCAACAAGGAGCTGACGCGTGTCCGAGCCTATCCCTGCCCTCCTGCCCTGTGCGGCCCTCTTCCTCGCATCCGCCGCGGTCCTGCTCACCCTCGCCCGTACGGTGCTGCCCGCCCCGTCCGAACCGGCGGCCGGACGGCACAGGCGTACCGCGCGGCCTCTCACGTACCGAACCGTCGCCCGCTCCCACCGCCCGGAGCAGCCGCTCGCCGGTGAGGCCACCCGCGCTGTCCGTCCGTACGTCGTCGCTGCCGAGCGGGCGGCCCGGCGGTGGGAGCGGGAGCTCGCGGCGCTGGGGTTGGACGGGCCCGGCCCGTATGTGATGCACGGGGCGGAGGTTGCATGACGTGCGAGTCGGCGTCCGGAGAGAGTCACGAGCCGCGCCCTCTGCCCTGGCCCGGTCCTGACGGCAAGCGCGCCTACGTCATCGCCGACCCGGCGCGGCCCGGGCCGGTCTCTCGTCGCGCGAACGCGGTGGAGGCCGCCCAACTGGAGATGGCGGCCGTTCTGTTGGGGCACGCCCGGCAGCTGGTGAATGAGGCGGGTCCGGAGGAGCTGCGGTATCTCGTGACCGAGCTGACGCGGACGCTCACCGACACCTTGCGCATCGCGCTGAGAGTGAAGTCCTGAGAAAACCGGCACACATGGCCGCACGCGTCCGTAGCGTGCGGCCTACCATCGGGGGCAGGACACCAGGGAGGTTTCCGTGACCGTCTCGGACCTTGACCGCCTGCACTCGCAGCTCAGCAGGCTGGAGGACCTGTTCCCCGGCTATCACACGGAGATCGTCGAGGGCAGCATCATGATGAACCCGGTCAGGCCGTTTCACGGAAAGACGATCACGCGGCTGTGGACCGAGCTCGAGCCCCAGCTCCCTTCCGCCTGGGCTCTGGTCACGGACGTGGCCTTTCCGTTCGACGACGACAACGAGTTCTGCCCCGACCTGGCGGTCATTCCGGCTGAAGCGGAGGAGAAGAACAGCGGCGCGTACCAGCCCGACCTGATCGAGTTCGTGGCCGAGGTGGTGTCGCCGAGCAGCATCCGCCGCGACTACGAGGTGAAACCCCGCTGGTACGCCTCCCGTGGCATCGCCAACTATCTGGTCTTCGACCCGCTCCGGGGCCACGTCGTCACTTTCTGGAACCCGGGCCCGGACGGCTACCGGGGTCGCGACACCCTCGCCTACGGCCCTGACCTCACGGTTGACTCCCCGCTCGGCAAACTGACGATCGCCACTGCCGCTCTCCCCGTGGATCCCAAGGCCCCCGGCCGGTCCTGACCCCGCCCGCAGGGGCCCCGCACCGGTCTGTGCGCGCCTCTCCCCGCACCGGAACTCGGCCTCACGCGGTGAGCGCGCCCCGGCGGGCGGGTGCGCGGCGGAACAGGAAGGCCGAGGCCACGCCGGCCAGCAGGCCGATGAGGTGGCCCTGCCAGCTCACGCCGGTCTGACCGGGCGCGATGCCCGCGAGGATCGAGCCGCCCCAGACCGCGCCGACCAGCACGGCGACGACGACGCCCATCGGCCGGCGCTCCACGAAGCCGCTGCACAGCAGGAAGCCGAAGAGGCCGAAGACCAGGCCGGAGGCGCCCGCCGTGTTGGTGTGCGCCGGGGCGATGAGCCACACCCCCAGACCGTCGCAGACGATGATCAGCGCGCACACGGCGGCGAACCGGCGCAGGCCGCCGAGGGCGGCGAGGAAACCGAGCACCAGCAGCGGCACACTGTTCGCCGCGACATGGGCGAAGCCGAAGTGGACGAAGGCGGAGGGGACGACGTCGACCAGCTCCGAGGTCGTGCGCGGCACGACGCCGAAGTCGTCCAGAGCATGACCGGAGGCCATGTCGGCCACTTCCAGCAGCCACAGCAGTGCCACCCAGGCCACCATCACCACGGCCGCCGTCTTCGCCCGCTCGCGCCCCGACCACCGCGTATCGATGTCGGACACGGCAACCCCCTTGACTCGTTCGCCCGCCCGGGATGGGACCGGTCGTCCGCCGCGGAGGCGGATCGGCCGTCCGCCTGAGAGACGGACGGGACCCCTTGGCCGGTTCCCCTCCCACGATGCCGGATAGGCTCGGTCTCGTGAACCATCTCAAGCCAGGAGAGACAACGCGAACGCCTTGGATCCTGGGGGTGTCCGGTGCTTCCGGCACGCCTTATGCGGCAGCGGTCCTCCGTGCGCTCCTCCAGGCGGGGGAGAGTGTCGACCTCGTCGTCAGCCGTGCCTCGCGGCTCACCCTGCTGGACGAGACCGGCATCTCCTTCCGGGACGCCCACTGGCGCGACGACCTGCGGGAATGGCTGTCCCGTGGAGCGGACGGCAAGCCGGACACCTTCACCGCGGACCTCGACGGCGTACGTCACTGGGGCGCCGGTGACCTCGCCGCGGGCCCCTCCTCCGGCTCGTATCCGAGCAAGGGCATGCTGATCGTGCCCGCCTCCACGGCCTGCGTGGCCGGGGTGGCACTCGGGCTGTCCAAGGACCTGCTGCAACGGGCGGCGAGCGTGACCCTCAAGGAGGGGCGCCCCCTGGTCGTGGCCGTGCGGGAGACCCCGCTGAACGGCCAGACCCTGCGGCACCTGGTCTCCCTCGACGACGCGGGCGCGACCGTGGTGCCCGCCTCGCCGGCCTTCTACGCGGGCGCGACGCACATCCAGGACCTGGTGGACTTCGTCGCCGGCCGCGTACTCGACGCGGCGGGTGTCGAGCACCGGCTGTACCGCCGCTGGAAGGGCGAACTCGGAAGCGGGTCCACCCGGACCGAGTGACCCCGACGCCGCGCCGGCGACATCACCACCCGGACCGCCCACCCGGACCGCCCGGACCACCCGGACCGCCCACCCGGACCGCCCGGACCGCCCGGACGGACCGAACGAACCACCATTCAGCTCCCCAGCTCTCAACTTCAGACTCTTCAGCGGAAGGCTTCGATCGCATGGACGCGGTGGACAGGCAGCTCATCCAGGCCCTGAGAGAGAACGGCCGGGCCTCCTACGCCGAGCTGGGGCGCCTCGTCGGCCTGTCGGGGCCCAGTGTCACCGACCGGATCAACCGGCTGGAGACGGCCGGTGTCATCACCGGCTACCGCGCCACCGTGGACGCCGCCTCGCTCGGGCTCGGGGTGACCGCCCTGATCGGCATCTCGCTCTCCGACGCCGCCGACCACGAGGACGTGGCGCAGCGGTTGAAGGATCTTCGGGAGATCGAGGACTGCTGGTTCATCGCGGGCGAGGACTCCTTCATGCTCAAGGTGCGGGCGGCCGACGTGGACGGGCTGGAGCGGACCATCCGTCGGCTGTCCGGTACCAAGGGCGTCTCCCGGACCCGTACCACCATCGTGCTCTCCACGAAGTGGGAGAACCGGGTCGGTGAGCTGCCCGAAGAGGTCCAGTAGCCGGGGCGTTACGGTTGGCTGAGCCGGCCGGGACGGCCAGAACAGGCAAGCCGGGTAAGCCGGGCAGGAAAGTTCAGGAAAGAGGGATCCGTATGGACGTCGGGCTCAAGCGCGAGCTGGAGGAGAAGGTCCGCTCCGGTGAGCGGCTGTCCCGCGAGGACGGCATCGCGCTGTACGAGTCGGACGACCTGGCCTGGCTGGGCGGGCTGGCGCACGAGGTGCGGACGCGGAAGAACGGCGACGTCGTCCACTTCAACGTCAACCGCCACCTCAACATGACGAACGTGTGCACCGCCTCCTGCGCGTACTGCTCCTTCCAGCGCAAGCCGGGGGAGAAGGACGCGTACACGATGCGGATCGAGGAGGCGGTGAAGCTCGCCAAGTCGATGGAGGCGGAGAACCTCACCGAGCTGCACATCGTCAACGGACTCCACCCCAACCTGCCCTGGCGCTACTACCCGCGCTCCCTGCGCGAGCTGAAGGCCGCACTGCCGGACGTGTCGCTGAAGGCGTTCACCGCCACCGAGATCCACCACTTCGAGACCATCTCCGGGATGTCCGCGTCCGAGATCCTCGACGAGCTGATCGACGCCGGGCTCGAGTCCCTCACCGGCGGCGGCGCGGAGATCTTCGACTGGGAGGTCCGGCAGCACATCGTCGACCACCGCACCCACTGGGAGGACTGGTCGCGGATCCACCGGCTGGCGCACGAGAAGGGGCTGAAGACCCCCTGCACCATGCTCTACGGCCACATCGAGGAGCCCCGCCACCGCGTCGACCACGTGCTGCGGCTGCGTGAGCTCCAGGACGAGACCGGCGGCTTCCAGGTCTTCATCCCCCTGCGCTACCAGCACGACTTCGTGGACATGAAGGACGGCAAGATCCGCAACCGCCTCCAGTCCAGGACGCAGATGGCAACCGGCGCCGAGGCGCTGAAGACGTTCGCCGTCTCCCGTCTCCTCTTCGACAACGTCCCGCACGTCAAGGTCTTCTGGGTGATGCACGGCGTCAACACCGCTCAACTCGCCCTCCAGCACGGTGCGGACGACATGGACGGCTCGGTCGTCGAATACAAGATCACGCACGACGCGGACGACTTCGGCACGCCGAACAAACTCACCCGCGAGGACCTGCTGGACCTGATCCGCGACGCCGGTTTCCGCCCGGTGGAGCGCAACACGCGGTATGAAATCATCCGCGAGTACGACGCCGCCGACCCCGCCCGCCGCGAGTCCCCGCAGCCGATGCGGGTCTGAGGAAGAACGCCCGCCCCTGCCGGAGAGCCCCCGTCCCATGCCGTTGACCTTCGTGCTGGATCCGTCCGTCACTCCCGAACTCCGTGACAGCATCCTGGAGTTGTGGGTGGACGTCACCAACGCGGGCGGAGCCGTCGGCTTCGTGCCGCCGGTGACGCCGGAAGTCGTCCGGCCCGAGCTGCTACGGCAGTTCGTGGCGATGGAGGAGCAACGGTCCCGGCTCCTCGTCGGGTTCGACGAGGAGGGGCGGGTCGCCGCGACGGCGTTCCTCACCCTCAACACCCACCGTCTGATGACGCACTGGATCTGGCTGTACACGGTGATGGTCCACCCCCGTCACCAGGGCAAGGGGTACGGCCGTGACCTGCTCGCCGCCGCAGAGCAGGCCGCCCGCACCCTGCCCGGCATCGAGGCGATCCGGCTCACCTGCCGCGGCGGCCTCGGCCTGGAGCGCTTCTACGGTTCCTGCGGCTACAAGGAGGTCGGCCGGATCCCCGACGCGATCAGGGTGGCCCCGGGCGACGACCGGGACGACATCGTTCTGCTGCTGTCGCTGACCTGACTCGACCTGGCCTGACCCGATCGACCTGACCTGGTCCCGGCGCCGGGTCGGGTTCGGGGCCGGGTCCGGGGTCGGGTTCGGGGGCAGGGCCGGGAAGGCTGTCATGTACACGTCTACGCGTGGGCCCCGCCGCGGGTGTGCGAGGGTGGACGTGCTTCACTGGAGGTGTCCCATTGGGAACCCCTTGGGTACGTTCTGGCCGTTCGTCCGGGAGAGTGGAAGAAGATGCTCCGCTACACGTTGATGCGCTTCGGGATCTTCGTGGGCTGCCTCCTGGTCGTCTGGGGTCTCGTCTACTCCGGCCTCGCCCCGCGTGGCCTGGGCGATTCCAACGGGCTGTGGATCATCCTGCTCGCCCTGGTGTTCTCGGCGCCGATCAGCTTGGTCGTGCTCCGCAAGCAGCGGGACCTGGCCTCCGAGAACATCGTGCGCCGGGTCGACCGGGCGAAGGCCAACCTGGAGGCCAACCGCAGCCAGGAGGACGACACCGCCGACGACGTCCGCGGCACACAGGCGCAGGGCCAGGCGCAGGCGAAGGCCTCGTAGGGCCCCGGCGGCATGCGTCCGGTTCGGGCGAGGCGGGGCGGGTTTCCCGCGCGGGCGGGGGAGGGTGCCACCGCCCCGTAGGCTGCTCCGTATGGGTGCCGTGAAGAGCAAGCGGATGCCGCGTGCGGTCCGCGAGCAGCAGATGCTGGACGCTGCCGTGCAGACCTTCGGCCAGCGCGGCTACATGGCCGCGTCGATGGACGAGATCGCCGAACTGGCGGGCGTCTCGAAGCCGTTGGTCTACCTGTATCTGAATTCCAAGGAAGACCTGTTCATCGCGTGCATCCGCCGCGAGGCGAAGGCTCTCGTCGAGGCGGTGCGCGCCGGTGCCCGTCCCGTGCTTCCCGCGGACCGCCAGCTCTGGGCGGGACTGACGGCGTTCTTCACCCACACCGCGCGGCACCCGGACGGCTGGGCCGTGCTGCATCTCCAGGCCCGTACGTACGGTGAGATGTTCGCCGCCGAAGTCACCGCGCTGCGCGCGGACATCGTGACGTTCGTGACCG
This sequence comes from Streptomyces sp. P9-A2, assembly GCF_036634175.1. Taxonomy (NCBI): domain Bacteria; kingdom Bacillati; phylum Actinomycetota; class Actinomycetes; order Kitasatosporales; family Streptomycetaceae; genus Streptomyces; species Streptomyces sp. P9-A2. Next base: position 4,684,654 of record NZ_JAZIFX010000001.1, read on the forward strand.
AGCTGATCCTCGCCGCCGCCCGGGAAGCGCACCGGGACCCCCACCTGCCCAGCGGCGAGGTCGTCGGGCTGGCGGAAGCACTGGTCGGCGCCGCCGAGGCGCTCGCGGACTGGGCCAACAGCACCCCGGGCGTCACCGCCCGGCAGGCGTCGGCCACCCTGATGAACTTCGCCTGGGCGGGACTGGGCGACCTGATGGCGGGCCGCCCCTGGTCACCGCCCGACGGCGAAGCCCTGGACAGCGGTACCGGTGTCGGCACCGGCACCGGCACCGAAGACGCTGATGCCGGCGCGGCCGTTCACGCCGGGCGGACCTCCCCGGTGAGGTGAAGGCGGTCGCCGGGACCGCGCAGCTCGAAACACCCGTCCCGTGCCCCGTACGTCACCGTGCCCGGCAGCAGGACCGGCGCCTTGAAGTCGGCCCGGACCGTCACCGCTTCCGGGGCGCCGTGCGCGGCGAGGCAGCGGGCCACGGTCCACATGCCGTGCGCGATCGCACGGGGGAAGCCGAAGAGCCGTGCGGTGAGCGGGTACAGGTGGATCGGGTTGCGGTCGCCGGACGCGGCACCGTACCGCCGTCCCGTGTCCCCGGCCAGCAGCCACGCGTCGACGACGGGCAGCGGCTGCGCCCGCGCCGTCACTGATTCCTCCTCCGGAGGCGGGGTGGGCCGGCCGGAGGGGGACGGCCCGGAGGAGGGCGGCCCGGAAGTGGGGTGCCGGGCCAGATACGTGCTCCGCGACTCCCATACGAGGCCACCGCCGGGTGACCGCAGCCCGGTGACCACGGTGGCCTCCGTACCGCGCCGGTGCGGTGCGGGCCCCTCGAGGTGCACACTCAGTCCGTGCGTCCCGGCGACGGGCACGTCCCGGTGCCGGGTGATCTCGATCGACGTGTGGACGAGCCCCAGCAGCGGCAGCGGGAAGTCCAGGCCGCTCATCAGCCGCATGGCCGCAGGGAAGCCCAGTACATGGGGATACGTCAGCGGCAGCGCGCCGGATCCCTCCCCGGTTCCCCCGGCCTTCTCGGTCTCGCCGGCCTTCTCGGCCTTCTCGGCCTTCTCGGTCTCGCCGGCCTCGCCGGTTCGTCCTGTTCCCGCGGCGGGGAAGCCGCACACCCGCTCGTACGCCGCCAGCCTCGCGGGATCCACCCGCAGGGAGGGCAGGACGAGCCGGGTCCGCGGGAACACGGCGTCGGGGCGGGGCCGTTTGAACGGTGACAGCAGCGCACCGCGCGCCAGCAGGGGGACGAGGGCGGGGGAACGGGCGAGGGTCACCGAGGCCGAGGCCGAGGGCGCGGCGGGGGGAGGTACGGAAGGTACGGAAGGTACGGAGGCCATGGCGGTCACGCCCCCAGCAGACTCTGGCCGCAGACCCGTACGACCTGTCCGTTGACCGCGCCCGAGGCCGGGTGGGCGAGCCAGGCGGTGGTCTCGGCGACGTCGACGGGAAGGCCGCCCTGGGCCAGGGAGTTCATGCGCCGGCCCGCCTCGCGGACGACCAGCGGGACCGCCGCGGTCATCTTCGTCTCGATGAACCCGGGGGCGACCGCGTTCACCGTCACCCCGTGCTCGGCCGCCGCGCGCGGGGCGAGGTCGAGGCCGGACCTGCCCGCGGTAGGTGGAGCGGATCGCCGTCGAGGTCCGGCCGCGCCGCTGACCAGCGCTTCAGCGAGGACGGCTGGGAGAGGCCCGGCCGACGGCTCAGAAAGCGGCCGGGCGTGGTCCCGGTGAAGCTCGGACAGCGGTCGGCCATGTGCGACTCCCAGCCCTGGATGCGTGCGGTGCGCGTCTGTGCGTACGTGCTGGTGTACGCGCTCCAGTAGGACTTACTTCGAAGTAAGGTTACCGCTGGTAATACTATGTCGGTGTTGAGGAACCGGCGACCGGCGGCCGACGTGCGGGATGCGGGCGATGCGCGTGGTGCGGGCGAGGGGAAACGCCTGGGGTGTCGACTCGTCCTGTTCCTCGGCCGCGGCCCGCTCGGAGTGCGGGACGAGTTCCTCCGCTGTGAACCCGGCAGCCTCCAGGGCCTCGGCCATCCGGTCCGGGCGGCGCCCCCGGAAGTCCAGGGCGACCATGTGGCCGAATGGACGTTCGAGGCGGAGGCCTCGGCGAGTCCGCGGCAGGCCCGTGGCGGATTCCGTGGGGAAAAAGGCAGGAGCCCCTTATCGCCTGACGGCGAGGGGCTCCTTGGGTACTGCTGGTCGTTCCCGGATCGGAGAGGATCAGACCGGGGTGACGTTCTCCGCCTGCGGGCCCTTGGGGCCCTGCGTGACGTCGAAGGACACCTGCTGGTTCTCCTCGAGCGAGCGGAAGCCGCTCGCGTTGATCGCGGAGTAGTGGACGAAGACGTCGGGGCCGCCGCCTTCCTGGGCGATGAAACCAAAGCCCTTTTCGGCGTTGAACCACTTCACGGTTCCGGTAGCCATAAGCCCTCCTTGGGCCCAAAGGGTTGCCCTGCTCCAGAACCCAGCAAGTGTGAAGACCAATTCTGCACAATCGCATCCGTCTGAGAACGACGAGAGCCCGCGGTCACATGCTCCGCAGGCTCTGTACTGCAAGGGAAACCAAACTGCAACTTGCGGACGAGACTAGCACGCGACCACCCGCGCGCAATAGAGGTCAAGATCACGTCACCCGAAAGTTTGAACGTCGCTTCCGCCGCATGCGCCAGGGCGCCGGTCGGGCCGGTGGCGGGGCCCGGAGAACCCGCCCCGCGGCATGAGGGCTAGCCTCGCGATGTGGACAATTCTCGCACCCGGCCGCGCGTCGGGCACATTCAGTTCCTGAACTGCATGCCCCTCTACTGGGGGCTTGCGAGAACGGGCACTCTCCTCGACTTCGAGCTGTCGAAGGACACCCCCGAGAAGCTCAGCGAGAAGCTCGTGCAGGGAGACCTCGACATCGGGCCGATCACCCTGGTCGAGTTCCTCAAGCACGCCGACCGACTGGTCGCCTTCCCCGACATCGCCGTCGGCTGCGACGGCCCGGTGATGTCGTGCGTGATCGTCTCGCAGGTCCCGCTGGACCGGCTGGACGGCGCCCGGGTCGCCCTCGGGTCGACCTCACGGACCTCCGTACGCCTCGCCCAGCTCCTGCTCGCGGAGCGGTACGGCGTGCGGCCCGACTACTACACGTGCCCGCCGGATCTCAGCCTGATGATGCAGGACGCCGACGCGGCCGTCCTCATCGGCGACGCGGCCCTGCGCGCGACCATGATCGACGGGCCGCGCTTCGGGCTCGACGTGCACGATCTGGGCGCGCTGTGGAAGGAGTGGACGGGACTGCCGTTCGTCTTCGCCGTCTGGGCGGCACGCCGCGACTACCTGGAGCGCGAGCCGGTCATCACCCGCAAGGTGCACGAGGCGTTCCTCGCCTCCCGCGACCTCTCCCTGGAGGAGGTCGGCAAGGTCGCCGAGCAGGCGTCCCGCTGGGAGGCCTTCGACGAGAAGACGCTGGCCCAGTACTTCACCACCCTCGACTTCAGCTTCGGCCCGCCGCAGCTGGCGGCGGTCGAGGAGTTCGCGCGCCGAGTGGGACCGACGACGGGCTTCCCGGCGGACGTGAAGATCGACCTGCTCCAGCCGTGAGGGCCGGCCTGCTCCGGGCGTTCACCTTCTTGTCCGCGGACGGCACGGAAGGTCCGTCCGCGAGGCGCCGGTACTCCAGGGAGGCCCTGGCGGTCCTGCGTCTCTTCGGCCGGGCCGCCGCCCCTCACCCCGCTGCTTCTCACCCCGGCACCACCACGGTCCGCAGTTCTCCGTCGCCCAGGTGCAGCATGCCCTTGCCGGGAACGACCTGGCCGCCGACCATGCTGCGGGACAGGCGTACACCGATGAGGTCGCCGCTGGACGACTCCTGCGGCGAGAGCAGGATGCCGCGACGGGCCTTCTTGGCGTCGACCTGCCAGCCGGAGAAGCCGCTGCACACGTCCTCCTCGTCACCGGCGATGACGAGGGCCAGACCGCGTTCGGCGCCGCGCGAGACGATCTTCTTCATCTGGCTCCCGGCATCGCAGTCCTCGAGGATCTCCCCGTCGTCGACGAGGACGGCGATCGGCTCCTCGGGCGTCGCCTCGTCGATGAGTTCCTCGAAGTCGTCCTCGTCGATGTCGTCACCGGTGAAGACCTTCAACACGCCGTCCGTACCGTCGAGTCGCCGCAGCGGCGACTGGCGTGGCGCCGCGACGACCAGACGGGTGCCGCGCGCGAGGAACGACTGGGCGATGTTCATCAGCACCGTCGAACGGCCCGACTTGGCCGGCCCCGCGACGACGAAGGCCGGTACACCGTCCGCGAGATCGGGGCCGAAGCCGACGATCTCGTCACCACCGATCCCGGCCAGCGCCCACAGCCCGGAGCGCGACGCCTCCGGGTCCCGCAGCTCCCACGCCTCCGGGAAGGAGATCCGGCCGGGCAGACTGTCGACCCTGAACGGGCGCCTGGAACGCGGCACTTCGGTGTCGCGGGCGGCGGCCGCCTCACCGATCGCGGTCAGTGCCGCCGCCTGGCCCTGACCGGTGGTGTCTTCGGCGAGCAGCGCGAACTGGGTCTCCGTACCGGCCTCGTTGCGGAAGGCGCGGCCCGGCGGAATCTCCTCGGGCACCTTGCGGGACGGAATGCCGAGCGAGGAGAAGTCGCTGCGATCGGCCAGCCGCAGGCCGTACTTGTCCTCGGTGAGCGCGGCGATCCGGCCGACGAGCAGGGTGCGGTCACCGGTCAGGACCAGGTGGATGCCGACGCTCGCACCCTCCCGCATCATCGTCTGCAGCTCGTCGGTGAGCGAGCCGTGGTCGATCTCACCGAGGGTGGGCACCCAGCCCTCCCAGCGGTCGAGCAGCACCACGATGTGCGCCAGCCGCTCGCCCTCGGCCGCCGCGGCCCGCTGCTCGCCGATGTCGGCATACCCCTTGTCCGCCAACAGGTCCTGGCGGCGGGAGAGTTCGCCTTTGAGCCGGTTGACGAGCCGGACCACCCGTTCGGTCTGGTTCCGGCCCACGACCGCACCGCAGTGCGGCAGCCGGGTCAGCGCGTTGAGGGCGCCGTTGCCGCAGTCGATGCCGTAGAGGTGGACGTCGGCGACGGAGTGGGTGCGGGCGAGGGAGCCCGCGATCGTACGCAGCACCTGGGAACGGCCACTGCGCGGGGCGCCGCCGATCATCAGATGCCCGAAGGAGGAGAAGTCGACGGCGACGGGGCGGCGGGCCTGGTCACCGGGCAGGTCCTCCACACCGTACGGGGCGGGCGCCAGCCTCCCGGCGGTGAGCGCGACGGCCGGGGCCTCGATGTCGTCGAGCAGCAGCGTCTCGTCGAGCGCGGGCAGCCACGGGCTGTGCTGGGCGGAGATGCCGAGCGAGCTGTTGGCCTCGCGCACGGCGTCGACGAGAACCTTGAGGTCGGTGATCTCGTCGTCCTCGCGGGCCTCGGACTTCGGCTTGGCCAGCGCGGCCCGGCCGAGGTCCTCCCAGCCCAGCGGCCCCACCCAGGGCGCGAGCGCGGCCGGGTCCGCCGCCCCGGGCCGGCGCCCGCCGACCCGCCCCGACTGGAAGGGCACCAAGGAGGCGTGGCCCAGCCGGACGTAGGCGCGCCCCGGAGTGCTCTTGGAGATCTGCCCGGCCTCGGGCGAGTCGATGACGTCGCTCGACTCACCGCCGTCCGTCACCCGCAGCGCGATCCGGAGGTTGGTGTTGGCCCGGATCTCGGGCGAGACGACACCGCTCGGCCGCTGCGTCGCGAGCAGCAGATGGATGCCGAGGGAACGCCCTCGCTGGGCGATGTTCACGAGCCCGGTGACGAAGTCGGGCAGGTCGCGCACCATCGACGCGAACTCGTCGATGACGATGAGGAGCCGGGGCACGGGAGCGTGCGAGGGATCGCGGCGCACCAGGTCCTGGTAGTCCTCGATGTCCTTGGCGTCGGCGGCGGCCAGGATGTGCTCGCGCCGTTTCAGCTCCGCGCCCAGCGACTCCAGGGCCCGCTCGACGAGATGGGCGTCGAGGTCGGTCACCATGCCGACGGTGTGCGGCAGTTGGACGCAGTCCTTGAACGCGGAGCCACCCTTGTAGTCCACGAGGACGAAGGTCATGTTCTCCGGCGTGTTCGCCACCGCCAGCGCCGCCACGATGGTCTGCAGCAGCTCCGACTTGCCGGAACCGGTCGTGCCGGCGATCAGACCGTGCGGCCCGTCCTTGCGCAGGTCGATGCCGAACGGCCCGTCGTAGGACTCACCGATCACGGCCATCGTGGACTGGCCGCCCATGCGCCAGCGGGCGGCGATCGCGTCGCTCGCCGGCGGCTCCAGTTGCAGCACGTCGAGCAGCCGGCTGGAACCGGGCAGCGCCGAGTCCTCGGACTCCCCGCTGATGTCGCGCAGCGGCGACAGGGAACGGGCGAGCCGCAGGCACCAGGCCGCAGGGACGAAGTCGGGCCGTACGTCCTTGATGCGCTCCACGCCCGCCTCCTCGACGCGCAGCCGCAGCTTGTCCGGCCGGGCGGCGCGGCCGGGTTCGGGCGTGGCCGTGTGCCACGCCTGGAAGGAGGGGAAGCCGCCGCTGGCCTGCTGAGGCCGAGCGTGCTGCCGGTCCCGGACGCCCCGGCCGTGTTCCTCGGGGCGGGGCTCGGCGACGACGAACGCCTGGCACTCGCCGGGCAGGAACCGCTCCTCCGCGTCGAGACAGACCGCGTACACGGACACGGCCGGCCCCTCGCGCAGCAGCCGCACCACACCCGGCAGCGACCGCAGCCGCCGCGATCCGTCCCATACGACGACGATGTCCGGGTCGCTGAACGTCGTCCCCTGGGACCGGTTCTGCTCGGCGGCCTTCTTGCGGGCGTCGAGGATCTGCGTCAGCTCGCCGATACGGGCGCCGACGGTCTCGGCGTCGGTACCGATGAGGACGTTGACGTCCTGCCCGCTGGAGGGGCGGGCGTGCGGCAGCCACCGCACCCAGTCCCACGACGGCTGCGCCGAGTTCTCACTCAGCACGTAGAACTGCACGTCCATCGGGCTGTGCAGCGCGGCGGTCTGCGCGACCGCCCAACGTCCCAGGGCTCGTGCGCAATCCCCGGGCCCGGCCATGCCGACGACACCGAGGGCCCGCAGATCGAGCGCGACCGGCGCGTCCTCGATCTTCCAGGTCACCTGGCGCCGGTGGTCGTCCTGCTCGGGATCGTCGAGCACGACCTCGGAGGGCAACTGCCCCGTCCCGACCCGGATCAGCAGATGATCCCGGTCGGCGCGCCGCCGTTCCCAGAGCCGGGTGCGCGGCCCGGTGCCGAGGGACAGGACGGCCGCGGGATCGGGAATGGCGTGCCGCCGGTCGTCGCGCTCCTGGACCAGCGCGTCCTGGGCGTCCTTCTCGATCCGCTCCTTCTGCTCCTCGTACTCCTTGACCTGCTTGGCGTGGGACGTGCGCCCGTGCTTCTTGTCGTTGAAGTAGTTGGCGAAGAGCAGGATGGGGCTGAGCCCCGCCATGATCAGGTAGTACCAGCGCTGGAAGACCAGCACGGCGACGACGGCACCGACCAGCGGCGTCAGCGCCATCAGCCAGGGCAGCGGCCGCGGCTCGTACTCACGGGGCGCGGAAGGCAGCCGGAAGGTGGTCTGCCGGGTCGGCGGACGCAGCCGGGGCGGCCGGTTGTAGTCGAGCCCGACCCCGTCGTCGGACCATTTGAGGGCGGCATCGGGCGGCGTGTACCGCCCGAGCTCGAACAGCGTGTTCCCGACCCCGATCTGAGCCCCGAGGGGCCAGTCGTAGGTACCGGCGCTGGAGGTCTTTTTGCCGCTGCCTTCCTTGTCGCCCTTGTTCCTGCCCCTGCCCCTGCCTTTGGTCCTCTTCTTCTCCGCCTTGTCGTTCTCCTTCCGGCCGTCGCCCTCGGAATCCTGGATGGGCACCCCGTCAAGGGTGACGTGCTCCTGATTCTCGTCCCGGCCCTGCTCCCGGCCCTGCTCCCGGTCCTGCCCCCGGTCCTGCTCCTGGCCGTCGCCGTCACGATGGACGGTGACGCGGCAGGTCCCGTCCTTGGCGACGGAGAGGGTGAGGGCACGGGCACCGACCTCGGGATCGTCGACGCGGACGGCCGAGGCGGCCCCGCTGCCGATGTCGTACCGCCCGACCCCGAGCCGGTGGACGAAGCCGGCGGCGGGACCGCCGACGACGCGCAGCTCGACCAGCCCGGTGGGTTCACCGGGCAGGCACCCGGAGGGATCCTGGAGCGAGACGACGGCCCCCTCGCGCAACGGCGACCCGATGACGGTCGCCGAGGGATCGACGGCGTACCCGTCCACGTACACGAGCGGCGCACTGCCGGCCGGCCCCTGCCGTTGCTGCCCGATGGGAATCACCTGGGCGCCGCCGTGCCCGACCTGGGCGGCCAGCTCCGCCGCGATGTCCCCCACGGTGGACTCGGGATCGGCGTCGAGCACGACATCGGCGGCATCCCCGCCGAACGGATCGACGACGGTCAGAGTCAGGCGCACGCTTGTCCTCCCCAGGCGGCCCTGTGTCCGCTTCCACCCCGCGAGCCACAGTTCTCGTGACGATATCCGCTGGGAACGGGACTGAGGCAGTGGGGAGGAGGCATGACGTTCCCCTAGGCAATGTCGTACACGACTTCACAACGCCGCCCCACAAAGCGGTTATGTGGCATCGCAGTTGCCCCCCCGTAAGCTGCTGCCGCAAGAGCGGACGACCACACCGCTCGCCACAGGCGGCTCCTGTGTCGCAGGGGGCGCGGCGGCGGACGGGTAGTTCCGCACACAAGGGAGCCACGGGGGTTGGCCCTGCGGCGTTGCGAGAGGAAGCGGCTTCATGGCCAAGGACCTTGACATCACATACCAGGACATGCGGGAAGCGGCCAAGCATGTCGTGAAGGAGAAGGAGAAGCTCCAGGAGAAGCTGGACGGCCTCCGCAAGTACATCAACAACCTGGTCCAGTCCGGCTACGTCACGAAGAGCTCCTCCAAGGCCTTCGACGAGAACTTCGACGAGTTCACCAACGGCGCGAAGACGACGCTCGACGGCCTCGACGGCATGGGCGACTACCTGACCATGGCCGCCGACAAGTTCGAGCAGATCGACGACGAACTGGCCAAGGCGGCCCGGAGCAAGTAGGGCAGGCGGGACCGCACACGAAGGCGCGGCGCGAGCGTGGGTAAGGCCGGTCGCCGCGCTTTCGTGTGCGACTCGGACACAGCGAGCCTTTCCATCCTCGGTCTGAGCAGCTCAGACCGAGGATGGAAAAAGCTCACTGGCCCGAATATCTCGAGTTGCTCAGCAGCATCATGAAATCCGTCTCGGCGGAGGAGCCGTATCGGGGAGGACGCCCCAGGGGGTGGCGAACCGGTGGGCGGGGAAGTGGAGAAGCCGTCATGAGTGAGGCCGCGGAGGGCGAGGTGCGGGCCGGGCGGGCGCGATATCCCCTCGCTCTGGCGGTCGGCATCGGCTGTTACGTGCTCGCCGCGATCGCAGGAATGTTCGTCCTGGCCGACGACTTCGGACCTGGCTTGCTCATCCCTCTGTGGATCGCCCACGGGGTGCTGCTCATCGGGCTGATACGAAGGCTGGGGACCAAGGAGTCCAGCACCTACGCGACGCTGTTCATCGTAGCTGCGTCCCTGATGTCGGTGTACGTCGCAGATATGGCGCGGGAGGACCTCACCCTCCAGCAGCGAGGTGAGGAAGTCACGGCCACCGTTGTCAGGGAACGGCGAGACGCCGCTGAGGGGCGCAAGGCGCGCGACTACCACTACGCGTTGGAAGGGCAGGACGGCACCGCGGTTCCCGGTCCCGCCATGAAAGCGACGTCCGACCGGTATGACGTCGGCCAGGACATCACAGTGATCGCGGATCCCAAGGGAGAGTTGCGCCCCCAGACTCCCGGCCAGGCGGATCCCACGGGCGAGGCGGTCGGCTCAGCGGCATTCGCTCTCGCGGCACTTGGCTCCGTCGCCTGGATGACCTGGCGAGGCTCGGACACCGCGAGGGGTCGGGAGGCCCGGAAACGGGGTCCGGGTCGGATACAGAAGGGGTACAAGGCCGTCACCCGCAACCACTCCACGCGGGCGGAGCAGGAGGAGAAGCTGCGAGAGGCGCTGCGCACCTACCCCGTGGACCGTCGTGGCTACATCAAGGTAGAGCCCGAGGAGTATCCCGACCTGTCGCAGGGCCGCGCAGCCCGGATCGCCTGGGAGGCGGGGCTGCGGGCGGAGGCGGTGGGCAACCGGGGCTCGTGGCGTTTCAAGGAGAACGTGATGGAGGAGGTTCCACACGACTGATGCCGACGCAGGGTGGGCTCTCGGCCGCTTGCAGAATCGCTGCTGCGGCGCCCGGTGCTCACATCATCAAGGCGTTCAACCTCTGCCACGAAGATGTGTGGTGCATGAACCTGCCCGTCTTCGACGGCCGACGTCTCGCCGTCCCGGTCTGCGGCGACGGTCAGGGGGACCTTGGGGTGATCCGCTGCCGGAGCCGAAAGTGTCTGTCGGCGAGTGATCGCATGCCACGCAGTGACCAGGATCAGGAATGGTCGGCTTTGGCCGGGCGAAAGCACGGTCGGTTGCGCCCCGGCCAGCCATAATACGGGTAGGAGGTGAGCTGCCGTGTCTGTGATGAGCGAACTGATCGAGCGGGGTGCCATCCCTGAGGGGTACAAGGTCGAGGTGTTCGACGGCAGGGTGATCATGACGCCACAGAGCCCGGAGCAGGACTGGACCGTTTCCGACGTCAAGGATGCGGTCAAGGCCTCCGGCATCGCGCGAGAGCGTGTCTTCGGTGATGTACTCATCACCTTCCCCGGGGAGAACGACGCCGCGCCGGATCTCACGATCATCGATTTCGACGCCGAACGCCGGAAGAACAGCTACTCGTGTCTCGACGTGCTCGCAGTGGTCGAGGTGCCTTCCGAACCGAAGGACGAGAAGGACTACGTTCGGAACGTCCAGAAGTACGGTCGCTTCGGGATCGACTTCTACATGATCGCCGACCCCTTCACGACGACGGTCACCTTGATGTCCGAGCCGCACGCCGCGGGGTACGGGCGGGTTGTCGAGATCCCGTACGGCGAGCCGGTCACCTTCACTCTGGCCACTGGGGAGCGGGTCGAGATCGACACAGGGACCTTCCCGACGCGCGCTGCGGACGGAGCATGATCTCGGACCGACGTACATCAACAGCCTGGTCAACCAAGGTCGCGGTGCCTGCTCGGTGCGGCAGCGGATGTTGAACGTACCGGGCAGGCGCCCGGTGGACAGGGCCTGTCAGTTGTCGGCGAGGGGATGCCGGAGCACGTACATGTGGAGAGCGCTGCGGGGCTCCTCCGTGTCGACGCGTAGCCAGGATCCGTCCTGGAACCGGATCAGCAGCATCCTCGTCTCGAACTCACCGAAGAAGGGGTCGACGAGGGTCGCTTCGGGGGCGGGAAGGCGGGCGACGACCTGCATGTGCTTCTCCCGCCCCACGCTGACGCGCCGCGGTGGAGCGGCGAGCACGATTCCGTCCCGGGTCGCGAGCAGCAGTCGCTGATGGTGGGGCGAGTGGCTGTACCAACGCAGCAGGAACTGCCCGGCGTTGCCGTGCCAGTTCCCGTCGAAGGGCTTGTCGAGGCACTGTTGGGCGATGGTGGCGTCCCGGCGTCGCTTCTCGTCCTCCATCTTGGCCCGAAACCGCTTCTTCTCGTCCCTCGTGTCAAGGGTTCGCATGACTGCTTCTTCTGTTTTGGCCAGAAGCTCGAAAAACATGATGACGGGTATGAACGGTGCACCGAGCACTGCACCGACCATGCCCAACGGGGTCATCCTGGCAGGACGGAGCCGCGGGTTGTCCGCAGCATGGAGCACCTCCGCCGGAGGTTGTGGGATCTTGCCGATCGTGCACCAGTCACCCGCCTCGGCGTGGACGCCGAGACGGCCCGTCGCCACGCGCTGCTTACTCCTACGTGTCACGTCAGGACTCTCCTTGCCGACGGGAACAGGATCGGTGTGTCGAGAGGGTATCCCGTACGGGGCGACAGAGGGGTAAAAGAGTCCGCAATCGTTCCCGCACTCGCCGGATTTCACCGGGAACAGCCATAGAGTCATGGAAAGGAATTACTCGTGGGAGACCACATAAAGGCGGATCTCGCCGCCATCAAGCAGTGCTCACGCGATCTGACAAAAATCCATGGCGAGTTCGAGCGAAACGGAAATCCTGCGGACGAATACGGTCAGGCGGTAGGGCACGGCGGCCTCAAGGACGCATTCTCGGACTTTGGGGACACCTGGAAGAAAACCCGGAAGAACCTGCTGAAGGAGCTTGAGCAACTGGCCGAGTTCACCCGGACCGCCGCCAAGACGTACGACGAGATCGACCAGGAACTGGCCAAGGCGATTCGGAATGCCAAGGCGGAGAGCAAGGGGAAGAAGTGAGCAGGAGGGATGAGGACTGGCCGCCTCTGTGGCACGACGACCCGACGCCGGGCGACCCCGAAGAAGTGGCCGAACTCGGCCGCAAACTACGCAAGATGGCCGATATGATCGACGAGCAGTCCCGGGTCATCAAGGCACTTGCTTCGGTGGAGGGTTGGGACAGTGAGGCCGGAAAGGGCTTTCATGAGATCGCCGGCGGCACGGCGGACAAGCTGAAAAAGTCCTTCGAGAGGTATGACGAGGCGGCCAAGGTCATCGGAGAGGAGGTGTATGAAGGAGGCTCCGACCAGTTCGCCGGCGAAATGCGCCGCGCGCAGCGTAAGGCAGATAAGGCGCTTGTCGATTATCGCGAAGCCAAGGCCGACCATGACCTCGCGGACGGTGAGGTGAAGAAGTTCACCGAAAAGTATCCCGCGCAGAACATTCCTGCCGCGGAGAAGGAGGAGTACGAGCGTTGGGTCAAGAGGCGCGCCGAGGCGCTGCACCGCATCGGTGGCGCACGTAAGTTGGTGAAGGACGCCAGGAGCGTCTATGACGACGCGGGAGACAAAGCCGCCCGTCATATAAGGAACGTCGTGCACCATGATGCGGTCCGGGACCCGGGTGGTTTCATGAATTTCCTTGCTGACTGGGCGGACATGTTGTCCAATATCTCGGCCGTCCTGTCCGTGCTTGCGGTGATCTGCGCATTCGTCCCGCCACTCCAGTTCCTGGTTCCCCTCTTCGCGACCCTTGCCGTGCTGGCCAGTGCCGCCGCGCTCGCCGGACATGCGTACGACATGACTGCGCGTGGTGGGAAGGTCGACTGGCTGAAGCTCGGTACCGATGTGCTGGGAGTGCTGCCCGGGCTTGGCGCGCTGAAGGGATTCACGGCCCTCAAAGGTCTCAACGGGATTTCCAAGGTGAAGGCATTCGGAAAGCTGAGGATTTATGCGACCGGGCTCGACGGTGTCGGGCATAACTTCCTCAACGGGGTCGCCGTCAAGTTGGTCAACAAGGTTCTGGGTAGGACCGCGCGCAAAGATCTCCTTGACGGAAAGAAGATCACGGCTGTGATCAAGGGGGCGGGGCTCGCAAGCGCTTTGAGTAAGATATTCAGTGGTGAGAACGGCGAGAGGACCGGCTACCAGGAGCCCGCCAAGGCCGGCACCACGCCCACGCCCACTCCTACGCCGCCACCCACACCCACACCCAGTCCCCGCCCCAGTCCTCGCCCCAGTCCTCGCCCCGCTCCGAACGTCTCACCGAAGGCGTTCAACGCGGCCCTGGCGGCGTAGGCCCTGGCGACCTGTTCAAGGAGGACAGGCACCATGAGCGACGACAATCACGCCTTCGGGCCCTGGGAATTCATCGGTCGTCGAGGCGGTGACGCTGTCACCTTGATCGGCGGCTCGGTGATCGCCGCCGTGCCCGAGGCGAAGCGGGCCGTCGAGGAGGCTCGGCGAGAACTCCGGTTCGACTTCCTGGACGACCGGGCAGTGCTCGAACTGCTGCGGCGGCGTCACCTCGATGAAGAAGACATGTTCAACGCGGGCTTCAAACACGGAGTGCCGTTGGCGCTCGTCGGCTTCGGGGGCGCAATTTACTGGGGCGGTGTCGCCCGGTACTGGGAGACTGCCGCATCCCGTAACGCCTATCTGACGGTCATAGTGGCCGTTGTAGTGCTTCAAGTCTTCTTCTTCGTACGCAGTGCGATGTCGCACTGGGGCGATCCGGTCCAGCAGAACCTGCGGGCCCGTGCGGGAAAGTACCGTGAGATCACCCACCTTGCTCGACGAGGAGGAGCCGACGTCCCTGCTCACTATCCGCACTATGGGCCTTACCCGTTCGCCGCGAGATTCCGTCCTGAAGTGGATGATCTCGAACAGTCCGAGAGCGAAGGTTCAGATGACCACGGACACAGTTGAAGAAACCCGGCGCGGCCTCACGGGAAGTGGCGGTGTGGAGGTTCGCTGGATCATGCCGGAGGGCTTCTTCGAGCTGCCCTTCGAGGCGGACGACCTCGACGAACTGGCCGAGCGCCTGGTCGATTTGGCCAAGAGGGTGCTGCCCGGTGCCGATGAGGAAGTGCAGTTGCAGTATGCCGCGATGTGCGCGGCGAACTACGACGAGTTCATCGAGGCAGGCGTGCAGTACGCCGGCTTCGTCACGACGGAGGTCGACGGCGTCCGCTGCACGGCCACGATGAACATCAGCCTCATGGACCTTGATGAGCGAGCCGGTAACAGCCCGGCGGGTTTCATCGCGACCACGATGCGGCACTTGGAACTCGGACAGATCGGCGAAGTGCGGTTGCCCTGCGGCCCGGCGGTGACATGCGTCGGCAACCGGCCGTCCAGCGTCGACGGCAGCCTGACGCAGTCCGGGCAGGACGAGTCGATATGGACGTCGTTCATACAGGTTCAGATCCCGCTGGACAACGGGACCGTGCTGTTGCTGGAGATGGGCACGCCGACGGTCGAAGGGTGGGAGGTCTTCTCCGCCATGTTCGCCGGCATCGTGAAGAGCGTCCGTTTCTTCGACGACCACGGATCTCCCCTGGTGATGCCGGGGTGAAGGAGACAGCAGAAGTCGAGGCCCGGCACCAGGGGGGCACCCCGACGGACTACAGGCTGCTGGTTCCACGGGAGTGGTTCCGCATCGACCTCATGCAGGAACGCTGGCGTGGCCAGCTCAAGACCTTCGTGGAACAGCAGGCAGAGGGCCGACGTGTTTCTGCGGAGCTCACACAGAACGTATGGGCCGCACTGCGCAACACCGCGGAAGCGGGCCGAGCGCGCGGCGCCATGGAGTTCTTCCTCCTGACGACCTCGCGGGACGGGGGACTTCCCGCCTCGCTCCTCGTGTCCCTGGTGCCGCTGGGTGAAACACCCGCTGATCCTCATGAGTTCGCGGCGTGGCTCGAGGCACGAGAGCTTGAAGACCGTATGCGGCAGCACGTGTCGGTGGTGAACCTCCCGGCAGGCACTGCCGTTCGGGTCGTCGGCCCCGCAACGCTGAGTGTCCATGTCCTTGTACCTGGCGGCACAGGCTACTTGACACTTTCTTTCTCGGCACCGTTCACCGGAATGTCCGGCCCGATGGGGCGGTTGTGCGACGCCATCGCGTGCTCGTTGCGGTGGGTGATGTGACAGGTCGCCCCGCAGTAGTTCCGCGGCCCATGACCCGCCGTCACCATCGCCACAGCTGAGTCCGAAGTCGTTCCAGAGGACTTTGACGCTTACTGCGTAAGGAAGACGATCCGTGAGTGATTACCGGGCCTTGGAGTTCGGCAAGTTCGTCGATGACCAGGGGACCGTCCACAGCATGGTCGGCTCGGCCGTCATCGCCGCCGTTCCCGAGGCCAAGGCAGCGGCGGAGGCTTACGGGCGGGAGGTCCGTTTCGACTTCCTCGACGACGGTGCCGTGCACTGGATGCTGTTCCAACGGCGGGAGGACACGGCGAAGGCCGGCCTCCTCGGCTGCCTGTTCGTCATCCCGCTGTTCGTCTTCGGTGCGGGTGCCTGACCCTTCTGGGACTTGATCGCATCCCAGAAGACACGCCAGTTCCAGATCGCCTTCATCGTCGTGGACGCGCTGATCGTCGGAGCTCTGATCCTCGGTGCCTACCTCATGCGACGCCGCACTCTGCTCGATCCCGTCATACGGAACGTGCGCTGCCGGGCCCGGCTCTACCGCAAGATCGCCGGCATCGCCCGCAGGGGTGGCGCCGACATTCCGCGCCTGTACCCCTACTACGGCATGTACGCCACCTCGCGGAAGTTCTTCCCCGAAGCGCCCGACCGTCCCGTGCCCGAGAAGGAACAGTCGTTGTGACGACCCGATCCGAACTCGTAGGACTGTTGCCGGACGGAGCGCGGAAGTGGACGGGCAGGGGCTTTTCTGTGCGGCCGGAGGGGCCGCTGCCGTCGGCGGACAGGTTTACGGAGGCGTAACCGGACTCGCCCGGCTCGAGTGTGAGGGCGGCCTGCGGGTGGGAGTCCTCGACGACGGGCGTCGCCGAAGCGCACCGCCGGGTAGCCGTTCAGGTGGCGGGTGCTGCTGCCGGTGTTGGTGCCCGGTGGCGGCGCGCGATTTCCTCGGGGGAGCAGCGGGCCACCCTGACCGTTCAGCCCACGGTGACGGACTGACCGGAGCTCCCGGCACTACGGGTGCGCCGCCTGGAAGCGGAGACCTTGCCGGAAACTGTGAGCACTTGGGGCCTGAGTGTCACATGGGAGCTCAAATGAGCGGCATCCGGACAGTAGCGGCCGAAGTGCTCACGCTTTCCGAACCGGGTGTCACGTCGAGGGCGGAGGCGGGGTGCCGACGGTGTCGTTTCCGGCTCGACCGCCCATACCGTTTTGCCGAACGGATCGCGAGGCGCCCAGCCCCAGCGCAGCGCCAGGACATCCACCAGGAGCAGGCCATAGCCCGACTCGCCGTCGGGATGCGCGGCGGGCGCGGAGGTAGGCAGAGGTTTCGCATCGGCTGCGTCGGACACTCCGGACCGGCCGGCGCGTCGAGGTCCAGACGGAGCTGGAAGTCGCGCCCCCGGCACTCGCCGTGCTGAACGGCGTTCGCCGCGAGTTCTCCGACGACGAGCACGACCGCGCAGGACGCGTCCGACTCCGGAGGGTGGCCCCACTCCTCCATGCGCCGCACGGCGAGCCGCCGGGCGAGCCGCGTGCCGTCCCGACCCGTCTTCCACTTCGGGTGGCTGAGCCCCGGCCCTCACCATCGAGTCCCCTACCTGCGGATTCGCCGCGATTTGAGGGCTTGTTTCTGTTCATGTGCCGGGTGCCGGGCGAGGGCTTTCCATGTGGAGGGCGAGCGCGCACAGGGCCCGGAGTTCGGTTGGCGTCCAGTGGCTGCGCGCCTTCGCGGATGAGGGCGAGCCAGGTTCGGGGGCGCCGACCGAGGTAGCCCTTTGTGCACGGCGAGGGAGCCGAACTCGATCCAGTCCGACTCTCGGGCGATGGTGAGAACGCCGACCGGGCGCGGCTCGCAGCCCCGATGAAAAGCTACCGGGAGCTGAAGCGGTGGGCGGGGCACGTAAGAGGGCGTACGCACCGACGAGACGGCCGGGTGACGGGGCGAAGGCGTTACTACGATCAACTGTCATGAACTGGGTCGAGCGGGCAGCCGAGTTGAGGCAGTGGAGTCGGAGTGGGGTACGGGCTCCGCACAAGCCGTTGCTGATGCTGTACGCGCTCGGGCGCTTCCAGCGCGACGGCGGCGGTGGTAGCGGCGGTGACGGTGCTCTGGCGTACAGCGCGGTGGAGAGCGATCTGCGGCGGCTGCTGGCCGAGTACGGGCCGCCTCACCGGACGTCGCCCTCGTACCCGTTCCATCACCTGGTCAGCGACGGGGTGTGGGAGGTACGGACCGACCGGGGGGCGGGGAGCCCGGGCACCGGGGTACGGGAGTTGCGGGCGACGAACGCGGCGGGCCGGCTCGTGCCGGAGCTGCGGACCGCGCTGCGCCGGGAACCCTCGTTGCTCGGCCGTATGGCGCGAACGCTGCTCGATACGAACTTCCCGCCCTCTCTGCACGAGGAGTTGTGCGCAGCGGTCGGTCTGGAACCGGACCCGGCGGAACCCGAGACGCTCTCGGCCGCCCGGCGCCAACGGAACCGGCGGATGCGCGAACGGGTCCTGACGGCCTACGAGTACCGGTGCGCCTTCTGCGGTTACGACGGCCGGATCGGAGCGGTATCCGTGGGGCTGGAGGCAGCGCATGTGCGCTGGTGGGCGTTCGACGGTCCGGACGACGTCGACAACGGGCTGTGCCTGTGCTCCCTGCACCACAAGCTCTTCGACAAGGGTGTCCTCGGGGTCGGCGACCACCACCGAGTGCTGGTCTCACAGCACTTCGTGGGGCACAGCGCCACTGCCCGCACCCAGGTGACCGAGCTGTCCGGACGCCCACTCATGGGTCCTCAGCCGGGCACCCGGCCCGTCGCGGCGGAACACCGTGCCTGGCACACCGCACAGGTGTTTCACGGGGCGGCCCGCCCCGCCGTCACCCCCGCGTCACCACCACCGTCACCGGTGTAGCCGCAGCCACTCCCCGACCACCGCGAAGTCCTCCCCCGTCAGGCCCCGCGCCGGGTCCACCCGGTGCGGGAGGGCCGGGGCCGGGTGGGCCGCCGCGATCCACAGCTCGTCCATCGGGCCGATCTCGTCGTCCAGCCAGACGAACGGGCGGTGGCCGGCCCACTCGGACAACAGGGACGTCTTCCAGTGGAGGCCTCGCGGCATGCCGGTGGTGACGGCTTCGTCCGGCCACCGCACCACCGGGAGCGTCGGCAGACCGATACGAGGAGACACGGTGTCGTTCGCCTCGTCGAGCCAGGTCGTGGCCCACACCAGTTCGCAGCCCAGGGCCAGCAGGCGCGGGCCCAGCGTGGGGTCGAGCCGGTCCAGGAGGGGGTTGCCCCGTTCCGGAAACGGTCCTCGCGCGGGCGCCCCACCGAAGGGGAGGAGCGGGCCGTCCACATCGAGGAACAGCACGGGACGCACCGGCTCTCCCACCGCCTTGTCGTCAGGCTTCGTGTTCGGGTTCGTGTTCGGGTTCGTGTTCGGGTTCGGGTTCGTTCGATGGTGACGGATCAGCGGTTGATGGCCTGGATCTCCTGGACGGTGACGGCCTGGTCGTTGCCGAAGGTGCCGTCGGGGAGGTCGCCGCCTGCGCCGCCGGTGCCGGTCCAGGTGATGTCCCAGGTGATGGTGGCCTGGAGGTCGTAGGTTCCGTCGCCGGAGGAGCGAAGGTAGGTGATGCCGCAGGGCGGGGTCTTGTCGGCCTTGCCCTTGGCGTAGGGCTCGCCGATGGAGCCGTCGGCGTTGATGGTGCACTCGCCGGAGGCCGGGTAAGTCTCGGCGTCCTCGGTGCCCGGCTCCAGTGTGAGGGACACCGGTTTGGCGGTCGTCGTGGCCTGGAGGGCGAAGCCGGGGACGTTGAGGGCCGCCGTGGCCCGGACCTCGTCGAAGACGGCTTTGTCGAGCCAGGCCCAGGTCGGCAGATTCACTTTCGTGGTCTCCTCGGGGGCGAGGCTCACCTCGGTGTCGGGAAGCTGCATGTGCTGGTAGGCGAGGGCGGCGAGTATCTCCGGGGTGATGGCCTCCTCGTACCGGGGTGGCGGGGCCTCCCCGTTGTCGACCCAGAAGGGGAGGTTGTTGCAGGCGCTCCGCTTGAGGACGTCAGGCTCGTTGGGATTCTCGACACCGGCCCAGAACATTCCCTCGCCGTCCTTCTCGACGTTGTAGTCCTTGTAGCCGGGATTGTCGGTCCATCCGAACTCGTCCTCGTAGTGGCGCTTCGTCTCGCCGATCGCCGCGCCGGCGTGACCGGTCATGCCGGGTGTGCTCGCGGCGTTCTCGATGTCCGCCGACATCTTCTTCTTGAAGTCCTCGGCACCGAGGTAGGGGGCGTACCAGCAGGGTGGCGGAGTCCAGTTGACGTCGGAGGACGTCACGTTGCCGGTGCCGCCGCTCTTGGCGACGGATCCGGAGTACTGGATGCGTGCGGCGGCGTAGATGCCGGTGTCGTTGCTTCCGCCCGAGTGCTCTGTGTTGGAGCCCTGGGTGTTGCTCGGCTGCTCTCCCGCGTAGGCCGGTTCCGCGAGGGCGACGCCCAGGGCCAGCGTGAGGGCGGCCGCGCTGGTGCTGAGGGCCGTACGCCGTGACCTGGTCACTGGCATTTCGCCGCCTTCGCCTCGACGTACACCTTGGACGCCTGCCACAGACCGTCTCCAGTGGGGAACTTGACCATGATGATCTTGAAGTAGTCGAAGTCCGTGATGCTGGGCGTGCCCTTCAGGACCTTTCCGGTCTTGACCTCTTTGGAGTAGAACTTGCTTGAGTCCACGCAGAACGCGACCTCCACCGAGTTGCCGTTCGACGCGGATCGGGTGGTGGCCTGGTAGTGGCGCCGGATTCCGGTTGCCGTCCAGTCGCCTTCGATCCTGGCGTCAATCTGCGTCTTCGCGTACTTCAGGCCATCGCCTGTCGAGTAAGCGACCAAGGCCGCATCCTCGGTCGTGCGCTTGTCGACGCCCCGGTAGATGGCCCGGAAGAAGTTGGCCGCGTCGTCCATCGCCGCCGCCTCGTTCTCGTTCTTCGGCTTCTCCCAGTCGAAGACCAGGTCCATGTCCTTGGGAAGCGAGACGTCCACGCCGTCCGGCTTGTCCTCCGCCGGTGCTCCCGAGGGCTCCGCCGACTTCGTCGGCTTCTCTGCGCCCTGGTCGGCCCCAGCGATCTTGTCAGCGGCCTTACCGTTGTCGTCCCCGCTCCCGCATGCGGTCAGCAGTAGGGCTGCGGTTGCGGCAAACGTGGCAGCGGCGGACAGTGTGCGGCGCTTCACAGTGGCTCCCCGTGAGACAGATGTGTGGTTACGAGCAACGACGGTATCGGTGAGCTTCCCGGTTTCGCCACAGCGAACTTCGCGGAGGTCTTGGTCAATTGAGGACCTGGCGGACCCGTGTGACGCGCTGTGTCTCACTCGTGTCCGGTAGCGGGAGCTTGCACGGGAGGGGTTACTCACGGACGGTCTCAGCTCAGCCCAGCTTCGCGTTCTGGGCCTTCACCACTGCTGGTTCCAGCTCTGCGTCGCTCGGACGGCTGTTGGCGATGGCGAGGCCGTTGACGGAGAAGAAGACGGCGAGGACGTCGTCGTTGCGTACGGCCTGGGTGTGCAAGGTGTGGGTCGCGCCGCGGAAGGTCAGCTCCGACGCGAAGGGCAGGGTCTCGTCGCCGGTCTCCTCCACCGGATCCTCGGCCGTGACCGAGTCGTACGTGCTCGTGCCGTCCGCCTTCGCGGTGAAACCGGAGCCGCAGGCGTCCACCGCCTTCCCCAGGCCGGCCAGCGCCGTCTTCGCGCCGCCGGACGCGTAGGTGGTGAGCGTGATGTAGGTGTGCGCGCCGTTGAGTCCGTTCTCCTTGTTTGACAGTACCCGTGTCAGGTCGGCCTTCGGTTCGCCCAGGGGGAGTTGGTTCATCGCGTACGCCAGTGGGGCGCAGGCCGGCTTGTCCACCGTGACGTCGTCCTGGGACTCGGCGAAGACGGAGTCGTCGGAGGGCGGCTGCACGTCGTATCCGGAGACGTCCGCGTCGGTGACCATGAGCTTGGCCGGCTGCTGGTCGGGCGTGAGTTCCCTCGCCCGGGAGGTGGACGGCGAACTCTCCGGCTTGAAGCCCGTGGCGTCGGGTTCGGGGCTGGAACAGGCCGTCAGTACGGAGGTCAGTACCAGGGCGACTGCGGAGGCGGCAGCCAGGGCCGTTGTGCGCTTCATCGGAGGGGGTTCCTTGGGCTCGTGGAGTTCGTGGGGGAGGGGGTAGGTGGCGCGCCGGCCACCGCGAGCCGTCCGGCCGGACTGACCAGACCGGAGATCATGGCATGGTCCGTAAAAGCCCTCGTGAGTGATTCGTGCAGACCTCATGGGTGGGGCGTGATGAATCGGACAGCTGTGGCGGTGGCTTGGGCGTCTCGTCGGTTCGCTCTCGCACAGGTGCTGTCCTGTCCGTCGGAGCAGTTGCCAACAGAGTTCTGCAAGGGTTCGGTTGATGCCGCAATTGCAGACGAGCAACGATGTACCCGGTGGTGTTCGTGACGTTGGGTGTGCCTTGAGGGGGTCATGTGTGACTGGTACGGTGCCATGGTTTGACACTCACCTCAGCGCTGGTTACTGGCCAGGGCCGGGCCGATGGGCCCAGCGCGTCCCGCATGTCTGTGTGCGAGTGGGCGTGGGTGAAGTGTCTGAATTTCCGGGGTACTTGGCAGACATCGTCTTGGATGTACGGGGAGCGGTTGCGTGAAGATCCAGGAGCGTACGGGGGCGGGCGCGGGGCGTTCCGCCGCTCCGGCTCAGCCGTCGGTCGGTGACCGGCTTCCCACGCCGCCTCGCGAGCGTAAACCCGCGTTGGCCGCGCTCGCGGTGCTGCTGATCCTCGTGGGCGCGCTCGGCGCCACGATGCTGGTGCTCCAGGTGGGGGACCGGATCGAGGTCGTCAAGGTGACCAAGGAGATTCCGGCGGGACAGGCGGTCACGGGCAGCAATGTGACGTCGGTTCTCGTCGTCGAGGATCCCGGGATCCACTACATCGAGTGGACCCAGCTGTCCGCGCTGAAGAAGCTCAAGGCCGTCAGCACCATCCCCGCCAACGTCGTCGCCGTCGGCGAGATGTTCGGCAGCGAGGCCAAGGTCCCGGACGGCAAGTCCATCGTCGGACTGGCCCTCAAGGAAGGGCAGTACCCGAACGGGATCGAGTCCGGCGACACCGTCGCCGCGTACCGCGTCGGCGGCAGGGCGTCGAGTTCCGGGAGCGAGGCCGACGAGGACGGCGGCTCCACGGCGGGCGCCGGCGGTTCCGTGATCGTCGAGCAGGCTCGTGTGGCTTCCGTTCCGGAACAGAAGGACGGCGACGGCAGCATCGTCAGCAGTGCCAACCTGCCCGTGACGCTGGTCGTCGACAGTGCCCAGGCCGCCGCGCTCACCCAGGCCGCCTCCAACGGCGAGGTGGCTCTCGTCCTCGTTCCTGGCAACTAGAAGGCGGCACCCCACTCATGGCCTTGATCGCCCTCGCCGCCGACAAGGGTTCCCCCGGCGTCACCACCGCGGCCGTCGCTCTCGCGGCGGTCTGGCCGCGGCGTGTACTGCTCGCCGAGACCGACCCGGCGGGCGGTGACCTCGTCTACCGCAGCGCCGCCGCCCACGGCGGTCCGCTCAACCCCAACACCGGCATGCTGTCCATCGCCGCCACCGCGCGCCGCGGACTCGTGCCCGACCAACTGTGGGACCACGTTCAGCCGTTGAGCGGCGGCCTCGAAGTGCTCGTCGGACTCGGCAACTCCGAGCAGGCCGCCGGCCTCGCCGGGCTGTGGCCGACCCTCGGGCGTGCCTTCGCCTCCCTCGCCGACTCCCCGCACGCGGCCGCCGACGTCATCGCCGACTGCGGGCGGATCAGCGGTGACACCCCGGCCGTCGAGCTGTTCCCGCACGCCTCCCTCGTCCTGCTCGTCTCGCGTACCGAACCGGAGGCGCTCGCCCGGGTCCGGGACCGTGCCGCCGCCCTGGCCGGCAAACTGAACGGTGGTGCGCGCGTCGCCGGGCCGGGCAGCCCGATGGTCGGTGTCGTCCTGATCGCCGACACCGGCAGTGCGGCCAAGCTCGCCTCGCAGGTCAACGACATGCTCGTGCACGCCCAGACCGGTGCCCGCGTGGTCGGCACCCTCGCCGACGACCAGGCGGGCGCCGAGCAGTTGGCGGGCCGCAGGCGGGGCCGACTCGACAAGTCGCTGCTGATCCGCACCGCCCGCAAGGTGACCGCCGACCTGTACCAGCAGTACGGCGCCGCCTGGTCCGCTTCCGCTCACGCGGTACAGCCCCATCAGTCCCATGAGCCTCAGCAACCGCGGCAGGCCCAGCACCAGTCTCAGCCTCAGCAGCAGGGCCAGTACGCGCCCTCGGCCCAGCAGCACCAGCCGGAGCAGCCCGGTCAGCAGCACCAGCCGGGTCAGCCCGGTCAGCGGGCCGCCCCGCAGGGCAGCCCGCAGGGCGGCGGCCGGTCGTCCGACGGCCGTGCCGGAGCCGGGCGATGACCGCTGTCGACCATCAACTGGTCAAGCGGTTCCGTCAGGACGCCGGTGACCGCATCTCAGAACAGCGCCGCCTCGACCAGGTCAACGGCGTCACGCCGATGTCCACCGAGGACGAGCGCCAGTTCGCGCGGGCCGTCATAGCCCAGATCCTCGAGGAACAGGCCCGCTCCGAGATCAACGCGGGCCGTACGCCGCTGGACGCCGAGACCGAGGAGCAGTACGCGGCCGCCGTGCACGCCGCGCTGTTCGGCGTCGGGCGGCTCCAGCCGCTGCTCGACGACCCCGAGGTCGAGAACATCGACATCAACGGCTGCGACCAGGTCTTCGTCGGCTATGCGGACGGCCATGAGGTGCAGGGCGAGCCCGTCGCCGAGACCGACGAGGAGCTCATCGAGCTGATCCAGGTGCTCGGCGCGTACTCCGGTCTCTCCTCCCGGCCCTTCGACTCCGCGAACCCGCAGCTCGACCTGCGGCTGCCGGACGGCTCCCGGCTCTCCGCCGTCATGGATGTGACCAGGCGTCCCGCGCTGTCCATCCGGCGGGCCCGGCTGGGCAAGGTGTTCATCTCCGACATGGTTGGGAACGGCACGCTCACACCCGAGTTGGGGCACTTCCTGGCCTGCGCGGTGCGCGCCCGCAAGAACGTCATGATCGCGGGCGCCACGAACGCCGGCAAGACGACGCTGCTGCGCGCCCTCGCCAACGAGATCCCGCCGCACGAACGGCTCATCACCGTCGAACGCGCCCTGGAGCTCGGCCTCGACTCCTTCCCCGAACTCCACCCCAACGTCGTGGCGTTCGAGGAACGCCTGCCCAACTCCGAGGGACAGGGCGCCATCTCCATGGCGGAGCTGGTGCGGCGGTCACTGCGCATGAACCCCTCGCGGGTCATCGTCGGTGAGGTGCTCGGCGACGAGATCGTGACGATGCTGAACGCGATGTCGCAGGGCAACGACGGTTCGCTGTCCACGATCCACGCCAACAGCTCCAGCGAGGTCTTCAACCGTATTTCGACGTACGCGCTGCAGGCGACGGAGCGACTGCCCATCGAGGCCAGCCAGATGCTGATCGCGGGCGCGGTGAACTTCGTCGTCTTCGTCGAGCGGCGCAACGAGTTCCAGAGCGGCGGCCGGCTCCAGCGCATGGTCACCTCCGTCCGCGAGGTCAACGGCGTCGACGGACGCGTCCTGTCCAGCGAGGTGTTCGCCCGGACGCCCGACGGCCGGGTTGTGCCGCACGCCCCCGTCGCCTGCCTGGAGGAACTGATGGCCCACGGCTACCGGCCCAGCGGAACGTGGGGGTGACCCGGTGATCCGTACGACCACGAACCTCACCGCCGCCACGGACCTCACCGCTGCCACAGACCTCACCGCCGCCACGGACCTCACCGCTGCCACAGACCTCACCGCCGCCACGGACCTCACCGCTGCCACAGACCTCACCGCCGCCACGGACCTCACCGCTGCCACAGACCTCACCGCCGGCACGGACCTCACCGCCGGCACGGACCTCACCGCCGGCACGGACCTCACCACCACCGCTGCCTCGCTCGGCTCGCTCGGCAGCCTGTTCTCCACCACCGTCCTGTACGCGCTCGTGTGCGGCGTCGCCGTCGGCGGCGGCCTCGCGCTGTTCGTCGTCGCCGTGCGCGGACTGCCCGCCAAGCCGGAGCACGAGAAGCGGAAGACGGGCGAGCGCGCCGCCGAGCTGATCCGGTTCGCGGGCCGGCGCGGCTCCCTCGCCGCGATCGTCGGCCTCGCCGTGCTGCTGCTGACCCGCTGGACCGTCGCCGGTGTCGCCGCCGCCGTCCTCGTCTTCTTCTGGGACCGCCTCTTCGGCGGAGCAGCGGAGGAGCGGGCCGCCATGCGGCGCGTGGAGGCCCTGGCGTCCTGGACGGAGTCGCTGCGCGACACCATCGCCGGCGCGGTGGGCCTCGAACAGGCCATCCCGGCGTCGGCACGGGCGGCCGCACCCGTCCTGCGCCCCCATCTCGACGCGCTCGTCGACCGGCTGCGCTCCCGCACCCCGCTGCCCGAGGCGCTCCAGTATCTCGCCGACGAGATCGACGACGCCTCCGCCGACATCATCGTCGCCGCGCTCATCCTCAACGCCAAGCTGCGCGGCCCCGGCCTGCGGCAGGTACTGGGCGCCCTGGCCAAGTCGGCGCGCGAAGAGGTCGACATGCGGCAGCGCGTCATGGCCCAACGGGCCTCCACCCGGCGGTCGGTGCAGATCGTCGTCGCGGTCACGATCGCGTTCGTCCTCGGACTGGCCGTCTTCAACCGGGACTTCGTCGAGCCGTACGGAACGGCCGTGGGCCAGCTCGTACTCGCCTGTGTCTGCGGGCTGTTCGCGCTCGGCTTCTGGTGGCTGCGCAAGCTGTCCACCATCGAGACGCCCGAACGCTTCCTGGTACGCGACGAGGCGGCGGTCCAGTTCGTACGGCCCCGTACGCCGGGGGCGGCGACCGCCACGGCACAGCAGCAGGCGGAGCGGGGGAACGCGCCGTCACTGCGGCTCCCGCAGGGCAGGGACCAACAAGGCCGGGATCAGCAGGGCAGGGGCCAGCAGGGCAGGGGGGTACGACGGTGAACGACGAACTGACGATGCCGGTGGTCGTCGGCGCGGTCCTCGGTCTGGGCGTCTACGTCCTGATCCGGGCCCTGATGCCCACCAAGCGCAGCGCGGTCGCCCAGGTCGCCCGGATCGACGCGATGCGGGCGCGGGGCGCGGCGTACGGGTCGGCCCGCACGCAGAAGGACACCGGACGGTTCGCGTCACTGCGTGGCGAAGT
The DNA here is from genome assembly GCF_036634175.1 of Streptomyces sp. P9-A2. NCBI lineage: Bacteria > Bacillati > Actinomycetota > Actinomycetes > Kitasatosporales > Streptomycetaceae > Streptomyces > Streptomyces sp. P9-A2. Next base: position 4,711,425 of record NZ_JAZIFX010000001.1, read on the forward strand.
GGGCGCGCGCATCGCCGAGTTCTATCTTCAGCAGGGCTGGGAGCAGCGTTCGCTGCGCGCCGATCTGGCCGTACTGGAACGGAGCTGGGAGAAGTTCCTGGCGACGAAGGTGCTGCTGGCGGCGGGGGGCCTGTTCTTCGGACCGTTCCTCTTCGCGGTCGTCTGGACGCTCGGCTTCAGCCGCAGCCCGATCGTCCCGGTCTGGCTGGCCCTGCTCTGCGCGGTCGTCTTCTTCTTCCTGCCCGACCTGGAGGTGCGCCGGGACGCCGCCGAGAAGCGGCGCGACCTGCGCCGGGTCATCGGCGCCTACCTGGACCTGGTGTCGATGAGCCTGGCCGGCGGGCGGGGCCTGCCCGAGGCGTTGATGGCGGCGGCCGAGGTGTCCGACGGCTGGGCGACGCAGCGCATCCGCAACGCCCTCGCCGACGCCCGGATCACCGGTATCAGCCAGTGGCAGGCGCTCGGGCAGCTCGGTGAGGAGCTGGGCGTCGAGGAGCTGAAGGACCTCTCCGCCTCGCTCGCCCTGGTCGCGGACGACGGCGCCAAGGTCCGCGAGTCCCTCGCCTCCCGCGCGGAGACCATGCGCCACCGCGAACTCTCCGAGATCGAGGGCAGCGCGGGCGAGAAGTCCCAGTCGATGCTCGTGGCGCAGCTGCTGCTGTGCGCGGGGTTCCTCGTGTTCCTGATCTTCCCGGCGGCGATGAGGGTGTTCCAGGTGTGAGAACCGTGAACGGGAGCGGTGTCACCGCGCACCATGAGACCTGCACCGCCCCTTGCGAACCAACAGCCGTGAACCGTACGTCAGAGCATCTGTGAACCGAACACGAGAGGACGAAGCGTCATGAACGGACGTACCTTCCACACCGGCATCCCCGCCGTGGACTTCCTGGTCACCTTCATGCAGGCCCGTGTGGAGCGCGCCCGCTCCGGCGAACTGGACCGCGGCGCCTCCGCGGTGGAGTGGGTCATCATCTCCGCGGTCGTCGTCGCGATCGTCGGCGTGGTCGCCGCCATCATCAACGCCGCCCTGAGCGAGGGCGCCAACAAGGTCGGTGACTGCATCAAGGGCGCGAACGCCGGCAGCACCTGCTGAGCGTACGTACGCCGAGGCCGAGGACAGGACCGCAGGTCGAGGACAGGACCGCGAGAGGACTGGGACGGGGAATGCCGGTGCGCGTATGTCGCTGGGTACGCCGACGGGTGGAGGCCGCCTCCGCCCGCGGTGACTCCGGCATGACCGCGATCGAGTTCGTGCTGCTCACGCCTGTCCTGTTCTTCATGATCTTCGCGACGGTGCAGTTCGCGCTGTACTTCTTCGCGGACCACGTCGCCCAGGCGGCGGCGCAGGCGGGCGCTCGCAAGGCACGGGCGACGGCGGACGCCCAGCCGGGCGGCTGGCAGGGCGAGGCGCGGGACGTGGTGGACAGCTACATCCGGCAACTGGGCCCGCGGCTGGTGCTGTCGCCGGACGTGAGGATGCTCCAGCCGGAGCAGGACACGGTGGGCGTGGAGATCACGGCCCGCATCCCGACGGTGTTCCCGGGCTTCGACCTGACGGTGCACGCACGGTCGGCGGGGCCGGTTGAGCGGTTCGTGGAAGAGGGGGAGGACTGAATGCGCGCAGCCCTCTCTCGCGTCGGAACACGCCTGCGAGCGGCCGGCCGTGACGGTGTCGCCGGCGGCGACCGAGGACTGTCCACCATCGAGGTGGTGATCCTCGCCCCGGTGATGATCCTGTTCATCCTGGTGCTGGTGGCGTTCGGCCAACTGGTGAGCGGTCGCGGTGCGCTGGACGGCGCGGCCCGGGACGCGGCACGCGCGGGCTCCATCCAGAAGGACCATGGACGGGCGATGGCGGAGGCGCGCAACGCGGCCGAGGCGAACCTCGCGGACATCTGCTCGGGCCCGGTGAACGTCGTACAGACCAGCCAGGGCTTCGAACCGGACACCCTTTTCACGGTCGAGGTGAGCTGCGAGGTCCGCGGACTGGCCACGCTGGGCCTGAACATCCCGACGACCCTGTCCGCGAGCTTCAGTTCACCGCTGGACCCGTACCGGAGGACGGCGTGAGAGCACGTGTGCGTACGTGGCTGACGTATCGCGGGCCGAGATTCGACGACCGCGGCTCGGGCGCCGGCGCGGTCATCGTCTTCGCGCTGGTCTTCATCTCCCTCGCGGCCTTCGTCATCGACGGCGGCCTCTCCATCTCCCAGCGCGAGCGCGCCGCCGACATCGCCGAACAGGCCGCCCGCTACGCCGCCCAGGACATCGACCGCGAGGCCCTGTACGAGAACGTGGACGAGCCCGCGCCCATCAACTACGAGAACTGCGACGCCCGGGTGAAGGCCTTCGCCCGCGAGATGGACATGTCCGGCGCGGACGTCGCCGGCACCCACTGCGTGGCGGCGAGCGCCCAGGGGGTCGAGGTACAGGTCCAGTTGACGTACTCACCCGTCTTCACCGGCGTGTTCTACGGCGGCGACGTGGTCGTCCGCGGCCAGGCGGTGGCGGAGAACGAGGTCGGCTGAGCCGAGGGCGGGAGTGAGGGCGCGGAATGAGGGATGAGAAGGCGGGCACGGTCGTCCCGGTCTTGACAGCATCGAGCCGGCTGCGCGGGAACTGCCCCGCGGCCGGCAGTGCGCTGAACCACTTCACCGGCCGGACCAACGTCTGGGCCGACGCCACGGTCAACGGCGTCGCCGCTGACGCGGAGAGTGTCCACGGCAGGGTCGCCTCCCTCTACGACGGGGCCACCCGGTGATGCCCGAGCACGCCCTCAGGCCGGCCGCCTCGCGCGGCCCCGGCCTGGAACGGTGCCACGCCTCCCGTCTCTTCGCACAGGACGGCGCCCTCGTCCTGCGTACCCCCGGCCGCTCCCGCCGCTTTCCGGTCGGCGGAACCGCCGGAATCACCCGCGCCGTGTTCGTCGACGCGGCGGGCGGGGACGGGACGCGCGGGGCCGAGGCGCGTGGGGGACCCGGCCTCCCTGGTTCCTGGGGAGAGGTGCAACTGCAGGACAGGGACGGGGCGCTGATCGGCCGCTTCGACATCGAGGACTGGCTGCCCGAGGCACCCGCGCTGCCCGCGAGGTCCGTGCGGGGGGAGCAGTTGCTCGCCCGGTCGGGTGTGGCCGGGCTGCTGCGGGCCGCGGGGATACCGCTGCACGTGGCACGGGACAGAAACGATCCTCTGGTGGCCTCGAAGGGCACGGGCACCTCCCTCGGCCCGGGACGTTCCTTCCCGCTCTGGTACTGGGGCGTGCGCGCCGTCGCCGGGAGTGTGTGGTTCGCCGTGTTCACGCTGGTCGTCTTCTCGGACACGACGGTCCCCTGGGTGGTCCTGCTGCTCGCCGCGACCGCCTTCTCCGCGCCCGTGGCACGGCTGGCGCTGCGGCTCTGGACCCGGCTGCGGACGAGGCGCCACGACCCCGTCGTCCGTGAACGGGTCCGGCCCAGTCCCGCGCGGGGAGCCGGGGAGACGGTCAGGTCCCGTCGGGACACCGAGATCCGGATACAGGACCGGGACCTCGTCCTGCGCGACCTGGGCGGCCAGGAGTACTGGTTCGCGCTGTCCGGCCCGCACGCGGTGACCTCGCTGGTCCGGGTGGAGGACAGCGCGGGCCGACCGGTCGGTGTCGAGCTCCGGGGCCCCGGGGAGCAGGTGCGGGCGGTGTTCCCGTGGGACCTGTGGTTCGGTGGTGAGGAGGGCGCCGCAGGATGGTCGCGGCTGCGCCGGGCCGCCGGACCGGCGGTGTCCGAACGCCGCCTGGGCGGTAAGGGGACCTGGCCCAAGGGCCCGGTGCTGGGCACGGGACTGCTGCCCCGGACCGGAGGGGAAGCCCGTCGCATAGCGCGGTTCCCCGGCACCGTCGCCGGGGTGTCCTCCACCGCCGTCATGGCCTTCGGCTCCTTCTTCTCCGTGATCCAGGGCCTGCGGATCACGGAGACGGCCTCCGGACCGGCGGCCGCCGCGATCCTCATGGGGGCTCTCGGCCTCGTCCTGCAGGCCGTGCCGTACGCGACCCACCAGCTACGCGGCCGGCTCCTGCTCGACCGGCCGGTTCCGGCACAGAAATCCAGGGAAGCCACTCGATGACACACACGGAGAAGACCGCCCCGCCCGCCGACTACCGTCTGCTCCTGCCCGAGGGCTGGTTCCGGATTCCGCTGGACCCGGAGCAGCGGGACAGGTCGGTCGACGCGCTGGTGGAGCGGCAGTTCCACGGTATCGACAACGCGCCGCACCTCAAGGAGGAGCTGCGCGCGGACCTGCGCCACCGTGCCGCCGAGGCGCACCGCGGCGGCGGCATCGAGCTGTACCTCAGCCTCCAGGAGGCGGGCCCCTTCACCGTCCCCGCCTCATTGCTGGTGAGTCTGGCCCCCGCTCCGCCACGCCGAACCGCTGCCGCCGGACGCTCTGGCGCGGGCGTTCGCCCAGGACGCCGACCCGGCCGCGGCGACGGAGGTGAGCGTCGAGGAACTGGCGGCGGGTACGGCCGTACGGGTCCGCAAGGCGACGCGTCGACCGGGGCAGGAGAGGGAGGGGCAGGAAACGCCTCCTCGGGCCGCGTCCGGTGATCCGCACCCTCTTCTACGGCGTCCGACCGGAGACGATGCCCGCGGCCGTCACTCTTCTGGTGTCCTGGACGGAACCGGTCCTGGACGAACCCCTGGAAGGCATCGTGGACGGCATCGCCCGGACGCTGCACCTGTGACGCGGTTCGGTGGTGGTGGCGATGGCAGGGACGGGGCGGACACCGTCATCCGCGCTGGGGGAAAGAGAACCCGCACCGGCGCAGTGCCTCTGTCCCGGCCGGTCTCACAGCTTCTTCGTCAAGTGGCGGATGAAGCCCGGCGCCGGCACAGGGTGTGAGCCGGTCGACCCACGTCCGTCGAGCCGATGAACCTCTCGCGCCCCTACTTGGCACCGCCACTCTTGCCGCCCCGCTCGTCCTTGACCTTCATCTTTTCGTTGACCTGCTTGGTGAGTTCGTCGTCGAGTTTCTTGAACTCGCGGACCACGGCGTCGGACATGCTCGCGAGCGCGTCGAGCTGCTGGGTGATGTCCTCGCGGCCGTCCTCCCAGTTGGACTCGAAATCGGAGAGTGCGTCATTGACGCTGCCGTCGCCGATGTCGTCCTTGTAGGACTCGAAGAGCTTCTTGGTGTGGTTCAACCGTGTCTTGAGCGACCGCAGCCGGCGCCCGTAGTCCTCCATCTCCGTCAGCGGGAGTGCGAGGTCGCTCTTGCCCATGGTCCGGAGTCCTCTCTGCGGATCTGCTGATCGGCTCAGACGAAGCGGAAGGTGCTGGTCACGGCGTCGAAGATGTCGTGGAACGCCTCGGCGAGGTCCAGCACCGGGCTGGCTCCGGAGACGAGGACGACCTGGTCGGTGGTTCCCGGGACGGGAATGTACGTCTGGGTCAGCACCATACGGAGGGTACGGCTGTCACCCCGCGCGACGGGCACGTCCTCCACCCCGTACGTCCGCGCGGTCGTGCCCACCTCGGGAATCTCCACGGTCGTGACCTCGCGCCAGACGTCGCCCTCGCGGCGAGCGGTGATCGTGCCCAGGCTCTCGGCGATGGCCCGGGGATCGGTGGACAGGGCCACACCCTGCTCGTTCTTGGCGCCGAGGACGGACACGGTGACGGTCGCGGAGAGCGGGACGCCGTCGAAGTTCTCGGCCATGCAGCCCAGGTAGATGGCGCCGGAGTCGTGGGCGTCCTTCGCCATCTTGCGGAGCATGGTGGTCAGGTCGGTGCGGTAGGGGGCTAGTTCGGGAAGTTCCCGGGTCCGCTCGTCGACCAGGGCCCGGATGGTTGCCTCGCGGCCTTCGGGACGGACCTCGAACTCCCACCAGGACTCGGGAACAGAAATTGAGATACCGAAGAGGGTGTCCAGAGATTCAGTGCTTACGGACTGTTTTTCGTTCATTATTCAGAGTTTCCAGCCTGATTCAATGTCTCTGTTCTTTTCCCCTGGCCCATGCCCTGTCTCATTCGGGCAGGGGGATACCCTCGGCCTCTACGATCTCCATGGCTCGCTCGACGCTGATCTCTGGAGCCCGGTAGCCCAACGCGGCCACGTGTTCGATGAACTCGCGTGGTGGGGAAACGCGGTGGTACTGGACGTAGTCCGACCAAGCGAGATGCCACACCCATTCTCCGTCGGTCATGATGCCAACGCGTACTTGCATGCCCGGGGAGTCTGAAAAGGGGTCCGGCAGGGTTCCCGGTGAGAACAGCAAAGGCTCGGCTTCTTCCAAGAAGCTGGAAAGCCGACCGGCCAACTCCTCGGTGAGCGTGTTGGGAAGGAAAACTTCTTCCACTTCAGGTTCGCCAATGCGGTGAGGTGCAGGGACCTTGATCATGTGCTACTTCACTCCGTTGGGGTGGAAGGTTTCGAATGCGCCGCGAATGGTCGGATGAATGGACTTGCCGGCGTCGTCGAACGGTGCCACGGCCGTTTTCCCGTGAGGGTACACCCAGAGGAAGTCATTGGGGGCCTCGACCGTGACGCCAAGGTTGTTCGCCAAGTTCTGGGCGAACCCGTCCGGCTTTACGCCGGTTTGGCAAGAAAGGAGTCGCACAGGTTCGCCGTTCCATCCATGGGCACGCATCAATGATGCTATTTCGCGATGGTTGAAGCTGTGCCAGTTTTCGGCAAGATGTGCGGCGCCGTCTTTGATTTGATAGCCCACGGATGTGGGAGATCCATGAATTCCCACATCATAAGTGCCCTGTTTTTTGATGCGGTTCATGCTTCGGAGCAGAGGGTCTCCGGGTTTGAATACCAACAGGCCTGGCCTGCCGTCCTTGAACGATTGGACATTGAAGGACAGCGGACTCTTGCCGCGGGAGGCCAGTCCCTTGACGGTCGAGACGACATTGGCTGATCCGTTCCGGATTCCGGTGGCAAGACCTTGGATGCCGCCGCCGATACCGCCCATGGCTCCGGCGCCGAGGGCTTTCAGCCCTCCGGCCTTCCACAGCTTGCCGAGCTTGGCGAGGCTCGTGAGACCTTTGGTCGCGGGTATGCAGTCAAGGGCCGCCCAGAGAAGGTCGCCCCAGCCTGCCTCGCCTTTGACGACTTTCCGTAACGTATCGGCCATCACGATGAGGGCGGCCGCGAAGACCAACCAGCCCAGCGGGCCGCCGACGATCATCACGATGATGCCGAGGACGGCCACGACCCATTTGCAGACGACGACGATCTCGTCCCAGTGGTCGGTGACCCAGTCGCCGATCTCCTCCCACCAGCGGCGGTTGGGAATTCCGGCGTCGGAGGCTTCCCTGAGCTTGGTCACCGTCCGGCGGGCAGCCTCCTCGCGCAGGCCCTTCGCCTGACCGGCGAGCTTCTTCGCCGCGTCGAGGGCACTCTGCGCGCTCTCGACGTTCCGCTCGGCCGTGGCCTGGCGGGCCTTCGCATGCTGGGCGTCGCGGGTTGCGCGGCGGACGTCGGCCTCGTCGGGCTCGGGGACGTCCCTGCCTCCGCTCTTCGCGGGGTCGTACGAGTCCACCTTCTCGGTCGCCGTACGGACCCAGCCGTCAGCACCCGACAACGCCGTCTGTGCGGTGGTGAGTTCGTCGCGGGCCTTGCGGCCGTCACGCAGCGCCTTGTCGGCCTTCTCCTGGGCGTTCTGGAGGTCGGGCCAGAAGGTGGTCAGCGCGTCACCCGCCAGGTCGTACGACTTCCTCAACTTCCGCAGCTTCTTGGGGGCGTCCGCGAACTCCTCGGCGAAAACGTCCGCGGTCTTGCCCGCCCAGGAGAGGATCTCGTCCTCCTTGGCGATGCCCTTGAGGTCGCGCAGGGCCTCGCCCACGTCGTCGGCGAAGTCGTGCAGAGTGCCGGCGAGTCTGCGGATGCGTTGCGGGTCGCCCGGCGTCGGGTCCTTCTCCAGGTCGAGCACGTGCCAGTCGGTCGGCCTGATGGACACGCGTGTACCCCCGTAACACTCGCAACGCGCTTACCAGAAAGCGCGTTTGAACCTACCAGGAGCTGTTCGAGGGGATGGGAGGACTCAACCGGCTTGTCAGCGGCGGGTGGGTGCGCCCGGGAGCCTGAGAGATGCGACGAAGTCGGCGAAGGCGGCGGCGCAGCGTTGCCGCGAAGCCTTCGGCCGTCTCCAGGCGGGCGCGCGGCGTCTCGCGGCGGGCGTCGGCTCCATCGCCGCGATGGTCATCTTCGCCAAGCGGGTCGCCCACCTGGCCGACGTCTCCGGGGTGGTCGACCCCGACGGCAAGCAGGTCGTCCACTCCGTCACCGGCGAACCGTTCTTCGCCTCCTCCGACGACCTGGTCCACCAGTTCGACTACAAGGGCGACCCGGACGACGTCGTCATCGACCTCTCCGGCACCGCCCGTCGTAGCAACCGGGTGACACATCGCCACGGGGCGAACGGTGCCTGATGCGGCCCTGGCCAGCACTGGTGGCTTCCAGCCGACTTCGGGTGGGCCGGCGGCCGATCGGTGCGTTCGGGTGGCGCCGGCGCCGAAGATTCCCGTCGACCCATTACCAAGCGTTTACTGAGCAGATACCTTTCTTCTTGCCGGTGGCAGGGGAAGGCAGAGCGATCCGGCCGTTCCTGCCTGCCCGGAGTACCGCTGCACGTCGTTCGGCCTGTTTTCGGTTTTACGCCCATTCCTCATGGACCGCCGAAAGGAAGCGTTTTGAACGCTCGGAACCGCCGCACCACGGTAGCCGCCGTATCCGTCGCAGGGCTCATAGCGCCGCTGCTGCTGATCGGATCGAGCGCCGCCTCCGCCCACAGCGACCCTGCCAAGGAGGCTGCCAAGCTCGCGAAGAAGCTCGTCAAGAAGAGCGACGCCAAGGATGCCCACGAGCATCTGAGACAGTTCCAGCGGATCGCCGACAAGAACGGGAACACCCGGGTGGCCGGGTCGGAGGGGCACCGGCAGTCGGCCAAGTACGTCGAAGGCCTGCTGCGGAAGGCCGGGTACTCGGTGACCCGGAACGAGTTCGACTTCCCGTTCACCGAGACGCTGGCGCAGAGCCTGCGGGTGGTGTCGCCGCAGCAGCAGGACGTCCCGGTGACCGCCATGACGTACTCCGCCAACAGCCCGGTCGGCGGCATCACCGCCCCGGTCGCGGTGGTGCCGGTCGACGACACCACCGGCTGCGAGCAGGAGGACTACGCCTCCGAGACGTTCACCGGCAAGATCGCGCTGATCAAGCGCGGCGGCTGCACCTTCGCGGAGAAGCAGGAGACCGCCGCCGGTGCGGGCGCGGTCGGCGCGATCATCTACAACAACACCGAGGGCGCGCTCAACGGCACCCTGGGCGACCCGTCCGTCGCCAGGGTCCCGGCAGGCGGCGTCACGCAGGCGGACGGCGAGGCGCTCGCGGCCAAGGCCGCCGCCGGCACCGTGACCGTCAACCTGGAGATCCGCACCTTCTCGGAGACCCGGCGCACCCACAACGTGATCGCCGAGACCAAGGGTGGCAAGGCCGACAACGTGGTGATGTTCGGCGCCCACCTGGACTCGGTGGCGGACGGCCCGGGCATCAACGACAACGGCTCCGGCTCCGCCGGCATCCTCGACGTGGCCCTGAACCTCGCCCACGAGAAGACCAAGAACAAGGTGCGCTTCGCCTGGTGGTCGGCTGAGGAGTTCGGCCTGCTGGGCTCGGAGGCGTACGTGAACGGCCTCTCGGCGGCGGACCGTGCGAAGGTCAAGCTGTACCTGAACTTCGACATGATCGCCTCGCCGAACCACGCCCAGTTCGTCTACGACGGCGACGACTCCGACCAGGTCGGTGCCGGCCCCGGCCCGGAGGGCTCGGCGCAGCTGGAGCGGCAGATCACCGACTACCTGGACAGCCGGCGCACCCCGTACGAGGGCACCGACTTCACCGGCCGGTCGGACTACGGGCCGTTCATCGAGGTGGGCATCCCCTCGGGCGGCACCTTCACCGGCGCCGAGGGCGTCAAGACGGCCGAGCAGGCAAAGCGGTACGGCGGTAAGGCCGGTGTCGCGTACGACGCCTGCTACCACGCCGCTTGCGACAACCTGAAGAACATCAGCATGAAGGCGTTCGACGTCAACGTCGACGTCATCGCCAACGCGGTGGGCCAGTACGCCTGGGACACCAGCCTTCTGAGCAAGCCGGTGGCGCCGCGGAACACCAAGGGCTCGGCGGGCAGCGGTGGTGGCCTGCACGAAGGCCATGACCACGAGGTCGCCGAGTAACTCCCCATACACACAGGGGGGAGGGCCGGACTGTCCGGCCCTCCCCCCTCGATGCTGCGGCGGGAGGCGCAGTCGCCACGGTTCCTTGCGGAGGGAGACCCTGGCGGGTGCCGCCGCCCTGCGGCAGGCGCGCCGTACCCGCCGCCGCGAAGAAGATGCCGCTGCACGTCCGCACCTGGACCTGCACATGCGGCACGACCCACGACCGGGATGTGAACGCGGCGAAGAACCTTCTGGCGGCCGGGCCGGCCGTGGCTGTCTGTGGAGCGGGTGAGGTCGTAAGACCTCAGCGGAGTTCTCCGGACGGGCAGTCGGCGACGAAGCAGAACCCCCCACGGCGCGAGCCGTAGGAATCCACCTCGTTCACGAGGTGGAGGAAGTCAACGAAGGGTCCAGGGGAGGGCCGGTACGTCGGTGGCCTTGAGGGTCGCGACGAAGTTCGCGAAAGCGCCGGCGGGGAAGGAGAGGGGGCCGTGGGTGGGGCGTTTGGAGTCGCGTATGGCGATGCGGGTGGGGAGGGTTGCTATCTCGACGCAGGTATTGCCGTCGCCGCCGCCGGAGAACGAGGACTTCCGCCAGTGCAAGGGCTCGGTCATGGCTCGTCTCACAGCTCCTTCGTCAATCGGTGGATGAAGTCCTGCGACGCTGCGGGGTCCAGCGACGCCTTCTCCACTTTACGGAACAGTGTTCGAAGCTGGTTCAGTTGAGATTCCGCGTCGATGAAGGCAGTCCCGATAGGGAAGTCCCGGAGCACAGTGTCCAGCTGGGGTACGGGGCCGCGTGCGTGCATCATCGAGGCCTCGGCGCCGGCGAAGTCGTCCTGGTTGGTGGGGATGACTCGTACGGTCGCGTGACCGTCCTCGATCTGCTCCAGGATCTGACGGAGTTGAGCCCGGGTCACCTGACGGTCGGCCACACGGACCCGAAGGGCGAACTCGTGGATGATCGTCTCGTACGGCGTCGGGTTGTCACCCTCGATCACGGCACGCCGCCGCATCCGGTGTTCCACACGAGGGGTCAGTTCGCTCTCGGGCAGGCCCGGCAGCATGTACGTGTACACCGCGCGGGCGTAGTCAGGGGTCTGAAGCAGCCCAGGAACGTGCGTGATCACGATTTCGCGCAGGGCCGACGCATGGTGCTCGACTTCTGCGGTGTCCAGGAACACCGGGGGCAGCACTCCCCGGTACTCCTCCCACCATCCACGGGTGCGGTCGGTGGCCATGGTGGCGAGCGCGTCGATCAAGCCCTCGTCCGTGCAGGCGTAGTGCGCCGCAAGGCGACGTACGCGCTTGGCACTCACACCCGCGACACCGGACTCGATCTGGCTCATCTGTACGGAGTCGGCGCCGAGCAGCTCCGCGGCTTCTCTGGACTTCATGCCCGTCGCCTCGCGCAGTTTGCGCAGCTCAGCGCCCAATCGCACCCTGCGGGCCGTGAGATGTCTCTTCGGCGGCAACCGATGCCTCCTGGTTTCAAGTACCTGACCCACGTACCTCGTTCGAGGGTCAGAATACGGCAGCCGCTTGCAGTTTCCTAAAACTAGGAAATACCGTCGGTGACGTGCCGCATACGGTGCGGCATTACTCGGTGCCGGAAGTGCACTGCTTCGTCATGCCCTGATGGAGCGGCGGTGCCACCGGCCGATGTCCCCCTTCTCCGAGCGGAGTTCACTCATGCCCGAAAGCGAGCCCATCGACTCGACGCCTCCCTGGGAGTACACCCTCCACATCCCGAACGACCTGCGTGCCGTCACCGTCTCCCGCCGCACCCTCCGGCTGATCCTCACCATGCACGGCCTGATCGGACTCGTCGACACTGCCGAACTGCTCGCGACCGAGTTGGTGTCCAACGCCGTACGCCACACCAAGGGGCCTGCCGCGCTGCGCGTGCGCTGGTCGGCCGGCGTGCTGCGGATCGGGGCGTGGGACGCCGATCCGGAGCCACCCGGGCCGCCGGGGCGGCTGGAACCGCTTGCCGAGGCGGAGGAGGGGCGGGGACTCGCCCTGGTGCGTGCGTGCGCGGACCTGTGGGGCTGGCAGCCGCTGGCCAGGGATGGCGGCCAGGGCAAGTACGTGTGGTGTGACCTTGTGACGGTCTGACGCGTTGATCATGTCGATCAGGAAGGAGAGCTGATGGTCGGCTCGTCGCATGAGGCACTGCACCGGGTTTTCCAGAAGGACCCCGCGCTGCTGACGCGAGCACTGCAACGCGTACTCCACGTTCCGTTCCCCGAACCACGTGACTTCGCTGTCCTCAACGCGGACCTTACGGAGATCGAGCCCGTCGAACGGCGTGTGGACACGTTGATGCGTGTGGAGACGGATGAGGGGGCGTACCTCCTCGTCATCGAGGCGCAAGGGAAGGTGGACGAGAGGAAACGGGGGAGCTGGGCGTACTACCTGTCGTACCTGTATGCGAAATACCGGTGCGAGCCAGTGCTCATCGTGATCACTCAGAGTGGCGCCACGGCGCGCTGGGCGGCTCGGCCTATTCGGCTTGGCTTGCCCGGATGGCATTCATTGACCGTTCGGCCGCTGGTATTGGGACCTGAGAACGTTCCGCTGATCGTGGACGAGAAGGAGGCCGAGCGGGATGTACCACTTGCGGTCCTCTCGGCCATGACGCATGGCCGCGGAAAGCAGGCCACCGCCATACTGAAGCCGTTGGCTACCGCCCTGCGGACCGTCGACGCCGAGAGCGCGGCGGTGTTCGTTCAGTTCGTCGACTCGTGCCTGGTTGATCCCCAGGCGAAGGAAATCTGGAGGGACCTGATGGCGGCGATCCACTACTTCTTCCGGCACCCAGTGGCCGAGCAGGTGCGAGAGGAGGGCCGGGAGGAGGGCCGGGAGGAGGGCCGGGTCGAGGAGGGTGCCGAGATGACGCTCCGCATTCTGGAGTGGCGTGGCATCCCCGTCCCGGACGAAGTCCGGGAGCAAGTGCTGGCATGCACCGACCTGGAGCAGCTCGAGGTCTGGGCGCGGCGGGCGGTGCGCGCGGAAGCAGCGGAGGATCTGTTCCGCTGACGGGTTTCGTGCGGTTGCCGCAACCGCCGCTCCTGAGCGGTGACGGCATATGACGTCGGGCGCTTGAAGGTGCTCGAGGACTGTGCGGAAGTGTGGTGCGGTGAGGGTGAGGATGCCCTTCGACGGGGCCGGTGCGAGTTCATAGGATCTCTGTAGGCTCAGTACGCTCAGTGCGTCCTCGCTCACCTGATCCCGTCTCACTCCACGCAGGCGCCTCGACTCTTCCCCTACCCACACGACCCGGGACACCCGCCATGCCACGACGCCGTAGTCCAAGCTCGTCCAGCGCGACGGGAGACCGCAGCGGGGGTTCCGCCGTGACTCCGCGGAACCGGACGCCTCAGCCGGTGCGGATACGGAGGCGGACCTTCGGGGACTTCGTCAAGGCGTTCTTCGCCTTCGTGGCGCTGCTGGTGCTGGTGGTGGGGGTGCCGGCCGCGCTCGCGACGGTGGCGGGCTGGCCGTTGCCGAGGACGTTCGAGCCGATGGAGTGGCTCAGGGCGGACGTCTCGGTCCAGACCTTCCAGAGCATCCTGGTGTTCTTCGTCTGGCTCGCCTGGGCCCAGTTCACCGCCTGTGTGCTCGTCGAGATGAAGGCCGCGCTGTCCGGCGTCGGGGTGCCGGGGCGAGTGCCCGGGGCCGGGCCCAGCCAGCTGCTCGCGCGTCAACTCGTGGCCGCACTGCTGCTCGTCGGCGCGGTCGCGGGGAGTTTCACGCCGGGACTCTCGCAGTTGGGGCAGGGCATCGAGGGGAACCAGCAGGCAACGGCCGCCACCGCCCAGCAGACGCCGGGGCTCTTCGCGCAGCAGCAGGAGCAGGCCGCCGGGGCCGCCGCCGCGCTCGCCGAGCAGGCGTCCCACGCCGCCGCGCAGGCCGAGGCGGGTGGCGGTACCGCCCAGCGGGACGACACGAAGTTCTACCGGATCCAGCCGCCCGAGGGGCGTCACCACGACTCCCTCTGGGAGGTGGCCGAGCGGCATCTCGGGGACGGGCGCCGGTACAAGGAGATCTTCGCCCTCAACAAGGACCGCACCCAGCCGGACGGTTCCAAGCTCTCCGAGGCCAGTCTCATCCGGCCCGGCTGGATCATGGAGATGCCCGGCGACGCGCGCGGCGGCGATCTCGTCGAGATGCCGGACGACGCCCCCGAGGTCTCGCCGGACGTGCAGCAGCAGATCCACGACTACGCCAGGACCGGGGAGCACGCCCAGGGCGGTGGCGGGGGCGCCGCCCAGGTCTCCGTGCCCGAGCAGCGGCCCGCTCCCGAGCAGCACCCCGCGCCCGCCGCCGACCACGCCGGTCACCAGCAGCCCGCCCCCGCCCCGGCCCCGCAGCACGCCACTCCCGCCCAGGACACGTCGTCTTCCTTCGGCCTCCCCGAAGCCCTGCTCACCGCGCCCCTCCTCGCCGCCGGCCTCCTCGGTGCTCTCGGGCACCGGCGGCGGCAGGCGCTGTGGCAGTCGGCGTTCGGGGCGGTCGGCGGGCGGCGCGGGATGGAGCCGCCCACGCCGGAAGGCGACGCCCAGGACGTCCAGGACGCGCTGCTCGTCGGCGCGGACCCCGAGGGCGTACGGCTGCTCGACCGGTCCCTGCGCGGGCTCGCCGCCTCTCTCGCCGCCGAGTCGCGTGCCCTGCCGGTCGTGTACGCGGCCTGGCTCAGCGCCGGTGACCTGCACCTCCAGCTCGCCCAGCCGGCCGGCAAGCCCCCGGCTCCGTGGCGGCTCGGGCAGGACCAGACGTTCTGGACGCTGGCCAAGGACGACGCCGGGGGGTACGAGGACGTCGACACCGCCGCCCCCTATCCCGGTCTGGTCAGCCTCGGCACCATGGACGACTCGCGGCTGCTGCTCAACCTGGAGTCCGTCCCCGGCATCGTCTCGCTGAGC
Organism: Streptomyces sp. P9-A2; assembly: GCF_036634175.1. Lineage (NCBI taxonomy): Bacteria > Bacillati > Actinomycetota > Actinomycetes > Kitasatosporales > Streptomycetaceae > Streptomyces > Streptomyces sp. P9-A2. The sequence continues at coordinate 4,726,546 of NZ_JAZIFX010000001.1, forward strand.
GGCAGTGAGGCCGACCGGGCGGCCGTGTTCGCCTCCGTCGCCGCCGAGCTGGCGACCAACGGATGGTCGGACCGTATGACCGTCACTCTCGTCGGGTTCGGCGAGGACCTGACCCCGCTCGCCCCCAACCGGCTCCGCCACCTCGACGACATCGAGGCACTCCTCGAGACCATGGAGGCGGAGACACGGCAGCGGCGGGGCGCACTGGGCGCCGCCGGGCACGACTCCGTCCTCACCGGACGCACCGGCCCGGCCCGGCACACCCGCTGGGCCCCGCAGCTCGTCCTGCTCGCCGCCGAGCCGTCCGCCGAGGACGCCGTCAAGCTCGCCGAACTCGCCGCCGACGCGAGCCGCCTCGGCATCGGCTACCTCGTCGGCACCGGCAGCGGTGACCTGCCGGGCGCCGCCTGGGAGATGGAGATCACCGGCGAGGGCAAGCTGCTCGCGCCCCTGCTCGGCCTCGAACTCGACGCGCAGCTCCTGCCCGCCGCCCAGCAGCGCGCGGTCGTCGAACTCTTCGTGGCGGCCGACCCGGACCGCGGTCCCGACGGACCGGGGCCGGTCAACACCCCGCCGTTCCTCGTCGACATCAGTGAGCAGGGCCGGCCGGCCGTGTACGCGCGGCTCGTCGGGCCGTACGAGATCATCGGCCTCGACACCCCGGACGGCGAGCGCAGCGCCCTGCTCCACGAGGCGCTCGCCCTCCTGCTCCTGCACCGCGAGGGCGTGCACCCGCGTGTGCTGTCGTCCGCGCTGTGGCCGCGCGGCGTCACCGACGACGTGCGCGAGGCGCTCCTGGACCGGCTGCGCGCCTGGCTCGGCACCGACCCCGACGGCACCCCCCGCCTCGGCACCGACCGCACCGGCCGGCTCACCCTCGCCCAGTCCGTCGTCTCCGACCTGGACGTGCTGCGGTCGCTGTACCACGAGGCGACCCAGGGCAGGGGCGTCGACAGCCGGGCCGTGCGCGGGCGGCTGCTCACCGACGCGCTGGTGCTGGTGCGCGGGCCACTGCTCGCCGACCGGCCCGAGGGCCGCTACCGCTGGCTCACCCACGAGATCGTCGACGCCCAGCTCCCGCTGCTCGTCGCCGACACCGGGCTCGCCCTCTCCGCGTTCCACCTGGAGAAGGGCCGCGCGGAGAAGGCCATCGAGGCGCTCGACGCGGCCCTGCGCACCGCCCCGGCCGACGAACGGCTGTGGAACGAGCTGCTGCGCGCCACCCACGCCCTCGACGACCCCTCCCGGCTCACCGCCCTCGCCGCCGACCTCATCGGCCGCGGCGGCGCCCGCGGGCTGCCGCCGCGCACCGAGGCACTGCTCGACGAACTGCTGCCGGCCTGGCGCGACGCGGTCGGGTCAGCGGCCGCGGGATGAGGGACACGTGAGCGGGCTTCCGGCGGCGGTGACCGCCGGTCCGGTGCCGGATGTGGTCGTGATGCTGGTCGCCGTGGTGTGGGGCGCGGTGACGGGCGCGCTGCTGCCCCGCGCGGTGTACCGGTTCGCCGTCCCGGCGGGGGAGGCGTGGCACACCCGGTGCCCCGAGGGGCATCCACTGCGCGGCTGGCTCGGACGGGCCCGGTGCGGACAGTGCGCCCCGCGCGGAGAGGGAGTCCCGCGCGGGAAGTGTGCCCCGCGCGGAGAGGGCGCCGGGAGTGAAGAAGGCGCCGGAGACGGGGAGGACGTTCCGCGCGGGGACGGAGACGGGGAGGGTGCCCCGCGCGGGGAAGGATACGGGTACGGAGACGGAGGGAAGGCTGCCGGGACGGCGTACGGCATCGGGCCCGTCGCCCCGGCAGCCGTCACCGCGCTCGTGTGCGCCGCCCTCGCCGCCGCCACCGGGACCCGGCCCGAACTGGCCGTCTGGCTGCTGCTCGCGCCCGTCGGAGTGCTGCTGGCGGTCGTCGACTTCCGGGTGCAGCGGCTGCCCGACCCGCTCACCCTCCCCTTCGCCGCGGCCGCCCTCACTCTGCTCGGCGTCGTCGCACTCGTCCCCGAGCACGCGGGCACCTGGACGACCGCCCTGCTGGGCGCCCTGGCGCTCGGCGCCGGCTACTTCGCCCTGTTCCTCATCAACCCGGCGGGCATGGGCTTCGGCGACGTGAAGCTCGCCCTCGGCGCGGGGGCCGTCCTCGGCTGGTACGGCTGGCCGACGGTGATGCTCGGTACCTTCGCCGGGTTCCTGTTCGGGGCGCTGTACGGGGGTGCCCTCGTCGTCGCGCGGCGGGCGGGACGCGGGACGGCCATCCCGTTCGGGCCGTTCCTGATCGCCGGGGCGTTCGCCGGGTTGCTGATCGGCGCGTACACGGCGTGACGCGTCCGGCGTCACCGACCGGGTGCGTACTCGGGCCGACGGGTGCCGGCCTGACGGGTGCCGGGGCCGGTGGGTGGCCGGGCCTGACGGGTGCAGGCCCGACGGGTGCCGGGCCCGATGCGTGCCGGACCGCCGCGTGACGCGCACCCGGCAGTGGTGTGACGCACTCCGGCCACCATCGGCGCGTACACGATGTGACGGTCGGGCAGGTGCGACGGGGTTGCCCATCGGCCTGACGTCGGGCACCCGGGGCCGCTGGCGTAGGCTGGTCCAGCCCGTCCACAACCCTTGCGAACCCGACGAAAGGGACGCCCGGTGACCGAGAAGGCCGACCTTCAGCCCATCCTCGACCGTGCTGCCGCCGGTGGGCGGATCACCCCCGAAGAGGCGCTCGACCTCTACCGTGACGCCCCGCTGCACGCGCTGGGCGCCGCCGCCGACGCCGTACGCCGCCGCCGGTACGCCGGGACCGAGCACATCGCGACGTACATCATCGAGCGCAACATCAACTACACGAACGTCTGCGTCACGGCGTGCCGCTTCTGCGCCTTCTACGCCGCGCCGAAGGACACCGCCAAGGGCTGGACCCGCGACCTCGACGACATCCTGCGCCGCTGCGCGGAGACGGTCGAGCTCGGCGGTACGCAGATCATGTTCCAGGGCGGCCACCACCCGGACTACGGCGTCGAGTACTACGAGAAGCACTTCTCCGCCATCAAGAAGGAGTTCCCGCAACTCGTCATCCACAGCCTGGGGGCGAGCGAGGTCGAGCACATGGCCCGGATCTCGAAGGTGCCGGTCGAGGAGGCCATCACCCGGATCCACGCGGCCGGGCTCGACTCCTTCGCCGGGGCCGGGGCCGAGCTGCTGCCCGAGCGCCCGCGCAAGGCCATCGCGCCGCTGAAGGAGTCCGGCGAGCGCTGGCTGGAGATCATGGAGATCGCGCACGGGCTGGGCGTCGAGTCGACGTCCACCATGCTCATGGGCACCGGCGAGACCAACGCCGAGCGCATCGAGCACCTGCGCATGATCCGGGACGTGCAGGACCGCACCGGCGGCTTCCGCGCCTTCATCCCGTACACCTACCAGCCCGAGAACAACCACCTGAAGGGCCGCACCCAGGCCACGATCTTCGAGTACCTGCGGATGATCGCCATCGCCCGGCTGTTCTTCGACAACGTCGCCCACATCCAGGGCTCCTGGCTCACCACCGGCAAGGAGATCGGCCAGCTCTCCATGCACTACGGCGCGGACGACCTCGGCTCGATCATGCTGGAGGAGAACGTGGTCTCCTCCGCCGGAGCCAAGCACCGCTCCAACCGCCTGGAGATCATCGACCTCATCCGCAAGGCGGGACGCGTCCCCGCCCAGCGCTCCACGACGTACGAACACCTCGTCGTGCACGACGACCCGGCGAACGACCCCGTCGACGACCGGGTGGCCTCCCACATCTCCTCCACGGCGATCGAGGGCGGCACGGCCCACCCTGAGCTGAAGCTGCTCGCCTCCAACTGACGGCCGGTATCGCCGTGCTGACGATTCATGCCGCGGACCTCGTGCTCGCCGGGGACGGGCGGCCGCCCCTGCCCGGCGGCGCGGTTCTCGTCGACGGCCGGGAACTCGCCGCCGTCGGCCCGTACGAAGTACTGGCGGACGCCCACCCGGATGCGCGGATCCGGCGCTGGCCGGGGGTGCTCACGCCGGGACTGCTCAACCCGTACGGTCCCGAACTGCTGGAGCAGGCCTACCACCCCGACCCCCGCGAGGCGGACGAGTTGGGCAGTGAACCGCTCACCGGCGAAGCGCTCGCGGGGCTCGCCATGACCGAGGTCCGCCGGGGCGCCGGCGCGCGGCGCGGTGTGCAGCGTCTGCTGGCGCACGGCGTCGTCGCCGTGGCGGGGGACCTGTGGAGGCCCGCCGTCGTGGGCGCCGTGCACCGGGTGGGACTGAGCGTGGAACAGCGCTTCGAGCGTCCCGCCGGCCCGGTGACCCTCGACCCGCTCGCGGGGCGGAGCCTCGCGGAGGCGATCCTGCTGCCCCTCCCACCGGACGGCGTGGGTGGCGTGGACGCGACGTTCGCCGTCTTCGACGTTCCCGACGAGGCCGCGCTGGGCGAACGGGGAGCCGTCACGTGCGTGGCGACGGTCCTGACGGGACGACTGGTGTACCGACGCCGGTAGCCCGGCTTGCCGCCTGCCGCCTGCCGCCTGGCGTGCCGGGGGCTCCGGGGGCGTGGCGGGCCCGTGCTGCCACAATGGGCCCGTGACCCGCGCATCCCTGAACAAGCAGCCGCACGAAGTCGCCTCGATGTTCGACCACGTCGCGGAACGGTACGACCTGACCAACGACGTGCTGTCGCTCGGGCAGGACCGGATCTGGCGCAAGGAGGTGGCGAAGGCGGTCGGCGCACGCCCCGCGGAGAAGGTCCTGGACCTGGCGGCCGGTACGGCGACGTCCTCGCTGCCCTTCGCGCAGGCCGGTGCCTACGTCGTCCCCTGTGACTTCTCCCTCGGCATGCTCCGGGTCGGCAAGCAGCGCCGGAACTGGCTGCCCTGCACCGCCGGCGACGCGACCCGGCTGCCCTTCAAGGACGACGTCTTCGACGCCGTCACCATCTCCTTCGGGCTGCGCAACGTCCAGGACACGGACGCCGCGCTGCGCGAGATGCACCGGGTGACCCGGCCCGGCGGGCGCATTCTCATCTGCGAGTTCTCGCAGCCCACCTGGACGCCGTTCCGCACCGTGTACACCGAGTACCTGATGCGCGCGCTGCCGCCGGTGGCCCGCGCGGTGTCGTCCAACCCCGACGCGTACGTCTACCTCGCCGAGTCCATCCGTGACTGGCCCGACCAGCCCGCCCTGGCCGGGCGGCTCCAGGACGCCGGCTGGACGAAGGTGGCCTGGCGCAACCTCACGGGCGGTGTGGTCGCGTTGCACCGGGGCTTCAAGGCGAGCTGAGGCGGGGCGAGGCGGGGCGAGGCGGGGCGAGGCGGGGCGAGGCCGGGGAAGGCAGGGCCGAGGTCGGTCGGGAAGGTAGCCCTGACCGGTCAGGGCGAGCCGGGGAAGGCGCTGACCGGTCAGGGCGGGCCGAGGAGCGCCGTCGCCGTGCGGGGTGCGGCCGGGCAAGGCGCACCCGGTTCGTCCAGCTCCCGCCGGAAGCCGCCGCCGGGAGGTGCCGGTCCGCGCGGCTCACGCACTCCTCCTCCGCCGTCCCCCTCCCCGAGGTCGAACCACACGTGCACCGCGGAGTCCCGCGGCACCTCGGCGTCGGGCTGCGGATACTGGCGTACGACGTATTCGACGACGGTCAGGTGGAAGTCCGGCCGGTCGGGCGCCTCGAGGGACAGGCCACGCGCACGGGCCGACTCGCGCGCGTCCATGGCCATCAGTCCGACCAGTCGAGGAACGCGTACCTCGGGTGTTCTGGGTTGTATACGCACGGATGTCACCCCCAGCGGTACCGGCAGCGTAGGCACGGCCGCGCACCGGAAGGAAGCATTCCGTGGCTTACTGTGACAATCGGCTACAATGGGTGACTGAAGTGGGAGTTTCTGATTCCGCTTTCAGAAGGCCAGCCGGTAGCAGTGAGCCTCCCGGCGCGAGGCCGGGATCGGGAACGTCTCGGCGAGGCGCATTCCGAGCCGCCGGGCGACCGCCGTCGAGCGGGTGTTGCGGGGGTCGACCATCGCGACCACGTCCCGCACGCCGGCGGCGCGCACCCGTTCCAGCGTCTGGTGCGCCGCGGCGGTGGCGTACCCCTTGCCCCAGTGCTCCCGGCCCAGGCGCCAGCCGATCTCGATCTCGCCCGTCGGGCCCCAGTCCCGCTCCCAGGGCTGGGCGCCCGTGAAGCCGACGACGCGGTCCGCCCCGTCGACCATGGTCCACAGGCAGAAGCCGAGTTCGGCGTCGTGCCGCCGCTGACGGGCGGTGAGCTCCTCGTAGACCGACAACTCCGCGGCCCTGCCGCCGTGGAACTCCATGACGTCAGGGTCGGCGAAGAGCCGGTGCCAGGTGAAGGCGTCCTCATGACTGGGTACGCGAAGCCGTACAGCGGGCAGAGCTCGGTGCATTGAGGCAGCCCTTCAGCCGGGTGATCAATTGTCCTGCATAGACTGCCCGTGTCCAGTGCCGGTCGGCACGCAGATTTCGAACTGGGGGAGATCCCGCCGTGACCGAGCCCCTCTCCGAAAACACCGCCGATGTGATCGTCGTGGGCGCGGGCCCCGCCGGTTCCGCCACCGCGTACCACCTGGCCAGGTCCGGTCTCGACGTGCTCCTGCTGGAGAAGACCGCCTTCCCGCGGGAGAAGGTCTGCGGCGACGGCCTCACCCCGCGCGCCACCAAGCAGCTCGTGTCGATGGGCATCGACATCTCCGAGGAGGCGGGCTGGCTGCGCAACAAGGGCCTGCGCATCATCGGCGGCGGGGTCCGCCTCCAGCTCGACTGGCCGGAACTCGCCTCCTTCCCCGACTACGGCCTGGTCCGCAAGCGGGACGACTTCGACGAACAGCTCGCCCGGCAGGCCCAGAAGGCCGGCGCGCGCCTGTACGAGCGCTGCAACGTGGGCGCGCCGATCATCGACGACCGCACCGGCCGCATCACCGGTGTGAAGGCCAAGCTCGGCGAGGAGAAGCGGGAAGTCACCTTCCACGCCCCGCTGGTGGTGGCCGCCGACGGCAACTCCACGCGGCTGTCCCTGGCCATGGGCCTGCACCGCCGCGAGGACCGCCCGATGGGCGTCGCGGTCCGTACGTACTTCACCTCGCCGCGCCACGACGACGACTACCTGGAGTCCTGGCTGGAGCTGTGGGACCGGCGCGGCGCGCAGGACCGGCTGCTGCCCGGCTACGGCTGGATCTTCGGCATGGGCGACGGGACGAGCAACGTCGGCCTCGGCGTGCTCAACACCTCGGCCTCCTTCAAGGAACTGGACTGGCGCGAGATCCTGAAGGCCTGGTGCGCGTCGCTGCCCGAGGACTGGGGCTACACCCCGGACAACATGACCGGCCCGATCCGCGGCGCCGCACTCCCGATGGCCTTCAACCGCCAGCCGCACTACACGCGCGGACTGCTGCTCGTGGGTGACGCGGGCGGCCTGGTGAACCCGTTCAACGGCGAGGGCATCGCCTACGCCATGGAATCCGGGCAGATCGCCGCCGAGGTCATCGTCCAGGCACACGCGCGGGCGACGCCGGCCCAGCGGGAGATCGCCCTCCAGCGTTACCCGCGGGTCCTGAAGGACACCTACGGCGGCTACTACACGCTCGGCCGCGCGTTCGTGAAGCTCATCGGCAACCCGAAGATCATGCAGATCGCCGCCCAGCGCGGGCTGACGCACCCGATGCTGATGAAGTTCACCCTGAAGATGCTCGCCAACCTGACGGACCCCACGGGCGGCGACGCGATGGACCGCATCATCAACGGCCTGAGCAAGGTGGCGCCGAAGGCGTGACGCGTCCCGCGGCACGGCTCCCGTGTACACGTGATGCGTGCCGCGGGAGCCGTGAGGGGCGCTGTGGGCGGCCGGGGCCGGACGGACGGGCTCACGGCCGCCGACGCGTGTCGGGGGCGCTGTGGGGGCCTGCCACGCGGTTGTGTGCGGCCCGGTCGGCGGATACCGACCCGTCAGTCCTCGCGAGACGGCCGACAATTCGGGCATGCGGGTGATCTCGGCCCACTGGGGCGAGGGGGAAACGCGCAAGCGGACGGCGTGCGAGGGGCGCGGGCGAGGGGGACGCGTGGGCAGGGGTGCGTGAACGCATACGAGGAGAGCCGCTGCCCCCGAGCGGCAGCGGCCTCTCGGCCCATGTGGACCCGGCCCGGCGACCCGGACCACCGTGGGTCCGGGTCGCCGTCCGGGTTCGTGCAGGCGTCGCTCAGAGCACGCGCACGGCGCCCGACGCGGGGTAGCCGGAGAGGTCCTGGATGACGACGCCCTTGGACGGGTTGGCGGCGTCCAGGTACTGGCCGTTACCGATGTAGACACCCGTGTGGTACGCGGAGCCCTTACCGCCCCAGTACAGGATGTCGCCGACCTGGAGGTTGGACAGCGAGACGTCGGTGCCGACCGTCGACTGGTCCTGCGAGACGCGCGGGAGGTCCACGCCGACCTGCTTGAACGCGGCCTGCACCAGGCTGGAGCAGTCCCAGGCGTTGGGGCCCGTCGCCCCCATGACGTAGGCGTCGCCCACCTGCGCCTTGAGGAAGGAGATCACCGTTCCGACGCTGCCACTGGCCGGCGCGGAGGCGGTGGTCGTGGTGGCCGTGGTGGCCGCCGTGCTCGTGGCGCCCGAGTCGGCGGTGAGGGTGGCGCGCTCGGCGTCGCGCGTGGCGCGCTCGGCGGCGGCCTTGCGGGCCTCCTCGGCGGCCTTCTTCTTCGCCTCGGCCTTCTCCTTGGCCTCGACGAGGTCGGCCTTGGCCGCCTTGGCGGCCTTGGCGGCGGCGGCGTCACGCTCGGCCTGCAGCTGGTAGTTCGCGGCGGCCTGCTGGGTGGCCTCCGCGGACTGGGCGACCTGAGTGGACAGGTCGGCCGTCAGGGCGGGCAGTGAGAGGGTCTGGGTCACCGGCTCTGCGGCGACCGCCGAGGCCGACGCCCCGGCCACTGCCAGAGTGCCGAGGACGCCACCGGCGACTCCGGCCCGCATCGCCATCGTGGTCTGCGCGGTGCGGCGGGGTTTCCGGTGGCTTCGTATGTGAGCGGTGTGGGACATGGGAACAACCGGTACCAGGGGCTCCTTCATATCCACAAGAAACGTGTGCTGCGCCACAATTGTTCAATCGTGGCGCAGCACCCCGGTCACGTCGCTCCTTATTGACGCCGTAACGGACATTGCGGGCGCGAGGTAATGGGCCCGTGATCACGCCCTTTCGTCTTTACGTCCGAATTGCCCCGCGCCTACCATCGGTTGAAACGATTGGCCAAGCCCTCCTTTTGTGCCTTCGCGTCAGATGTGGCGGAGGTCACGGAACGGTTACCCCCGCCGTCGCGCCCGGTGTGCGAGCCACGGGCGGATTGCGGATGGATTGCGACGACGGTGCGGCCGGGTCGCAACGAGAACCGGACCCGGGGTGCCCTCGAGGACGGGTGCGGGGTGGGCCGCGGGACAGGTGCGAGGTACGGCCGGGGTCGGGTTCGGGGGTGCGTGCCGGTCCGGGCTTGGGGGTTGTGTCGGGGTCGGGTTCGGGAGTGCGTGCCAACCCGGGCTTGGGGGTTTGCGCCGGCTCGGGTTCGAGGGGTGCGTCGGGTCGGTTCGAGGTGCGCCCGGACCGAGCCCCGGGGTGCGTCGGCCCGCGCGTGGGCGGTGCCGGACCGAGCCCCGGGGTGCGTCGGCCCGCGGGTGGGCAGGGTCGGGACGGATGCGGTGCGCGTCCGGATCGTGACGGTGTGCGTCTGAATCGTGACGATTCGCATTCGGGTTGCCTCGGATCGCGCCCGGAGGGCGCCCGGTTCGAAGCCGGCTTGCGGTCGAAGTGGTCACCGAGGTCACCGGGGTTGCCGCTCGTTTTCCGGTCGGGCCCGCGCTCGGTTCCGGGCTCGGGCTTGCGTGCCGACCGGCGGCGGACCCGCGGCCCCCGCGCGGACTTCGTGAACGCGTGCACACGTCCACTTCGCGCCCCGCGTCCCTCCGATGTGTGAACGCGGCTTCTAGCAAGTGATTGCGTCCAGCACCAATTTGCATGCAGGGGAACCCTCTTGATATGGAGACGATCCTTCTGACCTGCGCCGATGCGGCAGAATGTCACTTCTGGTGACCGCTCGGACGCTTCGCGTGTGAAGATCACCGCTCCTCCGGCTTCATGATCGTTCGTCAGGTGGTGGAGATCACAAAGGTTGTGCAATACCCCGTGTCGCAGATCACAGACCGGCGGGCATAGGATGCGGAGCGGTTGGGCTTGTGACCTGCTTCACATGTTCTCGATCTTCGCCGGGGCGGGCGTGGTTCGTGGGACGCGTGGGGCGCAAGTGAGCCCGACTCGCCAGCAGTCAGTGCCGACTGAGAGGAGCGAGGAGCGGTGAACGCGTATGCGCCCATCCTCGTACTGGGAGCCCTCGGGGCCGGCTTTGCGATCTTCTCCGTGGTCATGGCCACGCTGATCGGTCCGAAGCGGTACAACCGCGCCAGGCTCGAGGCCTACGAGTGCGGTATCGAACCGACCCCCACGCCGGCCGGCGGCGGGCGCTTCCCCATCAAGTACTACCTGACGGCGATGCTCTTCATCGTCTTCGACATCGAGATCGTCTTCCTTTATCCCTGGGCCGTCAGTTTCGACGCCCTGGGGATCTTCGGGCTCGTGGAGATGCTGCTCTTCGTGCTCACCGTCTTCGTCGCGTACGCCTACGTATGGCGACGCGGCGGGCTGGAATGGGACTGAAGGGCCTTTGACCATGGGACTCGAAGAAAAGCTGCCGAGCGGATTCCTGCTGACCACCGTCGAGCAGGCCGCGGGCTGGGTGCGCAAGTCGTCCATGTTCCCCGCCACGTTCGGACTCGCCTGTTGTGCCATCGAGATGATGACCACCGGCGCCGGCCGCTACGACCTGGCGCGCTTCGGCATGGAGGTCTTCCGCGGCTCGCCGCGGCAGGCGGACCTGATGATCGTGGCAGGCCGGGTCAGCCAGAAGATGGCGCCGGTGCTGCGGCAGGTCTACGACCAGATGCCGAACCCCAAGTGGGTGATCTCCATGGGGGTCTGCGCCTCGTCGGGCGGCATGTTCAACAACTACGCGATCGTGCAGGGCGTCGACCACATCGTCCCGGTCGACATCTACCTGCCCGGCTGCCCGCCCCGGCCCGAGATGCTGCTGGACGCCATTCTCAAGCTCCACGAGAAGGTCCAGGGTTCCAAGCTCGGCGTGAACGCCGAGGAGGCGGCCCGCGAGGCGGAGGAGGCGGCGCTCAAGGCACTGCCCACCATCGAGATGAAGGGGCTGCTGCGATGAGCGACGCGAACGGCACCGCGGGCGAGGGCGTGAACCCCGAGAAGGACCTCTCCGCCGAGAACCTCCCCGGCCGGCGGGGCGACGGAGGTGAGGAGATCCGCGTCCAGCGCGGCATGTTCGGCGCCAACAACGGCGGCGACACCTCCGGTTACGGCGGCCTGGTCCGCTCGATCCGGTTCCCGGGAGCGTCGAACCGCCCCTACGGGGGGTGGTTCGACGAGGTGGCCGACGAACTGGAGGGCGCGCTGGAGGAGCAGGGCCTGCTCCCCGACAACGCCATCGGGAAGACGGTCGTCGACCGCGACGAACTCACCTTCCACATCGAGCGCGAGCACCTGCTCCGGGTCGCGACGACCCTGCGCGACGATCCCGCGCTGCGCTTCGAACTGTGCACCGGCGTCAGCGGCGTGCACTACCCCAGCGACAAGGGCCGCGAGCTGCACGCCGTCTACCACCTGCGCTCGATCACCCACAACCGGCTGATCCGCCTGGAGGTCGGCGCTCCCGACAGCGACCCGCACATCCCGTCGCTGGTCTCCGTCTATCCGACGAACGACTGGCACGAGCGCGAGACGTACGACTTCTTCGGCATCGTCTTCGACGGTCACCCGGCCCTGACGCGGATCCTGATGCCCGACGACTGGCAGGGCCATCCGCAGCGCAAGGACTATCCCCTCGGCGGTATCCCCGTCGAGTACAAGGGCGCCCGGATCCCGGCTCCGGACCAGCGGAGGTCGTACTCATGAGCACCTCGAACGCATCCGCGGCCTCGGCGCGCGAGACCACGGAAGGCACCGTCTACACCGTCACCGGAGGCGACTGGGACGAGGTCGTCGAGACGGCGCAGCGCAGTGACGACGAGCGCATCATCGTCAACATGGGCCCGCAGCACCCGTCCACGCACGGCGTGCTCAGGCTGATCCTGGAGATCGACGGCGAGACGGTCTCCGAGGCCCGCTGCGGCATCGGCTACCTCCACACCGGCATCGAGAAGAACCTCGAGTACCGGAACTGGACCCAGGGCACCACGTTCGTGACGCGCATGGACTACCTGACGCCGTTCTTCAACGAGACGGCGTACTGCCTCGGCGTCGAGAAGCTCCTCGGCATCGAGGACCAGATCCCCGACCGCGCCACGGTCGTCCGCGTGCTCCTGATGGAGCTGAACCGGCTCTCCTCCCACCTGGTGTGCATCGCCACCGGAGGCATGGAGCTCGGCGCCACCACGATCATGATCTACGGATTCCGTGATCGTGAACTCATTCTCGACGCCTTCGAGCTCATCACCGGCCTGCGGATGAACCACGCGTACATCCGTCCCGGCGGACTCGCCCAGGACCTGCCGCCCGGCGCCGTGGACCAGATCCGCGAGCTGGTGAAGAAGCTGCGCAAGAACCTCCCGGAGTACGACGCCCTCGCCACCGGGAACCCCATTTTCAAGGCCCGTATGCAGGACGTCGGTTATCTGGACCTGGCCGGCTGCATGGCCCTCGGGGCGACCGGCCCGGTCCTGCGCTCCACCGGCCTGCCGCACGACCTGCGCAAGGCGCAGCCGTACTGCGGTTACGAGACGTACGACTTCGAGATCCCCACCGCGGACACCTGCGACTCCTACGGCCGCTTCCTGATCCGGCTGGAGGAGATGCGCCAGTCGCTGCGCATCGTCGAGCAGTGCCTGGACCGGCTCCAGCCCGGACCGGTCATGGTCGCCGACAAGAAGATCGCCTGGCCCGCCCAGCTCGCCATGGGGCCGGACGGACTGGGCAACTCCCTCGACCACATCAAGAAGATCATGGGCACCTCCATGGAGGCCCTGATCCACCACTTCAAGCTGGTCACCGAGGGCTTCCGCGTACCGCCGGGACAGGTGTACGCGGCCGTCGAGTCACCCAAGGGCGAGCTCGGGGCGCATGTCGTCTCCGACGGCGGCACCCGCCCCTTCCGGGTCCACTTCCGCGACCCGTCCTTCACCAACCTTCAGTCCATGGCGGCGATGTGCGAGGGCGGCCAGGTCGCCGACGTCATCGTCGCCGTGGCATCCCTCGACCCCGTGATGGGAGGCGTCGACCGGTGACCACCACACCTTCGGAGCGGGGCGTCAGCCTGGGCATGCCCCAACTGCCCGCGCCCGCCTACCCGGACGAGGTCCGGGCCCGGCTGGAGACCGACGCGCGCGAGATCATCGCCCGCTACCCGGACTCCCGGTCGGCTCTCCTGCCGCTGCTGCACCTCATGCAGTCGGAGGAGGGCCATGTCACGCGCACCGGGATGCGGTTCTGCGCGGACGTGCTCGGCCTGACCACGGCCGAGGTCACCGCCGTCGCCACCTTCTACTCCATGTACCGGCGCCGGCCGAGCGGTGACTACCAGGTAGGGGTGTGCACCAACACCCTGTGCGCCGTCATGGGCGGCGACGCCATCTTCGAGGAGCTCCAGGAGCACCTGGGCCTCGGCAACGGCGAGACCACCGAGGACGGCAAGGTCACCCTCGAGCACATCGAGTGCAACGCGGCCTGCGACTTCGCGCCCGTCGTGATGGTCAACTGGGAGTTCTTCGACAACCAGGACCCGCAGAGCGCCAAGCGCATGGTCGACGACCTGCGGGCCGGCCGCCCGGTGGCGCCCACGCGCGGGGCGACCTTGTGCACGTTCAAGGAGACCGCCCGGATCCTGGCCGGTTTCCCCGACGAGCGGGCCGGCGCCGTCGACGCCACGGGAAGCGCGGGACCCGCCTCCCTGGCCGGTCTGAAGCTGGCCAAGGGGGAGGCCTCCCCCGCACGCGTGGTGCATCCGCGGGGCGAGGCGCCCCAGGACACCCCGCCGCACGACCCGTCACCGGCGGAGCACCTCAGCTCGCACGACGCGCCCCAGGACACCCCGCCGCACGACCCGTCACCGGCGGAGCACCTCAGCTCGCACGACGCGCCGCAGGACACGGCGGCCTCCGATCCGGCCCACCCGTCGCCCACCACCACCCGTGACGGAGAGGCTCCGCCCCGCCCCTCCGGTTCGGCCGGACCCACCGCCGAGGAGGGGGAGTGATGACCTTGGCACCCGAACTCAAGGACACCAGCCCGGAGAACCTGCTGGCACCCGTGCTGTCGGCCTTCTGGGACGAGGACAGGTCCTGGACGCTGGACGTCTACAAGAGGCACGAGGGGTACGAGGGTCTTCGCAAGGCCCTCGCCATGTCACCGGACGACGTCATCGCGTACGTCAAGGAGTCCGGTCTGCGCGGGCGCGGCGGCGCCGGCTTCCCGACGGGAATGAAATGGCAGTTCATTCCCCAGGGAGACGGAAAACCGCATTATCTGGTGGTCAACGCCGACGAGTCGGAACCCGGAACGTGCAAGGACATTCCGCTCCTCTTCGCGAACCCGCACAGCCTCATCGAGGGCATCGTCATCGCCTGTTACGCCATCAGGTCGTCCCACGCCTTCATCTATCTGCGGGGTGAGGTCGTCCCCGTGCTGCGGCGGCTGCACGAGGCCGTGCGCGAGGCCTACGCGGCGGGTCTCCTCGGCGAGAAGGTGCTGGGCAGCGGACTCGACCTCGAACTCACCGTGCACGCGGGCGCCGGCGCGTACATCTGCGGTGAGGAGACCGCACTGCTCGACTCGCTCGAAGGCCGCCGTGGTCAACCGCGGCTCCGCCCCCCCTTCCCCGCCGTCGCGGGCCTCTACGCGTGCCCGACCGTGGTGAACAACGTCGAGTCGATCGCATCGGTTCCCGCCATCATGAACCGGGGCAAGGAATGGTTCCGCTCGATGGGGAGCGAGAAGTCACCCGGCTTCACGCTCTATTCCCTCAGCGGCCACGTCGCACGCCCCGGTCAGTACGAGGCGCCGATGGGCATCACGCTGCGCCAGCTGCTCGACATGAGCGGCGGCATGCGGCCGGGGCACCGCCTGAAGTTCTGGACGCCGGGCGGCTCCTCGACGCCGATGTTCACCGACGAGCACCTCGACGTCCCCCTCGACTACGAGGGAGTGGGCGCCGCCGGTTCCATGCTCGGCACCAAGGCCCTCCAGTGCTTCGACGAGACCACGTGCGTCGTACGGGCCGTCACCCGCTGGACCGAGTTCTACGCGCACGAGTCCTGCGGCAAGTGCACGCCCTGCCGCGAAGGCACGTACTGGCTGGTGCAGCTGATGCGTGACATCGAGGCCGGCAAGGGCCGGATGTCCGACCTCGACAAGCTGAACGACATCGCCGACAACATCAACGGCAAGGCGTTCTGCGCCCTCGGCGACGGCGCCGCCTCGCCGATCTTCTCCTCGCTGAAGTACTTCCGTGAGGAGTACGAGCAGCACATCACGGGCCGTGGCTGCCCGTTCGACCCGGCCAGGACGACGGCCTGGGCCGACCGTACGGAGGTGCACGCATGACCGTGACCACCAGCGCTCCCTCCGGCGGGGGAGAGGCGGCCCTCCCGCCGGAGGACCTCGTCACGCTGACGATCGACGGTGCCGAGCTCAGCGTGCCCAAGGGCACCCTGGTCATCCGGGCGGCCGAACAGCTCGGCATCGAGATCCCCCGGTTCTGCGACCACCCCCTCCTCGACCCGGCCGGCGCCTGCCGCCAGTGCATCGTCGAGGTCGAGGGCCAGCGCAAGCCCATGGCCTCCTGCACCATCACCTGCACCGACGGGATGGTGGTGAAGACCCACCTCACCTCGCCCGTCGCCGAGAAGGCCCAGCACGGGGTGATGGAGCTGCTGCTCATCAACCACCCGCTGGACTGCCCGGTCTGCGACAAGGGCGGCGAGTGCCCGCTGCAGAACCAGGCGATGTCGCACGGCAACCCCGAGTCCCGCTTCGACGGCAAGAAGCGGACCTACGAGAAGCCCGTCCCGATCTCCACCCAGGTGCTGCTGGACCGCGAGCGGTGCGTGCTGTGCGCCCGCTGTACCCGGTTCTCGAACCAGATCGCGGGCGACCCGATGATCGAGATGGTCGAGCGGGGCGCGCTCCAGCAGATCGGCACCGGTGAGGGCGACCCCTTCGAGTCGTACTTCTCCGGCAACACCATCCAGATCTGCCCGGTCGGCGCGCTCACCTCGGCGGCCTACCGGTTCCGCTCCCGCCCCTTCGACCTGGTCTCCTCGCCGTCGGTGTGCGAGCACTGCTCCGGCGGCTGCGCCACGCGCACCGACCACCGGCGCGGCAAGGTCATGCGGCGGCTCGCCGCCGAGGACCCGGAGGTCAACGAGGAGTGGATGTGCGACAAGGGCCGCTTCGGGTTCCGGTACGCACAGCAGCGGGACCGGCTGGGGACCCCGCTCGTGCGCAACGCCGAGGGTGACCTGGAGCCGGCCTCCTGGCCCGACGCGCTGCAGATCGCGGCCCAGGGCCTGCTGGCCTCCCGCGGCCGCACCGGCGTCCTGACCGGCGGCCGGCTCACCGTCGAGGACGCCTACGCGTACAGCAAGTTCGCGCGCGTGGCCCTCGACACCAACGACATCGACTTCCGCGCGCGCGTGCACAGCGCCGAGGAGGCCGACTTCCTCGCCGCGCGGGTCGCGGGCCGCGGGCATGACCTCGGGAGCGCGGCCGGCACGGACTCCGCGGGCGGGGTCACGTACTCCTCGCTGGAGAAGGCACCCGCCGTCCTGCTGGTCGGGTTCGAGGCCGAGGAGGAGGCGCCCGGCGTCTTCCTGCGGCTGCGCAAGGCCTGGCGTACGCACGGGCAGCGGACCTTCTCACTGGCCACGCACGCCACGCGCGGACTGGAGAAGGCCGGCGGCACGCTGCTGCCGGCGGCTCCCGGCACCGAGACCGAATGGCTCGACGCGCTCGCGAGCGGGGTCGGCCTGGAGGGCGACGGGGCCCGGGCCGCCGAAGCGCTGCGGGCCGAGGGCGCGGTGATCGTCGTCGGCGAGCGGATCGCCGCCGTCGAGGGCGGCCCGACCGCCGCCGTACGGATCGCCGCCGCGACCGGTGCCCGGCTGGTGTGGATCCCCCGGCGGGCCGGGGAGCGGGGCGCCGTCGAGGCGGGCGCGCTGCCGTCGCTGCTGCCGGGCGGGCGCCCGGCGACCGACCCGCGCGCGCGGGAGGAGGTCGCCGCCGTCTGGGGCGTCGCCACCCTGCCGCACCGCTACGGCCGCGACACCCGCGAGATCGTCGAGGCCGCCGCGACCGGTGAGCTGCAGGCGCTGCTGGTCGCGGGCGTGGAGGTCGCCGACCTGCCCGACCCCGCACGCGCGCGGACGGCACTCGCCGAGGCCGGGTTCGTGGTCTCGCTGGAGCTGCGGCCCGGCGAGGTCACCGAACTCGCCGACGTGGTGCTGCCGGTCGCGGCCGTCGTCGAGAAGGCCGGCGCCTTCCTCAACTGGGAGGGCAGGGTCCGGCCCTTCGAGTCGGCGCTCAAGCCCGAGCAGCTGACCCGTACCCTCCCGCCGACCGACGCGCGCGTGCTCCAGATGCTCGCCGACGCCATGGACGTACACCTGGGCCTGCCGGACCTGCGCACCGTCCGCGCGGAGCTCGAGCGGCTCGGCGTCTGGGACGGCCCGCGGGCCACCGGACCGCTGGAGACCGCGGGCACGCTGCCCCGGCCGGCCGCCGGGGAGGCGGTGCTCGCGGGGCACCGCCTGCTGCTGGACCAGGGGCTCCTGCAACAGGGCGACGAGGCGCTCGCCGGCACCCGGCACGCCGCGTACGCGCGCGTGTCGGCCGCCACGGCCGCCGAGGTCGGCGTCAAGGACGGCGACCCGATCGCCGTGACCGGCCCCGCGGGGACGGTCGAACTGATCCTGGGTGTCACCGAGATGCCTGACCGCGTGGTGTGGCTCCCGCTGAACTCCGCCGGCGGCGGTGTCGGCTCCGACACCGGGGCGCTGCCCGGCTCCCTCGTCCGCATCGGCCCGGCGGGACTCGCCGGCGAGGCCCTCAAGGAGGTGGAGGCATGAGCTTGTACTTCGCCGCTGAAGACCTCTCGATGTTCGGCCGCGACCCCTGGTGGCTGGTCGTCGTCAAGGCGGTGTTCTGCTTCGCCTTCCTCATGGTGACGGTACTGATCGCCATCGTGATGGAACGCAAGATCGTCGCCTGGATGCAGCTGCGCGTCGGCCCCAACCGCAACGGCCCCTGGGGCATGCTCCAGTCGCTCGCCGACGGCGTGAAACTGATGCTCAAGGAAGACCTCGTCGTCAAACGCGCCGACAAGGTGGTGTACATCCTCGCGCCGATCGTCGCGGCCGTCCCGGCCTTCATGGCGATCGCGGTGATCCCCTTCGGACCGTCCGGCAACGAGATCTCGATCTTCGGTCAGCGGACCACGATGCAGCTCACCGATCTGCCGATCGCGCTGCTCTACATCCTCGCGGTCGCCTCCATCGGCATCTACGGCATCGTCCTCGCCGGCTGGAGCTCCGGATCCACGTACCCGCTGCTGGGCGGACTGCGTTCGTGCGCGCAGATGATCTCCTACGAGATCGCCATGGGCGCCGCCTTCGCCTCCGTGTTCCTCTACTCGGGGTCGATGTCGACGTCGGCGATCGTCGAGCAGCAGGCCGACCGCTGGTACATCCTGCTGCTGCCGGTCTCCTTCATCATCTACATCGTCACGATGGTCGGCGAGACCAACCGCGCGCCCTTCGACATGCCCGAGTCCGAGGGCGACCTGGTCGGCGGCTTCAACACCGAGTACTCGTCGATCAAGTTCGCGATGTTCATGCTCGCCGAGTACATCAACATGGTGACCGTCTCCGCCGTCGCCGTCACCCTCTTCCTGGGCGGCTGGCGCGCTCCATGGCCGGTCAGCACCTTCTGGGAGGGCGCGAACCACGGCTGGTGGCCGATGCTCTGGTTCATCGTCAAGGTCCAGCTGCTGCTGTTCATGTTCGTCTGGCTGCGCGGCACGCTCCCGCGCGTGCGGTACGACCAGCTGATGAAGCTCGGCTGGAAGGTCCTCATCCCGGTCTCCCTGGTGTGGCTGATGGCCGTCGCCACGGTGCGGGCCCTGAGGAACGAGGGCTACGGCTTCGCGGACCTGGCCCTCTACATCGCCGGCGGAGTGCTCGTCCTGCTGTTGCTGTCCTTCGTCGCGGACATGTTCCGGTCGAAGGGCAAGGACGGCAAGGAGGCCGAAGGGGCCGGAGGGCCGGGCGGGGCACCGGCCGCCTTCGATCCGATGGCGGGCGGATTCCCCGTACCGCCGCTGCCCGGACAGGAACTTCCCCCGGTGCCGCGACGCCGCTCGCGCCAGGAGCGGGAGCTCGTTGTCAGTGGTGGCACCGATACTCACAGTGACGGATCTCTGGATGGAAAGGAGGCGTCCGATGGCTGAGGAACCCAAGGAGACCAAGCCCGGTTTCCTGAACCCCGTGGCCGGCTTCGGCGTGACCTTCAAGGCCATGTTCAAGAAGCGGCTGACCGAGCAGTACCCGGAGCAGCAGAAGACCACGGCCCCGCGCTTCCACGGCAGGCACCAGCTCAACCGCCATCCGGACGGTCTGGAGAAGTGCGTCGGCTGCGAGCTGTGCGCCTGGGCCTGTCCCGCCGACGCGATCTACGTCGAGGGCGCGGACAACACCGAGGAGGAGCGCTACTCGCCCGGCGAGCGGTACGGCCGCGTCTACCAGATCAACTACGCCCGCTGCATCCTGTGCGGCCTGTGCATCGAGGCGTGCCCCACGCGCGCGCTGACGATGACCAACGAGTTCGAACTGGCCGACTCCAGCCGCGCCAACCTCATCTACACCAAGGAGCAGCTGCTCGCCGGTCTGGAGGAGGGCATGGTGGACAGCCCGCACGCCATGTACCCGGGCACCGACGAACAGGACTACTACCGGGGCCTGGTGACCGAGGCCGCCCCCGGTACGGAACGGCAGGCCGGCCACTCCGAGGGCGAGGTCGTCCAGGAGGCGGACTCGGCCTCCGGCGAGGACGAACCGGCGTCGGAGGAGGTGATCCGGAAATGACCGAGTACCTCGCCGCCTACTCCACCTCCACCGGGGAGGCCGTCCAGTTCTGGGTCCTCGGCACGGTCGCCGTCATCGGCGCCCTGTGCACGATCCTGATGCGGCGGGCCGTGCACAGCGCGCTCTGCCTGGCTGGAACCATGATCGTCCTGGCGGTGTTCTACCTCGCCAACGGCGCCTACTTCCTGGGCGTCGTCCAGATCATCGTCTACACCGGCGCGATCATGATGCTGTTCCTGTTCGTGGTGATGCTGGTCGGTGTCACCGCGGCGGACTCCCTGAAGGAGACGATCAAGGGACAGCGCTGGCTCGCCGCGCTGTGCGGGCTGGGCTTCGGCATCCTGCTCGTCGGCGGCATCGGCAACGCCGCGCTCACCGAGTTCAACGGTCTCGGCCAGGCGAACGCGAACGGCAACGTGGAGGGCCTCGCCGCTCTCCTCTTCACCAAGTACGTCTTCGCCTTCGAGATCACCGGCGCCCTGCTCATCACGGCCGTCGTCGGCGCCATGGTGCTCACCCACCGCGAGCGCACCGAACGCGCCCTGACCCAGCGGGAGCTGGCCGAACAACGCGTCCGCGAGGGCAAGCACCTTCCGCCGCTGCCGGCCCCGGGCGTGTACGCCCGGCACAACGCGGTGGACATCCCGGGCCTGCTGCCCGACGGTACGACGTCCGACCTCACCGTCAGCAGCACGCTGCGCGAGCGCGGTCAGATCCGGGACGTGTCCCAGGAGGCGCTCAGTGACCTGCGGGCGCTGGAGCGGCGCTCCGAGGAGCGGCTCGAGCGCACGGAGATCGAGCCGCCGGCGCCGCACCGGACACCGTCGCAGCGGGCCGAGGAGGCATCCAAGTGAACCCGGTCAACTATCTGTATCTCGCGGCCCTGTTGTTCACGATCGGTGCCACCGGTGTCCTCATCCGGCGCAACGCGATCGTCGTCTTCATGTGCATCGAACTGATGCTCAACGCCTGCAACCTCGCGTTCGTCGCCTTCTCCCGTATGCACGGCAACCTCGACGGCCAGATCATCGCCTTCTTCACGATGGTCGTCGCCGCGGCGGAGGTCGTGGTCGGGCTGGCGATCATCGTGTCCCTGTTCCGTTCCCGCCACTCGGCCTCGGTCGACGACGCCAGCCTGATGAAGCTGTGAGGGGTCGCTAGAACCGTGAGTAATGCAGAGAATCTGATTGCGCTGCTGGTGGCGGCGCCCCTGCTCGGAGCGGTGGTCCTGCTGTGCGGCGGCCGCCGGCTGGACGCCGTCGGTCACTGGATCGGCACGGCGCTCGCCGCCGCGTCCTTCCTGATCGGTGCCGTCCTCTTCACCGGCATGCTGGGCGAGGCCGCCGACGACCGCACCCTGACGCAGCACCTGTTCAGCTGGATCCCGGTGGAGGGCTTCCAGGCCGACGTCGCCTTCCGGCTCGACCAGTTGTCGATGACGTTCGTCCTGCTGATCACCGGCGTCGGCTCGCTCATCCACCTGTACTCGATCGGGTACATGGAGCACGACGAGCGGCGCCGCCGCTTCTTCGGCTACCTGAACCTGTTCCTCGCGGCGATGCTGATCCTCGTCCTCGCCGACAACTACCTGCTGCTGTACCTCGGCTGGGAGGGCGTCGGTCTCGCCTCCTACCTGCTGATCGGTTTCTGGCAGCACAAGCCCAGCGCCGCCACCGCGGCGAAGAAGGCCTTCCTGGTCAACCGCGTCGGCGACATGGGCCTGTCGATCGCGATCATGCTGATGTTCCTGTGGTTCGGCACCTTCGCCTTCGGGCCGGTGCTCGGCAGCCACGACGAAGCCGGACTGGCGGGCGCCGCGAGCGAGGGCAAGCTCACCGTGATCGCCCTCATGCTGCTGCTCGCCGCCTGCGGCAAGTCCGCCCAGGTGCCGCTGCAGTCCTGGCTCGGGGACGCGATGGAGGGCCCGACCCCGGTCTCGGCCCTGATCCACGCCGCGACCATGGTGACGGCGGGCGTCTACCTGATCGTCCGCTCCGGTGCCATCTTCAACGGCGCCCCGGACGCGCAACTGGTCGTCACCATCGTCGGCGCGGTCACGCTGCTGTTCGGTGCGATCGTCGGTTGCGCGAAGGACGACATCAAGAAGGCGCTGGCCGGCTCGACGATGTCGCAGATCGGCTACATGGTGCTCGCGGCGGGCCTCGGCCCCATCGGCTACGTCTTCGCGATCATGCACCTGGTGACGCACGGCTTCTTCAAGGCCGGGCTGTTCCTCGGCGCCGGTTCGGTCATGCACGGCATGAACGACGAGGTCGACATGCGCCGCTACGGCGGACTGCGTACGTACATGCCGGTCACCTTCGTCACCTTCGGGCTCGGCTACCTCGCCATCATCGGCTTCCCGGGCCTGTCCGGCTTCTTCTCCAAGGACATGATCATCGAGTCGGCGTTCGCGAAGGGCGGCACCGAGGGCTGGATCCTCGGCTCCGTGACCCTGCTGGGCGCCGCGATCACCGCGTACTACATGACGCGCGTGATGCTGATGACGTTCTTCGGCGAGGAGCGCTGGCGCAAGGCCCCGGAGCCGTCCCCGTCCTCGGCGCCCGGTGTGGAGCCGACCGCGGGCACGGGCGAGGCGTACGCTCCGCCGCACCCGCACGAGTCGCCGAGGAGCATGACGATCCCGATGATCGTGCTCGCCTTCGGCTCCGTGTTCGCCGGTGGGTTCTTCAGCATCGGCGACCGGTTCGTGCACTGGCTGGAGCCCGTCACCGGGCACGACCACGGCAACGCGCCGATCAGCGCCCTGACGGTCACGCTGTCCACGGTGGCCGTCATGGTCATCGGCGTGGCGATCGCCTGGGGCCAGTACGGGCGCCGCCCGGTCCCGGCCGTCGCCCCGCGCGGGTCGCTGCTCACCCGGGCCGCCCGCCGCGACCTGCTCCAGGACGACTTCAACCACGTGGTCCTGGTGCGTGGCGGCGAGCACCTCACGCGCTCGCTGGTGTACGTCGACCACACCCTGGTCGACGGGGTCGTCAACGGAACGGCGGCCTCGTTCGGCGGTCTGTCCGGACGGATGCGCAAGCTGCAGAACGGCTTCGCGCGCTCCTACGCGGTCTCGATGTTCGGCGGCGCGGCCGTCCTGGTCGCCGCGACCCTGCTGATGAGGGCGGTCTGATCCGATGTCCTTTCCTCTGCTGACAGCGACGGCGGTGCTCCCGGCCCTCGGGGCGATCGCCACGGCCGCCGTACCGGCCACGAAACGCACCGCCGCCAAGTGGCTGGCCCTGCTGGTCTCGATCGCCACCCTGGCGCTGGCGGTCGTCGTCGCGGTGCGCTTCGACCCGGGAGGCGACCGCTACCAGCTCACCGAATCGCACGCCTGGATCGCGGACTTCGGAGTCCGCTACGAGCTGGGGGTGGACGGTATCGGGGTCGCGCTGATCGCGCTGACCGCCCTGCTGATCCCGTTCATCATCCTGGCGGGCTGGCACGACGCCGATCCCCTGGAGACCGGAAGTAAAAGGTGGCGGCCCACGCAGGGCTTCTTCGCCCTGATCCTGGTCGTCGAGGCGATGGTGATCCTCTCCTTCGAGGCCACCGACGTCTTCCTCTTCTACATCTTCTTCGAAGCCATGCTGATCCCGCTGTACTTCCTGATCGGCGGCTTCGGGGACCGGGCCCACCAGGACGGCGAGCAGGCGGCGGCGACACAGCGGTCGTACGCGGCGGTCAAGTTCCTGCTCTACAACCTGGCCGGCGGTCTGGTCATGCTGGCCGCGGTGATCGGGCTCTACGTGGTCGCCGGGAACTTCTCGCTCACCGAGATCGCCGAGGCGCGGGCCAACGGCTCGCTCGAGATGTCGACGAGCACCGAACGCTGGCTGTTCCTCGGCTTCTTCCTCGCCTTCGCGGTGAAGGCGCCGATGTGGCCGCTGCACACCTGGCTGCCCAACGCCATGCAGGAGTCCACCGCCCCGGTCGCCGTGCTCATCACGGCCGTCGTGGACAAGGTGGGCACCTTCGCGATGCTGCGCTTCTGCCTCCAGCTGTTCCCGGAGGCGAGCAAGTGGGCGACGCCCGTGATCATGGTGCTGGCGGTCATCAGCATCATCTACGGGGCCCTGCTCGCGGTCGGCCAGCGCGACATCAAGCGGCTGATCGCGTACGCGTCGATCTCGCACTTCGGCTTCATCATCATGGGCATCTTCGCGATGACCAGCCAGGGCCAGTCCGGGGCGACGCTCTACATGGTCAACCACGGGATCTCGACCGCCGTCCTGCTGCTGGTGGCCGGATTCCTCATCTCGCGGCGCGGTTCGAGGCTCATCGCCGACTACGGCGGGGTGCAGAAGGTCGCGCCGGTACTCGCCGGCACGTTCCTCATCGGCGGCCTGGCGACGCTGTCGCTGCCCGGACTCGCTCCGTTCGTCAGCGAGTTCCTGGTCCTGGTCGGCACGTTCACCCGCTATCCGGTGATCGGCGTCATCGCCACCTTCGGCATCGTGCTCGCCGCTCTCTACACCCTCGTCCTCTACCAGCGGACGATGACGGGCCCTCTGCGGCCCGAGCTCGCCAAGATGCCCGACCTGCGGGTGCGTGAGATCGCCGTGGCCGCGCCGCTGATCGTGCTGCTGGTCTTCCTGGGCGTCTACCCGAAGCCCGTCACGGACATCGTGAACCCGGCGGTGAAGCAGACCATGTCAGACGTCCAGCAGACGGACCCCCAGCCCGAGGTGGAGGCGGCCAAGTGAGCGCATCAGCCGTCCACAGCCTGTGGACAAGCGCGGTCGACCCGATCGCGAAGATCGACGCGCCGAAGATCGAGTACGCGCAGCTCGCGCCCACCCTGATCGTCGTCGGTGCGGCGGTCCTGGGGATCCTGATCGAGGGCTTCGTCCCCCGCAGATCCCGTTACCACGCACAGCTGTTCGTCGCCTCGGTCGCGCTCGTCGCCGCGTTCGCCGCGGTCGTGGCGCTCGCGGCCGACGGATACGGCACGACCAAGGCGGGCATCGCGGCCATGGGCGCGATCGCCGTCGACGGCCCCGCCCTGTTCCTGCAGGGCACGATCCTGCTGACGGCCCTGGTCGGCCTGTTCACCTTCGCCGAGCGCAGACTCGACCCGGAGGCGGAAGGCAACCGGGTCGACTCCTTCGCCGCGCAGGCCTCGTCCGTGCCCGGCAGCGACGGAGAGAGGAAGGCCGTCAAGGCGGGGTTCACCACCACCGAGGTGTTCCCGCTGCTGCTCTTCGCGGTCGCGGGCATGCTCGTCTTCCCCGCGGCCAACGACCTGCTGACGCTCTTCGTGGCGCTGGAGGTCCTCTCCCTCCCGCTGTACCTGCTCTGCGCGCTGGCCCGCCGCAAGCGGCTCATCTCGCAGGAGGCCGCGGTCAAGTACTTCCTGCTCGGCTCGTTCGCCTCCGCGTTCCTCCTCTTCGGGATCGCGCTGTTGTACGGCTACGCGGGCTCGATGTCGTACGCGACGATCGCGCAGGTCGTCGACGGCACGATCGCGGAGGTCGACCCGGCGCTCGCCAACACCATGGGCAACGACGTGCTGCTCCTGGTGGGCGCGGGTCTGCTGATCATGGGCCTGCTGTTCAAGGTCGGCGCCGTCCCCTTCCACATGTGGACGCCGGACGTGTACCAGGGCGCGCCGACGCCGGTGACGGGCCTGATGGCGGCGGCGACCAAGGTGGCCGCGTTCGGTGCCCTGCTGCGGGTGCTGTACGTCCTGCTGCCCGGCCTGCGCTGGGACTGGCGGCCGGTCATGTGGGCCGTCGCGATCGTCACCATGCTGGGCGGCGCGATCATCGCGATCACCCAGACCGACATCAAGCGGCTGCTGGCGTACTCGGCGATCTCGCACGCGGGCTTCATCCTCGCGGGCGTCATCGCGACCACACCGGAGGGCATCTCGTCCGTCCTCTTCTACCTGGCGGCGTACTCGTTCGTGACGATCGGCGCGTTCGCGGTGGTGACGCTGGTGCGGGACGCCGGCGGTGAGGCGACGCACCTGTCCAAGTGGGCGGGGCTCGGCCGCCGTTCGCCTCTGGTGGCGGCCGTGTTCGCGGTGTTCCTGCTCGCCTTCGCGGGCATTCCGCTGACATCCGGATTCACCGGGAAGTTCGCCGTGTTCAAGGCGGCGGCGGAGGGCGGCGCGGTACCGCTGGTCGTGGTCGGTGTGATCGCGTCGGCGATCGCGGCGTTCTTCTACATCCGGGTGATCGTCCTGATGTTCTTCAGCGAGCCGCGGCCCGAGGGCCCGACCGTCGCGGTGCCGTCACCGCTGACGATGATGGCGATCGGGATGGGCGTGGTGGTCACGGTGGTGCTGGGCGTGGCACCGCAGTACTTCCTGGAGCTGGCGGGCAACGCGGGAGTGTTCGTGCGCTGACCCGGCGCCCGCCGACGACAGGGCGGCCCGGCACCCGCTCGGGGGGTGCCGGGCCGCCCTGTCGTCGGCGGGCGTGTTCGGTCGCGCTCGGTCGTGGTGGGGTGTGGCGGCCGGTCGTGGCGGCCGGTCACGGTTGTCCGGAGGGGGACCGGCCCGTGAACGCCGATGTGCTGATGTGATGGATACGGGGCCCTGTGGAAACGTCCGGGGTGGCGGTCTGTGGACAACGCCGGGGATGTCGGTGGAGGCGCCTATCGTGGACGCAGTGGTCGAGAGCGGCCGCAGTGGACGCGGCGGCCGCACGTGGTCGTACGGGGGCGGGACGATGGGTGGGACGGGCGGTAGTGGTGGGATGGCAGTGATGGAGAGTGAGGCGCTGGCGGCGCTGCACCGGGTGTTCGGATTCGACGCCTTCCGCGGTGAGCAGCAGGCGGTGATCGAGCATGTGATCGCCGGCGGGGACGCCGTGGTGCTCATGCCGACCGGTGGCGGCAAGTCGCTGTGCTACCAGATTCCGGCCCTGGTCAGACCGGGTACGGGAGTCGTCGTCTCGCCGCTGATCGCGCTGATGCAGGACCAGGTGGACGCGTTGCGGGCGCTCGGCGTGCGCGCCGGGTTCATGAACTCCACGCAGGACTTCGAGGAGCGGCGCGTCGTCGAGGCCGAGTTCCTCGCCGGCGAGCTGGACCTGCTGTATCTCGCGCCGGAGCGGCTGCGGCTGAACAGCTCGCTGGAGCTGCTGTCGCGGGGGAAGATCTCCGTCTTCGCGATCGACGAGGCGCACTGCGTGTCCCAGTGGGGGCACGACTTCCGGCCGGACTATCTCTCCCTGTCGCTGCTCGGCGAGCGCTGGCCGGACGTGCCCCGGATCGCGCTCACCGCGACGGCCACGCATGCCACGCACCAGGAGATCACCGAGCGGCTGGCCATGCCGGACGCCCGGCATTTCGTGGCGAGCTTCGACCGGCCCAACATCCAGTACCGGATCGTGCCCAAGGCCGACCCCAAGAAGCAGCTGCTGAACTTCCTGCGGGAGGAGCACGCGGGGGACGCGGGCATCGTCTACTGCCTCTCCCGCAACTCCGTGGAGAAGACCGCCGAGTTCCTCAGTCGCAACGGCGTCGAGGCGGTGCCGTACCACGCGGGACTGGACGCGGGGACGCGTGCCGCGCACCAGTCCCGCTTCCTGCGGGAGGACGGCCTGGTCGTGGTGGCGACCATCGCCTTCGGCATGGGCATCGACAAGCCGGACGTCCGGTTCGTCGCCCACCTCGACCTGCCCAAGTCCGTCGAGGGCTACTACCAGGAGACGGGCCGTGCGGGCCGCGACGGTCTGCCGTCCACGGCCTGGATGGCCTACGGCCTCAACGACGTCATCCAGCAGCGCAAGCTGATCCAGTCGGGCGAGGGCGACGAGGCCTTCCGGCGCCGGGCGGGCGGGCACCTGGACGCGATGCTCGCCCTGTGCGAGACGGTCCGGTGCCGGCGCGGGCAGCTCCTGGCCTACTTCGGCCAGAACAACCCCGACCCGGCGGGCTGCGGCAACTGTGACTCCTGCCTCACCCCGCCGGAGACATGGGACGGCACCGTCGCCGCCCAGAAAGTGCTCTCGACGGTGGTCCGGCTGCAGCGGGAGCGCGGGCAGAAGTTCGGCGCGGTGCAGATCGTGGACATCCTGCTGGGCAAGCGCACGGCCAAGGTCATCCAGTTCGACCACGACCAGCTCTCCGTGTTCGGGATCGGCGACGATCTGGAAGAGGGCGAATGGCGGGGCGTCGTCCGGCAACTGCTGGCCCAGGGGCTGCTCGCGGTCGAGGGGGACTACGGCACGCTGGTGCTGACCGAGGCCAGCGGAACCGTGCTGCGGCGCGAGCGGGAGGTTCCGCTGCGCAAGGAGCCGAAGAAGCCGGCGACCTCCCGGCCGGGAGCCTCGGGGTCCTCGGGCTCGGGGAAGGGGAAGACCAAGGCAGCGGCGGCCGAGTTGCCTGAGGAACTCCTCCCGGCCTTCGAGGCGCTGCGCGCCTGGCGTGCCGAACAGGCCCGCGAGCAGGGTGTCCCCGCGTACGTCATCTTCCACGACGCCACGCTCCGCGAGATCGCCACGGTCTGGCCCGGCTCGGTCGCCGAGCTCGGCGGGATCGGCGGAGTGGGCGAGAAGAAGCTCGCGACGTACGGGGAGGGTGTGCTGGGGGTGCTCGGGGCGCTGGGCGGGCCGCAGGGCGGAGCACCGGCTGGATCACCGGCCGGAACGCAGGGCTCGGGCCCGGCCGAGGGGAGCGGCAGCGGCGAGGGGATCGGCGCCGGCAGCGGGAGTGCCGGGCGGGAACACGCGGGGTCGGTGTCCGACGACGACTGGCCGGAGATGGACGCCGAGCCGGAGCCCGAGGACTGGATGTAGCTGCCAGCTGCCGGCTGCCGGCCGTCAGCTGTCAGGCGCCGGCCGTTAGCCGTGAGGCGTCGACCGTCAGGTGTCGACCGTTGGTCGTCAGGCGTCGGTTGTCAGTCGTCAGGTGTCAGGGGGCGGCTGTCTGGCTTCTGGCGGCTATGGCAGGGCGGTGAGGCCCGGGGCGAGGGTGATCAGGAGGGGGAGGAGAGGGACCAGGGCTGCCGCTGTCGTCGTCAGGGCGCGGTCGCGGCGGCCGAGGCGGGGCGGGGGCTTCAGGAGGCGGTCGACGCGCTCGCCGAGCAGGCGGTGGCTGGAGGCGCAGGACAGGACGCCTCGGTGCCGGTTGAGCTCGATCAGCGCCAGTGCCGTGGTCAGGTGGCCGCAGCGGCGGGAGGCGGTGTCGTCGGCGGCCAGCTCGACCAGACGGTGGGTCTGGTCGCAGAAGTGGGCGAAGAGCGGGACGCGGGAGAAGCCGGTGGCCAGGGCGGTGGCGAGGTGCAGCAGCCAGTTGTGACGGGCGCGGGCGTGGCCGTGTTCGTGGGCGAGGACGGCGTCGATCTGGTGGTCGGTGAGGCGGCGCAGGGCGCCGGTGGTGACGATCAGTTGGGGCGGGCTGCCCGGCATCCACCAGGCGTCCGGGTACTCGTCCTCGAGTACCAGCAGGGGGCCGCGGGCCGCGGGAAGACCGGCGGGCAGGTCGGGGGCGCGCTCCCGCAGATGTGCCCGTGCCCGGGCCCGGCGCCGGCGGGCGTCGACCAGTTCACGTCCGAGCATGGCCGTGGTCCAGGCCGCGCCGCAGGCCAGCAGCACGGTGAGGGCGGCCGTCCAGGGCGGGGCGGCGGACAGGTCGTACGCCGCGGTCACCGCGGGCGGAGCCGGCGCGAAGAGCTGGGCGCGGACCGTGCCGAAGACGGCCGCGGCGGCCAGGGCCAGGGCGGTCACGCAGCACAACAGGACCGTGGCGACCAGACACTGCCAGACCCACAGGGCGACCACCGGCTCCCGCTCCGGCCACTTCGCCCGGGTCAGCGCACGGGGCACGGGCCCGGCGGCCGTCACGGCGACAACGCTCAGCAGGAGCAGGCAGAGGGTCATGCCACGGGCTCCGGATCCTGTGAGAAGAGGAAAGCTTCGGACGTGCGTGCGACGTGCGTGAGGTGCGGGACGTGCGTGGGGTGCGGGCCCGGCATGAGGTGCGGAGGGCACGAGGCGTGCGCCGCGTGCCGCGCAGCGCGGGGTATGTGCTGGATGCGTGGTGCGGGACGTGCGGGAGCCGCACACCGCCCGACGCCACATAAGTATGGCGGCGAAGGGCGGTGCGAGGCAGGGGTGGGCGTGGACCGACGGCTTCGGCGACGTGGCCCGCGAGCCGTCACTCGGAGCCGGTTCGTCAGGTCGGCCTGTCGGGCCGGTCCGTCGGGTCGGTCTGTCGGGGTGGCTCGTGAGGGTCAGCTCGCGGGGTCGGCCCGTGGGGTCACCCGTCCCGTGACCTCGCCGAGGCCGACGCGGACTCCGCCCGGGCCCGGGGCCCAGGCCGACAGGGTCACCACGTCGCCGTCCTCCAGGAAGGTCCGCTTGCCGTCGGGGAGTTCGAGGGCGTCGCGACCGTTCCAGGTCAGTTCCAACAGGGATCCGCGCTGTCCCTCGGCGGGGCCGCTCACCGTGCCGGAGCCGTAGAGGTCGCCGGTGCGCAGGGAGGCGCCGTTCACGGTCATGTGGGCGAGCTGCTGGGCGGCCGTCCAGTACATCGTGGAGAAGGGGGGTTCGGAGACGACGTGCCCGTTGACGGCCACGGAGATCCGCAGGTCGTAACCGCCGGGTTCCTCGTCCGTGTCGTCCAGGTACGGCAGCAGCGCGTGGGTGCGCTCCGGCGGCGCCACCCGGGCCTCCTCCAGGGCGTCCAGCGGGGTGATCCAGGCCGCCACCGAGGTGGCGAAGGACTTACCGAGGAACGGGCCGAGGGGAACGTACTCCCAGGCCTGGACGTCGCGTGCGGACCAGTCGTTGAGGAGGCAGAGGCCGAAGACGTGGTCGCGGAAGCCGCCGAGCGGCACCGGCCGGGCCGGCTCGGACGGCGCCCCGACCACGAAGCCGACCTCGGCCTCGATGTCCAGCCGCACCGACGGGCCGAAGACCGGGGCGGGATCGGTGGGCGCCTTGCGCTGTCCCGAGGGGCGTACGACATCGGTGCCGGACACCAGCACCGTGCCGGCGCGGCCGTGGTAGCCGATCGGCAGGTGCTTCCAGTTCGGGGTGAGGGAGTCGGCGGCGTCCGGGCGGAAGATCCGGCCGACGTTCCGGGCATGGTTCTCGGAGGCGTAGAAGTCGACATAGTCCGCGACCTCGAAGGGGAGGTACAGGGTCACCGACGACAGCGGGTGGAACAGCGGCTCGACGGTCTCCCGGTGCGCCGGCACGGTCACCCAGGCCGTGAGGGCGCGCCGGACGTCCGACCAGGCCGTACGGCCCGCCGCCAGCAGCGGGTTGAGCGTCGGACGGGCGAGCAGGGAGGCGTACGGGGAACCCAGGGCGTGTGCGGCCGCGCCGGCGTCGAGGACGTGGTCGCCTAGCCGGACGCCCACCCTCCGCTCCGACGAGCCGGGGGGCGAGAACACGCCGTACGGCAGATTGTGCGGACCGAAGGGATCGCCCTCGGGGACATCGAAGGGGGGCATCGGGTGCTGCCTCACTTTCGTGTGCGCAGGTGCTCTGGTGCTTCATGTGTTCGTGGTCGTGCCACACGTTACGGGTGTCGCGGTGGTCTTGGGCAGAGGCGGAAGAGCGGGTCCGGGGTGCGGGAGGCGTGTGTGTCCGGGACGGCCCGACGCGTGCGTTGCTCTCCCTCGCGTACCGGAGGTCGTCCACAGGGCGGATACGCAATCTTGACGGAGTGGTGCGAACGGGGCGACTCTGGGCGGGTGCCGGAAGGCCTCGGGGAGGGGGCGTTCCGATGGCACACCAGGGGGACGGATGGCCATTGGGGAGGCCGGTCCGGGATCGGCGCGTTCCGGCATGCGGCCGAAAAGGCTGGAAGATGCCATGCGCGACCGGCTCGGCCGGGAATGTGTGTATGTGCCGTCGTGCAGGTTCGGGCTGTTCGTGGCGCTGCGCCACTGGTGCCCGCCGGGTGGCAGGGTGCTGATGTCGCCGGTCAACGACGACGTCATCTTCTTCGTGGTGCTCGCGGCGGGCCTGCGTCCGGTGCAGGCGCCGCTCGACCCGTTCGACGCGTCCATCGACATCGACGCGGTGCCGGACGGGACTTGGGGATCGCTGTCCGCCGTACTGACCACGAACCTGTACGGCAACCCGGATCCGGCACCCGAACTACGTTCCCGCTGCGACGCGCTGGGCATCCCCTTGTTCGAGGACGGGGCGCACGCCATCGGCAGCGAGGTCGGCGGGCGGCCGGTCGGGGCCTGGGGTGACGCCTCCGTTTTCAGCCTTTCCAAGCATGCCGGGGCCCAGACGGGAGGCATCCTCGCGCTGGCCGACCCGGACCGGAGCACGGCGGTGCGGGAGGCCTGCGCCGAACTGCTCGCCCCGCGGCGCATGGCGTCCGAACTCACCTACGCGGTAAGGCCGTACGCCGAAGCCGCCGTGCGGCGACTGGGGCTGCGCCGGGCCGCCTGGGCCACGATGGGGCTGCTGGGCCTGACGGAGCGTGAGGGGATCCGGATGCCGCTGCGTCCGGAGGCGCTGGCCGGCGCCGTGCGCTCCGCGCCGGACCTGGGTGCGCACGACCCCTGGGTGCGGGTCGACATGCACGACTACCGGCTGGAGCCCGGCCCCGTCCGGTTGCGCCGTGTCCACCGCAGCCTCGGGCGGCTGGACGACGTCTTACGGGCCTCACGGGCGGGCACGGAACTGCTGTTGTCGACGCCGTGGGCCCGGCCGCCGGCGGACGGCACGGTACAACCGCTGTTCCGGGTGCCCCTGCTGGTGGCGGACCGGGACGCGGCGATCGCGGCACTGGCCCGGCGCCGCATCGTGGTCGGCTACCTCTACGACCCGCCCCTGGACGACTATGCGGGAGCGGCGTTCACGGACCCGTCGCCCGCACCCGGGAACGCCCGCTGGTTCGCGCGGCACGCGCTGCCGGTGGACCCGCTGCGGGCGCGTGAGGCGGCGGAGGCGCTGGAACGGTCCGGGGCACAGCCGGCCGAGCCCCCGGAGCCCCCGGAGCCCTCGGAGGTATCGGAGCCCCCGGAGGTATCGGCGTCGCGGCCACCGGAGCCGCCGAAGGGGGCCGCGGCGAGAGGGCTGGGGCCGCCCCGTGACTGAGATCCAGGTGCACGAGCCCGCCGCGGTGCGCACGGGCGGCGGGCCCGGACCCGCCGACGACGAACCCGGCTCCGACAGCTCCGACTCGCTGTTCAAGAACGCCTACTTCCTGATGCTCAGCACCGGCGTGTCCGCCGTCCTCGGGCTGGGCTTCTGGCTCGTGGCCGCGCGCTACTACTCCGAGGACGCGGTCGGCCAGGGCTCCGCGGCCATCGCCGCGATGCGGCTGCTCGCCGGCATCACCGCGACCACGATGATCGGCGCCGTGGTCCGCTTCGTGCCGCGTGCCGGGCGCGAGACCGGACGCCTGGTATGGGGCGTGTACGGGGCGAGTTCGGTGGTCGTCGCGCTGGCCGCGGGTGTCTTCCTGCTCACGCTCGACCTGTGGGGCGCGTCGTACGAGCCCCTCGGTGCCCCGCTGGCGGGTGCGCTGTTCGTCGCGGCATGCGTGGCGTGGGCGCTGCTCACCCTGCAGGACGGGGTGCTCACGGGCCTGCGCAGGACCGCGTGGGTGCCCGTCGGGAACGCCGTCTTCTCCACCGGGAAGCTGGTCCTGCTGGCCGTCTTCGCGAGCGCGCTGCCGGTGCTGGGCATCTTCGTGTCCTGGGCCGTCGCGATCGCGTTCTCCACGCTGCCGCTCGGCTGGCTGATCTTCCGCAGGCTCATTCCGCGTCAGGCCGCCGCCGACCGCGACCGGGAACCGCCCAGGATCCGTGACATGAGCCGTTTCCTCGCCGGTGACTCGCTCGGCGCGCTGTTCAGCCTGGCGATGATCAACCTCCTGCCGGTGATGGTCGCGGTCCGCTTCAGCGCCGCCGAGAACGGCTACTTCTACGTGGCGTACACCGTCGGCGGCACCATGGAGTTCATGGCCATGAACATGGCCGCGTCGCTCACCGCCCACGCCTCGCACGACCCGCGCCGGCTCGCGGACGGGGTCCGGGGGGCGCTGCGCCGGATGGGACTGCTGCTGGTACCGGTGGTGCTGGTGCTGGTGGTCTTCGCGCCGCTGATCCTCACGCCGTTCAGCGCGGACTACGCCGAGCACGGCTCGATGGTGCTGCGGCTGCTCGCGCTCGGGGCGCTGCCCCGGGTGGTCGTGGAGCTGTACATCGGGGTGCTGCGGGTGCAGGGGCGCACCGGTGTGCTCGCGATGCTCCAAGGGGTCATGTGTGTGCTGGTCCTGGGCAGCGCGACCGTGCTGTTCACTCCGGCGGGCATCGCGGGCGCCGGGTGGGCGGTGCTGATCGGCATGACGGTGGTCGCCGTCGTCTCGGTGTTCGGCCTGCGCTCGGCGCTGCGCGACACGCGTGACGGGCACGGTGCGCATGGCGGGCTCGTCGACCGGACGGGTGGGGCCGGTGGCAAGGACGGTACGACGAGTACGACGAGCGGGACGGGGCGGGCGGGGGTTGCCTCGGCCGGTCCCGCGTACGGCACGCGCTGGGCGCAGCTGAACGCCACCGCCGGGTACGGCACGGGCTGGGCCCGCCGGGCCGCCTACGAGGACAGGGGCCGGGAACAGGACGACGCGGACACCGTCACACTGTTCATCGGCCGCCCCGGTTACGAACGGGAGGCCCTCCAGACGGACACGATGGCGTTCATCGTCCGGCCCCGGCCCATGGACGCGGCCCCCGAGCCGCACGCGGCCCCCGAGCGGGGTGTGGGCCCGGACCGGGACTCCGAGCCGGTCACGGACGCGGGCGCCGGCGCGGGCATCGGTGCGGACGCCGAGCCCGGGGAGCACCTGGGCGCCGACGCGCACGAGCGCGAGACCGGGGGCGATCGGGAGCCCGGCGAGCACGCGGGGCCCACTCCACGCAACGCACACGCACACGCACCGGTCCGGTACGAGACACCACACGAGCGTGGCGAGCTCGGTGAGCAGGACGAACGGGGTGGAGAGGACGGGGGCCGGGACGGCGCGGGTGCCGCCGAAGCGTTCGCGAGCACGGCCGGCCGTGTCGCCCCGTCGCCGGCCGGTCACGGGTCCGACCGACGACTGCGGGATGTCCTCTGGGGACTGTTCGGACTCGCCACCGTCGCCTTCTGGGCGTCGGCACGCCCACTGCACCGGCTCGGCGGACCGTCGCCGGAGGGACAGGGCGAACTGACGGGACGGCAGTTGCTGGAAGGGCTGCCGCTCGTGGCGCTCGCGGCGGGCGGCGTGCTGCTCCTGGTCTTCGTCGCCGCGGTGACGCTGTGCACGGCACCCGACCCCTGGCTCCCCGGTACCGCGCTGGGTTCGGCCCTGCTCGCCCTGTATGCCGCACCGGTCGCGCTCGGCCGGGAACCCTCGCCGGTGGGCGGGGCGTGGTACGTCCGGACGGCCGAGTTCCTCGCGGACGCGGTGGGGACCGACGGGCCGGAGCCGCTGCTGCGCTGGACGCCGCCGGTGTGCCAGTTGCTGTGCCTCGTCGCACTGTGGCTGCTGCTCGAGCGGGTGGGCGGCGGCCGGCTGTCCTGGCCGGGGCGCTGGTGGGCGCTGTACCTCCTCGCCGTGGCCGGCTGGGTGTGGCGGGACGCGCTCGCCCCCGTGGCACCGCCGCTGCTCGCCGTACTGCTTCTGCTGCTGCTCCTTCTCCGACTTCCGCCGCTCCGCCGTGCCGTACCGGCGTCGGGGCTGCCCGACCACAGACAACCGAACGGCTGAACCAGCGAACGAACCGAGCTTTTGGAGCCGAGCCGCCAGGGGGGAACCACCGTGCGTCCGCCAGTCACTCCACGCGAGAGATCCGTGTCCGCGCCCGAGCCCTCACCAGAGAGCACATCGGCGCCCGTCACCCCCGCGGGCACCTCCAGGGGTACCTCTGCGGACACCCCCGTGGAGCCGCCTTCGCGGACGGAGTCGCGGACCCGTCCCTCCTCGGAGTCGTCGACCCCGGCCCATGAACCCGTGACGGATCTTTCCGACCTGCCGCCCTTCTGGCCCGCGCGCCGTTCCCTCGGGCTCTGGCCCGCCCTGCCGCTGCTCGCGGCGCTCACCCTGTGGCTGTACGCGGTCCGACACACGGATGTGTCGCGGCTCGACGACTACGGTCTGGTCACCGCGCTCCACCCGAGCTTCTGGGCCGGCCTCGCCGTCCTCACCACCGGCTTCTGGTGCACGGTCCGGGACCGTCGCCGGCCCGGCGGCTGGCCGGCGGCGTACGTGGTCGGCCTGCTGGTGATGGAGCGGGCCACGCAGGCCGTGCTCTATCCGACCCCGCTGTACGCCTGGGCGTGGAAGCACGACGGTGTCATCGACCACCTGCTGACCGCCGGCGGGCTCCAGACCGCCGACCGGATCGGTGACATGGCGGTCTACGACCAGTGGCCGGGCTTCTTCGCCGCGCAGGCGGCGCTGGTGCGGCTGCTGGGCGTGGACTCGGCCGCGATGTACATGGCGTGGTGGCCGCTGGCGTCCAGTCTGCTGCTGCTGTTCCCGCTGCTGCTGATCTACCGCACCTTCACCGAGGACCGACGGCTGATCTGGACCGCGGTCTGGCTCTTCTTCGTCGCCAACTGGGTGGGCCAGGACTACTTCTCCCCGCAGTCCGTCGCCTTCGCGCTGCACCTCGGTGTGCTGGCCGTGGTGCTGCGCCGGTACGGCCGTTCCGGCGCGGGCGGCGGCAGTGGGCGGCGGGGGCAGGCGGTCTGGACGCTCGTGCTCACCGTGCTGGTGATGGCGATCGTCATCTCGCACCAGCTCACCCCGGCCATGCTGGTGGTGTCGCTGCTCGCGCTGGCCCTGCTCCGCCGTCACCGGGACTGGGTGCCGGTGGCCACCACGGTCGTCATCTTCCTGGCCTGGTGCGCGACGGCCGCGCTGCCCTTCCTGTCCGCCGCGCTGCCGGAGATGATCCGCGCCGTGGGCGACGTCGGCGGCAACGTCGAGAGGGGGTACGGTGCCACCCCGACCGGTGCCGGCGCGATCGCGACCTCGTGGGCGGCGAGGCTGCTCTCGGGCTCCGTCCTGCTGCTGGCGGCGGCCGGGCTCTGGCGGCAGCCCGTACTGCGGTACCGTGCGATGCCGCTGCTGGTGGTCACGGCGGCACCGCTGCCGATGTTCGTCGCGAGCAGTTACGGCAGCGAGATGATCTTCCGGGTCCTGATGTTCATGCTGCCCGGTGTCGCCTTCTTCGCCGCCGCCGCACTGTTGCCCAAGGTACGCACCCTCGCCGCCGCGGAGGCGGCGGCGGAGAGCGGAGTCCGCCGGAAGGCCGAGCCGCCCGCGCGCCGCGGTATCGGCGCCCGGTTCCGGGCCGGCTTCGGCATCAGGGCCTGGGGCCCACTGATCGTGCTGCTCGCCGGGACCCTGGCGTTCGTTCCGAGCTACTCGGGCAAGGACCGGATCAACTACTTCCCGCCGCAGGAGGTGGCCCTGGTGGGGCAGCTCTTCGACGAGGCCCCCGAGGGCTCGCTGGTCGTCGCCGCCAACCGCAACTACCCGCTCGCCTATGCCTCGTACGGAAGCATCGACCACTACTGGTTCCTTGAGGACGACCGGAGCCATGTCGACGAGATCGTCCGGGACCCGGCCGGTGCCCTCGCCACCGACATGGCGGGAGTGGAACGTCCGAGCCGGGCCTACTTCCTCTTCACACAGGGCCAGTCGGCGAACTCGGAAATGAACGGTCAGCTCACCGGCACCCAGTTGAACAGCGTCCTGGAGTCCGTCGCCGCGTCCCCGCGGTTCCGGCTGGTGACGGAGAACAGCGCGGGGGCGGTCTACGAACTGAGACAACCGGAAGAAGCAGAGGGAGCAGGGGGAGTCGAGGGGACGGAGGCAGAAGAAGGGGGAGGGGAGCGATGACACC
This sequence comes from Streptomyces sp. P9-A2, assembly GCF_036634175.1. NCBI lineage: Bacteria > Bacillati > Actinomycetota > Actinomycetes > Kitasatosporales > Streptomycetaceae > Streptomyces > Streptomyces sp. P9-A2. The sequence goes on from NZ_JAZIFX010000001.1 coordinate 4,764,560, forward strand.
GCAGGATCTCGTGATCCGGATGCTCCCGCCGTTCGCCGGCTGGCTGGCGCTCGCCACGCTCGCCCTGCCCGGCGGTTCGCCGCTGCGCGGGGCGGCCGTCGTCGTTTTTCTGGCGGCGGGGCCGGGCACGGCCCTGGTCGGTCTCTGCGGTCCCGCGCTGCGCGTGCGGTCCGCACGGGGCCCCGTCGAGCGGCGCGACCCCGGCTTCGTCCGCCACTCCGACCTGCTGGAACGGATGATGCTGGCCGTTTTCGTCAGCGTCGCCACGGTGATGATCGTCGCGACGGTGCTGATCGCCACGCACACCTTCAGTGCCCGGCGGGTGCTGCTGGCCCTGACCCTGCTGACCACGCTCGCCGCGTTCTGCCCGCGGCTGCGTGCCTCCCCGCCGTCGAGGACACCGAAGGGTTCCGTCCTGTGAGGTTCGTCCGCCCTCTCCGCCGTATCATCGCCGCCCTGCGCGGTGTTCGCCCGGGAACCGGCCCGACCACCGGCCTTTTGACCCCCGGCCGTTCGCCCACCGGCCGCCCGGCCACCGACCCTCCTGACGGCCCCGAATCCCGTGCAGATGCGGGCGGCACCGGCACCGGCACCGGCAGCACGGCAACCGGTCGGCGCCGCAAGCCGAAGGCCGGCCGGCCGGCCGCGAGTCGCCGTCGGGCGCTGATCACCTCGGCCGCGGTCGTCTGCGCGGTACTGGTCGCCGTACTCGCGCTGCGGAACGCCTCGGAGACCTCCGGGACGGACGAGGAGTGCCGGCCCACGGAACTGCTCGAACCACCCTGCGGCGCATGGTTCGGAGCCTTCGTGCCGCACGAACGGGCCGACCTGGAGGAGAAGGTGAAGGCCTACGAGGAGAAGGTGGGCCGCAAGCTCGACATCGTCTACACGTACCACGACATGTCCCTGCCCGAAGGAACCCGCAGGGAAGGGCAGTTGCTGACTCCGGAGGAACAACGGGTCGGTGAGGACCACATGTTGCTGCTGTCCTGGGAGAGCAAGTGGTGGGGCGGCACGAAGGGGCAGCAGCCGAGGTGGACGGAGATAGCCGCCGGTGACCTGGACACGGCCGTGATCGACGTCCAGGCAGAGCGCATCAAGGACTACGGGCAGCGCACGGGGAAGAAGGTCTTCCTCTCCTTCGACCTCGAAATGGACACGCGCACCCCGGCCAACGGCACCCCGGCCCAGTACGTGCGGGCGTACCGGCACATCCACGACCGGTTCCGGGAACTCGGTGTGGACAACGTGGTGTGGACCTGGATCATCACCGGCTATCTGAACCACGGAGACCTGTTCAAGGGCATGTATCCGGGGGACGAGTACGTCGACTGGATCGGCTACAACCAGTACAACTACTACCGCTGCCACAAGACGGAGTGGCTGACCTTCGAGCAGACCCAGACGGCCACGCACGAGTGGATACGCGAGAACATCTCCGCCGACAAGCCGCTGATGCTCTCCGAGTTCGGCAGCGCGGTCGACTCCACCCGGCCGCAGCGGCAGGCCGAGTGGTACGCACAGGTGCCGCCCGTGCTGAAAGAGCTGGAGGGCGTCAAGGCCGCGCTCCAGTGGAACTACCGCGACCCCGGGCCGCACTGCGACCTGGCCGTGGCCGACGAGGCGGCGTGGGAGAGCCTGCGCGAGGTGGTGGCCGACCCGTACCTGAACCAGCCGACGAAGTGAGCGGGTGGGCGGTGAGCGGGCGGTCACGGCCGCCCACTCACCGCCCACCCGCTCACTCGATCCGTTCGCTCTGCCGTACCGGCCCGCGAGTCAGCCCGCGAACTCCGGCCCACGGACCGCTGCCCGGGTGCGCCGGTACCAGCGCCAGACGATCGTCTTCGGGCCGTCGCGGTAGGGGGCGACACGGGCGCCGTCGCCCGCCAGCCAGGCCCTGACGTCGGCGACGGTGTGGCCGCGGCGCACGATGAGCCGGGCGATGCGGTAGCGCTCGTCCCGCTCCGAGCTCAGCGCGTGCCGTACCGCGGTCGCCGTCTCGTACCCGGCGCGGGACGCCATGGCCCTCACCCGGGGGCTGTTGTAACCGTGCGGGTAGGCGAGATGGGACACCGGGTGACCGAGCGCGTCCTCCAGCACGGATTTGGAATCGAAGAGTTCGGCGCGCAGTTGTTTTCCGGTCAGTGTGTCCAGTTGAGCGTGGCTGACCGTGTGGCTGCCGATCTCCATGCCGGAACGTTCCAGCTCCGTCACCCGGTCCAGGGTCATCATCGGCGCCGGCGGCAGCAGGCTGCGGCCGCCCGGGGTGATGGCGCCGGTGGTGAGGTACGCGGTGGCCGGCAGGGAGCGCCGGGCCAGGAGGTCGGCGGTGGGGCCGGGCAGGTCGGCGAAGCCGTCGTCGAAGGTGAGGAGCACCGGCCGGGGCGGAAGGGGCGCCCTCCCGGCGAGATGGCCGGCGAGGGCGCTGATGGTGACGGGGGTGCGGCCGCTGTCCTCGAGGGCGTCGAGATGCGCCGCGAACTCCCTCGGCGTGACGGTGAACTCGGCGATCCAGTCGGGCGGGTCGTCCATCACCGCGTGGTAGAGGAACACCGGGATGGCCGGACGCTTCGTGTCCTCCCCGCCGTCCTCGTCCCCCGATCCGTCCCGGGTTCTTCGCGTCGCCGGACCCCGCGACGCCGGGTTCCGCATCGCCGGATCCCGCGGGGACGACGCCGTCATCGCGCACCCCCGGTCGTCCGGCTGCCGGAGGACGCCTTTCCCGTCGTACCGCCCGCCGCCCGTCGGGCCCGCAGGTAGCCGACGGGGCCGTACAGCATCCCCTTGCGCTGCAACCGGGAGAGGCGGCGCGGCCAGGGGTGGGTGGTGCGGGTGTCGTGGCCGCCGGGGGCGGCTGAGCCGCCCCCGGCGTGCCTGGCGTGCCCGGTGCCCTCGGTGCCCCCGGTCTCCCGTACGGCGGTGAGGCCGCGGGCGTGGGACAGGCCGCGGGGCAGCCGGGCGAGGAACGCGGGCAGCAGCGCGGGCCGGTTGACCAGGATCGCCGTGAGGTAGGCGGTGAGACCGGCGCCGTAGCCGAACGCCTGGGACTCCAGATCGGCCCAGGTCTCCCGGTGGTGGTGCCACACCAGCGCCCGGGGCGTGTAGTGGAGCCGGTGCCCCTGGGCGAGGACCCGGACGAACCCGTACAGGTCGTCGCCGCCCCGGGCGGGTGTCCCGGCGCCGGTGGCCGGGTCGAAACCGCCGACCGCGCGCAGCACCTCGGTACGGAACGCCATGTTCGCCCCGGAGCCGAACCGGCCCGCGGTGAAGGGGAACAGCGGTTCGTCGCGGGGCGGGTTCCGAGGGTCGTACGTCGTCGGCGTGAACCCCTTCGCGAAGCCGCCGTGGCTCTCCAGCAGGACCTGGGCCGGGGTGCGCAGCCGGGCGGGCAGGATCAGGCCGGTGGCGCAGCCGATTTCCGGGTCGGTGGCGAAGGGCGCGGTCAGCCCGGTGAGCCAGCGGGCATCGGCGACGACGTCGTCGTCGGTGAACGCGATCACCTCGCCCAGGGCGTGGGCGAGCCCGGTGTTGTGCGCGGTCGCGAGCCCGGGGACCGGCTCGCACACGTACCGCACGCGCTCCCCGTACTTCCGGTGCACCAGGTCGCGTGTCTCGTCCGTCACGGGCGCGTTGTCGACGACGACGATCTCGAAGTGCGGATGGTCCTGCGCGAGGAGCGAGTCGAGGGCGCGGGCGAGCTGTCCGGCCCGCTCCCGGGTGGCCACGACGACCGAGGTGAAGGGCGGCGGCACGGTGGTCTCCACGGTCGCCTCCGTCGTGCCGGGACCTCGCCCTTGCTCCTGAACCTGCTCCTGAACCTGCTCCTGCCGTGCGAGTGCCACCAGGACCGTCATCGGATCGGCCCCCCCCGGGACCCTCCCCAGCAGCGTGCCCACCGGCAGGCCGTCTCTCCTGACCAGCAGGAACACCTCGCCGTGCGTCACCGGCGGGCTGCCCGGACCGGGTCTCAGGACGGTCTCCTCACCGTTCAGGTCCAGTTCGGCGACCTGAACCGCGCCGATGTCCAGGAACCGCCGTATCTCCTCCTGCGTACGCGCTGTGCGGGACATGAGACCTCCCCTCCTCACGAACCGTTGAACCGTTGAGTCGCTGAACTGCTGAACTGCTGAACTGCTGAACGGTTGTCGCGAGCGGCCGTTGCCGTCCCCAGTGGTTCCCGCGGCCCGGACCCCTCACGGTCGGCGCAGCCGCGCCGTCCCCTTCAGGGTCCGCGACGCCAGCGAGGCGAGACGCGGCCGGGCGACGACGAAGCCGTGCGCGCGGCGGGCGGGCTCACGGCGCAGCAGCTGAAGCGCGGCGCCCAGACCCGGACGCGTCGCCTCCCCTTCGTAGACGGCGCGTTCGCCCGTCTTCAGGGAGTCCTTGTACTCGGCCGGGCCGCGGCCCATGTCGAGCAGGCCGATGCCCTCGCCGGCCGCAGCCTCGGCCATCCGCAGATGCAGCACGAGCCCCGGCGAGAACTTCGCGAACTCCGGGTCGTACGCCGGGAACCAGCAGGCCAGCACCGAGGCCGAGCGCAGGCCGAAGTGGGCGGCCACGGGACGGTCACCGGCGTACAGGACGGACAGTGTGCCCGTGCACTCCGGAGCCCGGGTCCCGGCCAGGTGGCCCACGAGCCGGGTGATCCACTCCTGCGCGAACCGGTCGCGGCGCCCGGTCCTGCGGTACTGCGCCGACTTCCACCCGATGAGCGCGCGGAGTGCGGCCGGGTCGCGTTCGTCGAACACGAACCGCACCGGTCCGGCCTGCCGGCCGAGCCGGCGCTCCTTGGCCAGGGTGGTCTTCAGGAACTTCGGCGACTGGGTGCGCAGTACGGACTCGTAGGTCTCGTACCCCTTCTCCACGTCGATGACGAAGGTGGCGTGCTCCTCGTCCGCGTGCGGGACGAACAGGGCCTGGTCCGCCTCCAGGTTGTCGAAGGCGAAGCTCGACACCGAACAAGCACGCAGCAGTTCACCGGTCTCCGGTGCCGGACCCGGCCTCAGGACGGCGCCCTGGCAGTCCGAGACGCCGAGCCCGATCGCCCGGCCCTGCCCCAACGCGCCCCGCTCGTACGGCAGGAACCCGGCCGGCTCGGCGGACGCCCCCTCGTACAGCACCGCGACCCGGGCCTGCGGCCGCACCCTCGACACGGCGGTGGCGAACTCCGGTTCCATGAAAGGGCTGCGCGGTGCCTCCGTCGCGGCACGCAGCTCGCGCCACCGTTCCCGCTCCCCCTCGCCGAGCTCCTCGAGCCCCAGCACACGCGTGCGTCCACTGCTCACCTGACCCCCCGATCAAGTCCCCCCTGGACACTTGGAAGGTACCGCCCAAGACCACGAGGGCGGTAGGTAGCGGAGCATGTTGTTGCCAAATGGTGCAGAAGCCGCGGATGGACCCCGGGGCACTCACGCCTCGGGTACCCGTGCCTCGGGCGGAGCGGGCCGGCTGGGCGGAGCGGGCCGGGCGGGAGCGGGTCAGACGGAGTGGGCCGGGCCGGGGAGCCGGGCCGGGTGGGCTCGGGCGTGGTGAGTCGGGCGGGCCCGGTATCCGTATTCTCTGATCATGGCCGCACCCACCGATTGCTCGCTCATCGCCACCGACCTGGACGGGACGCTGCTGCGCGGCGACGACACCCTCTCCGACCGCTCCCTCGCCGCACTGGCGCTGGCGGCGCGGGCCGGTGCCCGGCACCTCGTGGTGACGGGGCGCCCGGCGCCCAGGGTGCGGCCGCTCCTGGACGGCCTGGGGGCCACCGGGCTCGCGGTGTGCGGACAGGGCGCGCAGGTGTACGAAGCCGGTACGGACCGGCTGCTGTGGTCGGTCACCCTGGACCGGGAACTGGCGGAGACCGCGCTGGGGAAGATCGAGGCCGAGGTCGGGGAGCTGTACGCCGCGGTCGACCAGGACGGGGTGGACGGACTCACCCTGATCGAACCGGGCTATCTGATGCCGCACCCGACGCTGCCCGCCGTACGGGTCGAACGGCGGGACGAGCTGTGGGTCCGGCCGATCAGCAAGGTGCTGCTGCGCCATCCCCACCTGACCGACGACGAGTTGGCGGCGACGGCCCGTTCGGTGGTCGGCTCGCTGGCCACGGTCACCATGTCGGGTCCGGGCACCGTGGAACTCCAGCCGTACGGTGTGACCAAGGCGACCGGTCTCGCGCTGGCCGCCGAGCACCTGGGGCTGGAAGCAGGGCGGACCGTCGCCTTCGGCGACATGCCCAACGACATCCCGATGTTCGACTGGGCGGCCCACGGGGTCGCCATGGCCAACGCGCACCCCGAGCTCAAGGCGGTGGCCGACGAGGTCACCACGTCGAACGAGGACGACGGCGTGGCCATCGTCCTCGAGCGGTTGTTCGGCGGAACGGGGCGGCACGTGCCCCCGCACGTGCTGCCCCGCCCCAGGTCCGGGAGAGTGTCCCGGTAGGCCTCGGTGCCGCGGGTGTGGCCGGTGCCGCCGGTGCCGCCGGTGTTCCGGTGCTCAGGCGTCCCGATGGGTCCGGGTGCCTCAGTAGGCGCCGAAGACGTTGTCGATGGAGCCGTAGCGGTCCGCCGCGTAGTTGCAGGCCGCCGTGATGTTCGCGACCGGGTCGAACGGGTCGAAGACCGTACCGGGCACGTGGTAGGCCTGGAAGGTCGGGTCGATGACCTGGAGCAGGCCCTTCGACGGAGTGCCGGCCGCGGCGTTGGAGTCCCACAGGTTGATGGCCTGCGGGTTGCCGGACGACTCGCGCAGGATGTTGCGGTGGATGGAGTCGTAGCTGCCGGGGATGCCGTGCTGCGCCATGACGGACAGCGACTCGTGGATCCAGCCGTCGAGGTTGTCCGGGTACGCGGTCACGGAGCCGGCGTCGGACGTCGCGGCAGCGGCGGAGGCGGGGACGGCGGGGACGGCGGCGGAGGCGGGGGTGGCGCCGAACAGCGGGAGGGCGACCGCCACGACGCCGGCGACGGCGAAGGAGCGGACGAGGCGGGAGCGGCCGAAGCGGCGGGGCGGACCGGATGCGGTCATGTCTGTGTTCCTCTCCTACGCCTGCGAGGTGAGCTGTCGGGTTCGGGCGGGAGAGTGCCCGGCCGTGCCCCTGCGGGCATGGCTTCACCCCGAGCCGTTCCGGGTGCGAACCGGTCCGGCGGCTTACCTGGGTCCCCCGCTCCTGCCGTGCGTGAGTTCATCGATGGGTGGCGCGGGCGGTGGCAGGATTCGGCGTTCGCCCGACAGGCCGGGAACGTATGCGAGTGCACTTGTCGGAAACAAGTGCAACCGTCACAGAACACGCTGCTTGATCTTGTATCGGGCTGTTTGCGACGCTTGGATCTTTGTGGATGCAAAGGGTCAACTCGCTCCCGGCGCAAGGGGAATCGCCGACGGGCGTGAGGGGGTGGGTGTGCCGGGGTGCGCGTGACTCACTTCACTGGCCGTACGGCGTGTTCACATTTGCCACCAGGAGGGATTTACTTGGTAATTACGGCAAATCGGGCCTCTGGGTGGGCAGGATGATTCGCGTGCCGGATCGTGTGCCGGATCGCGGTTCGGGGTGCGTCCCGAGGGTGGGTCGTCGCGCCCGAAAGGCGAGGAATATCCTTTGTTACCAACTGATCAGAAACGATCTGGTTGTGATCCGATATCGGAGGGTGCCGTGAGACGCCGTGCACGCCTGCGCAGGTGAGTCTGGGGAATGTGGGTGCTGGCGGTGATCGAAACATGACCGGATACGCTGACGCGAGTGATGTCAGCGACCTATCGACAGACTGTGCACGACGTCTAAGCGCCAGTGGACACCAGCAGACAGGAGACCCCTCGTGACCGTCGTCGGGCCGTTCGGGCTGAGCGTGCGGGACCAGGCTCTGGAAGCCGATGTCCAGGCCGGGATGACGGCTGTCGAGGAGGGGCTGCTCGAGGCCACCAAGAGTGAGGTGCCCTTCATCACGGAGGCCGCCCAGCACCTGGTGCGGGCCGGCGGCAAGCGGTTCCGGCCGCTGCTCGTGATGCTCTGCGCCCAGTTCGGCGACCCCTACGCGCCCGGCGTCGTACCGTCCGCCGTCGTCGTCGAGTTGACCCACCTGGCCACCCTGTACCACGACGACGTGATGGACGCCGCCGAGGTACGGCGTGGGGTGCCCAGCGCCAACGCACGCTGGGGCAACTCCGTCGCCGTCCTCACCGGTGACTTCCTCTTCGCCCGTGCCTCGCACATCCTGGCCGACCTCGGACCGGAGGCCGTACGGGTGCAGGCCGAGGCGTTCGAGCGACTGGTCACCGGTCAGATCCTGGAGACCGCGGGGCCGCAGGACGGCCGGGACCCGGTCGACCACTACCTGGACGTCCTCAGCGGAAAGACCGGCTCGCTGGTCGCCGTCTCCTGCCGGTTCGGCGCCATGATGGCCGGGGCCGACGACACCGTCGTGGACGTGCTGACCCAGTACGGCGAGCGCCTCGGGGTCGCCTTCCAGTTCGCCGACGACGTACTGGACATCGCCTCCGACTCCCACGAGTCCGGCAAGACCCCGGGCACCGACCTGCGTGAGGGCATCCCGACCCTGCCCGTGCTGCGGCTGCGCGAGCGGACGGCCCGGCTGGGACTGGCCGAGGACATCGCCCTGTGCGAGTTGCTGGACTCCGACCTCACCGACGACGACCGGCACGCCGAGGCGCTGCGGCTGCTGCGCGCCCACCCCGCGCTAAAGCAGGCCCGCCGGGACACCGTGCGCTATGCGGAAGAGGCGCGCTCGGCGCTGGCTCCGTTGCCGGAGTGCGAGTCGAAGACGGCCCTGGTCGAGCTGTGCGACGCGGTGGTGCACCGGGCCGGCTGACCCGCCTGCCGTCCCTGTCCGCCGCTTCGGTCCCCCGCACCCGGCCGTCACCGGCCCGCACAGGTCGTCGTCGGCCCTGACGACCTCACCCGCGATGGGGAGCGGGCTCCCGGCGTCATGCGGCTTCGCCTCCGGCGTTGTCGTCGGTCGCGATGGCTCCGCCATCACTCCCTCCTCCGCCTTGGAGGCGAAGCCGCATGACGCCGCTCGCTGATCCACTCCCCATCGCGGGTGAGGTCGTTACCGCGGCCCCCCGACCCCTACTGGTCGGGAGGCGGAACATCGGCCCGTGTCATACCGCAGCAGTACACGGAGTTGAGCCCGGGGTCTGACGCATCCGCCCGCCTGGTTTGGTCAGATGGAACACGACGGACATCACCACTCCTCACCGATTCGGGTGAGAATGGCGGCTCAGGGTGTGACTGGTGCGAGCGACACGAGACGCAGGCCGCCGCCGACCACGGAGGTAGGGCACACATGGCACCGTACGAATCCGACGACACGACGACCGCTCGTGAGGCCGGCGAGCCGGGCGCACGCCGGAGCAGGGCCGCGCGGTACATCGTCCCGGTCACGGTGATGGGAGTGGCGGCCGCGACCATCGGGCTCGTCCCCGCGCTCGCCGACTCCGGCGACCCGGACCTGCCGAAGATCACCGCAGCGCAGCTGATCGAGAAGATCGCCCAGTCGGATGCCGAGCAGCTCTCCGGCACCGTGAAGATCACCACTGACCTCGGGCTGCCGGACCTCGGCGGCCTGGAGAGCAGCCTGGCCTCCGACGCCATGGGCCAGGGTGGGGAGGGCGGTTCCTCCGCCGACCCGACGGCCAAGCTCACCGAGCTGGCCTCCGGCACGCACACCCTGCGCATCGCGGCGGACGGCCCCGACCGGCAGAAGCTGTCACTGCTCGGGAACGCCTCCGAGTACAGCCTGATCCACAACGGCAAGGACGTCTGGGGCTACGACAGCGAGTCCAACGAGGTCTTCCACAGCACCACCGAGGAGTCCGCCGGGGACAAGGACCGGGAGCACCAGCCCCCGGTCACGCCCAGGGGCTTCGCCGAGGAGGCGCTGAAGTCGGTCGACGACACCACGTCCGTCACCGTCGACGGCACCGCGCAGGTGGCCGGCCGGGACGCGTACAAGCTGGTCGTCAAGCCCAGGCAGTCCGGCTCCACGGTCGGTGCCATCAGCATCGCGGTGGACCACAGGACCGGTACGCCGCTGAAGTTCACGCTGACCCCGGCGAGTGGCGGTGCCGCCGTCGTGGACGTCGGCTTCACCAAGGTCGACTTCGACCGGCCGGCCGCGTCGACCTTCGACTTCACCCCGCCCAAGGGCGCCAAGGTGACCGAGGAGGGCGAACTGGACGGCGGTGCGAAGGGCAGCGGTGCGAAGGGCAGCGGTGCGAAGGACAGCAGTGAGAAGGGCGGGGAGCACGGGAAGCCGGAGCGCGCCCCGAAGTCCGAGGAGGACCTGGCAAAGGGCCTCGACGGGCTGAAGGTGCTCGGTGAGGGCTGGAACTCCGTCGCCACCTTCGACACCGGCGGCGAGGGCGGTCTGCCGGCCGGCTCCGGAGGCGGTGACCTCGACGGCTTCCTCGGCTCGCTCGGCGACCAGGTGAAGGGCGAGTTCGGCACGGGCACCGTGTTCAGCACCCGCCTGGTCAACGCCCTGTTCACCGAGGACGGCAAGGTCTACGTGGGCGCCGTCACCAAGGACGCGCTGGTGAAGGCGGCCAACGAAGGGAAGTGACCCGGGCGACGGTGCCAGGGGGACAGCACGGCAGAGAACGAGGGAGCCATGGGCGAGGCGTCCGCCACGCAGGGTACGGGTGACGGCGTCATCGTCACCCGTGCGCTCACCAAGCGCTACCGCGGCGGACAGCTCGCCGTCGACGGTCTCGATCTGACCGTTCCGTCGGGCAGTGTCTTCGGTTTCCTCGGTCCCAACGGCTCCGGCAAGACCACCACCATCCGCATGCTGATGGGCCTGATCGAGCCCACCTCGGGCACGGCGCACGTCCTGGGCCGGCCCATGCCGCGCTCCGCGCGCGCCGTGCTCCCGCGGGTGGGGGCCCTCATCGAGGGCCCCGCCCTGTACGGCTTCCTCTCCGGCCGCGACAACCTCCTGCGCTACGACGCCGCCGACCCGACCGCCGATCCGCGCACCCGGCACGCCCGCGTCGCCGCCGCCCTGGACCGGGTGGGCCTCACGGCCGCCGCGGGCAAGAAGGCGAAGGCGTACTCCCTCGGCATGAAGCAGCGCCTCGGGCTGGGGGCGGCCCTGCTCCAGCCCCGCCGGCTGCTCGTCCTGGACGAGCCGACCAACGGACTCGACCCGCAGGGCATGCGGGAGATCCGCGCCCTGATAAGGGAGTTGGCGTCGGACGGCACGACCGTCTTCCTCTCCTCGCACCTGCTCGACGAGATCGGACAGGTGTGCACGCATGCCGCGGTGATGGCGCGCGGCCGGCTGCTCACCCAGGGACCCGTCGCCGACCTGGCCGCGGGCAGCCGCGGCCGGCTGGTGGTGACCACACCGGACCCGGCGGACGCGGCGCGGGTGCTGAAGGAGCAGGGGATCGGCGACGTCGTGGTCACCGACGACCGGGTGACCGGCGAGGTGCCCGAGCGCGACCTCGCCGAGGTGAACACCGCGCTGGTGACGGGTGGCGTCCGGGTGCGCGGCTTCGGGGTCGAACGGGCCTCGCTGGAGGACGCGTTCGTGGCGCTGACCGGGGAGGGCTTCGATGTCGCGGGCTGAGACCGTCCGGGAGCCGGAGGGGACGGCGGGGCCGGAAGTACGGGGAGCGCCGGGCGAACCGGACAGGCCGGGGACGGGGACGGGGAAACGGACGTGGACCGTGCGTGTCCTCGGGGCCTTCAGTCTGTTCCGCAGCGAACTGCTGATCACCTTCCGGCGTTGGCGCACCCTCGCCCTGCTCGGGGTCCTGGCCGCCGTGCCGGTCCTGGTCGGGATCGCCGTGAGGATCGAGACCGGTGACGGTTCCGCGGCCGGCGGCGGGGGAGGGGGCGGCGCGGGGCCGGCCTTCATCTCGCAGATCACCAACAACGGCCTGTTCCTGGTGTTCACCGCGCTGGCGGCCACGCTGCCGTTCTTCCTGCCCATGGCGATCGGTGTGGTCGCGGGCGACTCCATCGCCGGCGAGGCGAACGCCGGCACCCTCCGCTACCTCCTCGTCGCTCCCGCCGGCCGTACCCGGCTGCTGCTCACCAAATACGCCACCGTCATCGCCTTCTGCCTGGCCGCCACTCTCGTGGTGGCCCTCTCCGCCCTGGCCGTGGGGGCGCTCCTGTTCCCGCTCGGCGACCTCACGACCATCTCCGGCACCCGGATCGGCTTCGCGGAGGGACTGGGCAGAGCCCTGCTGATCGCCCTGGTCGTCGCCGCGTCGCTGATCGGGGTGGCGGCACTCGGCCTGTTCGTGTCCACGCTGACCGGCAGCGGCATCGCGGCGATGGCGACGACGGTGGGGCTACTGATCACCGTCCAGATCCTCGACCAGATCCCGCAGCTCGACGCCCTCCACCCGTACTTCTTCTCCCATTACTGGCTGTCCTTCGCCGATCTCCTGCGCGAGCCCGTTTACTGGGACGACCTGATGAAGAACCTCGGCCTCCAGTCCCTGTACGCGCTGGTGTTCGGCTCGGCGGCCTGGGCGAGGTTCACGACGAAGGACATCACCGCGTAGCGAAACGTGGTGGCAGCGGCGGACACCGGCATGCAACGGTTCAAGCGGCGGCCCCGGCTCCGGGGGACGTCCTTCAGCCCTTCAGGCCCTCGGCTTCTCTGCCGCCCCCGCCACGGCGAACAGCAGTTCCTCCTGCCCATGCGGTGCCACCAGTTGGAGTCCGGCCGGGCAGCCGTCGGTGCCGAACCCGGCCGGGAGATTCAGCGCCGGGTGCCCGCTCAGGTTGAACGCCCAGGTGAGCGCGGTGGAGTAGGCATCGCCCGGCCCTTCGTGGCCGTGCGGCGCGGTGGGCGCCGTAGGTGTCAGCAGCAGCTCGGCGCCGGCGAAGAGGCGGGCCAGACGTCGGTCGTTCTCCGCCCGGACGTGGTGGGCGTCGGCGAGTCCGGCCGAGTCCGTGCCGGGATCGCGCAGAGCCCGCCAGGCCGGGGCCGGGTCCAGGAGCAGCGGCGGCGCCTGCGGCCGTACGAGCCGTACGAGCCCGGCGTCGACGAGCCGGTCGACCGCTGCCCGTGCCAGTGCGACGGGCTCCGGGTCGGGACCGGCGAAGCCGAGGTCGGGGGACCAGACAGCGGGGAGAGGGAGGGACGGCGGCGGCGCGTCGACGGCGCCGGTCGGCGACACCGCCCGCCACCAGGCCGCCGCGTCGGCCGCCGTACGGGCGAGGACCCCGGGGGCCGCGAGACCCGTGCGGTCGCGCGACGGGAGCAGACCGTTGGTGACCTTGAGACCGACGACCCCGCACCACGCCGCCGGGATGCGCACCGACCCCGCGCCGTCGCTGCCCGTCGCCAGCGGCACCAGGCCGGCCGCCACCGCCACCGCGGCCCCGGCCGAGGAACCGCCCGGCGTACGGTCGGCCCGCCACGGATTGACGGTGCGTCCGCGTGCCCCGAGACCCCAGGTCTGCCAGGCGGTGCCGGGCCCGGGCACCGCGGTGGCCCCCAGCACGACACAACCGGCCGCGAGCAGCGGAACCGCCGCCCGCAGCCCGTGCCGCCCCTTCACCGCGACCGGCACCCCGGCCAGCGGCAGCCACGCGTGAGCCCCGGGCCCCTCGCCCCCGTTCGGACCGGACGGACGCGGCGGACCCGCCTCGATCAGGGTGTCCACCTCCCCCGCCCGCCGCAGCGCCTTCTCGGCCCACACCTCGGTGAACGCGCACAGCACCGGATCGGCCCGCTCGATCCGCTCCAGCGCCTCCGCGACCACATCGACGGCCCGCACCCTCCTCGCGCGTACCGCGGAGGCGATCTCCGCCGCCGAGGCGGACGTCCGGGCCCCGGCCCCCTCCCCGCTCGGCGTTTCAGCCCGCCGATCCCGTCAGGCGGGCCAGTGGCCCGGCCTCGCGCGGCAGACGGCCGCTCAGATTGCCCAGGCGCCACTCGGGCACCCACGGCACGCGGTAGACGTCGATCACCGACTCGATGCGCCGGATCCGCTGGGAGAGGGGGCGCGGGAGACGGCCCGGCGCGTCCGCCACCACGACCACGGCGTCGAGATCGAGACCGTACGGGACCACCCCGTGCCGGAACATCTCCACGGCCGGGACGACGGTCTCCAGCCCGGACGCGTGTGTCCGGGCGACGAGCAGCACCGACCGTGGATCGCCCGGTCCGGGCCAGACGCGGCCGCTGTCATGACCGCCGTGCACCGCGGCGAGCGTGGAGACCCCGGCGCCGCCATGGGTGCCGACCCAGGAGAAGCCCCGCGCTGCCGCACGGGCGTGGGAGGGCTCCGGCGGGCCCGGTTCCGGCACTCCCACCGGACCTCGGATCCAGATCTCCGGTCCCTGTCGCATGCCTGTACGCATGCCCACTCTCCTGCCTCGCCATCCCGGTCCTCATGCCGGCGGACAACGGACAACGGACGGCGGACAGCGGACGGCAGGCATGGGGAGAAGAACACGGGAGAGGGCGCCGGACGCGGGAGGACCGTTGGGACGAGCCTGTGACAACGCGGTGACGTGAGAAACGGGGCCCAGCGGACAGACTCGGCGGTAGGTTCACGACCCGAATGAGGGAACGATGGCGCGACTCAGCCGCGAGAAGAAGCGGGAACAGCAGCAGGCCGCACACGCGGCGAATCTTGCGGCAGTGCCGATCGACGTCCATGTACCCGTCGCCGTGGAGGGCGGCGCGGGCACGCGGAGGGCGTTCGTCGGCGGGGCACTGGTGGTCGCCGGACCCGGTGAGGAGGTTCAGCAGGCCGTGCTGAACCGGCTCCACCGCATCGCCGTCGCCTCGGGACACACCGTCCTGGCCACCATCCACGACGAACGCATCGGTTACGTCGTCCCGCTCCAGGTCGACCCGGACGGCGCCAGCCGCTTCACGGGGGAGCCGGCGCCGATGACACCGGAGTCGGAGCAGAGGCCCGCGTCGGAGGAGAGGCCCGCGTCGGGGTCGGCACAGGCACCGGGCCGGGGTGTGGTCCGGGAGCGGCCGGTGGCCGCGCCGCACGACGACGCCCTGCCCTTCTCCGCAGCCCCGGCTCCGGCTGCCGTCCCGTCACCGCGCCCCGGGCGCGACCGGCCCACCCACGTCCTGCACCCCGTACCGGACCCGACCCCGATTCCGGCCTCACCCCTGGGCCCGGACCCGGACCCGGCCTCACCCCTGACCTCGGACCCGGCATCACCCCCTGCCCCGGCCCCGGCCCGCGGTCTCGTACGGGACTCCGCCCCCACCTCCCGGCTGCGTCCGGTGCCCGGGACGCCGGGAGCGACACCCCTGGGAACGGTCGCGCCGCCGACGGGTGAGTTCGGCCCGCCCCCGTCCATGGACGGGCGGCCGCGCCCCGTCCCCGAAGCCGACGGCTTCTCCCGGACCCCACCCGCGTCCCCGAGGCTTCCGGCGCCTCCCCTCCCCCCGGCCGACCGGATACCGAGCCCCCTGCCCGCGACGGCCGGCCCGGTGTCGGACCAGGGGACGGGCCCGCTGCCCCGGCCCGACCGGGCACCGGGCGGCCCGGAGCCGGTTCGCCCCCGGACGCCCGCACCGCACTCGGAGGTCGTGCACGGCACCGGCATCGACCTCGAGCCCAAGCCGACCCCGCCCCGCGGCTTCGACGCCGTGGCGGAGGCGGTGCTCGCCGACGAGCCGCCGGCGGTGCCGGGCGGGACCCACCTGGCCGAACCCATGGGCCGGATCAACGACGCCGTCCGGGCGGGCCGGATCGACACGGCGGCGCGACTGGCCGGGGAGACGGTGACCGAGGCCTCGCGGTCCCTGGGGCCCGAGCACCCCGAGGTACTCCGGCTGCGCGAGCTGACCGCGTACATCGCCTACCTCGGCGACGAGCCGCTGCACGCCTTCCGGCTCTCCGTCGAGCTCGCCGGGATCCACCGCCGGGCGGGCGACGCGGAGGCCGCTTACGGCAACGTCCGCAGCGCGGCCACCGCCTGGCGCGCGGTGCGCGACCCGTTGCGCGGGCTGGAGCTGGGGCGCGACCTGATCGGGTTGTGGACCGCACTCGCCGCCGAGGACGGCCCGGCCGCCGACGAGGTCGAGGAACTCGGGTCCGCCCGCGCCCGCATGGCCCGGCTGACCGACCGCGCCCGCGCCCAGCACGGGTGAGGGCGTCAGTGCACGCAGTACTCGTTGCCTTCCGGGTCCGTCATCACGCTCCACGAACCGGACGGTTCCCGCACCTGACGGAGCACCCTCCCGCCGAGCCGCTCCAGCCGCCGCACCTCCTCCTCGCGGCGTCCCTCACCGGGGTGCAGGTCGAGGTGGAGCCGGTTCTTGACCGTCTTCGCCTCCGGCACCCGCTGGAAGAGCAGCCGCCGCCCCAGACCCGTGCCGCTCTGCTCCTCGTACGGGTCGTCGGGGTGCCGCACCGCGATCAGGTCCCGGAAGGCGCGACGGCCGTGGTGCTCGACGGTGAGGTCGGCCGTCAGAGCGCCCAGACCGAGCAGTTTCTCGATGAGCGGGCTGTTGTCCTCGACCGTGTACCCGAGGGCGGCGGCCCAGAAGTCGGCCTGTGCGTGGGGATCGGCCGCGTCGATGACGAGCTTCCAGTGGAGGGGAGCGACGGCGGCGACAGGGGCGTCGGCGGTGCCGGGCGGGCCGGGGGTAGGTGATGTCGGTGGCTGCGTCATGGAGTCATTCAACGCGCCGAGAAGCGTTACGGCCCGACCTTCGGTGCGTTCACCGCATTCACCGCATCCGCCGGGTTCACCGCATCCACCGCGTTCGCCACGACCACCGGGTTCGCCACGACCGAGGGGTCCACCGGGCTCGCCGCCGCGCCGGTCGCTGTCGCTGCCGCCGCCTTCGCCCGCTCCCCGGCGAGCGTGCGGGCGGTGCGACGGGCGGTGCGCAGGGCGTCCCAGGTCAGCAGCATGAGCGCCAGCCACACCAGTGCGAAGCCGGCCCAGCGCTCGGGCGGCATGGCCTCCTTGAAGTAGAGGATGCCGAGCAGGAACTGGAACACCGGGGCCAGGTACTGGAGCAGCCCCATCGTGGACAGTGGCACACGGATCGCGGCGGCGCCGAAGCAGACCATGGGGAGCGCGGTGACGATCCCGGTGGCGACGAGCAGCGCCGCGTGTCCCGCGCCCTCGGCGCCGAACGTGGACTCGCCCCGGTTGCTCAGCCACAGCAGATAGCCGAGCGCGGGCAGGAACTGGACGGCCGTCTCGGCGGCCAGCGACTCGACACCGCCGAGGTTGATCTTCTTCTTCACCAGACCGTAGACGGCGAAGGAGAAGGCGAGGCAGAGCGAGATCCACGGCGGGCGGCCGTAGCCGATGGTGAGGACGAGCACCGCGGCGAAGCCGACCCCGACCGCCGTCCACTGCACGGGGCGCAGCCGTTCCTTCAGCAGCAGCACGCCGATGGCGATGGTGACCAGCGGGTTGATGAAGTAGCCGAGCGAGGCCTCGACGACGTGCCCGGAGTTCACCGACCAGATGTAGACGCCCCAGTTGACGGTGATGACCGCCGCGGCGACCGTGATCAGGGCCAGCCGGCGAGGCTGCCGCAGCAGTTCCCCGAGCCAGGCCCAGCGGCGTATGAAGAGCAGGGCGGCGCCCACGAAGAACAGCGACCAGACCATCCGGTGGGCCAGGATCTCCACGGCCCCCGCGGGCTTGAGCAGGGGCCAGAAGAGAGGGACGAGTCCCCACATTCCGTATGCCGCGAAGCCGTTCAGCAGTCCCTTGCGCCGCTCGCCGGCCGACTTCTCGGTCACGGGCCCTCCTTCTTGCCTGGCATATGCCCTGGGGTGAGCGACGCCCGCCCGGACGACGGTAACGCCGGACGCCCCCGCATGTCATGCCCGTATCGGAATACGGTCATGACATGCGGGGGCGTCCGGGCCGCGGACCTGTGGGGAGGTCAGGCCTTCAGCGCGGCGGCGACGGCGTCCGCGAGCGGGGTGGCCGGACGGCCGGCCAGCCGGGACAGATCGCCACTGGTGACCACCAGCTCGCCCTTCTCGATGGAGGCGTCCACGCCGGCGAAGATGGCGGCCACGGGCTCCGGCAGTCCGGCACCGGCCAGGATGCCGGTGAGCTCCTCGACCGTGACCGGCTTGTAGGCGATCTCCCTGCCGGTCTGCCGGCTCAGCTCGGCCGCGTACTCGGCGAGGCTCCACGCCTCGTCGCCGCCCAGCTCGTACGTCTTGTTCTCGTGGCCCTCGCCGGTGAGTACGGCGACGGCGGCCGCGGCGTAGTCGGCGCGCGCGGCGGAGGAGATACGGCCCTCACCGGCGGCGGCGACGACCGCGTCGTGCTCCAGCACCGGGGCGAGGTTCTCGGTGTAGACCTCGTGGTACCAGCCGTTGCGCAGCAGGACGTACGGCACGCCGGAGTCCAGCAGGGCCTTCTCGGTGCCGCGGTGGTCGTCGGCGAGCGCGGCGGTCAGCGTCTTGGGGGCGCTGGTGTAGGCGAGGAGGGCGACACCGGCGGCCTTGGCGGCCTCGATGACCACCCGGTGCTGCTGCACCCGGCCCTTGTCGAACTCGTTGCCCGAGATCAGCAGCACCTTGTCGCCCGCCGCGAACACGCCGTCGAAGGTCTCGGGGGCGTTGTAGTCGGCGACCGCGAGCCGGACACCGCGTTCCGCCAGGTCGGCGGCCTTCTCCGGGCTGCGGACGACGGCGGTGACCTGCTCGGCCGGAACCTTCTCCAGCAACTGCTCCACGACGTGGCGGCCGAGGTTTCCGGTGGCTCCGGTGACGACGATGCTCATGCTCAGAACTCCTTGTGGGGGTGCGGTGGCGCCAACGCTAAGGCCTGCACTAACTTTTTGTAAGTACCCACTTTGAAGTAAGGTACTGGCGTGACGGTAAGTAAGAGTGTGTTCGCGCCTCCCGCACTGGCGTCCGGGCCCCTGCTGAGCGAGCGGGAGGCGATGTGCCCGCACCGCCTGGTCCTGGAGCATGTGACGAGCCGCTGGGGCGTACTCGTACTGATCCGGCTCCAGGAGCGGTCCTACCGCTTCAGCGAGCTGCGCCGGGCGATCGGCAGGGTCAGCGAGAAAATGCTCACCCAGACCCTCCAGACGCTGGAGCGCGACGGTCTCGTCCACCGTGACGCCAAACCGGTGATCCCGCCACGCGTCGACTACTCCCTCACCGGCCTGGGACACGAGGCCGCCGAACAGGTGTGCGCACTGGCCTCCTGGACCGAGCGGCGCATGGACGGTGTACTGGCCGCCCGCCAGGCGTACGACGAGGCTCGGCGCGCGGACGGTGAGGCCCGGCCGCTCTGAAGCGTCCGGGCCTCGTGCGGGGCGTGCGGGTCGCTCTGCGTGCGACCGCCCCTGAGCGGCCGTACCGCCTCGGGCGACTGCTCAGCCGACGACCGTCCACGTGTCGTTGCCCGCCAGCAGTGCGCCGAGTTCGCCCTTGCCGTGCTGCTCGACGGCTGCGTCCAGCTGTTCCGCCATCAGCGTGTCGTAGACCGGACGGTCCACGGAGCGGAAGACACCGATCGGGGTGTGGTGCAGGGTGTCCGGATCGGCGAGCCGGGACAGCGCGAACGCGGTGGTCGGGGAGGCCGAGTGTGCGTCGTGGACCACGATTTCCGCCTCGTTCTCCGGCGTCACCGCGACCACCTCCAGGTCCCCGGTGGTCCGGTTCCGGACGACACCCTTCGCACGGTCCGCCCCGAAGCGGATCGGGCTGCCGTGCTCCAGCCGGATCACCGCCTCCTCGGCCTGTTGCCGGTCCTTGAGGACCTCGAAGGCGCCATCGTTGAAGATGTTGCAGTTCTGGTAGATCTCGACCAGGGCGGTGCCCGGATGGGCGGCGGCCTGCCGCAGCACCTCGGTCAGATGCTTGCGGTCCGAGTCGACCGTACGGGCCACGAAGGACGCCTCCGCGCCGATCGCCAGCGACACCGGGTTGAAGGGCGCGTCCAGTGAACCCACCGGCGTCGACTTGGTGATCTTTCCGATCTCGGAGGTCGGCGAGTACTGGCCCTTGGTCAGACCGTAGATCCGGTTGTTGAACAGCAGGATCTTCAGGTTGACGTTACGGCGCAGCGCGTGGATCAGATGGTTGCCGCCGATGGACAACGCGTCCCCGTCACCGGTGACGACCCACACACTCAGATCGCGCCGGGACGCGGCCAGACCCGTCGCGATCGCGGGGGCGCGGCCGTGGATGGAATGCATCCCGTAGGTGTTCATGTAGTACGGGAAGCGGGACGAGCAGCCGATGCCGGAGACGAAGACGATGTTCTCCTTCGCCAGCCCGAGCTGGGGCATGAAGCCCTGCACGGCGGCCAGGACGGCGTAGTCGCCGCAGCCGGGGCACCAGCGCACCTCCTGATCGGACTTGAAGTCCTTCATCGACTGTTTGGCCTCGGCCTTGGGCACCAGGGCGAGCGCGTCGCCGAAGGGGGAGTTCCCGAGGGGAGAGTCGCCGAGGGAGGACGGACCGCCTGCCAGTGTCTCAGTCATCGATGGCCTCCTTCAGTACCTCGGCGAGTTGCTCCGCCTTGAACGGCATGCCGTTGACCTGGTTGTGGGAGTGGGCGTCGACCAGGTACTTCGCCCGGATCAGGGTGGCGAGCTGGCCGAGATTCATCTCTGGTACGACCACCTTCTCGTAACGCTTCAGAACCTCCCCCAGATTCCGCGGGAAGGGGTTGATGTGGTGCAGATGGGCCTGCGCGATCGCGCCCCCTGCGCCCCTGATGCGCCGTACGGCCGCGGTGATGGGCCCGTAGGTGGATCCCCAGCCGAGCACGAGCACCCTGGCGTCGCCGTCCGCGTCGTCGACCTCCAGATCGGGGACGTCGACGCCGTCGATCTTCGCCTGCCGGGTGCGCACCATGAAGTCGTGGTTGGCCGGGTCGTACGAGATGTTGCCCGTGCCGTCCTGCTTCTCGATGCCGCCGATCCGGTGCTCCAGGCCCGGTGTGCCCGGGATCGCCCACGGCCGGGCCAGCGTCCGCGGGTCCCGCTGGTACGGCCAGAACACCTCGGTGCCGTCGTCCATCGTGTGGTTGGGGCCCTGCGCGAACCGCACTCTCAGATCCGGCAACTCCTCCGTGTCCGGGATGCGCCACGGTTCGCTGCCGTTGGCCAGATAGCCGTCGGAGAGCAGGAAGACCGGCGTCCGGTACGTCAACGCGATCCGGGCCGCCTCGATCGCGGCGTCGAAGCAGTCGGCCGGTGTGCGCGGCGCGACCACCGGGACCGGGGCCTCGCCGTTGCGCCCGTACATCGCCTGGAGCAGGTCCGCCTGCTCGGTCTTGGTGGGCAGACCCGTGGACGGGCCGCCGCGCTGGATGTCCACGATCAGCAGCGGCAGCTCCAACGACACCGCGAGCCCGATCGTCTCGGACTTCAGCGCCACCCCCGGCCCCGACGTCGTCGTCACGGCCAGCGAACCTCCGAAGGCCGCCCCCAGCGCGGCGCCGATGCCGGCGATCTCGTCCTCGGCCTGGAAGGTCCGCACACCGAAGTTCTTGTGCCGGCTCAGCTCGTGCAGGATGTCCGACGCCGGTGTGATCGGGTACGACCCCAGGAACAGCGGCAGGTCCGCCTGCCGGGACGCCGCGATCAGCCCGTACGCCAGGGCCAGGTTGCCGGAGATGTTGCGGTACACGCCCGGCGGGAACGCCGCGGCGGCCGGAGCCACCTCGTAGGAGACGGCGAAGTCCTCCGTCGTCTCCCCGAAGTTCCAGCCCGCGCGGTACGCGGCGATGTTGGCCGCCGCGATGTCCGGCTTCTTGGCGAACTTCGAGGTCAGGAACCTCTCCGTGCCCTCGGTCGGCCGGTGGTACATCCAGCTCAGCAGACCGAGCGCGAACATGTTCTTGCTGCGCTCGGCTTCCTTGCGGGTGAGGTCGAACTCCCTCAGGGCCTCGACCGTCAGCGTCGTCAGCGGCACCGGATGGAGGCTGTAGCCGTCGAGCGAGCCGTCCTCCAACGGGTTGCTCGCGTAGCCGACCTTTTGCAGCGCCCGCTTGGTGAACTCGTCCGTGTTGACGATGATCTCCGCGCCACGGGGCAGATCCCCGATGTTCGCCTTCAGAGCGGCCGGGTTCATCGCCACCAGCACGTTCGGCGCGTCACCGGGGGTGAGGATGTCGTGGTCGGCGAAGTGGAGCTGGAAGGACGAGACACCCGGCAGGGTGCCGGCCGGGGCGCGGATCTCGGCGGGGAAGTTCGGCAGGGTCGACAGGTCGTTGCCGAAGGAGGCCGTCTCCGAGGTGAAGCGGTCACCGGTGAGCTGCATACCGTCACCCGAGTCCCCCGCGAACCTGATGATCACCCGGTCCAGGCGGCGGACGTCCTTCCCGCCCGCCGCTTTGCGCTGCTCTCCTAGGACTGTTCCGTCGGTCTGCTCCGCTGGGCTGCTGACCTGGCTGGTCACTGAACTGGACCTCCTCGAGGGCGGCTGTCCGGGACCGCCCTCCCGCGGGCCGTCCCTGGATCAACCCTACGTCCGTAAGGGTCGCCTTCCTCGGGTCATTCGCATCTTGGACACGACTTCGCGACGTCCCGCGGGACGTCGGCACGACGTTCGGACACCGACGTGTCCCGCCTCCTGCCCGGATTCCCCCTGGTCGCCGACCCACCGGCTCCTGTCCTCCAGGACGTCCCCCGCCCGCCGACGGTTCAACTGGCGCCCGCTGACGTCGGCCGTGCCCTGCCACCGTCACTCGAAGGTGGGTCGGGGGATTCCGGTGCAGGGACGCGGGGGGCGTGGGGTGCAGGGTCGCGGGGCGCGGGATTCAGGCCAGGGGAACGGGTGCTCAGGAGTTGAGGTAGGTGAGGACGGCGAGCACCCGGCGGTGGTCGCCGTTGCTCGGGGAGAGCCCCAGCTTCAGGAAGATGTTGCTGACGTGCTTCTCCACGGCTCCGTCGCTCACCACCAGCTGCCGGGCGATCGCCGAGTTCGTCCGCCCCTCGGCCATCAGTCCCAGGACCTCCCGCTCACGCGGGGTGAGTCCCGCGAGAACGTCCTGCTTGCGGCTGCGGCCGAGCAACTGCGCCACCACCTCGGGGTCCAGCGCCGTACCGCCCTCGGCCACCCGCACCACCGCGTCCACGAACTCCCGCACCTCGGCCACCCGGTCCTTGAGCAGGTAGCCGATGCCCCGGCTGGAACCGGCGAGCAGTTCCGTGGCGTAGCGCTCCTCCACGTACTGCGACAGCACCAGCACCCCGACACCCGGATGCGCCTTGCGCAGCTGGACGGCGGCCCGCACCCCCTCGTCGGTGTGCGTCGGCGGCATCCGGACGTCGGCCACCACGACGTCCGGCAGCTCCCCCTGATCGTTCAGCTCGGTGACCGTCTTGATCAGCGCGTCACCGTCGCCGACCCCGGCCACGACATCGAGGCCCCGGTCGGTCAGCAGCCGGGTCAGGCCCTCCCGCAGCAGCACTGAATCCTCGGCGATGACCACACGCACCTTGTTCTCCATAATCCCTCGGCCCCCACGCCCCTCCTCCGCGCCCGCCCGTACGGCGGGCCCGGCTGACGGGGACCAGCATCCCAGCATCCGGTGGGCGATGCGGAGAGACGTGGAAGGGAGGTCTTCGCGGGCAGGGGCACACACACCGGTCGCAGGGCCCCTCTCCCGGCACGGGGAAGGGGCACTTCCCGGCACAGGAGTGTGTGCGGGTACGGGCCCACCGCCCCTACCCGCACACCTGTCGGTCGCTTCCGCGTCGTCAGCCGCCGCTCACTCGCTCATCCTTTGCCCTGTTGCCCTGTTGCCCTGTTGCCCTGTTGCCCTGTTGCCCTGTTGGCCGACTGACCGGTCGACCTGTTGGCCTGCCGATGTGCCGATGTGCTGATGTGCTGACCGCGAACTTGCTCACCCACCGGCGAGCTCACCCGGTCACCGCGTCCGCTCCGCCCGCCAGGGCAGTTCCGCCGTCACCCGGGTCGGGCCGCCGGCCGGTGAGTCGACCACCAGGATTCCGTCCACCGCGCCCAGCCGCTCCGCGAGACCGGCGAGTCCGGAACCCTCGGACACGTCGGCGCCACCCACGCCGTTGTCCTCGACCTGCACCATCAGCCGGTTCTCCGTCCGCCACACCTCCACGGTCGCCCGGGTCGCCCGCGCGTGCTTGCTGATGTTCTGCAGCAGCTCCGAGACCGTGAAGTACGCGATGCCCTCGATCGCCGGCGCCGGGCGCTCCGTCAGATCCACCTCCACCTGTACCGGGACCGTGCACCGGGAGGCGACCGACGACAGTGCCGCGTCGAGACCCCGGTCGGTCAGCACGGCCGGGTGGATGCCGCGGGCCAGGTCCCGCAGCTCCTGCAGTGCCGTCTTCACCTCGCCGTGCGCCTCTTCGACCATGTGGGCCGCGCTCTGTGGGTCCTCCCTCAGTTTCTCCTTCGCCAGCCCCAGGTCCATGGCCAGCGCCACCAGCCGGGCCTGCGCCCCGTCGTGCAGATCGCGCTCGATGCGCCGCAGGTCCGCCGCCGCCGTGTCCACCACGGCGCCCCGGTCGGACTCCAGCTCGACCACCCGCGTCGCCAGCCGCGACGGCCCGAGCAGCCCGTGCACCAGCAGCCGGTCCACCATGGTCAGCGCCCGCACGATCCACGGCGTGGCGATGGTGAACAGCAGTCCGATCAGCGCGGTCACCGTGATCTCGAACGGGTTGTCCAGATAGATCTGGTGCTGCCCGTCGCCGTACAGCTGTATCCCGCCTTGGCCGGCGTACATCGGGAACACCCAGAACCACAGGGGGTAGGTCAGCAGCGACCAGCCGATCGACCAGACGGTCACCGCGACGCTGAAGGCGAACACCGCCCACGGCAGGTGCAGTACCGCGTACAGCAGCGACCGCCACGAGGCACCGCTCTTCAGCACCGCCCCCATCCAGGCCACGAACCCCTGACGCTTCATCCGCAGCGGCTCCGGCTCGGCCACGTCCAGGCCCAGCAGCCCTCGCGCCCGCATCCGCTCCAGCGCACCGAACCCGCGGCATCCGGCGAGCCCGGCGGCCAGCACCGGTACGCCGAGGAACGTCACCAGCAGACCGGCTCCCAGCGACACCATCGTGACCGCGTAGGTGAAGAGCAGAACGCTGATCGGCAGACTCAGCAGGACGTACACCAGCTCGCGCCAGGTCCGTCCCTCGACCGGCGCCCGCAGCACGGCCGGCACCCGGTGCCGCCGTTCATCGGCCCTCCCGGAGCCGCCGGTACTCCCGGGGTGCCCGGTGGGCGTGCTGTAGAGCCCGTAGCCCTGTCCGTACTCGGTGGCCATCGACGTCGTCCTTCTCCTCGTCCGGCGGCTGTGCTGTCGTATCCACAGGCTCCTCCGCAGCAGGCCGGTGGACCATGGAGCACGTCGCAGTCTTGGACGGGGGGTTTTCCCTACCTCCGACCGGGGTGGGCGGCCGTGCGGGGGTCGTGCCGGGCGCGGTTACGTGGCCGGCCGTACGGAGTTCCGCGTGGGCGCGGGCGTACGCGTGTCCTCGGCGAGGACGCCGGAACGGTCCCGCCACGGCAGCTCCGCCGTCACCGTCGTAGGGCCGCCCTCCGGCGACTCCACGACGAACAGACCGTCGACCGCGCCCAGCCGGTCCGCGAGACCCCGCATCCCCGTGCCCCCGTCCAGGCTCGCGCCGCCGTGGCCGTCGTCCTCCACCTGGATGAGCAGGCGGCCCTCCGAACGCCACACCTCGACCGAGGCCGTACGCGCCGCACTGTGCTTGCTGACGTTCTGCAGCAGCTCGGAGACGGTGAAGTAGGCGATGCCCTCGATGGCCGCGGCCGGCCGCTCGGTGAGATCGACCGTCACCCTCACCGGCACCGTGCAGCGCGAGGCGACCGACGACAGTGCCGCGTCGAGACCCCGGTCGGTCAGCACGGCCGGGTGGATGCCGCGGGCCAGGTCCCGCAGCTCCTGCAACGCCAGTTTCACCTCACCGTGCGCCTCCTCGACCATCGACGCCGCCGCGTCGGGATCCTCCAGCAGTTTCTCCTTGGCCAGGCCCAGCCCCATGGCCAGGTTGACCAGCCGGGCCTGCGCGCCGTCGTGCAGGTCGCGCTCGATCCGCCGCAGGTCCGCCGCGGCCGTGTCGACCACGACACCCCGGTCGGACTCCAGCTCGGCTATGCGCCGCTCCAGTTCGTCGGACGGCGACAGCAGGCCGCGCACCATCGCCCGGTCCGCGTTGGCCAGCCCCCGCGCGATGAACGGCAGTACCGGCCACAGCACGAACAGCGAGACCAGCGTGATGGTGAAGGTGACGATGCCCCACGGCAGGCGTATCACCTCGTACAGCGCCGTGCGCCAGCCCACCGGGTCCTTCAGCGCCATCCACAGCCGCGGCAGGAACCCTCCGGCCCCGTGCAGCGGCAGCCGGCTCGGTTCCTCCACCCGCACCCCGAGCAGCGCCCTGGCCCGCGCCCGCTCCCCCCTGCCCAGCAACCGCGTCCCCACCAGACCGGCCGCGAGCAGCGGGAACCCGACCACCGTGACGGTCAGTCCGAGCCCCAGGAGCAGCACGGTCACGACATAGGTGAAGCCCACCAGCGACACCGGAAGGTTCGCCAGGAGATGGGCGATCTCCTTCCAGGTGTGCCGGTCGTAGGCGAAACGCGCAGGTGGTGGACGATCGGCGGGAGAAGGGAAGGGTTCGGTCATGTGTCATAGCGTGCACGGCCACGGATGCCCACGCCATGAGGTGGACCCCTGATATCCACTGGGGAAATCCCCACCCCCCCGTGCCAGGGGATGACAGGCTGCTTACGGGGCACTTATCAGGGCCTAGACTCCCGTGCGTGCAGATCGTCGAACAGCGAGGGGCGGACGTGCGGCAACCGACCGGCGTCGATCCGACCGACTTCGACCCGACCGGCGTCGATCCGACAGGCTTCGGCGCGGCCCGCTTCGGCATGACCGGCGGCGATCCGGCTGCCGCGATCGCTTCGCACCAGGTCGCGGCGGCAGACTACTTCCAGGCGTACTCGGTCGTCGGACTGCTCGCCGTCGTCGGCGTGCTGTTCGTCGCGTTCGCCTTCGGCGCGGGACGCCTGTTGCGGCCGGTGGTGCCCACGCCCGAGAAGCTCATGACGTACGAGTGCGGAGTCGACCCCGTCGGCGAGGGCTGGGCCCACACCCAGGTCCGCTACTACGTCTACGCCTTCCTCTACGTGATCTTCGCTGTCGACTCGATCTTCCTCTTCCCCTGGGCGACCGTCTTCGCCGCCGACGGCTACGGCGCGACCACGCTCGTGGAGATGTTCATCTTCCTCGGCTTCCTCGCCGTGGGCCTGCTGTACGCATACAAGAAGGGCGTCCTGACATGGACGTGACCCACACCCACTCACCGGCCGCCGCCACCCCGCCGGGCGCGGGATCGGGTTCGGCCCCGGCCCCGGGCCCGGGTTCCGGACCGGTGCTGCTGCCCGAGCCCGTCGTGCTCCCCGCCGAGGGCAGCGGAAAGCTCGGCGCGCTCGCCCGGCTCGCCCCCGAGCCGATGAAGGTGATCCTCAACTGGGGCCGCCGCTACTCCCTCTGGGTCTTCAACTTCGGCCTCGCCTGCTGCGCGATCGAGTTCATCGCCGCGTCGATGGCCCGCCACGACTTCATCCGCCTCGGCGTCATCCCCTTCGCACCGGGACCACGCCAGGCCGATCTGATGATCGTCTCCGGAACGGTCACGGACAAGATGGCACCCGCGGTGAAGCGTCTGTACGAGCAGATGCCCGAGCCGAAGTACGTCATCTCCTTCGGCGCGTGCAGCAACTGCGGCGGACCGTACTGGGACTCCTACTCCGTCACCAAGGGCGTCGACCAGATCATCCCGGTCGACGTCTACGTTCCCGGCTGCCCGCCGCGGCCCGAAGCGCTGCTCCAGGGGATCCTGAAACTCCAGGAGAAGATCGCGCGGGAGTCGCTGGGGGAGCGGTACGGGTCCGGTGGGCGAGGCGCTTCGGCGACGGCACTGCAGAGCGGGCTGGTGAAGCCGCCGACGCCGGGCGAGTCCGGTGCGGTGCGGTCCGGTGCGGTGAAACCCGGCCGGGAGGAGGACCGATGACCGCGGTCGGCTGGCTACCCGCCGACGCCGAGGAACTGTTCGGTACGGAGGCCACGGCCGAGGAGTCGTACGACGTCCTCACCGTCGATGTCCCGCCCGCCTCATGGCTCCCGGCCCTGGAGACCGCGCGCGACCGGCTCGGCTGCACGTACTTCGACTGGTTGAGCGCGGTCGACGAGCCCGGCACGGGCTTCCGCGTCGCCGCCCACGTCGTGGCCCTCTCCCCGGTACGGCGGCTGCTCCTGCGTACGACCGTCCCGCACGAGGCCCCGACGCTGCCCTCCGCGGTGGGCGTCTACGCGGGGGCCGCCTGGCACGAGCGCGAGACGCACGAGATGTTCGGCGTCGACTTCACCGGCCACCCCGCACTCGACCCCCTGCTCCTGCCGGACACCTTCGAGGGCCACCCCCTGCGCAAGGACTTCGTCCTCGCCGCCCGCGTGGCCAAGGCCTGGCCCGGTGCCAAGGAACCCGGCGAGTCCGAACACGGCGGCCCCAAGCGCCGCCAGATGCTTCCCCCGGGGGTTCCCGATCCCAACGAGTGGGGCCCCCTGAAGGGCCAACTCCCTCCGGCCCCGTCCCGTCCGGCCCGGGGCGCGGGCCGGACGGCCACCGGCACCGGACCCGCCGCAGGACGAGCACCCGGCGACCGTCCGCGCCGAACCCGTACGGCGGCCGAGGGCTCCGCGAGCCAGTCCGCACCCGCGGGGGCGGAGGGCGAGAGCCGTCCCGCACCGCCGCCGCGCCGGAACCGTACGGCGGCCGAGGGCTCCGCGAGTCGGCAGGTCGCGCCCGCCCCCGAGTCCCCGGCCGCCGACGCCGTGGCACAGCCCGGGACGCCCCCGCCGGCCGCGCCCCGGACGCGCCGTTCCCGGAGCGCGAGCGAGGGCTCGGCATCCCAGCGCGAGCGGTCGACGGCAGCCGCGTCCGGGACGTCCGAAGAGGCGGAAAGGGCCGCGGAAGACACCATCGCCTCTGCTCCCGCCCCCGATTCCGCTCCCGCCCCCGGTCTCGCCCCCGGCCCCGGCACCGACACACCCGAAGTGCCGGCCGTCGGACGCCGTACCCGAAGTGCATCCGAAGGCTCCGCAAGCCGTCCGGCCACGCCGCCGGACACGACCGGGACGCCGGACACGACCGGGACGCCGGACACGACCGGGACGCCGGACACGACCGGGACGCCGGACACGACCGGGACGTCAAAAGAGGCGGAGAAGCCGGACCGGACCGGAGCATCGGGCATCAAGCCCTCCATCGCACCGCGCAGCCCGGACGCCCCCTGGCACAACGCCCGCCCGGCCCATGCCGAGCCCGAGGCCGACGCGGCGGGTGAAGCCGAACCCGAACCCGACGCGGCAGGTGACCCTGAGCCCGAGGCCGAAGCGCAGACCGAACCCGAGTCCGCCCCGGCCCCTGACCAGGGCCCCGACCCGGACCCGGGTTCCTCGGGCCCTGCGGCCCCCGGTACCCCCTCAGGAGGCCCGCGGTGAACGACGTACTCGACGTCGCTCTGCGACTCCTGATCGTCTTCGTCGTCTTCCTCACCTTCCCTCTGATCGTCGGCCAGACCGAGCACAAGGTGATGGCGCACATGCAGGGCCGCCTGGGCCCGATGTACGCGGGCGGCTTCCACGGCTGGGCCCAGCTCGTCGCCGACGGCGTGAAGTTCGCGCAGAAGGAGGACGTGGTCCCGGCCGGTGCCGACCGCCGTGTCTTCCAACTCGCCCCCGCCGTGGCCCTCCTGCCGTATCTCCTCGTCCTGCTGGCCATCCCGGTCGGGCCGGGCGAGGGCGCCGTCGGGCAGGCGCTGGACGCGGGCGTTTTCTTCGTGCTCGCGGTGATGGGCGTCGGCGTCCTCGGCTCGCTCATGGCCGGGTGGGCCTCCGCCAACAAGTACTCCCTCCTCGGCGGCCTGCGCACCGCCGCCCAGCTCCTCGCCTACGAACTGCCGATGCTGCTCACTGCCGCCTCGGTGGCGATGGCGGCCGGCACCGTCTCGCTCGTCGGCATCCTCGACGCGTTCGAGTGGTGGTGGCTGCCCTGGCAGATCGTCGGCGCGATCGTCTTCTTCGTCGCCGGCCTCGCCGAACTCCAGCGGCCGCCCTTCGACATGCCCGTCGCCGACTCGGAGATCATCTTCGGTGCGTACACCGAGTACACCGGCCTGAGGTTCGCGTTCTTCCTCCTCGCCGAGTACGCCGGGATCGTCGTCCTGTGCGGCCTGACCACCGTCCTCTTCCTGGGCGGCTGGCACGGCCCGTGGGGTGCCGACGGCCTCGGCTGGGTCTGGACCCTGCTGAAGACCGCGGTCCTCGCCTTCGTCGTCATCTGGCTCCGCGTCAGCTACCCCCGCCTGCGCGAGGACCAGCTGCAGAAACTGTCCTGGACCTTCCTCGTTCCCCTCGCCCTCGCCCAGATCGCCCTCACCGGCGTCGTCAAGGTGGTGATCTCCTAGCCATGTCCCCTCTTCCTGGCTTCCCCGGTTCCGGCCTGGCCAAGGGCCTGGCCGTCACCCTGCGGACGATGACGAAGAAGTCCGTCACCGCTCAGTACCCGGACACCCAGCCGGACCTCGCGCCCCGCACCCGAGGGGTGATCGGCCTGTTCGAGGAGAACTGCACGGTCTGCATGCTGTGCGCCCGCGAGTGCCCGGACTGGTGCATCTACATCGACTCCCACAAGGAGACCGTCCCGGCGACGGCACCAGGCGGCCGTGACCGCAGCCGCAACGTCCTCGACCGGTTCGCCATCGACTTCTCCCTGTGCATGTACTGCGGTATCTGTATCGAGGTCTGTCCTTTCGATGCCCTGTTCTGGTCACCCGAGTTCGAGTACGCCGAGACCGACATCCACGAACTCACCCACGAACGCGACAAACTCCGTGAGTGGATGTGGACGGTTCCGGCGCCGCCGGCCCTCGACCCCGCCGCCGAGGAACCGAAGGAACTCGCCGCCGCCCGTAAGACAGCCGACAAACTGGCCGCTGCCCAGCCCGACCCGCAGCCCGACCCGCAGGCAGACCCGCAGCCCGACCCGAAGGGGGAGGATTCGTGACCCTCGCCGCAGCCGCCGGCACGGTCGCGCACGCCACGACCACCACCGTCACCACCACCACCGCCGAGGCGCAGGGCTTCCTCTCCCCGACCGGTGTGGAGGTCGCCTTCCTCCTCGTCGGCCTGGTCACCTTCGGTGCCGCCGTCGGCACAGTCACCACCAGACAGCTGGTGCACGCCGCCCTGTGGCTGGTGGTGGCCCTCGGTGGACTCGCCGTTGAATACCTCCTGCTCACCGCCGAGTTCATCGCCTGGGTGCAGGTCCTGATCTACGTGGGTTCGGTCGTAGTCCTGCTCCTGTTCGGTCTGATGCTCACCAGAGCGCCCGTCGGCCGTTCCCCGGACGCCGACTCCGGCAACCGCTGGATCGCCCTCGCCGTGGCCGTCGCCGCGGCCGTGGCACTGATCTGGGTCGTCGTCGACGCCTTCCGCACGACCTGGATCGACCTGGACGGCCCGCCCGCCGGCTCCACCGACGTGACCGGCGCCAGCCTCTTCCAGCACTGGGTTCTCCCCTTCGAGGCCCTCTCGGTCCTTCTCCTGGCCGCTCTCGTCGGCGCGATCGTCCTCTCCCGCAGGGCGAACACGGCCGCTGCGGCCCGGGAACCCGGGGCACGGGAGACGGTCGCCGGAGCCACCCACGGATCGCCCTCGGGGTCAGCTCCGGAACCAGCCCCGGAAGCAACCCCCGGACCGGCCCCTGGCCCGGCCCGCGCGTCGACCGCCCGCCGCCGCGACGCGGAAGGGAACCGCTGATGCACCTCGCCTATCCCGTCGTGCTGTCCGCCCTCCTCTTCTGCACCGGCCTGTACGGAGTCCTCGCCCGCCGCAACGCGATCCTGGTCCTGATGTCGGTCGAGCTGATGCTCAACGCCGTCAACCTGAACCTGGTCGCCTTCGACGTCTGGCTCAGCAGGACCGCCGAGGAGACCCTGCACTCCGGTCAGGCCCTCGCCCTGTTCACCATCGCCATCGCCGCCGCCGAGATCGGCATCGGCCTGGCGATCGTCCTCGCCGTCCACCGCAACCGCGGCACCGCGGACATCGACAAGCTCCGCGACACCGCCGAGGGCCACGACCCCGACGACCCCGACGACCCCGACGGCACGGGCAGCTCCGGCGGGCCGGGCGGCCCCGTATCCGACAGCGACGACGACGTTCCCACCACCGGGGCGGCCGTCACGAAGGCCGAGGCCACCGCGTGACCACGACCACCCTCGCCGTCCTCGTCCCCCTCCTTCCGTTCCTCGGCGCGATCGCCGGACTGCTCCTGGGCCGAACGGCCCCGGGGTTCGTCCGCCCGCTCGCCGTCCTGCCCACGCTCACCGCTCTCGCACTGGCCGTCGTGGTCGCCGTGCGCCAAGGCGGCGGCCGGGCCGTCGACGCCGCCACCGAGCTCACCCCCACCGGCTCCGTCCCCGTCGAACTCGCCCTGCACATCGACGGCTTCGCCGCCCTCACCGCCGTGGTCGTCGGCGCTGTCGCCACCTGTGTGCAGATCTACTCGACGGGCTACCTCCGCGACGGCCCGCGCTACCCCTCCTACGCGGCCCTCGTGTCCCTGTTCACCTCCGCGATGTTCCTCGTCGTCTACTCCGGCGACCTGATGGTGCTGCTGGTCGGCTGGGAGGTCATGGGCATCTGCTCCTACTTCCTCGTCGGCCACTACTGGGAGACCCCCGAGGCCCGCGCGGCCTCCCTCAAGGCCTTCCTGGTCACCAAGCTCGGCGACGTCCCCTTCCTCATCGGCCTGTTCGCCCTCGCCGGCGAGACAGGCTCCTTCCTGATCACACACGTCCTCGACGCCGTCGCGCACGGCGGCATCGAGCACCCCACCCTGATCACCCTGCTCCTCCTGGCGGGCGTGGCGGGCAAGTCGGCGCAGTTCCCGCTGCACACCTGGCTCCCCGACGCGATGGCGGGCCCGACCCCCGTCTCCGCGCTGATCCACGCCGCGACGATGGTCGCCGCCGGTGTCTACTTCGTCGCCCGTCTCCTCCCGCTCTTCGCGGCCTCCCGGGCCACGATGACCGTCCTCGCCGTCATGGCCGCCGTCACCATGGCCGGCTCGGCGCTCGCCGCGCTCGCCCAGGACGACATCAAACGCGTCCTCGCCTACTCGACGATCGGCCAGCTCGGCTACATGACCGGCGCCCTCGCCGTGGGCGAACGCGGAGCCGCCGTCTTCCACCTCCTGTCCCACGGAGCCTTCAAGGCACTGCTGTTCCTCGCCGCCGGCGTGATCATCCACGCCGCCGGCACCAACTCGCTGGCCGTCATGTCCCGCATGAGCCACCTGCGCGACCGCGTCCCCGACGCCTACTGGACGATGACCGTGGCGCTCCTCGCGCTGGCCGCGATCCCGCCGTTCAGCGGCTTCTTCTCCAAGGAGGCCGTCCTCGGAGCCGCCGAACACGTCGTCACCGGCCACACGGAGCAGGCCCCCGCCGCGGCGGGCTGGATCGTCCTCCTCGCCGGCCTGGTCACCGCCCTGCTCACCGCCGCGTACGCGACACGGCTGTGGCTGCTGACCTTCCGCGGACACGGCACCGAGGCCCCCGACCACGGCAGGCAGCCCCTCACCATGACCGTCGTGCTGTGGGTGCTCGCGATCCCCTCCCTCGCACTGGGCGGCCTCGCCTTCCGCGTGCTCCCCGGCTGGTTCGACGGCCACGACCTCACACCGACCCTCACCACCTCGGTGCTCGGCACCGGCGTGGCCCTGGTCGGCGGCATCGTCACCTACTCCACCTGGCGGCACACCACCGCCCACGCCACCCGCCTCGCCCTCGGTGCCGTCGCCGCCCACCCGGAACGTGGCGCCGGACAGGTCGAGGCGGAGGCGATCGCCAGTCACGGGCCCGTCCACGGAGACATCGCCTCCGCACCCGACCCGTCGGATCCCGGGCGGCTGCTGCTCGGCCCCCTGCACCGCCACGCGGCCGTCGGCTTCCACCTCGACGCCGTGTACACGGCCCTCTTCGTCCGGCCCGTCCAGGCCGCGGCCGGACTCGTCCGGTTCCTCGACCGCGAGGTCGTCGACACATACGTACGCGGCGCGGGAACGCTGCCCCGGTGGCTGGGCACCGCCGTACGACGTGCCCAGACCGGCAATCTGCAGACCTATGTGAGCGCGCTGCTCGCCGGCACCGTCGTCCTCGCGGTCGCCGTCGTCCTCGCCGCCACGGGAGCGTGACCAGACGTGATCGATATCAGCGAGTCCGTGATGCAGTTCCTTCTGGCGTTCCTTGTCGTCGGCCCGCTCCTGGGTGCCGTCGCCGCTCTCCTCCCGGCCCCGCCGGGACTCAAGGGAAAGTCACCCGACCAGGCCGTGCTCCGGCACGGCGTGACCGTCACCGGCGCCGTCCTCATCGCGGCGATCGTCCTCGCGCTCGGCTTCGACCACGACCGACCGTCGACGATGCAGGCCACGACCGACATCAGCTGGATTCCCGCACTCGACGTGCGGATCCACCTCGGCACCGACGGCATCTCCCTCCCCCTTCTGGTCCTGACCGCACTGCTGACCTTCCTCAGCGCGCTCCACACATACTTCAAACCGCCCGCGGGCCCGTCCCCGAAGGCCTTCGTCGCCCTGCTGCTCGTCCTCGAGTCCGGCACCCTCGCGGCCTTCGCCGTCCTCGACCTGATCCTGTTCTTCCTCGCCTTCGAGATGGTCCTGATCCCGATGTACTTCCTCATCGCCCGCTGGGGCGGCGAGGGCCGGGCCGAGGCCGCCTGGAAGTTCGTCCTCTACACGCTGCTCGGCTCCGTGGTCATGCTGCTCGGCCTGCTCCTGATCGGAATCGAGGCGGGCACATTCGACATGGTGGCACTCGCCACTGACAACGGCCGGTCACTCACCGTATCCGTGCAGATCATCGCCGTACTGGCGATCGGCATCGGGCTCGCGGTCAAGACCCCGATGTGGCCGCTGCACAGCTGGCTGCCCGACGCCCACACCGCCGCCCCGACCGTCGGCTCCGTCCTGCTGGCCGGCGTCCTGCTGAAGATGGGCACGTACGGGTTCGTGCGGATCCTGCTCCCCGCCGCACCGGACGGCTTCCGCACGTTCGCGCCCTACCTCGCCGCCTTCGCCGTCGTCGGCATCATCTACGGATCCCTCGCCTGCCTCGCCCTCGCAAGGGAAGGCGCCAAGGGCGACCTCAAACGCCTCATCGCCTACTCCTCCGTCGGCCACATGGGCTTCGTCCTCCTCGGCATCGCCACCATGACCCCGACCGGCGTCAACGGCGCCCTCTTCGCCAACATCGCCCACGGCCTCATCACCGGCCTGCTCTTCTTCCTCGTCGGCGCCCTCAAGGACCGCACCGGCACCGTCGACCTCGACACCCTCTCCCGCCTGTCATCCGGCCTCCGCTCCTCATCGAACGGCTCCGCCGCACCGGATCGGCTCCCGGCCGGCGCCGCCCTCTACGGCAGGGCGCCGCGCCTCGGCGGACTGCTCGCCTTCGCCGCCGTCGCCTCCCTCGGCCTGCCCGGCCTCGCCGGGTTCTGGGGAGAGATGCTCGCCCTCTTCGGCGCGTTCGACCCCGCCGCCGGACTCAGCCGCCCCGCCTTCCTCGTCTTCATGTCGATCGGCGCCTTCGGCACCCTGCTGACCGCGGCGTACCTGCTCGTCGTGGTCCGCAGGGTCTGCATGGGCGCGCTGCCGGAACAGGCCCCCGCGCTCCCCGACGTCCGCGGCTACGAGTTCGCGGCCTGGACCCCGCTCGTCGTCCTCACCGTCGTTGCCGGACTGTGGCCCGGGGCCCTGATCGGACTGACCGATCCGGCCGTGCAGCAGCTCCTCACAGGAGGCACCCGATGAGCTCCCTCGTCCAGTCCGTCGACTGGCTCGCCATCGCGCCGCCCGTCATCGCGGCCGTCGTCGGACTCGCCGTCCTCGTCGCCGACCTGTTCGTCGGCGAGGCCAGGAAACCGCTCCTCGGGTGGTTCGCGGTGACCGGACTCGCCGCCGCCACGCTCATGCTGCTGCCTCTCCTCGACGCCGACCGCAGCACGTTCTGCCTGGTCGGCGACCCCGGAGTGTGCAGCTACACCGCCGACCGGTTCACCCTCGTCATCCAGTTCCTGGTGCTCGGCGGCGCGCTCCTGACCGCCCTCCTGTCGGTCACCGCCCTCAAGGACGCCGACAAGCGGCTCCCCGAGGGCGAGTACTGGTTCCTGTTCCTGTCCTCCGTCGCGGGCGCCGCCCTCCTGCCCGCCTCCCGCGACCTCGCGACCCTCGTCGTCGCCCTGGAGGTCGCCTCCCTGCCCGCCTTCGCCCTGGTCGGCCTCAGACACGGCGACCGGAAGTCGTCCGAAGCGGCACTGAAGTTCTTCCTGTCCTCGGTCACCGCCACCGCGGTCAGCCTCCTCGGCATCAGCTTCGTCTACGCCGCCACCGGGACCCTCCACCTCACCCTGGTGGCCGAACGCGTCCAGACCGTCGACGGACAGCTCCACACCCTCGCCCAGACCGGCGTCGTCCTCACCCTCGTCGGCTTCGCCTTCAAGACGGCCGCCGTCCCCTTCCACTTCTGGGTGCCCGACACCTACGTGGGCGCCCCCCTGCCGATCGCCGCCTACCTGTCGGTCATCGGCAAGGCGGTCGGCTTCACCGGCCTGATCCTCGTCACCGTCGTCGCCCTCCCGTCGTACGCCGAGGTCTGGGGCCCGGCCCTCGCCGCGCTCGCCGCGCTCACCATGACCGTCGGCAATGTCGGCGCCCTCGGCCAGCAGGCCACGCGCGCGTACAGCGCGGTACGCCTCCTGGCCTGGTCCTCCGTCGGCCAGGCCGGCTACCTCCTGGTGCCGATCGCCGCCGCCGCGTACTCCGGCGACGCCGAGAAGTCGATCGGCTCCACCCTCGCCTACGCCCTCATGTACGGCGCGGTGAACCTCGGCGCCTTCGCCGTCGCCGCCCTGGTAGGCCGTACGAAACTCCTCAACCGGGTCTCCGACTACCGCGGCCTGTACACCTCCAGCCCGCTCACGGCACTGCTCCTGGCCTTCTTCCTGCTGTGCCTCGCCGGACTCCCGCCCGGCATCATCGGCCTCTTCGCCAAGGTCACCGTCTTCTCCGCGGCCGTCGATGCCGGACTCGGCTGGCTTGCCGTCGTCATGGCCGTCAACGTCGTCATCGCGCTGGTCTACTACCTCCGCTGGACGGCCCTGCTGTTCCGCGCCCCCGACGGCGAACCGGCCGTGCACCGCGTCCCGGCCCCGCTCACCGCCGCGATCGCCCTCACCGGAGTCCTCGGCATCGCCCTGTCCGGCGCACCACAACTGATCCTGCGCCTCACCGACACCGGGCTCTTCTGACCCGACCCCCGGGGCCATGCCGACCCCCGGGGCCCCGAGGTCCCGAGGCCTTCCAGGTTTTCTCCGGCCAGGTCTCCTCCGGCGCCCGGCCCGCATCCACCGGCCCACGCTTTCCGGCCACCGGACGGGCGCGGCCCGCACTGCGCCGAGGGAGGCCGTCACCCGGACGGTTTACACGCGCCACCACGCGCCCCGGGGAACCTGTGCCGCTCGCCTGGCGTTGACGAATACGGGAGGGTCCACTGGACGTGAGGCCGAAGCACCCGGGGCCGTCGCAGGTCAGAAGGAAGATCGGCAGACAAGGGTGCCCCGCCGCACGATTTGGAGGGCGTACTGTGCACCGCCGGCACAACGGGCTCAGGACCGCGGTCCTCCTCGGGGGACTGTCCGCGCTCATCATCGTCATCGGCAGCTTCTTCGGCCGTACGGGCCTCGTTGTCGCTGTCGTGATCGCGCTGGGCACCAACGCGTACGCGTACTGGAACAGCGACAAGCTCGCCCTGCGCGCGATGCGGGCCCGCCCCGTGAGCGAGTTCGAGGCCCCCGGCCTGTACCGCATGGTCCGCGAGCTCTCCACCCAGGCCCGCCAGCCCATGCCCCGCCTGTACATCTCCCCGACCGAGGCGCCCAACGCCTTCGCCACCGGCCGCAACCCGCGCAACGCCGCCGTGTGCTGCACCGAAGGCATCCTGCGCCTGCTCGACGAGCGCGAACTGCGCGGCGTCATCGGCCATGAGCTCAGCCATGTCTACAACAGGGACATCCTGATCTCCTCGGTCGCCGGAGCCCTCGCCTCCGTGATCATGTTCCTGGTCAACTTCGCCTGGCTGATCCCGGTCGGCCGTTCCAACGACGACGACGGTCCCGGCATCCTCGGCGTGCTGCTGATCATGATCCTGGGCCCGCTCGCCGCTTCCCTCATCAAACTGGCCATCAGCCGCTCCCGCGAGTACGAGGCAGATGCCTCCGGGGCTCAGCTGACCGGCGACCCTCTCGCCCTGGCAAGCGCCCTGCGCAAGCTGG
Organism: Streptomyces sp. P9-A2; assembly: GCF_036634175.1. Lineage (NCBI taxonomy): Bacteria > Bacillati > Actinomycetota > Actinomycetes > Kitasatosporales > Streptomycetaceae > Streptomyces > Streptomyces sp. P9-A2. The sequence goes on from NZ_JAZIFX010000001.1 coordinate 4,802,973, forward strand.
AAACGGGCACCAAGCAGCTCCCCCTGCCCCCCGAGCCCCGCATCGAGACCGCCAGCCACATGATGATCGCGAACCCGTTCCGACCGGGCCAGGGGTTCGCGAAGATGTTCTCGACCCACCCGCCCATGGCGGAACGCATCGCCCGACTCGAGAAGATGGCAGGTCGAACGCAGTGAAGACCATCCTGAACGTCATATGGCTCGTTCTGAGCGGCTTCTGGCTGTTCCTCGGCTACCTGCTCGCCGGCGTCCTGTTGTGCATCACGGTTATCGGTATTCCTTTTGGCATCGCCGCCTTCCGGATCGGTGTCTATGCCCTGTGGCCCTTCGGGTACACGGCGGTCGAGCGCAGGGACGCGGGCGCCGCCTCCTGCATCGGCAACGTGCTGTGGCTGGTCCTCGCGGGCTGGTGGCTGGCCATCGGCCACATCGTCACCGGCCTCGCCCTGTGCGTGACGATCATCGGCATCCCGCTCGGCATCGCCAACTTCAAGCTGATCCCTGTTTCGTTGCTCCCGATGGGCCGCGAGATCGTACGCACCGACCAGCCGTTCGCGTCCCGCTAGTCCCACTGGCCCCGGCTGGATCGACTGGGTTCTCCACAGCCCACGAGCGCGTCGACGAGGGTTGTCCACAGGGGTCCGCGACTGTCGGTGGCGGCGTGCATCATGAGTCCATGACCGAGAGTGAGCATTCGCCGACATGTGGTGGTGGTCGAATTCCAGCGGGCCCAGAAGGCCGGGCCCCGCCCGCAACGCCACCTGCTCCTGTCCTGCCATGGGGCTGCCCCGCCGTGGCCCTGCCTCGCCCTGCAGGGCCCGCCCGGGCCCGGGGGCGGTCTACCGTACGGCGGCCCTCCACCGCCGCACCGTGTAGGCGGCCGTACCCACCGTCAGCACTCCCGTGCCGAGAGCCACGGACATCCCCGGCAGCGAGAACGCCAGGACCAGGCACCCGGCGAGCCCGGCCGCCGGCAGTACCCGCGCCGCCGGCCCCGGCCGAAGCGTCCAGGCCGACGCGTTGGCCACCGCGTAGTACACCAGCACCCCGAAGGAGGAGAACCCGATCGCGCCCCGTACGTCCACCGTGGCGGCCAGGACGGCGACCACCACTCCCACGGCCGCCTCCGCCCGGTGCGGCACCCGGAAACGGGGGTGGACGGCGGACAGGGAACCCGGCAGATGCCGGTCCCGGGCCATGGCCAGCACCGTCCGCGAGACACCCAGGATCAGGGCGAGCAGCGACCCCAGTGCGGCCGCGGCCGCACCCACCCGTACCACCGGCGTCAGTTCCGGAACCCCGGCCGACCGCACCGCGTCGGCCAGCGGCGCGCCCGAGTCACCCAGCTCCTGGACCCCCAGAACCGAAAGGACGGCGACCGCGACAGCCACGTACACGACCAGTGCGATGCCCAGCGCCAGCGGGATCGCGCGCCGGACGGTGCGCGCCGGATCCCGTACCTCCTCGCCGAGGGTCGCGATCCGCGCGTACCCGGCGAAGGCGAAGAACAGCAGACCGGCGGCCTGGAGCACACCGCCCGCGCCGCCCGGCGCCGCGAAGGAGAGGCGCCCGGCATCGGCCTGCCCCGAGGCCAGGCACACGACCACCACGGAAGCGAGAACAGCAAGGACAACGGCCACGATCACCCGCGTCAGCCACGCGGACTTCCGCACACCGCCGTAGTTCACCGCGGTCAGCGCCACGACGGCGGCGACCGCCACGGCGTGGGCCTGCCCCGGCCAGAGGTACGCCCCGACGGTGAGTGCCATCGCCGCGCAGGAGGCGGTCTTCCCGACCACGAACGCCCAGCCCGCGAGGTACCCCCAGAACTCCCCGAGCCGCTCCCGCCCGTAGACATAGGTGCCGCCCGATTCGGGGTACAGCGCGGCCAGGCGTGCCGACGACGTGGCGTTGCAGTAGGCGACCACGGCGGCAGCCGCGAGCCCGAGGAGCAGCCCGGAGCCGGCCGCCCGCGCCGCGGGTGCCAGAGCGGCGAAGATCCCGGCCCCCACCATGGAGCCGAGACCGATGACGACGGCGTCCCCCACGCCGAGCGTGCGACGCAGTCCGGGACCGGAACGGGCTGTCATGAGGCCGCACCCTACTGACCGCGGGAACCGTCACACATGCCCACGCCGTCCTCTGTCCCAACACGACATGAACGGAACGCCGGGCGCGGTTTTCACAGGCCGTGCCAGGTGAGAGCACGGTACGAGAGGTCAGGGGCAGGACATGACGATCATCAGCTGGATCATTCTGGGGCTGCTGGCCGGAGCGATCGCGAAGTTCCTGCTGCCGGGCCGCGACCCGGGCGGCTTCATCGGGACGACTCTCATCGGCGTCGCCGGAGCGTTCATCGGCGGCTGGGTCTCGGCCCGTTGGCTGGACCACCCGATCACCAGGGACTTCTACGACGGTGCCACCTGGGCCGCCGCGATAGGGGGCTCCCTGGTCCTCCTGATTGCCTACCGACTCCTCTTCGGACACTCACGCGACTGACGCCACCGGCATCCCGGGAAACAGCCGCCGGCCGAGCAGAGCGGGTGCCCGGAGACACCCGCCCTGCCGCGTACACGCATGCACGAGACTCCCGAGGCGCACGCGGCTTCGCTCTCCGCCCGGACCTAGCGGTAGTTCACGAACTGCAGGTCGAAGTCGAAGTCCTGGCCCTTGAGCAGGGAGATGACGGCCTGAAGGTCGTCACGGCTCTTGGAGGAGACCCGGAGTTCCTCGCCCTGCACCTGAGCCTTCACACCCTTGGGGCCCTCGTCCCGGATGAGCTTCGCCACCTTCTTCGCGTTCTCCTGGGTGATGCCCTCCTGGATCGACGCGAAGAGCTTGTACTCCTTGCCGGAGAGCTGCGGCTCACCGGCGTCCAGGGACTTCAGCGAGATACCCCGCTTGATCAGCTTGGACTGGAAGACGTCGAGGACAGCCTTCACCCGGTCCTCGGAGTTCGCCTCCAGAAGAATCTTCTCCCCGGACCACGAGATCGAGGCACCCACGCCCTTGAAGTCGTAGCGCTGTGAGATCTCCTTGGCGGTCTGGTTGAGGGCGTTGTCGACCTCCTGCCGCTCGACCTTCGAGACGATGTCGAAACTGGAGTCGGCCATGTCCTGTGGCTCCTTGTATCGGGTTGTGTATGGGGCTGAGAGCCGGATGCGTACCGGCTACCGGCGTATGTGGGCGGCCGTCGAGTCCGGCATCGGTCCCGGGCCGCATCCTCACAAGCCTAGCCACCCCGGGGCCCCCGGGTGGCGATCAATCGGGTGGCGAACCACCCCTCCCCATCAGGTATCGTTTACGTCGTTGCCACGGAGCGCCGCCGCAAGGCGGTTCGAGGGCAGCAACCTTGGCGGTGTGCCCGAGCGGCCAAAGGGAGCAGACTGTAAATCTGCCGGCTCAGCCTTCCCAGGTTCGAATCCTGGCGCCGCCACAAGACCGAAAGGGTCTGCGACCAGCAGAAATGCTGACCGCAGACCCTTTCGGCGTTGACGGGCCACGCTTGGCCGCTATGGGTGCTTTTTCCTCGTGTGTCTCACTCTGATTCGCGTGCTGGCCAGCGCGTGCTGGCCAGCGCGTGCTGGCCAGCGCGTGTGGGGCAGACGTGGGGCAGCTTTCGGGCCCGCTAGGCGGGTTGACCGAAGTCATGTGCTGATCCCGGGGGCTGCCAAGGGACCGATGGGCTGGGTCAGCTGCGCTGCGGGGCCCGTGAACTGCTTGGACGGCGGCGGACAGCCTGACTATCGTCCTGTCTGGCCCGCCGGTCGGCGGGCGTTTCGCTGCCCATGGGGGGGCTTGCTCAGCCATGTCCGACACTTCGCAGAACACATTCGATCCGCCTCCGGCGACCACCGGACACCTTCCGCCGTACGTCGCGCCGTTCCGATCGCCGAGGGGTCTCGCGACGGCGCTCACCGCACTCTTCAGCCTCACTATCGGGGTGGACCTGCTCGCCGCTGTCTTCGACGTCAATATGTGGCGGCTGATGGACGAGATACTGGGCGGCGGGTCCGTCGAGGACGCCGATCTGACGCGGGCCGACTACCTCCAGGCTGTGGGAGGCGTGCTGCAAGTGACGCTCCTGGTGGCGACGGCTGTGGTCTTCGTCATCTGGTTCTACCGGGTGCGCAGGAACGCCGACTTCTTCGCGCTCGACTCCTGCGAGATGAAGAGCGGCTGGGCCATCGGCGCCTGGTTCATACCGATCGGCAACCTATGGTTGCCGCGCAAGGTCGCGGGCGAGGTGTGGAACGCCAGCACTGACTGGGACTCCGAGGCGCGCCGCACGTCCCGCACCCCGATGAACGTCTGGTGGGCGTTGTTCGTGGCGACATGGTTGGTCGACCGGGTCGCAGGCTCGGCCTATGAGGACGCCGCCAGCGCGGCGAAGTTGAAGCAGGCCGCGGGAATGATGATGTTCTCCGACGTCCTCGACGCGGTGGCAGCAGTCTTCGCGCTCCTCTTCGTACGGAAGCTGACCCGCATGCAACTCGACAAGGCGACCGCGCGCCAAGAGCAGATCCTGCCGCAGACCCAACCGTAGTCCTGACGGGTCGGGCGAGGTCAGATGCCCGCGTTCTAGGCCACCAAGGCACCAACCTGAATGAGAGCACGAGGATCAGCACCGCACTTTCTCCAGGCCGCTTAGCCGCCGTTCTTCAGGGCCCGTTCGATTCGGGCGTTCGCCGTGGCGGCAGCGTCGTCCAGGCACTTCGCGTACACCCGGAACAGCACGGCCACACTGTGGCCGGCGCGCGCGGCGACGACCTGTGGTTCCACTCCAGAACTGAGCCATGTGGAGACGGCAGCGTGGCGGAGATCATAGGGACGCTTGGCCAACTGCGACGCGCGCTGAGCGGGTGTGAGGGCGCGTAAGCGAGCCTCGGCCCAGACTTCGCAGTATCCGGTGTCCTGGACGAGTCCGCCGCGCTGGGTCCGGAACAGCCGGCCGTCGGGGGCGACGCCGTAAGCGGTGACATGCCACCGCAGCAGGGTGAGGTTCCCCCGGCAAACGGCGGCACACGGAATGCCGCAGGTCGTAGGCGGTGAACGGGGCCCGCTGTAATCTGCCGGCTCAGCCTTCCCAGGTTCGAATCCTGGCGCCACCACAAGGGGAGACCCCCTCCGGACTGTGAGACACAGTCCGGAGGGGGTCTTCGCGTTTGTTGTGGGGTATGTGCGGGGCGGGTCGCTCGGGGAGACTGGCGGGATGTCGTCGCGTCGTAGGCGTTGTCCCGAGTGTCGTCGTGAGATCGCCGTCGTGGCCGGGCGGTACGCGCGTCACGATCCGCCCGGTGCCAGGGGGAGCGGGGAGCTCACCTCGTGCCCGGGGTCCCGCCGATATGCCCGGGCCGGAGCCGAACAACCGTCGCTGGACGGGTACGTCGTACCGGATTTCTCGGGGCAGATGCCGCTGTTCTAGCCGTCCTCGAGAAGCTTTCCGTATCCTCCCGCGTGTCTCCCGCGGCTCACTCGCCCGCCACCGCCTTCACCGCCACCGGGATCGGCACGGAGCCGCTGATCAGTTCCAGGGTCAGGCCGGCCGTCGAGGAGCCCTCCACCAGCTCGGCCAGGACGGCGGCCACATCGTCGCGGGGGATCGGGCCGCGGCCGGTGTGGGCCTCCAGGTGGACCAGGCCGGTGCCGGCGTCGTCGGTGAGCATGCCGGGGCGCAGGATCGTCCATTCGAGGCTGCCCAGGCCGCGGACGTACGCGTCGGCCTCGCCCTTGGCGCGCTGGTACACGTCGAAGATCTCGTCGCCCTGATGGGTCGGGTCCGCGCCCATCGACGAAACGACCACGAAGCGCCGCACGCCGGCGCGGACCGCGGCGTCGGCGAAGAGGACCGCCGCGGCCTTGTCCACCGTCTCCTTGCGTGCCGCGCCGCTCCCCGGGCCGGCGCCTGCGGCGAACACCGCGGCGTCCGCGCCCCGGAGTTGCTCCGCGACGTCCGCCACCGACGCCGACTCCAGGTCGAGTACGACCGGCTCGGCGCCCAATTGCCGCAGGGTGTCGGACTGTTCGGGCTTGCGGATGATGCCCGCCACTTCGTCTCCGCGCGCGACGAGCAACCGCTCCAGCCGCAGCGCGATCTGACCATGACCACCAGCGATGACAATGCGCATGCCTTCGACCGTACGCCGCGACGATCGCATCCGCCGCACGGCACGGCGCGGAAAGAGAGGAACGAAAGGGGCAGCAGCAGGAACAGCAGGAGCAGGGGGGGAGCAGGGGGAGCAACTGGAAGCGAGGGAGGGGGCGGCGGAAGGGCTATGCGATTCCTGTCCGGCCCTGCCGGGGCAGGTCCGTTGCCGGGTCCGTTACGGGGTCCGTTACGGGGTCCGTTGCCGGGTCCGTTGCCGGTTCCGTGGGCGTCGTCGACGAACCGCAGTACTCCCGTACCGCGCTCGTCCGTGCGACCACGCGTCCCCGGTGCACCACGATCCGGCTGTACGCCAGGGACAGTGCGGTCGGCAGCCGGTCGCCGCGGACCGCGAGCAGTTCGGCGGGGAAACCCGCCTCCACCCGCACCTCGGGCAGTCCGAGGGCAGCGCGGGCCGACGTGCTCACCGCCTCGTAGGCGTCCTCGGGGGACAGTCCGTGGCGGGAGGCCAGCAGGTAGGCCGCCTCCAGCGGGTCGCCGCGGCCGACCGGGTTCGACACGTCCCGCAGGGCGCCGCTCCCGGCCGCCACCCGTACGCCCGCCGCGCGCAGCAGCCGTACCGGAGCCGTGCCCGTGCCCCGGCGGTCGAGGCCTCCGCAGTCGCCCTGGGGCAGGCACACCACGGTGACCCCGGCCGCCGCCAGTTGGTCCGCGGTACGCGCGGCCGTCTCGGCGGGCAGCCGGCCGAGGCCGCCGCACGGGCTGAGTGTCACACCCGGCCGCAGCCCGCCCGCCATCGCGGCGAGCCGGGCCACGCGGGCGGGGTCGGCGGTGTCCGTGTGCAGGTCGACGGGGCAGCCGTGCTCGGCGGCGACCTCCAGGACCGCTTCCACGTACCCCGTGGGGTCGGGGTCGACGTCCGGACAGCCGCCCACCACCGACGCGCCCATCTTCATCGCGTCCCGCAGCATCGCGATCCCGTCGGCCCCGGCCACCCCGGTCAGTACGCGCGGCATCGCCACCGTCGTCAGCTCGGTCAGCCCGCGCAGCGAACGCCCCGCCTGCAGTACGGCGGTGAGCGCGCCGAGTCCGGTCATGTCGTCCACGCGCACGTGTGCCCTGAGTGCCGTCGTCCCGTGCCCGAGCTGGAGCAGTGCGGCCTCCGTCGCCCGGCTCCGGACGTCGTGGGGGTCGTACGAGACGGGGCCGTCGGATGCCCCGGACAGGGCGGTGTCGGAGTGGGCGTGCGGCTCGACGGGGGCCGGCAGGAGCAGATGGCCGGCCAGGTCGACCCGGGTGCCGCCCGTACGGGTGCCGTCCACGGTCAGGCTGCCGGCCGTGCCGACCGCCTCGATGCGCCCGCCGCCCAGCCGTACGTCCACGGTGCGGCCGTCGGTGAGCCGCGCGCCGCACAGCAGGAGCGGTGCCGGGCCGGACGGGTCCGGGGGCGGTACGGGCGACGAGGGGGGTGGCGGCTGCGGCCGGTTGTCGGGCATCGCGCTCCTGAGGCTCGGACTGCGCACGGTTGTCGCAGGATCACACAGAGAGAAGATCACGCAGAGTGAGTCGAGCCTAGGGCGGAGGCCCGTTCCTCGCCGGGAGGAGCGTGAGAGTCAGCAATAGTCGTATTGGTGTGGCCGGGCAGGGGTCACCGTGGTCCGGAGGGAGTGTCGCGGGGGGCCGGAGGGGGTGTCCGGGACCGTCGGGAGGGAGTGGCCGACAGGGTGGGACAGGGGCCGCGAAACGGATTTGGGTGAACGGCGGCAGAGCGTGTAATGTCTTCCTCGCTCGCCCCAATAGCTCAGTCGGCAGAGCGTCTCCATGGTAAGGAGAAGGTCAACGGTTCGATTCCGTTTTGGGGCTCTGGTGTGTGAGGTTCCCGTCGCGAGGCGGGAATCGATCGCATCACAGCGGTGTAGCTCAGTCGGTAGAGCAAGCGGCTCATAATCGCTGTGTCACCGGTTCAAGTCCGGTCACCGCTACACACAGTAGCCGATTGCGGGGTCGGTCCTTCGATCGGCTACTCTTTCTGCGTTCATTCAGTTTCATTAATCCCGTCCGTCCAAGGAGCACTCACGTGGCTGCCACCGACGTCCGCCCGAAGATCACGCTGGCCTGCGTGGAGTGCAAGGAGCGGAACTACATCACCAAGAAGAACCGGCGTAACAACCCGGACCGCCTGGAGATGAAGAAGCACTGCCCGCGTTGCAAGGCGCACACCGCGCACCGCGAAACGCGATAAATCAGGCTCGTACGCGAGGCCGTCCCCCTTGTCGGGGGGCGGCCTCGCGTTGTTCTTCCCGCCGGCCGACCAGGGCCGCACGAGACACAGGAGGTGCCGCGCGCATGGCGCTCGACCAGTCCTTCGTGGGGCGGAGCTACCCGCCCACCGATCCCTATGAAGTGGGCCGGGAGAAGATCCGAGAGTTCGCCGAGGCGGTGGGGGACGCCAACCCGGCGTACACGGACGCGGAGGCCGCCAAGGCTCTCGGGCATTCCGATGTGATCGCTCCGCCGACCTTCGTGTTCGCGATCACCTTCAAGGCCGCCGGGCAGGTCTTCACCGACCCCCAGCTCGGCCTGGACTACAGCAGGGTGGTGCACGGCGACCAGAAGTTCGCCTACCGCCGCCCGGTGCGCGCCGGTGACCGGCTCACCGTCACCTCGACCATCGAGGCGATCAAGTCGATGGCGGGCAACGACATCCTGGACGTCCGCGGCGAGGTGCACGACGAGGCCGGAGAGCACGTCGTGACCGCCTGGACCAAGCTGGTGGCCCGTGCCGCCGAGGGGGCGTGAGCAGCATCATGACGGCGAAGATCTCCTACGCCGACGTCGAGGTCGGCACCGAGCTGCCCGCGCAGACGTTTTCCGTGACCCGGGCCACTCTCGTCCAGTACGCGGGCGCCTCCGGCGACTTCAACCCCATTCACTGGAACGAGAGGTTCGCCAAGGACGTCGGTCTGCCCGACGTCATCGCGCACGGCATGTTCACCATGGCCGAGGCGATCCGCGTGGTCACCGACTGGGTGGGCGATCCGGGCGCGATCGTCGAGTACGGCGTCCGCTTCACCAGGCCGGTCGTCGTCCCCGACGACGATCAGGGCGCGACCATCGAGGTCACGGGCAAGGTAGCGGCCAAGCTCGACGACCACACCGTCCGCGTCGACCTCACGGCGACCAGTGCGGGGCAGAAGGTGCTGGGGATGTCGCGGACGGTCGTACGGCTCGCCTGACCGGAAAACCGTGTCGCGTGACATGACGTAGGGGGCGCTCTTCACGGAGAGCGCCCCCTACGTCGTACCGGGCCCGCCTCTTGACGTAGTTAGTGATTGAGTACTAACTTTGCGGCATGGTCAGGATGAGCGCAGAGGAGAGGCGCGAGAGCATCGTCCGCGCGGCGAGCGCCGAGTTCGCCCGCGGTGGCTACCACGGCACGTCGACCGAGGCGATCGCCAAGCGGGTCGGTGTCTCGCAGCCGTATCTCTTCCGGCTCTTCCCGGGCAAGAAGGCCATCTTCCTGGCGGCGGCGGATCGCTGCGTGGAGGACACCATCCGCATGTTCGCGGAGGCGTCCGAAGGGCTGAAGGGTGAGGATGCCCTGCAGGCCATGGCGATGGCCTATACCCGGACCATCGCGGAGCGGCCCGAACTGCTCATGATGCAGATGCAGATGTACCTCGCCGTCGCGGCCGCCGAGCAGGAGGGCGACGAGGAGTTCGGTGCGAGCGTGCGCGCCGGCTGGCTGCGGCTGTGGGACACCGTCCACCTCGCCCTGGGGGCCGACGTCCACGAGACGACGGACTTCATGGCGCACGGCATGCTCATCAACTGCCTGTCCGCCATGGGGTTCCCGGCCGGACACCGGATCTGGGAAGGGCTGGACCTGTCGACGCGGGTCGAGGGCCCGCGGAAGGAATGAGAAGCAGCGCCATCGGTGGCTCCGGTGGTGCCGGCGGAAGTGGTGGCTCCGGCGGAAGTGGCCGAAGTGAAGGAAGGCGTTATGGTGCCGCCTTTTTCTGCGCGTGAAAGTTAGTCATCAATAACTAACAACATCATCTCCTGGGGGAGCGATGTCACAACAGAAAGCACGCGGCGGTTCGGCCGCCTGGGCACTCGTCATCACCAGCGTCGCCGGCTTCATGGCGGCCCTCGACAACCTCGTCGTCACCACCGCACTGCCCTCCATCCGCAAGGACCTGGGCGGCGGCCTGCACGACCTGGAATGGACCGTGAGCGCCTACACGCTCACCTTCGCCGTCCTGCTGATGTTCGGCTCGGCACTCGGCGACCGTTTCGGCCGCCGCCGGCTCTTCATCGCCGGTATCACCGTCTTCACCGTGTCCTCCGCCGCCGCGGCCATGGCCCCCGGCATCGACTCCCTGATCGCCGCCCGCGCGGTGCAGGGCGCCGGTGCCGCGGTCATGATGCCCCTCACCCTCACCCTGCTCACCGCGGCCGTACCCGAGGCGCGGCGCGGTATGGCGTACGGCATCTGGGGCGCCGTGAACGGCCTCGCGGTGGCCTCCGGACCGCTGGTCGGCGGCAGCCTCACCGAACACATCTCCTGGCAGTGGATCTTCTGGCTGAACGTCCCGCTGGGCCTGGTCCTCATCCCGCTCGCCCGCCTGCGCCTCGCCGAGTCCCACGGGACCGGAGCCCCGCTCGACCTGCCCGGCACCCTGCTCGCCAGCGGCGGACTCTTCGGCATCGTCTACGGACTGATCCGTGGGCCCGTCGACGGCTGGACCGGCACCGTCGTCCTGACCGGCCTGTTCGCCGGGACGGCGCTGCTCGTGGGCTTCGTGCTCTACAGCATCCGCGCCAAGAACCCCATGCTGCCGATGCGGCTGTTCCGCTCCCGCGCCTTCTCCGGCATCAACGCGGCGAGCCTGCTGATGTTCCTCGGCATGTTCGGCTCGATCTTCCTGCTCAGCCAGTACATGCAGGGCGTGCTCGGCTACACGCCCACCGAGGCGGGCCTGCGGATGCTGCCATGGACCGGCATGCCGATGCTCGTCGCCCCGATCGCCGGCATCCTCTCCGACCGTGTCGGCGGCCGTCCGGTCGTCGCCACCGGCCTCTTCCTGCAGGCCCTCGGCCTCGGCCACCTGGCCGTGGTGGCGACCGCCGACGCCTCCTACGCCGCCCAGCTGCCCGCCCTGATCATCAGCGGCATCGGCATGGCGCTGTACTTCGCCCCGGCCTCCCACCTGGTGATGTCCAGCGTCCGCCCGAAGGAACAGGGCATCGCCTCCGGAGCCAACAACGCCCTGCGGGAGGTGGGCGGCGCTCTCGGCATCGCGATCATGGCGTCGATCTTCGCGTCCCGGGGCGGCTACGAATCCGGCCAGGCCTTCGTCGACGGTATGCGTCCGGCGCTGGTGGTCGGCGCCGCGGCGGTCGCCCTCGCAGGCGTCGCGACCCTGTTCATACCGGCCCGCAGGCGGCCCACCGCGCCCACCGCGCCCACCGCGCCCCCGGCCGGTCCGGCGCCGGAACCGGTACTGGAAACGGCCTCCTGAGCTCCGCTGGAAACAGTCCCCTGAAGCCCTGCCGGAAACGGTCTCCTGAGCCCATCGGAATGCCATGGACCCCCATGAGCTCCCACCCACCACGGAAGGACCCGGTCATGCCCACGCTTCCCTGGACCGTCCCGAACATCCCACCGCCCCACACCGAAGTGCACGTCTTCGCCTCCCGCTTCGAGACCCGCACCCTCTGGGGAGCCCTGCGGTTCTTCCTCAGGACACCCGGTGTCTGGCGACAGGTGAGCAGGGCTCCCGGCGCGTACGGAGCCTCCCTGAAGGCACAGCCGCTGCGGCGGACGTTCTGGACCGTGTCCGCCTGGGAGTCCCCGGAGGCCCTCGGCGCCTTCGCCCGTACCGGCCCGCACGCGCCGACCGCCCGCGGGCTCGTTCCGCGGATGCGTGACGCCGAGTTCGCCGGCTGGACCGCGAAGAGCGAGGACCTCCCCGTCGACTGGACCGAAGTACGGCGCCGCCTCACCTGAACGCATGTCCGCGCGTGCGCACGGCCCGCCCCGGGCGGACGCCGGCGCCCGCGCAAGCACTCGCGCCCGCGCAAGCACTCGTGCACGCGCACGTACCCGTGCACGCGCACGACAGCGCACCCGGCCCCCGCCGTCCCGTCCGGCGAGGGCCTTAGTCTTGAGCCCGTGCAGGAACTCCACGACGCCCCCCTCGCCCCGCTGACCACGTTCCGCCTGGGCGGCCCCGCGACCCGGCTGGTCACCGCGACGACCGACGAAGAAGTGATCGCCGTCGTCCGCGAGGCCGACGACGGCGGTACGCCCCTGTTGATCATCGGCGGTGGCTCGAACCTGGTCATCGGCGACAAGGGCTTCGACGGCACCGCACTCGTCATCGCCACCCGGGGCCTCACCCTGGACGGCACGCGCCTGGAACTGGCGGCCGGAGAGGTGTGGACCGACGCCGTCGCCCGCACCGTGGAGGCCGGCCTGGCCGGGATCGAGTGTCTGGCCGGCATCCCCGGCTCGGTGGGCGCGACCCCCATCCAGAACGTCGGCGCGTACGGCCAGGAGGTCTCCTCCACCATCACCGAGGTCGTCGCCTACGACCGCCGGACCCGCGAGACGGTCACCCTCACGAACGAGGAGTGCGCCTTCTCCTACCGACACAGCCGCTTCAAGGCCGACCCCGAGCGCTACGTCGTCCTGCGTGTCCGCTTCGGCCTGGAGGACGCCGACGGCCTCTCCGGCCCCATCCGGTACGCCGAGACGGCCCGCGTCCTCGGCGTCGCGCCGGGCGACCGCGTCTCCCTGCCCACGGCCCGTGAGACGGTCCTGAAGCTCCGCGCCGGAAAGGGCATGGTCCTGGACCCCGAGGACCACGACACCTGGTCGGCCGGCTCCTTCTTCACCAACCCGATCCTCACGGGCGAGGAGTTCGCTGCCTTCCGGGCCCGGGCGAAGCAGCACCTCGGCCCCGACACCGAGCCCCCCGCGTACCCCGCCGGCGAGGACCGCACCAAGACCTCCGCCGCCTGGCTGATCGACAAGGCCGGCTTCACCAAGGGCTACGGCGAAGGCCCGGCCCGCATCTCCACCAAGCACACCCTCGCCCTCACCAACCGTGGCGAGGCGACCACCGAGGACCTGCTGGCACTCGCCCGCGAGGTGGTGTCCGGCGTACGCGAAACCTTCGGCATCACCCTGGTCAACGAGCCGGTGACGGTAGGGGTCGGCCTCTGAGGGGCCACGGACCGCCAGCCTTCACTCCGTCGGAGCAGTCGGCTCCCGCCCCCATCCCGCCGGAGCAGTCGGTTCCCGTGCTCACTCCGTCGGAGTCGTCAGCCCTCGCCCTTACTCCGTCGGAGCAGTCAGCTCCCGCCCCCATCCCGCCGGAGCAGTCGGCTCCCGCGTTCACCCTGCCGGAGTCGTCAGCCACCGGTCGATCCCCGCCAGCAGTTCCGCCCTGACCGCATCCGGAGCCCTCGATCCGCGCACCGACTGCCGTGCCAGCTCCGCCAGCTCGGCGTCCGTGAACCCGTGGTGCTCACGCGCGATCTCGTACTGGGCCGCCAGCCGCGAGCCGAACAGCAGGGGATCGTCCGCGCCCAGGGCCAGCGGCACGCCCGCGTCGAACAGCTTCCGCAGGGGCACGTCCCCCGGCTTCTCGTACACGCCCAGCGCCACGTTCGACGCCGGGCACACCTCGCACGTCACCTGCCGGTCCGCGAGCCGCCGCAGCAGCCGTGGGTCCTCCGCCGCCCGCACCCCGTGCCCGATCCGGTCGGCCTCCAGATCGTCCAGGCAGTCCCGCACGGACGCGGGCCCGGACAGCTCACCCCCGTGCGGCGCGGACAGCAGTCCGCCCTCGCGCGCGATGGCGAACGCCCGGTCGAAGTCCCGGGCCATGCCGCGCCGCTCGTCGTTGGACAGCCCGAAGCCGATGACCCCCCGGTCCGCGTACCGCACCGCCAGCCGGGCCAGCGTGCGCGCGTCCAGGTGGTGCTTCATCCGGTTCGCGGCGACCAGCACCCGGATCCCGAGCCCGGTGTCCCGCCGCGCCGAGTCCACCGCGTCCAGGATGACCTCCAGCGCCGGGATCAGCCCGCCCAGCCGCGGCGCGTACGACGTCGGGTCGACCTGGATCTCCAGCCAGCCCGACCCGTCCTTCAGGTCTTCCTCCGCGGCCTCTCGCACCAGTCGCTGGATGTCCTCCGGCTCCCTCAGACACGAGCGCGCCGCGTCGTACAGCCGCTGGAACCGGAACCAGCCCCGCTCGTCCGTGGCCCGCAGGCTCGGTGGTTCCCCGCTGGTCAGCGCGTCGGTCAGCGCCTCGGGGAGGCGCGCACCGTACTTGTCGGCCAGTTCCAGCACAGTGGCGGGGCGCATCGACCCGGTGAAGTGCAGATGCAGATGGGCCTTCGGCAGCAGGGAGAGGTCACGTACACGTTCCATTCCGAAATCCTGCCGCACATCCCGGGAACCTCGGTAGCGCTTTCCCCGAACGTGGTCTTGCTCGCACGTCAGTACGAGGAAAACGGAAGCGGGCCGCCCCCCGGAGGGAAACGGCCCGCGACCCGCTCTCGTGAGCAGTTCGGACTCAGTCCTGTGCCTCCGCCAGCAGCTTCTGGATCCGGCTCACGCCCTCCGCCAGGTCCTCGTCGCCCAGCGCGTAGGACAGCCGCAGGTATCCCGGAGTACCGAAGGCCTCGCCGGGTACGACCGCGACCTCGACCTCCTCGAGGATGAGCGCGGCCAGCTCCACGGAGTTCCGCGGCCGCTTGCCCCGGATCTCCTTGCCGATCAGGGCCTTCACCGACGGGTAGGCGTAGAACGCGCCCTCGGGCTCCGGGCAGACCACGCCGTCGATCTCGTTGAGCATCCGGACGATGGTCCTGCGCCGGCGGTCGAAGGCCTCGCGCATCGTGGCGACCGCGTCCAGGGAGCCGGAGACCGCGGCCAGCGCCGCCACCTGGGCGACGTTCGACACGTTGGAGGTGGCGTGCGACTGCAGGTTGGTGGCGGCCTTCACGACGTCCTTCGGACCGATGATCCACCCGACCCGCCAGCCGGTCATCGCGTACGTCTTCGCGACACCGTTGACCACGATGCACTTGTCCCGCAGCTCCGGCAGGACCGCGGGCAGCGAGGTGAAGGTGGCGTCGCCGTAGACCAGGTGCTCGTAGATCTCGTCGGTCAGCACCCACAGACCGTGCTCGACCGCCCAGCGGCCGATCGCCTCGGCGTCCTCGGCGCTGTAGACCGCGCCGGTGGGGTTCGAGGGGGAGACGAACAGGACGACCTTGGTCCGCTCCGTCCGCGCGGCCTCCAGCTGCTCCACGCTGACGCGGTAGCCGGTCGTCTCGTCGGCGACGACCTCGACCGGGACACCGCCGGCCAGACGGATCGACTCCGGGTACGTCGTCCAGTACGGGGCCGGGACGATGACCTCGTCGCCCGGGTCGAGGATCGCGGCGAAGGCCTCGTAGATGGCCTGCTTGCCGCCGTTGGTGACGAGGACCTGGGCGGGGTCCACCTCGTAGCCGGAGTCGCGCAGCGTCTTCGCGGCGATCGCGGCCTTCAGCTCGGGCAGTCCGCCGGCCGGCGTGTAGCGGTGGTACTTCGGGTTTCGGCAGGCCTCGATCGCGGCGTCGACGATGTAGTCCGGAGTCGGGAAGTCGGGTTCACCGGCGCCGAAGCCGATCACCGGTCGCCCGGCGGCCTTGAGGGCCTTGGCCTTGGCGTCCACGGCGAGGGTGGCGGACTCGGAGATCGCACCGATCCGGGCGGAGACCCGGCGCTCGGTGGGAGGGGTTGCAGCGCTCATGACCCCATCGTTCCAGACCGGCGACCTGCCCGGCACGAGGGTTTCACGGACTGAACGGGTCCTGGTCAACCTCTGGACACCAGTCCGAGTCCCTCCCGCGGGCCCTCTCCATCGGGACGATCTTCGGCCGGGAGGCCGGGCACGGGTCTTTTCTGTTCGACGCCCGGCCCCGGAACACGTACACTCACACCTCGTTGGCCTTCTGCGGCCGCGCTCATCGGGTGCACACCAAGCATCCGGTCGGATGCGGTACGTTGGGGGACACACAAAGGGTCGTAGCTCAATTGGTAGAGCACTGGTCTCCAAAACCAGCGGTTGGGGGTTCAAGTCCCTCCGGCCCTGCTATGCACAACCTTAGCCAGGATGTGTACGCATGTACGTACAGCAATGCACCGCCGTGCGGCTCATACCGGGCGCGGCACGGCCATGACCCGGAATCAGGTGAGGACGAGTGACGGACGCCGTGGGCTCCATCGACATGCCTGATGCCGAGGACGAGGCGCCGGACTCCAAGAAGAGGACCCGCAAAGGCGGCAAGCGGGCCAAGAAGGGTCCGCTGAAGCGCCTCGCGCTCTTCTACCGCCAGATCGTGGCGGAGCTTCGCAAGGTTGTCTGGCCGACCCGGAACCAGCTGACGTCGTACACAACCGCAGTGATCATCTTTGTGGTCGTCATGATCGGCCTGATCACTCTGATCGACTACGGACTCAGTCACGTCGCCAAGTACGTATTCGGCTGAGCCGCCTGCGAAGAGCGCCGAGGTACCCGGCGCTCCTTTCGCGTGTTCCACCCCTATGTATCCAGGAAGAAGCAGCCACCGTGTCTGACCCGAACGTGAACGACGCCATCGAGCCGGTCGAGTCCGTCGAGGACGAGCTCGACACCGTCGGGGGCGCGGACAGTGAGGCCCCCGAGGCCTCCGCCGAGGTCGAGGCTGCCGATGCCGCCGCGGACGAGTCCGAGACGGCGGCCGATGCGACCCCCGAGGCCGAAGAGGCCGACGACGCGGACTCCGACGAGGACGCCGCGGACGAGACCGACGCCGCCGAGGACGAGGCCGAAGAGGCCGCGGACAAGCGCGACCCGGTCGAGAAGCTCCGCGAGGAACTGCGGACACTGCCCGGCGAGTGGTACGTCATCCACACCTACGCGGGCTACGAGAACCGGGTGAAGACCAACCTGGAGCAGCGTGCCGTCTCACTGAACGTCGAGGACTTCATCTTCCAGGCCGAGGTGCCGCAGGAAGAGGTCGTCCAGATCAAGAACGGCGACCGCAAGACGATCAAGCAGAACAAGCTCCCGGGTTACGTCCTGGTCCGCATGGACCTGACGAACGAGTCCTGGGGCGTCGTCCGCAACACTCCCGGTGTCACCGGTTTCGTGGGCAACGCCTACGATCCGTACCCGCTGACCCTGGACGAGATCGTCAAGATGCTCGCCCCGGAGGCCGAGGAGAAGGCCGCCCGCGAGGCGGCCGAGGCCGAGGGCAAGCCGGTTCCGCAGCGCAAGGTCGAGGTCCAGGTGCTGGACTTCGAGGTCGGCGACTCGGTCACTGTCACCGACGGCCCGTTCGCCACGCTCCAGGCGACCATCAACGAGATCAACCCCGACTCCAAGAAGGTCAAGGGCCTGGTGGAGATCTTCGGCCGTGAGACGCCGGTCGAGCTCTCCTTCGACCAGATCCAGAAGAACTGACCCGGTTCCGGACGGACCGGACAGCCAGGACAGTCTGGACCACAGCTTCCGAACAGGTCAGGCGAACGCTCAGGCGTCTGCCTGACCTGCTCGGTTTTTGGCCGCACATCCATACCCGCTATCGTTGTGCGGTATGCCTGTGTCCGGGGTGATTCCCGGTACGCGGGCAGGACCCGAATCGAAAGGACCCGGAGAGTCATGCCTCCCAAGAAGAAGAAGAAGGTCACGGGGCTCATCAAGCTCCAGATCCAGGCCGGTGCGGCCAACCCGGCTCCGCCGGTCGGCCCCGCGCTGGGTCAGCACGGCGTCAACATCATGGAGTTCTGCAAGGCCTACAACGCCGCGACCGAGTCGCAGCGTGGCTGGGTCATCCCGGTGGAGATCACGGTCTACGAGGACCGTACCTTCACCTTCATCACCAAGACCCCGCCGGCCGCGAAGATGATCCTCAAGGCCGCGGGTGTGGAGAAGGGCTCCGGCGAGCCGCACAAGACCAAGGTCGCGAAGATCACCGCTGCCCAGGTCCGTGAGATCGCCACGACCAAGATGCCCGACCTCAACGCCAACGACCTGGACGCCGCGTCGAAGATCATCGCCGGCACCGCCCGTTCCATGGGCGTCACGGTCGAGGGCTGACCTCCACCCCCGTAAGCCAAGCAGAAGTGTGGAAGGGCCCGCTCGGCCCGGACCACAACTCCTAAGAACCCACAGGAGCTACACGTGAGCAAGCGCAGCAAGTCTCTCCGCGCTGCGGACGCCAAGATCGACCGGGAGAAGCAGTACGCCCCGCTCGAGGCCGTCCGTCTCGCCAAGGAGACCTCCACCTCGAAGTTCGACGGCACCGTCGAGGTCGCCTTCCGCCTGGGTGTCGACCCGCGCAAGGCCGACCAGATGGTCCGTGGCACCGTGAACCTCCCGCACGGCACCGGCAAGACCGCCCGGGTCCTGGTCTTCGCGACCGGCGACCGTGCCGAGGCCGCGCGTGCCGCGGGCGCCGACATCGTCGGCGCCGACGAACTGATCGACGAGGTGTCGAAGGGCCGTCTGGACTTCGACGCCGTCGTCGCCACCCCGGACCTCATGGGCAAGGTCGGCCGCCTCGGCCGCGTGCTCGGTCCCCGTGGTCTCATGCCGAACCCCAAGACCGGCACCGTCACCCCGGACGTCACCAAGGCTGTCAACGACATCAAGGGTGGCAAGATCGAGTTCCGCGTCGACAAGCACTCGAACCTGCACTTCATCATCGGCAAGACGTCCTTCGACGACACCAAGCTGGTGGAGAACTACGGCGCCGCGCTGGACGAGATCCTCCGTCTGAAGCCGTCCGCCGCGAAGGGCCGGTACATCAAGAAGGCCGCGATCACCACCACGATCGGCCCCAGCATTCCGCTCGACTCGAACCGCACCCGCAACCTCCTCGTCGAGGAGGACCCGGCGGCGGTCTGAGCCCGTCGGGCCGGCCCGTCCGGCCCCGCCCGCTCACCGAGCACGCCCCGAACCCGTCCCCGCGCCTTCCAAGGCGCGGGGACGGGTTTTTTCATACAGCGGTGTCAGTCAAGCGGGTTACGGTTCGACGGACTTCACTGAGCAGGCGAAACAACCAGGGGTGGGAATCATGGGCATGTCCGCATGGAAGCGCGCGGGTGTCTGCGTGGCGGCCGTGACGGTCGTCGCGGGGGCCGCGGGCTGTCAGGCCGGTGACGGCGACGGGGGAGCGAAGGCCAAGGCGGCGGAGCCCAAGGTCCTGTCCCGGGGCGAGGCGTCCGAGGTCCTTCAGGCCGCCTTCAAGAAGACGACGGAGGCGAAGTCCGCCAAGGTCCGGATGACCATGTCAATGCCCGCGAGCATGCAGGGCATGGGGGACATGGTGGGTGCGGCGGGCGACGGCACCATGGAGATGACCGGAGTCCAGGGCTGGGACCCCGCGGTCATGGATATGACCATCAAGGGATCCGACCTCGCGGGGCTCGATCCCGACGCGCCCTCCGAGATCCGCATGATCATGCTGGACAACGTGATGTACGCGGACATGGGTACGGAGCAGGCTGCCGGGATGGACGGCAAGCGCTGGATGAAGCTGGACTTCCAGGCCATCGCCGAGGAGGCCGGGAGCAAGGAACTGCAGAAGCAGATCACCGGCAGCCTGGAGAGCATGAACCAGGACCCGGCCCAGCAGCTGGCCCTGCTGCTCGAGTCACCGAACCTGAAGCACGTCGGCCCCCAGAAGGTGGACGGCGTCCAGGCGCAGCACTACAAGGGCACCCTGACCTTCGAGGAGATCATCAAGGGCAACGGGGCGCTCGACCTCCTCTCCGGGGAGGAACGCAAGGAGCTCATCGCCAACGCCGAGGAGTCGGGCCTGAAGGGCTACGACACCGAGGTCTGGGTCAACGAGGACGACTACCCGGTCAAGATGGTCCTCGGCATGAAGTCGGACGAGGGCACGGTCGACATCACCACGCACTACTCCGACTACGGGGCCCGGGCGACGGTCGAGGCACCGCCGGCCAAGGAAACGGTCGACCTCTTCGAGATGCTGCAGGGCCTCGAGGAAGGGCTCTCGGACATCGGAGCGGACGCCGGGGCCGACGCCGACGTCTGAGTGGCGTGACCCTCCCGACGGACGGCTCGACCGCCGGGAGGGACCGCTCTGACGGTCCCGCCGGGCCTGACGCCCCGCTGTCCGGACGGCCCATCGTCCGGCCCGCCGTCCGGCTCTGACGGCCCGCCGTCCGGCCTGACGGTCCGCCGGCGGGCCGGACCGTCGGGCCCGACGCCCCGCTGTCCGGACGGCCCATCGTCCGGCCCGCCGTCCGGCTCTGACGGCCCGCCGTCCGGCCTGACGGTCCCGCCGGGGCTGACGGTCCGCCGGCGGGCCGGACCGTCGGGCCCGACGCCCCGCTGTCCGGACGGCCCATCGCCCGGCCCGCCGTCCGGCTCCGACGGCCCGCCGTCCGGTCCGACGGTGCGTCCTGAACGTCCCGACGGGAACGGATTTGCCTCGCGGCGATCCGTTCCCGTACTCTCCACAGGAAGCCAAAGACCGCTGGTCGTTGCCGTGCACTCGCAAGAGGGTGCGGTGGCCGAAGGATCCGCTGAACTGCGGACGACCCGCGCAGGTGACTGTGGAAGAGTTCCCGGAAATTCGCGGCCGCGAGGATGCGAATCACCGGTTGAGCCTCGCCCCGTGCGCCTGCGCCCGGGGCGTTTCGTTTTTCCCAGTCCTCCTTCGGGTCCGCGCGGTCCGAATCACCCGGAAGGAGGCCGAGACTCTATGGCGAGGCCCGACAAGGCTGCCGCGGTTGCCGAGCTGACGGACAAGTTCCGCAGCTCCAACGCCGCCGTGCTGACCGAGTACCGCGGTCTCACCGTGGCGCAGCTCAAGACGCTGCGTCGTTCGCTCGGTGAGAACGCCCAGTACGCCGTGGTGAAGAACACGCTGACCAAGATTGCGGCCAACGAGGCCGGGATCACGCTGGACGACCAGCTCTTCGCTGGTCCGACGGCAGTCGCCTTCGTCACCGGTGACCCGGTGGAGTCGGCGAAGGGTCTTCGTGACTTCGCCAAGGACAACCCGAATCTCATCATCAAGGGCGGTGTCCTTGACGGTAAGGCGCTGTCCGCCGATGAGATCAAGAAGCTCGCGGACCTCGAGTCCCGCGAGGTTCTGCTCTCCAAGCTGGCGGGTGCCTTCAAGGGCAAGCAGTCCCAGGCTGCTCAGCTCTTCCAGGCGCTTCCGTCGAAGCTCGTCCGCACTGTGGACGCGCTTCGCGCCAAGCAGGACGAGCAGGGCGGTGCCGAGTAATTCGGCTCGCTTTCCGGCTCTTGCCGACATGAGGCAAGGGTCATAGCGGGCCCGTAGTACGCCCGCCTCACCCAGTACACCCGGCACCTGCCGATTTAGTGGAAGGACCGCCATCATGGCGAAGCTCACCCAGGACGAGCTGCTGGCCCAGTTCGAGGGCATGACCCTCATCGAGCTCTCCGAGTTCGTGAAGGCCTTCGAGGAGAAGTTCGACGTCACCGCCGCCGCCGCGGTCGCCGTGGCCGGTCCGGCCGCCCCGGGCGCCCCGGTCGAGGCCGAGGCCGAGCAGGATGAGTTCGACGTCGTCCTCACCGGCGCCGGCGACAAGAAGATCCAGGTCATCAAGGTCGTGCGCGAGCTGACCTCCCTCGGCCTGAAGGAGGCCAAGGACCTGGTCGACGGTGCGCCGAAGGCCGTCGTCGAGAAGGTCAACAAGGAAGCCGCCGCGAAGGCCAAGGAGGCCCTCGAGGGCGCCGGCGCCTCCGTCGAGGTCAAGTAAGACCTTTCGGGTCCGACAGGACCCCCAGCGGCCCGGCAGCGCCGGATCCGCACCGCGTCCACCAGGGCGTGTAACGCGCAAGCGCCGAGGAGCGATCATCCATCCGGGTGGTCGCTCCTCGGTGTCTCCGGGAGCGGTGACGGTTGCCTCGAACCCGGGACGGCGGGGGGTAGGGTGATCTTCGTCGTGGCCCTGTGCGGGCCACGGCGGGTCGCCTGTCGAAGGGCGGTATCGGGCAAGGGGGCCTTGACGAACCGCACGCGGCGCGCAATTCTCAGGACGCGTCGTCACAAGGATCCGAATCCGAGGCATGGATCGGCGGCGAAGAGGGCAGTATCACGGTGCGTTGAGGGCATGACCGTGTCACAGGAGTTGAGAGCAACGAGGGCCTTCGAGGATCTCGAAAACCCGCACTGGACATCAGTGTGCCAAGTGGCTACACTGACCCTTTGCGCTGCCTGTTAGCTGTCCCCTGCCCGTCACCAGGGGCATGCCCTCACTTGAGCACTGACGATCAGATCCTCTCTGACCTGGCCTTTCTTGCCGGGAAGCGAAGTGTCTGCCGTGGTGTCCCGTGGGGGGCCGGTACGCGCGTAGTGAGTCCGAGCCCTCGGAAGGACCCCCTCTTGGCCGCCTCGCGCAATGCCTCGACCGCGAATACGAACAACGTTGCCAGCACTGCTCCGCTGCGCATCTCTTTTGCAAAGATCAAGGAGCCCCTCGAGGTTCCCAACCTTCTCGCGCTGCAGACCGAGAGCTTCGACTGGCTGCTCGGCAACGACGCCTGGAAGGCTCGCGTCGAGGCCGCTCTGGAGAACGGTCAGGACGTCCCCACCAAGTCCGGTCTTGAAGAGATCTTCGAGGAGATCTCGCCGATCGAGGACTTCTCCGGGTCGATGTCGCTGACCTTCCGCGACCACCGCTTCGAGCCGTCCAAGAACTCCATCGACGAGTGCAAGGACCGCGACTTCACGTATGCGGCTCCGCTCTTCGTCACCGCCGAGTTCACCAACAACGAGACCGGCGAGATCAAGTCCCAGACCGTCTTCATGGGCGACTTCCCGCTCATGACGAACAAGGGCACCTTCGTCATCAACGGCACCGAGCGTGTCGTGGTGTCGCAGCTGGTTCGTTCGCCGGGTGTCTACTTCGACTCCAGCATCGACAAGACGTCCGACAAGGACATCTTCTCCGCCAAGATCATCCCGTCCCGGGGTGCCTGGCTGGAGATGGAGATCGACAAGCGCGACATGGTCGGCGTCCGCGTCGACCGCAAGCGCAAGCAGTCCGTCACCGTCCTGCTCAAGGCGCTCGGCTGGACCACCGAGCAGATCCTCGAGGAGTTCGGCGAGTACGAGTCCATGCGCGCCACCCTGGAGAAGGACCACACCCAGGGCCAGGACGACGCGCTGCTCGACATCTACCGCAAGCTGCGTCCGGGCGAGCCCCCCACCCGGGAGGCCGCGCAGACGCTGCTCGAGAACCTCTACTTCAACCCCAAGCGCTACGACCTCGCCAAGGTCGGCCGCTACAAGGTCAACAAGAAGCTGGGTGCCGACGCGCCGCTCAACGCGGGCGTGCTGACCGTCGAGGACATCATCTCGACGATCAAGTACCTGGTGCAGCTGCACGCCGGCGAGATCGAGACCGCCGTCGGTGACAGCGGCCAGACGATCGTCGTCGAGACGGACGACATCGACCACTTCGGCAACCGTCGTCTGCGCAGCGTCGGCGAGCTCATCCAGAACCAGGTCCGTACGGGTCTGGCCCGGATGGAGCGTGTCGTGCGTGAGCGCATGACGACCCAGGACGTCGAGGCGATCACGCCGCAGACCCTGATCAACATCCGGCCGGTCGTCGCCTCCATCAAGGAGTTCTTCGGCACCAGCCAGCTGTCGCAGTTCATGGACCAGAACAACCCGCTGTCCGGGCTGACGCACAAGCGTCGTCTGTCCGCGCTCGGCCCGGGTGGTCTCTCCCGTGAGCGGGCCGGCTTCGAGGTCCGTGACGTGCACCCCTCGCACTACGGCCGCATGTGCCCGATCGAGACGCCCGAAGGCCCGAACATCGGTCTGATCGGCTCGCTCGCCTCCTACGGCCGGGTCAACGCGTTCGGTTTCGTCGAGACCCCGTACCGCAAGGTCATCGACGGTCAGGTCACCGACGACGTCGACTACCTGACCGCCGACGAGGAGGACCGCTTCGTCATCGCGCAGGCCAACGCCCCGCTGAGTGACGACATGCGGTTCGCCGAGGCCCGCGTGCTGGTCCGCCGCAAGGGCGGCGAGGTCGACTACGTCAGCCCCGACGAGGTCGACTACATGGACGTCTCGCCGCGCCAGATGGTGTCGGTCGCGACCGCCATGATCCCCTTCCTCGAGCACGACGACGCCAACCGTGCCCTCATGGGCGCGAACATGATGCGTCAGGCCGTGCCGCTGATCAGGTCCGAGTCCCCGCTCGTCGGCACCGGCATGGAGTACCGCTCCGCCGCCGACGCCGGTGACGTGGTCAAGGCCGAGAAGGCGGGTGTGGTCCAGGAGGTCTCCGCGGACTACATCACCACGACCAACGACGACGGCACGTACATCACGTACCGCCTGGCCAAGTTCGCCCGTTCAAACCAGGGCACCTCGGTCAACCAGAAGGTCATCGTCGACGAGGGCGACCGCGTCATCGAGGGCCAGGTCCTCGCCGACGGTCCGGCCACCGAGAACGGCGAGATGGCGCTCGGCAAGAACCTGCTGGTCGCGTTCATGCCGTGGGAGGGTCACAACTACGAGGACGCGATCATCCTGTCGCAGCGCCTCGTCCAGGACGACGTCCTCTCCTCGATCCACATCGAGGAGCACGAGGTCGACGCCCGTGACACCAAGCTCGGCCCCGAGGAGATCACCCGGGACATCCCGAACGTCTCCGAGGAGGTCCTCGCCGACCTCGACGAGCGCGGCATCATCCGCATCGGTGCCGAGGTCGTCGCCGGTGACATCCTCGTCGGCAAGGTCACGCCCAAGGGCGAGACCGAGCTGACCCCGGAGGAGCGCCTGCTGCGCGCGATCTTCGGTGAGAAGGCCCGCGAGGTCCGCGACACCTCGCTGAAGGTGCCGCACGGCGAGATCGGCAAGATCATCGGTGTGCGCGTCTTCGACCGCGAGGAGGGCGACGAGCTTCCCCCCGGTGTGAACCAGCTGGTGCGCGTCTACGTCGCGCAGAAGCGCAAGATCACCGACGGTGACAAGCTCGCCGGCCGTCACGGCAACAAGGGCGTCATCTCGAAGATCCTGCCGATCGAGGACATGCCGTTCCTGGAGGACGGCACCCCGGTCGACATCATCCTCAACCCCCTCGGTGTGCCGTCCCGAATGAACCCGGGACAGGTTCTGGAGATCCACCTCGGCTGGCTCGCCAGCCGCGGCTGGGACGTCTCCGGCCTCGCCGAGGAATGGGCGGAGCGCCTGCAGACCATCGGCGCCGACAAGGTCGAGCCCGGCACCAACGTCGCCACCCCCGTCTTCGACGGTGCGCGCGAGGACGAGCTGGCCGGCCTGCTGCAGCACACCGTCCCGAACCGGGACGGCGAGCGCATGGTGCTCCCGACCGGCAAGGCGAGGCTGTTCGACGGCCGCTCCGGCGAGCCGTTCCCGGAGCCGATCTCGATCGGCTACATGTACATCCTCAAGCTGCACCACCTGGTCGACGACAAGCTGCACGCCCGCTCGACCGGTCCGTACTCGATGATCACCCAGCAGCCGCTGGGTGGTAAGGCCCAGTTCGGTGGCCAGCGCTTCGGTGAGATGGAGGTGTGGGCGCTGGAGGCGTACGGCGCCGCTTACGCCCTCCAGGAGCTGCTGACCATCAAGTCCGACGACGTGACCGGCCGCGTGAAGGTCTACGAGGCCATCGTCAAGGGCGAGAACATCCCCGAGCCGGGCATCCCCGAGTCCTTCAAGGTCCTCATCAAGGAGATGCAGTCCCTGTGCCTCAATGTGGAGGTGCTGTCCTCGGACGGCATGTCCATCGAGATGCGCGACACCGACGAGGACGTCTTCCGCGCTGCGGAGGAGCTCGGCATCGACCTGTCCCGGCGCGAGCCGAGCAGCGTCGAAGAGGTCTGACGGGAGTTCCGGTCAGGAGGTTCGGTGATGAAGATCCCTGAACCTCCGGCCGGCCCCAGGACCCCCGTATCAGACCCCATGACTTACAACCCTGAGAGGGATTGACGCATAGTGCTCGACGTCAACTTCTTCGATGAGCTCCGGATCGGCCTGGCCACCGCGGACGACATCCGTCAGTGGAGCCACGGCGAGGTCAAGAAGCCCGAGACCATCAACTACCGCACCCTCAAGCCCGAGAAGGACGGACTCTTCTGCGAGAAGATCTTCGGTCCGACCCGGGACTGGGAGTGCTACTGCGGCAAGTACAAGCGTGTCCGTTTCAAGGGCATCATCTGTGAGCGCTGTGGCGTCGAGGTCACGCGCGCCAAGGTGCGCCGTGAGCGGATGGGCCACATCGAGCTCGCCGCGCCCGTCACGCACATCTGGTACTTCAAGGGCGTTCCGTCGCGCCTCGGCTACCTGCTCGACCTCGCCCCGAAGGACCTGGAGAAGGTCATCTACTTCGCGGCGTACATGATCACGTTCGTCGACGAGGAGCGCCGCACCCGCGACCTGCCCTCGCTGGAGGCGCACGTCTCCGTCGAGCGTCAGCAGGTGGAGAACCGTCGCGACGCCGACCTGGAGGCCCGGGCCAAGAAGCTCGAGACCGACCTGGCCGAGCTCGAGGCCGAGGGCGCCAAGGCCGATGTGCGCCGCAAGGTGCGCGAGGGTGCCGAGCGTGAGATGAAGCAGCTGCGTGACCGCGCGCAGCGCGAGATCGACCGCCTCGACGAGGTGTGGAACCGGTTCAAGAGCCTCAAGGTCCAGGACCTGGAGGGCGACGAACTGCTCTACCGCGAGCTGCGTGACCGCTTCGGCACGTACTTCGACGGTTCGATGGGTGCCGCGGCGCTGCAGAAGCGCCTGGAGTCCTTCGACCTCGAGGAGGAGGCCGAGCGTCTCCGCGAGATCATCCGTACCGGCAAGGGCCAGAAGAAGACCCGTGCGCTCAAGCGCCTCAAGGTCGTCTCCGCGTTCCTGCAGACCAGCAACAGCCCCAAGGGCATGGTGCTGGACTGCGTGCCGGTCATCCCGCCGGACCTGCGTCCGATGGTGCAGCTGGACGGTGGCCGCTTCGCGACCTCCGACCTGAACGACCTGTACCGCCGTGTGATCAACCGCAACAACCGCCTGAAGCGGCTTCTCGACCTCGGCGCGCCCGAGATCATCGTGAACAACGAGAAGCGCATGCTCCAGGAGGCCGTCGACGCGCTCTTCGACAACGGCCGTCGCGGCCGCCCGGTGACGGGCCCCGGCAACCGTCCGCTGAAGTCGCTGTCCGACATGCTCAAGGGCAAGCAGGGCCGCTTCCGTCAGAACCTGCTCGGCAAGCGCGTGGACTACTCGGCGCGTTCCGTGATCGTCGTCGGTCCGCAGCTGAAGCTGCACCAGTGCGGTCTGCCGAAGGCGATGGCGCTGGAGCTGTTCAAGCCGTTCGTGATGAAGCGCCTGGTCGACCTGAACCACGCGCAGAACATCAAGAGCGCCAAGCGCATGGTCGAGCGCGGCCGCACGGTCGTGTACGACGTGCTCGAAGAGGTCATCGCGGAGCACCCGGTTCTGCTGAACCGTGCGCCCACGCTGCACCGCCTCGGCATCCAGGCCTTCGAGCCGCAGCTGGTCGAGGGCAAGGCCATCCAGATCCACCCGCTCGTCTGCACCGCGTTCAACGCGGACTTCGACGGTGACCAGATGGCCGTGCACCTGCCGCTGTCCGCGGAGGCGCAGGCCGAGGCCCGCATCCTGATGCTGTCCTCGAACAACATCCTCAAGCCCGCCGACGGCCGTCCGGTGACGATGCCGACCCAGGACATGGTCCTCGGTCTGTTCTTCCTCACCACCGACGGCGAGATGCGCGAGCTCAAGGGCGAGGAGCGGTCCTTCTCCTCGGTCGCCGAGGCGATCATGGCCTTCGACGCGGGCGAGCTGTCGCTCCAGTCGAGGATCGACGTCCGCTTCCCGGTCGGCACCATCCCGCCGCGTGGCTGGACCCCGCCGGCGCGCGAGGAGGGCGAGCCGGAGTGGCAGCAGGGTGACAGCTTCCGGCTGAACACCACGCTGGGCCGCGCGCTCTTCAACGAGCTGCTGCCCGAGGACTACCCGTTCGTCGACTACGAGGTCAGCAAGAAGCAGCTCTCCGAGATCGTCAACGACCTCGCCGAGCGCTACCCGAAGGTCATCGTGGCGGCGACGCTCGACAACCTGAAGGCGTCCGGCTTCCACTGGGCGACCCGTTCCGGTGTCACCGTGGCCATCTCCGACGTCGTCGTTCCCGAGGCGAAGAAGGCGATCGTCCAGGGCTACGAGGCGCAGGACGAGAAGGTCCAGAAGCAGTACGAGCGCGGTCTGATCACCAAGGACGAGCGCACGCAGGAGCTCATCGCGATCTGGACCAAGGCGACCAACGAGGTCGCCGAGGCGATGAACGACAACTTCCCGAAGACCAACCCGATCTTCATGATGGTGAACTCGGGCGCACGAGGCAACATGATGCAGATGCGTCAGATCGCCGGTATGCGTGGTCTGGTGTCGAACGCGAAGAACGAGACGATCCCGCGGCCCATCAAGGCCTCGTTCCGTGAGGGTCTGTCCGTGCTGGAGTACTTCATCTCCACGCACGGTGCCCGTAAGGGTCTGGCGGACACCGCTCTGCGTACCGCCGACTCGGGTTACCTCACCCGTCGTCTGGTCGACGTCTCCCAGGACGTCATCATCCGCGAGGAGGACTGCGGCACCGAGCGCGGTCTGAAGCTGCGGATCGCCAGGCGCGACGCCGACGGGACGCTGCGCAAGGCGGACGACGTCGAGACCAGCGTGTACGCCCGCATGCTCGCCGAGGACGTCGTCATCGACGGCAAGGTGATCGCGCCGGCCAACGTGGACCTCGGCGACGTGCTCATCGACCAGCTGGTGCACCACGGCGTCGAGGAGGTCAAGACCCGTTCGATCCTGACCTGCGAGTCCGCCGTCGGCACCTGCGCCATGTGCTACGGCCGTTCGCTGGCCACCGGCAAGCTGGTCGACATCGGTGAGGCGGTCGGCATCATCGCCGCCCAGTCCATCGGTGAGCCCGGTACCCAGCTGACGATGCGTACCTTCCACACCGGTGGTGTGGCCGGTGACGACATCACCCAGGGTCTGCCGCGTGTCGTCGAGCTCTTCGAGGCCCGTACCCCGAAGGGTGTCGCCCCGATCTCCGAGGCCGCCGGCCGCGTCCGGATCGAGGAGACCGAGAAGACGAAGAAGCTCGTCGTCACCCCCGACGACGGCAGCGACGAGACGGCGTTCCCGATCTCGAAGCGCGCCCGTCTGCTGGTCGGCGAGGGCGATCACGTCGAGGTGGGCCAGAAGCTCACCGTGGGTGCCACCAACCCGCACGACGTGCTGCGCATCCTGGGTCAGCGCGCCGTCCAGATCCACCTGGTCGGCGAGGTCCAGAAGGTCTACAACTCGCAGGGTGTGTCGATCCACGACAAGCACATCGAGATCATCATCCGGCAGATGCTCCGCCGGGTGACGATCATCGAGTCCGGCGACGCCGAGCTGCTGCCCGGCGAGCTGGTCGAGCGGTCGAAGTTCGAGACCGAGAACCGTCGTGTGGTGCAGGAGAGCGGTCACCCCGCCTCCGGCCGTCCGCAGCTGATGGGTATCACCAAGGCCTCGCTGGCGACCGAGTCGTGGCTGTCGGCGGCGTCCTTCCAGGAGACGACCAGGGTCCTCACGGACGCGGCGATCAACGCCAAGTCCGACTCCCTGATCGGCCTCAAGGAGAACGTCATCATCGGTAAGCTCATCCCGGCCGGTACGGGTCTGTCCCGCTACCGCAACATCCGGGTCGAGCCGACCGAGGAGGCCAAGGCCGCGATGTACTCGGCCGTCGGCTACGACGACATCGACTACTCGCCGTTCGGCACGGGCTCCGGCCAGGCCGTTCCGCTGGAGGACTACGACTACGGTCCGTACAACCAGTAAGCGAGTCGCCCGACGTACCGCAGGGGCGGTCACTCCCGTTTCGTACGGGGTGGCCGCCCCTGCGGCGTTCCCATGACCTGTACCGGTTTCGTGACGCGCTGCGGTGCCGGAAGGCGTCGCGGGGGGCGCATGATGGGATGACGTGTGAAGTCGGGGGAGGTACCTGGTGTCGCAGTCGCCGTATCCGTCGTGGCAGCCCTGGCAGGGGCGGGGTGTTCCGCAGCCGTGGGGAGGACCTGGGGGACCGGTAGGGCCTGTAGGTCCGGTGGGGCCGGGAGGGCCGCCGCAGGGCGGGCCTCCGATGCTGGCCTCGCACGCGGACCGGGAGCGCACCGTGGACGTGCTCCGGGCCGGGTTCGCCGAGGGCCGGCTGGACCAGCAGGAACTCGAGCGGCGGGTGGCCAGGGCCTACCAGGCGCGCACGGTGGCGGATCTGGCGCTGCTGGTGTCCGATCTGCCGCAGGGCCCCGTACCGCAGACCGCGCCGGTGCAGTACGTCGCTCCGATGGCGACGGCGACGTTCCTGCCCCGGCCGCCGAAGACCAATGAGAAGGCGGTCGGGTCCATGGTGTGCGGGCTGCTGTGTCTGGCGACGGGTGGCCTGACCGGTATTCCGGCCGTGATCCTCGGGCACACGGCCCGCGCGGAGATCCGGCGGACGGGCGACGCCGGCGACGCGTACGCGCTGACCGGACTGGCGTTCGGCTGGCTGTCCACGGTCGGCTGGGCCCTGCTGATCATGCTGATGGTCCTGGCCGGCGGCGGGTAGGGAAGAGGTCCGGGCGTTGTCCGGGCGGCGTGCGGCCGGGATCCGGCCGTTGTCTGGCCGGCGTATGGCGGGGTCCGGTCGGCGTGCGGCTGTGGTCCGGGCGGTGTCCGGTCGGCGTGCGGCTGGGATTCGGTGGCGTCCGGTCGCTGTCCGGCCGGCGTGCGGGTGATGTCTGGCCGGCGTCCGGTGGGGGTCCGAAGGGCCGGAGACCGCCCATTCGAAGATCATTACCCGTGTTCGGGCTTCACTCGCTTCGCGCGGCGATGGGGTGAGGGCCCATTTGTTTTGACCGCAGCCAATGCTATAGGTACGCTCAGACCTTGTGCCTGGGGTGTGCCCTGGTCTCCGTGCGTGCCATCACCCGTATCGGGGGCTGTGAACGGCCATCGCGATCATGCGTTTCTTTCTGCCGTGCGGCGGGAGTCCGCGAGATTCGACACACCCGACCGCGTGGGTCGGGGAATGTTCCAGGTTAGCTTCACCATTCGGCACACAGAAACCGGAGAAGTAGTGCCTACGATCCAGCAGCTGGTCCGGAAGGGCCGGCAGGACAAGGTCGAGAAGAACAAGACGCCCGCACTCGAGGGTTCGCCCCAGCGCCGTGGCGTCTGCACGCGCGTGTTCACGACCACCCCGAAGAAGCCGAACTCGGCCCTGCGCAAGGTCGCGCGTGTGCGTCTGACCAGCGGTATCGAGGTCACTGCTTACATTCCGGGTGAGGGACACAACCTGCAGGAGCACTCCATCGTGCTCGTGCGCGGCGGCCGTGTGAAGGACCTGCCGGGTGTTCGCTACAAGATCATCCGCGGTTCGCTCGACACCCAGGGTGTCAAGAACCGCAAGCAGGCCCGCAGCCGCTACGGCGCCAAGAAGGAGAAGTAAGAATGCCTCGTAAGGGCCCCGCCCCGAAGCGCCCGGTCATCATCGACCCGGTCTACGGTTCTCCTCTTGTCACGTCGCTCATCAACAAGGTGCTGATGAACGGTAAGCGCTCCACCGCCGAGCGCATCGTCTACGGCGCCATGGAGGGCCTTCGCGAGAAGACCGGCAACGACCCGGTCATCACGCTGAAGCGCGCTCTCGAGAACATCAAGCCGACCCTCGAGGTCAAGTCCCGCCGTGTCGGTGGCGCCACCTACCAGGTGCCGATCGAGGTCAAGCCCGGCCGTGCCAACACCCTGGCGCTGCGCTGGCTGGTGGGTTACTCCCGCGCCCGTCGCGAGAAGACCATGACCGAGCGCCTGCTCAACGAGCTCCTCGACGCCAGCAACGGCCTCGGTGCCGCGGTGAAGAAGCGCGAGGACACGCACAAGATGGCCGAGTCCAACAAGGCCTTCGCGCACTACCGCTGGTAGTCGCTACCCACATCGAGACCGAGAGAAGACCGAAGCCTTATGGCTACTACTTCACTTGACCTGGCCCATGTCCGCAACATCGGGATCATGGCCCACATCGACGCGGGCAAGACGACCACCACCGAGCGGATCCTGTTCTACACCGGCGTGTCGTACAAGATCGGTGAGACCCACGAGGGTTCCGCCACGATGGACTGGATGGAGCAGGAGCAGGAGCGTGGCATCACGATCACCTCTGCTGCGACCACCTGTCACTGGCCGCTCGAGGACAACGACTACACGATCAACATCATCGACACCCCGGGGCACGTCGACTTCACCGTAGAGGTGGAGCGTTCCCTGCGTGTGCTCGACGGTGCCGTGACCGTGTTCGACGGTGTCGCCGGTGTCGAGCCGCAGTCCGAGACGGTGTGGCGTCAGGCCGACCGTTACGGCGTGCCGCGTATCTGCTTCGTCAACAAGCTTGACCGTACCGGCGCGGATTTCCACCGCTGCGTCGACATGATCAAGAACCGCCTGGGTGCGCAGCCGCTGGTCATGCAGCTGCCGATCGGTGCCGAGGCCGACTTCACGGGCGTCGTGGACCTGGTCCGCATGAAGGCGTTCGTGTGGTCCGCCGAGGCCGCCAAGGGCGAGATGTACGACGTCGTCGACATCCCGGCCACGCACGTCGAGGCCGCCGAGGAGTGGCGCGGCAAGCTGATCGAGGCCGTCGCGGAGAACGACGAAGAGATCATGGAGCTGTACCTGGAGGGCCAGGAGCCCACCGAGGAGCAGCTGCACGCCGCGATCCGTCGTATCACCATCGCGTCCGGCAAGTCCGACGAGATCACGGTCACCCCGGTGTTCTGTGGCACCGCGTTCAAGAACAAGGGCGTCCAGCCCCTGCTCGACGCGGTCGTGCGCTACCTCCCGACCCCGCTCGACATCGAGGCCATCGAGGGCCACGACGTCAAGGACCCCGCGGTCGTGGTCAAGCGCAAGCCGTCCGAGGACGAGCCGCTGTCGGCCCTCGCGTTCAAGATCGCGAGCGACCCGCACCTCGGCAAGCTCACCTACGTCCGGGTCTACTCGGGCCGCCTGGAGTCCGGCACCGCCGTGCTGAACTCCGTCAAGGGCAAGAAGGAGCGCATCGGCAAGATCTACCGCATGCACGCGAACAAGCGTGAGGAGATCGCGTCGGTGGGCGCCGGCGACATCGTCGCCGTCATGGGCCTGAAGCAGACCACCACCGGTGAGACGCTGTCCGACGACAAGCAGCCGGTGATCCTGGAGTCCATGGACTTCCCGGCGCCGGTCATCCAGGTCGCCATCGAGCCCAAGTCGAAGGGTGACCAGGAGAAGCTGGGCGTCGCGATCCAGCGCCTGGCCGAGGAGGACCCGTCCTTCCAGGTCCACTCGGACGAGGAGACCGGCCAGACCATCATCGGTGGTATGGGCGAGCTGCACCTCGAGGTGCTGGTCGACCGTATGCGCCGTGAGTTCAAGGTCGAGGCCAACGTCGGCAAGCCGCAGGTCGCCTACCGTGAGACGATCCGCAAGGCCGTCGAGCGCGTGGACTACACCCACAAGAAGCAGACCGGTGGTACCGGTCAGTTCGCCAAGGTGCAGATCGCGATCGAGCCCATCGAGGGCGGCGACGCCTCGTACGAGTTCGTGAACAAGGTGACCGGTGGCCGTATCCCGAAGGAGTACATTCCTTCGGTGGACGCCGGCGCGCAGGAGGCCATGCAGTTCGGTATCCTCGCGGGCTACGAGATGACGGGCGTTCGCGTCACGCTCATCGACGGTGGCTACCACGAGGTGGACTCCTCCGAGCTCGCCTTCAAGATCGCCGGTTCGCAGGCCTTCAAGGAGGCCGCGCGCAAGGCTTCGCCCGTGCTCCT
Source organism: Streptomyces sp. P9-A2 (assembly GCF_036634175.1). NCBI lineage: Bacteria > Bacillati > Actinomycetota > Actinomycetes > Kitasatosporales > Streptomycetaceae > Streptomyces > Streptomyces sp. P9-A2. The sequence goes on from NZ_JAZIFX010000001.1 coordinate 4,837,031, forward strand.
CGAGCCGATGATGGCCGTCGAGGTCACCACGCCCGAGGACTACATGGGTGAGGTCATCGGCGACATCAACTCCCGCCGTGGCCAGATCCAGGCCATGGAGGAGCGGGCCGGTGCCCGCGTCGTGAAGGGCCTCGTGCCCCTTTCGGAGATGTTCGGCTACGTCGGGGACCTCCGCAGCAAGACGTCGGGTCGCGCAAGCTACTCGATGCAGTTCGACTCCTACGCCGAGGTTCCGCGGAACGTCGCCGAGGAGATCATCGCGAAGGCCAAGGGCGAGTAACGGTCTCCGTTCACACGCTTTAGGCTTGACCCCGGAGCCTTGCTTGGGGCATTCCACCGCGAACCGGTGGAATGCCCCCGGCCCCGGGCTTTCCAGCAAAGATCACCTGGCGCCGATGAGTAAGGCGTACAGAACCACTCCACAGGAGGACCCCAGTGGCGAAGGCGAAGTTCGAGCGGACTAAGCCGCACGTCAACATCGGCACCATCGGTCACATCGACCACGGTAAGACGACCCTCACGGCCGCCATTACCAAGGTGCTGCACGACGCGTACCCCGACCTGAACGAGGCCTCGGCCTTCGACATGATCGACAAGGCGCCTGAAGAGCGTCAGCGTGGTATCACGATCTCGATCTCGCACGTCGAGTACCAGACCGAGTCGCGTCACTACGCCCACGTCGACTGCCCCGGTCACGCGGACTACATCAAGAACATGATCACGGGTGCGGCGCAGATGGACGGCGCCATCCTCGTCGTCGCCGCCACCGACGGCCCGATGCCGCAGACCAAGGAGCACGTGCTCCTGGCCCGCCAGGTCGGCGTTCCGTACATCGTCGTCGCCCTGAACAAGGCCGACATGGTGGACGACGAGGAGATCCTGGAGCTCGTCGAGCTCGAGGTCCGTGAGCTGCTCTCCGAGTACGAGTTCCCGGGCGACGACGTTCCGGTCGTCAAGGTCTCGGCGCTGAAGGCGCTCGAGGGCGACAAGGAGTGGGGCAACACCGTCCTCGACCTGATGAAGGCCGTGGACGAGGCCATCCCGCAGCCCGAGCGTGACGTCGACAAGCCGTTCCTCATGCCGGTCGAGGACGTCTTCACGATCACCGGTCGCGGTACGGTCGTCACCGGCCGTATCGAGCGCGGTATCCTGAAGGTCAACGAGACCGTTGACATCATCGGTATCAAGCAGGACAAGACCACCACCACGGTCACCGGTATCGAGATGTTCCGCAAGCTGCTCGACGAGGGCCAGGCCGGTGAGAACGTCGGCCTGCTGCTCCGCGGCATCAAGCGCGAGGACGTCGAGCGCGGCCAGGTCATCATCAAGCCCGGTTCGGTCACCCCGCACACCGAGTTCGAGGCCCAGGCCTACATCCTGTCGAAGGACGAGGGTGGCCGTCACACCCCCTTCTTCAACAACTACCGCCCGCAGTTCTACTTCCGTACGACGGACGTGACCGGCGTCGTGACCCTCCCCGAGGGCACCGAGATGGTCATGCCGGGTGACAACACCGAGATGAAGGTGGAGCTCATCCAGCCGATCGCCATGGAAGAGGGCCTGAAGTTCGCCATCCGTGAGGGTGGCCGGACCGTGGGCGCCGGCCAGGTCACCAAGATCAACAAGTAAGCTCCGGCTGCTTGCCGATCGACCTGGTAGCTCCACTGCGAGCACCTGAGAGGGCCCGCACGACTTCGGTCGTGCGGGCCTTTTCGCGTTGCAGGTGCCAGGTGGCCGGTAGCCGGTGGTGTCAACCTCCGTGCCCTGCCTGTCACCCGATCGCGGGAAGGATCGGCATATGTGCCCGTAGGGCGGGAGGCCGCCCTAGTTTTGGATCATGCTCAGCTCATCCCATGAGGCCCTGCACCGGATCTTCCAGGAGGACCCGGGCCTTTTCGCCCGTGCCGTCAGAGGGCTCGGTGTTTTCTTCCCGCCGCCTGTTTCCGCCTCCCCGCTTCCCACCGACCTCACGGAGAACCGTCCGATGGAGCGACGGGTGGACACGCTGCTGAGGATGGACACCGAGGACGGCGAGTTCATCCTGGCGGTCGAGTCCCAGGGGAAACGGGCCCCCGACAAGCCCGCGAACCGGGCGTACTATCTCTCCCACCTGTACGCCAAGTACGGCATTCCCCCGGTCCTCCTCGTCGTCTGCGCGGACCGGTCCACCGCGGCCTGGGCGGCCCGGCAGGTCGACATCGGCCCGCCGCAGTGGCCCTCGCTCACCCTGCGTCCTCTGGTCCTGGGGCCGGACAGTCTGCCGGTGATCGCCAGCCCCGACGAGGCCGCTCGCGACATTCCGCTCACGGTCCTGTCGGCGGCTCTGCACCGCCGGGATCCGGACGCCGATGCCATACTGAGTGCGCTGGCAAAGGCACTGAAGGGCTTGTCGGCCGACGACGAGGACACCGCGGGCACCTTCATCGAACTCACTGAACAAGGCCTCGGCAAGACGCCGGCCGCGGATCTCTGGAGGCACCTGATGGCTGTCGACCTCTCTTTCTTCCAGTCGGAGACTGCTCAGAGGCTTCGGGCGGAGGGCCGGGTGGAGGGCCGTGACGAGGGCCGGGTGGAGGGCCGGGTGGAAGACATCCTGCGGCTGCTCGACGGCCGAGGGGTCGAGGTGTCGGAGGGGGAGCGGGAGCGTATTGCCGGGTGCGGTGATCTGGGCGTGCTGGATGTCTGGTTCATGCGGGCGATCACGGCCACGTCGGCGGCGGAGGTCTTCGCGCCGGAGGGGGACCGAGAGACCGCGTAGGGCGGGAGGTCCGGCGGCGCGGCAGCGAGGTGTCGCAGGTGGTCATTCACGGATGCCCGCGAGTTCCACCGGACGACGCCGCAGGGCCAGGCAGGCCGGGGCGACCGACGCGAGTACCGCGAGGAACGCACAGGCGGTGACGACCGCGCCGATCGCCGCCCATGGCAGTTCGAGTGCGGGGCGCACCGAGAGCAGCCCCAGCGCCGCCCACATCCCGGCCAGGTTGACTCCGGTGACGAGCAGCCCCAGGAGAGCGCCGACCACCACGACCATCAGCGACTCGGCGCCCACCAGCCGCAGCACCTGCCCCTTGGTGGCCCCGGCCAGCCGCAGCACCGCCAGGTCCCGGACCCGGTCGGAAGTCGCCATCATCATGGTGTTGACCAGGGAGATGCCGGTGTAGAGCAGGGCGATGCCGAGGATCAGCAGAAGACCGAGCCGGGTCGGACGGTTGGTCTGCGGAGAGGTGGCCGCGACCCATTCGTCCTTGCCGAGCACCTGTCCGCCGGCCGGCCGCACCGCCTCGCGCAGCCCGGCGGCCACGGCTCCGGCGTCGGCGCCGTCGGCCAGGGCCACGTCCACCCGGTCGACGGGGGCGCCGGGAGCGTTGGCGGGAGTGACGTAGACGCCGTTGTCACCGGTGCCGGTGGTCATCACCGCGGCGATCCGCAGCGTCTTTTCGGTGCCGTCCCCGAGCCACACCCGCACGTTCCGACCGAGGGAGTGTTGTTCCCACTCCTCGTTGACGATGATCGAACCGTCGTCGAGGTCGGACATCCTCCCCGCGGCGATCGGCAGCCGGGTGGTGGCGGTCAGGGCCTCGGGGACGGCGGCGCGTGCGTCGGACTCGAGGAGGACCATGCCCTCCTCCAGGACGTACACCGCGCTCGACGAGGTCGGTGACACCTCGGCGCCGGGCACGGCGCGCAGCCGTTGCACGGTCCGCGCGTCGAAGCCCGCGCCGTCCGGCGCGGTGACCACGAAGTCGGCGGTCCGCTCGCGCGTCTCGGTGGCCTTGGCCTCGTTCAGGGTCGCGGTGGCGCCGAGCAGTGAGCCCGCGAGGGCGACCGTGACGAGCACCGGCGCCGCGATGGCCGCGGTGCGGCGTACGCCGGCGGCCGCGTTCTCGCGCACCAGCATGCCCGTGGCGCCCGGCAACCGGGCAGGCAGCCAGGCCAGCAGCCGGGTAGGCGGACGCACCAGGAGGGGCGCGAGCAGCGCCACCGCGGTGATCAGCAGCATCGGCCGGCTCACATAGGTCTTGCGGTGCAGCAGGTCGCCGGGGTCATCGGCCAGGGTGATGCCGAGCGTCACCAGGGCGGTCAGCAGCAGCCCGAGACCGGACAGCCACCGGCCCGGGGTCATCGCCCCGGTGTCGACGGACGCCTCGCGCATGGCCTCGGTGGGGCCGGTCCGGCCGGCCCGCCAGGACGCCGCGACCACTCCGCACAGGGCGACGAGGAGCCCTGTCCAGAAGGCCATGTGGTAGGGCCAGGTGTGGTCGCCGATGGTGAACCAGGCCGGTGCCAGTCCGCCGTCGACCACCCACGCGGCCAGGTGCGGCGCACCGTACGAGCCGAGCACGCAGCCGGCCGCGGAGGCGAGCACGCCGACCCCGAGGGCCTCGGCCAGCACCATCCTGCGGATCTGCCCCGGTGTCGCCCCGGCCGTGCGCAGCAGCCCGAACTCCCGCCGCCGCTGGGCGACCGGGAAGGCGAACGTGGACGCCACGACGAACACCGAGACGAACGTGGTGACCCCGCCGGCCGTGCCGAACAGGGAGTTCATCGCGGTCAGCGCCTCGCTGTCCCGGTCGGGTTCGGCGTCGGCGTACCGGCGGTCGTCCCCGGTGAGCACCCGCACGCCCGCGCTGTCGCGCACCGCGTCCCGCACCGCCGACGCGTCCGCGTCGACGATCAGTTGCACGCTGAGCGGGGAGAGCCGGGCGGCGCGCGCGTCGGTGTGGAAGACGGCGTTCTCGAAGCCGCGGTCGGGCACGGTGCCCACGACCCGTACGGTGCCCCGGTCCGTGCGGACCCGCTCGCCCGGCTCGGCCCAGCCGCCGGTGACGACGACCTCGTCGGCCGTGCGCGGCGCGCGGCCCGCCGCTATCTCGTACGGGGCGAACGCGGCGGTGGACCAGGGGTGGCCCACCAGGTCACCGGGCGCGCCCTCGGCGCGTACCGCGAAGGACCGGTCCTCGACGACCCGGCCGAGCTTCTCCAGTTTCGAGACCGCCCCGGCGGGCACGGCACGCGGCTGCGCCAGTTCCTGCGTACGGGCACCGACCGGTGTCGGCACCCGCAGGGTGTCCTGGCCCCGGACCACGACCGGCGCGGCGGCGAATCGCTCCGGCGTGCGGTTCGGCGCGTCCAGCGAGGAGGCCAGGGCCAGCCCCATGACGACGAGCAGTGCGACACCCAGCGACAGCGCGACGAAGCTGCCGACGAAGGTGGTCCAGCGGGTGCGCAGGGTGCACAGGGTGACGCTCAGCACGGGACGGTCTCCAGCCGGGTCATGTGCGCGGCGATGCCATCGGCTCCGGCCCCGGCCAGTTCGCCGTGGACCCGGCCGTCGACGAGGAAGACCACGCGGTCGGCGCAGGAGGCGGCCACCGGGTCGTGCGTGACCATGATGACGGTCCGGCCCTCGCGGTCGACCATGGTGCGCAGCAACGCCAGCACCTCGCGCCCGGTCCGCGAGTCCAGGGCACCGGTGGGTTCGTCGCCGAACAGCACCTCGGGGCGGGTGATCAGCGCGCGGGCCAGGGCGACGCGCTGCTGCTGGCCGCCGGACAGCTCCGTGGGCCGGTGCCGGGCCCGGTCGCCGAGGCCGACCTGGGCGAGCGCCTCGCGCACCTGCGCCCGGGAGGGGCGGCGGCCGGCCAGGCGCAGGGGGAGCGCCACGTTCTGTGCGGCGGTCAGCGACGGCAGCAGGTTGAACGCCTGGAACACGAACCCGATGCGCTCACGGCGCAGCAGGGTCAGCCTCCTCTCGCTCAGCCCGGTCAGCTCGGTGCCGCCGACGACGACCGATCCCGACGTGGGCCGGTCCAGGCCGGCGGCGCACTGCAGGAGGGTCGACTTGCCCGAGCCGGAGGGGCCCATCACGGCGGTGAAGGTACCCCGGGGGAAGGCGAGGGAGACCTCGTCGAGGGCCGTCACGGTGCTGTCGTCCGACCCGTACCGTCTGCTGACGGAGCGCAACCGGATCGCGTCGTCGTTCATTCGTCCCCGCTCGTCGGGTGCCGGGCCTCCCGCGCATCCGGCGGGCGGCTTCTTTGTCGATGACCCCACGAAACCGCCCGCGGTCCCCCCGGCGCAGTGCGGCAGGGGCGAGAACCGGGGTAGGGCGGGCCATACCCCCAGCAGGCCCCCTGGACCGGTGGTCCGGCCGCACGCGGGAGTTCTACGGTGATCCGCATGCACCCCCGGAATGTGTGGCAGGCCATGTCCGCCCCCGGCTTCCTGCTGTCGGCGTGGCCGTGGCGTGCGGCCGCCTACCTGGTGACCGGGGTGGTGGCCGGTGCCGTGACCCTGGTGGGGATCGTGGCCGCGGCGGCCGCCGGCGGTGTCCTCGCCGTCGTCGTGGTGGGTCTGCCGCTGCTGGTCCTCACCGCCCTCGCGGGCCTGCCCGTCGCCCAGGTGGAACGGCACCGGCTGCGCCTGGTCGACCGCGACCCCGCACCCGGCCGGCACCGGCAGCCCACCGCCACGGGGCTGTGGGCCTGGCTGACCACCCGGCTGCGGGAGCGGGCGACCTGGCGGGAGCTCGGCTACGCCCTGCTGTTCGCCGGCCTGCTCTGGCCGGTGGACGCCCTCGTCGTCACCACGGCCCTGGTCCTGCCGCTCTCCACGGTCGCCACCCCGCTGCTGATGGCCACCGTCGGTGAGGGCGAGGAGGCGAAGGTGCTCAAGCAGTGGACGGTCACCACCTGGCCGACCGCGTTCGGCATGGCGGTGCTGGGGCTGCTGCTCCTCGCCCTCGGCGCCTACGCGCTGGGCCTGGCGGCGGGCGTGCGGGCCGAGCTCACCCGCTTCCTGGTGGCCCCGCGTGGTGGTGACCTGGGGGACAGGATCGTCGAACTCACGCGCTCACGTGTGCGTTTGGTCGATGCCTTCGAATCCGAGCGGCGCCGGATCGAACGCGACCTGCACGACGGCGCACAACAGCGCCTCGTCGCCCTGACGATGGCCCTCGGCCTGGCCCGTCTGGACGCACCGCCCGGCCCTCTCGCCGACCAGCTGGCCAAGGCCCACGGGGAGGCGGGGAAGGCATTGGAGGAGCTGCGCGAGCTGATCCACGGCATCCATCCCAAAGTGCTGGCCGACTACGGCCTCAAGGCGGCCGTCGACGATGCCGCCGACCGGTCCGTCGTCCCCGTCGACGTCCGTCTGGAGCTGTCCGGACGGCTGCCCCAAGCGGTCGAGGCAGCCGCCTACTTCGTGGTCTGCGAGGCCCTCGCCAACACGGCCAGGCACAGCGGCGCCGACCGCGCGGAGGTGACCGGCGGGCACCGCGACGGCCGGCTGTTCCTGGAGATCCGCGACGACGGCCGGGGCGGCGCCGAGGCCGGGGCGGGCAGTGGACTGACCGGGCTCGCCGACCGGGTGTCCGTACTGGATGGCAGACTCTCCCTGTCCAGCCCGCCGGGCGGCCCGACCCTGTTGTGCGTGGAGATTCCTTGCGAGTGGACCGAACGCTTCGCGTAGTACTGGCCGAGGACAGTGTGCTGCTGCGGGACGGCCTGACCGGCCTGCTCACCCGCTTCGGCCACGAGGTCGTGGCGGCTGTGGGCGACGCGGAGGGGCTCGTTGCCGCCGTGGGGGAACACGCCCCGGACATCGTTGTGACGGACGTCCGCATGCCGCCCGGCTTCCAGGACGAGGGCCTGCACGCGGCGGTACGGCTGCGGGAGGAGCGTCCCGCCCTGCCCGTCCTCGTCCTCAGCCAGTACGTGCAGCGGGCGTACGCCGTCGAACTGCTGGACTCCGGCAACGGCACGGGCGTCGGCTACCTGCTGAAGGACCGCGTCGGCCAGGTCGAGGAGTTCGTCGACGCGCTGGCCGAGGTCGCGGACGGCGGCACGGTCGTCGACCCGGAGGTGGTACGCCAGTTGCTGCGCCGCCGCCGCGACCCCCTGGAGCGGCTCAGCCCGCGCGAGCGGGAGGTGCTGGCCCTGATCGCGGAGGGCAGGTCCAACGGCGCCATCGCCCGCGAACTCGTCGTCTCCGAAGCGGCCGTGGGCAAGCACATCGGCAGCATCCTCACCAAGCTCGACCTGCCTCCGGCGACCGAGACGCACCGCAGGGTGCTGGCGGTCCTGGCGTATCTGCGGGCCTGAGGTGGCGCACCGTGCGGAGGGAGCAACCGGCGCGTGACGCCGGGCTGCCCGTCACGCGCCGTTACGCTGCCGTCAGCGGTAGCGGATCACATGCAACCGGTGGACGCCGGCCGGATCGAAGGAGACCGGTTCGTCCGACGAACCGTCGACCACCATCACGCCGGTCTTCAGGCGGAGCGGGGGCGGGTGGCCTTCGGCTGGTTGCAGGAGACCGTGCGAGTGATGATCCGGCCTGCGGGGGTGCGGACGCGTTCGCGGCGCAGGTAGCCGTGGGCCTCCAGCTCGCGCAGGGCGGCGGCGATGCGGGTGGGGCCCTCGGGGAAGCGGGTGGTGAGCGACTTGATGTCGGCATCGGCACCGGTGGGCAGCGACTGGATGTGGCAGCCGAGGCCGATCGCCAGGAGCGACAGCTCCGCGTGCTGGGTGAGGTGGTTGCCGATCACCGCGAAGCGGGTGGTGTGGCGGGGTTGGTAAGGCACCCACGGCACCGGAGCCTCAGGACGTGGGTTCCGGTGGTGTGAGGCGCAGTTCGGCCCAGACGGTCTTGCGCGGGAAGAGGTCCTCGGTCACGCCCCAGCGGTCCGCGAGCGCCTCCAGGAGGAGCAGGCCGCGGCCCGACTCCGAGTCGGCGGAGGGCGGTTGGAGCTCGGGCAGGAGTTCGCCGCGCGTGTCGGTGACCTCGATACGGAGCATGCCGTCGACCACGTGGAGCGCGAGGCGGAAGTCCCGGCCCGGGACACGGCCGTGGGTGACGGCGTTGTTGGCCAGTTCGGCCACGACCAGGCGGGCGGCGTCCGAGTCGTATCCCCAGTCGCGGAGTTGGGCGTCCGCGAGGAGACGGGCGAGGCGGGCACTGCGCGGAGTGGAGGACAGCAGCACGCTGAAGTGGGGGAAGTGGCTGGTCGGTTGAGCCGTGATGCCGGCGGTTTCCTGATGCACGTCATCCAGAGTGACGGCCCGCACCGGTCGCTACGAGTAATAAACAGGGCGCGTACGGTGACTGTCTGTGCCGTGTCCGGTGCCGTCCGGGCTGTCGGGGCCGTGACGTGGGCTCACGACTGTGGGGCCCACGGCTGTGGGGCGCATGGCTGCCGGGCGGACCGCGAGCGCACGCCGGTGGCGGCGCAGTACGGCGGACTCGCCGAGGAGCAGCGCGTGCGGCCGGTACGCCGGCCCACGCAGACAACGCTCCAGCACGGGCAGGTAGTTCCAGCGCACCGCCGGGTGCGCGGAGTGCGCGAAGTGGTAGAGGTCGCCGAAGGGCAGCCAGGTGCCCCGCGCCAGCAGGGCGAGCAGCGCGTTGCGCGGGTACAGCCGCAGACAGCGGCCCGCCTCCACCGCGACCGGCGGGCCGGTGACCGGCTCGGGGTCGAACCAGCGGTGCTCGACCAGCAGCGACATCCAGGCGAGCTGCGGATACAGCAGCAGACGGGGAAGCAGGAACACGAACACCGCCGCCTGCCAGCCGAGGGCCAGTGCCAGGGCCGCCGCCACGGCCACCGGCCCGGCTGCCCGCAGCCGCCCGGCACCCGGCTCCCGCCACAGGGCGGCCATGCTCAGTACGGTGCCCCACATTCCGGCCGGAGTGAGCGGGTGGACCATGCCGAGCGCGTACCGTGCCGTTCCGGCCCCCGCCCGCAGGCCCGCCCGGTGCAACTCCGCCAGGTTCGGGTCGGCCCCGGCGACCGTCGCGTTCGGGTGGTGCTCGCGTACGTGCCGGCGGCGGCGTACGGCCACGGGTTCGAAGCCGGGCGGTACATGGACGGCGGCTTCGGCGAGCAGCGTGTTCGTCCGGCGGCCGCGTGCGAGCACACCGTGCACGGCGAAGTGGCTGATCTCCTGCAGCCTGCGCAACGCGACCGCTCCCGCGAGCGCCGCGGCCACCCACAAGGCCGGACCGCCGTGTACCGCGACGAGCCCCCACCCGGCCAGCTCCAGCCACTGCCCGAGGAGCAGCAGCAACCGGGGTGACGTCGTTCAGCCGCTCCCGCTGGAGTCCCATCACGGCCCGCAGCGAGTCCGGGCCGGGACGCCCGGGGCGGCCCCGGGCGACGGTACTGAACCACCACCGGTCCACCTGCCGCAGCGCGATCCCCGCCGCGACGACCGCCCACCCCGCCCACAACGCCGTCACGCCGCCCGCCCCTCCCGCCGTCCGTCCCGGGCCGGCCGGACCGGCGCGCGGAAGGCGCAGTGGGCGCAGTGCTCGGTCAGACCTCGCTCGGGTGAATCCCCGCCTCGTGCAACACCTTCATGTTTTCCCCGCTCAGCTCCGCGAACGCGCCGATTTCGGCCAGGTGCGCCGCGCCCGCGTACTCCACGGGGCCGTCGCCGAGAAGCACGGCGGTGTCCAGCTCGGTCTCGTAGACGATGGTCGCGTTGCCCTCAAGGACGGGCTGCCACACGTCACCGACCGGCTGAAGCAGACTCCGGGCGATGCCGCCGGGATTGCGCACGGTCACCGGCCGGTCCGGCTCCACGAGCCCGAGGCGGGACAGGGCGGCGCGGGAGGCGGCGATGCCCGAACCGCAGGACGGCGTCAGACCGGCGCCGCGCTCGTACGTGTGGACGAACACCTCGGCGTCGGACAGCGGCAGCACGAAGGACAGGTTGGCGCCGATGGGGAACACCGTCGGCGATTCGGCCACCCGGCGGCCCGTCTCGACCAGCTCCGCCTCGTCGTAGGAGTCGATCACCGTGATCAGATGTGAGTTCGGCACCGCGACCGCCGTCACACGCCGGGACGGGTGGAAGGCCGGCAGCAACCGGTCCACGTACTCACCGCGCGCGCCCGCCTCCGCCACGATGGGATCGGCCGGAGCGAAGTCGACGGCGGGCAGCTCGACGGAGACCTCCCGCACCCCGTGCGGCGTACGGCCCCGGTCGCGCACGGTGAAGGAGTACGGCCCCTGGTGCATGACGACGGACTCCGCCTGATGGCGGTCGAGCAGTATCCGCCCGGCGCACCGCATCCCGTTCCCGCACAGCAGCGCCTCGGACCCGTCCGGGTTGTAGAACCAGGCCCGCGAGGTCCCGTCCCCGTGATAGGCCACGAAGTACACCCCGTCCCCGCCCAGCCCCCGCCTGCGGTCACAGAGCCGCCCGACGGCCCGGGTGAGCTCGGGGGGTGTGGCGAAGTGGGCGAGTGGGGCGCCGTCGGTCACGAAGATGTCGTTGCCGGAGCCGTGGGCCTTGATGAGTCGGAGAGTCGATTTCTGCTTCACGTCACTCAGCGTGCTGGCGTGTGCGTACCGTGAGAAGTGACTCAGCGGATGCGTGTAGTGACTGTCCGGTGGTTGTCCGGTGCTGTCCGGGCTGTCGGGGCGGTCGGTACGGGTAGGGCGTCGCGGTACGGCGCGGAGAACCAAGGAGGGGTGCGGATGTCGGTGGACGGCGAGGCGGTACAGCTCAGGAGCGAGGCGGACGAGCCGGGGTGGGAGGTCGATCCGGACGACGAGTGGGGCGTCGCCGTGATCACCACCGTCGGGCGGCAGTTGAAGCTGCGGCGCGAGGCGGTGGGGATGCGGGCCGGCGAGTTCGGGGTGGCGGTCGGGTACGGGGAAGACCTCGTGTACAAGGTCGAGGGCGGCAAGCGGATTCCTCGGCGGGAGTATCTGGACAGGGCCGACGAGGTGTTGGGGGCGGGTGGGTTGCTCTCGGCGGCCTGGGAGGACGTGAAGAAGGTCCGGTACCCGAAGAGGGTGCGGGAGCTGGGGAAGCTGGAGGCCAGGGCGGTTGAGATCGCCGTGTACCAGTGCAACAGCGTCAACGGCCTGTTGCAGACACCGGATCACGCACGAGCCGTGATCGGGGCGGCACAACCGCCGTACTCACCGGACGACGTGGAACGCATGGTGGCTGCGCGCATCGCCCGGCGGACGGTCTTCGAACGCTCACCCGCACCCGCGCTCAGCTTCGTCCTGGAAGAGGGGGTCCTGCGTCGTCCCATCGGGGGGCACAATGGTGTGGCGTCAGCAGCTCGAACGTCTGCTGGAGGTGGGGCGGTTGCACAACGTCGTGCTCCAGGTGATGCCGATGGACTGCGAGACCCATTCCGGGACGGACGGCACGATCGAGTTGCTGAAGTTCGAGGACGGGTCGGCGGTCGGCCGGTCCGACGGTGCATTCAATGGTCGGCCGACTTCGGACCCCAAACACCTGCGCATCCTTGAGCTGCGGTATGGCACGATCCGAGCTCAGGCGCTCTCGCCTCGGGAATCGCTGGCCTCTATCGAACAACTGCTGGGAGAGACATGATCCGCAAGCCCACTGCCGGGGACGCCTCCGAGCCGGCGTGGTTCAAGAGCAGCTACAGCAGCGGCAACGACGGCAACTCCTGCGTTGAGCTTGCCGTCACCCCCGGCGCCGTGCATGTCCGCGACTCCAAAAGCATTGACGGTCCTCGGCTGGCGCTCACGCCTGGTGCATGGGCGAACTTCGTGCCGTATGTCTCGGAGAGCTGACATTCCAACGGCTTGCGCCCCGCGCCTGGTAGCTACCGGGCACGGGGCGCTGTGGTGTCTCGGGGGCAGTTGCTTCGTGCTTCGCCCCGGATCATGGGGATGTCCGGCCTCACCTTGGTGATGGCCGCGAAGTCGTCGTCGGCATGGAGAACGGTCACGTGATGGTGCTCGGCGCTGCGGGCGGGGTCGTCGGTGGTCAGGGTGGAACGGGTCACCTCCGTCACCACCCAGGGGCGGTTGCGTACGGCCACCAGCTGGCCGGGGGCGACGGGCGCCGCGCCGTCGGCCGGGCGCGTCAGGTCGGCGCCGTCGTCGGCCGCCGCGTCGTCGGTGTCATCGATTCCCGGCCGCACAGCCGCCCCACCCCTTGTCATGACGCCCCGTTCTCCCGTCCCGCCCCGCCCCGATCGGCGACCGCCCCACACGGGGGCAGCACCGTCCCGGAAGACTAGGGGGCGATATAGGTGATGTGGGTAGGTATGGCAAAGGGAGGGCCTGAACCCGGTCAGCTGTCCCGAACTCTGCACGAAGGGTCTCGAATAGCGGACATTCGCGCGGGACCCTTAGCCTTCCGCTTAACACATGAGTAACACTGAAGGGTCGACTGCCGTACCGAGGGCTCCCCGGGCAGTCGCCGTCCCCGCGCGAGGCAATGGCGCCGCGCGCCCATCACCGGGCCCGTTCCGGTGTCAGCCGCGCCAGAAAGGGACCCCGTGACCTCACGACCCGACCGCACCACAACGCTCGCCCACCTGCATGCCGAAATCGTCCGCCGCAATCCGGCGGAACACGAGTTCCACCAGGCCGCACGCGAGGTGCTGGACAGCCTCGGACCGGCGCTCGCGGCACGCTCCGAGTACCGGGACCCGGGACTCGTCGAGCGGCTGATCGAGCCGGAGCGGCAGATCATTTTCCGGGTGCCGTGGCAGGACGACCAGGGCTGCGTCCACGTCAACCGCGGATTCCGGATCGAATACAACAGCGCCCTCGGCCCGTACAAGGGCGGCCTGCGCTTCCACCCCTCCGTGAACCTCGGCATCATCAAGTTCCTCGGCTTCGAGCAGGTCTTCAAGAACGCGCTGACCGGCCTCGGTATCGGCGGCGGCAAGGGCGGCAGTGACTTCGACCCGCAGGGCCGCAGCGACGCGGAGGTCATGCGCTTCTGCCAGTCCTTCATGACGGAGCTGTACCGGCACATCGGCGAGTACACCGACGTGCCCGCGGGTGACATCGGTGTCGGCGCGCGCGAGATCGGCTACCTGTTCGGCCAGTACCGGCGGATCACCAACCGCTGGGAGGGCGGCGTCCTGACCGGCAAGCGCGCCGGCTGGGGCGGCTCGCTGATCCGGCCGGAGGCGACCGGGTACGGCAACGTGCTGTTCGCCGAGGCGATGCTGCACGAGCGCGGCGAGGACCTCGAGGGTCAGACCGTGGTGGTCTCCGGCTCCGGAAACGTCGCGCTCTACACCATCCAGAAGCTCATCGCCCTCGGTGCCAACCCGGTGACCTGCTCCGACTCCAGCGGCTACGTCGTCGACGAGAAGGGCATCGACCTGGAGCTGCTCTGCCAGATCAAGGAGGTCGAGCGCGGCCGGGTGAGCGACTACGCCGAGCGGCGCGGCTCCTCCGCGCGGTTCGTGCCCGGCGGGCGGGTCTGGGAGGTCCCGGCCGACATCGCCCTGCCGTCGGCCACGCAGAACGAGCTGAACGAGGACGCGGCCGCCACACTCATCCGCAACGGAGTGAAGGCCGTCTCGGAGGGCGCGAACATGCCCACGACACCGAAGGCCGTGCAGCTCCTCCAGCAGGCCGGAGTCGCCTTCGGCCCCGGCAAGGCCGCGAACGCGGGCGGGGTCGCGGTCAGCGCCCTGGAAATGACGCAGAACGCGTCGCGTACGACCTGGAAGGCCGACCAGGTCGAGAACGAGCTGGCCCGCATCATGATCGACATCCACCGCACCTGCGCCGAGACCGCCGAGCGCTACGGCGCCCCCGGCGACTACGTCACGGGCGCGAACATCGCCGGCTTCGAGCGGGTCGCGGACGCGGTGCTGGCGCAGGGCGTCATCTGACGGTGCCGGACCGTCACCGGCGGGGGGAGGGCGAAGCCCCTTCCCCCGCTCGGCTGGGCTCGGCCCGCTTGCCCCGCGCTGCCTGGCCCGGCCCGCCTGCCCCGCCCGGCTCGGCCTTGCCGGGGTCCGCTTGTGCTCGGCCCATCCCCGCTCGGCGGGGGCTACCCCACATGGCCCTGGTGCTCGCCCGCCCCGGTCATGGAGACTCGGACCCATGCAGAAGCTCTCCCTCGACGCCCTCGCCCGCGAACATCTGGAACGCGCCGCCACCGCCTCCACCGGTCGCAGCGCGAGCACGGTCTACGGCGGCCACGAGCACACACTGCGCCAGACCCTCCTCGCCCTGACCTCCGGCACCTCCCTCGCCGAGCACGAGAACCCCGGCGAGGCGACCCTGCTGGTGCTGCGCGGCCGGGTCCGCCTCACCAGCGGCGACACCACGTGGGAGGGCAGGGACGGCGACCTGATCGTCATCCCGCCGGCCCGGCACGCCCTGGAGGCCCTGGAGGACGCGGCCGTACTCCTCACCGTCGCCAAGCCGAACTGAGCGAACCGGTCGAACGCGGCGGTTTCCGGATCAAGGTGCCGGAGTCGTGGTGGGAGTTCGACGTCCGGCCGGAGTCGCGGGACGACTCGAGCCACCGGATGGTGACCGAACGCCCGCGCCGGCACCCGGAGTTGGAACCGCACCGGGACACGTGCACCACGTTCCTGCGGAAGGCCGCCGCAGATGCCTGGAAGTCGGGCGTGCAGGCTCGCCAAGGTTCTGCATGACTTCGCCTACGACGTGTCCGAAGCACCGCGCCCGGTGAAGGGCATGGCCGGTGAGGGGATGTTTCGTCAACCAGGGAAGTGATCCACGGTGGCACAGCGGAAGAATCGCTCCGAAGGGTTCAGGTGGGATTCAGTGGACCCGCAGGCCGCCATCGCCCGCTTCGCCGGCACTGCCCCGCTCAACGGGCTGGACCGGGCAGGGGAACCTGAACCCAGTGCTGCACGCGGCCTTCCCGGTGCGGCAGGCGGGGCCGTGACCGGCCCCGGTCGGGAACGCGAGGCCGGCCGCGTTTGACCCTCGCCGCTCCCGGGGTATTCTCTCCGGCCCGATTGGCCAGGCCGCCGCCCGCTGTGGCAGACTAGCGGGGTTGCTCGGTCGAGCGCCGATGCTGTGCGCCCCCCGCCGGGGGGACCGGAAGCGAGTCCCACAGTACTCGTCGTCCCATGCGTTACATCGAGAGATGTAGGGGCGGACGTACGGGAATCTTCCGGGAAGTGTCAGCGGGGTGCAGACCAGGCACCCGGTGGGCCTCTCGCCCCCGCCCGCGGTTCCGGAAGGGTCCGCACTCCCACGCAGGGAAGTTCCGACAAGGGACATTCATGTCGACGGGAGCGCGACACGCCCGACCGCGTGGGTCGGAGGAGGGAGGGTGAGTGACAGAGCAGGCAAACCATCGGGTTCCGGAGCGTTACTAGAGACAGGACTACGAAGCAGCCATGGCGGGACAGAAGATCCGCATCCGGCTCAAGGCCTACGACCACGAAGTCATCGACTCCTCGGCGAAGAAGATCGTCGAGACGGTGACGCGTACTGGTGCGTCGGTCGCGGGCCCGGTGCCGCTGCCCACTGAGAAGAACGTGTACTGCGTCATCAAGTCGCCGCACAAGTACAAGGACGCGCGCGAGCACTTCGAGATGCGCACGCACAAGCGCCTGATCGACATCCTCGACCCGACGCCCAAGACCGTTGACTCCCTGATGCGACTCGACCTCCCGGCCGGTGTCGACATCGAGATCAAGCTCTGAGGGCCGGTGATCTGAGAGATGACCAAGCAGATCAAGGGCATCCTGGGCGAGAAGCTCGGCATGACGCAGGTGTGGGACGAGAACAACCGCGTTGTTCCCGTCACCGTGCTCAAGGCCGGGCCCAATGTCGTCACCCAGGTCCGTACGAACGACGCCGACGGCTACGAGTCCGTCCAGATCGCGTTCGGTGAGATCGACCCGCGCAAGGTGAACAAGCCCCTCAAGGGCCACTTTGCCAAGGCCGACGTCACCCCCCGTCGCCACCTCGTCGAGATCCGCACCGCGGACGCCTCCGAGTACACGCTGGGCCAGGAAGTCACCGCTGAGGTGTTCGAGGCCGGCGTGAAGGTCGACGTGACCGCGAAGAGCAAGGGCAAGGGCTTCAGTGGCGTCATGAAGCGCCACAACTTCAAGGGCAACAACTCCTCGCACGGTGCCAAGCGTGTGCACCGCATGCCCGGTTCCATCGGCGGATGCGCCACCCCGGGTCGTGTGTTCAAGGGCCAGCGCATGGCGGGCCGCATGGGCAACGAGCGGGTCACCACCCAGAACCTGACCGTCCACGCCGTTGACGCGGAGAAGGGTCTGCTGCTCATCAAGGGCGCGGTTCCCGGTCCGAACGGCGGCCTCGTCCTGGTCCGCACCGCGGCCAAGGGGGCCTGAGGTAACCGATGAGCACTGTTGACATCCTTTCGCCTGCCGGCGAGAAGACCGGAAGCGTCGAGCTCCCCGCGGAGATCTTCGGCGTGGAGAAGATCAGCATCCCGCTGATCCACCAGGTCGTCGTCGCGCAGAACGCCGCTGCCCGCCAGGGCACGCACAAGACCAAGCGTCGCGGTGAAGTCCGTGGTGGCGGCAGGAAGCCGTACCGCCAGAAGGGCACCGGCCGCGCCCGTCAGGGCTCGACCCGTGCGCCGCAGTTCGCAGGCGGTGGCGTCGTCCACGGCCCGCAGCCGCGCGACTACTCGCAGCGGACCCCGAAGAAGATGAAGGCCGCGGCCCTGCGCCACGCCCTCACCGACCGGGCCCGCCACGACCGCATTCACGTCGTCACCGGCGTGATCGAGGGCGAGAACCCCTCCACGAAGGCCGCCCGGACGCTGTTCGGCAAGATCTCGGAGCGCAAGAACCTGCTCCTGGTCGTCGACCGCGCCGACGAGGCCGCGTGGCTGTCCGCCCGCAACCTGCCCCAGGTCCACATCCTGGAGCCGGGCCAGCTGAACACGTACGACGTTCTCGTCTCGGACGACGTGGTCTTCACCAAGGCCGCTTTCGAGTCCTTCGTCGCCGGCCCGAACAAGGCCAACGACAACGAAGGGAGCGAGGTCTGATGGCAGTCCGTCACCCCTCCATCGCCTCCAAGGCGGCGAAGAAGGTCAAGGCCGCGCGTGTCGCCAAGGCGCACCGCCACGCCACCGAGGGTAAGAACACCGTCGTCACCCCGGCGAGCAAGGCGTACACGGACCCCCGTGACGTCCTGATCAAGCCGGTTGTGTCGGAGAAGAGCTACGCGCTCATCGACGAGAACAAGTACACGTTCATCGTCGCTCCGGGCTCCAACAAGACGGAGATCAAGGAGGCCGTGCAGGCGGTCTTCTCGGTCAAGGTCACCGGGGTCAACACGATCAACCGCCAGGGCAAGCGCAAGCGCACCCGCACCGGCTTCGGCCAGCGCGCGGGCACCAAGCGCGCGATCGTGACCCTTGCCGAGGGCGACCGTATCGACATCTTCGGCGGTCCGACCTCCTGACGGAGGTCCGGATCGTCCGGAATCGGACGAGGACTGAGAAATGGGAATCCGCAAGTACAAGCCGACTACGCCGGGCCGTCGTGGCTCCAGCGTCGCCGACTTCGTCGAGGTCACGCGGTCCACGCCGGAGAAGTCGCTGGTCCGTCCCCTGCACAGCAAGGGCGGCCGTAACAACTCAGGTCGTGTGACCGTTCGCCACCAGGGTGGCGGACACAAGCGCGCCTACCGCGTGATCGACTTCCGTCGTCACGACAAGGACGGCGTGCCGGCGAAGGTCGCGCACATCGAGTACGACCCCAACCGCACCGCGCGCATCGCGCTGCTGCACTACGCCGACGGCGAGAAGCGCTACATCCTCGCCCCGCGCAACCTACAGCAGGGTGACCGCGTCGAGAACGGTCCCGGGGCCGACATCAAGCCGGGCAGCAACCTGGCGCTCCGCAACATCCCGGTCGGTACCACGATCCACGCGATCGAGCTCCGTCCCGGTGGCGGCGCCAAGCTCGCCCGCTCCGCCGGTGCCTCCGTGCAGCTGCTCGCGAAGGAGGGCTCGATGGCCCACCTCCGCATGCCGTCCGGAGAGATCCGCCTGGTCGACCAGCGCTGCCGCGCCACCGTCGGTGAGGTCGGCAACGCCGAGCAGAGCAACATCAACTGGGGCAAGGCCGGGCGCAAGCGCTGGCTGGGCGTCCGCCCGAGCGTGCGTGGTGTGGTCATGAACCCGGTGGACCACCCGCACGGTGGTGGTGAAGGCCGTACCTCCGGTGGTCGCCACCCGGTGTCCCCGTGGGGTCAGAAGGAAGGCCGTACTCGTTCGCCCAAGAAGGCGTCGAACAAGTACATCGTCCGCCGCCGCAAGACGAACAAGAAGCGCTAGGAGCGGGTTTAGATGCCGCGTAGTCTCAAGAAGGGGCCCTTCGTCGACGACCACCTGATCAAGAAGGTGGACGTCCAGAACGAAGCTGGCACCAAGAACGTCATCAAGACCTGGTCCCGTCGCTCGATGATCGTCCCGGCCATGCTCGGCCACACGATCGCGGTGCACAATGGCAAGATCCACATTCCGGTGTTTGTCACCGAAGCGATGGTCGGCCACAAGCTCGGCGAGTTCTCGCCGACGCGCACCTTCCGGGGTCACGTCAAGGACGACCGGAAGTCGAAGCGCCGCTAAGCGCGGGGTGGAATGACCATGACAGACACTGGAAGGACAACCATGGAAGCCAGGGCCCAGGCGCGGTACATCCGCGTTACGCCCATGAAGGCCCGCCGAGTGGTGGACCTTATCCGTGGCATGGATGCCACGGAGGCTCAGGCGGTCCTGCGTTTCGCCCCGCAGGCCGCGAGCGTGCCGGTCGGCAAGGTGCTGGACAGCGCCATTGCCAACGCCGCGCACAACTACGACCACACCGACGCCGACAGCCTCGTCATCTCCGAGGCGTACGTCGACGAGGGCCCGACCCTTAAGCGGTTCCGGCCGCGTGCCCAGGGCCGCGCCTACCGGATCCGCAAGCGGACCAGCCACATCACCGTGGTCGTCAGCAGCAAGGAAGGAACCCGGTAATGGGCCAGAAGGTTAACCCGCATGGGTTCCGGCTCGGCATCACCACCGACTTCAAGTCGCGCTGGTACGCCGACAAGCTGTACAAGGACTACGTCAAGGAAGACGTCGCCATCCGTCGGATGATGACGTCCGGCATGGAGCGCGCCGGCATCTCGAAGGTGGAGATCGAGCGCACCCGTGACCGTGTGCGGGTGGACATCCACACCGCGCGTCCGGGCATCGTCATCGGCCGCCGTGGCGCCGAGGCCGACCGCATCCGCGGCGACCTCGAGAAGCTCACGGGCAAGCAGGTCCAGCTGAACATCCTCGAGGTCAAGAACCCCGAGACCGACGCTCAGCTGGTTGCCCAGGCCGTCGCCGAGCAGCTCTCCTCCCGCGTCTCCTTCCGCCGCGCCATGCGTAAGAGCATGCAGTCGTCGATGAAGGCCGGCGCCAAGGGCATCAAGATCCAGTGCGGTGGCCGCCTCGGCGGCGCCGAGATGTCCCGCTCGGAGTTCTACCGCGAGGGCCGTGTGCCCCTGCACACGCTCCGCGCGAACGTGGACTACGGCTTCTTCGAGGCCAAGACGACCTTCGGCCGCATCGGTGTGAAGGTCTGGATCTACAAGGGCGACGTCAAGAACATCGCCGAGGTCCGCGCCGAGAACGCCGCTGCCCGCGCCGGCAACCGCCCGGCCCGTGGCGGCGGCGCCGACCGCCCGGCCCGTGGTGGCCGCGGTGGCGAGCGTGGCGGCCGCGGTCGCAAGCCGCAGGCCGCCGCTGCCGAGGCCCCCAAGGCCGAGGCTCCGGCTGCCGCTCCGGCTGAGGCGGCGCCCTCCTCTACCGGTGGAACGGAGGCCTGACCGACATGCTGATCCCCCGTAGGGTCAAGCACCGCAAGCAGCACCACCCGAAGCGCCGTGGTCAGGCCAAGGGCGGTACTACGGTCGCATTCGGCGAGTACGGCATTCAGGCCCTCACGCCGGCGTACGTGACCAACCGCCAGATCGAGGCGGCCCGTATCGCGATGACCCGCCACATCAAGCGTGGCGGCAAGGTCTGGATCAACATCTACCCGGACCGTCCGCTGACGAAGAAGCCTGCCGAGACCCGCATGGGTTCCGGTAAGGGTTCTCCGGAGTGGTGGATCGCGAACGTGCACCCCGGTCGGGTCATGTTCGAGCTGTCCTACCCCAACGAGAAGATCGCCCGTGAGGCGCTGACTCGTGCGGCCCACAAGCTGCCGATGAAGTGCCGGATCGTCAAGCGCGAGGCAGGTGAAGCGTGATGTCGGCCGGTACCAAGGCGTCCGAGCTGCGCGAACTGGGTGACGAGGAGCTTCTGGCGAAGCTTCGCGAAGCCAAGGAAGAGCTGTTCAACCTCCGCTTCCAGGCGGCGACCGGACAGCTCGAGAACCACGGTCGGCTGAAGGCCGTCCGCAAGGACATCGCGCGGATCTACACCCTGATGCGCGAGCGCGAGCTGGGCATCGAAACGGTGGAGAACGTCTGATGAGCGAGAACAATGTGACCGAGACGAACACCGAGGCCCGGGGCTTTCGCAAGACCCGCGAGGGCATCGTCGTCGGCGACAAGATGGACAAGACCGTCGTCGTCGCCGTCGAGGACCGCAAGAAGCACGCGCTGTACGGGAAGGTCATCCGCAGCACGAGCAAGCTCCAGGCCCACGACGAGCAGAACTCGGCCGGCGTCGGCGACCGTGTCCTCCTGATGGAGACCCGGCCGATGTCCGCGACGAAGCGCTGGCGCATCGTCGAGGTCCTCGAGAAGGCCAAGTAGGTAGTTCCCGCAAGGGAATTCCGACAAGTACGCCTGCGAGGCACCCCTCGCAGGGCAGTTCCGCCAGGCTCCGGGGACCGTTCGCCCACGTGGATGAGCGGCCCCCGGGGAACCGGCAGACAAACAGGAGACAGACGTGATCCAGCAGGAGTCGCGACTGCGCGTCGCCGACAACACGGGAGCGAAGGAAATCCTTTGCATCCGTGTACTCGGTGGCTCCGGTCGCCGCTACGCGGGCATCGGTGACGTGATCGTCGCCACCGTCAAGGACGCGATCCCCGGCGGCAACGTGAAGAAGGGTGACGTCATCAAGGCGGTCATCGTTCGCACCGTCAAGGAGCGCCGCCGTCCGGACGGCTCGTACATCCGTTTCGACGAGAACGCCGCCGTCATTCTGAAGAACGACGGCGACCCTCGTGGCACCCGTATCTTCGGCCCGGTCGGCCGAGAGCTGCGCGAGAAGAAGTTCATGAAGATCATCTCCCTCGCGCCGGAGGTGCTGTGAGCATGAAGATCAAGAAGGGTGACCTGGTCCAGGTCGTCACCGGCAAGGACAGGGGCAAGCAGGGCAAGGTCATTGCCGCTTACCCGCGCGAGGACCGTGTCCTGGTCGAGGGCGTCAACCGGGTCAAGAAGCACACCAAGGCCGCCCCGACCGCCGGCGGCTCGCAGGCCGGCGGGATCGTGACCACCGAGGCCCCGGTCCACGTCTCCAACGTCCAGCTGGTCGTGGAGAAGGACGGCAACAAGGTCGTCACGCGTGTCGGTTACCGCTTCGACGGCGAGGGCAACAAGATCCGCGTTGCCAAGCGGACGGGCGAGGACATCTGATGACGACCACCACCACTCCGCGTCTGAAGACGAAGTACCGCGAGGAGATCGCGGGCAAGCTGCGTGAGCAGTTCTCCTACGAGAACGTCATGCAGGTTCCCGGCCTCGTCAAGATCGTGGTCAACATGGGTGTGGGCGACGCCGCCCGCGACTCGAAGTTGATGGACGGCGCCGTGCGCGACCTCACCACGATCACCGGTCAGAAGCCGGCCGTCACCAAGGCCCGCAAGTCCATCGCGCAGTTCAAGCTGCGCGAGGGTCAGCCGATCGGTGCCCACGTCACTCTCCGTGGCGACCGCATGTGGGAGTTCCTGGACCGCACCCTGTCGCTCGCGCTCCCGCGCATCCGCGACTTCCGCGGTCTGTCCCCCAAGCAGTTCGACGGCCGTGGCAACTACACCTTCGGTCTCACGGAGCAGGTCATGTTCCACGAGATCGACCAGGACAAGATCGACCGCGTCCGGGGTATGGACATCACCGTGGTCACCACGGCGACCAACGACGAAGAGGGCCGTGCCCTTCTCCGTCACCTCGGCTTCCCGTTCAAGGAGGCGTGAGCGAGATGGCGAAGAAGGCTCTCATCGCGAAGGCTGCTCGCAAGCCCAAGTTCGGAGTGCGCGGCTACACCCGCTGCCAGCGCTGCGGTCGTCCGCACTCCGTGTACCGCAAGTTCGGCCTGTGCCGCGTGTGCCTTCGTGAGATGGCTCACCGCGGCGAGCTGCCGGGCGTGACCAAGAGTTCCTGGTAATCCGGTAGTTCCGGACTCCCAGGGCTCTCGGTAAGCAAGGGGAACGGCAGGAGGCCCGCTCCGCATGGCTTAGGCTTGCGGGGTTGGGCACCTGCCGTGCCCGCACGCACGCGGGCCGCGCCCGCTAATGTTTGCTTACTACGCCGTAGGTCCACCGCGCCGCACCCGTCCCGTCTCGGATCGGGGAGAGGGATGGCGCACCAGGAAACCACGGCGAGAGAGGCCGAAGGCCAATTCATGACCATGACTGATCCGATCGCGGACATGCTGACTCGTCTGCGGAACGCGAACTCGGCGTACCACGACTCTGTGACGATGCCGGCATCCAAGATCAAGTCGCACATCGCGGAGATCCTCCAGCAGGAGGGCTTCATCACGGGCTGGAAGACCGAGGACGCCGAGGTCGGCAAGAACCTCGTCCTCGAGCTGAAGTTCGGCCCGAACCGTGAGCGCTCCATCGCGGGCATCAAGCGGATCTCCAAGCCCGGTCTCCGGGTGTACGCGAAGTCCACCTCCCTGCCGAAGGTGCTGGGCGGCCTCGGCGTGGCGATCATCTCCACGTCGTACGGGCTCCTCACCGACAAGCAGGCCGGCAAGAAGGGCGTGGGTGGGGAAGTCCTCGCCTACGTCTGGTAGCAGAAGGGAACGGAGGAAACAGCTATGTCGCGCATCGGCAAGCTCCCCATCGCGGTTCCCGCCGGCGTGGACGTCACCATCGACGGCCGCACGGTCGAGGTCAAGGGCCCGAAGGGCTCGCTGGCTCACACCGTCGTGGCGCCGATCGAGATCGCCAAGGGTGAGGACGGCGTGCTGAGCGTCACCCGCCCCAACGACGAGCGTCAGAACAAGGCCCTCCACGGCCTGTCCCGCACGCTGGTGGCGAACATGATCACCGGCGTGACCCAGGGTTACGTGAAGAAGCTCGAGATCAGCGGTGTCGGTTACCGCGTGCTCGCCAAGGGTTCGAACCTGGAGTTCTCTCTCGGTTACAGCCATTCGATTCTGATCGAGGCCCCCGAGGGCATCACCTTCAAGGTGGAGTCCGCGACCCGTTTCTCGGTCGAGGGCATCGACAAGCAGAAGGTCGGCGAGGTTGCGGCGAACATCCGCAAGCTGCGCAAGCCCGACCCGTACAAGGCCAAGGGCATCAAGTACGAGGGCGAAGTCATCCGGCGCAAGGTCGGAAAGGCGGGTAAGTAAGCCATGGCATACGGGCAGAAGATCCTCAAGGGCGACGCCTACAAGCGTGCTGCTATCAAGCGTCGTCACATCCGGATCCGCAAGAACGTCTCTGGTACCGCCGAGCGTCCCCGCCTGGTCGTGACCCGCTCCAACCGTCACATCGTGGCACAGGTGATCGACGACCTGAAGGGCCACACGCTGGCTTCGGCGTCCACGCTGGACGCATCGATCCGCGGTGGCGAGGCCGACAAGTCCTCGCGGGCCAAGCAGGTCGGTGCCCTGGTCGCGGAGCGCGCCAAGGCCGCCGGTGTCGAGGATGTCGTATTCGACCGCGGTGGCAACCGGTACGCGGGGCGCATCGCCGCCCTGGCGGACGCCGCCCGCGAAGCCGGACTCAAGTTCTGAGTCGGTTCCGTAGCTAGCGGAAACAGAGAGAGGTAATTCCAATGGCTGGACCCCAGCGCCGCGGTGGCGGTGCCGGTGGCGGCGAGCGGCGGGACCGGAAGGGCCGTGACGGTGGCGCATCTGCCGCCGAGAAGACCGCATACGTTGAGCGCGTCGTCGCGATCAACCGTGTCGCCAAGGTTGTGAAGGGTGGTCGTCGCTTCAGCTTCACCGCGCTGGTCGTGGTGGGCGACGGTGACGGCACCGTGGGTGTCGGATACGGCAAGGCCAAGGAGGTGCCGGCCGCCATCGCCAAGGGCGTTGAGGAGGCCAAGAAGCACTTCTTCAAGGTCCCCCGCATCCAGGGCACCATCCCGCACCCGATCCAGGGTGAGAAGGCCGCCGGCGTCGTGCTGCTCAAGCCCGCGTCCCCGGGTACCGGCGTGATCGCCGGTGGTCCGGTGCGTGCCGTGCTCGAGTGCGCCGGTATCCACGACATCCTGTCGAAGTCGCTCGGCTCCGACAACGCGATCAACATCGTGCACGCGACGGTGGCGGCCCTCAAGGGCCTGCAGCGTCCCGAGGAGGTCGCGGCCCGCCGCGGTCTGCCGCTCGAGGACGTCGCTCCCGCGGCTCTCCTGCGTGCACGTGCCGGGGCGGGTGCGTAATCATGGCGCAGCTCAGGATCACGCAGGTCAAGTCCTACATCGGCAGCAAGCAGAACCACCGTGACACCCTGCGTTCGCTGGGCCTGAAGAGGCTCAACGACGTGGTCGTCAAGGAGGATCGTCCCGAGTTCCGCGGAATGGTGCACACCGTCCGCCACCTCGTGACGGTCGAGGAGGTCGACTGATCATGGCGGAGCAGAACCCGCTCAAGATCCACAACCTCCGTCCCGCCCCGGGCGCCAAGACCGCCAAGACCCGTGTGGGTCGTGGTGAGGCGTCGAAGGGTAAGACGGCCGGTCGTGGTACGAAGGGCACCAAGGCCCGTTACCAGGTTCCGGAGCGCTTCGAGGGTGGCCAGATGCCCCTTCACATGCGTCTCCCGAAGCTGAAGGGCTTCAAGAACCCGTTCAAGACCGAGTTCCAGGTCGTGAACCTCGACAAGCTGGCCGCGCTCTACCCCGAGGGTGGCGAGGTCACCGTCGAGGGTCTGGTGGCCAAGGGGGCCGTTCGCAAGAACAGCCTCGTCAAGGTCCTCGGCCAGGGCGAGATCTCCGTGGCACTGCAGGTGACGGTCGACGCCGTCTCCAGCTCCGCCAAGGAGAAGATCACCGCCGCCGGCGGTACCGTCACCGAGCTCGTCTGAATCAGTCAGGCGTGCCGATGACTTGAGCGATCCCGACCGGGGATACCCCACATATGGGGTATCCCCGGTTGGTCGTTCCTAGGGCGGTGGTCCGCCGGTAAGGTGGCCTGCACTGCCCACTTTCCCCGGGCGCCCCACACGGGCACTTCGGGCGAAGGTTGACCGTTACTTATTCGTCGAACCTCAAGACCATCACCCTTGACGCGGTTGCGCGGGGGTCGCAGGAGGCACCGTGCTCACCGCGTTCGCCCGGGCGTTCAAGACGCCCGACCTGCGCAAGAAACTGCTGTTCACGCTCGGCATCATCGTGGTGTACCGGATCGGTACGAACGTGCCGGTTCCCGGTGTCGATTACCGGAACGTGCAGACCTGTATCGACGCGGCCCAGGCGAACCAGGGCCTGTTCGGGCTGGTCAACATGTTCAGCGGCGGCGCGCTGCTGCAGATCACGGTCTTCGCGCTGGGCATCATGCCGTACATCACGGCGAGCATCATTCTCCAGCTGCTGACCGTGGTGATCCCGCGGCTGGAGGCCCTGAAGAAGGAGGGCCAGGCCGGTACCGCGAAGATCACGCAGTACACCCGATACCTGACGATTGCGCTCGCCATCCTGCAGGGCACCGGCCTGGTGGCCACCGCCCGCAGCGGCGCCCTCTTCCAGGGCTGCCCGGTGGCGAGCCAGATCGTCCCCGACCAGTCGATGTTCGTGACCATCACCATGGTCATCACGATGACCGCCGGTACGGCCGCTGTGATGTGGCTCGGCGAGCTGATCACCGACCGCGGCATCGGCAACGGAATGTCGATGCTGATGTTCATCTCGATCGCCGCCACCTTCCCCTCCGCCCTGTGGGCCATCAAGGAGCAGGGCACCCTGGCGGACGGTTGGATCGAGTTCGGCACGGTCATGCTCGTCGGTCTGGTCATGGTCGGCCTGGTCGTCTTCGTCGAGCAGGCGCAGCGCCGGATTCCCGTGCAGTACGCGAAGCGCATGATCGGCCGCCGTTCCTACGGCGGTACGTCCACCTACATCCCCCTCAAGGTGAACCAGGCGGGCGTCATCCCCGTCATCTTCGCCTCGTCGCTGCTCTACATCCCGGCGCTGATCGTCCAGTTCTCCAGCTCCACCGCGGGCTGGGCGACGTGGGTCACGAAGAACCTGGCCGACACCGGAGCAACGGCGCACATCATTCTGTACTTCTTCTTGATCGTATTCTTCGCATTCTTCTATGTGGCGATTACCTTCAACCCCGAAGAAGTCGCCGACAACATGAAGAAGTATGGTGGTTTCATCCCGGGCATCCGGGCTGGCCGACCGACCGCTGAGTACCTGAGCTACGTACTCAACCGGATCACCTGGCCGGGTTCGCTGTACTTGGGCCTGATCTCTCTCGTGCCGACGATGGCGTTGGCCGGTTTCGGGGCAAACCAGAACTTCCCGTTCGGCGGGACCAGCATCCTCATCATCGTGGGTGTCGGTCTCGAGACGGTGAGGCAGATCGAGAGCCAGCTCCAGCAGCGCAATTACGAAGGGTTCCTCCGCTGATGCGAATCGTCCTCGTCGGGCCGCCCGGTGCCGGAAAAGGCACGCAGGCCACCCGCCTAGCCGAGAAGCTGAGCATCCCCCACATCTCCACCGGCGACCTGTTCCGCGCCAACATCAGTCGGCAGACCGAGCTGGGCAAGCTCGCGAAGTCCTATATGGACGCGGGCAACCTGGTACCGGACGAGGTCACCATCGCCATGGCGAAGGACCGGATGGAGCAGCCGGACGCCGAGGGCGGCTTCCTGCTGGACGGCTTCCCGAGGAACGTCTCCCAGGCCGAGGCCCTGGACGAGCTGCTGGAGACCGAGGGCATCACGCTGGACGCGGTGCTCGACCTGGAGGCCCCCGAGGCCGAGGTGGTCAAGCGGATCGCCGGACGGCGGGTCTGCCGCAAGGACTCCAGCCACGTCTTCCACGTGACGTACAGCAAGCCGGCCAAAGAGGGCGTCTGTGACCTCTGCGGCGGCGAGCTGTACCAGCGTGACGACGACTCCGAGGAGACGGTGCGCACCCGGCTGGAGGTCTACCACACGCAGACCGAGCCGATCATCGACTACTACAAGGCCCAGGGCCTCGTGGTGACGATCGGGGCGACGGGCCCGGTGGACGAAGTCACCGGGCGCGCGCTGGAGGCGCTCAAGCAGGACCAGTAGCTGTGCCCGTCCGGCCGCGGTTCCCCTGCGGGGAGCCGCGGCCGACGTGTGTGCGGGGGGAGCGGGCACGGACACCGTCCCCCGTATCGTTGACGGTGTCCGTACTCTCCCCGGTCCAGAAAGGCCGTCGTCCTCATGGTGCAGATCAAGACCCCCGAGCAGATCGCCACGATGCGTGAGGCGGGACTGGTGGTCGCTGCCATCCACGCGGCCACCCGCGAGGCGGCCGTGCCCGGGGCCACGACGAAGGATCTGGACCAGGTCGCCCGCAAGGTACTCGCGGAGCACAACGCGAAGCCGAACTTCCTCGGCTACGGCGGTTTCCCCGCGACGATCTGCACCTCCGTCAACGAGGTCGTCGTCCACGGCATCCCCTCCGACGAGGTCGTCCTCAAGGACGGGGACGTCATCTCCATCGACTGCGGTGCCGTCATCGACGGCTGGCACGGTGACGCGGCCTACACGGCCTTCGTCGGGTCCGGGCACGCGCCGGAGCTGGTCGAGCTGTCCCGGGTGACCGAGGAATCGATGTGGGCCGGCATCGCGGCCATGAAGCAGGGCAACCGGCTGGTCGACGTCTCCCGCGCCATCGAGACCTACATCCGCCGGCAGCCGAAGCCCGGCGGCGGGCGCTACGGGATCATCGAGGACTACGGCGGCCACGGCATCGGCACCGAGATGCACATGGACCCGCATCTGCTGAACTACGTCGAACGCCGCCGGGGCAAGGGGCCCAAGCTGGTCCCGGGCTTCTGCCTGGCCATCGAGCCGATGGTCTCCCTGGGCACGGCGAAGACGCAGGTGCTGGAGGACGACTGGACCGTCATCACGACGGACGGGACCTGGTCCTCGCACTGGGAGCACTCCGTCGCGGTGACGGAGGCGGGCCCGCTGGTGCTGACGGCCCCGGACGGCGGGAAGGCGAAGCTGGCCGAGTACGGGATCACGGCGGCGCCGGATCCGCTCGCCTGAGGACGGCTCCCGCCTGAGGACGGTCCCCGCGCGACCGCCGGCCGGACGTCATGACGACGGACGGGACCTGGTCCTCGCACTGGGAGCACTCCGTCGCGGTGACGGAGGCGGGCCCGCTGGTGCTGACGGCCCCGGACGGCGGGAAGGCGAAGCTGGCCGAGTACGGGATCACGGCGGCGCCGGATCCGCTCGCCTGAGGACGGCCCCCGCCTGAGGACGGTTCCCGCGCGACCGCCGGCCGGACGTCATGACGACGGACGGGACCTGGTCCTCGCACGGGGAGCACTCCGTCGCGGAGGCGGTGACGGAGGTGGGCCGAGGCTCGCCGGGCACGGGAACACGTCCGCGCCGCACCGGATCCGCCGCGCCGGATCCGCCGCACCGGATCCGCCGCACCGGATCCGGCGGGATGGGCCCGGTCCTCGCGGAAGCCGACGGGTTAAAGATCTCGTGGGTGGGGCAGACTTTCCCGATTCGTCTTTCCGGGGACCCCTGACGTAGACTGACTCGTCGGCTCTTGTGCACCCGCATGTCTGCATGCACGTCATGCACACACGGTGCGCGGCAGAGCCGATCAAGGTAGTCGATTCGAAGGGCGAAGCGTGGCCAAGAAGCAAGGTGCCATCGAGATCGAGGGCACTGTCGTCGAGTCTCTTCCGAACGCCATGTTCAAGGTCGAGCTCCAGAACGGCCACCAGGTTCTGGCACACATCAGCGGCAAGATGCGTATGCACTACATCCGCATCCTCCCTGACGACCGGGTCGTGGTGGAGCTCTCTCCGTACGACCTGACCCGTGGCCGGATCGTCTACCGGTACAAGTGAGCAAGTAGATCTTGCTCCCCTCTCCTTGTGATGCGGGGGGCACTGAGCCCGGAGAACTTCAATCCCATGAAGGTCAAGCCGAGCGTCAAGAAGATCTGCGACAAGTGCAGGGTGATCCGCCGTCACGGCCGGGTCATGGTCATCTGCGACAACCCGCGCCACAAGCAGCGCCAGGGCTGAACCGCACGATCCACCCTCTGCGACTTTCCGCAGAACTTCGCGCGACGCGAGCAACACATGTTCATACGCAGAGCCCGAGCCCTCCGGCTCGACACCCCCGGCTCGGAGGCTGGGGACCCAGTCCGTACCAAATCGTCACAGCAGGCGAGGACGGCGGCTGGGGGACGGTTCTGCGGAAGACCTCCGACAACAAACTGGAGCCATTGAATGGCACGCGTTTCCGGTGTTGACATCCCGCGCGAAAAGCGCGTGGAGATCGCCCTCACCTACGTGTTCGGCATCGGCCGAACTCTCTCGCAGCAGACGTTGGCCGCTGTCGGCGTCGACCCGAACACCCGCGTTCGCGACCTCTCCGAGGAGCAGCTCGTCGCGATCCGTGAGTTCGTGGACAACAACATCAAGACCGAGGGTGACCTCCGCCGCGAGGTCCAGGCCGACATCCGCCGCAAGGTCGAGATCGGCACCTACCAGGGTCTGCGGCACCGCCGCGGTCTGCCCGTCCGCGGTCAGCGCACCAGCACCAACGCGCGTACCCGCAAGGGCCCGCGTCGCGCCATCGCCGGCAAGAAGAAGCCGGGCAAGAAGTAGTCCGCAGCGGACACCCGTCCACGGTCTTCGCTGAAGGACCGACCACCTCCCGTAGGAGTTAGTAGATGCCCCCCAAGGGACGTCAGGGCGCTGCCAAGAAGGTGCGCCGCAAGGAAAAGAAGAACGTCGCTCACGGCCACGCGCACATCAAGAGCACGTTCAACAACACGATCGTCTCCATCACGGACCCGTCCGGCAACGTGATCTCCTGGGCCTCCGCCGGCCACGTCGGCTTCAAGGGCTCCCGGAAGTCCACGCCGTTCGCCGCGCAGATGGCCGCCGAGTCGGCTGCCCGCCGCGCCCAGGAGCACGGCATGCGCAAGGTCGACGTGTTCGTCAAGGGCCCGGGTTCCGGTCGTGAGACCGCCATCCGTTCGCTCCAGGCGACCGGTCTCGAGGTCGGCTCCATCCAGGACGTCACCCCGACCCCGCACAACGGCTGCCGCCCGCCGAAGCGTCGCCGCGTCTGAGTCGACGGTGTCGGCGGTCGGCCTCCTGCTGGGGGTGCGGGGGTCGTCCCCCGCGGTGTCGCAGCACGGCTGCCGCCCGCCGAAGCGTCGCCGCGTGCGAGCCGTTGGCTCGAAAGCGCTACGCAGGCAGTGATTTTTCGGGCGGTACGCTCCGTATACGGACCGTACCGCCCGTACCCTTGCAGTGCCCGCACTTCTCACCGGGTGCGGTGTCCGTCGGACGTCAAATAGCGGGCGTCCACGAGAGAAGGATCCACACATGCTGATCGCTCAGCGTCCCTCGTTGACCGAAGAGGTCGTCGACGAGTTCCGGTCCCGGTTCGTGATCGAGCCGCTGGAGCCGGGCTTCGGCTACACCCTCGGCAACTCCCTCCGCCGTACCCTCCTGTCGTCGATCCCCGGCGCTGCTGTCACCAGCATCCGCATCGACGGCGTCCTGCACGAGTTCACCACCGTGCCGGGCGTCAAGGAGGACGTCACCGACCTGATCCTCAACATCAAGCAGCTGGTCGTCTCCTCCGAGCACGACGAGCCCGTGGTGATGTACCTGCGCAAGCAGGGCCCGGGTCAGGTCACCGCCGCCGACATCGCGCCCCCGGCCGGTGTCGAGGTGCACAACCCCGACCTCGTCCTCGCCACGCTCAACGGCAAGGGCAAGCTGGAGATGGAGCTGACCGTCGAGCGCGGTCGCGGCTACGTCTCCGCCGTGCAGAACAAGCAGGTGGGCCAGGAGATCGGCCGTATCCCGGTCGACTCCATCTACAGCCCCGTGCTGAAGGTCACGTACAAGGTCGAGGCGACCCGTGTCGAGCAGCGCACCGACTTCGACAAGCTGATCGTCGACGTCGAGACCAAGCAGGCCATGCGTCCGCGTGACGCCATGGCGTCGGCCGGTAAGACCCTGGTCGAGCTGTTCGGTCTGGCCCGCGAGCTCAACATCGACGCCGAGGGCATCGACATGGGCCCGTCCCCGACGGACGCCGCTCTCGCCGCCGATCTGGCGCTGCCGATCGAGGAGCTGGAGCTCACGGTCCGCTCGTACAACTGCCTCAAGCGTGAGGGCATCCACTCCGTGGGTGAGCTCGTCGCCCGCTCCGAGGCCGACCTCCTCGACATTCGCAACTTCGGTGCGAAGTCGATCGACGAGGTCAAGGCGAAGCTGGCCGGCATGAGCCTGGCTCTGAAAGACAGCCCGCCCGGATTCGACCCCACCGCGGCCGCGGACGCCTTCGGCGCGGACGACGACGCGGACGCCGGGTTCGTCGAGACCGAGCAGTACTGAGCCCTTTCCGGGGCTTCCCTCCGGGGGCGTCCCGGATCTCCGACAGGCGACCGCCTGCTCGGATACTGACCCCAGTACCTGATACGGCCGGGGCAGACACCTAGGAGAGACACCATGCCGAAGCCCGCCAAGGGTACCCGTATGGGCGGCAGCGCCGCGCACCAGAAGATGCTCCTCGCGAACCTCGCGAAGGCGCTCTTCGAGCACGGCCGGATCACCACCACCGAGTCGAAGGCGCGCAAGCTGCGTCCGTACGCCGAGCGTCTGGTCACCAAGGCGAAGAAGGGCGACCTTCACAACCGCCGTCAGGTGCTCCAGGTCATCACGGACAAGAGCATCGTGCACACGCTCTTCACCGAGATCGGCCCGCGGTACGAGAACCGGCCGGGTGGCTACACCCGTATCACCAAGATCGGTAACCGTCGTGGCGACAACGCGCCCATGGCCGTCATCGAGCTGGTCGAGGCCCTGACGGTCGCCCAGGAGGCCACCGGCGAGGCCGAGGCCGCGACCAAGCGCGCGGTCAAGGAAGACGCCCTCACGAAGGACGCGGCCGTCGAGGACGCGAAGCCCGAGGACGCCAAGCCCGAGGACGACGCCAAGGACGAGGCCGCCGAGGCCCCGGCCGAGGAGTCCAAGGACGCCTGAGGCACTGTCTCGCCGAAGCGGGTCCGCCCTTCCCGGGGCGGGCCCGCTTTCGTCTGCCTGAGAGGATCTGTACGTGAGTGACGAAGCGCAGCCCGGACACGTCCGTATCCGCCTGGATCTCTCCTACGACGGGACCGATTTCTCCGGCTGGGCCAAGCAGGCCGGGGGCAGGCGGACCGTGCAGGGGGAGATCGAGGACGCCCTGCGGACCGTCACGCGGTCCGGGGGGACGACGTACGAACTGACCGTGGCCGGACGGACCGACGCCGGGGTGCACGCCCGCGGGCAGGTGGCCCATGTCGACCTCCCCGCCGAAGTGTGGGAGCAGCACCGGGAGAAGCTGCTCAAGCGGCTCGCGGGGCGGCTGGCCCGCGATGTGCGGATCTGGTCCCTCGCCGAGGCACCGGCGGGGTTCAACGCCCGCTTCTCCGCGGTCTGGCGGCGCTACGCGTACCGCGTCACCGACCACCCCGGCGGGGCGGACCCGCTGCTGCGCGGCCATGTGCTGTGGCACGACTGGCCGCTCGACGTCGACGCCATGAACGAGGCGGCGGGCCGGCTGCTGGGGGAGCACGACTTCGCGGCGTACTGCAAGCGGCGGGAGGGCGCGACGACCATCCGTACGCTCCAGGAGCTGAGCCTGGTGCGGGGCGCGGACGGGGTGATCACGGCGACGGTCCGGGCCGACGCCTTCTGCCACAACATGGTGCGCTCGCTGATCGGGGCGCTGCTGTTCGTCGGCGACGGCCACCGCGCGCCCGACTGGCCGGGCAAGGTGCTGGCGGCGGGCGTACGGGACTCGGCGGTGCATGTGGTGCGTCCGCACGGGCTGACCCTGGAGGAGGTCGGTTATCCGTCCGACGACCTCCTGGCCGCCCGTTCCAAGGAGGCCCGCAACAAGCGGTCGCTGCCGGCTGCGCCGGCCCGGTGCTGCTGACCCCGGGCCCGGCCCGGCTCTCCGCCCGACTTCTTACCCGGCTTCCCGCTCCGCCCACTGCGTGAGCCGTCCGCGCGGGGGCCGTCCACGACCCCCTGTATGACCCCTGTATGACCCCTGTATGACCCCCTGGAGCAGCGTGAAGCGGCTGTGAGGAACTGAGGGAACGAAGCGCCGAAGCGCCGAAGCGCCGAGCCGGGCCCGGCTCGGCGCTTCGGGGGAGTGCGTCCGGCCGTCGTCACTCCTCCGCGGCGGCCGAGGCCTGGGCCTCGCCGCGGCGGCGGATCTGACGGAAGGTGAACTCGGCGAGGTCGTTGCCGGTGGCGAAGACGGCCGTGTCCTTCTCCGTCACGTTCTTGGCGGCGGTGAAGCCGGAGAGGGTGAAGTAGGCGTAGCGGCCGTAGGAGTTGGTGGTCGAGCGGCAGACCGCGCCGTCGCAGAACTCCTTCACACCTCCGCCCGCGAGGGACTTGATGATGCTCTTGGCGTCGGCCTGCTGCTTGGCCTTGGCGGCCTGGGCCTCGGTGTCGAAGACGGCCACGCCCACCGTCACCGCGATGTCGTCCTTGGTGTAGGTGACCCGGAGCAGGCGGCTGCAGCCGTTGTCCGTGAGGACCTTGGGCAGCGTGACCTTGGCGGCCGAGGCGCAGTTGCGGGTGTCTGCCGTCGGACCCTTCTTGTACACCGTGTCGCCCATGGTGAGCTGCGTGCCCGGGAAGAGGACGTCGGGGCCCAGCGGCGCCCGGTCCTTCTGCGCACTGGAGATGAAGTCCTTCGGGTCCAGCGGCGGCGGCGCGCTCGTCGGGGCGAACGACGGGACCGTGCCGGTGGCGCTCGGCAGGCCGGCGGTCACCGGTAGCGGGGAGGACGGGTCGGAGGCCTGGTTGCTGCCGTTCGCGGAGACGACGGCCACCGCCACGGCCGTGCCTATCGCGACGGTGGCGATCGCGCCGCCGCCGATGAGCAGCAGCCGCCGTCGCTTGTGACGTGTCTCGGACGCATCGGCGAGCGCGGCCCAGTCCGGTGACTGGCCGCTGCCGCCCCCCTTGTTCCAGGGCTGCTGAGACTCCGGTTTCCAGGGATCCCACTGCGAAGGAGGTCCCCCCTGCCCATAACTCATGGGGCGCATCTTAGACGGGGAGCGGGGTGCGTCGGCCCGCCCCGACCCCGTGCACGCTCCTCACCGTTGCCACCGTCCGGGGGCAAAAGCGACAACTCCGGGTGGTTGGTGCGAGGCGCGCGGGAAAGGCCCCGACACGCGGGAGAGGAAGGGCCCGACGTGGGGGAGGGGAAGGCCCTACACGCGAGAGGGGGAAGGCCTCGACACGTGAGAGGGGGACAGGCCCGGCGAACGGGAGCGGGACGGGTGGTGGCGAGCCCCTGTAGAGTTGGTGTAGCCCATGCCTGGTGGACTCGTTTTGACCCGTCCGGCCGAGCGTGGGTATTCTGCATGTTTGTTATGTGTATTGGCTTGCTCATTCTCACGTGAGGGGCCCTTACACCGGTCCACCGGGCCGATGACCAGCGACCTGCACACGGTATGCGTCACCGTGGTGCGGTCAGGGCTGTCGTGATCGTCTTCGGTGACCATGTCAGGACCACTCACTGAAGAAGCGAAGGCTACGAACCGTGCGTACGTACAGCCCCAAGCCCGGCGATGTGACGCGCCAGTGGCACGTCATCGACGCTCAGGACATCGTCCTGGGTCGTCTGGCCACCACTGCGGCCACCATCCTGCGCGGCAAGCACAAGCCGATCTACGCCCCTCACGTCGACACCGGTGACTTCGTCATCATCGTCAACGCCGACAAGGTGCACCTCTCCGGCAACAAGCGGACCCAGAAGATGGCGTACCGCCACTCGGGCTACCCGGGCGGTCTGCGCTCGGTCAGCTACGAAGAGCTGCTGACGAAGAACCCCGAGAAGGCCATCGAGAAGGCCGTCAAGGGCATGCTCCCCAAGAACACCCTGGGCCGTCAGATGCTGTCGAAGCTGAAGGTCTACTCGGGCGACCAGCACCCGCACGCTGCGCAGCAGCCGGTGCCGTTCGAGATCACCCAGGTCGCGCAGTAGTTCCGGCCACCCCCTAAGACTGAACAGAATCTGAGGAGCATCGTGGCCGAGACCACTGCCGAGCAGCCGCTCGAAGAGACCGACACCGACGTCAACATCGACGTCGACAGCTACACCACCGAGTCCGAGGTGCCCCTCGAGGGCGAGTACACCTCGGAGTCGATGGCGCCCGCCTTCGGCGACCCGCAGCCGGCTGCCGGCCTGGGCCGTCGCAAGAACGCCATTGCCCGCGTCCGGATCGTTCCGGGCACCGGCAAGTGGAAGATCAACGGCCGTACCCTCGAGGACTACTTCCCGAACAAGGTGCACCAGCAGGAAGTGAACGAGCCCTTCAAGGTGCTCGAGCTCGAGGGCCGCTACGACGTCATCGCCCGCATCGCGGGTGGCGGTGTCTCCGGTCAGGCCGGTGCGCTCCGTCTCGGTGTCGCCCGTGCGCTGAACGAGGCGGACTTCGACAACAACCGCGGCGCGCTCAAGAAGGCCGGCTTCCTCCGCCGCGACGACCGTGCGGTCGAGCGCAAGAAGGCCGGTCTGAAGAAGGCCCGTAAGGCCCCGCAGTACAGCAAGCGCTGATTGCAGCTGCCCCTGCATGTACTTCGAACGCCCCGGCGGCACGCCACAGTGCCGCCGGGGCGTTCGTTTTCTCTCCACTGCGGGCGTATAACGGCACAAGGTGCTCGACGGCTAATCTGATCGGATGGCCCGGGAGTGCTTGCCTCGGGATGTGGAAGCCGCACACGCATCACGACCGCCGAACACCTCACCTGCGCCCATGGGCCGTGCCGTGGCCTACGGGCCGAGGGGCATGTCCGGCGGCCGATGCCTGCCGGCCGGTGGCCGGATCCTCGGTCCGCGGTCCGGCAGCACGTCCTCGCGACATCACGCTTGATACGACTTCCGGTACGGCATTCGATATGACATTTCGATACGGATTTCGATACTGACGCTTCTCAGGAGGACAAGTGGGACGACTCTTCGGCACGGACGGCGTGCGCGGTGTCGCCAACGGGGACCTGACGGCCGAGATGGCGCTGGGCCTCTCCGTGGCCGCCGCGCACGTACTGGCCGAGGCGGGCACGTTCGAGGGGCATCGGCCGACCGCCGTGGTCGGGCGTGACCCGCGGGCGTCCGGGGAGTTCCTGGAGGCCGCCATGGTCGCCGGGCTGGCCAGCGCCGGTGTGGACGTGCTGCGGGTCGGCGTGCTGCCGACGCCCGCCGTGGCGCATCTGACCGGAGCGCTCGGCGCCGACCTCGGCGTGATGCTGTCCGCGAGCCACAACGCCATGCCCGACAACGGCATCAAGTTCTTCGCGCGCGGCGGCCACAAGCTCGCCGACGAGCTGGAGAACCGGATCGAGTCCGTGTACGAGGAGCACCGCACCGGCGCCCCCTGGGACCGCCCGACCGGTGCCGGCGTGGGCCGTGTGCGGGACTACGAGGAGGGGCTCGACACGTACGTCGCCCACCTCGTCGGCGTCCTGCCGAACCGGCTGGACGGTCTGCGGATCGTCCTCGACGAGGCGCACGGCGCGGCTTTCCGGGTCTCGCCGGAGGCGTTCGCGCGGGCCGGGGCCGAGGTCGTCACCATCGGCACCCAGCCGGACGGGCTCAACATCAACGACGGCTGCGGCTCGACCCACCTGGAGCAGCTGAAGGCCGCGGTCGTCGAGCACGGGGCCGCCCTCGGTATCGCGCACGACGGCGACGCCGACCGCTGCCTGGCCGTCGACCACACGGGTGAAGAGGTGGACGGGGACCAGATCCTCGCCGTGCTCGCGCTGGCGATGCGGGAGCGTTCCGCACTGCGCTCCGACACCGTCGTCGCGACCGTGATGTCCAACCTCGGGTTCAGGCTCGCCATGGAGCGCGAGGGCATCCACTTCGTGCAGACCGCGGTCGGCGACCGGTATGTGCTCGAGCAGATGAAGCAGCAGGGCTACGCCCTCGGCGGCGAGCAGTCCGGCCACGTCATCGTCCTCGACCACGCCACGACCGGCGACGGCACGCTCACCGGCCTGCTGCTGGCCGCGCGCGTCGCCGAGACCGGGCGTCCGCTGCGCGAGCTGGCGTCGGTGATGGAGCGGCTGCCGCAGGTGCTCATCAACGTGCCCGACGTGGACAGGACCCGGGTGCAGACCTCCGGGGAGCTCGCGGTGGCCGTGACGGAGGCCGAGCGTGAGCTGGGTGAGACCGGCCGCGTGCTGCTCCGCCCCTCGGGCACCGAACCGCTGGTCCGCGTGATGGTGGAGGCCGCCGACATCGACCAGGCCCGCTCGGTCGCGGGACGCCTGGCGGACGTGGTGAAGTCGGCGCTGGGCTGACGGAGCGGGTGGCCGCCGTCCGGCAGCGCCGGTCCGGCGGCCGCCGGCCACCGGCCGGCCGGTCGCCTGTCTGCCGGGCGGTCACCCGGGCCGCCGGTTCCCCGTCACCTGTCCGCCGGTTGGTCACCTGTCTGCCGGTCGGTCACCCGGCCACCGGTTCCCCGTCACTTGCCCGCCGGTCGGTCACCCGGGCCGCGGGGCAGGCGACGGTGGTTGCCCCGCCCTCGGGCCGCGACCGGTGTCGGTGCCGGTGCCGGTGTTCCGCCCCGCGGTCACAGTTTGCGCAGGCTGAGGCGCTGGACCTTGTGGTCCGGGCCCTTGCGCAGGACGAGGGTGGCCCGGCCGCGGGTGGGGGCGATGTTCTCCACCAGGTTGGGCCGGTTGATCGTCCGCCACATCGTGCCGGCGTAGTCGAGGGCCTCCTCCTCCGTGACCTGGGTGTACTGGCGGAAGTAGGAGGAGGGGTCCTGGAAGGCGGTCGCGCGCAGCTTGCGGAAGCGGTTGAGGTACCAGCGCTCGATGTCCTCGGTGCGGGCGTCCACGTACACGCTGAAGTCGAAGTAGTCGGCGAGCCCGACCCGGGTGCGTCCGTCCTTGCCGGGGAGCGCGGGCTGCAGCACGTTGAGTCCCTCGACGATCAGGATGTCCGGGCGGCGCACGCTGAGCAGTTCGCCGGGGACGATGTCGTAGATGAGGTGGGAGTAGACCGGTGCCGTCACCTCGTCTTTGCCAGCCTTGATGTCGGCGACGAAACGGGTGAGCGCGCGACGGTCGTACGACTCGGGGAAACCTTTCCGCGACATCAGGCCGCGCGCCTGGAGCTCTTTCGTCGGCAGCAGGAAGCCGTCGGTGGTGACCAGTTCGACGCGCGGGTGCTCGGGCCAGCGGGAGAGCAGGGCCTGGAGCAGCCGGGCGACCGTGGATTTCCCGACGGCGACGGAACCGGCGACCCCTATGACGAAGGGTGTGCCGGACTGGGAGCCCTGCTCACCGAGGAAGGTGTTCAGCGCGCCGCGGAGCCCGTCGGTGGCGCCGACGTAGAGATTGAGCAGCCGGGACAGCGGGAGGTAGATGTCCCGTACCTCGTCGAGGTCGATGACGTCACCGAGCCCGCGCAGCCGCTCCACCTCGTCGGCGGACAGCGGCAGCGGCGTCTTGTGGCGCAGCGCGCTCCACTCCGCGCGGGTGAGGTCGAGGTAGGGAGTCGCCTCCGGCCGCTGCCGGTGGGCGCTCCGGGACGTCGAGGAGACCGGTGAGATCACAGTCCATTGTTAACGGAGTTTGAACGGGATGGTTCGTGGGCTGCGTCACGTGATGGAGGCCAACGAGCGGTACGACGCCTTCGTCGTACCGCCGGCGAACGCCTTCCGCCCCGCCTTCCAGACGTCCCCGGACCGGCTGCCGGCCCTGGAGTGCCGCAGCTCGAAGCCCGGCGAGAAGGACTGATCGGACCGGGCCGGACCGGGCCGGAACGGCAGGCGGACAGAGCAGGATCACGTGGTTGTCACAGTTGCCCCACGAGTGTTCTTCCGATGATCATTCGTGAAGGGGTTGCGTTTATATTTCGCGCACTGTGCCGCGGAGTCCTCCGCGCCTTGGAAGAAAGAGTTTTCCCACGTGAGAACCACCGCTGTCCGCCGTTCCGCTCTCGCCGCCTCCGCCGCCGCGCTCGCCCTGCTCGCCACCGCCTGCGGTGGCTCCGGCGACAGCGACAGCGGCAAGGGCGACGAGGGCAAGGCCGACTCCGCCTCCGCGCCCGCGGCCAAGGCGCTGACCGCGGCCGAGCTGGAGAAGGCCGCGCTGGTCCAGGCGGACGTCAAGGAGGGCAAGGTGGTCACGAAGGTGCCCGCGGCGGACGACCTTAGCGCCGACAAGGTCAAGGTGGACGACGAGGCGTGCCGGCCCCTCGCCAACCTCCAGCTCGCGGTCCCGGTCGGCTCGCCCGCCGCCACCGTCAAGAGCTCCTGGACCGGTGAGGCGAAGAAGCCCGCCGAGGGTACGGACCCGGCGGAGGCCCTGCTCGCCGGCCTCGACATGGACAAGGTCTTCGTCACGCTCGCCTCCTACGAGGACGGCGGCGCCGAGCAGGTCATGAAGGACGTCGACGCCGCGGTCGAGAAGTGCGCCAAGGGCTTCACCTCCACCGCCGCCGGCGAGAAGATCGAGTTCCTGAAGGCCGCCAAGACCGAGGGGCCGAAGGGTGCCGACGAGTCCGTCGAGATCACCGTGACGATGGCCGCCGATGAGGGCGTCGAGGCGCCCGTCAAGATCGTCGTCGCGCGCACCGGCGCCACCGTCACCGGCTTCTCGGCGGTCAACTTCGGTGCGATCGCCGCCGGCGAGGAGGCCCCCTTCCCGACGCAGATCTCCGACGCCCAGCTCGCCAAGCTCGGCTGACGCACCCCCTCCGTTCCCACCGGTGCCTCGTGCACCGGTGGGAATTTCCGATTCCGGGCACGCGGCGGCCCTGTCCGGCGCCTGACGGATCGTAGGCTGCCGGGCATGTGCGGAATCGTGGGATACGTGGGGCCGCAGTCGGCGCTGGACGTCGTGACGGCCGGACTGAAACGGCTGGAGTACCGGGGCTACGACTCGGCGGGCGTGGCCGTTCTCGCGGACGGCGGGCTCGCCACGGCGAAACGGGCCGGGAAACTGGTCAACCTGGAGAAGGAACTGGCCGCCCGGCCGCTGCCCACCGGGGCGACCGGCATCGGCCACACCCGCTGGGCCACGCACGGCGGTCCCACCGACGCCAACGCGCACCCGCATCTCGACAACGCGGGCCGGGTCGCCGTCGTCCACAACGGCATCATCGAGAACTTCGCCGAACTGCGGGCCGAACTCGCCGGGCGCGGCCACGACCTGGCCTCCGAGACGGACACCGAGGTCGTCGCCCACCTGCTCGCCGAGGAGTTCTCCTCCTGCGCCGACCTCGCCGAGGCGATGCGCCTCGTCTGCGGGAAGCTGCTCGGCGCCTTCACCCTGGTCGCCGTCCACGCGGACGCGCCGGACGTGGTCGTCGGCGCGCGCCGCAACTCGCCGCTCGTGGTGGGCGTCGGCGAGGGCGAGTCGTTCCTCGCCTCGGACGTCGCCGCGTTCATCGAGCACACCCGCTCCGCGATCGAACTGGGCCAGGACCAGGTGGTCGAACTGCGCCGTGACAAGGTCACGGTGACCGGTTTCGACGGCGCGCCGGCGGACGTCCGGACGTACCACATCGACTGGGACGCGTCGGCCGCCGAGAAGGGCGGCTACGCCTCCTTCATGCTCAAGGAGATCGCCGAACAGCCCAGGGCCGTCGCCGACACCCTGCTCGGCCGCATCGACGGCTCGGGCGCCCTCTCCCTGGACGAGGTGCGCATCCCCCCGAAGGCGCTGCGCGAGGCCGACAAGGTCGTCATCGTCGCCTGCGGGACGGCCTTCCACGCCGGGCTGATCGCCAAGTACGCCATCGAGCACTGGACGCGGATCCCCTGCGAGGTCGAGCTGGCGAGCGAGTTCCGCTACCGCGATCCGATCCTCGACCCGCAGACCCTCGTCATCGCCATCTCCCAGTCCGGCGAGACCATGGACACCCTGATGGCCCTGCGGCACGCGCGCGAACAGGGCGCCCGCGTCCTCGCCATCTGCAACACCAACGGCTCGACCGTCCCCCGCGAGTCCGACGCCGTCCTCTACACCCACGCCGGCCCCGAGGTCGCCGTCGCCTCGACCAAGGCCTTCCTGACCCAGCTGGTCGCCTGCTACCTGGTCGCCCTCTACCTCGCCCAGGTCCGGGGCACGAAGTACGGCGACGAGATCCGCGCGGTCGTGAGGGACCTGTCCTCCATCGCCCGCTCGGTGGAACGGGTCCTGGAGACCATGGAGCCGGTACGGGAGCTCGCCCGCGCCCTCGCCCACAAGAAGACCGTGCTGTTCCTGGGCCGGCACGTCGGCTACCCGGTCGCCCTGGAGGGCGCGCTCAAGCTCAAGGAACTCGCCTACATGCACGCGGAGGGCTTCGCCGCGGGCGAGCTGAAACACGGCCCGATCGCCCTGATCGAGGACGACCTGCCCGTGGTCGTCGTCGTCCCGTCACCGCGCGGCCGCTCCGTCCTCCACGACAAGATCCTCTCCAACATCCAGGAGATCCGCGCCCGCGGCGCCCGCACCATCGTCATCGCCGAGGAGGGCGACGACGAGGTCGTCCCGTACGCCGACCATCTGATCCACGTCCCGGCCACCCCCACGCTGTTGCAGCCCCTCGTGACGACGGTGCCGCTCCAGGTCTTCGCCTGCGAACTGGCCACGGCCCGCGGCAACGAGGTGGACCAGCCCCGCAACCTGGCGAAGTCGGTCACGGTGGAGTGACCCCGGAGCCCGCGTCGGAGTCCGCACCGGGGTACGGGCTCGTAAGGTGCTGCGCATGAGCATTATCGGAGTCGGGATCGACGTGGCCGAGATCGAGCGGTTCGCGGCGTCGTTGGAGCGGACGCCCGGGCTCGCGCGGCGGCTGTTCGTGGACGGCGAGTTGCTGCTGCCCAGTGGGGAGCGGCGGGGGATCGCCTCGCTGGCGGCGCGGTTCGCGGCGAAGGAGGCGCTGGCCAAGGCTCTTGGCGCGCCCGGTGGCCTGTACTGGACCGATGCCGAGGTGTACTGCGAGGACAGCGGGCAGCCGCGGCTGCGGGTGAAGGGGACGGTGGCGGCGCGGGCCGAGGAACTGGGGGTGCGGTCGTGGCACATCTCGCTCAGCCATGACGCCGGGGTGGCCTCGGCGGTCGTCGTTGCCGAGGGGTGAACGAGGGCGGGTGACGGGCATGGACCGGTCGGGCCTGCTGGGGTTTCCCGGGGTCGGGGAGGCCGGGGGACGGCTGCCGGTGTGGGGAGAGGCGCTTCTCGCCGCTGCCGCCCTGCTCGTCGTGGTGTCCACGGTGGTGCGCATGGTGCGGACGGCTCGTCGGGCGGGGCGCGGGCGGCGGCGTCGGTGACCGGCCGGGCGGGCGGAATGGGAACTTGTGTTCCCCGCGGTCGCTGGCCCGGGTGGTGTCCGTGTGATCGGGGCACCGATGTGCGGCGGTCGCGCATACCGTCTCACTGGAGGGCTCGGGAGGTCACGCCGTTCCCGTTGGCAACCTAGAGGGATCGGGAAAGGTGAAGGCATAGTGCAGGCAAGGACGGTCGCAGAAGCGGTCGGCTGCGCCCGTTACACCTACCGGCTGCGCGTGCCGTCGGCTGCGCGGGTGGCGTTGGAGGCCGAGTGGGATCGCTGCCGGTGGGTGTGGAACGAGTGCGTGGAGCGCGCGAAGAAGGACCACCAGGACGGGGAGTCCTGCGGTCCCGCCCGACTGGACAAGATGCTGACCGGGGCCCGTTCGGCCACACCCTGGCTGGCCGCAGGTTCCTCGGTGCCT
This sequence comes from Streptomyces sp. P9-A2, assembly GCF_036634175.1. Taxonomy (NCBI): domain Bacteria; kingdom Bacillati; phylum Actinomycetota; class Actinomycetes; order Kitasatosporales; family Streptomycetaceae; genus Streptomyces; species Streptomyces sp. P9-A2. Next base: position 4,880,897 of record NZ_JAZIFX010000001.1, read on the forward strand.
CAGCAGCAGATCATCCGCGACTACGCCAAAGCCCGGGCGAAGGCTCTCATGGACATCACGGACCGTCTGCCGCTCGGGCGGCGGGCGGGTCTGCCGAAGCATAAAAGGAAGCGTGTGTCGCGGCCGACGCTGAACTACACGCGGCGTGGGTTCCGGCTCAGGGGCGGGCGTCTGCACCTCGCGGGCGGCATCGCGATGGGGGTGGTGTGGTCGCGTGCGCTGCCGGCCGAACCGTCGAGCGTGCGGGTCTATCGCGACAGCCTCGGCCACTGGTATGCCTCGTTCGTCGTCCCCGCCGCGGTGCAGCCGCTCCCTTCGGCCGGTGCGGTGATCGGCATCGACTGGGGCGTGCGGGAGACGGCGACCACCACCAGCGACGCCCACGATCTCCCGCACGCCCGGCACGGCCACAAGGCCAAGGAGAAGCTGACCCGTTACGACCGGATGATGGCCCGCCGTAAACCCGCCAGGGGGCAGGCCGCCTCGCGGGGCTACCGGGAGGCGAAGCGGCTGCGGGCGAAGGCGTACACGAGGATCGCGCGGCAGCGGCAGGATGCCGCCCGCAAGTGGGCCAAGAGGGTTGTGCGCGAGCATGACGTGATCGCGGTGGAGGACTTCCGCCCGAAGTTTCTCGCCCGCACATCCATGGCCCGCAAGGCCGCGGACGCGGCGATCGGCGTCACCAAGCGGGCCCTGGTCGAGATGGGCCGCAAGCACGGCCGGGATGTGCGTCTGGTGCATCCCGCACACACCACCATGGACTGCGCCCGGTGCGGAGCGAGAGCCAAGCACGCACTGCCGCTGTCGGAACGTACTTACACCTGCACCGCGTGCGGAGCCGTCTCCCCCGGGACAAGAACTCCGCCCGCGTGATGCTTCTCCGGGCAGGTCTGAACCCGGCTGGTGTTGATCGCGTAAGACTCGATCGCTCGCCGAGCGAACAAGCAGCGTGAGCCAGGAATCTCCCTCGTTCGCGAGGGAGAGCATTCAAGTTGTAGCAGTTCTCGACGGACGCGCGGGCTTCGACAGCTTTCGACCGGCTTCCGAGCTGCGGGACGGCCTCCGGCGAGCGGCAGTCGGGCCGTTCCGTGCGGGACACTCGGACGTATGCGGACTGCGTACGGCGTGGAGACGGTCAGGGCGGCGGAACGGGACCTGATGGCGCGGCTGCCGGAGGGCGCGCTGATGCGGCGCGCCGCCGCCGGGCTCGCCGCGGCCTGTGCGGACCTGCTCGGGCGGGGCGACGGACGGAGCCGCGGCCGGGTCTACGGCAGCAGGGTCGTCCTGCTGGTCGGCAGCGGGGACAACGGCGGCGACGCCCTCTACGCCGGGGCCGGGCTGGCGCGGCGCGGCGCGGGTGTCACGGCGGTGCTGCTCGCGCCGGAGCGCGCCCACGCCGCCGGGCTCGCGGCACTGCGCCGGGCGGGCGGCCGGACCGTGGGGATCACCGACGCCGATGCCGATGCCGATGCCGACGCCGTGGCCCACGCCAACAGGGGGGCCGATGCCGACACCGCCGCCGTCGCGGCGGTCCGGCGGGCCGATCTCGTGGTGGACGGCATCGTCGGGATCGGCGGCACGGGCGGGTTGCGCCCGGAGGCGGTGCCGCTGGCCGAGGCCGCCGAACGGTCCGGTGCCACGGTCGTCGCCGTCGACCTGCCGAGCGGCGTCGAAGCGGACACCGGCGAGGTGCGCGGCACCGCGCTCCGGGCCGACCTCACGGTGACCTTCGGGACGCACAAGCCGGGGCTGCTCGTCGACCCGGCGCGGGAGTACGCGGGGTCGGTGCGGCTCGTCGGCATCGGGCTGGAACTGCCGGCCGAGCCGGAACTGGAGGCGCTCCAGCACGCCGACGTGGCCCGGTTGCTGCCGGTGCCCGGCGCGGAGAGCGACAAGTACCGGCGCGGTGTCGTCGGCATCGCCGCCGGGTCCGCCCGCTACCCCGGAGCCGCCGTGCTCGCGGTCGCCGGTGCGCTGCGGGGCGGCGCCGGGGCCGTACGGTACGCCGGTCCCGCCACGCGGGACGTGATCGCGCGCTTCCCCGAGACGCTGGTGTCCGACCGGGGTCCGAAGCACGCCGGGCGGGTGCAGGCGTGGGTCGCCGGGCCGGGTGCCGGGGACGACGCGGGCCCGGTGACGGAGGTGCTGGCGGCGGATGTCCCGGTGCTGATCGACGCGGACGGTCTGCGGCTGGCCGACGCCTCGGCCGTACGGGCACGCAGGGCACCCACGCTGATGACCCCGCACGCCGGCGAGGCCGCCGCGCTGCTCGGGGTGGAGCGCGAGGAGGTCGAGGCAGGCCGGCTGGCCGCGGCGCGTGAACTGGCCGGACGGTACGGGGCGACCGTGCTGCTCAAGGGCTCCACCACGTTGGTCGCCGACCCGGGAGACGGTACCGCCGTACGGGTGAACCCGACCGGGACGTCCTGGCTGGCCACGGCCGGGAGCGGGGACGTCCTGTCCGGCCTGGCGGGCTCGCTGCTGGCGGCGGGGCTGTCGCCGCTGGACGCCGGCAGCGCCGCGGCCTATCTGCACGGGCTCGCGGGACGCTACGCGGCGGACGGCGCGCCTGCGGGGGCGCACGACGTGGCGGCGGCGATCCCGGAGGCGTGGCGGGACGTCATGCGCGGGTGAGTCCGGAAGTCCTCCGGGGCTCAGGGCGGACGGAATCCGGGCTCCGTCGGCGAATACGGCGGACCTGGGGCATGTATGTGCCCGCAGACCGTGGCACTTTCTGACGCTTTCTGACGCTTTCCGGAAACGTGTCACGGTTCGCAGCGGGAGGGAAGGACCGAGTGCCGCGCCGGTACGGGTTCGCGGGCTCGGAACGCCGTGCCGAGTTGACCGGCAGCGTCCCGGTGGAACCCCCGCCCGGGGCCCGCTGGTGCCGTGGCCACCCCACCGCGGTGGTCCTGGCCGTACCACTCCTGGTGAGGCGTCGTACCGCTCTGAGAGACTGGGGCGCGATGAACGAGAACGATGCTGTGCGGAAGGCGACCCTCCGGGCCCGCGCCGAGATCGATCTGGGCGCGCTGCGCGCCAATGTGCGGAGCCTGCGCGCCCACGCGTCCGGTGCCGCCCTCATGGCCGTGGTCAAGGCGGACGCCTACGGGCACGGCGCCCTCGCCTGCGCGCGGGCGGCCGTCGAGGCCGGGGCGGCCTGGCTCGGTACGGCCACCCCGCAGGAGGCGCTGGCGCTGCGCGCGCCCGGCGCCGGGATCCCCGCCGACGTACGCGTCATGTGCTGGCTGTGGACGCCCGGCGGGCCGTGGCGGGAGGCGGTCGAGGCCGACCTCGACGTCGGCGTCAGCGGCATGTGGGCGCTGGAGGAGGTCACCGCGGCCGCGCGTGCCGCCGGGCGGCCCGCGCGCGTGCACCTCAAGGCCGAGACCGGCCTGGGCCGGGGCGGCTGCGCGCCCGAGGACTGGGCCGGGCTGGTCGCCGCGGCCCTGGCCGCCGAGGCCGGCGGCCTGCTGCGCGTCGTCGGCCTGTGGTCGCACCTCGCCTGTGCCGACGAGCCGGGACACCCCTCCATCGAGGCCCAGCTCACCCGCTTCCGGGAGATGGTGGCGTACGCCGAGCGGCAGGGGATCGATCCCGAGGTCCGGCACATCGCCAACTCGGCCGCCGTCCTCACCCTCCCCGACAGTCACTTCGACCTCGTCCGGGCCGGCGTCGCGACGTACGGCGTCTCGCCCAGCCCGGAGATCGGCACCCCCGCCGACTTCGGGCTGCGCCAGGTGATGACCCTGACCGCCTCCCTCGCCCTGGTGAAGCACGTCCCGGGCGGGCACGGCGTCTCGTACGGCCACCACTACGTCACCCCGGGCGCCACCACCCTCGGCCTGGTCCCGCTCGGCTACGCGGACGGCATCCCGCGGCACGCCTCCTCCACCGGCCCGGTGCTGGTCGAGGGCAAGTTGCGTACGGTCGCCGGGCGGATCGCGATGGACCAGTTCGTCGTCGACCTCGGCGGGGACGAGCCCTCACCGGGCGCCGAGGCGGTCCTCTTCGGCCCCGGCGACCGCGGCGAGCCCACCGTCGAGGACTGGGCGCAGGCCGCGGGCACCATCGGGTACGAGATCGTCACCCGGATCGGAGCCCGTGTCCCGCGCGTCCATGTGAACGACGCAGTGGGCGACGTGACGGACGACGTGACGGCATGACGTGACGGCATGACGTGACGAACGACATGACGGCGTGACGAAGTAGTACGCCGATACCCCAGTACGCCCGTATACCCGTACGCCGTATGTCCGTACGCTCGTCCGACCGCACACGCATGAGGAACGACAGAGGAGCCAGTACGTGAGCGAGAGCAGCGCGGAGACCGTCGGCGCCGCCGTCACGACGGTTGCCGCCTCCGTCGCCGAAGCGTCCAACGGCTGGCGCCGGGCGACCGGGATCGCCGGTGTCGCGATAGGCGTGCTCGCCACGGGCGCCGCCGCCGGGGTCGCCATAGAACGGATGACCGTCGGCCGGGGCATACGCAAGAAGGCCCGGCTCGCCCTCGACTCCACCGGGCCGTACGGCTCGCTGCGCGGCACCCCCGGCAAGGCGTACGCGGAGGACGGCACCGAGCTGTACTACGAGGTCGATGACCCCGACCCCGACCCGGACGCCACTCCCGCGCGCCGCCGCCGGCTGTTCGGCCGCAGGTCGCCCGCCCCCGTCACCGTCGTCTTCAGCCACGGTTACTGCCTCAGCCAGGACTCCTGGCACTTCCAGCGGGCCGCGCTCAGGGGCGTCGTACGGGCCGTGTACTGGGACCAGCGCAGTCACGGCCGTTCCGCGCGGGGCGCGGCCCAGGTCGAGCGGGGCGAGCCGGTCACCATCGACCAGCTGGGGCAGGACCTCAAGGACGTCATAGACGCCGCCGCGCCCGAGGGGCCGATCGTGCTGGTCGGGCACTCCATGGGCGGGATGACGGTGATGGCCCTCGCCGACCGGTACCCCGAGCTGATCCGTGAGCGGGTCGTCGGTGTCGCCCTGATCGGCACATCGCCGGGACGGCTGGGCGAGGTCAATTTCGGTCTGCCCGTGGCCGGGGTCAACGCGGTGCGGCGGGTGCTTCCGGGGGTGCTGAAGGCGCTGGGGCAGCGGGCCGAGCTGGTGGAGAAGGGACGCCGGGCCACCGCGGACCTGTTCGCCGGGATCATCAAGCGGTACTCGTTCGCGGCCCGGGACGTCGACCCGGCCGTCGCCCGGTTCGCCGAGCGGATGATCGAGTCCACCCCGATCGACGTCGTCGCCGAGTACTACCCGGCGTTCAACGAGCACGACAAGACCGAGGCCCTCACCCACTTCACCGGTCTCCCGGTGCTCGTGCTGGCCGGGGTGAAGGACCTGATCACGCCCAGCGAGCACAGCGAGGCCATCGCCGGGCTGCTGCCGGACGCCGAACTGGTGCTGGTCCCGGACGCCGGGCACCTGGTCGTCCTGGAGCATCCGGAAGTGGTCACCGACCGTCTCGCCGATCTGCTCGCCCGCACCGGGACGGTGCCCGCCACGACTACCGTGGGTGGCTGTGACCCCGCCTCCTCCTGACGGAGGCGGCTGCCGGCGCTTTCCGTCGGTGGTCCAGCCCGAACCGGCCCCTTGCGGGGTGTGTCCCGTGTACTACTGCGAGTGAGTGATGATGGAAGAAGCCGCAGCGTCCCCTCCGTCCGTCCGGCTGGTCGTCGGTTCCCCCGACCGGATGCGGGACCTGGGCCGGGCCCTCGCCAAGCTGCTGCGCGCCGGCGACCTCGTGATGCTCACCGGCGAGCTGGGGGCGGGCAAGACCACGCTGACCCGCGGGCTCGGCGAGGGGCTCGGAGTGCGGGGCGCCGTCACCTCCCCGACCTTCGTGATCGCCCGCGTGCACCCGTCCCTGGGGGACGGGCCGCCGCTGGTCCACGTCGACGCGTACCGGCTGTCGGGCGGACTGGACGAGATGGAGGACCTGGATCTCGACGTCTCGCTGCCCGAGTCGGTGATCGTCGTGGAGTGGGGCGAGGGCAGGATCGAGGGACTGACCGACGACCGGCTCCGGATCGTCATCCACCGCGCGGTCGGCGACACCACGGACGAGGTCCGGCACGTGACGCTGACCGGCCTGGGCGACCGCTGGACGGGCACGGACCTGAGCGCACTGTCGGCTTGAGCGCACCACCGGCTTGAGCGCACCACCGGCCGGAACGCACCACCGGCCGGAGCGGGGGCCGCCCGGGGCGGGGCAGGGCGGTCCGGGCCGGCGCACTGTGCCCGTGGGGGTACGTTCTCCCCGCGTTCCGACAAGGTGTCGGTAAAATCTTGCTTTTGGTGTCCCGGCCGTGGTCACATGGTATCCAGCTCGTAGTTAGGTGCGCCTAACTATCTCCGCCCCCGACCCCAGGAGGCGTCCATGCCGGTCATCGAGAGCTCTCGCCGGACCGATGTGCGGCCGCAGTCGTTCGCCGGGGTGTCGATGCGCGAACTGCTGGCGGCCGGCGTGGCTGCCGCCGCGATCTCCACCCCGCCCCGCGCTCCCGAGCCGCAGCCCCGCCTCGGCGAGCCGGGCAACGGCCGCCGCGAGGCCGCCTGATCCAGCCCCGCCGCCGCGGTCGCACGTCGTACGTCCGCGGGCGTGGGCGTGGGCGTGGCTACCGTACGACGACGACCTTGCGGCCGATGGTGGCGAACTTCCACATCGCCTCGCCGTCCGCACGGGTTTCGCGGATACCGCCGGTGGGGATCTTCGGGTCCAGTTCCGGGGCCGATCCGTCGATCGCCGCGCTGAAGCCGATCGCCGTGCCGTCGTCGCTCGCGAAGCGGACGACGTGCTCGACGGGGATGCCGTCCGATCCCGTGACGGTCTTCGAGCGGGAGGTGACCCGGTAGGTGCCCGGCTCGGGGTCCACCGTGCTGGGGCTGACCACGAAGGCGTGCCGGACCTTGCCGTCGTTCTCGACCAGCCACACCCGGTCGGTGCCCAGGGCGTAGACGACCCGGGCACCCTGGCCGGAGTCCCTGGGCAGGGCGGTGGGGGAGTCCTTGCCCCGGTCCGCCCGCAGGGCGGCGGACCGTGCGGTGTCCGTACGGGCGGCGTGCGGAGCGACCCGTGCGTTCGCCGACGCCTGGTAGCCGAGGACGCCGACCGTCAGGAGGGCCGCCGTGGTCAGCCCCGCCACGATCGCCGAACTGTTGCCTGCCACCGCCGTCACCACCTCTGTCCCGGCCTGGTCCGCCCTGTCCGGGCTTGGTCCGCCGTGCTCCGTGTTCCGTGTGCCGTGGTCCGTCGCGCCCGGCTGCCGCGTCGTCCCCGACGGCACCGCCACCGCTCCGGTGGTGATCATTCGGGATCACCGGGAATCACCAGGAATCACCAGGAATCATCCGGATTGTTCATACGTCGATGCGACGGTAGCAGCACGTGACCGTTCGACCGGGCCGTCCGACACGGGGTGCTGGGAGCCGTAGGCTGTTTGTGTGCTCCTGCTCGCTCTGGATACCGCCACCCCCGCCGTCACCGTCGCGCTGCACGACGGCGACGATGTCATCGCCTCGTCGAGCCAGGTGGACGCCCGCCGCCACGGCGAACTGCTGCTCCCGGCGATCGACCGGGTGCTCGCCGAGGCCGGCCTGAAGGCGGACGCCCTCACCGGGGTCGTCGTCGGCATCGGCCCCGGACCGTACACCGGGCTGAGGGTCGGTCTGATGACCGCGGACACCTTCGGGTTCGCGCTCGGTGTCCCCGTGCACGGTGTGTGCACGCTGGACGGTCTCGCGTACGCCGCCGACCTGGAGGGCCCCTTCGTCGTGGCGACCGACGCCCGCCGCAAGGAGGTCTACTGGGCGCGGTACGCGGACTCCCGCACCCGCCTCACCGACCCCGCCGTCGACCGGCCCGCCGACATCGCCGGCCGGGTCGCGGGCCTGCCCGCGGTCGGCGCCGGCGCGCTGCTGTACCCCGACACCTTCCCCGAGGCGCACGAGCCCGAGTACGTGAGCGCCGCCGCCCTCGCCCGGCTGGCCGCCGAGCGGCTGGCGTCCGGCGTGGAACTGCCCGCGCCCCGGCCGCTGTACCTGCGCCGTCCCGATGCCCAGGTCCCCAAGAACTACAAGGTGGTCACCCCCAAGTGACACAAGTGACAGGGCCCGAGAAGGTCGCGCTGCGCGAGATGCGCTGGTGGGACATCGAGCGCGTGTTCCGGCTGGAGCGCGAGCTGTTCCCCGAGGACGCCTGGTCACGGGGGATGTTCTGGTCCGAGCTGGCCCATGCGCGTGGCCCCGCGGCGACCCGCCGTTACTTGGTCGCCGAGGAGGACGGCCGTCTCGTCGGCTACGCGGGCCTCACCTCCGCCGGTGCGGCGGCCGACGGCGACGAGGGCACGGGCGCGCCGACCGGGGTGGCCGACGTCCAGACGATCGCCGTCAGCCGGGACCACTGGGGCACCGGCCTCGGCTCGAGGCTGCTGACGGAGCTGCTGCGGGCGGCGACCGCGTTCGAGTGCGCCGAGGTGCTGCTGGAGTGCCGGATCGACAACACCCGGGCCCGGAAACTGTACGAGCGCTTCGGCTTCGAGATCATCGGGGTCAGGAAGGGCTACTACCAGCCGGGGAACGTGGACGCCCTGGTGATGCGGCTGACCGACCCGTCCACCACCGTCGACCCGGCGAACCCCGGGGACCCCGCGAACCCGGTGAACGCCGCAGAAGGAACCGAGACCCATGGCTGACGAACCCCTGGTGCTGGGGATCGAGACCTCCTGCGACGAGACCGGTGTCGGCGTCGTCCGGGGCACCACCCTGCTGGCGGACGCCGTCGCCTCCAGCGTCGACGAGCACGCCCGTTTCGGGGGTGTCGTCCCCGAGGTCGCCTCGCGCGCCCACCTGGAGGCGATGGTCCCCACCATCGAGCGCGCGCTGAAGGAGGCGGGGGTGAGCGGCCGGGACCTGGACGGCATCGCCGTCACCGCCGGTCCGGGTCTCGCCGGCGCGCTGCTGGTCGGCGTCTCGGCGGCGAAGGCGTACGCCTACGCCCTCGGCAAGCCCCTGTACGGCGTCAACCACCTCGCCTCGCACATCTGCGTCGACCAGCTGGAGCACGGGCCGCTCCCCGAGCCGACGATGGCGCTGCTGGTCTCCGGCGGCCACTCCTCGCTGCTGCTCTCCTCGGACATCACCTCCGACGTCCGTCCGATGGGCGCCACCATCGACGACGCGGCCGGTGAGGCCTTCGACAAGATCGCGCGCGTGCTCAATCTCGGTTTCCCCGGCGGCCCGGTCATCGACCGGTACGCGCGTGAGGGCGACCCGTCCGCGATCGCGTTTCCGCGCGGGCTGACCGGGCCGCGCGACCCGGCGTACGACTTCTCCTTCTCCGGTCTGAAGACGGCGGTGGCCCGCTGGATCGAGGCCAGGCGGGCGGCGGGGGAGGAGGTCCCGGTGCGTGACGTGTCGGCCTCCTTCCAGGAGGCGGTCGTGGACGTGCTCACCCGTAAGGCCGTACGTGCCTGCAAGGACGAAGGCGTCGACCATCTGATGATCGGCGGTGGAGTGGCCGCCAACACGCGGCTGCGGGCACTGGCCCAGGAGCGCTGCGAGGCGGCGGGCATCCGGCTGCGCGTGCCGCGCCCGGGGCTGTGCACGGACAACGGCGCGATGGTGGCCGCCCTGGGCGCCGAGATGGTCGCCCGCAACCGGGCGGCTTCCGACTGGGACCTGTCCGCGGACTCGTCCCTCCCGGTGACGGAACCGCACGTACCGGGCGAGGCCCACGCGCACTCCGACGCACACGGTCACGATCACGTGCACGAGGTCGGCAAGGAGAACCTGTACTCGTGACCGTCGCGCTGATGTGGGAGGCGCGGGCGGTGCCAGGCCGGGGCGAGGAGCTGCTCGCCTGGGCACGGGCGCAGCGGCTCGACGGTGAGCCCGTGCGCAGGGAGACCCTCCGCGCCCCGCAGGACCGGGTCCTCGTCATCACCTGGTGGGACGCCCCGTACGACGCCGACCTGCCCGAACTGCCCGAGCCCGGCACGGACTTGGTCGCACGGGCGGTGCACCGGTGGCGGTTCGAGTCGGTGGGGGCGGACTGACCCCGTTCGCTTCACGGCTCGTTCACGATCGGCCGGTCGAACTCACCTTGTGGGCGAAGGGCATTCGTTCTTCCTCCCGTGTCGACTTCTGGCTTGACGGGGCCACAGCGAGATCATGCCCGGGGTTCACCGGAGGGGCAGGCCGTCGACACGGGCGGCGGGCCCTCTCGCAAAGGTTCTCGACGCGGTGACCGGGGCGAGGCCGGGGCAGGCCGAGTCGGGGCGAGGCCGGGCCGGGGCGGGTGTGTACCGGCCGGGCATGCGAATGTTTCGGACTCTCTGGCGAATGTTCCGGGAGCCCGTGGCGTGAGGAAGACTTCGCCAAGAGGGCTCGCAGGGATACGATCGCGGCCATGACTTCTTCGCAGCCCGCCGAAACCCGGACGCGAGGGCGCAGTGCGCGGACTGCGACCCTCGCCGAGATCGCCCGTGAGGCCGGTGTCTCGGCGCCGACTGTTTCGAAGGTCCTCAACGGCCGTGCCGATGTGGCCCCCGCCACCCGGAGCAGGGTCGAGGAACTGCTGCGTGCCCACGGCTACCGGCGCCGGCGCGCCGAGGCCACCCGTTCGCCCCTGATCGACCTGGTCTTCCACGAACTCGAGAGCGCCTGGGCGATGGAGGTCATCCGGGGTGTGGAGAACGTGGCGAGGGACGCGGGACTGAGCGTCGTGCTCTCCGAGAGCGCGGGGCGGCTCACCCCGGGGCGGACCTGGGCCGACCAGGTCGCCGCCCGTCGCCCGCACGGGGTGATCCTCGTCCTGTCCGGGCTCGACGAGTCCGGGCGGGCCCTGCTGACCAGCCGCTCCATCCCGTTCGTGGTGATGGACCCGGCCGGTGACCCCGGTACCGACGTGCCCTCCATCGGCGCGACCAACTGGCAGGGCGGGCTCGCCGCCACCCGACACCTGGTCGAGCTGGGGCACACCAGGATCGGGGCGATCAGCGGGCCCTCGCAGATGATGTGCAGCCGTGCCCGCATCGGCGGTTACCGGGCCGCGCTGGAGGCCGGCGGGCTTCCGGTGGACCCCGGGCTGATCATGGCCGGCGACTTCCATCACGAGACCGGTTACCGCCAGGGCCTCGCCCTGCTGCGCCGCCCCGACCGGCCCACCGCGGTCTTCACCGGCAACGACCTCCAGGCGCTCGGCCTCTACGAGGCCGCGCGTGAGCTGGGCCTGCGGATTCCCGAGGACCTGAGCGTGGTCGGGTTCGACGATCTGCCGGTGGCCCGCTGGGTGGGGCCGCCGCTGACGACCGTACGGCAGCCGCTGACGGAGATGGCGGAGGCGGCGGCCAGGCTGGTGCTCGACCTCGGCAAGAGCAAGAGCAAGAGCAAGAGCAAGGGCGAGGGCGAGGGCGAGAGCACTGCGGCGGCCGCGACCCGGGTGGAACTGGCGACCAGCCTGGTGGTGCGCAGCAGCACGGCGCCGCCGCCGGCCGGGGGCTGACGTTTCCCGGGGCTGACGTTTCCCGGTCTCCCGGATCGCCCGCGGTGGAACAGACGCCGCCGGGGTCGAGACGGTCATCGAGGTCACCTCGCCCGGCCACCGGAACGTGCGGCGCGACCGGGTCCGTACATGCCGGGAGTACGCCCGTGCGGGGAGTCCGGTGTACGTGATCGTCGACGACTCCGACGACGAGGGGGCCGTGCTCGTCCTGACGTCCCCCCGACGCCAAGCGACGCCAAGAAGGCCGAGTACGCGGACGGACACCGGGTTCCCTACGGCGTCGACGCGGTGATTCCGGAGGGTCCGGCCGAGGGCTTCGCCGTCGGTGAGGCGATCGTCGGGTCCTGAGCGGGCCCCGCGGGTCTCACCGCACCGGATGGCCGAGCAGCATCGTCGGAGCGTCGGCGACGCGGGTGAGGAAGACGGTGACGGACGCGGTGCCGTGGGGTTTCGGGAGGGCCTTGCGGCGGAGCTCCTCCGGTTCCACCGCCGAGCCGCGCTTCTTGACGGTCAGGGTGCCGACCCGACGCTCACGCAGCAGCGCCTTCAGCTTCTTGACGTTGAAGGGGAGCCGGTCGGTGATCTCGTAGGCGGTGGCGTACGGCGTCGGGCGGTGTTCGTCGGCGGTGACGTAGGCGATCATCGGGTCGATGAGCCCGCCGTCGAGCTGTTCGGCGACCTCGGCGACGAGATGCGAGCGGATGACGGCGCCGTCGGGCTCGTACAGGTACCGGCCGGGCGGACGCACCGCCGGGTCGGGCAGACCGCGGGAGAGGAGCGTGCGGGGCCCGGGGAGCAGCGTCGCCCGGATCGCCGGGGCCGTGCCCGGTCCGGCGGTCACCTGTCCGGTGCCGAACCACAGCACCGCCTCCTTCACGTCCCCGCCGTCCGAGATCCACTCGGCCTCCGCGTCACCGGGAACGGCCTCGTGCGGGATGCCCGGCGCGACCTTCAGGGCGGCGGCGAGGGGCGCCCTGCGGGCCGCCTCGATCGCCCAGGACAGCGGGGGCGAGCAGGCCTCGGGATCGAAGATGCGGCCCCGGCCGCCGCGTCGGGCCGGGTCGACGAAGACGGCGTCGTAGCCGGCCGTGTCCACCTCCGTGACGTCGGCCTCGCGTACCTCGATCAGCGCGGCCAGGCCCAGCGCGTCCGCGTTGGCACGGGCCGTCGCCGCGGTGAGCGGGTCCCGGTCCACCGCGAGCACCCGGATTCCGGCGCGGGCCAGCGCGATCGCGTCCCCGCCGATCCCGCAGCACAGGTCGGCCACCGAGGTCACCCCCAGCTCCTTCAGCCGCCCCGCCCGGTACGCCGCCACGCTCGCCCGGGTCGACTGCTCGACCCCGTTCGGTGTGAAGAACATCCGTCCGGCGTCCTCGGCCCCGAACTTCGTCACCGCCCGCTGCCGCAGTCGGGCCTGGCCGAGCGCCGCCGACACGAGCTCCGCCGGATGGTCACGGCGCAGCCGGGTCGCGACGGCGAGTTCCCGGGCCGGGTCGGTGTCGCGCACCTCGTCGAGGAGCGCGCGGCCCTCGGGGGTGAGGAGCGGTGCCAGGGGCGGGGCGGAAAGGGGGGTGCGGTCGTTCACCGGCCCATTGTGGGTCAGGTGCGGGCCCGCTGTGGGCCAGTCGGTGGACGGTGCGCCGCCCGTCGCGGTGTCGGGCCGGGGCGGCGGCAGGTGACTGCGATGATCCGGCTCCATGCGAGTAGTAGGACAAAACGACAAAATGCGGTCAGTGGTGGGTGTGCGGGTCGGGGTCGCCGCACTCACCCTCGCGGCCCTCGCCCCACTCGTCGCAGGCTGCGGCGAGGACCGGAAGGGCGGCCCCGCCGCCGTCCCGCCCGCGGGTGGTCAGCAGCCCCTCCAGGCGCCCCCGGCCCGCGCACTCGACTCCTATGCCGCCGAACTGCGCGCCGCGCACGCCGCGCGCACGGCCGTCGCGAAGCGCTGGGGGCTCAAGCGGGTGCCCCTGACCGCCCCGTCCGCGCCGGAGGAGAAACCCAGGATCACCACCCGTAAGGGCTTCGAGGTCGACGGCCACCGGAAACTGGGCCTCCCCCCGGTCTTCACCACCGTCCCCACCGAGGAGAAGGTCGTCTTCCTCACCATCGACGACGGTGCCGAGAAGGACCCCGCGTTCCTGCGCATGATGAGCGAGCTGGAGATCCCGTACACCGCGTTCCTCAGCGACTACGTCATCAAGGACGACTACGGGTACTTCGAGAAGATGCGGGACAGGGGAGTCGGCCTGCACAACCACACCCTGAACCACCCGTACCTGCCCGGCCTGTCCTACGCCCGCCAGAAGGACGAGATCTGCGACATGCAGGACGTCATCGAGAAGCGGTACGGCGAGCGCCCCGTCCTCTTCCGCCCGCCGTTCGGCAACTACAACAAGGACACCCTGCGCGCGGCGAAGGCCTGCGGCATCGAGTACGCCCCGCTGTGGAACGAGGAGGTCTTCGTCGACCGCTGGGACTACCGCGAGGGGGACAGGGAGTTGCACCCCGGCGACATCGTCCTCACCCACTTCCGGGGCCGCGACGAATGGGCGGGCACCATGCCCGACATGATCCGCCGCTTCCTGGACAAGGTCACGGCCGAGGGGTACGCGGTGGGACGCCTGGAGGACTACCTGTGATCCGGTCGGTCCGGTCACTCCGGTCGGTCCGGTCACTCCGGTCGGTCCGGTCACTCCGGTCGGTCCGGTCACTCCGGTCACTCCGGTCGGCCCGGTCGGCCCGGTCGGCTCTGTCGGTCCGGCGGGGGGCGGCCACGGTGGTTCTCCTGGCGGCGAGTCTCGTCCTTCCGGCGGCGCTGGCCGGCTGCGGCCCGTCCGGCGGGCGGCCGGACGCAGGCCCGACGGCTCAAGGGGCCGGGACCGAGGCGGGGGAGGAGACGGAGGCGGAGGCAGGGAAGGGGACGGAGGCGAAAACGGGGCCGGGGGCGGAGGCGAAGACGGGACCGGAGGTGAAGACGGGGCCGGGGGCAGAGACGGAGACGGGGGCGGAGGCGGGGAAGGGGGCCGGGGACGGTGCGGGCCGGTCGTCCGGCCCCTCCGACTCCGACTCCGAGCCGAACCGCCCTGCTCCCGGCCGCCCGCCCGTCGTCGACCACGTCCCCACCCGGGACAAGGTCGTCTTCCTGACCTACGACGACGGCGCCGAACGCGACCCCCGCTTCATCGACCTCGTCCGCCGGCGCCGCCTCCCCGTCAGCATGTTCCTCACGGACAGCGTGGTCGGGCCCGGCTACGCCCACTTCGCCCGGCTGCGCTCGGTCGGGGCGAGCCTGCAGAACCACACCCTCGACCACCCCGCCCTGCGCGGCCTGCCCTACGCCGGCCAGCGCGCCGAGATCTGTGGCCAGCAGCGCAAGATCGCGTCCCGCTTCGGCGTCCGCCCTCACCTGTTCCGCCCGCCCTACGGCACGTACGACACCACGACGCTCCGGGCCGCCGCCGACTGCGGCATCAAGGCGGTCGTGCTCTGGCGGGTCACCCTGGAGGGGGACGGCACCCTCACCTACACCCGCGGCGCCCATCGCCTGGCCCCCGGCGACATCATCTCCGTCCCCGCGGGCGAGACCCCGCCGCTGACCCTTGCGGAACGGACGACGCGCTTGCTGAGCGAGCTGGAGGAGCGGGGGCTGAAGGTCGGGAGGCTGGAGGACTACGTCCGGTGATGCGGGCCCGTCCGGGGCGCCCCGCCCGTATGGCTGGGGCGGTCGAGGACGAGGCCGTTCGGACCGAAGCGGGGGTCCGGGGGACGGCAGCCCTTAGGGGTGAACCCTCGAACACGGGTCGGTTTCTCGGGCCGGCGCACCCGGAAAACCCGGCGACGCCACGCAGTGAATTGGCACTCCGCTTGACCGAGTGCTAATCGCGGTCATAGTCTCGGGTCTGGCACTCCCCACTGGAGAGTGCCAACACGGCGACGGGCAGGTCCGGCACCCGCGACGACGGATCCATCTGGTCGCCACCTCAGACAGTTCACCCCGTGAGATCTCCGAAGGGGGAGGTCGGATCGTGACGACCGCCAGCTCCAAGGTTGCCATCAAGCCGCTCGAGGACCGCATTGTGGTCCAGCCGCTCGACGCCGAACAGACCACGGCTTCGGGCCTGGTCATTCCGGACACGGCCAAGGAGAAGCCCCAGGAGGGCGTTGTCCTGGCCACCGGTCCCGGCCGCATCGAAGACGGCAAGCGCGTCGAACTCGACGTGACCGTCGGCGACGTCGTGCTCTACAGCAAGTACGGCGGCACCGAGGTGAAGTACAACGGCGAGGAGTACCTCGTCCTCTCGGCTCGCGACGTTCTCGCGATCATCGAGAAGTAAGTCACCTCGTAGCAGATTTGCTCCGAACTGCGCCCCTGGTCCCGACACGCTTACTGAGCCGGGGGCCCGGGGCGCAGTGTTTTCTCACCCCAGAATTCCGAGAGGGCTCCCGCTGCCATGGCGAAGATCCTGAAGTTCGACGAGGACGCCCGTCGCGCCCTTGAGCGCGGCGTCAACAAGCTTGCCGACACGGTGAAGGTGACGATCGGCCCCAGGGGCCGCAACGTCGTCATCGACAAGAAGTTCGGCGCCCCCACCATCACCAACGACGGTGTCACGATCGCCCGCGAGGTCGAGGTCGAGGACCCGTTCGAGAACCTCGGTGCCCAGCTGGTCAAGGAGGTGGCGACCAAGACCAACGACATCGCGGGTGACGGTACGACCACCGCGACCGTGCTGGCCCAGGCGCTCGTCCGCGAGGGCCTGCGCAACGTCGCGGCCGGCGCCTCCCCGGCCGCCCTGAAGAAGGGCATCGACGCCGCGGTCGCCGCGGTCTCCGAGGACCTCCTCGCCTCGGCCCGCCCGATCGACGACAAGGCCGACATCGCCGCCGTCGCCGGGCTGTCCGCCCAGGACTCGCAGGTCGGCGAGCTCATCGCCGAGGCGATGGACAAGGTCGGCAAGGACGGTGTCATCACCGTCGAGGAGTCCAACACCTTCGGTCTGGAGCTGGACTTCACCGAGGGCATGGCCTTCGACAAGGGCTACCTGTCGCCGTACTTCGTGACGGACCAGGAGCGCATGGAAGCGGTCCTGGACGACCCGTACATCCTCATCACGCAGGGCAAGATCGGCTCCATCGCCGAGCTGCTGCCGCTGCTGGAGAAGGTCATCCAGGCCAACTCCTCCAAGCCGCTGCTGATCATCGCCGAGGACGTCGAGGGCGAGGCCCTGTCGACCCTGGTCGTCAACAAGATCCGCGGCACGTTCAACGCCGTCGCGGTCAAGGCCCCGGGCTTCGGCGACCGCCGCAAGGCGATGCTGCAGGACATGGCCGTCCTCACCGGCGCCACGGTCGTCTCCGAGGAGGTCGGCCTCAAGCTCGACCAGGTCGGCCTGGACGTGCTGGGCTCCGCCCGCCGCGTCACCGTCACCAAGGACGACACCACGCTCGTCGACGGCGGCGGCAAGAAGGAGGACGTGACCGGTCGCATCGGCCAGATCAAGGCCGAGATCGAGTCCACGGACTCCGACTGGGACCGCGAGAAGCTCCAGGAGCGCCTCGCGAAGCTGGCCGGCGGCGTGTGCGTCATCAAGGTCGGCGCCGCCACCGAGGTGGAGCTGAAGGAGAAGAAGCACCGTCTGGAGGACGCCATCTCCGCGACCCGCGCCGCGGTCGAGGAGGGCATCGTCTCCGGTGGTGGCTCCGCGCTCGTCCACGCCGTCAAGGTCCTCGAGGGCAACCTCGGCAAGACCGGCGACGAGGCCACCGGTGTCGCGGTCGTCCGCCGCGCCGCCGTCGAGCCGCTGCGCTGGATCGCCGAGAACGCCGGCCTCGAGGGCTACGTCATCGTCTCCAAGGTCGCCGAGCTCGAGAAGGGCAGCGGCTACAACGCCGCCACCGGCGAGTACGGCGACCTGGTCAAGGCCGGCGTCATCGACCCGGTCAAGGTCACCCGCTCCGCCCTGGAGAACGCCGCCTCCATCGCTTCCCTCCTCCTGACGACCGAGACCCTGGTCGTCGAGAAGAAGGAAGAGGAGGAGCCGGCCGCCGGCGGCCACGGCCACTCCCACTGAGCGACTCGCTCATAGCGGCGGGCGTCGGTGACCGACGTCCGTAGCGGACACGAAGGCCCGGTACCGCCGACCAGCGGTGCCGGGCCTTCGTGCTGCGCCCGTACTCGCACTCGGTATCGATGCCGGTACGCGGTGCGGCGGGATCGGGATGGAAAGGAGCGGCGGGTGGGGCGCGAGTGGCCGGTGGGGCCGTGCGGGTCACGGACCGGTGTGCGGCTGCCCGGAGCCGTCCGGTATCGGTCGCCCTGAGGCTACGAAGAACGCTGGGGCGGGACACCGGCGAGTGCGGCGGACAGGTCCGCCACGAACGCTCGCCGGGGACCGCAGCCAGCTCAGGTCCGGTGCGCTCACCGTCACCGGGACCCGTAGATCGGCCGCGATTCCCTCCACGTGACTCACCAGCCCCTGGTCGCTGGTGCCCTCGCTCAGGAACAGGACGCGCACGGTCATGCCGCACGTCCGTCCAGGTCGAGGGCGAGCTGGGCGTCCGGCGGTGCTTCCAGGTAGGGCAGGATGTCGAGTTTGGTGACGAACTCCCCGGTTCCGTCGGACGCACGCCAGGTCCCGGCCAGCGGGCGCAGCCGCAGCCGCCGGGTCACCTGGCCTTTCTCGGACCGGTAGGCGGAGGTGTCGGCGAAGAGGAGGTCCTGGGGGTCCACGAGCTGGACGAATCCGGGGGAGTGAGTGTTGATGAGCACCTGGCGGAACGGGTTGTCGTCGCCCGGGATCTCCTGGGGATCCACCGCCAGATCCCGCACGAGGTCCACCATCGCCGAGAGGTTGGCCGGGTGGATGCCGTTCTCCGGTTCCTCCATGCACACCAGCCCGCGGATCTCGGGGTCCTCCAGCAGCACGCACAAAGCGAGGAACCGCAGCGTCCCCTCGGACAGGCTCCGGGCGGGCAGCACCATGCCGCTGATCTCGTGCAGCCGGATGGTGAGCAGTTCCCGCACGTCGTCCTCCTGCACGTCGAGCGTGCGTACCTGGAGGCCGGACAGGTCCGAGAGCCGGCCGGCCACCCGTGAGTAGACCTGGTCGGGATCGTCCGGTGAGCCGTGCAGCGCGATGCGGAACAGCGTGCCCGGCAGGTGCAGTCCGTTGGGGCCCATCGACCGGGGATCGGTGTAGCCGTCGGAGCTTCGCAGCGCCGACGGTTCCAGGGCGAGCCGCCGCCACGACTGCATCTCCCGGCGTACCGCCAGGATGGTCGGGGCGTCACTGGTGTTGACCGTCGACACGACGGTGGCCCGGGCCCGGGACGCCGCCGCGGGCCGCGGCTGGCCGCGGCTGGCCGCGGCTGCCTCCCCTGTGTCCCCTCAACCGTCACCGTCACAGCCGCACCTCACATCCCGCTAGCAGGCCCCGCGATCGTCGCGGATGCACAGATTCCCCAGCGCCCCCCAAGGCCCGCCGCCCCATCCTGCCAGCCCGGCCGCACCGGGCTCAGGGGGATCGATGCACATTGAACTGTTCACATGGTGCGATCCGGCATTTACGCTGCTCAGACGGTTGATCGTGCACCAGCCGTCCGGCTCGCGGTGTCCTGCGGGGTGGTGGCCCGGGCCGGATCGTCGGGCCGGGCCACCACGACGGTGGTCGTCAGGAACGCGGCGGGTCGGTCGCAGAGGTTTCCTTGCCCGGCTCGCCGGGCTGATCGGTGAAGACCGTCAGGTGCCAGGTGCCGTTCTCCCGCGTGACGGTGAAGGTGTCCTGGAGGGGCTTGCCCGCCTTGTCCTCGGCCAGGAGGCGGGCCGAGCCGACGTCCGGGCCCATGTCGTGCTGGATCCGCACGTCCTTGATCTTCCATCCCCGTCCGCCCCGATCGGCGAGGATCCGCTCGGCCTCCTGCCGGGACCACTCCTCGTCCTTGACGCCCCCGACCGACATCAGCCCGGCGGCGCTACGGGAGTTGAGGGCCCGCACATAGGCTTCGACGGCCGCGCGGGCTCCGTCGGAGGATGCCGAGGCCGAGGACGAGGGTGCCGAAACACCGGGCGGCGCTTCATCCTCCTGGGACGAGCAGCCGGATGCGACGACCAGGGCGGCCGCCACGGCCAAGAGGCGTCGACGTTGCACAGCACACTCCTGTTTTCCGGTGAGGGAACGGGCAACCTGTCAGGTGCGGTGCGCATGAATCCCCCTGCATGAGCTGACCGGTCGGCCTCAGCCTGTATGTCAGGAGATCGAATACGAACACGTCGTTCCCGTATGGCAGGTTCCAGATCCAGGAATGGCCGGTTCCTGTTCGAGATATTTTCGACGTGAACCAGATCTGGTTCCGCTGGAGCATGTCAGCACGGGCCTTGCGGCCCACCGGGCTCACGTCGTGCCTGCCGAGGAGCGCGGCAACACGCGAGAAGCTGCTCGGGGAGGACGATCCGGCAGGAGCGCCGCCGCTCGAGTCGCCCCGATGTGTGGTGACGTCATCCCGTGCCGTCCACATGCGGGCGGGCCAGGCGGCGCAGCGGGGACGTCCTGTCCCACACGTGCCGGCGCGCACCGCACACCGGGTCCGTCGCGTACGTCACCTCGGCCGGGAAGCCGTCGGCCCTGACCCGCTCGGCCGACGGCTCGGCGAGACGCCTGCCGCAGCGGGGACAGTGGTCCGGGGTGCGCATGGGATACATGCCCATGGTTCTTCTCCCGCTTACGCCGGCGCCGACTGCGCGGACGCCGTCCACCCGCTCACCGCCACGGCGGCGGTGTCACACGCCAGGACCCGCCAGGCGCCGGGAGTCCAGGCGAAGACCGCGTCCTGCCTGAAGCGGCGTCCCAGGTCACGCGCCGCGGCATCGCTCAGGCCGACGACGGCGACGCTCTCCTCGCGATGCGTGCCGCACGCGTCGCCTCCCTCAGCGGGCCACCAGGTGAGACCACGGTGACGGACCTCGTCGAGCAGCAGGCGTTGAGCGTGGGCGTTGGCGTCGTCCGACGCGGTACGGCCACGGGGGTTCCAGGCGGTGATCACATGGACGGTGGCGCTGTCGGCCGGTACGGGGAAGAAACCCTCGGCCGTGCCCCGAGGGCGCGGCTCGACTCGAACGGCCCGGTCCTCGAACCGGATGTCGACGACTGCCGCCCGATAGAGATCCCAGTTGAGGGGTGTACCGGCTGCGTCGGGAGCGTGCACGAGGGCCTCCTGTGGAACGAAGACCCCCTTACACCTCGTGCAGGGAGATCGGTGCTCACCCCCACGGGAACATGGGGGCATAGGCCGCAACATTTCATGATCCGGGTCCTGAAGCAAGAGGGTTGTGAAGATATTGCGGAAGATCGGCGCGGGTGTTAGCTTCCCGTCCGGCCGTGTGATCCTGTGCCAAGCCCTGGTTTGCTGGGCGGCACCACTTCCGGCGCGAGACGCCCCGGGCGAGGTGACGGCCGATCCGCGTGAGGTGCGCGGGGAAAGCACAGATCACCGGGGTGCGGCAGCGCGCTACCGGGGTCCTTCGACTCCGGGAGGCTGCCCGACATGCCCGTACCCTCCGAGACAGAGCCAGGCCGCGCGGGCCTGCCGCTCATCGACCTCGCCGCCGCGCGGGAACTGTTCCGTACGGCCGAGTCGAGCGGCCTCGGCCGACCGGGGACCGACGAGGTCTTCGACCAATGGCTCAACGACTCCTACGACATCGCCTTCTACCGCAACGCGGACCGACCTCTGCAGGCGCGTGCGGTCGACACACGCGACGAGGTGTCCGAGTGGCTGAGCAACAGCCGTGTCGGACATGCACGGCTGGAGGCGGTCTGCCTCAACCCGTACCGGCCCGTCCCTCCTCCGCGTGAGGAGCCGGCCTGCGCGTCCGCGGAGGCCGAGGCGGTCGAGGAGACCGTGGAGGCCGAGGAGGCGCACGCCTGCACATGGAAGGGCATGCCCGGTCTCTGCTCGGACTGCGAGGGCGGCAATGAGCGCTACGCGACGGTGAGTGGACGTCGGGCCCATGCGGACGTCGATGACGACGGATTCGGCCTGGAAGACGGCGGCGGTGACGTCCCGGAAGAAGACAACGGTTACGTCCTGGAACTCATGGACGCCTGCGCCGGAGGGATGGGAGAGGGCCTGGCCCACGACCTGAGCGGCGGACTCCGGCAGGGCTTTCGCGCATCGTCGCTCCAGGGCCTCAACGTCCTCACCGAAGTCGCCCAGATGAAGCTGGACATGGAGAGGTGGGACACGGCCGGGCCATGGCGCCTCTCGTGGTCTTTCTGCGAAGGCGACATCACCGACCCCCTGGACGACACCGAGGACATTGATTCCTCCGGTGACGACCTGGACGGAGGATCAGGCGATGTCCATTACAGCGTCTCGGTCGAGAACGACGGCGACGCCCACATCGTTCAGGTCGTGGGGACGCGTTGGGGGGATCAGCACGTGTTCTACCGCGAGCCCGTGCCGGAACCCGACGGCGAGTCACAGGACACCGAAACCCTTGAAGGGCTCCGCAGCCTCCTGGAACGGGCGACCCGCCAGGTACATGACGAGGCCGGTTACGAGGTCAACGGCGAATGGACCGTGAACTGGTCGCGTTGCCACGTTCTTCTGGCTGAATGACACGGCAGCCGTAAAGCCCTTCACCAGGCGACAGCCAGCATTTACGCTGGTCAGAAGGTTGCTCTCGCATCACCCGTCCCGGTGGTGCGGTGTGACCGCAGGGAGGTGGCGGCCCCGGGGAGGGCTGCAGCGGACGGCAGGTCGTCGTCCGCGCGGATCGGTGACATGTGGGGGTGTGGTGGGCAACTCCGGGAACGGCCGGGTCGGCAAGCCGCCGGTGAAGATCGAGAACAAGCGAAGCAAGGCCGCGAAGCGGCTCTCCCCGCAGCAAGAGGAACTGCGGCGCCTGCGCGCACTGCGGGACCTGGAACGCGTCCGCGAGGCCGAACGGCGGCGCAACGGACTGGACGCCGCTCCGGTCAGAGCCGAGGAGCCGTCGGGCCCGTCCGCGCCCGGGTACGGGAAACCGCCCAGGCAGCGCACGAAGAAGACCTCGGCCGCCGCTCCGGTCAAGGCCTGGAAGTCGTCGGTCACTCCGGTCAAGGCCGAGAAGCCGTCGAACCCGGACGACGTCCGCACCGCCGGGACCGTCGGCGAAGACCTCCCCGTTCCGACTCGACAGGGCGGCTCCCCGCGCAGACCCGCAAGGACACGCCCTGCCGTTACTCGCCACTCCGTTTGTTCGCCCGTTCCAGGATCTGTTCCAGACGGGCTTGCAGCGCGTCGGCCGGCACGGCGTGCAACCCGCCGCGGGTGAGCTTGTAGGCCCAGGGGCCGGGGATGTCGGCGAGAGGCAGGATGTGCTCGTACAGCTCGCGGAAATGTGCGATGCGCCGACGCGTGGGGGTGTTGTTGTCGGTGAACACCAGATAGCGGGCAGAGTGCTCGAGGATGGCCCGGAGTTCGAGCGGGTTGCTCAGAATGGCCTTGTCGGCTCCTACACAGATGCGGCCGTCCGCAGTGGCATCGGCGATCCACTGCTGGTCCTGCACGGCTTCGGCGGGCGTGACGCCGTACAGGTCGCCGATGGTGAGAACGTCCGGGCACAGCTCTCGGGCCGCCTGAGCGAAGCTCTTGGCGTTCGTGCTCCGGTCCAGGAACAGGCGCAGCCCCCCGGCTTCGGTCATGCCACCTCGCGATCGATCCGTTCCTGTACCTCGGTGACCTGGTCCACCGGCAAGCCATAGTCGTCCGCGACGTCCGCCACCGGTTCCCCGGCACGAAGATCGCCGGCCACGACATACAGAGGCGTTCCGGTTGCGGTGAAGAACGGCCGTCCGAAGTTCACGCCCGGAAGCACGGACAGCTCGGCGACCTCGTACCCGGGGAGGTCGATCCTTCGGGCGTAACCGTCTCCCGGGCTTTCGCCTGGCTCGTCGTACTCGATCCGGGTGAGGAACCGGTCGATGACCTCGCGGAACACGTACTGCCCGTTCTTCAGGACGATCAGCTTGCGTGTCTCCCGCTTGTCCTCGCCACCGAGGTCGTCGCCGATCTCGTACAGGAGGTCCGCGCCCGCCACGTACAACCGACGGGAGGCCAGAGCGTGCTCGACTCCGATCCGCTCGCGGACCATCTCGAGCGCCGGCCGGATCTTCTGCAACGGCACCTCCGCGCGACGCAGCGCGGACAGGAACATGCCCTCGGCCAGTCCGATGAACGGGATGGACGGGCGAGGCGAGTGGGGCGAGCCCAGGTAGGTGATGAGGGGGGAACCGACCACCTGCGGACGGTCCCGGAAGGTGTTGCGATAGCCCCGCGCCCAGTTCCGGAAGGTGGAAGGTGCCATGTCCAGGTACCCGGCGGCTTCCGCCTGGGTGTACAGCGGCACGCTGAAGCGGACATCGTCCATCCGGTCGGTCACCGCCACCACCTCCGCCCCCAGTCTTTCAGCCGCGGGTGTCGGACGATATACGGACCTGACGCCGACTGTGCACGCTATCCACTATCGAGTGAGTTCCGGCTGTGGAGCTCCGGGCCCGCGGCGCCCTGGGTGCGTCGCCACGGATGCGGCACCCGAGAACGCCGACCCCCCGTCCGGCGTCCCGTCCCCGTCCGCACCGGTACAGCCAGGGCAGCCCGCACTCTGACTCTCGTCCACGGGTGTCGTCGGGGGTGGGGATCTCGCCAACTCCCTTGCTGTGGTGGCAGTTGACTCCCTAACATCACGTTCACCATCGCGAATCAAATAGTTGTTCGGGCGCGGCGGGGGGCCTGGTGTGACGTTGATGATGACGGTGGCGGCCGTCTGGGGTGTGCTGCAACTGTTCGCCGTTTCCTGGCCGACGCGTTCGGTGCGCCTGTCGACCGTGCTGCTGGCGCTCGTGGTGGGGGTGTACGGGTGCGGTGTGGCGACCGCGCTGGTGCAGCTCGCCTACACCCGCATCCACGCGGACCGGTCGGGGCAGTCGCTGGTCACGGTGGTGAACACCACCGGCTACACGGTGGCTCCCTGGGTGGAGGAGCTGATCAAGATCACCCCGCTGCTGCTGGCGGGGTGGAGCCTGAGGATTCGCCGCCAGTGGGGCCTGACCGACTTCGTCGTGCTGGGTGGGGCGCTGGGAGCCGGATTCGGGCTGCTGGAGGCGGTGCTCCGGTTCGGCCTGGACGCGGACCGGGCGCTTGTCCGCGGCGAGGGCTGGATCATCCCCGACAGCCTGTCCCCGCCCTATGTGCCGGGCGCGGGGCAGGTGTTCACGGCCTGGCTGCCCGCACCGTTCAGCCAACTGGACATGGCCGGACCTCCGGTCACGGAGACCTTCACGCACCTGGTGTGGACGGCCACGGCCGGATTCGGGGTGGGGCTGCTGTGGCGCACACGCGGGTGGGCGCGCCTGCTGTCGGTGCCGCCCATCGCGGCCGCCGCCGTCCACCACACGGTGAACAACTACGCGGGGCGGAAACCGGGCAGCCAGGCCACGCAGTGGCTCGAGTTCCTGGACGGGAAGGCATGGGCGGCGCCCCTCCTGTGTCTGGCCGTCGCCATGGCCGTCGACCTGCACCGACTCCACCGGGGCAAGCGCACCGTGCCGAGCGTACTGCTCGCTTCCGAACGCGCCGACGGCGACAGTCTGGCAGCCCTGCTGCGCTACGCGGCCTGGCGTCCGCCATGGAGCCTGCTGATCGTGCTGCGCTACGTCGGACTGCGGCGATCCCTGCTGTACGCCGCCGCGTCGGCGCCGCCCGACGACACCGAAGAACTCCGCCGCGTGGTCGCCGGGATCACCGCGCGGATGGACGCGTCGGACAACCAGCACGCCTGGCGGACGGTCGACATCCGTGCCTGGCGGAAGGCGGCCCGAAAGGCCCGCCGTGCCCGGGATCGGTGGCTCCTGCTCATCCCGTGCGTCCTCATGCTGCCGTCGCTGCTGTTCCTGGGCGTGGGCTCGTTCCCTTCCACGGCCGGCCTCCAGGAGTCCTTCACCACCGGTGCGGGGCCGAAGATCCTGATGGGCTTCGGCATCGCCGCCCTCGCCTGGATCGCCTATCAACTCACCATCCTGCTGCGGACCTGGCGGCCCGTGTCCGCCCAGCCCGTGGGGGAACTCCTGGCCGTCCACCGCTTCCGCCTCGGAACCGCACTGGGAGCGGCCACCACGGGGACGCTCCTGCTGTGGCGCGGGTTCGGGGAAGCGGGTCCCGACGGCAGGGCGATCCGAACACTGCATCTGCTCGACGCCCTGAACACCTTCCTGGTCTACCTCGGCTTCGCCCTCCTCCTGCTCTCCCTGCTCGCCCTGTTCCCTCCCGGAGGGCTCGCGCTCGCGGGAGGCGGAGTGGCCGGCGCCCTCACCGCCGAAGCCGCCCTCAGCGCCGGCGTCCTCGGTACGGCCGGAATCGTCCTCATGGGGCTGGGCTCCTCTCCTGGCTCTGCCTCCGGCGGGGACTACAACGCGTGGCCCAGGAGCAAACGCAAAGGGCGCACCAGACCCGAGCATCGTGCGGATGTCCGCGGTGACGAGGGCAAGAGCCTTGGAGGCAAGAGCAAGGCCCATACCATCGACAAGCATGTCGACAAGACCATTGACGGCATGCGCAGGCGTCTGCGTGAGGACCCAGGACTTGCCGCGGACTCACGCTACGTCGACGTCGATGCGGCACAACGCTTCACCGACAGGACTCTCGCCCTCGAAAAGAACCAGCGGAAGATATCGACCTGGCTCTCCAAGGGCGCGAAGGGGCCACTGCGCCTGGAGGCAAGGTTCGACGAAAACACGGGACTCCACCTCACCCGCTACGACTTCACTCATGGACAGCCGACGCAATGGGTGAGAGGGGCTCGTGTCATTCTCAAGGCCGATCCGTCGGCGCCGTCCGGATACCGCGTCCTCACCTCGTTCCCGCAGCCCTGACACGCACGCTTGGAGCACCTCATGAGTCAGGCACTTCCGCCAGGGCACCGATTCCATGAACTCGGCAACCTGCTCGCGGCCTACACGTACACCGGCTTCACGTTCTCCGACACCACGGAAGCCCCGGGCCCCGGCCTGGCCTCCTACCTCAGGATCGCCGCAGGGGACCCTGAGCGTGCCGCAGTTGCGATCCAGCAAATCGACGACCTGCTCTCCGTCGGACTCTTCTCCGAAGAGATCGCGGATGAGGTGGAATGCCTCCCTCACATCCGCCCTCCGATGGGGGCAAGCGTGGAGGACTGCCTGCGCATCGCAAGGGGCCACCTTCACCGGTTCCTGGAGGACCCGTCCCGAGTTCCCCCGGCGAACCCGCAGACCCCTTGGGAGTGGAACGAGCGATTCCCGGCCCTGAGTCAGTTGCTCGGCGCCTACTTCCACCGGGATTTCTCCTACCTCTACGATTCTCGCGACGAGGCTCTCGACGAGTACGCCAGCGAAACCGAACCGGAGGACCGTGCGCAAGCAGTGCAGGAGATCGGTGAACTCCTGACCACGGTGTCCTCGGATCAGGAACTCCACACCGCGGCTACAGCACTGGGACTCGACCTTCTGCCGCCGCAAGGGATGTCACTCCGGCAATGGCTGGAGTCGATCCGCCGAAGGATCGCTGCGGCATAGCGACGGGCGTACACCGGAGTGCCACCGAAGGGTACGGACCGCATCAGGTTCCAGGGTCTTGAGGACCGCGGAGTCCTCCCCGGACGCGGGAGCGCGGTCCAGTTCGTCGGTGATGCGCCGGTGGAGTTCGGTGAGCCGGGCCGTCGCCCGGTGGTGGTTGCTCAGCAGGTTCCGTGCGGTGACGAACAGCCAGCCGGTGCTCACCTCCTCGCCGCCGAGAGTGCGTTCCCACGCGATCCGGAAGACCTCGGCCGTCAGTTCCTCCGCCGTGCCGCGGTCACCGACGCGCCGGTGCACAAAGGCGGACACGCGCGGATGGTCACGGGCGTAGAAGGCCGTGAACCGTGCGGCGCGCTCCCGGTCGGTAGCAGTCTGGATGTCGTCCACACCCCGTACATGTCATGAGCCCGGCACTTCCTTACACCACACCCTCCGGTGCCGGCTGCCGCGTGCCGGCCGTTGTCGCTACGGTGGGGCGGCAGTCGGAGCGCGACGGGAAGCGGTGGGGATGAGAACGGACCTGGCTGAGCGGCGGCGGCAGGCCCGGCGGGAGCGCCGTGCGCGGGTCGAGAGGCTCGCCGGGACGATGTCGGCGCCGGAGGCGCCGCTGGTGTGGGGTGCCGGGTGGGGCGCAAGGGGGACGGCGGCGGTCTGGTGCGTCATGTTCGTGGCAGTGGCCGATCACCCGGCCGAGGCGGCCCTGGCGCATCCGCAGCCGGTTGCCTCGATCTTTGCGCTGTGGTGTTCGCTGGTCGTCGGCTGGATATGCAGCTGGCTGGCGCTGTGGCGGATCACCGCTGACCGGGACGGCGTGCACATACGCCGCCTGTGGTCCACGCGGTTCCTGTCGTGGTCGACGATCAGCCGTGTGGAGATGCGGCACGACGGGCAGCTGGAGTTCTTCGGCCCGGAGAAGGAGCCCATGGCCGGGCTGTTCTCGCCGCCCTGGCTGAGCCGCGTCCTCCGTCGTTCCGGCGGGAGAGGTCAGACGGCGGCCGACATGCTGTCCGCCATGGTCCGGCACAGCCGGCTGCGCCCCACCGCGCAGGCCGAACGTGCGCTGATCGGTTCAGGACTCGTCCGATGGGCGGTCGCCCTGGCCGTCGGGCTGTACGGCGCGGCCGCATTCCTGCACCGCTGACACCACCTGCCCGTGTCCACCTCTCCAGCACCCTCTCAGCAGTGAGGAATGCGAAGGCGAGCACGGCGATGCAGTGCGCGTCTTTCTCCTGGACCAGGAACTTCGCGTGGTCGGTCTGGGTCGGCAGCGCGTCGAAGGTCACCACCGCGCCGGTCAGGTCAAGCGGGTCCAGCAATGGCCGGAACGCGGTGATCTCGTTGCTCTTGGCATCGACCTCGCGCTGGGCCGGGGCGAACTCCGCCTGATGTGGCACCAGTCAGTACAGCGGCGTCTGCGGTATGTGGTGCTCCGGCCA
The DNA here is from genome assembly GCF_036634175.1 of Streptomyces sp. P9-A2. Taxonomy (NCBI): domain Bacteria; kingdom Bacillati; phylum Actinomycetota; class Actinomycetes; order Kitasatosporales; family Streptomycetaceae; genus Streptomyces; species Streptomyces sp. P9-A2. The sequence continues at coordinate 4,909,429 of NZ_JAZIFX010000001.1, forward strand.
GAAGGGGTCGTGCGGAGGCTGGGGCGGGTTGGCCCGGGCCTCCGCGGCGGCCTTCGCGAGGCGGCTCGGCCATTCCGCCGCCCACATCAGGGCGACCGTCCCGACGAGGGGCCAGAAGCCGTCGACGTGCAGCAGACCGGTGAGCCAGACGATGAGCCAGAGCACCAGCGCGTTGACCGACACGAGGATCAGCGACGCCACACCAGGCACGGGCAGCGTCAGGGTCAGCGAGAACCGCAGATGGAACAGGGCGGCGACGACGGCGAGCGTCAGCCACTGCGTGCCCGTCGCTTCCACGCCGTCCAGCCACACCACCGCGAGCGCCAGGCCCGCCAAGCACAAGAGGCAGTTGATCAGCGAACGCAGGGCCCCGGGGCGGCGGCGCTTCACCGGCACGGCGAGCACGAGCAGCAGCACCGTCTCCACGGCGGCGACGGCGAGTCCGGCGGTGACGAGGGCCTTGAGCCCACCGCCGAACTCAACGTCCAACCCCAGCCCGGCACCCAACTCCACCCCGGCCCACAACCCCGCAGGCCCCACCACTGTCAGGACGACGGCCGACAACACCATGCCCAGCCCGACAAGGACCGCATGCCTGCGCAGCGGCGCGAAGAACTCCCAGTCGGAGCCGCCCCAATCGGGCTCCTCCCCCATGCGCCGCTGATTCCGCACCACGGCCCGCCCGAGCATCCGCATCAGGGGCATGGGCACGAGCGTGACGACGGCGGTGAACACGGCAGCGAGGGCGACCACGGACCCCACCCGCTCGCCCACGGTGCCGCCAACCCGTAACTGGCCCACGACCTCGGAGGCCACCCACACCCCGACGGCCGCGCACCCCCACTTTCCGATGACCCGCCCCGTTGTCTTCATGGAGCCAGAATCCCGCCCGGAACGCCGCGGCGAAACCCCACCGGCACGGAGTCGCCGGTTCACCCGGCCGTGACCTCGACGACAGCTGCTACCGCTGGTGCCCGCTCCGCCGGCCCTCACGGCAGGCATGGCCACCGCAGCCGGCGCGCTCACTCGTTGCGCCGTCTGTACCGGCCGTTCCGGCGCCCGGTCCGGACACGGCCGACGGCTCCCGCCCTGCGAACAAGGGGGAGCCGTCCACAAGCGCCGTCGGGGGGTCAGGCGTGACGGTGGGAATGCCGGTTGCCGGCGATGAGGCGGTACAGGGCGAGCAGGATGAGGGAGCCGACGATCGCGGCGATCCAGGTGGAGAGCTCGAAGAACCCGTCGATGGAGTCGACGCCGAAGATCACCTTGCCGAGCCAGCCGCCGAGCAGCCCGCCGGCGATGCCGATCAGCATGGTGATGATGATGCCACCGGGGTCCTTGCCCGGCATGATGAACTTGGCGATGGCGCCGGCGAGCAGGCCGATGACGATCCACGCGATGATGCCCATTGCTGTCTCCGTCCCGTCGTAAAGACCGTGTCAGTTCCTCGTCTGTACCGTCCGCGCCCGAACAAACCTGTTCTTCGTCCCGCAACCCCGACCGCCCTTGAGCCGAGTGAAGTGGCGCGGCGTCGAATCGGGCCCCCACCGCGCTGCGGGCCGGCGGTGAACGTCCCCCACGCAAGGAGCAGCATGACCAAGCGGCACATTGGCACCGCCCTGGCAGCCGCAGGAGCACCACTGTCCCTGACCGGGGCCGTGCTGTACGTCCTGCCCGGACCCGGCCTCCCCGTCCTCGTCACCGGTTTGGCCACGCTCATCGCCGGCCTCTTCACACTCGCCCTGACCCGCCGTGACCGACCACGCCCACGACCCCGACAGGAACCCCACGACCGATGACCTGGCAGTGGATCGGCCTCGCCGTCTCCTCCCTCACCCTGCTGCCGGCGGGCGTCGCCCTGCTCACCGGCCACGTGCCCCAGCGGCTGCGCCCCCGCCTTGCCCCGATGCGCCTCCGCGGCCTTTGCCTCCTCGCCTTTTACACCGTCGCGCCGCTCAACGCCGTTCCCCGCCTAGCCGGCGCCTCACCTTCGATCACCCTGGCCGCCACCGGCCTGGGAATGCTGGTGGCGCTCGCGGTATGCATCACGATGACCGTCACCGCTCAGCGGACCGGGGAGACGGCCCGATGACCGGCCGCACACGCCGGCGGCGGCACGCCTGGTCGCTCACAGCCTGGTGGCTGCTGCTCACCCTGACGCTGTGGATCCTCGGGCAGGCCGTCGACCAGGTCGCCTCTCCTGCGGCCTGCGCCGCCTCCGCGGCGTTGCTGGCCGGCATCGGGGAGACCGGCGATTGGGTGCGTCGACGCTGGACGACACACCGTGGACAGGCAGGGGCGGCTTCGAAGAGGCCCCGTTCCCCGCACATGCGGGGGTGAGCCGCGCGCTCTCGTCGGTGGGAGGCCTCGCTCAGTGCGGTGTGTGTGCCTGCCGGGATTTCCGGCGCGTCACACCGGACGTCGTGCGGGCGCGGTCGCCACACGGCGGTGCCGTCCGCGCCCGCAGTCGGTTTCAGGATCCCTTGATCAGTTTCGTGACCTCGGGCGGCAGGTCTTCGGAGAAGTCGACGGCGACGAGGAGAACGTCGTCGGGCGCGTCGTCCACCGCGAGGGCGATGCGGGGATCCACTCCCTCGATCGCGTAGGCGACCGTCGAGTCCGGTGACGCCTGGTCGCTCCCGTCATCCGACGAGTCGTCGCAGGGCACGAAGACAGCCGGCCCCAGCTTCTTGCCGAGAGTGAATTCGGCGTTGGCCACGTCCGAGTACATACGCTCGTCGTACTCGACTCGGAACTCGCACGACGCTTCCGACCCGCCGTCGCTCGACGACGTGCAGGCGGCGGACAGCACGAGGGCGGCACCCGCCACCAGTGCCCTCACGAGGGCCTTCCGCCCGACCGGCAGTACGGCTTTCACCTGGATTACCTCCTCCCGGAGCGTTCGCCCCGGATCAGTGGACGCCGCGGAGGCCGAGGACATCGCCCTTGCCCGGGTCCTCGCCCTTGCCGAACACTCGATCGAGCTGCCGTGCCTCGTGAGGTTGCTGTGCGAACCACGGATGTCCTTCAGTCCGAAGACGTGTCCGGCCTCATGAACTCCGACGGAGCGGACGTCATATTCGTTCGAGGTCTCAGGACTGGTGGTTTCCGGAAATCACCGCGATCTTCCAGACGGAAGTATCGCCGACCACCTGGATCTTGAGGTGCTGGGCCTTCTTGTCCGCATGGATGACGCCCACGGTGGGGACCCCGCCACAAGCGACCGGATGGGCGTTGCTGCTGTTTCGGTTCAGGATCGACACCTTGCCCTTGCCCTCACACGCTGCGTAGACGGTGTAGGCACCTTCCTCCGAGGTGAATTCGGGCAGTTCCTGGTCCTTGTTGCCAGTGGTCTCGGCTACCAGGACCTGCGCGTTCCCGGGCAGGTCCAGGCCGGGTGACTGTGTGGCAGGTGTCCGTGTGGGCTGGTCCGAGGAAGCTGTCGGACCGGCAGAGACCGGACGCTTCGCCTCGGGCTCGTCGGAGCAGCCTCCAGCGAGGAACAACGTGGCCACGACGGCAACGGTCAGGGTAGAGCGACGCAATGGGGTCTCCCGAGAGTGAGGGCGGGGCGCCCGGCCCTGTGTCAGGGCCGGGCGCGGGGGCCAGCTGACACGCCAGCCTTCGCGGTAGGGGGCCCAAACGGTCATGTTCTGCTTGTTGGCCTTCTGACAGGCGCTGCCACGGTAGTACTTGCAACGCCCACAACTCGTCGTCCACGATCCCCGGTCGAGTACCCACACCATCACGAACGGCCGAATCGGCACACCGGTCACGCCCGGCCAGCACACTTCAGCAAGATCGCGTTACGAGCTCGTTGCACAGGAGAGAGACACCGAAGACGGCGACAAGACGTGCGGTCTTTTCCAAGGTGCACCGCGAGCAGATGAAGGGAACACCCGACTCAAACCGGACGAGCTGCATGCTGCCACGAGGCGGGTGGGTCTTGATGCCCCTCTTGCCGAGAAACTCTTCACCGACGTTCATGTCCGCCCATCCCCTGGAGGCCCTGCCGTCCCGATTCTCCCTCAGCCTCCCTCAGTCACGGCAGGGGCCGAAGACGAGTACGGCTCAGGTCTGCGGATACGCCGGCACGATGTGCTCGACCAAGCGCCACATTGCGGTTGACGGGTTCCTCTTGTGCTCCTCACCCGGCTTCGCCAGCGCCCGCGCCCGTTCCACTGCCTGTGGCCAGGCCTCCCGGTAAAGGTCGAAGGCGAACCTGTCCGCGGCCTTGCTGTACCCGCGGTGGTGGGGGACGAGGTGCCGCTCGGCCTGCCGGAAGCCGTCGACCGGGGCGCGGTGGTCGCGGAAGTGGAGCAGCAGCCACAGCTCGAAGCACGGGTTCGACAGGGCGACGTCGATGCCCTCACTGTGGGCCAGCCGCAGCGCCTCGTCGAGATGCGCGAAGTCATCCACGTCCAGGACGCACCAGGCGTGGGAATAGTGGTCGCCCGCGCGCCTGCGCTCGCCCGCCGCGTGCCGGACCACGGATACCGGATCCTGCGGACAGACCTTGACCCGGACATCCACGGCACGATTGTCGACCGCTCTCAAAAGGCCTCTGAGGTAAGCCGGTTCGGTATTCCTCGCCCCGCACACCACCAGGATCGTCGGTAACGAATCCCGGTACGCCGGCCTGCGGCGCAGCGTGGACTCACGCCTCGGAGCCCTCCGGCCGTCCCGCTTCGGATCCCTCGCCACCCGTTTCCCCCCGCCCGGCGATCGCCAGCGTGAACGTGTCGTCGATCATGGGCACCGCGCCGTAGCTCCCACTCAGATAGCGCCGTTCCCGGTTCTCTTCCTGGCGCGGCCGGAAGTCGGACAGCGGATACAGCGAGCTCTCTCCGAACTCGTTCTTCGTCACGAACCAGATCTGGTCCCGCTTCAGAATGTCCTCCCCGGCCCTACGGCCCAGCAGGCTCACGTCATGACTGGTGAACAGCAATTGAGCGCCCCTCGGGTTGCGCTCCGGGTCCTGGAAGAGACCGACCAGAAACGAGCTGAGCCGCGGGTGCAGGCTGCTGCCCAGCTCGTCCACCACCAGGGTGCCACCGCGACGGGCCACCCCCTCCAGCGTGAACGCGTACTCCACCAGCGCCTGCGTACCGGCGGACTCCGCGTCCAGCGGCACCTCGAACGGACCGTTCCTACCGGTGTGCCTCAACAGCAGCTCGTGGCGTGTCCGTCGGTGGGGCCTCGGCATGTCGAAGAGCGTGTCCTTTTCGGCACCCCGGGGGACGGACCGCGACGAGTACAGCTCCTCCTCGACCGTCTCCACGCGGAAATCCTCGATACCGAGGTCCGCGACGCGCAGCAGATCCCGTAGATGGGCGGGCTCTCCCTGTCGGTCCAGCCGACGTGCGAGGTTCCTGAGCATCAGCGCGCGGTGCATCGGCCCATTCGTCAAGGAGCCGCCAAACACCAGGTCGCTCCGGAACCACCTGTACACCGGGTAGACGACGTCCGTGACCCTCTTCGATCGGGCGGCCACCGAAAGGAACAGCGCATTGGGAGCCGTCACGTCGGCGACCGTGTGCAGTTCCTTGTGCCGGTCCTGCGAACTGCCGACACGGAAGTCGTCCCCGGTCCGCTCGAACACCACCCGCCTGCGTCCCTCCGGGTAGGTGTACAACCACTCGCCGACGACACACTCGTCGTCCACCTCGAAGCCGTACACGTACCTGATCCCGCGCACCAGGAGGTCGGCGACGTACCAGGACGAGTCCGTCTCCCGGACGTCTGAAAGGAACGGCTGTCTGCTCACGCCCTCGCCGTCCTCCGCCAGGAGATGCGAGCGGTTCACCATCTCCGCCATGTAGCGCAGCGCGTCGACGATGTTCGATTTACCGGCCGCGTTCGAACCGAAGATGCCCGCGACCGGTACCGCCTCCCATGCGGTGCCCGGCGGCCGGTCCCCCTCGTACACCGGTTGAAGCTGCCACTCCAGCTCCTCGCGGATCGAGCGGTGATTGGCCACCCTGAAGTTCAGAAGCATGAGCACCCCCTCCCGCAGCTAGTTTCACCGGGCTTTGTGCAAGTGAATCGCCGGTGGAGGGGGTTGGCAAGAAAAATCGCGCAATCAGGTACCGGAACAAGCCGTACGGGTGTCGTTCCGTCAGGGCACCGGTGGTGCGGACCGGAGGTCCTTGACGAAGAGGCTGTCCAGCACCTCCCACTCGCTGGCCCGGTCCACCACCTCCACGGTGCGACCGTCCAGCACGGGTGTGGCACGCGGGTCCTCCGCCGGCAGCAGCAGCCACAGGCCGTGCGGGACGTCGGCCGGCCGTCTGGCCGCCTGCTGGAGAGCGGCCAGGAGTTCGCGGCCGCCGGCCTCCCAGTAGCGGGCGATCAGACCGGCCTCGTGGGCGAGCAGGACCGTGCGCGGACCCGAGCGTTCCGCGAGGTCCACCACCCGCCGCCGGACCCGTTCGGCCGCCGACCGCGTGTACGAGGCGAGCGCCGCGCCCAGCAGACCGGTCACCGTGAACTTGGCGTCCGCCTTCAACAGGGCCTGCCGGCGCACGGACTGCTCCTCGGCCAGCTCCTTCAGCGCGTCCAGGAACAGGGTGTTCAGCGGGACACCGGTCACCTCGAACCGCTCCGCCAACGCCCGCGCGGTCCCCGGCAGCTCGGCACCCTTCAAGGTCAGGGCCACGAAACCGCCCCGGCGGCGGGCCTCACCCAGCCGCGCGGACAGCACCTCCCGCGGATCCCTGCCCTCGGCGATACGGCCCTGCGCGGCGGCGTAGAGCGAACCGGTACTCGGCAGGACCGAGGAGGACAACCCCAGCCGACTGCCCGGCGGCTCTGCCGACTCCACCCTCAGCCCTGGACGGTGCCGGTGCCGGTGCCGCTGCAACTGCCACCCGCCCAGGCCGTGGCAGCCTGGGCGGTCATGGCGGTCATGGCGGTCCGGCCGGTCGGAGTGGTCCGACCGGTCATGGTGGTCCGCTACTGAGGTCCGTACTTGCGGCCCGTCCGTGAGGAGAAGCCGCCCAGGAGACCGCGCGGCACCAGCTTCGCCGCTCCCATCAGGGTCTTGTAGCGCACGTCCGGGATCGACACCGACTTGCCGCGGGCCAGGTCCGCGAGAGCAGCCTCGGCCACCTTGTCCGCGTCCAGCCACATCCAGTTCGGGATGTTGTCCGTCCCCATCCCCGCCCGCTCATGGAACTCGGTGCGTACGAAGCCGGGGCACAGCGCCATCAGCCGTACGCCGCTGCCCGCCAGGTCCTGTGCCGCACCCTGGGTGAACTGCACGACCCACGCCTTGGACGCCCCGTAAGTGCCGCGCGGTACGAACGCCGCGGTCGAGGCGACGTTCACGACGCCTCCGCGCCCGCGCTCCCGCATCGCCTCCACCGCCGCCGTCGTCAGCCGGAGCACCGCCTCGCAGTGCACCTTGAGCATCCTCAGCTCGTCCGCCATGGGGACCTCGAGGTACCGGCCCTTGTTGCCGAAGCCCGCGTTGTTGATCAGCAGGTCGACGGGGTTCTTACGATCACCCAGCCGCTCGGTCACCGTCTCGATGCCCTTGTCCTCGGACAGGTCGGCCGTCAGCACCTCCGCCTCGATGCCATGGCGGTCGTGGAGCTCGGTCGCCTGCTCCCGGAGTCTGCCGATGTCGCGGGCCACCAGCACCAGGTCATGCCCGTCGGCCGCCAGCCGCCGCGCGAACGCGGCACCGATCCCGGCCGTCGATCCCGTAATCAGAGCGGTTGTCATGGCGCAAGACTAGTTACCCGGAGTCGGGGCGTCCGGTCGGGATCACCGTCCCGGCCGGTGCACTGAAGCCCGGCCGGATCAGTCGCTCCCGCGCCCGCCCCTCAACCCGCCCCACCCTTCCACCCGTTTCCGTCTCCGTTTCCGTCTCCGTCTCCGTTTCCGTCCCATGCCCGGCATGGCCCGGCGGGGTACCGGCCGGACTGACGGACTGTCGGACTGCCGGTCAAGAGCAGGTGCTCGGTGCTCACGGGACGGCCCTGCAGGCCGTGGCCGGTGAGCGGCGACCGGCCGTCAGGGGCCCTGGACTGCCCCGGACTTCTCCCCGAGGCTTTCCTCGTACTTCTCCTTGTACTTCCGTGCCCTCGCCAGTGCCTCCGGGTGGAGAGCGTCGCCCGCCGCGAGCAGCAGCGGCAGCAGCGTCTGCTCGGTCGTCACCGCCCGGAACTGCAGAGCGACCGTCACCTCGTGATCCGGTCGGTGCACGATCCGTATCGCGTCGCCCGCCCGGATCTCACCGGGCCGGACCACCCGCAGATACGCGCCCGGCGCGCCCCGCCGCGTGAACCGCTTCACCCAGCCCTTCTCACCCAGATGGCCCTGGAAGGTGCGGCAGGGAATGCGACCGGAGGTGACCTCCAGCACCACCTCGGACCCGATGGCCCATCGTTCACCGATCCGGGCGCCGGACAGGTCGATCCCCTCGGTGGTGAGGTTCTCCCCGAACGAGCCGTTCGGCAGTGTGCGCCCCAGCACGCCTTCCCACTCGTCGAGGTCCTCGCGGGCCATCGCGTACACCGCCTGGTCGTCGCCCCCGTGGTGCCGCGTGTCGCACACCGCGTCCCCGGCCAGTCCGCTCGCGCCGAACCCCTCCGACCCCGGCGCCGCCACCCGCACCGGTCCGTCCACCGGCCGCTTGCCGATGCCGGTCAGGCCCTCGGGCTGGTCCGTGTACGGAACGGCCTCGGGGCGACCCAGGTTCACAGACAGAAGTTTCATGGGGCGCACCGTAAGCGATGCGTATTCAAAGCGTCGAAGCGATATTCGGTGCCGCGTCAAAGGGCGGCTTATTCTTGGGGCGTGATCGAGGCCCGTCATCTCCGAGTACTGCGCGCCGTGGCCACCGCCGGTTCGTTCTCCGCGGCGGCCAGGGAACTGGGCTGCACCCAGCCCGCCGTCAGTCAGCAGATGAAGGCGCTGGAGGCGTCCGTCGGCACGCCCCTGCTCGTCCGCACCGGACGGGAGATGCGCATGACGCAGGCCGGGGACGCGCTGGTGCGCCATGCCGCAGGCATCCTCGCCGGGCTGACGGCCGCCGAGGAGGAGGTCGCCGCGATCGCCGGGCTGCGGGCGGGGCGGGTGCGGCTCGTGTCCTTTCCCAGCGGCAGCTCGACGCTCGTCCCGACAGCCCTCGCCGCGCTCCGCGAAGCCCACCCGGGCACCCGCGTCTCCCTGGAGGAGGCCGAACCGCCCCGGTCCGTCGAGATGCTGCGGGAGGGCGACTGCGACGTGGCCCTCGCCTTCCGCTACGAAGGGGCGGCGGGCGCGGAGGAGTGGGACGACCTCGTCGTGCGGCCGCTCCTCACGGACCGGCTCGTGGGGCTCCTGCCCGAGCGGCACCCGCTGGCGCACATGGACTCCCTGGCCATAGGGGAACTCGCCGAAGAACCGTGGATCGCCGGCTGTCCGCGCTGCCGGGGGCAGCTGATAGAGGTGTGCGAGACGGCCGGTTTCACCCCCCGCATCGACTTCGCGACCGACGACTACCCCGCTGTGGCCGGCCTGGTCGGCGCGGGGCTCGGGGTGGCCGTTCTGCCTCAGCTGGCCATCGAGTCCGTACGGCCCAGGGGTGTGCGCACTGTCGCGCTGGAGCCCGCGGTGCGGCGGGAGATCGTCGCCCTGACCCTCCCCGACCTCGCCCAGGTGCCCGCGGTCGGCGCGACCCTCGACCAGCTGGCGCGCGCGGGCGGCCGTTAGCCGGGACCCGGCACTCAAGGGAGCCGGTCTCTCCCGTCCCGCCCCTTCTCGGATCCGGGGTTCGGTCGCCGTCTTCTCTCCTCCGTCGCCCTGTGGGGACAGAACGCCGGGTACCCCCGCGAAAAGCCAAAAGGGCACACGTGTGCGCCCGATGTGAAGAAACGTTCCTTCAGTTGTTCGAAGCGGCGTGCTCGCCGACCGACGCGACCGATGAAGCAACCGACGACACCGCCGACGCCGTCGGCGAACCCGGTGCCGATGTCGCTGCCGGTGCCGACACCAGCCGGTGGCGCGCCCGACCCATCAGTTCTTCGCGCTCGTCCTCGGTCAGTCCGCCCCACACGCCGTACGGCTCGCGCACGGCCAAGGCGTGGGCGGCGCACTCGGCGCGTACCGGGCACCTCATGCAGACCTCTTTGGCCGAGTTCTCGCGAGCACTTCGTGCCGCACCGCGCTCACCCTCGGGGTGGAAGAAGAGCGAGCTGTCCACCCCGCGGCACGCGGCCAGGAGCTGCCAGTCCCACAGGTCCGCGTTCGGTCCTGGAAGGCGGGAGAAATCTGCCATTGCGTGACCCCTAGTAGCCGTTCTGGGCGGATCCGGTGTCCACGACCGTACAACTACGATCCAAGTAGATGAAAATATGACTCATTGCGAATCTAGCCTCAGACACCAGTAAATGGGAAGAAAAGGGGCCGAACGGGGCACGGGTTGTGATGAAAGTTCGAGGGTCTCCGCGCGTGTCTGCGCCGTATTCGTCCCCTCACGTAGAGTGCCGAAGACGGCAGACGGCCCCGTAACTCTTTTGAGTGACCGTCGTTGAGAGTGCGAGGCGGTTGAAGGAACAAGCGCTCGGGCAGGTGTCCGAAGCGGTCGACCGCACGGGTGACGATTTCGTACCAGCCTGGAGGCTCAAGGTGACGCGCATCAGCTGCGGAGGGCGGTCATGACTTCCGTCCTCGTCTGCGACGACTCCCCGCTTGCCCGAGAAGCGCTTCGCCGCGCGGTTGCGACCGTGCCCGGCGTCGAGCGCGTGACGACGGCTGCCAACGGCGAGGAAGTTCTCCGCCGCTGGGGGGCCGACCGCTCGGATCTGATTCTGATGGACGTGCGCATGCCCGGCCTGGGGGGTGTCGAGACCGTCCGGCGACTGCTGTCCGCCGACCCCGGCGCGCGGATCATCATGCTCACCGTCGCCGAGGACCTCGACGGCGTGGCGCTCGCGGTGGCCGCCGGCGCCCGTGGCTATCTGCACAAGGACGCCTCCCGCGCGGAGCTGCGTGCGACGGTCACGCAGGCCCTCGCCGACCCGACCTGGCGGCTCGCCCCGCGGCGGCTGCGCTCGGCGGAGATGGGCGCCGCGCCCACGCTCACCGCGCGTGAGATCCAGGTCCTCGAAGGCATGAGTCACGGCCGCTCCAACGCCGAGATCGGCCGCGAACTGTTCCTCTCCGAGGACACCGTCAAGACGCACGCCCGGCGGCTCTTCAAGAAGCTCGGGGCGTCGGACCGGGCCCACGCCGTGGCACTCGGGTTCCGGTGGGGCCTGGTGCGCTAGGGCGTGTTTCGAACGTAGCGCCGGCCGTCCGGAGGGCGGGCCCCGCGGCGTCATGGGGGTCCCCCTGCTCGAGCGGAGCCGAGAGCTTGGGGGAGCGTGCGATCGCACGGCGGAGGGTCGCCCGCATACTGGGCGCGTACGTGGGCGATCCCGACAACGCGGCTGGGGGTCCCCCCTGCTCGAAGAGCTTGGGGGAGTACGCGCCGGACGCCGCGGGGCAGGCGGGACTCTCGAAAACGCCCCAGGGCCTGCCCTTCGGATCGGCCCGGTTCCGGTGCACGGCACCGAGAGGTGGCCGGTGGGCGGGGGCGCGCGGATGAACCCGCCCGGACCGGATTCGTCCGGACCGCGTCTGCCGAGCCTGTGTCTGCCGGGCCTGCGTCCTTGTGGGACCGTGTCGGAGGCGGGCAATGTTCTCCGACACGGGCTGCCGTTGCCCGTCCGGACGTGGTCAATGGTCCGTGGTCAATGATCCGTGATCCGTGGGCCGGCAGGGTGCCTACCCCGCCGGACGGCTTCGGGCCGATCCGGACGTCAGGTCCCGCGGTCGTCCGCGCGCACCTCGTCGGCAGGGACGTGAAATGCCCGGTCCGGCAGGGCGCCGAAGGCGGTGACCGGGTGCCCTGTGCCTGTTTCGCCGCGGATGACGCATCCTTGAGGTGTGGAGTTCCTCGGGGACAAGTCGGTCGAGCGGAAGAGGAGGGCGCAGGGGATGAGTTCCGCCGCACCTGCTCATAACGCTTCGGTGCACAACAACGGACGGGGTGCCGCAGAGCCGACGCCCGCAAGGCACCATGGACCGATGCGCGACGACGAGGCGGGCACTGCCCAAGGGGCGATCGGTGCGCTCGTCCACCGAGCCGTCGACGGGGACGAGCAGGCCACGCACGATCTGCTCGCCCATGTCCACCCCCTGGCACTGCGGTACTGCCGCACCCGGCTGTCCCGGCTGCCGGGCGACGCCCGGCACTTCGTCGAGGACCTCGCCCAGGAGGTCTGCGTAGCGGTGCTCCTCGCACTGCCCCGCTACAAGGACACCGGCCGCCCCTTCGAGGCGTTCGTCTTCGCCATCGCCGCACACAAGGTCGCCGACCTGCAGCGCGCCGCGATGCGTCACCCCGGTCTGACAGCGGTGCCCTCCGACGAGATGCCCGAGCGTCCCGACGACTCCCTCGGGCCGGAGGAGCGCGCCCTGCTCAGCAGCGACGCCGAATGGGCCAAGAAGCTGATGGCCAACCTGCCCGAGAACCAGCGCGAACTGCTTCTGCTGCGGATCGCCGTGGGCCTCACGGCGGAGGAGACCGGCCAGATGTTGGGAATGTCACCCGGTGCCGTCCGGGTCGCCCAGCACCGCGCCCTGAGCCGGCTGCGCGCCCTGGCGGAGCAGTAACCGCCGTTGCGGAAACCATCCGCCGCCCGGCCGCCCCGTGGGTGATGAACGGGCGCCCGGCCGATTCCGTACGAACATACGAACTTAAGAACACCGGAGCCCTGTGGAACCGTGGAATGAGACGCCTCTCATTCCCGTTAGCATGGACATCCGCACCGATCAAGGCCATTTGGGGAAGGTGTCATGACTGCGAACGTCGACGGAGTGCCCGGTAAATTCGCGACACTCGGGCTGACCTACGACGACGTGCTGCTGCTGCCGGGCGCGTCGGACATGGCGCCCGACGAGATCGACACCGCCTCGCACGTCTCCAGGAACGTGCGGGTCAACGTCCCGCTGCTGTCCGCCGCCATGGACAAGGTGACCGAATCGCGCATGGCGATCGCGATGGCCCGCCAGGGCGGCGTCGGCGTCCTGCACCGCAACCTGTCCATAGAGGACCAGGCGAACCAGGTCGACCTGGTGAAGCGCTCCGAGTCCGGCATGGTCACCGACCCCATCACCATCCACCCGGACGCCACCCTCGCCGAGGCGGACGCCCTGTGCGCCAAGTTCCGCATCAGCGGCGTCCCGGTCACCGACGGCAACAAGAAGCTCCTCGGCATCGTCACCAACCGCGACATGACCTTCGAGACCGACCGCTTCCAGCCGGTGCGCGAGGTCATGACGCCGATGCCGCTGGTCACCGGCAAGGTCGGCATCTCCGGCGCGGATGCCATGCAGCTGCTGCGCCGCCACAAGATCGAGAAGCTTCCGCTGGTCGACGACCACGGCGTCCTCAAGGGCCTGATCACGGTCAAGGACTTCGTCAAGGCCGAGCAGTACCCGAACGCGGCGAAGGACGGCGAGGGCCGGCTGCTGGTCGGCGCCGCGGTCGGCGTCGCCGGCGACGCCTTCGATCGCGCCCAGGCGCTGATCGCGGCGGGCGCCGACTTCATCGTCGTCGACACCGCGCACGGCCACTCCCGCCTCGTCGGCGACATGGTCGCCAAGATCAAATCGAACTCCGCCGGCATCGACGTCATCGGCGGCAACGTCGCCACGCGCGACGGTGCCAAGGCCCTGGTCGACGCGGGCTGCGACGGCATCAAGGTCGGCGTCGGCCCCGGCTCCATCTGCACCACGCGCGTCGTCGCAGGTGTGGGAGTGCCGCAGGTCACCGCGATCTACGAAGCCGCGCTCGCCGCCAAGGACGCCGGCGTCCCGGTCATCGGCGACGGCGGCCTGCAGTACTCCGGCGACATCGCCAAGGCCCTGGTGGCGGGCGCCGACACGGTGATGCTGGGATCGCTGCTCGCGGGCTGCGAGGAGTCTCCGGGCGAGCTGATGTTCATCAACGGCAAGCAGTTCAAGTCGTACCGCGGCATGGGGTCGCTCGGCGCGATGCAGACCCGCGGCGACCGCAAGTCGTTCTCCAAGGACCGTTACTTCCAGGAGGGCGTCGCCTCCGACGAGCAGCTCGTCCCCGAGGGCATCGAGGGCCAGGTGCCCTACCGCGGCCCGCTCTCCTCGGTGGTCCACCAGCTGGTCGGAGGCCTGCGGCAGTCGATGTTCTACGTCGGCGGCCAGACCGTGCCCGACCTGCAGGCGAACGGCCGCTTCGTGCGGATCACCTCCGCGGGGCTCAAGGAGAGCCACCCGCACGACATCCAGATGACCGTGGAAGCACCCAACTACAGCAACAAGCGCTGACAGCCCCGCGCCCGCGCCCGAACCCGTGTCGGACGGCCGTCCGGCAGCGACGGCCCCTACGCGCCTCGCGCATACGCGCGCGCAGGCCGTACGACGGGGCGCACGGTGTGTGACAGTCGTCCGAGGGCGGTCCGGGAGAGCTCCGGGCCGCCCTCCCCGTTCGTCCGGGGCGATGCGGGGCGGGACTGTCGGGGATACTGGAAAGCGCTGCAACGCATAGGGAAAGGCCACAAACGTGACTGAGATCGAGATCGGGCGCGGCAAGCGCGGCCGCAGGGCGTACGCCTTCGACGACATCGCCGTCGTCCCCAGCCGCCGTACGCGGGACCCGAAGGAGGTCTCGATCGCCTGGCAGATCGACGCCTACCGTTTTGAGCTGCCCTTCCTGGCCGCCCCCATGGACTCGGTCGTCTCACCGGCCACGGCGATCCGCATCGGTGAGCTCGGCGGCCTCGGCGTGCTGAACCTCGAAGGACTGTGGACGCGGTACGAGGACCCGCAGCCGCTGCTCGACGAGATCGCCGGGCTGGACGCGGAGACGGCCACGCGCCGCTTCCAGGAGATCTACGCCGCTCCCATCAAGGAGGAGCTGATCGGGCAGCGCATCAAGGAGGTGCGCGACTCGGGTGTGGTCACCGCGGCCGCGCTCTCCCCGCAGCGCACCGCGCAGTTCTCCAAGGCCGTCGTCGACGCCGGCGTGGACATCTTCGTGATCCGCGGTACGACCGTCTCCGCGGAGCACGTCTCCGGCTCGCACGAGCCGCTCAACCTGAAGCAGTTCATCTACGAACTCGACGTCCCGGTGATCGTCGGCGGCTGCGCCACCTACACCGCGGCCCTGCACCTGATGCGTACCGGTGCGGCCGGTGTCCTGGTGGGCTTCGGCGGCGGCGCCGCGCACACCACCCGCAACGTGCTCGGCATCCAGGTCCCCATGGCCACCGCGGTCGCGGACGTGGCCGCCGCACGCCGTGACTACATGGACGAGTCCGGCGGCCGGTACGTGCACGTGATCGCTGACGGCGGTGTGGGCTGGTCGGGCGACCTGGCCAAGGCGATCGCCTGTGGCGCCGACGCGGTGATGATGGGCTCCCCGCTCGCGCGTGCCACCGACGGTCCGGGCAAGGGCAACCACTGGGGCATGGAGGCGGTGAACGAGGAGCTGCCGCGCGGCAGGAAGGTCGACCTCGGCACCGTCGGCACCATAGAGGAGATCCTCACCGGCCCGTCGCACACGCCCGACGGCTCGATGAACCTCTTCGGCGCCCTGCGCCGCGCCATGGCCACCACCGGTTACAGCGAGCTGAAGGAGTTCCAGCGCGTCGAGGTGACGGTGGCGGACTCGCAGCACCGGCGATGACGTGACGCCGCGCTCGCCCGGAGCGCGGCGCCCTTGAGACGACGACTGGGCCCGGCCGTCCCTGTGGGGACGGCCGGGCCCAGTCGTGTGTCCGTGAGGTCCGTGAGGTCTGTGAGGACGGTGCCGTGACGGTGGGGGCGCGTGGGGCGGCAGGGGGCGCGCGGTTGCCTTCGGCGTGAATACCGGGAGATGGGCTGATTCGGGGCGGTAGCGTCCGTGTCCGGCGGCTCGCTTCTCCGGGTCGCCCCCTTCCAAGGAACACGTTCCGGACCCCGCCCTTCAGGGCCCGGCCCGATTTCGAACGGACCGCCCTACCGGGCTGACGGGCGGCCTCGTGGAAGGGGGCGTGCCCATGGGTCGTCACCGCAAGCCCACCCACTGGGACCGGATCCGTCTGTGGACGGTGAAGTGCCGGAGGAGGTGGATTCTGCGGATTTTCGGATGGTGAGCGACCACCCCTATGAGAAGTAGGGGTGGGCACTTTGTGAACCATCCTGGAGCCTGCCGCAGTGTCCGCTGCGGTGGGCTCCACCTTTTTTGGCGGCCACCCCTACGAGAACTAGGGGTGGGCACTTTGTGAACCATCCTGGAGCCTGCCGCAGTAGCCTCTGCGGTGGGCTCCGCCTGTCTCCCAAGGTACCCGCGCGGGACGCCGCCCACCACCAAGCCCTGGAGCGCGGTGCGCCGTGGGCGCCCTCTCTCACAACCGGTGCGCCGCCCCCGTCGGGGTGGCCCCGCGCGTGTCCAGCAGCAGCTGGGCCTTCACGGACAGGCCCTGGAGGTCGTACGTGCGGTGCTGCTGGAGCAGGATCGTCAGGTCGGCTTCGGCGGCGGCCTCGTACAGGGAGTCCGCGCGGGGGAGGGGGCGGTCGAGCACGCTCCAGGACGGGACGTGCGGGTCGTGGTAACTGACGGAGGCGCCCAGCTCCATCAGCCGCATCGCGATCTCCCGCGCCGGACTGCCCTGCTGGTCGGCGAGGTCGGCCTTGTAGGTGACGCCGAGGAGCAGCACGCGTGCGCCGCGGGCCGACTTGCCGTGCTCGTTGAGGAGCGCGGCGGCGCGCTGCACGACGTAGTGGGGCATCCGGCCGTTGACCTGCTGGGCGAGTTCCGCCATCCGCAGGGTGCGGCCCGTGTGGGCGGTCAGGTCCTGGGTGACGGCGTGGCCGCCGACGCCGGGGCCGGGGCGGAAGGAGTGGAAGCCGAAGGGCTTGGTCTCCGCGCAGCGGATGACGTCCCACAGATCGACCCCCAGGTCGTGGCAGAGCACGGCCATCTCGTTGACGAGGGCGGTGTTGACGTGCCGGAAATTGGTCTCCAGCAACTGCACGGTCTCCGCTTCCCGCGGGCCGCGCGCGCGGACGACCTTGTCGCTGAGCCTCCCGTAGAACGCGGCGGCCGACTCGGTGCAGGCCGGTGTGAGCCCGCCGATGACCTTCGGCGTGTTGGCGGGGGTGAAGTCACGGTTGCCGGGGTCGACGCGGCTGGGGGAGTAGGCGAGGTGGAAGTCACGGCCCGCGCGGAGGCCGGATCCGGATTCGAGGAGGGGGCGGAGGAACTCCTCGGTCGTCCCGGGGGGCACCGGGGACTCGAGGATCACCGTGGTGTGCGGTCGCAGCCGCGCGGCCAGGGTGCGGGCTGCCGCTTCCACCTGGCCGAGATCCAGTCCGCCGTCCGCGCCGCGCGGGGTCGGCGCGCAGATGACCGCGGTACGTACCCGGCCGAGCTCGGCGGGGCCGGTGATCGCGCGGAATCCCTGCGCGACCATGCGGCGCAGCTCGGCGGGGCTGAGGGAGGCGGCCTCCGGGCCGGTCCGGTAGCCGATGGTGGGGATGCCGGCGGCGACGGCGGCCTGGGCCAGGGGCAGGCCGTACGGGCCGAGTCCGATGACGGCGAGATCTGCGGGCATGGCGTGGGCCGTCCTTCCCAGTAACCGAAGCGGGACAGGCGCGCAAGTCCTGTGGACAGAACGAGCGAGCGCAATGTCAGACTAGGAGTAAATATGACCGATTTGCTGTATTGATCGCCCGAGTTTCGCCGAGTCGGGGCGAGAGTTATCCACAGGTTGGGGCGTGTGGTGGCTGAAGTCGGACAACCCGGCGAGAATTTGGGCATGAGGGAGGGGGGCCGGGCTTCGCCCGACGGGTGCGGCCGATGCGACCGACGAGCGGGAGGCAGCGGTGAGGACAGCGACACTGGGACCGGCGGAGCGTGCCGAGTCACTCGCATCCATGGCGGAGCGTGAACTGGACGTGCTGGTGGTGGGCGGCGGCGTGGTCGGTGCGGGCACCGCGCTGGACGCCGTGACACGCGGCCTGTCCACAGGACTGGTCGAGGCACGCGACTGGGCGTCGGGCACGTCCAGCCGATCCAGCAAACTGATCCATGGAGGCCTGCGCTACCTGGAGATGCTCGATTTCGCCCTCGTGCGGGAGGCGTTGAAGGAACGCGGTCTGCTGCTGGAGAGGCTCGCCCCGCACCTGGTGAAACCGGTGCCGTTCCTCTACCCGCTGCAGCACAAGGGCTGGGAGCGGCTGTACGCGGGGGCGGGCGTCGCCCTCTACGACGCCATGTCGATGGCCCCCGGACACGGACGGGGACTCCCCGCGCACCGGCACCTGAGCCGTCGTCACGCGCTGCGCGTGGCACCCTGTCTGAAGAAGGACGCCCTGGTCGGGGCCCTCCAGTACTACGACGCCCAGATGGACGACGCCCGGTTCGTGGCGTCCCTGGTGCGCACCGCGGCGGCGTACGGCGCGAGGGTCGCCAACCGCGCGCGGGTGACCGGATTCCTGCGCGAGGGCGAACGGGTCGTCGGCGCGCGGGTGCAGGACGTCGAGGGCGGCGGGGAGTACGAAGTCCGCGCCAAACAGGTCGTCAACGCCACCGGGGTGTGGACCGACGACACCCAGGCGATGGTGGGCGAGCGGGGCCAGTTCCACGTACGGGCCTCCAAGGGCATCCACCTGGTCGTCCCCAAGGACCGCATCCACTCCACCACCGGGCTCATCCTGCGCACGGAGAAGTCCGTCCTGTTCGTCATCCCGTGGGGGCGGCACTGGATCGTCGGAACCACGGACACCGGCTGGGACCTCGACAAGGCACACCCGGCCGCGTCCAGCGCGGACATCGACTACCTGCTCGAACACGTGAACTCGGTGCTCGCGGTCCCGCTCACGAGGGACGACGTCCAGGGCGTGTACGCCGGTCTGCGGCCGCTGCTCGCCGGTGAGTCCGACGCGACCAGCAAGCTGTCGCGGGAGCACACCGTGGCGCATCCCGTACCCGGACTCGTGGTGGTCGCGGGCGGCAAGTACACGACGTACCGCGTGATGGCCGAGGACGCGGTGGACGAGGCCGTGCACGGGCTCGATGCGCGGGTCGCCGCCTGCGTCACCGAGGACACACCGCTGGTCGGGGCCGAGGGGTACCGGGCGCTGTGGAACGCGAGGGCCCGGATCGCCGCACGCACCGGACTGCACGTGGTGCGGGTCGAGCACCTGCTGAACCGGTACGGGGCGCTGACCGAAGAGGTCCTGGAACTCATCGCCGAAGACCCCTCGCTGGGCCAACCGCTGCAGGCGGCCGACGACTACCTGCGCGCCGAGATCACCTATGCCGCCTCGCACGAGGGGGCGCGGCACCTGGACGACGTGCTGACCCGGCGCACCCGTATTTCGATCGAGACGTTCGACCGGGGGACGCGCAGTGCCCGGGAGGCCGCCGAGCTGATGGCGCCGGTGCTGGGCTGGGACAAGGACCGGATAGAGCGCGAGGTGCGGCACTACGAGAAGCGGGTGGAGGCCGAACGGGAGTCGCAGCGGCAGCCGGACGACCTGACGGCGGACGCGGCCCGGCTGGGGGCCCCGGACATCATGCCGCTGTAGGACGGTGCCGTCGGTACGCCGGTACGCCGGTACGCGGCCGTCGCAGCCCTCTCCTCCCTCTCCTCGCACGAGTTTCGGCAGATGTTTTTTCCACGGTGCCGGGCAGCGACAGGAGGTGTTCATCCGTCAGTCGCAGCCCGGGCGCCGCGATGAACGTCTTCGTGACGCGGCCGGCGCGGAAGAGGTCGGCCCGGCTCGAGCCCTTGCGGCGGGGGCACGGCACGGGCCGGATTCCTCCACGGCCGCCAGGGCCTCCGCCGAGGCTCCACCCTGTGTGACCAGCAACGGGAGGAGTGCGTCCGGGGAAGGAGGGAGACGCAGCCGAGGAAGCCGGCGGTGCCAGGGAGAGCAAGGCCACGGACACAGCGATGGTCAAGAGCCTCCTGGGGTGGCGGTATCCGGTTCCCCTCGTGCCGGAGGGACATCGTGCGGGGCCGCGGAGCACGCCCTTCACACGGGCCCCGGGCGCGCCGGGCGCGGGGTACGGCCAGGGGCACCCTGGGCGCTGAGCACTTGTCGGGTGAGGGACAATGAAGGCTCTGTCAGGCCGGGTTGCATGAGGGGACGCATGTCGGAGCCGGAGCGGGCGGGGACAACCCGTCAGGACGAGAGCGCACGTCTGCTCGCCGGGCGGTACCGGCTGGGGGATGTGCTCGGCCGCGGCGGCATGGGGACGGTGTGGCGCGCCGAGGACGAAACCCTGGGACGGACCGTCGCCGTCAAGGAGCTTCGGTTCCCGTCGAGCATCGACGAGGAGGAGAAACGGCGGCTGATCACACGGACGCTGCGCGAGGCCAAGGCGATCGCGCGGATCCGTAACAACAACGCCGTGACGGTCTTCGACGTGGTCCAGGAGGACGACCGGCCCTGGATCGTGATGGAACTCGTCGAGGGCAAGTCGCTCGCCGAGGCCATCCGGGAGGACGGTCTGCTGAAGCCCCGGCGGGCCGCCGAGGTCGGGCTCGCGGTGCTCGACGTGCTGCGTTCCGCGCACCGCGAGGGCATCCTGCACCGTGATGTGAAACCGTCGAACGTACTGATCGCCGAGGACGGCCGGGTCGTACTCACCGACTTCGGTATCGCCCAGGTCGAGGGCGACCCGTCCATCACCTCGACCGGCATGCTGGTCGGTGCCCCCTCGTACATCTCTCCGGAGCGGGCCCGCGGGCACAAGCCGGGGCCGGCGGCCGACCTGTGGTCGCTCGGCGGGCTGCTGTACGCCGCGGTGGAGGGCACGCCGCCGTACGACAAGGGGTCCGCGATCGCGACGCTCACGGCGGTGATGACCGAGCCGCTCGAGGAGCCCAGGAACGCGGGACCGCTCAGGGACGTCATCTACGGGCTGCTCGCCAAGGACCCGGCCCAGCGGCTCGACGACGCCGCTTCGCGGGCCATGCTGAACGCGGTGATCAACGCGCCCGGGACCAAGGGGGGCGAGTCGGAACCGGCGGACGCGACGAAGGTCGTGCCGCTGCCCGAGCAGCCCGACGGACGGGGCAGGGGCAGGCGGGGCGGCGAGGAGGCCGGGGAGAAGCTGCGCGGCGCGATGCGTTCCGTGCGGAAGGCCGCGGGGGCGGCCGGGGCGGCCGGTTCCGCGGCTGCGACGCGCGCCAAGTCCGGCAGCGGTGCCGCCGGTTCGACGGCCGGCAGGGCCGCCTCGGTGACACCGGCGAATCCGGCGGCCTCGGCCACCGCGCCGACGACGACGGCTCGAGCTGGAACAGGGGCCGGGAGCGGGGTGCGCCCGGGTGGCCCGGCCGCGGCCCGCGGGTCCGGTCCGGTGCCCGGCGTGGCTTCCGGATCGGCGTCGAACTCGGCAGCGGGCGCCCGGGATTCGGGATGGCCCGTGATGACGCCGCCGGACCTGCCGGCGCGTCCCGTGCCGAAGGCGTCGCTCACCGATGTGGTGCCGCGGCGGACGTTGGTCGTCATCGCGGTGGTCGTGGTGCTCGCCGTGCTCGGTACCGTGCTCGCCCTCACGCTCGACGGCGATGACGACGAGGGCGGCGCGGGGGCGAAGGGCGGTACGGAGCAGGTCGCCTCCGGCCAGGCGCCCAGCGCCGACACCAAGAAGGACGACGGCTCCGAGGCCGGTGAGGACGACGGCACCCGCACCGACGGTGAGACGGCCGAACCGAAGGACGACGGCACGGGAGCGGGATCCGGCGACACCGGCACCGGGGCGGGCGACAGCGACGAGGGCGACAGCGGTTCGAGCGACTCGGCCGGGGACGCGGGGGACGCCCCGGTGGCGAAGACGCACGAAGGAAGCCAGGGTTACACGATCGGGCTGCCCGAGGGCTGGAAGTACGCGTCGACGGGGACGGCCGGCGACCGGTTCACCGGGCCCGACGGGCAGAAGCTGCTCGTCGCCTGGACCTCCACGCCGGCGGGCGATCCGGTGGCCGACTGGAAGAACCAGGAACGCTACATGGTGCGTTCGCAGTACGAGAGGGTCCGAATAGAGGCGGTGGACTACCGGGGGTGGAACACCGCCGACTGGGAGTTCACCTACGTGGACGGCGGTACGAAGTACCGGACCATCGACCGGGGGTTCGTCGTGGACGGCCGGGTCGGGTATGCGCTGATGTACACGGCGAAGGCCGATGGGTGGGGCGACGAGCAGCGCAAGGAGACCTGGCAGGCGCTGACGCGGTCCTTTGAACCCACGTCCTGAGCATGAGTGGCCGTCCGATGGGGAAATGAGATGTGGCATCCCCTCTCTTCGGGTTGCCTCCGGCACGTATCGTGAGTGTTTGCGGACCGTACGCAGCCGGAACAGGCCGCCGGGCGAGCGGACCTGACCGACCATCATGCCGGGGGAGGCGCAGTGGACGAATACGCGGGGCGGGTCCTCGCCGACCGCTACCGCCTGCCGTTGCCGCCCTCGGACGAGTACGAACTGACCGAGACCCGCGCCTTCGACACCTACAGCGGGCAGGAAGTCCTCGTCAGGCAGGTCCCGTTGCCGGAGGTCGTCGAGGCCGAGGTGCTCGACGCGGAAGGACTGCCCGACGGTTTCACGGCGCGTGACGGAAGCGCCCGCCGGGCCGGCGGGCGTACGGCCGACCGCGCGGGCGCGCGGAGGCCCGCCGACCCCGTGGTGCGGCGAGCGGTCGAGGCCGCGCAGGCCGCGGCGGCCATCCCCGACCATCCGCGGCTGGACCAGGTCTTCGACGTGTTCGCGGAGGGCGGTTCCCTCTGGATCGTCAGTGAACTGGTGTCCGCCCGTCCGCTGGCGGCGCTGCTGGCCGAACGGCCGCTGACCCCGTACCGGGCGGCCGAGATCGCCGCCGACGTTCTGATGGCCGTACGGGTCCTGCACGGCCACGGCTGGGTGCACCGGAACATCACCACGCGCACGGTGCTGGTCTGCGACGACGGCCGTGTGATGCTGACCGGTCTCGCGGTCGGCGCGGCGGAAGAGGCACTGTGCGGGTACGACCCGGTCCCTGCTCCTGACACGTTCCTTCCGGAAACCGCCTCTCCGGGCAGGGCTCTTCCGGGTACGGCTGTCCCGAACCCGGCGGTACCGGGCGCGGGATCGGGCTCGGGCTCGGCAGCCGAGGCCTTGGGACCCGTGGCACCCACGGGAACCGGTATTCCGGCACAGGCGCCGGGGCGCACTCCGTCGTGGCCGCCCGGCTTCACCGCCGACCCCGCGCCCGGTTCTGGTCCCGCACACCGTTTCGGTACCGGTCCCGCCCAGGGGCCGGGCTCCGAACCGAATCCTGATGCCGTGCGGAGGGCCGCCATCGAGGCGCGGGCCGGTCGGCTGCCCGGGGGCGGGGCGACGGACCCGGGCAGTGGGGCCTCCGCCGCGGCGGAACCGCGGGCCGTGGACGGCGCCGGAGACGTGAGGGCCGCCCGCGCGGGGGCGATCGCCGCGTACCGTGCGGGAGCCCGTGCCGCCGCCCGGGTGCAGGAGGCACAGCGGTTGGACCGGACCGCCCTGCCCGGTGCCGCTCCCGCCACCGAGGGCGGCGGCCCGGCCGCCCTCGCACCGCACACCAATGGTTCGTCGGGCACCCCGGGCGGTAGTGGGACCGGTGCGCTCCCGCCGGGGCTGATCGCCGACCCGTACGGGGTGGAGGCCACCGGCCGGTACGGTGCCACGTCCCGCCGTGCTCCCGCCGTCGAACCGGGCACCGACAGCCCACCGTTGCCCAGTGGCAGTGGCAGTGGCAGTGGCAGTGGCAGTGGGAACGGGAACGTGGGTGGTGGCGTTCCCGGCGGGGGCGACGGGTACGGGCGTACGGCCCTGCCGCCCGGCGGATTCGCACCGGCACCCGCGCTCGGCCCCGCGGCCGGAGCGACAGACCCGGCCGGGGCCGCACTGCCCGACGGAGCCGTCCCGGCCGCCCGCTGGGACGAGCCGGCGGCCCACGTACCCGCGCGCCGGGGCCCCACCACAGCGTTGGCCGCCGAGCGGGCACGACAGACGCGGATGGCCGTCGTCGGTCCCGTGACGGAGCGGTGGGCGCCGGAGCAGGCCGGGCCCGTGCACGAGAACTGGCGACTGGCCGCGCCCATCGGCCCCGCGACCGACCTGTGGGCGCTGGGCGCGCTTCTGTTCCGGGCCGTACAGGGGCACGCGCCCTATCCGGAGGAGTCGACGGCCGAGCTGGTGCAGATGGTGTGCGCCGAGCCCGCCGCGTTCGCCGAGGAGTGCGGGCCGCTCAGGCCGGTCGTGGAGTCGCTCCTGCGCCAGGATCCCACCGAGCGGCTCGACTTCGAGGAGCTGCGCGGCTGGCTGCGTTCGCTGGTGCGGTCGGCGCCCGAGCCGGAAGCCGGCATGCACGTCATAGCGGCACCCCCGGTCGACACCAGCCGGCTGCCGATCGTGCGCCGTCGGGGCGAGCTGGTGCGCAGG
Organism: Streptomyces sp. P9-A2; assembly: GCF_036634175.1. Taxonomy (NCBI): domain Bacteria; kingdom Bacillati; phylum Actinomycetota; class Actinomycetes; order Kitasatosporales; family Streptomycetaceae; genus Streptomyces; species Streptomyces sp. P9-A2. The sequence continues at coordinate 4,933,889 of NZ_JAZIFX010000001.1, forward strand.
CGCCGCGCCGGGCTGCCCGCGCACCACGGACGGCACAAGCGGGCCAAGCAGGATTCGGGGTCCCCACGACGGCTGGGCCGTACCCTGCTCCTGCTGGTGCTGCTCGCCATGGCCGCCGCGATCACGTACGCCGTGATGTTCATGCCGAAGGCCGGCGAGGAGACCTCGGGCACGGGGGCGGCCGACCGTACCGGCGCGGCCGGTGCGACCGGCGAGGCGACTCCGTCGCAGGAGGCGGGCGGCGCGCCGGGAGCCGGTGACTCATCGGCGGAGCCGCAGGATCCGAAGAACCCGGAGGGCGGCACCGGGGAGTCCGGCGCGGCCGACGAGACGCAGACCACCGGCCCCGACGATTCCGGTGTCCCCGAGGGCTTCACCCTGCGCGAGGACCCGGAGGGCTTCCGCGTCGCCGTGGCGAAGGGCTGGCAGCGCACCGGGAAGAACGGCAGCGGTCAGGTCCTCTACTCCAGCGGCACATTCGAGTTGATCGTCGTACCCGGCCGGGACAGCGCCGCGCAGTACGGAGACGACCCGATGGCCTATCAGCGGGACGACGAACGCGAGCTCCAGCCGTACCGCGACTCCAGCTGGGCCACCTCCACCGGTCTGAAGACCATCAAGGTGGGCGGACGGGCCATGGCGGAGGGCCAGTTCACCTGGACCGGCGACAGCGGCGAGCTGTACATCCGCAACCTCGCGGTGCTGATCGACGGCCGGTACCACGTGCTGCAGGTGCGCGGCCCGGAGGGCGAACGGGACGAGGTCACCCGGCTGTTCGAACAGGCCTCGGTGACCTACCGGTTCACCGGCTGACCCGGCTCCGTACGCCTCCGCGGTCGCCGCCGTCGCATCTGCCACCGCCCGTTTCCCGCAGTGGGAACCATCACAGTGCGGTTTCCATGGCCCGCCCGGTGTTCCCAGGCCGGACCCCGGAAACCTAACCTGACCCTGTCAAGACCATTGCGGGGCAAGGTGAATCAGATGCAGGGCCTGCTCATCGCGGGTCGCTACCGGCTGGGCGATGCCATCGGCAGCGGTGGCATGGGCCGGGTGTGGCGCGCACATGATGAGGTGCTGCACCGGTCCGTGGCCATCAAGGAGTTGACCGCCGCGCTCTACGTCTCCGACGGGGACCGGGCCATGCTGCTGGCGCGTACCCGTGCCGAGGCACGCGCGGCGGCACGGATCAACCACTCCGCGGTCGTCACCGTGCACGACGTGCTGGAGCACGACGGCCGGCCGTGGATCGTCATGGAGCTGGTCGAAGGGCATTCGCTCGCCGACGCCGTCAAGGAGCGGGAGCGCGTCGAGCCCCGTGAGGCGGCCCGTATAGGCCTGTGGGTGCTGCGCGCGCTGCGCGCCGCGCACGCCGCAGGGGTGGTGCACCGTGACGTCAAGCCGGGCAACGTGCTCCTCGGCGGTGACGGACGCGTGCTGCTCACCGACTTCGGCATCGCGCAGATCGAGGGCGACACGGCGATCACCCGTACCGGAGAGGTCGTCGGTTCGGTCGACTACCTGGCACCCGAGCGGATCCGCGGCCTGGATCCCGGCCCCGCCTCGGACCTCTGGGCGCTCGGCGCGACGCTGTACACGGCGGTGGAGGGCCGATCGCCGTTCCGCCGCACGTCTCCGCTGACCACCATGCAGGCGGTCGTGGAGGAGGAGCCCGACGAGCCGCCGTACGCGGGCCCGCTCGCACCCGTCATCAGCGCGCTCCTGCGCAAGGATCCGGCCACGCGGCCCGACGCGGAGGCGACCGAGCAGATGCTCGCCGAGGCGGCGGAGGGACGGCGGCCCGCCTCGGCGCAGACGTACGTGATGACGCAGGCCGACGGCGACCGGGTGCCGTCGGCGCCGGAATCGGCGCCGGAATCGGCGCAGGCACCGGCGTCGGCATCGGCATCGGCACCGCATTCGCCGGTGCCGTCGAGCCCGTCGCCATGGTCGTCGGGAGCGACGGCGCACGAGCCGGGCGCGGGCGCGGGCGCGGGCGCGGGTGCGGGTGCGGGTGCCGTGCCACCGTCGTACTTTCCACCGGCGGCCGGCACGGGAACCGGACCTGTGCTTGGCGCGACGGGTGCCCCCAGCCCCGGTACGACCGGTGGGGCTTCTTTTGGTCCGGCGGGCGGTGAGGGCCCCGGGGCCACGGCCGTCCAGTCGTCCTCCGGAGGCGTCACCGCGGCCGGGCCGCGGCGGCTCGGGCGCGGGCGTCTGGTCACCCTGGTCGTGGTCCTGGCCGCGCTCGTCGGCGGAGGGACCGCGATGCTGCTCGTCCAAAGAGGCGACGGCAAGGCGCAGGACAGCAGCAGCTCGGCGTCCCCCTTCGACAAACCGATGCCGAACCCCACTCCCACCCCCGCTTCCACGCCCACTCCCACGCCCGGGGAGACCGGGGCGGACGGCAGCGAGCAGACGGGCGGGCTTCCGGCGGGCTGGGTGCGCCGCGACGATCCGTTCGGCTTCAGCATCGTCCTGCCCGGCGACGACTGGCAGCGGGTCGTCTTCGACGAGGACACACGTCAGGTCGACTACACGCCCGACGGCGGCAGAAGCTTCATCCGTATCGCCGCCGACGACTCTCCCGACTTCGACGACCCGTACGAGCACCTGAGCGATCTGGACCAGCAGATAGGACGGCGGCTGGTCGACTACCGGCAGCTGGGTCTGGAACGCCGCGTCTACCGCGACCGCGAGAGCGCGCGACTGGAGTACACCTGGACCGCGCTGGCGAAGGACACGGAGTTCCCGGGGCCCTACCAGGCCGTCGATCAGATGTACATCTCCCGTGACGGAGTCGAGTACGCGATCTACATGGCGTCCCCGGCCGAGGACTGGGCCACGACGAGCAAGCAGTTCGAAACGGTCCTGCGGGGATGGCGGGAACCCCGCTGACCCCGCTGGGACAGGCCACGACCCCCGGGGGAATCCGACGGTCCGGATCCGCGACGGGTTCGCGACGGCCATGGCGACGGTTCCGTGACGACGGTTCCGTGACGACGGTTCCGTGACGACGGGGCTTGGCCGGATAGGCCTACCGGAGGGATGACATCCGGTGGGGCATGATGGCCCCATGGTGACCGAGGGGGAGCCCGGAAGCGGGCCCGCACGGCACAACACCCGTGTCATCGCGGGCCGTTATCGCCTGGAGGCGAGGCTCGGACGCGGCGGCATGAGCGTGGTGTGGCGGGCGACCGACCAACTGCTCGGGCGTGGCGTAGCCGTCAAGGAACTCCCCCTGGACGAGACGCTCTCCGCGGCGGAGGCGCGGCGGCAGCGGGACCGCACCCTGCGGGAGGCACGGGCGCTCGCCCAGTTGAGCCATCCGCACATCATCGTCGTCCACGACGTCGTCGAGGACGACGACCGTCCGTACATCGTCCTGGAGCTGATCGACGGCGGTTCGCTCGCCGACCGTATCGCCGTACAGGGCCCGGTCGACGCGGTGGAGGCCGCGCGCATCGGCATCGACCTGCTCGGCGCACTGCGCGCCGCCCACGCGGCGGGCGTCCTGCACCGCGATCTCAAACCAGCGAACGTGCTGCTCGAGTGCGGCACCGGCCGGGTCGTCCTCACCGATTTCGGCATCGCCCGGGTCGCGGGCGCCACCACGCTCACCGAGTCCGGCTCCTTCGTCGGCTCGCCCGAGTACACCGCCCCCGAGCGGATGTCCGGGGCCAGGACCGGACCCGAGTCCGATCTGTGGTCGCTGGGCGCGCTGCTGTGCACGGCGCTCAGCGGCGAGTCGCCGTTCCGCCGGGACTCGATCGGCGGGATCGTGCACGCGGTCGTGGCCGACGAGATACGGCCACCCTCGCAGGCCGGCCCGATCCTGCCCGTCGTACGCGGCCTGCTGGAGCGGGACCCCGACCGGCGGCTGGACGCGGACCGCGCGGAGGGGATGCTGCGGCTCTTCCTCGAGACCGGCCGCACACCGGAGTCTCCGCCGCTCGGGTACCTGCCGTCCGGACATCTGCCGTCCGGACATCTGCCGTCCGGGTACCTGCCGTCCGGATATCCGGCGCGCGGGCGGGGCCGAACTCGTCGGCCGCCCCCGGAGCGGCGAGCAGCGGCCGGGTGGGGACGCACCCCCGACGACCTCGCCGTCACCGTCGTGCGCTCGCCGGGGCGGCCCACGAGGAGCGTGCTCGTGGCCGCGCTGGCCGCCGCCGCGCTGATGGGCGCCGGGGTGTCCGCCGCGGTCCTGCTCCTGGACCGCGAGGGTGACGGGAGCGGTGGCGGGGGCGGCGGAGGTGGTACGCCGTCGAGCACCGGGTCGCTGACACCCGCGAGCCGGCCCCCGGAGCCCCGCCCGTCCCGTACGGCCGGCCCGTCCCGTACGGCCGGCCCCTCCGCTTCTCCCGCTTCTTCGGTTTCTCCGGTTTCTTTCACAGGGATGCCGCTTTCGGGATATGTGGCGTCCGGCACGGCGTCGTCCGACGTGTAGTCGCATAAAGGTAGATAAGCCACGGACGGGGTCACGGGTCTGTGACCGGACGGCACCCGCTGTGGCTCCGCGACGGTCTGGCGCGATATGGATGGAGCATGAGCAGCAACGGGGGAGCCCGCCACGGCGCGGCCGACGAGCCAACGAGTTTTGGTCTGCAACCGCCGAAACCGAGCCCGAACCCGCCCGCGTCCGTGCCGCATCCGGGCAACCCGTACGCGGCGCCCACGCAGGTGGTTCCGCAGCAGTCCCGGCAGCAACCGCAGCAACCGCAGCAACCGAACCGGCAGGCGCCGGCCGGGCCGCCGGTGCCGCCATCGGCCCCGTCGCTGCCGGCGCGTCATGAGCCGCCCGGCCACGACTCGTCCCGTCATGAGCCGTCGCACCCTCGGCCGCCGCAGGACGAGCCCGGTGTCGGTCGGCTCATCGCCGGTCGTTACCGGCTGCTTTCCAAGCTCGGGCACGGCGGTATGGGCACGGTGTGGCGGGCGGCGGACGAGACGGTGGACCGCGAGGTCGCCGTCAAGGAGCCCCGCGTCCCGGACCACCTTCCCGAACGCGAACGCGCCAACGCGTTCGAGCGCATGCGTCGCGAGGCCCGTGCGGCCGCCCGGCTGGATCACCCCGCAGTGGTCAACGTCCATGACGTAGCGGTCGTGGACGGGCAGCCGTGGATCGTGATGGAGCTGGTCCAGGGCCGTTCCATGGGCGCCGTACTGCAGGAGGAGGGCACCCTCTCGGCACGCGAGGCGGCCAGGGTCGGTCTGGAGGTGCTCGGCGCGCTGGAGGCCGCGCACGCGGCCGGCATCCTGCACCGGGATGTGAAACCGGACAACGTCCTGCTCGGCCGGCACGACCGGGTCGTCCTCACCGACTTCGGTATCGCCCAGATCGAGGGTGAGACCAGTCTGACCGACACCGGCGGCTTCGTGGGCTCACCCGAGTACATCGCGCCCGAGCGGGTGCTGGGCCAGCGTCCCGGACCCGCCTCCGACCTGTGGTCCCTCGGGGTCGTGCTGTACGCGGCGACGGAGGGAGTCTCGCCGTTCCGGCGCAGCAACACGCCCGCGACACTCCAGTCCGTCCTCAACGCCGTGCCCGCGTCGCCCGCCGCCGCGCAGGGTCCGCTGGCCGAGGTCATCACGGGCCTGCTGCAGAAGGACCCGGCACACCGCCCGAACGCCGCCCGGGTGCGCGCGCTGCTGGACGCCGTCGCGAACCCGCCGGCACCCCAGCCCACGCAGATCGTTCACGCCCCGGCCCTCGGCGACGGCACCGGGCCCGGTACCGGTACCGGTGCCGGCAGTGGATCCGGAGGCAAGGGCATCCGGATCGGCTACAAGACGCTGAGCGGACTGGTCGCGGCGGTCGTCGCCGGAGCGGTGGCCGCGTATCTGGTGATCGCGGATCCGTTCGCGGGACCGCTGCCGGACGACTGGAAGACCCACAAGGAGAAGGACGTCGCGGCGTCCGTGTCGGTGCCGAAGGACTACCAGCGCACCGTGCCCGACCCGGAGAAGTCCCTGGGCGGCGACAAGGAGCACTGGGTCAGGTACACGGACCACAGCGGCAGCATCTGGATCGGTCTGACGCTGGACCGGAAGGCCGAGGACACCCGCAACAGCATCGAAGCCTCCGCCGATGCCGAGATGTACGACGACAACAAGAGCTTCAAGGAGAGCGGCAATTACGCCCTTGACATGCCGCAGGGCTCGGAGACGAAGCCGAAGCCGGACCTCACGTACAAGGGGAAGAAGGCCGCGGAGAACACCGTCGTCTACCAGACGAACGACAGCCAGAACCCCCGCCCCCGCGAAATGCGGATCTTCTACTACATGACGTCCGGCGAGGACATGTACAAGCTCACCGTCAGCTACCCGGGCAAGGGTGACTTCACGGAGCGCGGGCGCGAAGTGGCGGAGACCGTGATCGCCAACCTGGACGTCGACGAGCTCTGAGCCGGTCCGGTCCGGGCAGGGCTGTGCCGCGCCCGGCACGGGCAGGGGCACGGGCAGGGGTACGGGTACGGGCGCGAAGCAGTCCTCGCCGACACGGCGTAGGGCCCGGACGAGCTGCGTATCCGGGTCGTGCGGCTGATGCTCCTAGCCGACGAGGACCGCATGTACGTAAGAGGTCCGTGTCGACATGCCCGAGGGCGCGCCCGGGGAAAGGGAGGGGGCGACGGTGTCCGAGGGAGCTCGCGACCTGCTCGAGATCGAGGTGGGCCGGTCGTCAACGCCCTGATCAGCGGGTTTGTTGCCAGCATTCACTGGCGGGGTGTGTGAGTAGTCCGTGAATCTGTTACTGCCGGGTACACAAAGTGTTCGCGCGGGCATACCCTGCGGCTCATGACGGACGCGCAGACCCGGGACAAGACCGGTACCAATCCTCTCGCCCCCGCCCCGGCGGGCGCCCGGACCGCGGTCGACGTGGTCACGCCCGAACTGGTCGCCCAGCTCACCAAGGGCGTCGTCGGGTCCGGGCGGACCGCCGGCCACACGCCGTTCACCGGCGAGAAGCTGGCCGACCTGCCCGAGTCGACCCCCGAGGACGTGCAGCGGGCCTTCGAGACGGCCCGCGCCGCCCAGGCCGTGTGGGAGCGGACCCCGGTACGTCAGCGGGCCGCCGTGCTGCTCCGCTTCCACGACCTGCTCCTGGAACGCCAGGCCGAGGTGCTCGACCTGATCCAGCTGGAGACCGGCAAGGCCCGCCTGCACGCCCACGAGGAGATCCAGGGGGTCTCCGTCGCCGCCCGTCACTACGGCCGCCGGGCCGTCGCGTATCTGCGGCCCAAGCGGCACGCGGGTGCCATGCCGGTCCTCACGAAGGTGACCGAGCGGCGTCACCCGCGTGGTGTCGTCGGCCAGATCGCCCCTTGGAACTACCCGCTCGAACTGTCCGTCGGTGACGCGCTCCCGGCGTTCGTCGCGGGCAACGCGGTCGTGATGAAGCCCGACACGGAGACCTGCCTCACCGCCCTGTGGGCCCGTGACCTGCTGATCGAGGCCGGACTGCCCGCCGACCTCTTCCAGGTCGTGCTCGGTGAGGGACCCGTCGTCGGCCCGGAGGTCGTCAAGCGCGCCGACTACGTCTCCTTCACCGGCTCCACCCGCACCGGCCGCGAGGTGGCACAGATCGCCGCCTCCCGGCTCGTCGGCGTGTCCCTGGAACTCGGCGGCAAGAACGCCATGCTGGTCCTGGAGGACGCCGACCTGGACAGGGCCGCCGCGGGGGCCGTCCGCGCCTGTTTCTCCTCCGCGGGCCAGCTCTGCATCTCCGTCGAGCGGCTGTACGTCAACGAGTCGGTCGCCGACGCCTTCCTGGAGCGCTTCGCCGCCCGGACCCGCGCGATCCGCCTCGGCACCTCCCTGGCCTACGGCGCCGACATGGGCTCCCTGGTCGGCGAACGCCAGCTGGACGCGGTCACCCGGCATGTGGACGACGCCGTCGCCAAGGGCGCCAAGGTGATCGCGGGCGGCACGGCACGCCCGGACGTCGGCCCTTATTTCTACGAGCCGACCATCCTCGACGGCGTCGACGAGACCATGAGCGTCTGCGCGGAGGAGACCTTCGGCCCGGTCGTCTCCCTCTACCGCTTCGGGTCCGACGACGAGGCCGTCGAACGCGCCAACGCCACCCCGTACGGCCTGAACTCCTCGGTCTGGACGAAGGACGCCCGGCGCGGCGGCGAGGTGGCCGCCCGGCTGCGCACCGGCACGGTCAACATCAACGAGGGATACGCGCCCGCCTACGGCAGCGTCCAGTCGCCGATGGGAGGCATGAAGGACTCCGGCCTCGGCCGCCGGCACGGCTCCGAGGGCATCCTCAAGTACACGGAGGCCCAGACCGTCGCCCACCAGCGGCTGCTGCCCATGGCCCCCGCCCTGGGCATGGACGACGAGCAGTACGCGGCGTTCATGAGCCGGAGCCTGCGCCTGATGAAGGCCTTCCGCTTCCGCTAGCCGGCTCGGTGCGGCGGACAGCCGCCGGACAGTCACACACAGCCGCGGACAGCCGCACACAGCCGGCAGCAGGCGACAGAGTCCCGTCCGGCGGGCAGCCCCGCACCGCAGCTTTCGACGAGGAGAGCACGTGTCACAGGAGAGCTCCGTCCCGGAACAGGACGACGACGGTCACGGCGGTGAGCCCGCCCCCGGCCACGACGCCGTGCCGGGCATGGACCACGACGCTGTGCCCGCCCCCGGCCACGACGCCGTGCCCGCCCCCGGCCACGACGCCGTGCCCGACACCGGTGCCGGTGCCGACCCCGCGCACCACTACGACTACGACGTCCTCGTCGTCGGCTCGGGCTTCGGCGGCTCGGTCACGGCCCTGCGCCTGACCGAGAAGGGGTACCGCGTCGGCGTCCTGGAAGCGGGTCGCCGCTTCACCAGCGAGACCCTCCCGAAGACCTCCTGGGACCTGAAGAACTACCTGTGGGCCCCCCGGCTCGGCATGTACGGCCTCCAGCGGATCCACCTCCTCGGCAACGTCATGGTCCTGGCCGGCGCGGGCGTCGGCGGCGGCTCCCTCAACTACGCCAACACCCTCTACGTACCGCCCAAACCCTTCTTCGACGACCCGCAGTGGCGCGACATCACCGACTGGCAGGAGGAGCTGAAGCCGTACTACGCACAGGCGCAGCGCATGCTGGGCGTACGGCTCAACCCGACGACGACCACGACCGATGTGCATCTGAAGGCGGCGGCCGAACGGATGGGCGTGGGCGACACCTTCCACATGGCCCCGGTCGGCGTCTTCTTCGGCGACGGCGAGGACGCCGACGGGAAGGCGAAGGCGAAGCCGGGACAGGAGGTGTCCGACCCTTACTTCGGCGGGGCGGGGCCGTCGCGCAGGGCGTGCGCGGAGTGCGGCGAATGCATGACGGGCTGCCGGCACGGCGCGAAGAACACCCTCAACGAGAACTACCTGTACCTTGCCGAGAAGGCCGGTGCGGTCGTCCACCCCATGACGACGGCCGTGGCGGTGACGGAGGACGCGCAGGGCGGGTTCGCCGTCGTCGCACTCCCCACCGACAACCGCCGCAAGAGCAAGAGCAAGGGCAAGAGCAAGAGCAAGGGCAAGGGCAAGGGGGAGGGGGAGGGCAAGGACAAGAGCAGGGTCCGGACCTTCCGGGCCGGCCGGGTCGTGCTGGCCGCCGGCACGTACGGCACCCAGACGCTGCTGCACCGCATGAAGGCGAACGGACGGCTGCCGCGCCTCTCGGACAGGCTGGGCGAGCTGACCCGCACCAACTCCGAGGCGCTCGTCGGCGCCCAGACCGATGACCGCCACTACCGCAAGGCGACGGGGGCGCCCAAGGTCGACTTCACCCGCGGTGTGGCCATCACCTCGTCGATCCACCCCGACGAGCACACCCACATCGAGCCGGTCCGTTACGGCCGCGGATCCAACTCGATGGGCAGCCTCTCGATCCTCCAGATCCCTTACACGGGCACCGATTCGGGCCCGGCGAGGGTCCTGGGCTGGCTCGGGCACGCGGCGAAACACCCATGGCTGATGGTGCGGTCGCTCTCCAAGCGGCGCTGGTCGGAACGGACCATCATCGCGCTGGTGATGCAGTCGTTGGACAACTCCCTGACGACGTATCTGAAACCGTCCGGCCCGGGGCGCGGGCTGCTCACGGCCCGGCAGGGCCACGGCGCCGCCAACCCCAAGCAGATCAAGGCGGCCACGGAGGGCGCGTCCGCCCTGGCCGCGGAGATCAACGGGTTCGCCGGCTCCAACATCGGCGAGTTGACGGGCATGCCGCCGACGGCCCATTTCCTGGGCGGCTGCACCATCGGCGCCACCCCGGAGACCGGCGTGATCGACCCGTACCACCGGCTCTACGGTCACCCCGGCATCTCGGTCGTGGACGGAGCGGCGGTCTCGGCGAACCTGGGAGTGAACCCGTCCCTGACGATCACGGCCCAGGCCGAGCGGGCGATGTCGTACTGGCCCAACAAGGGCGAGCCCGACCGGCGGCCGGAACAGGGCGCGGCCTACGAGCGGCTCCAGCCGGTCGAGCCGAAGTCCCCGGCGGTCCCGGAGAACGCCTTCGGCGCACTGAGGCTGCCGTTCCTGGGGATGCCGGCGATGCCCCCGAAGAACTAGCCGCGGCAGCCGGACGAGCCGGGAAAGGAAAGAGGACCTGCGCCCCCCTCCGAGCGCAGGTCCTCTTTTCTTGTCCGGTCAGGCGTCAACCGCCGTACGGCGTGCTTACGCCACCGCACCGGCCTTGCGGCGGCGCACCACGAACACCGCACCCGCACCGGCCACGACGGCGGCACCGCCGAGGAGCCCGATCATCGGAAGCGCGGAGCCGGCACCGGTCTCGGCGAGGCTGCCGGTGACCTTGGGGGTGTTGCTGCGGACCGGCTTCTTGTCGGTGACGGGCGCCTTGCCGCCCACCTGCGGCTTGGTGCCGTCCGTGTCCGTACCGGCGGCCACGATCTGGAACTTGTACGACACGGAGCCGTAGCCGAGGCACTCGCCGTCGCTGTCGCCGTAGACGGTCATGCCGATGGTGAAGCCGGCGCCGACCGGGGCCGAGGCCTTCACGTTGAGGCGCATCGGGATGTTGACCTGGTAGCCGGCCTCGAGCTCGGTGCTGTAGCCGATGTAACCGGCCGCGTAGCCGTCCTCGTCGAGGATTTCCCAGGTCTTGTTGTCCGGGTTCTGGACCTGCAGCTCGACCTGCTTGCTCTTGAACAGGTCATAGCCGTCCCCGTCGGCGGAGGCGGCTCCGGCGAGGTAGTCGAGGTCCTCGAGCGTGGAGTCGGAGTTGTTCACCACGTCCAGCGAGAACTCGCGCCAGCCGCTGCCCGCAGTGATCTTGCCGGGCAGCCCGGAGATGTCGACGTCGACCTTGCTGTCCTCACATATGGAGAACTCGGGGTCCGGGGACTCCGACTCCTCCGACTCGGACGGGCTCGGGGCAGGCTCCGCCTCGTCCTCCGGGTCGTCGGGCGTGGGCTCCTCGTCCTGCGGGTCGTCGGGCGTGGGCTCCTCGTCGTTCCCGGACTCGTCGTTTCCGGGGTCCTCTGTCTCGGTGTCCTCGGCCTCGCCGGGGGTGCCCGCGTCGTCGGTGGGCTCCGTCGTGGTCGGCGGGGTGTCCGTCCCCTCCTCGCCCTCCTCGCCCGTCCCGGGCGTGCCGGTCGACGTGGCGGTCGGTGACGGGCTCGTCGGATCGGTGGCGTAGGCGGCCGGAGCCGCGAGGAGCGCAGCCGGGGCTATCACTGCTGTTGCGGCGGCGACGGCCATGGCACGGCGGAGCTTCATGAAGACCTCGGGAAGTCTCGGGGGTACCGCGTGTCGCGATACGCGTCAGTAGAGGCCTCCGCGGTGGGGCGCGGGAGTGGCCCGTGGTTCCGGTGGTTTGATCACCGAACCCTGTGAATGGTTGTCCCCGACCTGACAGAAATTTTATGTGAAGTAGATCACTGATATGAACTGATCGACATCGACGTACGCTCGCTCTTCGATCCGCCCGATCCGCCCGATCCGCCCGATCCGCATGGACGGAATCCGACATCGCCTGACAGGAAGCGCGCCACCCGGTGCCCGAGCAGCAGCCGCCCGAAGAACCCGCAAGACCGGACTCCTCTCCCCTGTCGGACGACGTGTGGGGAAAATTCGTCGAGGACAGCGAGCGCGACATCCGCGGCTCCGCTCCCAAGGAACCGTCCGCGCGGGCGCGGATGGTGATCGAACGACTGCGTGCCATGGACGAGGCCCAGGCCAGGTCCAACGGCGGCGGCAGGAAACGGGGCTGGGGCCGGAACAAGCCTGCCGCCCCGCCCGCCCAGCCCGAAGGGTGGCGCACCGGACCCGCCTGGCAGGAGATGGACGGTCGGGCCACGCGCCGGCGCAGGGGCTGGAGCGTCGTCGGCGTGCTGGTGGCCGCTGCCGTGGCCGTGGTCGCCGTCAACCCGTCCGGCGCACTCTCCTGGCTCCCCGGCGGCCTCGGTGACGGGTGGGGCACGTCGGGCGGGGCGAACGGTGCTTCCGCCGTGCCGCTGGTCCCCGAAACCGCCCGCCCCAGCAGTGCCCCGTCCGCGGAGCTCGCCGATGTGCCGACCCGTGAGCGGCCGTTCGCCGGGTCTCCGGCCGTGCGGTGGGAGTCGGGGGCGGAGGCGATCCGGTTGCCGGAGGGGAAGGCGAAGGCCGTCAACGGCGTCTCGGCCGCCGCTGTCGAGGCGGCTCTGGAGGGAGCGAGGGGCTTCCTGATCGCCTCGAACCTCGACCGTGAGGTGATCATGGGTGCCGAGCCGAAGAAGGCGCTGGCCCTCCTGGACCCGTTGATGGTGGATTACCTCGCCGACGTGCGCGCAGGACTGCGCAAGCCCACGGTGGAGAACGACCCGGTGTGGATGTTCACCCGGTTCGACCCCGATGAGGTCGAACCGGTGGATGACGTGAGGGTGCGTGGCCGTCTGGCGGTCGAGCCCGTGCGCGGAACCGCCAAGAAGGCCGTGGTCAAGGGTGACTACACCTTCGTGTACGCGCTCCACCGCCCCGGTGGTGGCGAGGTGGCCCGCGTGATCGTGCGTCGGGTGATCGAGGTGGAGGCGGTGGATCCCGTCAGGTTCCAGGCGACCGACGGGCGCATCTGGCTCGCAGAGATCAACAGTGAGATCAGCAACGACGAATGCCGCGACGGTGACGGAGTGATCCGTCCGTACTTCCTCGCCGACCTGGAGGCCGGCCCCACGGAGCAGGGGGAGGCGCGGGATCCGTACGACCGGAGCCAGGGACTGGACGGGGCCGCCGAGGAATGCGGCGTCGCGTCCCGGACCTGACGCCACGTCCCGGACCTGATGCTGTGGCCCCTGCCTGACACCACCTCCCGCACGGGAGGCGGTGCCAGGGGAAGGGGGCTCCGCGAGGCGGGGTCGTGGAGCCCCCTTCCCCTGCGCGAGCACCGACGCCGGGGCGGCACCGGTGCCGGGAAAGCGGCGCAGAGGTGGGCGCCGCTGGTCTCGTCCGTCGTCCGCGAGGACGCTGTCTGCGGAGGGCTCTGCCCATGGAGGACGCTGCCCATGGAAACCCTGGGCCCACGGTTCCGGCCGGACCGGGACTTGTCCCGCCGGTCGGCCCCGGGCGTCCCCGGAGCCGGCCGTTCTCTCGGGTGACCGGGCTGCTGTCCCCTGCCGTCCGGTCACCCGTCCGGAACGAGGTCCCACGACGCACGCAGATCCGTACGTCTCATCGCTCCGGCGAGCCACGCGTGGTTCTTTCGGGCCCGCCCCTGGCTGACACGGACACCCGTACCAACGGCGCGACCGCGGTTCCGGTCACGTGCCGTGCGGGTGAGGGCAAATACGTACGTCTGTGCCTGGAGGACGGATTCAGTGGGCGGCGGCCGGTTCCGGTGCTCAGGTCCGGTGCTCGGGCCCGGTGCTCGGGTCCGGTGCTCGGCGGGTTCAGATCTTGCCGCGGCACAGCTCCAGCAGGGTCATCGCGAGCGCGGTGCCCGGCTTGCCCAGGGCGTCCCTGTAGTGGCCGAGGATCTCCATCTCGCGGGAGAGGTTCACGCGCCGGCCACCGGAGGTGATCCGTTCCCGCTGGATGACGGCCGACACGGCCATCCGTTCCTGGACCAGGCCGATGATCCGATCGTCGAGCGCGTCGATCCGCTCGCGCGCACCGGTGATCACGTCGGCTGCTTCGGCGGTGCGGGCGCCGGTCTTCTCGGTGTTCATGGCTTCGATGGCGGTGCTCATGTCAGGGGTTCCTTGTCGGACGGTGCGGAACGCCCCGGGGTGCCATGGTCCGAAAACGCCAGGCGCCCCGGACCTTGTCGGCCCGGGGCGCCTGGAAAGTTGCTTGTCAGTGGCTCAAGCAGCACGACCATGGCAGCCGGTGGGCCGGTTGCCATAGGTAAAGAGGAAGGTCGGGTGCGTGAGCATGGGACCCAGTATGCCGCGCGGTTTCCGGACATCCAACCAGGGCCGCATGGTGAGACGAACCTCGCTGCGTGATGCGGTCGCGGCGCTGTGGCGTGAGCTTCGGAAGTGAGGGGGAGAGCGGGCACGTGCCTCCCGGTAGAATCGGGAGGCACCAGATCCCGCCCCACCGCCGGAAGGCACCTCGTGTCCTCAGCGACTTCCGCTGCCCACGCGCCCGACACCGTCCTGGTCGTCGATTTCGGCGCGCAGTACGCCCAGCTCATCGCCCGTCGCGTCCGCGAGGCCCGGGTCTACAGCGAGATCGTGCCGAGCACCATGCCGGTCGCGGAGATCCTCGCCAAGAACCCGGCGGCGATCATCCTCTCCGGCGGCCCCTCGTCCGTGTACGCCGAGGGCGCTCCCACCGTCGACCGCGCACTTTTCGAGGCCGGCGTCCCGGTCTTCGGCATGTGCTACGGCTTCCAGCTCATGGCGCAGAGCCTCGGCGGCCAGGTGGACAACACCGGCTCCCGTGAGTACGGCCGTACCGGACTGCACGTCTCCAAGCCGGCCTCCACCCTCTTCGAGGGCACCCCGGAGGAGCAGGAGGTGTGGATGTCGCACGGCGACGCCTGCTCCGCCGCCCCCGAGGGCTTCGCCGTCACGGCGTCCACGGACATCGTCCCGGTCGCCGCCTTCGAGAACGACGCCAAGAAGCTCTACGGCGTCCAGTACCACCCCGAGGTCATGCACTCCACGCACGGCCAGCAGGTGCTGGAGCACTTCCTGTACCGGGGCGCCGGCCTGAGCCCGGACTGGACCACGGGCAACGTCATCGAGGAGCAGGTCGCCGCCATCCGCGAGCAGGTCGGCGACCGGCGCGCCATCTGCGGCCTCTCCGGCGGGGTGGACTCCGCCGTCGCCGCGGCCCTCGTCCAGAAGGCCATCGGATCCCAGCTGACCTGCGTGTACGTCGACCACGGTCTGATGCGCAAGGGCGAGACCGAACAGGTCGAGAAGGACTTCGTGGCCGCGACCGGCGTCCAGCTGAAGGTCGTCGACGCGTCGGAGCGGTTCCTGGCCGCACTCAAGGGCGTCTCGGACCCCGAGGAGAAGCGGAAGATCATCGGCCGCGAGTTCATCCGGGTCTTCGAACAGGCCCAGGCCGAGATCATCGCGGACGCGGGCCCGGCCGTGGAGTTCCTGGTCCAGGGCACCCTCTACCCGGACGTCGTCGAGTCCGGCGGCGGCACCGGCACCGCCAACATCAAGTCGCACCACAACGTCGGCGGACTCCCCGAGGACCTCGAGTTCCAGCTGATCGAGCCGCTGCGCCAGCTGTTCAAGGACGAGGTACGGCGGGTCGGCCAGGAACTCGGCCTGCCCGACGAGATCGTCCAGCGCCAGCCGTTTCCCGGCCCCGGGCTCGGCATCCGTATCGTCGGCGAGGTGACCAAGGAGCGGCTCGACCTGCTGCGCGAGGCCGACGCCATCGCCCGCAAGGAACTGACCGAGGCCGGTCTCGACCGGGACATCTGGCAGTGCCCGGTGGTCCTGCTCGCGGACGTGCGGTCCGTCGGCGTCCAGGGCGACGGCCGGACCTACGGCCACCCGATCGTCCTGCGCCCGGTGTCCTCCGAGGACGCCATGACCGCGGACTGGTCGCGGCTGCCGTACGACGTCCTCGCGAAGATCTCGACCCGCATCACCAACGAGGTACGGGACGTCAACCGCGTCGTCCTCGACGTGACGTCCAAGCCGCCGGGGACCATCGAGTGGGAGTAGTACCCGGCGGGTCCTGACGGGCCCCGCCGTGACGGGCCGGCAGGACCCCGGCAGCCCTTGTCGGTCCTGCCCGTCCTGCCCGTCCTCGTCAGGCCCGCTTGAGCGTGCGTACCGGCTCACCGGGCTTCCAGACCTGGAGGACGAGATACGTCTCGTCCTCCACGTAGGTGCGTACGACCTCCGTCAGCTCGGTACGGAAGAGGTGGAACGGCTCCGGCGGTTCCACCTCTTCCATGTACCTGTGCCGGATGCCCTCGTCCTCGACCTCGATCGCCCGTCCGCTGATCCGGACGTCCCCGCCGCCCATGCCCGTGCCCGGACCGGGGTTCGCCTGGAGCGCGAAGCGCGGGTCGCGGCGCAGGTCGAGCGCCTTGAGCGAGTCCGGCATCATGCCGAGCCACAGCTCGCCGTTCAGGAAACGCGCCTCCAGGCCGGTGGTACGCGGCGCCCCGTCCTTGCGGAGGGTGGCGAGGACATGGTGCGTATACGTGGCGAAGCGCTCCTCCACGGTTTTCGCGAGTTCGGGTTCGGCGGTGGTGAAGGCCCCCCAGTTCATGTTCATGTGCCGAGTGTGGCGCGCATACCGGACGTCTTGTGTCGGGTATCCACCGACTCCACCGGACGGGGGTCCTCCGGACGGCGGCTTCCGGAAAGTGACCTCGAGGGCCTCGGGAAGGCGGCCTCCGGCCGGCACGACGGGCACCGTACGGAGCAGCGGTGTCGCGTTTTCACGTCGCACCGGATCTTTACGAAACCGAACTGTCGCCCATGGCTGCACGACGGTAACTTCCGCACCATGCGACCCCCCTTGCAGGAGGACTTATGCACGGGCAGACTCCGCCCCCGCTTCTGCCGGTGCCGACCGGCTGCGGTTCGCCATGCCGCCCATGCACGAGTCGGTCGAGGACGAGCGCCGGCATCGCAAGGAGAGGCTCGCGGGCGCCCTGCGGCTCTTCGGGCGGCTCGGCTTCGAGGACGGGGTCTCCGGCCACATCACCGCACGCGATCCCGAATTCTCGGACTGTTTCTGGGTCAACCCGTTCGGAATTCCCTTCCGGCACGTCACCGTGAGCGATCTGGTGCTGGTCAACCGGGAGGGGCGGGTCGTCCAGGGCGGCCACCACGTCAACCAGGCGGCGTTCACCGTGCGCGCGCAGGTGCACACGGCGCGGCCCGACGTCGTCGCGGTCGCCCACTGCCACTCGGTCTACGGCCGCGCGCTCGCCGCCCTCGGAGACCTGCTCGACCCGATCACCCAGGAGAGCTGCGCGTTCTACGAGGACCACGCCCTCTACAACACCTACAGCGGTGTCACCGTCGACGCGGACGAGGGCAGGCGCATCGCCGCCGCGCTCGGCCCCCACAAGGCGTTGGTGCTGCGCAATCACGGGCTGCTCACCGTGGGCGACTCGGTGGACGCGGCGGCCTGGTGGTTCGTGTCCATGGAACGCTCCTGCCAGGTGCAGCTCAGCGCGAAGGCGGCGGGCCGGCCCGTCCTGATCGACCACCGGCAGGCGGCGGCGACACGGGAGCAACTGGGCGGGGACCTGGTGGCGTGGATCAACTATCAGCCGATGTGGCAGGACATCAGCCGGAGCGAGCCCGACCTGCTGAGCTGACCGGAGCGAGCAGTGCCTGGAAAACCCACCCCGGCGGACAATGTCGGCCATAAGGTAATTCTTGCTTCCGGGTCAACACGGTGTCCCGGGCATCACTCCCGCCGGCCGGGCCTGCCGGGTGGAGAGGGCCGAATGTAGGGCACAATTCGCTGTCATTGCAGGGTAGTTGCGTGCACCGGCGCAGGTGGCCGGGAACGTGACCGGGATCGTGATCGTGAATGTGGATGCGAGGAAGGCGGGCTTCGGGCGTGGCGGTGCAGGAGGCTAGGCAGGGCGGCGCGGACGCGGGCGCCCACGAGGGCGGCTGCGCCTGCGGGGACTGTCCGCACGGAGTGCGTGAGGGGCATCGGCGCGCGGTCGCCGCGTTCCTGCTGAAACGCGAGGAGTTCGCGGCCGGGCACGGGCTGCCCGCGGCGGTGGCCCACTCGGCCTCCGCCTCCCGCCAGTGGGTCTCGGAGGAACTGGCACAGGCCGCCGAACTCGTCGCCCGGCGCGGCCGGGCCGAGGGCGCGGCCTGGCTGGCACGCTTGTGGCGCCGGACGGCCGCGGTGGTGTGGTCGGCGGTCGTCCTGCTGCTCCTGGGGCAGGCGCTCACGGCGATCGGCCCGGGGTGGAGTGCCGCCCGCACGGCCGGACTGCTGGCCGCGCTGGTGGTCGCCGGTGCGCTGACCGCGGCCTCGTGGTTCCACCGGACGCGCGGCGGGATCCTGGCCCCGGTGATCGGAGAGGACAACCGCCTCTCCACGTCCCGCGCGGTGGCGGCCGCCTGGGTGCTCTTCCTGGCATACGCGGTCCTGGTCCTGGCCGGACAACTGGCCGTCGCCTCCGATCACCGGGAGCGGGACGCGCTGATCGCGGGGCTGGAACTCGCCCGCGGTGCGGGTGTGGTGACCGTCCTCGCCGTGGTGTGCGGGATCGCCGTGGTGGTGCGGCGGGTGGTCGGGCTCCGGGTGCAGGGGCAGCGGCTGCAGAAGGTCCGTGCGGACCGGCCCCGGGCAGCCGATCTGCTGACCGACGACGCGGGCCGGGGCGGCTTCGCCGACATCCAGTACGTCGTGATCAGCGGCGTCGCGCTGGCGTTCGCGGCGGTGCGGCTGGCGCGGCGGCCGGACCAACTGCCGGACCTGCCCTGGGGACTCGCCGTGGTGGTGCTGGTGTCGGCGGCGACCTATCTTGCCGGGAAGTACGCGGAGGGCGGCCGGCCGGTGATCCTTTCGGTGGTGCGGGCACGGGAGGCGGGTGACCTGGACGCGCCGATCCGGACCGGCGACGACATCGAGATCCGCGGGGCAGGCTTCGTTCCGCTGGGCGCACAGGGAGCCGACCGGCTGGCCCGGATGGTCGTCCGGGTGGGGGCCGTACACGTTCATGTGCCGCTGGTGCCGGTGGCCGGCGGCTTCGACAACCCGACGGACGCCCTGCTGACGGTCCCGGTCCCGGTGGACGTGGAACCGGGGCGGATCGAGGTGCAGGTCGTCACGGCAGCCGGGGTGGAAACGAACCGGTACGCGATCGACGTGACGGACTAGAAGCCTCCTTTCCGTCGCCGTTCGGTGAACGTCCGAAAAAAACCGAGCGGTCTTGGATTGATCCGGTGTTGATTGTCGTACGTATGGTCTGTTGAGGGGGTCTCGGTACGGCGGCGAGAGGCGGCAGACGGCGATGACTCACGGTATGCGAGCGGATGCGCACAGACCTCACCTCGATGGCGACAGGGACTGGCGGGACACCGCCACTCGGTACGCCCTCCTTCCTCTGCGGATCTTTCTGGGCGTCACCTTCATCTACGCGGGAATCGACAAACTCACCGACAGCGCGTTCATGAAGGACGCCGGGGCCGGGTCGATCGGCGACATGATGCGGGCCGTCCGTGATTCCTCGGCCATTCCCGCACTGGTCGACATGTCCCTGGAAAGTCCGGTTGCCTTCGGGTACGCCATCGCCTTCGGCGAGTTGGCCGTCGGGATCGGAATCCTGATCGGTCTGTTCACCCGACTGGCCGCCCTCGGCGGTGCGCTGATCTCCCTCAGCCTGTGGCTGACCGTGAGCTGGGCCGCCGAGCCCTACTACTACGGCAATGATCTCCCTTACCTCGTGGCCTGGACTCCTCTGCTGCTCGCGGGTGCTCCCCTCCTCTCCGTGGACGCCGCCCTACGATCGCGACGAAGGCGGCGGGTGGGGGACTACCGGTAGTACCCGGTAGAGCCCGCTCCTCGAACGGGCGGCTCCACCCTCTTCACCCCGCCAGGCCCGCCGGGCCCCGCCCGGGCGGGGCAGGCCGCCCGTCCGCTCCGGCGCGGTAGGCCACCCGCATCGAGCTCGGCCCGCCTTAGCTTGGCGTTTATGCTGCCTGCCGCTTTGGGGCGGACTTCGCAGTGTCCGTTTTGCTTTGTTTTCCGACGGGGTGCTCGCGGGCTCGGTGCCTGTTCTTCGAGCCCGCCGGCCGACCGGGGCCTGCCGTGCCGGATTTCGGCGCGCCGGCCGGCTGAGGCGTCTTCTCGTGGAGGCGGCGAAATCCTCGGCGGACGCGGGCAGGGGTGAGGCGGCCGGGCCGGGCGGATCGTTCCCAGGGCCGACGGAGGTCCTCGGCCAGGGGCCGGGCGAGGCGGAGCTGGGTGTGGGCGGAGATGATCAGCCAGGTCCAGCGGTCCGCCGCCTCGGGGGTGCGGAGCTTCGGGCGGGTCCAGCCGAGCGTCTGCTTGATCATCCTGAAGGTGTGTTCAAGATCGAATCTTCGCAGGAACGACCGCCAGAGCCGGTCCACATCCGCGGCCGTGGCGTCGACGCCCGACCACCACAGCCACACCGGTTTGGGGGCGCGGTCCCCGGGCAAGCGATCGACCCGCAGGCGGACCACCGTGCCTGATATGACCGGGAGTTCACCCTTGGGGTAGTCGGCCCATGCCGAGCGTCGGCTCAGCAGCGGATGCAGCCGGTCCCAGGCGGTGGCGACGGCCTGACCGTAGCGGCTGGTCGCGCTCGTGGTGGTACGGGCCGGTGCGGGCCAGGTGGCCTCATCCTCGAACTTGAACTCCGCCCCGCGCTTGGGCTTGCGCCCGACCTTGCCCGGCGGTTGCGGCGGGGGCGGGAAGTACAGGACGCGGTCCGAGCGCATCCGCCCCAGCAGCTCCACCGGCAGGTCGGCCAGCAGGAAGGCGAGGCGGGTGACGTCGTAGCCGGCGTCGAAGACGATGAGGACCGGCAGGTCGCCGTCCTGGACGTGCCCGGCCGTGCGCAGGCGCTCGATCACCTCGCGCAGCTGCGCGGCGGTCACGGCGGTCTCGTCGTCGCCCGGCCCGAGCCGGACCGCGTCCAGCAGCGCGGTCCAGGAGGTGCGGCCCGGCTCCAGGGCGGCGACGATCGAGTACGGCCACCCCGGGATCATCTGCGCCGAGCCCCTGCCCCGGCCGTAGGTGTGGCAGAACAGCCGCTCCGCGCTGGTGGCCGCATCCGGCCGCAGCCAGTTGCTGACATCGCAGGCCAGCACGATCCGCCCGTCGGCCGCGCGTGGCAGCGGCAGGCCGCTCAGTGTCCGGCGCAGCCGCGCCACCTCCAGCCGCCCATGGTTCAAGGCTCCGTACAGTGCGCCGTGCCCGCGCCGGTGCTCGGGCGCCAGCGACAGCTCGACCAGCGTCTTGACCGGTCCGTCCGTGCACAGCAGCGCGTCGGTCAGCTCGAACAGCGCATCGGCGCGGGCGGGCAGACAAGCGTAGAAGTCGGTCCGGAACCGGGACAAGGCGGTCAGGGACTCGACGTGGGCAGCATCGTCCAGCAGACTCACCCTCACGGCCTTTGTTGTGATCAACGTCGACTTCAGCGAGAAGACATGATCACGCAAAGGCCGCCCTGCTGTCTGTAGAACGACGAGGCCCGTGGTCAGCTCAACGAGCTGACCACGGGCGGAGCTTAAACGCCAAGCTTAGGGCTCGCAGAGAAACAACTTGTGGGTTTCCGGACTTGATGCCGCAGGTCAGCGCGCCGCCCACCCGCATGTTGTTCTCCGGCAGACCCTTACGACCTCACCCGCGATAGTGAGCGGGCTCCCGACGCCCTGCGGCTTCGCCTCCGGCGTTGTCGTCGGTCGCGATGGCTCCGCCATCACTCCCTCCTCCGCCTTGGAGGCGAAGCCGCATGACGCCGCTCGCTGATCCACTCCCCATCGCGGGTGAGGTCGTTACCGCCCGCTCCATCGGCCGGGTCGCCTCGCCGGCCTCGCCAGGTCGCCCCATCAAGTCGCCCCGCCAAGCCGGTTTGTCGGGTTCTCAAGTGGGGGACTTGGCGCGGGGACTCCGAGTGTCGGAGCGTTTGTGCCGCCGTATCAGTCCTGTCACCGCGGACACCGATCCGGCCAGACACAGACCGCCCGCGACGACGGGGATCACGACGAACCACGGCGTCTCCCAGGCACCGCCCGCGTCGCCTGCGTAGAGCACGGCGGCGAGGGTCAGGAAGAGGCCGGCGATCAGCCTGCCGGGCTGGAACTCATGACGTAGCACGGCTCACCTCCGCCTGTCCCGCACCGACCTGGAGGTCCAGGTCGAGGGTTCCCGTCTTCTTGACACCCGCGGGAGGAAGCAGGGTCGTCTCCTTGTGCTTGCCCGGTGCCACGTCCACGTCCTTCTGCTTGTCGCCGGGCAGTTGGATGTCGCCCACTCCCACGTCGATGCTGAGCTTCACGGTCATGCCCTCGGGCACGATCACATGGATGCGGCCCACGCCGACGTTCGCCCGCGTCGACACGGTCTCTCCCTCGGGTATCCGTGCCTCGGACAGATCCAGGGTGCCGGTGCCGGTGCCCAAGTCGTAGACCGGGCGTATCTGGGCGGCCGAGGCGGGCTCCCAGGTGGTGCGCATCCACTCGGTGCCGATGTCCTTGGGCACGGCCGACGAGGCGGCGAGCAGCCCCGCGGTGATGACCGCCAGGAGGATCGACCCTGCTCCGGTGCGGCCCAGGAAAGCACTGACCGCCAGGCCGATGCCGAAGATGGCGAGCGCACACGCGAGACCGGTCTGCAGGCTGGTGCCGAGTGGCTGCGTCTCCCAGGTCAGTCCTGCGCCCAGGCCGGCCGCGAGCAGGGCGAGCAGGAAGATCCAGCCGCCGATCCAGCGGGGGCCGCGCGGCTTCGCCGCCAGGTGCCGGGTGGACGAGTCGTGGCGGGCGGAGGAGTGGGGGTCGAGTCTGACGTTGATCGCGGAAGCGATGTCCGGGGCCCGGGAGCCCTGGGGTCCCCACAGATAGCCCGTGCCGCCGATGTGCGTACCGTCCTTGACGATGGGGTCGCGCCACCACGAGGAGAAGGCGGCGGGAACCGGCGGTGCCTGGGGCTCCGGCGGGGCGTCGGCGGCGGCCTGGGCGGCGAGGGGGTCAGGGCTGGGGGTACCGCGCTGCCGCGACCAGTACCCGGCACCGGCGAGCAGCAGGGAGAGCATCACGGCGAAGCTCAGCACCCCGCCGTTGTTCAGCATGGTGAGGAAGACACCGCAGCCGACCAGCGCGAAGAGTATGGCTGCCAGCGTGTGGCCGTCGACCCGGCCGGTCAGCAGCCTGCGGATCTCATTCTCCTCTTCGCCCTCGTACGGGACGAGGAGCCAGGCGAAGCCGTAGAAGATGAGGCCGACGCCACCGGTGGCGGAGAGCACCGCCAGCGTGATGCGGAAGATCACCGGGTCCATGTCGCACTGCCGACCGAGCCCGGAGCACACTCCGCCGAGCATCTGGTGCCGGCGGTCGCGCCGGAAACGGTGCGGCGGCTCGGGCACGGGCGCCTCACCGGGAGGGCGCGGAGCTCCGGCGGAGGCGGTCTCCCCGGCAGACGTACCGCCTGTCGCGCCCGAGGCGGACGCGCCCTCCCGCGGCCCGGCGCCCTCGGAAGGGCGCGGGCCGGAGCCGGGCCCCGGACCCGTCGCGGCGTGCTGGTGATCTGTCATGAGTCCATGGTGACGGGCGAGCCGCCGGGACGGCAGTCGGGACGACCCTGGCCGGACCCTGATATCGGCCCTGAGAGGCGGCCGGGGAGCGTTCGAGGGGCCGGACCCCCGGAGATCAGGGGAGTCTCCGGGACCGACCCTGATGCCTCGGAACCAGGGGCCGTGTGACCATCATTGGCATGTCGGAAGCCGCAGCAGCGCCACTCGCAGAGCCGCGGCCGCCGCGCAAGCTCTACCGCAGCAGTGACGGACGCTGGCTCGGTGGTGTGGCGCGGGGGCTCGCCGGACACCTCGGGCTGCCCGTGATCTGGGTACGGCTCGTCTTCGTCGGCCTGTTCATGGCCGACGGCCTGGGCACACTGCTGTACGCCGCCTTCTGGTTCTTCGTACCGCTCGGGGTCGGCGGAGTGGACGCACAGAAGCCGCCCACGCCGGTCGCGACCGAGAGCTCGCCGGACGGCCGGCGCAGACTCGTCACCCGCAGACCGGACAAGGGCCAGATCGTCGCCCTGCTCCTCATGGTCGTCGTGGCCATGGTCTTCGTCGGCAATGTGAACCTGTCCAACGGTGCCAGGGCCTACCTCTGGCCGACCGTGCTCGTCGGCGCGGGCGTCGCCCTGGTCTGGCGGCAGGCGGACAACGCGCGCCGGGCCCGCTGGGTCGAGGTCGGCAGCCGCCGCCGCACGATCACCCTGCTGCGGGCCGGCGCCGGCGTACTGCTGGTGACGGCCGGTGTGTCGGGCATTTTCGTCCTGCGGGGCTCCGGCGCCCACCTCGCGTCGGTGCTCCAGGCGGCCCTCGCGGTCCTCGTCGGGATCACGCTCCTCGCCGGTCCCTACCTCGTGCGCATGACCCAGGACCTCTCCGAGGAACGGCTGATGCGCATCCGTGCCCAGGAGCGTGCCGAGGTCGCCGCCCACGTCCACGACTCGGTGCTGCACACTCTCACCCTGATCCAGCGCAACGCCGACAGTCCGGGCGAGGTGCGCCGGCTCGCCCGCGCCCAGGAGCGCGACCTGCGCACCTGGCTCTACAAGCCCGAGGGCACCGGCAAGGACGAGGCCGACGAGCCCACCACCCTCGCCGACGCCATACGGCGCAATGCCGCGGAGGTGGAGGACAAGCACGGTGTCCCCATCGAGGTCGTCGTCGTCGGCGACTGCCCGCTCGACGAGAAGACCGGCCCGCAGATGCAGGCCGCGCGCGAGGCGATGGTGAACGCGGCCAAGTACGGTGGCGAGGGGGGTGCTGTACAGGTCTACGCCGAAGTCGAGGGAAGGACGGTCTTCGTGTCCGTCCGGGACCGCGGCCCCGGTTTCGACCTCGACTCGATACCCGCCGACCGCATGGGTGTCAGAGAATCGATCATCGGCCGCATGGAGCGCAACGGCGGCACGGCGCGGCTGCGCGCGGTGCCGGACGGCGGCACGGAGGTCGAGCTGGAGATGGAAAGGGCGGAGAACACGTCATGAGCGAGCCGAACGAGCCGACCGAGCCGAACGGAACGGCGGGACCGGCCGGCCAGGCCGCCGAGTCCGCGCAGTCCACCGGGGGCGCCGGACGCCATGTGCGGGTCGTCCTCGTCGACGACCACCGCATGTTCCGCACGGGCGTCCAGGCCGAGATCGGACAGACCGAACAGACCGGCGTCGAGGTGGTCGGCGAGGCCGCGGACGTCGACCAGGCGGTCACGGTCATCACCGCGACCCGGCCCGAAGTCGTCCTCCTCGACGTGCACCTGCCCGGTGGCGGCGGCGTGGAAGTACTCAGGCGCTGCGCCCCGTTGATGGGCGACACCGAGCGGCCGGTCCGTTTCCTCGCACTGTCCGTCTCGGACGCGGCGGAGGACGTGATCGGCGTGATCAGGGGCGGCGCCCGCGGATACGTGACCAAGACGATCACCGGGATCGACCTGGTCGACTCGGTCTTCCGGGTCCAGGAGGGCGACGCCGTCTTCTCCCCCCGCCTGGCCGGCTTCGTTCTCGACGCCTTCGCCTCGACCGACGCCCCGCCGCTCGACGAGGACCTCGACCGCCTCACCCAGCGCGAGCGCGAGGTGCTGCGGCTCATCGCCCGGGGATACGCGTACAAGGAGATCGCCAAGCAGCTCTTCATCTCGGTGAAGACGGTCGAGTCCCATGTCTCGGCGGTGCTGCGCAAGCTCCAGCTTTCCAACCGCCACGAACTGACCCGCTGGGCAACGGCCCGCCGTCTGGTGTGACCAGCTGCTGGGCGAGTAGGCGCTCATTTCATCAGGGCGGACCCGCCGGGAGGAGGGGCTGCATGCTGCTGCGTTTCCGTACGGTGAACGTACGGTCACTGCGCGACGAGCAGGAGCTGTCCTTCGTCGTATCGCCGGACGAGGAGTCCGACGCGGCGCGGACCGTCCAACTGTCCGACGGCAAGCGGATGGGGATCTACCCGGTCGTCGGGCTCTTCGGGCCCGACGCCTCGGGGAAGTCCGATGTCATCACCGCGTTGTTGCTCGCAGGGGCTGTGAGTTACGGATGAGCGGAGACGGTGAGTTCGAACCACACCGTCTTGCCGATTCCGCACTCCCTTCTCGCCGCACCCCAGTCGTCCGACAGCTTCGCCACCAGTTCCAGGCCCCGGCCGGATTCGTCGTCCAGGGCTGCCCTTGTCGGTGTCGGCAGTGTGCTGTTCGCGTCGGTCACCGTGATGCGGAGGCGGTTGTCCGTGAGTTCGCAGCGGGCCCGGATCTCACGGCCGACCGGAGCCTTCGCGTGACGGTAGGCGTTGGTCATCAGTTCACCTGGTACAAGTCCAGTTATAGCGACAGTCAGGGAGGTGCCTGCGTCGAAGTCGCCCCCTGCCCCCACACCGTCCACGTCCGGGACTCGAAGCTCGGGTCCCGGAGTCCTCGGTTCGCCGTCGCAGGAGGTGCCTGGACCGTGTTCGTCGCGTATGCCCGTACCGAAGCTTGAGCTTCGAGGGGCGAGCCTCGGGATCCGAGCAGCGGCGGCACCCGGAGGAACGTCGTACGGGAGGCTCCGTCGGTCACTCTGCCTCGCGCCGCCGCCCTCGTCCGCGAAGCCGTCCTCGCTGCCCGCGACCGTCGGCAACCGGCCACATCCTGTCCGGAGCCGGTGCCGCACCCGTAAGGAACCGGCCTTCGAGCTGCCTGAAAGTGGCTCCCGGTCCCAGACCGCCCTCAGGCCACCCGGGCGGCTCCCGCGAAGGGCATTTCGGTGAGCGGGGCGATGCGGACCGAGGAGCCGGAGTTCGGGGCGTGGATCATCTGCCCGTTGCCGATGTAGAGGCCGACGTGGGTGATGCCGGAGTAGAAGAAGACCAGGTCGCCGGGGCGGAGTTCGGACCGTTCGACGCGGCGGCCGGCGTTGATCTGGGCGTAGGTCGTGCGGGGCAGGGACACGCCCGCCGAGCGGTACGCGGCCTGGACGAGGCCCGAGCAGTCGAAGGTGTTCGGGCCGGTGGCGCCCCAGACGTAGGGGCTGCCGAGCTTCTGGTAGGCGTAGGAGACGGCGTCGGCGGATCGAGGGCCGGGTGCCTGGGCGGTGACGGAACCGGGCGCGGAACCGGGCGCGGAGGTGGGGGTGGCGGGGCCGGTGCGGTCCGTTCCGCCGTCGGTGAGTTCCGTGCGCTGCTCGGGTGTCAGCCGGGACAGCAGACGGCGTGCGGCGTCCAGCTTGCCGGTGACTGTCTTCTTGTGCCGTTTCAGCTCTGCCTGGCGGGAGGACAGTGAGGTGAGTTCGAGGCGGGCGGCACCGCGTAGTTGCTCGATCTCGCGGAGTTGCCCGCGTACGCGTCCCACCGCCGCGTTCTGGCGGCTGCCCGCCCGTTCGGCGAACGCGGCGCCGTCCAGGTAGCCGTCGGGGTCGTCGGAGAGGACGAGCTGCAGGGCGGGGTCGAGGCCGCCACTGCGGTACTGGGCCGCCGCGACCGTTCCCAGCGCCGTCCGTGCGGAGTTGAGCCGGTCCTCCTCGCGGGCGGCCTCGTCCTGCAGGTCGTGCAGCCGCTGCCGGGCCGACTCCGCCTTCTCCTTCGCACCGTTGTACTTCTCGGTGGCGGCCTCCGCCTCCTGGAACAGCTTGTCGGCCTCGGCCTTGACCTGTCCCGGTGCCGGCTGGGGCTCGGCGTGCCCCGTCCCGTCGAATCCGGTCGCGGTGGCCGCGCCGGCCAGGGCGAGAGTGACGGCCCTGCGGGTCCTGCCGCCGCCCAGCAGGAACTGTCTGGGCTTGCGGTGTGCTGCCACGTGGACTCCACGTCCTTTCCCGACGACCGCCCGGTCCGTGTGCACGGCCGGCCGGAGGCTCGGCCGCCGCGCCTTCCGGGCGATGGTGTCCGGCTGCCGCCCCTGGTCCGGGCAGCGGTGGGGAGCCGGTCACCTGGTGGAGGACGCTATTCCGGGTCCGGACGACCCGGTGACGGGTTGATCGGAAATGACAGGAGCGGATCGTTGAGTGAATGCGGGAGACCGAAGGCGCAGGGCACGGCCGTCGCCTTCCGTCAGCGCGATGATCAAAGCGCTGAATGAGGGGCGGGGCGGTGGGCCTGGGTGCTATGCGGCGCGCCGGGCCATGAGGCCGACGGGGCAGGGTGGTGTCGGCTGGGGGACGGGGGCCTCGTTAGGCTCCGGCTCATGGACGTACTCATCCACCTCTTCGTCGGCCTGCACATCATCGGCATCGCGTCGCTCCTCGGTGGCTTCCTCACCCAGATGAAGGCGATGGGGCAGGGCACCGCACGCTTCGTCCCCGCGATGCTGCACGGTGCGCTGACGATGCTGGTCACCGGTGTGGTCCTGGTCGGGCTGAACCAGGCGCAGGACTATTCCGTCGACAACATCAAGATCGGTGTCAAGCTGGCCCTGCTGATCGTGATCCTCGGCCTGGTCTACGTGAAGCGGGACGACGAGAAGGTGGACAAGGGCCTGTTCGGCCTCGTCGGCCTGTTGACCACGGCGAACATCTTCATCGCCGTGCTGTGGACCTGACGGGTTCCCGCACGGGTCCGGACGTGATCGCGGCTCGCGCCGAGGCCACCGCCCCGACGGCGACCACCAGCCAGACGGCCACCGCGACCCACAACAGCACACGCCCCAGGCCCTCGAGCCACGGGACGCCGACGGCGGTGGACGCGCCCAGCGTCGCCGCCGCCGTCATGCCCAGGGGGAACACGGTCGCCCAGCGCCGCGTGTCGTACCGCGGCCGCGGCCGGACGGCCTCACCGACCAGCAGTACGCCGTACCAGGCCAGGTCGAGCACCAGCAGGTCGACGGTCATCACGCGCAGGACACCGAGGTCGTCGTCGTTCCACAGATGCAGCCGGGCGCTGTCGGCGACGAGCAGCTCCGCCCCGGCGAGCGCCGAGATGGCAATCGCACCGCCCGCGACCCAGTGGTCCCCGGCCCCCTCGGTCACCTGCCGCAGGTCGAAGCGGAACAGGGCGATGGCGTAGAGCACCAGCCCGGACCAGAACAGCACCAGCGCCACCCGCGCGAGCCAGGTCGCCGACTCGGCCGCGGCGAGCGTCGCGGCCAGGACGGCGAGCCCCTGCGTGGCCACACAGCACAGGAACACCGATCCGGGCATGCGAGGCTGCCGGCGTCGTACGACCAGTACGAGCAGCGCAGGCCAGAGCACCGCGGCCGGCGCGAGCAGCGCCCCGGCGAGCGCGTCGTGGCCCAGCGCGGACACCTGTGCGCCGAGCACGGTCGTCGCGGCGACCGCGGTGAGCGTGGTGAGCGCACCGGGTGTCTCCGCCTCCGGGATCCATCGCTCGCGTTCCCGCAGCAGCCGTAGGACGAACTCCGCCGCCAGCCCCAGCCAGGCGGCGCAGGCGAGCACGAGGAAGATCCGCGAGAGGATCTCCCGCCCCGCCAGATGCAGGGCCGTCGACACGATGCCGGTCGCCATCACGGCGGCACCGGCCGCCGGGGAACGCTGCGCCCACCAGGCGCGGAAGGGGTAGGCGGGAGGGGTGGGCATGGGCCGATGCCAGAAGAGCCTGCCGTGCCGGAAGGGGCGCCGCGCGGTGACCGTCCGGGCACTGAACATATGGCGTCAACCGTGCCTTACGGACCGAATTCAGGGCCTTTTCGCCTCCGGTGGCGCGAGAGCCGGACAGGCGAGAGACCGTTGGGCCGGAGACGACCGGCTTGAACACGGCCTGCTCGGCCCGCAGCAGCGCAGCCTCGGCCGGCGAGTTCGTGCACGGTGAGTGGGGAGATGCCGAGGGAGGGAGATGCCGAGGGAGGGAGAGACGCCGAGGGTTCCGGCGGGGTGCGGTGTTCGGATCTGCCGTGCTGGGATTCAGGACCTCGAAAGCCTCCTCCTCGCGGGTCCGAGAGGGTTTTTTGCTCACCTGGTCGACTGTCGGACAGTATTCTTCCATAAGCGTGAGGTCAGGTATGCGTCAGCGCTGCCTGGAAGAGGCTCGCCAATACGCGAGTGCGTGAGAACCCCGTGTCGAACCAGCTGCCGAGGAAGAGAGTCAAGAGTCAGATGCGCATCAATGAACAGAGCGCTGATCGCAAGCCGCCCGGCCGCGCCCCGGCCACACCCCAGACACCCGGTGTCGTCCCTGCGGGCCTTCTCGCTCTCCAGAGCACTGCGGGAAATGCGGCCGTCGTGCAAATGCTCCGCCAGGCCGGCCATACCCGGGCCCCGGCGGAGCAGCACCAGCACGGAGCGGGCTGCGGTCATCAGCAACAGCCCGCCGTGCAGCGTTCCGCGGTCCACGATGTCCTGCGCGCCGGGGGCCGGCCCCTCGACACCACGACCCGTACCGACATGGAAACCCGGCTCGGAGCCGACTTCTCCGATGTCCGTATCCATAACGACAGCGCCGCGAAGGCTTCAGCCGCCGAAGTCGGCGCCCGCGCCTACACGTCCGGCAGTCACATCGTCATCGGCGAGGGCGGCGCGGACAAGCACACCCTCGCCCACGAATTGACCCATGTTGTTCAGCAGCGCGAGGGACCTGTCGCAGGAGTCGACAACGGGGCGGGGTTGCGCGTGTCGGATCCCTCGGACCGATTCGAACGTGAAGCCGAGGCCACCGCGCGGCGGGTGATGTCGGGCCCGGCCGTTACCCGACTGGATGTTCAAGGCGCGACGGAGCGTCAGGCACCTGTCGGTGCGCAGGTCGTGCAGCGGGCGCCCGACGTCCAGGATTTCCTGAAGGACGACCACTGGGCAAAGCGGGCGGCCGGACTTCCGAAGCAAAATCCGCGTCCGACGTCGAAACCGCGCTTGCTGAAGGAGGTTCTCGCGGAGACCGGGCCCGCGCTCCTGGATAAACTGAGGAAAAAGTATACGAACACGACCGCCAAGCAGCGCGCAGCCATGGGTCAGTTGGAAATTTTCAGGACCATGGAGATCGATGAATGCGAGGCGATAATGCACTGGTGGAACAGTGATCATCAGCGCAACACGGCCGACTGGATGAAAAAGAACAGGGATGATCCGGAAGGTATCGCCGCCCGATTCAAGGAAGAAGCCTCCATGGAGGAGCCAATGATTGGCGTCATCCCGGTGAAGAACCATCTTGGTGATGAGGGGCAGGCCCGCACCTATATCGATGACAGGCGCCCGGGAGAGCAAGCGCTGATGAAGTTCACATTGAAGCCCGGAGTGCATGAAATTCTTTTCGACTCGGAGCACATGGCGGTTTCGGGAGAAAGTAATAATCGCACCCCCCAGAGCCTCAGAAATATTGCCGGGGCGAAGGGCGGTTCCATGCCCGAGGCTTCTACTGGTGAGGGCGTACTGGGCGGGCATATCGGACTGAAGCAGGAGAAAAAGGGGGATTTCAGTTTGAGTGTGGGTGACAGTGACGCCTCTCGGCTGCTGTTTCAGCAGTTCCTCACGAAGGTTGAGATCGTCCCGGCCTGATGGCCTGATGGCCTGATGGCCTGATGGCCTGATGGCCTGACGGCCTCACGGAGGGCGTAGCTGTGACGTTCCTCCGGTCTGCCGGGTGATGGACAACCGCGCTGGCGCCCGCCGGCGGAATCCGGGCGGGCTTCAGACGGCTTTTTGGGTAATCGGTGGCTCGCCCGACGTGGTGTATCGCTGGGCCGAGCTGGGCCGCCGCTTCCTGCCCCGCGGAAGTCCCGGACCGGCCGCCCGGCTGCCGCCTCTTCACCGACCAGTAGGCCTCACGAGGTGTCCGCGAAGACTCCTGCGGCCCGGCGGCAGCGGACCTCGGCAGCTCCGGCCCGGTCATCGGTTCTCGAACCGGGCGGTCTCGCACCGTCACGCCCGATGTGCGTAACCGGAGGGACGCACAAGGTGATTCCGGCCGAGGTTGTCCAGCGCCCCCGCCATGCCATGCACCCGTGGGGCACCCGTGGGGCGCACGAATGCCCTGAGCGGCGGCGGCGGGGGGCGCTCGGCGAAGCGGTTCTCGTCGGTCTGTCGCAAGTGGCGAGTCGACGACGGATCGCTGAGAGTCCGACAGGTCCGAAGTGGTCCCTCGCGGGGATCAGGCCGGGCGGACCACGCTGTGGATCGACGAGTCGCCGTCGTAGAAGATCGACTCCTCGCGGACGTAGGTGCCGGGCTTCGGCGCGTGGATCATCATGCCGTTGCCGATGTAGACGCCCACATGAGTGATGTCGTCGTAGAAGAAGACGAGGTCACCGGGCTGGGCCTGGGACACAGTGACCGTGGTGCCTGCCTCGACCTGGTCGTAGGTGGTGCGGGGGAGGGAGACACCGGCGGCCTTCCACGCGCCCTGGGTCAGGCCCGAGCAGTCGTAGGAGCCGGGACCGGTGGCGCCCCAGACGTAGGGCTTGCCGATCTGCGCGCGGGCGAAGGCGAGGGCCTTCTCGGCCTTGGTCGCGTACGAGGAGCCCGTCGAGGCCGGCGGTGCGGTCGACGTGGAACCCGAGGAGCCGGAAGCGCCCGAGGAGCCGGAAGTGCCGGAGGGATCGGAAGTGCCGGAGGGGCCGCTCTCCGCCTGCTGCTGTTGCCGTGCCTCCTCCTCGACCTCCTGTCGCTCCGCCTGCTGCTGGGCGAGCTCGGCAGCCTTGCGGGCGGCTTCTTCCCGCTTCTTCTGCTCGGCCGCCGCGAGCCGCGCCTTCTCCTCGGCGGTCAGTTTCGACATCAGCTCACGCGCGGTGCTGAGCTTCTTCTGGACCGTGGCCTTGGCGGTCTTCAGGTCGTCCTGCGACTCGGTGAGCGTCGTGAGGCTCTCGGTGGCCTCCTTGCGCTTCTCCATCGTCTCGGACTGCTGGGTGACGTAGTCGTCGACCGCCGCCTTCTGGCGGCCGGTCATCCGGTCCATCAGCTGGTTCCGGTCGAAGAAGTCCTGCGGGGAGTCCGCGAGCAGGAAGGTCGCCGTGTCGGGGACGCCGGCACCGGTCCGGTACTGGGCGGCGGCGAAGGAACCCAGCTCCTCCCGTGCCTCGTTGAGCGTCTGGGTGCGCTTGGCCACGTCGTCGAGGAGGGCGTCGGCGCGCTTGCGCTGCTTCGAGGTCTTCTCCTTGACCGCGTTGTACTTCTCGGTCGCCGACTCCGCCTGGCGGTACAGGTCGTCGACCTTCTTCTCCACCTCCTCCAGGCTCGGCCGGTCGTCGTCCGAGGGGGCGGCGTCGGCCGTCTGGGAGAGGAGGGCCACGGAGGTGAGGGCCGCCGTGGCGAGAGCGGGGGTCCGTATGCCGGTCACGCGCGTACCCGGGGTGCGCGAATTGCGGTGCGACGCCAAGGGAGGCGACTCCTTCCAACGTTCTGCCGCGGGGGAGCGGCGAGGGCTCCCCCGCCGTCCTGGCTCCAGGGGATTCGGGAGGGGTGCGGGCGGGTAGGCCGGAAGGGCCGTCCTACGGCTGCTCCGGGGAAGGAGCGGGCCGATTCACCCCGGGTTCCCGGTGGGTTCCCGGCTCCGGCTGCCGCGGCGGCAGTGACGGACTCGGCGGAAGCCGCTCGCCCGGCGGGGTTCGCCGGTGGGGATCGCACGGCCCGCCCGAACCGTAGCCAACTCATGTGCCTCATGTGAAGGTTGATGGGTGATATGCCCGATACGTTTTCGTGACCTTCTTCGTCACGTCACCCAGGGTGAGCGCGTGATTCTTGAGGGTGGACGCACGTCCGGTCACCGGACGCGGGGCGGTGGCGAGCGCCGGAATACGGGGATGTTCCCGGGGTGGCCGCAGGTTGTCAGTGGGGCGCCCTAGACTCGGAGGGCGATGAGCAGCCTCTTTGACGACAGCTTCCTGGCGGACCTCCAGGGCCGGCGCGGCCCCGCGGACGAACCCCCGCCGCCACCCGAGGACGATCATGTGCCGGAGCAGGTTCCGGACGATCTGTTCGGCGGGAAGTTCGACGTGTCACCGGACCGGGACACCCACTACCGCGACGGCGCCCCGCGCCCGGTGCTGGACCCCGCGGCCCTCCTGGAAGGGCTGAACGACAACCAGCGCGCCGCCGTCGCGCACTCCGGCTCCCCGCTGCTCATCGTGGCCGGCGCCGGCTCCGGAAAGACCCGCGTCCTCACGCACCGCATCGCGTACCTGCTCGCCGCGCGGAGTGTCCACCCGGGCCAGATCCTGGCGATCACCTTCACCAACAAGGCCGCCGGCGAGATGAGGGAGCGCGTCGAGCAGCTCGTCGGCCCGCGCGCGGGCGCGATGTGGGTGATGACGTTCCACAGTGCCTGTGTGCGCATCCTGCGCCGCGAGAGCAAGAAGCTCGGTTTCACGTCGTCGTTCTCCATCTACGACGCCGCCGACTCCAAGCGCCTGATGGCCCTGGTCTGCCGTGACCTGGACCTCGACCCGAAGCGCTACCCGCCCAAGTCCTTCAGTGCCAAGATCAGCAATCTCAAGAACGAGCTGATCGACGAGGAGGACTTCGCCGCACAGGCGGGCGACGGCTTCGAGAAGACCCTCGCCCAGGCCTACGCGCTCTACCAGTCGCGGCTGCGCGAGGCCAACGCGCTCGACTTCGACGACCTGATCATGACCACGGTCAACCTGCTCCGGGCCTTCCCGGACGTCGCCGAGCACTACCGCCGCCGTTTCCGGCACGTCCTCGTGGACGAGTACCAGGACACCAACCACGCCCAGTACGCCCTCGTGCGCGAACTCGTCGGCCCCGGAGAACACCCCGCCGAGCGCCCCGGCGAGCACCCCGGCGACGTGCCGCCGGGCGCGGACCACCTGCCGCCCGCCGAACTGTGCGTGGTGGGCGACGCCGACCAGTCGATCTACGCCTTCCGCGGCGCGACCATCCGCAACATCCTCCAGTTCGAGGAGAACTACCCCAACGCGACGACGATCCTGCTGGAACAGAACTACCGCTCCACGCAGACGATCCTGAGCGCCGCCAACGCCGTCATCGAGCGCAACGAGTCCCGCCGCCCCAAGAACCTGTGGACCAACGCGGGCACCGGCGCGCAGATCACCGGATACGTCGCCGACACCGAGCACGACGAGGCCCAGTTCGTCTCCGACGAGATAGACCGGCTCACGGACGCGGGCAAGGCCAAGGCCGGCGACGTCGCCGTCTTCTACCGCACCAACGCACAGTCCCGTGTCTTCGAAGAGGTCTTCATCCGGGTCGGCCTGCCCTACAAGGTGGTCGGCGGCGTCCGCTTCTACGAGCGCAAGGAGGTCCGGGACGTCCTGGCCTACCTGCGGGTGCTCGCCAACCCCGAGGACTCGGTGCCGCTGCGCCGCATTCTCAACGTCCCCAAGCGGGGCATCGGTGACCGCGCGGAGGCCATGATCGACGCCCTCTCCCAGCGGGAGAAGATCAGTTTCCCCCAGGCGTTGAAGCGCGTCGACGAGGCGTACGGCATGGCCGCGCGCTCCACGAACGCGGTCAAGCGGTTCAACACGCTGATGGAGGACCTCCGTACGATCGTCGAGTCCGGCGCGGGCCCGGCGACCGTCCTGGAGGCGATCCTCGAACGGACCGGCTACCTCGCCGAGTTGCAGGCCTCCACCGACCCACAGGACGAGACCCGGATCGAGAACCTTCAGGAACTCGCCGCTGTCGCCCTGGAGTTCGAGAAGGAGCGTGGCGAGGGCGCGGTGACACCGGCGACACCGGGGGCCGCCGCCCCGGGGAGCACGCTGGCCGACTTCCTGGAGCGGGTCGCCCTGGTCGCCGACTCCGACCAGATCCCCGACGAGGACGAGGACGGTTCCGGCGTCATCACCCTGATGACCCTGCACACCGCCAAGGGCCTGGAGTTCCCGGTCGTCTTCCTGACCGGCATGGAGGACGGCGTCTTCCCGCACATGCGCGCCCTGGGGGAGACCAAGGAGCTGGAGGAGGAGCGGCGCCTGGCGTACGTCGGCATCACGCGCGCGCGTGAGCGGCTGTATCTCACCCGCTCCACGCTGCGCAGCGCCTGGGGGCAGCCCTCGTACAACCCGCCCTCGCGTTTCCTGGAGGAGATCCCGGCCGCCCATCTGGAGTGGAAGCGGACGGGCGCGACGGCGCCCGTGTCCTCCGGACCGGTGTCCGGGGTGGCGGCTTCGCTGTCGTCGTCCCGGTCCCGCTCGTCGGCGTCGGGCGCCTCCGGCTTCGCCACGCGCAGGGCCGCCGAGAAGCCGGTGGTGTCGCTGACGGTCGGGGACCGGGTCACGCACGACCAGTTCGGACTCGGCACCGTCGTCGGGGTGAAGGGCACGGGCGGCAACGCCGAGGCGACGGTCGACTTCGGGGACACCAAGCCGAAGCGGTTGCTGCTGCGGTACGCGCCGGTCGAGAAGCTGTAGGCCGAGAAGCCGTCACCGGGAATCCGATCCGGCACACCCGGAGCCCTCGCGGCCACTGAGCGGCGAGGGCCCGCGGGCGGCGCGCAGGACGAGGCGGTGCGAGGGCCGGGCGGGGGGACGGTCGTCCGCCCGGGATCGGTCCGACGGCCGGTCCACGACGCTCGGCCGGTTCTGCTTCCGGGACGGGCTGCCCGCCGGCCACGGCCGGCTCTGCGACGGCAGGATGGTTCTACGACGGTCAGACGGTTCTGTGGCGGCCGGCCTGCTCTGTGACGGTCGGTCGGTTCTGCGACGGCAGGGTGGTTCTACGACGGCTCGAGGCCGTGGCTGCGGAACCAGGCCAGGGGATCGATCGCCGATCCGCCGGCCGGGCGGACCTCGAAGTGGAGGTGCGGGCCGGTCGAGTTGCCCGAGTTGCCCGAGAACGCGATCGGCTGGCCGGCCTTCACCGTCGTGCCGGAGGCGACCTGGTAGCTGGAGAGGTGGCAGTACCAGGTCTCCGTGCCGTCCATCGCCGTCACGATCATCATGTTGCCGTAGGCGCTGTTGTACTGGGTGCGGACCGTGCCGTCGGTCGCGGCCATCACCGTCGCGCCGTACGAGACGGGGAAGTCGATACCACTGTGCACGGACATCCAGTTGATGCCGGACTGACCGTAGTAGGCGCTGAGGCCGTGCTGCGCGACGGGGAGCGCGAACTTCGGACGCAGCCGCTCCTGGCGGGCCGCCTCCTCGGCCGCCGCCTTGCGGTCGGCCACCTGCTGTGCCTTCAGGTCGATGCGTTCCTGGGTGCGGCTGGCCCGGTCGGCGAAGTCGCCCGCCCCGGCGGAAAGGATCTCGAGCTGGGTGTCGAGCTGATTGTTGGCCACGGCGGGCTGTACCGGCTGCGTGTCCGCGGCGGCCTTCGTGGTCTCCTGACCGCCGCTTTCCTCCGCGAGATCGCCGACCGAGGCCGCCGCGATACCGGCGACCCCCATGACGCACGCCGAGGGTACGGCCACCGTCAGCAGCGCGGAGCGCTTGGCGGGCGTACGGCGGCGGGAACGGGAGCCGCTCCGCGAGGCCGCGCGCGGCGAGGGGACGGGGATCGACTCCTCCTGCTCGTCGAGCAGAGGGGTCGTGGCGGGCGGTTCGCCGGTGTCGCCCGAGGCGTCCTGGTGAGACCTGTACGGGTCGTCGCGGACGTTCTCATAGGAGTCACGGCCGGAATCACCGGATTCCCGCGCGGGAGTCCGGGAATCGAAGGCGGGGTGATCAGGAGCCTGCGGATCGATGTCCGGGGCGGTGGAGACGGCGGACGCCTGTGGAGCGGGATGCTGTTCGAACGTGGCCGTGGCCTGCTGGTCGAAGGGCACCGACTGGTGTTCGTAGGGGTCCGCGTAGGCGTCCGGGGCCGGTGCGACCGCGTTGCCGTCGGAGTTCCACTGAGTGGCGTCATGGGCGCCGGTGTCGAAGGTCTGGGTGCCCCAGTACCACTGCTGGGTCGGATCGGCGGCGCTCTGGGTCTGGTCGGGCCGGAGCCACGCGCCGGAGTCCCACTGGCCGCTCGCATCGGGTGCCGTGGCCTGCTGTGGCACCTCCGGTGCCTGCTGCTGCCCGGTGGTCCAGGCGGTCGCGTCGTAGCCGCCGGTCTCGTAGCCGCCCGTGCCGTAGCCGACCTGCTGCTGAGCCGCGTACGCGTCGTAGTGCGCGGTGTCGTGGCCTGCGGTGGACCACGTTCCGGTGGCATTTCCGGTGGCGTACGGCCCCTGGTCGTGGCCGGGGAGGTCGGCGAAGAGGGGGTCGGCGGAGAAGGCCGCATGGGTGTGGCCGCCGGTTTCCGGGCCCATGGGGGCAAAACCGTTGGCGTCGTAGCCGCCGTACATGGTGAAGTCGCCGTACTGGGCTTCCGGGGTGCCGTACGGCGCGTAATGCGCCGACGAGGTATCGGAAGCCGGGGCCGGGGCCATGGTCCCCGACGGGTGACGGTCGTTCACCAACTTCTCTTTCGCCTCGACAACAGGGGCTGCCAGAGCAGTGCGGCGACTGTACCCGGCGGTATGCGGGCGCGACAATCTTCTGCAGGTTTCACGCGCGCAGGAAACGGGCATTCGGTTGCGTTTTGGCGGCGCTCAAACACGGTCTTGGCTTTGTGTTCGAAACCTGTTCGAGATTTGTTAGGGGTCACGCCCTCAAGACGGCCGGGCGGGGCTGTCGTTGTTCGGGTGGGCGCGTGATGTCGCGATGGTTGACAGGGCTGGATGATTCGGGCGTGTCGGACGGGGCGAGGGCCGGGCGACCGTCAGGCCGTCCGCGCGCGACCGGCGACAGGCTCCCCGGGATGCGCCGTGTCCAGTGCCTGCCGTATACCCGAGGCCACGGCGGGGTGCACGGGCAGGGCGAGGTGGCCGACGCCGCTCACCCGCACGTTCTGCGCGATGAGGTCCTGGTGCTCGACGCGAGCCGCTTCCAGCGGGTCCATGATGTGGTCCAGGTCGCTCCAGAAGGCGACGAAGTGCGTGCGGCAGCCGGGTGCGGGGCGGGTGAGCTCCTCGATCACCGGTGAACCGGGGCGCATCTGGCGCACGATCGGGTGCGCGTTGGCCAGCGGCGCGACGCGGGTGCCGGAATGCGGGGTACCCAGCGTGACCAGGGTCCGTACACGGCTGTCACCGCCCAGGCGCTGCACGTAGTACCGCCCGATCAGTCCTCCGAGGCTGTGCCCGACGACATCGACGCGGCTGCTGCCGGTGCGCTCGCACACTTCCTCGATGTGCCGGCCCAGCAGTTCGGCCGCGACGCGGATGTCGCACGTCAGCGGAGAGTAGTTGAGCGACTCGACCCGCTGCCTGCCGTGCTGGGCGAGACTGCGGCGCAGCAGCACGAACACCGAGCGGTTGTCGATGAACCCGTGCAGCAGGACGACCGGGGGCCGGGCCTCCGTCGGCAGCTTCGCGGTGCCGTCCGGTGCGGGAGGCTCGGGGATCGTGTCCCGCCGCTCCTGCGCCATGCCGACGGGATAGAGGAGGGCGTGGCCCGCGAGGATCGCGAGTTCCAGGGCGGTCGCTTTCAGCAGGGCGGTGGAAAGAACCGCCGGCCGGTTCGGCGCCAGGCGCCGGCAGAGCGGCAGAAAGGGAAGTGCTGCCTCGGTGACCTTCATGGCCGACCTCCTGTCGGCACACGGAGGGACAGCTCCGTCCCCCGTGTGCCCTCATGGGGCGTCGCGACGAAAGCGGTCGACGCCGCGCGCGGCAGGCGCTCGGTGCGGCCGCGGTGTACGGCGGCCTCGTCGCGAAATCCCTTATGCGCATGTTCCCACTGATGCCCGTGTGACGCATGGGCGCGAGGTTCGGATGCC
Organism: Streptomyces sp. P9-A2; assembly: GCF_036634175.1. Taxonomy (NCBI): domain Bacteria; kingdom Bacillati; phylum Actinomycetota; class Actinomycetes; order Kitasatosporales; family Streptomycetaceae; genus Streptomyces; species Streptomyces sp. P9-A2. The sequence continues at coordinate 4,973,610 of NZ_JAZIFX010000001.1, forward strand.
GAGGCCCCGCAACGGTGCGCGGTGAACATGTCCCTCCGTGTGATTTCCCCCTCGGTCCGCACCGTGAAACCGCCGGTTGCGGGATGCTGGCGATAACGTTCGTTCACTTCCCCGGCCGGTTCGGCCGGGGCGCCCGTACCGCGGTGGCGCCGTCGGTGCGGTGAGCGGCGGAGTGTGCGGTACTCGTGAGGGGTACCGGACGACTGATATGTGCGCTACGTGTCGGTACGGATGGATGGAGGCGCTTCATGGAGGCAGTGATGGGTGTGGCAGCCGGTCCGATCCGCGTGGTGGTGGCCAAGCCGGGGCTCGACGGCCACGACCGCGGGGCCAAGGTGATCGCGCGCGCCCTGCGCGACGCCGGTATGGAGGTCATCTACACCGGGCTTCACCAGACCCCCGAGCAGGTCGTCGACACCGCGATCCAGGAGGACGCCGACGCGATCGGTCTGTCCATCCTCTCCGGCGCGCACAACACGCTCTTCGCGGCGGTGATCGACCTGCTCAAGGAGCGGGACGCGGCGGACATCGTGGTCTTCGGCGGCGGGATCATCCCCGAGGGGGACATCGCACCGTTGAAGGAGAAGGGCGTCGCGGCGATCTTCACTCCGGGAGCCACGACCGCGTCGATCGTGGACTGGGTCCGCGAGACCGTACGGCATCCCGCGGAGGCATAGGGCCCGCCGTGAGGCATAGGGCCCGTCGTCCGGACAGGCCGGGTTCGCGGGGCCCGGCACCGCGCCTCGGGCGCGTCGCTGTCGCCCCCGAGGCTCCGCCCTGTGGTGGGCGCGCGGTCCGGGGCCGGGTTCGGGTTCGGCGGGCCGTGCCGGGGAAAGTGCGTCAGGACTGTGCGGCCGGGCTCAGTTCCGCCAGCATCGCGGCGCGCAGGCGCAGGGTGGTGACCAGCCGCTGGAACGCCTCCGACCAGTAGCCACCGGCACCCGGTGAGGCGTCCTCCGCCTCGTCGGGTACGGCCAGGAGCGCATCCAGGTGGCTCGCGTCCAAGGGCTCGAGGCAGCGCTCGGCCAGGCCCATGACACCGCTGAAACTCCAGGGGTAATTCCCCGCGTCCCGTGCGATGTCGAGCGCGTCCACCACAGCCCGCCCGAGGGGCGGCGCCCACGGCACCGCACACACACCGAGCAGTTGGAACGCGTCCGGCAGTCCATGTGTCCCGATGAACCCGGCCACCCACTCCGCCCGTTCGGCGGCAGCCAGAGTGCCGAGCAGTTCGGCGCGTTCGGCCAGGGACACCGCCCCCGGGCCGCCCGCCTCCGCGGCGGAGGGCTCGCCGAGCAACGCCTGTGCCCACTCGGCGTCCCGCTGACGCACCGCCGCGCGGCACCAGGCCGCATGCAGCTCGCTCCGCCACTCGTCCCCGACCGGCAGGGCCACGATCTGCTGCGGTGTACGTCCGCCGAGCCGGCGCGACCACGTACTCAGAGGTGCCGCCTCCACCAACTGCCCTAGCCACCAAGACCGTTCACCACGGCCCGCGGGGGCCTTGGCCACCACACCGTCCCGCTCCATGCCCGCGTCGCACTCGTGCGGGGCCTCGACCGTGAGCATGGGAACGTCCCGCATATGGTCCACGGCCACGCATGCCCCGGCCCGCACCGCCATGCGCCGCGCGAGGGCCGAGCCGGGCAGCGCCGACAGCAACTCGGCGGCCGTCGCCCGTACGTTGCGGCTGCGGTCGGCGAGCGACTGCTCCAGGAACGGTTCGTCGTCCGGGCCGAGGCGGGTACGGAGCGAGTCGAGGAACATCAGCCGGTCCTCGGCCCGCTCCGTCGCCCAGGTCGTCGCGAGCAGTTCGCGTGCGGCGGCGGGCTCGCGGGAGCGCAGCGAGGAGAGCAGGGCGACCCGCTCCGCGAAGAGGCCCTCCTGCCAGAGCCGCAGGACTCTCTCCCTGTCCCCGGGCCCCGGCAGCGACGTGCCCCCACCCGGTGCCGAGCGCAGGGCGAACCGCCAGTCCGGGTTGAGGCGGGCCAGCCACAGGCCTCGCGGTCCCGCGAACCGCAGGGCCGCCGGCCGCAGATCCGTACGCCCCCGCGCGGCGTCCAGCAGGGCGGGCAACGCCGGCGGGGGCGCCGCGAAACCGTGGGCGTTCGCTGCCGCGAGCCACTGGGGCAGCAGTTCCAGCAGATCCGGTGCCGCACCCCGGCGGCCACCGCCGGAGGCGCCGGAACGGTCGGTGAGCAGCGTCGTCAGCCGGCGGGCGGCGGCCGGCGGCAGTTCGGGGCGCGGGTCCTCGGGCGCCGGCCGCGGACGCTCGGCCGCCCTGGCAGGGCGCAGCCCGGCCCGGCGCCGTACGGTCGCCACGGCCGCCGCGTCCAGCAGGACCGCCGGGGCGTTCGCACCGGGCGCGGAGCCCGCCGGAGTGCGGCGGTCCGTCCCTAGCAGGGCGGTGGTCACGAGGTCCTCCCAGACGTCCGGGAGGGACGAACCCGACGAGGTCACCGAGTCCGCCGGGCCCGATACGTCCGGGGCGTCCACCGAGCCTGTCGGGCCCGCCGATTCCGACGAGGTCGCCGGGCCCGGTACGGCAGGGGCGTTCGCCGAGCCCGCGGTGTGCGGGGCGGGGCCGGAGGGAGTGGTGGCGTGCGGGCCGGACGGTGCCGCGGCGGCGACGGTCCTGTTCATCGGATTCCTTTCCGGCGGGTGTCCGCGAGCAGCCGGGGGGTCTCGCGCATCGGGTGTGCGGCGATGCCCGAGAGGCGGCCGGGGAGGGGCCCGGTGAGGTGGCTCAGCACAGCGGCACCACCTCACCGGGCCCCTCCGGCCAGGCCGACAGCGGGGTGAATCCCCGGTGGCCGCATTCGCCGAAGACCTTGACCGGTGCGCCGCCCGAGAGAGCGACGAGACGCCACAGGCCGGGACGGGAAAGCGCGGCCGGGGTGAGCGGCAGGGCCGCGTCCTCGTCCGCGTCCGCGAGCTGCCAGGAGTCGCCGTCCGGGACCGGTGTCACCCGGTCCAGGGTCACCGGCACCGAATCCAGCCAGGGGTCGTCGCGCAACGCGTCGCCGTACCGGGCGACGGCCAGGGCCGTCGTCGTCCCGGGAGGCCGTTCGACTGTGGGTGCGGGCGGTGCGAACTGCTCGCCCAGCGCCGCTCGCGCCTGCCCCGCGCCCGGATAGGCGGACAGCTCCGCGTCCAGGGCCAGCCCCACCGGCAGCGCCGGTTCGGGGGCACGCCCCGCGGCGCCGTAGGAGAGGAGCAGCGAGGTGCGCCGCGACCGTGTGCCGTACAGCCAGATCCGGCGGGTCGTCAGACGCGCGTCCACCGTGTCGTACTGGGCGAGGACCAGCCAGCGGTCGCGCACCGGCGGACCGTCCGCCGAGGCCGGCAGTCCGATGCGGGAGCGGACCGTCGCGGCCAGGCCCTCCGGCAGCCGCTCGCGGCGCAGCCAGCCCTGATCGAGGAGGTGGAGCAGCGCGCACTCCTCCAGCAGCCTGGACGGCCATTCCGGACCCGTGCCCGGGACCGCCCCCAGCTCACGCACCCTGGCGGCCAGTCCCTGTGCCTGGGCGTCGACCATCCGGGCCGCCGTCTCCTCCCACGGGCCGTACCCGGACTGCTCCGCCGTGGCCAGCCCGCCGCGGAGCAGGTCGGCCAGCCGCTGCTCCAGCTCCGACGCACCCGCCGTGACCCGCTCGGCGCGCCGCTCCGCCCTGCGCCGGGCCGCCTCCGGATCGGCGAGCCCGGACGAGGAACCCGATGGGGAGGCCGCGGTCTTCTCCTGCTCCGCGCGCCCGCGTCGGCCCTCGATCCACCGGCCGGCCCACTCCGGCACCTCCGCCCGCGGCACCGCCCCTTCGTCGCCCGCCCAGAGCAGCAACAGACCGAGCGCGTGCTTGCAGGGGAACTTACGACTCGGGCAGCTGCATCGGTACGCGGGCCCGGAGACGCCCGCGAGGTCGACCACCGTCCGGTACGGCTTGCTGCCGCTGCCCTCGCACAGCCCCCACATCGCCTCCTCGCCCGAACGGCCGGCCCCGGACCACGGACCGGCCGCGCCGAGTCTGCTTCCCGCCTTGCGCGACGCGGTGTCGGGCGCCAAGGCCAGCACTCGGTCCGCGGTCCAGCGCACCCCCTGCAACGTCATGTCATCGAAGGTAGATCCCCCCACTGACAATCGCCCCGGCGATTGCGTTTTCCCAGGTCACAGCGATTGTCAGTGGGGTGGTGCAGGGTGGTCACCAGATCCGAACCGGCTGAGCCGGAGGGGGAACTCCGCCATGACTGTCTCCGTTGAACCGACATCCCTCGACCCGCGTCAGAACGGCTCCGTGCCCGCGGCCCCGGCCGAGGTCCTGCGGGCGCACGCCGAGGACGCCTTCGCCGCCGAACTCGCCGCACTGGCCGCGCAGGACGACCGTCCGCGGCCCGCCCGGTGGAAACTGTCCCCGTGGGCCGTCGCGACCTACCTGCTCGGGGACACGCTGGCGGACGGCACCCTGATCACACCCAAGTACGTGGGCCCGCGCCGCATCGTCGAGGTCGCCGTCACCACCCTGGCCACCGATCGCGCGCTGCTCCTGCTGGGAGTGCCCGGCACCGCGAAGACCTGGGTGTCCGAGCACCTCGCCGCCGCGGTCAGCGGCGACTCCACCCTGCTGGTCCAGGGCACCGCCGGCACCCCGGAGGAGGCCATCCGCTACGGCTGGGACTACGCCCGGCTGCTCGCCCACGGGCCCAGCCGCGACGCCCTCGTGCCCAGCCCCGTCATGCGCGCGATGGCGGAAGGGGCGACGGTCCGCGTCGAGGAACTGACCCGTATCCCGGCCGATGTCCAGGACACGCTCATCACGATCCTGTCGGAGAAGACACTGCCGATTCCCGAACTGGGCCAGGAGGTGCAGGCGGTCCGCGGCTTCAACCTGATCGCCACCGCCAACGACCGCGACCGCGGGGTCAACGACCTGTCCAGTGCCCTGCGCCGCCGTTTCAACACCGTGGTGCTGCCGCTGCCGGAGACCCCCGAGGCGGAGGTCGACATCGTCTCGCGCCGAGTGGACCAGATCGGCCGCTCCCTCGACCTGCCGCCCGCGCCCGACGGCATCGACGAGATCCGCCGGGTCGTCACCGTCTTCCGTGAGCTGCGTGACGGGGTCACCACCGACGGCCGGACGAAGCTGAAGTCGCCCAGCGGCACCCTGTCGACGGCCGAGGCGATCTCCGTCGTCACCAACGGGCTGGCGCTGGCAGCCCACTTCGGCGACGGCGTGCTGCGGGCCGGGGATGTCGCGGCAGGCATTCACGGCGCGGTCGTCCGCGACCAGGCGGCGGACCGTGTCATCTGGCAGGAGTACCTGGAGACCGTCGTCCGCGAGCGCGACGGCTGGACGGACCTCTACCGGGCCTGCCGGGAGGCCGGCACATGAAGGGCCGGGAGAGCCGGGAGAGCCGGGGGGACCGGGGGAGGAAGGCACGTCGGAAGCCGGCGTGCCCTCCCGGCGGGGCTTCGAGGGGGGCGGGGACGGCATGGACAGCGCGGGCGGCATGAGCGGACCGGACCGGCCCGGAGGCGGCCGGGGAGCGGGGCCGCTGCTGCTCGGGGTGCGGCACCACGGGCCGGGGTCGGCGCGGGCGGTGCGGGCCGCATTGGAGGAGACCAGGCCGGAGGTCGTCCTGATCGAGGGCCCGCCGGAGGCGAACAGTCTGATTCCGTTTGCCGCGGACGCCGACATGCGTCCGCCGGTCGCCCTGCTCGCTCATGCCGTGGACGAGCCCGGCCGCTCGGCGTTCTGGCCGCTCGCCGAGTTCTCCCCCGAGTGGGTCGCGATCCGCTGGGCGCTCGAACACGGCGTCCCCGCCCGCTTCATCGACCTGCCGGCCGCCCACAGCCTGGCCTGGGGCAGGGACGAGGAGGCGGACGGGGCGGACGAGGCGGACGAGGAAGGCACGGCGGCCGAGGGAGATCACGAGGAGCGGGCGACCGGTACCGCGGCGGGCGGCGAGGTGCGGCTCGATCCGCTCGGGGCGCTGGCCGGGGCCGCCGGGTACGACGACGCCGAGCGGTGGTGGGAGGACGTCGTCGAGCACCGGGGCGTGAGGGAGAGGGGCGACGCGCTCGCACCGTTCACCGCCCTGGAGGAGGCCATGACGGTGCTGCGGGAGGAACACGGGAGCGGAGGGCGGGACCCGGGCCCCGGTCCTGCCCCGGGTTCTCCTGCGGTGCCGGGCCGGGACCTTGTGCGCGAGGCGTACATGCGGCTCCGGATCCGGGAGGCACAGCGTGAGTTCAGGGGCGGTGTGGCCGTCGTCTGCGGTGCCTGGCACGTGCCCGCGTTGCGGCGGAGGGTCACCGTCGCCGCCGACCGGGCCCTGCTGAAGGGGCTGCCGAAGGTCAAGGCGGACATGACCTGGGTGCCGTGGACGAACCGCAGGCTGTCCCGCTTCAGCGGATACGGCGCGGGCATCGACTCGCCCGGCTGGTACGGGCATCTGTTCGGCTCGGCGGACCGGCCCGTCGAGCGGTGGATGACCAAGGTGGCGTGGCTGCTGCGGGCCGAGGACCGGATCGTGTCCTCCGCCCATGTCATCGAGGCGGTACGACTGGCGGACACGCTCGCCGCGATGCGCGGCCGGCCACTGCCCGGACCGGGCGAGACGACCGACGCGGTACGGGCGGTGATGTGCGAGGGCTCCGACGTGCCGCTGGCGCTGGTGCACGACCGGCTGATCGTCGGTGACGTGCTCGGGGAGGTGCCGGCGGCGACGCCCGCGGTACCCCTCCAGCGGGACCTCACGCGAGCCCAGCGCAGACTCCGGCTGAAACCCGAGGCCGCGGACCGTGAGCTGGAACTCGACCTGCGCAAGGAGACCGACGGGGAGCGCAGCAGACTGCTGCACCGGCTGCGGCTGCTCGCCGTGGACTGGGGGGAGCCGACGGCCTCGTACGGGAGCACGGGCACCTTCCGGGAGACCTGGCGGCTGCACTGGGAACCGGAACTGTCCGTGCGGGTGGCCGAGGCCGGGATATGGGGGACGACCGTACACGCCGCCGCGACCGCCAAAGCCGAGGCGGACGCCGTCGCCGCGCGTGGCCTGGCCGACGTCACCGGGCTCGCCGAGCGCTGCCTCCTGGCCGCACTGCCCGACGCTCTGCCGACGGTGATGCGGATACTCGCCGACCGCGCGGCCCTCGACTCGGACGTCGGCCATCTTGCCCAGGCCCTGCCGGCCCTGGTCCGCTCGCTGCGCTACGGCGATGTGCGCGGCACCGGCACCGCGGCGCTCGCGGAGGTCGCCGCCGGGCTGGCGGAGCGGATCCTGGTCGGCCTGCCACCGGCGTGTGCCGGCCTGGACGCGGACGCGGCCGCGGAGATGCGGCGCCATCTCGACGCGGTGCACGGGGCGGTCGGCCTCCTCGGTGACGCGCCCGCGCCGGGCCATGGGAACCTGCGTGTCCGCTGGGCGTCGGTGCTGCGCACGCTGGCGACGCGGGACACTGTGCCCGGGGTGATACGAGGGCGGTCCGTTCGCCTGCTGCTGGACGACGGGGAGCTGGGGCAGAACGAGGCGGCCCGGCAGATGGGGCTGGTGCTGTCGTCACCGGGCACGGCACCGGCGGACGCGGCGGCGTGGATCGAGGGCTTCGTCGGCGGCTCGGGCGGCGGCCTGCTCCTAGTCCACGACGAGCGGCTCCTCGGACTGGTCGACGCGTGGCTGGCAGGTGTACCGGCGGAGGCGTTCACGGACGTACTGCCGCTGCTGCGGCGGACGTTCTCGGTGTACGAGTCCGGGGCCCGGCGCACGCTGGGCGAGCTGATCCGGCGCGGACCGGGGGCGCCGAGCGGCTCGGCGGCCACCGGTTCCGGGGCACCCGGGTTCGCGTCCGGCCTCGACTCCGGTCGCGCGGACGCGGTCCTGCCCGTGGTACGGCTGCTGCTCGGCCTGGACGAGAACACCCGGGGTGGTGAAGGCGGCAGCGGGGACGCGCGCGCCGGCCTGGTCGAGGTGGCGCGATGACCGACGTACGGCAGCAAGGCGCATCGCCGCAGAGCCCGCGCGCCCAGGTCACACGAGCCAGGTCACACGAGTTCCGGATGCACGGGCCCTGGACGAAGGCGCCCAGGACACACGAGCTCCGGACACACGCACTCCGTATGCACGCACTCCGTACGCACGAGCCCTGGACGCACACGCTCCGGACGCACACGCTCCGGACGCACGAGCCCAGGATGCACGAGTACAGGACGGACACGCTCCGGAGGCACGCGTCGGCACGAAGGGGCACGGTACGAAGGGGGACCCATGTCGGCTGCGGTGACGGACGTGGAGCAGGAGCGGCTGCGACGGTGGCGGCTGGTGCTGGGCGGGGGTGAGGCGGACGGCACCGGATGCCGTCTGTCCGGACAGGACGCCGCCATGGACGGAGCCCTCACCGCGCTCTACGGCAGGGAGGACGGGCCGCGGAAGGGAAGCAGGCCGCGGGCAGGACAGGAGCGCTCGGCGGGGCTGGGGGCGTCCGCGCCGTCGGTGGCGCGCTGGCTCGGGGACATCCGGACCTATTTCCCGTCCTCCGTCGTCCAGATCATGCAGCGCGACGCCATCGACCGGCTGGGGCTCGCCACCCTCCTCCTGGAACCGGAGATGCTGGAGGCGGTCGAGGCCGACGTCCACCTCGTGGGCACCCTGATGTCGCTCGACAAGGCGATGCCGGAGACGACGAAGGAGACCGCACGGGCCGTCGTCCGCAAGGTCGTCGGTGAACTGGAGAAGCGGCTCGCCACCCGGACCCGGGCCACTCTCACCGGTGCCCTCGACCGGAGCGCCCGCGTCGACCGGCCCCGTCACCGTGACATCGACTGGAACCGCACCATCGCGGCCAACCTCAAGCATTACCTCCCCGAGTACCGGACGGTCGTGCCCGCGCGGCTCATCGGTTACGGGCGTGCCGCGCGGTCGGTGAGGAAGGAGGTCGTCCTCTGCGTCGACCAGTCCGGGTCGATGGCGGCCTCCGTCGTGTACGCGTCGGTGTTCGGGGCGGTCCTCGCGTCCATGCGGTCGATCGACACGCGGCTCGTCGTGTTCGACACGGCGGTCGTCGACCTCACGGACCAGCTCGACGACCCCGTCGACGTGATCTTCGGGACCCGGCTCGGCGGCGGTACGGACATCAACCGGGCGCTGGCGTACTGCCAGTCACAGATCACCCGGCCGGCGGAGACGGTGGTCGTCCTCATCAGCGACCTCTACGAAGGGGGCATCCGCGACGAGATGCTCAAGCGGGTCGCGGCGATGAAGGCGTCCGGGGTGCGGTTCGTGACGCTGCTGGCGTTGTCCGACGAGGGAACACCCGCCTACGACCGGGAGCACGCGGCCGCCCTTGCCGCACTGGGCGCGCCGGCGTTCGCCTGTACGCCCGACCTGTTCCCGGAGGTGATGGCCGCGGCGATCGAGAAACGGCCGCTGCCGGTACCGGACCCCGTGTGAGGACGCACGAGGAGCGAGGGGGCGGCCTCGTCCCGCACGCCGTGCGATGTGTTCCGTCCTGCGCGCGCAGAATCTGACTCCGGAGCAAGGAAGACTTCGGGGGCATCCCGACGCGGATGGCCGAAGGCCGTCGGGACCTGTCCGGTCGTAAACCCGTGGATGGGGTGAGCCGGTCTCCCATGGGGGTGAGGGCCGGTCGTCCCGCGCTCGGAGGGGCGGGAACAACCCTGCCCCTCCGAGTACGCGGCCCTGCCCCTCCGAGTACGCGGCGGGCCTCACCGGGTCGGCCCCAGCCCGGTGAGACCACTCACCGATGGCACTCTGTGTCACCAATCCGGGCATCATGTGACAGGTATCACCGCTCATGTGTGACCCCGCGATTTCGAGAGGCCTCGCAACCGGCGATAGCCTGCTAGGTGGACATGCCGCGCGCTCGGTCACCGTGTGCGCATCCCTTGTGACACAGCGGACGTCGTCACGTTGCCCTTCGCGGCACGCCCACGCATCAACGACCGCGAGATCACTGATAGGGACGGAAGCGCGTGGACCTGTTCGAGTACCAGGCGAGGGACCTCTTCGCCAAGCACGATGTACCGGTGCTGGCCGGTGAAGTCATCGACACGCCTGAGGCGGCGCGCGAGATCACCGAACGTCTCGGCGGCAAGTCTGTCGTCAAGGCGCAGGTGAAGGTCGGTGGCCGCGGCAAGGCCGGTGGCGTGAAGCTGGCAGCAACCCCGGACGAGGCCGTCGCCCGCGCGACGGACATTCTCGGTATGGACATCAAGGGCCACACGGTCCACAACGTGATGATCGCCGAGACCGCTCCGGAGATCGTCGAGGAGTACTACGTCTCCTTCCTCCTCGACCGTGCCAACCGCACCTTCCTCTCCATCGCGTCCGTCGAGGGCGGCATGGACATCGAGGAGGTGGCGGCCACCCGTCCGGAGGCCGTCGCCAAGACGCCGATCGACGCCAACGAGGGTGTGACCCCCGAGAAGGCGCGCGAGATCGTCGAGGCCGCGAAGTTCCCGGCCGAGGTGGCCGGCAAGGTCGCCGACGTCCTCGTCACGCTGTGGAAGACCTTCATCGCCGAGGACGCGCTCCTCGTCGAGGTCAACCCGCTGGCCAAGGTCGCCTCCGGCGACGTCCTCGCCCTCGACGGCAAGGTCTCCCTCGACGAGAACGCCGAGTTCCGTCAGCCGGAGCACGAGGCCCTCCACGACAAGGCCGCGGCCAACCCGCTGGAGGCCGCCGCCAAGGAGAAGAACCTCAACTACGTCAAGCTCGACGGCGAGGTCGGCATCATCGGCAACGGCGCGGGGCTCGTGATGAGCACCCTGGACGTCGTCGCCTACGCCGGTGAGGCGCACGGCGGCGTGAAGCCCGCCAACTTCCTCGACATCGGCGGTGGCGCCTCCGCCGCCGTCATGGCGAACGGCCTGGAGATCATCCTCGGCGACCCGGACGTCAAGTCCGTGTTCGTCAACGTCTTCGGTGGCATCACCGCCTGCGACGAGGTCGCCAACGGCATCGTGCAGGCGCTGCAGCTGCTCGCGGACAAGGGTGAGGAAGTCACCAAGCCGCTGGTCGTGCGTCTGGACGGCAACAATGCCGAACTGGGTCGCAGGATCCTCTCCGACGCCAACCACCCGCTCGTACAGCGCGTGGACACCATGGACGGCGCGGCCGACAAGGCCGCCGAGCTCGCGGCTGCGAAGTAAGGGACGAGGGACTAAACAGCCATGGCTATTTTCCTCAACAAAGACTCCAAGGTCATTGTCCAGGGTATGACCGGCGCCACCGGCATGAAGCACACCAAGCTCATGCTGGCCGACGGCACGAACATCGTCGGCGGTGTGAACCCGCGCAAGGCGGGCACCTCCGTCGACATCGACGGCAACGAGATCCCGGTCTTCGGTACGGTCGCCGAGGCGATCGAGAAGACCGGTGCGAACGTATCCGTCCTCTTCGTACCGCCGGCGTTCGCGAAGGCCGCCGTCGTCGAGGCCATCGACGCCGAGATCCCGCTCGCGGTCGTCATCACCGAGGGCATCGCGGTCCACGACTCGGCGGCGTTCTACGCGTACGCCGTGTCGCAGGGCAACAAGACCCGGATCATCGGCCCGAACTGCCCCGGTCTGATCACCCCGGGCCAGTCGAACGCCGGCATCATCCCGGGTGACATCACCAAGCCGGGCCGCATCGGCCTGGTCTCGAAGTCCGGCACGCTGACGTACCAGATGATGTACGAGCTGCGGGACATCGGCTTCTCCTCGGCCGTCGGCATCGGTGGCGACCCGGTCATCGGCACGACCCACATCGACGCGCTGGCCGCGTTCGAGGCCGACCCCGACACCGACCTGATCGTGATGATCGGCGAGATCGGTGGCGACGCGGAGGAGCGGGCCGCGGCGTACATCAAGGAGAACGTGAAGAAGCCGGTCGTCGGCTACGTCGCGGGCTTCACCGCGCCCGAGGGCAAGACCATGGGCCACGCCGGCGCGATCGTCTCCGGTTCGTCCGGTACCGCCCAGGCGAAGCAGGAGGCCCTCGAGGCCGCGGGCGTCAAGGTCGGCAAGACGCCGACCGAGACGGCCAAGCTGGCACGCGAGATCCTCGCGGGCTGATCAGCCGCAGAAGCACGGATGGGCCCGACCCCTCGAGGGGTCGGGCCCATCCGTGCTCCGGACGCGGAACCCGGACCCGGACCCGGACCCGACCCGGGTGCCCGGGCACCCGGGTCGGGTCCGTCACCATGGCCGAGGTGCCAGCCGCTCCGGGCCGTGCAGCAGTTCCTCGCGCAGCTCGGCGCGCAGCTTCCGCTCCTTGTCCGAGAGGGGCCCCGGTGCCACGCGCGGCGGCACCCCCTGGACCGTCTCGCCGGGCGGCACCGGCGGGTCGTAGTGGGTGGGAGCCGTGTGCAGGGTGAGCGCGGTGGCGCCGATCAGGGCGAGCGTGAAGGCGATGGCGGCCCGGGTCCAGAAGCGGGCCCTGCGCTCGCTGCCGTCGCGCACCTCCGGAGGTCCGGCCGGCCGGAGGTGTTCGGTGGAGGACAGTTCGGCCAACCGCTGGTGAAGTACGAGCGGGTCCGACAGTTCTGGCAGCCGGGCCGCGAGGGTCTCATGCGCGTGCAGCAGGCGGCGCGCGGTCGCGGGCGTGCTCGCTTCCGTCTCCGCCGCGGTCTCCGGCAGGTCGAGGCCGACACCGTCGTAGAGCACGACCGTGCGACGGTACGGCGGCGGCAGGTGCAGCAGGACGTCCAGCAGCACGCGGTCGGAGGGCTGCGAGGGTGGTGGTTCCGGGCGCCGGTGGCGGGGCCGGAACCGGTGCCACGGGGCGAGCGCCCACTCGTACGCCGCCGCGCGCACCCAGCCGGCCGGGTCGCGGTCGCGGGCCACCTCGGGCCAGCGGTCCCAGGCCAGTTGGAAGGCCCGCTCGACCGATTCACACGCCAGGTCGCGACGACCGGACAGGAGATACGCCTGTCGTACGAGCGCCGGGGCACAGAAGGCGTACAGGGCGTCGAACGCCTGAGTGGGCGTCAGGGCGGTGGGATCGACGGCCTCCCCCCGGACGGACCGGTCGGGCCGTCCGGACCGGTCAGGTCGGTCAGACCGTCCGGACCGGTCCGGTCGGTCAGGTCGGACGGACCGGACGGGCCGGTCGGGCCGTCCGGGCGGGCGCAGGATGCTCCGCCCGGCGGGGTGCACGGGGGGAGGCTCGGCCGAACATGCCGGAGAAACGGCCGACTTGATGGTTTCGGTGAATTCGGCGGGCGCGGAGTGTCCGGCGGGCTCAGAGCGTCCGGAGTGTCCGGCGGGTTCTGAGGGCTCCGGGAATCGCTGCTGTCCGGTGGGCTCGGGTCTCGTCGGGGTGGTGGTGGTCAGCAGCTTCAGGTAGGTGTCCCCTTTCCGGCCACGCGGCGAGGTGCGGCCGGACTCCCACGCACGCACCGTCTCGCGGCTGACGCCGACCCGCCGGGCGAGCTGAGCCTGGGTCAGCGAGTGGGACTCGCGCAGGCGTCGGCGCTCCTCGGGCGGGGGGAGGGGGGTGGCAGGGCTCCGTGTCACAGGATGCCCCTTCGTGCGGAAAAGTACATAAACTTATATTGGGCGACACAGCGGCGTTTCGCCTGTTACGCGGGGAAAGCGCGTGTCGTTGGGAGCATGACGGGTGTGATCCAGACGACCGCCCGGCGAACGAGGCCGGCCCTCCTGCTCACCCGGATGCGCGACCGCTCGCCCGGCCTGGACTCCGCCCTTCTCGGCGGTGCCCTCGCGGCGGGGCTCGGGCTCGCCGCGTTCACCATGCTCGTGATCCTGTTGTGGATCGGCTCGCGGTACCCGGACAGCGGGCCCGACGGCGCGCTGAGCACTGCGGCGGCGCTGTGGCTGCTGGCGCACGGTGCCGAACTGGTCCGCACCGACACACTCTCCGGCGTGCCGACCCCACTCGGCGTCCCACCGCTGCTGCTGCTCGCACTCCCGGCGTGGCTGCTGCACCGGGCGGCCCGCGACGCCGCCGACGGGGGCGCGTCGGACGCGTCGGTGGCCCCGGACGATGCCCCGCTCGTCGGTGGACCGACGGCCTGGGCGGGCGTCGTCCTCGGCTACCTGGCCGTCGGCACGCCTGCCGCGCTCTACGCCGCGGGCGGTGGGCTGCGACCGGCGTGGGCGTCGGTGGGCATGTGCGTGCCGCTGATGGCGGCGGTGGCCGCGGGCGTGGGGGTGTGGCGGGCTTACGGCTGCCCGCGAGGGCCGCTGGAACGAACCGTGGGTGCGCTGCTGCCGAGGGGCGTACGCCATCTGCTCCTGGGCCCGGACGGACGCCTCGGCGTCGCGGCGCGCGCGGCGGCGGCCGGGACCGCGGTGCTCGTCGGCGGCGGGGCGCTGCTGCTGACGCTGTCACTGCTGTGGCACGGAGGCGAGACCCGGGCGGCCTTCCTGAGGCTGACGGAGGGATGGCCGGGGCGGATCGCGGTGCTGCTGCTCGGCGTCACCCTGCTGCCGAACGCGGCGGTGTGGGCGGCGTCGTACGCCCTGGGCCCCGGGTTTCTCCTCGGCGTCGGCCATGCCGTGACACCGCTCTCCGCCTCACCGGCCCCGCTGCTGCCCGCGTTCCCGCTCCTCGCGGCGGTGCCGGACGCGGGGATGGGGACGCCGGTGAACTGGGCCGCCGGGACAGTGCCGTTGGCGGCCGGGGCGGTGGCGGGGTGGTACGTCGCGAAGGGCGCCGGCACGGCCGGGCACCCGGTGGATCCCGGAGGCGGGAGGCCGGGACAGGAGCCGGACGCGGTCTGGTCACGGAGCCGGACGGCCGGTGTCGCCGGAGTGGCGGCGGCGCTGTGTGCGGCCCTGCTGGCGATGCTCGCCGCGTTGGCGGGCGGACCGATGGGGGTTGCCGCGCTCTCCCGGTTCGGGCCGGTGTGGTGGCAGACGGGGGGCGCGACGCTGGTGTGGATCGGGCTGACGGCCACGGTGACGGCCCTGGCGGTACGGGCCTGGCGGTGCCGCGCACCCCGGAGTGAACGGGGGAAGCGGGCACCGGCGGGCCCGGACGAGGAGAGGCGGGCGGGCGTGCGGGCGGGTACGCGGGCCAGGATTCCGGGGATCGGCCGCCCGCGACGGGGGTCACCGGAGGGCGATACCGGTGCGACGGCGGGTGGCCGACCGCTCCGGGGCGCCGCCGACCCCTACGACTTGCTTCCGACGGACCCCGTCCCCGACCGGGACCCCCTCGGCCGTGATTTCTCCAGCCGCGAACCCCACAGCCGCGAACCCCACAGCCGCGAACCCCACAGCCGCGAACCCCACAGCCGCGAACCCCACAGCCGTGAACCGCACGGCCGCGAACCCCACAGCCGTCACCTCCCCGACAGTGGCCTCCCCGCCGCTCCCGAAACGCCGAAGCCGCCCCCCGCCCAGTAGGGCGGGGGGCGGCTTCGGGAAGTGGGGGTGACTTCGGGGAGCGGTGGCCGGTCGGCCGTCAGTCGGTCGTCCCGAGCAGGTTCCGGAGCTCGCTCGGCAGGAGGTCGTTGCAGGACTCCTTGGACTGCTGAGTGAGGGCGTCACTCGTGCACGTGTAGTAATCCTGGTAGACCATCTGTGCCGTGAAGCTGACGGCGACCAGGATGAGAGCCAGGGAGGCCGTGACCAACCCGCTCACCGCCGCCGTGGTCTGCGGGCGGCCCTTCTGCTCGGGCGGAGCCGGGGAGTCGGGGTCGGAGGCCGCGCGGGGCTTGGCCCGCAGGGCGCTGACGGCCCAGTGCACGGCGAGCGCACCCAGCAGCAGCGCGACGTACGGCCAGCCGAACAGGGCGAAGAAGAAGGCCCACATGCCGGACAGCAGGGAGTAACGCGCCCGGCGCTGGGCCGGATCCGTGGGATCCCAGCGAGGGCCGGGGCGTTGAGGGCCGCCGGTTCCGCCGCCGCCCTGGCCCTCCGGACCGTGTGGGCGCTCACCGAATCCGCCGGAGGAGCGGCCGGGCTGGCGGTCGCTCCACCGCCCGCCCCAGAGGGAGCGGCCGCCGCTGCCTCTCTGCTGTCCGCGGCCGTCACCGTCCTCGTCGCCGGACGAGTGCCGGGGCTGCCAGGGCTGGTCGGGAGACCCCTCCGGTGGCGGCGCGAACGGATTGTTCTCCTCGGAGCCACGGCGCCCGTCGCCGTCGCTGCCGCCCTCGCCCCGGGGCGTCTCGGGCGGCGAGGAGGGGCGCTCCCGCAGCAGCGCGGCGCCACGCTCCCCTTCCTGCGCCGACGGCCGGGGGAACGTGAGGAGTCGCAGGCTGCGGTCCGGCATCAAGTGAGCGTCTTCCCCTTAATCAAGTCCATCAAGTTACGACTGTGACGACTAATGCTCGATTACTGCTTCCACTGCTTGTACTGCCTGTACGGCTACTGCTCGACGGGCTGGACATGCGCGGCTGAGCCGGGGCATTCCCGTCCGTTTTCCGGTCCCGGCACCTTGTCCTGTGAACGCTTGGTGCCCAGGTGGCGTTCCCGGGCGACCGGACGTTCCCGGACGCTCCCGAACCGGCTCTTCCCAGACGCTACCTTCCGGCCACGCCCCCGTCCCGTGGGGGCCGCTCCCTGTGCCGGTATCGTTGCTGGCGGTCGGCCGCTTCGTAGGCTTCCCCGTATCCGAGGGTGCGAAGCATTTGTATGAATGTACAAAGCGCTGGTCTCCGACCGCACCGGCGCTCCCCGAGAAAGGGCCCCACCGTGGCCGCCAAGCCCGTGGCCGAGCGCGCCAGGCGTCTCGTCGTGCTGGTCTCCGGATCCGGCACCAACCTTCAGGCGCTCCTCGACGAGATCGGCGCCGCCGGCGTCGGGGTGTACGGAGCCGAGGTCGTGGCCGTCGGCGCCGACCGCGGGGACATCGAGGGGCTCGACCGCGCCGAGCGCGCCGGGCTGCCGACCTTCGTGTGCCGGGTCGGGGACTTCGCCACCCGCCAGGAGTGGGACGCGGCGCTCGCCGAGGCCGTCGCCGCCCATGAGCCCGACCTCGTGGTCTCCGCGGGGTTCATGAAGATCGTGGGCAAGGAGTTCCTCGCGCGCTTCGGCGGGCGGTTCGTCAACACCCACCCCGCCCTGCTGCCCAGTTTCCCCGGAGCCCACGGCGTACGGGACGCGCTCGCGTACGGCGTCAGGGTCACCGGCTGCACCGTCCACTTCGTCGACGACGGCGTCGACACCGGACCGATCATCGCGCAGGGCGTGGTGGAGGTCCGGGACGAGGACGACGAGAGCGCGCTGCACGAGCGCATCAAGGAAGTCGAGCGAAGGCTGCTCGTCGAGGTCGTGGGGCGGCTCGCCCGCAACGGCTATCGCATTGAGGGACGAAAGGTAGTTATCCAGTGACCGCCGAGAGCAACAAGCGGGCCATCCGACGGGCGCTCGTCAGCGTCTACGACAAGACCGGCCTCGAGGACCTCGCGCGCGGCCTGCACGAGGCCGGTGTGGAGCTCGTCTCCACCGGGTCCACCGCCGGCCGCATCTCCGCCGCCGGCGTCCCCGTCACCAAGGTCGAGGAGCTCACCGGCTTCCCCGAGTGCCTGGACGGCCGCGTCAAGACCCTGCACCCGAAGGTCCACGCCGGCATCCTCGCCGACCTGCGCCTCGACAGCCACCGGCAGCAGCTCGGCGAGCTGGGCGTGGAGCCGTTCGACCTGGTCGTGGTGAACCTCTACCCGTTCCGCGAGACCGTCGCCTCGGGCGCCACGCCCGACGAGTGCGTCGAGCAGATCGACATCGGCGGCCCGTCGATGGTGCGCGCCGCGGCGAAGAACCACCCCTCGGTCGCCGTGGTGACCAGCCCCGCCCGCTACGCCGACGTCCTCTCGGCGGTGAACGACGGCGGCTTCGACCTCACCACCCGCAAGCGGCTCGCCGCCGAGGCCTTCCGGCACACCGCCGCGTACGACGTGGCCGTCGCCTCCTGGTTCGCCTCCGAGTACGCGCCCGTGGACGAGTCGCACTTCCCCGACTTCCTCGGCGCCACGTACGACCGCGCGCACACTCTGCGCTACGGCGAGAACCCGCACCAGCCCGCCGCCCTCTACACCTCTCACGCCGGCGGCCTGGCCGAGGCCGAGCAGTTGCACGGCAAGGAGATGTCGTACAACAACTACACGGACACGGACGCCGCCCGCCGTGCCGCGTACGACCACAGCGAGCCGTGCGTCGCGATCATCAAGCACGCCAACCCGTGCGGCATCGCGGTCGGCGCGGACGTCGCCGAGGCGCACCGCAAGGCGCACGCCTGCGACCCGCTGTCCGCGTTCGGCGGTGTGATCGCCGTGAACCGGCCGGTCAGCAAGGAGATGGCCGAGCAGGTCGCCGAGATCTTCACCGAGGTCGTCGTCGCGCCGGACTACGAGGAGGGTGCCCTCGAGGCCCTCACCAAGAAGAAGAACATCCGCGTGCTGCGCGCCCCCGAGGCCCCCGCCGCCCCGGTCGAGGTCAAGCCGATCGACGGCGGCGCCCTCCTCCAGGTCACCGACCGCCTTCAGGCCGAGGGCGACGACCCGGCGAACTGGACCCTGGCGAGCGGCGAGGCGCTGTCGGAAGCGGAGCTGGCCGAACTGGCCTTCGCATGGAAGGCGTGCCGGGCCGTGAAGTCCAACGCCATCCTGCTCGCCAAGGACGGTGCCTCGGTCGGCGTCGGCATGGGCCAGGTCAACCGGGTCGACTCCGCGAAGCTCGCGGTGGAGCGGGCGGGAGCAGAACGCGCGCAGGGGGCGTACGCGGCCTCCGACGCCTTCTTCCCCTTCCCGGACGGCCTGGAGATCCTCACCGGGGCCGGCGTCCGGGCCGTGGTCCAGCCGGGCGGTTCGGTCCGCGACGAGCAGGTCGTGGAGGCAGCGAACAAGGCCGGCGTGACGATGTACTTCACGGGGACGCGGCACTTCTTCCACTGAGCGCCACGCCGTCCGACGGCACGAACGCCGAGCACCGAGCGCCACACCGTCCGGCGACACGACACGACACGACACGACACGACACGACACGACACGACACGACACGACACGACACGACATGCCCGTGCCCCGGGCGGCCCGCCGGCCGCCCGGGGCGAGCCGGAGTTGTGCGCTGCGGTGTCCTGCCTCCCCCGGGGTCGGCGGAGGTACGACGACGGCGCTGTACGAGGTACGTCTCCCCGTGCCTGACGGTTACTCCGTCGGACCAGGGCGACGCACCAGGGCGGTGTCTCACCCGTACGGGTGAGACACCGCCCTGGTGCGTGATCGGCCGGAAGCGGTGCCCGGCGGAACCGGAGCAGCGGCGGGGCCGGTTCGGTGGCGGAACCGGTTCAGTACCGGGGCCGGTTGAACCAGTAGCTTCCGTTCCGGTTGGCACAGAACACGATGATCAAGATGCCGGGTATCAGGCTGATCAGCGCGAAGATGTTGCCGGGTATCAGGGTGATCACGCTGAACAGGGTGACCACCGAGGCGTAGATGATCGCCGAGACGCGGACCCCGCCGTACCCCGTGGCCATCTTCGCGGCGGTGAGGACCGCCCAGAACGCGAACGCCAGAACGATCACGCCGAGCACGATCATGAAGCCCGCACCGATGTCGCTGACGGTGTTCAGATCGTCCGACGAGATGTTCGGGTCCGAGGAGATGCTCGGGTCCGAGGAGATCTCCTCCTCGATGTAATCGGCGAACCGTGCGCTGGCCACCATCGCCAGCACACCGCCGAGGGCCTGGAGCCCGCCGAGCACGAACAGCATCACACGCGCGGCCTTCACGCTGCCCGGCATGACCGCCACGGGACCGGGACCGGGACCCGGCTGCCCGTAGGACTGCGGGAACGCCGGTGGAGAGGGGTAACCGTAGCCAGGCCCGCCGGGAGGCTGCTGCTGGGGATACCCGTAGCCGGGCCCGCCGGGCCCGCCGTGCTGGCCGGGCTGCTGGGGCGGCTGCCCGTAGGGGTTGTTCGGGTCGCCGAAGCTCATGGCGGTTCTTCCTCCGTTGTCGCTTCAGGTGCGGGAACACGCGGGGCGCGGTTCGGAGGAAGGTCTACAGATGCGGTCCGGTCCCCCCGGTACTGCCCGCGGCACTGTGTGTTCATCGTTCTCGACGTGTCTGTCGATTGTCCAGCCGCAGGCAGATTGTGTTGTGCAAGTGCAACATTGCTGATCTTGGCCGGATACGGGTGGAACATGACCGGTGCGAGGGTGAACCGGGGCCGGCCTGCGGGATCGCGAACCCCGTGGTCGCCCGGCGCGCACCCGCGGTACGAGCCACGGGTACGGCCCCGGTGCGCGGCGCCCGGAATACGGGCGGATTGGAACCCGGGCCCGGTCATCCGCGAAGATGGGGCCATGACCGCCCAGATTCTCGATGGCAAGGCCACCGCAGCAGCGATCAAGTCCGATCTGACCGCCCGCGTGGCGGCGCTGAAGGAGAAGGGCGTCACGCCCGGCCTCGGCACGATCCTCGTCGGGAGCGACCCCGGCAGCCAGAAGTACGTCGCCGGCAAGCACCGGGACTGCGCCCAGGTCGGCATCGCCTCCATCCAGCGGGAGCTGCCCGAAACGGCCACGCAGGAGGAGATCGAGACGGTCGTCCGCGACCTGAACGAGGACCCGGCGTGCACCGGGTACATCGTCCAACTGCCGCTGCCCAAGGGCATCGACGAGAACCGCATCCTCGAACTCATGGACCCGGACAAGGACGCCGACGGCCTCCACCCGATGAACCTCGGCCGCCTGGTCCTGAACGAGCCGGCCCCCCTGCCCTGCACCCCCAACGGTGTCCTCACCCTGCTGCGCCGTTACGGCGTGGAGATCAAGGGCGCGGAGGTCGTGGTCGTCGGCCGCGGGGTGACGATCGGCCGCCCGATGCCGCTGATGCTGACCCGGCGCAGCGAGAATGCCACCGTGACCCAGTGTCACACCGGCACCCGCGACCTGTCGGCGCATCTCAAGCGCGCGGACATCATCGTCGCCGCCGCCGGCTCCGCCCACCTCGTCCGCCCCGAGGACGTCAAGCCCGGCGCGGCCGTCCTGGACGTCGGTGTCTCCCGCACCGCCGAGGGCAAGATCGTGGGTGACGTGCACCCCGGCGTGGCCGAGGTGGCCGGCTGGATCTCCCCCAACCCCGGCGGTGTCGGCCCGATGACCCGGGCCCAGCTGCTGGTCAACGTGGTCGAGGCGGCGGAGCGCAGTGCCGGCTGACCCCAGCGCCCGAGAGGCGGAGACCAGGGCCCGCGAGACCGGGGCGAACCCGGATGAGACGCACGAGCAGACCCAGGAACAGGCCCAGGAACAGGCCCAGGAACAGGCCCAGGAACAGGCCGAGGGTGCGGTCGAGGAAGCCGCCGACGGGAAGACAGCCGACGAGGGTGGCATCACGGTCACCGACCCGGTCAGCGCGCCCGACGCCACGGGGCGGCCGCGGCGCGCCACCCGCCGCTTCCCGCTGTTCACCAGGGACACCGCACGTCCGGAGGGCGGCGGCCGGGCCGCACCGGGCGACGCCCCCGCGCCCGCCCGGCAGTGGCCGATCCTCGCGGTGCTGTTCATGGCCGGACTCGGCCTGCTGCTGACGGCGTTCGACCTGTTCCGGCTCGGCACGCTGCTGATCGGTGTGGCGCTGCTGGCGGGCGGGGTGTTGCGCTGGATGGTTCCGGACGTCGGCATGCTCGCCGTGCGCTCCCGCTTCACGGACATCGTCACGTACGGCGGGCTGGGCCTCGTGATCGTGCTGCTGGCGCTGATGGTGCAGCCCAAGCCCTTGCTGGAGATCCCTTTCCTGAAGGACACCCTGCACTTCACCGTCAGTAACAGCTGACGCCGCCGCCGCCTCGTGCCGTCCGGTGAACGGCGGCGGTCCGTCCTCACCCCCGTGAAAGGACGGGCCGCCGCCGGGAACAACCTTCCTGCACCGGGAACCGGCTGTTCAACGGTTCTCCGGGCGCTGTGGCACGGAAGTGACCATTCCGCTACGTCCTCCGGATGGCTCTGGAAACTTCCCGACGTGCCCCCGAAGCATCCTTGGAGCGCAACCGGCGTGATAATCATGACGATCCCGGACAATCGTGATGTCCCACGCGTTGTGATGGTTCTGTACGGCCGAAGGGAGCGCCGGTGGGAGACTGGGGACACGAGCGGGTGAGCGTGCGACGCCGCGTGCCCGCGGCCCTGACGCTCCCGTGCGCCCCCACCCTGGGAACTGAGATCCCGACTGGCGACATCCATGTGGGTAGCCGGACCGGGGACTCGGCAGAGGCACCAGGCGCGAGGGAAAAACCAGCACGACCGGGGGGAAGGTAGGGAAGCAATGCCTCGTTGGAAGGCCTTGCCGGATGAACTCGATCCGCAGATCAGGGAGTTCACCAGCCAGCTCAGGCGGGTGGTGGACCGCAGTGGCATGAGTGTCGCGTCGGTCTCGGACCGCACGGGCTACAGCAAGACGTCTTGGGAGCGTTACCTGAACGGCCGGCTGCTCGCGCCCAAGGGCGCGATCGTGGCCCTGGCCGAGGTCACCGGGACCAATCCGGTGCACCTGACCACGATGTGGGAGCTGGCCGAGCGGGCCTGGAGCCGCTCGGAGATGCGTCACGACATGACGATGGAGGCGATCAGGATCTCGCAGGCGCGCTCCGCGCTGAGCGAGCTCGCCGGACCGTCGTCGACCGGCGCGGGCGGCAGAGGGCGCAAGAGCGGGGGTGCCGCGGTCCGGCCGGGCGTCGCCGGGCCGGCCGGGATCGCACCGTCCGTGCCCCCCCAGCCCACCGCCTCGGACGCCCGTGACGCCTCGGGGGCGAACTCCTGGGGCATGGCCGGGTACACCGGACCGTCCCCGTCGGGCCGCCGGGGCGGCCCGGCCGCGCAGCCTGCCGAGGGCGGGCGCACGCCGGGTTCCCCGGGCGGGCCGGGCGCACCGTCCCGGCGAGCGGCGAGCCGTGGAGGCTCCGGCGGTTCCGGTGGCAAACGGCGGACGGGGACCTTCCTCGCGGGCGCCGTCGGCGCTCTGGTGGTGATTGCCGCCGCCTTCTACGTCACCGGGCTCGACAGCGAGAAGGGCGGCGAGGCCGCGAAGTCCCCGTCGCCCACGGCCTCCGTCCCCGCGAATCTGCCCGCCGGAGTGGAGTGCAGCGGTGACAGCTGCGACGGCAAGGACGCGGAGAGCATGGGGTGCAGCGGTGACCTCGTGACCACGACGCAGACGGCGACCGTCGGCACCACCCTGGTCGAGGTCCGCTACAGCAAGACCTGCGGTGCCGCGTGGGGTCGGATCACCCAGGCCGCTCAGGGCGACAAGGTCGAGATCACCGGCGGGAAGACGAAGCAGAGCGCCGGCATCACCGAGGTCGGCGACACGGTCACGTACACCCCGATGGCAGCGGTCGCGAAGGCGACGGACGCCCGGGCCTGCGTGGTGCTGGCTTCCGGCGAGGAAGGGTGCACGGAGGCGACGGAGGCGGGGGGCACGGAGTAGGGCCGTCCGGTGCGCCCGCCGACCCGACGGGTGTGCGCGGCGGGCGCGGTACGGCCTCCGGGGTACGTCGCCGGTACGGCCCCCGGTGCACGTCGCCGGTACGGCCCCCGGCACCGGATCTGCCGGGGCGGCCCCCGGGGTCAGGCCTGCCGGCACGGCTTCCGGGGTGGCACCGAGGGGGTCTCCGTGAAGTTCGTGGCGCGGGAGGGGCGTAGGGCGGCAGATTCCGGGCACGCGAACGTCACCCCCACGGGAGTCCGGAAGGATCGGTCACCCGAACGGCGGCCGTCTCCGTCCCCCTCTCCCGGACGGGCGGCCGCCTTTCCCATGGGTACGTTCGGGTATCCCCCGGTCACCCTGTGGGACGGGCCACATGGAGCCCGGCCGTCCGCGATCGTGGATGCGCGATAGCCTGACCGCTGGATCTCTTGACGCCAAGAGATCGGTCATCGTGGCGGCGACCTCTCCGTACCGGTGATCGATCATCGCGGCGGGCACCGGTCAGGAGCCGGACGGGATCCCGTACCCCGGGGCAGGGACGCCCCACCGCCAGCTGTCATACGGAGAACGCCATGACCCGCACTCCCGTGAACGTCACCGTCACCGGCGCGGCCGGCCAGATCGGTTACGCCCTGCTCTTCCGCATCGCCTCCGGCCAGCTGCTCGGCGCGGACGTGCCGGTCAAGCTGCGGCTGCTGGAGATCACCCCCGCGCTCAAGGCGGCCGAGGGCACGGCCATGGAGCTGGACGACTGCGCGTTCCCGCTGCTCCAGGGCATCGACATCTCGGACGACCCGAACGTGGCCTTCGACGGGGCCAACGTCGCCCTTCTCGTGGGCGCCCGCCCGCGCGCCAAGGGCATGGAGCGAGGTGACCTCCTGGAGGCCAACGGGGGCATCTTCAAGCCGCAGGGCCAGGCCATCAACGCCCACGCCGCGGACGACATCCGGGTGCTCGTGGTCGGCAACCCGGCCAACACCAACGCGCTCATCGCCCAGGCCGCGGCTCCGGACGTACCTGCCGAGCGCTTCACCGCGATGACCCGTCTGGACCACAACCGCGCGCTGACGCAGCTGGCGAAGAAGACGGGTTCGACGGTCGCCGACATCAAGCGCCTGACCATCTGGGGCAACCACTCCGCCACCCAGTACCCGGACATCTTCCACGCCACCGTCGCCGGCAAGAACGCCGCCGAGGTCGTGAACGACGAGAAGTGGCTGGCCGAGGACTTCATCCCGACCGTCGCCAAGCGCGGTGCCGCGATCATCGAGGCCCGTGGCGCCTCGTCGGCCGCCTCCGCCGCCAACGCGGCCGTCGACCACGTCCACACCTGGGTCAACGGCACCGCGGACGGCGACTGGGTCTCCATGGGCATCCCGTCGGACGGCTCCTACGGCGTCCCGCAGGGCCTGATCTCCTCCTTCCCGGTCACCGTGAAGGACGGCGCGTACGAGATCGTCCAGGGCCTGGAGATCAACGACTTCTCCCGCGCCCGCATCGACGCCTCCGTCAAGGAGCTCGAGGAGGAGCGCGAGGCGGTCCGCGGCCTCGGCCTCATCTGATCACCTCGTCCGACCGCGGGCCACAGGCCACGCACCCCGGACCCCGCCCCGGTACTGACCGGTGCGGGGTCCGTCCGCGTACGGGGATCAAAGTACTGGCCAAAGCTTGACGCATGTCACATGATCGCACTCTTGACAATCTGCTTCCTTTCGGCTCAATCCCTCCCCTATGCTGATGTCTCGTCAACTCAGCCGTCGCCGAAGACGCACGCAGCATCGGGGGGACCGCCATGAGCACCGTCCACGTGCCGCGGCGAGCGGATCACCCGGACGGCCCGGCCCCGCCGGAGGCCGCGTCCGTCGCGCCGCACGCCGGCGAGGCGACCCGGCTGCTGTGCGGGGGCGTCTACGTGGACCCCGACTACCGCGACCGCGTCATCTGCGAGCCGTATCTCCATGAACAGCGGATCGTGGCGCCGGTGAGAACTCCAGCGCCACCAACGGTGGCCCCGCGCCGCGGAGGAGAGCCTCCGGCGATGACGGCGCGTGAGGAGGGCGGCGTCCGCATCGGGGACGTCCACCGCGGTCCCTTCGCCATCGGTGGGAACGCACACGCGGAGAGCCGCCACGGGGCCCCGGCGCCCGGTGACGCGGCCGGTGCGGAACCGCTCGCCGCGGTGAGGGAACTGCGGGCCGATCCGGCCCGGCTGAGGCTCGGTGGGCAGACCGCACGCGCAGCTGGACGAGGCCCTGGCGGAGACCGAGGAGGAGACCGACCGGACCGGTACGGCCGGAGAGAGCCGCCGCCGGCGGCTGCGTGACCTGCTCGCGGGCGCCGGGACACTCACGGCGTTGCTCGCCTCGGCCGCAACCGTGGCGGGGCTGCTCGGGATGTGACACCGGTGGGCGAAAGACCGAAGGGGCGAGGGGAACGAGGGGGGAAGCGATGAACGGGGCACCGCGGTACTGGAACGAGGAGACCGAGCGCTGGGAGGAGAGGGGCCCGGAGGGGCAGAGGGCACAGAGGGAGACGGGGGAGACGGGGGAGACGGGGGACGAGGCCGCGACCTCACCGGCGGTGACGCCGCCTCCGGCGGTGACGCCGCCTCCGGCGGTTCCGTCATCCCCGGGTGCCCGGTCCCCGGCTGCCCCGCCGCCTCCGGATGCTTTGTTCTCCGCTCCCACCCTCACGGGCATCCGATGGCCGGGCGGCGCTGCCCCGCCGGCGGCCGGGCCGCCCGCACCGTCCCCCTGGTCGTCCCCCGAGCTGCCCCACGGCCCCGCCGGGCCCTTCGTCCCGCCCGTTTTCCCGGGCCCGCCCCCGGCTCGGCACGGGCTCGACCGGAGGCGGGTGTGGTCCGTGGTGGGCGGGGCCGCCGTGGTCGGGGTGGTCGTGGGACTGGCGCTGACCCAGACCCTGGGAGGCGGCAACGGGGAGGACGGCCAGGGGGACGACAAGGCCGCCTCGGCGAGTGTGTCGCGGCCGGCCGGCTCCGGGGCGCCCGGGACGGAGGAGGTCCCGGCCCCGAGGCAGCCGACGTCCGCCGCGGAGGAGCCCACCTCGCCCGCTCCCGATCCGGACAGTACGGTCCCCGCCGGTTACGACCGGTACGCCGATTCCGAGGGCTTCACCATCGCCCGCCCCACGGGGTGGACCCGTAGCAGTGTGTCCTCCCAGTACGGGATGGACGTGGTCACCTACCGCAGTCCCGACCGAGGCATGCGGCTCCAGGTGTTCGAGGTGGCGGAGCCCTCGCCCGACGCGTCGTACGAACTGTTCCTCTCCGACGCCACCCCCAAGGCCCCCGGATTCGAGCGGCTCTCCCTCGAGACGCTGGACGACGGCGACTTCACCGGCTCCCGGCTGGAGTACCTGGCGGACTCCATGAGGGGGGAGCCCGACATCGGGACCTGGCACGTCGTCGACCTGCGCTTCCAGGCCGCCGACGGCAAGCTGTACGCGCTCGCCGCCTACGGGGCCGACTCCGACGGTCACGAGGACGAGCGGGAACTGATCCGGACCGCCCTCGGACACTTCTGTCCGGCGGAGACCACCTGCGGGACCGCCATGGACTCCGGCTGAACCGACCCGGACCGGAGTTTTGCGATGTTTTTCCCTGCTTCGACCGCATGTTCTGTGATGCGGCACACTTCCCGTGATGAATCGCGCATGCATTCGGGGTTCGAGGGAAGGAGCCCTCCCGTTCCGTGGGTGACGCCCGTGTGACTCGACATGGTCATTCGACCTGTGTCACTCATGGGCGCTGAACAGGAACGGAAGGCAGCAGGCGATCATGGCGGACAGTACAGAGCTTCAGGCGCGCACCTCCATCCACGCGGGAGGTGAGTGGCGGGCGGCCGTCTCGGGGGCCACGCGCGAGATCCTCGACCCAGCGGACGCCCTGCCGTTCGCCGTCGTCGCGGAGGGCGACGAGAAGGACACCGACCTCGCGGTGGCCGCCGCCAGGCAGGCGTTCGACGAGGGCCCGTGGCCGCACACCCCCGTTGCCGAGCGGGCCGCGCTGCTGCGCCGCGTCGCCGGTCTCCTCGCCCGGGACCGGGAGGAACTCGGCCTGCTGGAGAGCCGGGACGCGGGCAAGACCGTCGAGGAGGGGCGCGTCGACATCGACTGTGTCGCCGACGCCTTCCGCTACTTCGCCGACCTGGTCGCCGGGGAGGCCCCCGGCCGGGTCGTCGACGCGGGCTCCACCGACGTCCACAGCGTCGTCGTGCACGAGCCCGTCGGTGTCTGCGCCATGATCACACCCTGGAACTATCCGCTGCTCCAGGCCAGTTGGAAGATCGCCCCGGCGCTCGCGGCCGGCAACACCTTCGTCGTCAAGCCCAGCGAGATCACTCCGCTGACCACCGTCGCACTCATCGCCCTGCTGGCCGAGGCGGGACTGCCCGCCGGTGTCGCCAACATCGTCACCGGCCCCGGCCACACCGTCGGCGCCCGGCTCGCCGAGCACCCCGACGTCGACCTGGTCTCCTTCACCGGCGGACTGGCCAGCGGCACCAAGGTCGCCCAGGCCGCCGCGCCGGGCGTGAAGAAAGTCGCCCTGGAACTCGGCGGCAAGAACCCCAACGTGGTCTTCGCCGACGCCTGCGCCACCGAGGAGGGCTTCGACACCGCCGTCGACCAGGCGCTCAACGCGGCCTTCATCCACAGCGGCCAGGTCTGCTCGGCGGGTGCGCGGCTCATCGTCGAGGAGTCCGTCCGCGACCGCTTCGTCACCGAACTCGCCCGCCGCGCCGAGAGGATCAGGCTCGGCCGGGGCACCGCGGACGGCGTCGAGTGCGGACCGCTGGTCTCGGAACAGCAGCGCGACAAGATCGAGGCGTACGTCGCCTCCGCGTTGCAGGAGGGCGCGGTGCTGCGCTCCGGCGGCAAGCGGCCCGAGCCGTCCGCCGAGCGGCCCGAGGCCGGCTACTTCTACGAGCCGACCGTCCTCGACCACTGCCACCGCGAGATGCGGGTGGTGCGCGAGGAGGTGTTCGGGCCGGTCCTCACCGTCGAGACCTTCCGCACCGAGGACGAGGCCGTCGACCTCGCCAACGACACCGAGTACGGGCTGGCCGGTGCCGTCTGGACCACCGACGCGGGCCGCGCCCGGCGGGTGGCCGGACGGCTGCGCCACGGCACCGTGTGGATCAACGACTTCCATCCCTACCTCCCGCAGGCGGAGTGGGGCGGATTCGGCAAGAGCGGAGTGGGCCGCGAACTCGGCCCGGCGGGCCTCGCCGAGTACCGCGAGACCAAGCACATCTACCAGAACCTCGCGCCGAAGCCGGTGCGCTGGTTCGCGGGCTGAGCCGCCACCACCGAGCGGCACCCGTGGTGAACACGGCGCCCGCGCCCCGCGGGAGGCACCCTCGGCGTGCACAGCGCACACGCCGCCCGCGTGCGGTCGCGGCCGCCGGACGGCACACCGGGGGCACCCTCCCCCGGGAGAGTGCCCCGGAGCCCTCTCCGAGGCCGCCCGCCCCGGAGCCCTTCACCTGCCGTGCGCCCCGTGCTTCCCGCACGTCCTGTGCTTCCCACGCGTCCCGTGCTTCCCGCGTGACGACGTACCACTTCGAGCATTCCCCTGCCCGGGGTTTCGCCCGTGGCTCCGCCGACACCCCTTGTTTCCGAGTTCCCGGAGGAGTAGCCCATGCCAGATCACGCTCACGAACATGCCCACGAACACACGTACGACTATGTCGTCATCGGTGGTGGCACCGCAGGATCCGTCATCGCCTCCCGGCTGACGGAGAACCCCGACGTCACCGTCGCGGTCATCGAGGGCGGTCCCAGTGACGTCGGCCGCGACGACGTACTGACCCTGCGCCGCTGGATGGGCCTGCTCGGCGGCGAGCTGGACTACGACTACCCCACCACCGAGCAGCCGCGCGGCAACTCGCACATCCGGCACAGCCGGGCCCGCGTGCTCGGCGGATGCTCTTCGCACAACACCCTCATCGCGTTCAAGCCGCTCCCGTCCGACTGGGACGAGTGGGAGCAGGCCGGCGCCCAGGGGTGGGGGGCGACGCGGATGGAGCCGTACTACACCCGGCTCAGGAACAACATCGTCCCGGTCGACGAGAAGGACCGGAACGCCATCGCCCGTGACTTCGTCGACGCCGCACAGGCCACACTCGGCGTGCCGCGCGTCGAGGGCTTCAACAAGAAGCCGTTCGACGAGGGCGTCGGCTTCTTCGACCTCGCCTACCACCCGGAGAACAACAAGCGTTCCTCGGCGTCGGTCGCGTATCTGCACCCGGTGATGGACGAACGCCCCAACCTGACGATCCTGCTGGAGACCTGGGCGTACCGGCTGGAACTGAACGGAACCCGCGCCGAGGGCGTCCACGTCCGCACCAAGGACGGAGAGGAGATCCTCGTCCGGGCCCGGGGCGAAGTCCTGCTGTGCGCCGGCGCGGTCGACTCGCCCCGGCTCCTGCTGCACTCCGGTATCGGCCCGAAGGCCGACCTGGAGGCGCTCGGCATACCCGTGGCGCACGACCTTCCCGGTGTCGGCGAGAACCTGCTCGACCACCCCGAGTCGGTGATCGTCTGGGAGACGGACGGGCCCATCCCGGACAACTCCGCGATGGACTCCGACGCCGGCCTGTTCGTGCGCCGGGACCCCGGACACGCGGGACCCGACCTGATGTTCCACTTCTACCAGATCCCGTTCACGGACAATCCGGAGCGACTGGGCTACCAGCGGCCGGAGTTCGGCGTCTCGATGACCCCGAACATCCCCAAGCCGAAGAGCCGCGGCCGGCTCTACCTGACCAGCGCCGACCCGGAGGTCAAGCCCGCGCTGGACTTCCGCTACTTCACCGACGAGGACGACTACGACGGCCGCACCCTCGTCGACGGCATCCGCATCGCCCGCGAGATCGCGAAGACCGAGCCGCTGGCCCACTGGCTCAAGCGCGAGGTGGCTCCCGGCCCCGACGTCACGGGTGACGAGGAGCTGAGCGAGTACGCCCGCAAGGTCGCGCACACCGTCTACCACCCGGCGGGCACCTGCAGGATGGGCGCCGCGACCGACGAACTGGCCGTGGTGGACCCCGAACTGCGGATCCGCGGAATGCAGGGCATCCGGATCGCGGACGCCTCCGTCTTCCCGACCATGACCGCAGTGAACCCGATGATCGGCGTGCTGATGGTCGGCGAGCGGGCCGTCGACCTGATCGGAGGCGATGCGTGATGAGTACCGCGACCTCTGCGACTCCCCAGCCCTCCGGTGCCACCGCTGACCCGGAGGGCGGCCCGCCCGTCTTCTCCGTCGAAGGACTGTGGAAGGTCTTCGGCCCGAAGGCCGGCCGCGTCCCCGGCGACCCCGGGCTCACCGCACTCGACCCGGCCGAACTGCGCGCCCGCACCGGCTGCACGGTCGCCGTCCGGGACGTGAGCTTCGACGTCCGCAAGGGCGAGGTCTTCGTCGTCATGGGCCTGTCCGGCTCCGGCAAGTCCACGCTGGTGCGCTGTCTGACCCGGCTGATCGAGCCGACCGCGGGCGCCATCGCCATCGACGGCGAGGACGTGCGCGCGATGGACAAGGCACGGCTGCGCGCACTGCGCCGGCACCGGGCCGCCATGGTCTTCCAGCACTTCGGCCTGCTGCCGCACCGCACGGTCCTGGACAACGTGGCCTACGGCCTCGAGATCCAGGGCATGGGCCGGGCGCAGCGGCGCGCGAAGGCCGCCGAGGTCGTCGCCAAGGTGGGCCTGGAAGGCATGGAGCAGCGCAGACCCGCCCAGCTCTCCGGCGGTCAGCGCCAGCGCGTCGGGCTCGCCCGCGCGCTCGCCGTCGACCCCCAGGTGCTGCTGTTCGACGAGCCGTTCAGCGCGCTCGACCCCCTCATCCGGCGCGACATGCAGGAGGAGGTGATCCGGCTGCACCGCGAGGAGGGCCGCACGATGGTCTTCATCACCCACGACCTCAGCGAGGCGCTGAGGCTGGGCGACCGCATCGCCCTGATGCGCGACGGGCGGGTGGTCCAGCTGGGCACCCCCGAGGAGATCGTGGGCTCGCCCGCCGACGCCTACGTCCGCGACTTCGTCCGGGACGTCCCGCGCGAACAGGTCCTCACCGTCCGTACGGCCATGCGCCCGGCCTCGTCGGCGGACGAGGCCGGCAGCGGACCCGCAGTCCGCCCCGACGCCACGGTGTCGGAGGCCATCGAGGCCGTCGCCCGCGCGGGCTCCCCGGCCCGGGTCCTCGACCAGGGCCGCTGTGTGGGAATCGTCGACTCCGCCGCCCTGCTGTCGGTCGTCGCGGGGATGGGGACGCCCGCCGCCACGGAACCGTCCGCCGGACCTGAGCCCGCAGCCGCCCCCGAGCCCTCCGCAGGGGCGGAGCGCCCCGAGGGGGCCGTCTGATGGCGACCGTCACCGCCGCCGCCCCCCGGGCCGGCGAGCGGCCGGGCCTGCTCGGACGTGCCGCCGTGCGCAAGCTTCTGCTGCTCGCCGCGGCCGCCGTGGTCCTCGTCCCGTTCGCCGCGGCCCGCTGGGCGAGTGGCGGCTGGCCCGAGGCGCTGACCGTCGACGTCTCCGGACCGCTGGCCGACGCCAGCGACTGGATCATCGACAACCGGGATTCCCACCCCCTCTTCCTCCACTTCTTCGGCCACGTCAGCAACGTCGTCGTCCTCGCCGTACGAGCCGTCTACCTCGCCCTCCTCGCCGTCGGATGGGCGGGAGTGACCGCCGTCGCCGGGCTGGTCGCCTGGCGGGTCGCGGGCCTGCGGCTCGCGCTCGGCACCGCTGTCGCATTCCTCGCCTGCGGTCTGCTGGGCATGTGGGTGCCCACCATGCAGACGCTCGCCCTGATGGTGGTCGCGGTCGCCGCGTCCGTCGTCCTCGGCGCGTTGCTGGGACTCGCCGCCGGACTCTCCGACCGCCTGGACCGCGTTCTGCGCCCGGTGCTGGACACCATGCAGGTGTTCCCCGCCTTCGCCTACCTCCTGCCGGTCGTGCTGGTGTTCGGGATCGGTGTCCCCGCCGCCGTCCTGGCCACCGTGATCTACGCCGCGCCGCCCATGGCCCGGCTGACCTCGCTCGGCCTGCGCGGCGCCGACAAGGAGGTGCTGGAGGCCGTCGAGTCGCTCGGCGCCGGTGCCCGTCAGCGCCTGCTGACCGCCCGCATCCCGCTGGCCCGCAGGGAACTCCTCCTCGGCCTCAACCAGACGATCATGATGGCGCTGTCCATGGCCGTCATCGCCTCGGTGATCGGCGCGGGCGGCCTCGGCGACCGCGTCTACCAGGCGCTGGCCTCCGTCGACGTCGGCGCGGCCCTCGCCGCCGGCATCCCGATCGTGCTCCTCGCCGTCGTCCTGGACCGCGTCACCGCCGCGGCCGGGGCGAACACCGACGGGACACCCCGGCCCCGTACGCACTGGCTGTACGTCGTGGCCGGCGCCACGGCCGTCGCGGTCGCCGGACGTCTGGCGGACCGGCTGGAGTGGCCGGACGGGTGGGTCGTCGCGATCGCCGGACCGGTCAACCGGGCCGTCGACTGGATGACCGACCACCTCTACTCGGGTGTCCCCGTCGTCGGCGGCACCGCCGACTGGGCCGCCCGCTTCACCACCTGGGTGCTCGACCCGGTGCGGGACGGACTGCAGTGGCTGCCCTGGTGGTCGGTGCTGCTCGTCGTCGCCGCCCTGGCCTGGCTGATCGGCACCTGGCGCACCGCGCTCACCGCCGTCCTCGCCATGGCCGCCATCGGGGTGCTCGGGGTGTGGAACCCGTCCCTCGACACGCTCTCCCAGGTCCTCGCGGCCGTCGCCGTCACCCTTGTCATCGGCTTCGCGACGGGTGCCGCCGCGGCACGCAGCGACCGCGTCGATCGTCTGCTGCGGCCCGTGCTGGACGTGTTCCAGACGATGCCGCAGTTCGTGTACCTGATCCCGGTCGTCGCCCTGTTCGGCGTCGGCCGCGCCCCCGCCGCCGCCGCGGCCATCGTCTACGCGCTGCCGGCCGTCGTCCGTATCACCGCGCAGGGGCTGCGCCAGGTCGACCCGGCGGCCCTGGAGTCGGCCCGCTCGCTCGGCGCGACCAGTGCCCAGCAGTTGCGCCAGGTCCAGCTCCCGCTGGCCCGCCCGGCGCTGCTCCTCGCCGTCAACCAGGGCGTGGTCCTGGTCCTCGCCGTCGTCATCATCGGCGGCATGGTCGGCGGTGGCGCACTCGGTTACGACGTCGTCTTCGGCCTCGCCCAGGGCGACCTGGCGACCGGCCTGGTCGCCGGTGCCGCGATCGTCTGCCTGGGCCTGATGCTCGACCGGGTGACCCAGCCCACCGAACGCCGCGCGAAGAAGGGAGCCTGAGATGCGACTTCGTACGACGTCGGCCGTGGCCGGAGTGTCCGCGCTCGTCCTGCTGACCGGCTGCGGCGCCGCCGACATGACCAAGCAGGCATCGCCGTTCGCCAACGCCGAGGGCGCGCGGACGGTCACCCTGTCCGTGCAGTCCTGGGTGGGCGCCCAGGCCAACGTGGCCGTCGCCCAGTACCTGCTGGAGCAGGAACTCGGCTACCGCGTCGACACCGTGCAGGTCGACGAGGTGCCCGCCTGGGACGCGCTCAGCCAGGGCCGGGTCGACGCCATCCTGGAGGACTGGGGTCACCCGGATCAGGAGCAGCGGTACGTCCAGGACAAGAAGACGATCACGCCCGGCGGTGATCTCGGGGTCACCGGGCACATCGGCTGGTTCGTGCCGACGTACTTCGCGGAGAAGCATCCCGACATCACCGACTGGAAGAACCTCAACAAGTACGCCGATCAGTTCCGCACCGCGGAGAGCGGCGGCAAGGGCCAGCTGATAGACGGGTCACCGGCCTACCTCACCAACGACAAGGCGCTGGTGAAGAACCTGAAGCTGGACTTCAAGGTGGTGTTCGCCGGATCGGAGGCCGCGCAGATCACCCAGATCCAGCAGTTCGCCAAGGAGAGGAAACCCTTCCTCAGCTACTGGTACACACCCCAGTGGCTGTCCGCGAAGGTGCCGATGACCGAGGTGAAGCTGCCCGAGTACGAGGAGGGCTGCGACGCCGACCCGGAGAAGGTCGCCTGCGCCTACCCGCACACTCCGCTGCAGAAGTACCTCAACGCGGACTTCGCGAAGGACGGCGGCGACGCGGCGGACTTCCTGAAGAAGTTCCAGTGGACGACCGAGGACCAGAACGAGGTCTCCCTGATGATCGCCGAGCAGCGGATGGCGCCTCAGGAGGCGGCGGAGAAATGGGTGGACGGCAACGAGTCCACCTGGAAGGCCTGGCTGTCCTGAGGACCGGACCGGGGACCGGTCCCCGGTCCGGTCCGCCTGACGGTCGGTCCGGAGCGGACCGGATATGACGCGCGGCCCCGGGATCACCGAGCGAGGTGAACCCGGGGCCGCTTGTCACGCGACACGCGCGGTCACGCGGCGGATGCCGGATGCCGGATGCCGGATGGCGGGTGCCGAGGGCCGGGTGCCGGTCAGGCGTGCGAGCCCGGCCGGTAGTGGCCCGGAGCGAGGCGGCAGGTCACGCCGAACCGGTTCCAGGCGTTGATCACCGTGATGGCGGCGATCAGGTGTGCCAGCTCGGCCTCCCCGAAGTGCTCGGCGGCCCGCCCGTACACCTCGTCCGGCACGAACCCTCCCCCAGACTTCGTCTGGGAGGTGCCCCCAGTCAGGACCGTCACCGCCTCGGTCAGCTCGATCGCCGCGAGCTCCTTGGCTGTGTAGAAGTGCCGCGACTCCTCCCAAGCGGCGAGCTGCACGATCCGCTCCACGCTCTCGCCCGCCGCGAGCGCGTTTTTGCTGTGCATGTCCAGGCAGAAGGCACAGTGGTTGAGCTGCGAGGCCCGGATCTTCACCAGCTCGAGCAGCTTCGGGTCGATCCCCCTTACGGGCCGCCGCAGCAGGCGTGCACACCATCCCAAAAGCCCCACAACCATGGCCGATCGAGGCCGTGTTCAAGGGTCCCCCGCCCCCTCTCGCCGCCCGGCGCCTAGGCTGTCCGCCGCGAGCCGGGGAGCACGGCGCACCGCGGCGGCGAGGCGGCACACACGGGGGAGTGGAGAACATGACGCAGAAGACGGCGGGTCAGGAGACGGCGGGCCAGAGGGCGGCTCAGAAGACGGTGGCCCAGGAGACGGTGGCCCAGGAGACGGTGGCTCAGGAAACGGCCCCGAAGGCGATACCCGCGGCGCGGACACGGCGGCGGATGCGGTCCGGCACGGTGATGCTCGGTGGCGCGGGGCTCCTCGCGGCGGCCCTGTCCGCGTGCAGTTCGGAGCCGGACCGCCGCTGCGTGGACCGGGACAGTTACGACCACCTCAACGGCTACAGGATCGTCGCCGACGAGAACTGCACGACGAGCTCCGGTTCCCTCGGCGAGGGAGCCGACGCCGACTGGTACTACGACGCCGACGTCAGCGACGGCTGGGCCGACGACGGCACCTTCAGCCGGAGCAAGGCCGTCGACCGGGGCGGCTTCGGCTCGTCCTCGGGCAGCAGCGGCGGCTGACCACCCCGTCGAGCGAAGGAACGAAGGACCCGCCCGTGGAACGCCGCACCATCGAACCCCGCCCCGGCTGGCAGCAGACCGTCGAGGAACAGGGGCTCATCTACCCCCTCACCCTGCCCGAGCCGCTCGAGGCCGACCGGGCGGCGGGCCTCCCCGTCCCCGACGACGCCTGGGTCCCGTACTGGGACGAGAGCGCGTACTACGTCTTCGGCCTCGACGAAGTGGAGGCGCTGGAGGAGGTCGTCGAGGAACTGCACCGCATGTGCCTCGCGGCCGCCGACCACATCGTCACCGCCGACCGCTTCGCCGACCTCGGCATCACCGATGCCCGGGTCGCCGGCGCGGTCGCCGAGGCCTGGCGCCGGCGGGCCGAACTCCCCTCCCTCTACGGCCGTTTCGACCTCCGTTACGACGGCACCGGTCCCGCGAAGCTGCTGGAGTACAACGCCGACACCCCCACCTCCCTGGTGGAGGCCGCCTCACCCCAGTGGTTCTGGATGGAGGAACGGTTCCCCGGCGCCGACCAGTGGAACTCCCTGCACGAACGCCTCGTCGACGCCTGGCGTAAGCAGGCCGCGCTCCTCCCGCCGGGCAGCCCGCTGTACTTCGCCCACTCCTCGGCCGACGTGCTCGGCGAGGACCTCATGACCGTCGCCTACCTCAAGGAGACCGCCGAACAGGCGGGCCTCGCCACCGAGTGGCTCACCGTGGAGGAGATCGGCTGGGACCGGCTCTCCGGCCGCTTCGTCGACAACGGCCTCCGGTTCATCCGCAGCATCTTCAAGCTGTACCCCTGGGAGTGGCTCACCACCGACCGCTTCGCCGGTCATGTCCTCGACACCCTCGACAACGGCGGCGGCACCGGCAGCACCCTGTGGATCGAGCCCGCCTGGAAGATGCTGCTCAGCAACAAGGCCCTGCTGGCGATCCTCTGGGAGCTCTTCCCGGACCACCCCAACCTCCTCCCGGCCCACCTCGACGGCCCCCGCGACCTGGCGTCGTCCACCGGCTACGTGGCCAAACCACTGCTCGGCCGCGAGGGGGCCGGGGTGACGATCCACCCGCCGGGCAGCGCCCCCGTGGTCCGCGACGAACCCTGCTGCTACCAGCAGCTCTCCCCGCTGCCGGACTTCGACGGCAACCATGTGGTCCTCGGCGCCTGGACGGTCGGGGACGAGTCCGCCGGTCTCGGCATCCGCGAGTCGGCGGGCCTGATCACCGACGAGTACGCCCGCTTCCTCCCGCACGTGATCCTCTAGTCCCGCGCCCCGCACCTGGTCCGAGCCCCGGGTCTGGCCCGCACACCGCACCAGGCCCGCGCCCCGAGCCACGTCTTCGCGCCGGGCCACGCCCTCGTGCCGGGCCACGCCCTCGTGCCGGGCCACGCCCTCGTGCCGGGCCACGCCCTCGTGCGAACGCCCGTACCCCGGGCCAGGTCCGTACCCCGGGCCAGGCCCGCGCCCCGAGCCACGTCTTCGCGCCGGGCCATGTCCTCGTGCGAACGCCCGTACCCCGGTGGATTCCCCCGACCGGATGATGGACGCCACGCCCCGCCCTCCGCGCCGCCCGGTAGGCTGGCCGACGGGCCGTGACTGGCGTGCTGGGATGGGACCGACCATCGGGGAGCGGCCCCCGGGCCGTGCTGTGGGCCCGGTACGAGTGCCGTGCGCCTGGGCCGCCATGCCGTGAACGCCGAACGCCACGTCCGGAGGTCCCTCATGCCCACCGAGCCCCTCTCCACCGCTTCCACCGCCTTCCGCTCCGCCCTCGACGTGATCCGCGCCGTCGAGCCGCGCGTCGCCGACGCCATCAGCCAGGAGGTCGCCGACCAGCGCGAGATGCTCAAGCTGATCGCCTCCGAGAACTACGCCTCCCCGGCCACCCTCCTGGCGATGGGCAACTGGTTCAGCGACAAGTACGCCGAGGGCACCGTCGGCCGCCGCTTCTACGCCGGCTGCCGCAACGTCGACACCGTCGAGTCGCTGGCCGCCGAACACGCCAAGGAGCTTTTCGGCGCCCGCCACGCCTACGTCCAGCCGCACTCCGGCATCGACGCCAACCTGGTCGCCTTCTGGTCCGTGCTCGCCCAGCGCGTCGAGGTCCCCGCTCTGGAGAAAGCCGGCGTCCGCCAGGTCAACGACCTCTCCGACGGGGACTGGGCCGAGCTGCGCCGCGCCTTCGGCAACCAGCGCATGCTCGGCATGTCCCTGGACGCCGGCGGCCACCTCACCCACGGCTTCCGCCCGAACATCTCAGGAAAGATGTTCGACCAGCGCTCCTACGGCACCGACCCGGCCACCGGCCTCATCGACTACGAGGCCCTGCGCACCTCCGCCCGCGAGTTCAAGCCGCTGATCATCGTCGCCGGGTACTCCGCGTACCCCCGTCTGGTGAACTTCCGGATCATGCGCGAGATCGCCGACGAGGTCGGTGCCACGCTCATGGTCGACATGGCGCACTTCGCCGGTCTCGTCGCCGGCAAGGTCCTCACCGGCGACTTCGACCCGGTGCCGCACGCCCAGATCGTCACCACCACCACCCACAAGTCGCTGCGCGGCCCGCGCGGCGGCATGGTCCTGTGCGACGACTCCCTCAAGGATCAGGTCGACCGCGGCTGCCCGATGGTTCTGGGCGGCCCGCTCCCGCACGTCATGGCCGCCAAGGCGGTCGCCCTGGCGGAGGCCCGGCAGCCCGCCTTCCAGGACTACGCCCAGCGCATCGTGGACAACTCCCGCGCCCTCGCCGAGGGCCTGATGAGCCGCGGCGCCACCCTGGTCACCGGCGGCAGTGACAACCACCTCAACCTGATCGACGTCGCCGCCTCCTACGGCCTCACCGGCCGGCAGGCCGAGGCCGCCCTGCTCGAGTCGGGCATCGTCACCAACCGCAACTCCATCCCGGCCGACCCGAACGGCGCCTGGTACACCTCCGGCATCCGCATCGGCACCCCCGCACTGACCACGCGCGGCCTGGGCACCGCCGAGATGGACGAGGTCGCCGCCCTCATCGACCGCGTACTGACCACCACGGAGCCCGGCACCACCAGCAAGGGTGCCCCCTCCAAGGCCCAGCACATCCTCGACGCGAAGGTCGCGGACGAGATCTCCCGCCGCGCCACCGACCTGGTCGCCGGTTTCCCGCTGTACCCGGAGATCGACCTCGGCTGAGGAGTTCCTTCTCGACGCGTCCCATGGCGGTCCGGCCATGTGCCGGGCCGCCATGCGCCGTCGTCAGGCGTCCAGCAGCTCCTGCCTCGGTCCCGGATCCTCCCGGTCCTTCCGCCGGCGGATCAGCGGCAACCGCAACACGTACGGGCGCAGCACCAGGGCCAGTGCCGCTCCGGCCGCCAGGCCCGGTATCGCCCACCACCAGTCGGTGCCGTCGCCCGTCGCCGGTGCGGCGTGGGTCTCGGAGGCTGCCGCGGCCGCACCCTGGTCCGTCCCGGGGCCGGCCTGTTCCGTTCCCGACCCGGCCTGCTCCGTCTGCCACGGTGCCGGGTAGAACCCGGGGGCCGATCCCGTGCCTGCCCTCTTGCCCATCACGCCCAGCTCGAACAGGAACTTGTGCACATCCGACGAGTGCTCGGCGCGATGCCAGAGGCCGTTCGGCGTTTCGGCGAGATGCCCCGCCGTGTGTATCCACGTGTACTGGCCCATGTCCGCCAGGAAGACCCGGTCCACACGCCAGGGCGTCACATCGTGCACCATCCACGTCACGTTGATCAGCCGGGCCGAGGCCGAGGGTGCCTCCGGCGGCTTCTCCCGCACGCCCGTGCCGATCGAGCCGAGCAGCCGCTCCAACTCGGCATACCTCTTGTCGTCGTGATACAGGGACGCGGTCTCCCCGCTCTCCGGCGAGACCACCAGCACGCTCGTCGGCCCCCCGGCCGAGGCGGGCGACGCCCCCCACACCATCAGGGCCATCGCCGCCGTCAACGCGCCCATGCCCGCCGTAAGACGTCGAACCCTGCATGTCCATCCGCGCATCCGGACCCCCACTCGGCCGGTCGATCCCCGTACGGCCCACGCATGGGCCGCCTGTCACTTCTGGTACACCGCCCGACCCGCCGGGGTTCCCAGCCGGGCAGACCCAATTCCGGGGCGCACCCGGACATCTGGCCGGCTGTCAGCCCGCCGCCCCGCCCAGCTCCTCCACGGATTCCGCGATCTCCAGCGCCCGTGTCTTCGAGGCCTCCCCCTCCAGCCGGAGCGTCACCTCACCCGCATCCCCCACACCGGCGGTCCCGCCGCGGTCGGTCCACAGCAGGGTCGGCCCGGCGGTGCGCTTCTCCCGGGTGAACCGGTGGCCGTCCGCGTCCACCAGCCAGAAGCTCAGAAGATGCGGCCGTGGGAACCACAGCGCCGGATCCGGCACACCGCCCTCGGAGCCCTCTCCGCCGAGTGGCAACCGCACCGGCTGCTCCCGCACGCTCTTGGTGAACGTGAAGTCCAGACGGGCCGGAAACTCGTCCAGCCGGATCGCGCGCCCCTGCTCCCGCCAGCACAGGCTCACCATGAACCGGCCGCGCGGCAGCCCGCTCACCGTCACCGCGTCCGGAGCACCCAGCGCCTCCGGCACCAGCGGTGCGAAACCGGCCTGCCGCTCCGCCTGGGCGAGCGACAGCGACCGCCCGCAGCCCGGCACCTCGGCGTCCGGAGAAGGCACCGCCGACGGGTCGTACCGCACCTCCACCCCGCCGAAGCCGAACCAGTCGGACACCGCCGCCCGCACCGGCGGCGTCAACGCGAGCACCATCAGCAGTCCGCACAGCGTGGCGGCCAGCGACCGCCACCGCGCCCGCGCCCAGCTCCGCGCCCCCCGCAGCCGCTCCGCGGCACCCGGCGGCCCGGTTACCGCAACGGGCACGTCCTCGGTGAGTATCCGCTCCAGCACCCGCTCGACCATCGACTCGGGCCCGCCCGCGCCCCCCTGCCCGTCCAGGGACCGGCCGAGCGCCCGCAGCTCCTCTCGCAGCCGGGCGGTCTCGGCGCGCCCGCCCTTGGTGGCGTCGCCATCGTCGTACGACTCGCTCATGCTCGGTTGTCACCCACTTCCCGGGGCCGGAAGTCCGGCAGCAGACGCTCCAGCTTCCGCAGGGCGCGGTTCAGCCGCGACTTCACCGTGCCCCGGGGCCAGCCCAGGGCCTGGGCGGTCTCCCGCTCGTCCATCTCCAGCAGATAGCGGTAGGTGACGACCAGACGATGCTCCTCGCTCAGCTTCTCCAGAGCGGCCATCAGGGCGGCGCGGCGCTCCGTCTCCAGCGTCGCCACCGCCGGATCCGCCGATTCCGGTATCACCGGCTCCGTCTCCGCGAACGCCGCCTCGCGGCCGGCGAGGCTGTACCGGCGGGCCGCCGCGCGCACGGTGTTCCTCGTCTCATTGGCCACGATCGACAGCAGCCACGGCCGGAACGCCATGTCCTCCCGGAACCTGCCCAGCGCGCAGTACGCCTTGACGAAGGCTTGCTGCACCACGTCCTCCGCGTCCGCACCCGCCCCGAGCGCGGTGGCCGCCCTGAGCGCGATGCCCGTATGGGCTCGCACCAGCTCCGCATACGCCTCCGGCTCTCCGGCGCGCACCCGTGTGATCACCGCGGTCTCATCGACGATGCGGCCCCCCTCCCGCGTCCTCACACTCTTGTTACACCGCCGGGGACGATCCGGTTCCCACCTGTTTCCGGTCGGTTCCGGACCGCTCTCGGGAACCTGAGAGAATAGGGGCCATGGCCTCTGAAAGTCCTCGCGTGCTCTCCGGAATCCAGCCCACCGCAGGCTCGTTCCACCTCGGCAACTACCTCGGCGCCGTCCGCCAGTGGGTGGCCCTGCAGGAGACGCACGACGCGTTCTACATGCTCGCCGACCTGCACGCGATCACGGTCACGCAGGACCCGGCCGAGCTGCGGGCCAACACCCGGCTCGCCGCCGCCCAGCTGCTGGCCTCCGGACTCGACCCGGACCGCTGCACGCTTTTCGTCCAGAGCCATGTCCCCGAGCACGCACAGCTCGGCTGGGTCATGAACTGCCTCACCGGCTTCGGCGAGGCCTCCCGTATGACCCAGTTCAAGGACAAGTCAGCCCGGCAGGGTGCCGACCGCGCCTCCGTCGGCCTGTTCACGTACCCGGTCCTCCAGGTGGCCGACATCCTGCTCTACCAGGCGAACGAGGTGCCGGTGGGCGAGGACCAGCGCCAGCACATCGAGCTCACCCGCGACCTCGCCGACCGCTTCAACGGCCGGTTCGGTCCGACCTTCACCGTCCCGAAGCCGTACATCCTCAAGGAGACGGCGAAGATCTACGACTTCCAGGACCCGACGGTCAAGATGAGCAAGTCGGCGTCCACGCCGAAGGGCCTCATCAACCTCCTGGACGAGCCGAAGGCCACTGCCAAGAAGGTGAAGAGCGCGGTCACCGACACCGACACCGTGATCCGCTACGACGTCGAGAACAAGCCGGGTGTGAGCAACCTCCTCACGGTCCACTCGACCCTCACCGGCACGAGCGTCGCCGAGCTGGAGGAGCGTTACGCCGGCAAGGGCTACGGCGCGCTGAAGACGGACCTCGCCGAGATCATGGTCGAGTTCGTGACCCCGTTCAAGGAGCGCACCCAGCAGTACCTGGACGACCCCGAGACGCTCGACTCGATCCTGGCCAAGGGCGCCGAGAAGGCCCGCGCCGTCGCCGCGGAGACCCTCGCCCTGGCCTACGAGCGGGTGGGTTTCCTGCCCGCCAAGCACTGACCCGGCCCCCGGCCCGATTCCGATCCCGGCTCCGGCTTCGGTCACCACGGAACTGAACGCGGACCCGGTACCGACTCGTACCACCGGGTGAGCGCCGTACATCACTCCGGCTGCGCCTGCCCGGGAGCGGGCCGTGGTCGTACAGTCGGTACGAGGGCGGCCGCTCCGGCGGTCACCCGCTGTGTGCCGGACCGGTATCACCACCCGGACCGGCACCACCACAACGGAAACGACGGCAACGACGGAACGAAGGAGACGACGTGGGGACCGTAACGATCGGTGTGTCGATCTCGGTCCCGGAGCCTCACGGCAGCCGGCTTCAGCAGCTGCGCGCGGGCTTCGGTGACGCCGCTGCTCACGGTATCCCCACGCATGTCACCCTGTTGCCGCCGACGGAGGTCGACGAGGGCGACCTGCCGGCCATCGAGACGCATCTGAGCGAGGTCGCCGCGACCGGCCGCCCGTTCCCCATGCGGCTCTCCGGCACCGGCACCTTCCGGCCCCTGTCACCGGTCGTGTTCGTCCAGATCGTGGAGGGCGCCGAGGCCTGCACCTGGCTGCAGAAGCAGGTCCGCGACGCGTCCGGTCCCGTCCCGCGGGAGCTGCAGTTCCCGTACCACCCGCACGTCACCGTGGCGCACGGCATCGAGGAGGCGGCGATGGACCGCGCCTTCGAGGAACTCGCCGACTACGAGGCGCGGTGGCCCTGCACCGGGTTCGCGCTCTACGAACAGGGCGCCGACGGGGTGTGGCGCAAGCTGCGGGAGTTCCCGTTCGGCTCGCTGGTGGTGCCCCCGCAGCCCGGCCGCGCCGATCGGGGCTCCGTCACCGCGCGCTGATCTTTGTGACCTCAGGCCCCCGCAGGGTCTCCGGCCCGCATGACCTCCGGCCCCGCATGATCTCCGGCCCGCAGGGCCTCAGGCCGGCAGCCGCCGGAACACCGCCCGGGGCAGGTGCCGCAGCGCCGACATCACCACGCGCAGCCTGCCCGGCACCCACACCGTTTCCGCGCGGCGGCGCAGCCCCAGCTCGACCGCCGTCGCGACCGCCTCCGGGGTGGTGGTGAG
Source organism: Streptomyces sp. P9-A2 (assembly GCF_036634175.1). Classification (NCBI taxonomy): domain Bacteria; kingdom Bacillati; phylum Actinomycetota; class Actinomycetes; order Kitasatosporales; family Streptomycetaceae; genus Streptomyces; species Streptomyces sp. P9-A2. The sequence goes on from NZ_JAZIFX010000001.1 coordinate 5,017,313, forward strand.
CGGGGCCCCGCGCGAAGCGCCGGCCGTCCGGGTACGGACGAAGCCGGGGCGTACGACCATGACGCGCGCGCCCGTGCCGTACAGCGCGTCGCCGAGGCCCTGGGCGAAGGTGTCCAGGCCGGCCTTGCTGGAGCCGTAGATGAAGTCCGCGCGGCGGGCCCGCTCACCGGCGACGGACGACAGCACCACCAGGCAGCCGTGCCCCTGGTTCTGGAGGGCGCCCGCGCACACGAGGCCCGAGGAGACCGCGCCGGTGTAGTTGGTCTGCGCGACCCGGACTGCGGCCCGGGGCGACCGCTCGTCATGGGCCTGGTCGCCGAGGGTGCCGAAGGCGAGCAGCACCATGTCGATGTCACCGTCCGTGAAGGCCTCGCCGAGGACATTCTCGTGGGAGGCGGGGTCGAGGGCGTCGAAGGCGATGACGCGCACCTGGGCGCCCAGGCCGCGCAACTGCTCCGCGGCCTGTTCCAGCGCGGGGGAGAGCCGGCCCGCCAGCCACACCGTGCGGGTGCGGCGGGCGATCAGCCGGCGGGCCGTGGCCAGGGCGATCTCGGACGTACCGCCGAGGACGAGCAGGGACCGGGGCAGCCGGGCCGCGGCGGGAGCGATGCGGTCCCATCCCGCGGGGGAGACGGTGTCATCAGGCATGCCGGTGACCGTATCGCCCCTATATGGGCGATTGGTTTTGAAACCTTGCGCCACTCGTCGGAACGGGTGATTAATGGGATGTCGCTCCGGACATGGGATTTCCCCCGCAGGGGCAAGGACGGTTCATGGACTGGCTGAAGAAACTCCCGGTGGTCGGCCCGTGGGCCACGCGGCTGATGCTCACGCACGCGTGGCGGTCCTACGAGCGGATGGAGCGGGCGCACTGGACCCGGCTGGCCGCCGCGATGACGTTCACCAGCTTCGTCGCACTGTTCCCGCTGCTCACCGTCGCCGCCGCGATCGGCGCCGCCATGCTCAGCCAGGAGCAGCAGGACACCCTCCAGGACAAGCTCACCGAGCAGGTGCCCGGTATCTCCGACCAGCTGGACATCGGGAGCCTGGTGGAGAACGCCGGCGCCGTCGGCCTCATCGCCGGTGCCGCCCTGCTGTTCATCGGCATCAGCTGGGCCGGATCGATGCGGGAGTGCCTGCGCGCGGTGTGGGAGCTGTCCGACCCGGAGGAGAACCCCGTCCTGCGCAAGGCCAAGGACGCGGGCATCCTGGTCGGGCTCGGCGGCGCGGTCCTGGTCACCCTGGTCGCCTCCACGGTCGCCTCGACGGCGGTCGGCTGGATCAGTGACGCCATCGGGCTGGAGAAGGGCGGCTGGGGCGGGATCGTGCTGCGGATCGCTGCCTTCGCCGTCGCCGCGGGCGCCGACTTCCTGCTCCTGCTGTACGTCCTGTCACCGCTGCCCGGGGTCGAACCCGCCCGCCGCCGTCTGGTCGTGGCCGCGCTCATCGGCGCGGTCGGCTTCGAACTGTTGAAACTGCTGCTCAGCGGCTATATGCAGGGCGTGGCCGCGAAGAGCATGTACGGCGCGTTCGGGGTCCCGGTCGCCCTGCTGCTGTGGATCAACTTCACCATGAAACTGGTCGTGTTCTGCGCCGCCTGGACGGCGACGCAGAGCCGGGAGACCGAGGGAGTCACGGACGCGGACGACGGCGCACCAGATCCGGCAGCGGCCAGCGGCGGTTGACCAGGAACGCCCCGCCCGCGAGCAGTACCAGCACCCCGCCCGTGACGGCGAGCGCGGTGCCGACGCCGCCGGCCCCGCCGGCCGCGGCACTCGCCACCGGCTTGCCGTCCGCGGCGCCGAGCGTTCCCTCGCCCGTGCCGCCCGCCTCGCCGGGGGAGGCACTGGCACCCGGCCGGGCGCCGGCCCGCACGGCGCTCCTGGGCGGCACCAGCTCACCCACCGGATCGACCTTGCCGGCCGCCTCGAACCCCCAGTCGAACAGCTTCGCGGTCTCCTTGTAGACCCCGTTGCTCTCCTTCTTCTCCGGGTTCATCACGGTGACGAGCAGGACCCTGCCACCCTGCTCGGCGACACCGGTGAAGGTGGCACCCGCGTCGGTGGTGTTGCCGTTCTTCACTCCCGCTATGCCCTCGTAGACGGGCACGTCGTAGTCGCCGGACAGCAGCCGGTTGGTGCTCTGGATCTCGAAGGAACCGCGGACCTTCTTGCCCTTCTTGTTCTTCTTCGTCTCACCGGGGAAGTCCGCGCGGACCGTCGAGGCGTACTCCCGGAAGTCCTTCTTCTGCAGCCCGGAACGGGCGATCAGGGTCAGGTCGTACGCGGACGACGTCTGCCCCTCGGCGTCGTAACCGTCCGGGCTCACCACGGCCGTGTCGAGGGCCTGGAGCTCCTCGGCGTGCTCGTTCATCTCCTCGACGGTCTTCTCGACACCCCCGTTCATGGCAGCCAGCACCCGCACGGCGTCGTTGCCCGAGCGGAGGAAGACCCCGAGCCACAGGTCGTGGACGGTGTACGTCTCGTCCTCCTTGAGCCCCACCATGCTGGAACCGGAGCCGATGCCGGCCAGGTCGGAGGACTCGACCTTGTGCTCCGTCGAGCTGGGCCACTTCGGCAGCAGGGTGTCGGCGAACAGCATCTTCAGGGTGCTGGCCGGGGCCAGCTTCCAGTGCGCGTTGTGCGCGGCGAGCACCTCGCCCGACTCGGCGTCGGCGACGATCCAGGACCGGGCCGACAGGCCCTTCGGCAGCACCGGCACGCCGCTCGCGAGGTTGACCTGGGTCCCCGCCTGCCCGAGCCGGGCGCCGCCCACCGTCGACATCTTCGCCGGGGGAGCGGCCTTGGAGCCGTTCGGCTTCTTCGGCTTCTTCGAGCCCTTCGACGGGCTCTTGGACGGGCTCTTCGACGGGTCGGCCGAGGCCGTGGCCGAGGAGTCGGCCGAGGGTATGGACGAAGAGCCGGCCGACGGGCTCGGGGCTGCGAGGGCAACGGGAGCGGTCAGCGCGGTGGACAGAAATATGGCGGAAGTGACCAGCAGCGAGCGCCGGATGGAGTTTTTGGGTGCGGGCACGGTCGGAAACGTACATGCAGTGCCTGCGGAAGTCCCCACTCCCTCCCCACCCCGTGAACGGAACCGGACACCGGCCGGTGATACTGGACCCATGCCGTGCCCGCCCGGGGGACCACCCCCGGAGCCCCGGCCGAACCCGGGCGCCCGGCGTTGCGATGAAAGGTCAGATCTGGTGAAACTCAGCCGTCCCGTCTCCTGGTTCCTGCTCGCCTTCGGGGTATGGAGCTGGATCATCTGGATCACTTTCGTCAAGAACCTGGTCAAGGACGGCAGCGGGCTCGCCTTCGACGACGGCGAGCCGACGGCGTATTTCTGGGTCCATCTGCTGCTGGCCGTCGTCTCCTTCGTATTGGGGACGGTCGTCGGAGGCATCGGGTTGCGTGGTCTGCGCGCACTGAGCCGGACGTCACGGACGTCGTAACGGAAATCTGGGGAACACCGCACCGTGGTCATCGTCTTCGTACTCGTCGCGCTCCTGGTCCTGTCCGTCCTGGTGACGGGCAGCTGGTACCTGTGGCGCCGTCTGTTCCGCGACACGACCCGGGCTCCGGGCGCCGTGCGGCGCGTCGGCGTGGCGGTGATCGCCGGCGGCTGGGCGCTGACCTTCGCGGCGTTCTTCGCCACGCGCAGCGGTGTCCCGTTCTGGCTCAAGCAGGTCCTGGCCTGGCCCGGTTACCTCTGGCTGGCCCTGTGCCTCTACCTGTTCCTCGCGGTGCTCGTGGGCGAGGCCGTCCGCCCGGTGCTGCGCCGGGTCCTGGAGCACCGGGCACGGAGCACGGCAACGCCGCCGAGCCAGGAGCCGGCACCGATACCGGAGGGTGCGGCGGCCGCCGCACCCACGGCACCGTCAGGACCGCCCGCACCGGGAGCGTCACAGCCGACGGACGCGGACGCCCCCGCGCCGGCCGGCACCACGCCCCCCGCCCCCGCTGCCGACACCCCCGAGGACCTCGCCGGTCCGACGGACCCCGCCGGTCCCTCCCGGCGGCTGTTCGTCTCCCGGGTGGTCGCCGGGGCCGCCGCCGTGGCGGCCGTCGGGACGGTCGGGTACGGAACGTACGGCACGGTGCGCGGGCCGCAGGTGAAACGGGTCACCGTGCCGCTCGCCAAGCTGCCGCGCGCGGCGCACGGCTACCGGATCGCGGTCGTCAGCGACATCCACCTGGGGCCGATCCTCGGCCGGGGCTTCGCGCAGAAGGTCGTCGACACGATCAACTCCACCCAGCCCGACCTGATCGCGGTCGTCGGCGACCTGGTGGACGGCACGGTCAAGGAACTCGGCCCGGCCGCGGCCCCCCTCGCGCAGCTGAGGGCACGTCACGGCTCCTTCTTCGTCACGGGGAACCACGAGTACTTCTCCGGTGCCGAGGAGTGGGTCGACGAGGTGCGCCGGCTCGGCCTGAACCCGCTGGAGAACGCGCGCACACAACTCCCGCACTTCGACCTCGCCGGGGTGAACGACCTGGCCGGCGAGAACGAGGGCCAGGGGCCCGACTACGCGCGGGCGCTCGGCGACCGGGACCGGGCCCGCGCGTGCGTGCTCCTCGCCCACCAGCCGGTGATGGTCCACGAGGCCGTCGACCACGGCGTCGACCTCCAGCTCTCCGGCCACACCCACGGCGGCCAGCTCTGGCCCGCCAACTACCTCGCCGCCGCTGCCAATCCGACCCTCGCGGGCCTGGACCGCTACGGCGACACCCAGCTGTACGTCAGCCGTGGCGCCGGCGCCTGGGGCCCGCCGACCCGGATCGGCGCGCCGTCGGACATCACGGTGATCGAACTGGCGTCGAAGCAGACCTGACGGCGGTGACCGCAGGCCACGGGACCGCCTCGGGGCCTACGGTGCGGCCTCGGCGGCCTCGGCGGCCTCGGCGGCCTCGGCGGCCTCGACGGCGTTGTGCGTCTCGTCCGGCACCGACGTTTCCGCCCGCGCCGGCAGGGTCACCGTCACCGCCAGGCCCTCGCCCGGGGCCGTCCGTACCGTCACCTCGCCGCCGTGCGTGTGGACCACGCCCTGCACGATCGCCATGCCCAGCCCGCTGCCCGCCCCGCCGCCGGCCCGGAAGAAGCGGTCGAAGAGGCGCGCCGCGTCCTGCGCGCCGAGCCCCGGCCCGTCGTCCGCCACGCACAGCCGCACGACGCCGCCGGCGCGGGTCACCCCGAGCCGTACCGGCACCTCGGCGGGCGTGTGCGTGCGCACGTTGCCCAGCAGGTTTCCCAGCACCTGCCGCAGCCCGGACTCGTCGGCCCGTACCAGCACCGCACCGCCGGCGTCGACGGTCACCGGCCGCTCCGGCTGCTGCACCCGCAGGTCCTCGGCGGCGTCCCGCACCAGCCGGCACACGTCCACGTTCCGCAGCCGCAGTTCGGGCCGCTGGTCGAGGCGGGCCAGCACGAGCAGCTCGTCCACGAGCCGCGCCATGCGGTCGGACTCCGCCAGCATCCTGTCCCAGGCCCGGCGCCGCTCCGCCGGCTCGCGCAGCATCCCCCGGTCGTACAACTGGAGGTAGCCGCGGATCGCGGCCAGCGGGGTGCGCAGTTCGTGCGAGGCGTCGGCCACGAACCGGCGCAGCTGGGCCGCGCTGCGCTCGCGCGTGCGGTACGCCGACTCGACCTGCTGGAGCATCGAGTTCAGGGCGAGCCGCAGCTGCTCCACCTCCAGGATGGGGTCCCGGCTGGAGGGCACGCGCCGGGTCAGATCGCCCTCGGCGATCGCCGACGAGGTCTCCACCATGTCCTCCAGCGGCCGCATCCGGCGGCGGACGCTGACCATCGTCAGACAGGCCAGCAGCGCGAGCAGCAGTGTCCCGATGGCCGCGTCGAGCCTGATCGCCTTGGCGACCCCCGCGTGCAGCGACTCGGTGGAGGTGGCGATCAGGACGTACGTGCCGTCCCCGAGCTGTGTGGCCGTCGCGCGGTAGGCGGCGCCCCGGACGGTGAGGTCGTGCGGCTCGGGGTCCCGGGCCAGGGTGCGCGGGTCGCCCACCTCGTCGGCCAGGGCGCGCTGGGCGGCGGTCGGTTCGAGGCCGAGGATGCCCACGGCCTCGCCCCCGGGACCGACGGCGGCGAAGATCGAGTCGGGGCGGTTCTCCCCGTTCCACTCCGGGTGCACCCGTTCGGTGAAGAAGCTCAGCACGCTCAGCGAGTCGATCTGCCGCAGGGTCAGCTGGGAACCGCCGAGCGAATCGCGGTTCTGGGTCAGCTCCGTGTCGATCTGGTCGAGCAGGTAGTAGCGCATGACCAGCACGCTCACCAGGGTCGCCGCCGTGATGCCGATGGCGAGCAGCACCAGGTTCGCCAGCGTCAGCCGGCCGCGCAGGGAGTGGACGCCCCGCTCGCAGCACATCAGGCGGCGCAGCCGGGAGAGGTGAGGGCCGCGGCGGGGTCGCGGCTTCGGCGCCCTCACGTCAGGCCGTATCCGACCCCGCGCCGGGTGGTGATCACCGGCGGTCCCAGGGTGTCGAGTTTGCGGCGCAGGTAGCTGATGTAGGTCTCGACGACGGTCGACTCCGGCGGAGTGTGCTCGTACTGCCAGACGTGGCGCAGCAGTTGGTCCTTGGGCACGATCCGGCCGCCGTTGCGCACCAGGAAGCGCAGCAGGGCGTACTCGGTGGGGGTCAGTTCGACCGAACGGCCCGCGCGGCGCACCGAGTACGTCGTCTCGTCCAGCTCCAGGTCGCCGTGGCGCAGCGGTGCCCGCTGCGGCAGGACGTCGGCGGGCCGGGTCCGGCGCAGTACCGCGGTGACCCGTGCGACGACCTCGTCGATGTTGAACGGCTTGGTGATGTAGTCGTCGCCGAAGCCGAGCGCGCCGACGATCTCCGCCGGGGCGTCCCGGGCGGTGAGGAACACCAGCGCCAGCTCCGGCCGGCGCAGCCGCAGTTCACGGCCCAGTCCGCGGCCGTCGCCGTCCGGCAGCATCACGTCGAGCAGGGCCGCGTCGGGCCTGGTGTGCTCGGTCAGCGCGAGCGCCTCGCGGACGGTGCCGGCCGTCATGACCTCGAAGCGGTGATAACGCAGGGCGATGGCGAGGACATCGGCGATGCTCTCCTCGTCCTCCACCACCAGCACGGTTCCCGGAGCCGTCGTCATGCTCCCAGTATCGGTGCGGACGCCCGCGGCCGTACCGCTTCCCGCTTTGGAGTTCCTTGAGAGTCCCGGGCGAGCCGTGCCCCCGCGCGGGGCCCGTCGTCGATCCTGCTGCGAGGACCTGGGGGACCTCGGAGCGACGAAGGAGCTTGAACGTGGCGGTACTGGCACGCTGGTGCTATCGGCACCGGCTGGTGGTCGTGTTGCTGTGGGTGGGGGCGCTGCTCGGACTGGGGGCGGCGGCGAGCAGCGCGGGAACGAACTACGCGAATGTCTTCTCCCTGCCGGACACGGACTCCAAGCGGGCGTACGACCTGATGGAGAAGGCGTTCCCGGAACGCGCCGGCGACACCGACACCGTGGTGTGGAAGGTCGAGGACGGTTCCGTGCGGGACGCGTCCGTGCGGTCCCGGATGGAGCCCGCGCTGGCGGCGATCGGGCGCATGGAGGGCGTCGGTGACGTCACCGGCCCCTACGGGCCGCAGGGCGCGGCCCAGATCAGCCGGGACGGGCGGACCGCGTACGCGCAGGTCACCTTCGCCGAACAGGCGGACGCCGTCCCGAAGGAACTCGTCGAGGACGTCGTCGACACGGCCGAGGACGCCGCGGGCGACGGACTCCGGGTGGAGCTGGGCGGCCAGGCCATCACGCGGGTCCAGGAGCCGCCCACCGGCACGGCCGAGCTGGTCGGCGTCCTCGCCGCCGCCGTGGTGCTGTTCGTGGCGTTCGGCTCGCTGCTCGCGATGCTGCTGCCGATCGTGATCGCCGTGTTCGGCGTCGGCACCGGCATGTTCGGCACCCAGCTGATCAGCCATGTCACGAACGTGCCCGAACTCGCCTCGCTGCTGTCGACGCTGATCGGTCTCGGGGTGGGTATCGACTACGCCCTGTTCATCGTCACCCGGCACCGGCGCGGCATCCTGCGCGGCGACGACCCGGAGGAGGCCGCCGTCACCGCGCTCGACACCTCCGGGCGGGCGGTGCTGTTCGCGGGCGGCACGGTGTGCATCGCGCTGGCCGGCATGCTGGTGACGAACCTGCGTTTCCTGGACGGCGTCGTCATCGGCACGTCGCTGACCGTGGTGCTGAGCGTGCTCGCGGCCGTCACCCTGCTGCCGGCGCTGCTGGGGCTGCTCGGCCACCGGGTGCTCAGCCGCCGCCAGCGCCGCACGCTCGCCGCGCGCGGCCCGGAGACGGACCGGACCACCGGACTCGCGGCCCGCTGGGCCGCCGGCGTCGAACGCCGCCCGCGGTCCACCGCCCTCCTCGCCGTGGTCCTGATGGCCGCGCTCGCCGTCCCGCTGCTGTCGCTGCGCCTGGGCACCGTGGACCAGGGCAACGACGGGGCGTCCACGACCACCAGGAAGGCCTACGACCTGCTCGCCGAAGGCTTCGGGCCCGGCTTCAACGGCCCGCTCCAGGTGGTCGTGGACGGCGAGGCGTCGAACAGCCTGGTGACGGCCGTCGAGCGGACCGAGGGCGTCGCCCAGGTCGCCTCGATGCCACCCGCGAACGGCGTCACCGTCATCCAGGTCGTCCCCACGACCTCACCGCAGGACGAGCGGACGGACCGGCTCATCGACGTCCTGCGCGAGGACGTGATCCCCGAAGCGGGGGTCCGGGCCCACGTCGGCGGCGTCACGGCGGTGTCGAAGGACTTCGCGTCCGTGACGGGGGACCGGCTGCCGCTCTTCATCGGCACGATCATCGGCCTGGGCTTCCTGCTCCTGCTGCTCGCGTTCCGCTCCCTGGTGGTGCCGCTGACGGCCGCCGTGATGAACCTGCTCGCGGCGGCGGCCTCCTTCGGCGTCCTGGTGGCGATCTTCCAGTGGGGCTGGGGCCTGGACCTGCTCGGTTTCGGCAGGGAGGGCCCCATCGCGGCCTTCCTGCCGATCATCATGCTGTCGCTGCTGTTCGGGCTCTCCATGGACTACCAGGTGTTCCTGGTGAGCCGGATGCATGAGGAATGGGTGCACACCCGGGACAACGCCCGCGCGGTGCGCGTCGGCCTCGCGGAGACCAGCCGCGTCATCAACTCCGCGGCCCTGATCATGGTGTGCGTCTTCCTCGCCTTCGTGCTCAGCGGCGACTACGCGGCGGGCATGGCGGGCGTGGGGCTCGCCGCGGCCGTCGCCCTGGACGCGTTCATCCTGCGTACGGCGCTGGTACCGGCCGTGATGCATCTGATCGGCAAGGCCAACTGGTGGCTGCCGGCGGGGCTGGAGAAGCGGCTGCCGCATCTCGCGGTCGAACCGAAGGAGAAGGAGGAGGAGGGCGGCTCGGGCGTGGTTCCGGACACCCGGGCCCCCGGCGAGGGGGCCGCTCCGGCCGCCTCGGTCGTGCACGGCTTCGTCCGCACCGTCGACGGCGACCCCGTGGACGGCGCGGCCGTCACCCTGCTGACCTCGGGCGGGCGGCAGGTGGACCGGGTCGTCTCCCTCGCCGACGGCTCGTACATCGTCTCCGTCCCGTCCCCCGGCACGTACCTGCTGGCGGTGACGGCGGCCCCGTACGGCTCCCGCGCGGGGCGGGTGACGGTGCCCGGCGGCCCGCTGGTGCACGACGTGGAACTCGCACCCGGTGAGGTGGACGCCGTCAACTGACCGGACCGGGGCGCCCGTCGCTGCCGGGGGGCGCTCCGTGGGACTCTTCGCCGTGGCCGGCGGGTGCTCCCTGGGACTCCTCGTCGTGGCCGGCGGGCGACCCCCGGTCCTTCGCCGGGTCCGGCAGCATCTTGGTCATCCCCGGCAGGAACTCCGTGAACATGTCGTGGACCTCGCGGACCAGCGGGCGCAGGACCCGGAAACGGGCCAGGGCGACGCCCCGCGCGGTGATGCGGGCGCCGCGCTCGGCGAGACGGTAACTGCGTTCACGGTCCTCGGTACGGTCGAAGATCCAGTACAGGACGAGGCCCATCTGCGCCAGCCACATCAGCTCCGGCAGCACCTCCCGCAGCTCCGGGGGCACCTTGGCCCCGGAACCGGCCAGCACCTCCTGGTGGACGCTGATCGCCTCCACGCGCGCGTGCTCCGACTCGGGCGAGAAGGGGCTGAGCGGGCTGTCCGGATCGGCGGCGTTCTTGAAGAACTGCACCGCGAACTCGTGGTACGGCGTGGCGATGTCCAGCCATGCCTTCAGCACGCCCGCGAACCGGGCCTCCAGATCGGTCTCCCGCTCCAGGGTCTCCCGGGCCACCCGCTGGTGCTCGGCGGCGATCCGGTCGTAGAACCCCTGGATCAGGTGTTCCTTGCCCTCGAAGTAGTAGTACGCGTTGCCGACGGAGACCCCGGCCTCCGTGGCGATGGCCCGCATGGTCGTCCTGCCGTACCCGCGTTCCTGGAACAGCCGCATGGCCGTCTCCAGGATCAGGGCGCGGGTCTGCTCGGACTTGCTGAGTGCGGCACCGTCACCGGGACCGTCGTTCTTCACGGACACGGACAGAGCTTAGGGCCTGCCCCCGGACACACAGGGCTCGCGGGCCTCCCGGGTGCTGCGGCGTCCGGTTCCTGCGGCGTCCGGCCCTTGCGGTGTCCGCCCCCGCGGTCTCGTGGTCCGTGCCGGCGAGGGGTGGGGCGCCCGCGCCGACCGGGCCTACGGCCGGCGGCTCAGTTCCGGGCGCTTGGTGTAGTCGGTCAGGCCGACCACGTTCCCCCAGGGGTCGGAGAACTCGACGGTCCAGCCGGTGGCGCCCGCGAACGGCCCGTCGAGCAGGCCGATCCCGGCGCTCTCCAGCGCCTCGGCGGCGACGCGGGCGTCCGGCACCTCCAGCCACAGCCGGGCGGAGGGCCGGGCCGGCGGTCGGCAGCCCAGGTCCTCCTCGTGCCGCAGCAGCACCCCGGGTGTCTCGCCGCCCACCTTCAGCAGGACGATCCCGGCCTCGTCCAGCCGGAAGCCGACCGGGAACCCGGCCCGGCCGTAGAATCCGACGGCTTCGTCGAGGTCTCCGACGGGCAGCAGCACATGGTCGAACCCGAGCAGTTCGTAGGACTCATCGTCTGACATGACGTCACATTAGGTGGTACCGGCGCAAAGCGGGCAGAGGTGGTGGCCGGGAGGCGGTGGGTCACTCGTCCGGGCGGACGGCCCCGGAACCCATCCGGCGGATCATGCGGGAAAGCTCCTGATCGGGTTCCGACTTCTCATTGCCGCCCGAGTCCTGCAAGATGACCGTCAGTTATCCGTATCTTTCAGGAGAGACCCACTGTGAGCGAGCAGCCGCAGCAGCCGTCCCCGCCGCCCGGCTTCGGCCCCCCGAATTCCGGCGGAGCCGGCCCGTCCGGCCCCTACGGCTACCCGCAGCCCGGATCCCAGCCGCCCGCCGGCGGGCACCAGCCGCCCGGCGGGTACCCCCCGCCGCCCGGTGGCTACCCGCCCCCGCCCGGCTTCCAGCAGCCCCCGCCCCCCGGGTTCTTCCCCGGTGCTCCCGACCCCGGCGCGCCCTACGGGTACGACCCCTACGGGCGTCCCCTTTCCGACAAGTCGAAGATCGTCGCCGGTCTCCTCCAGCTCTTCGTCGGCTCGTTGGGCATCGGCCGCTTCTACACCGGTTCGGTCGGCATCGGCATCGCCCAGCTGCTCACCTGCGGCGGGCTCGGCATCTGGTCGCTGATCGACGGCGTCATGTACCTGGTCAGCAACGACCGCACGGACTCCCAGGGGCGGATCCTGCGTGGCTGACGCGGCCTCGTCCGTCCCGTCCCGGGGGCGGCCGCGGTGGCATCCCGCGGTGGCCCCCGTCGCGGTACTGGCCGCGGGCGTGGCGGGGGCCGCCTACCTGTGGGGCACCGACCCGCACGAGCCGGGGCACCTCCTGCCCCGGTGCCCGCTGCGGGCCGTCACCGGCCTGCTGTGCCCGGCCTGCGGGGGCACGCGCATGGTGTACGACCTGATGAACGGTCAGTTCGCCGCCGCCTGGCTGGACAACAGGGCCCTGCTGCTCGCCGCGCCGTTCGCGCTGGCGCTGTGGGGGCGCTGGACGCTGGAAGGGCTGCGCGGCCGCGCCTGGGCGCCCCGGATCGCACCCCGGGTCCAGGCGGTGATCCTCGTGGCGGCGGTGGCCTGGACGGTGGCTCGCAACATCGTCTGAAATGCGCGAAAACCGGGCTTAGTTGATCACGGATAGAAAACATTCGACTTTTCACTTCCGCGTTCGAACGCCAGTCCCCTTACGCTCCTCTGACGCAGGGGGGACGGTTCGCGAACCGTGAGTTACAGCGCAGTAGTTGCGCGGGATCCGCACGCGGGTTTCCGGTGGTCCCTCCTGAGCCGTCCGGGCAACCCGCCCGGCGCGTCACACTCTTTTCCCCAGGAGCAAGCGCCATGACCGTCCCCGCCGATCCCCAGGCCCCCTACGGCTACGACCCGCAGGGCCGTCCCTACTCCGACAAGTCGAAGATCGTCGCCGGTCTCCTCCAGATCTTCCTGGGGACCCTGGGCATCGGCCGCTTCTACGTCGGTTCCGTCGGCATCGGCGTCGCCCAGCTGCTGACCTGTGGTGGCCTCGGCCTCTGGTCGCTGATCGACGGCGTCCTGTTCCTCACGAGCAACGACCGCACCGACAAGCAGGGCCGCGTCCTGCGCGGCTGACGCGGCACCGGCCGCTCCGGTCGCCGTACATGTCCGAGGCCCCGATCCAGCCGGATCGGGGCCTCGGACATGTACGGGCGAAGCCGTCAGAAGCGGCGCGTGATGAGCGCCCGCTTCACCTCGGCGATCGCCTTGGTGACCTCGATGCCGCGCGGGCACGCGTCCGTGCAGTTGAAGGTCGTACGGCAACGCCACACGCCGTCACGGTCGTTGAGGATCTCCAGGCGCTGCTCGCCGGCCTCGTCGCGCGAGTCGAAGATGAACCGGTGCGCGTTGACGATGGCGGCCGGACCGAAGTACTGGCCGTCGTTCCAGAACACCGGGCACGAGGACGTGCAGGCGGCGCACAGGATGCACTTCGTCGTGTCGTCGAAACGCTCGCGGTCCTCGGCGGACTGCAGCCGCTCGCGCGTCGGCTCGTTGGTCTCCTTCGTGATCAGGAAGGGCATCACGTCCCGGTAGGCCTGGAAGAACGGCTCCATGTCCACGATCAGGTCCTTGAGGACCGTCAGGCCCTTTATGGCCTCGACCGTGATCGGCTTCTCGGGGTTGAGGTCCTTGATCAGCGTCTTGCACGCCAGGCGGTTCTTGCCGTTGATCCGCATGGCGTCGGAGCCGCAGATGCCGTGGGCGCAGGAACGGCGGAAGGTCAGCGTGCCGTCCTGATCCCACTTGATCTTGTGCAGCGCGTCGAGGACGCGCTCCTTGGGGTCGATCTCCAGCTGGAAGTCTTCCCAGACCACCTCGTCGGAGACCTCCGGGTTGAACCGGCGGATCCGGAAGGTCGCGGTGATGTACGGGGAGTCGCCGAAGCCGGGCTCGGGCGATCCGGCCGCGTCCGCCTTGTCCATAACAGGGGTAGCCATCAGTACTTACGCTCCATCGGCTGGTAGCGGGTCTGGACGACCGGCTTGTAGTCGAGCCGGATCGACTCGGTGCCGTCGTCGCCCACCTCGCGGTACGCCATGGTGTGGCGCATGAAGTTGACGTCGTCCCGGTTCGGGTAGTCCTCGCGGTAGTGACCGCCGCGGGACTCCTTGCGGGCGAGCGCGGACGTGGCCATGACCTCGGCCAGGTCGAGCAGGTTGCCCAGCTCGATCGCCTCCAGCAGGTCGGTGTTGAACCGCTTGCCCTTGTCCTGGATGGAGACGTTCAGGTAGCGCTCGCGCAGCTCCGCGATCTTTTCGACCGCCGTCTTGATCGTCTGCTCGGTGCGGAACACCATGACGTTGGCGTCCATGGTGTCCTGCAGCTCGCGGCGGATCTCGGCCACCCGCTCGGTGCCGGTGGAGGACCGCAGCCGCTCGATCTGCCCGACGACGAAGGACTCCGGGTCGTCCGGCAGCTCGAGGTAGTCGGCGGTGTGCGCGTACTCGGCGGCCGCGATACCGGCCCGCTTGCCGAACACGTTGATGTCCAGCAGCGAGTTGGTGCCCAGCCGGTTGGCGCCGTGCACCGACACGCAGGCGACCTCGCCGGCCGCGTACAGGCCGGGGACGACGGTGGTGTTGTCCGCCAGCACCTCGCCCTGGACGTTCGTCGGGATGCCGCCCATGGCGTAGTGCGCGGTCGGCTGGATCGGGATCGGGTCCGTGTACGGCTCGATGCCCAGGTAGGTCCGCGCGAACTCCGTGATGTCGGGCAGCTTGGCGTCCAGCTGCTCCGGCGGGAGGTGGGTGAGGTCCAGGAAGACGTGGTCGCCCTCGGGACCGCAGCCGCGGCCCTCACGGATCTCCGTGTAGATGGACCGGGACACGACGTCGCGGGAGGCGAGGTCCTTCATGACCGGCGCGTACTTCTCCATGAAGCGCTCGCCGTCCTTGTTGCGCAGGATGCCGCCCTCACCGCGGGCGCCCTCCGTCAGCAGGATGCCCATGCGCCAGATGCCGGTCGGGTGGAACTGGAAGAACTCCATGTCCTCCAGCGGCAGCCCGCGCCGGTACACGGCCGCCTGGCCGTCACCGGTCAGGGTGTGCGCGTTGGACGTCACCCTGAAGAACTTGCCGTTGCCGCCGGAGGCGTAGATCACGGACTTCGCCCGGAAGATGTGGATCTCGCCGGTGGCCAGCTCGTACGCCACCACACCGGCCGACTTCTTGACGCCGTCGACCTCGGTGATCAGCTGGTCCAGGACGTAGAACTCGTTGAAGAACTCCACGCCCTCCTTGACGCAGTTCTGGTACAGCGTCTGGAGGATCATGTGACCGGTGCGGTCGGCCGCGTAGCAGGAGCGGCGGACCGGCGCCTCGCCGTGGTTGCGGCTGTGGCCGCCGAAGCGGCGCTGGTCGATGGTGCCGTCCGGGGTGCGGTTGAACGGCAGGCCCATCTTCTCCAGGTCGAGAACGGAGTCGATGGCCTCCTTCGCCAGGATCTCGGCGGCGTCCTGGTCGACCAGGTAGTCACCGCCCTTGACCGTGTCGAAAGTGTGCCACTCCCAGTTGTCCTCCTCCACGTTGGCCAGCGCGGCGGCCATGCCGCCCTGTGCGGCGCCCGTGTGGGAGCGGGTGGGGTAGAGCTTGGTCAGGACGGCGGTGCGACTGCGCTTCGTCGACTCGATGGCCGCGCGCATGCCCGCGCCACCGGCGCCGACGATGACGGTGTCGTACTTGTGGATCTTCATGATTCTCGCAGCCCCGTGCCTAGCGGATGTTCGGGTCGAAGGTGAAGATCACCAGCGTGCCCAGCAGGATGGTGAACACCGTGGCGGTGTAGAGCAGGCCCTTGAGCCACAGCCTGGTGTTCGCGCGCTCCGCGTAGTCGTTGATGACCGTGCGCAGGCCGTTCGTGCCGTGCAGCATCGCGAGCCAGAGCATCAGCAGGTCCCAGACCTGCCAGAACGGCGAGGCCCAGCGGCCCGCCACGAAGGCGAAGCCGATCTTGGAGACGCCGCCGTCCAGCACGAGCTGGATCAGCAGGTGCCCGATGACCAGGACGACCAGGACGACGCCGGACAGGCGCATGAACAGCCAGGCGGCCATCTCGAAGTTGCCCCGGGTGGTCTTCGGGGTCTTCTTGGTCCGCTTGCGCGGGGGCTCGATGACCGGCGCCGGGTTGTCGACCGAGTAGAGCGACGCGCCCTCGACGGGGCCGACGCCCGAAGCGGTGGATTCAGTCGTGGACATTGGCGTCAGCTCCCGAACAGTTCACGAGTGGCGTGGCCGAGGACGGGGTAGAGCGCCCCGATCATCAGCACGACCCACACGGCGACGACGGTCCAGAGCATCTGCTTCTGGTACCGGGCGCCCTGGAGCCAGAAGTCGACGGCGATGACACGCAGGCCGTTGAGCGCGTGGAAGAGGACGGCGGCGACGAGGCCGTACTCCAGCAGCGCGACGATCGGCGTCTTGTACGTGGCCACGACGGTGTCGTAGGCCTCCGGGGACACGCGCACGAGGGCGGTGTCCAGCACGTGAACGAACAGGAAGAAGAAGATGAGGACGCCGGTGACTCGATGAGCCACCCAGGACCACATTCCTTCCCGGCCGCGGTACAGCGTTCCAGCCGGCACGGAATTTTCCTCCGGGAGCGGGGGTTGGGGCCGCGCCGGCTTTCTCCATGTCGGTCGGGCCCGGCCGGGTACGGTCCACCGGCCCCCAGCATCGTAGCCACGTATGGCGGCGCGGCGGACAGGGGCCCTGCCGCTGTGATCGAACTGGCACGCTTACGGGCTAGAGGGGCGGGCCGCGGGACGGGCGGCAGGGGCGGGGCCGGGACGGGTTCCGAGGCGCCCCTGAGGGGGTTTTCGGGTGGCTTGACACGGCTTGGTGCGGGTTTGGCGCCGCCTTCGGGCAGGTGACGCGGGCCGTCAGCGGGCCGCCGGTGATCCGCCCTCCGTGAGGAGAGCGGTCAGGCGGCCCCGGGCCAGACGCCGGAGCTCCTCCGCCGCCACCAGGCGCTCCTCCTCGGGATCGTTGGCCAATCGTGACCGGATGCCTTCGAGTACGTGGTCCAGGACCTCATCCGGCTTCAGACCATCGACGCAGATGACGAACGGATGCCCGAAACGGCTCTCGTAGACCGCGTCGGCCGCGTTCAGGGCCGTATGGGCGGCGGAGTAGGCGTCAGCCGGGAGACCGGGGAGGGCTTCCGAGGCCAGCGCGTCGGCGCGGTCCGCGCGGGGCAGGTCGTAGGCCGCCTCGTCCGCCGCCGCCAGGAGGGCTTCCAGGTCCGGGTACGGACGGTGGGCCGCGACGCGCACGGCCCAGCGGGGGCTGTGCAGGCAGGCCAGCAGGGTGCGCTCGGCGTCCTCGGTGGTCGCGGCGTTGAAGTGGTCCAGTTCGGACGGGGCGCCGGGCGTGTCGGGTGCTCCGGGCGCCCCAGGGATGCCGGATGCTCCGAGGGTGCCGCGCGGTTGTTCGGGCACGGCGACCCGGTCGGAGAGGTGGGGGAGACGGTGCGCAGGCAGCGTGGGTCCTCGGGGCGTCACATGTGTGTCGGTGCGGGGGAAGGGATGGGGGAAGAGGTGTGGGTCGAGTGGCAGATGGTGTGAGAGTTGTGCCGACACGTTATCGAGTGAGTCCATGACGTGTCCGATCGATAGTCGAGATTCACCCGGACGGGAGGGTTTCGGAACAGCTCGTCGACGTCCGTCACCCGGATGGGCCGTAGGTTGAGTGTGTGAGTCAGCACAGGCAGCACAGGCGTCGGCCGTCCGCGCACCAGGTGAGACAGCGGCGGACGCTGGTCGTGGCCCTCGCGGCGGGCGCGGTGGTCGCGGCGTCCGGCGTGGGCGTCGGCCTCTGGGCGACGTCGGACGACGACGGCGGTCCGGCCGGTTCCGCGGCCTCCCGCTCCGGGGACACGGCGGATTCGCCGCCGTCCGGGGAGCCCGAGCCGAGCCCCACCCGTTCCTACCCCTTGTCCCGGGCGCCCCGGACCATCCCCGCGGTCCGTGACCACAGTGCCGAGCGCGGCCCCGGCTGGCGGCCCGAGCGCGGTCACCGGGTGGTCGTCGGCGATCCGGCCCTGGCGGACGAGGGCCGCCTCATAGCCGGTGAACTGGGCCTGACGTATGCGGGGAAGAAGGACGACGAGCGCGCCGGGGACCTGCGCCTGGAACTGAACAAGGGCAAGGGCGCGAACCCCGAGTCGTACACGATGACCGTGCGGGGCGGGCGGGTGACCGTCAGCGCCCCCGCCGAGGCGGGCGTCTTCTACGGCACCCGCACCCTCAAGCAGCAGATCCGCGGCGCCGAGACCGCCCCCGAGGGGGTCGTGCGCGACGAGCCCGCCAAGCAGCGGCGCGGGATGATGCTGGACATCGCGCGCAAGCACTTCACCGCCGGCTGGATCGAGGACCGGGTCCGTGAGCTCGGTGACCTGAAGTTCAACGAACTGGGTCTGCACTTCTCCGACGACCAGAGCTTCCGCATCGAGTCCGACTCGCACCCGGAGATCGTGGCCGACCAGCATCTGACCAAGGCGCAGGTCAAGCGGATCGTCGACCTCGCCGCGAGCCGGCACATCACCGTCGTGCCCGAGATCGACTCGCCCGGACACCTCGGCGCCGTCATCGCCGCCCACCCCGGCCTCCAGCTGCGCGACACGGGCGGCGGGGCCGTGCGCGGGGCGATCGACATCTCCGATCCCGAATCCGCCGAGATCGTCGACGACCTGCTGAACGAGTACGCGGAGCTGTTCCCCGGCTCGCAGTGGCACCTCGGCGCCGACGAGTACCAGGCGCTGGTGGTGTCCGACCCCGAGGCCTCGTTCCCGGGACTCGCCGCCGCCGCGCGGAAGAAGCACGGCTCCGGGGCCACCGTCGAGGACCTGGCCACGAGCTGGCTCAACGACCGCGCCGACACCGTCCGCGCCCACGGCCGCACACTCCGCGCCTGGAACGACGGCTTCTTCGAGGGTGGTTCGGTGCGGGCCGCGAAGGACATCCAGGTCGCCTACTGGACCGGCAAGGAGATCGGCGCCCGGCAGCCGGCGGACTATCTGGGCGAGGGCCGCGAGGTGCTCAACTACAACGACGAGTTCCTCTACTACGTGCTGGGTGAGCCGAACGACTTCGTCTACCCGACGGGGGAGCGGATCTACGAGCAGTGGACGCCGCGCGTGCTGCGCGGCACCACCGCCGTTCCCTCCCGGTACGACGGCCAGATCCTCGGCGGGTCCTTCGCCGTCTGGTGCGACCTGTCCGGTGCGCAGAGCGAGGACCAGGTCGCGGCCGGGATCAGGATGCCGCTGCGGGCGACCGTGCAGAAGCTCTGGGATCCGGCCGGACCGGCGCTGTCCTGGGCGGAGTTCCGGAGCCTGGCGGACGAGGTGGACTGAGCCGGACCGGGTGCGGCGGTTTCGGTGACTTTCGGTGGGTTCCCGAAGGTTCCGGAGGGGCAGAGAACTGCTGGGGCTCGGGTTTCGCGGGATGGATCACGGCGTATTCCTGCGAACCTCCGTACGGCTGTGGTGGTTTTCTGGCGAGCCGAAACCGATACACCGGGGGGATGCCGGCACATGGGCTACTGGGGGTATTTCGTCGTGGGCCGTGACGAGCGGCCGCTTGCCGAACGGGACGCGCTGGCCGGTGCCCGGGGGATGACCCTGCGCACGTCGGCCCCGGGCGGATGGCAGGTCTGGGAGTACCCGAGCGGCGACGGCGGCATAGGGAACATGAACGACCTCGCCGGGGAGACCGGCGCACCCGCGCTGTTCGGCTACGTGATGGACAGTGACTGCGTGGTGGTGGAGGCGGCGGCACCTCGGAGCGGCGCCTGGACGACCTGCCTGGCGCGGTCCGCGATGGCCGGCTACCTCGGCGCCCCGGCGGCGGACGGCACCGGCGGGGTGGACGCCGGCGGGGGCGCGGAGGGCGTGGTGCAGGACGGGCTCACGCTGGAGGACTACTTCCTGGAGCCCCGGGACGCCGCCGACCGGGCCGTCGAGTGGGCCGCCGAGGCCGGACACACGGCGTCCGCGGAGGAACTGCTCGAGGTACTGACCGCCGAACCCGCCCCCGACCCCCTGGCCGAAAACCTGTTCTTCAGACTGCTCGACCGGCTCGGTGTCGTCCCGCTGTGACATTCCCGGCCCGTCGCACGCAGTAAGGGAAAGTGCGGCCTCCGTACCGGTGAGGTCGGTAAAGGGCCTTTTCGGAGGCCTGTGAAGACCCGCTGAGGAGACGTGGATGAGCTTGGTGGAACTGACCGCGCAGGCTGACGAGCGAGGGCTGGCCGCGAGCGGGGTGGCTTGTTTGGACCGCTGCGTGCCGTTGCTGGGCGGTGACGACGAGACGCTGCGCCCCCTGTGGGGGAGCCTCGCCGGGGACGCCGCCGCCGAGGAGTGGGCCGAGCGGCTGGAGCAGATCCGCGGCAAGCTCGACGCGGCGCACGACGCGGGCGGCACGCGCGGCGCCGAGGCGGCGGCGCTCGCGCACCGGATGCTCGCCACCGCCCCGGCGGAGCGCTCCGCCGACGCGCTGCGCGGGTGGGCCCACGCCTGCTCGGTCACCGCGCTGCGGGTCCACCGCATCCTGGACGGCGGCGATCCCGCCGAGGACGTGACGGACGCGGTCGAGGCGGTCCGGGAGGGCCGTACGGAAGGCCTGCCCCTGTCCCCGCTCTGCACCGCCGAACTACGACGCCAGATCACCGTCCTGGAGATCCTGGCCGGTCACGGCCCGGCCGGGCTGCGACGCGCGCTGGAGGTCTCGACGGAGGGCCGGCGGGTCCTGGTCGCGGCCCTCTCCCGCCGGAACCGCAGGGACGGCTGACCGGGCGGGGACGGGGGACCGGGCGGGGACGGGGGACCGGGCGGGGACGGGGAACCGGGCGGGGACGAAGGGCCGGGGCGGTACGGCTGCCGCCGGTTTCAAGGGGGCAGCCACTTCACCACCGCCTCGCGCTGCTGTGCCGTGCGCGTGTAGAACGCGGTCAGGTCGCGGTGGGCCGCCGTGAGGATGCCGCGTGTCTGCCGCTCCATGTCCGGGTCGCCATGGCACGGGACGATCCGGTCGCGGGCCCGCCGCCACAGCGCGTCGAAGTCGGCGGCCCTCAGGAAGCCGGCGACCCGGCCGGCCTGCGCCGCGGTGAGCAACAGGAGCGGCGGCCGGCCGGGGCCGGGCGCGAAGACCGGCCGGCCACCGAGCACGACGTGCGCGGGTGGTCCGGCCGGCATGTGCGGCGGGAGGGCGCCCGCGTAGAGGAACTCGTGGTCGAGGTAGCCCTTGTCGAGGACCTCCTCGCGGTGCCGGCCGATGCGTTCGCGCACGGTGTCCCAGTCGTCCTCGAACAGCCGCAGCAGCCAGACGGGGCTGTTGCGCAGGGCCGGGGCGGCACGGCGCGGAAGTGGAAGTACGTACTCATCGAAGACATGAGCGCGGCCGGGACCCGATCCGTCACCCCGATACCGATCGCCCTGTCGCCCGCCGGACCAGTCGTCCGCCGGAACGACCGCTCCTGTGGCCGCGCTGCGGTGGATGCGGGGCGGTTCCGCGCCGGTTGCCCGCGACCGGTCGGACGGCACCCACGGGGCAGCTGACGAACTGTGACACTTTCGTGGCGCCGGACGCTGATGACCTTGGGGCCGTGGGCGCGACCCGACATGGCGCGCCGGACGGCCGCGGCACGGACCGGTACGGACGAGGACAGTTCTTGGGCAAGGGAGGGCAACCCCGCCGCGCACAGGCGCACGACGGGGAACTGGGCGCGGCCGTCGCGCGGGCCCAGAACGGTGACGAGGCCGCCTTCGCCGTGGCCTACCGGCTCGTGCAGCCCCGACTTCTCGGCTACGTACGCGGACTGGTCGGCGACGACGCGGAGGACGTGACCTCGGACGCCTGGCTGGAGATAGCCCGCGACCTCGGCCGGTTCAAGGGCGACGGAGCGGGGTTCCGGGGCTGGACGGCGACCATCGCCCGGCACCGGGCACTGGACCACCTGCGCCGGCAACGGGCGCGGCCACGGCCCTCGGCGCTGGAACAGGACGTGCTGGACCTTCCCGGCCCGCAGAGCACGCCCGACCAGGCGCTGGAGGCCCTCTCCACCGAGCGCGCCCTGGAACTGGTCGCCGGGCTGCCCCGGGACCAGGCCGAGGCCGCGGGGTCCGTCCGCCGGCCCCTGCCGCCACCTCCGCCCCGTCCGAGGGCCTGCTCGAGGACCCGTCGGCCGGCCGGCCCCCCGCCGGCCCGGGCACGGACTCCGGCCCCACCGTCCCGGAGCGCGTGCTCCGGGGCAAGAACACCGAGGCCCACTGCGGCGCGTACGAGAAGGCCGAGGGGCGCGGCAAGGCGCTCGAACCGGCCGTCCGGAAGCGGCTCGTCGAGGATGCGGGCGGCGCGGCGCACATCGAGGCCCACTGCGTCGGGCGGTCGCGGTCGGCGGCGGGCGGGGCGGAGCCCGGTGGCACCGGCGCGCCCGGGAACCGGCCCGGCGACGTGGGCGACTCCGGCAATTCCGGCAACGGGATCGGTGGTTCGGGAAACGGGGCGGGCGGCCGTCAGGGTGCGTCCGACCGGCCGGGTGGCGAAAAGAAGCCGTAGCCCACGCCTGCCAAGGCAACGGCCAGGGCCGCCACCCCCCACAGGAGAGGCCCCGGCCGTCGCGCGGCACGGGCCGCGCGACGGCCCGTGATTCCTACAGCGCCACGAGTACCTTTTCTGTCACACCCGCATGGTCACAGGTTCGTCGAATCATGCACGGGATCATGGACGGACATGGACGGGGAGAGTTTGAGGTCGTAACGTGCCTTTCGCGCCGGGCTGCGACGGACACATGACCACGATCCACCCGCGGCCAGAGACCGCAACCATCAGTTGAGGAACCATGACGGCGAGAACCCGGTCCGCGAGAGCGGCGCCGGCTTAGGCGCAAAGAGGGTGCGCGGTGCTGGGGGACGACGCGGAGCTGACGGCTGCGGTGGGGGCGGCGCAGGACGGGGACGAGAGCGCGTTCCGGACGGTGTACCGGGCCGTGCACCCGCGGCTGCTGGGGTACGTACGCACGCTGGTCGGCGAACTCGACGCCGAGGACGTGACGTCCGAGGCGTGGCTGCAGATAGCCCGGGACCTGCAGCGGTTCAGCGGTGACGCGGACCGGTTCCGCGGCTGGGCCGCCCGGATCGCCCGCAACCGCGCCCTCGACCACATCCGCATGCGCGGGCGCCGCCCCGTGATCGGCGGCGACGAGACCGAACTGACCGGGCGGCCCGCCGCGTCCGACACCGCCGACCAGGCCATCGAGGCGATGGCCACCGACGGCGCCTTCGCCCTCATCTCGCGGCTGCCGCAGGACCAGGCGGAGGCCGTCGTCCTGCGGGTGGTCGTGGGCCTCGACGCGAGGACCGCCGCCGCGACGCTGGGCAAGCGGCCGGGTGCCGTACGCACGGCCGCGCACCGGGGCCTGAGGCGGCTGGCTGAGATACTCGACGGTGATCCGGAAGCACATCCGGAATCGGCAGGGGCGCTCGGTGCCCTCCCGCCCCAGAGAGAACCACGCCGCCCTGCGGTGACGTCCGCGAGTGTGACGCATATGCGAGCGCGGACGCAGAAGGACATGTGATGGCCGACGAGCAGTACAGGTGGCTGAGCCGTGAAACGGCGGAGCGACTGCTGAGCGGAGAGTCACCCGAAGCTGTCGACCCGGCCCACCGCGATCGGACCGAACGGCTCTCGAGCACACTCGGCGCGCTGTCCGCCCCACCCCCGCCGGCCGGCGGGGAACTCCCCGGTGAGGCCGCCGCGCTGGCCGCTTTCCGCGAGGTCCGTGAGGAACGGGCAGGACAGGCGGGACGGGCTGGACGGACGGGACAGGCGGGACGGGCTGGACAGGCGGGACGGGCTGGACGGACGGGACAGGCGGGACGGGCTGGACAGGCGGGACGGGCCGCCGAGGCCGGGCCCGCCCAGGGCACTGACGTCGGCCTGGTCAGGATCGGAGCCCCGTCCACGGACCGGCCCGGAGCCGAGCGGGCACCCCGCCGGCCGCGCCCCGTGCGCTTCGGGCTGGCCGCCGCGCTGACCGTGGGCATGGTCGGCGGTGCCGCGGTCCTGGCCGGTACCGGAGTGCTGCCGACACCGTCCGGAGTCTCCGGCCCCGCCGCCACGACCACCGCCACCGCCACCGCCACCGCCACCGGCCCACCCGAACGGTCCCTGCCGCCGCACCCGTCGGAGAAGGGCGCGTCGGGCGGTCCCGCCGCCGGGGGCGAGCCGGGCAAGCCGTCCGGGAACACCGACGGCGACACCGGGCAGCAGGACGGGCCGGGCGCCGACGAGGACGGCGGCGCGGCGGAGCCCGGCGCGAAGAGCGGCGACCTCGCGACCGGCAACGGCCGCGGGAATCAGATCGTCTCGGCCTGCCGTGCCTTACGTGACGGCCGCAAGCTCCCGGGTAACCGCAGGCGCCTGCTGGAGGGTGCGGCGGGTGGTTCCGGCCATGTCGGGCCGTACTGCGAGAACGTCCTGGCCCCCCACGGCACCGGAGCCGACACGGGTACGGGTTCCGGCTCCGGCTCCGGCTCCGGCTCCACGGTGAAGAGGGACGGCGGCAATGACACCGGCGACGGCCGAAGCACCAACGGGAACGGGAACGGCAACGGCGGCAGCGAAGGCGCGGCGAACGGGAACGGCAACAAGGGCAACGGGAAAAAGGGCAACGCCGGGAACGGCAAGGGCAACAACGGCAACGGTGGCAAGGGCAAGGGCAAGGGCAACAACGGTAACGGTGGCAACGGCAACGGCAACGGCAACGGCAACGGCAACGGCAACAGTGGCAACGGCAACGGAGGCAAGAACGGCAAGGACGCCGACGCATCCGGCTGACCTGCGACCTCACGGACGTTCGGTGTCTGCGCGACGCCGGGTGTGACGTTTTCGGCCACCGGGGCGCAGTACTGAGTGAGCCGACTGGTCATCGGCTTTTGCACGGAGCCAGGTCACCCCCCGTACCTGTGGCTCCTGCACTCGGCGCGGGCGGGACACGTTCCCCCGGTCCCGCCCGCGCCCTTCTCACCCTCCGATCCGATGCCGCCGGACGCCCGCGGCGCTCACCGGTGGACGACGACCTTGTCGCCGTCGCGCACCTGCTCGTACAGCCGGGCGATGGCCGCCTCGTCCCGCACATTGACGCAGCCGTGCGAGGAACCGGCGTAGCCCCGCGCGGCGAAGTCGGCCGAGAAGTGCACGGCCTGGCCGCCGCTGAAGAACATGGCGTAGGGCATCGGCGAGTCGTAGAGCGTGGACACGTGGTCGCGGGACTTCCAGTAGACCTCGAAGACGCCGTCGCGCGTCGGTGTGGGGTCGGAGCCGAAGCGGACGGGCAGCGTCGTCAGGGTCCGTCCGTCGATCATCCAGCGCAGGGTGCGGCTGGACTTGCTGATGCACAGCACCCGGCCCGTCCGGCAGCGCGCGTCGGGGGCGGCGGCCGGCTGGCCGCCCATCAGGTACAGCTCCCACCGGCCCGGCTCACGCGTCATGCCGAGCAGCCGCTGCCAGGTGACGGTGTCGGTCCGTCCGGTCCGCGGCAGCCCGCGCTTGCTCTGGAATCCCTCGACGGCCTCCCGCGTGGGACCGTCGTACGTCCCGGTGGGGCCGTCGAACAGCCAGGCGATCTGCCGCAGCCGGGCCTGGAGCTCACGGATGTCACGGCCCGAGTCACCGGGGGACCAGAGCACCCGCGCCGGCACGCTCTCCGCGCGGTCGCCGGCGCCGGAGCCCTCGTCCCTCCCGCCGTCGTCGCCGTCGTCGACCCCGGCCCCGGCCCCGGAATCGGAATCGGAATCGGAGCCCGTATCGGAGGACGGCCGGTACGCCGACGGCGTCCCGCTCGGCAGCTCGATGCGCACCGGAGACCGCCCGTCGCCGTCCGCGTCGACGGGCTGCACCGTGCAGCCCACCGCACCCCCGGCCAGCGCGGCCAGCGTCACTCCCATGGCCACGGCCCTCGTGGCCGTACCCGTACCCCTGCCCGTAGTGCGCATGCGAGCCCCCCTCGCCTCACCGGTCCCTGCGGGCCGTCACCTGAGATGCTCCCCGACGTGACCGCTCCCGAACCAGGGAGCATGGTGGTGAGTGGCAGGCGGACGGCGGCGGAGGTGAGCGCTGTGAGCGGGGTCCCGGCGGTCCTGTGAGGAAGGTCCCAGCGCGCGTCCCTGCACCCGGGGCGTACCCCGCGACTACAGTCCGTCGGAAGAACGGGTTCTTACCGGCGGGTAGGCGGTCCGACCGGTGAGCAACTGACGGTAAACGGGCGAGCAGGCCGACAGCGCCGCTCGGTGGGAGGCAACACACCATGGCACGCGAGTCGGGCAGTGCCCGGTACACCGAGAGCGGACTGCCCATCGAACCGGTCTACGGACCGGAGTCCCTCGAGGGCTGGGACCCGGACGAGCGGCTGGGCGAGCCGGGGACGTACCCGTTCACCCGGGGCGTGTACCCGACGATGTACACCGGTCGCCCCTGGACGATGCGCCAGTACGCCGGTTTCGGCACGGCGACCGAGTCCAACGCCCGGTACAAGCAGCTGATCGCCAACGGCACGATGGGCCTGTCGGTCGCCTTCGACCTGCCCACCCAGATGGGCCACGACTCCGACGCCCCGATCGCCTCGGGCGAGGTCGGCAAGGTGGGCGTCGCCATCGACTCGATCGACGACATGAGGGTGCTGTTCGGCGGGATCCCGCTGGACAAGGTCTCCACGTCGATGACGATCAACGCGCCCGCCTCCCTCCTGCTGCTCCTGTACCAACTCGTCGCCGAGGAGCAGGGCGTCCCGGCCGATAAGCTCACCGGCACGATCCAGAACGACGTACTCAAGGAGTACATCGCCCGGGGCACCTACATCTTCCCGCCCAAGCCCTCCCTGCGGCTGATCGCGGACATCTTCAAGTACTGCCGGGCCGAGATCCCGAAGTGGAACACGATCTCGATCTCCGGCTACCACATGGCCGAGGCGGGGGCCTCCCCGGCGCAGGAGATCGCGTTCACCCTGGCCGACGGCATCGAGTACGTCCGTACCGCGGTCGCGGCCGGCATGGACGTCGACGACTTCGCACCCCGTCTGTCGTTCTTCTTCGTCTCCCGCACGACGATCCTGGAGGAGGTCGCCAAGTTCCGCGCGGCCCGCCGGATCTGGGCCCGGGTCATGAAGGAGGAGTTCGGCGCGAAGAACCCCAAGTCGCTGATGCTGCGCTTCCACACGCAGACCGCCGGTGTCCAGCTGACCGCCCAGCAGCCCGAGGTCAACCTGGTGCGCGTCGCCGTGCAGGGCCTGGCCGCGGTCCTCGGCGGCACGCAGTCGCTGCACACCAACTCCTTCGACGAGGCCATCGCGCTGCCCACCGACAAGAGCGCCCGCCTGGCCCTGCGCACCCAGCAGGTCCTCGCCTACGAGACGGACGTGACGGCGACCGTCGACCCGTTCGCCGGCTCCTACGTCATCGAGCGGATGACCGACGAGGTGGAGGCCGCCGCGCTGGAGCTGATGAAGCGGGTCGAGGACCTCGGCGGCGCGGTCGACGCCATCGAAAACGGCTTCCAGAAGAGCGAGATCGAGCACTCCGCCTACCGCATCGCCCAGGAGACCGACTCCGGCGAGCGGGTCGTGGTCGGCGTCAACCGCTACCAGCTCGATGCCGAGGAGCCCTACGAGCCGCTGCGCGTCGACCCGGCGATCGAGGCCCAGCAGGCCGAACGCCTGGCGAGGCTCCGCGCGGAGCGCGACCAGCAGGCGGTGGACACCGCCCTGGCCGCCCTGAAGAAGGCCGCGGAGGGCGAGGACAACGTCCTGTACCCGATGAAGGACGCCCTGCGCGCGCGGGCCACGGTGGGCGAGGTGTGCAACGCGCTGCGGGAAATCTGGGGGACCTACGTGCCGAGCGACGCGTTCTGACCCGACGGGTCACCCCGTACGGGTGATCATGGGTGGAATGCACCCGGTTCCGGGTTACGGCCGTGGAGGGTGTTCCCGGAAGGGGGTGCCGTGGCTGTGATGCTGGGCAAGTCGCCGCTCGCCGATGCTGCTGAACAACTCTGGGAGGAACTGCCCGCACACCGCGTGGAGATCCTCAACGGGAGCATGAGTGTGACCCAACCGCCGGACGGGCCGCATCAAGAGTCGCTGACCTGGCTGATCGAGAAGTTTTTCAGGGCCGGAGCCAGGCAAGCGGGACTCAGGTATGTGCAGGGCATCGGCTTGTGGCTGCCGACCGGGCCGGACGACTACGCGGTACCGGATTTCTCTGTCGTCCACGCCGACTACAGGGAGGCCTTGGTCGAGAAGAACTGCTACGCACCGCACGTCTTCCGACTGGTGCTGGAGGTGACTTCGTCCTACTGGACGTACGACACGGCCACGAAGGCTGATGTCTACGCTCGGGCGAACATTCCCGTTTACCTCATCGCCGACCGCAGGCACGACCAGGTCCTGCTCTACACCGATCCGAAGGACGGCAAGTACCCCGACCCCCAGCACTTCAAGCGGGGCCAGTCCGTCCCCGTCCCCGAATCCGTCGGGATCACCCTCGACCTCTCCGTCGACACCCTCCTGGACGGCGACGACTGACCGAACTCCGGACAGTCGAATCGGAGTGTCGTAGCCCCGTGCGACACTCCTTCTCATGTTCGGCGTCATCGATCTCCCCACCTACCTGGCCGGCCTGATCCTCATCGTGCTGCTGCCCGGTCCCAACTCGCTGTACGTGCTGTCCGTCGCGGCCCGGCGCGGGGTGCGGACCGGCTACAAGGCGGCGGCCGGAGTCTGGTGCGGGGACGCCGTGCTGATGACGCTGTCCGCGGCGGGCGTCGCCTCGCTGCTCCAGGGGAACGCCGTGCTGTTCGGCATCGTGAAGTACGCGGGCGCCGGCTATCTGACGTGGCTCGCGATCGGCATGCTGCGCGCCGCCTGGGGCATGTGGCGGACCCGGCGCGAGCAGAGCGCCCTCGAGAGCGCCCCCGGGGCGGCCGCGGCCGAGGCGGCCCCGATGGAGCGGCCGTACCGCAGGGCGCTGGTCATCAGTCTGCTCAACCCCAAGGCGATCCTGTTCTTCATCTCCTTCTTCGTGCAGTTCGTCGACCCGGCCTACGCCTACCCGGCGCTGTCCTTCGTCGTCCTCGGCGTCTTCGCGCAGATCGCCAGCGTGCTCTACCTCAGCGCGCTGATATTCGGCGGCACCAAGCTCGCCGCCGCTTTCCGCCGCCGCCGGGTCCTGTCGGCGGGCGCCACCTCGGCGGCCGGCGCCCTGTTCCTGGGCTTCGCGGCGAAGCTGACGCTCGCGAGCGCTTAGAGCCTCTCGTTCGGGTCAGGCCGGCGGCCGGCGAGGGCCGAACCGGGTCAGGTACTCCGGAAGTCCGGCCGCCGCCGTGTCCCCTGCCCAGCCGACGTACCCGTCGGGCCGGACGAGGAACAGCCCCGTTCCGTAGGACTGGTGCGCCGGTCCGCGCACCACCCGCACGGGCACTTCGGTGCCGGGCGCCGGCACCCCCAGTGCCAGCAGGGTCCAGTGCGGCCCCCGGAACGCGTCGAAGAGGCGCACGCCGTCCACCGTGGCGTCGGGGGCGCGGTCGCCCGCCCGCAGCGGGCCGGGAGCCGTACGTGTCTCGCGCGTGAGGGACGACGCCGGGTAGCCCAGGCCCAGTTGGCGCGTGGCCGCTCCGCGCCTGGTCTCGCCCCGGTGGACGCTGGTGGACAGGCTGAGCATCTGCGCGGCGATCGGGCGCCGCTCCTCCTCGTAGGTGTCCAGCAGGGGCGCGCCAGCCCCGTCGCGCAGCACCGCGCCCAGCTTCCAGCCCAGGTTGTGGGCGTCCTGGACGCTGGTGTTGAGGCCCTGCCCGCCGGCCGGGGAGTGCACGTGTGCCGCGTCACCGGCGAGGAACACCCGGCCCGCGCGGAAGCGGTCGGCCAGCGCGGCCCGTGGGCGGAAGTCCGAGGCCCAGCGGACCTCGGTGACGTCGTCGGGGGCGAGGTGGGAGCGGGCGGCGACGACCCGCCGTATGCCGTCGAGGGAAAGGTCCACCTCCGTACCGTGCGCGAACCGGGTGGTCAGCTGGAAGTCCTCCGTCCCGGCCAGCGGACAGATCGCGAGGATGTCGCCGCCCGCCCCGTCTCCGTCGTCGCCGCCGCCGTCGCGGGGCGGGAAGATGTGCCAGTTGTCGCGGTCGAGGCCGGTGATCCGCACGTCCGCCACGAGCATGGGGCCCGGGTCGAGTTGCTCCCCGGTCATGGCGATGCCGACCGCGCGGCGCACCGTCGAGCGGCCGCCGTCCGCGGCGACGGTGTACCGGGCGCGCACCGTGTCGCCGGAGGTGAGGCGCGCCGTCACGCCCTCCTCGTCCTGGGTCAGGCCGGTGACCTTCCGGCCGAAGGCGACCTTGCCGCCGAGTTCCTCCAGTCGCTCCAGCAGGATCCGCTGTGTGCGCCACTGCGGAATCATGCAGGGCTCGGTGTACGGCGAGTTCTCGTCCGCCCCGACCGGGTCGAACATCCGGTGCTCGCCGACCCGCTCGCCGTCCTGCCAGATCATCCCGGCCGGGTAGGTTCCGCCCGCCGCGCGGATCGCGTCGTACACGCCGAGGTCGTCGAAGATCTCCATGGTGCGCGGCTGGAGCCCTTTGCCGCGCGAGCCGGGGAACAGCCCGTCCGCCCGTTCCACGACCTGGGCGGGAACCCCGCGCCGGGCCAGGTCGATACCGAGGGTGAGGCCGGTGGGGCCGGCGCCCACGATCAGGACATCGGTGTCGTTCACGATCCGCTCCTTAACGCTGTTAAGTGACTGTCATTGCCGAGCGTGGCCTTAACGGTGTTAAGTTGTCAAGTGTGAGTACGGAACGACGCGCGCCCCTGGATCGCGAACGGGTCGCCGACACGGCGCTGAGGCTGCTGAACGAGGTGGGCCTGGACGGTCTGACGCTGCGCGCCATCGCCAGGGAACTGGACGTCAAGGCGCCCGCCCTGTACTGGCACTTCAAGGACAAGCAGGCGCTGCTCGACGAGATGGCGACCGAGATGTACCGGCGGATGACGGCCGGTGCCGCACTCGACGCCGGTGACACCTGGCGGGAGCGACTGCTGAAGGCCAACCGGGGACTGCGCGCGGCGCTGCTCGGCTATCGCGACGGCGCGAAGGTGTTCAGCGGCTCACGCTTCACCGGTCTCGTGCACGCGGAGCAGATGGAGGGCAACCTGCGCCTGCTCAAGGCCGCCGGCCTCACCCTGCCCCAGGCGGCCCGCGCGCTGAACACGACGTACCTCTACACGCTCGGGTTCGTCACTGAGGAGCAGGGCGTCGAGCCGCTGCCCGGAGAGCGCCGCGAGGGCTTCGACCTCGCCGAGCGCGCCCGCCTCATGGCCGGTTTCCCGCTGGCGGCCGAGGCGGGCAAGGAGATCTTCGAGGACTACGGCCGGCACTTCGAGGAAGGACTGGCGCTGCTGATCGCGGGGATCGCGGCGCGGTACGGCGTGGACTGAAAAACGCTCAGCGCGCCCTGGACAGCGCCGCCCGGATCTTCGGCGTCAGCGTCTCCTCCACGTACCGGTTCAGCAGCCAGGCCAGGAGCAGCATCGCGGCGACGGTGAGGGCGAAGGTCTCCGCCGAGCCGATGCCGAGGCCGCGGTGCAGGCCGTGGATGACCACCCAGCCCAGGTGCTCGTGGACCAGGTAGAACGGGTAGGTGAGGGCGCCGGCCACGGTCAGCCAGCGCCAGTTCGCCCAGTCCAGCCGGCCCAGCGCGATGGCGGCGACCGCGGCGAAGCCGAGCGTGACGATCAGGATGATGCCGAACGAGGACCGGTTGGAGAAGGCGTCCGCGCTCGGCGCGTGCCACAGGTCCTGGACGGCGTAGTGCTGGCCGATCAGCCAGCTCACCCCGACGATGCCCCAGGCGTACGCGTCCCTGCGGTCGCGGTGGACGAGGTACAGGCCGATGCCGCCGATGAAGAACGGCGCGTACTGGGGCATGAGGACGAGGTCGAGCAGTGGCTCGTTCGCGGCGTCGGCGATCGCGGCGGCCATGGTCCACACCGCGCAGAACAGGATCACCCGTTGCCGGTTCGCCCCGGGCATCACCACGAACAGGGCGAACAGCGCGTAGAAGCGGATCTCCACCCACAGCGTCCAGCACACCCCCAGCACCCGGTCCGCGCCGAGCGGCTGCTGGAGCATCGACAGGTTCACCAGGGCGTCGCTGGGCGAGACCGCCTCGTAGACGACCACCGGCAGGGCGAACACGGCCGTCACCAGGAGGACCGCAGCCCAGTAGGCGGGCAGCAGACGGGAGGCGCGGGAGGCGAAGAACGACCGGATCGGCCGGCCCCAGCCGCTCATGCAGATGACGAATCCGCTGATCACGAAGAAGATCTGGACGCCGAGGCAGCCGTACGCGAAGAACTCATGGAGGGTGGGGAACTGGATCTTCGGGGAGCTTCCCCAGGCGGTGGTGACATCGCCGCCGCGACCGCCGTAGTGATAGGCCGCCACCATCAGCGCGGCGACCAGCCGCAGTCCGTCCAGGGCGCGCAGCCGGGGCCGGACGCGCGGCTTCCCCGTCTCCGCCGGCCGGGTCGCTTCGGGCACCGGACGGGCGAGCGTGCTGGTCAAGGAAAACCCCTGGGTTTCATGATTCCGGCCGGATTCGGCCGCGGATACGCCAGCACGCTAGTCCGATGGACGGTGAACAGCCGAATGTCAGGCCAACGATTCTCCGGCCGGTAGAGGTGAGTTCACCTGGATGTCGTTTTGGCTTTCTAAATTCTCCGAGCATCCCCCTTGCGTGGAAGAAAACGCAACCAATGCTGTCGCGGAGCGCGCGCGCAGCTGGTTCGGCAAAACAGGAGTGCCATGACGACGGTTCAGAACAGACGGGCACGTGTGCGCGGAGGGGAGCTGGACGACTGTTTGCGTGCCTGCGCGGTACACAGCGGAAAGCTCGTCGGCAGTGTGGACCGCCGCCGAATCGAGCTCGCCGAGCAGCTCCGCAAACTGCTCGTCGTGGTCACGACCGGTGACGCCCCCACCGCCGCGCCGGCCGCGCCGAGCGGTGCCGCAGCCCGCCTCAAGCGGGTTGTCAAGGGCGCGTCGACCCCCGCCGCCGGCATCCCCAACGACGTGCTGGACGCCCTGCTCGCCGTCGCCAACAAGGCCCTGGAGTGCGGCTACGACGACGAGCTGGACCTCGCCCTGGTCATCAGCGACACCGTCCTCGCCCAGCGCAAGAACTCCCGCGCCGGCTGGCGGCTGCGCGCCCGGCTGATGGAGGCCCTCGGCGACGAGACCGAGGCCGTACCCGCCTACGAGCGGTACCTGGGACTCACCGACAGCGACGGGTTCGGCGTCTCCGCGAAGATCGCCGGACTGCGTGTCGCCGCGGAGAAGGACCGGGAACTCCTGGCCCTGCTGCGCCGCCAGTGCCCGCGCGCCGAGCGGTTCGCCGCCGGCCCAGCCACCGACGTATGGGCCGAGGGCCTGGCCGCGTACGCCGTGGGGGACTGGTCCGAGGCCGAGCCGCGCATGGTGGGAGCGCTCCTCGCACTGGCCGCCGAGCAGGCGCCGGTCGCCGACCGGCAGGAACTGCTCGGCCAGTACCTGGAGCTGCGCTCCGCGCGCGGCGACGCCGACCTGCCCGCGCTCACCGAGGTCCTCGCCCTCTACGCCGAGCAGCGCCGCAACCGGATGCGCGGTCCCGTCGCCGACCCCACCATCGGCGGCGTGGAGTGGATCAGCCTCGGTGAGTTCCGCAACCAGGTGGCCGGCAAGTCCGTCTGCCTCATCGCCAACTCCGGGCGAGTCGGCAGCAGTTCGATGGGCGCCGAGATCGACGCCTACGACCTGGTGGTCCGTTTCAACTCGTACCGCATCGACGAGAAGCACACCGGCGGGCGCACCGACATCCACGCCACCATCCACAAGCACGGCTTCAACTGGGACCAGCCGGTCACCACCCGGCTCGTGTTCGGCGGCGTCTCCGGCGACTGGAAGTACTCCCTGCGCAACCGCCTGGTGCCCGGCGCCCAGCGCCATCTCGGCGACGAGTCACTGCGCTGGCCCGTGCGCAACATCGGCAAGCTCGGCTCCGACGTCTGGTCGGGCATTCCGACCACCGGCTTCAACATGCTGTTCCTGCTGGACTTCCTGGACGTCAGCCCGACCCTCGACCTGATCGGCTTCGACTTCTACGAGAGCGGCGCCTACCGCGTGCCGGAAGCCATGAAGATGCCGATCACCTCCGTGCACGAGTACACCAGCGAGAAGGATTGGGTCATGCAGCGGGCCCAGCGAGTGACCGACATGAGGATATCCCTGCGATGACCATCACCCCCGGGGCAGCGACCACGGCCCCCTCGACGCCGGCTCTCTCGTCGGACGCGCTCACCGGCAAGCGCCGCGTCGCCTTCGCCGCCTACGTCGACGAGAACTACCTGCCCGGTTTCCTCGCCCTGCTGCGCAGCCTGGCGCTGTCCAACCCGGGCGTGTGCGAGGACTTCGTCGTGCTCCACGACGACCTGCGCCCCGGCTCCATCGCCAGGATCCGCGCCCTGCACCCGCGGATCGTGCTGCGCCGGGTGAACACCGAGCACTACGACACGTACAAGAAGGGCGACCAGGACAACTACCTGGTCCGCAAGGCGTACTTCATCCTCGACGTCTTCCGGCTGCGTGAGTACGACACCGTCATCACGCTCGACACCGACATGGTCGTCCTCGGCGACCTCGGTGAACTGCTGCGGCTGCGCGAGGGCCTGGCGGCCGTCCCGCAGTTCTTCTACGGGCAGCACAAGCTGAACTCCGGGCTGCTGGTCATCCAGCGCGAGTACCTCGGCGACGCGTTCTGCGCCAAGCTGGACGCGACCGGACGCAGCGGCGACTACGAACTCGACAAACACGACCAGGGCATCCTCAACGCCGTCCTGGACGGCGACTTCGTCCGCCTCGACGCCCGCTACAACTTCGTCAAGCGGCGCCTGTCCGGCGACCTGCCGGTCCCCGACGACACCGCGATCCTGCACTTCACCGGCCGCCACAAGCCCTGGCAGGGCGGCGAGGCCGGATACGGCCAGGCGGAGGACCGCTGGCGCGAGTTCGACATGTCCGACGCCGAGTTCCAGGCCGCCTACCTGTCTCAGTCCGGCGGCCTCCATCACGACCTGCTGGTGCACCTCGGTACCCCGCATGTCGCGCGCACCGGAGACACCGAGAGCGCCCGCAAGGTGGCCGCCGCGCACATCGCGTCCGGCGACTACCAGGACGCCGTCGACATCCTGAGCAGCGTGCGCATACCGCTCGACGAGGCCTGGCCGCACGAGGTGCTCGGGCACGCCCTGATGAGCGTCTCCCGCTACGACGAGGCCAAGGCCCAGCTGCTGCTCGCCGCGGCCGCCCCCAACCGCGCCGCCACCGCCTACGCCCGGCTCGCCCAGATGGCCTGGGTGCACGGCGACGACACCGCCTCGCTGCGGCACGCCACCGCCGGTATCTCCATCGACCCCACCCACCGCTCGAGCCGGCTGTGGGCCCAGCGCGCCGCCTCCGTGCCCGCGCGTGAGCTGGGCAGCGCCGAGGACCAGCTGGCGCACGTCGCCTTCTACATGGACCGCCAGGGCAACGCCGGCGACAAGCTGCTCCCGGAGACCGTCCGCCTGGGCTTCGGCCCGGACACCACCTCCCGCCGCTGGCACTCCGTCCACGCCCACCGCCTGTTCGACGAGGCCGCCCTGGAACGGGTCAACGCCCGGCGCGGCCTGGTCATCGGCGGCGGTGGGCTGTTCATCCCGGACACCATGCCCAACGGCAACAGCGCCTGGCAGTGGAACGTGCCCGACGAGCACCTGCGCGCCATCGACGTGCCGATCATGGTGTACGCGGTCGGTTTCAACGCCTTCGACGGCCAGTCCTACCGGGCCGGGCGGTTCCGCGAGAGCCTGCGCCTGCTGGTGGAGAAGTCCGCGTTCTTCGGGCTGCGCAACCACGGCTCCATCGCCAAGGTACGGGCCATGCTCCCGGACCACCTGCACGACAGGGTCCGCTTCCAGCCCTGTCCCACCACGGTCAGCCGCCAGCTGGTGGCCGGCTGGCAGGACCCGGCGAAGCGCGACGACACCGTCCTGCTGAACGCCGCCTACGACCGGGCCGGCCTGCGCTTCGGGCACGACTACGGGCACTTCCTCGCGGAGATCGCGAAGGCCGTGCGGGGCATCGGCGCGCACACCGAGGTCCAGTGCGTGGCGCATTCGCTGGACGACGAGCGGATCGCCTTCGACCTGCGCCGCGAGCACGGAATCTCGCTGCCGGTGATCCCGATGTACGACTTCGACAACGACGCCATCCGGGAGCTGTACGCCAGGACCCGCCTGGTCATCGGCATGCGCGGGCACGCCGGGATGATCCCCTTCGGTGTGGGCACACCGATCATCAGCCTGATCTCGCACCCGAAGATGGCGTACTTCCTGGCCGACATCGAGCGCCCCGAGTGGGGTGTCTCCGTGCACGAGCGGAACCTGGGCGCCGTGCTCACCGAGCGGGCGACCGGCATCCTGGACCGCCATGCGGCGACCGTCGCCGACGTCCACGAGCGACAGCAGTCGCTGTGGAAGGTCACCGAGGCGAACGCCGCCGACCTGCGGGCGATCCTCGGCGAGTGAAACGGGGTGAGCCCCCGCGGCCGGTCCCAGGATGCTCCGGGACGGACCGCGGGGGCTCACGCATGCCGCGCGCCGAGTGCTTCATGCCGGGCCCGCGGCCTCAGCGGCCCAGAGCCCTGCGCACCAGCCGGGACAGCCGCGAACCGTCGCCGCTGCCGCCGCCGTTCTTCGCCCGGTCCTCGTCGTACGCCTTGCGCAGCTGCTCGAAGTGGTCCGCGCGGGTACGACTCAGGTACTCATCCGTGAGTAGCGGCTTGGCCAGCGACCAGGCCCTCCGGTGGTCGCCGGCGTAGTGGGCGACGTAGGCCTTGGACAGTTCCAGCACCGACTTGAAGGGGATGCCGCCGGTGTGGTCGCGGTCGATCCGGTCCTGGACGGCGGATATCAGTGCCAGCTTCTCGTCGGCGGAGGAGGTGTCCTCCGCGATGGACTTCAGCACGTCCGCAGGGATCGGCCGGACCACCTCGAAGGCGAGCGTGGAGCGGATCGGCGGCCCGGCGATCTCGATGTACGGCAGCAGCGCGCCCGTGCTGTGGTGCAGCCACGGCAGCCGGGGGCCGGCGAAGTCCTGGTGCAGGACGACCGAGCCGGGCCGCAGCCGGGTCAGGAACCGCTCGGTCACGCAGCGGAACACCCGGGGGGTCTTGGCGATGTCGATGTGCAGGAACTCGATGGGGCTGGTGTCCTCGGGGTCCGAGGTCTTCCAGAGGTCCCCGGCGTGGATCTCCAGGAACGGCAGGAACGGTTCGAGGCGTCCGCGGAAGTCGTCCAGGAAGGAGTTGTCGTCGGCCGGTTTGCTGCCGGAGGTGAAGAACTTCTCCGTCGCGAACGTGCCCTTGCCGACGCGGAAGAAGTCGTACGCGTGCAGCCGCCCCCGGCGCTCGTCGAAGACGGGGCTCTCGCGCAGCCCGAGCGCGAGGGCATAGGTGGAGCCGCCGCCACCGGAGCCCAGTTCGACCAGCCGGTCCTCGCCCGTGAGGTGATGGCGCCCCAGCAGATAGAGGAACCGCAGTTCCCAGGCGCTGACCTGGGAGTAGGGGATGGCGTCCGGCAGACGGACGTCGTCGAGGAGCGGGTAGAGCCGGCCGATGTTCGTCATGGATGCCTCACGGGTTGAGTGACTCCGGAGAAGGGCGGCAAGCGTGGCGATCCTATGAGTGTGGACGTCGGCTCGCCATGGAATCCATGGAGCTAGCGGGTTTTCGCTCGAACTTTCACCGGTCTTCGCTCGTCGTTCACCAGGGAGGGCCGGTGTGCCCGCTCCGGCTCGTCGGCCGGGGCGGGCGGGCGACGCGTGTGCGCGTGCTCACGTGCGCGTATGCGCGTTCAGCGGCGGGCCATCGCCCGGCGCAGCCTGAGCGCCTTGCGCGCGACCTTCCGGACCGTGGCGTTGCGCGGCAGGAACCCCAGCTGGGGCGGCACCCCGCCGGGCAGTCCGAGGGACGTCAGTCGCTTCTTCCTGAAGTAGCGCCGGGTGCCGTCGTCCAGCCGCGTCGCCAGGTACCGCTCGGCCTCGGGCCGCAGGTCCGGCAGGATCTTCGGCTGCATCGTGAACCCGACGGTCCGTACGAGGTCGCCGAGTGCGTCGGTGTCCATGCGCCCGCGCCCCTCGGCGACCGCGGCCCCGTCCGTCGGCTCCGGCAGCAGCGCGTCGACGATGGTGACCGGGACGCGGTTGCTGTTCTCGAACGGCGTCAGCCGGTCCAGCAGGGTCTCGGTGCCGACCCGGGCGACCGGCAGCCCGTACAGGGCGGACGCGGTCAGCAGGGCGGTGGAGAAGCAGCCGACGACCAGGGCCGGACGCATCCGCTGGTACAGCACCTCGGCCAGCACCGGGGTGTCCACCACCGTGAGATCGACGCCGAGCCGTTCGGCCTCTTCCTCCAGGGTGCGGGTGAAGCGCGCCGGGGCCGTGGGGTGCGGTTTGAACACCACCCGGGTGTGACCGAGGTGCACCGCGCCCTTCAGCATCCGCACATGAAGGTTCTCCTCCTCCTCGGCGGAGAGGATGTTCAGCGCGGACAGGTACTGGCCCAGCAGCAGCGCGGGCTCCGTCACGTCCGGCAGTCCGTCGCCGGTGCCGGCCAGTTCGGCCAGCACCTTGGTGAACGACGGGGTCGCCACCACCTCCGGCGCCACCCCGAACTCGGTGAGCAGCAGCGGTTCGAGCCCCGGCACCAGGTCGAGGTGGAGCAGCCGTTCCACCCGGGTGCCGACCAGCGGGTCGAGCTTGTTGCGGGTGGGGCCGTAGCTCATCAGGCCGTCCGCGTAGACCGTGATGGGTGCGTCGGTGAAGATCTGCGTCATTCCGAGGGCCGGGTTGACCTGGATGGACTCCACGGCGAGGGTCAGGTCGTCGTCGCCCAGGTCCCAGAGCAGCCGCAGATACCGCTCCCACAGGGGAACGTCCTCCAGGCGCGGCGCCCAGCCGCCGGGGTGGAACGGGAAGATGGCCTTGTTCCACGACAGCACGTCGTCGAACCGGGACCGCAGCAGCTCGAACCCGGGCATCTCGTCGACGGCGGGCGTCGTCTCGGGCGTCGTCGCGTTGTTGGAGACCAGCAGGATCCGCCGGTCGACGGGCGCGAAGCAGCCGGAGTCCAGGGCGGCGGCGAGCGTGGCCGTGCCGTACAGGGTCGACGCCATGAAGATCTGCGTGGTCACGCGGCGACCTCCGTGGCCGGCACGGGGCGGCGGCGCAGCCGGCGCAGCCGGCCGGCGCGCTCGGCGTCCATCGAGCCGAGTGCGTCGTCGAGTACGTCCTGCGGCATGCGCCGCAGTGCGGCGGTGCTCATAGCCTTCAGTTGTCGCGCCACGGAGGGCTCGAACCTTTCGATGGTTCCCAGATGGTGGGAAATGATGGCGCAGTACGTGCGTACGGCCTTCGGCAGCAGGGTCGCCGCGTCGGAATCCCGCGCGGTCTCCTCGATCACCTGGTCGAACGCGCGAATGAAGTCGAGCTGCCGGACGTCCCCGATCTGGGTGAGCGACGAGGAGACACCACGCCGGTAGAAGACGCCGAGGAGGCCGGCCACCGCGAAGGACTCCGCCTCCCGGTGCAGCTTCCAGATCCAGGGCCGGTCCTCGGCGGTGCGCAGTCCGTCGGTGAAGTGCAGCACGCCGCGTTCGACGAGCCTGCGGTGGTAGATGCCCGCCCAGGCGTAGGCGTAGTCGACGGAGGTGGTCCGGTGGGCGGGGAGGATCGCGTCGCGCGGGTTCAGCGCCACATTGCGCCGGCCGTGCGGGACGCGGTGGACGGCACGGGCCCGCGCGGTGCACTGCACATGGTCGGTGCGGACGAAGTCGCAGTCCAGCTTCTCGATGGCGGAGACCAGGCGGGCGTAGTAGCCGGGCGCCAGCCAGTCGTCGCCGTCCAGGAAGGTCAGGTACTCGCCGCGGGCCCGGTCGATGCCGGTGTTGCGGGCGGTCGCCAGGCCGCCGTTCTTCTCGTGGCCGACCAGCACCGCCCCCGGCAGTTCACGCTCGGCACGCGCGAGGAGGTCCGCGGTCCCGTCGGTCGAGCAGTCGTCGACGAGAATGAATTCGAAGTCGTCCCGCGCGTTGGCGCGCAGACTTCGCAGGGCATCGGGGACGTAGGGGCGCACGTTGTAGAACGGCACGATGACGGAGAGCTTGAGCACGTCTTCGACGTTAGGCGGCTGCCCGTCATTCGTCTTTACCTGAACCTTGATACGGGGTGAACGACGCGTGGCGAAGCAGTGAAGCAAACATTTTTCCGGGGAGTGGACGGGCTGATTCCCCATTCGGCGATCTCCTGTTCACCATTTGTTGGATTCGGGTTGGGCCACTCCTAGAAATTGCTTCCTAACGTCTTCGTTGTGCCAGCAAGTGCAACGAAGTCCCTGCGAGTCGCCGTTCTCGCGGATTCCGATACCCGGTGGAAATGGGGCGCGCTCACCGCGAACCGCATTGCCCCGGAGAATTCGGACATCCGTCTGGACGGTTATCTCCTGCGGGGCCGTGCGACTCCCACCGCCCGTCAGCTCGACGAGGTCGGCGTCCGGGCGGACGCCCTCCACGAGGTGACCGCGGTCCAGTTCCTGCACGCGATGAAGGAGGAGCCGTACGACCTCCTGGTCCTCGCGCTGGTCGGCGGCGGGGTGCAGGCGATGCTGCACGGGCTCGGGCGGATCTGGGGTGATGCCGCGGCAGACCGGGTGAAGCGGCCCGTCGTCGTCACCGGATACGTCGGAGTCGTCTACGAGAAGCTCGCCGACGGCCTGCTGCTGCGCCACGGAGCCGACCTCGTCCTCGCCAACTCCCGTCAGGACGCGGAACGTTTCCGCGCCGTGTACGAAGGCGTGGGCGCCGGCGCCGGCTCGGTGACGGAGGTCGCGCTGCCGTTCCTCGGCGGGGCCGCCTACACCGGCGGGCACGACCCCTCCGCGCAGCAGGGGCGCGGGCCCTACACGGTCGTCTTCGCCGCCCAGCCCTCCGTGCCGGAGAACCGCCGGGACCGTACCTACCTGCTGAACCGGCTGGTCGGGCACGCCCGTCGGCACCCCGAGCGCGAGGTGCTGCTCAAGCTGCGCTCCAAGCCGGGCGAGCACACCACGCACATCGAGGAACTGCCGTACCAGAAACTGGTCCAGCGGCTCGACCCGCCGGCCAACTTCCGCCTGGTGTACGGGCACATGGGCGAGGTCCTGGACCGCACCGACCTGCTGGTCACGGTGAGCTCCACGGCCGCCCTGGAGTCCCTGCACCGCCGCATCCCCACCGCGGTCCTCACCGACCTCGGCGTACGCGAGGCGCTCGGCAACCACCACTTCGTCGGCTCCGGCTGCCTCGCCTCCTGGGACCAGCTCGACGCCGGCCACCGGCCCGTACCGGACGCGGAGTGGGTGTCCCGGCAGGGTGTGGCCGCCGGGGACGCCTCCTCCGGGGGAGGGTCGTACGAGACGGCCTTCGACACCGCCCGCGCCCGCATCGCCGAGCTGCTCGACCGCCCCGGCGGCCTGCCCCCGTTGGACCCGTACTACACGCCCGTCACCGCGCCCGGCTACCTGCCCGGCCTGCTCGCCCGCCATCACCTCGGCCCGGACGGCACCCCGCTGCCCGGCACCCCCGCCGCCGGCAAGGAGCCCGGACCGGTCCGGCAGATCGTGCGCCGCGCGGCGCGCGGCGCCTACCGCCACGGAGTCCAGCGGGTGGCCCCGGTGATCCGTCGGATGGGCGAACTGTGAGCGCCTCCCTCACGGCCGGCCGTGACCGCAGTCTCTCCAGTCCTCCCAGTCCTCCCAGTCCTTCCAGTCCTGCTCAAGGAGCTGATCCCATGACCGAACCGCAAGGGGGCCGGAGCGGCACCCCGGTTCGCCGGGTGCTCGCCGTGATCCCCGCGCGCGGCGGCTCCAAGGGAGTGCCCGCGAAGAACCTCACGCCGGTCGGCGGCGCGCCCCTGGTGACCCGCGCCGTCCGCGAGTGCCGCGCCGCACGCCAGGTGACGGACGTCGTCGTCTCCACCGACGACCAGGCCATCGCGGCCGCCGCCCGGCAGGCCGGCGCCGAGATCGTGATGCGTCCGGCCGCCATCGCGGGCGACCTCGCCACCTCGGAGGCGGCCGTCCTGCACGCCCTGGACGCCCACGAGGCGCTGCACGGCGCCGCGGTGGACGTCGTCCTGCTGGTCCAGTGCACCAGCCCCTTCCTGACGCGCGAGGACATCGACGGCGTGGCCGGCGCGGTCGCCGCGCAGGGCGCCGACACGGCCGTGACCGTCGCCCCGTTCCACGGCTTCGTCTGGCGGGACGCGACCGGCGAGGAGCCGGCCGGCCCTCAGGGAGACGGCGGCAGCGGCGGCTTCGGAGTCAACCACGACAAGTCCTTCCGCCCCCGCCGCCAGGACCGCCCCCAGGACCTCCTGGAGACCGGCGCCGCCTACGCGATGGACGCGGCCGGCTTCCGCGAGCACCAGCACCGCTTCTTCGGCCGCACCGAACTCGTGCGCACCGACCCCGCCCGCGTGCTGGAGATCGACGACCCGCACGACCTCGCCCGGGCCCGCGCCCTCGCCCCGCTCTTCGACGCGAGCCTCCCCCAAGCTTTCGACTTCGCTCGAGCAGGGGGGACCCCCATCGGCGCCCTCCCGACCGCCGACGACATCGACGCGGTCGTCCTCGACTTCGACGGCACCCAGACCGACGACAGGGTGCTGATCGACGCCACCGGACAGGAATTCGTCTCCGTGCACCGCGGCGACGGACTCGGCATCGCCGCCCTGCGCAGGAGCGGCCTCAAGATGCTCGTCCTGTCCACGGAACAGAACCCGGTCGTCGCCGCCCGCGCACGCAAGCTCAAGATCCCCGTGCTGCACGGCATCGACCGCAAGGACCTCGCCCTGAAGCAGTGGTGCGAGGAACAGGGCATCGCGCCCGAGCGCGTGCTCTACGTCGGCAACGACGTCAATGACCTCCCGTGCTTCGCCCTCGTGGGCTGGCCCGTGGCGGTCGCGAGCGCCCACGACGTCGTACGCGGCGCCGCACGCGCGGTCACCACCGCCCCCGGTGGCGACGGCGCCGTCCGGGAGATCGCCGGCTGGATCCTCGGCCCCTCTCTCGATTCCCTCCCCAAGTAAGGAAACACCGTCATGAGCACTGTGAACTCCAGCTCCCGCGTCCGCACCCTCGGTTCCCGCGAGGCCGGCCCCGGCCGCCCGGTGTACGTCACCGGCGAGATCGGCATCAACCACAACGGTGACATCGAGAACGCGTTCAAGCTGATCGACGCCGCCGCCGAAGCCGGCTGCGACGCCGTCAAGTTCCAGAAGCGCACCCCCGAGATCTGCACCCCGCGCGACCAGTGGGACATCGAGCGCGACACCCCCTGGGGCCGGATGACGTACATCGACTACCGCCACCGCGTGGAGTTCGGCGAGGAGGAGTACGGCCAGATCGACGCCTACTGCAAGAAGCGGGGCATCGACTGGTTCGCCTCCCCGTGGGACACCGAGGCCGTCGCCTTCCTGGAGAAGTTCGACGTCCCCGCCCACAAGGTCGCCTCCGCCTCCCTCACGGACGACGAGCTGCTGCGCTCCCTGCGCGCCACCGGCCGCACGATCATCCTCTCCACCGGCATGTCCACCCCGAAGCAGATCCGCCACGCGGTCGAGGTGCTCGGCAGCGAGAACATCCTGCTCTGCCACTCCACCTCCACCTACCCGGCGAAGGCCGGGGAACTGAACCTCCGCATGATCAAC
This sequence comes from Streptomyces sp. P9-A2, assembly GCF_036634175.1. Classification (NCBI taxonomy): domain Bacteria; kingdom Bacillati; phylum Actinomycetota; class Actinomycetes; order Kitasatosporales; family Streptomycetaceae; genus Streptomyces; species Streptomyces sp. P9-A2. The sequence goes on from NZ_JAZIFX010000001.1 coordinate 5,060,804, forward strand.
ACCCTCGAGCAGGAGTTCCCGAACGTCCCGATCGGCTACTCCGGCCACGAGACCGGCCTGCAGACCACGCTCGCCGCCGTCGCCCTCGGTGCCGCCTTCGTCGAGCGCCACATCACCCTGGACCGCGCCATGTGGGGCTCCGACCAGGCCGCGTCCGTCGAGCCGCAGGGCCTCACCCGCCTGGTCCGCGACATCCGCACCATCGAGGAGTCCCTCGGCGACGGCGTCAAGAAGGTCTACGAGTCCGAGCTGGGCCCGATGAAGAAGCTGCGTCGGGTCCCCGGCGTCGTCGCCGAGGCGGAGATCGCCGCGGCCGCCGGCGAGCCGCTGACCGTCTGACCCTCCCTCCCACCCACCCTCCCCTGACGACGGGAACGGTCGTACGTCGATGAGCCCTCGCGCCGGGACCGCCGGCCCCCACACTCTCGCCTTCGTCGAGAGCCCGGTACAGCTGTTGAACGTGCTGGAGTGGGCGCACGCGCATGCGCCCGGCGTGGGGCTCACCCTCGTGGTGCTGTCCCCCCTCGACCCCATGACACGCGGGCAGTTGCGCCGCATGTCCGAACTCGCCCGCGAGGAGGGCCACGAGGTCCGCTGGGAGGAGGCGCGCGGCGGAGCCGGCGCACCCTTCCAGACCGTCGCCGGCCTGGCCGGCCCGCTGCGCCGCGCCTCCCGGGTCGTCCTCGGCGACCCCTTCTCGCGGTATGTGCAGCTCATGCTGACGATCACCCGCGCCCACGACCTCGTCGTCGTCGACGACGGCACGGCGACCATGGAGTTCGTCGGCCAGCTCGCGCGCGGCGAACGTCTGGTCCGCTGGCACCGCAAGGGCGGCCGCCGCGGCCCCCGCGACCTGCTCCTCGCCCCGGTCTCCGGCATCGCCCGGCGCAGGCTCACCCCGGGCGGCCGGCGCCGGGTGGAGGTCTTCTCCTCGATGCCGGTCGACGACATCCCGGCCGGCGTCACCGTCAGCGCCAACTCCTTCGCCTGGACCCGGGAGCGGTTCGGCCCGCCCCGCATCACCAGGACCGCCGACATGGTGGGCACGTCCCTGGTGGAGACCGGAGTGGTGGACGCCGACGCCTACGTCGAGGCCGTCCGCTCCCTCACCAAGGCCCACGGCGCGACCCGCTACTTCGCCCACCGCCGTGAGAGCACCGAGAAACTCCACCGGCTCGCGGTCGAGACGGGTCTGGAGATCGTCCGCCCCGAACTGCCCCTGGAGCTGATAGCCCGCCGGGGCCCCATCGGCCGCACGGTCCTCAGCTTCCCGTCGACCGTCGTCCACACCCTCCCCCTGGCCCTGTCCGGCACGGAGGTCCGCATCGCGGTCTGCGACATCGACCCGGCCTGGCTCACCGAGAACGCCTCCCCGCGAGCCCAGGGCTTCCTCTCCGGCGTGACCGGCACGGCCCGCGACGTCCACCGCCTGTCGGCGGTGGCGCCGGCATGAACGGATACCGGTGACCGCCCACCTGGAAGTGAGCGACGGCGTCACCGCCCGCGGAGCGCCTGGCAACTCTCCGGGAGCCCGGCCGGCCGGCGACGGTCACTGCCCCTCTCGGCCCCCGGCCACCGAACCTTGCGCGTACCCGTTCAGGGCCAGTGCCGCGGCCTCGCCCCGTGAGCCGACTTCGAGTTTCCTCAGTACTCCGGTGACGTGGAACTTGACGGTACTTTCAGTGATTCCGAGTGCGTCCGCGATGGCCTTGTTCCGCTTGCCCTGCGCGAGAAGGTGCAGAACCTCCCGTTCCCGCGCGTTGAGACTCGACAGCCTGGTCTCACCGGTTCGAACGGCCGGCGGGGCGAAAGGAAGGACGATGCCGGCCCGGCTCCCCCAGCCCGCCACGGCGTCGAGGCTGACCGTGGCGCCGAGCGTGCGTGCGCGGCCCTCGAGCTGGCGTGACAGCGCGCGCACGTCCACGCTCCCGGATTCCTGCTCCCGCACGTCGATCCGCAGCGACGTGCCGTCACAGGTCCAAGCGATGCGCAGGCGCGACGGACCCGGTTGCGCGGTGAAGGCCAGCACCGCGGTCCGTGTCATCGCACGGGCGGCGTAGGCGACTTCTCCGGGCAACGGCCGCGCCGCCCTGTCCGGCGGAACGAATTCGACACGCGCTTCGTGATGCTTGAGCAGGTGCCGGATGTCCCTGCGCAGCTTCGTGAACGCGGCCGGGGCCGGTTCCTCGGTCAGGGCCAGATCGGACTTCTGGGCGGAGCGCAACGCCACCAGCGCGACGGAGGCGGACTCGGTCGCGGTCACGCGGGCACGGTGATCGTCGAGTGCGGTGGCGCGCAGCGTGTTCAGGATGGCCACCAGCGCACTCTCGTGCGCCGTCGCCATCTCGGTGATGGTGCGGGCCCGCTCACTGGAGGCCGCGCGCGACTCGGCGAGGTAGTCCGGGCTCGCCTGCGTGACCTGTTGGCTGATCGAGGTCGCGACGATCCCGAAGAGGGCCGACAGGGCGGCGGGCTGCGGGAACAGCTTGCGGGAGGCGCGCGGCACGAGGACGAGCAGCGTGTCCACCGGGTCACGGACGGCCCAGACGGTGCGGGTGGTCCCGCCGATCGCCGCCGTGGTGCTGAGCGGCCGACCGGGCTCGACAAGGGCCTTCAGCTGCTCGAGTTCGTCGATCGTGACCTTGCTGGTCATTTCGGTCGCGCCGGTGACCTTTCGTGGCCGGCCCGTGCACTCCCTGGTGAAGATGATGAGCGCGGTGTGCGGCCACCGGTCCGACAAAAAGCGGGAGAACCGGCGTGCGATCTCGTGCAGCGGACCCTCGATGACCTCTCGCAGTGCGAGGAGATCCGCTTCTGGCGGTGCCTTCATGTCGAGCATTCCACGTACCGTAGCCGGTCCGGCCGGCTGGTCGGAAGTCGAGGTTCTGCTGGTCTGTCGCACAGGTCGTCCGTCCTTGGCGCAGAGCTAATGTCGTAGTCGTAGAGGGCATGCGCCGGTGCGCATGCGTTTCCGGCCGACCGATGAAGGAACCCACTCAGATGCCACAGCAGGTCCGCGGTGTGATCGCCCGTTCCAAGGGAGCTCCGGTCGAGCTCACCGACATCGTGATTCCCGACCCGGGACCAGGTGAGGTCGTTGTCGCGGTCGCCGCGTGCGGCGTGTGCCACACCGATCTGACCTACCGCGAAGGCGGTATCAACGACGACTTCCCGTTCCTCCTCGGACACGAGGCCGCCGGCACCGTGGAGAGCGTCGGCGAAGGCGTCGAGTCGGTGCAGCCCGGCGACTTCGTCGTCCTGAACTGGCGTGCCGTGTGCGGGCAGTGCCGGGCCTGTAGGCGCGGGCGTTCCCAGTACTGCTTCGACACGTTCAACGCGAGCCAGAAGATGACTCTGACCGACGGGACGGAACTCACCCCGGCGCTCGGCATCGGTGCTTTCGCGGACAAGACCCTGGTGCACGCCGGACAGTGCACCAAGGTGGATCCGTCCGCGGACCCCGCCGTCGCGGGTCTGCTCGGCTGCGGTGTCATGGCCGGCCTGGGCGCCGCCGTCAACACCGGCGGGGTGGGCCGCGGGGACTCGGTGGCCGTCATCGGCTGTGGCGGCGTGGGCGACGCGGCCGTCGTCGGGGCGCGGCTGGCGGGCGCATCGAAGATCATCGCGGTGGACCGGGACGAGAAGAAGCTGGCCTGGGCGGTCGACCTGGGCGCCACCCACACGGTCAACGCCGGAAAGGCCGACGTCGTCACCGCGATCGCCGAGCTGACAGGCGGGTTCGGCGCCGATGTCGTCATCGACGCGGTCGGCCGGCCCGAGACGTGGAAGCAGGCGTTCTACGCGCGCGATCTCGCGGGCACCGTCGTGCTGGTGGGCGTGCCCACGCCGGACATGAAGCTGGACATGCCGCTGCTCGACTTCTTCTCCCGCGGCGGTGCGCTGAAGTCGTCCTGGTACGGCGACTGTCTGCCGGAGCGCGACTTCCCGATGCTCGTCGACCTGTACCTGCAAGGCAGGCTGCCGCTGGAGAAGTTCGTCTCCGAACGCATCGCGCTCGAAGAGGTCGAGAAGGCCTTCCACACCATGCGGGCCGGCGAGGTTCTGCGTTCGGTGGTGGTCCTGTGAACGGCCTGCGTATCGAGCGCGTGGTCACCTCCGGTGTCTTCGCCCTCGACGGCGGCACGTGGAACGTCGACAACAACGTCTGGCTCGTCGGCGACGACGACGAGGTGGTGATCATCGACGCGGCGCACGACGAGCAAGCGATCATCAAGGCGGTGGGAGATCGGAACGTGGTGGCCGTCGTGTGCACGCACGGTCACAACGACCACGTCACCGTCGCGCCGCAACTGTCCCATGAGCTCCAGGCGCCGATCCTGCTGCATCCCGGCGACCGGGAGCTGTGGGAGATGACCCACCCCGGCCAGGCCTTCGGGCACGCGAGCGACACGCAGCGCGTCGACGTGGCGGGCACGGCACTCGAAGTGATCCACACTCCGGGCCACTCTCCCGGGTCCGTCTGCCTGCACCTGCCCGAAGCCAAGACGCTGTTCACCGGGGACACGCTGTTCTCGGGCGGCCCCGGAGCCACGGGCCGTTCGTTCTCCGACTTCCCCACCATCATCGGGTCCATCCGCGACAGGCTGTTCACGCTGCCCGAGGAAACCCGTGTCCACACCGGACACGGCGACGGCACCACGATCGGCGCCGAGACGCCGTACCTGGCCGAATGGATCGCACGCGGACACTGAGCCGACCCCGGGCCGGCGAACGACCGGCGACAGCGCTTTCGCCCACTTCCCCGGCCCGTACGGCGGCATCGCCCGGCACACCACCGAGCGGGAGCCGCTCGGCATGGAAAAACAGGTGCGGGGCACCTGCGCGGGCACCACCAACGCTGCCCGCGCTTCTCGTACTTGGTTACTCCCCGCTGAGCCGGAACCTGCACCCGGTGCGGTGGAGGGCGGAGACCCGGAGCAGGCCACGAACCTGGATGCACTCGGCCACGGTCTTGTGATCCTCAACCAGCTCAGCGCTGCTGCTCAGGCCCGGTGGGTGAACTACTTCAGGTGCTCCTCAAGATCTTCGACGGTCCAGTCAGCCTGGCGGAGGATGGAACGAAGGGTGCCGGGCGCAAGGCTGCGGTGGAGAGGGACGATGACCGTCTGCTCGCCGCTGCGGTACTTGGCATGGCTGCCACGGGTGGTGACGTGCTCGAACCCGCCCCGTTCGAGGCCTTCGCGACAGCCGGGCCGGAGAGGCCGGAGGGGACGGCGGGACTCATGCGGCGCGCCGGATTTCGACGGGCGCGGTGATCACCTCGGTGACCTCGGGGGCAGGCGCGTCCTCGAAGTACAGCTCCAGTGCCTCGCGGAGGTTCTCCAGGGACTCCTCGATGGTTTCTCCCTGCGAGGTGACCTCGACCTGGAGGCAGCGTGCCACGTACCAGTCGCCCTCGCGGGTGATCGCGGCGGTCAGGTGCAGTGCTTCAGCGCTCATGTCGTCAGTCTGGCACGCACCCCCGGTGGGCCGGGGACTTTCTCCGCCGTCACCCGCGACCGTCCCCGTGTCGACCGGGTGGAAGCCGTCCTGCGGCTTTACGCAGGCCTGGGCTCGTGCACAACCGCTCCGGTCAGCCGTGCGACGTGCCGGCACAGGTGCGGAGAAGGCGGAGGACGGCGGCCGGGGAACTTCATCGGGTCGGCGTGCACAGCCCCGCACCCTGTCGGCGCAACCCGGGGTGCCGGAGGTGCTTTCACCCGTGCGAGTGGACGGCGGCCGCGCACCGGTGGACAGGGGCGTGCCGTGTCCGGCAGGCGAACCGGTCCGCGTGACGCGGGCGATGCGTGGTACACCGAGGAGAGGTGGAGTGCGGTGCCGGAAGCGGCCGCTGCGAGCGGCGCGCCTTCCGGCGGTCTGTGTGGGCTCGTCCGCGTACGAGGGCGGCGAGTTTACCCATCACAGAGCACGACTAAGCGTGGGACTGCCGGGTTTTCTTCCGCTGACAGGCTGATTTTTCTTGATCAGGGGTCGGTCGGGGGCTCCGGCGTCCTACCCTTCAAAGGGTGAAGCAACTGATGTCACTGGAGTCCGAGGAGTCCGAGGTCGATCTGGCCGGAGGGGCGGTGCTTCCGGGTACGCTCCCCGAGGCCCTGCGCGCCGAGCTCATCGCCTTCCGACGCGACCTGCACATGCACCCCGAGCTGGGCAACCAGGAGTTCCGTACGACCGCCGCGATCAAGGAGCGGCTGGAGCGGGCCGGTCTTACCCCGCGCGTACTCTCCGGCGGGACCGGTGTCATCTGTGACATCGGGGTGATGGACGGCACGCCCGCCGGCACCGGCCCGGACACCGGTACCGGAGCGGCTCCCGGCACCGGCATACTCGCCCTGCGGGCCGACATCGACGGACTGCCCATCCCCGACATGAAGAGCGAGTGCCCGTACCGCTCCACCGTGCCCGACCGGGCGCACGCCTGCGGCCACGACGTGCACACCACCGTCGTGCTGGGCACCGGGCTCGTCCTCGCCGAACTGCACCGTCAGGGCCGGCTGCCCCGGCCGGTGCGGCTGATCTTCCAGCCCGCCGAGGAGGTGCTGCCCGGCGGGGCCGCCGACGCCATCCTGGACGGCGCGCTCGACGGGGTCGGGCGGATCGTCGCCGTGCACTGCGACCCCCGGGTCGACGCCGGGAGGATCGGGCTGCGCGAAGGCCCCATCACCTCCGCCTGCGACCGTCTCGAGATCGCCCTCGACGGCCCCGGCGGCCACACCGCCCGCCCGCATCTGACCACCGACCTGGTCACCGCCGCCGCCCGGGTCGTCACCGACGTGCCCGCCCTGGTGGGCCGGCGGGTCGACAGCCGCAGCGGGCTCGCCATCACCTGGGGCAGGGTCGAATCCGGCCACGCGCCCAACGTCATCCCGCAGCACGCCGAGCTCTCCGGCACCGTGCGCTGCCTGGACCTGGAGACCTGGCGGCTGGCCCCGGACACCGTGGTCGCCGCCATCGACGAGGTGGCCAACCTGCACCGCGCCAAGTCGGAGATCACCTACGTGCGCGGAGTCCCGCCGGTCGTCAACGAGGCCGGCGCCACCGAACTCCTGCGGGACGCCATGATCGCGCGACGCGGCGCGGAGTCCGTGGACAGCACCGAACAGAGCCTCGGCGGCGAGGACTTCTCCTGGTACCTGGAGCACGTCCCCGGCGCCATGGCCCGCCTCGGGGTGCGTCCCCCGGGCGAGCGCACCATCCGCGACCTGCACCAGGGCGACTTCGACGTCGACGAGCACGCCATCACCGTGGGCGTCGAACTCTTCACCGCCGCCGCCCAGCTGGACGCCCTGCGCTGAGCGGGCGGGGCCGGTCAGCCGCCTCATCGGCCCCCTCCGGCCCCCTCCGGCCACCTCTGTCCTCTCTGTCCTCTCTGTCGCCTTCGCCCCCGCCACCCCTCCGTCCCCGCTTCGTCGCTCCACTTGTGTCCCGGGTGGGGGAGGGGAGCGTGGTGCGCGTGACGCCCAGCCGCGCACTGTTCCGGCCACCCCTTCCGTCGCTTTCCACCCCTTCGATCCCCTATGGCCCTCTGTTTCACCAGGGTGTAACCGGCCATCGGCACGAATGGATAACGGCCCCGCTGTACCCCGTTCCCAGGAGTGTCTACGCGCGTTAATGTCGCCGAACCGAGCGCCGCCGCGGGGCTTTGGAGAATGGGGAGCGTCAGATGCGTCGGATATCCAGACTGACTCGCGTCGCTGTGGGGGTCGCGTCGCTCGCACTCGCCGCCACGGCCTGCGGTGGTACCAGCAGCGAGGGCGGGGACAGCTCGGAGAGCTCCACGAAGGGCGACCTCGGTCTCGCCATCGCCTACGACATCGGCGGCAAGGGCGACCAGTCCTTCAACGACGCCGCGTACGCGGGGCTCCAGAAGGCCGAGAAGGAGTTCGGCTACAAGACCGCCGACATCGAGCCCACCGAGGGCGAGACCGACGCGGACAAGGAACAGCGCCTCTCGTCGCTCGCCAAGCAGGGTTACAACCCCGTCATCGGCGTCGGTTTCGCCTACGGCCCGGCGATGACGGCCGTGGCCGAGAAGTACCCGGACACCACCTTCGGCATCGTCGACTCCGTGGTCGAGGGCGATAACGTCGCCTCCCTCGTCTTCGCCGAGGAGCAGGCGTCCTACCTCGCCGGCGTCGCCGCGGCCAAGGCCACCAAGACCGATGTGGTGGGCTTCATCGGCGGTGTGGACATCCCGCTGATCCACAAGTTCCGCGCGGGCTTCGAGCAGGGCGTCAAGGCGACCGACCCGAAGGTCAAGGTCGTCTCGCAGTTCCTGACGCAGACCGCGGAGGAGGGCGGCTTCTCCAGCCCCGACAAGGGCAAGGCCGCCGCCGAGGGCCAGATCGAGAAGAAGGCCGACGTCGTCTACCAGGCGGCCGGCCTCTCCGGGCAGGGCGTGATCGAGGCCGCCGCCAAGGCGAAGGTCTGGGCGATCGGTGTCGACTCCGACCAGTACCAGCAGGAAGCCCTCGCCGGCTACAAGGACTTCATCCTCACCTCCGCCACCAAGGAGGTCGGCGGTTCGGTGTACGCCCTCGCCAAGTCCGTCAAGGATGACAAGCCGCTGACCGGCACTCAGGTCTTCGACCTGAAGGTGGACGGCGTCGGCCTCTCCGACAGCAACCCGAAGATGGGCGAGATCGAGGGCCTGACGGACGCCGTGGCCAAGGCCAAGGAAGGCATCATCGACGGCTCCATCACCGTCAAGACGGAGTAAGGCGGCAGGAGAGCGGCGCAGCTCGTACTACCGCACTACCGCACTACCGCAGCACCGCAGTGACGAAGCCGGGCGGGCACCCCAGTGGGTGTCCGCCCGCTTTTCGTGCCCTTCGGACGCCGTCTTGCCGAACCGGCAACAGGAGTGGCGTGTCCGGTACACGCTGGGCGACGGTGGGCCGATGAACGACGACATCGTGGCAGGACCGCCCGCGTTCGACCCGCCCTTCCCCGCCGACGGATACGTCGGAGACCCCGCGGTGAGGGCGGAGTGGGACAACCGGTACACCGACCGACAGCAACTGTGGAGTGGCCGGCCCAACGGCGCGCTGGTGGCCGAGGCCGCCGGGCTCACACCCGGGCGGGTGCTCGACGTCGGCTGCGGCGAGGGCGCGGACGCCGTCTGGCTCGCGCGCCGCGGCTGGGACGTGACCGCACTCGAGGTCTCGGGCGTGGCACTGGAGCGGGCGGCCGGGCACGCGCGGGACGCCGGCCTCGCCGTTCGCTGGGTTCACGCCTCACTGACGGAGGCGGCCCTCCCGCCGGCCTCCTTCGACCTGGTCTCCGCGCAGTACCCCGCCCTGTTGCGGACCCCCGACGCCGCGGCCGAGCGAGCGCTGCTCGCGGCCGTCGCGCCCGGCGGCGTGCTGCTGCTCGTGCACCACGCGGGGATGGACACCCGGCAGGAGCACGAGAGCGGCTTCGACCCGGCCGACTACGTCTGGCCCTCGATGGTCGCCGCTCTGCTCGACGAGGACTGGGAGGTGGAGGCGGACGAGCAGCGGCCCCGGGTGGCGCCCGACGGCGGCGCCGGCGCGCACCACACCGACGACCTGGTGCTGCGCGCACGCCGACTGTGCTGAGCTCTCTCCGCCGCCGGGTGCGCCGAGCCCTCCCGTCGGCAGCGGACCCGGCGGCCCGCTCCGGCACCGGGAGTACGCCGCGCCGGCCGGCGGGCCGACCGGCGGGCAATGTGTCGGATGTCACGGTGCTTGTCACCTCACGCTGTACATCGCCCGCACATCGCCCGAATGTCACCCAGTGCCACGATCCGTTCGTGATCGGCGATGGCGTACCCGCGGTAGGGGCCGAGTAGGCCACAGCCGCATAACAAGCTGGACAGAAGGGGTTTCCAGGGAGGTCTACGCGCGTTAATCTGCGGCGAAGCCAGCGCCGCCCCCCCGATCTTCCGGCGCTTGTACGAAGGAGCACCACACATGCGCCGGATTTCCCGGATCACGGTCGCAGGCGCAGCGACCGCCTCCCTGGCCCTCGCGCTCGCCGCCTGCGGTGGCACCTCGACCTCTTCCGGCTCGTCGGAGTCGAAGGACGACAAGGGCATCGCCATCGCGTACGACGTCGGCGGCAGGGGCGACCAGTCCTTCAACGACGCGGCGTACGCGGGCCTGCAGCAGGCGGAGAAGGAGTTCGGCTACAAGACCGCCGACGTCGAGCCCACCGACGGTGAGACCGACGCGGACAAGGAGCAGCGCCTGGCCTCGCTGGCGAAGCAGGGCTACGACCCGGTCGTCGGTGTCGGCTACGCCTACGCCGCCGCCGTGAAGGGCGCCGCCGAGAAGTACCCGGACACCACCTTCGGCATCGTCGACGACTCCACGGTCGAGCTGGACAACGTGGCGGACCTGGTCTTCTCCGAGGAGCAGGCCTCCTACCTGGCCGGCGTCGCCGCCGCCGAGACCACCAAGACCGACGTGGTGGGCTTCATCGGCGGTGTGGACATCCCGCTGATCCACAAGTTCCGCGCGGGCTTCGAGCAGGGCGTCAAGGACACGAACCCGGACGTCAAGGTCGTCTCGCAGTTCCTGACGCAGACGGCGGAGGAGGGTGGCTTCTCCAGCCCGGACAAGGGCAAGGCCGCCGCCGAGGGCCAGGTCGAGAAGAAGGCCGACGTCATCTACACGGCGGCCGGTCTGTCCGGTCAGGGTGCCATCGAGGCCGCGGCCGCCAACAAGGTCTGGGCGATCGGTGTGGACTCCGACCAGTACGCGCAGGAAGCCCTGGCGAAGTACAAGGGCTCGATCCTCACCTCCGCGACGAAGGACGTCGCCAAGTCGGTGTACAAGCTGGCGCAGTCGGTCGAGGACAAGGCTCCCCGCACCGGTATCCTCAGGGGCGATCTGGCGTCGGGTGAGGTCGGCCTCGCGCAGTCCAACCCCGTGTTCGCGGACAACGCGAAGCTTCAGGACGTCATCGAGACGGCCAAGAAGAAGATCATCAGCGGCGACATCAAGGTCCAGTCGAGCTGAGTCCGGCAGGACCTGCACAGCGTGTAACCCTTGGGGTCGCGACCGCTCGACGGGGTGCGGGGAGTAGGCTCCCCGCACCCCGTCGAGCGGGGTGCGCGACCCCGTTCGATGCCGTAGGGGCGCTACGCGCGTAGACGACCCCCGTCCCCAGGAGTGCGCCATCAACGCGTCCAGCAGCCCTCCGGCCGGAGCGGCGGTCAACGAATCGGTGACCGCCGTCGAACTCGCCGGGATCACGAAGCGTTTCCCCGGGGTCGTGGCCAACCACGACATCCACCTCACGGTCCGCAAGGGCACCGTGCACGCGCTCGTCGGCGAGAACGGTGCCGGCAAGTCGACGCTGATGAAGATCCTCTACGGCATGCAGAAGCCGGACGAGGGCACCATCGCGATCCACGGGGAGACGGTCTCCTTCTCCTCGCCGGCCGACGCCATCGCCCGCGGCATCGGCATGGTCCACCAGCACTTCATGCTCGCCGACAACCTCACGGTCCTCGAGAACGTGGTGCTCGGCAGCGAGAAGCTGTACGGCATCGGCGCGAAGGCCCGCCGCAAGATCAAGGAACTCTCCGACCGCTACGGCCTCGGCGTACGACCCGACCTGCTGGTCGAGGAACTCGGTGTCGCCGCCCGCCAGCGCGTGGAGATCCTCAAGGTCCTCTACCGCGGCGCCACCACGCTGATCCTCGACGAGCCCACCGCCGTCCTCGTCCCGCAGGAGGTCGACGCGCTCTTCGACAACCTGCGCGAGCTCAAGGCGGAGGGCCTGTCGGTCATCTTCATCTCCCACAAGCTGGGCGAGGTCCTCTCGGTCGCCGACGACATCACCGTCATCCGCCGGGGCACCACCGTCGGTACGGCCGTCCCCGCCGAGACCACCCCGCGCCGGCTCGCCGAGATGATGGTCGGCAGCGAACTGCCCACCCCGGAGACCGCCGAGTCCACGGTCACCGACCGTCCGGTCCTCACCGTCGACACGCTGCGCCTGGCGGCCCCCGGCGGCAAGGCCCTGCTCGACGACATCAGCTTCACCATCCACGCGGGTGAGGTCCTGGGCATCGCCGGCGTCGAGGGCAACGGCCAGACCGAACTGGTCGACGCCCTCATCGGCCTGCGGGCCGCCGACTCCGGCACCATCCGGCTGGCCGACGAGGAGATCACCGGCTGGGCCACCCGCAAGCGCCGCGAGGAGGGCATCGGCTACATCCCCGAGGACCGCCACCGCCACGGCCTGCTCCTGGAAGCGCCCCTCTGGGAGAACCGCATCCTCGGCCACGTCACCGAGAAGCCCAACGCCAAGGGCTTCTGGCTGGACCCGAAGGCGGCTCAGAAGGACACCCGGCGCATCGTCCGGAAGTACGACGTGCGCACCCCCGGCATCGACGTCACCGCCGCCTCCCTGTCCGGAGGCAACCAGCAGAAGCTGATCGTCGGCCGCGAGATGAGCCACCGGCCCCGCTTCCTGATCGCCTCCCACCCCACCCGCGGTGTGGACGTCGGCGCGCAGGCCGCGATCTGGGACCACATCCGTCAGGCGCGCCGCGAGGGCCTCGCCGTCCTGCTGATCTCCGCCGACCTGGACGAGCTGATCGGCCTGTCCGACACCCTCCGGGTGATCTACGACGGCAGGCTCGTCGCGGACGCCGACCCCGCCACCATCACCCCGGAGGAGCTCGGTACCGCCATGACCGGTGCCGCCACCGGCCACCTCGAACACGAAGAGACCCCCGAGACCCCGGCCGACGCCCGGAACACCGGGGCCCGTGCCCCCGGCGCCGCGGCCGACACCCCCGAGTCTCCGGAAGACGAGGCCCGCTGATGAAGAAGTTCGACAAGGAGCGTGTGCTCCTCGCGGTGGCCGGACCGGTCATCGCGCTCGCCGTGGCCTTCGCGCTCAGCGCGATCGTGCTGCTCGCCTCGGGCAAGAACCCCGTCGAGCCGTTCGCCCTGATGTTCGAGCAGGCGACGTTCTCCGACATCCAGGTCCTGATCATCAACCAGGCCTCGATGTACTACATCGCCGCCCTCGCCGTGGCCATCGGCTTCCGGATGAACCTCTTCAACATCGGGGTCGACGGCCAGTACCAGCTCGGTGCCTTCATGGCCGCCGTCGTCGGCACCCACATGAACCTGCCGGCCGTGCTGCAGATCCCGCTGCTGCTCCTCACCGCCGTGTTCACCGGCGCCTTCTGGTCCGGTATCGCCGGTGTCCTCAAGGTCACCCGCGGGGTCAGCGAGGTCGTCGCCACGATCATGCTCAACGCGATCGCCACGTCCCTCATCGTCTACATGTGGAAGCCGGACGTCTTCGGCGTCAAGATCGGCAACAACAGCACCACCGGCGAGATGCACGAGTCCGGCTGGGTCCCCGGCATCGACATGGGCGAGGCCGGCGAGATCTACGGTCTGGTCGTCCTCGCCGCGCTGCTCGGCATCGGCTACTGGGTCGTCCTCAACCGCACCCGCTTCGGCTTCGACCTGCGCGCCTCCGGCGCCTCCACGACCGCCGCCGCGGCCAGCGGCGTCGACCCCAAGCGCATGGTGCTCACCGCCATGCTGATCTCCGGCGGTCTCGCCGGTCTCGCGGGCCTACCGATCCTGCTCGGCGACTCCCACACCTACAACCTGAACTTCCCCACCGGTATCGGCTTCCTCGGCATCGGCATCGCCCTGCTCGGCCGCAACAGCCCCGTCGGCATCGCCTTCGCCGCCCTGCTGTGGGCCTGGCTCGACAAGGCCTCACCCGAGCTGGACTTCCACGGCTACGACAAGGAGATCGCGGTCATCATGCAGGGCCTGATCGTCCTCTCGGTCGTCGTCTCCTACGAGGCCGTCCGCGAGTGGGGCCTGCGCCGTCAGCAGCGCCGGGTCGGCGCGGAACTCGCCGCCGGTCACGTCCTCGGTGCCGACAACAACACCACGAAGGAGGTGGCTGGCCGATGACCGCCCCGACCACAGCGACCGACGTCAACCAGCCCTCGCTGCAGCCTGCGGCGCCCACCGGCCGCCGCATGTCGTGGCCCGTGCTGCTGCTGGTCATCGCCGGCGCCCTGGCCCTGGTCTCGATCGTCCGCATCATCACCGGCGCGGACGGCATCACCAACGTCAGCCAGATGTCCACCGCCCTCCAGCTCGCCGTCCCCATCGGCCTCGCCGGACTCGGCGGCCTGTGGGCCGAGCGCGCGGGCGTCGTCAACATCGGCCTCGAGGGCATGCTGATCCTCGGCACCTGGTTCGGCGCCTGGGCCGGATTCCAGTGGGGCCCGTGGACCGGCGTCCTGGTCGGCATCATCGGCGGCTGCCTCGGCGGTCTGCTGCACGCCGTCGTCACCGTCACCTTCCGCGTCAACCACATCGTCTCCGGTGTGGCCATCAACATCCTCGCCCTCGGCGTCACCCGCTACCTCGCCCCGCTCGCCTTCGAAGGCCACCAGGGCGGCTCCGCCAAGCAGTCCCCGGCGATCGAACCGCTCGGCCACTTCACCGTGCCGGGGCTGTCCGACGCGCTGCGGGACCTCAACGCCAAGGGCTGGTTCTTCGTCTCCGACATCGCGGGCCTGCTCGGCGGCCTGGTCACCAACGTCTCCTGGCTGACCCTCATAGCCGTCGCGCTCATCCCCGCCACCTGGTGGATCCTCTGGCGCACCGCCTTCGGCCTGCGCCTGCGCTCCTGCGGTGAGAACCCCGTCGCCGCGGAGTCCCTCGGCGTCAACGTCTACAAGTACAAGTACCTCGCCGTGATCATCTCCGGCGGTCTGGCCGGCCTCGGCGGCGCCTTCCTCTCCATCGTCGCCAACCCCTTCTACCTGGAGGGCCAGGTCAGCGGGCGCGGCTACATCGGCCTCGCCGCGATGATCTTCGGCAACTGGATGCCGGGCGGCCTCGCCATCGGCGCCGGACTCTTCGGCTACACCGACAGCCTCAACCTGCGCGGCGGCTCCACCAACGTGCACGCCCTGCTGCTGCTCGGCGCGCTGCTCCTGCTCGCCGGCGCGATCTGGCTGGCGATCCGCAAGAAGTACGTGCACGCGGTCGTCACCCTGGTCATCGGCGCGCTCGTCTTCGCCTGGTACGCCGGCACCAACGAGGTCCCCAACCAGGTCGTCGCCGCCACCCCGTACGTCATCACCCTTGTCGTCCTGGCCCTGTCCGCGCAGCGGCTGCGC
The DNA here is from genome assembly GCF_036634175.1 of Streptomyces sp. P9-A2. Classification (NCBI taxonomy): domain Bacteria; kingdom Bacillati; phylum Actinomycetota; class Actinomycetes; order Kitasatosporales; family Streptomycetaceae; genus Streptomyces; species Streptomyces sp. P9-A2. The sequence continues at coordinate 5,075,973 of NZ_JAZIFX010000001.1, forward strand.
ATGCCGAAGGCGGACGGACTCCCGTACCGGAAGGGACAGGGCGGATGACGCCCGCCCCGGCCGCCGCGGCGGACACCGACTGGGAGGCGCTGCGCGCGGTGGCACGGGAGGCCATGTCCCACGCGTACGCCCCCTACTCGGGCTACCCGGTCGGTGTCGCCGCCCGGGTCGACGACGGGCGCACGGTCTCCGGCTGCAACGTCGAGAACGCCAGCTACGGCCTCGGCCTGTGCGCCGAGTGCGGACTGGTCTCGGAGCTGCAGCGCACCGGAGGCGGCCGGCTCACGCACTTCACCTGCGTGGACGGCACGGGCGCGATCCTCGTCCCGTGCGGCCGCTGCCGCCAGCTGCTGTACGAGTTCGGCGGCCCCGGACTGCTCCTCGAAACCCCGTCGGGCGTCCTGCCGCTGTCGGCGATGCTGCCCCAGGCCTTCGGCCCGGAGCACCTCGCCAAGTAACCCCGTAGGGCCGGGGCCCCGCATCCCGTAGGGCCCCGCACCCCGCAACCCGTAGAACCTCGCACCCCGTAGCTCCACCGCGGCCCCTCCGCACGGCTCACTCCCGACCGGAGAGGCCGCGTCCCGAGGGGCCGCGCCCTTCGCACTCCGGAAGGAATGCCACCCATGGCCATGGACGTCATCTCCGTCATCCGCACCAAGCGGGACCGCGGCGAACTCAGCGACGAGCAGATCGACTGGGTCATCGACGCGTACACCCGCGGGGAGGTCGCCGACGAGCAGATGTCGGCCCTCGCGATGGCGATCCTCCTCAACGGCATGAACCGGAGCGAGATCGCCCGCTGGACCGCCGCGATGATCGCCTCCGGCGAGCGCATGGACTTCTCCTCGCTGTCGCGCCCCACCTCCGACAAGCACTCCACGGGCGGCGTCGGCGACAAGATCACCCTGCCGCTCGCCCCGCTGGTCGCGGCCTGCGGCGCGGCCGTCCCGCAGCTGTCCGGCAGAGGCCTGGGTCACACCGGCGGCACCCTCGACAAGCTGGAGTCGATACCCGGCTGGCGCGCGCTGCTCTCCAACGAGGAGATGCTGTCCGTCCTCGACGGCGTCGGCGCCGTCATCTGCGCGGCCGGCGACGGCCTCGCCCCCGCCGACAAGAAGCTCTACGCCCTGCGCGACGTGACCGGCACCGTCGAGGCGATCCCGCTGATCGCCTCCTCGATCATGTCGAAGAAGATCGCCGAGGGCACCGGCTCACTCGTCCTGGACGTGAAGGCCGGCAGCGGCGCCTTCATGAAGACGATCGAGGACGCCCGCGAACTGGCGTCCACCATGGTCGGCCTCGGCACCGACCACGGCGTGCGGACCGTCGCCCTGCTCACCGACATGTCGACGCCGCTCGGCCTCACCGCCGGCAACGCGCTCGAGGTCCGCGAGTCGGTGGAGGTCCTGGCGGGCGGCGGCCCCGCCGACGTCGTCGAGCTCACCCTCGCCCTGGCCCGCGAGATGCTGGACGCCGCCGGACTGAAGGACGCCGACCCGGCGAAGGCCCTGGCCGACGGCTCCGCGATGGACGTCTGGCGCCGCATGATCGCGGCCCAGGGCGGCGACCCGGACGCCCCCCTGCCCACGGCGCGGGAACAGCACGTGGTGACGGCGACCGCCTCCGGCGTCCTGACCCGCCTGGACGCCTACGACATCGGCGTCGCCGCCTGGCGCCTCGGCGCGGGCCGCGCCCGCAAGGAGGACCCGGTACAGGCGGGCGCGGGCGTCGAACTGCACGCCAAGCCCGGTGACACCGTCACCGAGGGCCAGCCCCTCCTGACCCTGCACACGGACACCCCGGACCGCTTCGCCTACGCCCTCGACGCGGTGTCCGGCTCCCACGACATCGCGGCCCCCGGCACGCCCTTCACGGCGGCGCCGGTGGTGCGGGAACGCATCGCCTGACCCACGCACGCGGGACATGCCTCATTCGGATGAACGGGGTCGGTGGACCACCACCGGCCCCGTTCGGCGTGCTGGGATCGGTGGTGCACAGACGGGGGAGCACCATGACCGTAGTCGCAGTGAGCGAGCACCCCGACCAGAGGTGGGACGACCTCGTCCGCTTCTGGGAGGAGATGGAATGGCCCGAGGGCAGCAAGGTGGAGATCATCGAGGGGATCATCACCGTGTCACCCGCTCCCGGGCTTCACCACAATGTGATCGCGGAACGCATGCAGCGCCCCTTGTACTCCGTGATTCCGCAGAACTGGGCGATCTTCCAGACCCAGGCCATCACCGTGCCCTCACGTTCGGGGATGCTCATTCCGGATCTTCTGGTGTACCCGGACCGGGAGCACCAGGAGTCGGACACCCGTCTGCCCGCCGCCCTCGCCGAACTGGTCGTCGAGGTGACCTCGGCGTACAACGCCCGGCATGACCGCATTTCCAAGCCCGTCGCCTACGCCGCCGCGGGCATCCCGCTCTACCTTCTCGTCGACCGCTGGAACCCCGAAGGCCCGACCGCGACACTCTTCGGCGAACCGAACGGCGATGTCTACCGTCCCTGAGCACCGTCAAGTTCGGCGATCCGATCGAACTGCCGAAGCCCTTCGACCTTGTCATTGACACCGCTGAGTTCCCCCACCCCTGAGTCACCCCAGCACCGTCGCCACCACCACGAGCACCGGTACCGACAGCAGGGTCGACACCAGGATCGCCTCGCGCGCCAGGGTCTCGCCGACGCGGTAGCTGCTCGCGTACGTGAAGAGGTTCTGCGCGGCCGGCAGGGCCGAGGTCACCACCACGTCGAGCAGCTGTGCGCCGCGCAGCCCGAACACCCCCACCGCCAGCGCCCAGGCGACCACCGGCTGGCCCACCGACTTCAGCGCCACGGCCAGCAGGACCGTCCCGCGCTCACCGCCCCGCAGGGGCAGCGAGCTGCCGCGCAGCGAGATGCCGAAGGCGAGGAGGACGGCAGGAACCGCCATGTTGCCGATCAGGGTCACCGGGTCCATGACCGGGCCGGGGACGTCGACGCCACTCGCCGCCACCGCCACCCCCGCCAGTGAGCCCAGCGCGATCGGGTTCCGCAGTGGTGTGAGCAGCCGTCGCCACAGGGGCTGCTTCTCCCCGGCGGTCGCCAGGTCCAGGATCGTCAGCGCGACCGGGGTGACCATCACGAGCTGGAAGAGCAGCACCGGCGCCACCAGCGAGGCGTCGCCGAGGACGTACACGGCGATCGGGATGCCGAGGTTGCCGGAGTTGACGTAACTGGAGCACAGGGCACCGATGGTGGTACGGCCCACGCCCCAGCGGCGTACGGCACCCACCGTCACGAAGACGCCGGCCACCGCAAGCGTGCTCAGCGCCGTGACCAGAAGCCGGCCGGAGAAGACCAGGGACAGGTCGGCCTCGGCGAGGACGGTGAACAGCAGGGCCGGCGAGGCCACGTGGAACGCCAGCTTCGTCAGCACGTCGCGGGCCTGCCCGCCGAGATACCCCCGGCGGCCGATCACATAGCCGGCGCCGATGACGACCGCGATCACCGCGAACCCGCTCAGTACCCCCTGCACGACGGCTCCTCGCCGGGGTGGCGAGCACCGGGGGGCGCGGACGGAGGTGATCTGTGGTGCATGCAGCCAACCCTCGGGGGAGGGCCGTGCCCGGGTCAATGTGATCTCTGTGTCGTCCCTGCGGAAGCGGGCTCCGCCGCCCGTCCCCGAGCAGGCGTCCACGCCCCCGCGATGAGTTGCGCGACCGCGCCCGGTCTACCGGTCGTGGATACCACGACACCCCCCGTACTCGTCCTGCTCGGCCCCGTCACCCCGGACGGGGTGAGCGGGCCGGGCGACGCGCTGCGGGCACTCCTCGACGGCGGCGGAACCGGCGGGGTGGTCGTCTGCGACGTGGGCGGGCTGGGGCCGCCGGGGCTCGCCACCGTGAACCTGCTGGCGCGTCTTCAGCTCCTGGCCCGCCGGACCGGGGGCCGGATACGGCTGCGCGACCCCGACCCCGCCCTATGCTCCCTGCTCGACCTCGTCGGTCTCGGCTTCGAGGTGGAGGGGCAGCCCGCACAGCGGGAACCAGCGCCGGGTGTCGAGGAAGCAGTGGAACCCGGTGATCCGGCCGTCTGAGATCTCCAGCACCTGGACCGCCCACGGGGTGAAACCGCCACCCTCCGGGGCCGGCTTGTAGTGGGCGAAGCCGGGCAGGCCGTTGACCTGGACCGGCAGCAGGCGCGAACCCGCACAGGAGGCGCCCAGCGTCGTCATGAAGCCCGTGATGTCTCCGGGGCCGGTCAGCCACAGGTCGAACGGCGGCATCGTCATGATGGCGTCCTCGTGCAGCAACGCCGTCAGCGCCGACATGTCGTACCCCTCGAACGCCTCCACATAGCGCTCCAGAAGCTTCTGCTGCTCCTCGTCCAGCGGGTCCGAGACGGACGCCTCGGCGCCCGGCTGCCGCCGCTCCGCGAGCGTCGCCCGCGCCCGCTGCAACGCGCTGTTGACGGACGCGACCGAGGTGCCGAGCAGCTCGGCCACCTCGCTCGCCTTCCAGGCCAGCACCTCGCGCAGCAGCAGCACCGCCCGCTGCTTGGGCGGCAGCTGCTGGAGCGCGGCCATGAAGGCGAGCCGCACGGACTCCTTGGCGACCGCCGCCTCCGCGGGATCGGCGGTCTCGGGCAGTATCCGGGAATCCGGCATCGGCTCCAGCCAGGTGTGGTCCGGCCGGGGCGAGAGGGCCGCGCGGGCCAGCGGGGTCGACTCCGTCAGATCCATCGGGCGGGCCCGCTTGTTGCCGGCCGTCAGCATGTCCAGGCAGACGTTGGTCGCGATGCGGTACAGCCAGGAGCGCAGACTGGAACGGCCCTCGAACCTGTCGAAGCCGCGCCAGGCACGGACCATCGTGTCCTGCACCGCGTCCTCCGCCTCGAAGGAGGAGCCGAGCATGCGGTAGCAGTACCCGGTCAGCTCGACGCGGTGCGCCTCGAGCCTGGCGTCGAGACCGGTCGTCGTCGCCGTGCCGTTCGTCATCGTCCACCCACCCCTGTGGCTTGTCTGCGGCGCGCCTTCGCACCCAGCACTTCGGAAGCTACCGCAGCCCACTGACAGCGGCCCCCCGAGTCGACGAACGTGCAGGTCGGGGAAGCGGGTTCAGCGGGTGGAACAAAGGCTTCCGCCCGCTTCCCGGCCGTCGGCCCCGCCGGGCCGCATCAGGCCGGCCTCGTCGGGCCGCCTCACGCCGGGGCGAGCCCGCGCCGCTCCACCCGCTCCACCCGGGCCGCCCGGGTGCCCAGCACCGTGATGGTCACGACGCCGGCCACCGCCACCAGACCGACCCCCACCGTCCCGGACCAGCCGCCCGAGTGGAAGGCGAGCGCACCGACCGTGCTGCCCACGCTGGAGCCGACGTAATAGGCGGACTGGTACAGCGCCGACGCCTGGGCGCGGCCCCGGGTGGCCGTCCGTCCGACCGCCGAGGACGCGACCGCGTGGCCCGTGAAGAAGCCGCCGGTGATCAGCACCAGGCCCAGCAGGATCAGGGGCAGGGAGCCGGCCAGGGACAGCAGCAGGCCCGCCGCGGTGGTGCCGCCCGCCGCGTACAGCGCGCCCCGGCGGCCGAGCCGGCCCACCAGCCGGCCCGACGCCGAAGCCGCCACCGTGCCGACCAGGTACACCAGGAAGATCGAGCCGACGACGCCCTGGGGGAGTGAGAAGGGCGCCTCGGCCAGCCGGTAGCCGATCATGGTGTAGACCCCGCCGAACACCGTCATGAACAGGGCGCCGATGGCGTACAGGCGCCGCAGCAGCGGGTTCGCGAGATGGTCGCGGACCGTGCCGAGCAGCACCCGCGGCCGCAGCGAGCCCGGACGGAAGTGCTTCGGCGCCGGCAGCAGCAGCCGGAACGCGACCGCACACGCCACCGCGAGCACCCCGATCACGCCGACGGCGACCCGCCAGCCCCACTCCTGCGCCACCCAGCCGGTGATGACCCGGCCGCTCATCCCGCCGACGCTGTTGCCCGCGACGAACAGTCCGATCGCGGTCACCAGGGCCCTGGGCCGGACCTCCTCCGCCAGATACGCGGTCGCCGACGCGGGCACCCCGGCCAGGGCCGCCCCCTGGAGCGCCCGCAGCGCCACCAGGGCGCCGAGCGACGGGGCGAAGGGGACCAGCAGCCCGACGGTCACCGCGACGGCCAGGGAGGCCGTCATGACCGTACGGCGTCCGTACCGCTCCGACAGCGCGCTCATCGGCAGCACGAACACCGCCAGACCGCCGGTGGCCGCCGCCACCGTCCAGCTCGCGTCGCCCGCGCTCACCCCGAGGTCGCCGGAGATCAGCGGCAGCAGGGCCTGCGTGGAATACAGCAGCGCGAAGGTCGCCACACCCGCCAGGAAGAGGGCGAGGCTCGTCCGGCGGAAACGGGGGTCGCCCGGGGACATACGGGAGTCGGCGCCGCCCGGCGCGCTCGGGATGTCCGGGGCGTCCGGGGCGCCGGGCGTGCTCGGGGGAGGGGAGGAGGGGGAGGGGGAGATCGGGGACGTGACGGAGGTGCGGGCGTCCACGGTGGTGGACGCCCTGGTACTGGCGGGAGACATGTGCTCGACGTTACGGACGGCTCCGCTCATCCGTCCAATGCATGGAATCGTCATAATCGTTCCCATGCAGCATCAGCAGAGGTCGCAGGGCCGGCTGTCACCGTCCAGTGACACAGAAGACATCGTCGCGCTGCTCGCACCGCGTCTCGTCCACTTCGCCGGCGTCGCCCGTACGGAGCATGTCACCCGGGCCGCCCAGGAGCTGCAGGTCCCGCAGTCCACGCTCTCCCGGTCCGTCGTCCGCCTCGAACAGGACCTGGGCGTCGACCTGTTCGCCCGCCACGGCCGTACGCTCTCCCTCACCCCCGCCGGCCGCGCCTTCCTCGTCTCCGTCGAACGGGCCCTCGCCGAGATCGGGCGAGCCGCCGACGAGGTGCGCGCCGACGCCGACCCGGCCACCGGCAAGGTCGCCTTCGGGTTCCTGCACACCATGGGCGCCGAGACCGTGCCCGGCCTGCTGCACACCTTCCGCGCCGACCACCCGCGCATCCGCTTCAGCCTCGTCCAGAACCACGGTGACGCCATGCTGGAGGGCCTTCGCACGGGCGAGCTCGACCTGTGCCTGACCTCCCCGGTCCCGGACGCCCCCGACCTCGTCGCCCGACGCCTCGACGAGCAGAAACTGCGCCTGGTCGTCCCCGCCGACCACCGGCTCGCCGGCCGCCGCCGGATCCGCCTCGCCGAGGCCGCCGACGAGACCTTCGTGACCCTGGAACCCGGTTACGGTCTGCGCCGCATCACCGACGCCCTCTGCGACCGGGCCGGGTTCCGACCCCGGGTCGCCTTCGAGGGCGAGGAGGCGGAGACCCTGCGGGGCCTGGTCGCGGCCGGACTCGGCGTCGCCCTGCTGCCCCCGCCGGCCGTGCCCCGCCCCGAAGTGGTCGAACTGACTGTCACCTCCCCGCGAGCGGCCCGCGAGATCGGTGTCGCCTGGCTGGCCGGGCAGCCGGACACCCCGCCGGTGACGGCCTTCAAGCAGTTCCTGCTGTCACGCCGCGGCCGCCTGCTCCCGGACTGACCACCACCCCGGGGCGGCACGACTGCCCACCGCCGTGCCGCCGTGCTGCCGTAACACCGTGCTGCTGTGCTGCCGTACTGCCGTAACGCCGTACTGCCGTGCTGCCGGTAGCCGGTCGTGGTTCGGCGGCCGTCGTACGCCGGTCGCCTATCGCCGTGACGACGAACCGAACCCCGAGGCCAGCGGCATCCGCAGCCCCAGCGGCGGAGGCGCCGCCAGGGCGTCCCGCAGCGGACGCGAGAGTGCCCGCCCGAAGAGCGACCCCATCACGAAGTCCTCGCACAGGGCGAGGACTTCGTCCCGGTACTGGCGCAACCCGTGCCCATCGGCGTGCACTTCGAAGCGGCAGACGTCCCGGTTCGCCTTCTTCGCCCGCGCCGCCAGCCGGAAGGACAGCTCGGGGTCGGTCCGCGTGTCGTGTGTGCCGTGCACGATCAGCACTTGCCGTCCGGTCAGCTGCTTCACCGGTTCGGGTGGCGCGGGCGCGTCCTCCCCGGGCAGCCAGGGGGCCAGCGCCAGCACGGAGGCGACGGCCTCGTGACCGCCCGCGCGAAGGGCCGCTCTGCCGCCCATGCCCAGGCCGGCCAGGCACACGGGAACGTCCCCGTAGCGCCGCACGGTCTCGTCGACGGCCCAGGCGGCGTCCCGCGCGAGATGCGCCTCGCCGCCGTTCCAGCCCCGGTAGCGGTAGTGGACGACATGGACGGCGAGTCCCTCGGTCCGGCCCGCGCGGCCGAGACGGCGTCCCAGTGCGCGTACGGAGGCGGTCGCCACCAAGGGGGACGGCCTGCGGCCGGAGACCGGATCGCCGCCGGGCAGCAGCACCACCACGCCGCCCACCGCCCCCGGATCCGGGCCGAGCGCCCTCCCCAGCCGTGCCCCGTGAACCGGCGTCGCTTGCTGTGCCATGGCAGAACAGTGTCAGAAGCAACGGTGTACGCCACCCTGCCGTGCGGTCACCGTTGGATATCGGCGTATGTGTGCGCCGGGTGATCTACGCGCGTAGGAGTTAGAGTGCGCAGATGACGAGCCAGAGCACTGCGAACACCCCGACCGCGGACCAGATCCGCCGGGCACCCAAGGTTCTGCTGCACGACCATCTCGACGGCGGCCTGCGCCCCGGCACCGTCGTCGACCTGGCCCGCGAGGCCGGATACACCCAACTCCCCGAGACCGACCCGGACAAGCTCGGTCTCTGGTTCCGGGAGGCCGCCGACTCCGGTTCCCTGGAACGCTATCTGGAGACGTTCTCGCACACCGTCGGCGTCATGCAGACCCGGGACGCCCTGGTGCGGGTCGCCGCCGAGTGTGCCGAGGACCTGGCCGCGGACGGTGTCGTCTACGCCGAGGTGCGCTACGCGCCCGAGCAGCACCTCGAGGGCGGGCTGACCCTCGAGGAGGTCGTCGAGGCGGTCGACGAGGGCTTCCGCCAAGGGGAGCAGCGGGCCCGGGAGGACGGCCACCGCATCCGCGTCGGCGCGCTGCTCACCGCCATGCGGCACGCGGCCCGCGCGCTGGAGATCGCCGAACTCGCCAACCGCTACCGGGACCTGGGTGTCGTCGGCTTCGACATCGCGGGCGCCGAGGCCGGTTACCCTCCCACCCGGCACCTCGACGCCTTCGAGTACCTCAAGCGCGAGAACAACCACTTCACGATCCACGCCGGTGAGGCCTTCGGGCTGCCGTCCATCTGGCAGGCCCTCCAGTGGTGCGGCGCCGACCGGCTCGGGCACGGGGTGCGCATCATCGACGACATCCAGGTGCGCGACGACGGCACCGTCGAGCTCGGCCGGCTCGCCTCCTACGTCCGGGACAAGCGCATCCCGCTGGAGCTGTGCCCCAGCTCCAACCTCCAGACCGGGGCGGCGGCCTCGTACGCCGAGCACCCCATCGGCCTACTGCGCCGGCTGCACTTCCGGGCCACGGTGAACACCGACAACCGGCTCATGTCGCACACGAGCATGAGCCGGGAATTCGAGCACCTGGTCGAGGCGTTCGGCTACACGCTCGACGACATGCAGTGGTTCTCCGTCAATGCGATGAAATCGGCGTTCATTCCTTTCGATGAAAGACTCGCCATGATCAATGACGTCGTCAAGCCCGGTTATGCCGAGCTGAAATCCGAATGGCTGTTCCGGCAGGCCGCTTCCACCAGCGGTTCTGTCGCCTCGGAGGAATGAACTGGAGAACCTCGGGCATTCGGGAATGCGGGCGGTGTTCACCATTCCCCCGCATTCCGGTGTTTGCGGCCGGTGGTTCCGTCTGATTACGGTCACCGGACCGCTCACATCGCCGCATCCCATTTCGAGGAAACATCTTCATGAAGCAGTCTGCTGCCAAGACCCTCGGTGTCGCCGCGCTCGGCGCCGCCTTCGCCGCCGCCGGTGCGGGTGCCGCCACCGCCGCCCCGGCCGTCCCGGACGCCCTTCCGGCGCTGGACACCGCCACCCAGGCCCTTCCGGCGGAGAACCTCTCCGGCGCGCTGCCGGAGGCGGGGCAGGCACTGGAGACCGGACAGCAGCTCGCCGACGGCCCGGCGCAGCCGGTCGCCGGCCTGCTCGGCGGCATGCCGCTGCAGGGCTCCGTCAACGGCCTCCCCATCGGCTGACGTCCACAGGAGCGTCCCGCCCCGGGCCTGTCCCCGGCGGACCCGCGACCCATGGGGCGCCCCCGGACCGGGGGCGCCCCACAGGCGTGCTCACGGGGAGGGCGCGGGCCTCACCAGGCGCTCGTCCGGACCTTGTGCTCCGACGGGAGCAGGATCCACAGCGCTATGTAGAGCAGGAACTGCGGACCGGGCAGCAGGCACGAGGCCAGGAAGACGACCCGCATCGTGGTCGCGGAGGTGCCGAAACGGCGGGCCAGCGCGGCGCACACGCCGCCGATCACGCGGTTGTCGGTGGGGCGGGCGAGGCGGGACATCGTGAACTCCTTCGTGGTCGTGCTGCCGAGTGGCCCACGGGTGCCGGGGGTCCGGGAACGGCTCCGGGACTGATGCCGGGCCCGGGTTCGGGCCCGGGTCCGGGGCTGTTCCGGCCGGCTTCCGTACGGCTGTTCCTGTGCACTCCACGTTACGGAGACGAAGGGGGCAAAGCGTCACTCCAGGGGGCGATCCCGACCCTGGCAATCGTCGGGGTCCGACCCTGAGCCGGCTCCTCCCGGTGGCTCTCCGCCCCCGTACGGTGCAGGTCCCGCCGGCGCAGCCACGCGCGGCCCGCCGGCACCAGGGCGGCGTGCGCGAGGGCCGCGCCCAGGGTGTTCAGCATCAGCGCGTCGACGTCCACGACCCGGCCCGGCACCCCGGTCTGCAGCATCTCGATGCCCAGCGACAGCAGCGCCGCCGCGGTCATGGTGCGGATCAGCGAACCCACCGGTGAGACGTTCAGCCTGCCCCCCGTCATCGGCAGCAGCACACCGAGCGGTGCGAACAGCGCCAGGCCCTCGGCGACCCGGCGGGCCCCCGTCGCCCAGCCCAGCGCGAAGTCCGCCCGGATGCCGTGAAAAGGGCGCAGATTGGAAGGCATCACCCAGGGGACGCTCAGCGGGCGCAGCGTGCACCAGGCGACGAACACGAGATATGCGGCCAGGAGGAGCCCTCCTGTCACACGGATACGGAACGCGGCGGTGCCGCCGACGGGTCCTTGACGCTGCACGAACCCCTAGACGCGGCCCCCGGCAGGATCGGTTCCGTGTGGGACCCCGCCGGTCGGGTGAGGCATGCGCCACAGTGCCGCGCGCAGGGCGGCCACAGGCCGCGTACGTGCCCGGAGCGCGCCCGACGCGATCCGGGAGGCCTCACCCGCCGGTGACCGCCGTGGACGGGGGCTCCGCGCTGCCCGGACGGGCCCGGACCTCGTCCGTGCACCGGTAGCGGCGCGCCCGCTCGTCGTCCTGGCCGCCCAGGACCACCGAGCCGTCCCCCTCGGCCGCCGCCGAGGCGGAGAACGTGCAGACGATCTGCGCGAGCGCGTAGGACGTCAGGCTTTCCGGTGGAGCGCTCAGACGCAGCGCGTCCTGTGGGTCACCGGGCCGCGGACCGCTCATGGTCATCCCGTCCCGTACGTTCGTGGTGTACCCGGCCTCCTTCTCGGCGGGCGTCGGAGACGCCGAGAGCTGGTCCAGCAGCCCTTGCGCCACCTGGGCACGCCGCTGCCCGGAGTCCACCGCTCCCTTCGGCATCCGTACCGTCCGGTCGACGGCCACCAGGGACGAGCCGCAGCGCAGGAACACCTGGGCCGGCAGGCCCTGCGCGGGCGGCGAGGCCCCGTCCGCCTCGGTCTGCGAGCAGCGCACCCGGGAGGGCGCCGGACCGAAGTCGGTCGGCACCTCGGTGGCCTGGATCCCGCACCCCGCGAGCAGCACACCGAGCGCGGTGAAGCCGAGCAGCCCGGGGAAGCGGCCTACGCGCACCGGTCGTCCGTTCATCGGTCGTCCGTTCACCGGGCGTCCCCCTCGGCGTTCTCACGCAGGGCGCCGCCCTTGCCGCCGCGGGCCTTCCCGGAGGTGCCGCCCGTGCGCTTCCGCGCGTCCTTGGTGCCTTCGGTGCCCTCGGTCTCCTCCTCCATCAGCACGGAGACGTCGCGGGGCAGCCAGAGCGTGAAGACCGCGCCGCCTTCGGGGGCGTTGACCGCGGTGATCTCGCCGCCGTGGGCATGGGCGTTCTCCAGCGCGATGGACAGACCGAGCCCGCTGCCCTCGGAACGCGGCCGGGAGGCACTGGCCTTGTAGAAGCGGTCGAAGACATGCGGCAGGACGTCCTCGGGGATGCCCGGCCCCTGGTCCCGCACCTCGATGATCACCGTGCCTCCGCCTCCGCCTTCGGTGCCGGTCCCGGGATCCGCCCCGGCGTCCGCGGCTTCGTCTGCCGCTGCCTCGGTACCGCTCGCGCCGTCCGCGCCGTCCGAGGGGTTGCCTCCGCTCCCGTCCCCGTCTTCGTTCCCGTCCCCGCTCTCCTCCCGCACCGACACCCGCACCGGCGAGCCGCCGTGCTTGAGCGCGTTGCCGATGAGGTTGGCGAGGATCACGTCCAGCCGGCGCGGGTCGATCCGGGCGTGGATGCCGCGCTCCGCGTCCAGTTCGACCGCGTCCAGCCAGGCACGGGCGTCGATGCAGGCGGTGATCTGGTCGGCGATGTCGACGTCGTCGAGGACGAGACGGGCGGTGCCCGCGTCGAAGCGGGTGACCTCCATCAGGTTCTCGACCAGGTCGTTGAGCCGCCGCGTCTCACTGACCACGATCCGTACGGCGGGCTCGACCATCGGGGCGATGCCGCCGCCCTCGAACTCCAGCTCCTCCTCGAGGACTTCCGTCACGGCCGTGATCGCGGTCAGCGGGGTGCGCAGCTCGTGGCTCATGTCCGCGACGAACCGGCGGGACGCCTCGTCCCGGGCGGCCATGTCGGCCACCCGTTTCTCCAGCGCCTCGGCCGCCTTGTTGAACGTTCGTGACAGATCGGCCAGTTCGTCCGTGCCCGACACCCGCAGCCGGGTGTCCAGCTTGCCCTCGCCGAGCCGCCGGGCGGCTGTCCCGAGCCGCTGCACCGGCTTCAGCACGGTCGTCGCCAGGACCTGCGCCAGCAGCGCGGAGCCGATCAGCGCGAGCCCGGTGGCGATCCCCAGCGACCAGGCGAGCGAGTTGAGGTCCTTGGCCTCCGGCTCCAGCGACTTGAGCATGAAACCGGTCGGCCCGCCGCCGATCGTCCGGGTGCCCGCCATCAGGTAGGGGGTGCCGTCGTCGACGATCCGCTGCCAGTACAGGTGGTACGCGTACTTGTTGGTCGAGGTGATCTTCTGCCGCTCGTTCACCGCCTCGCGCAGCGAGACCGGTACGTCCTGCAGCGAGAAGCCGCTCAGCCCGCCCGAACCGCCGTACACGGTACGGCCCTCGGGGTCCTCGGCGATCAGCAGTACCGAGAACCGCTGGCTGCTGTTGGCCATCTGTCCCGCGGTGTACTGCAGTTCCTCCTGCGTCGGCTGCTCGGGCAGCGCACCCGCCCGGTTCTGCATCTCCTGCTCGAAGTCGCCCAGGACCGCGTCCTGCGCGCGGGTGAGCACCGCCTCGCGGTTGAGCCAGTACGCGATGCCCGACGCGGACACCGCGGCGGTGAGCGCGACCAGCCCGAAGACGACGACGAGCCGCAGCCGCAGACTGGTGAAGCGCAGCCGGGACCAGACGCCCTTGCGCGCCGCGGACCAGCCGCGGGACCCGCCCTGTTGCTCCCGGTGTTCCTGTTGCTCTTGGTGCTTCTGTGTCACTGGGGCGGGTCCAGCCGGTAGCCCACGCCCCGCACCGTACGGATCAAGGTCGGGGACGACGGCACGTCCTCGACCTTGGCGCGCAGCCGCTGGACGCAGGCGTCCACGAGCCGCGAGTCACCCAGGTAGTCGTGCTCCCACACCAGTCGCAGCAACTGCTGCCGGGACAGTGCCTGGCCCGGACGCCGGCTCAGTTCGAGCAGCAGGCGCAGCTCGGTCGGCGTCAGCTGCAGGTCCTCGCCGTTCTTCGTCACGGTCATCGCCGAACGGTCGATGACCAGGCTGCCGAAGCTCGCCGAGTCGCTGGACTCCCGCTCCCCGCGGCGCAGCACCGCCCGGATCCGGGCGTCCAGCACCCTGCCCTGTACGGGTTTGACCACGTAGTCGTCGGCGCCGGACTCCAGGCCGACCACGACGTCGATGTCGTCGTTGCGGGCGGTCAGCAGAATGATCGGCAACTGGTCGGTGCGCCGGATGCGCCGGCACACCTCGAATCCGTCGATGCCGGGCAGCATCACGTCCAGCACGATCAGATCCGGCCGCTGCTCGCGCAGCAGCTTCAGACCGTCCTCACCGCTGGCAGCGGTCGCCACGTGGTGACCCTGGCGCGTCAGTGAGAGCTCCAGGGCCGTGCGGATGGCGTCGTCGTCCTCGATCAGCAACAGGGAAGGCACAGCATCATTCTGGCCCATGGAGGGCTCCCTGTCCGACCCGTGGGGGCAGATGCCCGTTGGGACCGGATAAGAGCGGCTACGCGCACCGACGCGTGTGAAGAAGGTGTGCGCGGTGACGGCTCCGCATCACGGACGGCTCCTGTGACAGGTCTGTGACAGTCGGCGGACACGGCGATGAAGTCGCCCGGGCAGGATTCTCGTCATCGGCAGGACGGCGAGCGGCACCGCAAGGCGAACACACCGGAAGTCCACGACGGGGGGCGCGAGATGAGCACGCTGCACGGCATCAGCACCAGCGCAGTTGTCACGCGCCTGCACGACGTGCACCGGGGTGGCGAGAAGGCCGGTGCCGCGACCAAACGGGGGTGCGGTCGCGGCACCGGGCGTCACACCGGCTTCATGACGGTGATCGACGCGCCCACGGGGGGCACGGGGAACACGGGGGAAACGCACGGGGGAAACGCGTACGGGGAGGAGCAGGGGGAGCGCCGTTCACCGGCGGAGGTGGAATTCACCACCTACGTCCAGGAGCGGCGAGCCTCCCTGTACGCGACCGCCTATCACCTGACCGGCGACCGCTTCGAGGCCGAGGACCTGCTGCAGAGCGCACTGTTCTCGACCTACCGGGCGTGGGACCGGATCAGTGACAAGGCCGCGGTCGGCGGATACCTCCGCCGCACCATGACCAACCTGCACATCAGCGCGTGGCGCCGCCGCAAGCTGAACGAATACCCGACCGAGGAACTGCCGGAGACGGTGGGCGACACGGACGCGATGCGGGGCACCGAGCTGCGCGCGGTCCTGTGGCAGGCGCTGGCCCGGCTGCCGGAGCTCCAGCGCACCATGCTGGTCCTGCGCTACTACGAGGGCCGTACGGACCCGGAGATCGCGGACATCCTCGGCATCAGTGTCGGCACGGTGAAGTCGAGCATCTGGCGGTCGCTCCGCCGGCTGCGCGACGACGAGGTTCTCAGCTTCGGCCGTGACGAGGAGGACGCCTTCGGCGAGTTGGTCGCCTGAAGGTACGGGGGGAGCCCGGGGGCACGGGGGAAACGGGAAACCGAGGGGATCGGGGGATCTCCAGGGGAACCGGGTGAATCCGGGGGAACGAGTAACGGGGGACGCGAGGACGTCGGGGGACGTCACCGCGGAGTGGGGGAGCCGCAAGGGATCCGGGGGAGCCCGAGGGGATACGGGGGAGCACAGGGGAGCGGGACGGGAAGGCCGGGGGGCCTTCCGGTCCCGCTTCTGTGTGCGAGGGGGTCGTGTGCGGTGGGTCAGGTCGGTGTAGTGGCGGCTGTGCGAGCTGTGCGGACTACGCGGGCTGTGCCGGCTGTGCGGCCGTATGAGCCGCGGCCGTACCGGTTTCGACCCGCCCGCTGCCGCCCCGCGCGGCCGCCAGGCGGGTCAGGGCCTCGTCGCGGTCGCAGGCGTGGGCGCCGAGCGCGGTCTGGCGGGCGACGATCGACCGCTCCAGCCGCATCAGCCGCCAGCCGCGGCGCAGCAGGAGCGGCACGGACTTGCGGCCCTCCCTGAGGTCCCGCAGGAAGCGGCGGCGGAAGGTCTTCACCGGACCCCGGCTCAGGCACAGCGCGTCGGCCAGGAGGCCCAGTTCGCCGCAGCGCGTGACGATCTCCGCGGCGAAGATGCCCTCCGCGATGAACAGCGGGGCGGCGCCGAAGTCCACGTGCGACGCGCCCGTACGGGCGCTCAGCCCGATGTCGTAGACGGGCACATCTGTGCGGCCCGTACGGCACAGCCGGTCGATCGCGGCGACGGCGGCGTCCGCGTCCCAGGAGCCGGGGTGGTCCCAGTCGATGTCGGAACTGCCCGTCACGAGGGGCAGGGACGGGTCGTCGCCCTCCTTGTAGAAATCGTCGAGCCGCAGCACGGGCAGGCCGGAGCGGGCCGAGAGGAGGGACTTGCCGGAGCCGGAGGGGCCGCAGAGCAGCACGACACGCGCGGAGAAGGGCGACTGGGAACTCACGGGACACCAGTCTGAGGCATCGAACGGGTGTTGTACGACCGTACGGGTCCGTTTTGAGGCGCGTACCACATCTCAACTACGCTGCGCACCGACCCGATTACTCGCTGGGAGTGAGTCGGTGAAGGCAAGAGGTGGAAGCAGCGATGGCCCGACACGCAGCACCCCGGAAGCCGGCCGCCCGGCGCGCCCTGGTCGCCCTGGCGACCGCGGGAGTGGCCCTGGGAGCGAGCGCGACGACGGCGGCAGCGGTGGACTCGGAGGCGACCCAGGGCCCGCGCACCACGCGTCCCGCGTCGCTCGGCGCCGTCGACCCGCAGGCCGGTGTCCAGCCCCTGACGGGCACGGTCGGCCATGTCGCGGGCCCGGTCTCCGGCCTGAAGCCCAACCCGCTGGCCGGTACGGGCGTCGACCCGCTCGACAACGGCGTCGGCACCCAGGTCGCCGATTTCAGGCCGGTGTCCTCCCAGGACCTGACCGGCCCGGTGGCCCAGGCGGAGTCGGTCGACGGCATTCCGGTCGCCGGGCAGGCGACCGGAATACTGGGCGGCTGAGCCACGGCGCGTTCACCGGAACATACGGAATACCCGGAGCGTCCGGAGCGTCCGGAGAGCCGCGCCCCTTCCGGACGGGGGCGCGGCTCTCCGGGCTGCGGCGGCTTCTCCGTCAGTAGGCGGAGCCCGAGGCGCCCAGTGAACCCGTCGGGTGCCAGACCGTCTTGGTCTCCAGGAACGCCGTCATGCGGTCGGTGCCCGGCGTCGCCGTCCAGTTGTCCACAGGCTGTGGACGCAGGACGCGCTTGAGGTTGTCGGCCGCGGCGATCTCCAGTTCCTTCGCGAGCGCCTCGTCGGCGCCCGCCAGGTCGATCGCGTTGACGTCCTGGTGCGCGGCCAGCGGCGCGGCGATCTCCGCCGTACGGCCGGACAGGATGTTGACCACACCGCCCGGCACGTCGGAGGTGGCCAGGACCTCGCCGAGCGACAGCGCGGGCAGCGGGAACTTCTCCGAGGCCACCACGACCGCCGTGTTGCCCGTGGCGATCACCGGGGCGATCACCGAGACCAGGCCCAGGAAGGACGACTCCTGGGGCGCCAGGACGGTGACCACGCCGGTCGGTTCGGGGGAGGACAGGTTGAAGAACGGGCCCGCGACCGGGTTCCCGCCGCCGACGATCTGGGCGATCTTGTCGGTCCAGCCCGCGTACCAGACCCAGCGGTCGACCGCCGCGTCCACCTGCGCCGCGGCCTGCGCCTGTGACAGGCCCTCCGCGTCGGCGACCTCCGCGGCGAACTGCTCCCGGCGGCCCTCCAGCATCTCCGCGACACGGTAGAGGACCTGACCGCGGTTGTACGCCGTCGCCCCAGACCAGCCGCCGAACGCCTTGCGGGCGGCGACCACCGCGTCACGGGCGTCCTTGCGGGACGACAGCGGGGCGTTCGCCAGCCAGTTGCCCTTCGAGTCCGTCACCTCGTACACCCGGCCGCTCTCGGAACGCGGGAACTTCCCGCCGACGTACAGCTTGTAGGTCTTGAAGACGCTCAGCCGCCGCTGCCCGGTCCGGCCGGCCGTGTCGGCTGCGTCGGCCGTGTCGGTCTTCACGTTCTTGCCGGTCTTCTCAGACATCGAGGTACGCCTCCAGGCCGTGGCGGCCGCCCTCGCGGCCGAATCCCGACTCCTTGTAGCCGCCGAACGGCGAGGTGGGGTCGAACTTGTTGAACGTGTTGGACCAGACGACACCCGCGCGGAGCTTGTTCGCCACGGCCAGGATGCGGGAGCCCTTCTCCGTCCAGATGCCCGCCGACAGGCCGTACGGCGTGTTGTTGGCCTTGGCGACGGCCTCGTCCGGGGTGCGGAAGGTGAGGACGGACAGCACCGGGCCGAAGATCTCGTCCCGCGCGACCGTGTGCGCCTGGGTGACGCCGGTGAACAGCGTCGGCGCGAACCAGTAGCCGTTCTCGGGGAGTTCGCAGGGCACCGACCAGCGCTCGGCGCCCTCCGCCTCGCCCTGTTCGACGAGCGAGGTGATCCGCGCGAGCTGCTCCGCGGAGTTGATCGCGCCGATGTCGGTGTTCTTGTCCAGCGGGTCGCCCAGGCGCAGGGTGGAGAGCCTGCGCTTGAGGGAGTCGAGCAGCTCGTCGTGGATCGACTCCTGGACCAGCAGGCGGGAGCCCGCGCAGCAGACCTGGCCCTGGTTGAAGAAGATGCCGTTCACGATGCCCTCGACGGCCTGGTCGATCGGGGCATCGTCGAAGACGATGTTGGCGCCCTTGCCGCCGAGTTCGAGCGTGAGCTTCTTGCGGGTCCCGGCGACGGTCCGCGCGATCTGCTTGCCGACCGCCGTGGAGCCGGTGAAGGCGACCTTGTTCACGTCCGGGTGGGCGACCAGCGCGGCGCCCGCGTCGCCGTATCCGGGAAGGATGTTGACGACGCCCCGGGGCAGACCCGCCTGGCGGCAGACGTCCGCGAAGAACAGGGCGGAGAGGGGGGTGGTCTCGGCCGGCTTGAGGACGACCGTGTTGCCGGTGGCGAGCGCCGGGGCGATCTTCCACGCGAGCATGAGCAGCGGGAAGTTCCAGGGAATGACCTGGCCGGCCACGCCCAGGGGGCGCGGGTCGGCTCCGTAGCCGGCGTGGTCGAGCTTGTCGGCCCAGCCCGCGTAGTAGAAGAAGTGCGCGGCGACCAGGGGCAGGTCGGCGTCCCGGGTCTCCTTGATCGGCTTGCCGTTGTCCAGCGTCTCCAGGACGGCCAGCTCGCGGCTGCGCTCCTGGATGATCCGGGCGATGCGGAACAGGTACTTGGCCCGTTCGGCGCCGGGCAGCGCCGACCAGGTCGCGAAGGCCTTCCCCGCCGCCTTCACCGCGCGGTCCACGTCCGCCTCACCGGCCTGCGCGACCTCGGAGAGGACCTCCTCGGTGGCGGGGCTGACGGTCTTGAAGACCCGGCCGTCGGCCGCCTCGGTGAACTCGCCGTCGATGAACAGGCCGTAGGACGGGGCGATGTCGACGACCGCGCGGGACTCGGGCGCCGGTGCGTACTCGAACACGGACGGCCGCTTCGGCACGGCCTGCGTGGCCTGTGGGGTCTGCGTGACCTGTG
Organism: Streptomyces sp. P9-A2; assembly: GCF_036634175.1. Lineage (NCBI taxonomy): Bacteria > Bacillati > Actinomycetota > Actinomycetes > Kitasatosporales > Streptomycetaceae > Streptomyces > Streptomyces sp. P9-A2. The sequence goes on from NZ_JAZIFX010000001.1 coordinate 5,095,545, forward strand.
CGGCCGTTGCGCTCCGCGTGGTGCGTGTGGCCGACATGGCGGCGGCGGTGGTCCCGTCGGCCTCGGTGGCCGCCTCGACGGCTGCCTGCCTGGTCTTCTTGGTCTTCTTGGTCATGGTGATCAGTCCACCGTCACGTAGTCGGGGCCGGAGTAGCGGCCGGTGGCCAGCTTCTGGCGCTGCATCAGCAGGTCGTTCAGAAGCGAGGAGGCGCCGAAGCGGAACCAGTGGTTGTCCAGCCAGTCCTCGCCGACGGTCTCGTTGACCAGGACGAGGAACTTGATCGCGTCCTTGGTGGTGCGGATACCGCCGGCCGGCTTCACACCGACCTGGACCCCGGTCTGCGCGCGGAAGTCGCGGACCGCCTCCAGCATCAGGAGCGTGTTCGCGGGCGTGGCGTTCACCGCCACCTTGCCGGTCGAGGTCTTGATGAAGTCCGCGCCGGCCAGCATGCCGAGCCAGCTCGCCCGGCGGATGTTGTCGTACGTCGACAGCTCGCCCGTCTCGAAGATGACCTTCAGCCGGGCGCTCGTCCCGCAGGTCTCCTTCACGGCGGTGATCTCGTCGAACACCTTCCGGTAGTTCCCCGCGAGGAACGCGCCGCGGTCGATGACCATGTCGATCTCGTCGGCACCGGCGGCGACGGCCTCCCGGACGTCGGCCAGCTTGACGGCGAGTGGGGCGCGGCCGGCCGGGAAGGCGGTCGCGACGGAGGCCACCTTGACCGTGGAGCCGGCGACGGCCTCCTTGGCCGTGGTCACCATGTCGGGGTAGACGCAGACCGCGGCCGCGGCGGGGGCCGTACGGTCGGACGGGTCGGGGCGGACCGCCTTCGCGCCGAGCGCCCGGACCTTGCCCGGCGTGTCCGCGCCTTCCAGCGTCGTCAGGTCGACCATCGAGATGGCGAGGTCGATGGCGTACGCCTTCGCGGTCGTCTTGATCGAGCGGGTGCCGAGAGAGGCGGCACGCGCCTCCAGACCGACCGCGTCGACGCCGGGCAGTCCGTGCAGGAAGCGGCGCAGCGCGCTGTCGGACGCGGTGACGTCACTCAGCGCGGCGGGAGCACCGCCTCGCTCGGGTGCCGGTGAGGGCTGGGGGGAGGTGGGTGCAGTGGAGGACATGGTCACCAGCCGAGCATATCTACGCGCGTAGCGGCTGTACAGCCCTTCGGCCGGTCCGGGGACAGGGGCGGGCCCCGTCCTTGTTTCCGCCGGATCCCCGCCTTGCCCCCGCCGGATCCCCGCCTTGCCCCCGCCGGATCCCCGCCTTGCCCCCGCCGGGTTTCCGCCCTTGTCCCCGCCGGGTTTCCGCCCTGTCCCTGCCCACCGCCTGCCTGCGCGGATGCGGGCGTCGGGCAGAATCGGGGGCATGACGACCCCCGAGCCTCAGCCGTCCGACCGGGAGCCCACCGAGCCTGCCCAGTCCACCGAGCCCGCCGACTCTGCCGACTCCGCCACCTCCTCCGAACCGTCGGAGTCTTCGGCGGCGTCGGAACCCGCGGACTCTCCGGCAGCGGCTTCAGCGGCGTCGGAGGGATCGGCGGCCTCGGAGCCCAAGTACGCCGACCGGGTCTACCGGTCGACCTCGGGGTTCGTCGGCGGCGTGCTGATCCTCGGCCTCGCCTGCTGGCTCGGTGTCGACGCCGTGGTCGTCGGTGAGGGCGACACCCCGTGGCTGGCGCTCGCCGCGCTGCTGTTCCTCGTGCCCCTGGTAGCCGCCTACACCCTGGTCCCCGCGGTGTACGCCAACGAGGACCGGCTGCGCGTCCGCAACCCCTTCCGCACGATCACGCTGCCCTGGGGGCGGGTGGTCTCGCTGCGCTCCGGCTACACCAACGAGGTCTTCTCGGACGAGGGCGACAAGTACCAGCTGTGGGCCCTGCCCGTGTCGCTGCGGGCCCGCAAGAAGGCGTCACGGCGGGACCTGCGGGCCATGGGGGACCGGGCGCTGGGCGCCGAGGCATCCCTGGGAGGGGGCGCGGCCCGGCGCGGGAGTTCCGCCGCGGGCGTCTCGGACCGGCAGGTCGAGCGGGCGCAGACCGACCGCTCGATGGACGAACTGCGTGAGCTGCACGAGAGCCGTGGAAGCGGGGCGGGCGCGCAGGGCGAGGCGAGCGTGCGGTGGTCCTACGAGATCATCGCCCCCTCGGTGGCCGGCGCCGTGCTGCTGGCGGTCCTGCTGGGGCTCGGCTGAGGGACCTCGGCCGACCGGGGGGCGCGGTACGTCAGGAGGGGCTGCCGGATCCGGCAGCCCCTCCTGACGCTTTTCCGCATGCTTCCCCGCGCGTTCTCCCGTGCGTTCTCCGGCGTGTGGTCCCCACGCCGGTCGCTCAGATGCCGGCCGCCGCCTTCAGGTCCCGCTTGATCGCGGTCAGCAGGGCCGCCGCCTCGGTGCGGGCCGCGGGAAGATCGTCCCGGGCGGTGACCGGGACGACGACCTCCAGGTAGCACTTCAGCTTGGGCTCCGTACCGCTCGGACGGACGATGACGCGGGCGCCCCGGAGGGCGTAACGCAGGCCGTCGGTGGGCGGCAGGGCGTCCGTGCCCCGGGTCAGGTCCTCGGCCTCGGTGACCGGCAGGCCGGCCAGTTCGGCCGGGGGGTTCTCCCGCAGCCGGCGCATCGCGTCCGCGATGAGGGAGAGGTCCTCGACGCGGGCGGAGAGCTGGTCGGTGGCGTGCAGGCCGTGGGTCACGGCGAGGTCGTCGAGGAGGTCCAGGAGGGTGCGGCCCTCCTCCTTCAGCTCGGACGCCAGCTCGGTGAGGAGCAGAGCGGCCGTGATGCCGTCCTTGTCGCGGACGCCGTCCGGGTCGACGCAGTAGCCCAGCGCCTCCTCGTAGCCGTAGCGCAGGCCCTCGACCCTGGCGATCCACTTGAAGCCGGTCAGCGTCTCCTCGTACGGCAGACCCGCCTGCTCGGCGATGCGGGCGAGGAGGGACGACGAGACGATCGACTCGGCGAACGTGCCGGTCGCCCCGCGGCGGACCAGATGGGCGGCGAGCAGCGCCCCCACCTCGTCGCCGCGCAGCATGCGCCAGCCGCCGTCACCGCTCGTGCTCAGGTTCTTGACGGCCGCGGCGCAGCGGTCGGCGTCCGGGTCGTTGGCGATGACCAGGTCCGGCTCCGCCTCACGGGCCGCCGCGAAGGCCAGGTCCATCGCCCCGGGCTCCTCCGGGTTGGGGAACGCGACGGTGGGGAAGTCAGGGTCGGGTTCGGCCTGCTCGGCGACCAGGACCGGTTCGGGGAAACCGGCCCGCGCGAAGGCGGCGAGCAGAACGTCCTTGCCGACGCCGTGCATCGCCGTGTAGACCGTGCGGGCGGTACGGGGGGAGCCCTCGGCCAGGACCGCGTCCGTGCGGGCGAGGTAGGCGTCCAGGACGGAGTCGTCCAGGGTCTCCCAGCCGGCGTCGGGGCGGGGTACGTCGTTCAGGGACCCGACGGCCGCGATCTCGGCGGCGATCTCCGCGTCGGCCGGGGGGACGATCTGGGAGCCGTCGCCGAGGTACACCTTGTAACCGTTGTCGCGGGGCGGGTTGTGACTGGCGGTGACCTCGACCCCGGCGACCGCGCCGAGGTGCCGTACGGCGAAGGCGAGCACCGGCGTGGGCAGGGGCCGGGGCAGGACGGCGGCCCGGAGCCCGGCGCCCGTCATGACGGCGGCGGTGTCGCGGGCGAAGTCCGCCGACTTGTGGCGGGCGTCGTAACCGATCACGACGAGGCCGCCGGTGTGCCCCTGCCGCTCGAGGTACGCGGCGAGGCCGGCGGCGGCGCGGATGACGACGGTGCGGTTCATCCGCTGGGGGCCGGCACCCAGCTCGCCGCGCAGGCCCGCGGTGCCGAACTGGAGGGTGCCGCTGAAACGGGCGGTGAGTTCGGTGACGTCGCCGGCGTCGAGGAGCGCCGCGAGTTCCGCGCGGGTCTCGGGGTCGGGGTCCTCGGCGAGCCAGGTGCGGGCGCGAGCGGTCAGGTCGTCGTGCACGTGTCGGTCAGCCTCTCGAATGGTTCGTTGTGTCGTCCCGCCCCGCGAAGAGGCCCCGTCGCAGGGCCCCGGGCGCGGGGCCCGGCACGGGCCCCGCGGAAGGGCGCCGGGAGAAGGGGTCCTGCCGGAGGGGGTTCCCCTACAGGCGGCCCAGTACCTGGGTCAGGAGGGTGCCCATCCGGGTGGCCGAGTCGCGGCCTGCCTGGAGGACCTCCTCGTGGTTGAGGGGTTCACCGGTCATACCGGCGGCGAGGTTGGTGACCAGGGAGATGCCGAGCACCTCGGCGCCCGCCTCCCGCGCCGCGATGGCCTCGAGCACCGTCGACATGCCCACGAGGTCCGCTCCGATCACCCGTGCCATGCGGATCTCCGCCGGGGTCTCGTAGTGCGGGCCGGGGAACTGGGCGTAGACGCCCTCCTCCAGGCTCGCGTCGATCTCCTTGCACAGGGCCCGCAGCCGCGGGGAGTACAGGTCGGTGAGGTCGACGAAGTTGGCACCGACGATGGGGGAGGTGGCGGTGAGGTTGATGTGGTCGCTGATCAGGACCGGCTGGCCGGGGCGCATGCCCTCGCGCAGTCCGCCGCAGCCGTTGGTCAGGACGACCGTCTTGGCGCCGGCGGCGACGGCGGTGCGGACGCCGTGCGCGACGGAGGCCACGCCGCGGCCCTCGTAGTAGTGGGTGCGGCCCAGGAAGACCAGGGCGCGCTTGGTGCCGATGCGGTAGGACCGGATCGTGCCCCCGTGGCCCTCGACCGCGGGCGGCGGGAAACCGGGCAGCTCGGTGACCGGGAACTCGGCGTCGGGGGTGCCGAGGGCGTCCACGGCCGGTGCCCAGCCGGAGCCCATCACGAGGGCGACGTCGTGGGTCTCGGCGCCCGTGAGCTCACGCAGGCGCGCGGCTGCGGCGTCGGCTGCGGCGTGGGGGTCGCCCTGGATGTCGTCCGGAAGAAGAGAAGCGTTCACGCGGATGAGAGTAGCCGGTGTTCGCCTACGCGCGTAGATGTCGTAGCTCACGGGCTTGCGATCGTTGTCCTGTCGTTTCCGGCGAGGAGGCGGGGAACGGGTCGAATCCGATGCCCGCCGTCGCGCGCCCGCCGTCGCGCCCGCCATCGCGCCCACCGTCGTACGGGCGGCGTCGCACGGGCGACGTCAAGGAGGAAGCGTCCACGGGCGGGCCCCACGGGCCGGTGCGCGAAGCCGCTCCGTGTGAGCGCCCGCGCTCAGCAGGGGCGCTTGCGCAGTTCCATCACGTAGTCGTGGGGCGCGCCCGCGGATTCCGCCGCGTCGGCGACCTGGCCCAGGTAGCGGGCCGAGGGCAGACCGCCCTCGTAGGTGTTCAGGACGTAGGTCCAGGCGGATTCCTCGCCGTCCAGGGTGTGCACGCGGACGCGGGTGCGCCGGTATATGTCCAGGCTCGTGCCCTCCCAGCGGTCCATGGACTCCTCGTCCATGGGGGCGATGTCGTACAGCGCGACGAAGACCTGTGCGAAGTGGTCCTCGACGATCGTCGCGAGCGCCCCGGCCCCGCTCTCCTTCGGGTTCCCGGTTCCGCTCCCGAACCCGGTTCCGCTCCCGACTCCTGTCCCGGTTCCGTCCTCGGCAGACAGGCCGCCGTCCGGTCCGTCCGGCCAGGGAAGACCCCAGGTGTCGCCCCCGAAGGTCAGCCGCCACCCGTTCAGCCAACCGGTGGCACGCAGCGGCGAATGCGGGGCGCGGCGGGACATCAGCCGCGCGTCGAGGTTGCCGGCGTACGCGGCGTAGAGCGACATGGTGGAGAGCGTACGGCAGCCGCACCGAGGGCCACTCCGGTAACAAGGGAGCCACGGCCGGACCCCGGGGCGGTCGCACGGTGAAGTGTGCGGGACAATGGAGTACGTGACTCGGATCGTGATCATCGGTGGCGGACCCGGCGGATACGAAGCGGCGCTGGTGGCCGCTCAGCTCGGCGCGGAGGTGACCGTCGTCGACAGTGACGGCCTGGGCGGGGCGTCGGTCCTCACCGACTGCGTGCCGTCCAAGACTCTGATCGCCACGGCCGAGGTGATGACCACCTTCGACTCCTCCTACGAGGAACTGGGCATCATCGTCGCCGACGACACCCCGCACATCGAGCAGGCCGCCCGAGTGGTGGGCGTGGACCTGGGCAAGGTGAACCGCCGTGTGAAGCGGCTGGCCCTGGCCCAGTCGCACGACATCACCGCGTCCGTGACGCGGGCCGGCGCGCGGGTGCTGCGCGGCCGCGGACGGCTCGAGGGCATGCAGGCCCTGGACGGATCGCGCAAGGTCGTCGTCCGGGCCGCCGACGGGACCGAGGAGACGCTGACCGCCGACGCGGTGCTCATCGCCACCGGCGGCCACCCGCGCGAACTGGCCGACGCCAGGCCGGACGGCGAGCGCATCCTGAACTGGACCCAGGTGTACGACCTGAACGAGCTCCCCGAGGAGCTCATCGTGGTCGGTTCCGGTGTGACCGGTGCCGAGTTCGCCGGCGCGTACCAGGCGCTGGGCTCGAAGGTCACGCTCGTGTCGTCGCGCGACCGGGTGCTGCCGGGCGAGGACCCGGACGCCGCCGTGGTGCTGGAGGACGTCTTCCGCCGCCGCGGGATGAACGTCATGGCGCGCTCGCGCGCCCAGTCCGCCAAACGGGTCGGGGACCGGGTGGAGGTGACGCTCGCGGACGGGCGGGTCATCACCGGGTCGCACTGCCTGATGGCGGTGGGCGCCGTCCCGAACTCCGCGGGCATGGGGCTCGAGGAGGCCGGGGTCAGGCTGCGCGACTCGGGGCACATCTGGACCGACCGGGTCTCCCGTACCGGCGCCCCCGGCGTGTACGCGGCCGGTGACGTCACCGGGGTCTTCGCGTTGGCGTCGGTGGCGGCGATGCAGGGACGCATCGCCATGTACCACTTCCTGGGCGACGCGGTCGCCCCGCTGAACCTGAAGACCGTCTCGTCGAACGTGTTCACCGACCCGGAGATCGCCACCGTCGGCTACACCCAGGCCGACGTCGACGCGGGCAAGATCGAGGCGCGGGTCGTGAAGCTGCCGCTGCTGCGCAACCCCCGCGCGAAGATGCAGGGCATCCGCGACGGGTTCGTCAAGATCTTCTGCCGGCCGGGCACCGAGATCGTGGTGGGCGGCGTCGTGGTCGCACCACGCGCCTCGGAGCTGATCCACCCCATCTCGCTCGCGGTCGACAACAACCTGACGGTCGAGCAGATCGCGAACGCCTTCACCGTGTACCCCTCGCTGTCGGGTTCGATCGCCGAGGTGGCACGGCAGTTGCACACGCGGAAGGTGCCCGGGGAAGCCTGACGAGCCCGGCCCGGCCCCGCCGAGGCCTTACCGACTCGCCGTCAACTCCCCGTTGGTCACAGGGAGTTGCGGGACGTGTGTGCGGTATGAGCGACACAACCAAGCCATCACTTGGCGCTTATACCACTTGACGGTCGGGTGTGCGAACAACTTCTGCTATTCAGCGTAAAGTGCTGAAAGTGGACGGTCGCTGGAGTTACTGTCAGTTTCGTGTTCGCTGCAGAACGTCGCCAATTGATCCTCGAAATGGTGCGAGCGAACGGGGCCGTGTCGCTCCGTGAACTCGCCCGCGTCGTCCAGACCTCCGAAGTGACCGTACGGCGGGACGTGCGCGCGCTGGAGGCAGAAGGACTCCTCGACCGACGGCATGGCGGTGCGGTACTGCCGGGTGGTTTCACGCGAGAGTCCGGCTTCCCGCAGAAGTCCCATCTCGCGACCGCCGAGAAGACCGCCATCGCCGACCTCGCCGCGAGTTTCGTGGAGGAGGGCGAGGCCGTCGTGGTCGGTGCGGGCACCACCACGCAGGAGCTGGCGCGCCGGCTGGCCCGGGTGCCCGGGCTGACCGTCGTCACCAACTCCCTGCTCGTGGCCCAGGTGCTGGCGCACGCCAACCGGGTCGAGGTCGTGATGACCGGCGGCACGCTGCGCGGTTCGAACTACGCCCTCGTCGGCAGCGGTGCCGAACAGTCCCTCCAGGGGCTGCGGGTGTCCAGGGCCTTCCTCTCCGGCAGCGGGCTGACCGCCGAGCGCGGGCTGTCCACGTCCAACATGCTGTCGGCCTCCGTCGACCGGGCGCTGGTGCAGGCCGCCGCGGAGGTGGTGGTCCTCGCCGACCACGGCAAGCTCGGCATGGACACCATGTTCCAGACCGTGCCCACGGACCTCATCACCCGCCTGGTGACGGACGAGCCGCCCGCGCACGACGACCGCGCGGGCACGGAGTTGCAGGCGCTCGCCGACCAGGGCGTCCAGATCGCCGTGGCCGGAGCGCCGGGAGGCACCGCGGGCCCGGGGGGTGACGGGGCCCCGGCACGTCAGCAGCAGCGCCGGGACATGCCGCTGCCGGGGCCCCGTCGACAGGGTCCGGGACTGCGGTCGGCGGTGGGCCTGGGAGCGGCCGAGCAGGCCCAGAACACGGAGCGGGCACGGGTCGCGGACCTGCGCAGACGGTGAGCACACGGCAGGCGGTGAACGCGGGGTGGCCCGTGGGCACTCGATAGCCGCGTAGACCTGAGGTGGGCCCGTACGCACGAGGCGCCCGGCGGACCTACCTGGTCCGCCGGGCGCCTCGTGCGTCGTACGGATCAGTCCTTGATCTCGCAGATGGCCGCGCCGGAGGTGACGGAGGCGCCGACCTGTGCGCTGAGGCCCTTGACGGTGCCGGAGCGGTGGGCGTTCAGCGGCTGTTCCATCTTCATGGCCTCCAGGACGACGACGAGGTCGCCTTCCTTGACCTGCTGGCCCTCCTCCACCGCGATCTTGACGATGGTGCCCTGCATCGGGGAGGCGAGGGTGTCGCCGGAGGCGACGGGACCGGACTTCTTCGCCGCGCGGCGTTTGGGTTTGGCCCCGGCCGCGAGGCCGGTGCGGGCCAGCGACATGCCCAGCGAGACGGGCAGGGAGACCTCCAGGCGTTTGCCGCCGACCTCGACGACGACCGTCTCGCGGTCGGCCTCCTCGTCGGTCTCGGTGTCCACGGCCGCGGTGAAGGGTTTGATCTCGTTGACGAACCCGGTCTCGATCCAGCGGGTGTGGACCGTGAAGGGATCGGCGGAGCCGGTGAGCTCGGGGGCGAACGCGGGGTCCCTGACCACGGCGCGGTGGAAGGGGATGGCGGTGGCCATCCCCTCGACCTGGAACTCGTCCAGGGCGCGGGCCGCCCGCTGGAGCGCTTCCTGACGGGTGCGGCCGGTGACGATCAGCTTGGCCAGCAGGGAGTCCCAGGCCGGGCCGATCACGCTGCCGGGTTCGACGCCAGTGTCCAGGCGCACGCCCGGGCCGGTCGGCGGGGCGAACGTGGTGACGGTGCCGGGGGCGGGCAGGAAGCCGCGGCCCGGGTCCTCGCCGTTGATGCGGAACTCGAAGGAGTGGCCGCGCAGCGGCGGGTCGTCGTAGCCGAGTGCCTCGCCGTCGGCGATGCGGAACATCTCGCGCACCAGGTCGACGCCGGCGACCTCCTCGGTGACCGGGTGTTCCACCTGGAGGCGGGTGTTGACCTCCAGGAAGGAGATCGTGCCGTCGGCGCCGACCAGGAACTCCACCGTGCCGGCGCCGACGTAGCCGGCCTCCTTGAGGATGGCCTTGGACGCCGCGTACAGCTCTGCGGTCTGCGCGTCGGACAGGAACGGCGCCGGGGCCTCCTCGACCAGCTTCTGGTGCCGGCGCTGCAGCGAGCAGTCGCGGGTGGAGACGACGACCACGTTGCCGTGGGTGTCGGCCAGGCACTGGGTCTCCACGTGCCGCGGCTGGTCGAGGTAGCGCTCGACGAAGCACTCGCCGCGGCCGAAGGCGGCCACCGCCTCGCGGACCGCGGAGTCGTACAGCTCGGGGATCTCCTCGAGGGTGCGGGCGACCTTCAGGCCGCGGCCGCCACCGCCGAACGCGGCCTTGATCGCGATGGGCAGGCCGTGCTCCTTCGCGAAGGCGACGACCTCGTCGGCGCCGGAGACCGGGTCGGGGGTGCCCGCGACCAGGGGCGCGCCGGCGCGCTGGGCGATGTGGCGGGCGGCGACCTTGTCGCCGAGGTCGCGGATGGCCTGCGGCGGCGGGCCGATCCAGACCAGTCCGGCGTCGAGGACGGCCTGGGCGAAGCCGGCGTTCTCGGAGAGGAAGCCGTAGCCGGGGTGGAGGGCGTCGGCCCCCGATTCGCGGGCGGCCTTCAGCACCTTGTCGATGTCGAGATAGCTGGTCGCGGGAGTGTCACCGCCCAGGGCGAACGCCTCGTCCGCGGCGCGGACATGCAGAGCGTCCCGGTCCGGGTCCGCGTAGACGGCCACGCTCGAGATACCGGCATCCCGACAGGCTCGGGCCACGCGGACAGCGATTTCGCCACGGTTGGCGATGAGCACCTTGCGCACGATTGAGGCTCCCTCCTTGAATCAAGCCGAGTTTAGGGACTGCCGACACGGCACTACGACCCGTCCCCAAGGGTGAGCTTGCCCACACGGAGCGTGATTCGAGGCTCGCTCGACCCGCGAAATCCCATGTCACACCTTGGTACGCAAGACTCCTCCGGGAAACCCTAACCGTCCCATGTGGTCAAGGTCTCTGTGAGAGCGTGCTGCGGCCCACTCTGTTTTTTTGTCGAGTCCCTACGAATGGCCCAATGATTCTTTGCCGTTCGCGGGACCCTTGTCCCTGGCTTTACTTATCAGTAACGTTCGCGCTGCCTCGAACGCACTCGGGGTAACCACAGTCGTGCTCGGAAGTGGGCGGGGGCCGGTGGTCCGCAGGCCGGTGGCGTGGATCGTGGCACTCGTGCTCTTCGCCGAAGGGCTCGGCGTCGCCGCCCTGAACTGGTTGCTCGGGGTCGTCGTCGACCGGCAGCACATGTCACTGGCAGGCCTCGACCCGCACATGACGTCGGTGTCCTCGAAGGCCTCCGGCGTCGTCCTCGGGCTCTGTTTCGCCCTGTGCGGCCTCGTCGCGCTGCTGGTCGCCCTGCGCGACCGCGCGCCCGCCGGGGCGGGCCGGGCCCTGCTGATCAGCGCCGCCGTGGTGCACGCGCTGCTGGGTGCCTTCGCGTGGGGACTGGTCGGCGCGTCCGCGTTCCTCTCCATGGTGACGGTGCTCGCCCTCATCGTGCTGCTCCTGATGACGTACGACCCCGAGGGCCGCCTCGGAGGACCCGCCGACGTCACCGGACCCGCAGACGTCACCGGACCCGCCGTACCCGCGGGCGGGGGCGGTGGATCCGGTGACGACGGGTCCCCGGTCACCTCTCCGGCGGCGCCCACAGCTGCGTGATGCCCACGCCCAGCCGGGCCAGCAGACGGCGCACCAGCGGCAGGCTGATGCCGATGACGTTTCCGTGGTCGCCGTCGATGCCCTCGATGAACGGGGCCGAGCGGCCGTCCAGGGTGAACGCCCCCGCGACATGGAGCGGTTCGCCGGACGCGACGTAGGCGGCGATCTCCTCGTCCGAGGGCTCGCCGAAGCGGACGACGGTCGACGCGGTGGCGGAGGCGTACCGGCTGCCGTCCGCGGTGGTGTCGTAGACGCAGTGGCCGGTCTGGAGGATGCCCGCGCGGCCCCGCATCGACTTCCAGCGCGCGGTGGCCTCCTCCGCGTCCGCGGGCTTGCCCAGGGCCCGCCCGTCCAGTTCGAGCACCGAGTCGCAGCCGATCACCAGGGCGCCCAGCGCCTCCGGCTTCGCCGCGACCACGGAGGCCTTCGCCTCGGCGAGGGCGAGGGCCAGCTCGGCCGGGGTGGGCGCGGTGACGGCGTCCTCGTCGACTCCGCTGACGATCACTTCGGGGGTGAGTCCGGCCTGGCGGAGCAGCCCGAGCCGGGCGGGGGACTGGGAGGCGAGCACGAGCCGACGGCGGGGCTGATCTGTCATGCGATCAGCGTATCGGCGGATCCGCCCCCCGGCGTGGCGGCCGGACGCCCCGCCCGGCCGCCCGACGACCGCACGCCTCACCGCACGCCGATCACGATCATCGCCAGCACCATGGCCAGCGCCACGAGAACGCCCAGCCGCCGCAGCATCTCCTGCGCATCCCGCAGTTCCTTCGGCGGTTCGTTCTCGGGGTCGGACCACAGCATGCTCTCCATCGTCCGGCCGCCCGTCCCGGCACCGCCTGAGTACGCGTACTCAACTTCCCGGCATGCCGGCGCGGTCATCACGCGGGGCCCGCGAGCCCGGCCCGATCCGGACGACGGGCTCGGGCTCGGGCTCGGGCTCCAGGGTCTGTCCGGCGGATCAAGCCGGAGGAGGGAGTAGACACGATGGGGGTACCCCCTGCTCGAGCTCGTCGAGAGCTCGGGGGAGTCGGCGAGTGACGACAACGCCGCTGGGGGTCCCCCCTGCTCGAAGAGCTTGGGGGAGGGCGTGCCGGCCCCCGCGTCTCCGGCATGATCCGCCGGACGCCCTAGGCCCCCGGCCAGTACGTCCGCGACCAGGCCGCCTGCCCCGGCCGGGGCAGGAGCCGGCCGGCGAGGCGGGACGGGTCGGACCAGGAGTCGCGGGGAGCGGGCGCGCCGGACGGCACGGCGGACGCCGCCGCGGCGCGTGCGCGGACCACCGCCAGTGCGGCGGCGAGTTCCTCCGGGGTCGGGTTGCCCCGTACGACCTTGATCGTCATGGTGGCTCCAACAGGTTCAGAGGGGGATGTTGCCGTGCTTCTTCGGGGGCAGGGATTCTCGTTTGGTGCGCAGCTGGCGCAGTCCGCGGACGATGTGGCGGCGGGTGTCGGACGGCATGATCACCGCGTCGATGTAGCCGCGTTCGGCCGCCGCGTAGGGGTTGAGCAGCGCGTCCTCGTACTCCTGGATCAGCCGGGCGCGGGTGGCCGCCGCTTCTCCTTCTCCGGCGGACTGCGATTGGGTGAGGGTGCGGCGGTGCAGGATGTTGACGGCGCCCTGGGCGCCCATCACCGCGATCTGCGCGGTGGGCCACGCCAGGTTGAGGTCGGCGCCCAGGTGCTTGGAGCCCATGACGTCGTAGGCGCCGCCGAAGGCCTTGCGGGTGATGACGGTGATCAGCGGGACGGTCGCCTCCGCGTACGCGAAGATCAGCTTGGCGCCGCGCCGGATGATGCCGTCGTGCTCCTGGTCGACACCGGGCAGGAAACCGGGCACGTCGACGAAGGTCAGCACCGGCACGTTGAAGGCGTCGCAGGTGCGCACGAAGCGGGCCGCCTTCTCGGAGGCGGTGATGTCCAGGCACCCGGCGAACCGCATCGGCTGGTTGGCGACGATGCCGACCGGGCGGCCCTCCACCCGGCCGTAGCCGGTGACGATGTTCGGCGCGAACAGCGGCTGCGTCTCGAGGAACTCGCCGTCGTCCAGGATGTGCTCGATCACCGTGTGCATGTCGTAGGGCTGGTTCGCGCTGTCCGGGACGATCGTGTCCAGCTCGCGGTCCTCGGCGGTGACGGTGAGGTCCGCCTCCTCCGGGTAGGCCGGGGGGTCGGAGAGGTTGTTGGACGGCAGGTACGACAGCAGCTGCTTGACGTACTCGATGGCGTCCTTCTCGTCCCCGGCCATGTGGTGGGCCACGCCCGAGGCGGTGTTGTGGGTGCGGGCGCCGCCCAGCTCCTCGAAGCCGACGTCCTCGCCGGTGACCGTCTTGATGACGTCGGGGCCGGTGATGAACATGTGCGAGGTCTGATCGACCATGACCGTGAAGTCGGTGATCGCGGGGGAGTAGACCGCGCCGCCCGCGCACGGGCCGACGACCAGGCTGATCTGCGGGATCACCCCGGAGGCGTGGGTGTTGCGGCGGAAGATCTCGCCGTAGGCGCCCAGCGAGGCCACGCCCTCCTGGATCCGGGCGCCGCCGGAGTCGTTGATCCCGATGACCGGGCAGCCGGTCTTCAGGGCGAAGTCCATGACCTTGACGATCTTCTGTCCGTACACCTCGCCCAGCGCCCCGCCGAAGACCGTGAAGTCCTGTGAGAACACGGCGACGGGACGGCCGTCGACCGTGCCGTACCCGGTGACGACGCCGTCGCCGTAGGGACGGTTGGCCTCCAGCCCGAAGTCGGTGGAACGGTGCCGGGCGAACTCGTCCAGCTCGGCGAACGACCCCTCGTCGAGCAGCAGATCGATCCGCTCACGGGCCGTCAGTTTGCCCTTGGCGTGCTGCTTCTCCACGGCCCGTTGCGAACCGGCGTGCGTCGCCTCGTGAATGCGCCGCTGGAGGTCCGCGAGCTTGCCCGCGGTCGTACGAATGTCGGGCTGCTGCACTTCCGGCTCGGACATCGGGATACGGCTCCCTGCCTGCTCAAAAGGGGGGACGGTTACTCATCCGTAGCGTAGTGGGGGCCCTGCGGATCGGCAGTGCGGTGTTTCCCACACCGCACCCCCCTTCACAGACCGGGCAACGGACTCGGGCCCGCCCCTGATCCGCCCTCGCGATCCGGCCCCCTGATCCGCCCTCATGATCCGTCCCCCGGGCCCGACCCGATGATCTGTTCTCCTGATCCGTCCCCGATGCGGGGCGGAGGACGTCGTACCTAGGCTGGCGGTATGACGAAGCCACCGGATGACGATGACCCGACCGGCCCGGCCCTCCCGCCGGCCCCGGGACGCTGGACCGACCTCGACCGCCCGCCGCTGAACGCCGTCGGCCTGCGCAGGGGCCTGGTGCGCGACGGCGGGCTGTGGCGGCAGATCGACGTGGTGCAGCGCACCGGTTCCACCAACTCCGACCTGGTGGCCCGTGCCGAGAAGGGGACGGCCGACGAGGGGTCCGTGCTCGTCGCGGAGGAGCAGACCGCCGCGCGGGGCCGCCTGGACCGGCAGTGGACGGCCCCGGCCCGCTCCGGCCTCTTCTTCTCCGTCCTGCTCAGGCCCGTCGAGGTGCCGGTGGCCCGCTGGGGCTGGCTGCCGTTGCTCACAGGCGTCGCGGTGGCCACCGGACTGTCCCGGACGGCGGGCATCGACACGGCCCTGAAGTGGCCCAACGACCTCCTCGTCACCGTCGGCGGCGAGGAGCGCAAGGCCGCCGGAATCCTCGCGGAGCGGGCCGGGGACGGCGGGGTGGTGATCGGCGTCGGAGTCAATGTCAGCCTGCGCGCCGACGAACTGCCGGTGCCCACCGCCGGGTCCCTGGCACTGGCGGGCGCGGTGACCACGGACCGGGACCCCCTGCTGCGGGGCGTGCTGCGGTCGCTGGAGGACTGGTACGGGCGCTGGCGGACGGCAGGCGGCGACCCGGCCGCGAGCGGCCTGCAGGAGACGTACACGGCGGGGTGCGCGACCCTCGGGCGGGCGGTGCGGGCCGAGCTGCCGGGCGACCGGGTGCTGGTGGGCGAGGCGGTCGCCGTCGACGGGGACGGGCGCCTGGTGCTGGCCACGGAGGAGGGGGTCCAGGAACCGGTGGGGGCGGGCGACATCGTGCACGTACGCCCCGTCGTCCCGTAGGCCCCGCCGTCCCGTGGACCCCGTTGACCCGGGGGGCGGGTGAGGGGCGCACGCGGGCACGGGTGCGGATGCGTACGGTGGGTACCCCGATGCCGGGTGCGCCGGTCGTGCCTCCCGTCGGCGCGACCGGACGGAGTGAGCTGGGGCACACCTGCCGTAGAGTTGAGGCCGGTCGAGACATGGCCGTGGCAGATCGGAAGGGCAGCAACGCGTGACCGTCGACGACTCGGGCTCCGGAACGGAAGCGCAGGGCCGCGCGGAGCCTTCGCCATCCTCGGCCTCGCGCAAGCAGCGCGAGCGGGGGGACGACTCCCGTCCCGCCGACAACGGCGAGGACCCGCTCGCTCTGCGTCTCGAACAGCTCATCCTGGGTGCCGAGCGCCGTTACACCCCCTTCCAGGCGGCCCGCAGTGCCAGCGTCACCGTGGAAATGGCCACGCGCTTCTGGCGGGCCATGGGGTTCGCCGACGTCGGACAGGCCAAGGCATTGACCGAGGCCGACGTCCTGGCCCTGCGCCGGCTGGCCGGTCTGGTGGAGGCGGGGCTGCTGAGCGAGGCCATGGCCGTGCAGGTGGCGCGGTCCACGGGACAGACCACCGCGCGACTGGCCGAGTGGCAGATCGACTCCTTCCTGGAAGGGCTGACCGAGCCGCCCGAGCTGGGCATGACCCGCACCGAGGTCACGTATCCCATCATCGAGCTGCTCCTGCCCGAGCTGGAGGAGTTCCTCGTCTACGTCTGGCGGCGGCAGCTCGCCGCCTCGGCCGGGCGGGTGCTCCAGGCCGCCGACGACGAGGAGATGGTGGACCGGCGGCTCGCCGTCGCGTTCGCCGACCTCGTCGGGTTCACGCGGCTGACCCGGCGGATGGAGGAGGAGGAGCTCGGCGAACTCGTCGAGGCCTTCGAGACGACCGCCGCCGACCTCGTGGCCGCGCGCGGCGGGCGGCTCATCAAGACCCTCGGTGACGAGGTGCTCTACGCCGCCGACGACGCGGGAACGGCCGCGGAGATCGCCCTGCGGCTGATCGAGACCATGGCGAACGACGAGACGATGCCGGAACTCCGGGTCGGCATGGCCTTCGGCACCGTCACCACCCGGATGGGCGATGTCTTCGGGACGACGGTGAACCTGGCCTCCCGGCTCACCTCGATAGCTCCTCGGGACGCCGTACTCATCGACACCGCCTTCGCCGAGGAACTGATCCGCACCGGTGACGCGCCCGCCTCCGAGGCCGCCGCTGCCGAGGCGGCGGCCGCGGCGGAGAAGGAGGGCGAGGAGCCGCCGACGTACCGCTTCGGGCTGCAGCCGATGTGGCAGCGGCCCGTGCGTGGCCTGGGCGTGGTGGAGCCGTGGCTGCTCACGCGCCGGGACAGTCCCTAGAGGTTTTCGGAGTTCTCCGGCCACCCTTGGGGGTCAGCCCTTGAGGTGGGGGCCGCCGCCCACGCACAGGCCGATGACCGGTACGCAGAGGACGGGGTCGTCGTCCGGTGCGCCCGGCCGGTCCGGCGGTGGGGGCGGGGTCTGCCGGTCCGGGGGCCGAGGCCGCGGCGGTGTGCGGGCCGGAGGCGTCGGCGGGGGAGTGGGGCCGTCCGGCGGGGCGCCGGCGGGGGCCGGCGGCTTCGGGGCCCCTGGCGTGTCCGGGGTGCTCGGGGCGCCCGGAGCGCCCGGAGCGCCCGGAGTGGTGGGGGACGAGGCCACGACGGTCGGTGCGGCGGTGCTGCCCGGGGTGGCCGGGGTGAGCAGTGGCGCGCTCTGACCGCCCAGGGCGGTGGTCGAGGAGGGACCGGCCCCCGGGGCCGGGACGGCCGGAGCAGTGGCGCCGCCCGTGCCGGGGCCCGTGGCGCCCGTGCCGGGGCCCGTGGCGGGGCTCGTGGCGGTCGAGGGGTCCGGGACGACCGGGCGGGGGCCGGCCTCCGCGCCGATGTCCGCGGGCCCCGGGGCGGACGCCAGGCGTACGAGGCTCAGGGCGCCCGCGGTCAGCGCCAGCCCGCCGCCGGCCAGCAGGAGTTTCCGGGGGCGGGGTCTGCGGTGGCGGCCCCGGATGCGCGCGCTGAAGAGGCCGAATCCGGTGTGTGCCGGTGAGTCCTCGGCCGTCTCCGGTCCGATGGACCGCGGTTCGGTCGCTCTGGTCGGTTCGGTCGCTCTGGTCGGCGTGTTCGTCGGCATGGTGATTCCTCCCCCTGCGTACGCGCCCCCACGCGCCGCTGTGCATCGCACGCTAGGGCTTCCCGTACGGGACCGGACCCGAGTGGCCGGAATGTCACTCGAACGGGTGGACGGGGGGTGATGAGGGAACTGGACGCGCGCCCTTTTGCCGGAGGGTGTCCGACTGCGATGATCGGGACGACGGATGTTAGCCAGCGTTAACCGGAGGCTGTCGTGAGTGAGGAACGGTTCGGGGAGTTCGTGCTGGTGCGGCGGCATGAGCAAGGGCATGTCGCGGAGCTCGTCCTCGACCGGCCCCAGGCCATGAACGCCGTCTCGACCGCGATGGCCCGGTCCCTCGCCGGAGCCTGCGCGGCGCTGGGGAGGGACCCGGCCGTACGAGTGGTGGTGCTGACCTCGTCGCACGAGCGGGCCTTCTGCGTGGGGGCCGATCTGAAGGAGCGCAATTCCTTCAGCGACGCCGATCTGGTGCGTCAGCGGCCGGTGGCACGCGGGGCCTACACCGGCGTGCTGGAGCTGCCGGTGCCGACGGTGGCGGCGGTGCACGGGTTCGCGCTGGGCGGCGGATTCGAACTGGCCTTGTCCTGCGATGTGATCGTCGCCGACCGTACGGCCGTGGTGGGTCTGCCCGAGGTTTCCGTCGGGGTGATTCCGGGCGGCGGCGGTACCCAGCTGCTGCCCAGACGGGTGGGCGCGGCGCGGGCCGCCGAGCTGATCTTCACGGCGCGCCGGGTGGAGGCCGCCGAGGCCCGGGAGCTGGGACTCGTCGACGAACTGGTGGAGACGGGCCGGGACCGGGAGGAGGCGCTGGTCCTGGCTGCCCGGATAGCCGCCAACTCGCCGGTGGGGCTGCGGGCGGCCAAGCGGGCGCTGAGGCTCGGGCAAGGGCTGGACCTGCCCGCCGGCCTCGAGGTGGAGGACGCCGCCTGGCGGTCGGTGGCGTTCTCGGGCGACCGTGCGGAGGGCGTTGCCGCCTTCAACGAGAAGCGCAGGCCGAACTGGCCGGGGGAGTAGAAGCGGCGCCGGACCGCTGGAGCGGAGCATCCGCCGCCGGGGGGAGTGTCGCCGGTCAGAGCGGAGCGGTGGAGCGGGAGGGGTGGCAGAGGGGGAGGGCGGGAGGAGCGGGCGAAGCGGCGGAGCATCCGCCACCGGGGAGAGCGTCGCCGGTCCGAGCAGAGCGGTAGGGGCGGGAGGAGCGGGAGGGGCGGCGGGGCATGGTGGTACTTCCCGTTTGCTCCTTAAATATCCCTGTTCGCGCTGAACGTCCTTAGCCTGGAGGGATGGGTGAGGACAGCCGGCTGGCGGCGGTGGTGACGCTGGCGCAGGGCATGGCCGCCGCGCACAGTTCGCGGGAGGTCTGGCGGGCCGCGGCCCGCGGGGCCCGCCGGGCGCTCGGCGGGAGTTTTGCCGCACTGTCGGTGTGGGAGCGCGAGCTGGGGCGGCTGCGGGTCCTGGTCAACGTCGGTGAACTGGCCGAGGGTGAGGAGGAGTTCCCGGACGATGAGGCCTACCCGGTGCACCAGTTCGCCGAGATCACCGAGTTCCTGCATGAGCGGTGGGCGGCCGGTGGCGGCGAGCCGGACGCCTGGGTGGAGACCGCCCGGGGAACGACGGAGGGACAACCCGGCTACACCCACCAGAGGGTGGCGGCCCTGCGCCGGCGAGGGCGCGGCTGCTGCGTGGTCGCCCCGATCGTGCTGCACGGGCGGGCGTGGGGCGAGCTGTATGTGGCCCGGCCGACCGGTGCCCCCGTCTTCGCGCGGGGTGACGCCGACTTCGCGACGGTGCTGGCCGCCGTCGTCGCCGCCGGGATCGCGCAGACCGAGCGGCTGGAGGAGGCGCGGCGGCTCGCGTACACGGACGCGCTCACCGGGCTGGCCAACCGCCGGGCCGTGGACGTGCGGCTCGACGAGGCGATCGAGCGGCACCGCCGGGACGGAGCTGTCGTCAGCCTCGTCGTGTGCGATCTGAACGGGCTCAAGCGGGTCAACGACACGCTGGGGCATGCCGTCGGCGACCGGCTCCTCGAGCGGTTCGGGACCGTGCTGTCCCTGTGCGGGGCCATGCTGCCCGGTGCCCTGGCGGCGAGGCTGGGCGGGGACGAGTTCTGTCTGCTGGCGGTGGGGCCGTCCGCCGACGAGGTCGTCAAGGCGGCCGACGAAGTCTGCCGTCGCGCCGTGGAGTTGGAGATCGGGGACGGGGTGGCCTGCGGGGTGGCCTCCACCGGGGACGCCATCGGGCCGGTGCGCTCCGCCCGGCGGCTGCTCCGGTTGGCCGACGCGGCGCAGTACCGCGCGAAGGCCGAGCGGGCGTCCCGTCCCGTCGTGGCCGGACGTGAGGGCCCGGGTGACCCGGTCGTGAGCCTGGTGGACGAGCCGGCGGGGAAGCCGGACGGGGAGCGGCGCCGGTTCCGGGGGCGGCACTCGCCGTAGGGCCTGTCCGGCACACACCCGTCGTTCGCCCGGAGGGCGGGCGTATCGGTGACAAGGGGGCGGGCGTGTCGGTAAGGGGTGATCGCGGTCCCCGGTGATGACATCATTGAATTCACTGCGTACGCTCCTGAATATGGATATGCATACCGTGATGAACGGGGAAGACGTGAAGCGCGGCCTGGAAAGGGTGGTGGTGGGTGACGGACGGGCGGCCGGGGTAACCGCGTCCGACGTGCTCGCCGTGGCGCGCGGCGGTGCCCGCGTCGAGCTCTCCGGCGAGGCACTCACCGCCCTCGCCGCGTCCCGCAGGATCGTGGACGCCCTGGCCGCCGAGCCGGACCCCGTGTACGGGGTGAGCACCGGCTTCGGCGCCCTGGCGACCCGGCACATCGGCCCCGAGCTGCGTGCCCGGTTGCAGCGCAACATCGTCCGCTCGCACGCCGCGGGCATGGGACCCCGCGTCGAGCGCGAGGTCGTCCGCGCCCTGATGTTCCTGCGGCTGAAGACCCTCTGCTCCGGGCACACCGGCGTACGCCCCGAGGTCGCGCAGATGATCGCCGACGTGCTGAACGCCGGGATCACCCCCGTGGTGCACGAGTACGGTTCCCTCGGCTGTTCCGGCGATCTGGCTCCGCTGTCCCACTGCGCGCTCACCCTGATGGGGGAGGGGGAGGCCGAGGGGCCCGACGGGGCCCTGCGGCCCGCCGGCGATCTGCTCGCCGAGCACGGGATCCGGCCCGTCGAACTGCGCGAGAAGGAAGGGCTCGCCCTCCTCAACGGCACCGACGGCATGCTCGGCATGCTGATCATGGCCCTCGCCGACCTCGACACCCTCTACCGGTCCGCCGACGTCACGGCCGCGATGAGTCTGGAGGCGCTGCTCGGCACCGACAAGGTGCTCGCCCCCGAACTCCACGCCATCCGCCCCCACCCGGGCCAGGCCGCCAGCGCCGCCAACATGCTGGCCGTGCTCGCCGGTTCGGGGATGACGGGGCATCACCAGGACGACGCCCCCCGTGTCCAGGACGCCTACTCGGTGCGCTGCGCCCCGCAGGTGGCGGGCGCCGGACGGGACACGATCGCGCACGCCCGGCTGGTCGCCGATCGCGAACTCGCCGCTGCCATCGACAATCCGGTGGTGCTGCCCGGCGGCACGGGTTCAGGGACGTTCGGCTCCGAGGGCGGGCGGGTGGAGTCCAACGGCAACTTCCACGGCGCCCCGGTGGCCTATGTGCTGGACTTCCTCGCCATCGCCGTCGCCGATCTCGGCTCCATCGCCGAGCGCCGTACCGACCGGCTGCTGGACAAGAACCGCAGCCATGGGCTGCCGCCGTTCCTCGCCGACGACCCCGGTGTCGACTCCGGTCTGATGATCGCTCAGTACACGCAGGCCGCGCTGGTGAGCGAGCTGAAGCGGCTGGCCGTACCGGCGTCGGCGGACTCGATCCCGTCCTCCGCGATGCAGGAGGACCACGTCTCGATGGGCTGGTCGGCCGCGCGCAAGCTGCGTACCTCGGTCGACAACCTCACCCGGGTCATCGCCGTCGAACTGTACGCCGCCGCGCGTGCGGTGGAGCTGCGCGAGGGGCTCACCCCGGCGCCCGCGACCCGGGCCGTCGTCGAGGCCGCGCGACAGGCCGGTGTGGGCGGGCCCGGCCCGGACCGTCATCTCGCGCCCGACCTCGCCGCCGCGGAGGCGTTCGTACGGGACGGACGACTGCTGACGGCGGTGGAGAAGATCACAGGCCCGCTGCGGTGACACACCGGGGCCGCCCGGAGATCACGGTCAAGGTCATCTCAAGGCAACGTCAAGCGAGTTAAAAGTCGAGGCGCTCCCGGCGTACCGAGTAGACGACGAAGCCCGCGCCGAGGGTGAGGCAGGCGGTGCCGCCCACGACGTACGGCGTGCTGTTGAAGCTGCCGGTGTCGGCGAGTCGGACCTCGCCGGCGGTGCCGTCGTACGACGCGGTCGAGGTGCTGGTCGAGGTGCTGGAGATGACCCTCGCCTGCTCTGTGACCTGCGGAGACGGGCTTGCCGGAGTGGTTCCTTCAGCCGGGGTGTCCGAGGTCGCGTTGGCGGACGGGACGAACCACAGGGCGCACAGGAGGGTGCCTGCGGCGGTGGCTGTCAGCAACGGGCGGAGAGCGGATGACACGGAATATCGATCCCCTTGTGGCGCTGGCGAATTGGCCGTGTGGACTGATGTTAGTGAAAATCTCGGGTCACGGGAAAGTCACGGGAGCGGGAGTCGTACGCTCCGGGCATGAGCACTCCAGAGACATCGCGATTTGTACGGCTTCGGGTTGACCTCGTTCTCGAGGTCGACGATGTGGACGCCGTGACCGGCGCCGCGCTTGCCAGGGTCGCGGACGACGACGACCTGTCCGCGGAGGAGCGGGTGCCCGCCCGGGACGCGGTGGCCGCCGACATGGCCGAGGCGCTCGCGTACCTCGTCGACCCGTTCGGTCTGGTCGGCGACGTGCCGGGGGTGGAACTCCAGCAGGCCTCGTGGAGCAGTGAGCAGATCGCCTACGACCCGGACTCGCCCGAGTGGGACCTCGACGAGGACCTCAATGAGGACCTCGACGGGGACGGCGACGAGGTCCTCGACGGGGACGGCGGCGAGTTCTACGGCAACGGGTCCGATGGGGCGTCAGGTAGCGACATGAGTGACATTTCGGGCGAAAGCGGCAGATGGCTGGAAGTAGGCATTGCTCGTTAATCCACCAATGGTGACGAACTGTGAAATATGACGCAATGCTCGCAAGTGGGGGGCGTGGAAGGCGGGTTGCGTCGAGGGGAGGTGACTGGCCGGCACGGTTTGGGGAAATCGTGACCCCGGGCGGCAACCGTCGCCCGGGCCGTGACGTCTCAGGTGACGCGCGGGCCGAACAACCCCCTCCCCGGCCGCGATGGACGTGGTGAGCCCCACATTCGCGGCCCGTATGGAACGGGATCTACCGGTCGTAGCGTTGAAGTGTTTGACGGGGACTCTCGGCTTCGGGTGCGGGGGCCCGTGGGGTTCGGGGAAGCGGCGACGATGGAGAAGCGTGTGATGACGGAAGGTAAGCGGCGCAGGGGTCTGATGGCTGCGTCCGCTCTGCTCGGTGGAGTGATGGTGCTCTCGGCGTGTTCCGGCGGCGGTGAGGACGCCGACTCCGGTGGGAGCGGCAAGGGCACATCGCAGGCCCAGGTCGACGAGGCGGCGGCCAAGAAGACCTCCGAGGCCCAGATCAAGATCACGCCGAAGGGCGGCTCGACCAACGCCTCCATCAACAACTCCGCCGCGGTCGCCGTCACCAAGGGCACGCTCACCGAGGTCACGATGACGACCTCCGACGGCACCGCCGTCGAGGGTGAGATCACCGCGGACAAGAAGAGCTGGAAGCCCAGTGTTCAGCTGGAGCGCGCCACCACCTACAAGCTGACGGCCACCGCCGAGGACTCCAAGGGGCGCGCCGCCCACGAGAACGCCTCGTTCACCACGGTCTCCCAGGACAACAGTTTCATAGGCAACTTCACCCCGGACGACGGCTCGACCGTGGGCGTCGGCATGCCGGTGTCGATCAACTTCGACAAGGCGATCGCCAACAAGGCCGAGGTCCAGAAGGGCATCACCGTCTCCAGCAGCAGCGGCCAGGAGGTCGCCTGCCACTGGTTCAACGCCAACCGCATGGACTGCCGTCCCGAGGACTACTGGCAGGAGAACTCCACCGTCACCCTGAAGCTGGCGCTCGACGGGGTCGAGGGTGCCGAGGGCGTCTTCGGCGTCCAGCAGAAGACGGTCAACTTCAAGATCGGCCGCAACCAGGTCTCGATCGTCGACGCCGCGACCAAGCAGATGAAGGTCACGCAGGACGGCAAGACCGTCCGGACGATCCCGATTTCCGCCGGCTCCCCCGAGAACAAGACGTGGGAGGGCCAGATGGTCGTCTCCGAGAAGTTCAAGGAGACCCGGATGGACGGCGCGACCGTCGGCTTCACCGACGACGACGGCAAGGGCGAGTACGACATCAAGGACGTGCCGCACGCCATGCGCCTGAGCAACTCCGGCACCTTCCTCCACGGCAACTACTGGGGCGCCAAGTCCATCTTCGGCAGCGCCAACACCAGCCACGGCTGCATCGGCCTGGCCGACACCCAGGGCGCCGACGACCCGAACACGCCGGGCGCCTGGTTCTACGACAACTCGATCGTCGGTGACGTGGTCGTCGTGAAGAACACCGGCGACAAGACCGTCGCCCCGGACAACGGCCTCAACGGCTGGAACATGGACTGGGCCCAGTGGAAGGCGGGCTCGGAGGTCTGACACCGGCCGCCCGGCACCAGCCGGTACCCCTGCCCGACCCACCCGACCGATGCCGCCGTCCGCCCTTCCGGGCGGGCGGCGGCATCGGTCCGTTCAGGCGGCCCGGACCTCTTCTCATGCGGCTCTTATCCCGGGCTCAACACTTCATCACGAGGCGTCCCTGGCTTGCCCTCATCGAATCCTCCTTGCGTGGAAATCCCCGACTCCAGCTGGGGGAGGAAACGCATCCCTGTTTCGGAGCCGCGCAGCGGCGGAGTGCACTCCGCCGACTACCCGACACGGATTGCTCACACAGAAACTGATAGAATGTGAGACATAGCGCAGCAGGTCAAGCGGGCTTTCAAGTACCGCTTCTACCCCACGGACGAGCAGGCAGCAGAGCTGTCCCGCACGTTCGGCTGCGCCCGCCTCGTGTACAACAAGGCGCTGGAAGAGCGCACCACCGCCTGGTACGGCGAGCAGCGCCGCATCTCCTACATCCAGTCGTCGGCCGCCCTGACGGAGTGGAAGAAGACCGAGGAACTCGCCTTCCTGACGGAGGTGTCCTCGGTGCCGCTTCAGCAGGCCCTGCGCCACCTGCAGACGGCGTTCGCGAACTTCTTCGCCGAGCGGGCGAAGTACCCGCGCTTCAAGTCGAAGAAGAAGTCCCGGCAGTCGGCCGAGTACACGCGCTCCGGCTTCACGTGGCGTGACGGCAGGCTGACGTTGGCAAAGATGTCCGCCCCGTTGGACATCCGCTGGTCCCGTCCCCTTCCCGAGGATGCCAAGCCGTCCACGGTGACCGTTTCCCGCGACGCCGCGGGCCGCTGGTTCGTGTCCCTGTTGTGCGAGGACACCATCACCCCGGCTCCGGCCACCGATCAGGCGGTCGGCATCGACGCCGGGATCACGTCGCTGGTGACGCTGTCCACCGGGGAGAAGGTCACCAACCCCCGCCATGAACGCCGTGACCGGGCCCAGCTGGCTCGCGCGCAGCGGGAACTGTCCCGGAAGACGAAGGGATCGGCGAACCGGGAGAAGGCCCGCCGGAAGGTGGCCCGCGTCCATGCGCGGATCGCCGACCGGCGCCGGGACTTCCTGCACAAACTGTCGACTCGACTCGTCCGTGAGAACCAAACGGTCGTGATCGAGGACCTCACCGTCCGCAACCTGGTCAAGAACCACACGCTGGCGCGCGCCATCTCGGACGCGTCGTGGACCGAGCTGCGGACGATGCTGGAGTACAAGTGCGCCTGGTACGGGCGCACCCTCGTGACCGTCGACCGCTTCTTCCCCAGCTCGAAGCTGTGCGGGGTCTGCGGCACGGTGCGGGAGAAGCTGCCGTTGAGCGTCCGCGAGTGGACGTGTGACTGCGGCGCGGTGCATGACCGCGACGTGAACGCGGCACGCAACATCCTGGCCGCCGGGCTGGCGGCGTCTGCCTGTGGAGACGGTGTAAGACCTCAACGGGAGTCCTCCCGGACGGGGCGGTCGTCGGTGAAGCAGGAAACCCGGCGGGCAACCGCTGGACTCCCCCGCTTCTAGGCGGAGGAGGAAGTCAAGTTCTTCACCTACCTGAGGCGCGAACTGCGCCGCCGCAGAAAGGCGGCCCTCGTCGTCGCCTCCGGTCTCGCACTCGGCATCGCGCTGGTCATCGTCGTCAGCTCCGTGTCCTCCGGGATGGGCAAGGCGCAGGAAGGAGTTGACCCATGTACGAACTCAAAGGCGTCACCCGGCGCTACCCCCGGGGCAAGGAAACCGTTCACGCCCTCGACGGCGTCGACCTGACGATCCCCGACGGCGACCGGCTCGTCATCCAGGACCCCACCGGCGGCGGCAAGTCCACCCTGCTGCAGATGCTCGGCGGACTCGACCGTCCCAGCTCCGGCGAGATCATCCTCGACGGCACCGACCTGGCCAGGCTGCCCGAGGCCCGGCTCACCCGGGTGCGCAGCGAGAGCATCGGCTTCGTCTTCCAGTCCTTCAACCTGATCCCGACCCTCACCGCACAGGAGAACGTCGAGACCGCGCTGGTCCCGCTCGGGGTGAGGACGAAGGAGCGGCGCGAGAAGGCGGCCGAGGCGCTGGCCGCGGTCGGACTCGGCGAGCGGCTCGGGCACCTGCCCGCCGAGATGTCCGGCGGCCAGCAGCAGCGGGTGGCCATCGCGCGGGCGCTGGTGAAGGAGCCGAAGGTGCTGCTCGCCGACGAACCCACCGGAAACCTCGACGAGTCGATGCGCGACGAGATCATGGAGGTCCTGATCCGGATGTGGAAGGAACTCGGGCTCACCTTCGTCATGGTCACCCACGACTCGACCCTGGCGAAGCAGGCCCCGCGCGTGGCGACCATCCGCAAGGGCCGCATCACGGTCGAGGAGAACCCGGGCGCCTGACCGCCACCGCCGCGCGGCAGCGTTCCCCGTACGCGGAACGCACGGGGAACGCACGGGGAACGACGCACGCTTCCGATCCGGGGTACGAGCCCCGCGGCCGGGAGCGTGTGGCCGCCCGTCACTTTCCCGCGGAGAGCTGTTCGTCGGCCGTCGCGGGGTCCGGGCACGGGGCGCAGGGTTCGCGCGTTCCGGCGCGGCGGCCGGCGGCCGGTGGTCGACGGTCGGCGGCAGTGCCTGAGTGCGGTCGTCGGCCGTGTCGGACACGGGGCCGCGTGCGCGGGAGGCCCGAGCGGGCGGGCCAGCACGCGGGGCGCCCGACGGTGCGCTCCCGGCCGGGGTGGGACCTCGCGGCCGGGAGCGCGTTGTCGTCGGTCAGGTGCCGGCGAGGAGGGACTCCAGCGCCGTCGCCGAGTCCGGATGACGGGCGGTCAGGACCGCGCCCGCCGGGGCCGCCGGGGCGGCGGTGGGTGCCCAGCCCTCCGTGCAGCCGAGCAGGTCCGCCACCGCGTCGCAGGTCGCCGGATGCGCGGTCAGCAGCGCTGTGCCCGCCACGCCCGCCGTGCCCGCCGGGGCGGTGGCCGGTGCCCACCCTTCCGCGCGGCCCAGCAGCTCCGCCAGCGCGTCGAACGCGGCGGGATGAGCCGGTGCCAGCGCGACGCCTCGGCGGACACCGGCCGCCTGCCCCGCCGCCCGTGCCGCGCGGCGTACAGGGACCGGAGCCGGTGCGCGCCACGGCGGCACCCACGCGTCCAGCGCCGCGAGCCGGGCCGGGAAGATCCGTCCGGCCTCGCGGATCAGCAGCGGGGCCAGGTCCGCGGCGCCCGCCCGCAGCGTGCCGATCAGCGTCGGGAGCCATGGCAGCAGCACCGCGTCGGGCAGCCGCCCGAACGCGTTCGACACCGCCTCCACGACCACGTCCGCCAGACCCGGCACCGGCTCCAGCGCGTGCACGAAGCCGCTCAGGTAGCGCGGATACGCGGGCACCACCAGCGGGTTGGCCAGCAGTTCGTCGCACCGCGCCCGCAACCGCTCGCGGGAGAGGGTGCCGAGCTGCACCTGCGCCGCCCACAGCAGTGCCGTCTTCGACGGGTCCTCGGGGTGGGACTGCGCGACCGACAGCTCCAACTGCGTCCTGTCGCAGCCCAGCGAAAGCGCCAGGCTCTCCATGCTGAACAGGAAGCCCAGCATCGCGGCGACCTGACCCGTCGTCGCGTCCTCGTCCGTGAACGCGGTCGGCAGCAGGGTGCAGTAGTGCGCGTAACCGGCCTTGACGAAGGACTCGAGCCACGGCGGCAGCACCGGCTCGCTCGTCCGGTAGTACGCGAGCAGCCGGCGCACCCGGCGCAGCACCTCCGGCGCCCCGTCGACACTGCGCTCGGACGTCAGGACCGCCAGCGCGCGCGTGCCCAGCTCGTCGGTGAGACGCCGGCCGCCGCCCAGGTACAACGCCGCGTCCTCGACGGCTTCCAGGACCGCCGCCGCCGTCGCCTGCGGAGCGTAGGCGGCGCGGCGCAGGCGCTGCTCCAGGACCTGCTCGATGCTGACGCCGTCGTAGCCGAGCTCGATGAGGGCCCGCTGGTGGGTGCCGAGCGCCAGGTCCCACGACTCCTGGACCGACCGCTCGCCCAGCGCGCGCTCGCCCATGACGGTCCGGGCCGCGCCCTGCGGCAGCAGCCGGCGCAGCATCCACAGCACGTCGGAGCAGTCCCGCAGCTCCGGCCGGGACGCCATGTCCAGCAGGGCCCGCCGCACGCCCCGCTGCTGGAGTTTCAGCCCCAGCGGCTCCAGCCGGTCGTGCACGTCGCGGGCCAGGGGAGGCAGCGAGTCGTAGCCGACCCGGCCGACCCGGTCGCCGCCCATCATGATCTCGACGAGCCGCCGGACGTCCCGCCGGCCCGGCACCGCGTCCTTCTCGATGCAGGTGACCGCCGCGTCCTGGAAGTCGTACGGCGTGGGCTTGGCCCGGTCCCGCATCCCGGCGAGCAGGATCGACGTCTCGAAGACGGCGATCGCGTCGGCGGTGGAGGCGAGATAGCCGCCTCGCCGGGCCGCGCTCACGATGTCCACGGACCAGCCGACGAGTTCGGCCTCGTCCAGCGCGTCCAGGACCGGCCGACGGCCCAGGAAGCCGGACAGCATGTCCGTCGCGGCGGGCCGCGCCGCCCCCGCCGCCGGTACGGCGGTCTGCTTCGCCCGGGACTTCTTCGTCCCGGCCTGGCCCGCCAGCCGGTACGGCCGGACCCGGGTGCGCTCGAGGCTCTTCGCCCACTCGGTCGCCGCGATGGACACCGAGCCGGCGGCGAGACCGAACTGCGCCTCGATCGCCGCGTGACTGGACGGGATGAGCCCGTGCTGCCAGGTGGTGGCGGAGCGCGGCGAGATCTCGTACGCGGCGGAGCCGGCCACGCCGAACTCCTCCACCCTGCTGGCCGCGTGGAACGCGCCGCAGACGTACAGGCAGTCCTCGGGGTCGGTGCCGGTCGCGGCCAGGTGCTCCCGCATCCGGGTCCACATGTACCGCTCGCGGTCCTCGTCGACCCGCACCCGTGACGGGTCGCCGGGGGCGAGCCGCCGGAACAGGCTGCCGATGAGGAACATGACCTGGCGGTAGGTGTCGTGGTCGCCGTCGCCGAGCGGCAGCTCGACGTACTGGTGCCACCACTCCGACCAGTGCCGCACCTTGCCGTGCCGCAGCAGGTGCTCCTCCAGTTCGGCGAAACGCGGCCGCAGGTCGCCGATCTCCACGCCGACGGCCTCGCCGTGCAGCGCGGTCTCCGTCGCGTCCTCGTCCGCGGCGGTCCCGTCCGCGGCGGTCCTGTCCCCGTCCGGCCCGTCCCCGGCCGTCTCCGGGGTGTCGCGGCCCCGGCTGTCCCACTGGAAGACGTGGTCGGAGGACCGGTCGACGAGGACCAGCTCGACGTCCGGCGTGTCCAGCGCGTACGCGATCGCCTGGTACTCGGCGGACGCCTCGGTGATCGGTGCGACCACCGACAGCGGCGCCCACTCGGGCGGGAAGCCGTCCACCTCGCTCGCGAACGCCTGGACGGCCACCGGGAGACGGCAGTTGCGCAGTTCGGTGAGGAGCGGCGCCATGTCCTCGCACAGCTCCAGGTACACCACCTTGGGCTGCTTCTCGCGCAGCCGGCGGGCCATCGCGAGGGCGGAGGCGGGCGAGTGGTGGCAGACGGGGAAGATCTCCAGCGGCTCGCGCACCGCGCGGTCCACGTCGTCGACCATGCCGAGGAGGATGCCCTCCAGGGCGTCCGGCCCGCCGGCGAACGTGGCCGCGGCCTCGTGGAGCTGTCCGCGCAGCCCCGCGAACGTGTTCTCCCGCGCCGCGCGCGTGCTCTCCCGCACGACGGGCGCGCTCTCGGGTGCGGCGCTCATGACAGCGTCGCGATCGCGTCCCGGCCGCCCTCCAGGAACTCGGGCCACGAGCCGCCCTGCTCCTTGCTGCGCGGCTCGACGACACCGTGCAGGTACTTGTTGAGGATGGCCAGGTCCTCCGGCTCACGGCGGGCGAGGGAGCCGACGAGCGAGGAGGCGAGGGAACGGGCGGTCAGGGTGCGCTCACCGAAGAAGTTGCTGTGCAGGACCGCGTCCTCCAGCACACCGATCTGCTCGGCCGTCGACAGCGCGGACTCCAGCTTCTCGTCGTCGCTGCCGGCCGCGGCGGCGGAGGCGCGCAGGTCGGCGAAGCTCTGGAGCAGCACGTCGAGCAGGGTCGGCGGCACCTCCAGCTCTATCGAGTGACGGCGCAGCAGCTCCTCGGTGCGGAAGCGGACGATCTCGGCCTCGCTCTTCTTGTTCGTCATGACCGGGATGCGGACGAAGTTGAAGCGGCGCTTCAGCGCGGACGAGAGGTCGTTGACCCCGCGGTCGCGGCTGTTGGCGGTGGCGATGACCGAGAAGCCGGGCTTGGCGAAGACGATGTTGTCGCTGCCGCCGCTCTCCAGCTCCGGCACCGAGATGTACTTCTCGGAGAGGATGGAGATCAGCGCGTCCTGGACGTCGCTGGTGGAACGCGTCAGCTCCTCGAAACGGCCGATCGACCCGGTCTCCATCGCGGTCATGATCGGCGAGGGGATCATCGACTCCCTGGACTGGCCCTTGGCGATGACCATGGACACGTTCCAGGAGTACTTGATGTGGTCCTCGGTGGTGCCGGCCGTGCCCTGCACCACGAGGGTGGAGTTGCGGCTGATCGCGGCGGACAGCAGCTCGGCCAGCCAGCTCTTGCCGGTGCCGGGGTCACCGATCAGGAGCAGGCCGCGGTCGGAGGCGAGGGTGACGATGGAACGCTCGACGAAGCTCCGGTCGCCGAACCACTTCTGGGAGACCTCCCGGTCCAGGCTGTCGGAGCGCTCCGAGCCGAGGACGAACAGCCGGACCATCTTCGGCGACAGCCGCCAGGAGAAAGGCTTGGGACCGTCGTCGACCGACTCCAGCCAGTCCAGCTCCTCGGCGTACTTGATCTCGGCGGGCGCGCGCAGCAGGTCGGACATCAGGTGAGGGCCTTTCCGTTCAGGGCTCGAAGAAAGAAGTCGGGAGAAGCTGGGGAGAAGTCGCGAGAAGGGGAGGGAAGTCCGGGCGGGAGGGAACGGACGGATCAGGTGAGAAACGTCTTGAGCTCGTGCACGAGCTTCTTGATGTGACCGGAGATCACCGGCGTGCCGAGGTCCTTGAAGCGCTCCCGGAACCACGGGTTGACGCTGCCGCGCCCGGCGCTGGTCACCGAACCGACCGGGATGAACTTCGCGCCCGAGCGATGGACGGCGGACATGCTCTCGAACAGCTCGTCGGTACGCCATTCGTAGAAGTCGGAGATCCACACCACGACGGTGTTGCGCGGCTCGGCGATCTTCGGCTGGGCCAGCGCCATGGCCACGGTGCCGTCCGTGCCGCCGCCGAGCTTGGTGCGCAGCAGGGTCTCGAACGGGTCGTGCGCCCAGGGCGTGAGGTCCAGCGCCTGGGTGTCGTAGGCGATCAGGTGGACGTCCACCTTCGGCAGCCCGGCGAAGATGGAGGCCAGGATGGTGCAGTTGACCATCGAGTCGACCATGGAGCCCGACTGGTCCACGACGACGATCAGCCGCTGCGGTGTCGTCTTGCGGCTGGTGTGCCGGTAGTAGAGGCGGTCGACGTAGAGCCGCTCCTCCTCCGGGCTCCAGTTGGTGAGGTTCTTCCAGATGGTCCGGTCGATGTCGAGGTTGCGGAAGACCCGCTTCGGCGGGACGGACCGGTCGATGTCGCCGACCGTTGCCTTCTCCACCTGGGTGCGCAGGACAGCGGAGACCTCGTCCACATAGCGGCGGATCAGCGACTTGGCGTTCGCCAGGGCCACGCCGGAGAGGTTGTCCTTGTCCCGCAGCAGCTGCTCGATCAGGGACATGCTCGGGGTCAGCCGCGCGGCCAGCCGCGGGTCGGCCAGCACCTCGCGCAGCCGCATCCGTTTGACCAGACCGGCCTCGAGGGAGCCGAGTTCCGGGCCGATGGCGGGGATCAGCCGGCTGAGGTCGGGTGTGCGCCGGCCACCGCCGGTACCGGTGGGGCTGACACCCTGGCCGCCCGCGCCGGCACCCACCGCCCCGACGCCGCCCGCGCCGGCGCGTCCGCCCCGCAGGTCGCCGGGCCGGCAGCCGAGCGCCCGCTCCAGCCAGCCCGCGTCGGACTGCCAGCGGGACAGCTGCTCGGCGGTGACGGCGCCGCAGCCGGTGGAGAAGACGTTCAGCAGGACCTTGGAGACGAGGGCCGCGCGCCGCACCTCGGCGGCCCGGTCGCGGGTGTCGTCCTCCTCCGGCCCGGGGGCCATCAGCCCGTCGAACTCGGCGGCCAGCTCCGGGTGCCGCTGCACCACGGAGTCGACGGAGGCGCCCGGGTCGAGCAGCGCGGACGGCAGCCCGATGTCCTCGACCACGGCCAGGCTCGCCGACTCCAGCGAGGCCTGCTCCTCGGGGTCGAACAGCCGGGCCAGCAGCCGCCAGTAGAGCACCTGGCGCCGGTTGTCGTTCGGGTCGGGCACGGCGGACTCCGCAGGTGCGGAGGGCCGGGACGGGCCGGGCACAGTGGTCGGTGCGGTGGTGGGGTCGGTCATTTCCGGAGCAGCCTTCCGGCTCGTTCGCGGAGCGCGTCGACGGCGCCGGTGGCGGCCTTCTCCGCGCGGACGCCGGCCTTGTCGGTGGTGCCTCCGGCCCACGCCCCGGCGTGCACCGCGACGGCCTTCTTCCGCACGGTCTTCTCCACGGCCAGCGGCTGGACGTGGAACTCCCCGGCGTCCCACCGGAGCAGCGCGATGCACGCGCCGGACACGGCGACGGCCTCGGCGGTGAGCGGTCCGGCGGCCGGTATCCGGTCGGTGTCGACGGCCAGGCGGTGCCCGGCGATCCGGAACGCGACCCCGTCGTCGTCCTGCTCCGCCTCGTACCCCTCCAGCAGGACGGGGACGGAGATCCGGGCCGGGTGCCGGTCCAGCGGCGCGGTCGCCGCCGCGGCGGCGGTGGGCAGGGCCACGCGCGCGGTGGCGAGGGAGTCGGCCGGCTCGCCCATGCGGGCGTGCGCGCCGTCCCAGACCAGGTCGCCCTCGGCGGTGACGGGCATCGCGCCGAGGTCCATCGCGCGGCCCTCGCTCACCGCGGTCAGCAGGGACAGGTGGGGGCGCAGCAGCTGCCACAGGCCCGCCCCGACGACGGTGTCGGGCTTCGGGACGGACGCGGCGGCCCGTACCAGCCGGGACGCGCCGCCGTCGGCGGGCTCGAACACCGCGTGGACCTGGGCCTGTACGGCGGTCGCGTGCTCCTGCACGTCGATCCCGAGCGGCAGCAGACGACCGGTGGCCGTGTCCGCCGCGGGGGCGCCGGTCGCACCCGGCAGCGTCAGGAGCAGAGCGCGCGACCACAGGTCCGCCCACCGGCGTACCGGGATCCGCTCCAGGGTGGCCCCCGGGCAGGACGCGGCGAGTTCGGCGGCGAACCCGTCCAGCAGCGTGGCCTGCCGGCGCAGCGCCGGGTCGGGCAGCATCGCCGTGACGACGGGCGCGGCGCCGCCGACCAGCTCGTGGTCGATGCCCTGCCAGCCGGCGCGCGCGAGGTCGCTCAGCCAACTGCGGGCGGCGGCGAGGAGGTTCGCGGTGTGGTCCGCGCCACCGGCCCCGCCCGGGGCGGCCTCCTCGGCGACGGGCCGGCCGACGGCCTCCGTCACGCGGGCGGTCAGCGCGTCGTGCACCGAGCCGAGCAGGGCGGCTCGGGCGGCGGCGAGCGCGACGAAGTGGTCCTCGCCCGCGGCCCCGGCCACCGTCTTGTCGGCCGCCTCGGCGACGCGCGCGGCGAGCGGGGTTCCGGCGACGGCGTCGGCCAGTTCCACCACACCGGCGGCCTGGTCGGGCTGCGGCCGGAGCAGACCGGCGACGAGCGCCGCGTCGAAGGCGTCCACGGCCGCGAGGGCCTCGTCGAGACCGTCGACGGGGTCGAACAGCAGATCGGCACGCATCAGGCCACCGCCCTCGTCGTCGGGAACCACTGCATCTCGGGCAGCGGCGCGGTGCTCGGCGCGAGCTCCAGGTACGCCAGGTGCCGCAGGAACCGGCTGAACACGGGCGCCGCGGCCGAGGTGTCGCCCTGCGCGGGCCGCGTGCGCGTCATGGCGGTGGTGACGGAGTCCGCGTCGAGCCCGCCGTCCGCCACCTCGACCTTCAGGTACCGGGCCACGCGCTCGGCGCCGTACTGCAGCACGGCCTCGTCGACCAGCGCCCGGATGTGGTTGCAGAACCACCCGCGCGCGCCGCCGCAGGGGCGGTTGTTGTTGGTGCTGCACGCGAACGCGTAGGTCCCGGCGGCGACGGACGACACGTACACGCGCCCGATGTCCGACCCGCTGGAGACCACCCCCTGCAGCCGGCCGTCCGCCAGCTCGACGAACGGCACCTTGGACAGCTTCCGCGGCCTCGCGGGCGGCACCACCCGCGCCGTGCTCGACTTCTCCCAGACGGACAACGCACCATCTCCCCTGCATGCGAAAGCAGATGTCCACGCCACCTCGGCGCAACACGATCGAAGCTATCCCCGACCACTGACATCGAGAGTGGTGCGCAGGTCCCGGGAGGCGGGGCTCGGGGTTCGGGCCCCGGCAGCCGGACGCGGATCCCACGCGCCCGTCCGCGCGCCCCCAATTCGTCGATCCCGTAACGGAAGCCCGGCGGTGGTGTCACAGATTCCCGTCGACTTGGGGTTCTCCCCAGCAGCCCCTTGAGGCGCTTGAACACGGCTCGGCATACTGCATCATCCGGGGGGTGCGCACATGCGTACGAGACCACCCCCGGCCGGGTGATGGGGAATCAGCCCGGTACATCAGCTAGGGGGAACCTTGCGCAGACAAGTGAAGAGAGCGCGCGCGACGGGCGCGGCCATGGTCGCCACGGCAGCCGCCGTGGCGCTCGTGGCGGGCATGACCGGCCCGGCGTCGGCGAACGGGGAACGGACGGCCGCGGACACCGCGGCCGGTACCGCCGCACAGACGTCGTCCTCGCTGAAGGCCAAGCACCGCATCACCCTCATCACCGGCGACCGGGTCGCCGTGGACGCCAAGGGCCGCGTCGTCGGCCTGGAGCGGGCCAAGGGCCGGGAGCACATACCCGTCCAGATCCGCAGGTCCGGCGGCCACACCCACGTACTGCCGGCGGACGCCGCCCGGCTGATCGCGAGCGGCCGGCTCGACCGGCGGCTCTTCGACATCACCGAACTCGGCAAGGACTCCACCCGACGCTCCCAGCAGCGCGGTCTGAAGGTCATCGTCGGGTACCAGGGCCGCGCCGCCGCCGCGAAGTCCGACGTCCGCGACGCGGGCACGCTCCGCCGGACCCTCGGCACCCTGAACGCGGACGCCGTGCAGACCCCGCACGAGGACACGCCCGACCTGTGGAAGGCGGTCACCGACGGCGACCGGACCGCGTCCGGCATCGCCCACGTCTGGCTCGACGGCGTCCGCAAGGCCGCCCTGGACAAGTCCGTCGCGCAGATCGGCACCCCCAAGGCGTGGGCCGCCGGCTACGACGGCAAGGGCGTGAAGATCGCCGTCCTGGACACCGGTGTCGACGCGACCCACCCGGACCTGAAGGGCCAGGTGACCGCGTCCAAGAACTTCACCACCGCGCCGAACACCGGCGACAAGGTCGGCCACGGCACCCACGTCGCCTCCATCGCGGCCGGTACCGGCGCCAAGGGCGGCGGTAAGTACAAGGGTGTCGCCCCCGGTGCCAAGATCCTCAACGGCAAGGTCCTCGACGACTCCGGCTTCGGTGACGACTCCGGCATCCTCGCCGGCATGGAGTGGGCGGCCGCGCAGGGCGCCGACGTCGTCAACATGAGCCTGGGCGGCGGAGACACGGCGGAGATCGACCCGCTGGAAGCGGCGGTCAACAAGCTCTCCACGGACAAGGGCATCCTGTTCGCCATCGCCGCGGGCAACTCCGGCCCCAAGTCGATCGGTTCGCCCGGCAGCGCCGATGCCGCCCTCACCGTGGGCGCCGTCGACGACAAGGACAAGCTCGCCGACTTCTCCTCCACCGGCCCCCGCACCGGCGACGGCGCCGTCAAGCCGGACGTCACCGCGCCCGGCGTCGACATCACGGCCGCCTCGGCGAAGGGCAACGAGATCGCCAAGGAGGTCGGCGAGAAGCCGGCCGGCTACATGTCCATCTCGGGCACGTCGATGGCGACCCCCCATGTCGCGGGCGCGGCCGCGCTCCTGAAGCAGCAGCACCCCGACTGGACCTACACGGAGCTGAAGGGCGCGCTCACCGGCTCCACCAAGGGCGGCGCGTACACGCCGTTCGAGCAGGGCTCCGGGCGGGTCCAGGTCGACAAGGCCATCCAGCAGACGGTGATCGCCGACCCGGTCTCGGTGAGCTTCGGCGTCCAGCAGTGGCCGCACACCGACGACAAGCCCGTCACCAAGCCGCTGACCTACCGCAACCTCGGTACCAAGGACGTCACCCTGAAGCTGACGTCCACCGCCACCAACCCCAAGGGCAAGGCGGCCCCGGCCGGCTTCTTCACCCTGGGCGCCACTACGGTGACGGTCCCCGCGGGCGGCACGGCCTCCGTCGACTTCACCGTCAACACCAAGCTCGGCGGCACCACCGACGGCGCGTACTCGGCGTACGTGGTCGCGACCGGCGGCGGCCAGAGCGTCCGCACGGCCGCGGGCGTGGAGCGGGAGGCCGAGTCCTACGACGTGACGCTCAAGGTCCTCGGCCGCAACGGCAAGGCGACCGCCGACTACATGGCCGGCCTGAGCGGCACCTCCGGCGCGGCCACCGACGAGTGGTACATGCCCTACGACCCCGACGGCACCGTCACCGTCCGCGTACCCAAGGGCGACTACGTCCTGGACGCCGCGGTGTTCGCCGGCTCCGACCCGCAGAAGTTCGACGGCGCCGACTGGCTCTCCCAGCCGAAGCTGAGCGTCACCAAGAAGACCACGGTCACGCTGGACGCCCGTAAGGCCAAGCCGGTGAAGATCACCGTGCCGGACAAGGCGGCCAAGCCGGAGTTCGCCTCGGCCGACTACACCGTGGAGACGAAGAACGGCCTCTACGGCTTCGGCTGGTGGCTGGAGTCGTACGACAACTTCCGTTCCGCCCACCTCGGCCCGCAGATCACCGACGGCTCGCTGAGCCAGCAGTGGGACGCCCACTGGAGCAAGGGCACCAAGGCGCAGTACGACACCGTCGCCGGCGGCAAGGTCAAGAAGCTCGCCACCGGCTACACCCGCGCCTACAAGGCGTCCGAACTGGCCACGGTGCAGGTCGGCCTGGGCGCCGCGGCGAGCGGCAAGAAGGGCGCGCTCAGCGCCATCGGCTGGCTGCCGGACAGCTACTCCGCCTCCTCGGTCGGCATCCCGCAGACCCTGCCCGGCACCCGCACCCTGTACCTGTCCACCACGGGCGGGGTGCAGTGGGGCCTCGACTTCGAGCAGCAGAGCGGCGTCGACGCCGAAGGCTGGCCGATCATCGACTCCGGCTACACCTTCGGTGGCGCCTTCACCTTCAAGGCCGGCAAGAAGTACTCCAAGACCGTGAACACGGCCGTCTTCGGGCCGCGACTCACCTCGGACTACGGCCTTTTCCGCGAGGGCAACGACATCTACGGGTTCCTCCCGCTGTTCGCCGACGGCAAGGGCAACCCCGGCTCCTCGAAGTTCACCTCGGTCACCACCAGCCTGTACCGCAACGGCACCAAGGTCGGCTCCCACGACGACCCACTGTTCGGCGAGGAGGCGTTCAAGGTGCCCTCCGCCGACGCCTCCTACCGGCTGACGACCTCGGTCAAGCGCAGTTCCAAGGTCGCCGCCGCGTCCACCCGCATCGACGCGAGCTGGACCTTCCGCTCCAAGAAGGTCTCCGGCATGAAGCAGCTGCCCGCCTCCTCGGCCCGCTTCCAGGCGGTCACCGGGCTGGACAGCAAGGTCACGGCGGGCAAGAAGGTCACCTTCCCGGTCACCGTCGAGGGCGCGGCCAAGGGCAAGAACCTCAAGTCGCTGACGGTGTGGGTCTCCTACGACGCCGGGAAGACCTGGAAGAAGACCACCGTCACGAAGGGCAAGATCACCGTCAAGAACCCCGCGAAGAAGAAGGCGATCTCCTTCCGCGCCAAGATCACCGACAAGAAGGGCAACACGTCGACGATCTCGATCCACAACGCCTACTACGGCAAGTGAGCCGGCCGGCCCACTGCTGAGCAGGGGCGGGGGCCCGCCGGAAGCCATGGCTTCCGGCGGGCCCCCGCGCGTGCCGCCCCTCAGTGCGGCAGCGTCGCCGGGCTGCCGCCGTTGGCCTCGTAACCCGCGACCGCCAGGGCCCGGTAGACCGCGAACTCCGCGGCGGGGTCGGGGGACAGGGTCCAGGGGAGCGCGCCGACATGGCCGTCGATGTGCATCAGCTGGGTCATGGCCTCCGCCCAGCGCTCACCGCGGACCAGGAAGAAGACCAGCAGGTGCCGGACGTGCGCCGCCATCGGGTCGTCGGGGCGGGCCGCGTGCACCGCGTGCAGCGCGCCGTGGACCGCCTTCGTCACCACCTGGCTCTGGTAGAAACCGCTGACCAGGTTCACCTCCGGCAGGTGCTCGAACACCGCGAACAGCGGCATCGCGGCCAGCAGCGAACCCTGCGGCGCCCGCGCGGCCGCGGCCTCCGCGAACGAGTACGCCAGCTCCCGCGAGCCGTGCCACTTCTCGCACCAGTAGTGCAGAGCGGCCAGATGCGCGCCCATGTGGGCCGGCGCACGGTCCAGGATCTTCAGCCAGACCTGCTCGAAGTCCTTCCGCTCGTAGGCCAGTCCACGGGCCACCGAGAGCTCCACGATGTACGGGACCGGGTCACCGGGGGCCAGCAGCGCCGCCTCGCCGCACGCCGCCTTCGCCTCCTCCATGATGATCCGGAACTCGTCCGTCCCGCGCGTCGCCGTACGCCACGCCTGCTGCACCAGGAACTCGGCGTGCACCGCCGCGCCCCCCGCGTCCTTGGGCACCTCCGCACGCCACACCCGCAGCCACTGCCCGCCCGGCGACTCGCCGGCCCCGCCGGGCCGCGCGGCGAGCTCCAGCGAGGCGGCGCCCGCGAAGGCCTGCACGCGCTGCCAGCGCAGCTCGCTCGTCGCGTCGGTGCCGGCCAGCAGCTGCCGGGCCCCGCGGTAGTCCTGGGTGCGCTGCACCAGGTCCAGGACGTCCAGCAGGTCCTGGTCGGGGCCGGGCATGCGGACGTCCAGTTCCTCCTCGAGGGCGAAGCCGTACCCGGCCGGGTCCGCCGCGTCGGGGTGGCCGGCCGGCACCTGCGTGATCCCGCCGCGCCCGCGCCTCAGGAACGGCAGCACCACGAAGCCGATCATGACCATCGCGAGCAGGA
Source organism: Streptomyces sp. P9-A2 (assembly GCF_036634175.1). Lineage (NCBI taxonomy): Bacteria > Bacillati > Actinomycetota > Actinomycetes > Kitasatosporales > Streptomycetaceae > Streptomyces > Streptomyces sp. P9-A2. Next base: position 5,135,102 of record NZ_JAZIFX010000001.1, read on the forward strand.
CCAAGAGAATCTCCATGTCTCAAGCGAACCAGATCGCGTCGGTACTTGGCCAACGTGGTGCCGGGCCTGTGGACGACCCGGCTGCCGTCATCGGGTGCGCGGGCGGACTACCCTCGGTGCACATGAGCGACACGCACATCAGTCAGCACTTCGAGACCCTCGCGATCCACGCGGGCAACACGGCCGATCCCCTCACCGGCGCGGTCGTGCCGCCGATCTACCAGGTCTCCACCTACAAGCAGGACGGGGTCGGCGGCCTGCGCGGCGGCTACGAGTACAGCCGCAGCGCCAACCCGACCAGGACCGCCCTGGAGGAGAACCTCGCGGCCCTGGAGGGCGGCCGCCGCGGCCTCGCGTTCGCGTCCGGGCTGGCGGCCGAGGACTGCCTGCTGCGCACGCTGCTCGCCCCCGGCGACCACGTGGTGATCCCGAACGACGCGTACGGCGGAACGTTCCGCCTGTTCGCGAAGGTCGTCGCCCGCTGGGGCGTGGAGTGGTCGGTGGCCGACACCAGCGACCCGGCCGCCGTCCGGGCCGCCCTCACCCCGAAGACCAAGGCGGTGTGGGTGGAGACCCCCTCCAACCCGCTGCTCGGCATCACCGACATCGCCGCCGTCGCCCAGATCGCCCGGGACGCGGGCGCCCGCCTCGTCGTCGACAACACCTTCGCCACCCCGTACCTCCAGCAGCCGATCGCGCTCGGCGCGGACGTCGTCGTGCACTCCCTGACCAAGTACATGGGCGGCCACTCGGACGTCGTCGGCGGCGCCCTGGTCACCGGTGACACGCAACTCGGGGAGGAGCTGGCCTACCACCAGAACGCGATGGGCGCGGTCGCCGGACCGTTCGACTCCTGGCTGGTGCTGCGCGGCGCCAAGACACTCTCCGTGCGCATGGACCGGCACAGCGAGAACGCCACCAAGGTCGCCGACATGCTCAGCCGGCACGCGCGCGTGACGAGCGTCCTCTACCCGGGGCTGCCCGAGCACCCCGGCCACGAGGTCGCCGCCAAGCAGATGCGGTCCTTCGGCGGCATGATCTCCTTCCGCGTGGAGGGCGGCGAGGAAGCGGCCGTCGAGGTCTGCAACCGGGCCAAGGTCTTCACGCTCGGCGAGTCCCTGGGCGGTGTCGAGTCGCTGATCGAGCACCCCGGACGCATGACGCACGCGTCCGTCGTGGGCTCCGCCCTCGAGGTCCCCGCCGACCTGGTGCGCCTCTCCGTCGGCATCGAGAACATCGACGACCTGCTCGAGGACCTCCAGCAGGCACTCGCCCGTTAAGGGTCTGCCGGAGAACAACATGTGGGTGGTTAGCGCGCTGACTTGCGGCATCAAGTCCGGAAACCCACAGGTTGTCTCCCTGCGAACCCTGACGACCTTACCCGCGACAGCGAGCGGGCTCCCGGCGCCCTGCGACTTGGCCGCCGGCGTTGTCGCGGGTGAGGTCGTAAGAAGCAGGCCCCAGGGGCCGTCGAAACCCGTACGCACGGGGTGGAGCCGTACCCGACGGCGGCTCCGCCCCTGCCGTACCCGGCTCGGAGCGAGGGGGCCGTGCACGGCGGGGCTCAGGAGGAGGGCTGCTCCTCCTGCCCCGGTACGTCCGGGGCCGACATCCGCGCGGACAGGGCGCCGTTGAAGCGCGTGAGGAGCGCGCAGAAGGCCTCGCGCTCCTCCTGCTCCCAGTCCTGCGTCAGTTCGGCCATCAACTGACGCCGTGAGGAACGCACTTCCTCCAGGCGTGCGTGCCCGCGCGGAGACAGTTGGAGCACCACCGCCCGGCCGTCCTCGGGGTGCGAGGTGCGTTTCACCAGGCCGGTGTCGACCAGCGGGGCCACCTGACGGGTGACCGTCGACGAGTCGATGCCCATGCTCGCGGCGAGCGCCTTGACCCCCATCGGGCCTTCGCTGTCGAGGCGGTTGAGCAGCAGATAGGCGGCGCGGTCCATGAAGGTGCGCGCCTGGCCGACGCCGCCGAGCCGGGTCTGTTCGGCGCGGCGGGCGAACAGCGCCACCTCGTGCTGCAGCGTGTCGAGGAGGCCGGTGTCACCGACGGTCGTCGTGTCCATCGACATGTCAGGTGTTGTGGGCATGGCCGGAGGCTCACTTCGTGAAGGGCTGCTAATTGGGGGACAGGGTACGCGGCCGGGAGGCGGCCCGTACCGGCGCTGGGGAAAGCCGGGTCCGCCCGCCGGCCGCCGCGCACGCCCGCGCCCGTGAACTGCGATGCTGGAGTCATGAGCTACGGCACGGCTGACTCCTTGCGCACCGTCACCCTCGACGATGTGCGCGGTGCCCGGAAGATGCTCCAGGGTGTCGCGCGGGTGACCGCGATGGAGAGCAGCAGACACCTGTCCCGCACGGTGGGCACCCCGGTGCACCTGAAGTGCGAGAACCTCCAGCGCACGGGTTCGTTCAAGCTGCGCGGCGCGTATGTCCGGATCGCCGGGCTGCTGCCGGAGCAGCGCGCCGCCGGTGTCGTCGCCGCGAGCGCCGGAAACCACGCGCAGGGCGTCGCGCTCGCGTCCTCGCTGCTCGGGGTGGGCTCGACGGTGTTCATGCCGAAGGGCGCCCCGCTGCCGAAGATCAGCGCCACCCGGGAGTACGGGGCCGAGGTGCGCCTGCACGGCCAGGTGGTCGACGAGGCACTGGTCGCGGCGGAGGCGTACGCGGCCGAGACGGGCGCCGTGCTCATCCATCCCTTCGACCATCCCGACATCATCGCGGGCCAGGGCACCGTGGGACTGGAGATCCTGGAGCAGTGCCCGGAGGTGCGCACGATCGTCGTCGGTACCGGCGGCGGTGGGCTGATCGCCGGGATCGCGGTCGCGGTGAAGGCACTGCGGCCGGACGTACGGATCATCGGGGTGCAGGCGGAGGGCGCGGCCGCGTATCCGCTCTCGCTGGCGGCCGGGTACCCGGTGTCGGTGCGCAACCCGGCGACGATGGCCGACGGGATCAAGGTGGGGCGGCCCGGCGACGTGCCGTTCGGGATCGTCGGCGAACTGGTGGACGAGGTCCGCACCGTCACCGAGGGCGAGCTGTCGGCCGCGCTGCTGCTGTGCCTGGAGCGGGCCAAGCTGGTCGTGGAGCCGGCCGGCGCGAGTCCGGTCGCGGCGCTGCTGAGCCGTCCCGACTCCTTCGAGGGGCCGGTCGTGGCGGTGCTGTCCGGCGGCAACGTCGACCCGGTACTGATGGAGCGGGTGCTGCGGCACGGGATGGCGGCGCAGGGCCGCTACCTGGCCGTACGGTTGCGGCTGGCGGACCGGCCGGGCGCCCTCGCGACGCTTCTCGGGGCATTGTCAGTGGCCGACGCTAACGTCCTCGACGTGAGCCATGTACGGACCGACCCCCGGCTCGGGCTCACGGAGGTGGAGGTCGAAGTGCACCTCGAGACGAAGGGCCCGGCGCACCGCGCCGAGGTCGACCGGATCCTGCGCGACGCGGGCTACACGATCATCGACTGACTCAGCGGTCACCCTTTGTCACTCGTACGTGTCAATGCGTTGAGAGACGCGATACATCGCGTTATGGTGTGTGTCGTGCGTCCCGCCCCGGCGCGACAGGGGTGATCGAGGGCGACAAGGCACGGAATGGCACGACAAGGAATGGCGCAGCGCACATTCCTGGGCTTTTCAGAAGATTCCCAGATGACGTGGAGACTCATATGCCAGGCGCCATCTATGCCGAAGGCCTGGTGAAGACCTTCGGCGACGTAAAGGCACTGGACGGTGTCGACCTCGATGTTCCCGAGGGCACCGTCCTGGGCCTGCTCGGGCCGAACGGCGCGGGCAAGACCACCTCCGTCCGCTGCCTGACCACCCTGCTGCGCCCCGACCGCGGAAGGGCGGTGGTCGCCGGTATCGATGTGCTCAAGCACCCTGACGCCGTGCGCCGCTCCATCGGCCTGTCCGGCCAGTTCGCGGCGGTCGACGAGTATCTGACCGGCCGCGAGAACCTGCAGATGGTCGGGCAGCTCTACCAGATGCGGGCCAAGGCGGCGAAGGCGCGCGCGGACGAACTGCTGGAGCAGTTCCACCTCGCGGACGCCGCCGACCGCACCGCGAAGACCTACTCCGGCGGCATGCGCCGACGGCTCGACCTCGCGGCGGCCCTCGTCGTCTCACCGCCCGTGATGTTCATGGACGAGCCGACCACCGGCCTAGATCCGCGCAACCGCCAGCAGCTGTGGGAGGTGATCAAACAACTCGTCTCCGGCGGTACGACGCTGCTGCTGACCACCCAGTACCTGGAGGAGGCCGACCACCTCGCGCACGACATCGCGGTGGTCGACCGGGGCCGGGTCATCGCCCAGGGCACCTCCGACCAGCTCAAGGCCCGCACCGGCGGGGAGCGCGTCGAGGTCGTGGTGCACGAGCGGGAGCACATCCAGGCCGCCTCCGCCCTCCTGGACAGGTTCAGCCTGCGCGGCTCGGACCAGGGTGACACCAAGGTCGAGGAGCACATGCGCAAGATCACCACACCGGTCTCCGGCGGCGCGAAGCTCCTGGCCGAGATCATCCGCGAACTCGACATCCGCGGCATCGAGATCGACGACATCGGTCTGCGCCGCCCGACCCTCGACGACGTCTTCCTCTCCCTCACCGGTCATGTCGCGGAGGCCGGGGGAGAGGACGGCGGGCCACCCGGCGCCGGACGGGGCAGCGCCGGACAGGGCAGCGCCGGACGGGGCAGCGCCGGACAGGGCAGCGCCGGACAGGGCGGCGCTGGACAGGGACATCCGCACAGGAAGGAGGCCGCCAAGTGAGCGCCGTCACCGACGCCGTGCGGATCGCGGCACCCGGAAACCCCCTCGCCCAGTCGATCCGGGACTCCCTGATCGTCGCCAAGCGCAACCTGATCAGGATGGCCAGGATTCCCGAAGTGGTCATCTTCGGGCTCGTCCAGCCGATCATGTTCGTGGTGCTGTTCTCCTACGTGTTCGGCGGGTCCATGAACATCGGGGGCACCACGAGCCCGCAGGTCTACCGCGAGTTCCTGATGGCCGGCATCTTCGCCCAGACCGTGACCTTCGCCACCGCCGGAGCCGGTGCGGGTATCGCGGAGGACATGCACAAGGGGCTCATCGACCGCTTCCGTTCCCTGCCCATGGCCCGCGGCGCGGTGCTCACCGGCCGTACCCTCGCCGACCTGGTGCAGACGGCGCTCACCCTGCTGGTGCTCGCCGTGGTCGCCCTGCTGGTCGGCTGGCGCACCCACACCGGCGCCGGCGAGGTGCTCGCCGCCTTCGGGCTGCTGCTGCTCACCGGATACGCGTTCACCTGGATCGGCGCGGTCATCGGCCTGTCGGTCCGCTCCCCGGAGGCGGCCACCTCCGGCGGCCTGGTGTGGCTCTTCCCGGTCACCTTCGTGTCGAACGCGTTCGTGGACACCGATCAGATGACCCCCTGGCTGCGTCACATCGCGGAGTGGAATCCGTTCAGTGCCACCGTCCAGGCCTGCAGGGAGCTCTTCGGCAACCCCGGAGTCTCCACCTCGGACGCCTGGCCCATGCAGCACCCGGTGTGGGCCTCGCTGATCTGGTCGGTCCTGATCATCCTCGCCTTCAGGACGCTCGCCGTACGCAAGTACCGTTCGGCGACGGCATGACAAAACCCCCGGCAGCCTCCCGTGAGGGAGAGCCGCCGGGGGCCCGGTCATGGACCCGCGGGTGCGGAACGCAGGGGGAGCCGGCTGGAGCCGGCGCGGGTCAGCCCTTGTACGGCTCGGCCTTGAGGATCTTCACCGAGGCCTTCTTGCCGTTCGGCAGCTCGTACTCCGCTTCCTCGCCGACCTTGTGGCCGTTCACCCCGGTACCCAGCGGGGACTGCGGTGAGTACGTCTCGATGTCCGAACTCGCGTATTCGCGCGAGGCGAGGAGGAAGGTCAGCGTGTCGTCCTCGTCGCCGTCGAAGGCGATCGTGACGACCATGCCGGGCCCCACCGTGCCGTCGGCCGCCAGCGCCTCGCCGACCTTGGCGTCCTCGAGGAGCTGGGTGAGCTGCCGCACGCGGAGCTCCTGCTTGCCCTGCTCCTCCTTGGCCGCGTGGTACCCGCCGTTCTCCCGCAGGTCGCCCTCCTCGCGCGCGGCGGCGATCTTCGCGGAGATCTCCGTACGCGCGGGACCAGTAAGGTACTCAAGCTCGTCCTTGAGCTTGTTGTACGCCTCCTGGGTCAGCCAGGTGACGTTCTCGCTGGTCTGGGTCACTGGTGCTCCTCGTAGGTACGTGGGAATACAAAGCATCGCCCTCCCTGAAGGATGTTCCTCCACGGATGGGCGAAACCACGAGCCTAACAATTCAACGGCGGAAGGGGGAGGACATAAGCCACCGGAGTCATGTTTCCGCAGGTCGAAGAGGGGTCGATACCCGCAGGACCGGTCGGGTCGGACTCAGTCCGCGTGGCACCCGATGAGCTCGGCCGAGGAGCCCGGAGAGGTCGTGCGGAGCGTGACGACCTTGTCGATGCGGGTGTCGTCCCCGCCGAAGCGGAAGTCGGCGCGGCCCACCTCGGCGCCGTCCGCGGCCTGGGACCGCACCGTGCAGTAGCCCTCGACCCCGGCGTCCTTGTGCACCTCCAGGCGCACCTGCACCGCGGTCTTCGAGGTGTCGAAGCCGATCAGCTCACCGCTGATCTCGTTCTTGACGACGTAGTGGTAGCCGAACCAGCCGAACAGGGCGAGCATGACCACGGCCAGGGCCGCGCCGGTGATCTTGAGAACGCGGTCGGCACGTTCGTCCGAAGAGCGGCCGTAACGGCCCTCGGGCGGTCGCGTGCTCGCCGTACTCATGATCGTCTCCTCGGCAGGAACGGGACGCGTGCCCCCCCGGAAAGGCCCGGAACCGGGCTCCCGGAATTATTCATCCCCGGCTTCGGTCACTATAGAAGCCTTCCGTCCACCGCCCGCCCGCCGCCCCACCGCGACGTCCCACGGGACGGCCGCCGGCGGAAGCGCGTGCCGGGTGCGCGGGGCGCCTACCGACTTGAGGAATGAGTCTTGACTGACCAGCTGCGACTGATGGCCGTGCACGCCCACCCCGACGACGAGTCGAGCAAGGGCGCGGCCACCATGGCGAAGTACGTGTCCGAGGGGGTGGACGTGCTGGTCGTGACCTGCACGGGCGGGGAGCGCGGCTCCATCCTCAACCCCAGGCTGCAGGGTGATCCGTACATCGAGGAGAACATCCACGAGGTCCGCAGGAAGGAGATGGACGAGGCCCGGGAGATTCTCGGGGTGAAGCAGGAATGGCTCGGCTTCGTCGACTCCGGTCTGCCCGAGGGCGACCCGCTGCCCCCGCTGCCCGAGGGCTGCTTCGCCCTCCAGGACGTGGTCAAGGCGGCCGGTGAGCTGGTGCGGAAGATCCGCGCGTTCCGTCCCCAGGTGATCACCACCTACGACGAGAACGGCGGCTACCCGCACCCCGACCACATCATGACCCACAAGATCACGATGGTGGCGTTCGAGGGCGCGGCGGACACCGGGACGTACCCGGAGGACGAGTTCGGCCCGGCCTTCCAGCCGCTGAAGGTCTACTACAACCAGGGTTTCAACCGGCCCCGCACCGAGACGCTGCACCAGGCGCTGCTGGACCGCGGCCTGGAGTCGCCGTACGGGGACTGGCTCAAGCGCTGGGCGGAGTCCGAACGCAAGGAGCGCACGCTGACCACGCACATTCCGTGTGCGGACTTCTTCGAGATCCGTGACAAGGCGCTGATCGCGCACGCCACACAGATCGACCCCGACGGGGGCTGGTTCCGGATCCCGATGGAGATCCAGAGGGAGGTCTGGCCCACCGAGGAGTACGAGTTGGCGAAGTCCCTCGTGGCCACCTCCCTCCCCGAGGACGACCTCTTCGCGGGCATCCGCGACAATGCCTGATATGAGCGCAAGCGCACACCTGGCAATGAGCCACCTGGTCACCCTCGCCGAGTACGACAAGGACAAGGTCACCCCCGGTGCCCTCGGCTTCATCGTGTTCGCGGTGATGGCCCTGGCGGTCTGGGGCCTGATGAAGTCGATGACCCGGCACATGAACCGGGTGGACTTCGCCGAGCCCGGGTCCCGGGCGGCGGAATCCGAGAACGCCGGGCAGCCGGCCGCGGACGCGGCAGGGAAGAAGCAGGGCTGATCCGCGCAGTCTTCCGACGGTTCCGGAAGGCTGCGCGGCAGCACACCACGCGGCAGCACACCACGCGGCAGCACGCTGCGGGGCGGCACACCACGCGGCAGCACGCTGCGGGGCGGCACACCACGCGGCAGCACGCTGCGGGGCGGCACACCACGCGGCGGCACACCACGCGGCGGCACACCACGCGGCGGCACACCACGCGGCAGCACGCTGCGGGGCGGCACACCGCGGTGTCACCCGTGTCACAGGGTGGCCCGCGTCACAGCTGTGCCTGCCCGCTCACCCGCTCGCCCAGCCGGGTTGCTCGCGTCGCCGCGCCGCCGGTCGACGCGGACCCACGGCAGGGTCTCGTCGGCCTGCTCCGGGCGGCCGATCCAGGACGTCTTCCGCCACCGGCCCGCCCCGCCACCGCCCCGCCACCGGCCCGCCCCACCACTGCCCCGCCCCACCCCGCCCCGCCACCGGCGAACAGCAGCCGGCAGCAGCAGTCACCAGGAGCAGTCACCAGCGGTTCCGGCGGCGCCGGCCGGGCCCGCCGGACACGAGGTCCTGGAGCACACCGGCGTCACCCCACCGGGCCGCCCCGCGTCTTCGACCCCATGGGCACCCCCATCACCTCGCGTGCGTGGCGGCTGGGGACCATGCCCAGGCGCCAGGCCTGCCAGCCCGCCTCCAGGCTCGCCCCCCGCTCCAGCAGCAGCTGGTAGGCGTCCACGTAGTCGCCCAGCTTCTCGTCGCGGGTGGCGTGCGTGGTCCGGCCGAGCTGGGCCAGCTCCTCCTGGGCCACCGCCGTACCCACCTCCGTACCGCCCGGGGCCGCGTACGGGAGCAGGGTGCAGCGCAGGAACCGCGCCCAGTCCTCGCCGCGCCGGTCCCCGTAGGACGCGAACAGCGCCGCCGCCTCGTCGCACAGGGCCAGCGCCTGCTGGGTGCGGGCGTTGCCCGCGTCGACGACCGCCAGCTCGAGGCAGGTCCACGCCTCGCCGTGGGCCACCCCGATGCGCTGGAAGTCCGCGCGGGCGTCGACCAGCAGCTGACGGGCGAAGCCGGAGTTGCGCAGCGAACCGGTCTGCGCGGCCCGCTGGTCGCGGGTGACGCGGGCCGAGTGGTGCCGGGCGCAGGCCAGCCCGTACACGTCCCGCATCCGGGAGAACATGGTGCGGGACCGCTCCAGTTCGCGCACCGCCAGGTCCAGGTCGCCGGTCTCCTCCAGTGCCTGGCCCAGGTAGTACAGCGTCCACGCCTCCCCCCGCGCGTCCTCGTTGTCCCGGTGCCGGGCGGTGGCCCGCCGCAGGTCCTCCACGGCCGGCGAGGCGTCCCCCTCGATCAGCCGGGCACGGGCCAGCTGGGTCAGCGCCCACGCCTCGCCGCGGGCGTCGCGGGTGCGGCCGTACAACTCGAGCGCGGTGCGCAGTTCCGTCTGGGCGCGGGGGACGTCGCCCATCCGCAGGTTCAGCTGCCCGAGCTGGAAGTGCGCCCAGGCCTGGCCGTGCACGGACTCGCCCGCCCGGTGCAGCACCAGCGACTCGGTGAGCAGGTCCAGGGCCTCGGACAGCCGGGCCCGGTCGCGTTCCACCGCGGCCAGCGCGTGCATCGTCCACGCCCGGTCGGTGGCCAGCTGGGGCGCGGACTGCAGGTCCATCGCCTCCCGCAGCCGCGCCGAGGCCTCCGTCAGATTGCCCTGGTGGTGCAGTGTGATGCCCAGCGAGGTCAGCGCCCGCGCGGCGCCCGCGTCGTGATGCGCCTCCCGGTACAGGTCGACCACCGACGTCAGGGTCGTCCGCGCCTTGTCCAGTTCGCCCAGCTGCCGGGCCGCGATACCGGTGCGCCACTGCACCGAACGCACCAGCAGTCCCTCGTCCACGGTCTGCGCCAGCTCGTTGATCTCCCCGAGCCGGTACAGGTCGCCGCGCAGCAGGCAGTAGTCGCACAGGGCGCCCAGGAGGTTCAGCACCGCCCTCCGGTCGACGCCCTCCGCGTGCCGCAGTGCCGCCGTGATGAAGCTCGACTCGTCGTCCAGCCAGCGCAGCGCCTCGTCCAGGGACGTGAAGCCGTACGGGCCGAAGCGGTCCGAGCGGGTCGACATGTTCCCGTCGACCAGCCGCAGCACCGAGTCGGCCAGCTCGGCGTAGTTCACGATCAGCCGCTCCTGCGCCGCCGCCCGCTCGGCCGGGTCCTCCTCGTCGAGGAGACGGGCCAGTGCGAAGGCGCGGACGAGGTCGTGCAGCCGGTAGCGGCCCTGCCGCACCGGGGTGATCAGACCGGCCCGGGACAGCGCCTCCAGATGCCGCCGGCCCTCGGCCTCGTCGGTGCCGAGCACCGCGGCCGCCGCTGCCGCGCCCAGCGAGACCCGGCCCGCCAGCGCCAGCCGCCGCAGCAGCCGCCGCAGTGTCTCCGGCTGGTCGGTGTAGCGCAGCCACAGGGCGCGCTCGACCGGGTCGACCGGTCCGTAGACGCTCAGGTCCGAGGCCAGCGCACGCGGTGAGCGCGCACCCAGTGAGGAGCCGGCGATCCGCAGCGCCAGCGGCAGCCCGCCGCACAGTTCCCGGATCCGGTCGGCGGACTCGGCGTCGTAGGGCTCGGACAGGTCCTGCGCGGCGGCGGTCAGGAGTTCCTCCGAGCCCGCCGGGTCCAGCGCCTCCACCGGCAGCTGGTGCACCCGGGCCGGCAGGTCGTCCGGCAGGCCGAGCGGAGCCCGGGAGGTCACCAGGACCAGGCTGTCGGAACGCTCCGGCAGCAGGGTGCGGACCTGCTGCGGGTCCGCGGCGTCGTCGAGGACGATCGTCACCGGCATGCCCGTCACATGCTGGTGGTACAGCTCGCTCAGCCGTCTGACCTGCTGGTCGGGCGAGGACCGCTCACGGAACAGCAACTGCTCGCGGGGCGCCCCCAGCCGGTTCAGCAGATGCAGCAGCGCGTCCCGGGTGGGCAGCGGCGCCTCGCCGGGGCTGTCGGCGCGCAGATCGACCACGCAGGCGCCGCGGAAGTGGTCCTTCAGGTCGTGCGTGGCGCGCACCGCGAGCGTGGTCCGGCCGCTGCCGGGCGCCCCGTACAGCACCACCACCGTGGGCAGTGTCTCCGTGGTCGCGCGCGCGGCCTGCGCCCACTGCCGGATCTGCGCCATCTCCCGCCGCCGCCCCGCGAACGTCCCCACCGGCTCGGGCAGTTGGCCGAACGACTGCTCGAGGACACTGCGCCCGCGGGCCGCCGCGCTCTTGTCGGCGCCGCGCAGCCGCGGTCCCGTCCGCCGGGACCCGGTGGACGCGGCGAGCATCCGCTGCTGGTCCAGGAACGGCCGGATGCCGCGCACCTCCAGCGCCGTCAGCCACTGCAGCCGCAGCTGCTCCGGTCCGCCCGGCTGGCTCACGGCGCCGGCCCGGTGGTGGGCGGCGGGCACATGCGCGCCCACGACCTTCACCACGGTCGCCGCCGCCCCGGCCACCCCGACGGCCACGCCCGCGCCGAGCGCCGTCCCGGTCCCGGTGCCGAGGAAGAGGTCGGCGACCACGGCCGTCGCCCCGGCCACCCCGGCCACCAGTAACGGCGTCCCGGCGCCCTCACGGGCGTACCGCTGGCGGAGGGTGAGCTGTCCGGCCGCCGCGTCGTCCAGAGCACGGGTGTACGCCTCGTACTCCTCGGCCGCCGTCCGCGCCATCGCCTCCAGCGCGCCGCGTGCCCGGGACACCAGCAGCTTCCCGTCGGTGCGCCCGCCCGACCGGCGCACCTCTTCCTCCACAGCCCGTGCCAACAACCGCTCGGCGTCCGCACGATGACTGTCCCGCATGTCACGTCCCCCTCCGGGGGCCCCGGCCGCCCCCGGTGTGCCCGGGTGTCCTGGGGTCCCTCCCGTCCCCTCCCCGAGACCCTTTCGGGTTATGCGTGAGCCTGGTGTCCTGTGCACGCCATATCTCGGGGAGGGAGGACAAGCCGCCGCCCGAGGAGACCCCCGGGCGGGCACCCGAGGAGACAGCCGGGCGGGCACCTGGGCGGGGCATCCGGGCCGGCACCCGGCCGGGCGCTTGGGTAGCGGACAGCGGACAGCGGACAGCGGACAGCGGCCGGGTACCCGGCCGCAGCGGTGCCGTGCCGGTCCTGGGGCAGGATGGACCCATGCCGAACCGACTGGCCCACGAGACGTCCCCCTACCTCCTTCAGCACGCCGACAACCCCGTCGACTGGTGGCCCTGGTCGGACGAGGCCTTCGCCGAGGCGCGCGAGCGGAACGTGCCCGTCCTGCTGAGCGTCGGGTACGCGAGCTGCCACTGGTGCCATGTGATGGCGCACGAGTCGTTCGAGGACCGGGCCACCGCCGACTACCTGAACGCGCGCTTCGTGAGTGTCAAGGTGGACCGCGAGGAGCGCCCCGACGTGGACGCCGTCTACATGGAGGCCGTGCAGGCGGCGACCGGGCAGGGCGGCTGGCCGATGACGGTGTTCCTCACCCCGGACGCCGAGCCGTTCTATTTCGGCACCTACTTCCCGCCCGAGCCCCGCCAGGGCATGCCGTCCTTCCGGCAGCTGCTCCAGGGCGTGCACCAGGCCTGGGACGAGCGCCGGGAGGAGGTCGCCGAGGTCGCCGGGAAGATCGTGCGGGACCTGGCCGGACGGGAGATCTCCTACGGCGACGCGCAACCGCCCGGCGACGAGCAGCAGTCGCAGGCACTGCTCGGCCTGACCAGGGAGTACGACCCGCAGCGCGGCGGATTCGGCGGGGCGCCGAAGTTCCCGCCGTCCATGGTGATCGAGTTCCTGCTCAGGCACCACGCCCGCACCGGCGCCGAGGGCGCCCTGCAGATGGCGCGGGACACCGCCGAGCGGATGGCGCGCGGCGGGATCTACGACCAGCTCGGCGGAGGCTTCGCCCGCTACTCCGTCGACCGGGACTGGGTGACCCCGCACTTCGAGAAGATGCTCTACGACAACGCCCTGCTGTGCCGCGTCTACGCCCATCTGTGGCGGTCCACCGGGTCGGAGCTCGCGCGCCGGGTCGCGCTGGAGACCGCCGACTTCATGGTCCGCGAACTGCGCACGCCGGAGGGCGGGTTCGCGTCCGCACTCGATGCCGACAGCGACGACGGCACCGGGCGGCACGTCGAGGGGGCCTACTACGTCTGGACGCCGGCGCAACTGCGGGAGGCGCTCGGTGAGCAGGACGCCGAACTCGCCGTGCGCTACTTCGGGGTGACCGAGGGGGGCACCTTCGAGGAAGGCGCCTCCGTACTCCAATTGCCCCAGCAGGAAGAGGTGTTCGACGCCGACCGGATCGCCGGCCCCGGCGGGATCAAGGAGCGGCTGCTCGCGGCGCGCGGCGCCCGTCCCGCTCCCGGCCGGGACGACAAGGTCGTCGCCGCCTGGAACGGGCTGGCCGTCGCCGCGCTCGCCGAGACCGGCGCCTACTTCGACCGGCCGGATCTGACCGAGGCCGCCGTCGCCGCCGCCGACCTGCTGGTCCGGGTGCACCTCGACGACCACGCCCGGATCGCCCGGACCAGCAAGGACGGCCGGGTCGGCGGCAATGCCGGCGTCCTGGAGGACTACGCCGACGTCGCCGAGGGCTTCCTCGCACTGTCCTCGGTGACGGGGGAGGGGGTGTGGCTGGAATTCGCCGGGCTGCTGCTCGACCATGTGCTGGCCCGCTTCACCGACCCGGAGTCGGGCGCCCTGTACGACACGGCGTCCGATGCCGAGCGGCTCATCCGGCGCCCGCAGGACCCGATGGACAACGCCGTCCCGTCCGGCTGGACGGCCGCCGCGGGCGCGCTGCTCGGGTACGCGGCGCAGACCGGTTCCGCGGCTCATCGCACCGCCGCGGAAAGGGCGTTGGGCGTGGTGAAGGCGCTCGGCCCGCGGGTTCCGCGGTTCGTCGGCTGGGGGCTCGCGGTGGCCGAGGCGGCGCTGGACGGGCCGCGGGAGGTCGCGGTGGTCGGCCCGGCGCTCGACGATCCGGCGACGAAATCCTTGCACCGTACGGCACTTCTGGGCACCGCCCCGGGCGCGGTGGTCGCCGTCGGGGTGCCGGAGAGCGACGAGTTCCCGCTGCTGGCCGACCGGCCCCTGGTGGGCGGTGAACCGGCCGCGTACGTCTGCCGCAACTTCACCTGTGACGTGCCGACGACCGATCCCGACCGGTTGAACGCGGCCCTGGGCGGCTGAGCCGGCGGCCGACGCGGCGAGGCGGACGGGCGGCCGGGTTCAACCGGGCCGGGTTCAACCGGGCTGAATTCAACCGGGCCGGGTTCGACCGGACTTCCTGACGCCGGTGGTGGCCGGTGTTGGCCGGTGATCAGGGTGAGGTGTGTCTCTCCGTGGCCCTGCCGCCCGGCGCTGAGGTGCTGGAGACCGGTGGCGCGCACTGCGCAACCGGGCCGCCCCGGTCTTCGAGGGCCGGGCCCCCGCGGCCACCGCCCCGTCAGTGTCCCTCGCACTCCGTCAGGTCCGGGCGGCCCGGCGGGTTCTTGTTGCCCGTCAGGCCGGACAGGTGCTTCGTGTACATGTTCTCCCAGGTCTTGCCGGCCAGGATGGTCCGGAGTGCCGAGCACACCTCGTTCTTCAGGAGCGGGGTGCCCGGCCGCATCGCCACGCCGTAGCCCTCCGCGCCCTGGATGTTCTCCAGTTGCCGCACCTTGCCCGGGTTCGCCGCCACGTACCCGGCGAGGATGATGTCGTCCGAGGCCACCGCGTAGACGTCGGACTTCGGGTCCAGCAGCTTGTCCAGGCAGTCCTGGTAGGTGTTGGGCTGCGACTCCGCCATGGTGAAGCCCAGGTCGGGCAGCGTGTCCTCGTACGTCGAATCCCGCGCGGTGCAGACCGCGACGCCGTGGTCCCGCAGATCGCTGGAGTCGTTGATCGTGTACCGGCTCGACTTCTCGCGGACCAGGAAGCTCCGGCTCGCCTCGTAGTACGGGCCCGCGAAGTCGACGCTGTACTCGCCGGGTGGGGCGGTCTTGCGGTCGTCCGTGATGGTGTACGACGCGACGATCAGGTCCACCTTTTTGGTCTTGAGCGCGGTGCTCCGGTAGTCGGTGGCCACCGTGGTGAAGGCGACATCGCTCCTGTCGTAGCCCATGCTCGCGGCAACGGCGTAGGCCAGGTCGATGTCGTAACCCGAGTATGTCCGGGTCTTCTCGTCATACTTGCTCAGTCCGGGTTGGTCGCCCTTGACACCGATTTTCAGGCGGGTGTGTGCGGGTGTGTCCTTCCACCGCTGCTGCGCACCGCTTCGGCCCGGGTCCTGGTCCGAGCCGGCCCGGTCGCCGGACGTGTCGTCCCGGCCGTCGCCCTGCGAGACGAACCAGCCCGCGCCGGCCAGCAGCGCGACGCACACCACCGCTGTCGCCACCTTCCAGCCCCGGTACCGGCCGCGTTTCCCGCTCGCCGCCGGAGGAGCGGGGACGGGCGCGGCAGGTACGGGTGCCGGGGGAGCGGTGGAGGGCTCCGGCGACGGGTCCGGGTCCGGGTCTGGTGTTTGCGGGCCGGGTGAGCCCGGGGCCGTCGGCGGGCGCGTGGCCGTGGCGATCCGGGCGGCGTCGGGCGTGGCGGGGCCCCCCAGCACATCACGGAGCATCTCCTCCGCCGAGGCCGCGTCCAGGCGCTGCCGTGGGTCCGTGATCAGCAGTCCCTGAATGACCGGAGAGAGGGGTCCGGCGTACCGGAGGGTCTGCTCGGGGGACTGCCTGATGTTCTCCTGGACCTCCCAGACCTCGTTGCCGGCGAAGGGGACGCGGCCCTCGACCATCTCGTACAGCGTGACCCCCAGCGCCCACAGGTCCGACGCGGGCGTGGGGCCTCGGGACGTGGGGGTGAAGAGTTCGGGTGCCAGGTACGAGGGTGTGCCGACGACGCTTCCGGAGCGGGTCACCCGGGTCGCGCCGTCGAACGTGGCGATCCCGAAGTCCACCAGGATCGCGAGCCCGTCGTCCCGGACGAGGACGTTGCCCGGCTTCACGTCGCGGTGGACGACCGACGCGCCGTGGACCGCCCGCAGGCCCTGGAGGATCTGGAGGCCGATGTCCGCCGCCCGGGGCACGGAGAGCACCCGTTCGCTGCGCAACAGGTCCGCCAGAGACCTCGCTTCGAGCAGCTTCATCACGATCCAGACCTGGTTGTCGGTCTCGATCCGGTCGTGGACCGTCACCACGTTCTGGTGCTCGATCTTGGCGATGGCCTCCGCTTCACGCCGCGCCCGCCGCATCGCCGCCGTCCGCGCGTCCGCGGTCATGGCGTTCCGGCCGAGCAGCCCCTTCACGGCGACCAACCGGCGCAGTCGCCGGTCGTGGGCCTTCCAGACCTCGCCCATCCCCCCGCTGCCGATCGGCTCCAGCAGCTCGTAGCGGCCGTCGATCACGGTGCGGGAGGACGGCTGATCGCCGTGCGGCGGCGTCCCCGGCCACTGCTGCGGCGCGCCCGTGTCCGCGCGCTGGAGGCCGTCGCCCGCCCAGCGGTCGGAACGCCCGGCAGTTCCGTCGGCTGCTCCGCCGGCTCTGTCTTCGCTGTGCATACGACCCCCCGCGCAATGCGTGAACCAGGCCACACTAGTTGCCGTTTCCTCACGCTCGGACGCGACATTCTGACGTGCCGGTTCACGCCCGGCGGCCCGGTGGTGCGGACGCCTCTCAGGAGCGGAACCGCCGTTGCTCTTCGGTGACCGGCCGTTGACCCACTGGCCTGCGGGAGAGCACAGGGACTCCAGCACAGGGACTCCAGCACAGGGAGTCCACCTCGCCGGCCTCAGCCAGGAGTGCGCCGGGCTTCTTCCCCCTGGGCGACCCGGCTCAGCGCGCTTTCCACGATCGCCTCCAACTTGTCGTGGTGCGCGCCCCGCCAGTAGGCGCGGCCGCAGTCGGCGCACTGGGCGAACACGTCGTACGAGCGGTGCGTGCCGCTCTTCAGCTGGTCGGCGACCTCGTCCTTGGTGGCGGTGCGGAGCAGTCCGTTGCAGGCGGTGCAGCGGGTCCAGGGGCGCAGCTCGGGCCGGAACCGGTCCAGGACGTACGGGAGCTGCTCGTCGGGCCCGGTGCTGTAGACGAACGCGCCGGCCCACAGTTCCCGGCGGCGCAGCAGCCCGCGGTCGCGGCTGAGCATCACCCGCTTCTCGGCCGCGGACCGGGCGGCCAGGGCGGGGTCGCCGATGTCCGTCGACTCGTACGCCGTGTCGACGCCCAGCAGCCGCAGCCGGCGGGCCAGTGTGCCGAGGTGGACGTCGAGGAGGAAGCGGAGCGGGGCACCGGGTACGTGCTGGGGGTGGGCGACGGGGTGGACGGTGACCGACTCGCCCGTGGCCGGGAGGTGTGAGACGGGCACCTCGCGGCCGTCCACGAGCAGTGCGCCGACCTCGGTCAGCGGGACGCCGAGGGACTCGACGACGTGACCGAGGGTGGAGACGCCGTCGGCCGGGGCCACCGCGCCGCCGGTGGTGCGTGCCCGGGGGACGAAGACGAGCAGGTCGGGGGCGAACTCGACGTGGATCTCGGGACCGTTCACCGGATCAGGATGTCATGCGCGCGGCCCGTGGCTCCGGGATTTCGGGGCGCCCCGGCCCGGTGGTCCGGGGCGCCCCTCGGCTCATCCGTGCTGGGAGGCCACCAGGAAGATGCCCACGTAGTGGGCGATGAAGGCGGCCAGGGTCAGGGAGTGGAAGACCTCGTGGAAACCGAACCAGCGCGGTGACGGGTTGGGCTTCTTGAGGCCGTAGATCACCCCGCCCGCGCTGTAGAGCAACCCGCCCACGATCACCAGGACCAGGACGGCGATGCCGCCGGCGCGCATGAAGTCGGGGAGGTAGAAGACGGCGGCCCAGCCCATCGCGATGTAGCAGGGGGTGTAGAGCCAGCGCGGGGCTCCCACCCAGAACACGCGGAAGGCGATGCCGGCGAGGGCCGCCGCCCAGATGCCCCACAGCAGCCATTGGCCCTTGGCGTCCGGCAGGAGCAGCAGGGTGAGCGGCGTGTAGGTGCCGGCGATGATCAGGAAGATGTTGGCGTGATCGAGGCGGCGGAGCACTCCGTCCATGCGCGGGCTCCAGTCGCCTCGGTGGTACAGGGCGCTCACACCGAACAGCAGGCAGGCCGTCAGCGCGAAGACCGCGCAGGCGATCCGGCCCCGGGTCGAGTCGGCGAGGGCGACGAGCACCAGTCCGGCGACCAGGGCGGCGGGGAACATACCCAGGTGCAGCCAGCCGCGGAGCTTGGGTTTGACCGGATGGGGGAGCGAGAGCGGGACCGGGCCGCGGCCTTCGGCCGGCTGTTCTGTGGGTGCGTCAGGCGCGTCGGGGGCGTCGGGGGCGAACGCTGTCATAACCGCCATCGTACCTACGGAGCCGTAAGTTACGGGCCGGTGTGCCGGGATCGATCTTGCCGGAGTGGCCATCCTCTCACGTGACGTACTCGTCAGTACGCCCCGTGGCGCATCCCGGGCCGGCGGGGGAGGTCGTGCAGGGAAGTCGCATGCGGAAGCCCTCCGGCGGGGCCGCCCGGGAAAGCCCTCCGGCGGGCCGTTCGGGATGGCCGTTCGGGGAGGTCGCCCGAGTGTGCCGTCCGGTGGGGCTGTCTGAGGATGCCGTCCGGCGGGGCTGTCCGGGATGGCCGTTCGGGGAGGTCGCCCGAGTGTGCCGTCCGGTGGGGCTGTCTGAGGATGCCGTCCGGCGGGGCTGTCCGGGATGGCCGTTCGGGGAGGTCGCCCGAGTGTGCCGTCCGGTGGGGCTGTCTGAGGATGCCGTCCGGCGGGGCTGTCCGGGATGGCCGTTCGGGGAGGTCGCCCGAGGGTGCCGTCCGGTGGGGCTGTCCGAGGATGCCGTCCGGCGGACCGTTCGGGATGGCCGTTCAGGGAAGTCACCCGAGGACGCCGTCCGGCGGGCTGTCTGAGGATGCCGTCCGGCGGGCCGTCCGGGATAGCCGTTCAGGGAGGTCGCCCGGGGCGCTGTCCGGTGGGGCCGCCGAGGTGGCGGTCCGGTGAGGTCACTCGGGGCGGCTCTCCGGCGAAGCCGTCGGGGAGGTCACCCAGGGGGTCATCCGGGGAGGCCGTCCGGCGAAGCCGCCCGGGGAGGTCGCCGGGCGAGGCCGTCCGGGGGCGGCCGAGAGGGAGTCGAGGGCGAGGCGGTAAAGAGATGGTCGGATGAACGCAACGCGCCCGTAAAGAAACCCAGCGTGCATGCCTTCCCTTCCCGGAAACAGTGGTCAGCGTCACTCTGCTCACATGTGAGACCCCCTGGACAGATGGGCACTCGCATCGGAGGATCAAATGAGTGCGGTCGGCACCGGATGAGCGCCAGGGTTCCATCGTGAAGTATCCGGGCCGCAGCCCCCACGGGGCCCTCCAGTCAAAGAACCCTCACTTAGGAGCAATCGTGGCGCGCGACATCGCGGCTCCCGGCGTCCCCACCACCCACCAGGGACTCATCTCCTGGGTCAACGAGATCGCCGAGCTGACCCAGCCGGACCACGTGGTCTGGTGCGACGGCTCCGAGGCCGAGTACCAGCGGCTGAGCGAAGAACTGGTCGACAAGGGCACGTTCCGCAAACTCGACCCGATCAAGCGCCCCAACTCCTACTACGCGGCCTCCGACCCCAGCGACGTCGCCCGCGTCGAGGACCGCACCTTCATCTGCTCCGAGAAGGAGGAGGACGCCGGGCCCACCAACCACTGGAAGGCCCCCGGCGAGATGCGGGAGATCTTCACCGGTGAGAAGGGCGTCTTCCGCGGCTCCATGAAGGGCCGCACGATGTACGTCGTGCCCTTCTGCATGGGCCCCCTCGGCTCGCCGCTCTCCGCGATCGGTGTCGAGATCACCGACTCCGCGTACGTCGCCGTCTCCATGCGCACCATGACCCGCATGGGGCAGCCGGTCCTGGACGAGCTCGGCTCCGACGGCTTCTTCGTCAAGGCCGTGCACACCGTCGGCGCCCCCCTGGAGCCCGGCCAGGAGGACGTGCCCTGGCCCTGCAACAGCACCAAGTACATCTCGCACTTCCCCGAGGACCGCGAGATCTGGTCCTACGGCTCCGGCTACGGCGGCAACGCCCTGCTCGGCAAGAAGTGCTACGCCCTGCGCATCGCCTCCGTCATGGCCCGCGACGAGGGCTGGCTCGCCGAGCACATGCTGATCCTCAAGCTGACCCCGCCCACCGGGGAGTCCAAGTACGTCGCCGCCGCCTTCCCGAGCGCCTGCGGCAAGACCAACCTCGCCATGCTGGAGCCCACGATCTCCGGCTGGACCGTCGAGACGATCGGTGACGACATCGCCTGGATGCGGTTCGGCGAGGACGGCCGCCTCTACGCGATCAACCCCGAGGCCGGCTTCTTCGGCGTCGCGCCCGGCACCGGCGAGCACACCAACGCCAACGCGATGAAGACCCTGTGGGGCAACTCCGTCTTCACCAACGTCGCCCTCACCGACGACGGCGACGTGTGGTGGGAAGGCATGACCGAGGAGACCCCGGCCCACCTGACCGACTGGAAGGGCAACGACTGGACGCCCGAGTCGGGCACGCCCGCCGCCCACCCCAACGCCCGCTTCACCACGCCCGCCGCCCAGTGCCCGATCATCGCGCCCGAGTGGGAGGACCCCAAGGGCGTGCCGATCTCCGCGATCCTCTTCGGCGGGCGCCGCGCCACCGCCGTACCGCTGGTCACCGAGTCCTTCGACTGGAACCACGGTGTCTTCCTCGGGGCCAACGTGGCCTCCGAGAAGACCGCCGCCGCCGAGGGCAAGGTCGGCGAGCTGCGCCGCGACCCGTTCGCCATGCTGCCTTTCTGCGGCTACAACATGGGCGACTACATGGGCCACTGGATCGACGTGGCGAAGGACAAGGAGCAGTCCAAGCTGCCGAAGATCTACTACGTCAACTGGTTCCGCAAGAACGACGAGGGCACGTTCGTCTGGCCCGGCTTCGGTGAGAACAGCCGCGTCCTGAAGTGGATCGTGGAGCGCCTGGCGGGCAAGGCGGACGGCGTCGAGACCCCGATCGGCGTCCTGCCGACCAAGGAGTCCCTCGACACGGACGGCCTCGAACTGGCCGACGCGGACCTGGACTTCCTGCTCAGCGTCGACAAGGAGGTGTGGCGCGAGGAGGCCGCCCTGGTCCCCGACCACCTCAACACCTTCGGCGACCACACGCCCACCGAGCTGTGGGACGAGTACCGCGCCCTGGTGCAGCGCCTGGGCTGATCACGCCCGCTTCCCCGAACAGGGGAACCAAGAACGCCGCGGCCGGCTCCGATCGCGCCCTGACCAGCACCATCGTCACGGCCGGCCGCGGTGAACACCCCAAGCCGGCAGCACCACGAACCGGCAGCACCACAGACCGGCGAGGCCCCGCACAACGGCGTGGGGGGCCCTGGGCCTGTCGTCACCATCCCGTCCGCCCCGACGGGAACGGGCGGCGACGGGCCTTCGCCCTTTCCCGGACCGCTCACCGGTCCTCCGCCGTCCGGACCGCTCACCGGTCCTCCGCCGCTTCCGGCCGATCCCGGCCCTCGGCCACTTCGACCGGCCCTCCAGGCACTGCGAGAGCGGCTGTCGCCGCTTCTCCTCCCGCACGCTCTCGACCCGCTGCCGTGCCTCCTCGTGGAGCAGCCCGAGCCGGCACTCGAGATGCCGCTCCGGAGGTTCCCGGCCCGGTGCGAGCCGCGCCCACCAGCGGGTCCGTACGGAACGAGTCGACGGCTTCCGGGATGTCCTGCCGCACCGCCCGGGACAGGGCGCGGACGGCCTCCGGGGCCCGGGCGAGGATCTCGGGCGTCCAGTCGGGGTCGCGCTGCGGGCGGCCGAGGAGATGCTGACGGCGAGGATCGCGGCGCGGCTGACGGTGGAGAGCACCGAACGGATCCCACTTACGCGGCGCTGCTGGAGGTCGGCCGCGCCCGGAAGACCATCTTCCTGGCCCGCTACCTGCGTCTTCGGGATCTGTCTTCGGGATCTGCAGCGGCAGATCGAGGAGGGCCTGAACGTGATGGAGTCCTCCGACGGCGCCAATTCCGTGATCGCGTACGGCAAGGGCGGGGAGATCGCCTCGAACCGGCACGACGAGCAGGAGATGTTCGTGCTGTGCCTGCGCGTCCTGCGGTCTGCCCTGGTGTACGTGAACACCCTGATGCTCCAGGACGTCCTCGGTAAACCGGAGTGGGCCGACCTCCTCACCCCGGCCGACCGGCGCGGCCTGACCCCGCTGTTCTGGTCCCATGTGCGCCCGTACGGCGAGGTGAACCCCGACATGGGCGCCCGCCTGAACCTCATCACGGCCACTGTTCCCGGCCTCGTACCCCAAACGAGCCGGACGAGCCGAATGCGACCCGGGAGATGCAGGCGGGCGAGTCCGGCTGATGATCGCCCCTCCGAGTCAGGCGGTCTGGTCCGGGCTCTTGAGGGAGTCGAGCCAGCGCAGGAGACGGGCTCCCTGGCGGGCCATGATGTCCGGGTCGCGCAGGGCGTTGGCCAGGAGCGACATGCCCTGATATGCGGAGACGAGGGTGACGGCGAGGTCGTCCGGTTCGGGCAGGCCCAGGGCGCGGAACTGGTGTCCGGTCCACTCCAGCAGGCGCCGGATCACCGTGCCGGCCTCCGCATCGAGGGTCCCGTCGGCGCGTTTGTCGAGTTCGACGGCGAGGGTGCCAGTGGGGCAGCCGTAGCGGGCGGCGACCTCGCGCTGGTCGACCCAGGCCTCGATCAGGCCCTTGAGGCGGTCGCGCGGGTCGGACAACTGGTCCAGGCGGATGGTGAGTTCGTCCAGGTGTGCGCTGTGCTCGGAGAGCGCGGCCAGGACCAGCTCGTCCTTGGTTTTGAAGTAGTAGTAGACGTTCCCGACAGGAACGTCGGCCGCGCGCGCGATGTCGGCGAGGGTCGTGCGCTCGACGCCCTGCTCGTGCAGGACACGGGCCGCCTCGGTCGTCAACCGTCGACGCTTGTCGGCTGCCGGTACCCGGGACTTCGCTGAGTCAGTCACCCAACTGACTATAGACAACCTCCAGCGGAACCGTGCTACGGTCCGTGTTAGTCAGTCAACTAACTCACACGAGGGAATTGCAATGATCGTGGTGACAGGCGCAACCGGCAACATCGGACGGACCTTGGTGCCCCTGCTGGCCGAGGCGGGCGAGGATGTCGTGGCCGTCTCGCGACGTCCTCGCCCCGAAGGGCTCCCCGCCGGGATCCGGCGCGCCCAGGCCGACGTCGGGAACAGCGCGAGCATGCGGCCGGTCCTCGACGGTGCCGACGCCTTCTTCATCCTGCTGGGCGGCGAGCTCAACGGCCACGGCGAAAGCCCGAACGCCCTGCTCGACGCGGCCCTGGACGCCGGGGTCAAGCGGATCGTCCTGCTCTCCTCCCAGATCAACGCCACCCGCCCCGAGGCCCTCTCGCACACCCGCCTGCGCGACTACGAAGCCGCCGTGCGCGCGTCCGGAGCAGACTTCACGATCCTGCGCCCGGGCGGATTCGCCTCCAATGCCCTCGCGTGGGCCGAGCCGATCCACATCAAACGCACGATCTTTGCCCCGTTCGGCGATGTGGCCCTGCCAGTCATCGACCCAGCCGACATCGCCGCGGTCGCCGCAGTGGCACTGCGTGAAGAGGGGCACGCGGGCTGTACATACGAACTCACCGGGCCCGAGGCCATCAGCCCGCGCCGGCAGGCCGCAGTGATCTCCCAGGCCCTGAGCGAGGAAGTCACCTTCGTGGAACTGTCCCGTGAACAGGCCCACGCCCACATGGCGCAGTTCATGCCCGAAGAGGTCATCGACGGCACCCTGGACGTCCTCGGCATCCCGCTGCCGGCCGAGCAGGCGATCGGTCCCGATGTGGAGAACGTCCTCCGCCGTCCGGCGAGGCCCTTCGGCGAGTGGGTGGCGCGCAACCTGCCGGCCTTCCAGTAGGAACTCGCCCCGGGCGTGCGGAATGCCGCGCGGGCCCGGGACGGCCCTTGGCCGACGGACCGGAGCCAGGGGGCCGTGTCGGGGTCCGAGGAGTATCCGAGCAGGGATCACCACTACAGCGTTCAGTTTCCTGAACGCTCATGGGCGGTGCGGGGCAGGGCCGGTGTCTCGTCACGGGCCAGGTGCCGCGGGTTCCCCGCCGCTGCGGCAACGGGCGGCGGCGGCATGGATCCCGTCGCATGACACCATGTCAAAGGACGTGGTTGGTACACCAGTTTGACCATCAAGTGTTTGTGCTTCTCGAGTCTGTCCTGGTCAGGGCGGTCTGCTCGGCGCACGTCGTCGCGCAGTTCCGCACCGTCAAGAGGAAGGTCTGCCGTGAGTCGGCCAGCATCCCGTCGGCGCCGGCGGACCTCGTCCGTTGCTCCGAACCGCAGACGCCTCCCCCGTTCCCGAACAAAAACCGGTGGACGGAGTGCGGGACGGAGATGGGCGACGGGACTGTTCATCTGTGCCGTGCTGGGCGGGGGCGTCGCCTTCACGCAGTGGCAGGCGGGTCGCTCCGGGGCGGTGGCCGGCGGCACGGCGGACGTCACCGCCTCGCCGACGGCCGAGCCGGGTGGAGCCGGCGGCGCGTCGCCCAGCGGCAGTGCCGGTCCGTCCGGCACGAGCAGTCCGCCCCCGGAGGCCGAGGGGTCCCCGTCGCCGTCCTCACCGTCCCCGGACGACGACCGGGTCATCGCCGTTCCCGCCGCCGGCCCCGGTACGTTCACGACGGCCCGCACCGACGGGGAGGCCGTCGGCACCGGCGACCGGGTGATGCGCTACAAGGTGATGGTCGAGGACGGCATCGACATCCCGGCAGCCGAAGCCGCGGCCGAGGTCTCCGCCGTCCTGGCCGACGAGCGGGGCTGGACCCGCGGCGGTACGCATGCGTTCCAGCTGGTGGGTTCGGGGACGTACGACCTCGCGGTGAAGATCGCGACGCCGGGCACGGTGGACCGGATCTGCGGCGAGGCCGGCCTGCTGACCAGGGGCGAGGTGAACTGCCGGGTCGGGGAAAACGTTGTCGTGAACCTCAAACGGTGGGTGCGGGGTTCGCCGGAGTTCGACGGGCCGATCGGCGACTACCGGGCGCTGATCATCAACCACGAGGTCGGCCACGGCATCGGCCGGGGCCACGAGACCTGCCCCGGGCCGGGCAAACCCGCCCCGGCGATGATGCAGCAGATCAAGGGCCTGCAGGGCTGCGTCGCCAACGCCTGGCCCTACGACCGTTCCGGCGACTACCTCGGCGGCCCCTCGGTCCCGTGACCAGAGACCGTTTCACCCCGGACACGATCTGTCCCGTGCTCGGGAACAAGCCCGCACAGCCGATCATCCGGGCCGAGGCGGAAGGCAGGCGCACCGATGCCGCCGCGCGGCTCCCGCTCGGTTCCCGCTCGGTTCCCGCTCGGTTCCCGCGCGGCTCCCGCACGGTGGGCCGTGCGGGTGATCCCCGCGGGTGACCTCTGCGGGGAAACGGCGACGGGGCACCCCGGGCGGCGTGCCCGGAATGCCCGTCGACCGTGCGCGCGGTGCGTGGCGCCCGGTCCGCGTGTCGTTGTGGAGGCGCGCGGACCGGGGCCGTCGGGGGGAGCCCCGGGGGTGAGGCTCAGCGGGCCGCGAGTTCGCGTGACTCGAGGGCCGCGGTGTGTGCGTCCATCCGTTCGGCGGCCAGGATCGCGGCCACCGTGTCGGCGCGGGACGCGGCGACGACCAGGGCGCGGCCCGCGAGGGCGTGCGCCTGACGGTGCAGGGCGGTGACGCAGGGCGCGCTCCCGCTCGTGGTCGCCGACGCACGGGCCGGCTTACGTCCTCCCCGCAGGCGGGTCACCTGCTCGGCGAGCCGCTCGGCCGCCGTGTCCAGATCGGCCGAGGGGGCCGCGACGCGCAGCTCGTCGGTGACGACGAGCAGGGCGGCGAGATGGCCCGCGAGCTGGATGTCCAGTTCCGCCTCGCGGGAGCGGCCGGGGAAGTCGTCAGGAGAGCCGGCCATCGTGCGGTGGACCGACTTGGTGCGGATCGGTTCGTACATGGATGGCCTCCAGAATGCTGTCAGGAAGCCATCCTAGCTTAGAATTCGTCTAAAGTTGATCGATTGACAGAACCGGACGAGCTGAACACGCAGCGTCAGGGCTGGTGATAGCCGTCCAGGAAGCGGGCGATCCGGCCCACCGCGTCCCGCAGGGCGTCGGCCGACGGCAGGGTCACCACCCGGAAGTGGTCGGGCTCGGACCAGTTGAAGCCCGTGCCGTGCACGACCATGATCTTCTCTCTGCGCAGCAGGTCGAGGACCATCTGCCGGTCGTCCTTGATCTTGAAGACCTTGGGGTCGAGGCGCGGGAAGAGGTACAGCGCCCCCTTCGGCTTCACGCAGGTCACACCCGGGATCTGGGTGAGCAGCTCGTACGCCGTGTCCCGCTGCTCGCGCAGCCGGCCGCCCGGCAGTACCAGGTCGTTGATCGTCTGGCGTCCGCTGAGCGCGGCGACCACGCCGTGCTGGCCCGGCATGTTCGCGCACAGGCGCATGTTCGCCAGGATCGTCAGGCCCTCGATGTAGGAGTCGGCGTGCGCGCGGGGCCCGGAGATCGCCATCCAGCCCACCCGGTATCCGGCCACCCGGTACGCCTTCGACATGCCGTTGAAGGTGAGGGTGAGCAGGTCGGGGGCGATCGCGGCGGTGGGGGTGTGCGTGGCGTCGTCGTAGAGGATCTTGTCGTAGATCTCGTCCGAGCAGACCAGCAGGTTGTGCCGGCGGGCGATGTCGGTCAGGCTCCTGACCATCTCCTCGTCGTAGACCGCGCCGGTCGGGTTGTTCGGGTTGATGATGACGATCGCCTTGGTGCGATCGGTGACCTTGCTCTCGATGTCGGCGAGGTCCGGCATCCAGTCGGACTGCTCGTCGCAGCGGTAGTGCACCGCCGTACCGCCGGACAGGGCGACGGCCGCCGTCCACAGCGGATAGTCCGGTGACGGGACCAGCACCTCGTCCCCGTCGTCGAGCAGCGCCTGCATCGCCATCACGATCAGCTCGGAGACGCCGTTGCCGATGTAGACGTGCTCGACGTCGGTCTCGATACCGAGGGTCTGGTTGTGCATCACGACCGCACGGCGCGCGGCCAGCAGTCCCTTCGCGTCGCCGTAGCCGTGCGCCGACGACACGTTGCGGAGGACGTCCTCCAGGATCTCGGGCGGGCACTCGAACCCGAACGCGGCCGGGTTGCCGGTGTTGAGCTTGACGATGCGGTGCCCGGCCGCCTCCAGCCGCATCGCCTCCTCGAGCACCGGGCCCCGGATCTCGTAACAGACGTTGGCGAGCTTGGTCGACTGGATCACCTGCATGTAGGGGAGCTTACGGCCAGGTAGTGCCGTTCGGGCCGTGTTCTCCACCACGTGAGACGCGTCGGTTCGGGTGATATGCCCGGCCGCCTGCCCCGGCCGCCCGCCCTGGGTGGCGGCCCCGGGGCCCGCCGTCGGGCAGCCGTCGGGCAGCCGTCGGGCCGACGGCGGGCCGCCGTCAAGAGCACCGCGGAAGCCGCCGTGGAAGTGGCTGTGGGCGCCGCCTCCGTCACCTTCACACCGGGCCTCCCCGGCGCGGACGGCGTGCTCGGCCTCGCCTCGAGTGCCTGCACCCTGCCCAAGCCGCAGGCGAAGGGCCGGCCGCACCGGAGGCGAAGGGCCGGCCGCACCGGAGGCGAGGTGGGCCGGAGGCGAGGCGGGCCGGGCGGGCGGGTGGCGGACCGGGCGGGTGGTTCAGCGGGGTGACCTGCGGACCGCCCGTCCCGCCAGGACGTCGGTGCGCCGCCCGTCCTCGATCACGAACCGCCCGTCGACCAGCACGTACGGGATGCCCGTCGGCAGCGCCCGGGGCTGTTCGAAGGTGGAGCCGGCGGCCACCGTCCGCGGATCGAAGAGCACCAGGTCCGCCCGGTAGCCCTCGCGGACCAGCCCGCGGTCCGCGAGCCGCAGCCGGGCGGCCGGCCGGGACGTCAGATGCGCGACGCACTCCTCCAGCGACAGCACGCCCGACTCCCTTACGTACCGGCCGAGGTACTGCGGGAAGGTGCCGTACGCGCGCGGGTGCGGCTTGGCGCCCTGGAGGATGCCGTCCGAGCCGCCGGTGTGCACCCGGTGCCGCATGATCTCCCGCACGTTCTCCTCGTGGCCGACGTGCTGGAGGATCGACGGCCGCAGCCTGTCCTTGAGCAGCAGTTCGCGGGCGAGGGCCCACGGGCTCTCGCCGCGCAGTGCGGCCGACTCCTGGACCGTGCGGCCCACGTACTCGCCCAGCGCGGGGTCGCCCACCCCGGAGATCTCGATGGTGTCCCACTCCATGGGCACGCCGTGGCAGCCGTCCGAGCCGGTGACCTCCAGGTGGTGCCGGATCCGCTCGGCCGTCGCGTCGTCCGCGAGCCGCCGGAGGGTCTCCTCCGGGCCGCCCTCGCCCGCCCAGCTCGGCAGCACCGCGGCCAGCGTGGTACTGCCCGGTGTGTACGGGTACGTGTCGAGGCTGATGTCGGCGCCGGCGGCGAGCGCGTCGTCCAGCAGGGCCAGCAGCTCGGGCGCCCTGCCCTTGTTCACGCCGAAGTTCATCGTCGCGTGCGCCAGGTGCAGCGGGCAGTCCGCCTCCCGGGTGAGCGTCACCATCTCCTCGTACGCCCGGAGCGCGCCCGCGCCGTAGGAGCGGTGGTGCGGGCAGTAGTAGCCGCCGTAGCGGGCCACCACCCGGCACAGTTCGGTGAGTTCGGCGTCCTTGGCGTACATGCCGGGCGTGTACGTCAGTCCCGACGACATGCCGACCGCGCCCTGTTCCATGCCCTCCGCGACCAGTTGCCGCATCCGGTCCAGCTCGGCGGGGGTGGCCTCCCGGTCCTCCCAGCCGACGACGAGGGCGCGGACCGTGCCCTGCGGGATCAGGTACGCGGCGTTGACCGCGATGCCCTGATCGAGCCGGTCCAGGTACTCGCCCACCGACCGCCAGTCGAAGTCGATGTCGTCCCCGTCGCCGTTCCATCCGGCGATCGCGCGGCGGACCTCGCCGAGCGTGCGGTCGTCGACCGGCGCGTACGACAGGCCGTCCTGGCCCAGCACTTCGAGGGTGACGCCCTGCGCGGCCTTGGCGCTGTGGTCGGGGTCGCGCAGCAGTGCCAGATCGCTGTGGGCGTGCATGTCGATGAAGCCGGGGGCCAGGACGAGCCCCTCGGCGTCCAGTTCGCGGCGGGCCTTCGGGCGTTGACAGCCCGCTGCCGCCGCCTCCTTCACGATCGAGACGATGCGGCCGCCGTCGACGACCACGTCCGCGCGGTACGAGCTGTCGCCGGAGCCGTCCACGACGTCGGCGTCCCGGATGACGAGTTCTTCCATGACAGGGCCTCCTAGAAGAACGTACGGATGTAATCGACCACCGTGCCGTCCGCCTCCGCCAGAGGGATGAGTACCCATTTGTCGAAGGAGGTGCACGGGTGGGAGAGGCCGAGGCCCAGCCAGTCGCCGACCTCCAGGTCGGCCTCCGGGGCGGTACGCAGCCAGGCGTGCTGGTCGGAGAGGGAGGTGACCGAGATCCCGGTGGCCGGGCGCTCCGTGCCGTCCCGGCGGACCACCTGGGCGAACGGCAGGTCGAGGTCGTAGGCCGCGTCCCGCTTGCCCGCGTTGGCGAAGGCCTGCCCGGCGGACGGCCGGGACACGATCTGCGTCCACAGCCGGAACGCCGGCTCCAACGCGCCTTCCTCCGGTACCCGGTTGAACGGGGTCAGCTCGCGGTAGTGCCCGTCGTCGTGCGAGACGTACGCGCCCGAGCGCAGCAACTTCAGGACGGGGAGGGAGAGTTCCGGGACTTCGGCGAAGACGTCGGCGACCGCGTCGAACCAGGCGCTGCCACCCGCGCTCACCACGATCTCGTCCACGCCCGCGAACCGCCCGGCCTTGTCGAAGTCCACCGCCAGGGCCACCAGACGCCGCAGCCACGCCCGCACCCGTTCCGGGTCGGCGTCCGGCACCTCGCCCTCGTACCCGGCGACCCCGACCAGCCGCAGACCGCGCGCGCCCGCCACCGCGTCGGCGACGGCGGCGCACTCCGCCTCCGTCCGCACCCCGGTCCGGGCGCCCTCGCCCCCGGCCAGTTCGACCACGACGTCCACCGGGCGGACGGACCCGGCGAGGGCCGCGTCCATCAGCTCGACACCGCGCACGGAGTCGACGTAGCAGACGAACCGGAAGCCGGGGTCGGCGTCCAGGTCGGCGGAGATCCACCGCAGAGCCGCCGGGTCCACCAGCTCGTTGGCGAGGAAGACCCGCCGCACGCCGAACGCCCGCGCCACCCGCACCTGGTGCGGCACCGCGAGCGTGATGCCCCAGGCGCCGTGCTCGAGCTGGCGCCGGAAGAGCTGCGGGGCCATGGACGTCTTGCCGTGCGGGGCGAAGGCGAGGCCGTGCCGGGCCGCGTACGTCTCCATCAGCGTCAGATTGTGCTCCAGGAGCTCGGCGGACAGCGCGAGCACCGGGGTGGTGAAACCGCCGGTGAACAGGTTCCGGTGCTGGGCGGCCAGTTCGCCGACGGTCAGCCCGTCGGCGTCCGGCGGGAGGCCCTTGAAACGGTGGTCGACGCGTTCCTCCGTAAGGAGTGTGTAGGCGTCGGAACCGGGGTCGAGGACCATCAGAGCCTCCCTGATCTGGTGTGTTGCATTCCTTGCAACACCCATTGCGTATGTCGCTTACCGCTGTCTAACATCTCGGCCACACGGGGTCAATGGAAACGGGTCCCGACGGCCGACGAGGACAATGCGGGCAGACACCGACGATCCGCCCCCACCCGGCCCCACGCCACCCGTCCCGCCCCGCACCAACGACACCACCCCGCGCCACCCGTCCCGCACCAACGACACCACCCGACCTGCGCCATCGACATCGCCCGTCCCACACCACCGGCCTCGCCCGACCTGCGCCATCGACATCGCCCGTCCCGCACCACCGGCCTCGCCCGATCCCGCCCGATCCCGCCGCACCGAGGAGCCACCCCGCCGTGACCGCCACCGGACCCCGCACCGCCCCCGACGTCGACGTCGTGGAGACCGTCGATGTCGTCGCGCTGGGCGAGTCCATGGTGACGTTCCTGCCCTCCCGGCCGGGCCCCCTCGCCGACGTGCCCTCCTTCGAGCGGGCCATCGGCGGCGCGGAGTCCAACACCGCCTGCGTCCTCGCGGCGGCCGGCCACTCGGCGCGCTGGATCAGCGCGGTCGGCCGGGACGGCTTCGGCGACCACCTCCTGCGGGCGATCGGGGCGTACGGCGTCGACGTGTCCTCCGTCCGGCGCGACCCGCACCGCCCCACCGGCGTCTACTTCCGCACCGCCGGCGACCGCGCCTCCGACGCCCACGAGGTCGCCTACTACCGGGCGGGCTCCGCGGCCTCCGCGATGACCACCGCCGACGTCGACCTGGAGGCGGTGCGCGCCGGGCGCGTCCTGCACCTGTCCGGCATCACCGCCGCGCTCTCCCCCGGCTGCCTGGAACTGATGCGGGAGCTCACCACTCCCCGTCCCGGCCGCCCGCTCGTCTCCTTCGACGTCAACCACCGCCCCGGACTGTGGCGCGACAGCGACGCCCACGACCGCGGCTCCGGCCCCGAGGTGCTGCTGGAACTGGCCCGCGGCGCCGACCTCGTCCTCGTCGGCGACGACGAGGCGCGTGAGGCCTGGGGCCTCGCGGACGCCGCCGCCGTGCGCGAGGCGCTGCCCGAACCGGAGATCCTCGTCGTCAAGCACGGCGGCCGCGGCGCCACGGCCTACGGCCCGCACGGCGCGGAGACCTTCGTCCCCTCCCTCGCCGTGGACGTCGTCGCCGCCGTCGGAGCCGGGGACGCCTTCGCCGCCGGGTTCCTCTCCGCCACCCTGCGCGCCCTGCCCGTACGGGACCGGCTCCGGCACGGCCACCTCACGGCCGCCGCCGCCCTCACCGTCCCCGGCGACCTCGCCGCACCCCCCGCCCGCGACCTGGCCGACCGGCTGGCCGCCCTGGACGACACGGCGTGGGGGAAACTGCGTCTCGGCCCCGGCTGGACCGAGACCGCCACCGCGGACGCGCACACGGATGCGGGCGCGGACCGGGCCGAGGAGGAGGTACGCACCCCATGAGCCAGACCGTCGACCGCGCACTGAACATCCTGCCGCTGCTCGCCGAAGGCCCCGCCGACCTCGGGCAGGTCGCCGAACGGCTCGGCGTGCACAAGTCCACCGCCCTGCGGCTGCTGCGTACCCTGCACGAGCACGGACTCGTCTACCGCCAGTCCGACCAGCACTACCGGCTCGGCGCCCGCCTCTTCGCCCTCGCCCAGGAGGCGATGGAGAACCTCGACGTCCGCGAGATCGCCCACGCCCACCTCGTCCGCCTCAACGAGCAGTGCGGCCACACCGTGCACCTCGCCGTCCACGAGGAGAACGAGGTCCTCTACATCGACAAGGTGGAGAGCCGCTACCCGGTCCGCATGTACTCGCGGATCGGCAAGCCCGTCGCCATCACCGTCGCCGCCGTGGCCAAACTACTCCTCGCCGACCTGCCCGAACACGAGCGCCGCGACCTCGCGGAGAAGCTCGACTACCCCCTGTACACGTCCCGTTCGACGCCCAGCCCGGCCGCGTTCCTGCGCGAGCTGGAGAAGGTGCGCGAACAGGGCTGGGCCACCGACCTCGGCGGCCACGAGGAGTCCATCAACTGCGTCGCCGCGCCGATCCGCGGCGCCGACGGCCGGGTGGTCGCCGCGATGTCGGTCTCCGCGCCGAACGTCGTCGTCACCGCCGACGAACTCCTCACCCTGCTCCCGCTGGTCCGCCGCACCGCGGACGCGATCAGCGGCGAGTACTCCGGCCGGACCCCGGCAGAACCCCAGTGACTCCAGTGACCCCAGTGACCCCAGTGACCCCAGTGACTCCAGCGAAGGACCGCCCCCTCATGACCGAGAAGAACGAGAAGACCGAGAAGACCGAGAAGACCGAGAAGGTCGCCCTCACCCCGAGCACGCACACCACCCCGCCCGCGAAGTTCTCCCACGGCGTACGCAAGGGCAACATCCTCCAGGTCGCCGGCCAGGTCGGGTTCCTCCCCGCCGAGGAGGGCAGGCCGCCCACGACCGCCGGCCCCGGCCTGCGCGAGCAGACCCTCCAGACCCTCGCCAACGTCAAGGCGATCCTCGAGGAGGGCGGCGCGACCTGGGACGACGTGATGATGCTCCGCGTCTACCTCACCGACGTGGACCACTTCGCCGAGATGAACGGCATCTACAACACCTACTTCGAGGAGCAGGGCCTCACCCAGCCGCCCGCCGCGCGCACGACCGTCTACGTCGGCCTGCCCGCGGGGCTCCTCATCGAGATCGACGCACTGGCCGTACTGGGCTGACGCGCACTCATCTCTTCCCGTAACCCCCTCACACCCCGTGTGCCACGGCACGGCGTCCGCCACCTCTGTGACGCCGTGCCGCGATCCCCCCTGCCCGAAAACTTCATGCGCTCAAGCAGAGGACCCCCTGATGTCCCACCCGTCCCTTTCGCTCGCCGCCGACGCGGCGGCCGAGACACCCCCGCACACCGGAGGACTCCTCCTCCTCGTCGACGGCACCGCCGGTCTGCTGACCGTCGCCGCCATCGGCATCGCGCTGCTCCTCTTCCTGATCATCAAGGTCCGGCTCCAGCCGTTCGTCGCCCTGCTGGGCGTCTCCATAGCCGTCGGCCTGATGGCCGGTCTGTCGGTCACCGAACTCTTCGGCACGGTCCAGCGCTCGGACGCGGTGTCCACCATCGAGTCCGGCATGGGCGGCATCCTCGGCCATGTCGCGATCATCATCGGCCTGGGCACCATGCTCGGCGCGATCCTCGAGGTCAGCGGCGGCGCCGCGGTCCTGGCGTCCCGGCTGCTCGGCCTGTTCGGCGAGAAGCGGGCCCCGCTCGCCATGGGCATCACCGGCCTGATCTTCGGTGTCCCGGTCTTCTTCGACGTCGGCATCTTCGTCCTTGCGCCGATCGTGTACGCCGCCGCGAAGCGCTCCGGCAAGTCGATCCTGCTCTACTGCCTGCCCCTGCTCGCGGGCCTGTCCGTCACCCACGCCTTCCTGCCCCCGCACCCCGGCCCGGTGGCCGCCGCCGGACTGCTCGACGTCGACCTCGGCTGGGTCATCCTCATGGGTGTCGTCACCGGCCTCCCGGCCGTCGTCGCCGCCTGGGTCTACTCCGCCTGGATCGGCAAGCGGATCTTCGTCGCCGTACCGCAGGACATGGTCGAGGCCGCCGAGGAGTCCCGTCAGGCCGTCCTCGACGAGCAGCGTGCGGCGGGTGTGGAGCCGCGTGAGACGCCCGTGCCGCTCGGCACCGTCCTCGGCATCATCGGTACGCCGCTCATCCTGATCCTCGCCTCGACGTTCTCCTCGATCGCCCTGGACGAGTCCACGCTGCGCTCGGTCGTGGAGTTCTTCGGCCACCCGTTCGTCGCGCTCACCATCGCCCTGTTCATGGCGTACTACCTGCTAGGCATCCGGCGCGGCTGGTCCCGCAAGTCCCTGGAGACCGTCTCGACGTCCTCGCTGAAGCCGGTCGGCAACATCCTGCTGGTCGTCGGCGCCGGCGGTGTCTTCGGCGCGGTCCTCAAGGGGAGCGGCGTCGCCCAGGCGCTGTCCGACACGTTCAACGACGTCGGCCTGCCGGTGATCGTCCTGTCCTACCTGATCTCCGTGGTGCTCCGGGTCGCGCAGGGCTCGGCGACGGTGGCGATCGTCACCACGGCGGGCATCGTCGCCCCGCTGCTGTCCGAGGGGGATCACTCCCAGGCGTTCGTGGCGCTGGTCATCATGGCCATCTCCGCGGGCTCCATCTTCGCCTCGCACGTCAACGACGGCGGATTCTGGATGGTCGCCAAGTACTTCGGCATCAGCGAGCGGGACACGCTGAAGACCTGGACGGTGCTGGAGAGCGTCCTGTCGGTGGCGGGCTTCGTGGTCGCGGCGGTACTCAGCCTGTTCGTCTGACGCCGCGTTCGTCTGACGCCGCGTTCGTCCGACCCCGTGTGATCATCCTCCGATTCATGCGAACGGTGGGGCGCATGTAGGCGTCTGATAACGAAGTGAGGGGCTGGCTGTGCTCCACACAGGATCGTCGACCATACTCATCCGGTGTGGAGCAGCGCATAGGTTCGAGCAGCCAGCCCCAGCCCCTGGAAGGCGCCGGATTCGACCCGGCCTTCATCCCCGGGCTCACCGCACCCGTGTCCGGCACGCCCGACCGCAAGGCGGACGCGAAGGACGCGAAGAGCGGGAAGGAACCCGAGGGCGCGAAGCCCGCCGCGGAGCCGGAGGACGCGGCGCCCGGGACGGAGGCGGACCCGGCCACGGAATCGGGGAAGGAACCGGCGACGAAGAAGGAGCCGGAGCTGGAACCGGAGGCCGGGACGTCGTCCGCGAAGGCGACCTCGCTGGAGAAATCCGAGGCTGCCGGGGCCTCCGAGGAGGAGCCCGCCCCCGAGGGCCCCGTCTTCGAGGCGTCCGACCGCCGTGCCGGGATCGTCGCCGATCACAGTGGCGTACGGCTCCGGCTGGACGACCAGGCGTGCGAGTTCGGCTGGGACGAGATCGGCGCGGTGGAGACGGAGACCGCCCGCTTCGGCAAGCGGTACACGGTCACCGTCCACACCACGGAACGCCGTTGGTACCCGATCGAGATCGAGGCCACGTCCCGCAGCCGCTTCGCCACGTGGGACACGGAACTGGACGCGGTCCTGGACGCCTACTTCGACGACGAGGCCCCCGAACCCGAGGAGCCCGAGGCGGACGCCTCGGACACGGACGCCCCCGGCACGGACGCCTCCGGTACGGACTCACCCGACGCCGACTCGTCCGACACGGACGCCTCCGGTACGGACTCACCCGACGCCGACTCGTCCGACACGGACGCCTCCGGTACGGACTCACCCGACGCCGACTCGTCCGACACGGACGCCTCCGGTACGGACTCACCCGACGCCGACTCGTCCGACACGGACGCCTCCGGTACGGACTCACCCGACGCCGACTCGTCCGACACGGACGCCGACGCCGGGAAGCCCGAGCCGGACGCCGACGCCGAGACGTCCGAGCCGGACGCCGACGTGGACCCGTCCGACGACAAGGACAAGCCCAAGCCGGCCACCGACCCCGTGGCCTAGGCACCACGACGACTCCTCGCGCCGGGCGGCGCCGCTGACTAACCGCAGTACTGCGCCGCCTTGCCGATGGAGCGGTACATGCAGTCCGCGTTCTCCAGGAGTTGCAGGACGGCGTCCCGGTTCCGGGACGTCTCCCGCTCGATGACCTCGTCGGGCGGGTAGAAGCCGCCGCCCGACGAGGACCTCGGATACATCTCGTAGGTGTAGCCGAAGATCTTGTGCGTGCCCCACAGGTAGTCGTCGATCGACCCGTCCGTGATGTACAGGTCGCTGGACTGCTGGGCCGTGTAGCCGTTGCTCGCGGCCATCTTCTGGCCGACCGTGCGGAAGGCGGCCTGGTCGTCGGCCGTCATCCCGGTCGTGGTGTCGGAGTAGGTGTAGCCGAACGGCCACAGCACCAGCTCGCTGTACGTGTGGAAGTCGACGCCCGCCTTGATCTGCTGCACCCCGCCCACGACCCGGCTGCGCACGAAGTCGGCGACGACCTTCACCTCGGGCGCGGACTCGGGAGCCGACCCCCGGTAGGTCTCGGAGGACGTGGAGCCGGAGGAACCGCCGCAGCAGCCCCAGCGGTAGTCCCAGTTGCGGTTCAGGTCGGTGCCGACGTACGACGAACCGGAGTTGGGCTGCCGGTTCTTGCGCCATGAACGGTAGGAGCCGGTGGCGATGTCGTACTCGCCGCCGTCCGGGTTGAGGTCCGGGACGATCCAGATCTCCCGGCCGTTGACCATGTTGGTGATCCGCGAGTCGCTGCCGTATCCCGCGCCGAGTTCACGCAGCAGATACAGCGCCATCTCCACGGTCATGTGCTCGCGCGCGTGCTGGTGGTGGGTGAACAGCACCTCGGGCTCGTTCTCGTCCGCCGTCACGTTGTCGCTGATCTTGATGGCGACGATGTCCCGGCCCTGGTAGGACCGGCCGATCACCCGCTTGCTCATGATGTTCGGGTACGCCGACAGCCGCTGGTCGATCTCCGCGTTCATCTCGGCGTAGTTGTGGTAGCGGGAGTCGGCCGAGGGGAAGTCGAACAGGCGGATGTCGTCGGCGGCGGACGAGCGGTCGGGTGCCGCGCCCAACGGCGTGATCTCGTACCCCTGTTGGCGCAGGGTCCGGATCTGGTCCGCGCGGCCGGAGACGACCACCGTCTCCTCGTCGGCCTCGTCCACGGTGACCCCGGACTGCTGGATCGCCGTACGGGTCACGGCGGTCGTGTGCTGGTGGATCTCGTACTGGCGGATGTCGTCGGCGGAGGGTGCCGCCCGTTTCGCGCTGTCGGCGCCGGCCTCCGTGGCCGTCATCGACACGGGCGCGGCGAGGGCCAGGGCGAGGAGTGCGGCGAGCGCGGCGGAGCGTCTGCCGCGCCTGCCGCGTGTGCGAAGTCGCATGAAGTGTCCTTGTGGGAGGTGGGGTTGTTCATGGCGACGTGCGTGGTGCGGTGCCGACATAGTCCGTGCGTGACATGATCAGGTCAAGATTGCGTCCGGGTTCGCCACCCACGGCCACGTACATCCCGTCACGTACATCTCGTCACGTACATCTCGTCACGTACATCCCGTGAAGATCCCGGCACGCCCTCTTGCCCGACCGGCACCCATCCGCTTTCTTGGCCCTCATGGCGGACACCACGGGAAACACCCAGGACACCGGAGCCCCACCCGGCGCCGGCTCCGGCCCCCAGCCCCGCAAGTCCAGTTGGAGGTACATCGGCCCCGGCATCGTCGTCGCCGCGACCGGGGTGGGAGCCGGCGACCTGGTCGCCACCCTCATCGCGGGCAGCAGCTTCGGCTACACCCTCCTCTGGGCGGCGGTCATCGGCTGCCTGGTGAAGATCTCCCTCGCCGAGGCGGCGGGCCGCTGGCACCTGGCCACCGGCCGCACCCTGTTCGACGGTTGGGCGAGCCTGGGCCGCTGGACGACGTACTTCTTCGGCGTCTACGTCGTCATCTGGGGCTTCGTCTACGGAGCGGCGGCGATGTCGTCGAGCGCGCTGCCCCTGCAGGCCCTCTTCCCGGACGTGATGGACCTCGAAGGGTGGGGCATCGCCTGTGCCCTGGTGGGTCTGGTCTTCGTCTGGTTCAACAGATACGCGGTCTTCGAGAAGGTCATGACGGTCCTGGTGGGCGTCATGTTCGCGGTGACCGTCTACCTGGCGATCAGGGTGGCACCGAACCTCGGGGACGCCTTCGCCGGACTGCTCCCGGTCCTTCCCGACGCGGACGACTCGGTCCTCTACACCCTGGGCCTGATCGGCGGCGTCGGCGGCACGATCACGCTGGCCGCGTACGGCTACTGGGTCAACGCCAAGGGCTGGACGAACACCGGCTGGATGAAGGTGATGCGCCTCGACAACCGCGTCGCGTACGTCACCACCGGCATCTTCGTCGTCGCGATGCTCTTCGTCGGCGCCGAGCTCCTGAACTCGGCGGGGCTCGCGCTGGAGAAGGGCGACCAGGGCCTGGTGCAGCTGAGCGACATCCTGGAGGAAAGGTACGGCACCGCGACGGCGAAGTTCTTCCTGATCGGCTTCTTCGCCACGTCGTTCACGTCGCTGATCGGCGTGTGGCACGGGGTGAGCCTGATGTTCGCCGACTTCGTGACGCGCGGCCGGAAGAAGGCGAAGGTGTCGAGGGGCGAGGCCATCGCGTCCGGCCGCCCGGAGAAGTCCTGGCCGTTCCGCGCCTACCTGCTGTGGCTGACCTTCCCACCCATGATCCTCCTGTTCGAAGGCCAGCCCTTCCGCCTCATCATCCTCTACGGCGTCCTGGGCGCCGCCTTCATGCCCTTCCTCGCCCTGACCCTGCTCTGGCTCCTCAACTCCACCCGCACACCCCGAGAATGGTGCAACGGGGTCCTCAGCAACACCATGCTCGTCATCGCCGGCCTCCTCTTCCTGGTCCTGTGCGTCAAACAGGTCTGGGACCAGCCCTGGTCGGAGTTCTTCTAGCGGTCGGGGCGAGTCGAGCCGGGTCGGGTCAGGCCGGTTCGGGCCGGCTCACTCAAGGTCGTCCCACCAGGGGCTGAGGGCGATCGTCCGGAGTTCCTCCATGCTCAGCGCGGGGGTGCCGAGTGCGGCGTCCTCGTGCTGAGCACCGGTGCTGAAGGCACTGGCCATCACACGCCTGCCGTCGGTCCGCAGAGCCTCCACGGTCCACACGACGACACCGGCGGCGTCCTCCTTGCGCGGCTTCTCCCAGGTGGCGACCCGGGTTCCGTCCTCCAGCTTCTCGACGGGACCGTAGATCTCGCCGACGAGGTCCGACATGCCGTGCCGGACGCTGATCCGGACGAAGCTCCTCCCCTTGCCGTCGTCGACGACGACATGGGCGTCCTCTTTCCCCTGACTGCCCTTCGACACCACGTCGAGACGGTCGGGGACGAGACCCGCGAGTCTCTCCAGGACCGCCGGTCCGGCGGCGCGCGGCGGCGGTGCGCTCCAATCCGCGGGCTTCGGGATGGCGTCGACGGCGGCCCGCCACTGCGGAGCCGTGGCGAGTTCTTCGAGCTGCGAGGCGGACAGCGGAGGCGCGGGCCGGCTGACGGGCTCGCCCTTCTCGGCGGCCGAGTTCCATTCGCCCGCACTGATCATCTGCCCCTGGGGAGTGACCAGTACGGCGCTCCACCCTCTGGTGTCCGTGCGCCGGTCCGGATCCAGGTACCCCTTGAGCATCATGAACTTCGACCCGTCCGCCAGAACGCTGGTGGCACAACTGTCGTACGGGGTGAGTACCTTGTCCGGGCACAGGGTGGCCTCGCGGGCCTGGGAGCCTCCCGGCTTGACGCGTTGGAGACCGACGCCGACGGCTGCGGGCCCCTCGCCGTCG
Source organism: Streptomyces sp. P9-A2 (assembly GCF_036634175.1). Lineage (NCBI taxonomy): Bacteria > Bacillati > Actinomycetota > Actinomycetes > Kitasatosporales > Streptomycetaceae > Streptomyces > Streptomyces sp. P9-A2. The sequence continues at coordinate 5,175,133 of NZ_JAZIFX010000001.1, forward strand.
TCGTACACGACCTTGGCGAACGGCCCGAGGGACGAGTCGGTGCCGCGCCCCTCCTCCCCGCTGAACCTTCCGTCGGGGAGGAGCCCCTTCAGTGTGCGGATGAGTTCCTTGCCGGAGATGGGCGCCGGAGTGTCCTGGGCGCCGGCGGTGACCTCGGACCCCGAGACCGCCGACGTCCGCCCGTCCTCTCCGCCACCGTTCCCGCCCGGCAGAAGGAGCGCCCCGCCCACCCCCACGAAAGCGATCCCGGCCGCGCCCCCGAGGACGGCGGCCCTTCGCCGCGCCCGTATCCGCCTCCCCCGAGTGAGCCCCACGTCGGTGAGGGTGCCCCGGTCGGCCTCGAAGGTGTCGCCGGCGTCGTGCAGAGCGGCGGAGAGCCGCTCCTCGAAGGGGTCGCTGTGCTGGTCGACGGACATGAGGAACCACCGCTTCCGTGAGGTGAACGTGGGGAGAGTGAGGAGAGGAGGGACGGCCCGCGGCCGGTCAGGTCCGGGCGTATTCACCGAGGTCCTCTCCGAGCAGTTCCCGCAGCCGGGCCAGGGCGCGCACGCTGCGCGTCCGCACCGCCGCCGAGCTGACGTTCATCGCGTCGGCGGTCTCCTGGACCGAGCGGTCCTCCCAGTACCGCAGGACGACCACCGCGCGGTCCTTGGTGGGCAACCGGGCGAGGGCGTCGAGCAGGGTGAGCCGCAGGGACGGGTCGTCGTCGGTGCTCGGCCGCTCCGGGAACGCGGCGGCCGAGCGCTCGGTGCTGCTGCGCCGCCGCTGGTGGGTGAGGAACGCGCGGGTGAGTACGGTCTGCGCGTACCCGGCGGGGTTGTCCGCGCGGGAGACCCGCCTCCAGTGCACGTACACCCGCCCGAGGGTCTCCTGGACGAGGTCCTCGGCGAGGTATGTGTCCCCGGCGGTGAGCAGACACGCGGACCGGTACAGATGCCCGGCCCGCGCCGCCGCGAAGTCCCCGTACCCGCCCTCGCGACCGTCCTGCCCCATGCGCGCATCCCCCTAGGCTTTCCCCGTTGCTCTCACCTCATTGATGCGCCGGGCCCCGGGAAATGTTTCACTCCCATGTCACAGCAGGTGGTCGGCCTTCCCCGCCTTGATGTCGAGGATCATGCGCCGCAACGCGTCACGGCTGTCGGTGAGATGGTCGTCCTCGGCGCCGGCTATGGCGATGTAGCCGTTGCCGTCCTGGTCGGTTCCGAGGCGGAAGCAAGCCGATCCCTCGGCGCAGAACGGTTCTTCCCAGGCGATGTCGGGCATGGCGGCGTCTCCTCAGAGCTGTTCGGCGATGTCCTGGATGAAGCTGTGGGAATCCGCGGGCGACAGGGAGTGCTGCTCCATCCAGTCGAGCTGAGCCCGGTACTTGGACAACTGCGCTTCGTGGTACACGAATTCCGGACCGTGGGTGCTGTCGATCTGTACGGTGTCGAGGCGCCGTACCGGCCCCTCCATGTAGACGACGGTCTGGCCTGCGCCGGGAAAGGCTCCGGCCGTGAACGGGATGACCTGCAATGACACATGAGGGAGGCTGGACATGGTGAGCAGATGCTCCAACTGCCCACGTGCCACCTTCGGTCCGCCGAACTGCATGCGCAGAGCTGCTTCATGGAGTATCCCGACGTATGTGGTGGGGCTGTCGCCTTCCAGCACTCGCTGGCGTTCCAGGCGGTGGGCCAGCCGCAGTGCGACCTCATGCTCCGGCAGCGGAGGCAGCGCGGCCTTGAAGACGGCTTGTGCGTGAGCAGTCGACTGGAGCAGTCCGGGCATGTGAATCAGGTGCACACTCCGTAGCCGTACCGCGTGGTGCTCCAATTCGGCGATGTCGAGCAGCCCGACCGGGAGGCTGCCCCGGTATTTGTCCCACCAGTCCTGTCCTGCGGACCGTGCCATCTCGACCAGGGCGTCAACGTAGGCATCGTCGTCGCAGTCGCAGTTGCAGGCCAGCGTGCGCAGCCGCTCGGGGCTGATGGTGCGGGTCCCGGACTCGATGTTGGAGATTTTGCCCCGGTCCACACCGAGCAGTCCGGCGGCGAACTCGCCGGTCATGCCGGCGGCCGTACGCATCCTCCGGACCTCTGCGCCCAGCCTCTTCTGACGTTCGGTCGGCGACGTCCTCGCGCCCATGCTGCCCCTCCTCTGGCTCGCGCCACTCTATGGGGTGTCTTTGTTGCCAAATATGGGGGCAACATAACCCCGCCATGCTTACATTAAGTAGCGCACAAGCTACCTGGCGCAGTCGGCAGTGCATTGCGTGAGCCTGCCCGCGCGACGGAGTCACCGACTGCCGCCGACCGTCATCGACCACTGACCGCCGACTGCTGCCCACGGCAGGGCGCTGCCGTACCCCACCGAAGGAGCCACCGATGTCTGTGTCCCGCTGCCCCGTCGTACCCGTGCTCTCCGCCGATCCCACGGCCCCCGTCCCCGAAACCCTGGCCTACAGCTTCACGTTGCCCGCGCGGCTCACGAGCCCGGGACTGGCGCGAGCGGCGTCACGGGAGATGCTGAGGGCGCACGGGCTGACGGATCTGCTGGACCCCGCGCTGCAAGCGGTGAGCGAACTGGTGACGGTGGCCTGCCGGTTCACGGAGTCGACGGACGTGTACCTCTCCCTCCGCTACCGTGCCTCCGCTCTCCGGGTGGTCGCGTACGACAGCCACCCGCGCCACACCCACCCCCGCCTGGCCGCTGCGTGCGACACGCGCCGCCGTGCGGCTCTGCGCTTCCTGTCCTGTGTCTGCCGAGCCTGTGACGGCACCTGGGGCTTCGGCGAGGCCCGTGAACCGGGCGGCGGCACCCGCATGTGGGCAACGCTGCCCAGGGTGAGCGCGAGGTCATACGGCAGCCCACCCGCCGTGTCTCGCTGAAAAGCGTGAACACTTTGCGGCCGATTGTCACGTGAGCGCTCGAACGAGCGGCATCCGGACAGTGGCGGTCGAAGTGCTCACGCTTTCGGGAGAGGGTGCGGTGCTCCCGGTCACCACCGGCGGCCGTGGTGCGGCAGAGGGTGCCGCTCCGCCCGTGACGAAGCGGGCGAAGCGGGCGGAGCGGCACCCTCGAGGCGGGGCGATGGGAGGGGCCGGATTACGGCAGGGCGTGGACGTGCGGGCCGACCGCGTTGGACCAGGCGTTGCCGGAGGTGGCGTCCCAGTTGGTGGACCAGGTCATCGCGCCGCGCAGGGACGGGTAGGTCTTCGACGGCTTGAAGGTGCCGCAGTTGGTGCCCCTGGTCAGGCAGTTCAGCGCGTTGTTCACCACGGTCGGGGAGACGTAGCCGCTGCCCGCGCCGCGGGTGGAGGCCGGGAGGCCGAGGCCCACCTGGGACGGGTCGAGGCCGCCCTCCAGTTGGATGCAGGCCAGCGCGGTGAGGAAGTCCACCGAGCCCTGGCTGTAGACCTTGCCGTCGCAGCCCAGCATCGAACCGCTGTTGTAGTACTGCATGTTGACGACCGTGAGGATGTCCTTCACGTTCAGCGCGGTCTGGAAGTACGAGTTGGACGTGGACTGCATGTCGATGGTCTGCGGAGCCATCGTCAGGATCATGCCCGGGCCGGTCTTCGCGGACAGCGACCGCAGCGCCTGCGTCATGTAGGTCGCGTTGAGGCCGTTCTCCAGGTCGATGTCGACGCCGTCGAAGCCGTACTCCTGCATGACGGCGTGGACCGAGTTCGCGAAGTTCGTCGCGGAGGCGGGGTTGTTCACCGACACGGCGCCCAGTTCACCGCCCACCGAGATGATGACCTTCTTCCCGGCCGCCTGCTTCGCCCGTACGTCCGCCTTGAACTGGGCCACGGTGTAGCCGTTCAGACCCGCCGAGTCCAGGTTGAAGGTGACCGCGCCCGGCGTGCCCGTCGCGTCCGCGAAGGCGACCGCGATGATGTCGTACTGGGCCGGGACGTCCGAGATGCGCTGCACCGCGGCGCCGTTGTTGAAGTTCTGCCAGTAGCCGGTCACCGCGTGCCGGGGTAGGTCACCACCGCCACCGCCGTTGCCCTCCGTCGTCCGGGCCGTCACGGCCGTCGACTTCGGGGACTCGCCCGCCGCGTTGGTCGCCGCCACCTGGAAGGAGTACGAGGTGGACGCCGCGAGGCCGGTCACCGTCGCCGACGTGCCCGTCACCGCCGTGATCTTCGTACCGTTGCGGTAGAGGGAGTAACCCGTCGCTCCCGATACGGGGTTCCACCTCAACGACGCCGTCGACGACGTCGTACCCGAGACGCTGAGGCCTCCCGGCGTGCCGGGGACGGTCGGAGCCGGGTCACCGCCTCCGCCCCCGTCGGGGCCGAAGACCGACAGGTCGTCCGTGTAGTAGGGCTGCTGCCCGTACCAGCCGTGGGTGTAGACCGTGACGGACGTGGTGGCGGAACCGGTGCGGAAACTCGTCGTCAACTGCTTCCAGCTGGTGGAGTCCGGGGTCCAGGTGGAGACGTCCGTCGTGCCGGTACCGGTCACGCCCAGGTAGGCGTAGCCGCCCTGCACCCAGGTGCTCAGGGAGTACGTGGAGTCGGGCCGCACGGCGACGGTCTGGGTACAGCGGGCGTTGTCCTGGCCGGCCGGGGTGGCCTTGAGCGCGGCCGAGCCGCCGTGTACGGGGGACGAGACGGTCGTCCCGCTGTTCGCCGAACAGGTCCAGTTACTCAGACCCGACTCGAAACCGGCGTTCTTGGCGTTGTTCACGTCCGCCGCGGATGCCTGGCCCGCGCTCACGAGGGGGAGGGTGAGAGCGAGGGCGGAGACGAGGGCGCCCGCCCAGAGGCGCCCCCTGCGGCCGGCCGGGTTCCTGCCTGCGTCTCCGCCTGCTTCTCTGTCTCTGCCTCTGGGTTCGGGCGTGGCTGGTGCGCGGTCCACTGAAGCCTCCTGTGGGGGGAAGGGGCGGGATACGGGGGTACAGAGGTAATGGGGAGTGGAGTGGGAGGAGAGCCATGGGGACGGCAGTCGTCGCCACTGGACCAATAAGGTGGTCCAGACCAATGGGGTTGTCAATGGGTCCAGACCAATTGCGGGGAGCCGGGTCGCCTTCGACCGCTCGGCTCTCCTGGGTGCCGGTCGCCTCCATGGCGGGGTTCCGGCGTCAAGGCGGTGCACGCGATCTCCGCCCTGCGGGTCATGCCGAGACCGGCAAGATGCTCAACGTGCCCCGTTTTGGCGCAACTTGTGCAACGCCAGTTGCTTACGAGCTACACAAACGCTGTTCTCCAGCCATAAAGCCGTGGTTACAGTGCTCGCATAGTCACGCAGCGAAGTCATCGGGGTGCACCGGAGTGACTCCCGGTGGGCCGAGGTGCATGGGGAGAACGGGGAGCCGCGCGTGCCAACTGCCATTGCCGTGACCAGTGCCGACCTGGCGCTGCCACCGCAGGACGAACGAACCCTGCCCGCCGTGGTGCTGCGGGACATCGCCACCCTGCCGCTCGAACAGGCGCTGACCGAACTCCAGGCGCTGATCGAGCAGCACGGGCATGTCATCGTGGTCTGCTCCCGGGCGACCCCCGTCGCCGTCCTGCGGCGGCTGCACACCCTGCGCTCCCTGCTGGAGAGCGACCGGATCGCCCTCTTCAGCCCCGATCTGCCCCCGCTCGGACTCGCCGTACTGGCCCGCCAGTTACGGCAACTGGGCTCCTGCGATCTCAGCCCCGGCGTGCTCGCCTCGGCCGGCCGGCTACTGGTCCACTACATCCACTCCGGCGCCGTGCTCGGCTCCGTCGCCCGGCTCGACCGGATCCCGGTGAACCTGAAGCAGCATGCCAAGTCCTGGATGCCCGGCAGTCAGTTCGCCGTCCTCGCCCACCCGCAGCCGCAACTCGTCCGCCTCGGCCCCGAAGCCGCTCTGGACGGACCGGAGTTCGGCACCTGGATGCTCGTCGCCAAGGGGCAGCTCCAGTCCGACTGGGTCACCGGCACCCTGGCGCCCTCCTGGAAGGTGCAGGGACTGCGCGAGGCGCCGCTTCCCGCCGAGTCCCCGAGCTGGTGGGGGACCGGCAAGGTCATCGAGTTCTGCACCTATCTGCCCGACCTCTCCGTCCTCTACCAGCTGGTCACGAGCGTGCGGCGCGGCATCTGTCACTGGTGCGGCATCGACGTCATCGGCGACCGGTGCGTGTTCTGTTCGGCCACGCCACCGTCCGTCCCCGCCCACGACAGCAGCCGCGACGGCACCCGCGGCATCAACCGTGACAGTGCCCGCGGCATCAACCGTGGTGCCGGCAGCAGAGCCCTCGTCCGCGGCACATGAAGGGGCGTACCTGAACCGGCGTACGGCAGCGCCGTACCCCCACCCGAACCACGGTCTCCCACCGTCCCGATCGGCCCACATCCCCCAATGAGGTTGCACGGTCTATGAACTCCCGTCAGCGCCGCGGCGTGATACTCCTGCTCCTGTCGATCCTGTGCGCCCTCGCCGCGTTCGCCGGCGTGCTCTCCGTCATCGACGACGTGGAGTCCAAGGTCGGTCCCGAGGTCACCGCGTACCGACTGAAATCCGACGTGGCGCCCTACACGCCGCTCAGCACGGGCCAGTTCGAGAAGATCGAGATGCCCGAGCGCTGGCTGTCACAGAACGCGGTCACCGATCTCGGCGACATCCGGGGCAAGATCGCCGTCACCACGCTGCGCGAGGGCTCCCTCCTGCAGAGCGACATGATCGTGAACCAGCCCGCCCTGCAGCCGGGGCAGCAGGAGGTCGCCATCATGATCGACGCGGCCACCGGCGTCGCCGGAAAGATCACGGCGGGCTCGTCGGTCAACGTCTACGCCACCTTCGAGGGGGAACGCGAGGGCGCCCCCGCCCAGTCCAAGATCATCGTGACCAACGCCAAGGTCCTCGACGTCGGCCGGATCACCGCCCTGGAACCCGACGAGAACGACCGCGGCCGGCAGCCCACGGACGCCGTCCCCATCACCTTCGCGCTGTCCACCATCGACGCCCAGCGCATCACCTACGCCGAGTCCTTCGCCCAGCGGGTCAGGCTCGCACTCGTCGCCCCCGGCGGCGACAGCACGGTCCCCGAGCAGGACCGTACGTACGAACTCGCGAAGGACAAGTGAGAGGCCCGCATGCCCACGAGGATCCTCCCGGCAGTCGGTGACGCGGACGCCGTCCGGTCCATCACCACACTGCTCAGCCAGCTCCCGGACGCCGAGCCGATGGCCCCGGTGATCGACTCCACCCAGCTCGTCGACACCCTCGCACGCCTGGCCGCCGAGTCGATCGACGAGCTGCCCGAGGTCGTGGTCGTGCACGAGCGCATCGGACCGGTCCCCGCGCTGGAACTGATCCGCGAAGTGGCCCTGCGCTTCCCCGCCGTCGGGGTCGTCCTCGTCACCTCCGACGCCAGCCCCGGCCTGTTCCAGGCCGCCATGGACTACGGAGCCCGCGGCCTGGCCGCACTGCCGCTCAACTATGAGGAACTCGCCAACCGCGTCCACGCCGTCGCCCAGTGGTCGTCCGGCGTACGCCGCCACCTCGGCGCCGGCGGCGACGTGTTCACCGGCGTCGGCGGCACGGTCGTCACCGTCAGCGGCGCCAAAGGCGGCGTGGGCGCCACCCTGACCGCCATCCACCTCGCCCTCGCCGCCCAGGCGTCCGGCCGCAGCACCGCCCTGGTCGACCTGGACCTCCAGAGCGGGGACGTCGCCTCCTTCCTGGACGTCCAGTTCCGGCGCTCCGTCGTGGACCTCGCGACGATCACCGACATCTCCCCGCGCGTCCTGGCCGACGCCGTCTTCCGCCACGACACCGGCCTCACCCTGCTCCTCTCCCCCGCCGAGGGCGAACGCGGCGAGGACGTCACCGACAGGGCCGCCCGCCACATCATCGGCGCCCTGCGCTCCCGGTACGAGGTCGTGGTCGTCGACACCGGCGCCCAGCTCGTCGGGGCCGGCGCGGCCGCCGTCGAGACCGCCGACACCGCGCTCCTGGTCACCACCCCGGACGTGGTCTCCGTCCGGGGCGCCAAACGGACCGTACGGATGTGGGACCGGCTCCAGATCCGCAAGGCGGAGGAGACCACGATCGTCGTCAACCGCCACAGCCGGGGCACGGAGATCCAGCCACCGCTCATCCAGAAGATCACCGGCACCGGGGTCGCGGCCACCGTGATCCCCGCCAACTTCAAGGAACTCCAGCAGGTCGTGGACGCCGGCCGGGTCCACGAGCTGGAGAACAAGAGCGTGGTGAAGCAGGCCCTGTGGACCCTGGCCGGAGAACTCGGCCTGGTCAAGCCCACCGAGGGCGCACACAAGTCCGGCCGGCTGCGCGGAGACCGGCTGCGCGGCGACCGCGGAGCGGTCAGCGTCCGGCGGCGCAAGGGCGGAGGAGGATGAGGTGAAGGGGAAGGAGGCGCACACCCGCTCGGGCCGGGGCCTCGACCTGGACCGGAGCCAGGGCCATGGCCAGGACCGGGGCCAGGTCACCATCGAGTTCCTCGGCATGATCCCGACGATCCTGGTGACGCTCGTGGTGCTGTGGCAACTCGTGCTGCTGGGATACACGTTCACCCTCGCGGGGAATGCTGCGGACGAGGCGGTACGGGCGGCCACCGCCGCGGACCCGGGCGCACGCGACGGCGCCTGCCGGGCGGCGGGGCTGGACAAGCTGCCCGGCGCCTGGGAGGGAGCGGCGACGGTGACCTGCGGGACCGGGGGCGGCTATGTCACCGCCGACGTGACACTGCGCGTCCCCGTCCTCTTCCCCGGCACCGTCGACTTCCCCTTCGAGGTGAAGGGTCACGCGGGCGCGGTGGAGGAGGAGGTGGGGGACTGACATGGCGTACGACGAGAGGCGAGGCGACCACACGCGAGACGGCCGTGGGCGAGACGACCGCGGGCTGGGCGAGCGCATGCTGGGCGAGCGAGGGTGGGGCGAGCCGACGCGGACCGACCGCACGCGAGGCGACCGCGAGTGGGGCGAGCCGACGCACACCGGGGGTCGCACGCGGGGCGGTTCAACGCGCACCGGTGGCCGCTCGCGGAACGAGCGCACACGGCACCGGGACCGCGGGCAGGTGGCGATCGAGTACCTGGGCTTCCTGCCGGTCCTGATCATCGTCGCCATGGCCGCCGTCCAGCTGGGCCTGATCGCGTACACCGCTCAGCAGGCCGGCACCGCGGCCCGCGCGGGGGCGCGCAGTGCCTCGCTCGACAAGGCGGCGGAGCCGGCCTGCACCGTCGCGGTCAGCAGTTGGCTGGCCGACCGTACCGACTGCGGGGAGTCCGGGGGCGGCGACGAGGTCACCGTCACGGCCACGATCGACATCCCGTCGATCGTGCCGGGCTGGAACTTCGACCCGGCCCGGAAGACCGCCACCATGCCCGTCGACCACTGACCACCCGCCACCCGCCCACCCGCCACCCGCCGGAAACCGACCACAGCAGTAGGAACCCCGAACCCCGAACCCCGAACCCCGAACCCCGAACCCCGAACCACGAACCAGGAACCACGGACCAGGAACGAGGAGCGCCGGACTCATGAGTCTGCGGGCACGTATCAACTCCCCCGAGGAGAAGGGCGACCGGGGCGAGGACGGCCATCTTGTCGCCTCCTACCGCGCCAAGCTCCTCGAGGAGATCGACCTCGCGGAGATGAGTTCGCTGGCCGCCGCCGAGCGCCGGGCGAGACTGGAGCGGGTGCTCGGACACATCATCAGCCGCGAAGGCCCGGTCCTGTCGACCGTGGAGCGCGCGCAGTTGATCCGCAGGGTCGTCGACGAGGCACTCGGCCTCGGCATCCTGGAACCGCTCCTCGAGGACGCCTCCATCACGGAGATCATGGTCAACGGCCCCGACGCGATCTTCGTGGAGCGCGGCGGACGGGTCGAGCAGCTGCCGATGCGCTTCGCCTCCCACGACCAGTTGATGCAGACCATCGAGCGCATCGTCTCGACGGTCAACCGCCGCGTGGACGAGTCGAATCCGATGGTCGACGCGCGCCTGCCGTCCGGCGAGCGCGTCAACGTCATCATTCCGCCGCTGTCCCTGACCGGCGCCACCCTCACCATCCGCCGCTTCCCGCGCTCCTTCACCCTCCACGAGCTGATCGGCCTCGGCTCGCTCGACGAGCACATGCTGTACCTGCTGGCGGGCCTGGTGCAGGCCCGCTTCAACGTGATCGTGTCGGGCGCGACCGGCACCGGGAAGACGACCCTCCTCAACTCCCTCTCCGGCCTGATCCCCGAGGGCGAGCGCATCATCACCATCGAGGACTCCGCCGAACTCCAGCTCCAGCAGCCGCACGTGATCCGCCTGGAGGCGCGCCCGCCGAACGTCGAGGGCACGGGCCGCATCACCATCCGCGACCTGGTGCGCAACTCGCTGCGCATGCGCCCCGACCGGATCGTCGTCGGTGAGGTCCGCGGCGGCGAGTCCCTGGACATGCTCCAGGCGATGTCCACGGGCCACGACGGCTCGCTCGCCACCGTCCACGCCAACAGCGCGGAGGACGCGCTGATGCGGCTGCAGACCCTCGCCTCCATGTCGGAGGTGGAGATCCCCTTCGTCGCGCTGCACGACCAGATCAACAGCGCCGTCGACGTCCTCGTCCAGCTCACGCGCTTCGCCGACGGCGCCCGCCGCATCACCGAGATCGCCCTGCTGGAGAGCCACGGGGGTGAGCCGTACCGGCTGGCCACGGTCTCCCGGTTCAACGCGCAGCCGATGGCCTCCGACGGCCGTATCTACGGGGCGTACGAGCACCACCCGCTCCCGCGCCGGGCCGCCGAGCGCCTCTACATGGCGAGTCAGCCCGTCCCGCAGGCTTTCGGCATCGCCCGCTCCCTCGACCAGCTCACCACCCGAGAAGCCAGGTAGGACCGCCGTCATGGAGCTGCAGAACCTGATCACGCTGACCACCGGTGTCGCACTGCTGACCTGCGTCCTCGCGGTGACCGGCGCGCACCTGTACGCCGAGGGCAGGGCTCAGCGGCAGGCGCTGGTGGACCGGTTGACGCACACCGGCCAGGTCACGGTCAACGGGCGCCGGCGCCACTTCCCCACCCTGGACCGCCGGCTGCGCCGCACCACGTTCGGCAGGAAACTGGAACTGCGCCTGACCGCGACCGGCCTCGACATCACCCCCGGCGAGTTCTTCGCCGGCATGATCGCCCTGGGCCTGGGCCTCCTTCTCACCGGCCAGGCCGTCCTGGCCCCGTTCTTCGGCCCGCTGGCCGGACTGCTCGGCATCTGGGCGGCGTTCCAGTTCCTCGACTGGCAGCGCCAGAAACGCATCGAGAAGTTCATCAACCAACTCCCCGAACTCGCCCGCATCCTGGCCAACGCCACCCAGGCCGGCCTCGCCCTGCGGACGGCGATCGGCATGGCGGCGGAGGAGCTGGAGGCCCCGGCCGGCGAGGAGCTGGTCAAGGTGGACAACCAACTGGCCCTCGGCGCCTCGATGGACGACGCCCTGGGGGAACTCGCGGAGCGGCTCCCCTCCCGCGAACTCGTTGTCCTCGTCACCACCCTGGTGCTGTCCAACCGGGCCGGCGGCCAGATGGTCAGCGCCCTGCGGAACCTCACCGACACCCTGGAGGAACGCAAGGAGACCCGGCGCGAGGTCCGTACCCAGCTCTCCCAGGTGAGCATGACGTCGTACGCCGTCCCCGTCCTGGGGGTCGGCTCGTTGTTCCTGATGAACGGGGTGAAGGACGGCGCCCTGGAACGCATGACCGACTCCCCGGTCGGCCAGGGCGCCGTGATCGTCGCCTTCGGCCTGTACGCGATCGGCTTCGTCCTGATCCGCCGCCTGTCCCGTATCGACGTCTGAGCAGCCCGACCGTGGAAGGCGGAGAGAAACGTGGAAGGCAGAGGAGGGAGTGACTGACATGGGACTTCTGCTGGCGCTGGTCATGGCCGTCGCCGTATGGGGCGTCTTCGCCGGTGTGCGCATGTACCGCGCCGACGCGAAACTCCCCACCGACCTGGCCCTCGCGCTGGAGGTCGGCGCCACCCGCACCGGCGCGGTGGACTCGCTCGTCGACCGCATGGGCATGCGCTACGCCCCGGCCGTCCTGCGCGTCATGGGCCCCCAGCGGGTCGCCAAGTACCGCCGCAGGATCGACCTCGCGGGCAACCCCGGCGGCCTCACCATCGACCGCTACGCCGCCCGCCGCGCGGTCTACGGCTTCCTCGGCGGCCTCGGCTTCCTGGTCTTCCTCATGCGCGGGCAGTTCTTCGTCGCCCTGCTGCTGCTCGCCTTCGGCGCGTTCTGGACGGAGGTCGGCATCTGGTCGGCGATCCGCATCCGCCGGGACGTGATCGAACGTACGCTCCCCGACTTCCTGGACGTCCTCGCCGTCGTAGTCAGCGCGGGCCTCGGCTTCCGGCAGGCCCTGGACCGGGTCGCCACCAGGTACGAGGGCCCGTGGGCGGACGAACTGCGCATCACGCTGCGCCAGATGGACCTCGGCATGAGCCGCCGCCAGGCCTTCACGGAACTGCGCCGCCGCAACGACTCCGAACAGGTCGCCATGTTCGTCACCGCGTTGCAGCAGGGCGAGGAACTCGGCGCCCCCATCGTGGAGACACTGGTCGCCCTCGCGAAGGACATGCGCCGTACGGACGCGCAGAACGCCCGCCGCAAGGCCGCCCGCGCGGTCCCCAAGGCCACCATGATGATCACCACGTTCATGGTCCCGGCCACGATGATCCTCCTCGGCGCGGGCCTGATCCTGGGCTCCGGCACCGACTTCGGCTCGATCACGGGCGAGTAGGGGGCGGGGGCGGTGGACGGCGGGACGACGACGAACGGGGAGCGCGGCGGGCGGCGCCTGGGACGTAGGGGCCGACTGGAGCGCAAGGGCCGGCGGAGGGGCGGAAGAGGGCTGTGGCGCCGCGCCCGGCCGCCCCGGGCCGCCAGGCCCTCGGCGGGCGTCCCGGCCCTCCCGGAGCGTTCGGCCCTCCCGGAGCATGGCGTCAGAGGCATGCCGGGCACTCCGGTGCCACCGGGGTCGCCGGTGCCACCGAGATCGACGGTGCGACCGGTGCGGCCCATGAACGGCAGCCGCCCCGCGAGGCACCGAGGAGCCCTCCACCCACCCGCACCGGATGTCGACCTCCAGATCAACGCCCTCCAGGCCCTGTGCCGGCAGGTGTTCGGCTTCCGGCTGGCGGTGATCGCGCTCGCCGCCCCCGCCGCCCTCCTCAACGCTGGGCCGGGCTGGGGAGTGCGCCTGGTCGGCAGCGCGGTCGTGGTCACCTTCATGGCGTCCTACGTCCTCGTCCGGGACTGGGAACGCTTCGGCCCCCTCCTCCTGCGCCACCCCAGCCTGCTCGCCGTGGACACCCTCTTCGGCTCCCTCCTCCTCGTCTCCGCCGGCCCCGACAGCCTCCTCGCCTACGCCGGCGTCTGCACCCCGCTCCTCGCCGGTCTGGTCTACGGCTGGCGGGGGGCGGCGGTGTTCGCCTCCCTCCAGGGCCTGATCCTGCTCCTGGTCCACGCGACCCTGGCGGACGCGGACCCGCACACGAGCCCCACGGAGACACTGTTCCTGCCGGGCCTCTGCGTCATCACGGGCGCGGTCGGCTCCAGCCTGCGCAACCTCCTGCTCCGCTTCGGCACGGCCACCCGGGCCCTGACCACGGTCCAGGCCCGCCTGGCCGCCGCGGAGGCGGTCAGCGAGGAACGCGCCCGCCTGGCCCGCGAGATGCACGACTCGGTGGCGAAGACCCTGTACGGAGTCGCCCTGGCCGCCGACGGCCTCGCCGGCTCGGCGAACGCCGGCCGCGTGAACGTCCCCCTGGTGCGGCAACAGGCGGAACTGGTCGCCCGCTCGGCCCGCAGAGCCGCCGCCGAGTCCCGCGAACTCCTGGCGGACCTGCGCGGCGAGCCGCCCCGCGGCGCGGCGGCGGGCACGGGAAGGGGCGAGGGCTCGGGCGCGGGGACGAGTGAGCGGACGGACAGGGAGACGAACGCGGAAACGAACGCGGGAAAGGACTCGGGGCAGAGTGTGAACTTACTGGCCGAACTGGCACGGTGCACAAGCGACTTCAGCACCCGCACCGGTCTCCCGGCGGCATTCGGCCGGACCGGCGACAACACGGCCCCGTTGCACCGCCCCGTCATGGCCCCCCTCCCGGTGGCCCGCCAGGTCCTCACCATCGTCGGAGAGGCCATGGAGAACGCCCATCGTCATGCCCGCCCGACCCGGGTCGCCGTCGGCGCGGGCGTCCACGGCGGCCTGCTCCGCGTCATCGTCCACGACGACGGCCGCGGCCTCCCTCCCGGCACGAACCTCGAACAACTCCGCAGGGACGGCCACTTCGGGCTGGTCGGAATGGTCGAGCGCGCGGCGGCGATCGGCGCCCGCATCCGCGTCGGCCGAGGCACCCACCCACGCGGCACCGAAGTCCGCCTGGAACTCCCCCTGGCGCCCGTCGGGCCACGCACAGGCACGTCCATGCCGGCGAAGGCGGCCCGATGACCCCGCACCTCACACCCCCGTACACCCACATCCCCGCAACCCCACACCCTCGTCCACCCCGAGAGGAGGCACCCCCGATGACGCGGACGATGCCGAACCAGGCGCCCCCGGCCACCGCGACCCTGCGGGTCCTCGTCGCCGACGACAACCCGGTGGTCCGCGCGGGCCTGACGGCCCTGCTCTCCGGCCGAGAGGGGATAAGAGTCGTGGCGGAGGCGACGGACGGCAGGGAGGCCTGCGAGGCGGCCCGCGACCACCGCCCCGACGTCATCCTCCTCGACGTCCGGATGCCGGGCATGGACGGCATCACAGCGCTTCCGTACCTGGTGCGGATCGCCCCGGTGATGATGCTGACGTACAGCGGAGAGTCGGAGATCGTCGAGGAGGCGCTGCGCAGGGGAGCGGGCGGATACCTGGTCCACGGCGAGTTCACGGCGGACCAACTGGTCTCGGCGGTGAGGGACATCAGCCACGGCCGCCCCCACTTCACCCCCACGGCGGCGGAAGCGCTGCTGGCCCAGCTCCGCAAGACCCCCTCGGGCCCGCCCCTACCGGAAGGCCTGGGAGGCCGAACGGATGCGACTGCATACGAACTTTCCACGCCGAAGCTGCCGTATATGAACCTCCAACAAGCAGAACTACCAGGCAGATCAAGCGCATCGCACCCCGCACCCCCACCTATTTCTTCACAAAACCTTTCGCAACTGCAACCGAATGTGGGACAGTTGTCGTCGGGGTGGGCAAGTGGTCGTCCGGCAGCCGCTTTCGACAGGTCGAGGTTCCAGCTGAGCAGCAGGGAGGCGGAGATCATGAACCACATCGCATCCGGCATGAACAACCAACAGATCGCCGCCACTTGTTTCATCAGCGAGAAGACGGTCAAGAACCACATCAACCGCATCTTCGCCAAGCTCCACAGCACCAGCCGTTCCGAAGCCGCCGCGAAGTGGCTCGGCACGGCCCCGGACTCCGCACGAGAACTGGGGTGACCTGCGGTGACGAGAGGGAGGACGAAGCGGCGGCCCGGCAACTGGGCCCGGGATTGGGTCCTGGGGCCCTCTGGCGGACCGGGAGATTCGCCGTACGTTGCTGATATCGAATGCGGCACCCTGAAGGAAGCCGCAACCGCGTCAGCCGGAGGGGAACACCATGAGCAACTGGATCAACACCACGGTCACCTACCTCCAATCCCGCACCGCCCGCAACGACAGGGGCCAGACGGCGGTGGAGTACCTGGGCATCATCGCGGTGGTGGTGGCGATCGTGCTGGCGATCACGGGGACGGACATCGGACAGACGATTTACACGGCGATCACGGCGAAGATCGCAGAAGTGACCGGTTGACGCGGCCCCGTAGGTACGGCGACACAGGGCAGGCTTTCCCTATCTACATCACGGTGGTGGGAGGCCTGCTCTTCCTTGCGTTTGCGTACTTCGCAGTCGGCCAGGCGACAGTGAACCGGAACGGCGCCCAGACCGCCGCCGATGCGGCTGCTCTCGCAGCCGCTCAGGACAGACGAGATCAGCTCGCGGGTGCGTGGATCCAGGACCTCCTTGATCCGATCAAGTGGGATGAGATCTTCGACGGTGCGGCGGACGGACTCGCGCTGTCTTGCTGGCGCGCGGATCAACTCGCGGCTCAGAACGCTGCCGAAGTGCTGAACTGCGCTCCTGAAGGTCTTCTCGGTTATACGGTCGAGGTCAGGAGTACCGAGTCCGTGGGGGAGTCCATTGTCCCAGGTACGGAAGATTTCAAGTCTGAGGCGACTGCCACAGCCGTAATCAAATCCCTTTGCGGATTTGAGCTTCCGGCGGAGGATGCGGAGGAGGAAACGCTGCCTCTGCTCACTTGCAAGGACAGGGAATGGGAGCTGGATCCGGAAGATTCCGAAGAGCTTCTCCCAAAGCCTGAGGACCTCTTCGATGTCCACCTGTCCGACTGATCGGCAAGAAACGAGTGAATAGGGAAGCAGGGGCATGAGTATGTGGTTCACGATGCGGGCCCGCAGAGGGATGGTCGCGCTGACTCTGGCAACCGGACTGTCCCTAGGGGCTGTCGGGTGCAGCAGCGACGGAGGCGGCGATGAAAAACCGAACGCTTCGGCATCTACACCTAAGGAAGAAGGGTCCGACCCGAGTGCTCAAGAGGGGCAGTCGGCGGAGCCGTTGGCCGAGCTGAAGGGCCCGTCTGGCCTGCTGCTCAAGATCATCGCGGCGCAGCGGGACTCAGGTGGCTTCCTGACCGTGAGCGGTGACTTGAAGAACGATGCGAGTAAGGTGTCTGTCGTCCCTGCTCAGGTAAGTGGCAATGAGACAGAGATCATTAAGAATGGTAGGTCTCTTGGTGGTGCCACTCTGGTGGACTCCAAGGGAAAGAAGCGCTACTACGTATTGCGGGACACAGACGGCCGCCCGCTCACGACAACAAATTTCCCTAATCTGAAGCCAGGTGATTCAATTCCCGTCTTCATGCAATTCCCCGCACCGCCTGCGGAGACGACTGAGTTGACGTTCCAGCTGCCCATGTTCTCAGCTGGCGTCATCGGGATCACCGGGTGATGCCCGAATGACCACGTCTCGAATCCCACATGCCACAGCGGGCAAGTGGTTTGCCATGACGGCAGTTGCGGTCCTGCTCGCCACGAGCGTCAACGAGGTTGCTGCACACGCCGCCGACGACCCCAGCGTCCCCCCCGGCACCGAAGCCACTGCCTCCGCCCCCGTCGAGCTCGACGGCAACGACCCGGACCTGAAGCTCCCCGACGGCGCCACCCTCGCCGAACCGAAGGTCCTGGACATCAAGCAGGTCGTCGAGGAGCAGAGCGGTGACGAGCGCCGCGAGGACACCAACGCGGAGGTGACATTCGCGCTGCAGGCCGAGGTGCTGTTCGGCAAGGACAGTGCGAAGCTCGGCGCCCAGGCGAAGGCCCGTATCGGCACGATCGCCGAGGAGATCAAGAAGCAGAACGCGGCGAGGATCCGTGTCTTCGGTTTCACGGACGACCTGGGCTCCTCGGCCCACGGCGACGTCCTGTCCCGCAAACGCGCGAACGCAGTGCACACCATCCTGGGTCAGGAGCTCAACGACCCCAACGTCACGTACGAGGTGCGCGGCTACGGGGAGCAGTACCCGATCGCCGACAATTCCACCGAGGCCGGCCGCAAGAAGAACCGCAGGGTCGAGATCTCGTTCCCCCGCACAGCGAGCTGACGACCTGGGCTCCAGCCGTCGCCCGCACTGTAGGGTCTCAGAACTCGCTGCATAATCTCAGCGAGAACTGCACGACGGCGGCACTTATGCCGCTCCCGGGCCTGTACTGGTCGGCGACGACCAGGCGGCATGTCGGGTTCGAGTCGTGGCTGGAGCGTGATTGCGCGATCTTGATGGATTTCGATCCGCAGGTCGTGGGGTTCGCCGCGCAGCCGTTCTGGCTGTTCTGGCGTGATGAGGTGTCGGGCCGGGGCGGTCGCACGTGTCGGACTTCTTCGCGCGGGCAGCGGAGGGGACCGTCGACTAGATGTTCTGAGCGAGGACCCGTTCGGTGATCCCCACCGTCCCTCCGAAGCCAGGATCGAACTGGTCGCCTCTCCCGAAGCTGTCGTTCTCAATGGCCTGTTCGCCTCACCACACTGGCGAAACCACCCCCAACTGCCCGCCGGAGCAGCACGGCGTCTCGCCATCACTCCCGCTCATCTGCCCTTGTTGACGATCACGTAGTGCCCCCGAGGGCCGGCTGATGGGCTTTCGGGGGGAGCGTCCCTCTTGCCACGAGCGGAAAACCGTTCGACGGGCCGGGCCGGAGTCGTCATGATCCGCACTTGTGACGACTCCGAAGCAACTCCTGGTCCGGGCCGCTGCCCACAACAACGCCGAGTGGTGCGCGGCGATGAGCCGATCACACGGCTTGGCAGGCGAGTTCGGGGCGCAGGCGTGGACCGCTCCGTCTCGCACGCCGCTCTACTACCCCGACGCGGTGACGCTGGTGCCGAACGCCGACCGGACCGTGCTGGCGGCCCGGATCGACACCACCGCGCCCGGCGCCTCCATCAAGGACAGCTTCGCCGACCTCGACCTGGCGGAGGTCGGCTTTCAGGTGCTGTTCGAAGCGCAGTGGATCCACCGTCCGGCGAGCACACCCGCCCCCGCGTCGGGCCTCGACTGGGATGTGGCGGGCGACCCGGACACGCTGCGGGCCTGGGCGCTGGCCTGGGACGACGGGAACGGCAACGCGGACCTCTTCCGGCCCGAACTGCTCGATGACCCCGCCATCCGGGTGCTCGCCGGACAGTCAGCCGACGGCCGGGTGATCGCCGGCGCGGTGGCCAGCCTCAGCGACCACATGGTCGGAATTTCCAATGTCTTCGCACTGGACGGCGGCCCTGACGCGGCCTGGCCGGTCGTGCTGGACGCGGTGAACAGGCTGTTCCCCGCCCTGCCGGTGGTCGGCTACGAGCAGGGTGACGACCTGGCGGAAGCCATCCGCCATGGCTTCGAGCCGGTAGGTCCGCTGCGGATCTGGCTACACGGTCAGTAACCCGACCGCTTCAGGGCAGCACGCCCCATCTTCCAGCATGGGTCGGACTGGGTCCGAGGAAATGCCATGGGAGTTGAGACACAGGTGCGGGAACGCGTTCTGAGGTAAAGAGGCTTCACCGCGTCGTTCTCGGCGACCCCGGAACCCGCGGAGAGCTGGACTGGTCGCGGTGTGCAATCGACTCGGTCAGCCTGCGGGCCACAAAAGGGACGACTGAGTTGAACCCGCCCAGCCCAACTGCGCGCCAGAGGTCGTTCGGCCACGCTAGAGCGGGCGATAGGTCTGGTACTTGCTTTCCAGCGACGAGGACGCTGCATCAGCCACGTCCGCCCGCGGACCTGCCACACACCTCTCCAAAAATGCGCGGACCCGCTCACCCGGCCATCCGGCTGCTGCCGCTGCGGCCCAGAAACGCAGTCCATCATGAGACTGCAGCGGTGCAAGAAAGTCGAGGATGTAGTCGACGGTCTCCGGCTCCGGCACCGAGCGCAGCATGGCGACAGCGCGGAGGGCTCCGTCGGCAAGCATGGGCGTTCCGCTCTCCAGGCACGATCGCACAGGGACCGAGGTTCCCTCTTCGGCGCCGCGCAGGCGCACGATCGAGTCACCAAGGGCGACATACACCATCGTGGCATCCAGGGGCCGCTGAGCCAGATCGCTCAGGAACGGGACCGCCGGCCGGTGATCGCACGCTCCGAGAGCCATGACCATCTGGTACTGAGTTTCCCACGTCCGCAGGTCGCGAACCTCACGCTGGAGGGCCCGCAGCAGCGACGGGCCGGCGGTCTCGGCAGCGAGTCTGCGTAGTCGTTTCGCGGCCGCACGGCGTTTCGCCGAGGACCTGTCGTCAAGCTGAACAACCGCCTCGTCCAACGTCAACACCGCGTATGCCTCCTGATGAGATCTGCTCGAACTGCAACGCTAGGTGCTTCCACTGACACTGAACGGCGGGCAATGACTTCGGGCATCAGGCAGCCATAAGAAAAGACGTCTTACTCGGCTGAGGGCCGAGTGGATGGGAGAGAAGGGCTGGCCCAGGGGGAACTTTCCCTCCGGTTGCCGCAGTTTCCCCGTGCCGTTCAGTGGAACGGGTGGGCGGTGAAACGGCTTGTCGGTCTCACGGGTGACGGGATCGAGGCGCGGCTGCTCTGGCCCGAGGCCCTGCGGCCGTGCCGCACTCCGACCAGTGGGTGATCTGATGAGCGCCGAGGACTTGAGTGTTCCGGGCGAGGGCTGTCCTACAGCAGGTGGTCGGCCTTGCCGGACTTGATCTCGAGGATGAGGTGGCGGAGGGCTTCCCGGGTGTCGGTGAGGGGGGTGCCCTCCTGGCCGGCGACGGCGATGTAGGCGTTGCCGTCGGTGTCGGTGCCTATGCGGAAGCAGTTGGCGCCCTCGGCGCAGAAGGGCTCTTCCCAGGTGATGTCTGCCATGGGGTGCTCCTCAGAGGTCGCTGGCGATGGTGTGGATGAAGTCGCGCGAAGCGGCCGACGAGAGCGAAGCCTCTTCCATCCAGTCGAGGTGTGCACGGTACTTGGCCAGTTGGGACTGACCGTGAAGGAACTCGGGCCCGTGAGCCGAATCCAGTTCCGCCGTGTCGAGTTGGGGTACTGCCGCCTCCGCGTAGGTGAGCCCTTGACCGGCTCCGGGGAAGGCTCCGGCCTTGAAGCGGATCACCCGCACGTCGATGTTCAAGAGTTCCGACAGGTCGCAGAGGTGGTCGAGCTGCGCGCGCATGGTTTTCGTGCCGCCGAACTCGACGCGCAGCGCGGCCTCGTGCACGTAGCCGACGTACATGATCGGGGCTTTCCGATGCAGGGCCTGTTGACGTTGCATGCGATGCGCCACTCGCAGTTCGATCTCGGCCGGTGACAGGGGCGGTAGAGCGGCGGCGAACAGTCTGCGTGCGTAGGCGTCGGTCTGCAACAGGCCCGGTACGTGCAGAGCCAGCCCGCCCCGGACTCGTCCGGCTCGCCATTCCATCTCGGCAATGTCCAGCAGAGCTGCGGGGAGTTGACCGCGATACGACTCCCACCAGCCCCGGGTCCGGTCGCCGGCCATGTTCGCGAGGGCCTCGACGTATTCCTCGTCGCGGCAGTCGTAGTTGCACGCGAGGGTCCGCAGGCGTTCGGGGGTGATGGTCCGGACCCCTGCCTCGATATTGGAGATCTTTGCCCGATCGAGGCCGAGCAGCCCGGCTGCGTATTCCGTCGACACCTCTGCTGCGAGACGCATCTTCCGCAGTTCCGCGCCCAGTCGTCGCTGGCGTTGAGTGGGCGTTGCCCTCGGCGGCATCTGTCACTTCCTCCAATGGTCGCGGCGTCAGTCTGCCCCTTGTCGGTTCGGTAGGTCCACCCAGACGAGTGGCAAATTCGACCATTGGGTGGCAATTTGCCACCTCGATCATCTACTGTCGGCGATGAAGCAGTCGCGATTCGTGACGGTCGGAAGTGCATCACACGAGCTCACCCGCGCCCTCCTGCCCTGGGATGGGTGTGCCCGTGTCAGGGAGACAGGCCACTGGCCGGACCGCTTCGCAGACCAGCAACCAGCAGCCAGTAACCAGCCATCGGGAGTTGCCATGCCTGAGCCCTCGTCCCTCTGTCCGATCGCCGCACCCGTCGACCGGCCGCCCGCTCCGCCTGCTCCCGACACCCTCGCCTACAGCCTGACTCTCCCTTCGGCCCCGCGGAGTCCCGCCATCGTCCGCGCCGCGACCCGGACCGTCCTGACGGCCCATGGTCTGGACGACGTGATGGATGCCGCGGTACAGGTGGTGGGTGAACTGGTGGCCTGCTCATACCGGTTGGCGCCCTCCGCTGAGGTGTACGTCTCCCTGCGATACCGGGACGACGCCCTCCGCGTGGTCCTCTACGACGCCCACCCCCGCCACACGCACCCCCGGCTGGCCGCGGCCTGCGATGCCCGTCGCCGGGCGGCGCTCCGTGTGCTGGCCTGCGTGGTCAAGGCCTGTGCGGGGGAGTGGGGCTTCGGGGACGCGCGGGAGCCGGGTGGCGGGACCCGGATGTGGGCGGTTCTCCCCAGGAGTGGCGCACGTGGGTACGTGACGGGGAAGTCCTGAGACCTGGCCCGGCTTCACGGTATGGGGTCGGGAGGGCTCGTCACCACGGTCACCCGCACCCCGCTCCGCAACCCCCACCCCGCCATCGCGCCGGCCTCGGACTCGACGACATGCCGTGCCCGCACCCTCGGCAGTCCGAGCCGCCCCGGCGGCATGGTGCGTACGGCGATGACACGGAGACGCCGGTCGAGGTAGGCGACG
The DNA here is from genome assembly GCF_036634175.1 of Streptomyces sp. P9-A2. Taxonomy (NCBI): domain Bacteria; kingdom Bacillati; phylum Actinomycetota; class Actinomycetes; order Kitasatosporales; family Streptomycetaceae; genus Streptomyces; species Streptomyces sp. P9-A2. Next base: position 5,197,365 of record NZ_JAZIFX010000001.1, read on the forward strand.
TCGATGGGCATGCGCATACGGAAGGTGTGGATGCTGTTGGCGGGGGAGAGGAGCAGCGCGCCGTCGAGCGATGTCCGCCCCAACAGCCCCTTGGTGCGGGCGCGGTAGGAGGCGGCGATCTCCAGAGGCACGCACACGTCCGGTCGCCCCTCGTCACCCGGCACGACCAGCTCCCCGCGCCCGTCCCGCCACGCCACCGTCACCACACTCCCGCCCCGCCCCGCTCCTGCTGTTTCTTCCCCCTATGGTCAGTTGTTGCGGAGGCGGGCCGCAAGGGCGGCCAGGGACTGGGCGGTCTCGGTCAGGCTCGCCACGGCGGCGTCCAGGTCCGAGGCGAGGCGGGGCGCCGGAAGGGTGGCGGCCGGCGCGGAGGGGACCGGCGTACCCCGGTAGCCGATGGGGCCCTCGTTGTAGCGCTGGTAGTAGCCGGTGAATCCCTTGCCGGTGGGAGCCTCGATGAAGCGGACTCCGGTGAGCTGGGTCTCGTGGCCGCCGGAGTTGCGGGTGATGTCGAGGCGGTAGTGGCGGAAGGCGGGCATGTCGGCGTGGGGGCGCAGGAAGAACTCCCTCGTCTCGAAGCGGTCGGTGAACCGCTCGCCGATGCGTACGTCCAGGGGCGTCCAGGCATTGCCGTCGTGGGAGCCGAGGAGGGTCCAGTCGCGGGGGTCGCGCTCGGCGCAGTCGTTCGCGGACGTCAGGGTGTACGAGGTGATGGCGGCGGGACGGGCGAGGGTGAAGTCGAGCAGCGCGACGTCGTCGTCGGCCAGCCACTTGTCCCGGGACTCGTCGATGAGGTTCGCCGCGATCTCTCCCGCTTCCTCGAACTCGTCGCTCGCCTCGACATCGGTGGCCTCGACCTCGTTCGACAGTGTGTGCAGCACGGCCACGCCGGAGTTGCCGCGCTGGTCGCGCCAGGTCACCCGTTCGACGGGGGCGGGGCCGCCGTCGTCGACCAGGATCCGCAGTTCGTGGGAGCGGTGCCAGCCGCCGCCCCAGCCCTCCTCGGTGCGGAAGCGGTGCAGGTGGTGCGAGCCGGAGATCGGGGCGTTCGGCATGCCCTCCGCGTACGGCCACCTGCCGGTGAGGCGGCCCCGGTACTCGTACGCCGTACCGTCGGCGGCATGGTGGACGCCGTGGAAGTCCGACATGTTGGACTGGAAGCTGATGGCCGTCTCGGTCCCGTCGTCGCCCTGCCAGCCGAGCTGCGCGGGCAGCGAGCGCTCGTCCCGGTCGAGGTGGAACAGCAGCCGGGGAGCCGCCTGCCAGGGGCGGGACGAGGAACCGTGGGCGGGGCGGCGCTCGGTCCGGTACGTGAAGACCGAGTCCTGGGCGGCCTGCGCGGTCCGCGCACGCTCGGAGCGGCCGCGCTCGCCGACGGGATCCAGAGTGACCCGGTAGAGCCAGAACATGCTGCGGGCCTTGGCGGAGGAGCGTATCTCCAGGGTGTTGGTACCGGCCTTGAGTAGATGTCCGGGCACCGCGAAGACGTTGTCCTGCGGGAGGTCGCCGCCGCCGGGCACGGTGAGTCCCTCGGCCAGCGCCTCCCCCTGGAGCAGAACGTCGACAGGGGCGTACCCCGGCTCGGGGCCGAGCTTGGAGACGAGAGCGGTCATGGTGAGCGTCGCCTGAGGGATGTCCGCCGGATCCTCCACCTCGAACTCCATGGTCACGGACCCGCCCGCGCCGAGCGCCAGATGGGACCCGGCGAACCGGCCGTCCTCGTGCCGGACCTCGGCGTTGGCCAGCCGGGCCGGATGGACGGAGAAGTCCGCGAAGGTGGCTTCCATGCTCATGACAGCAGCTCCTGATGAAGCGTCAACAAGGTGATATGAGCGGCGTGATGGCAATGAGTGCGCCACGGCCGACCCTATGAGCAGTGAACCTAGCGCCCCCCTGTGACAACGCCTTTGGTCAACAACGACGCCTGGACTGTCGGCGGTGCCGGCTTGCGTAACGGGTCCGTTCCAAGTGGGCTGCGCAGCAATGGTTTTGGCCGGATGTGCCCGGCAAGTCGTCACTCTTCTCTCTGGTGTCGTTACGTATCGCTGGATAGCGTTGGTTCGCTCGAGAGACGCCTCGCCCCACCGGGAGCCGACCGTGAACCGCCGTCCCACCCTGCTCGCAGCGCTCGCGCTGACCGCCACCGCAGCCCTGACGCTGACCGCCTGCGGCGGCAGCGGTGACGAGGGCTCCGCCAAGGACAAGGACAAGGACAGCGACAAGATCGCGGGCGCTGACACGGGCGGCGAGAAGTCGGCTCCGCCGAGCGAATCGGCTCCGGCTGCTGCGGGGCGCCCGAAGATCGAGCTGCCATCCGATGTCACGTACGAGTTCGAATGGAGCAAGACCGGCGATGCCGAAAAGGATGCTGTGCTCAGTGATGCCGAGCAGCGCATCAAGGCTGTGGACATGGCCATCGCCGAGCAGGATCCGCTTCACGGTGCGTACCGCTTCTACTCCGAGGGCGCGGCTGCTGCTGGGAGCCAGAAGTACATTCAGGACTTTGTTGATCACAAGGCGCGTACAACAGGCGTGACCCGCTTCTACAACGAGAGCGTGGCCGTAAAAGGGGACGGAACTGCCTCCCTTGTGTACTGCGAGGACCAAAGCAAGGCGTTCAACAAGTTCCTGGAGACCGGAAAGGCCGACGTCACGTCGGCGAGTAAGGACTCCTACGTCGTGTATGCCGGAAACCTGCGTAAGGACAAGGATGGCGTGTGGGTTACCGAGCGGCTCATCTCCCAGAGGGGGAGTGCGAAGTGCCGGCCTTGATTCGATATGAGCACCTACTGCTTCCCCTTGGGCTTGCAGCCCTTGTTCTCGCGGCTGCGACTCCTGCGTATGCGGAGAAGGGTTTCGGCGGTGGCACGGACGGCGAGACGCAGCAGCGGGCCGACGCCAGTGGCGACGGCACTGTTTCCGTCTCTGTGGGTGGGGTGGTGTTCGATCGTTCGAAGAATGGGCGTGGTGGTTCTGCGGGTGTGTTGAGGTCGTCGACGTCGTGGGTGCCGCCTGCTTGTTGGTATGCGCCCAAGTACACGCCGGAGCAGTTACAGAAGTATCTGGAGCCGATCTGGGAGGCCGGGTCGACGGGGCATGAGTGGGATGCCGCGCAGCGGAAGAAGTATCTCGATCCGGACGATTCGGAGAAGGATTTCCACAAGGACAGGACGGGGGAGGGGCACTGGTGGGGTTCTTACGTCAATGACAGTTATCCCCCGGGCTGGGATGCCTGTGACGAGGACTATTTCTGGGTGGACCAGGGTGATCCCCCGCCGGCCGGTATCGAGAACGCGGTGACTCCGGAGGTTCTGGCGGAGCTCGCCTATGCGGAGATCCGTGTTCCGGGTACGGAGGTGACGTTGGCTCCTGCCGGGGAGGCCAAGGTGAATCTTCCGACGTGGGCGTGGCTGGACGGGGCGGAGTTCAGGCCGGTGTCGGTCACCGCTTCCGTGCCGGTGATCGGTATCGAGGCGACGGCGACGGCGGTGCCGGTGTCGCTGGAGATCGAGCCGGGTACGCCGGACGCGGAGACGTTCCCCGCCTCGGGTGTCTGCGAGATCGACGGCGGGCGTATCGGTGAGCCCTATGCCAGGGGGAAGGCGGAGCAGGATCCGCCCTGTGGTGTGAGGTATCTGCGTTCCTCGGGTGATGGCACTTTCCCGCTCCAGGCCACGGTCACCTGGGAGATCGAGTGGACCGGTACCGGTGGCGCGGGCGGTGACCTTCCCGACGGCACCTTCGGCGCCACCCAGGACGTCGTCGTGCAGGAGATCCAGGCCATCAACCGCTGACCCACACACCCCTCCTCACCTGCGCACGGAACCGCACCGCCGGGACAGGGCCGGTGGTACTGCTCGTCACCGTGCGCGTTTCCGGGCCGCGGTGATTCGCTCATTCGGACGCACTGCCTCGCGTGCGCTGCCGGATCGCTGTGTCGTTGACACGGACGCGTGCCGAGGTCCGGGCATTGGCAGGCCCTCGGGCGCTCAGCGACGAAGAGCGAGAGGGACGGAGTACGCCCATGCCTCCTATACGCGGGTTCAGAGCGGGCCGCCGACGCCATGCCGCGGTCATCGCGGCGCTGGTGACCTGCTCGACGGCACTGACCGGGCAGGACCTCGCGGCGGCCGGCGGTGAACCCACGCCTTCCGTGCCCGCCCCGCAGTTGGACTGGAGCCCCTGCGTTCCGGGCAGCGAGTTCGACTGCGCGACCGCGAAGGTGCCGCTGGACTACGGCAATCCGGGTGGGCGCACCATCGAGCTGGCAGTCGTCAAACGCAAGGCCACCGACCCCGGCCGGCGCATCGGCACCCTCTTCTTCAACCCGGGCGGCCCCGGCGGGCCCGGAACGGTGCAGATGCCACAGAACTACGAGCGCTTCCCGCGCGAGGTGCGGGAGCGGTTCGACATCATCAGCTGGGACCCCCGAGGGATCGGCAGCAGCACCGCGGTGAACTGCTTCGCGAGTCCCGAGGAAGCCGCGGACTGGAGTGCGGGCAAAGCGGCGGGCTTCCCGGTGGGAGACAAGGAGCGGGCGGCCTTCATCGCCGCGTACAAGGACCTGGCCCGGCGGTGTGAGCAGCGCGACCCCGAGCTCCTGCGTCACGTGTCGACCACCGACACCGCCCGGGACCTCGACCAGCTCCGCCAGGCGGTGGGCGAGTCACAGCTCACCTACCAGGGGATCTCCTACGGAACGATCCTGGGCGCCACCTACGCCAACCTCTTCCCCGACAAGGTCCGCGCCATGGTCCTCGACAGCAACATCGACCCCGAGGCCTGGACGAACCACGCATCCGACGACGACCCCCGGCTCACCACCTTTCTGCGCATGGGCTCGGACCGCACCGCGGCAGCGACCCTGGACCAGTTCCTCACCCTGTGCGGATCCGCCACCACCGCCCGCTGCGCCTTCTCCGCCGGCAGCCCGGAAGCGACCCGGGACAAGTTCGACCGGCTGATGCAGAAGCTCCGCAAGCATCCTGTGGGCGCCTGGACCTACGCCGGCACCGTCGCCGACGCGGTGAACAGCCTCTACATCGTCCACCCCGGATGGACGGAACTCGCCGGCAGGCTGCAGGACCTGTGGCAGGGGCGTGTCGCGGAACCGTCCCCGTTCCCACCCCCGCCCGCGGTCCCGAACCCGAATCCGTACCTGGGTGAGGAACAGGGCGCCGCGGTCCTCTGCGGCGACAGCCCCAATCCACGCGACCCGAACGTTTACCACGGACTGGAGGAGGCCGCCGCCGCCCGTGCGGGCGACGCCGGACGCTTCTGGACCTGGGCCGTCGAAGGATGTTCGACCTGGCCCGCGGTCGCCGCCGACCGCTACGTCGGCCCGTGGAACAAGCCGACGGCACACCCCGTCCTGGTGGTCGGCACCATCTACGACCCCTCCACCCCCTACACGAACGCGCAGGCCATGGCCAAGCAACTGGCCAACGCCCGCCTGCTCACCCACAACGGGTACGGGCACACCGCACTGCTCAACCCCAGTAGTTGCATCAACACGTACACCGGCCGCTACTTGGTCGACGGCACCCTCCCACCGGCCGGGACAACGTGCCGACCGGACACGCCCCCCTTCTCCGCGCCCAGGCCGACCGGCGGCATCGCTACCGGCGGCGGTGGGACGGCCGGCACCGTCTCCTGAGCCGGTCATAGCTCCCGGCCCGGATACGCCCTCGGCCCGGGTACGGGTCCCCGACCCGGGCCGGACGGTTCCCACCGGGGCATGCACAAAGTCCAGGACAGTCCCGCAGGAGATCCAGGCCATCAACCGCTGAACCGCGCGCTCCTCCTAAAGAGGGCCCTCCGCTCCGGATGCGTCACGAAAGACGGAACCTCTCGTTCCTTCCATGGGTGCAGACGGATCGGGAGAGGGCGGGCGTATGGCTGAGCCGCGGTTGGCGGTCGACGGGGACGAGCTCGAGCGGTTCATGAAGTCGCTGCGCAAGTCCTCAAGTTCGCTCAAGGGCGTACGGCAGGCGCTCTCGGACGCGACAGTCACCGGACTCGGCACGGACGACCTCGACCGTGCCTGCGAGACCTTCCAGGACGACTGGAAATACGGGGCCGAGGAGATCGGCAAGCAGACCGAGGACCTCACCGAGATCATCGGCAAGAGCAAGGACAGCTACCTCGAAGTCGACAAGGCCCTGGAAGCGGCCCTCGAACGGGCCCGCGCCGGCAAGGGCGGGGACGGCGGCGGACGATGACCGTCACCCAGATCGACGACACCGGCGCGGCCCTCGACCCCAAATCGAGGGCCGACCTCGGCAAACCCCAAGGGCTCAAGTCCGCGCCCCGCATCCCGTACCCCGACTACCCGCACCTGGGCTTCAACCCCGTACCGGGTGACACGGAGACCATTCGCGGACTGCACAAGAAGCTGAACGGCTGCGCGAAGGTACTCGAGGACACCCACGAGCTGGTCACCAAGCTGTTGGACGGCAGCTACTGGAAGGGCGATGCCGCCGTCGCCTTCCGTGAACAGCTCGACGACGGACCACTGCCGCTGAACCTGAAGAACGCCGCCCGCTCCCTTCGCAAGGCGGCCAAGCAACTGAGCTGCTGGGAAAGCGACGTGGACGACTTCCAGCGGCATGCGAAGCGGTTGGAGAAAGACGCCGAAGAGGCGCAGGCCGCGGTGGACCTGGCGAAGAGGCGTGTCGGCAAGGCGGAGGACCACCCCGACCTGGAGAAGAAGGCAAACGGGGACAGTGCGGCGCAACGGGAACTGACCCGTGCCAACGCCGATTTCGAAGAAGCCCAGGCCGACCTCGACAAAGTCATCGGCAAGGCGAAGAGGCTGGCCGAGGAACACGAGCGCCAGGCCCAGCATCGCGCGAAAAAGATCCGCGACGCGACGAAGAAGCTTGCTCCGCATGAACCGGGCATGTTCGACACGGCACTCGACTGGCTGACGGACAACCTGCCGGACATCCTCAGTTTCACAGCCGGACTGATCGCCATCGCAGCCCTCCTCCTTTCCGGCCCTCTGGGATGGAGCCTGGCGACTGTAGCGGCGCTGATGCTCACTTCTTCTGCGGTGAGTCTGACTGCCTTCGCGCTGCGGCTCTCTAACCCTGAAGTGCAGATGTCTATGTGGGATGGAATCCGGAACGGTGAGCTGGACGCCGACTTCTGGAGTAATGCGGTATCAGTTGGCGCTGATTTTTTGGGAGCGTTGCCGGGGATCGGAGCAGTTGGAAAAGGGGGATGCGCAGGTATCCGGGCCGCGCTGAGCAGCACGGCAGGTGTCACCCTCGGCGATCGGGTGGCAGTGGTCGGAACGAAGACCATGGATGAAGCAAGGGCTGTGGCTGACCTCGGAAATTCGCTGGTGGCTCGGGCTGTACGAGGCGCGAATAATCCTGAAGCCTCAGCCAAGGCTGTGGAGGGGACGGCAGGCGTCGTCGGTATTGGGACTGCTGGGTTCGGTCTCCGTAACAAGTTGGTGGACGCGGACGACGACGGCGTAAAGGACGGCGCAGTAGCCGGTATTGATGGTACGCGCCTACTGTTGGACTCCGGAGCGATCTATGGTCTTGCTCGTCATCTCTTCTGACGCGTTCTGAGGGAAGGAAGCGGATGCGATCTGCCAACCGGTCAACTGCTTGGAATTCATGGTCCACCCGCCGGGTGTGGTCAAGAGGCCTTGCTATGAGCGTCATAGGGTTGGTTGCATGGGCTGGCGGCTGGGTGATCCTACTAGGGTTATCCGTGAATGGTCCGGAATGGCTCGTGTGGTTGTTCATGCCTTATTTCATCTACGGACTCTACCGGGTGGTGCTTCAGCTTCACGGATTTCCAGTTGCATTGAGTGTGCTTCGGGTCCTCCGTGAATACCCCTGGCAGATCTACTCCAACGCAGTGCGAGGCATTGAAGATCATCCGGATGCGGAGGCTTCTGGGATCTGGATCGAACTCCCCAGCCCTTCAAGCCGTTCAGACGCAGGGATCCCCCTGGTGTTCGTGAAGCATCATCGGGTGTTCTGGTGGTTGCGGCGGATTGGGGGGCCGCGTACGAAGCCTGCGCTCAAGGCGCAGCTGGAGCCTCTGTGGTTTGCGGGGGATCCACGGTTCCTGGGTGTCGTGGCTGTGTCCTCCCGGGATGGTAAGGCTCCCAGGCGGCTGCACTTCCTCTACCAACCGTCTGCCTTCGACGAGCGTGCTCCGCGCCGGAGTTGGCAGGACGCGGACCCTGTCGACCTTGAGCGTGCCCGTCGTGCCGGAGCGCGGTTCGTCGACGCCGTGCCCCCTGACGCCGTCTCCGGCATCAGGGGGAGCGAAGGGACAGGGCCTTGAGCACAGCTGTGGTCATTGTCGATGCTTCCACGGCGGATCCTCTCGCCGAGCTGTGGTTCGTCGAACCACCGGGGTTTCTCCCGCTGCCTTTGGACGCCCTGCTTCCCGGCCCGAACTCCCCGGCAGGGGATCGTTTGCGGGCAGCGGCCGCACCGCTTGTCGATACCGCGCCTGATGAGGTGTCCCGCCAGCAGTTCATCGCGGCTTTCGCCACCGGTCAGCAACTCCTCGCTGCGCTCCGGGAAGTAGGTACTGTGCACTGTTCTGTTGGGTTGCATCGGGATGATGTGAGTGGGGTGGGGGCGGGGCCGTTGTTTTCGTTGTTCACGATTTCCTGGCGGGAGACCGCCCCCGCGCCCCGGGGTGTCACGGCTGCCCGTGCCGTGACGGCCGGCGGAGGGTATACGGGGGCCGAGTTCGCCGAGTTGCCCGCGGGGCCCGCCACGTTCGGCGAGTCGACGTCCGTACCCGGGAGCGGGAGCGGGAGCGGTCTGCCGCAGTGTCCGGTTCTCCAGTTGCACGCCCACCTTCCCCACCCGGACTGCCGGCGGCTCGCTGTTCTCACGCTCACCACCACGGCTCCGGCCCGGCGCGAGGAGTACCGGGCGATCCTGCGGGCGATCGCCGAGAGCGTCAGCTTCGAAAGCCCCGGGTAGGTGCATCGCCGTGAGAATGGTGCTGTCGGGCCGCGTAGCCTGCGGCTCACCGGCGAGGTCGCCGGCGGCACCATTCTCACGGCGTTCACCTCACCCGAGGGCGTTCGGCGTGCCGGCGTCTCATCGGCGAGGAGCGTGCGGCGGCCGGGCGTGAGGCCACGGCACACACGGTCGTCGTGTATCTCCTCACTGCCACCGGGCCCGGCGCCGAGGAGCGGCTCCGGGCCGAGCTGATCGCCGAGGGCGTCGGCTCGGAACCCGGCCTCGGAGTGGCCGGGAGGCCGGTGCCGTCGCCGAGGCGGTGCACCGGCTGGCCGATGCCGGGGCCGACTCCGTGATCCTCTAGCCGACGGAGGACGAGCCGGATCCGGAGGGGTTCGTTCGGTTCGCCGCGGAGGAAGTGGCCCGGAGGGTGGGGACAGCGGTGTCGTAGGGGAGGCGTGGACCGCGGGTCGTGGACTGTGGACCGCGACTGCCTGTTCCGGGGAAATTCGAGAGCGGGCTCCGTCGGCTTCTGTGAGGATCGAGAGGTGTCGTACGGACGTCGCTCGGACCGTTCCTCATCCTCGTTCTCCCCCTCCCTTCCCCCTTCCTCCTTGTCCTTCGACGAGCTGCTGGCCGAAGGCGTGGCCGTTCCCACCGAGGGGTGGGACTTCTCCTGGTTCGCCGGGCGGGCCACCGAGGCCCGGCCCTCATGGGAGTACGCGCGGGCCATGGCCGGGCGATTGGGCGGACTGTCGGGCCGGCAGTCGGGCCGGGCGGTCGGGGCTGTGCTCGATGTGCAGACCGGGGGAGGGGAGGTGCTGAGCTTCGCTCTCGACGAAGCCGGGCGTGCCGCCCCCGAGAGCCGTCGGCCCGCGCTTGTCGTCGCCACCGAGGGGTGGGCGCCCAATATCGTCAAGGCCGCCGGGCTCCTCCGGGAGCGGGGCGGCTTCGTCGTCGCCTCCGCGGACGGGCCGTTGCCCTTCGCCGACGGGGTCTTCGATCTCGTCGTCAGCCGGCATCCGGTGAGAGCCCACTGGCGGGAGATCGCGCGGGTGCTGCGGCCCGGCGGCGGTTACTTCGCTCAGCACGTCGGGCCCCGCAGCGCCTACGAACTCGTCGAGCACTTCCTCGGGCCGCAGCCGGACGAGCAGCGCGATGCCCGGCATCCCGAACGTGAACGCCGGGATGCCGAGGCCGCCGGGCTGGAGATCGTCGACCTGCGGGCCGAACGGCTGCGCATGGAGTTCTACGACATCGCCGCCGTCGTGCACTTCCTGCGCAAGGTGATCTGGATGGTTCCGGACTTCACCGTCGAGGCGTACCTGCCCCGACTGCGCGCGCTGCACGAACGGATCGAGACCGAGGGCGCGTTCGTCGCCCACAGCAGCCGCCACCTCTTCGACGTACGCAAACCCTGACCACCCTCGATCCGGCGCGGTGCCTACGCGTGCGAGTCGACGGTCACCTTGCCCACGACCACCCTCCCGGCCGTCGCGTCGTCGGCGGGTCAAGTGGGCGTTCCTCGCCGGGTCACCCGTCGGAGGGACGGCCGGAAGGGTGGTCGTGGCGGGGTTCCATCGAGGGCGCGCCGGATGGCCCAGGGTGGGATGACCCGCTATTGCCGGTTTCTTCCAGGAGGAACTGCCGTATTTCGGCCACTGGAACGCCCGGAATGTGCACTTCCGTGACCCTCGGGGCGTTGCCGTGCGATTCCGGAGAGTAGTTATGGCGCGCCAATGTACGCAGCATCACTCACAAAGGGTTATGGTGGAGCTCCCCCCCTCGGGCCGGTCCGTATCCCCCCCACGGACCGGCCCGTTTTTCTTTGCCCGCGTCCGCAGGTCCGGCCGCGGCTCCCCGTTCCGGCCCCGGGCGGGTCCATCGGGTGGGGCGTGCCCCTGCTCGGCGTCCGATCGCGCCCTGTGTCCCGTCCCGCCGGGGCGACCTCCCCGCATCCATCCGGGCGGACCCACAAGCAGGCCCACAAGCAGGCCCACAAGCGGACCCCCGGGCAGACCCACAAGTGGACCCCCGGGCAGACCCACAAGCGGATCCCCGGGCAGGCGCACGGGCAGACCCTCGCCCGGGCCGGCCGCTTCGGAGGCCCGCTCCGAGGTTCAGGCCGGCCGCCGAATCACCCCCACCCCGAGGTTCAGGTCCCCCGCCCCCGCAGGGGTAGGCTTCGCCTCCGGGGACTGCCACATGGAGACAGGGTCCGCACGCGGCCGAGGAGTACCGGGCCGCATGGCGTGGGCCGCGGCGGGTGCCGCCCCTGTCCGATCCGTACGTGAGGGGCTGACGATCACGTGAACCTGCGCGACAAGCTGCGCGGCCTGCTGGTCAGGCTGTACACGCGCCGGGTGGGAGGCCGCCTGGACCACGCTCAGGTGCCGAAGCACATCGGCGTCATCATGGACGGCAACCGCCGTTGGGCGAAGGCCTCGGGTTCCAGTACCGTCCACGGCCACCGGGTCGGCGCGGACAAGATCGGTGAGTTCCTCGGCTGGTGCTCCGACACGGATGTCGAGGTGGTCACCCTGTGGCTGCTGTCGACGGACAACTTCGACCGGCCGAAGGACGAACTCGTTCCGCTGCTCGGCATCATCGAGGACGTCGTGCGCAGCCTCGCGGCCGACGGCCGCTGGCGGGTGCATCACGTCGGCACCCCCGATCTGTTGCCCGCCGGGATGCAGACCACCCTCAAGGAGGCCGAGGCGGCCACCTCGCAGGTCGACGGCATAGTGGTCAACGTCGCCATCGGGTACGGCGGTCGTCAGGAGATCGCCGACGCGGTGCGCTCCATGATTCTCGACGCCCACGAGAAGGGCACCTCGATGGAGGAGCTCGCCGAGGCCGTCGACGTCGACATGATCGGACGTCATCTCTACACCCGCGCCCAGCCCGACCCGGACCTTGTCATCCGAACGAGTGGCGAGCAGCGGTTGTCCGGATTCATGCTGTGGCAGACCGCGCACTCGGAGTACTACTTCTGCGAGGTCTTCTGGCCGGCCTTCCGCAAGGTCGACTTCCTGCGCGCCCTGCGCGACTACGCGGCCCGCCACCGGCGTTACGGCGGCTGAGGCCACGGCACCGTTCGGCGGCCGAGGCCCCGTTCCCGCACCGTTCGGCGGCCGAGCGCTGCCGGGACGGGGCGGGTGAGCCGTTCGGAGGAACGGACGTCACGAGGAGTTCATCCTGGCGCCGCCGGGTGCTCGGGCATGGGCGCGATGGTTCGAGGGCATAACTCAGACAGGTCGACACCCGAACCACGGGTGTCGGATCTCAGCGGGCGGCCCGGGGCCGTCCGCCCGGGAGGCCCTTTGCACCAGCCCGACCGTGCGGTCACGGCACGGACGAAGCAGCGGGGGGCCGGTTCTCGGCCCGTGCATCGGCGCCGTCAACCGGTCCAGCTCCGCTCCGTCGCTCCCCGACCTCTTCCGAGGGGGTACGTCCTTCCGTGGTGACCAGCACAAAGCGCCACAAGCCCGACCGGCGCACCTATGTCATCGACACCAGCGTCCTGCTGGCCGATCCCAACGCCCTGAGCCGCTTCGACGAGCACGAGGTCGTGCTTCCCGTCGTCGTGGTGACGGAATTGGAGGCCAAGCGGCACCATCCCGAACTCGGCTACTTCGCCCGGCAGGCGCTGCGCCTGCTCGACGACTTCCGGGTGCGCTACGGCCGTCTCGATGCTCCCCTCCCGATCGGGGACCTCGGCGGAACCCTGCGTGTCGAGCTCAACCACTCGGACCCCGGCCTGCTGCCCAGCGGCTATCGCCTGGGGGACAACGACTCCCGCATCCTCGCGGTCGCCCGCAATCTGCAGGCCGAGGGATTCGACGTCACCGTCGTGTCGAAGGATCTCCCGCTCAGGATCAAGGCGTCCTCCGTGGGACTCCTCGCCGAGGAGTACCGCGCCGAACTCGCCGTCACGGACGCCTCCGGCTGGACCGGAATGTCCGAGCTGACCCTGCCCGGCGAGCAGGTGGACGTCCTCTTCGAGGAGGGCCACGTCTACGTGCCCGAAGCGGCCGAGCTGCCCGTGCACACGGGGCTGACCATCCAGTCGGAGCGCGGCAAGGCGCTCGGCCGGGTCACCCCCGAGGGCAACGTCCGTTTGGTGCGCGGTGACCGGGAGGCGTTCGGCATCAAGGGCCGGAGCGCCGAGCAGCGGATCGCGCTCGACCTGCTGCTCGACCCCGACGTGGGAATCCTGTCCCTCGGCGGCCGGGCCGGCACCGGCAAGTCGGCGCTGGCGCTGTGCGCGGGCCTGGAGGCGGTGCTCGAGCGCCGTCAGCACCGGAAGGTGATGGTCTTCCGGCCGTTGTACGCGGTGGGCGGGCAGGAGCTCGGCTATCTTCCCGGCAGCGAGGCCGAGAAGATGAGCCCCTGGGCGCAGGCCGTCTTCGACACGCTGTCGGCGGTCACCAGCCGCGAGGTCATCGAGGAGGTCACCGCGCGCGGCATGCTGGAGGTCCTGCCGCTCACGCACATCCGGGGCCGCTCGCTGCACGACGCGTTCGTGATCGTGGACGAGGCCCAGTCGCTGGAACGGAACGTACTGCTGACCGTTCTGTCCCGGATAGGCGCCAATTCGCGGGTCGTCCTGACCCACGACGTCGCCCAGCGGGACAACCTCAGGGTGGGCCGGTACGACGGAGTGGTCGCCGTCGTCGAGAAACTGAAGGGCCATCCGCTCTTCGCCCACGTGACCCTGACCCGGTCCGAGAGGTCCCGGATCGCCGCCCTTGTGACCGAAATGCTGGAGGACGGGCATATCTGAACGATCCGGGAGGTTCGGGTGATCCGGGGCGTCCGGGTGATCCCGGGCGTCCCGGCGGTCCGAAACGTCCGGGCGGTCCGGGTGATCCGGACGATCCGGGACGTCTGCCCCGTCCGGTAGTTGGCGCCGTCCGGAAAGGCGAAGAGCCTAGCCGGGCGGCGTCGGCGTGCGTGCCGCTTTCCGGTAATCGCCTGGACCAAACGGGATGTGAGCTTTCACACCCGCGAGGGAATTGCCTCCCGGCTCCGTATTACGGCAGAGTCTCACTCCTGTCAGGCCCCGCATACGACACAGCCTTACCCCCAGCGGCAGGGCGCCACATGAGTACCAGCATCAACTGCATAGCGTTGTCGTATGCCGCCCGAGTACCACGCGGCGCTCCCGTTCGGGAGTTGCTCATCGGGCCCGTACCTCCCGTGACCCGAGTTGGGGAGGCCAGTGCCAGGGGCACGATTGCGTCCGCGAGGGTCACCGAAGCGGTCGATGCTGGAAGGAAACCGTGTGAGCCGGATTTCGGTCCGGGGATTCGCAGTGGCTTCGGCCACGGCGGTCACCGCTGTAGGAAGCGTCGTCGGCGTTGCGTCGGGCAGTACCGCGCAGACCAACAATGACCTTGAGGCGACCGCAGCCGGCACCACGCTGCTCGCGGACATCCCCGCGGGCCAGCAGGTCGAGGTGCAGACCGCTTCCCTGACGCAGCAGGCCGAAACGATGGCCATCGCCGCGGACACGAGCGCCAAGAAGGACGCGGAGGAATCGGCCCGCAAGGCCGCCGCCGAAACCGCGATCGCCAAGAAGAAGGAAGCCGCCGAGCAGGCGGCCAAGGAAGCCAAGGCGGCGAAGGAAGCCAAGGAACGCGAGGAGGCCGACAAGGCCGCCAGCCGTTCCAAGACGGCCTCCGCGTCCGCCTCCGACTTCGCGGTCCAGAGCTCGTACAGCGTCGCCGAGGTCCAGGCGATGGCCCGGCAGATGATTCCGGCCGACCAGTTCCAGTGCTTCAGCAACATCGTGAACCACGAGTCCACATGGAACTACCAGGCCGTGAACCCCTCCTCCGGCGCCTACGGTCTCGTCCAGGCACTTCCGGCGGGCAAGATGGCGTCGGCCGGTGCCGACTGGCAGACCAACCCGGCCACCCAGATCAAGTGGGGCCTCAACTACATGAACGACCGCTATGACAGCCCCTGCGGCGCCTGGTCGTTCTGGCAGGCCAACCACTGGTACTAGAGCCCTGCTCGGTACCAGCCCCGCTCAACCCCGGCAGAGCCCCGCACCGTCCTACGGTGTGGGGCTTTCGCCATGTACGGTCTGATCGACGCCCCCGGGGGAAGCAGGGGAGTGATGAAGAGAGCCGGGGGAAAAGGACGCACCATGTCGCACGCGCCAGGATGGCTCGGCCGGATCGGAGCCGGACTGACCGAGGTGAGCAGGCGGTTGGAGGCACGCCGCGCCGCGATGGAACGGGAGAGCCGGGACGGCCCCGAGCCCGCCATGACGACCGCACCGGCCGCCGGCCCCTACGCACCCGATGTCACCGCTTCCACTTCCTCCACCGAGCCCACCGAGCCCATCGAGCCCGCCGAGCCCGCCGACCGGGTGTCCGTGCCGCCGGGCGGCCACGCTCCCGCAGCCGCGCCCGCCCCCGCGACGGCCTTCGGCACCGCACCCGCCCCGGTCACCGTCGTCCCCTCCCGCCCCGACCCCGCGCAGGCCGTGCCCTGGGGAGTGCGGGTCGCCGCCGAGGCCGGCTGGCGCCTGCTGGTGCTCGCGGGCACGGTCTGGGTGCTCATGCGGGTCATCGGGGCCGTGCAGCTGGTGGTGCTGGCCTTCGCCTCCGCGCTGCTGATCACGGCGCTGCTCCAGCCGACGGTGGCCTGGCTGCGGAAGATCGGGCTGCCGCGCGGACCGGCCACGGCGCTGACCGCGCTGTTCGGGTTCGTCGTCATCGGCCTCATAGGCTGGTTCGTGACCTGGCAGGTCATGGAGAACATCGACACCCTCTCCGACCAGATCCAGGACGGCATCGACGAGCTGCGCATCTGGCTGCTCAACAGCCCCTTCCACGTCACCGACCACCAGATCAACGACATCGCCAAGAACCTGCGTGAAGCGGTCGGCGCCAACACCGAGCAGATCACCTCGGCGGGACTCGAGGGCGTGACGGTCGTCGTCGAGGCACTCACCGGCATCCTGCTCGCGGTCTTCTCGACGCTGTTCCTGCTCTACGACGGCAAGCGCATCTGGGAGTGGACGCTGAAGCTGGTGCCCGCCGCCGCCCGTCCGGGGGTCGCCGGCGCCGGACCGGCCGCGTGGCGGACGCTGACGGCGTATGTGCGCGGCACGGTGATAGTGGCACTGATCGACGCGGTCTTCATCGGCCTCGGCATCTACTTCCTGGATGTGCCGATGGCGGTGCCGCTCGCCGTCTTCATCTTCCTGTTCTCCTTCATCCCGCTCGTCGGCGCGGTGGCGTCCGGAGCGCTCGCGGTGGTCGTCGGGCTGGTCACCCAGGGCGTGTTCACGGCGGTCATGACGCTGGTGGTGGTCCTGGCGGTGCAGCAGATCGAGGGCCATATCCTCCAGCCGTTCATCCTCGGCCGGGCGGTCCGCGTCCACCCGCTCGCGGTGGTGCTGGCGGTCGCCACCGGCGGCATGGTGGCGGGCATCGGCGGTGCGGTGGTCGCCGTACCGCTGGTCGCGGTGACCAACACCGTCGTGGTGTATCTCCGCGCGTACGCCCAGGAGCCGGCCGCGCGTTTCGCACCGAAGCCGCGGGGTGCCACGGCGGCGTCGGCGGCCACGGTCCACCCCGGACTGTCGGCTCCACCCGCCTCAGCGGCTCCACCCGCCTCAGCGGCTCCACCCGCCTCAGCGGCTCCACCCGCCTCAGCGGCTCCACCCGCCTCAGCGGCTCCACCCGCCTCAGCGGCTCCACCCGCCTCAGCGGCTCCACTCGCACCGCAGGTCCCGCCGGTGGAGTGAAGGTCGAAGGGTGAAGAACGCGGGGCGAGGTGCGCGGGGCGAAGGGCGCGGGGCGAGGTGCGATCGCCGGGGGAGCGGAGCGCGCGGAGTCGCTCGGCAATGGCTCGGGAGCCGCTCGGAGTCATTCCGCGAGGGCCGCTTCCGCGTCCAGGGTGGTGGCGACGGCCTGGATCACCGCGGCGATCTTGAACGCCTCCTGGACGACTTCGCGTGCGACGCCCGCCCCGCGCAGAACCGACTCGTGCGCGTCGAGGCACAGGCCGCAGCCGTTGACCGCGGAGACCGCGAACGCCCAGAACTCGAAGTCGACCCGGTCGACGCCCGGGTCGCCGAGGACGTTCGTCCGCAGGCCCGCGCGCAGGCTGCCGTACTCCTTGTCCGACAGCAGGTGGCGGGTCCGGAAGAAGACGTTGTTCAGCGCCATCACCGAGGCGGTGGTCTTCGCCGCCCGGTACGCCTCGGGCGACAGGACCGCCTTCGCCTCCGGCTCCAGCTCACGCAGCACGACGGCCGAGCGCGAGGCGATCGCCGTCGACAGCACCGTGCCCCACAGCCGCTGGACCGGCAGGTCCGAGTTGCCGATGGCCGCGTCCAGATTGAGCGTCAGATCCCGTGCATAGTCGGGGATACGGGACTTGAGGGACTCCAGCGACATGGCGGACACGCTCCTTTTGGCAGGGAAGGCTTCCGGGCCGCGAGGGCTTTGGATCACAAGGCAGTCCCGTGCTCCCTGTGCTCTCTGCGCTTCCCGTGCTCTCTGCGCTTTCCGTGATTCCGTGCTTTCCGTGGCCGGACGCGGTCCATGCTCTCAGGTGCGGCGGCCGGTCCCGGGCACCCCGTGCCGCCCGGGACCGGCCGCCGCACCACCGGTCACTCCGTGCGGAGGCCGTCCGGGCGCATCATGCGCAGGAGGGGCGGCAGGCTCAGCAGCGTCACCACCACGACGACACCCGCACCGAAACCGGTCATCTGCAACAGGCTCGTCCAGTCCATCCGCACCGGTGTCGACGTCATCCGCAGCAGGACCGTGCCCAGCGTGACCCCCACCACCGAGGCCAGCAGCAGCCCCAGCCCGATCGGGACGGCCGTCTGCCACAGCACCGACAGGCTCAGGGTGCGCCGCCGGGTGCCGAAGGCGACCAGGGCCGACAGCAGCTTGCGCCGTTCGCGCAACTGCTCCAGCTGGGAGACCAGCAGACTCGCCCCGATCAGCGCCAGGACACAGGCCGCGCCGACGAACAGACCGGTACGGATCGAGTCATAGGTCCCGGAACGCTTGGTGGCGTTCCACTCGGCCATGTACGTCAGCGGATCGATCGCGGCGGCCGTGTTCCGCACGTGCTCCATGGCGTACGGCACCGAGTGGTCGACCTCGAGGTAGATCTGGCTGGAGAGCGTGTCGGTCATCCCCGCCGTCACCGCGCCCGGGGTCAGCAGGAAGCCGCCGCGCTCTTGGCCCACCGGGTCCGGGATCGACCGGGCCTCCTTGAAGCCCGCGGGGACCGTCCAGGTGACGCCCTCGGCGTAGCGGGAGGGGTCCGAGGGGTCGGGCGCCTCGAGGTGGAGGTCCAGGCCCGGCCTGCTCAGCGCCGGGGTGCTCGTGTCGTACTCGGCGCCGGACACCGTGAACACGTCGCCGTCCCGGCACGAGGGGAGTTTCGCCACCGTGCGCAGGGTCGCGCAGTCGGCGACGGTCAGTGCGGCGGTGTTCTCCGGCTCTTGCCCCCAGGGTTTGTCGGCGAGGTAGCCGTGGGAGAGCGCGTAGACCCTGCTCACTCCCTTGACGTCCGCCAGCTTCTCGGCGGCGGGGGCGAGTGCGTGGCCGTCCGGCAACTCCACCTGCGCCTGGGCCAGCGACACGTCGAGCCCGGTGTCCTCGGTGTAGTCGCCCTCGACGCCGACGAACAGCATCTGGAGCGCGATCGCGCCGGCCACGGCCACCGCGATCCCGTTGACCATCCGGGCCGCCGAGCCGCTACTGAGCTGAAGCCGGCGCACCGCCAGCTGCCACGACAGACCGCCCTTGCCGAGCCGGGAGACGACCGCCTCCACGAACCACGGCAGCAGTGCGGTGATGCCGATGAGCAGCAGCAGGACACCGCCGACGACCAGGTACGCGTTGAAGTCCCCGTTCTCGCGGCCCTGCCCGACCATCGGATAGAGCATCACGATGCCGGCCAGCGGCGGCAGCAGCCGCCACCACAGCCGCCGCCGGGGCGGACGCACCGTACGGACCACGCCCAGCGGCTCGATGACGACCCCGCGCAGCGCGAGCAGCGTCACCAGCACCGAGGCCGCCGGGACCGCGACCGCGACCAGGAGGGCCAGCAGCGGTGACGGGTTCAGGTAGCTCGGGAACACGCTGATGCCGAACAGCTCGACGGAGGCGGCGACCTGGCGGCCGATCAGGAAGAAGCCGGTGCCGAGGACCAGCCCGAGCAGCGAGCCGGCCAGTGCCTCGCCCCCCGCGATGCGCCGGGTGGCCGCCGCATCGGAGCCGACCAGCCGCAGCGCCGCGAGCCGGCGGTCGCGCCGCTCGCCGCCGAACCGTACGGCGGTGGCGATGAACACGGCGACCGGTGTCAGCAGCACCACGAAGACGACCAGGACCAGCAGCATGATCACCGGGTCGTTCTCTTTCTCGGACGTGTACTCGGGAGGTGTGCCGAACCTGTCGAGGCGCACCGCCGTCGAGCCGTCGGTCCCCTCGGCGAGCCCCTCGGCGCCCGCGTAGTAGGCGAGTTCCTGCGAGCCGACGAGGCCCGGCTCGCCGATCGTCCCCGTGACGTCGTACGGCAGCCGCTCGCGCAGCAGTCCCGTGCCGTCCGACGCGAGCAGCTCTTTCAGGGCGGGGGAGACGACCATCTCGCCGGCCGCCGGGAACTCGCTCAGACCCGGCGGCAGGGGGGCGTTCGGGCCCTCCGGCTCCATCAGGCGGCCGCGGACGTGCTTGTCCCGGAAGTCGGTGTCGACGCGCGTGATGAGCAGGGTGTCGTCGGCCTTCGACACGGTCTCCGAGCTGAAGGGCCAGTCGAGCCGCGCCTCCTCCCGCCGGTCCCGCTCCGACAGCACCCCGGGCAGGGCGGCGCAGAGCAGCAGCAGCGCCACGCCGAGACCGACGCCGACCCCGGTGAGCACGGCCCTGATCCAGCCCTCGCGCCCGCCGGCCAGGGCGAAGCGGAGGCCCATGCCCAGGTCCCGGGCCACCACCCGGACCTTCGGTTCCGTGCGGGCGGCGGGGACCTCCGGGGCGGAGGAGGCGGTGCGGTCCCGCTCCTTGGTCCCGCTCATACGGCGTGCTCCATGTCCCGGGACTTACCGTCGCGTACGACGATCTCGCGGTCGGAGTACGCGGCCACCCGCGCCTCGTGCGTGACGAGGACGACGGCGGCGTTGGTGGACCGGGCGGCCTCGGTGAGCAGTTCCATCACGCGCTCGCCGTTGAGCGAGTCCAGCGCGCCGGTCGGCTCGTCGGCGAACAGCACCCGGGGGCCGGTCACCAGCGACCGGGCCACGGCGACCCGCTGTCCCTGACCGCCGGATACCTCGCCCGGCCGCTTCGCCCGGACGTCGTCGACCTCCAGGCGCTCCATCCAGGCCAGGGCGGAACGCTCGGCCTCCTTGCGGGGCGTGCCGTTCAGCCGCAGGGGCAGGGCGACGTTCTCCACGCAGGTCAGCTCCGGCACGAGCTGCCCGAACTGGAAGACGAAGCCGAACTCCGAGCGCCTGAGCCTGCTGCGCTCGGAATCGTTCATCGCGGTCAGTTCGCGCCCGTTGTACATGATCGAGCCGGAGTCGGGCGTGACGATCCCGGCGAGGCAGTGCAGCAGGGTCGACTTGCCCGACCCGGAGGGGCCCATCACGGCGACGACCTCGCCGGGGTGGATGGAGAACGCGGCGCCGTCGAGCGCCGGGGTGGGCCCGTACGCCTTGCGCAGGTCCTGGGCGACGAGCAGGGAACCGGCGGGGATCGTCATCGGGAGACCGCCTCACGGAGTTTGTCGAGGCGCGCGGCGGTGAGTTCCAGCCAGCGCAGATCGGCCTCGAGGTGGAACAGGGCGTGGTCGCAGATGAGCTGGTCGGCCAGGTCGCCCCGGCGCTTGCGCTCGGTGAGGGCGCGCATGCCGCGCAGATGCTCGGAGCGCTGGGTGTCGAGGATGTCGGCGGCGTCGCGGCTGGTGAGCAGCGCGAGGACGACCTTGGTGTAGAGCGTCGACTGGAGGTACGGCTCCGGCTTCTCCGGTGTGGCGAGCCAGCGGGCGACGTCGGTGACGCCTGCCTCCGTGATCGCGTACCGCTTGCGCTCGGGGCCGTCGCCGGCCTCGATGCCGTCGACTTCGACGAGGCCGTTCTTCAATAGGCGGGACATCGTCGAATAGACCTGGCCGTAGTGCAGTGGCCGGTCGTGACCGAACTTCGCGTCGAAGGCCCGCTTCAGGTCGTAACCATGGCGCGGGCCGGACTCCAGGAGCCCCAGAAGGGTGTGACCGATGGACATGACGAGCACTCTACACAGCGCGTATACGTGCCGTGTATACATCGAGTGTGCAGGTCGCGGAGAGAAGCAAGAGGGCCCAGGTGAGGGCCGGTTGTCACGGTTCTGTCACCGGGTGGGGGAGAGGACGGGCGCTCGGATTCAGGAGGCCGGGCCTCTTGCCCGGATCGGTCCGGTCCGGACCGGTTCGGAGAGTGGGGGTCCGGTTTGATCGGGCCGAAAGACACTGCAGGGCCCGAGGAAGCAGGGCTCGGGGAGCGGGCCAGGGGGAGCAGGGCCGAGGAGCTGGGACCCAGGAAGGCGGACCCAGGAAGGCGGGAGGCAAGGGGGGCGGAGGGTCGGAGGGCGTCACCGGGGCGCGGGGTGGGGCGCGCCGGGCCAGGAAGGCGGGCCCAGGGAGGCAGGGGGAGAGCGCCCTCGGGGCGCGGCCCGGGGAGGCAGGTCCGGGGAGGCGGGGGCAGAGGGCCGGAGGGCGTCATCGGAGCGCGGGGTGGGGCGCGCCGGGCCAGGGGCGGTCGTCCGGCCCGGGAGGCCCCGGCTCCGAGATGGTCACCGGGGCTCGGGGGGATACTCCTCGGGCGGCTGCGGCTGCGGCTGCGGCTGCGGCTGTGGTTGTGGCTGCGGTGGCCGGCCGGCCTGTGGGGGCTGGGTGGGTGGCTGCTGTACGGGCGGGCGCCCCCGGCGGGGGAGGGGGCCCGCCTCGCCGGGCAGCCGGCCCGCTTCCGCGAGCGCCCGCCGCAGCAGGAACTCGATCTGCGCGTTCGCCGAGCGCAGCTCGTCGTTCGCCCATCGCGCCAGTGCCTCGTGCACCAGCGGGTCCAGCCGCAGCAGCACCTGCTTGCGCTGCTGCTGCGGCCTGCGCCGAGGGGCCCGCCCCTCGGGGGGGTCGGAGGGGGCGGTCACTGGTAGAGGGTCCCGGTGTTGAGGACCGGCTGCGCGGCGCGGTCACCGCACAGGACGACCATCAGGTTGGACACCATCGCGGCCTTGCGCTCGGAGTCCAGCTCCACGATGCCCTGCTCGGCGATCCGGGCCAGCGCGGTCTCGACCATGCCCACGGCACCCTCCACGATCAGTTGCCGGGCCGCCACGACCGCGCCCGCCTGCTGCCGCTGGAGCATCGCGGAGGCGATCTCGGGGGCGTAGGCGAGGTGGGTGAAGCGGGACTCGATGATGTCGACGCCGGCCGCGTCCACCCGTGCGCGCAGTTCGACCGCGAGCTTCTCGGTGATCTCCTCGGCGTTGCCGCGCAGCGAGAGGCCGTCCTCCTCGTGGGCGTCGTACGGGTACTCGATGGCGATGTGCCGGACGGCGGCCTCGGTCTGGGTGGAGACGAACTCGATGTAGTCGTCCACCTCGAAGGTGGCCTGCGCGGTGTCCGCCACCCGCCACACCACGACCGAGGCCAGCTCGATCGGGTTGCCGTAGGCGTCGTTCACCTTGAGGACCGCGGTCTCGTGGTTGCGTACGCGGGTCGAGATCTTGGTGCGTGAGGTGAAGGGGTTCACCCAGCGCAGACCGTCCTGCCGGATGGTGCCCCGGTAGCGGCCGAAGAGCTGGACCACCCGGGCCTCGCCCGGCGCCACCGTGTTCAGCCCGCACATGGCGAGGAACGCGGCTATGGCGATCAGGATGCCGAAGACGATCAGCAGGGCCTTTCCGGCGGCCGCGGTGACCGCGGTGGCGCTGATGGTCATCCCGATGCCGAGCAGTAGTCCGACCAGGCCGAGTGTCAGGGCGAGGCCGCCGCCGATGCTGTGCGCCGCCGTCTCCCGCACGCGCGGGGCCGGCATCTCGGGGACGTCGGCCGTGGCCGGTGCGGCCTGTGTGTCGTGTGTGGACATGGGTGATCCCCCGTCTTTCGGGGCGCCGTCGCGTGTGATGCGTTCCGCTAGCGCCTGCCTATCCAAGTGATATCACTTTAGTGGTTCGTGGCAACCATGACCAGCTTTCGCACGTCGGTTCTGGTGAGGCGAATGGTGGTTCCGGTGGGACGGGTGCTGATTGTCACGCCCGTAAAGGCCGGATCGGCAGCTTTTTGTCATAGCTTCCGGTGTTAGCTTGCGGAGTTGACCTGGCCGGCGAACCCGTGTGTTTCGTCGGCACACACGAGCGAAGCGGAGCAGAGCGGACCCATGGGACGAGCGGAAGAACGACGCGCACGACAGCGCGGTGGGCACCGTGCGGCATCCAGGGGCCGTTCGGCGGGCGGGAACGGCCAGGGCCGGATACGCCGCCTCTTCACCTGGAAGAAGATCCTCGGCACGGTCTTCGGCCTCTGCCTGCTCGGCATGGGCGCCTTCATCGTGCTGTACATGGTGATCGACATCCCCGAGGGGAACGCCGACGCCCAGCAGCAGAGCAACGTCTACAAGTACAGCGACGGCTCGATCATGGCCCGCGACGGCGAGGTCAACCGTGAGGTCGTCGACCTGGCGAAGGTCCCCAAGCCGGTACAGCGGGCGTTCGTCGCCGCGGAGAACAAGACGTTCTACAACGACGCCGGTGTCGATCTCAAGGGCACCGCGCGCGGTCTGCTCAACACCGTGTCCGGCAAGGGTGCCCAGGGCGGTTCGACGATCACGCAGCAGTACGTGAAGAACTACTACCTGACCCAGGAACAGACCGTCTCGCGCAAGCTCAAGGAAGTCGTCATCTCCCTGAAGCTGGACCAGAAGAAGTCCAAGGAATACATCCTCGCCGGCTACATGAACACCAGCTACTACGGCCGTGGCGCCTACGGTGTCCAGGCCGCCGCCCAGGCCTACTACCGCGTCGACGCCGAGGACCTGACCGTCGAGCAGGGCGCCTACCTCGCCGCGCTCCTCCAGGCACCGAGCCAGTACGACTGGGCGGTGGCCTCGGACACCAGCAAGAAGCTCGTCAAGAACCGCTGGAACTACGTCCTCGACAACATGGTCGAGCAGAAGTGGCTGGACGCCGCCGAGCGGTCCGGCATGAAGTTCCCGGTGCCGAAGGATCCCAAGGGCAACCCCGGTCAGGCTGGCCAGGTCGGTTACCTCGTGACGGAGGCCAACGCCGCGCTGAAGCGCCGGCTGGTCGACGAGGGCACCGCCGCGGACGCCAAGGAGGCCGACGCCCTGGTCGACCTCGGCGGCTGGACCGTCACCCTCAACATCGACAAGAAGAAGCAGAAGGCGCTGGAGAAGGCGGTCAAGACCCAGCTGACCGACAAGCTGGACCCGAAGGCACGCAAGGTCGACGCCGACGTCCAGGCCGGCGCCGTGTCCGTGGACCCGAAGACGGGCGCGGTCGTGGCGATGTACGGGGGTGTGGACTACCTCAAGCACTACTGGAACAACGCCACCCGCGTCGACTACCAGCCCGCCTCCACCTTCAAGCCGGTGATCCTGGCGGCCGCGGTCGAGGAACAGGCCGAGACGCAGGACGGTCAGCCGATCGCGGCCAACACCGTCTACGACGGCACCAGCAAGCGCCCGGTCATGGAGAACGGCGCCGAGGTCGGCTTCTCCCCGGAGAACCAGGGCGACGTGGACCACGGCGACATCACCGTCCAGACGGCGATGAACAAGTCCGTCAACTCCGTCTTCGCGCAGATGGGCGTCGACGTCGGCATGGAGAAGGTGATGGAGACCGCGGGCAAGCTCGGCATGGACGTTGAGGACCTGGAGGCGGTGCCCGCCCAGACCCTGGGCTCCATGGGCGCGAGCCCGCTGGACATGGCCGCCGCCTACGCCACCCTCGACAACCACGGCAAGCGGACCACCCCGACGATCCTCAAGTCGGCCGAGCACCTCAACCGCACCGTCACCGTCCCGGACGCCGTCGGCGAGCAGGTCATCAGCCGCGAGGCCGCCGACACGGTGACCTCGATCCTGACCGGCGTGGTCGACGACGGCACCGCCCGCACGGCGGTCCGCGACAACCCGCTGCGCGACGGCCAGCAGGTCGCCGGCAAGACGGGCACCTCCGACAACAACAAGTCGGCCTGGTTCGCCGGCTACACCCCCGACCTGGTCACCACGGTCGGCCTGTTCGGCGAGGACGACAAGCCCCCGCACCCGCAGGTCGAGATGTACGGCGCGGGCGGCCAGGACCGGGTCAACGGCGGTGGCTTCCCGGCGCAGATCTGGTCCGCGTACACCTTCGGCGTGATGGAGAAGACCAGCAGGTTCGACCTGGAGACCGACCAGGGCGCGGCCGTCACCCCGCCCCCGTCCTCGTCGGCCCCCGCGTCGCCGTCCCAGTCGCCCAGCGAGGAGCCGACGACCGAGGAACCGACCTCGCAGGCTCCGACCACCGAGGAACCGACCGGGGAACCCACCACGAGCGAGCCCACCACCGAGGCACCGACGACCACCCCGCCGGCGAGCCCGAGCTCCACCCCGCCCACCATCGAGGTCCCGACCGACCCGGACGATCCGGGGGACGACGAGGAGCAGCAGCAGCGGCAGTAGAAGGCAGACGAACGACGTGTGGGGCACCCGGTACCAGGACCGGGTGCCCCACACGTCGTCGGCGCCCTGCGGACACCGTGGTTCGGGTGCCGTGGTTCAGCCGCCGTGGTTCAGCTCGAACCACACCACCTTGCCGGTGCTCAGCCGGGTCGCGCCCCAGCGGCGGGCCAGGCGGTTGACCAGGTAGAGGCCGCGGCCTCCCTCGTCCGTGGCGCGTGCCTGGCGCAGCCGCGGGAGCTGGGGCACGTCGTCACCGACCTCGCAGCGCAGGACGTCCGTACGCAGCAGCCGCAGGGTGACCGGGCGGGAGGCGTACCGGACGGCGTTGGTGACCACCTCGCTGACCAGCAGCTCCACCGAGTCGCTCAGGTCCTCCATGCCCCACCGGGACAGTGCCTTGCGGGCCAGCCGGCGGGCCCGGCCGGGAGCGGCGTCCTCCGGCTCGAGGAACCAGTACGCCACGTCGTTCGGCGCGATCCCGTCGAAGCGGGCGGCGAGCAGCGCGATGTCGTCGTCCCGGTCGCCCGGACCGAGCATGTCGAGCACCTCGTCGCACAGCGCCTCCAGCGGCGGCGGATGGTCCGGGCCGGTCAGCTGCGCGGTCGCGGCGAGCCTGTCGCGCAGCTGGTCGATGCCGGTCCACACGTCCCGCAGCCGGGACTCGACCAGGCCGTCCGTGTAGAGCAGCAGCGTCGCCCCGGCGGGCGCGTCCAGCTCGACCGCCTCGAAGTCCACGCCGCCGACGCCGATCGGGGCGCCCGCGGGCACCCGCAGCACCTCGGCCCGCCCGCCCAGGTGCAGCAGGATGGGCGGCGGATGACCGGCGTTGGCGATGGTGATGCGGTGCGCGACCGGGTCGTACACCGCGTACAGGCAGGTCGCCATCCGGTCCGCGCCGAGCCGCTGCGCCTGCTCGTCCAGGTGGTGCAGCACCTCCTGCGGCGGCAGGTCGAGCCCGGCCAGGGTCTGGGCGGTGGTGCGCAGTTGACCCATGATCGCGGCGGACGTCATGGAGTGACCCATGACGTCGCCGACGACCAGCGCGACCCTGCTGCCGGGCAGCGGGATGGCGTCGTACCAGTCACCGCCCACGCGCGCGGTCTCGGCGGCCGGCAGATAGCGGGAGGCCAGCCGTACGCCGGTGCAGCGCGGCAGGTTCTCCGGCAGCATGGTCCGCTGCAACTCGTCCGCGATGTACGCCTCCCGCCCGTACAGCACCGCCTTGTCGATGCCGAGGGCGCTGTGCGTGGCGAGCTGGGCGGCGACCAGCAGGTCGTCGGCCTCGAAGGCGACGCGCTCGGGGCCGCGCAGGAACAGGGCCGCGCCGATCACCCGGCGCCGGCCGCGCAGCGGCGCGAGGATCGCCCGCTGACCGTCGGGGACGGTCGACTCGGCTCCCTCGCCCAGGAGTTCGGGCAGCGCGGCGCGCGCGGCGGGCGCGTCCGTGAACACCGGCCGTACGCCGCGCAGTACTTCGGCGAGCGCGCTGCCGGGCCGCACCGTGCACCGCTCCGAGCCGATGGAGTCCAGCTCGGAGCGCGCGGGCGCGGCGGCCGACGCGAAACCGCCCTCGGTGTCGCGCTCGGCCGGAATCCGGTCGCTGCGCCGCAGCCGCAGCACCAGCGGGCCGGTGGGCCGCTCGTCACCGACCGGCAGCGGTTCGCGCAGATAGACCAGGATGGTGTCGGCGAAGGTGGGCACGGTGGCCCGGCACAAACCCATCACGATCTCTTCGAGATCGATGCCGCGGGCGATCCGCCGGGTCGCGGCGCCGACGAACCTCAGCCGGTCCCCGTCCCGCCGCATCGGGGTGGGCTTCCCGGGCGGGGTGATCTGACCGCTGCGGCGGTCGAGGCCGTCGGAGACGGGCGCGGAGCGGTCCTGGGGCGCCGGTTCCCGGGACCCGCGGCCCTGCTCCCCCCGCTCCGGGTCCCCCCGCTCCTGGTCTTCCTGTTCCTCGGGCGCACCGCGGGGGGCCGGAGGGGCCGCTGCCGGGTGGTCCGCTGCCGGGTGGTCGTGCACGTCGGTTCTCTGTCCTCCGGCCGGCTGGAGCGGGATGCCTTCGGGCGCGGGCCGAGGCCGATGGGCGTCGGGTTCGGATTCCTGCCCGGCGTGCGGCTGGGAGTGCTCGGCGCCGGGCCCGGTCGTACCCGACGAGGCCAAGGACGCCGGCGAAGCCGGCGCGGACGACGACGTCGGCGGCGATGACGACGATGTCGAGCCGGGCCCGTGTGCCGGTGCCGAGGCAGGCAGGAACACCCCGTGGGCATCCGCGGGGGTGACGCCCGGATCCGGGCGCTCGTAGGAGGTCGGCTGCTCCGTCACGCGTGTCGAGTCCATCCGTCCGGGGCCACGGCCCGTTCCTCACATTCCCGCCCGCCCCGTGAACGTGAGGCCAAGGACGCACGCCGTGCACACCGTACGTCCCGCCGGAACTCCGATACCCGCAATGCGTGCCCCTGGAACGGAATCCCCGCGGGGTGAGCGCGTGCTCCTGTGCCGCCTGCGGGCCGTCCACGGCCCGCACCGGTAGTGCCGTACCCCTCGCTCACGTCCTGCCGCCCCTCGGTGACGTTCGGTCAAGCCCAGCGCGTGCTCCGGTAGTTGTCGTCACCCGGTGCCTTGCGGAGGACGATCCTACGTTTCCCGGCCCGGGGCGCATCAAGAGTCTCATGACGACAGATGCGCAGGCGTGCGATCCCAGTCCGGTGGCAGTGAAGGTACCGCCCAGGACGGATCCGGGCGCCAGTTCTGCCAGCCGTCCGAGAACGGGGCTCCCCACCGGGAGATCACGGCCACCGCGTCCCGGCCCGCCCGGCGCACCCGGCCGGCCAGCGCGGCGTCCACCAGTCCGTCCTGCTGGGCCTGCGTGAACTCGTCCTCGTCCCGCCAGTGCCAACTGCGGTCCGGGTGCACGGAGATGTCCAGGAAGTGATCCTCGGAATCCACCCCACCGGCCCAACGGGCCAAGGGTTCCTCCAGATTCACGTACCAGTTCTTGAACCGCCAGCCCTGGTCCCAGAACAGCCACACCGACCAGGGCTCACCGGGCCGGGCCAGCTTCAGCACACCGGTCCCGGCCCAGCGGTCGCGCTGGACCGTCCGGGGTTTGGTGTACCGGGTCCGGAGGGGTTCCTGGTGCACGGGAGTGCCGTCGGCGAGCACCGGCTTCACGCACTCGGTGCCGGGTGCCATCCACGCGGCGAGCAACTCCGGATCGTCGCGCACGACGGTGACGGGGCGCGCGATGTGCAAGCGCGCGCCGCCGTTCTCCCGGTAGCGCCACAGCACCTGCGTCCCGGGCGCCCAGTGACGGTCCGGACCGACCGCCGCCGTCGCGCCGCGTCGGTCCTGGCGTGGGCCGCCCTCTTCCCCGTGTCCTGTCGCTCCGCCCTCTGTCATGGGCAGATATTAGGTGCCCCGGGCACAGACCGCTGCGGTCCCCGTCACGCTTCACCCGTGCGGTACGCCGGCGACATGACGGGGGCGTGGCGGAGAGACGGCGGGGGCGTGGCGGAGGGACGGCGGGGGCGTGGCGGAGGAGCGTCTCAGCCGCGCCGTTTCACGGGCGCGTCATCCGCAGGACGTCCAGGGCCTCGTCGAGCTGCTCCGCGCTGAGGTCGCCGCGCTCGACGTACCCGCTCTCCAGGACCACCTGACGGATGGTCTTCCGCTGTGCCAGCGCCTTCTTGGCGACCTTCGCGGCCTCCTCGTAGCCGATGTACTTGTTGAGCGGGGTGACCACGGACGGCGAGGACTCGGCGTACTCACGGGCACGCTCACGGTCGGCCACGATCCCGTCGACCGTACGGTCGGCGAGCAGCCGGGAGGCGTTCGCGAGCAGCCGGATCGACTCCAGGACGTTCTTCGCGATGACGGGCAGCATCACGTTGAGCTCGAAGTTGCCGGACGCGCCCGCGGTGGCGACCGCCGCGTCGTTGCCCATGACCTGCGCGCAGACCATGAGCACGGCCTCCGGGACGACCGGGTTGACCTTGCCGGGCATGATCGAGGAGCCGGGCTGGAGGTCGGGCAGGGTGATCTCGGCGAGACCGGTGCGGGGGCCCGAGGCCATCCACCGCAGATCGTTGGCGATCTTCGTCAGTCCGACCGCGATCGTCCGCAGCTGACCGCTGGTCTCCACGATGCCGTCCCGGGCGCTCTGCGCCTCGAAGTGGTCGCGGGCCTCGGTCAGCGGCAGCCCGGTGGCCTCGGCGACCTCCTCGATGACGGCGGCCGAGAACCCGGGCGGGGTGTTGATGCCGGTACCGACGGCGGTTCCGCCCAGCGGCAGCTCGGCCAGCCGCGGCAGGGAGGCGTGCAGCCGCTCGACCCCGTACCGCACCTGGGCCGCGTACCCGCCGAACTCCTGCCCGAGGGTGACGGGTGTGGCGTCCATCAGGTGCGTACGCCCCGACTTCACCACGTCGGCGAACTCCCCGGCCTTGCGCTCCAGCGAGACCGCGAGGTGCTCCAGGGCCGGTACGAGGTCCCGGGTGACGGCGGCGGTGGCGGCGATGTGGATCGAGGACGGGAAGACGTCGTTGGACGACTGGGAGGCGTTGACGTGGTCGTTGGGGTGCACGGGGCGCCCGAGCCGCTCGGTCGCCAGAGTGGCGATGACCTCGTTGGTGTTCATGTTGGACGAGGTGCCCGAACCCGTCTGGAACACGTCGACGGGGAAGTGCTCGTCCCACTTCCCCCCGGCGACCTCCCCGGCCGCCTCGCCGATCGCCCCGGCGATGTCCTCGTCCAGTACACCGAGGCGCGCGTTCACCTTCGCCGCGGCGCCCTTGATCCGGGCGAGGGCCTCGATGTGGGCGCGTTCGATGCGCTGCCCGGAGACCGGGAAGTTCTCCACGGCGCGCTGGGTCTGGGCGCGCCACTTGGCGTCGGCCGGTACCTGCACCTCCCCCATGGAGTCGTGCTCGATGCGGTAGCGCCGGTTGTCGTCCGTGGTCGTCATCGTCGTACCTCCGAAGATCCACAGCAGTGGTGTGGGCCGGGTGTATTCCTGCGGGCTCCTTGCCAGCATCCCGCGCGGGTACCCGGAACGGACTCCGCCCCGCCGCGAGGGAGCGGCGGGGCGGGGCGGAGTACCGCGTGCGGACCGGCGCCGGCCGGGTGCCCCGGGGGGTGCCCCTAAGCCCGGCGGCAATACCCCCAGGTCATCCCTTCGACAGGGGGCACACAGCCATACCGGACCCGGGGGCCAGGCGCCCCATTGCGAGGCCACGAATAAAGGTAACGGGGCAGGGCGAGTCGGACCCGGTGATGCCGGGTTTCACTCGATGGGGTGGCCGGCGGGGAACGCGTGGTGCGGCGTCGTGCGGGTGTCTACGATCGGTGATCGTGAAGCTGATGGTGCGGGTCAAACTCCTGCCGACGCCCGAGCAGGCGGCGGCGCTGGAGTCGACCCTGCGCGCCTGCAACGAGGCCGCCACCTGGGCGGCCGAGGTCGCCTTCGCCGAGAAGGCGATGAAACCCCTGCCCCTGCGCAAGCACACCTACCAGCAGGTCAAGACACGGTGGGGCCTGGGCGCGCAGGCCGCCCAGCATGCGATCAAGAAGACCTGTGACGCGTACACCACGCTGCGCGCCAACCTCCGGGCGGGCAACCACGGCAGGCCGGGCTCGAAGCGGTACGAGAGAGCCTCGGGCAAGCCGATCGCCTTCCGCGCGCGGGCGGCGCAGCCGTACGACGACCGGATGCTGTCCTGGCGGCACGAGGACCAAATGGTGTCGATCTGGACGACGTCCGGGCGGATGAAGAAGGTGGCGTTCACCGGCGAGGCCGGTCAGCTGGCCGTGGTGGCCGCACACCGGCGGGGCGAGTCCGATCTGCTGTGCCGGGACGGGCAGTGGTTTTTGTTGGTGACCTGCGACATCGCCGAGGCCGAACCGGACACGCACCCGGCCGGGTTCGTCGGGGTGGATCTGGGGATCGTCAACATCGCCACCACCTCCACCGGAATCCGGCACAGCGGCCGGCACCTCAACCGCCGCCGCGAGGCCGACCGGGCCCTGCGCTCCAAGCTGCAGAAGAAGGGCACGAAGTCGGCGAAGCGGCGGGCGAAGAAACACGCGGGCAGGGAAGCCAGGCGCGCCCGCGACATCAACCACAAGATCAGCAAACGCATCGTGGCGGAGGCTCAACGCACCGGTCGCGGCATCGCCCTGGAGGACCTGGGCGGTATCCGTGAGCGGGCACGGCTGAAAAAGCCCCAGCGCGTCACGTTGCACTCCTGGTCGTTTCACCAGCTCGGCTCGTTCATCGCCTACAAGGCGAAGCGCGCCGGGGTGCCGGTGGTCCACGTCGACCCGGCGTACACCAGCCGGGAATGCTCCCGCTGTCATCACATCGCCAGAGCCAACCGGCCCTCCCAGGCCGTGTTCACCTGCGGGTCGTGCGGCTTCGCCGAGCACGCAGACCACAACGCGTCCCACAACATCAGCCACCGCGGCTGGTACGTGTGGGTCCGCGGGGCCGAGTCACAGGCCCCTGCTCTCACCCTCATCGCCTGACGCACCGCGACACGTAAAGGGGAGGAGCTGGACGCGGCCGGTTCCGTCGAAGCCATCGACGGAACCGAGCAGCAAGCCCGGGAACTTCAGCCCCGAGTAGTTGACGAGACGGCCTGCTGCCAGAGGGTGTGGGCGATGCCGTCGGCCGCGCGGTTCAGGCCGGTGGTGTTGACGTTGGTGAGGGTGTCGCAGGACCGGTGGTAGCAGGGGTCGTAGGCGGAACCGGCCGTGCCGCCCCATTTGGCGGCCTGTGCGGACGTCTTGCGGGCGCTCGCGCCCATCGCGTAGCCGGAGGTGGGGATGCCGGCCTGCTGGAAGGGGTAGTCGTCGCTGCGCCCGGCGCCCTCGGTGTTCTCCTCGGGCCGCAGACCCAGCGAGTCCCAGTACGCCTTCATCGGCGCGGCGGCCGACGTGGTGATGCGGTTGATGAAGTAGCCGCCGTTGGTCGAGGCGACCATGTCGAAGTTGTAGTACGCCCGGATAGTGGAGCGCTGGGTGGAGGAAAGCGAACGGACGTAGAACTCGGAGCCGTTGAGGCCCTGCTCCTCGTCGGTCCACCAGGCGAAGCGGACCCGGTTGCGCATGGCCGGGTTCTGCTGGGCCAGGGTCAGGGCGTTCTCCAGGAGCGCGGCCGAGCCGGAGCCGTTGTCGTTCATGCCGGGGCCCGCCGAGACGCCGTCGAGGTGGGCGCCGAACATGTACACGTTGTTCGCGTCGCCCTGCGGCCACTCGGCGATCAGGTTGGGGCCCGCTCCGCTGGTGCAGCCGGAGGTGCAGGGCTGCTCGGTGACGGTGTAACCGGCCGCCTGCAGTTTGCCCTTCACGTAGGCGACCGAGTCGCGGTACCCCTGGGTGGTGGAGCGGCGGTTGCCGCCGTTGCGGCCGGCGATGGCGCTGAGCTCGCTCAGGTGCGCCCGCACCTTCGTCACGTCGACGTCGGGCGCGGCGAGCGCGTTCACGTCGAGGGCGGGCGCGGCGAGGGCGGACCGGCCGGTGTCCGCGGGGGCGGCGGCCGCGGCGGGGAGTGTTCCGCAGCCGAGCACGACGGCGAGGGAGAAACTCGCCACGGCGAATCGTCGTCTCACACTGTCTCCTTCGGGAAGTGGCCGTGGGGTGGGCCACAGGGAGTCCGACATAGCGTGTGCATGTCAGATTGGCGAGAAGACTCACAGCGGAGGTCGAGGCAGTCAACGGAAACGGGGCCCGCGCGGGCAGGTTGTCCAAAAAAAGAACACGGCGTCCGCTATCCGGGCGCGCGGGCCCCCGCAGCAGCCCCCCACGGGCGTTTCCGGGGCCGGGGTCGAGGTCGGGGCCTGCCGTGAGGGCGCGGTCGGTGCCGAGCCGTTCCGGCAGCCGGTCGAGGGCGAACTATGGACGGCGGGGCCGCTCCCGGTCCGTCCGGAGTCGAGGGCGGGACCCGTTCAGGGCCGAAGGGGGTCCGGGGAGCGGCCCCGGAGGCGGGAGGGGAAGGAGCGGCGGGAGGTGAAACCCTCGACCGCCGCCCCCCCACCCGGGGCGCTACGCCAGCCCCGGCCCCCGCACCGGGATCGACGTGAACGTCGGCTGCTGCGGCGAAGGATCCTGGAAGAAGTCGTTGCCCTTGTCATCGACGACGACGAACGCCGGGAAGTCCTCGACCTCGATCTTCCAGACCGCCTCCATGCCGAGCTCCTCGTACTCCAGGACCTCGACCTTCTTGATGCAGTCCTGGGCGAGCCGGGCGGCCGGCCCGCCGATCGAGCCGAGGTAGAAGCCGCCGTGCGCGTCGCACGCGTCGGTGACCTGCTTGCTCCGGTTGCCCTTGGCGAGCATCACCCTGGAGCCGCCCGCCGCCTGGAACTGCTCGACGTAGGAGTCCATCCGGCCGGCCGTCGTCGGGCCGAAGGAGCCGGACGCGTAGCCCTCGGGGGTCTTGGCCGGACCGGCGTAGTACACCGGGTGGTCCTTGAGGTACTGCGGCATCCCCTCGCCCGCGTCCAGCCGCTCCTTGATCTTGGCGTGCGCGATGTCGCGGGCCACCACCAGCGGGCCGGTGAGGGAGAGGCGGGTCTTGACCGGGTACTTGGTGAGCTCCGCGAGGATGGCGTCCATCGGCTGGTTCAGATCGATCTTGACAGGCTGTCCATCAGCGGCTCCGCCGCGGGCGCCCTCGGTCTCGAGGTGCTCGTCCGTCGTCTCCGGGAGGAACCGCGCGGGGTCCCGCTCCAGCTGCTCGAGGAAGACGCCCTCGGCGGTGATCTTCGCGACGGCCTGGCGGTCGGCGGAGCAGGAGACGGCGATCGCGACCGGGCAGGACGCGCCGTGCCGCGGCAGCCGGACCACGCGGACGTCGTGGCAGAAGTACTTGCCGCCGAACTGCGCGCCGATGCCGATCCTCTGGGTCAGCTCGAAGACCTTGTCCTCCAGCTCCTTGTCGCGGAAGCCGTGGCCCAGCGGGGAGCCCTCGGTCGGGATCTCGTCGAGGTAGTGCGCCGAGGCGTACTTCGCGGTCTTCAGCGCGTACTCGGCCGACGTGCCGCCGACGACGATCGCCAGGTGGTACGGCGGGCAGGCGGCCGTGCCGAGCGAACGGATCTTCTCCTCCAGGAACTTCATCATGGAGGACTCGTTCAGGACGGCCTTGGTCTCCTGGTAGAGGAAGCTCTTGTTCGCGGAGCCGCCGCCCTTGGCCATGAACAGGAACTTGTAGGCGTCGCCGTCGGTGGCGTACAGCTCGATCTGGGCGGGGAGGTTGGAGCCGGTGTTCTTCTCCTCCCACATGGTCAGGGGCGCCATCTGGGAGTAGCGCAGGTTGAGGTTGCGGTAGGCGTCGTAGATGCCCCGGGACAGGGCCTCCTCGTCACCGCCCTCGGTGAGGACGTTCTGGCCGCGCTTGCCCATGACGATCGCGGTGCCGGTGTCCTGGCACATGGGGAGCACGCCCGCCGCCGCGATGTTGGCGTTCTTCAGCAGGTCCAGGGCGACGAACTTGTCGTTGGACGACGCCTCGGGGTCGTCGATGATGCGGCGCAGCTGGGCGAGGTGGGCGGGGCGCAGATAGTGCTGGATGTCGCGGATGGCCTCTTCGGCGAGCTTGCGCAGCGCCTGAGGCTCCACCTTGAGGAAGGTCCGCCCGTCGGCCTCGAAGGTGGAGACACCCTCGGAGGTCACCAGCCGGTAGGGGGTGGTGTCCTCTCCCATGGGGAGCAGATCGGCGTACTCGAACTCAGGCATCTCGCCCATTCCTCACTCGACAGACGGCCGCCCGCCGACATCGGCGGGCGCTCACCAGCGTAGGACCTGCCGCCGGGAGTGGGCCTGTGAGGTTGTCCTCAGTAGCGGTCGGTCGCTTCCTCATGGCTTCCCGCCGGGTCACCTCATGGCTTACCGCCGGGTCGGCGGACCTGGCGGACCTGGTGGGCCCGGTGGGCCCGGTGAGGCCGGTGGGCCCGGTGGGCCCGGTGGATCCAGTAGACCTGGTAGACCTGGTGGGGCTGGTGGGGGCTGGTGGGGGTGGCCGGGTCGGTGGGATCCGTTCGGCCGGTCCAATGGTTCCCGAGTCGTTCACGAGGAGTTGACGACGGGGGGTAGTCGCGATCTATCGCGTTTGGGTAAGCTGCCGCCGTGGACCTTCAGAAGCACGCCCAGCCGCAGGACAGCGCACCGCGGGCCGCCGAACTGCGCGTCTCGGACGCCGACCGC
The DNA here is from genome assembly GCF_036634175.1 of Streptomyces sp. P9-A2. Classification (NCBI taxonomy): domain Bacteria; kingdom Bacillati; phylum Actinomycetota; class Actinomycetes; order Kitasatosporales; family Streptomycetaceae; genus Streptomyces; species Streptomyces sp. P9-A2. Next base: position 5,233,224 of record NZ_JAZIFX010000001.1, read on the forward strand.
GACCGTGTCGCCGACCTTCTGCGCGAGGCCCTCGCCGAGGGCAGGCTGTCCCCCGAGGAGCACGCCGAGCGCGTCGAGGGCGTGCTGGCCGCCAAGACCGCCGGAGAGCTCGAGGTGTTCGTCCGGGATCTGCCGGGCGCCCACCAGCGGCGCGCGGCCCCTGCCTCGGCGCCCGGCCGGCCCACCGCGGGCGCCATCCCGATGGACCCCGACGACAACGTGGTGGCGGTCTTCAGCGCCGCCACCCGCAAGGGCCGCTGGCGGGCCGGCCGCCGCATCCATGTGTACGCGGTCTTCGGCAATGTCGAGATAGACCTCAGCGAGGCGATCTTCGAGCACCAGCAGGTCATGATCAAGGCCTTCTCGGTCTTCGGCAACGTCGAGGTCCGTGTCCCGGAGAACGTGTCGCTGCGCGGCATGGGCGGTGGTGTCCTCGGCAACTTCGAGGTGGCCTCGCTGGACTCCGAGGACCCCGAGGCCCCGGTGGTCTACGTGGACGGCTGGGCGGTGCTGGGCAACATCGAGGCGTGGCCCAAGCGGGGCAGGCTGGTGGCGGACATCCTCGACCGGGTGCAGCGCTCGGTGGACAAGGGTGTGCGCGGGCGCCAGGACCGTTGACGGTCGTGAAGCGGGGCGGGCGGAGGCGCTGAAGCGGAGGCGCTCCGTCCGTACGGCTCGGAGGCGGCGTGGGCCGAATTCCGTTGTCGGAAGCGGCGGTTCGGGACTCAGTGCATAGGCGCACGCACAGCGGGTAAGCCTTGCTGCATCGTCTCTCGCTCGCGAAGCCGTCGTCAGGAGTAGACCCGTGCCGCAACCGCCGCATTCGTCCCTGCAGGTAGCTGCCGTTCCGGCCCAGCGGGTGCCGACGCGAGACAGGGACCAGGACGCGCCCTGGCACACCGAGGCGGTGTGCCGACGCGACGAGGCAGGCCTGTTCTTCGCCCCGTCGAAGGAGCCCACGGCCGCCAGGCTCTCCCGTGAGGAGGCCGCCAAGCGGGTCTGCGCCCGCTGTCCGGTGATGGTCGAGTGCAGGGAGCACGCCCTGCTCCAGCCCGAGCCCTACGGTGTCTGGGGCGGCCTGACCGCCGCCGAGCGCCGTGTGGTCCTGGCCCGACGCCGCCGCCGGGACGTGGAACTCCAGAAGACGGCCCGCACCGGCGGCTCCATAGCGGCAGCAGGCTGACCGGCCCCCGCAGCTCCGGTGCGAGGCACGTTTCCGCCTCCGGGAGGACTCACCGGGCGCGGGGAACTGCGTGCCCCGTGCTGCACGAGGGGCGCGTTCTCGGCCTGGAGCGACTCACAAGCCTGGAGTGACTCGACGGGGGTGCGGGGAACTGTGCGACGCCCCCTGCACGGGGGCGCCCGTCCCGCACCGTGGACCACAAGGGGCGCGGCGAACTGCGCGCCCGGCCACAGCGTGCGGGCCCACACCGTTCGACGAGACCGCCGGCGGCTCCCGGCGGCCCACGGACCGCACACCCGTGGGCCGCCCGCACGGCCTTCGTCGAACTCGGCGGAGCTACTTGGCGCGGTCGAAATCCACCGCGCTGTAGGCGCGCAGCTTGCTCAGCCGGTGCTCGGAGTCGATCCGCCGCACCGTGCCCGACTTGGACCGCATCACGATGGAGTCGGTCGTGGCGGTCTCGGACCGGTACCGCACGCCGCGCAGCAGCTCGCCGTCGGTGATGCCGGTGGCCACGAAGAACACGTTGTCGCCGGTGACGAGGTCGGCGTCGGTCAGCACCCGGTCGAGGTCGTGTCCCGCGTCGATCGCGCGCTGCCGCTCCGCGTCGTCCTGCGGCCACAGCTTGCCCTGGAGGGTGCCTCCGAGGCACTTCACGGCACAGGCCGAGATGATGCCCTCGGGGGTGCCGCCGATGCCGAGCAGCAGGTCGATGCCGGTGCCCTCGCGCAGGGCGAGGATCGAGCCGGCCACGTCACCGTCGGAGATCAGCTTGATGCGCGCCCCGGTCTCCCGGATCTCGTTGATGATGCCCTCGTGCCGGGGCCGGTCGAGGATCACCACCGTGACGTCCTCGGGGGTGACCCGCTTGGCCTTGGCGACCCGGCGGATGTTCACGGCCACCGGCGCGTCGATGTCGACGAAGTCGGCGGCCTCGGGCCCGGTGACCAGCTTGTCCATGTAGAACACGGCCGAGGGGTCGAACATCGAGCCGCGTTCGGCGGCGGCCAGTACGGCGATCGCGTTGGTCATGCCCTTGGCGGTCAGCGTGGTGCCGTCGATCGGGTCGACGGCGATGTCGCACTCGGGCCCGGTCCCGTCGCCCACGCGTTCCCCGTTGAAGAGCATCGGGGCTTCGTCCTTCTCGCCCTCGCCGATGACGACGACGCCGTTCATCGAGACGGTGGAGACGAGGGTGCGCATGGCGCGTACCGCGGCACCGTCGGCGCCGTTCTTGTCGCCGCGCCCGACCCAGCGCCCGGCGGCCATCGCGGCGGCCTCGGTGACCCGGACGAGTTCCAGGGCGAGGTTGCGGTCGGGGGCTTCGGAGGGCACATCGAGCTCGGACGGCAATTGATGGTGTTCGGTCATCGGAGCGCACCTTTCTGTACGACGACGGCCGGATGAGGGTGTTGCGCCAGACTCTAGCGCCGGGTGGACAGAATGAGCAGGGCCCCCCACGGATGAGCGGACCGGGCACCTGCGACGATAGGGGCGTGGCAGGAACGAACAGCACCCAGAAGTCGGCTCGGGACATGATTCTCTCCCTGAGTCTCATCTTGCTCGCCGCGGGAGTGATCTGGCTGTTCATCCCGCACGACGACAGTGAACCCGACCTCAAGCGGGTCGACTACCGCGTCGACCTGCTCACCGCGCGCCGCGCCGCCGTCTACCCGGTGGCCGCGCCCGAGGGTCTGCCCGAGGCGTGGAAGCCCACCTCCGTCCGTTTCCAGGGCGAAAAGTTCGATGCCTGGCACCTCGGCTACCGAGCCCCCGACGGGGAGTACGTGGCGGTCGAGCAGTCGACTCAGAAGCCGGTGGTCTTCATCGAGAGCGAGACCCAGGGCGCTGAGAAGACCGGGAAGACGCAGCAGATCGACGGCAGGACCTGGACCCGGTACGAGGGCGATCAGTACGACGCGCTGGTGCTCGAGGAGGAGGGCTCGACCACGGTGGTGACGGGCACGGCGTCCTTCGCCCGGCTGACGGAGATGGCCGAGGCTCTGCGCACCGCGTCCGACTGACCGGTTCGTGGCGACCGGTTCGTGGCGACCGGTTCGTGGCGACCGGTTCGTGACGACCGGTCCGTGACGACCGGCGCACGGCAGGACCCCCCGACATGGGCAGGACCGCATACGGCAGAACCCCGACATGGGCAGGACCCCCCGACATGACATGTCGGGGGGTCCTGCCGTATGCCGTGAGGCGACGATCAGACGGTGGTGACGACCTCGTCGTACTCCAGGCGCGGGCTGCGCGGGAACCAGGCGTCCTCGCCGGGGTGGCCGATGTTGACGACCACCAGCGGGGTGTGGTCGTCGTCGAGGAACTCCTTGCGGATGCCCTCGAAGTCGCAGCCGGTCATCGGGCCGGCGGCCAGACCCGCGGCGCGCACGCCGATGATGAAGTACGCGGTCTGGAGGGCGGCGTTCAGGGAAGCCTGGCCCTCGCGCATCGAGCGGTCGCCGGCGAACATGTCCTTGGCGCCGGGGAAGTGCGGGAAGAGCTTCGGCAGCTCCTCGTGGAACTCGTTGTCCGCGGAGAGGATGGCGACCAGCGGGGCGGTGGCCGTCTTGGCCGCGTTGCCCTCGGCCATGTGCTGGACGAGGCGCTCGCGGGCCTCGGGGGAGCGGACCAGGGTGACGCGCAGCGGCGAGTTGTTCATGGAGGTCGGGCCGTACTTGACCAGGTCGTAGATGGCCTGCACCTGCTCGTCGGTCACCGGCTCGTCGGTGAACGTGTTGGCGGTGCGCGCCTCGCGGAAGAGCAGGTCCTGGGCGGCGGAGTCAAGAACGAGAGACATGCGTGAACTTTCTGGGGGGAGCGTCGGTTCCGCGCGGTCGGCGCGAAACCCTTGATGAGGAAACGGTACGACAGGGAAGTTCAAAGTTCAACAAAAAGTGGAGTACGGTGATCTGCTTCACAAGCAAACCGTGCCGTGGTGACGCACGCCACATCAATCCGGCGATCACTTCCTCGGCCACCCGCCGTCTTCAACGGCAGTACGCCGTCACCCACCCGGGAGAGGACCCATCTGACATGACCGACACCGTCAAAGGACCCGCCAGTTACTTTCCGTCGATCGAGAAGAAGTACGGCCGTCCGATCGCGGAGTGGAAGGAACTGATCCGCTCCTCACCGCTCGTCAAGCACATGGAGCTGGTCGCCTGGCTCAAGGCCGAGCACGGCCTGGGGCACGGTCATGCGAACGCCCTCGTCGCCCACACGCTGGCCGAGGGCAACGCCCGGTAGCACCGTGGCCGCCGGGACGGGCCACCCCGGCGGGACGGCCCGTCCCGTCGGTGCGGGCCGGGCGCGGACTACCGCCCCCCGTCCCCGTCCTCCGCCCGTCCAGCGCCGGCGGTCTCCTCCGCGAGTGCCGCGTCCAGCCGGGCCCGTGCCCCGTCCAGCCGGCTCCGGCACACCTTGGCGAGCTCCTCGCCCCGCTCCCACAGCGCGAGCGACTCCTCCAGCGTCGTACCGCCCGTCTCCAGACGGCGTACGACCTCGATCAGCTCGTCCCGCGCCTGCTCGTACCCGAGAGCCTCGGCCGCGGCCTCCGCCTGCCCCGTCCGGTCCGCCTGCCCCGCCTGCTCCGTCTTGCTGGTCATCCGCCCACCCTACGCATCGACTCGGACACTGAACTCGCCCTCGGACACCCGTGCCCGCAACACCTCACCGGCCTCCACCTCGCCCGGATCACGCACGGCGTTCCCGTCGGCCCGCTGCAGCACGGCGTACCCGCGTTTGAGCGTCGCGGCGGGGGAGAGGGCCACCACGCGCGCGTGCGTGTGCGTCAGCTCGGAGTCGGTTCGGTCCAGCTGGTGCCGCAGGGAGCGCCGGGCCCGGTCGAGCAGCGCGGTGACCTCCTCGGTCCGCCCGTCGATCATCCGGTGCGGTGCCTCCATCGAGGGCCGGGCCAGCGCCTGCGCCAGCCCCCGCTCCTCCCGGTCGACGAACGCCTGGACGCAGCGCCGCGCACGGTCGCGCAGCAGCCGCACCCGCTCGTACTCCTCGCCCACGTCCGGGACGACCCTCTTGGCCGCGTCCGTCGGAGTGGAGGCCCGTACGTCGGCGACGTGGTCCAGGAGCGGGTTGTCCGGCTCGTGCCCGATCGCGGAGACGACCGGCGTACGGCAGTCCGCCACCGTCCGCACCAGTTGCTCGTCGGAGAACGGCAGCAGGTCCTCCACGCTGCCCCCGCCCCGTGCCACGACGATCACGTCCACCTCGTCGACCGCGTCCAGCTCCTTCACGGCCTGGACGACCTGCGGCACCGCGTGCACACCCTGCACGGCGACATTGCGCACCTCGAAGCGGACGGCGGGCCAGCGGCGGCGGGCGTTCTCCAGTACATCCCGCTCGGCGGCCGAGGCGCGTCCGCAGACCAGCCCGATCAGCCGCGGCAAAAACGGCAGTGGTTTCTTCCGCTCGGGGGCGAAAAGGCCCTCCCGCGCGAGGGACTTCTTCAGCTGCTCGAGGCGCGCGAGCAGCTCCCCGACCCCGACCGGCCTGATCTCGGCGGCTCGCAGCGACAGCTGCCCGCGCGGGGCGTACCACTCGGGCTTGCAGTGCACCACGACCCGCGCGCCCTCGCCGACGACATCGGAGACGGCGTCGAACACCTGCCGGTAGCAGGTCACGCCGACGGAGATGTCGTGCGAGGCGTCCCGCAGCGTCATGAACACCACCCCGGCGCCCGGTCGCCGCGACAGCTGGGTGATCTGCCCCTCGACCCACACCGCGCCGAGCCGGTCGATCCATCCCCCGATGAGCCGGGACACCTCACCGACCGGGATGGGCGCTTCCGCAGACGTGTTGACAGCCATGTCGCGAGACTAGTCCGAGCCACCGACACAGCCGGCCACCATCGGGCGGCCCTGTGCCCTGTGCCCTGTGTCCCGTGCCCCGCGCCCTGTGTCCCGTGGCCCGTGGCCCCGTGCCCGGTGCCTGTGCCCCTGTACCGCTCGTCCATGCGTCCGGTGCGCCCGTACGCCCTGCTCGCCGCCCTCGTGCACCCGGAACCCGGAGCGGCCCGGAGCCTCCCCCGGACGCGATCACCGGGCTGCCGGACGTGGCCCTTACGATGGGACGCATGACCGCTTCGCCTGGCCGCCGTGTCCTGCTCGCCGCCCCCCGGGGCTACTGCGCGGGCGTGGACCGCGCCGTGATCGCCGTCGAGAAGGCCCTGGAGCAGTACGGGGCCCCCGTCTACGTCCGGCACGAGATCGTGCATAACAAGTACGTGGTGCAGACCCTGGAGAAGAAGGGCGCCGTCTTCGTCGAACGGACGGAGGAGGTGCCGCCGGGCAGCATCGTCATGTTCTCCGCGCACGGCGTGGCCCCCGTCGTCCACGAGGAGGCCGCGCGCGGCCTCCTCGCCACCATCGACGCGACCTGCCCGCTGGTCACCAAGGTGCACAAGGAAGCGGTCCGGTTCGCGGACGAGGACTACGACATCCTCCTGATCGGGCACGAGGGCCACGAAGAGGTCATCGGCACCTCCGGTGAGGCCCCCGACCACATCCAGCTCGTCGACGGCCCCGAGGACGTCGCCAAGGTCGAGGTCCGTGACCCGTCGAAGGTCGTCTGGCTCTCCCAGACCACCCTCTCGGTGGACGAGACCATGGAGACCGTCGACGCCCTCAAGGACAAGTTCCCCCAGCTCATCTCCCCGCCCAGCGACGACATCTGCTACGCCACGCAGAACCGTCAGCTCGCGGTCAAGCAGATGGGCGCCGAGGCGGACCTGGTCATCGTGGTCGGCTCCCGGAACTCCTCCAACTCCGTGCGGCTCGTCGAGGTCGCCAAGCTCGCGGGTGCCCGCGACGCCCACCTGGTGGACTTCGCCGACGAGATCGACGAGTCCTGGCTGGAGGGCGTCTCCACGGTCGGCCTCACCTCGGGCGCCTCGGTGCCGGAGATCCTGGTCGAGCAGGTCCTGGAATGGCTCGCGCAGCGCGGCTTCGAGGACGTCGAGATCGTCAAGGCCGCCGAGGAGTCCATCATCTTCTCGCTGCCGAAGGAGCTGCGCCGCGACCTGCGCGAGGAGGCGGCGGCCCTGGTGGCGGAGCGCGGTGGCACCGGGCCGGGAGAGGCCCCGGCGTCGGCGTAGTGCGCCGACGGACGGTGGGGATCCGGGGGATGTGACGGCGTCACGTCCCCAATCCTCACCCCATGTCCGATTGGTGACGGCGTCCGGTTCGGTGACCGTTCACGGCCCGGCTTAACGTGGTTCCATGCAGATCTTCGGTGTGGACATCGGCGGGTCCGGGATCAAGGGTGCCCCGGTCGACCTGGACAAGGGGGACCTGGCGCGGGAACGCTGCAAGGTCCTCACCCCTCAACCGTCCACGCCGGACGCGGTGGCCGACGGGGTCAAGGAGGTCGTGGACCACTTCGGCTGGACCGGCCCGGTCGGGGTCACTTTCCCGGGCGTGGTCACCGACGGCACCACGATCCGTTCGGCGGCCAACGTCGACAAGAGCTGGGTCGACACCGACGCGCGGGTCCTGCTCGGCGACCGCCTCGGCGGTCTGCCCGTCACCGTCGTCAACGACGCGGACGCGGCGGGCGTCGCCGAGATGCACTTCGGTGCCGCGAAGGGCCGCCGGGGCACGGTCATCCTGCTGACGTTCGGTACGGGCATCGGCAGCGCCGTGTTCGTGGACGGCGTCCTGGTTCCCAACACGGAACTCGGCCACCTGGAGCTGCACGGCCACGAGGCGGAGAAGCGGGCCTCCAGCAAGGCCCGGGAGGACCACGAGCTGACGTGGGAGCACTGGGCGCACCGGGTGCAGAAGTACCTGGCCCACGTGGAGATGCTGTTCTCGCCGGAGCTGTTCGTGATCGGTGGCGGCGTCAGCCGCAAGTCCGAGAAGTTCCTGCCCCACATCGAGGGCATCAAGGCCGAGATCGTCCCGGCGCAGTTGCAGAACAACGCGGGCATCGTGGGAGCGGCGATGCGGGCGGCCACAGGCGTGTAGGCGCCGGGGCCCCGGCCGCCCGGACGCCGGCCCGGGCCCTGCCGTCAGGCCTGGACCCGGCTCCGGGCGGCAGCGGTCCGCCGGTTGATCGTACGGATCATGCGCATCCGCCGGCCGAGCACGATCGCACAGGCGACCAGGGTCCCCCCGTACAGCCAGCCGGCCTGGGTGGCGAGTCCCGTCACCATGCCCATGAGCCGGCCGCCGATCCCGCCGTCGCCCTCGTCGGCGACCGGGGCCAGGCCCAGGGCGAAGGAGATCGGGACGACCACGGGCGCGGTGAGCAGGTCCCCCTCACGCACCCACAGCGCGGTGAGCACGCACACCGGCAGGAAGAGCACGCCGTACACGGTCTGGGACATTCCGAACAGCAGTGCGACGAGGAACCCGAGCGTCAGCATCACGAGCCCGCAGAAGAGGCCTCCGCCGAGCCCGGTGAGCCGGGGGTTCGGCGGCCGCCGGGCCGCGGGGGAGGGGGTGGGCCGGGGGGTCGGCGCGGGCCCTCGGAGGGCCGGAGCGGGTCTGCGCTGCGCCGGGGGGGCGGGCCGGGCGGCGCGCGCGACACCGCCCCCGGGGGCCCGTCCCGCCTGCGGAGGCAGCGGCGGCCGGGGTGGCTGGGGCGGCCGGGGAGGCCGCTCACGTGGCGGTCCGTGCTGAGCAGGTCGCGTGCTGTGTTGCTCCACTGGACCAACTTAGGTCTGTTTATGTGCCGAATGGGCTGACGGACACGCCGGGGAGCGAAGGCTGTCCACGTGTTCGATTTACCGACGGGGTGCGGAGCGGGCACGCCGTAGACTGGTGGATCGGCCCACGTGCCCAGTCGGCCGGTCCTCGCCCCCCATCCTCACGTACGGGAAGTCGCAACGTGTCGCTCACGATCGGAATCGTCGGTCTGCCGAATGTCGGCAAGTCGACCCTGTTCAACGCCCTGACCAAGAACGACGTGCTGGCGGCCAACTACCCGTTCGCCACCATCGAGCCGAACGTCGGCGTGGTCGGTGTCCCCGACGCCCGGCTGACGAAGCTCGCGGAGATCTTCGGATCCCAGCGGATCCTCCCGGCCACGGTCGACTTCGTCGACATCGCGGGCATCGTCCGCGGCGCCAGTGAGGGCGAGGGCCTCGGCAACAAGTTCCTGGCGAACATCCGCGAGTCCGACGCGATCTGCCAGGTCATCCGCGCCTTCCAGGACGAGAACGTCGTCCATGTCGAGGGCAGGGTCTCGCCGAAGGACGACATCGAGACGATCAACACCGAGCTGATCCTCGCCGACCTGCAGACCGTCGAGAAGGTCCTGCCGCGCCTGCAGAAGGAGTCGCGGATCAAGAAGGACGTCGCGCCCAAGGCCAAGGCGGTCGAGGAGGCCAAGGAGATCCTGGAGAAGGGCGACACGCTCTTCACGCACGGCATCGTCCAGGGCAGCGAGCGCGCCGAGCTCCTGCACGACCTGCACCTGCTCACCACCAAGCCCTTCCTCTACGTCTTCAACGTGGACGAGGGCGAGCTGACCGACGAGGACTTCAAGAACGAGCAGCGCGCCCTGGTCGCCCCCGCCGAGGCGATCTTCCTCAACGCCAAGCTGGAGGCGGACCTCGCCGAGCTGGACGAGGAGGACGCCATGGAGCTCCTGGAGTCGGTCGGCGCCGAGGAGCCCGGCCTCGCCACCCTCGCCCGCGTCGGCTTCAACACCCTCGGTCTGCAGACGTACCTGACCGCAGGCCCGAAGGAGTCCCGCGCCTGGACCATCAAGCGCGGCGCCACCGCCCCCGAGGCCGCCGGAGTCATCCACACCGACTTCCAGAAGGGCTTCATCAAGGCCGAGGTCATCTCCTTCGCCGACCTCGTCGAAACCGGCTCGGTCGCCGAGGCCCGCGCCAAGGGCAAGGCCCGCATGGAGGGCAAGGACTACGTCATGCGCGACGGCGACGTGGTGGAGTTCCGCTTCAACGTGTAGCGGGCGTCTTGACGTCACGTCGCTGACCTGGCAAACATGCAGGTCGGAGGGGTCCGACTCTTCGGGATCGGGCCCCTGGTCTTCCCGCACCGGGTTGGCGCTGACCCCTGAGTCATAGCTCCACAGGGGAGAGCGGATGCGGCCAGGCGGACCTGCATACGGCAGTGCCGCCGGGAGCGAAGTCGCGCGAGGCCGCCGCACAGACGCCCCGCCACCTCCGCCGTGTCGCCCGTGGCGTGGGACCCGCGCCGCCCGTGGGCTCGTAGAAAAGACGCACCCTCGGCGCCGGGTGCGGCAGGAAGAGGGGTACTGGTACCCCTGCGGTCCACCCCCTCCGGCAGGCATGCTGCTGATGCGCTCACAGGAGCGCGTAGGCGAAGCGAGGTGGGGAACGTCATGGGGCGGCAGGACGTGACGGCGGTCGGGCGCGGCGTATCGGCGGGGCCGGTGGGCCTGGCACGTGGTGTGGCCCTGACCGGACTGGCGATCGGTGAGGCACTGCTCGCGGTGTGGGCGTGCCTGGTGCTCTGCCTGGCCTCAGTGGGCCTGGGCCTTCCGCTGCTGCCGGGTGCGCTGCGGGCGGTGCGGGCGCAGGCCCGGCGGCAGCGGAGGCTGGCGTGGGCGTGGTCGGGGGTGCGGGTGGACGACCCGTACCGACCGGTGAGCGGCGAGACGGCCCGTGCGGGCGGGTGGCGTGAGACGCGGTGGCGGCTCACCGATCCGACCACCTGGCGGGACCTGATGTGGCTGCTCGTCAACCCCTGCATCGGTCCGGTGATGGCCTTCCTGCCGCTGGTGGCTGTGGTGCACGGCCTGTTCGGAGTGGTCCTGGCCTTCGCGTGGCGGCCCATCACCAGCGCCTGGGACGGCGTCTGGTTCGACTTCATCCCGGTCACCGGGCAGACCACGGCCACCCTGGCCGCGGCGCTCGGCGTGGTCCAGGCCTGCTGCGGCCTGCTGCTCTTCCCCAGGTGGCTGATGCCGCTGCACGGACGGTGGGTGCGCTTCGTCCTGGGCAAGAGCCGCGGCACGCTGAACGAGCGGGTCGAGCAGTTGCAGACGTCGCGATCGGACGCCGTGGACCTCCAGGCGGCCGAACTGCGCCGCATCGAGCGCGACCTGCACGACGGCACGCAGGCCCGGCTGGTCGCCCTGGGCATGACGCTGACCGCCGCGGAATCCCTCCTGGAGCACAACCCGGAGGCGGCACGAGCCCTGCTCGCGGAGGCGAAGGGCAACTCGACCCGGGCACTGAACGAACTGCGGGACCTGGTGCACGGCGTGCACCCGCCGCTGCTGGCCGACCGCGGCCTGGTCGACGCCGTGCGCACCTTCGCCTTTGAGCTGCCCTTCCCCGTCCAGGTCACCGGTGAGATCCCGGGCCGGCTCCCGGCCCCCGTGGAGTCCGCCGCGTACTTCGCCATTGCCGAGCTGCTCGGCAACGTGGTCAAGCACGCCGAGGCGGACCAGGTCTCCGTGGACTTCCGCTACGACCACCACGTCCTGCGGGCGGCCGTCCACGACAACGGAGTCGGCGGCGCCACTGCGAGGGACGGTGGTGGCATCCGCGGCATCGAGCGCCGGCTCGCGGCGTTCGACGGCACGCTCGCGCTGACCAGCCTTCCGGGGGGCGGCACCACCGCCGCCCTGGAGATCGGCTGCGACCTGCTGGACGGCACCGACGAGACCGGAGTCGCCTCGCGGTCCCGGTGACCGGGCCGCGCAGGGCGCGGCACCACCGACGCGTTCGCCCCATGGGCGCAGTACGGCCTTGAGGCCGGAGAGAACACACGATCAGGAGAGGGCTGACCTCGGCATGTCCTTAGAGCATCATATTTCCGCTCGGATCGGCTACTGGAGCGCGGCACATCCGTGGCGGGCCGTCCTGGTGTGGCTCGTACTGACCCTCGCCGCCTTCTCCACCGGCTTCCTCGGCGAGACCCGTACGGCCACCCAGGCGGACATGACCGTGGGTGAGTCGGCCCGGGCCGCACGGCTGATCGAGGACAACGGGCTGAAGAAGCCCGCGACGGAGAACTTCCTGGTCTCCCCGCGCGCCGGCCAGGACGCCACCGGCGCGGCGGACGAACTGAAGCGGCGGCTGGCCGCACTGCCCGAAGTGGCCTCGGTGGCCGGGCCCCTGGAGTCCGACGACGGCAGGACCCTGCTGGTACGGGCGGCGATGAAGGGTGACGCGGACTCCGCCCCGGACCGGGTGACCGCACTCACCGACGTCACCGCCGAGGTCCAGGAACGCCACCCCGGGCTGAGGGTCGAAGAGACCGGCGACGCCTCCATCCAGCACGAATTCAGGGACTGGCTCGCCAAGGACATGTCCAAGGCGACCGCGATCAGCGTGCCGATCACCCTGGTGGTGTTGATGGTCGTGTTCGGGGCCCTGGTGCACCGGGCGGCGGCGGAGGCGGACGCCACGGGCAGGGGCCGGGTGGCCTCCGCCGCCAAGGCCCGCGCCTGCGCCCTGGCGGAGGACGCCACCCTGGCCGCCTGTGATCTGCTCGGCCCGGCGGCCCGGGCGAACCATCCGGAACTGGACAAGCTGGTCAGGGACGCGCGGGGTGCCGAATTCATGGAGGGCACGCGGAACATCCAGCACCTGAATCTCTTCCAGGGGCTACTGACGAACGAACTGGAGGGCGGCTTCCGGTGATTTCCCGGCGTGCGTTCCGTGAACGACCGGTGCCCGGTACATGGTGCCCTGCGAGCGGTGCCCGGCCGACCGAATGCCGGGCGCACGTCCGGAGAAACCCGCCGGTCCCGCGGAACGAAGCGTCAGGCCCTTTCCAGATAGGCGAGCACCGCCATGACACGCCGGTTCTCGTCTTTCGACGGCGGTAGTTCGAGTTTGGTGAGAATGTTGTTGATGTGCTTCGCCACCACCTTCTCGGTGATGACCAGGACCGCCGCGGTGGACGCGTTGGAGCGGCCCTCGGCCACGTACGAGAGCACCTCCCGCTCCCGTTCGGTGAGGCGGGCCAGCCGTTCGTTGCGGGCATTGTGGGTGATCATGCCCGAGACCACCTTGGGGTCCATCACCGTGCCGCCGCCAGCCACCTGCCGCAGGGCGGAGGTGAACTGGCCGCCGTCGAACACGCGGTCCTTGAGGAGATAGCCGACGCCGCCGCGCCGGTCGGCCAGCAGCTCCCGGGCATACACCTGGTCCACGTACTGGGAGAGGACGAGCGCCGGTTGGTACCGGCGGGCACGGGCGTGCAGCACGGCACGCAGCCCCTCGTCGGTGTGGGTGGGCGGCATCCGGATGTCGACCAGGGCGACATCGGGCCGGTGCTCGTCGAGGGCCCGGACCAGTTCGGGACCCGTGCTGACCGCCGCCACGATGTCGAACCCGTTCACCTCGAGCAACTGGGTCAGCCCAGCGCGGAGCAAATACTGGTCCTCCGCCAGCACCAGACGCATCCTCGGTACCCCCGGTCCCCTGTGGCCCGGTCGCCTCCGGCCGGCCCCCGCCGGAAACTATCAACAGCGCCGGGCACGGACAAGCCCGTTCTGTTGTCAGTGACCGGTCATCCGGATGTCAGCGCCCCTTGTCGGGATCGAGCCGCCCGGTATCCGCCGTCATCTGGCAGGTGCGTCATCAACTTCATATCCCGACCTCATGAATTCAATACCGGTGACCTCTTCGTCAATCTTGAGGAGATCATCGGCGCACGCCTGATGCTGAAATGCGAGGGATTCAATTTCGCGGGTCCGATCAAACTGAAGGCCGCACGGGCCATGGTCGACGCCGCCGAGCGGGCCGCCTGGTGGGGCCCGGTTCCACTCTGGTGGAGAGTTCGTCCGGCAGCCTCGGTGTCGCTCTGAGCCTGGTCGCCGCAAGCCGCGGATACGGGTTCATCTGCGTCACGGATTCGCGGTGCACGCTGAGCGCCCGTCAGATGATGCAGGCTCTGGGCGGGCAGGTGCACGTCGTCACCCCACCCGACCCGGTATACGGACTGCTCGGCGCCCGCATCCGCCACGTACAGGAACTGTGCGCGTCCCGCAGCGACGTCCACTGGCTCAACCAGTACGCCAACGCGGCCAACTGGCAGGCCCACTACCATTGGAGTGGGTTTCCAGCCACGTCCGTGCCTCCGGACCGCGCAGGTACGCGGCGAAGTAGTCCGCGTCGAGTGGAGAAGGGGGACGCAGCACGAAGCATCCGGTGCCACACACTCCCGGGAGCCCCGGTCCCGCAGGGCGCTGTGGTGTTGGCTGTGGGGCAGGTCGGCGTGACCGGTGCCGGTATTTCAGACCTTGACGACCTCTACGGAAGGGCCGCACAGGAGCGTCAGGTCCTCGGGGTCGGAAGTGAGGACGGTGACCGGCGGGGGCGCGTTGCGGGCGATGGCGGCGAAGGCGGCGTCGATGGCGTACTTGTGGCCGTGGAGATGATGGGTGCGAAGGAGGGCGGCGGCTTCGTCGGTGACCTCCTTGGTGATGTCGTGAACGTCGAGGCGGGAGAGGGCCCACTTGATGCGGGCCGGGTGGATCCGCTCGTAATCGGCCTCAAGGGTGGTCATGGCGCTGGTGGCTACGCGGATGCCCTCCTCTGATGCCGCCTGGACCAGAGTTACGACGGTGCGGTCCTTGCGGTAGAGCTTGGAGAGTCCTTCGCTGTCGAGCAGCAGGGTTCCGGGCATCAGGCGGCGGCACCGTCGACCTGTCGGTGGTCATGGCGCAGCAGCGCGCGGGCGGCCTCGACCTCCTCGCGGGTGAGCTCGTCGTTGTCGGTCTCGAAGTCGGCGACGATCTCCCGAAGTTTGTCCATGGCGACCCGTTGTTCGAGGGCTTCGGCGACGTAGGCGGAGAAGCCGCCGGGCCCGACATGGGCGCGTACGGCCTCGGCAAGGTCCTCGGGCAGGCTGATGGAGTACTTTCTGCTACTGCTCATGGTGCCGATCCTACCGATGGTCGTAACTCTGTGGGGGTGAATGGTCAGGGCGGCATGGGGGAGGCTGCCCGGTCCGCAGAGAGTCCGCAGGGCGCTCGTAGGCGCCCGTCGGAGGCCAACGCAACCAAACGGTGAAATGCCTGGTCAGGGGCTTGGGCGGGGCTCCGCCGCAGGTCAGGATCAGACCGCAGGCGTTCCGCTTCAACGTCTAAGGCCTGATGTCCCGGTCTGCAAACATGCAGGTCAGAGGGTAAAAGCCCAGGTCAGGGGTCAGATCTTCGGGTCTGGCCCCTTTTCCTTTCTGCCCTATCTGTCATAATTTTTCCTGCCGATTCTCGGCACTGTGGTGACTTGGTGGTGACCTGCCTGGCGGTTCGTCAGCGGCCCTGGCCAGGGACTTTCGGACCTGCCGAGTGAGGGTTCGTCGCGGAGAACACGGTGTCAGCTTGTGTGCAGGGCCAAGTTGAGTACGACATAGCTGTGGTGCTCGCGCCCGTGCGGTGAGCGGACGGTTGATACGAGGACCTCGGCGGTGATCCGACGGTTCGCGTAGGCACTCAGCAGGCTGGTGACTTCGTGATCCACGCGCGCCGTGATTACGCCCCGGTCGGCCGTCTCGATCTCCACCGTTCCCCGCAGCACGCTGCCGCCGACGAGCCTGCCTGCCAACCGTTCCGTGTGTTCCTCGGGCTGCGCGGCGCGCAGCGCGTCCCGGCACCGCTGGGCGTTTCTTGAGCCGAGGCGGGAGGCACGCACACCGTTGTACGGCGAACTCCAGGTCAGGCTGACATCGGTGCCAGAGTCAGCGAGTACCTCTGTCAGGTCGGCAAGACGGTTGAAGACCCGCCCACCCAGGGGCAGCGCTGTTTCGATCACCGCGTCGATGGCTCCTGGGCCTGCCTCCGCCCGGTCAGTGATGTCAAGGACAGCTCCCATCGCGCGGTCCAGCAATGACTCCGTCGAGGCCACCTCCGGTAGCGGTAGCTCGACCTCGTCTGCCGGCGCTTCCTCCAGGACCATGCCGTACGACGAGGGAAAGGTCGCTGCAGCATAGAGCCGTGTTGCTTTTCGGACGGCTTGCGGCAACGGGCCGTAGTCGTGTGTGGGGCGACTCTCATCGAGGGCGTGGGCAACGGTGGTGACGGCCTCCTGGAAGAGGATCAGCCACTGTCCGAGTACGGACGACTCCACGCGATGTTCCCGGACGGGCGTCCCTTCGAGAGCCAGCCGGAGTGATCGCCGAGCCGTACTGGCTTCGGCACTGCTGGTTGCCCAACCCACGGTCTTCAGCAGCTTGCGCCGCTGTGCCGCAGCGAATTCATCTGCTGACCGCACCGGATGATGACCGTCTGCTTTGACACGGTTGGCCTGCATCCAGGCCCTCAGGGCCTCCTTGTCCGAGGGATCGGGCAGGTTCTGCGGACTGTTCACAGCAGCACCTCCACATATCCTCGTCGGGCCCTCTCGGGGATACCGTTCTGCCCGCTCCGGCAGCGCTGCCAGACCTCGTCATAGACCCCGAGGCTCTCGAAGACCTTGTGGTCGCTGGGTGTCATGGCCCCAGTCACCCCCAGGGAGCGGAAGTCCTCCGTCTCGGGAAGGCACAGGACATATGCGTCCACTCGCATGGCATGGCACGTACACCAGTCCTTGGTACCCAGATTGTCAAGGTAGTCAACCGTGTCGGCGTCCGCCATCGCCCGGGCGTATGCATCTGGAGGTATGAGGTAGGTGACGTCGACGTCCTCGGGATCCACTTTGCCGCTGACGAAGCTTCCGGCGAGCCATAGCCGACCCACTGCTCCGGTTGTGAGTTCCACCATTGCGTAGTGGGTCTGCAGCTCTCCGAAGAGGTGGCCGCGCGTGGACGAGTCCGTGAAGTACGCCGCCTTCACCAGTTCCGACTCGACTTCGTCCCAGGTCAGCGGAAACCTGCCCGGGGGAGGGCACTCCGTGACGGGATCGAATGCGGGTAGTGGTGACATACGGGCCCTTTGGTCAGATGGTGAACGCAGAGTCAACCTAATGGATCTCTCGGTGATGCGTGGACCGAATGCGTGAACGCGGGGCAAGCCACCGACCCGCAGGAAGTCGGGAAGGTAGTCCTCCACGTCAACCGCATCGGTGCTCCCCGCCGTATGGCTTTTCACAACGCATGGTGAAGACGCTGGAGGAGAAGCCCCGTCTGTCTGACGCTTACGCTCGTCGCAGCGCCGTGGCCGAAGCGACCCCGGACGCGGTCGACGTGTCGGACGCCGAGTCGGCTCGACGGACCGCCAAGGAGGAACAGGCGCGCCTGGGCATGACCGACGGGAGGTCCACGGCACCCGAATGAGCGACAGGGTGCAGTCCGGCACGACCTTCCTGT
Source organism: Streptomyces sp. P9-A2 (assembly GCF_036634175.1). Taxonomy (NCBI): domain Bacteria; kingdom Bacillati; phylum Actinomycetota; class Actinomycetes; order Kitasatosporales; family Streptomycetaceae; genus Streptomyces; species Streptomyces sp. P9-A2. The sequence continues at coordinate 5,250,627 of NZ_JAZIFX010000001.1, forward strand.
GCGCAGGTAGCGTGACCGGCATGTCCGAGGAGTTGCCCGGTTTTCCCTACCGCCCCGACCCCTTGGCGACCGGGGCGGTCGTTGCGTCCAGCACGACGTGCCTCTGCTGCGGGAGGGCGCGGGGCTCATCTACACGGGCCCGGTGTACGCGGTCGAGGAACTTTCCAACCTGCTGTGCCGTGGTGCATCGCGGATGGCGGCGCGGCTGCGAAGTACGACGCGCACTTCATCGGTGACGCGGTCGGGGACGATGTCCCGCTTGAAATCGTGATGTCCGTCGATGCGCGTACGCCGGGCTTCTCCTCCTGGCAGGACCCGCGGTGGTTCTTTCACTGCGGTGACGGTACGGCGTTCATGGGGGCGGCCGAGCCGGCCACGTTCCCGGATGCCTGGGAGGAGCTGTACAGCGAGGCCGGCCCGCGTGGGGGTGGTCTGCCGAGGCAGTGGAGAGCTATCTGGGTGCTCTCGACAGGACATTCAGCCCACCGGCTACCTCTTCATGTGCCGCGCTTGCAGCCGATACATGGCGTACGCGGACTTCACGTAGCCGCAGTCAGGCGGCTGCGGCTACGGCCGGGTCCAGCCGTTGGCGAAGGCACAGCGGAGGTCCGTCCAGCGGCGCTGCTCGGCGGGGGGTGTAGTCGGGGTGGTCGCGAAGGTGGACCAGGGCGTTGACCCACTGGTCCCAGAGGCCGTAGGGCTGGGTGAAGCGGTCGGCGTGGTGGGTGTCGAGGTGAGCGTCGAGGTGGAGGAGGGCGCCGAGGGCTGCGGGTTGGTCGTAGCGGAGGTCGGTGCGGGGGAGGTAGTGGTCGAGGTAGGCGGTGAGGATCTCGGCGTCGGCGTGGGCGCCGAGGCGGGCCAGGGCGAAACAGTAGGCGCTGCCGGAGTAGCAGACCTCGCTGGCGAGGAGGAGGTCGCCGAGGCGCTCGCGGAAGCTCGCCCGCCGGCCGACACCGATCAGCCAGGCGGCGGTGAGGCGGGAGCGCCATTCGTAGGCGAGGAGGGCTTCCAGTTCGGTGTCAGTGATCGTGGCGGCGTCCTCGATCACGTGGCGGGCGAAGCGTTTGGCGTGCGGCCACCCCGGCCGCAGGACGCGCGCGCTGTTCAGTTCGAGGTAGCGCGGGTGGTCCGAGTCCTTCCTCGTCACGTAGCGCTCGATTACGTAGCCGTAGCCGATCTCCTCGGGGTGCTGGAACGGCATCGGTCACCTCTCCGGGTATAGGTCGGTACGGTCGATCCAGGTGGGGGCGACGAAGATGCTGTCGCCGGCGGGGGCTTCGGAGGCTTCCAGTAGGGACCAGGTGCGGGACTCTTCGACCAGGTGCTCCCAGGGCGCGGTCCAGTCGAGTTCCCAGTCCAGGGCGGTGCCGGAGATGCCGTACGTGCGGCTGGCGTCCACCTGCCAGAACTGGGAGTAGAGGATCACCTGGGCGTGGTCGGCCAGGTCGTTGATGATCTCGGCGAAGTGGGCCGAGGGCCAGCCAGGAGCGTCGTCCGCAGCGCTGGCTCGTAGGCGCGCGGTGAGCGGCGGGACGACTGGGGTGCGGGCGCCGAGTTCCGTCAAGGCCCAGCGGATGCCGCTGGGCTCGGTCCAGTCGGGCGGGGTTGCGCGTTGCAGGCATGCGTGGTGGGTGCGGCGCAGGGGCTCGATGGAGTCGTCGATCTCCAGGTTCGCCAGGGCCATGGCTGCCCATTCGCGTATGGTCGGGTTGTCGCTGTCCAGCAGTCTGATGAGGGCAGGGCCGCAGTGGGGATCGCCCACTTCCTCAAAGACCTCGATGGCGGTCAGCTGCCCGAAGCCGCCGAGGGAGGGGAGCTCGTCGACGATCGCGGGGATGGCGTCGGAGCCGATCCAGATCAGCTCCGCGCGGGCGTCGTAGGACTCGCAGGCTTCTCCGTCGAGCTGTTGGACGAGTCTCTTGATGTGGGCGGTCATGACACCGGCTGGCCGCGGCGCCAGAAGGTGGGCAGCCACCAGCAGAGGACGGAGGGGTCCGACGGCCACGGGGCCCAGTCCTTCGCTTCCCAGACCTCGAAGGAGTCCCGCGTGAGGTCGATCGGGCGCCAGGCCGGATCGAGCGGTTCGTCCGCTGCCGGGGGTCGGACGAACCGTCGGCCGTGCTGGTCGCAGGCACCGAAGTCCTGGTAATTGTGCTGGGCCTCGATGAGGGAGACCTTGTTCGCCCCGCCATCCATGGTGGGCCACCGGAACTGGATGGCGTCGTCCTCCCAGGAGCAGACGGGGCAGATAGCGTACGAGCCGGGCATCTCGTCCAGGACGAGATGCCCGCAGCAAGGACAGGGGTAGTGGCGGCTCACCTGCGTAGTCTCATTGACCTGCTGTCCCCGGTGCCATGTATTTCCAGGCCAGTGGCGGTCAGCCGGTCCGCAGAGAGTCCGCAAGACGTTCGTAGACGGCGGTCGGAACCCAACGCAGTCAACGGTGAAAGTCCTGTTCAGAGGCTTGGGCGGGGCTCCGCCGCAGGTCAGGGTGGGGGCTCAGGCGTTCCGCTTCAACGTGTAGCGGGTGCTGTACCGCCACGTCGCTGATCCAACAAACATGCAGGTCAGGAGGGGTCCGGCCTTTCGGGGTTGGGCCCCTGGTTGCTTGCCGTGTTGGGATGGTGTTGGGAAACCTGCCTGGTCTTCGCCTGTCATCATCCCTGGTCGTCCCTACCGTGCTGAGATTGTGCTGGGATGGTGGCTGGCTCCTGTGCTGAGTCGCGGACTGTGCGGTGTGCGACGAGAGGGGGTGGGGTGGGCGACCCTTCCCCGGCCCCTCCCGGGTGGCTCCCGTGTGGGTGGCGGGCCGTAGCGCTTTTCCTACTCGTTTGACACACTTGGGTCATGGCTGAGGCGACGTACAGCATCGGAGAAGGGCCGGCGACGCGGGTGAGCCTGTCGCTTCCGGAGGGGACCGCGGAGGCGATCCGTGCGCGGGTGGGCAAGCGGGAGTTCTCTGCGTTCATCGCCGCGGCGGTCGAGCGTGAGCTGCGCGGCCAGGTGCTGGACGAGTACCTGGCGGACTACGAGAACCGCAAGGGGCCGGTCTCCGAGCAGGCTCGTCAGCGGGCACGGCAGGTCTTCGACGAGGTGTTCGCCGAGGAGGCCGAATGGCCCGCCGCAAGCTGAGTCACGAGGGGACGCTGGTCCTCGACAGCGAGGGGCTCTCGAAGCTTCTCGCCGACGACGAGCAGGTGGTGGCTCTGGTTGCTGAGGCACGCTCGCGAGGTATGGAGGTCGTGATCAGTGCGCTCACCATTATCGAGGGCGTCCATGTCCGTACGAACAAGTCCCGCCTGAACTGGGTGCTCTCCGGGCTGCGCGTGGTCCCGGTGGGCGACGAGGAGGCCAGGGCGGCCTCGAAGCTGCTGATGGATGCCGGTTCGCACGGGCACAAGTATGCGATCGATGCGGCGGTCGCCGAGGCCGCGTTGCGGCAGCACCGCCCCGTGGTCATGTTGACCTCCGATATCGACGACATGGTCAAGCTCTGCGGCGATCGCGTCCGGCTCGTGGCGGTGTGATTTCCCTTTGTCCGGCTCACCAGCGCAGTCTCATCGACGAGTTGGTCCCGGTGTCATGCGTTTCCCGAGCGGGGGAGGACCCGCCAGTCCGCAAACAGTCCGCAGGATGCTCGTAGACGCCCGTCGGCGGCCAACGCAAAAAAACGGCGAAAGTACTGGTCAGAGCCCTGGACTGGGCTCCGCCGCAGGTCAGGGGCCAGATCTCGCGGTCTGGCCGCTCATTGTTCCCTCCTGCTGATGCCGGCCTCTTCCGGGCTCCTGTCCGGCCGCAGGGCGGCGGTTCTCGAAGTGGTCGTTCTCGAACCATAGGGAGGGGTTGATATTGGCGTCGCCCTTTGTCCGGTATGTCGACCAGGTCCAGCCGCTCTGGCACTCGACACCGAATGCGAGGAGTTCCGCAACGTTGTCCGGGCGTGACTCACCGACCGGCATGGCGTGCTGATGCGGTGATGTTCTACCGTGCGGCTGGTCGGCAGCCGGTTTCAGTGGACCGGTCGTGCAGGTAGCGGGACTGTTCCAGGGGGGTGAGAGTGGTGTCGACGGCCTCGCAGACGGTGCGGATCGCGCGGGCCGGGTCGGGCAGGTCGACGTTCCACAGTTCGACGGAGCTGCCCGCGCCGATGGCCAGGGTCCGTCCGTCCGGGCTGAAGGCCACTGCTGCGAGCGAGCGGGTCGGCAGGGTGGTTCTGACCTGGCTGGTGGCGAGGTCCCACAGCTGGACTCCTCTGGCACTGTTTGCGGCCAGGGTACGTCCATCGGGGCTGAAAGCCGGCGACGCCACCTTGTCGCCGACCCGGAAGCTGTCCTGGAGCCGGCCGGTGCGCGCATCCCAGGTCTTCACGAGTCCGCTGCCGCTGCTTGCGGTGGCCAGGGTGCGTCCGTCCGGGCTGAACGCGAGGGACAACAGGCCCCGGGCGCTCGGCTCGATGGTGCGCTGTGCGCGGCCGGTTGCGGCGTCGAACAGCGTGACCCGTTCGCCGTCGGCCTCAATGGTCACGACGGCAAGTGTGCGGCCGTCCGGGGCGAACGCCACCGTTCTGACGAGTCGGTCGTGGCCGGTGCGGACGGTGTGCAGCGCGCCGGTGGAAAGGTGCCAGATCCGCACCGATCCCTCCCCGCCGACGAGGACGAGCCGTGTCCCGTCGGGGCTGAAGACCGCCGTTTCGGTGGCGCCCCGGGCACGGCTCCGGCGGAGGCGGCCGGTGGCGACGTCCCGGACCTCGAGCACCCCGTTCTCGGTGGCCCGGGCAGCCAGGGCGCGCCCGGTCGGGCCGAACCCCACAGCCCCGAGGCGGGAAACCGTGAAGGGCCGCTGCTTTTCCCGGAGTGCCGGGTCGGTGTCGAGCGCCAGTGTGGCTTCGCGCTCGCCGGTCCCGACATCCCAAAGCTGTACCGACCCATGGCCGGGCGGCCCTTGGCGCACCGCGGCCACCGTGCGTCCGTCCGGACTGAAGGCCGTGTCGGCGAGGTACGTGCCGGCACGGCCGGGCAGAGTGGTCTGCGGGTGGTCAGCGGACAGGTGGTGGACGCGGACGGTGGGGTCCGAGTTGCTGCTGGTGACCAGGGTGCGGCCGTCCGCACTGAGAGCCACTCTCATGATTCCCCGCCCGTGGTGACCGGCGGTCACGGTGGCCCGCGTTGTGCCGGAGGCGGTGTCCCACAGTCGCACCCTGTCCCCAGGGATCGGGATGGCGAGGGTCCGCCCGTCCGGGGCGAAGGCCACCTCGTCCAACGCGCCGGCACTCTCCCTGAGGGTGCGCCGGACGATGCCGGTGGACACCTCTCGCAGGTGCACCACACCGTCGGTGCGGACAGTCGCGTAGGCCCGGCCGTCCGGGCTGAAAACCACCGCACGGCTCACCGCGCGGCTGTCGTGGGCGGTCCGGGTGCGGCCGGTGGCAGCGTCCCACACCCGCACCAGTCCGTTGAGGCCCACCGCGGCGACGGTACGTCCGTCAGGGCCGAAGGCGACCGCCTGCGGGTCGGGGTGACCGGTGAAGCCGTGCCGCGTGCGGCCGGTGGCCACGTCCCACACCCGTACAGCCGCCGGGGAGGAGGCGGCCACGGCACGGCCGTCAGGACTGAAGGCCATCCCGCGTACCGAACCGTCGGGGACGGTGAAGGTGCTGAGTTTCCTGCCGGTGACCGGATCCCACAGGCCTATCATCGCGTCGTCGCCACCGACGCCGGCGACAGCAAGGGTGCGTCCGTCGGGGCTGAACGCAGCTACTTCGCTGTGGTCGTGGCCGGTGAACGCGTGTCGGAGCCGGCCTCCGGGCAGATCCCAGATCCGCACGGTGCCGTCTTTGCTGTGGGTGGCGACGGTGTGTCCGTCCGGGCTGAGGGCGAGGGACTGCACGGGTTCGGTGCCGTCGGTCAGGCGCTTGCGCAGCGGGAGCGCCGCGGCGGCGTACAGGGCGGCGGCGGCTTCGCGGGTCGGGTTGGTGCGGTAGGCGTGGATGGCGAGCAGTGAGGCGAGGTCGGGTTCGGAGTCCAGCAGCGCACCGGACTGGGCGGCCAGTTGCCGGGAGTGGGCCAGCTGCTGGGCGGTGACCGCGCTCTGCCGCTGCCCCACGGCGAGACCGGCGGCGACGAGGGCGAGGCACAGGGTGGCGGTGACCGCGGTGAGCACCAGCCGGGACCGGCGACGGCCCTTCCGCTCGTGGTCGCGGCCGGCGACGAGGAAGGCGTGCTCCACGCCGGTCAGGTCCTCGCGTGGTGTGCGGCCGAAGTGCTCCTGGGCGGCGGCGAGTCGGCTTCCCCGGAGCAGAGCGCCCTTCTCGCGCCCCAGTTCCTGCCAGGCGTGGGCCGCTTCGGTCAGGTTCCGGTGCGCACGCAGGCGTTCGCGATCCTCCTCGATCCACTCGCGCAGCCGGGGCCAGGCCGTGATCAGGGCCTCATGGGCCATCTCGACCGTGTCACCGTCCAGGGTGAGCAGCCGCGCCCCGGCGAGTGCCTCCACCGCCTGGGCGGTCGCCTGGAGGGTGTCGTCCCGGCAGGTGCCGGGCAGTTCCGCACGTTTGACGGGACGGCGGGTGTCGGGGGTGCCGTCACCGGGGGCGACCAGGCGCAGCAGCACCCGGCGGGCGGCAGTCGCCTGCTCTTCGGTGAACCGGCCGTAGACCTCCTCGGCGGTTTTGGCGATCGCGCCGTCCAGGCATCCGGCCGCCTCGTAGCCCGCCATGGTCAGTGTCTTGCCGCGGCGGCGGCGCCAGGTCTCCCGCAACGCGTGGGACAGCAGCGGCAGCCCGCCCGGCGCGTCGGCGACCTCCTTGACCAGCCGGGTGGTGAGGGCGCGTTCCACGGTCAGTCCGGCGGCCGTGGCCGGCTTGACGACGGCGTCGCGCAGTTCCGCCCGGCTCATCGCTCCGGCCAGGAGATTGGCATCGCGCAGTGCGTAGGCCAGGTCGCGGTGCTCGGCGCAGCGACCGTAGAAGTCGCCGCGCACCGCCAGCAGCACCCGCAAGCGGCTCTCGGGCTGCCGGGCCGTCAGCAGCAGATCGATGAAGCGAGCGCGATCGGCCGCATCGTGGCAGAGGGTGAAGACCTCCTCGAACTGGTCGACGATCACGAACGTGTCCGCTCCGGCGCTGCCGGCGCGGGGAATCGCGGGTGTGAGGAGGGGGGCGTGGCTGCGGGCGGGGTGTTCGCCCGGGGTCAGGATCCGGATCGCGGCCGGGCGCAGGCCCGGCTCCCGGGTGTGTCGCAGGACGGGTAACAGGCCGGCCCGCAGCAGGGAGGACTTGCCACTGCCGGACGGGCCGAAGACCGCGGCGAACCGCCGGCGGCGCAGCAGGTCGACCAGGTCGGCGGTGAGCTGTTCCCGGCCGAAGAACAGGCCGCTGTCCCCGGTCTCGAACCGTGCCAGACCCCGGTACGGGGCGAGTGGTCCGTCGTCGCCCCGGGAGCCGTCACCGGCGGACTCCTCCACCGCCTCCTTCCACCGGGCCTCCCACTCCGCCAGGTCTCCCCCGCACGCCCCCGCATAGGCCAGGGCCACCGGCAGCGTCGGCAACTGCTCGCCCGCCGCCGCCTGCGACAGCGTGGTCACCGAGTATCCCGCCCGCCGGGCCAGCGACCGGTAGGTGATTCCGTCCGCCTCCGCCCGCAGCTTGCGTAACTCGAACGCGAACCGCTGCACCGGACCCGCCGCCGGATCCACCGGCACCTCACGACGCCCCGCCACACCTTCACCCCCTCCAGCCGCCCCTGCGTCGGAGCGGGCAACCAATCCATGCACCTCTATGACACGAGAGGCTCGGGCACCCCGTCTCATTGTCCGGTCGCCGGAAAGGTACTGCCGAACAATGCTCCGGCCGCTGAACTCGGTGATGTGAGCGGCGAGGGGGACCGCTCCGCAGGGAACGCCCTGCTGGTCGTCGGCGACCAGCAGGGCGGCCTGCAAGCGCGCCGGCAGGGTCGAAGGCTTGGCGCTCTCCCCCGCCCATTGCGGACCCCGCCGGCACCCGCCTCACGACAAGCCCACCCGACACCTCACCGAAGAGGACTCTGTCTGCGCATGGAATCCCCACCTCTCGTCCCCACTTCACCGGCGCATCCGCCTTCAGTCGCGTCGCGATTACTGACAGCCATCGCGGCGACCGGTCCGTCGCGGTTGGGCTGGCTGGACGCGTTGCGCGGCGTCGCCGCACTCGTCGTGGTGTTCGACCACTCGTCGTACACCTTCATGGCGGAATTCCGGCGGGAGTTGATGCCGCAGTTCAACACCAGCCGCTACGGCATCATGGTGTTCTTCCTGGTGAGCGGCTACATCATTCCCGCGTCGCTGGAGCGCCGGGGCTGTGTCCGGACGTTCTGGATCGGACGGGTCTTCCGTGTGTACCCGCTGTGGGCGGCTGTCGTCACGGTGCTCCTTGCCCTCAACCTCTCGGGCATGGCGGAGATGCGTGACTTCGGTCAACAGAACGCTGTCACCGTGGCGGTCGCCCACGCCACCATGCTCCAGGAGTTACTGGGGACACCCAATCTCCTGCTCATCCTGTGGACGCTCTCCTACGAGATGTCCTTCTACCTGCTGGTCGTCGCTCTTTTCACGGTCCGCCTTCACCAGCAGTCTGCGGCGGTCGCCGTCATCCTGGCCGTGCTCGCCGCTGTGAGCGTGACGGCAGGGGTGGTGCTGCCGGCCTCCGCCCTGTCCGGCCTGGCGGGCACCGGCCCGCTGATCGTGTTTGCCTCGATCGCCATGGGGATCGCCATCTGCTGTGCGAGCGCCAGGTCACCCGTGCTCCGGGGGTTCGGGGGCGTGCTGGGCGGGGCGCTGGCGCTCGTCCTGGTCCCGCTCAACGGCACGGTCCCGCTGTGGGAGGGCCTGGTGATCCTCGCCGTGATGTTCCTCGGCACCGCCGTCTACCGTGCCGAGAACGGTCGGAGCACCTGGCACTGTGCGGCCGGCACTGCCGTCATGGTGGTCGCCTGTGCCGTGGGGAGTGCGTACTGGTACGGCGACGGTGACCACTTCACACGGCGCGGCTGGATCGTCGCGTTCCTGCTGGCTGTGCTCACCTTCGGCGCCGGACTGGCATCGCGCCGCCGGCGCATACCGCGGATGCTGACCGGGTTGGGAACGATCAGCTACTCGGTCTATCTGGTGCATCCGGTACTGCTGGCGGTGATCGACAGCACGATCGGCCGACGGCGACAGGACAGTCCCGTGCTCGAAATGGCTTTCTTCACCGTGCTGTTGCCCCTGTGCCTGCTGACCTACCGTTACATCGAAGCGCCGAGCCAGGCTTGGGGCCGCAGGTTGGCACGCCGCGTGCAGCCACCGTGACGAGCGCCCGTGCCGCACCGCCTTTGCGGTGCCACTGCTGACGCGTGTGTACCCGACAGAAACAGCCAGGTGTCGGCAGGGTGGCCAGGATCGATTGTCACCGGGGCGTGGCACAGTGCGCGGTCATGGACATCGACACGTTCTGGAACGTCATCGAAGTCGCGCAAGCTGGGGCGGCCGAGACGGGCGAGCCGTTTGACGAGGTTCTCGTCGAGCAGCTCGCGGACAGACCGCGGCAGGAGATTCTGGAGTATGCGGAACGCTTCGACGAGCTGCACGACGCGCTGTATCGCTGGGATGTGTGGGCGGCTGCCTATCTCATCGGGGGTGGGTGCTCCGATGACAGTTTCATGGACTTCCGCGCTGGGGTGATCGCTTCAGGCTGTCAGTGGTACCAGCGCGTGGCCACCGACCCCGACAGCCTCGCGGCGCACCCTGGTGTGGTTCATGCTGCGAACGTCCGGGACCGTCCCGAGGTGCTGTTCTACGAGGACGTGAACTATGCGGCCGGCGGGGCGTTCGAACGGATCACGGGTGATGCGGATGCCTTCTGCGAAGCCTGGCACAGTTTCCGTGGAGCTGATGCAGAGAGCGGCAATACGGTTGATATGGGTGAGGACTTCGACTTCGACGACGAAAAGGAGATGAGCCGTCGGCTTCCCCGTCTGGCCGCCCTGTTCCTTGGCCCATGACTCCTGAAGGGCAGGTGGGTCGGTGAGACCGAACGTGTGCCCTGGGCATGACGCGAGGTGCGTTCTGGCGAACCTGTGAAGAGGGAGACAGCCGAGGCGGACGACAGGCACCGGCAAAGCAACGGTCTTCGGCGCGTCCCGCAGCGCTTCTCGGTATCAAAGACGTGTCCACCCGTCGGCGAAGTCGCACTGGAGGTCGGCCCAGTGGTGCTGTGCGTCGGGGGTGTGACCGGGCTGGTCGCTGAGGTGGACCAGGGCCTGGACCCACTGGTCCCAGAGGCCGTCGGGCCGGGTGAAGCGGTCGGCGTGGTGGGTGCCGAGGAGGGCGTCGAGGCGGAGGAGGGCGCCGAGGGCGGCGGGCTGGTCGTAGTGGAGGCCGGTGCGGGGCAGGTAGCGGTCGAGGTACGCGGTAAGGATCTCGGCGTCCGCGTGCGTGCCGAGGCGGGCGAGGGCGAAGCAGTAGCCACGGCCGGATTAGCAGACCTCGCTGGCCAGGAGCAGATCGCCGAGACGCTCGCGGAACGCTTCGCGCCGGTCGACGCCGATCAGCCAGGCCGCGGTGAGGCGCGCACGCCACTCGAAGCCGAGGAGGGCTTCCAGTTCGGCGTCGGTGATCGTGGCCGCGTCCTCGAGCAGACGGCGAGTAAAGCGTGCGGAGTGCGGCCATCCGGGACGCAGGAAGCGGTATCCGTTCAGTTCGAGGTAGCGCGGGTGGCCCGAGTCCTTCCTCGTCACGTAGCGCTTGATCACATGGCCGGAGCCGGTCTCCTCAGGGTGCTGGAACGGCATGGGGTCACCACCTTTCCGGGTGCGCGTCGTCCTGCCGGAAGCAGACGGGGCAGATCGCGAATGACCCGGGCAGCTCGTCCAGTCCGAACCGGCGGGAGAGCTCGCGCGCGATCATGGTCGCGGCGGATTCCTCGTCGCCTGTGCGGTAGTTGACGAAGACCTCGGGCATGAAGGTTCCCTTCGTGGGAGGAAGACGGAAGGAATGGGTACGAGCGCGGAGGCTGCGGACCGGGGCTCCGAGGCCCCGGGCCGCCCGGACCGTGAGGTCCTGACCGCGTAACGGGCACGCCACGTCCACGGGAGGGCGTACGGATGGAGGCGCGCCACCCGGCGCGTCACTGGTCGCGGGCGGCTCGAAGCAGCCGGGGGCGCGGTGCGATGCGTCGGGCGGGGATCAGAGGGTCCCGTCGGGATCGTTGGGATCCGGAGGGCCGACCGGACAGTCCGGCGAGCCGGGCGGCTCGAGGAGCCGGCGTCGGTCGTGGAGGCGGTGTCAGTCGTGCGCGGGGGCGAGTACCCGTGCCAGCGTCGGTTGTAGATCGCGTACGGCCCGGCTGCTCCGGAACCGGGTGAGTTCCCGCGCGAGACGCCGGACGTCACTGTTCACCGTCGCCGAGGGCACGGCCGGCATTACCCCCCAGGAGCTCCCCGGCGATCGTGCACGCGTGCTCGGCCTCTCCGGAGGCAGCGTGGGCCAAAGCCCTGCGGAAGCCGTACCGGGCGCGGGTGCGCAGCGCGTGCGGTGGGAGGCGGCGGCACTCCCGGTCGAGGACCTCGGCGGCGGCCTCGGGTCGACCGAGGTCGTACAGGCACCAGCCGGTCGTCATTGCCGCCGGATCGCTCACGTGGGTGGTGCCGATCACGGGCTCGGCGCTGCTGCGGGCGTCGTCGCTGTCGAGCAGCTCCCGGGCCCTGTCGAGGCTGCGGAGGCAGTCGCGTTCGTCGCCGACGAATGCGTGGCCCTGCGCCTCCCGCTGAACCGCGAGTCCCCGGACGCGCGGCGGGAGTTCGCCGCTCTGGGCCCGGCGGGCCAGGACGATGGTGCCCGCGGCATCCCCGTCGTAGGGAGTGACCAGGGCGCGTCGCACGAGCGCGTAGGAACCGAGGTACGGATCGCCCCCGGCGCGCCCCAGCGCGGCGGCTTCACCGGTCCAGCCGAGCGCCGCGCCGCTGTCCCCGGCCTCCTGGGCCATCCAGCCGGTGAACTCCGCGAACCGCGACGCGAGCAGGAGCGCGGGGGCCCGAGTGGCGGACGGGGTACCGGCGGCCAGCCCGGCGACCGTGCGCGTCTGCGTCTCCAGCAGGGGAAGCAGGACCTTCGGCGCGGTGGACTGGCCGAGCTTTCGCAGCTGGTCGAACTGCGCGCGGAAGGAGGGAAGGAGAGGGCCGGCGGTAGAGGACGTCTGACCGCCGATTTTCAGGCCGAGGTCGATCAGCGCCCCCGTACCCGCTGCGAGGACCGTCCGGCGCCCGACGAGCCAGAGGCTCGGGGTGGCGGGGGTTTCGGTGGTGTCCGAGTCGGTCTCGGGGCGGACGGCCATGCGCTGCAGCTCGCCGTTCGCGCCGAGGAAGGCGTCGCACCGCCGGGCCAGTTCGGGGGACGCGGAACGCTCCCCGCGCTCGACCTTGCTGAGGTGCCCCTTGTCGTAGTTGAGCGCCACAGAGAACTCGGTCAGAGTCAGCCCCGCTTCCTGTCGTAAACGGCGAAGTTCAGGTCCGAAACGTAAAGTTGTGCTCATCATCAACCTCCCCCTTGCGTAGCGACCGTGAGAACTGTGCGCCCTCACGGGAGCTCTCGTTCAACGTTCATTGGCCGACGCGAAGGCCGACGGCGAACACCTGTTGTGACGGAGTCATTTCGCTTCGCATCCGAGAGTGGGTCTGGCACGAGGCGCGCCTCGGGAATCGGGGTTCGGCGGGGTTGCCTGTTGCTTCTTCCGTTCTCCGGTGTTCTCCGTCTGTTCCTTGCTGCGACCTGATTCGACCATGATCGGGGCAAAGTGATCGAGAGTGACAGGGTGAGGCTTTATCGACCATGCCTGGAGTGACGGCCTCCTGCGGCCTGGCGAGGTCATCCACTAACGTGCATGTTACTAACAGTTTGGTTAGTAACATGAATGGAGGTTGGTGGGCATGGTGGACTTCGTGGGTCGTCGGCAGGAGCTGGCGACGTTGGAGCGAGAGCTGCAGAAGGTGGCGGCAGGGGCTGGCGGGGAGCGGCCCGGTCGGTGCGTGATGTTGCGTGGGCGGCGCCGGGTGGGCAAGTCGCGGCTGGTCGAGCGGTTCGCGGAGCGCTCCGGGGCCCCGTTCTTGTTCTACGCGGCGACCGGTGCGTCCCCTGGGGGTGATCTTGCACGGCTCGCCCGGGACGCCCAGGCATCGACGCTGCCGATGGCGCGGCTCGTGGCCGCCGCGCGGCCGGAGAGCTGGGACGCCGCGTTCGACGTGCTGGCAGCCGCGCTGCCCGCTGACCGGGCGAGCGTGCTGATCATCGACGAGGTGCCGTACCTGATGGATGCCGGTGGCGCCTTTGAGGGGATGCTGCAACGGGCCTGGGACCGGGTGCTGGAGACCAAGCCGGTGCTGCTGGTCCTCATCGGCTCCGATCTGTCGATGATGGAGGCCCTGAACAGCTACGGGCGCCCCTTCCATCAGCGCGGCCGGGAGATGGTGCTGGGACCCCTGAACCCCGCAGAGGTGGGGCAGATGCTCGGACTGGAACCGGCGGAAGCCTTCGACGCCGCGCTGGTCACCGGCGGGCTGCCGCTGATCTGCGCGGAGTGGCCGCGAGGCGCAGGACTGTGGGACTTCCTCGGCGAGGCGCTGAGCGACCCGGTCTCGGCCCTGCTGGTGTCGGCCGAGCGCTCGCTGGCTGCCGAATTCCCCCCGCAGGCTCAGGCGCGTACGGTGCTGGCAGCCGTCGGCAGTGGCGAGCGGACCTTCACCAACATCGCCCGTGCGGCCGGCGGGATCGGGGCCACGCCGCTGCATCGAGCCCTGGAACTGCTCACGAACAAGCGGATCGTCGCTGCGGAGCTACCCGTATCGCTGCGTCCTTCAAAGGATCGCCGCTACCGGGTGACAGACCCCTACCTGCGCTTCTGGCTGCACCTGCTCGGTCCGTCCATGGAGGAGATCGAGCGGGGACGGGGTGATCTGACCTTGGCGCGCATCCGGGAGAACTGGACCAGCTGGCGCGGCCGGGCGGTCGAGCCCCTTGTCCGCGAGGCCCTGGCGCGGATACTGCCCGATGACAGGCTGCCCGCGGCCCCCGCAGTGGGCGGCTACTGGACCCGCACCAACGACGTCGAGATCGACATCGTCGGGGCGGACCGCGCCCCCATCGCCAAGGAGCTGCTCTTCGTCGGCTCCATCAAGTGGCTGGAGCAGTCGCCCTTCGACCGGCACGACCTGGCAGCCCTCCATCGACACCGGGCCGCCCTCACCGGCGAACCTGTTCCCGTCGTGGCGGTCTCGCGCAGCGGAGTCGACTGCCCGGGGCTCGATACCTCCTATGGTCCCGGCGATCTGCTGACCGCCTGGCCACTGCGAGCGGCGGATGACAGGTGAGGAGCGGGAGCTGGTGAGCGCGATCAGGCTGCAGAAGCCGGAGACGTCCCGCAGACCTCGGCCCGTAGCCGGCGCTCCTGAGACTCCTCGTACTTCGTCGCGGATCCCGTTCTGGGACGACTTCGCATTTCCGCAGGTCACATGAGTCGTGGTGGAGCGGCCTTCTCTTCACTGCCTCCTTCCGCGCGGACACTACTGACCCAGCCATACGGTTTCCGGAGATACCGTTGCCGCCCCCTCCCGGTTGCAGGATGCGCGCTGTTCAGTTCGAGGTGGCGCGGGTGGTCCGAGTTATTCCTCGTCACGTAGCGCTCGATCACATGGCCGGAGCCAATCTCCTTGGGGTGCTGGAAGAGCATGGGGTCACCTCTCCAGGTGCAGGTCGGTGTGGTCGATCCAGGCAGGGGCGACGAAGATGTCGTCGCCGACGGGGGCTTCGCCAGCCTCCAGCAGGGACCACGCGCGGGCCTCTTCGACCAGGTGCTCCCAGGGGGGCGGTCCAGTTGAGTTCCCAGTCGAGACGGGGACCGTCGACGTCGTACGTATGCCCGGCGTGCACCTGCCAGAACTGGGAGTAGAGGATTACTTGGGCATGGTCGGCCAGGTCGTTGATGATCCCGGTGAAGCGGGCTGAGGGCCAGCCGGGGGCGTCATCCGCAGCGGTGGTGCGCAGGTGCGCGGTGAGCGGTGGGACGACAGGGCTGCGGGCGCCGAGTTCGGTCAGGGCCCAGCGGATGCCGGCGGGCTCGGTCCAGTCGGGTGGGGTCTGCCGTTCCAGGCAGGCGCGGTAGGCGCGGCGCAGGGGCTCGACCGCGCCGTCGATCTCCAGGCTCGCCAGGACGATGGCCGCCCATTCGCGGACGGTGGGGTTGTCGCTGTCCAGCAGCCTGATGAGGGCGGGTCCGCAGCGGGGATCGCCCACCTCCTCGAAGACCTCGATGGCGGTCAGCCGGCCGAAGGCGTCGAGGGAGGGGAGTCCGTCGATGATGGCTTCGGAGCCGATCCGGATCAGTTCGGCGCGGGCGTCGTAGGACGTGCCGGCTTCGCCGGCGAGCTGCTGGACGAGTCTCTCGATGGGGAGAGTCAGGAGGCGGGTCGGTCGCGGCGCCAGAAGGTGGGAAGCCACCAGCAGAGCACCGAGGGGTCCGCCGGCCACGGGGCCCAGTCCTTCGCTTCCCAGACCTCGAAGGAGTCCCGCGTGAGGTCGATCGGGCGCCAGGCCGGATCGAGCGGCTCGTCCGCTGCCGGAGGCCGGACGAACCGTCGGCCGTGCTGGTCGCAGGCGCCGAAATCCCGGTAGTTGTGTCGGGCCTCGACCAGGGAGACCTTGTTCGCCCCGCTGTCCACGGTCGGCCACCGGAACTGGATGGTGTCGTCCTCCCAGAAGCAGACGGGGCAGATCGCGAATGACCCGGGCATCTCGTCCAGTACGAGGCGCCCGCAGCAGGGGCAGGGATGGCGGCGGCTCACTGGCGCAGTCTCGTAGATGGGCCGATCCCGGTGCCATGCATTTCCGGACCGGTAGAGGAGCTGCCGGTCCGCAGACGGTCCGCAGGACACTCGTAGAAGCCCGTCGGAGGCCAACGCAACCAAACGGTGAAGTGCCTGGTCAGAGGTTGGTGCGGGGCTCCGCCGCAGGTCAGGATCGGGGCGCAGGCGTTCCGCTTCAACGTCTGATTGGACGTGGACAAACGGCCTGACCTGCGAGAAAGCAGGTCAGGCCGTTGCGCTGTCCGCAGTAGTCCGCAGAACCTGGAGCAGTTACGTGTCGTAGACCGTGGAGCGGTGTCCGACGTGTACGACCCACACCACCAGCTCCCCGTTGTCGATCGTGTAGACGACACGGTAGTCGCCGACCCGTAGGCGGCGGCGCTCAGGCTGGGATACGAGTGCGGTGGTGTTGAAGCCGAAGGGGTCGATCTCCAGCTCTGTCAGTTTGGCCAGGATGCGAAGCGCCATGTCACGCGGGATCTTGCGCAGCTCGGCCTGGGCCTCGGGCCGGAACACCGTGCGGTAGTCACTCACTGCGTGCCAGCGTCTCCCTCATCACGTCCTCGATCGTGACGCCGGCGGCCGGGCTCGCCATGCGCTCGTCGATGATGCGGTTGATCTCGCGCTCTTCCCACTCCTGGTACTTGCGCAGCACCTCGATCGAGACCACGGCGGCGACCTGCTTGCCGCGACGGGTGATGACAGTGGGCACGTCGTCGCGGTCGGCCCGTTCGACGACTTCGGCCAAGTGAGCGCGTACGTCGCGGATGGACTCTATGGGCAGCGGCTGAGTCATGCTTCAAGGGTACCAAGTGTGCAATGTGTACACAATGTGTGCGGGCCCCGGTCGGCGCCGGGGGGCAGCGGTGGCAGTATGCGGGGATATCACGAGAGGGGCCGGGGCGGGATGGGGCGCAGTGAGCGGGAGGCAGTTGCCGCGGGAGGGCGGCTGTACGAGGCGGCGCAGGTGGTGGCCGGTGACCACGGGCGGGCTGTCGAGGCGGTTCGGGCGGCGCTGAAGCCGATCTGCGATATGGCGGCGGAACAGGCGCTGGACGCCATCCCAGTGGCCCGGTTGAAGGAGGTCACCGAGGGTCGGCTGAGGCTCGGTGAAGTCGAGAGGAGCGGGCTGCGGTCGGTCCGGCAGGTACTCGATGCCGGCTCCTACCGGTTGCGACAGGTCCCTGGCGTGGGGCAGAGGACTGCCGATCAGGTCATCGCGGCGGCACGTCA
This sequence comes from Streptomyces sp. P9-A2, assembly GCF_036634175.1. Taxonomy (NCBI): domain Bacteria; kingdom Bacillati; phylum Actinomycetota; class Actinomycetes; order Kitasatosporales; family Streptomycetaceae; genus Streptomyces; species Streptomyces sp. P9-A2. The sequence continues at coordinate 5,267,720 of NZ_JAZIFX010000001.1, forward strand.
GATATCTGATGCCGTTCGGGAGACCACAGCCGTCCACATCGACGTGGATCGGCCGGAGCCCCGAACCACCTCACTCGTCATGGCCCTGCATGTGCTGGTGGGAGCGGGCCCCGATGCGCGGCGAGCCGTAGACACGGCCATGGCTCTCTCGGAGCGGCTCGGTCCGCTGCTGGCCGAGGCCAAGCCGGCCGCCGGGCGGCTGCGGATGCTGCTGGTGGGGCAGGTCAAACGAGCCCGGGCGCTGGAGGCCGTTGCAGAGGTCCGCAGGCTGACCGAGGAAGCAGCGCAGGGCGGTGTGCCGGAGCTGCTTGCACAGGCCTCGGTGGATCTGCTGCGCGGTACCTCGACCGAGGTTGCGGCCTGGGTCGACTTCGAGCTGCGTTCCGCCGAGTACTACAGCCTGCTCGCGGAGATCTCCGGCCGCAGACCCGACACTGCCGCTGCCGAGGGGTTCCTGCCCGACGAAGTTGCCGAGCGGGTCCGCGACCAGATGCTTGATGACACTCACCGACGGGTGTCGCTGCGCGGCTATCAAGCCTTCGGGGCGCGCTTCGCCCTGGCGCAACGCAAGGTGATTCTTGGCGACGAGATGGGGCTCGGCAAGACCATCCAGGCCATCGCTGCTCTGGCTCATCTCGCTGCCGAGGGGCAGAGCCACTTCATGGTCGTCTGCCCGGCCAGCGTCCTGATCAACTGGACACGCGAGATCGAGGCCCGCAGCAAGCTGCGCGTGATGCCTCTTCACGGCCCCGACAGACAGGAAGCGTTCGCCGACTGGAAGGGCCGGGGCGGCGTAGGGGTGACTACCTTCGACGCCTTGCGTGGTTTCCCGGCCCCCGGGGGCGGCGAGCTGGGGATGCTGGTCGTGGACGAGGCGCACTATGTGAAGAATCCGAAGACGCGTCGCTCCCAGGCCGTGACTGAATGGTCCGGGCACTGCGAACGCGTTCTCTTCATGACCGGCACGCCCATGGAGAACCGAGTCGCCGAGTTCCGCAGCCTCGTGCAGATTCTCCAGCCGCACCTGGCAGGTGCTGTCGGTGACCGTGACGGAGTGGCCGGTTCCAAGGCCTTCCGGAAGGCCGTCGCCCCGGTCTATCTGCGGCGCAACCAGCAGGATGTTCTGACCGAACTGCCCGCACTCCAGCAGACGGACGAGTGGGAGGAGCTGAGCGCGTCGGACGAAGACGCCTACCGCGAGGCCGTGCGCGCCGGCAACTTCATGGCGATGCGTAGAGCGGCGTACGCGCGCCCCGAGAAGTCGGCCAAGTTGAACCGGCTGCGCGAGATCGTCGAGGACGCCGCCGGGAATGGGTTGAAGGTGGTGGTGTTCTCCAACTTCAGGGATGTCCTTGGAGCGGTGAAGGACACGCTGGACGGCGCGCGGAGCAATGGTGGCGGTCAGGTGTTCGGTCCGATCTCGGGAAGCGTGCCGCCCGCGCGCCGTCAGCAGTTGGTGGACGAGTTTGCCGCCGTGCCGGGTCATGCGGTGCTGGTGGCGCAGATCGAGGCGGCGGGGGTGGGGCTCAACATGCAGGCCGCGGCCGTCGTGATCATCTGTGAGCCTCAGATCAAACCGACCATCGAACACCAGGCGGTGGCGCGGGCCCACCGCATGGGGCAGGTGCGTTCGGTCCGGGTGCACCGGCTGCTCACCACCCGCGGGGTGGACGAGCGGATGGTGGAGATGCTGAAGAACAAGACCCGCCTGTTCGACGCGTACGCACGGCGCAGCGCGGTCGCCGAGTCGACGCCGGACGCGGTCGACGTTTCGGACACGGCGATGGCCCGCCAGATCGTCGAGGAGGAGCAGGCGCGGCTGGGAGCGGTCCGCAAAGAGTCCGCAGGACACCCGTAAGCGACCGTCGGGACCCAACGCACTCCAACGGGGAAATGCCTGGTCAGGGCGTTGCGTACGGCTCCGCCGCAGGTCAGGATCGGGGATCAGGCATTCCGCTTCAACGTGTGATCAATTCGTTACTGGAAGCTAAGGGCTTCGTCAAGCCCGCAGGTGGCAAGGGGTTGGTCTCCTTGAGAGCCGACCCCTTGTTGTTGCCTGTGCCGGGGTGGTGCTGGGATGTCTGCCCCTTCGCCGGGCGTCTGCTCTGTCCATGAGCGATAAGAGTGGTACGTTATTTGGTACCACTGTCGGAAAGGGTGAGGTCATGTCCATAACTGCGAGCGAAGCCCGCAAGGCTCTCTTTCCGCTGATCAAGAAGGTCAACGACAACCACGAGGCCATCGAGATCGTTTCCAAACACGGCAATGCCGTGCTCGTCTCGGCCGAGGACTATGCGGCATTGCGTGAGGGCTCGTACCTGCTGCGCTCGCCGGCGAACGCTCGCCGGTTGCTCAAGGCGTACGAGAACGCCCTGGCTAACATCAACGTGTCAGAGCGAGAGCTGATCGACCCCGACTCGCCGGATGCGGCCAGTGAGGGTGCTGAGTGAGGCTCGTCTTCGAAGATCAGGGCTGGGAGGACTACACGTCCTGGCTCAAGAACGATCGCAAGATGCTCGCTCGGATCAACAAGCTCATCGAGGACGTCAAACGCGACCCCTTCACTGGAATCGGTAAGCCAGAGCCCCTCAAGTACCACTTGCCCGGGGCGTGGTCGAGGCGGATCGACGACGAGCACCGCCTCGTCCATCTGGTGACGGACAGGGAGATCGTCATCCTCGCGGCTCGTTACCGCTACTGACCGCTCGGGCGGTGCAGGCGTTCCTGGGGATGCTGCTCCCGCGCTGGGATGTCACTGTCGCCCTCCGTGCCGGCCTCGAACATGAGGTCGGCACGGAGGCTGTTCGGTGCCGTCCGGGGCGCAGTGGAGCCTGGCCGTGAAGAAACCGGCCGCTGCGTTCGGGATCTCGTCGGCCGCGTCGGTTCGGCGATATCACTTCATCGCCTTCATCGGCTTGGACTCCTCCGCTGGAGGCTGACGGGCGTCGGGCCGGCGGAAAGGCGCACCAGGGCGTTCTCGGCCTCGGCCGACAGGGAGACCGAACCGGCGAGGCCGCGCCGATCCGTCACCGCCCGCCGCAGCGGCTCGCGGACCTCGTCCGCCCGGAGTCCGGAGCCTCAGCACCGGCAACCGTGAGAGCAACGGCGACACCTTGACGTGTTCGGGCTGGTCAGTGGCGCACTTCTGACCGTCGGGCGGCGCCTCGGCCGACACCGGTGCTTACCATGCCAGGGAGACGGGTCGGGCGGCAATGGGTGGATTTCCCCTGTTCAGGGTGGAGGGTGCCGTAACAGGTCCGAAGCCGGGCCCCGGTGCGAAGAATCCGGGGTGTGAACGCTTCCTCGGGGACCGCGCTTCGGAGCTATCCGGTCCTGCTGTCCGGCGTACCCGCCGCCGGACAGAGCTGGGTGCACTGGCCCAGGAGCAGCGCCGTGCTGCTCGACACCTACGAGACGGTCGCGCTCAAAGCGCGTCTCGACCACGACCGGGCCGGCCCGGCGGACCACGACGACCCCCGGCTGGTCGGCCGGGTGGCGCGGTCCACCGGCGAGCAGGCCCTCGCGGCGCTCGCCGCGGCGCGCGAGGCGCAGCCGGCCTGGGCGCGCGTCCCGCTCGATCACCGGCTGGACTTCGTCCGCGCCTTCCACCGCCTGCTGCGGGAGCGGGCCGAGGAACTCATGTCGGTCCTCGTCGCCGAAGGGAACCCGCTGCAGGTGAGCCGGTGGGCCCTGTCCGCCGCGCTGAACCTGACGCACCCCGACTCGGTCGCGTACGCGCGTGCCGCCATGGTCTGGGAGGGCGGTCATGCGGGCCGGCTGGTGCGGCTGGTGCGCAAGCCCGACGGGGTGGTCTGCCTGGACCCGGCGCGCAACGCCCCGATGCTCACCGCTCTGTCCGGGGTGCCGACGCTGGCGGCGGGCAACGCGCTGGTGGTCAACGCCCCGCCGACGGTCCCGCTGAGCACCGCCTACCTCTTCCACGAGCTGGTCGCCCCGCTGCTGGCCGACCACGGGGCGCCGCCCGGCACGCTGAGCGTGCTGTGCGCGCCGGCCCGGCCGATGCTGCGCACGTGGCTCGCCTCCCCGCACTGCGACGACATCTTCTTCTTCGGCGGTTCGGCCCAGGGCGCCGAACTCACCCGCTCCTGCCTGGAGCACGGCAAGAAGCCCATCATGGAGCTGGCCGGCAACGACGCCCTCGTGGTCTGGCGGGACGCCGACCTGGACGGCGCCGTCGAAGCGGCACTGGAGCGCTACCTGGGGTCCGGACAGCTCTGCCTGGCACCGAAGTTCGCCCTGGTGCATCCCGCCGTGGCGGACGACTTCACCGAGCGGCTGCGCCGGAAGGTGGCCGCCCTGCGCGTGGGGCTGCCGGACGACCCGGAGGTCGTGCTCACCCCGGTGATCAAGCGGAACCAGTGCAAGGAGGTGCTGGACGACGCCGTGGCCCGGGGCGCCGAACTGCTCTGCGGTGGCGACCTGGTCGACGTGCACGGCCGTCCCTCCCCGCGGGGCCCGTTCGTCCGGCCCGCGCTGCTGCGCGTACGGGGTCTCGAGCGGGCGGCGACCATGAACGCCGTCACGGAGGAGACGTTCTTCCCCCTGATGTGCGTGGTCGTGCCGGAGGCCGCCGCGTCTGCGGCGGTGGCCTCGGACGACGCGCTGCTGGACGCGGTCCTCGCGTTCGTCAACGCCAATCGGTACGGGCTGCGCAACTCGCTGTGGGCGCGTGATCCGCACGTCGTCCACCGGTTCACGGACGAAGTGACCAACGGCGGTGTGCTGAAGGTCAACGACAGCCACATCGGGACCCTGCCGGTGCTGCCCATCGTCGGCGGCACGGGGCTGTCGGGCGGCGTCTTCGGGGAGGCCAACGTCTCCTTTCTGCGCACCACCCGCCTCCAGGGCATCAGCCTCGCCACCGGGACCGGTGAGCCCTTCGACCACCTCGCCGCCGCCGGAATGCCCCGGGAGTCCGGGCCGGTGGTAGCTGCTCCCTCCACCCGTATCCCTCTGCCGGGACAGTCCGGCACCAGCTGAAAGGCCGACACATGACCACGCTCTCCGGTACTCCCCTGCTCCACCGCAAGATCGACCTGTGCTTCCGGCACTTCGACACCGACGACAACGGCTTCATCGACCGCGAGGACCTCCTGACCCTGGGATCGCAGCTGCTGTCCAAGTTCGGCGAGCCCGTCACCTCGCCCAAGGGCACCGCGCTGATGGACGGCATGACCCGCTTCTGGGACGCCCTGGTCGCCGCCGCGGACCAGGACGGCGACGAGCGGCTCACCCGTGACGAGTACCGGGACTGCATGACCGGCGCCTTCGTCGAGTCGCCCGAGGGCTTCGACATCTCGTTCCGGCCCCTGGCGGAGGCGGTGTGCGCGCTGCTGGACACCGACGGGGACGGTGAGGTGGACGAGCGGGAGTTCGAGGCATGGCAGGAGGTGTTCCGTACCGCGCCCGAGAACAGGGCCGACGCCTTCCGCAAGCTGGACGCCGACGGGAACGGCAGGCTCACGGTCGACGAGCTGCTGGCCGCCGTCCGCCAGTACTACCTCAGCCCCGACGCCGACGCGGCCGGCAATTGGCTCTACGGCGCGGTCGCCTGAAGCAAGCACGGGCCGGGGGCCCGGTGGGTAGCGGCCTCGCCGTCTGCCGGCCCCCGGTTCCCGGTTCCCGGCCCCCGGTTCCTCGGCCGCCCGTCCGCCGACGGCCGTCACTTCAGGCAGGATGCCCCCACCGCAGCGCCGAGCACCGGCAAGGAGCAGTTCGTTCACGGCCGCTCAGGGGGCCATTTCCTCCGCCCGGGTGCGGTGGCGGGTGTCGATGAAGGAGTACGGGGGCCAGGGGCCCAGGAAGCGGATGCGGACGGCGGGCTGACGGGACCGCAGTTCGGTCAGTACGGTGCCGACGGCGTCGATGTCCTCCCGCCGGACGAGCAGGGCGGCGCACAGGACGTCCGTCTCGCCCGCGACGCGGTGGGTGGGGCCGCGGTCGCGGTAGTCCTCGGCGACGGCCAGCAGACGCTGCCTGATCTCGGCGTGCAGGGTGTCGGCGAACTGTCCGGCCGCGTTGCGGGCCCGGTGCTCCCGCTGCTTGGCCATCAGCCTGCGCATGCCGGGTGACAGGCCGTCCGCCGGGCCGCCCGCCGGGTCCTCCGGCGCGGCCTCTCCCGCTTCGCCCGTGGTGACGGCCGTACGGTCCACGGTGATGTCGACCCGCAGTTCGCACCGGCCGGCCAGGTCCTCCAACTGGCCCGCGATGTCCGCCGCCTGCTCGGTGACCCACTCCGTCAGGCGCCGTTCGGCGCTCCGCCCGGCCTCGGGCCGGCCCTCGGGCGGCGGCTCCTCGGCGACCAGGACGTTGAAGGTCATCGGCAGGATGCTGCCGGTGCGTTCCCATACGGTGTCCACCGCCCGGCTCTGCTCCTCCACCCAGCGGCGCACCTGGTCGTCGCCGCCCTCGAGAGGGGCCGGGGCGGCGTCGTGCACCAGTGCCGCGACGGAGGCGCCGGGAACGCGCACCAGCCGCAGCGGGCGACCGTCGATCCCGGTGACGCCGTCGGCCGCGTCCGGCCGGTCCGGGCCGTCCGGCCGGTCCGGGAGCAGCGCGTACACGTACAACGCCGTGTGCTCGGTCATTCGCCTGCCTCCTCCGCCCAGCGCTGCGGGTTGATCAGCTTGTCCACGACGTCGTCGACCACTTCGTCCAGTCCCCGGTGCAGGTCGGCGACCGAGGAGACGATGCCGTGGTCCTCCTTGATCTGCTCCATCGCCTCGTCCAGTTCCAGCAGGGCGTTCGCCAGGCGTTCGGCCTCCTGCGGGGTCAGATCGTGGCCGTTCATACGACGCAGCGCCTGGCGGTCCAGCGCCTCCTGGATGACCTCGACCAAGGTGACCACCAAGGACAGCACCCCGTGTTTGAGGCTCTTCTCGTCGACGGTCAACGGCATGTCGGCTCTCCACCCTCCTGCTGTCGTGCTCGGTCGCTCACCTGGTTGTTCGCCTGGTTGTTCACCCGGCCACTCATCCGGTCGCCGCCATGGGTCCCGGCACGGGTCCCGTCACGGACCCCGCCGCGCGTAGCCGTTCCGTCCAGGCCGCCGGATCGTCCGCGGCCAGCCTCACCTCGTCGCCCGCGGTGGTGTGGACGGCGATGACGCCGCCCTCCCCGGCAGGGCTGTACGCGGGTACCCGACGCACCTCGGTGATGTCCGCCGTGGACAGCACGAGCGCCGGCCGGGAATCCACGGGGGACTTCCAGGTCAGCCTGTCGGCGGTCAGCCGTCCCTGACCGCCGCGCCACAACGGCCCGCCCCGGCGCGGTTCGTGGTACCACACGTGCTCCTCGACGAGAGGCGGCTCCTCCTCGACGGGGGGTGCGAACGGGAGGGCGGGTGCCGGGCGGCCCGCGCACGCCTCGGTGAGGAGGGCGTGCAGTTCTCCGGGCTGACGGGCCGAGAGGCGTTCCTGGCCGCCGTCGGCCAGGGCGACGTCCAGGCGCAGCTGTTCCTCGCCCCCGACCGTCCTCTCCGGTTCGAGACGCACGGCGGTGACGGCGTCGAGTCCGGTCTGCCACAGGATCTCCCGTGGTTCGTCACGCAGGACGACGAGGCGCCGGTCGGTGAGGTAGACGGTGCCGGGCCGCCATCCGTGGTAGAGACCTTCCGTCAGGAGGTGACCACCGGTCATCCGGCAGACGACGTTCTCGTCCTCCGCCAGGTCGAGGGCGCGGCGGGCGACGGACCGCTCGGCCCAGGCGCGGGTGTCCTCGTCCCAGTGGCGCATCATCCCGTACTCCAGCATCGTCTCCATCCCGGCGATGGCCGCCCGCAGGGAGACGCCGATCAGCGGGATGTCGGCCACGGCGACGATCAGGTCCAGGTGCAGGACCGCGCCCTTGTTCAGCACGACTTCCAGCAGGTCGTCCAGGGTGACCCGCGGATCCCGCGTGGGGCGCATCGGTGACAGTTCAGCCGTCACGCCGTTCCGCCTTCGCCTTCGCCTTCGCCTTCGCCCTCGGCCTCGCCCTCGGCCTCGCCCTCGGCCGGGGACGGTTCGGCCGCCCGGTGGTCCTGGTCCTCGTCGCCGTCGCCGTCGCGGTCGCCGTCGCTTTTGCCCTCGTCGTCGGCGGCGGGCTCCTCCCGGCGCTCGGTCAGCGCCGCCGGCTGTGTGTGCTCGGAGCGGCCCCGCATCTGGGCCTGCGCGCTGAGCCACCCGCACCAGGGGCACCACTTCTCCAGCAGTTGCTCGACCGGGGAGCGCTTGCCGCAGGCCGGGCAGCTCTCCTTCTCCTCACGCGTGTCACGCCACGCGGCGGTCTCCGTGTCCGTGCCGGACGGGAACTCCAGCCCGTAGCGGGCAGCCGTCTCGAAAGAGGCCAGCGCCGCGCGCAGACGGATACCCAGCAGTTCCACCCCGGCCACCGAGACCATGATGTCGGCGTTGAGCACGAGGCCCTTGTCCAGCAGGGTTTCCACCACATGAGCGAGGCTGCCGTCGCCGTCCCGCCGTGGCTGCATCGGGGACGGGCCCGTACTCGGCATCCCGCCCTGCGACGGGCCGCGCCGCGAGACCGTGGACGGGAACCCGCTGTCGCTCTGGGTGATCCTCTCGGGGTAGCTGCTCATTCCGCGCGTCTGTCCGCTCTCCCGTCACTTACACACCCGGGCCGGGACCGGGGCGCGTGAACGGAACGGTCGTCATGAGCGGGGACGCGTCGGCGAAGTGGCTCGGACGGCCGGGAGCTCATGGCGGCGGTTGCGGTGCCGAAGTCCGGCCGCGCCGAAAAGTCCTGAAGGCCGGCGGCTCCGCGGAAGGGAGCCGGCGAGGCGGGCGCCGCCGGCTCGGCCCCCGCGGGCCGGCCGGTGCCGTCGCAGCCGGTACCCCGGAGTCGCGTACCGCGCCGACCATGGTCGGCCGTCGGGTCGGACCCTGGCGTCCTTGCCGAAGCAAGCGATGCGCGTTTAGTACAATTCAGGCATATTGCTTGGGGTGAGATGCTTGTAACAGGGGGTCCGCGCCTGCGGCGCCTTACCCCCATTCGGGGCATCGTCGCAGGGTGGGCGGGCTGTGCCGGACGTCTGATCCGTTTCCCGTGAATTGTTTTTTCGTCGTGTCAGTTTCATTGACGTTGTGTAAAGCGAATGGCTACCTTGACATCAGCCACAAGGGTGCGGTGCGCCCCTGCGGCGTACCCCACCCCGGACACGTGAGGCAGGCATGAGCGTCGAGAGCAACACTGTGAACACCGTCCTCGGCCCGGTGGCAGCCGAGGATCTGGGTGTCGTGTCGGTCCACGAGGCACTGCTGTCGGTGGTCCCGGGCGCGGAGTACGCCTACGACGTCACCTTCGACCGTGCCGAGATCTTCGAGACGCTCGCCGCCAAGCTGAAGGACTTCCGCGCCCACGGCGGCGGCACCGTCGTCGACAGCACCGGCATGTTCCACGGCCGGGACGTCCGGCTGTACGAGGCCCTCTCCCGTACGACCGGCGTGCACATCGTCGCCTCGACGGGCCAGGGCCCCGAGGAGATGCTCGGCGGCTACTTCCTGACGCCGCAGACCAACCCTCCGACGCCGTGGCCGGCCGAGAAGTTCGCCGACCTCTTCACCAAGGAGGTCACCGAGGGCATGGTGGTGCCCCGCGTGGAGCGACGCGGCGCCGCCGGCCTGGTGGCCACCACCGCGACCCCCGAGGGCATGACCGCGACCGACGAGAGCCTGTTCCGCGGCGCGGCCCGGACCGCCCTGAGCACCGGCGTCGCGGTCTCCGTCCGCTACGGCGCCGACGCCCTCCACGACCTCGACGTCGTCCTCGACGAGAAGCTGCCCGCCGACCGTGTCGTGGTCGGCGGACTCGACCGCAAGGACGCCGTCGCCGCCGGCGCCCCCCTCCAGATCGCACGGCGCGGGGCCTACGTCGCCCTGGACCACGTCGGTACGCAGGACGACGACGCCCACATCACCGATGACGAGCGCGCGGCTCTGGTCGCCGAGCTCGTGCGGGCCGGCTTCGGCGACCGGATCCTGCTCTCGAGCAGCGCGACCGGCGTGGCCAAGGGCCACCCCGGCAACGATCTGCCGTACAGCTACGTCCTGACCACTTTCGTCCCGCTCCTGAAGGCACAGGGTCTCAGTGACGAGGACACGCGGCGGATTCTCGTGGAGAACCCGCGCGACCTGCTGTCGGCGCGCTGAGCGCCCCCGCGAGCGACCGTCAAGTCTCTTATCTCAAAGGTGAGTGTTGTGTCGAGAGTGAACACCGTCCTGGGGCAGATCCCGGCCGAGGAGCTGGGTCTCGTGGCCATCCACGAGCACATCGGCTATGGCATGCCCGGCTCAGAGCTGGACACGAAGTGGTGGAAGACACCCGAGCAGCGGTACGAGGAGACCGTGCCGAAGCTGCGCAGGTTCCACGAACTGGGTGGCGGCACCTTCGTCGACGCGACCGGCATCTGCAACGGCCGTGACGTCGACTACTACAAGTCGCTGTCCGCGAAGACCGGCGTCCACATCGTCGCCTGCACCGGCTTCGTCGGCGGCGACACCGCCCTGCCGCACTTCGCCAACGCCAGCGTGGAGTACCTCACCCAGCAGTTCGTCCACGAGATCACCGTCGGCATCGGCGACACCGGCAGCCTCGCCGGGGTCATCAAGGTCGGCGTGAGCCGCGGTGGCCGCATGACGGACCTGGACAAGCGCATCTACCGGGCCGCCGCCCGCGCCTCGCTCACCACGGGCGCGCCGGTCCTGACCCACCTCGCGATCGACGCCGAGAACGCGATCGCGATCTTCGACGAAGAGGGCCTCCCCCTGGACCGCGTCCTGTTCGGGCACGTCGACGACGGCGTGAACGCCGACAAGACGCGCGACGTCTGGATCGCGGAGCAGGGCGGCCGCATCGGCTTCGACACCTTCGGCTACGAGACCGAGCTGCCGGACCCGCCGTTCTGGGCCCGCCCCCGCCAGGAGCGCCTCGACCACTTCCTCCGGTTCATCGGCGACGGCCGGCTGCACCAGGTCCTCGCCTCCGCCGACGCCAACTGCAGCCCCCTGGGCTGGCCGGGCGTGAAGGGCCACACCGTCAACTACATCTTCGAGGACCTCATCCCGGACCTCCGCGCCGCCGGTCTCGACGAGGCCGCGATCAAGACGATCTTCGTCGACAACCCGGCCGACTTCCTGACCCTCCAGAAGTCCTCCTGACCTTCCAGGTGCTCCTGGCCTTCCAGGTGCTCCTGGCCTTCCAGGTCCTCCCGGCCTTCCAGGTCCTCCAAAAGTCTTCTTGACCCTCCAGGTCTTCCTGACCCTTCAGAATCAGAGAGAACCACCATGCAGACCTCAGAACTGAAAAACCTGAAGATCGCTGTTGTCGGTGCGGGGTACGGCGGTGCGGCGGCGGCCAAGGCGCTGAGCCTGCTGGGCGCCGAGGTCGACGTCTACGAGCAGGCGAGCCAGACCCGGGAGGTCGGCGCCGGTATCGGTCTGCGTCCCGCCACCATGAACCGGTTCCGCCAGTGGGGCATCTTCGAGGCGATCGCGGGGGTGACCTCGCCCAGCGAGTACTTCGAGATCCTCACCGCCACCGGTGAGCCGATCATGAAGGAGGCGTGGCCGGCCGACGGCGAGCAGACCCACACCCACCTGATCCACCGCGGCGACTTCATCGAGGCGCTGCTGGGCGTGCTGCCCGAGGGCATGGTGCACCTGGGCCACAAGCTGGAGAGCATCCAGGACCACGGCGAGCGCTCCGTGCTCACCTTCGCCAACGGCACGACCGCCGAGGCCGACCTGGTCGTCGGCGCCGACGGCATCAAGTCGGTGGTGCGCAGGGAACTGTTCAGCGACAAGGGCCCGGTCTTCTCCGGCGAGCACGCCTACCGCGCGGTCATCTCCCTCGACGACGCCCACGGCATGGCCACCGACGACAACCTGCGGATGTACATCGGCAAGGGCACGAAGGTCTACCTGCTGCCGCTGCGCCACCGGGGTCAGGTCTCCTTCGACATCACCGCGCTGTGCCCGGACAGTGCCTGGAACCCCGAGGTCACCAAGGACGACATCCTGGCCACGGTGGAGGGCTTCGACGAGCGCCTGGTCGCCATCGCGCGCGGCCTGGACATGTCCACGGTCAACATCCGCGCGGTCTACGACATCGACCCGGTCGACACCTGGCACTCCGACTCCGTGGTGCTGCTGGGCGACGCCGCCCACTCGATGCTGCACCACCAGGGCCAGGGCGCCAACTCCGCGATCGAGGACGCCGGCGCGCTGGCCGACGCGCTGCGCGATGCGCCCTCGCTGAAGGAGGCGCTGGCCTCCTACCAGGCCACCCGCAAGCCGGAGACCGACAAGTTGCAGGCCATCTCCCGCCAGGGCTGGTCCGAGGAAGAGATCGACGACGTCTTCCCCGGCCAGAAGCCCGCCGCCACCGCCCCCAAGGAGTAACGGAATGCCCCTGCACCCCGAGATCGCCAAGTTCCTCGCCGGCCTGCCGGCCCCTGCCGGGGGCCCGCTCGACCCGGTCGCCATGCGCGCCGCGGACGAAACGCACGTCGCTCCCCTCGAGGAGCGCCTGCCGCTCCACGCGGTCGAGGACGTGACCGCGCGGACGGCGTCGGGCGAGGTACCGGTACGGATCTACACGCCGTCCGAGGCCGACCGCCACGGCGTACTGGTCTACTTCCACGGCGGCGCGTTCTTCCTCGGCAGCCTGGAGACGCACGACCACGTCGCGCGCTCGCTGGCCAAGGAGACCGGGCTCAAGGTCGTCTCCGTCGGCTTCCGCCTGGCGCCCGAGGCCGCCTTCCCCGCCGGTCTCGACGACTGCTACGCGGTCGTGCGCTGGGCCGCCGAGGAGGGCGAGAGCCTGGGCTGGGACGGCACGACCCTCGCCATCGCCGGCGACAGCTCCGGCGGCACCTTCGTCGCCGCGGTCGCGGCCAGGGCGCACGACGACGGTTTCGACCGGATCACACACCAGATCCTCTACTACCCCTCGCTCGACCTGGACTTCGACGTCGACCGCTATGCCTCGCTGCGGGAGAACGCCGTGGGCTACGGCCTGGAGACGGCGGGGCTGAAGCCCTTCAACGCCTTCTACATCGACAGCGGCGCCGACCCCGCGGACCCGCTCGTCTCGCCGATCAAGCGGGCGGACCTCACCGGGCTGCCGCCGGCCCTCGTCGTCACCGGGGAGTACGACCCGATGCGCGACGAAGGCGAGCTCTACGGCCGGCGGCTGCGGGAGGCCGGCGTGGAGGCGACGGTGAGCCGTTACGAGGGCGCGGGCCACGGATTCGTCCAGCACTTCTCCTGGATCCCGGAGTACCACAGGGTCTTCGAGGAGACGCGCGACTTCCTCGGCCGGCGCTGACCCGACCGATCCGACCGATCCGCTGACCCGACCGATCCGCGTACGTACCCGACCGATCCGCGTACGAGTTCAGAAGGAAATCCATGACGCACGCAGTCGATGTTCATCCCCTGGTCTCGCCATGGGGCCGGTTCGGGCTCTACAGCTTCTTCATCGACGCACCCGAACCGGCGATCGTCGACACCGGGATCGCCTCCTCCCCCGCCGAAGGGATGGCTCCCGCCCTCGAGGCGATCGGGCGCCGGATCGAGGACGTGCGCTGGATCCTGCTGACCCACGGTCACATCGACCACGTCGGCGGGGCGTACGCCCTGTGGGAGCTCACCGGCCGACGCGCGCAGGTGGTGATCCACGAGGCCGACGCGCCGATGCTCCGCTCGCGGCGGGCCCACGTGGAGGAGTACCTCGCGGGACGGGGCCGGTACCTGGGCGACCCGGAGGGAGAGGCGAAGGTGACGGCCGCCACGCAGGCCGTCATCTCCGGCGAGATGGAGCCCACCCTGCTCGTCAAGGGCGGCGAGACCCTCTCCCTCGGCGGCGACGTCACCGTCTCGGTGCACTCGATACCGGGCCACACACCCGGATCGGCCGCCTACGTCGTCGACGGGCAGCGTTCGGTGTTCGTCGGCGACTCCGTGCAGGTCCACGGGGCCGCCAACGGCTTCCCCGGCTACACGGACCCGGTCGCCTACCGCGCCAGTCTGGAGTACCTGCGCGACGAGGTCCGTCCGCGGCACCTGTACCTCGGACACCCCTACCGCCGCGCCGACGGCACGCCGTACGGCGTAGAGCTCGACGCCGCCCAGGCCCGGGAGGCCATCGAACAGAGCCTCGCCGTCGAGGGCCGGGTCGCCTCGGCCGCCTGCGGCTGCCTGGAGGCCGGCCTGAAGGAGACGGACTCGCCGTACTCCCCGTTCGCCCGTACCGCCGAGGAGCTCGGCTACACCGGCGACCCCACGCTTGAGCCGTCGCCGTTCTTCACGTCGATGCACGGCTACCGCACGCAGCACCAGCAGAACTCGTAACGCACTGTCCTGGGGGACGCCCCCCAGACCCCCGGAGGAGCTTCACACCCATGACCGACTTCCAGACGATCCGGGCGGGCCGGCAGGAGATCGCCGTCCGCAAGGATCTCCGAGTGCCGATGCGCGACGGTGTCATGCTGGCGGCCGACACCTACAGCGGCGTCGACGACAAGCCGCGGCCGGCGCTCGTGGCGCTCAGCCCCTACGGCAAGGAGCTGCAGGCCCTCGCGCTCACCACGCCGCCGCAGCGGCGCCCCAGCCCGATGTGGGACGGCTGCATCGAGGCCGGTGACATCGCGCGCGTCGTCCAGGAGGACTACGTCCACGTCATCGGCGACCTGCGCGGCTCCGGCGCCTCCGAGGGCGAGCACATCGGCAACTACAACGCCGGCGGCGTCTCCCTCGGCCAGGACGCGTACGACTTCATCGAGTGGGTCGCGCAGCAGCCGTGGTGCGACGGCAACGTCGGCATGATCGGCATCTCCTACTTCGGCTCGATGCAGGTGCTGGCGGCGGCCGAGCGGCCGCCGAGCCTCAAGGCGATCTTCGTCAGCGGCGGCCACTACGACTTCTACGAGACCACCTACCACGGCGGCGTCATGTGGTTCATGCCGCGTGCCGCCCGTGAGGGCCGCGGTGGCGACTCCGGCTGGGCCTTCACCGACGGCGTCAAGTCCCGCATGCTCGAGACCTTCTCGCCCGAGGAGATCAAGGAGAAGGTCGCCGAGCGGCTGCGGGACCCGGACGTGGCCGCCTGGCCCAACCTGGTCCATGTGCTCAACTACCCGAAGAACCACGAGGCCTGGTTCGACATCGTGATGAACGAGGTCGACGGCGACTGGTACGAGGAGCGCAACCCGATCACGCTCGCGCCGAACATCGACATCCCCGTCTGGCTCCAGCTCGACCAGGGCCGCGGCTGGACGATGGACGGCACCATCGAGCTGTACAAGGCGCTGAAGGGCCCGAAGAAGCTCGACATCGGCCCCTACCCGCCGATGCAGTCGCGCCCCTTCATCGAAGAGCACGACAAGATGTTCCGCTGGTACGAGTACTGGCTCAAGGGCATCGACAACGGGATCATGGACGAGCCCGCCGTCACCGTCCACGTCGAGGGCTCGCGCGAGACCGTCACCGGCGCCCAGTGGCCGCCGAAGGACGTGGAGCACAAGGCGCTCTACCTCCGCCCGCGCCGCAAGCTGTCCTTCGAACCCGAGCTCATGGGCGCCGAGTACGCCGCCCCCGACGGCTTCTACCAGGCGCCGCTGACGGTGACCGACAAGGTGGAGATCCTGAACTGGAGCACCGCTCCGTTCACCGAGCCCACCGAGATGATCGGCCAGGGCGCGGCGCACCTCTTCGTGGAGATCGACCAGCCCGACACGAACCTCATCCTGCGCATGTGGGACGAGGCCCCGAACGGCAAGCGTCAGCTCATCACGACCGCCTACCTCAAGGCCTCGCACCGCGAGCTCGACGAGGAGCGCACCACGGAGGGCGACCCCCACCACCCGCACACCCGGGCGGTGCCGGTCGAGCCGGGGAGGATCGAGGAGTACGTGCTGCGGGTCTACCCGTTCGCGGCGACGTTCCTGCCGGGCCACAAGCTGGTCGTGGAACTCTCCAACGCCGAGCCGCTGGCCGACGAGCACAACGCGCTGCTGCCGCCGGACGCCTTCCACCTGCCGGTGGGCCGCCCCGTCACCCACAAGATCTACCGCGACGCCGAGCACCCCTCCCGGCTCGTGCTGCCGTTCACGACGGTCACGGCGCCGGACGCGACCGAGTAGGGCTCTGCCTGCCCCACCATGAAGGGAGAGCGGCGCGGCGGTTCCTGACGCGCCCTCGCGACACCGGCCGACCGGCCCGCCGTACCCTCGGCGGGCCGGTCGGCCGTTCGTGTCGTGCACGGCCCCGGGCACCGTCCCGGCGACGTCGCTCTCCTGGGTTCCGTGGGTTCCGTGGGCTCCGTGGGCTTCACGGGCGGGGGAGGCCGGCGGGCCGGTGAACGTGTCGCCTGTGTGGCGGGGCTGTTTCGTTCGTGTGGGCCCTCTTGTGCGATTCCTGTGGAACCCTCAATCTTTCGACTGACGCACGCAGTTGTTCCGACAGTAACCATTGTCATGGTCACATCATTCGCGTTCGGCTGTGCCACACCCACGGCACGTGTGTCGATAGCACCGCCCCCACAGCAGCGCACCCCGACCGAGGAGGAACCCTCACATGGCGTTGATGCGTCACCCCCACCGAAGACTGGCCACTCTCGGCGTCGCGACCAGCGCGGCGCTCATGGCGGGCCTCGTCTCCGCGCTCCCCGCCGGCGCGGCCCCGGTCGCCGCCGAAGGCCGCATCCAGTACGAGGGCGCCGCGAACGCCGTCAGCGACAGCTTCATCGTGACCCTGGAGGCGGACCGGGCGAAGTCCGGCTCCGCGGAGGGGCGCGCCGTGGCCGAGAAGTACGGTGCCGAGATCGAGCGGACCTACACCAAGGCGCTCAACGGGTACGAGATCGAGGCCTCCGAGGCCGAGGCGAAACGTCTCGCCGCCGACCCGGCCGTCGCCTCCGTGGTCCAGAACCGGACCTTCCACACCACCGCCACCCAGAACAACCCGCCCTCCTGGGGACTGGACCGCATCGACCAGGCGAACCTGCCGCTGAACAGCTCGTACACCTACCCGGACTCGGCCGGCCAGGGCGTGACGGCGTACATCATCGACACCGGCGTCCACATCTCGCACAGCGACTTCGGCGGCCGCGCCCGCCACGGCTACGACGCCGTCGACAACGACAACGTCGCCCAGGACGGCAACGGCCACGGCACCCACGTCGCGGGCACCGTCGCGGGCACCGCCCACGGTGTGGCCAAGAAGGCCGACATCGTCGGCGTCCGCGTGCTGAACAACGCCGGTTCCGGTACCACCGCCGGGGTCGTCGCCGGCATCGACTGGGTCGCGCGCAACGCGGTCAAGCCGGCCGTCGCCAACATGTCCCTCGGCGGCGGCGCCGACAGCACCCTCGACGCGGCCGTGCGCAACGCGATCAACGCCGGCATCACCTTCGCCGTCGCGGCCGGCAACGAGTCCACCAACGCCTCCACCAAGTCCCCGGCCCGGGTGACCGAGGCGATCACCGTCGGCGCCACCACCTCCACCGACGCCCGCGCCAGCTACTCCAACTACGGCTCGGTCGTGGACATCTTCGCCCCGGGCTCCTCCATCACCTCCACCTGGCACACCGGCAACACGGCCACCAACACCATCTCCGGTACGTCCATGGCGAGCCCGCACGTCGCCGGCGCGGCCGCCCTGTACCTGGCCGCCAACCCGTCGGCCACCCCCGCCCAGGTCTCCTCCGCGCTGACCTCCGCCGCCACCAGCGGCGTCGTCGGCAACCCGGGCACCGGTTCGCCCAACCTCCTGCTGCGGGTCGGGGAGGGCGGTACCACCCCGCCGCCCCCCGGTGACCGCTTCGAGAGCACCCAGAGCGTCGCCATCGCCGACAACTCCACCGTCGAGACCCCGATAGCCGTCTCCGGAGTCTCCGGCAACGCGCCCTCGGACCTGGCCGTCGAGGTGGACATCACCCACACCTACATCGGCGACCTCCGGGTCCAACTGGTCGCCCCCGACGGCTCGGTGTACACGCTGAAGGCGTACGGCACCGGCGGCAGCGCGGACAACATCGACACCACGTACACGGTCAACGCCTCCTCGGAGACCGCGAACGGCACGTGGAAACTGCGGGTCAGCGACAACTACACGCGCGACACGGGCCGGCTGAACGGCTGGGCCCTGCAGTTCTGATGTGACGGGGCCGGCCCGCGGACAGGTGCCCGGCCCTTCGTCCTCTTCGCCCCCTTCGCGCTCTTCTCTCTTCCTCGTCCCCGTGGTCGGGCTCCGGGTCGGTGATCCGGTCGTCCGCCATGGGGACGAGGCGTGTGCGCGGGAGGTGCGCGGGAGGTGCGCCGGACGCGGTCCGGCTCGAACAGGGGTGCCCCTCACCGCCCCGCCCGGCCGCGCTTACGATGCGCGGAGCCGCATGTCGGCCCGCCCCAGCGCATGCACCTCTCCGCGACAGCACGGCAGAACCAGGAGCACGGTACTCGTGTCCATACCCCCGCCCGCCGGGTCCCGGCAGCCCGAGGGCTCCCAGGGGCCGCATCCCCAGGGCCAGTACCCCGTTCCCCAGCCTCAAGGTGCGTATCCAGCACCGCAGTTCCCTCAGAGCCCGCAGTTCCCCCAGAGTCCGTACGGCCCGCACGTCCCATACGGCCCGCACGTCCCGCATGGCGCCAACGGCCCTCATGCCCCTTACAGCCCGTACGGGTTCCGGCCCCTGCCTCCCACCAACGGTCTGGCCATCGCCTCGCTCGTCTTCGGCATCCTGTGGATCGTGCCGGTCCTCGGGCTCGTGCTGGGACTCGTCGCGCTGCGGCAGATCCGCCGGCGGGGGGAGCAGGGCCGGGGCATGGCGATCGGCGGGGCCGCGATGTCCGCCGCCGGGATGGTGGCGTGGGCGGGGCTGGTCCTCTCCGGCGCCATGGCCGGCTCCTGGGACGACTTCCAGGGGGTGAGCGGCAACGAGATCCAGACTCTCGAGAAAGGCGAGTGCTTCAACTCGCCCGGCGGCCTGGTGGGCTGGGCCTCCGAGGCCGACCGGGTGCCGTGCGAGGGGAAGCACGACGGGGAGGTCTTCGGCGTCGTCCTCCTGTCCGACGGCTCCTACCTGGGCGACGAAAGCCTCGCCGACACCGCCGACGACCGGTGCTACGCCCTCCAGGACGCCTACGCCATGGACGGCTGGGCCCTGCCGTCCGACGTGGACGTGTACCACCTCACCCCGTCCCGGGAGAGCTGGGGCCACGGCGACCGCGTGATCACCTGTGTGTTCGGCAACCAGGACGAGAACGCCACCCTCACCGGTTCGTTGCGCCAGGACGAGACCACGCTCGACGCGCACCAGGTGGCCTATCTGAAGAGCACGCACGCCATCAACGCGGCGCTGGACGAGGTCCCCGAGTCGGAGTCCGCCGAGGACGACCTGCCCGGCCACAAGGAGTGGGCCCGGGAGCTCGCCGGGGCGCTCGCCGAGCAGAGCGGGATGCTGCGGGAGCACAAGTGGCCCGCCGGCGCCGAGGGGCCGGTGACGGATCTCGTCGGTGACCTCGAGAAGGCCGAGGCCGCATGGGCGAAGGCCGCCGGGGCCGACGACGTGGACACCTTCTACGAGCACTCCGACAACGGGTGGGAGTTCAGCGACCCCCGGCACTCGGTTCCCGCGCGCGAGGCGCTGGGTCTGGCCACCACCCCGCCCACGTATGACGAGGACGGGGGCGAAAGCGGGGGTGAAAGCGAGGATGAGGACGGGACCGGGGACGACGGTGCAGATGAGGACCGTATCGAGGTGTGAGGCCCGTCACAGCGGGGAGGAAGAGCCTGCCTGAAGACCCCCGCCGGAGCCTGTCATCACTTCGAGTGGTTCTTTGGCCTTTGCTTGCCTGGTACAACCTGCGGTTGCCACGCTGTCGCTGTCTGTACAACCTGATGGGAGTGGCCAGTGACATTCGGTGAGCAGCCGGCGTATCTGCGCGTCGCGGGTGATCTCCGTAAGAAGATCGTCGACGGTCGGCTGCCCCCGCATACCCGCCTTCCGTCCCAGGCGAGGATCCGCGAGGAGTACGGCGTCTCCGACACGGTCGCGCTGGAGGCACGCAAGGTGCTCATGGCGGAGGGTCTCGTGGAGGGCCGCTCCGGTTCGGGGACGTATGTCCGTGAGCGGCCCGTGCCCCGGCGGGTGGCCCGTTCCGGGTTCCGTCCGGAGCGTGGCGCCACCCCGTTCCGGCAGGAGCAGGCGGACGGGGACGTGCGCGGCACCTGGGAGTCGAGCAGCGAACAGACCGACGCCTGCGGGGCAGTCGCCGAGCGGCTCGAGGTCGAGCCGGGGGGCAGGGTGATGCGCACCCGGTATCTCTTCCGGGAGGCAGGTGAGCCGATGATGCTCTCCACTTCCTGGGAGCCGCTCGCCCTGACCGGCCGGACGCCCGTGATGCTGCCCGAGGAGGGTCCCCTCGGCGGCATGGGAGTGGTCGAGCGCATGCGCGCCATCGACGTGATCGTGGACAACGTGACCGAGGAGGTCGGCGCCCGCCCCGGCCTCGCCGAGGAGTTGGTGCTGCTCGGCGGTGTCCCCGGCCATGTCGTCCTGGTCATCCAGCGCACGTACTACGCCTCGGGCCGCCCGGTCGAGACGGCCGACGTGGTGATCCCCGCCGACCGGTACCGGGTCGCCTACCACCTCCCGGTGAAGTAGCCGAACCGGCGGCCGGAACCGGAGGCCGTCACGGACCGCGACTCCGAGCCGTCGCCGACCCCGAAGCACTCCCTCTGCGCCCCGTCCGGGTGTCCGCTCGCCCGGACGGGCAGCGGCATGCCCGAACGGGCGCCGTACGAATTTGGCCGTTCTCGCAGGTGGCCCCCAAGGAGCGGGCGTGGGGGCGATATGCCTCTGACCGGATGCATCGAACTCCTGTACGGCGCATTCGCCGCGATGCGCCCCCTGTGTCATGGCCGGTTGCGTATCTCATTGTGTAAAGCCGTATTCGCTGCGTGAAGGTAAGGCGTACGCTCGGGCATATGCGGACTGGGGATTCCTTACCGGGTGGGGCGTGGCACGGGTCGCGGGCGGGAAGCGGAGGGGTGCGATGAACGACAGCACGTCCACGCTTCCCTGGCTCGTGGTGCGACAGGACGACAACGGCAATCGCTACCGCGTGGGCCGGTACGCGACCCGCGCCGAGGCGCAGAAGATCGCGGACAGTCTCGACGGCCGCGGGCACAAGCAGCTGTACTGGGTCGAGCGCGTCGGGCGGAACGCGACCCCCGCCGACTGATGTGCCACGGGCCCGGCCGGGCATGGGCGGTGGCCGGCGTTCTGCGGGCGAGTCGGTGGCCGGGCGGGGAGTCGTCGGGTTCCGTGACGGGGATGCCCGGACGGTTCGGATTCCGGTTCGGGTTCCGGTCGTGGTCCGCGACCGTCGGACGTGCCGTGCGCCGGCGCTGGTGTCCGGCGCCGGTCGAAGCGTGACGCCGCCCCGCTGACGACCTCACCCGCGACAGTGAGCGGGCTGCCGACGCCCTGCGGCTTCGCCTCCGGCGTTGTCGTCGGTCGCGATGGCTCCGCCATCACTCCCTCCTCCGCCTTGGATGCGAAGCCGCATGACGCCGCTCGCTGATCCACTCCCCATCGCGGGTGAGGTCGTAAGGTCCTGCCGACCGGGTTTCCCAGGGTGAAGGCGGAGTGATGTCGGTCCTGATCGACACGGTGGCGTGGGTGCGTGTGGAGGGCGGCAGGATTCTCTGCGCGCGGCCACGGGGAAAGGACGTCTTCTACATCCCCGGCGGCAAGCGCGAGGGCGCGGAGAGCGACCTGGAGACCCTGCTGCGCGAGATCGAGGAAGAGCTGACGGTTGTGCTCGACCCGCGGACCGCTGCCCATGTGGGGACGTACGAGGCCGGCGGGCCCGGCCTCCCGGCCGGTGCCGTCGTGCGGATGGCCTGCTACACCGCCGAGTACCGGGGGGAACTGGTGCCGAGCAGTGAGATCGAGGAGGTGGCCTGGTTCTCGTACGCCGACCGGGACCGGGTGCCTCCCGTCGACCAGTCGCTCTTCGACGATCTGGCCGCCGCCGGCGACCTCACGTAGCCCGCCCCGCCCCGCCCCGCCCTGCCCTGCCCCACTCGCGTCACGCGACCGCCCGCTTCTGTTACCGCCCGGGGGCCGGACCGCCTGCGCGCGGATCCTTACGGGCACCCGGGTGTCCGCACATACCTACGGTGCCGTAAGTTACGGTGCCGAAGGTTGGCTTCCCGCGGCCTGCGGCACTGCCGCGCCGCGGGTTTGCGGCACTGCGGCGAACGTGAGTGAGGGTTCATGAACGCACCCCGGACGACTTCCGAACTGCCCTGGCTGATCCAGGGGGGAATGGGCGTGGGGGTGTCCGGGTGGCGGCTCGCCCGGGCCGTCGCGCGGACCGGGCAGCTGGGCGTGGTCTCCGGTACGGCCCTCGACACCCTGCTGATCCGAGGGTTGCGGTCCGGCGATCCGGGAGGGCACCTCAGGAGGGCACTGGCGGCCTTTCCCGTACCGGAACTCGCCGGGTCGGTCCGGGACCGGTACTTCGTGGAGGGCGGGATCCGGGAAGGCGAGCGGTTCGCGGCCACGCCCCTGATGACGGCCGCCGAGACGTGCCCGTCCCGGTCGCTGGCCGTCGTCGCCAACTTCTGCGAGGTGTGGCTGGCCAAGGAAGGACATGGCGGCCCGGTCGGCGTCAACTACCTGGAGAAGGTCCAGCTGGCCACCCTTCCGGCGATGTTCGGGGCGATCCTGGCCGGCGTGGACTACGTCCTGGTCGGCGCGGGCATCCCCGCCCAGATCCCCCGCATCGCGCGCGGCCTCGCCCGGCGGGAGCCGGTTCTCGCACGGGTGGACGTGGACGGCGACGACCAGCCGCACGAGCTCCGCTTCGACCCCGCTCCGGTGCTGCGCGGGGCCGACCCCGGTCCGTTGCGCCGGCCCCGGGTCCTGGCCATCGTCTCGCTGCCCGCCCTGGCCGCGTATCTGAACCGCGACGAGGAGACCAGGCCGGACGGATTCGTCGTCGAGGGGCACAGGGCGGGCGGCCACAGCGCCCCGCCCCGCGGGCCCCTGCGCCTGGACGACAGGGGTGACCCCGTCTACGGACCCCGGGACACACCCGACTTCACGAGGATGGCCGCTCTCGGCCTGCCGTTCTGGATCGCGGGCGGCCAGTGCGGACCGGAGCAGGTCCGCTGGGCCAGGGCGGCGGGCGCGGCGGGCGTCCAGGTCGGCAGCGTCTTCGCGCTCTGCGAGGAGTCGGGCCTGGAGAAGGGGCTGCGGCGGGAGCTGATCGAGCGTGAACTCGCGGGCGAGCTGACGGTGCGTAATGATCCGGCGGCCTCCCCGACCTCCTTCCCGTTCAAGGTCGCCGACCTGCCGGGCACCCTCGCCGACGCGGGAACGAGTGCCGCCCGTACCCGCGTCTGCGACCTGGGCTATCTGCGGACCCTGTACCGCACCGACCGCGGCACCATCGGCTACCGCTGCCCGGCGGAGCCCGCCGCCGCCCATGTCCGCAAGGGAGGAACCCTCGAGGAGACGGAGGGCCGGCAGTGTCTGTGCAACGGGCTGCTCGCCGCCGTCGGGCTGGGCCAGCGCCGCCCGAAGGGCGTGGTGGAACCACCCGTCGTCACCATCGGCCAGGACCTGGGCTTCCTGCGGCACATCGCCCCGGACGGTGGTGAGTACAGCGCGGAGGCAGGGGTGCGTTGGCTGTCCGCCGGACTGGCGGAAGAAGCCCTCGCGCCCGTGTGAGCGCCGGAGCGCGGAGCGGCCGGGGCGGGCGGTGGTGCTCGGCGGTGACGTGCGGCGGTGACACACGACGCCGGGGTGGCGGGGCGGACCGGGGAGCCGTCCCGCCGCCGAGGGTGCCATGATGCGCCGCGCGGACGGTATTCGGCACCGAATGACGGGTATGGGGATATTAGTCCCCATCGAGAAGGGTGTGGGTTGACTCGCCGACCGGGAAGTGACGGAAGTGATCCGCGTGATCGACACCGAGGGCGACCACGTCACGTGGACCTTCCCCGCCGACCCGGGCGCCGTGGGCGCCGCGCGCTCCACGGTCCGGGCCCAGTTGCACGGCTGGGACCTCGACGGCGTCGAAGACCTCGTGACCCTGCTGGTCAGCGAACTGGTCACCAATGCCCTGCGGCACGCCACCGGCCCCATAGACGTCTGCCTGTGGCGCCCCTCCGGCCTCGACCCGGTTCTGCGGGTGGAGGTCTCCGACCCGCTGCCGGAATTTCCGCACGAGCGGGTCGCCCGGCCCGGGGACGAGGGCGGACGCGGACTGCAGCTCGTCGCCCGCACCACCCGCCGCTGGGGCACCCGGCCCGGCGAGGTCGGCAAGACCGTGTGGTTCGAACTCGCGGTGCCGAAGTGAGCGTTCGCCCCCGGCTGAAACGAGGCGCTGTGCCGCTCCTCGCCGGTGTACGTACGGGCCGTCCCTGTCGAACGGCCGGTTCAGGCCCCTGATGGTTGTCGATGAAGGGGGTTCGATGACGTGTCCGCTGGTTAGAAGACTGGGAGTGTTCTCACAGCCCGGACCGAAAAGCATCGGGACCGTGCTGTGATCGTGAACACCGTGTCGTGCGGCGCCGTAGTGCTGGATACTGCGGGCAGCCGCCCCCGGTGACCGGTGCCGGACGCGGTGAGCTGGAGGGGACGGTTCGCGTGAGCGAGATACCAGCGAAGGCCACGGAGTCCAAGGACCCGTCGGGCGGCGCGAGAGCCGAGGCTGCGGACGGCCTCTCTTCCGGCGATGCCTCGTCCGCCCGCTTGCCGATCAACGACAGCTCGGCCACCGGCGACTCGGCCACCGAGAGCTCGGCCACTGACAACTCGGCCTTCGGCACTTCCTTCGGCGACCGCCTGCCCGCAGGTGACGTCCCGTCGGGGGGCGGGGCGTGGCAGGTCAGTCCTCCCGGATCCATGTACGACTACATAAGGGTCGCGTCCTTCTCCATCGGCCCCGACGGACTGGTCGACCAGTGGAGCCTGCGCGCCGAGCAGATTTTCGGCGTCCCGGCGGAGCGAGCCGTCGGGATGGACCCCATCGCGGCCTTTATCGACCCGGACCGGCGCGAGCGGGGCCAGCGCAAGATGGCCGAGATCCTCGACGGCCGGGAGTGGACCGGGGTCGTCCCCTTCCGGCTCCCCGGGACGGGGGAGGGTGGCGAGCCCGGCGGGGAGGCCCTCGCCGAGGTCTACGTCATGCCGACGCACACCGAGGAGGGCGAGAGGGCGGCCGTCTGCATCGTCGTCGACGTGCGCACCCTGCGCAGTATCGAGACGGATCTCGCCGCCTCGCAGGCCATTTTCGGCCAGTCTCCTTTCGGATTCCTGCTGATCGACCCCGACTTGCGGATTCGCCGCGCCAACCAGCGGTTCGCCTCCATCTTCGGCGGTACGCCCGACGACCACCGGGGCAAGGACGTCCACGACTATCTGCCGCGCGGTGAGGCCGAGCGGGTCGACGCGACCATGCGCAGGGTGCTGGACACCGGCGAATCCATCACGGACATGCACGTCACGGGCTTCGTGTCGGGCGCCGAGGGACGCCGTCACTGGTCCATCAACCTGTACCGGGTGCACAGCGGCAGCGGCCGTCCCATCGGCATCGCATGGCTGGCGACGGACATCACGGCCCGCCGCGCCGCCGCTCGCGAGGCCGCCTCCGCGCGACGCAATCTCGCCCTGCTCAACGAGGCCGGTGCCCGGATCGGTACCTCCCTCGACCTGGAGACCACGGCCCGGGAACTCCTCGACGTCGCCGTCCCCGGCTTCTGCGACCTGGCCACCGTCGACCTCTACCAGGGACTGCTGGCCGGCGACGAGACCCCGCCGGGCCTCGCCGACGGCAGCGCGGAGGTGCGCCGGGTCGCCTTCGCCAGCGCCGTCTCCGACGCGCCGTTCAGCGTCACCGGGGAGCCCGTCAAGCTCGGCGCCGTCCACCACTACGCGTTCAACTCGCCGTGCGCGGACGCCCTGCGCACCGCCCGCCCGCGGACCGTGCCGGGCGAGGAGGGTGGGCTGGTGCGGTCCACGCTCGCCGTGCCGATGGTCGCCCACGACACGGTGGTCGGCCTCGCCCAGTTCGCCCGTACCAAGGGCAGCGAGCCGTTCGGGGACCGCGACCGGGAACTCGCCGTGGAGCTGGCCGCGCGCGCCGCCGTCTGTATCGACAACGCCCGCCTCTACCGGCGCGAACACGAACGCGCCCTGATACTGCAGCGGTCCCTGCTCCCGCCCGGCGACCCGGAGGCGTCCGGCCTCGACATCGCCTGCCGGTACCTGCCCGGCAGCGCGGCGACCGGCCGGGCCGGCGAGGTCGGCGGCGACTGGTTCGACGTGATCGAACTGCCCGGCCACCGCACCGCGTTGGTCGTCGGTGACGTGATGGGGCGGGGTCTGCGCGCCGCGGTGGCGATGGGCGAACTGCGCACCGCCGTCCGTACCCTGGCCCAGCTCGACCTCGAACCCGCGGAGGTCCTCTCCCACTTGGACGAGATCGCCCGGGGCCTCGGTGCCCCCGGCGGGGTCCAGCAGGCGACCCGGGCCGCCCGCCGCCCCCGGGAGGCCGACCTCTCCGAGATCTACCTGGCGACGTGTATCTACGCCGTGTACGACTCGGTGACCAGGCGGTGCACCTTCGCCAACGCGGGCCATCCGCCGCCCGTCCTGGTCGAGCCCGGTGAGTCCGCACTGATGCTGGACGTGCCGCCGGGCCTGCCGCTCGGCGTCGGCGGGGAACCCTTCGAGGAGGTCGAGGTCGAACTGCCGGAGGGCGCCCTGCTCGCGCTCTACACGGACGGACTGGTCGAGAGCCGCGACCATCCCCTCGACGAGGGCCTCCGGGCCTTCGTGGGCGCTCTCACCGACCCCGCCCGGCCGTCGGGCGACGCCCCCTACGACGGCTCGGTGCCGCCGCGTGCCGACACCCGGAACCTGGAGGACGTCTGCGACCACGTCCTCAACACCCTCGACACCCACCACGGCGAGGACGACATCGCGCTGCTCATGGCCAGGGTCCAGGGACTGCCCGCCGACTCCGTCGGCGACTGGGCACTGCCGCGCGAACCCCGCAGCGTGGGACGCGCCCGTGAGCACGCCCGCACCCAACTGCTCGCCTGGGACCTGGAACCCCTCGTCGACACCACGGAACTCCTGGTCAGCGAGCTGGTCACCAACGCCCTGCGGTACGGCGAGGGCGAGATCAGGCTTCGTCTCCTCCTCGACCGCACCCTGGTCTGCGAAGTCTGGGACGCCGGCCTGGTCCAGCCGCGCCGCCGCCGCGCCCGGGACACCGACGAGGGCGGCCGCGGCCTCCAGCTCGTCGGCCTGCTCAGCGCGGCCTGGGGCTCCCGCCGCACCCCCCGCGGCAAGACCGTCTGGTTCGAACTGCCCCTCCCCGGCGCCGACACCACCCTCACCGACCCCGCAGAGGCCCTCCTGAGCCTCTTCTGACCTCACCCGTCCGTCCGCCGGCCCACCCCGCTCCGGAGCCGGGCGGCCCGTCCACCTACCCTCGCCGTATGCGGACGACTCCGACACACCTGGTGGCCGGCACCCTCACCCTGCGGCCCTGGAGCCCGGAGGACTCGGCGGAGCTGGCCGGGCTGTACCGGGACGACGCGCTGCGCCGCTGGACGAGCGAGGCCGTGCACGACGAGGCGAGCGCGGCGCGCTGGGTGACGGCGCAGCAGCGGGGCCGGGAGGCGGGGGACCGCTTCTCGTTCGCCGTGGAGGAGGCGCCGGAGGAGACACGGGAAGGGGCGCCGGTGCGGACGCGGGCACCCGGCACCGCGGCGCGGCTCGTCGGCAACGTGGTCCTCAAGTACGCGGCCAGGGGTTCGGGTTCCGCCGAGGTGGGCTACTGGACCGCCGCCCACGCGCGGGGCCGGGGAGTGGCCCCGCGCGCTCTGGCGGCGCTGACCGACTGGGCGTTCACGGCCTTCGCCCACGAGGGCCTGACCCGCCTGGAGCTGCTCCACCAGGTCGACAACGTGGCCTCCTGCCGGGTCGCCGGGAAGGCCGGTTTCCCGCTGACCGGTACCCTCCCCGCCGCACCCCCCGCCTTCCCTCTGGACGGGCACGTGCACGTGCGTCAGGCGTCCGCCGCCGCCTGACCGCAACCACGGCGCCTTCGTCCTCGCCCTCCTCCCCAAGATCAGCCGCGGGCCCGGACGGGGCCGGCGCGGAGGGGACGCGTGAATCCGAGCCCGGACGGGGACGCCGAAGGGCACCCGCGGGAGCCGGTCGCGGTGCTGGACGCGACGTGGAGGCAGACGGCCGAGCGTCCGGAGGGGGCAGGCCCGGACGCGAAGGTCAGGCGGGGACGGTGTCGCTGGTCTCTGCCTCGTGCGAGGACGCCGCGGGGGCGGTGTTCTTCGGGCCGCGCAGGGCGACGTGGACGAAGAGCGCTCCCATGACGGCGACGCCGGTCCACATGGCCTGCTGCCATCCGTCGACGAAGGACTGCTGGGCGGCATGGAGCAGGTTCTGTGCGTGCGGGCCGGTGCCGGGTGCCACCTCGACGGCGTTGGCGATGCCTTCGCGTGCGGTGTCCGCGGCGCCGTTCGGGATGCCGTCGAGTCTGTCGTCGATGGCGTTGCGGTAGCCGGCCGACAGGAGCGCGCCGAGCAGGGCGACACCGAGTGCGGTGCCGAACTCTCGGGTGACGTCGTTGAGGGCGGAGGCCACGCCCTGTTCCTCGCGGGGCAGGGAGCCGGTGATGGCCTCGGTGGAGGGCGTCATCGACAGGCCCATCCCGGCGCCCATGGCGAGCAGGCCGGGCAGGATGGACAGGTAGCCGCCGTCGACGGAGACGAACAGGGCCATGAGGGCCAGGCCGAGGGCGGCCAGCGCGATTCCGGTGGCCATGGTCGAACGGGCGCCGACGCGTGCGGCGAGCCGGGGGGCCAGGCCGGAGGCCGTCATCATCACGATGGCCATGGGCATCATCGCGACCGTGGACAGCAGGCCGGACCAGCCGAGGACGGCCTGGAAGAAGGGGAAGAGGACCACGGCGATGCCCGCCTGCACGCCGAAGACGACCAGCAGCGTGAGGGAGCCGCCGGCCAGGCCGCGCTCACGGAAGAGGCGTACGTCCAGCAGGGAGGCATCGCGGCGGTGCAGTTCCCAGGCGACGAAGCCGACGGCGGCGACGAGGCCGACGGCGAGGCTGATCAGCGTCACGGGCGCGGTCCAGCCGCGCTCGGGGCCTTCGTGCAGGACGAAGATGAGCCCGGTGACCGCGACGGTGGAGACCAGCGCGCCGATGGTGTCGAAGGAATGGCGGGAACGCTCGCGGGAGTTGGGAACCGACTTCAGCGTCATGGCCAGGGCCGCGAGGACCAGGACCACGGGCAGGACGAACAGCCGACGCCAGTCGGCGACGTCGACGAGGAGCGCGGAGAGGAACATGCCCAGGATGCCGCCGCCTCCGGCGACAGCGGTCCACACGCCGATCGCCTTGCCCCGCTGCTCCTTGGGGAAGGTGGAGGTGATGACGGCCAGGGTGATGGGCATGATCATCGCTGCGCCGGCACCGCCGGCCACACGCGAGGCGAGCATCACCTCGGCCGTCGGCGCCAGACCCGCGGCGACGCTTGCGACGCCGAAGACACCCAGCCCGGTGATCAGCATGGGCTTGCGGCCCAGGCGGTCGCCGACGGCGCCGAGCGGCAGCAGCAGCGCGGCCAGGGCCAGGGTGTAGATGTTGATGATCCACAGGACCGTGTTCTGCGAGGCGCCGAACTCCACGGCCATGTGGGTCTGGGCGACGTTCAGCCCGGACACCGACGCGATGACGGCCATCAGCGCGATCGAGACGGCGATCAGGATCGTGCGCAGTTGACGCGCATCCGGCGCGTCCCCGTCTCCTGTGCGGTCGGCTGCTCCCGGCAGGGGCTGGTTCGTACTCATGGGGTCCTCTCGGGCAAAGGGCAGGCAGGGCTCGGCGCCGGACCGGGTCCGGTCGCCGAAAGGGAGGGGAGGTCGTGCGCTTGCGGGCGCCGCGGAAGCGTCAGCCGGTGGTGGCCTGTGCCGGGGCGAGGCCGGACATGGCCCCACCCTTTCCGTCGGGCGTGGTTCCGGACGTTCCGGACCATCCGCACACG
Organism: Streptomyces sp. P9-A2; assembly: GCF_036634175.1. Lineage (NCBI taxonomy): Bacteria > Bacillati > Actinomycetota > Actinomycetes > Kitasatosporales > Streptomycetaceae > Streptomyces > Streptomyces sp. P9-A2. The sequence continues at coordinate 5,297,848 of NZ_JAZIFX010000001.1, forward strand.
ACGCTAACCCCGACTTGCATCAGGGGCATACCATCTTGCTCATGACGCAAGAAGATGGAGAGCTGGACAGCCTCGTACGCAAACGCATCCGCGCCCTGCGGGTGGCGCAGGGCTGGTCCCTGGAAGAACTGGCCACCCGCGCCCACCTCAGTCAGTCCTCACTGAGCCGCATCGAGAACGGCCGGCGCCGCCTCGCACTGGACCAGTTGGTCACCCTCGCCCGCGCCCTGGACACCACCTTGGATCAACTGGTGGAGACCGCCGCCGACGACGTCGTCACCAGCCCGATGATCGACGGCGCCCACGGCGGGATGCGCTGGCCCGTCAAGGGCGACCCGGGCATGAGCGTGGTGCGCCGGCGCATGACCGAACCGCCGCCCGAGAATCCCGCGCGCATGCGTGCCCACCCGGGACGCGAATGGCTCGTCGTCCTGTCCGGCACCGCGGTCCTCATGCTCGGCCACCGCCGCTTCCGCGTCGAGACCAACCAGGCCGCCGAGTTCCCCACGATGATGCCGCACGCGATCGGCGCCGAGGGCGGCCCGTGCGAGATCCTGGGCATCTTCGACCGCGACGCCCGCCGCGGCCACCAGCGCGAGGGTGGCGACGACGGCGATGTGCGGGACGCCTCCGGGTGAAGGAGTGGGCCGCGCCGGGTGCTCATCGCGTGGGGCATCGTGCGTAATGGGCCACAGGAAGAGGCACTTTCTTGCGTAAACAGCAAGTAGTCGTGCTGCACGCGCATGACCGGCCTACGGTGCCGGTATGACCCAAGCGCACCAGCACACCCCCCACCACGAAGCCCGGCACGACCACCACCGAGACCACGACGATGACGTCCAGGCCGAGATCCTCGACCTGGACGCCGAGGTCCTCGCCGAGCACATCGCCTCCATCACCGCCTGGCTACCGCTGAAGACCGGCCCCCGCCGGATCGTGGATCTGGGCTGCGGCACGGGAGCGGGCACCTTCGCCCTCCTCGACCGCTTCCCCGACGCGCACGTCACCGCCGTCGACACCTCGGCCGGACACCTCCAGCGCCTGCGCGAGAAGGCATGCGCCCGTGGAGTGGAGGAGCGCGTGCGCACCGTACAGGCCGACCTCGACGCCTCCGGCTGGCCCGGTCTCGGCTCACCCGACCTGGTGTGGGCCTCGGCCTCGATGCACCACATGGCCCGCCCCGACCGCGCCCTGCGCAGCGTCCACGACATGCTCGCGCCCGGCGGCCTGTTCGCCGTCGTCGAACTGGCCGGCTTCCCCCGTTTCCTGCCCGCGGACGCCCCGGAAAACCGGCCCGGCCTCGAAGAGCGCTGCCACACCGCGACCGAGAGCTTCCACGCCGAACACATGCCCCACCGCGGCGCCGACTGGGGGCCGATGCTGACCGCCGCCGGATTCACCGTCGAAGCCGAGCGCACCATCGCCGTGAACATCGAAGGCGACCGCAGTGCGGCGATCGGCCGCTACGCCCTCGTCGGCCTGCAGCGCATCCGCAGCGCCGCCGAAGGAGTGCTCAGCCCCGAGGACCTCACCGCGCTCGCTGAGCTCCTGGACACCGACAGCCCGCGCAGCATCCTGCGCCGCGACGATCTGGCCGTGCGCACCGAACGCACCGTCTGGGCCGCACGCCGCGCCTGATCCCCGGACGGCTGCCCGGTTGCCCACCGGGCAGCCCGAGCACCCAGCAGAGCGCCGCCGCCAGGGGCAACCGCGGCGGACGTCCCGAGGTCATCGACGACGGCATGCTCACCTTCGCCGTCGCGCTGAAGAACAGGGGCGTCCCCGTCCCCAAGACCGCGAAGAAGCCGACGGGCAAGCCGGGCAGGCCGGGCAGGGGTGCGGGGCACCACCCGTCGGTCGCCTCGCTGTACCGGGCCCTCACCGAAGCCGAGGAGTACGACATCGAGTAGGAGAATCCCAGCCGGAGGGCATGATCACCGGCTGGGTGTCGACCGCTGTACCGATGGCCCTCAAGGCCGGGCGCCCTTCCCGCCACGCATGCCCGTCCTCCCTCTGGACGGGCATGCGCACGTACGGCACGCGCCCCCCTCGCCCGACCGCAACCGCGGTGCCCCCGTCCTCGTCCTCCTCCCCAAGATCAGCCGCGGGTCCGGACGGGGCCGACGGCGGAGGGGACGCGCGATGTCACGCACGGAGCGTACGGAGCCCATGGGGCCTACGGAGCCCGAGTCACCCGAGTCACCCGAGTCAACGGAGTCAGCTGAGCCCATGGCGCCTGCGGAGCCCACCGAGCCCACGGTGTCCACCGAGCCCACGGTGTCCACCGAGCCCACGGTGTCCACCGAGCCCACGGTGTCCACCGAGCCCACGGTGTCCACCGAGCCCACGGTGTCCACCGAGCCCACGGTGTCCACCGAGCCCACGGTGTCCACGGTGTCCACCGAGCCGGACGAGTTCGGATCCGGCGACGCGGGGAACACCCGTCCCGAGCCGGGCGAGGGGAAGCCGCCCCGGCGTTGGAGGCGTCGGCTCACGTGGGCCGTGCTCGCGGTGGTGCTCGTGGTGCTGGTGCCGTTGCTGACCGCCGGGACGGTGCTGCGGGTCAACTTCACCGGTGACCCGGCCGACGGGACGTACACCCGTGGCCGTGACGCCCTCTGGCTCGGGCACGCCTGGGTCGACGGGCGGAAGAAGGACGCCGACGTCACGGCCCTCGCCCGGCAGCTCGACGGCACCGGGATACGCGACCTGTACGTCCACTCGGGTCCGCTCGAGCACGACGGAAGCCTGCCCAAGTCCGCCTATCCGCACGCCCGTTGGCTGATCGATTCGGTGCACCGGGAGATACCCGGCGTCCGGGTCCAGGCCTGGCTCGGCGACATCCTCGCCCCCGAGCACCCCGAGGCACTGCACCTGGAGCGCGCCGAGTCCCGCGCCGCGATCCTCCGGTCCACCCGGGAGATCCTGGACACCGGTTACGACGGCGTCCACTTCGACCTGGAGCCGCTGCACTCCGGCGACGGCGACTACCTCACGCTGCTCGACGCCCTGCACGAGGAGACGGGCTCCCGCGGAGTCCCCCTGTCCGTCGCCGCCCACCAGATCGACCCGCTTCCGGGCTTCCACTCCTTCTGGGGCGCGGTCACCGGCCATCCCAAGTGGTGGTCGCAGGAGTTCTTCGGGCAGGTCGCGCGCCGCGTCGACCAGATCGCCGTCATGTCGTACGACACCATGCAGCCGCTGGAGGGCACCTACGGCGGATACGTCGCCCAGCAGACCGCGCTCGCGCTGGAGGCCACCCCGCCCGGCACCGACCTGCTCATGGGCCTGCCCTTCTTCAAGGAGAACCGGTTCGGCCACTGGGCCCACGCCGAGACCGTCCCGGCCGCCGTCCGCGGCGTGCGGCTCGGACTGTCCCGCGCCGACGCCGACCGCCCGGACTTCGGCGTCGCCCTCTATGTGGACTTCGCGGCGACGGAGGAGGACTGGGCCGCGTACCGGAAAGACTGGGTGAACACTCTGTGACGGCAGCTCCGCTGCAGCCCTCCGGCAGTCCCCAACAGCCCTCCGGCGGGCACCTTCGGAACAGACTGACCGGCACCCGCTTCCCGGGCTCCACCTCGTGATCCGAACTCCCACGATCCCGAGCCCCTGCGATCCCGAACCCTTGGGCCCCCGAGTTCCCCGAGTCCCCCGGGCCCCCGGTGCCCGGGGGCGCCAGGGGCGTCGGGGGCCCGGGGTGTCAGGAGGGCGCCGACCGGCGCCGGATCTTGGTCCCGAGCCAGACGAGCGGGTCGTACTTGCGGTCCACCGCCCGTTCCTTCAGCGGGATCAGCGCGTTGTCCGTGATCCTGATGCCCTCGGGGCACACCTCCGTGCAGCACTTGGTGATGTTGCAGTAGCCGAGCCCGTGCTCGTCCTGCGCGGCGCGCCCCCGGTCCAGGCCGGACTCGTCGGCCGCGTCCAGCGGATGCATGTCCAGCTCCGCCACCCGCATCAGGAACCGCGGTCCGGCGAAGGCCTGTTTGTTCTCCTCGTGGTCGCGGACCACATGGCAGACGTCCTGGCACAGGAAGCACTCGATGCACTTGCGGAACTCCTGCGACCGCTCCACGTCCTCCTGGGCCATCCGGTACTCGCCGGGTCCGACTCCCTCCGGCGGCACGAAGGCCGGCACTTCGCGGGCCTTCGTGTAGTTGAAGCCGACGTCCGTCACCAGGTCGCGGATCACCGGGAAGGCCCGCAGCGGGGTCACGGTGATCGTCTCGTCCCGGTCGAACACCGACATCCGGGTCATGCACAGCAGCCGCGGGCGGCCGTTGATCTCCGCCGAACACGAACCGCACTTGCCCGCCTTGCAGTTCCAGCGGACGGCGAGGTCGGGGGCCTGGGTGGCCTGGAGCCGGTGGACGATGTCGAGGACCACCTCGCCGTCGTGCACCTCGATCCGGAAGTCCTCCAGACCGCCGCCCCGCACGTCTCCCCGCCACACCTTGAAGTCGGCCTCATAGCTGCTCACTCGTACAGCTCCTCTTCGGTGAGGTACTTGACCAGCTCCTCCTTCTCGAAGAGGGCGAGCAGGTCGGGGCGGATGGGTTCGGTGGTCTCGCGGGTCAGGAGGATCTGGCCGCGCTCCGGGTCGGTGGCCGCGACGCCGTCCGCCGGATCGGCCATCGCGCACAACAGGTTGACGTTGCGCCAGGCGCGTTCCATCGCGGAGTGGTCCTCGCGGGTGTGGCCGCCGCGCGACTCGGTACGCTCCAGCGCGGCCCGCGCCACGCACTCGCTGACCAGCAGCATGTTCCGCAGATCCAGGGCGAGGTGCCACCCCGGGTTGAACTGCCGGTGCCCCTCGACACCGGCCCGCCGGGCGCGTACCCGCAGTTCGGCCAGTTTCCGCAGGGCCTGCTCCATCTCGTGCTCGCGACGGATGATGCCGACCAGGTCGTTCATCGTCTGCTGGAGCTCCTGGTGCAGGGTGTACGGATTCTCCGGAGGGCTCCCGTCCGTGTTCTCGCCGTCCTCACCGTTCTCGCTCTCCGCCGAGAACGGGCGCAGCGCCTCCGCGGCGGCGGCGTCCACCTGGACGTCGTCCACCCGGGGCCGCTCCCGCCCCTGTCCCGCCGCGTGCTCGGCCGCGTGCCGGCCCGCCCGGCGCCCGAACACCAGCAGGTCGGAGAGGGAGTTGCCGCCCAGCCGGTTGGAGCCGTGCATGCCGCCGGCCACCTCACCGGCCGCGAACAGACCCGGCACCCCGCGCGTCGCCGCCGTGTCCGAGTCGACGGCGATGCCGCCCATCACGTAGTGGCAGGTGGGTCCGACCTCCATGGCCTCCGCCGTGATGTCGACGTCGGCCAGCTCCTTGAACTGGTGGTACATCGACGGCAGCCGGCGCTTGATGACCTCGGCCGGCATCCGGGTGGACACGTCCAGGAAGACCCCGCCGTGCGGGGAGCCGCGGCCCGCCTTCACCTCGGCGTTGATCGCGCGGGCGACCTCGTCGCGGGGGAGCAGTTCGGGGGGACGGCGGTTGTGGTCCGGGTCGTCGTACCAGCGGTCGCCCTCCTCCTCGGACTCGGCGTACTTCTCCTTGAAGACGTCCGGCACGTAGTCGAACATGAACCGCTTGCCGTCGGAGTTGCGCAGCACCCCGCCGTCGCCGCGCACCGACTCGGTGACCAGGAGGCCCTTCACCGACGGCGGCCAGATCATGCCCGTCGGGTGGAACTGCACGAACTCCATGTTGAGCAGCGGGGCCCCGGCCAGCAGCGCCAGCGCGTGGCCGTCGCCCGTGTACTCCCACGAGTTCGACGTCACCTTGAACGACTTGCCGATGCCGCCCGTCGAGAGGACCACGGCGGGCGCCTGAAGGACGAAGAAGCGCCCGGACTCCCGCTCGTAGCCGAAGACACCGCAGACGTGGCGGCCGTCCTTGAGCACGCGGGTGACCGTGCACTCCTGGAATACCTTCAGCCGGGACTCGTGGTCCCCGGTCTCGCGGAAGTCCTCCTGCTGGAGGGCGACGATCTTCTGCTGGAGGGTGCGGATCAGCTCCAGGCCGGTGCGGTCGCCGACGTGCGCGAGGCGTGGGTACTCGTGGCCGCCGAAGTTGCGCTGGGAGATCCGGCCGTCCTTCGTCCGGTCGAACAGCGCGCCCCAGGTCTCCAGCTCCCACACCCGCTGCGGCGCCTCCTGGGCGTGCAGTTCGGCCATCCGCCACTGGTTGAGGAACTTCCCGCCGCGCAGGGTGTCGCGGAAGTGGACCTTCCAGCTGTCGCCGGTGTTGACGTTGGCCATGGCGGCGGCGATCCCGCCCTCGGCCATCACGGTGTGGGCCTTGCCGAACAGCGACTTGCAGATCACCGCCGTACGGGCGCCCCGCTCGCGTGCCTCGATGGCGGCGCGCAGCCCGGCGCCGCCCGCACCGACCACGACGACGTCCCATTCCTGCCGGTCGACCACGGTCATCTAAAGGCCCCACTCGTCGGAAACCGCCATAACCTGCCAGAACTCACAGAACTCACAGAACTCACACAACGTGCAGACATTACAGAACGCGCAGAACGCTCGGGGGTCAGAAGAAGCGCGGATCGTCGAAGGCGCCGGACGCGACGAGATAGACGTAGAGGTCGGCAACCGCCACGCTCACCAGCGACGCCCAGGCGAGCTGCATGTGCCGGGCGTTCAGCCGGCCCACCCACTGCCACATCCGGTAGCGCACGGGATGCCGGGAGAAGTGCTTGAGCTTGCCGCCGACGATGTGCCGGCAGGAGTGGCAGGAGATGGTGTACGCCCAGATCAGCGCGATGTTGACCAGGAAGACGAGGGTGCCGAGCCCCATGTGGCCCCACGCGTAGTGCTCGTCGCGGAAGGCGAGGACGGTGTCGTAGGTCAGCACCAGGGCGACCAGGAGCGCAGCGTAGAAGAAGTACCGGTGGATGTTCTGCAGGATCAGCGGGAAGCGGGTCTCCCCGGTGTACTTCTTGTGCGGCTCGGCGACCGCGCAGGCCGGCGGGGACGCCCAGAAGCCCCGGTAGTAGGCCTTGCGGTAGTAGTAGCAGGTCAGGCGGAAGCCGAGCGGGAAGATCAGGATGAGGATCGCCGGAGAGAGGCCCCACCAGCTTCCGAACAGTTCCCAGTTGGGCCCGCCGCGCATCGGCTCGCAGTTCTCGGCGAGGCACGGGGAGTAGAACGGCGAGACGTACGGCGCCGCGTAGTAGTCCGCGTTCGAGAGGGCTCGCCAGGTCGAGTAGACGACGAAGGCGAGCAGACCGGCCGCGGTGGCGGCCGGGGCCAGCCACCAGCGGTCGGTCCGCAGGTGCGGAGCGGCGATCGTGGCGCGGGTACCGGTTCTCACACCGGTACGTCGGGGTTGGGGGTCTGTGGCGGGAGGTTCCGTACCAGTGGCCACTTGTCCGCTCCGGTCGGGGTCAGGGGGCGCGGTGGGTCCTGCGGGGTGGGAGTGGAGTGGAGGGGAGGGGATCAGGGGGCGCGGCGGTCGCGCGCGCCGAGCCCCTCGTCGTCCGAGTCCACCCACAGGGACGGGTCGTACGGTGCGTCGGAGATGGTGACGAGATCGGGCCGCTTCGGTACGCCGGCCGTGGTGACGACCGTCTCCCGGAGCAGCGCGACGCTCTCACGCAGATGGTTGGTGTCGGACCGGACGCGGCGCATCTCCAGGCCGCCGCTGCCGAGCTGCTTCTCCAGGCGTCCCACCGACCGGATCAGGTCGTCGAGATTGCGCTGGACGGATGCCAGTTCGTCGTGCACGGACATGACTTGCCCTCACTTCTCGCGGGTCCTTCGGGGTCCTTCAGGCCCAAGGCGGCAACGTTCATGCGCCTGCGAGTGTTGCGCGTCACACCTTGCGCTGTGAAGGGATGTGCATCGATTGGCCGAGGCGTATGGGTGCACCGAGTGGTTGTTGTGCGCCGTACGGGTGCCCTTCCGGCCCATGGCCGCCGTGTCGCTCCTGGTTGCCGAACCCTTTCCTCTTCAGTGGCCGCATACATCGGATGAGATCTAAATAGCAACAAAAGTGATCATAACGTCCGCGGCTTCACGGAGGTAACCAGAGATGTCCCACGACGGCGTCGGCCCGCGCGCGGTCATGCGCTCGGTCGCCTTCCTCACCGCGGGCGCGCTCGTGGTGCCCGCGCTGGCCGGATGCAGCTCCGAGGACGACCCGGCCGGCCGGCCCCTCGCCGGTGGGGACATCGCCCGCGCCGACCGCGCGAGAATCGCCGACGGCGGCACCCTGCGCTGGGGCGTGGACACCGTCCCGGACACCCTGAACACCTTCCAGGCGGACGCCGACGCCACCACCACCCGGATCGCCCAGGCCGTGCTGCCGTCGATGTTCCGGATGGACAGCCGGGGCCGTCCGGCGCGCAACCCCGACTACCTGGAGTCCGCCGAGGTCGTCGAGACCGAGCCCAAGCAGGTCGTCCTCTACAAGCTCAACCAGCAGGCCGTCTGGAGCGACGGCCGGGAGATCGGCGCCGCCGACTTCGCCGCCCAGTGGCGCGCCCTGTCCGGCAAGGACTCCGCCTACTGGACCGCCCGCAACGCCGGCTACGACCGCATCGAGAAGATCGAGCGCGGCAAGGGCGACCTGGAGGTCAAGGTCACCTTCAGCCGTACCTACGCCGACTGGAAGTCGCTGTTCGCACCGCTGTACCCGAAGGACGTCATGGGCACCCCCGACTCCTTCAACGACGGGGCCCGCAAGAAGCTGAAGGTCACCGCCGGCCCGTTCAAGGTGAAGAAGGTCGACCGCGAGGACGACGAGGTCACCCTCACCCGCAACGCCCGCTGGTGGGGCGAACCGGCCCGGCTCTCCACGATCGTGCTGCGTGAGGTGCCCCACGACGAACGCGTCGCCGCGCTCACCGCCGGAACCCTGGACCTGGCCGAGATCGACGCCACGGCCGCCCGCCGCATCTCCGTCGCCGCCGGCCCGCGGGGCACGAGCGGGAGCGGGAGCGCGAGCGGGGATACGAGCGGGAGTGGGAGCGCGAGCGGGGATACGAGCGGGAGTGGGAGCGCGAGCGGGGATACGAGCGGGAGCGCGCCGGGCGGCGCGGCCGAGGACGGCAAGTCCCTGACCGGCCCCGGAACCGCAGGTCTCGGGAACGGGCGGTCCGCGGCGAAGGCCCTGCACTCCTGGGCCGTCGCGAACGGCTCCGACGAGGAGGCCGCCGACGAGGAGATCTCCGCCCGCGAGGAGCGGCGCGAGGCCGCCGCGGAGCTCACACGTGAGCAGCGGGCCCTCAGCGGCTTCGAGGTGCGCAAGTCACTGGAGCCCGCCTACACCCAGCTAGCCCTCAACGGAGCCGAGGGTCCCCTCGCCGACGAACGGGTCCGCCGCGCCGTGGCCCGTGCCCTGGACCGGCGGGAGCTGGCGGAGGCGATCCTGAAGCCGCTCGGTCTGCCCGCCGAACCCCTCGGCAGTCACCTCGCGCTCGCCGGGCAGACCGCCTACGCCGACGGCAGCGGCGCTCTCGGCGACCAGAACGCCAAGGAGGCGCGGGCCCTGCTCGCGGACGCCGGCTGGGTACCGGGCGGCCCGGTGAAGAAGAAGGAGAAGGACAAGACCGCAGGCGGGGAGGGCAAGAAAGCGGGATCGTCCGACAAGGACTCCACGGACGGCGCCGACGACGACGGCACGTACATCGTCGGCGAGGGCGACGCCGGGGACACCGAGGACGACGGGGGCACCCAGGGTGACGGCAACAACGGCGACGGTCACCTCGCCCAGGACGGCACCCAGCACACGCGGCTGAAGCGGGGCGGCGCCCCCGGCGCCTACGCACCCCTGGGGACCGCCGCCCCGGCCCAGGCCGGGAGTGCCCCGCTCGCCAAGGACGGCAAGGCGCTCACGCTCGACTTCGTGCTCCCCTCCGGGCCCGGCTCGGAGGTCCTCGCCACCGTGGCCGAACGGATCGCGAAGATGCTGAAGGGGGTCGGCATCAGTACGGAGATCACCGAGGTCGACGACGAGAGCTATTTCACGGATCACATCGCCTCCGGGGAGTACGACCTCGCCCTCTACTCCTGGCCCGCGACCGCCTTCCCCGCCACCGACGCCCGCCCCGTCTACGCCAAGCCGGTCCCGGCCGCCGACGGCTCGCTGAACGTCGGGCAGAACTACACCCGCGTCGGCACCGACCAGGTCGACCAGTTCTTCGACCAGGCCCTCGCGACACTCGACGACGCGAAGCGTGCCGAGCTGATCCGGAAGGCGGACGCCCGCATCTGGGCGGTGGCCGGCTCGATCCCCCTCTACCAGCGCCCCCAGCTCACCGCCGCCCGCAAGGACCTGGTCAACGCCGGCGCCTTCGGGTTCCGTACCCCGGTCCACGAGGACATGGGCTATCTGAAGAAGGGTGCGGGGGGCCCGGCCCGGACACCGGGGGAGGAGTCCGCCGAGCCGTTCGCCTCCGCCTCCCCCTCGGAACCGGACCCGGGCTCCCCTTCGGATTCGGGCTCCGCCTCGGACTCGGATGCGGACTCGGATGCGGACTCGGATGCGGAGTCCTGATCAGTCCTGATCACCCCGTGTGACGGGTCCGGTGGGCCGCTCCGGACGAGGAGGGCGAGTTCCCGGTGCCAGGGGCCCGTACCATGGGGGGTGGCCGTGGCGTGTCCAGCCCGGCAGGGCCCGCGCACCACAGCCGTCTGCGCAGGGCATTCCTCACCATTCCGGGAGTACGCCAACCCATGGCTTTGTCCATCCAGCGTCACGACATCCGCAACGTCGCCATCATCGCCCACGTCGACCACGGCAAGACCACCATCGTCGACGGCATGCTCAAGCAGGCAGGTGCCTTCGCCGCCCACCAGCTCGACCAGGTCGACGAGCGCATGATGGACTCCGGCGACCTGGAGCGTGAGAAGGGCATCACGATCCTCGCCAAGAACACGGCGGTGAAGTACCACCCCAAGGACGGTGGGGACCCGATCACGATCAACATCATCGACACCCCCGGCCACGCCGACTTCGGTGGTGAGGTCGAGCGCGCCCTGTCGATGGTCGACGGTGTCGTGCTGCTCGTCGACTCCTCCGAGGGCCCGCTGCCGCAGACCCGTTTCGTGCTGCGCAAGGCGCTCCAGGCGCGGCTGCCGATCATCCTGTGCATCAACAAGACGGACCGGCCGGACTCCCGTATCGACGAGGTCGTCAACGAGGCCTACGACCTCTTCCTCGACCTGGACGCCGACGAGGACCAGATCGAGTTCCCGATCGTCTACGCCTGCGGCCGTGACGGCATCGCCTCGCTGACCAAGCCGGCGGACGGCACGGTCCCGACCGACTCCGACTCCCTGGAGCCGTTCTTCTCCACCATCCTGCAGCACGTCCCGGCCCCCACGTACGACGAGGGCGCCCCGCTCCAGGCCCACGTCACCAACCTGGACGCCGACAACTTCCTCGGCCGGATCGCCCTGCTCCGCGTTCACCAGGGCGAGCTGAAGAAGGGCCAGACGGTCGCCTGGATGAAGCGCGACGGATCCGTGCAGAGCGTGCGGATCTCCGAGCTGATGATGACCGAGGCGCTCACCCGCAAGCCCGTCGAGAAGGCCGCCCCGGGTGACATCTGCGCGGTCGCCGGCATCCCGGAAATCATGATCGGCGAGACCCTGGCCGACCCGGAGAACCCGGTTCCGCTGCCGCTGATCACCGTGGACGAGCCGGCGATCTCCATGACCATCGGCACCAACACCTCGCCGCTGGTCGGCCGCGGCAGCACCGGCAAGGGTGCCGACGCGAAGGCGGCCGTGAAGGACCGCAAGGTCACTGCCCGCCAGGTCAAGGACCGCCTGGACCGCGAGCTCATCGGCAACGTCTCGCTGCGCGTCCTGGACACCGACCGCCCCGACGCCTGGGAGGTGCAGGGCCGCGGCGAGCTGGCCCTGGCGATCCTGGTCGAGCAGATGCGCCGTGAGGGCTTCGAGCTCACCATCGGCAAGCCGCAGGTGGTCACCCGGGAGGTCGACGGCAAGGTGCACGAGCCCGTCGAGCGGATGACGATCGACGTGCCCGAGGAGCACATGGGCGCGGTCACGCAGCTCATGGGCGTCCGCAAGGGCCGCATGGACAACATGTCGAACAACGGCTCCGGCTGGGTGCGCCTGGAGTTCGTGGTGCCCTCGCGTGGTCTGATCGGCTTCCGTACCGAGTTCCTCACCCAGACCCGGGGCACCGGTATCGCGCACTCCATCCATGAGGGCCACGAGCCCTGGTTCGGGCCGCTCTCGACCCGTAACAACGGCTCCCTGGTCGCCGACCGCGCCGGCGCGGTCACCGCGTTCGCGATGACCAACCTGCAGGAGCGCGGCGTGCTGTTCACCGACCCCGGCACCGAGGTGTACGAGGGCATGATCGTCGGCGAGAACTCCCGCTCCGACGACATGGACGTCAACATCACCAAGGAGAAGAAGCTCACCAACATGCGGTCGGCCTCGGCCGATTCGTTCGAGGCGATCGTCCCGCCGCGCAAGCTGTCGCTGGAGCAGTCGCTGGAGTTCTGCCGCGACGACGAGTGCGTCGAGGTGACCCCGGAGTCCGTGCGGATCCGCAAGGTGAACCTGGACGGCCGCGAGCGCGCCCGCGCCGCGAGCCGCGCCAAGCACAGCTGACACGTCGTCGGCCGACACGTCGGCCGGCACCCCGCCCGCGCACGCGGGCACATACGGCACCGGGCACCCCTGACCGCAGGGGTGCCCGGTGCCGTATGTGCCCGAATGCGTGCGGGTGGGGTGGAAGAACGTGCGGTGGCGGGGCGTCACCTGGAAATGACGCGAGAAGAGAGGGTTGGGAGCTGTTGGGGTTTGGCTGAGCACGAGTGTGTTCTGGTGTGCATGAGTGAGCGCGGACGGGCGCGGCCATGGCCGGGAGTGGGTGCTGTCATGAGGGAAGGGGGGAATGGGGGTTCGTCCGCCGAATGCGTGACCTTGGCAGATGGTGCTCGTTGGGTGGGGTGAACGGGTTTTCACGGCTGACTGGGGGTGTAGGGGTGGACGGAGGGCTGCGGGAGCCGGCGGCGCCGTTTGTGGCACCCGGTCCGTCGGGGGTGGCGATCCGTACCCGGCTGGGGCAGCTCACCGCTCGCGATGAGGAGGTGCTGCGGCGGGTGGGCGCGCACCTGGGTACCCTGGCCTCCCGTGACCTGAAGACCCGCTGCCACGACGGCCTGGAACACGACGCGCAGGCGTGGGCGGTGCGCAAGCGGGAGCTGACGCCGTTGTCGTCGGCCCGGTGGGCGGGTGCGATCACGAAGGCGACGCATGATCAGTGGGCGCTGGCCCGGCGCTGCGCGCTCGCCCACCTCCAGAACCTTCAGGCGGGTGTCCAGACCCTGCGGCACCGGCTGGCACTGCCGCTCGGCCGGAAGGGCACCAAGCGGGCGCCGGGCGGGTATCGCAGCAGGCGGGAGTAGCGTGCCAAGGCCCGCCGCCTGCGCGTGCTGGAGGACCGGCTGGAGCGGAAACGCGCAGACTGGACGGCCGGGAGGGTGCGCGTGGTGCGCGGCGGCAGGCGCCTGGCCCGGATGCGGCACCAGCTGCCCGCCGCACGGCTCACCCAGGCGCAGTGGCGTGAACGCTGGGAGGCGGCCCGCTGGTTCCTGCGGGCGGACGGGGAGAGCGGCAAGCAATACGGGAACGAGACCCTGCGTATCAGCCCCGGCGGTGAGGTCAGCATCAGACTCCCCGCCCCACTCAAGCAGTTGGCGAACGCTCCGCACGGCCGGTACGTGCTCACCGGCCGGATCCACTTCGCGCACCGGGGGCAGGAGTGGGCCGACCGGGTGGCGGCGAACCGGGCCGTCGCCTACCGCATCCACCACGACATCGACCGGGCACGCTGGTATGTGACCGCCGCCTGGCAGCTGCCCGTGTCACAGCCGGTTCCTCTGGCGGCGGTGCTGGCCGACGGGGTGATCGGGGTGGACACCAATGCCGATCACCTGGCCGCCTGGCGCCTCGATGTGCACGGCAACCCGACCGGCACTCCGCGCCGGTTCTGCTTCGACCTGTCCGGCACCGCCGACCATCGCGACGCCCAGGTCCGCCACGCCCTGACCCGGCTGCTGCACTGGGCCCGCACCTGTGGGGTGCGGGCGATCGCGGTGGAGGACCTGGACTTCACCGCGGAGAAGACCCGCGAGAAACACGGCCGCAAGAGGCGGTTTCGGCGGCTGGTCTCCGGCCTGCCCACCGGCCGGCTCCGCGCCCGCCTCGTCTCGATGACCGACGCCATGGGCATCACCGTCATCGCCGTGGACCCCGCCTACACCTCGAAGTGGGGCGCCCAGCACTGGCAGAAGCCGCTCACCTCGAAGAACCGTAGGACCACCCGGCACGATGCGGCGAGCATCGCGATCGGGCGACGCGCCCAAGGGCACCCGATCCGGCGACGGACGACACCGCCCCGTGCACACCAGAGCGATGTGCACGGGCATCGGACCGTCCAGGCCGGACCGGATGCCCCCGGGCGTGAGGGACCCCGCCGCCGCCTTCCCGGACCACGGACCCGATCCGTGCCGCCGGACGCGGAACGAACGCGGGCGACCAGGACACCCAACACCGTTCGGGGTGTCCGCAGTGAGCGGGAACGGGTCCAGGACTCACTCCTGCTCACTGACTAGGAACGGTAGGGATAACCCTCGATTCGGCTGGGAGACGCTGTTGAAACGGCTTGTTCGCACTACCCTGCTTCGGAAGCAGGCGCCTTCGAGGTCGGTTGTTCCGAGGCGCGCGCCTGATGGCCAACGGCCTTGCCGCTCAATCTCATTGAGTACACGGCAGCCCTGAAGGGCCCCTTGCACGGCGGCCGCGTTACTGGCAATGGGTTTTCCCCACGTGACTGTCCGATATGCGGATGCGCGCCCCCGATAGATGTGTAACAAGTCCGTTTCGCAGGGATCTCTCACCAAACCCTTTGTCCGGGTTTTGGAAGATGTGAGTACGAGCTGTGATTGAACCGAGACCTCGAGGGTGTGGTTCGGTCCTGGTGTATGGCAGATAGTTAGGCGCGTAGAGCTCGGACGTACGGGTCACGCGCTGAAGGCGCCGACTCACGAGCACGGGGGCACTTGACTATCTCCGACACCGGCGACGGGCGGTGGGCGGCGACATGTCCTGTGCTCCCCTTTGCGGTGAACCAATGGACTCATGAGGAGGAACCCATGCGCGGTGCCAAGAGCGCCAAGTGGGTCGCGGGTGCGATAGTCGTGGCTCTGGCTGCCACTGCATGTGGCAGCGGCGACGGCGGTGACGACAAGGGGCAGAAGAAGGGTTCCGGCCCCGCGGGCTACGTCTCGATCGACGTCGGTGAGCCGCAGAAGCCGCTGATGCCGGCCGACACCAACGAGGCCAACGGCTCGTACGTGATCCAGTCCTTGTTCACTCAGCTCCTGGACTTCGACGCCAAGGGCGAGATCGTCTACACCAACGCCGAGTCCGTCGACACCGAGGACTCGAAGACCTGGACGGTCAAGCTCAAGAAGGGCTGGAAGTTCCACAACGGCGAGGACGTGACGGCCAAGTCGTACGTCGACGCCTGGAACTGGTACGCGAACATCAAGAACAACCAGCAGAACTCGTTCTGGTTCTCGGACATCAAGGGCTACGCCGACGTCCACCCGGAGAAGGGCGACCCGAAGTCCGACGCGATGTCCGGTCTGAAGGTCGTGGACGAGAGCACCTTCACGATCGAGCTGGCGGAGCGCGTCCCGTACTTCAACTACAAGCTGGGGTACTCCACCTTCGCGCCGATGCCCAAGGTCTTCTTCGACGACCCGAAGGCCTTCGGCCAGAAGCCGGTCGGTAACGGTCCCTACGAGTTCGAGAAGTGGGACCACAAGAAGCTCATCCAGGTCAAGGCGTTCGAGGGCTACCAGGGCCCCAACAAGGCCAAGAACAAGGGTCTGCAGTTCAAGAACTACTCGACCCTCGAGGCCGCGTACAAGGAAGTCGTCTCCGGCAACCTGGACATCATCCGCCAGGTCGGCCCGACGGACCTGCCGAAGTACAAGCAGGACCTCGGTAGCGGTGCCATCGAGCAGCCCTACGCGGCCATCCAGACGCTGACCCCGGCGTTCTACACCAAGACGTTCAAGGACATCGACCCCAAGGTGCTCCAGGGTCTGTCCATGGCGATCGACCGCGAAACGATCACCAAGACCGTCCTGAACAACACCCGTACGCCGGCGACGAGCTTCACCCCGCCGCAGGTCAAGGGCAACCAGGCGCTGGACACCGACGTGTTCACGTACAACCCGACGAAGGCCAAGAAGCTCATCAAGGATGGCGGCGGCGTTCCGGGCAACAAGTTCACCATCCAGTACAACAGCGACGGCGGCCACAAGGAGTGGGTGACCGCGGTCTGCGAGTCCATCCGCAAGGCCACCGGGGTCGACTGCGTCGGCGACGCGAAGCCGGACTTCGCCACGGACCTCGAGGCCCGTGACAACGACGAGGTCAAGGGCATGTACCGCGGTGGCTGGGTGGCCGACTACCCGGTCAACGTGAACTTCATCAAGGAGCTGTACCACAGCAGCGCCGAGTCCAACAACGGTCGTTTCTCCAACAAGGAGATCGACGCGCTGATGGCCAAGGGTGACAAGGCGGAGTCCCTGGAAGAGGCCGTCGCGGCCTACCAGGACGTCGAGAAGCTGCTTCTCGAGGAGATGCCGTCCATCCCGCTCTGGTACTACCGCATCAACGGCGGCCACGGTGAAGCGGTCGGCAACGTCACCGTCGACTTCCACGGTGACATCGAGCTGACCGAGGTCACCGTCAAGTAAAGAGGCCGTGGGCCTCAACTCACTCGGCCGTTGCCCGTCACCGCCGGTTCCGGCGGTGACGGGAGGTCGACCGGGGCCGTTCCCTCGCGAACGGCCCCTTCGGCCGTAGCACACCCCTCACGGAGGCACGCATGGGGCGATATGTCGCACGACGACTGCTCCAGATGATCCCGGTATTCATCGGGTCAACCTTGTTGATCTTCCTCATGATGTACGCACTGCCCGGCGACCCCGTCAGGGCCCTCATGGGAGATCAGGCGTACGACCCGGCGGTCGTCGCCAACATCAGGAAGGACCTCGGGCTCGACCTGCCCATCTGGCAGCAGTACGCGAACTATCTGGGCGGCCTGCTGCAGGGCGACTTCGGTACGGAGATCGTCAGCGAGCGTCCCGTCGCCGACATCATCGCCGACGCGTTCCCGGTCACCCTCCGGCTCACGCTGTTCGCGTTCGCCTTCACGGTCTTCGTCGGCGTCGGCCTAGGCATCGTCGCCGGCCTTCGCCCGAACACACTGCAGGACCGCGGACTGCTGACGCTGACTCTGGTCCTCATCTCGATGCCGTCCTTCGTGCTGGGTTTCCTGATGCAGTACCTGTTCGCCTTCCAGTGGCAGATCACCACCCCGACGGTGCGCGACTCCGAGAACTTCGGCGAACTCCTGCTGCCCGCCATCGTGCTGGGCTCGCTCTCGCTCGCCTATGTCGCGCGTCTGACGCGTACGTCGATGGCGGAGAACCTGCGCGCCGACTACATGCGCACGGCGGTCGCCAAGGGCCTGCCGAAGAGCCGTATCGTCGGCGTCCACCTGATGCGCAACTCGCTCATCCCCGTGATCACCTTCCTCGGCACCGACATCGGCAACCTGATGACGGGTGCCATCGTCACCGAGGGCATCTTCAACGTGAAGGGTGTCGGCAACGCCATCTTCGAGGCGCTCATCCGCCGCGAGGGCATGACCGTCGTCGGTATCGCCTCGTTGATCGTTCTGGTGTACCTCGCCACCAGCCTGCTCGTCGACCTGCTGTACGCGGTCCTGGACCCGAGGATCCGGTATGCCTGAGAAGACCGCCGAACCCGCGAAGACCGCCGAGGTCCCGGCCACCGCGGCCGTCCCCGTGCCGGCCGCCGGCCTGGACGCGGGCCCCTCGCCTGACAAGTCGCGCAGCCTGTGGAGCGACGCCTGGCACGACCTGCGGCGTCAGCCCATGTTCCTGGCGTCCTCCGTGCTCATCCTGCTGCTTCTGGTGATGGCGATCGCGCCGGGTCTGTTCACGAGCGCCTCACCGCGCGACGCGGACCTGGCCGCCCACTACCTGCAGCCGCCGAACTGGAGCCACTTCTTCGCCGAGGACTGGCTCGGCTACGACGGGCAGGGCCGCTCGATCTACGCGCGTATCGTCTACGGCGCCCGCGCGTCGATCCTCGTCGGTGTCGGCGTCACCGTCCTGGTGACCTTGTTCGGTACGGTCGTCGGCATGATCGCCGGTTACTTCGGCGGTTGGATAGACAGCCTGCTGTCGCGCGTCACCGATGTCTTCTTCGGCATCCCGTTCCTGCTGGGCGCCCTGGTCGTCCTCACGACGTTCGAGAACCGCACCGTCTGGGTCGTGATCCTGGCCCTGGCCTTTCTCGGCTGGACCCAGATCGCACGTATCGCCCGCGGCGCGGTGATCACTGTCAAGCAGGCCGACTACGTTGTCGCCGCCAAAGCGCTGGGAGCCTCCACCGGCCGCATCATGTTCCGGCACATCCTGCCGAACGCGCTCGCGTCCATCATCGTCGTCGCGACCATCGCCCTGGGCGGATACATCGCGGCCGAGGCCACACTCTCCTTCCTCGGCGTGGGTCTCGCCGAACCCACCGTCTCGTGGGGCGTGGACGTGGCCACGGGCCGCGAGCAGTTGCGCAACGCACCGTTCACACTCATCGTCCCCTCGGTGATGGTCTCGATCACGGTGCTCTCGTTCCTCATGTTCGGCGATGCGGTACGCAACGCCCTCGACCCCAAGCTGCGCTGAGGGAGGCGTACGTGACCATCATTGATGACATAGTCGAAAGCCCCGCGCCGCGCGGCTCCGGAGAGGCGGGCGGCCCGCTGCTCGATGTCCGTGACCTGCACGTGGAGTTCCACACGCGGGACGGCGTCGCCAAGGCCGTCAACGGTGTCAACTACTCCGTGGACGCGGGCGAGACGCTCGCCGTGCTCGGCGAGTCCGGCTCCGGCAAGTCGGTGACCGCACAAGCGATCATGGGCATCCTCGACATGCCGCCCGGGCGCATCCCGCAGGGCGAGATCATGTTCCGCGGCCAGGACATGCTGAAGATGTCCGAGGAGCAGCGGCGCCGGATCCGTGGCCGGAAGATCGCGATGATCTTCCAGGACGCGCTGTCCTCCCTCAACCCCGTGCTCTCGGTGGGCTACCAGCTCGGCGAGATGTACCGGGTGCACGAGGGCCTGTCCAAGAAGGCCGCCAAGGCCAAGGCGATCGAGATGATGGACCGGGTGAAGATCCCGGCCGCCGCGGCGCGGGTGAACGACTACCCGCACCAGTTCTCCGGCGGTATGCGCCAGCGCATCATGATCGCCATGGCACTGGCCCTGGAGCCGGACCTGATCATCGCGGACGAGCCCACCACCGCGCTCGACGTGACCGTTCAGGCCCAGGTGATGGACCTGCTGGCGGAGTTGCAGCGCGAGTACCAGATGGGACTCATCCTCATCACGCACGATCTCGGCGTGGTCGCCGACGTCGCGGACAAGATCGCGGTGATGTACGCGGGACGTATCGTCGAGCGGGCTCCGGTCCGCGAGTTGTACAAGAACCCGGGCCACCCGTACACCAAGGGTCTGCTGGAGTCGATCCCGCGCCTGGACCAGAAGGGCCAGGAGCTGTACGCGATCAAGGGACTGCCTCCGAACCTGACGAGCATCCCCAGCGGTTGTGCGTTCAACCCCCGCTGCCCCATGGCGCAGGACATCTGCCGTACGGATGTTCCGCCGCTGCACCCGATGTCCGCGCCGGACGGCACCGAACTGGTCGGCCGCGGCTCGGCGTGCCACTTCTGGAAGGAGACGCTCCATGGCTGAGCTCAGCAAGAACGACGCGCCGGTCGACGCCACGCCGAACGTCTCCGAGGTGGAGGTCGTCGAGGCCGGGACCGAGGCGGAGGAAGTCGCCGCACTCGAGGTGCCGGTCGAGCGCGGTGAGCCGATCCTCCAGGTGCGCAACCTGGTGAAGCACTTCCCGCTCACGCAGGGCATCCTGTTCAGGAAGCAGGTCGGCGCGGTCAAGGCCGTGGACGGCATCTCCTTCGACCTGTACCAGGGCGAGACGCTGGGCATCGTGGGCGAGTCGGGCTGCGGCAAGTCCACGGTGGCCAGGCTCCTGATGAACCTGGAGCGGGCGACCGCCGGCGAGATCTTCTACAAGGGCCAGGACATCACCCGGCTGTCCGGGCGGGCGCTGAAGGCGGTCCGCCGCAACATCCAGATGGTGTTCCAGGACCCGTACACCTCCCTCAACCCCCGGATGACGGTGGGCGACATCATCGGGGAGCCCTTCGACATCCACCCCGAGGTGGCACCGAAGGGCGACCGGCGCAAGAAGGTCCAGGACCTGCTGGACGTGGTCGGGCTCAACCCGGAGTACATCAACCGGTATCCGCACCAGTTCTCCGGCGGCCAGCGCCAGCGCATCGGCATCGCCCGCGGCCTGGCCCTGAACCCCGAGATCATCATCTGCGACGAGCCGGTCTCCGCGCTGGACGTCTCCGTCCAGGCCCAGGTCATCAACCTGATGGAGGGACTGCAGGACGAGTTCAACCTGTCCTACCTCTTCATCGCGCACGACCTGTCGATCGTCCGGCACATCTCCGACCGGGTCGGCGTGATGTACCTCGGCAAGATGGCCGAGATCGGCACCGACACCCAGATCTACGACCACCCGACGCACCCCTACACCCAGGCGCTGCTGTCGGCGGTCCCGGTGCCGGACCCGGCGGCCCGGGAGAACCGCGAACGGATCATTCTCACCGGTGACGTGCCGTCGCCGGCCAACCCGCCGTCGGGCTGCCGCTTCCGCACCCGCTGCTGGAAGGCGCAGGACAAGTGCGCCGAGGAGGTCCCGCTGCTGGCGGTCCCCGAGCGCTTCAAGAGCTCGGACACCCCGGCGGCCCACGAATCGGCCTGCCACTTCGCCGAGGAGAAGGACGTCGTCCACGCGTCCTGACACCGTTCGGCCCGTCCGGAACCCGGCCCCCCGCACACGGGGGGCCGGGTTCCGGCGTTTCCGGTGGATCGAAGGCACCCGGAGGCCCGCAGTACGACGCGGTCCACCCGGCCCGCCCCGCCGGGTCCGGGGCGCCGAGCCCCGTCGCGGGGAGGAGCGCCGGACCGACGGGCCGGGACCGGTGACGCGGGCTCGGTGAGCGGGCCCGACGATACGTACATATGGCTGGAGCCGACCCCGTACAGACGTCGTACGTGTGCGATGCACTCCCTTTGCGCCGATATTGGCGTAAAGCGTCAGCGCACCCCTGCGTACGTACGAGGAGGCACTCCATGCGCGGAGCCACGCACGCCAGATGGGCCGTATGCGCGGTGGCGGTCGCTCTCGCGGCGACGGCCTGCGGAGGCGGGGACGGCGGCAGCGGTGAGACCGGCGCGGTGCTGAGTGCCTCCTGGGGCGATCCGCAGAACCCGCTGGAACCGTCCAACACCAACGAAGTGCAGGGCGGCAAGGTCCTCGACATGATCTTCCGGGGTCTCAAGCGCTACGACCCGGAGACCGGCGAGGCCCAGGACATGCTCGCCGACTCCATCGAGACCAAGGACTCGCGGAACTTCACCGTCAGGGTCAAGAACGGCTGGACCTTCTCCAACGGCGAGAAGGTCACCGCCCAGTCCTTCGTCGACGCCTGGAACTACGGCGCGAGCCTGAAGAACAACCAGCGCAACGCCTACTTCTTCGGCTACATCGAGGGCTACGACGAGACCCACCCCGAGAAGGGCGAACAGACCGCCGACACGCTCTCCGGGCTCAAGGTCACCGACGAACTGACCTTCACCATCGCGCTCACCCAGAAGTTCTCGACCTTCCCCGACACCCTCGGCTACGCCGCCTTCGCCCCGCTGCCCCAGGCCTTCTTCGACGACCACGACGCCTGGGTCGCCAAGCCGGTCGGCAACGGCCCGTACACCGTCGACACGTACACCAAGGGCTCGCAGATGTCCCTGCGGGCGTGGGCGGACTATCCGGGCAACGACAAGGCGCGGAACGGCGGCGTCGACCTGAAGGTCTACACCGACAACAACACCGCCTACACCGACCTCCTCGCCGGCAACCTCGACCTGGTCGACGACGTCCCCGCCTCCCAGCTGAAGAACGTCAAGAGCGACCTGGGCGACCGTTACCTCAACACCCCCGCCGGCATCATCCAGACCCTCGCCTTCCCCTTCTACGACAAGGCCTGGAACAAGACCGGCTCGGAGAAGGTCCGCAAGGGCCTGTCCATGGCGATCAACCGGGACCAGATCACCGAGACCCTCTTCGTGAAGACCCGCACCCCCGCCACCGACTGGACCTCCCCGGTCCTCGGCAAGGACGGCGGCTTCCAGGACGGGCTGTGCGGCGACGCCTGCGAGTACCGGCCCGACGAGGCCAAGAAGCTCATCCAGGAGGGCGGCGGCCTGCCCGGCGGCAAGGTCACCATCACCTACAACGCGGACACCGGCTCCCACAAGGACTGGGTCGACGCGGTCTGCAACTCCATCAACAACGCGCTGGACAACGAGCGCGCCTGCGCCGGCAACCCGGTCGGTACCTTCGCCGACTTCCGCAACCAGATCACCCAGCAGAAGATGAGCGGCCCGTTCCGCGCCGGCTGGCAGATGGACTACCCGCTCATCCAGAACTTCCTCCAGCCGCTCTACTACACCAACGCCTCCTCCAACGACGGCAAGTGGTCCAACAACGACTTCGACGAGTTCGTCGACCGGGCCAACCAGGAGACCGACACCGCCAAGGCCGTCGGCCTGTTCCAGCAGGCCGAGGAGGTCGTCCGCGACAACATGGCCGCCATCCCGCTGTGGTACCAGAACGGCAGCGCGGGCTGGTCCGAGCGGCTGTCCGACGTGAAGCTCAACCCCTTCAGCGTCCCCGTGTACGACCAGATCAAGGTGAGCTGATCCGCCGTGGGACGCTACGTCGTCCGGCGTCTGCTCCAGATGATCCCGGTGTTCATCGGGGCCACGATGCTGATCTTCCTGATGGTGAACGTGATGGGCGACCCCATCGCGGGCCTCTGCGGCGAGCGGAAGTGCGATCCGGCGACGACAGCCCGGCTGAAGAAGGAGTTCGGCCTCGACAAGCCCCTCTGGCAGCAGTACCTGACCTACATGGGGAACGTCTTCACCGGCGACTTCGGTACGGCGTTCAACGGCCAGAAGGTCACCGAGCTGATGGCGACCGCGTTCCCCGTGACCATCCGGCTCACGCTCATCGCGATCCTCTTCGAGATCGTCATCGGCATCGCCCTCGGCGTGGTCACCGGACTGCGCCGGGGACGCCCCGTCGACACCGGTGTCCTGCTACTCACCCTCGTTGTCATCTCCGTGCCCACCTTCGTCACCGGTCTGCTGCTCCAGCTGCTGCTGGGGGTGCAGTGGGGATGGATCAGTCCGTCGGTCTCCTCCGAGGCCCCGTTCGACGAGCTGATCGTGCCCGGCCTGGTGCTGGCCTCCGTCTCCCTCGCCTACGTCACCCGGCTGACCCGCACCTCCATCGCCGAGAACCGGCGCTCCGACTACGTCCGCACCGCCATCGCCAAGGGGCTGCCCCGGCACCGGGTGATCACCCGGCACCTGCTGCGCAACTCCCTCATCCCGGTGGTCACCTTCATCGGCGCCGACATCGGCTTCCTCATGGGCGGCGCGATCGTCACCGAGCGGATCTTCAACATCCACGGCGTCGGCTACCAGATCTACCAGGGCATCCTGCGGCAGAACACCCAGACCGTCGTCGGCTTCGTGACCGTCCTCGTGCTGGTCTTCCTGGTCGCCAACCTCGTCGTCGACCTTCTGTACGCCGTTCTCGACCCGAGGATCCGCTATGCCTGAACAGCACTTCGACCCCGACCGCGCCATCGCGGGGACCGGCATGGGCGGCACCATGGACCTGGGCGTCGACGAGGCCGAGACCCTCGAGAAGGCCCCGGGCGGCCCGGACGGCACCGGCCCGCAGGGCAAGCCGCGCTCCCTGTGGTCGGACGCCTGGCGCGACCTGCGCCGCAACCCCGTCTTCATCGTCTCCTCCCTGGTGATCCTCTTCCTGATCGTCATCTCCCTGTGGCCCTCGCTGATCGCCTCCGGCAGCCCGCTCAAGTGCGACCTGGCCAAGGCCCAGGAGGGCTCCCAGCCCGGCTACCCCTTCGGCTTCAACGGGCAGGGCTGCGACGTGTACACCCGTACCGTCTACGGCGCCCGTACGTCCGTCACGGTCGGGGTCTGCGCCACGCTCGGGGTCGCGGTCCTCGGCAGCGTCCTGGGCGCGCTGGCCGGCTTCTTCGGCGGGGTGGGGGACTCGGTCCTGTCCCGGATCACCGACGTCTTCTTCGCCATCCCGGTCGTCCTCGGCGGCCTGGTGCTGCTGTCCGTGGTGACCAGCAGCTCCGTGTGGCCCGTCATCGGGTTCATGGTGCTGCTCGGCTGGCCGCAGCTCTCCCGGATCGCCCGCGGTTCGGTCATCACCGCCAAGCAGAACGACTACGTCCAGGCCGCGCGGGCGCTCGGCGCCTCCAACTCCCGCCTGGTGCTCCGCCACATCGCGCCCAACGCCGTCGCCCCGGTCATCGTCGTGGCGACCATCGCGCTCGGTACGTACATCTCGCTGGAGGCGACCCTGTCCTACCTCGGCGTCGGGCTGAAGCCGCCCAGCGTCTCCTGGGGCATCGACATCTCCGCCGCCTCGCCCTACATCCGCAACGCCCCGCACGCGCTGCTGTGGCCCTCCGGCGCCCTCGCGATCACCGTCCTGGCGTTCATCATGCTCGGCGACGCGGTGCGCGACGCCCTCGACCCGAAGCTGAGGTGAGTCGCCGTCATGCTGCTCGAAGTGCGTGACCTGCACGTGGAGTTCCACACCCGGGACGGCGTCGCCAAGGCCGTCAACGGCGTCAGCTACGGCGTCGACGAGGGGGAGACGCTCGCGGTGCTCGGTGAGTCCGGCTCCGGCAAGTCGGTGACCGCGCAGGCGATCATGGGCATCCTCGACACGCCGCCCGGCCGGATCACCGGCGGCGAGGTCGTCTTCCAGGGCCGCGACCTCCTGACCCTCAAGGAGGAGCAGCGCCGCAAGGTCCGGGGCGCCGAGATGGCGATGATCTTCCAGGACGCGCTGTCCTCCCTCAACCCGGTGATCTCCGTGGGCGACCAGCTCGGCGAGATGTTCGTCGTGCACCAGGGCATGTCGAAGAAGGACGCGCGGACCAAGGCCGTCGAGCTGATGGACCGGGTGCGTATCCCCGCCGCCCGGGAGCGGGTGCGGCAGTACCCGCACCAGTTCTCCGGCGGCATGCGCCAGCGCATCATGATCGCCATGGCACTGGCCCTGGAACCGGCCCTGATCATCGCCGACGAACCGACCACCGCCCTCGACGTCACCGTCCAGGCCCAGGTCATGGAGCTCCTCGCGGAACTCCAGCGCGAGTACCGCATGGGGCTCATCCTCATCACCCACGACCTCGGCGTGGTCGCCGACGTCGCCGACCGGATCGCCGTCATGTACGCGGGGCGGATCGTCGAGTCGGCCCCCGTGCACGACATCTACAAGGCCCCCGCCCACCCGTACACCCGGGGCCTGCTGGACTCCATCCCCCGCCTCGACCAGAAGGGCCGGGAGCTCTACGCCATCAAGGGCCTGCCGCCCAACCTCATGAACATCCCGCCCGGCTGCGCCTTCCACCCCCGCTGCCCGATGGCCCAGGACATCTGCCGCACCGACGAGCCGCCGCTGTACGAGGTCACCGAGTCGGACGCCGACCGCGGCAGCGCCTGCCACTTCTGGAGGGAGTGCCTGCTTGACATCTCTCCCAGCTGAAGTTGGGAGATTCAGCCCTCGCGGGTTGAGCTTTCTGCTTCATCGACAGCAGCCGACCCGAATAAACGGCAAGGGCTGGTGTACCAGCCATCGGTCTTACGCCAGCTCCACAGACCTGACATCCCGCCAGCCCGGCGGTAGACCCGACTGGCTTGTTTTTCGCCAGCCAGGCAAAGCCGACTTTATCACCCAATCCACCCAACTCCCGCTGTGCGGTGGGACGGTGCTTCGCCCTGGGGGCGAAGCACCGCTCCCTGCCCTGCTCCGCAGGAGTCCATTCCTCCCCCGCCGGAAGGCGGGGGTATCCACGGAGAGATCTGATGACCGAGCCGAGGCATGACGTGGGCGGGAAGTCGAGCCTGGAGAAGGGCGTCGGTCCCGCCGAGGTGTCAGGCGCCGGTCCGGCCGGGGAGCCGATTCTGGAGGTCTCCGGCCTGGTCAAGCACTACCCGCTGACCCAGGGCATCCTGATCCGCAAGCAGGTCGGCGCCGTGAAGGCCGTCGACGGGGTCGACTTCGTACTCGGCCGGGGCGAGACCCTGGGCATCGTGGGCGAGTCGGGGTGCGGCAAGTCCACGGTCGCGAAGATGCTGGTCCACCTGGAGAAGCCGACGGCCGGCACGATCCGCTACAAGGGCGAGGACATCACCAAGCTGTCGGGGAAGGCCCTCAAGGCCGTCCGCCGCAACATCCAGATGGTGTTCCAGGACCCGTACACCTCCCTCAACCCCCGGATGACGGTGGGCGACATCATCGGGGAGCCCTTCGACATCCACCCCGAGGTGGCGCCCAAGGGTGACCGGCGCCGACGGGTCCAGGACCTGCTGGACGTGGTCGGCCTCAACCCGGAGTACATCAACCGGTACCCGCACCAGTTCTCCGGCGGCCAGCGCCAGCGCATCGGCATCGCGCGCGGCCTGGCCCTGAACCCCGAGGTGATCGTCGCCGACGAACCGGTCTCCGCGCTGGACGTCTCCGTCCAGGCCCAGGTGATCAACCTGATGGACCGGCTCCAGGCCGAGTTCGACCTGGCGTTCGTCTTCATCGCCCACGACCTGTCGATCGTCCGGCACATCTCCGACCGGGTCGGCGTGATGTACCTGGGCCGGATCGTCGAGATCGGCACCGACACCCAGATCTACGACCACCCGACCCACCCGTACACGCAGGCACTCCTGTCCGCCGTCCCCGTACCGGACCCGACGGCGCGGGAACACCGTGAGCGGATCATCCTCACCGGCGACGTCCCGTCCCCCACCAACATCCCCTCCGGCTGCCGCTTCCGCACCCGCTGCTGGAAGGCGCAGGCGCGCTGCGCCGAGGAGGTACCGCTGCTGGCGGTCCCCGAGGTGTTCCGCAAGGCCGGAGGCCCGGCGGCCCACGACTCGGCGTGCCACTTCGCGGAGGAGAAGCAGGTGGTCCCGTAAGGAGCCGCCGGGGCGGACGAAGGGACGGGCCGAAGAGCCCGGCCGGTCAGGCCGGATCGGGCATCAGGTCCTGTCGGTCCTCCCGGTCCTGGAGTGCGGTCACCTCCAGTCGTGGCCAGTGGGCGAGGTCGCGGAGCAGTTGCCGGTCGTGCGTCGCGACGACGACGGCGGCGCTGGTGGCGCGGATCGCGTCGGTCAGCTCGTCGACCAGCGTCGACGACAAGTGGTTGGTCGGCTCGTCGAGCAGGAGCAACCCCGGCCGCCCGGCCAGCGCCAGGGCCAGGTCGAGCCGCCGCCGCTGCCCCTGCGACATCCGCCCGACCGGCGTGCGCAGCGCGTCGGGGTCCAGCAGCCCGAGTGCCCCGAGTGGGACGGCGTCGGCGTCGCGGAGCAGGCCGCGCGCCACCAGCCGCCCCACATGGCGGGCGTGCACCTCCCGGGCGGTGAGGCCGGGGTCCTGCGCGGCGGTCTCCTGGGCGACGCGCACGACCCGTGCCCCCTTGGCCGCCCGGACGTGCCCCTGAGTGGGGTCGAGCGCACCGGCCAGCACGGCGAGCAGCGTGGACTTCCCGGCACCGTTCGGTCCGGTGACGAGCAGCCGGTCACCGCCGTCGAGGGTGAGATCGACGGGGCCGGCCAGTCGCCCGTCGACCGCGACGCCGTGCGCCCGCAGCAGGGGCGCGCCCGGCCGGACGCCCGGGTCCGGCCGGCGCAGCACGGACGGCGGCTCCGGCACGTCGATGCGGTGTGCGTCCAGGGCGTCCTGCTGCCGGTTCAGGGCCTGCACCACGCCCGGTGCGCGGGACTGCCGCTGGTGTTTGCCGGTTCCCTTGTCCGGGCGCCAGCCGGTGGAAAGCCGGTCGCGTGCCTTGGACACGGCATCCTTCAGCCGCCGGTGCTCGTCCTGCTGTTCCGCGTACTCCTGCTCCCAGCGCTCGCGCTCACGGCGCCGGGCGTCCTGCCAGGCGTCGTAGCCGCCGGCGTACAGGCGGGGCTTCCCGTCGCGGGATGGGTCGAGGTCGAGGAACCGGTCCGCGACGTCCCGCAGCAGCGCCCGGTCGTGGCTGACGACGGCGAGACCGCCGGCGTGCTCGCGCAGCCTGCGGGTCAGGAAGTCCAGGCCTCCCGCGTCGAGGTGGTTGGACGGCTCGTCAAGCAGCAGGATGTCGTGGAGCGCGCCGAGCAGGCAGGCCAGCCGGACCCGGTAGCGCTGCCCGACCGACAGCGTCGACAGGGGGCGGTCGCGGTCGGTGCAGGCGCCGAGGGCTTCGAGGGCGACGTCGACACGGCGTTCCGCGTCCCACGCGTCGAGTCGGGTGGCGGTGTCGAGCGCGGCGGCGTAGAGGTCGTCGGCGGCGGGGTCCTCGCCCTCGGTCAGGGCGAGGGCGGCCTCGTCCAGTGCGCGCAGGGCGGCGAGGGACGGGGCCAGCGCCTCGGAGGTCAGGGTGCCGACGGTCTCGCCGTCCCGCGCGGACAGTTCCTGGCGGGCCAGGCCGATGGTGCCGGCCCGGTGCACGGAGCCCTCGTCGGGCGCGAGCAGCCCGGCCAGGACGTGCAGCAGCGTCGTCTTGCCCTGCCCGTTCTCGCCGACGACGGCGATCCGTGACCGGGCGGAGACGGTGACCGAGACGCCGTTCAGGACGCGGCGCGACCCACGGGTGACGGTGACGCCCTCGGCACGGACGTGCGCACTGCCGCCCGCCGCGACGGGCACGGACATGGCTTCAGGGGTGACAGGGGTGACAGGGGTGGTCGGAGGGGTGAGGTTCAACGGATGCTCCGCAGCTCGCAGGGGGAGCCGGGGGCAGCAGAAGGCGGCCGCCCGGCGGGAACCGGAACGGCGAGCGCTTTTTCAACAGGGAGAAGGCGCCGCCGTCAGCGGCGGAATCGAACCTTCTGCGACCAGATACCTCGTGCCATGCGATCCACCGTAACAGGGGCGCCGTCGTCGCTCCCGTGAATTTCCGTCCGGCCGGACTCCTGCGGATCCGCCCGGCCGGGCAGGGCAACGGGCCGGGGCGACATGGCGCACCCCGGCCCGTTCACGGCACCCGCACGGCCGTACGCCGAACACCCTCGCGTGTCCGTATATCGGTACGGCTTCCCCGAAGTTGCCACCGTGTTAACGCAGTTCAGGCCTGTTTTCCTGGGGCGGGGCGAGTGTGTGTTCGAGAATGTCCTGAATCCGGGCTCCTGGTGTCCCCCGACGGCGGCCGTCCGTAGGCTCCGGCCGGACAAGGGCTCTCTACGCGCCCGACCCAGTCACCGAAAGGACCCTTCGGACATCGTGTCGGCTTCGCGCACGGGCTTCCACACCCGTACCGGTTCCCGCTTTCGTTCCCGCATCCTGGTCTCCTCGGCCGCGCTGACGATCGGTGTGGTGCTCGGGGTGCTCGGACCCCTGCTGATCAATGCCACCGATCCGGTCGGCCACCCCGTACATCTGGTCCTGTCCGCGGGATGGTCCTGGGCTGCGCTGGCGTTCTGCGTCGGCCTCGCCCGGGAGTCCAGGGTCGAGTCGGCCGTCCTGGCCGCCGCGTCCCTGGTCACCGCAGTGATCGCGTACTACCTGACGAAGCTGGGGCAGGGGCAGTACCTGACGCTGGGCCGGGGTGACCCTTCCGGGACGCCCTATGTCTCCTGGGGCGACTTCGCCTCGAAGACTCTGCTCTGGTGCCTGGTCGCCTGTGTCACGGGGCCTGTGCTGGGGCTGGCCGGGAACCTGGCACGGGATCACGGACTGCGCGGCCTTCCCTTCCGGATGCTGGTCCCAGTGGTGGCCGTCGTGGAGATGTCGGAGCGGCTGGACGTCGAAGCGCCGCTGCAGAGGCCCATCGTCGATACGACCTGGAGCGGTGTACGGCTGGTGGCGGTTGTCGTCCTCGTGGTTCTCGTAGGGCGCGCTGTGATGACGTGGCGGATCCGGCCCTCCGCCGGGCGGGCAGGCGAATGACGTGTGCCCGCCCGGCGTTGTGCCACTTCGTGGTTCCTTGCCGTGGTCAGTCCGTCAGGCCGAGCGAGCGCCTGAGGAAGTCGAGTTGGAGGCGGAGGAGGTTCTCGGCGACCTCCTCCTGCGGGGTCATGTGGGTGACGCCGGACAGGGGCAGTACCTCGTGGGGGCGGCCGGCTGCCAGCAGGGCCGAGGACAGGCGCAGCGAGTGGGCGACCACCACGTTGTCGTCCGCCAGCCCGTGAATGATCATCATGGGGCGGTGCGGCGTGGCGGCGTCGACCAGGCCCGCGTCGTCGATCACCGAGTTGCGGCGGTAGACCTCCGGCTGCTCGTCCGGGTGGCCGATGTAGCGCTCCTGGTAGTGGGTGTCGTACAGGCGCAGGTCGGTGACCGGGGCGCCCACCACGGCCGCGTGGAAGACGTCCGGCCGGCGCAGCGCCGCGAGGGCGGCCAGGTAGCCGCCGAAGGACCAGCCCCGGATGGCGACGCGGCTCAGGTCGAGCGGGAAGTCGGAGGCGAGGGCCTGGAGCGCGTCCACCTGGTCCTGGACGGTGATCGCGGCGATGTCGTCCTTGACGGCCTTCTCCCAGGCGGGGGAGTGGCCAGGGGTGCCGCGGCCGTCGGCGACGATCACCGCGAAGCCCTGGTCGGCGAACCACTGCGAGGTCAGGTGGGGGTTGTGTGCGGCCACCACGCGCTGGCCGTGGGGGCCGCCGTAGGGGTCCATGAGGACGGGGAGGGGAGTGTCGCCGTGGTAGTCCCTTGGCATAAGCACGGCGCACGGGATTTTGCGTGCGCCCCCCTGGGTGAGGGTCAACCGGGGGGACATACCGGGGTCTTCGGCGTACGAGCGGACAGTCGCCGTCGGTTTCCCGTCACGCAGGATCCGCGTCCGTGCCCCCGGCCGGCCCGGTGTCGCGGACACCAGGACGGTCACGCCCCCGGCGCGTACCGCGGAGTGCACGCCGGGCTCCTGGGAGACGCGCTCCACACCGAGTTCGTTCACCCGGTAGACGTGCACCTCGCCGATCTCCGGGCCGCCGTCCGCCGCCCCCGGCCTCGATCCCGGTTCCGCCCCCGCCGACGCCGATACCAGCACGTCGTCGTCCGATACGTCCAGTACCGCGCGGACGTGCAACTGCGGTCCGGTCAGCGGGCGTTCGCCGACGGCGAGTCGTCGTGCGCCTCCCTCGTCCGTGATCCGGACCAGCTGCCCGGAAGGGCTCCAGCAGGGCACCCCCGCGAAAAGATCAAGCCAAACTAGATCTTCGTCGGCGTGCACCATCCGGGTGGCCCCGGTGTCCGGGTCCACCGCCAGGAACAGCTGACTGCGCTGGTCGCGCGCCTGTACGAGCAGCAGTGGCGCACCCGCCGCTGACCAGTGAGCATGCGCCATGTACGGGTACCGCGCCCGGTCCCACACGACCTCCGTACGCGCCCCGTCCAGCCCGATCACGAACAGCCGCACCTCCGCGTTCGGGGTCCCCGCCGCCGGGTACGCCACCCGCTGCGGCTCCCGATCCGGATGTGCCGGATCGGAGATCCACCACCGCCTCACCGGCGTGTCGTCCGCGCGCGCCACCAGCAGCCGGTCCGACTCGGGCGCCCACCAGAAGCCCCGCGAACGCCCCATCTCCTCGGCCGCGATGAACTCCGCCAGCCCGTAGGTGACGTTCTCCGTCTCGGGGGTCGCCAGGGCCCTGTCGTCCGCCCCCTCCGCTCCGACGGCCCGCAGCGCACCCTGCGCGACATAGGCGATGTGACGCCCGTCGGGTGACGGCCGGGGGTCGATCACCGGCCCGGGAGTGGGCAGTTCACGCGTCGCCCCGGCCGACAGGTCGGCTGTGAAAAGCCGTCCTGACAAGGCGAAAGATGCCGACTCGACCTCCGCGTCGGTGGCGTAGCCGACGATGCCGGCGCCTCCCTCGCGGCTGCGTTCGCGCCGCGCCCGCTCCTGGGCCGACAGGTTCTCCGCGGCGCCGCCCAGCAGGGCGCGCGGGTCGGCCGCCACGCGCTCCCCGCCGTCCCGGGGGTCGAGCACCCACAGCGAATTCGCCCGGTCCGTACCGGAACCGGAACGCAGGAACACGACCCGGGAACCGTCGGGTGCCACGGTGAACGATCGCGGCGCGCCGAGCGTGAAGCGCTGGGTGCGGGCGTGCCGTCGGGGGAAGGAGTCAGCGTCGGTCGTCATGCCATGACCATATTGGCCATGCGCCCCCTTGTGCGGCCGTGCGCCGACCGATGCGCACGTACGGATAGTTATGATCGTTAGCGCATAGTGGGTATGAACCTGCTGGCTGCTGTGTGGATTTATCTGCCCCCATATTCCTACCCCCCCTGTCGTCCTGGGATCCTTGGAGGTGAGCCGCCGTGGCACTCTCGATTTCGGCGGTAGTGCTGCTGGCGATCATCGTCTTCCTGCTGATCAAGAAGTCGGGCCTCAAGACGGGGCATGCGGTCGTCTGCATGCTCCTCGGCTTCTACATGGCGTCGTCGACGATCGCGCCTACGATCAGTGAGCTGACGACCAACATCGCGGGCATGATCGGCAGCATCAACTTCTGACCCGCCGGCTTCGTCCGGCTCGACTCCAGCTCCCTGCCGGGGCGCTGGTGCGACAGGCAGGGCCGGACGGACCCTAGGACTGGCGCGTGGAAGCAATCGGTGTGCTCGCCGTCACCGGGTTCCTTGTCGCGTGGCTGCTGTGGAGCCTCTGGAACCTCTACCGCATCCCCGTCGGTCTGCGGGACGGATCGTGGCAGCGCCCGCTGTGGTGGGCGCGCCTGTGGTCCCTCGCGCTGTTCGTCGGCTGCGTCGCCTGGCTCCGGGGTGCGCTCAGCGGCGGGCTCGACGTGGGTGAGACATGCGCGTACGTCCATCATCAGACGTACGACAGCGCCTACCTGGCGGAACCTGGCGAGGAGTTCAACGCGCTGTTCCCGTTGAGCAACAAGTGCAACGCGCACTACGACCTGGTTCCGGCCTGGGTGAACCCGACCGTCCTGAACTGCGCCGCCTTCGTACTGCTCGCCACGGCCGTGCTGCTGTGGTTCGGTGTCGCGCGTCTCACCGGCCGTGGCGCGTCGGGCAGCGCGGTGCGGCGACTCGGGGATGCCGACCTCTCGCCTGTTACTCGCCGGTAAGGAATGATGGCGGGCAATCATCCACGCGTTCAGGGGCGGTGCCACCGGTGACGGCTTCCGAGGAACGGACCGGGGTGCACGTCTTCCGCGACGACGCCCTCGGCGACCACGACGTCCTCGGCGACCACGACGCCGTGGGCCTGGCCGAGGCGATCCGCGGGGGAGAGGTCGGGGCCGCCGAGGCCGGCCTCAGCGGCGCTCGGGCAGGTCGGCCTCCGCCGGCAGGGTGGAGAGCGTGCGCGGCGCCTTGGTCGACGACGCCGCGGGCGCGGTCTCCTTCCCGCAGAAGGCCGCTTCCAGCGTCCCGCCGAGCGCCGTGTTCGCCGCGCCCCGGTTCGAGGTGTTCGCCATGGCGGAGAGCGCGCGCCGACCGTCACGGGTGGTGAAGGCATACGTGTAGAAGCCCTGCACGGTGCCGGTGTGCCCGTACACCTGGGTGCCGCAGGACAGGTCGTAGCGGCGCAGCCCGAGTCCGTAGAAGCGGGTCTGGGTGGCGTCCGTCGGGGTGACCGTGGTCATGGCGTCCAGCATCCGGGGTGAGAGCAGCCTGCCCTGCATCAGCGCGGTCGTGAAGGTGTTCAGGTCGGCCGGGTCGGAGATGACCGCGCCGGCCGACTGGGCCCAGGAAGCGGTCTGCTCCGTGGAGTCGACGAGCGGCGCCCCCGCCTCGTCGGGGTGGAGGTAGCCGCGCACGTGCGCTCCCTCGATCCGGGTCTCCGGGTGGACGTAAGAGGTGTGACGCAGCTTCAGCGGGTTGATGATGCGCCGCTCGTACTGCTTGGCGACCGAGGTCCCCGTGGCGTTCTCGATGAGCATGCCGACGACGACGAAGTTGGCGTTGGAGTACTTGTAGGCCACACCGGGCTCGGTGGTGCGGGGTTCGGCCAGGGAGAGGTCGACCAGTTCCTGGTAGGTGAAGACGCGGTTGCGCACGGCTTCGAAGCCGGGCACGGTCTTGGCGAACATGGCCTCGGTGTAGTCGGCCAGGCCGCTGCGGTGGGTGAGCAGGTGACGGACCGTGATGCGGTCGTCGGGCAGCAGTCCGGGAAGGTAGTGGTTGACCGGCGTGTCGAGCTCCAGCCGTCCCTCGTCGACCAGTTGGAGCAGCACAACGCTGGAGAAGGTCTTGCTGACGCTGCCGATGCGGAAGCGTGCCCGGGTGTCCATGGCCTCGCCGGAGACGCGGTCGCGGACGCCGGCGGTGCGCGTTTGGACGCCGTCGGGACCGGTGAAGCGGGCCATCGCGCCCGGAGCGCCGTTGGCCATGGCGGAGTTCAGAGCCGCGGTCACGCCGTCCATGTCGGGGGCGGGGGCGGCGGGGGTTGCGGGGCCGGTAGGGGCCGTGGGGGCTGCCGGTGTCGCGGAGGCCGCGGTGGCGGGGGCGAGACCGCCGGCGAGGGCGGCGATCAGGGTGGCGCTCATGGCCAGACGTCGGTGTGTCGACAGGGGCACGTGACTTCCTTTTTCTCGACTCATCGGAAAAGCGGCACCCGCGTGGGGTGTGCAGTGGGGGCCTGGGAGGAGCGATCACTGCGCGCTGTCCCGGATCCCCCTGGAGCATGAGTGCCAACGCGTCACGTCGGTTCCTGTCACGGGGCGCCGATATCCCGTCCGACAGGGTGTCAGGACCGTTTCCCGGTAGGTCGGCGGAGCGTCGCCGGGGTTCGGAAGCGGTCCGGGCGCAGAAGAACCGTCCCGGACGGGGGGCGGGGCGGCGGGAGAGGGGGCGTCGGCATTTCTGTGTGTCTGCCGGATTACTGTGTGTCTGCCGGACGCCCCGCCGCTCAGGCGCGACCCGCCGCCTTTCGCTTCGAGGCGACCGCGCTGGCAGACGATCTACTCCGCAGACTGCCGCCCGCGACCAGCGTGAGCAGCCCGAGAACCGGTCACACCAGCCCTTTGACCTGCGTATTCAAGGCGGCGCAGGCTCAGTTCCAGAGGCTGTTCCCGCTGCACGACAAGTGCAACGCGCACTACGACCTGGTTCCGGCCCGGGTCAACCCGGCCATCGTGAACTGTGTCGCCTTCGTGCTGCTCGCCACGGCCGTGCTGCTGTGGTTCGGTGTCGCGCGTCTCACCGGCCGTGGCGCGTCGGGCAGCGCGGTGCGGCGACTCGGGGATGCCGACCTCTCGCCTGTTACTCGCCGGTAAGGAATGATGGTGGGCAACCATCCACACGTTCAGGGGCGGTGCCACCGGTGACGACTTCCGAGGAACAGGAAAAGGAGCAGGCACGGGAACGGGCACGGGAGCGGGAGCGGGCCAGGGTGCACGTCTTCCGCGACGACGCCCTCGGCGACCACGACGCCGTGGGCCTGGCCGAGGCGATCCGCGGGGGAGAGGTCGGGGCCGCCGAGGCCGCCCGCGACGCGGCGGCCAGGGTCAGGGCGGTGGAGGACCACCTCAACGCCGTCCAGGTGCACATCGACGTTCCGGCGTACCGCTCCGAGCCGGCCGGTGCCTTCGCCGGAGTGCCGACCTTCGTCAAGGACAACACCGACTACCAGGGGCTGCCCACCGGGCACGGCAGCGCCGCGTTCGCGCCGAAGGCGGCACGGCGGCACGCCCCGTTCGCCCGGCAGTTCCTGAGCACCGGCGTCACGGTGCTCGGCAAGACCCGGATGCCCGAGTTCGGGTTCAGTCCCACCACGGAGTACGAGGACGCCGAGCCCGTCCGCAACCCGTGGCACACGGGTCATTCGGCGGGCGGTTCGTCGGGCGGCAGCGCGGCCCTCGTCGCCGCCGGGGCGGTACCGATCGCGCACGCCAACGACGGCGGCGGCTCGATCCGGATTCCCGCCGCCTGCTGCGGACTCGTCGGACTGAAGCCCACCCGGGGCCGGGTGGTCCCCAATGCCCAGGGCCGTCAGCTCCCCATCGACCTGGTCGCCGACGGCGTCGTGAGCCGCTCGGTACGGGACAGCGCCGCGTTCCTCGCCGCCGCCGAGCAGCACTGGCGCAACCCGAAGCTGCCGCCCGTCGGGCTGGTCGAGGGCCCCTCGGAACGGCGGCTGCGCATCGGGCTCGTGCTGGACTCGCCGAACGGCGTCCCCTCCGACGCCGACACCCGCGCGGCCGTCACGGAGACGGCCCGGCGGCTGGAGCGCCTCGGGCACACCGTGGAGCCGGTGGAGCTGTCGATCGACCCGCGCTTCACCCCGGACTTCCTCACCTACTGGGGGCTGCTGTCGTTCCTGATCGGCGTCACCGGCCGGACCCTCGGCACGGACTTCGACCGGCGCCGCATGGACGGCCTCAGCCGGGGCCTGCGCGAGACGTACGTGAAGGACTGGCAGCGCACACCGGGCGTGGTGCGGAGGCTGAAGCGCACGCGGGAGCCGTACGCGGCGGCGTTCCGCGGGCTCGACCTGATCCTCTCCCCGGTACTGGCCCACACCACGCCCCCGCTGGGCCACCTCAACCCGGCCGTCCCCTACGAGACCCTGATCGAACGCATCCTCGCCTACGTGGCGTTCACCCCGGTCAACAACGTCGTCGGGACGCCGTCGATCTCGGTCCCGGCCGCACACACGACGCCGGAAGGACTCCCCGTCGGCGTCATGTTCTCCGCCCGCCCGGGCGCCGAACGGACGCTGCTGGAGCTCGCCTTCGAGCTGGAGGCCGACGAGCCGTTCCGGGGCATCCGGGACGCCTGACGGGAGCTGCGGATGGGCTCTGGCAAAAACCGTGAGTACTTGACCTCACCGGCTGTGTCCGGGCCGGTCGCCTCCGACCTGACGGTCTCCCGCCTGATCGACACCCTCGCCGCCTCCGGCGGGAAAGCCCTGTCCGTGATCCGCGCCGCGTGTTCCGAAGACCGCCAACGGGGCTGGACCCAGACTTCGTCGGCGGCCCATCACGAAAGGTCGAGGCTGGAACCTCGGAGTGCACTCGAAGCAAGCGCCAACGGTGCCGGACAGCGACTGTCCCCCGTGTTGCGCTACCACAAAGTGATCTCTATTCCAACCGCTCTTCCAGACATTCCGTGATGGATCGTCAAAGCGTGTGAAGTGAAAGGCGCTTGCCCCGTGCGGATGCCGTACCTAATGTGATCTTGGCGCTCGGTCACCAGTTCGGGCGTCAGTTCTGGATGTATCCGTAGTTGACGCGTTACGCGTTCGGGAGGGGACTTAGAGATGATCAGCAAGAAGGTGGCCTCGTGGGGAGCCGCTCTGGCGATTGCCACAGGAGCCGGAGTCGCAGCGGCCGCGGCTCCGGCCTGGGCGGTACCGGACGGCTGCGAGGCGCCGAAGCCCAGCCTCACCAGCACGAACGGACTCCTCAAGGGCAAGGCGACCTCGACCTGTACGACGTCGAAGACGCGAGCGCTGGTCGTGGAGATCAAGTGGAACAAGGCTGTCCTCCCGGATCCGCTCACCGCCAAGAACACGGATTCCGGCACCAAGAAGTCGTACAACGCCACGGTCTCCACGTGTGACAACGGAAACAAGCGTGGGTATTACGCCCGGGGCTACTTCACGCAGAACGACTCGCACCACGACACCAGCCCCAAGGATATAAAGTCCTGCGGCTGAGTGCGGACCAGATAGACAGCTAGGCGGATGGGGGGCGGCTTCATGGCCGTGGTGGAAGCGTGTGGGCTGGAACAGCGCCGCGGAGCACGGCAGGTCCTTCACGGGGTCAACTTCACGGTCGGTGCCGGTGTGACAGGGCTTCTCGGCCCGAACGGCGCGGGAAAGACGACGCTCCTCGAGACACTCTCCACATTGCTGCCCCCTTCCGCCGGCACTCTCTCGGTGCTGGGCGCTGATGCCGCCGAACGCCGCGCGCGTGAAAATATCAGACGGGGGATCGGTTTCCTGCCGCAGGGCTTCGGATACCCACCCAATTTTCGCGTAATCGATTTCGTCGAGTACGCCGCCTGGAGCAAAGGGCTCCCTCACCGAAAAATTTCTGAAGCGGCCCGTGAGGCAATGAATGCTGTCGATCTGTCGCAATTCGGCCACCGGCCTCTCAAAGCACTTTCGGGCGGCATGCTCCGTCGCGCCGGAATCGCTTCGGCCATTGTGCACAGCCCGTCCTTCCTGATCCTCGACGAGCCGACTGTCGGCCTCGACCCGCAGCAGCGCACCCAGTTCCGAGAACTCGTCATTCGTATTTCCGACCGGACCTCCGTGCTTCTGAGTACTCATCTGACCGAAGACATCTCCGTAGCCTGCGACCGCGTTCTGGTCCTGAACAAGGGCACGATCGCCTTCGATGGATCCGTCGAAGAGCTTTCCGCGCGGGGTCGGGCTCCCACCGGAGACGGTGACGGCAGCGGGGTCCGTTCGACGCAGACCGAGCTGGAGCGCGGGTACGACAGGGTGGTCACCGCCGCATGACCGACCGGACATCCCTCACGGTGCAGTCACCTGATCCATACGGGCAGGACGACCTGCCATCGGCCCGTCCGCACTCCCCGCTACGCTCGTTCCTGATCCCTCTGAGGATCGAGCTGGCCCGCTCGGGCTTTCTGTGGTTCGTGCCCGTCCTGGTCTGCGTAGGAGTCGCGATCGCCTGGCACACACTCCGCCCCGGCGTCGCCTACTGGCCCAGCACCATCACTTCGGCCAACGCCTCGGTCGTCATCACCGGCCCCCTCGTCGCGGGCATGGCGACATGGCTCGGCGCGCGGGAGAAGCGAAGAGGACTGGTCTACCTCAGGGTCCTGTCTCCGCAGGCCGACTGGCTTCACCTGGCTGCCGAGCTGATCGCGGTCCTGGCGTGGACGGCCTTTTCCTACGTCTTCGTGCTGCTGACCGTGGCCCTGCGTACGTCGTTCATGGGAGCGACGGGGAGGTTCAGCCTCTCTGCCGCACTGGCCGGCGCCATGGGGCTCTGCCTGCATGCTGTGGCGGGCTACGCGATAGGCCGCTGTTGGCACGGCAGAATCGCCCCCCCGCTCGTGGCCATCGGCGCGTTCGTGATCACGTTGTACGGCTCCGGCGGATACGGTTCTTCCTGGTACCTGCTCTTCCCGGTCCTCATCGACGTGCCGGACCCGTTCTCGGCGTGGCAGCCAGGCCTCTACTGGCGTCAACTCCTCTGGCTTTTCGCCTTGGTCGCCCTGCTGACCAGCCTGTGTCTCGCCGGTGTATGGCGAAGCCGCATCCTTCTGGCCTGCGTGGCGTTTTCCGCAGCGCTCGCAGTGGCCGGTGGTTACGTCACCTGGCAACTGCGCGGCGTGTACTTCGAGCCGGGTGAACCAGCTTTCTCCTACGCCTGCCGTCAGGGAACCGTCACCGTGTGCGTCAACCCGACCTTCCGTGCTGCCCTCCCCGACCTTGAGGCGGGTTTCTCGGAGATCGTCAGGAAACTCGATGGAACACCGGGAGAAGTCACGAAACTTGAACAGCGCCCGAGAGGGGTGGGCGGAGCCGCGTCTCCAGGAGCGCACGCCATCCACATGGACAATCTCGGACCTGGATGGCTCAGCGAAGTCCGCTCCGAGTTCCTGCAGGAGCTGGTCGACCAGGACGCATGCATGGACGCCGAAGAGGACGCCTATCTGCTGACGGAGTCCGTTGCAGCATGGATCACCGATGAAGCGGTTCCGGAGAACAGCCGATCGGCATACGCCTCGGACCATCTTCGCGGTCTCTCTCCAGGACAATCCCGGAACTGGCTGAACGATCACTTCACGCAGTTCCGTGAGTGCTCACTCGTTTCGTCCGACTTCACGCGGAGCTGACACTGAACGCGTTTCGATTCTGGCTGCTGTTCGCTCGTGCATACCGGGGCGCGCAGTCATTCGCGGCCATCTTGTTGCTCACGGTACTGAACGCCGTAGTAGGGGCCCATGAGGTGCGAGCCGGTATATCGGAGCCTGTGACGATTCCGTACGCGCTGCTGATTCCGGCTCTCATGGCATGCGTGGTCGGGCTGTCCTGCTACGCGGACGTCGGCCATATGGACCGGGCAGGGACCCGCCGCGTCCCGCTCGCTCGACTCCTTCTGCTGCTCGCCCTCCTGACCCCGGCCGCAGTCGGGCTTCTGCTCCTCACCCCAGGCAGCCAGTCCCCCGAGGCCCTTGGTCAGGGTGAGTGGGCCGCGTTCCGTAATCTCCTGGGCCTGACCGGGGTCGTCGCCCTGTCGGTGACTGTTCTCGGGCAGGAAGGGAGCTGGGTGCCCGCGACCGTTCTCACGGGCGCTGCCCTCTTTCTCGGCCGGCAGGGCACGGGAGCCGGCATGTGGTCGTGGATTTCCGCACCGCAGAACGACTCCGACGCCTTTTGTGTCGCTGTGGTTCTCTTCGTCTGCGGTACGTCACTCCTCGTCGTCCACGGTGAGAGGGGTCTGGCACGGCGCGTACTCCGGCATTGAGGAACACCGCGGCCCGAGGGTTCCGCCTCGATGTGGCGCTCGCGGTCGGGTGGGGATGGGGACCGCCTGGCCGAAGTGCCCGGCGAGCCGGTCCGGGAAGCGGCACGTCACCTCGGCGGTGCAGCTCTCGGTGAAGACCATGAAGTGCATCCGGCCCTTGGGGCTGATCGCCGAAATCGCGTTCACCGAGAACCGCTTCCCGCTCCGTCGCACCACGGGAGTCCTGCCGTTCTCCCCCCAGGTGCGGCCGAGGAGATCGTCCGCGACCTCCAGTCCACCCTCGACGAGTTCACCGCCATCGCCCGTTCCCTGGGCGGCGAAGTGGACGTA
The DNA here is from genome assembly GCF_036634175.1 of Streptomyces sp. P9-A2. NCBI lineage: Bacteria > Bacillati > Actinomycetota > Actinomycetes > Kitasatosporales > Streptomycetaceae > Streptomyces > Streptomyces sp. P9-A2. The sequence goes on from NZ_JAZIFX010000001.1 coordinate 5,338,895, forward strand.
CCGGAGGCCGAGGTCGAGTAGGAGTTGGCCGTCAGCCCTCGACCGCGTACGGCACGAAGTCGGCCCACGTGGCGGGGGCGAAGGCCAGCCGACCGCCGTCCAGGTCCTTGGAGTCACGGACATGGACGGTGCCGGGCGCGGTGGCGATCTCCACGCACGAGTCGCCCTCACTGCCGCTGCTGTAACTGCTCTTGAACCACACCAGGTTGGAGCCGTCCCTGGCTGAGGTGTTCCGGATCATGCTTCCCCCAGCAGTTGTTCGATGAAGGCCGTCGACTCACGTGGTGTGAGCGCCTGAGACCGGATGATGCCATACCGCAGTTCCAAGATGCGGAGCTGCTTCAGGTCGTAAACCGGCCGTCCATTGGCCACTGCTGGGGAACGGCCGATCGCTGAACCGTCGTCGAACTTGAGCACCTCGATGCTGCCGTCCACCCCGGCATGTTCATCACGTTCCATTGGCATCACTTGAAGCTCGACGTTACGCAGCCGTCCTGCCTCAAGGAGGTGCTCAAGCTGGGCACGCAGGACAGCCCTTCCGCCCAGTGGTCGTCGAAGTGTCCACTCTTCCAGGATGAAGCTCAGTTCGGGCGCAGGGTCCCGTTCGAAGATCGCCTTGCGTGCCACGCGTGCGGCAATGAACTGCTCCACCTCACCCGCTGAATAGGCGGGGCGCCGCATGGACAGAAGGGTGCGTGCGTACTGCGGGTGCTGCAACAACCCATGGATGTTCAAGGGGTCATACAGCTGAAGCTCAACCGCCCGCCCCTCCATCTGAGCCAAGTCCCGGACCTTCTTCGGGTACCGGACCTTCTTCACGTCCTCCTTCATCGCTGAGATGAGCCCCCCGGCGTTGAACAGCTCGTCCGCCGTGTCCAGGTACTCGGGCCGGGGGATGCGCTTGCCGCTCTCGATCTTGTAGACGAGGTCGTCGCCGTAACCGACCGCTACCGCGAAGTCGCCGACGCGCATGCCCGCCGCCTCCCGGCGGAGCCTCAACTGCCGTCCCACGGTGGCCACCACCGCGAGTGCCCAGTCGTCGTCCGGGTCGACCTCCCACCCCGGCTCATCCGTCTGGTCCGTCTCGGTCGTGACCCGCACCGCCTCGCCGTTCACCGACATGTCGCGCTCCTCCGTTGTGCCGCGCCGTACCGTCGCGCGGTGCCGGTGGGAGCCGTATCGACAGTTCGGACAGGGCCGGACGAGCCATGGACGGTCACCCTACGCAGCATCGCGATTACTCAACACGGTACGTCCGGTCGGCCACGCTGAGTGACGTGAATCAGGAAACTCAGGAAATCTCCGGGACGGACACCCGACCCGGCTGCGAAGTCCGCAACGTCACGATGCTGCTGTCGTCCACCCCGCGCGGTGCCCGTCTCGCCCGCCTGCTCGCGGTGGACGCACTCCGGAGCTGGGGCCTTCCAGGCGAGGCGGCGAGCCACGTCGTGGCGGAGCCGGCGGCCAACGCGGCCACGCACGGCCGTCTGCCCGGCCGCAGCTTCCGCCTCACGCTGTACGTGGTCGGCGCCACGCTCCGCATCGAGGTCACCGACACACGGGGCGACCGGCTGCCCGCGCGGCAGGAGCCCGATGGCGGGGCCGAGTCGGGCCGTGGGCTGCTGCTCGTGGAGGCGCTGGCGGACCGCTGGGGAGTGGCCGAGGGGCGGTTCCCGCACAAAACCGTGTGGGCCGAACTGAGCCTTACGCCACCGGAACCCGTCCCCACGCGTTCCGGTGACGTCGACGACTGAAAGACAAAGAACGTGGGGGGAAAGAACCCCACCAAGCCCCACCCCTCCCGCCCGTGACGCGCACTCACTCGGGCGGGTGAACATCCCCGGTCCGGCTGGATTTCGTGGCCCTCCAGGCCCGACGCTCGGCGCAGGACCACAGAAGACATGCGACGGCCCCCGCCGGGACGGCCATCCCAGGGCGAGGGCCTGACCACAGAGGAAGTGAAGGTCTTCCTGATGGGTACCCAGAACCCTAACGCGCACCCGCGCGCCCAGGCCCGTATTGCGGGCAACCAGCACCCGAACCGGGGCCACCGCACCGGCGGGCTGCTCCACGACAACTCCCGCCACACCGAACGCTTCACGGTGATCGGCAACCACCTCGCCCAGCACCGCGAACTCTCGCTGCTGGCCATCGGACTCGGCACCCACCTCCAGTCGCTGCCGAAGGGCGCCCCCGCCCCCCGTTCCGCGCCCGCACCCGTCCGGTACGGGATGCGCAACTGCGACGGTTGCGAGCGCGGCTTCCGCGCCCCCGCATCCGAAGCCCGCTGCCGCGACTGCCGCACCACTCTGCAGGACACCGTCCTGACCGGTGGTGCGTCAGTGCCTTCGGAGTCGACGGCACCGCCTCTGGACCATTGAGGTTTTCCCGACGAAATGATCCCGTGGGGTGACTTGGCCCAGGGGATCCCGCGAGTCGCGATGAGTCCTGCGGCGTCCGGCGGTCGTACCGTCGAACCCGTCACCGAGGAGGATGTCTGATGCGCAGCGTGACCTATTCGATGAGCGTCTCGCTCGACGGCTACATCGTCGGGCCGGACGGCGGCTTCGACTGGACGGTGCCCGACGAGGAGGTCTTCCGCTTCTGGATCGACGAGATCCGGGAGGTCGGCGTCCACCTGTTGGGACGACGGCTGTACGAGACGATGCTGTACTGGGAGACCGCCGACCAGGATCCCTCGCTCGACGACTCCAAGCTCGAGTGGACCGCGCTCTGGAAGCCGCTCCCGAAGGTGGTGTTCTCCACCACGCTGTCGGCGGTGCGGGGTCATGCCCGCCTGGCCTCCGGGGGCCTGGCGGAGGAGATCGAGCGGTTGCGGGCCGAGCCGGGGGAGGGCGACATCGCGATCGGCGGCGCGACCCTCGCCGCCGAGGCGGCCGCGTCGGGCCTGATCGACGAGTACCGGGCCGTGGTCTACCCGGTGCTGCTCGGCGGCGGCATTCCGTTCTTTCCCCAACGCGAGCGCCGGGTGGACCTCGAACTCGTCGAGACCCGCACCTTCGGATCGAGAGCCGTCTACCTCCGCCACCGTGTGGCGCGCTGACCCTGTCCGGCAGGGATCTTGCCCCATGCAGTTGCCTTGAGTAAGTACCTGGGTCTGGCCCTGGCCGTGGGCGAGCCCTGCCTCCCCCCAGATCACAGCGACCGGATCGAGTCGGGAAAGATGAGGAGCGTGAACATCGACGGGGCTGTTGTGGCGATCGGGAACGCTCAGGACATGCCAGATCCGCGGCCACGGCGGTGCCGTCGCCCCACGCCTGGGAGGTGTCCAGACGGGCATGCGCGTTGACCAGGCCGGCGACGGCCTGGTTCAGCAGCACGATCGAGGCCGCCCCCAGCCGTATCGCCAGGAGCCGCCGGGTCAGCCCCTGACCGCGTACGGGACGAAGCCGGCCCACGCGGCGGGGGCGAAGGCCGGCCGGGGGCCTTACTCGGACGACTGGCCGACCCTGACCACGTACTTGCCCCGCACACCGCCCGCCTCCAGCGCCCGGTGTGCCACCGATGTCTCCTCCAGCGGGAAGACCGTGTCCACCGCCGGGCGCAGTCTCCCCTCCGCCACCTGGCGGGCGAGGTCGTCGAAGAGCGCCCGCACGGGGTTGCCGCTGAAGAAGCGCACCCGGCCGCGTCCGTGTACGGCGCTGGCCGCGATGTAGCCGAGCGAGGCGGCGGGCCGCGTCAGGTCGAAGGCGATGGTGACCATGCGCCCGCCGGGTTTCAGCAGGCGCCGGAAGGCCCGCAGGTCGGTGCCCACCGTGTCGAGGACCACGTCGAACAGGCCCAGTTCCGCCGGCGGAACGGTCCGGTGGTCGACGGCGTGGTGGGCGCCGAGCGTGCGGACGAAGTCCAGGTTGGCGGCGCGGGCCAGGGCCGTGACCTCGGCACCGTACGCCCGCCCGAGCTGGACGGCGGCGTTGCCGACACCGCCCGCCGCGCCCCGTACGAGCAGCCGTTCGCCAGGGCGCAGCGCGGCCTTGTCGCGGAGCGCGGTGATGGCCGTGGTGGCCACCGGCAGCGCGGCGGCGGACACCAGGTCCAGTCCGTCCGGGACCCGGCCGAGCCGCTCGGCCCGCACGGTCACGTACTCGGCGGCGCTGCCGAACCCGGAGGTGCGGCCCAGGACGCCCCACACCGGGTCGCCGACCGCGACGCCCGTCGTGCCGGTACCGAGTGCGACGATCTCACCGGTGAAGTCCAACCCGACGCGCTGCGGGAACTTCCGGCCGGTGAAGAGGCGGAGACGGCCGGAACGGGCCGCCAGTTCGCCACCGTTGACGCTGAACGCACGCACCCGCACGAGAACCTCGCCGGGTGCTGGTTCGGGGCGTGGCACCCGGCCCACGTACAACACCTCAGGACCGCCGAAGCGGTCGAACAGTCGGCCTTGGCCCGCGCCGAGCCGTTCACGCATGGATCACGAGCCGCGGGTCCCTTCAGCTGAAGGGACCCGCGTCCGCCGGGGAGGCGTGCCAGTTGGTGACGATCGGGTCCTCGACGGTAATGGTGCCGACCGGCAGGGACACCGGGTCGGGGTCGTCGTCACCGACGCCGACGATGATGCTGTCCAGTTCCTTGCCACCGTTTCCGCCGGTGCTTTTCGGGTTCACCCCGGCGTAGGCGGTGGTGCTCCCGCTCAGCTTGATCTGGTCGCCGACGGTCTGCTCCGCGGGGCCCGCCTGGGTGCCGTCGGAGCCGAACGCCACGGTCGGTCGCGGATCCGGTCGGCCCGTTCGGGGAGGGTGTGGGCAATGCCCCGTCGTCCGAGCCAGGTCCGGATCGCTGTGGAGCCGTAGCCCTTTACTCGAGATCATTCAGAGACGCCGCTCAGCAGCCCGCCTCGACGCCGCTGTTCACGAACGAGTCGACGTCGATCGAGTAGCCGGCCCCGGTGGTGAGATCGGGGCGGCTTCCGTGGCCGTCCTCCGCGAGGCCCTCGGCGGTGAGGAAGACGATCCGCAGGGCCATTTCCTCTCTGGCGAAGCACAGGTCGTCGGGCAAGGCTTCGGGGTGCGGATCCCATCCGTCACGTACCGCCGCCGCCCGGTAGTGTGCGGCCACTTCGGCCTGCGTGCCGGGGAAGGCGTACGTCCGGCCGGCGTACACCGAGACATCGCCGCTGTCCGCCCAGCATCCGGCGTCGATCTTCTCGAAGCCCCGGGCGACGGTGGCCCCGGCGGGCCGGGAGTCGAGGATGTCGAGCGCCGCCATCTCCTTCACCCGGTCGTCGGTCCCCTCGCAGTCCCTGGTGAGTTCCAGCAGTGTGCAGCCGGTGAGCGTCCCGGCCGCAAGCGCGGTCGAGAGGAGCAGGGGTATCAGGCGGGTGGTACCTGTCCGCAGAGGCAAAGCGGGCTCCAGGAGGAAGGCCGGGGCGGAGGGGGCCGCCAGGCAGCAGAGTTGTCCGTGCCGCTCCGGAGCGGCACCGCCCAGTTCTACCAAGGAGCCGTCCCCCTCGCATCGTTCCTGATGCGAGGGGGACGCTTTGAGGACACCTCCTGGGAAGCGGGGCCGGGTCCTTGAGGGACACGGCCCCGCTGATCCGACGGGGCGTCAGCCCGCCCAGACCTCGGCCTCGTCGGCCGGGACGGTGGTGGCCAGGCCCAGTTCCTTGCGGGCGGCGACCGACTTGTTCGGGTCGATGCCGGTGAACGCCGGGTCGTAGGCGATGTAGAACGCGTCGGCGTCGGCGGCGTTCGCGGCCTTCCCCCAGTTCCCGGCCGCCTTCGTCAGCGTCGCGTGGAGCTTGCCGACCTCGGTGCCCTCGATGCCGTCCAGGCCCTCGACGTGTGCGTCGAGGGCGGCCGCGACGGCCTTGGCCTGCGCCTTGTAGCCGGCCAGGTCGTCCTCGACGGTGTCCTTCTCGGGCTGGTTCGCCCACAGGGCCTCGTAGACCGCGTTCGAACCCTCGAGGTAGGTGGTCTGCTCGGGCTCGAGGGACTTCACGGTGTCCAGCGAGCCGCTGAACGTGCCCTTCTCCGCGGTGTAGGTACAGCTCACCGCGCGGTCACCCGTCGCCCAGCTCTCCTTGGACGGGGTGTAGTGGAAGAGGCCGACGCCCTTGGGGAGCGCCCAGGTGTCCGGGGCGTACTTCTGCGCCTCGACCAGGCAGCGGTTGTCCGCGATCGTCGTGATCTCGTCGCCGCCGGGGTACTCCTTGCCCTCGTCGATCGCGAACTCGCCGACGACCTGGCCCTCGTGCTCCTCGTCGCAGGGCACGATCTCGACGGCGTACGCCGTCTCCTCGGCCTTGCCGTTCGGGTTGTAGCAGTCGCCGATGTCCAGCGAGAACACCGAGCGCTGGCGAGCCACCTTCTTCGCGCCGTCCTTGGCACTGCCGACGGCGTCGGAGACGTCCGAGCATCCCACCGCGCCGATCGCGAGCAGGGCGGCAACGGCGGATATGCCGCGAAGTGAACGATACGGGGCGCGGATTGCCACGGCTTGTACATCCTCTTATGTGATCTTTATGAAGGTCGCACGCATCGTATGCCACTCCTGTGGCCCGGTCGGCGAGGGTCCTCACCTCATCACGACGCCTCTGACTCGCGACGGGCCGCGAGGGTTGCATCCGGGCTACTCGCAGGTGGGAGCGGGGAGGGCCCTGTGGCACTTCCGCGGAGCCGGGCGCTGTTGAGCGTGGAGGGACGTGCGCAAGGGCGGGCGTACCGCGAGGCGCGGATTCGCCACGAAAACGGCCTGGCGTGAACGGGCGTCAAGCCCTCGGCGCCGCTGGGCGAGACGACCTGCACCTACGACACCCAGAACCGGCTGTCCTACGCCCTGGAGGCCGACACGGCGGGCGCGCGGAAGGCCTCCTGGCTGTACTGCCGGGACAAGGCCGGCAACCTCACCAGCCAGGACGGCAGCGAGAACGCCTGCCCCGGCGGCGCGGTGTTCACCTACAACGACGCCTCCCGGCTGACCGGCCAGACCGGCTCGGCCACACCCTGGTCCTACGACAAGCTCGGCAACGAGACCGCCGGCGGGCGCGTGGCCGCCATCGCCCGTACGGGTGAGTCCTGGACCGACTACAGCCAACTCTCCGGCCTCACCGCCTACGGCACGAGCTACGACCTGGTCCACGCGGGAACGGACAACTCCGAGCGCACCAAGCTGGGTTCGACCTGGTTCCATCACACCGCCCTCGGCCTGGTGTTCACGACGACCAACGGCGTGGACACCGGATTCATCCGCGAACCGGCGGACACACTGAACTCCATGACGACTGGATCGGACAGTGGCGGGTCGGCACCATAGCGGACCCGCCACGGCCTAGAAGAGTCATGATCAACCCGGATTCTTTCACCGGCGTGGAAAAAGTGAAGCGCAATATGAAATTCACGGCGATCGCCACTTTCCCTGTCCTGGTCATAGCAATCTTTGCTTCTGGCCTGGGGAATCGGCGAAGCGTGGATCCTCGTCGCTCTCGCTGCCGCGGTTTGGACTCTCCTTTGGGTCCGTTTCGCGGGCGTAGGCGCCCGGCGAGGTCTTCCCGACCAAAAGTAGTCCGTATGTGTGGGTCACGGAGTGAGATACCGCTGATGTAAACCACACGACAGAAGACCTCAGGGGTAGGAGAAGAACGCCTCCCTCTACGCGGGTGGCGACTTCATCGACAACACCGACCCCAGCGGGGCCAGTGAACTCGGTTGCATCCCAGGGGGTTTCTCCGTAGTGGCGGAGTTCTCTCATTCGGGGAGCGCTTCGGACGGTATCGCCTCATCGAGGGCGGGTCCCGCTGTGTCGGCGGTCCGGGCGGTCCGGGCGGTCCGGGCGGCCCGTGCAGACCGGGACGGATGAGCGGGTCGTGAGCACTGTGCGGCCATGTGCTCACGGTTTTGCCGGCACCCGTCCGGAGCGTGGGCGGCCGGGGGTCGACGGGCGTGATCCGGAAACGGAGGCATCGGTTTCGGCCGCCTTCGGCCGGGTCGCTTGTCCTGGCTTGCCCCCCGGCGTCGCCACGATCATGACGATCATGCTCGTGAAGAACATGGCGGAGGGGCGGCCCGCCCCTGCCGGTGTGCGGCGGGGCAGGCACGCGTCGTGCGTGAGCGAAGCCTCCCGGCCACGGCCCGTGAACGGGTCCGGCCACAGGACCGCCGTCACGGGGTCCGGCCGGGAATCCGCAGGCTGCTCTTTCCGTTGACGGCGGGATTCTTCGTGTTCTGGAGCGCGTCAAGAATGGCCAGACCCTGGCCCACCATGCCCGCGGCCATCTGGTTGACGCCCTCGGTGCCGTTGAGGACGGTGAGGCTGGCGCCCGACATACCGCGGGCGGCCGCGTCGGCGAGGGCCGGCAGGTTCTCCACCACACGGTTGGCGGCGATCAGCTCCTGGTTGCCGTCCCGCAGCGAGAGGGCGCGGGCGGTGTTCGCGTCGGCCTGGGCCTGCGCGATGGTGCGCTCGGTGTAGGCGTTGCCGTCCGCCTCGAACTTGGCCCTGTCCCGGGCGGCTTCGGCCAGGGTGCGCAGCCGGTATGCCTCAGCGTCCGCCGGGCGCCTGATCTCTCCTTCAAGGCGCTGGGCCGCCAGTTCGGCCTGGCGCTGGGCGAGCGCGGTCTGTTCCTCGATGACCTCGTGGGACGCCCTGGCCTGAGCGAGCGGGCCGGCCTGGGCGGCTCGGGCGTTGGACTGCTCGGTCTCGGCGAGGAACCCGGCCCGTTTGATCGCGGTGTCCCGCTCGTACTCCGCCTTGAGGGCGGCCGCCTGCTGTTCGCGTTCGGTCGCCTCCTGGTCGGCCTTGGCCCGGGCGATGCGCGCCTGGCTGGCGACTGCGGCGGCGTGCGGAGCGGAGAGGTTGTTGATGTATCCGGTGGCGTCCTCGATCTCCTGGATCTGGAGCGCGTCGACGACGATGCCGAGTTTCTCCATCTCGCTGTGACTGCCCGCCATCACTTCCTGGGCGACCCGGTTGCGTTCCCGGATGATCTGTTCGACGGTCAGTCCGCCGACGATGGACCTGAGGTGTCCGGCGAAGATCCGGCCGACGAGCTCCTCCATCTGTTCCTGTTCGGAGAGGAAGCGGCGGGCCGCGTTGGCGATCGAGACCGCGTCGTCACCGACCTTGAACACGCAGACCGCGCGCACACGCAGCTGGATGCCCTGCTGGGTGACGCAGTCCTCCGCGATCTCCGCTTCCCGCAGTGCCAGGGACAGCATGCGGGCCTTCTGCTTCACAGGCAGTACGAAACTGCCGTGACCTGTGACGATACGGAACTGCGTCGCCTGCGCCTGCCGTTTCGTACCGGATATGAGCATGGCCTCATTGGGCGCGGGGACCTGCCAGAACAGCATGAGAGAACTCCCGTCGAGCAGCGGGACGCAACGCACTTTTCCGGCCCTTTGCGGGACCGTTCAGGACGGCAGCGGCTCGACGATCACCGAGCGCGCCGAAATGGAGTCGACGACGATGACCCGTGCGTCTCTTGCGAGGGTGGTGTTGGTACGCGACCATGCCGCGTAGGTCTCCGAGCCCCCGCGCACAGCCACCAAGACCTCACCCGGTCCGTCCGGAGGAATCCCCACGGTGATTCTTCCGATCGCTCCGACCGGACTCTGGGAGGACTCGTCAGTGCTGGGCATGGGCCCTCTCGCCGGGCATACGTCTCATGATCACAGGCGATCACCTTCGGCCCTGTTGTCGATCGGGAGCGGCCACGTCACACGAGCCGACGGCGACGATTCTCTCGATGTCTTCACGGTACTCCCGCTCCCTGCCGGGCGGGAGCGCGGCGTCAGTACCCGCCACCGGTCTGCTTGGCCTCACCGGTGACGCTGCTGCCGGACGTGTCGAGTACGTACCAGGCGGCACCGAAGGCGGTGGAGCCCTGACCGTTCATGTCACCGGCCTTTTGGTCGCCCCCGAAGTAGTACAGGGGGTGCCCGTTGTACGTGATCTGCTTCTCGCCGCCGCTCCGGCCGGTGGTCCCCCAGCAGATCTGCCTTCGCGCCCTTCCCGGCGGCCGGTGCGCCGGTCACGGTGACGGGCGGCCAGGCGGCGGCGCAGGTACCGGTGCAGGTGGACTCGGTGGAGGTGTCGGCCTCGAAGAGGTAAAGGGTGCGGCCCCGGCCATCGACGAGGACGGTACCCAGCGGGGAGGAGGCGCCGGCCACGGTTCCTGCGGCTGCCGCCGTACCCGACGCCGACGGGGAGGCACCGGTGGACGCCGACTGCGACGAGGACGAGTAAGAGCCCCCGTTGCTGTTCGAACAGCCGCTGGCGGTGCCGGCGAACAGCCCGATCACGGCGACGACAGCGGTTTTCCTGGCAAGTACGGCGATGGGTTTCATCCGGGAGAACTCCTGACACTGGAGCGTTGGCCTGTCCGTGCGGGGCCAGGAGAACCATTGAGGCAGGGAATCAGGCCTGCGGCGCGTCGGGCGTGCCGCCCGGGTGCCCCGGGCGGGGGAAGCGGGCCGTGGTGCGGCGTTCGACGAGGAAAGGCCAGATATTTCGGGTGGCCCGTGGGCTCGTCTTCTCCGCGCCTGCCGGCCCCGCGCCAGGTGTGGCAGCGGCCTCCCCACGGCTCCGCCGGCGGAGGGAGGGAGCCACCGACCCGGACCACGAGACCGGGTGACGGGCGCCCTGGGTGGGGGCGAGGGAGGCCGGGCGCCTCATAGGGTGGAACCCATGACGGAACTGCCCTCTCCCAGCCTGCGGCCGGGGGAACCCCCCTCCCGCGCCGCCCGGCGGCTGATGCTGGTGCACGCCCACCCGGACGACGAGTCGATCAACAACGGCGCCACCATGGCCCGCTACGCCGCAGAGGGCGCCCACGTGACCCTGGTCACCTGCACCCTCGGGGAGCGCGGCGAGGTCATCCCGCCCGGACTGGCCCACCTGAGCGGCGCCGCTCTCGGACAGCACCGTATGGGTGAACTGGCCGGGGCGATGCGCGCCCTCGGCGTCGACGACTTCCGGCTGCTCGGCGGCGCCGGACGCTACAGCGACTCCGGGATGACGGGCCTGCCCGACAACGACGACCCCGGCTGCTTCTGGCAGGCCGACGTCGACCAGGCCGCCGGTCTGCTCGCCCAGGTGATCCTCGAGGTCCGGCCCCACGTCCTCGTCACGTACGACGACAACGGCGGCTACGGGCACCCCGACCACGTCCAGGCGCACCGCGTCGCCATACGGGCCGTCGAGCTCGCCGCCCGGGACGGATGGGACATCCCCAAGGTCTACTGGAACCGGGTGCCCCGCTCCGTCGCCGAGGCCGCCTTCGCGCGCCTGCACGACGACCTGGCCGCACTGCCGTTCGACAAGGCGGGCGAGATCGGCGACGTCCCTGGAGTCGTCGACGACGAACGGGTCACCACCGCGATCGACGGCACCGCGTACGCCGCCGCCAAGGCCGCCGCGATGCGCGCCCACGCCACCCAGATCACCGTGGCCGAGCCGTACGCGCCGTACTTCGTGCTCTCCAACGAACTCGCGCAGCCGCTGTTCACGACCGAGTACTACGAGCTGGTGCGCGGTGCCCGCTCCCTCGGCCGGGAGAGCGACCTGTTCGCCGGGATCGCGGCCGGGGCGGGGGAGACGGCATGAGCGACCGGACGGCCGGGAACACATCGGCGCTGGCCCAGCCGCTGCGGCTGCCCTCCGGCGGGCGGATCGCCGCCTGCGTGGGGCTGTTCCTGCTCGGTGCCGTGGTGGGCGTGGCCGGGGCGCTGGTACAGCCCGCGTGGTTCCCGGGCGGGCTGCTGCTCGCCCTCGCCGCCGAGGCCGGGCTCTGCCTGGGCGGGGCGCTCGCGCTGCGCAGCCGCGCCGGGGCCGCGTCGGCCGCCGGCGGCTGGGTGCTCGTCGTCCTCCTGCTCTCCGCCAGCCGCCCCGAAGGCGACTTCCTGTTCGCCGCGGGAGCCGGCTCCTACCTCTTCCTGCTCGGCGGCATCGCCGTCGCTGTGATGTGCGCCACCCTCGCGCCGGGGCGGCAACCGCAGGGCGATCCTGCCCGACTTGAGAAGTGACGTACCACTTCGCCGCGGTGCGCGCGTGCGGTTCCGGTGGGGGTTTCCGCCACGGTCCGGCCATACGGTCCGGATGCGGCCAGTATGGTTGTGCGCGCGCCGCTGAGCCTCCCCGAACTCTCGGCTCCGGCCGAGTTGGGGGAGACCCCCACCGTGAGGTCGTGACGGGCGGCGGAGCCAACCGGGAGAACCTGCCTTGAGTCGTGAAACTGACACTCCGTCCACCGGGCCCAACGGGCGCGGCGGAGCCGCATACCCGTCGGGCACCCCGCCCTACGGAATTCCGGCGGTTCCGGGTGAGGCGGCGGCCGCGGGCCGGCCCGCGGCACGGCCGGACGAACAGCGCCCGGGCGACCAGCGGCCGGGCGGCCCACGTGCGGACGAACGCAAGACCGAGACCACACTGACGACCAGAATCCGGATCAACATCCCCGGTTCCCGGCCCATTCCGCCGGTCGTCGTGCGCAAGACCGTCAAGGACGGCGAGGGCACGGGCGCCGGCGACACCCAGGGTGCGGCCCAGGGGGGAGCCGGGAACCGGACACCGGCGCCCGCGCCCGGCGCCCCCAGAGCACTGGGGGCCGGCAGCGGCGCCGCTGCCGGACCGGGTTCCGGCCCAGGCGCCGTCGAGCCCTCCACCGCGCCCGCCCCGGGCGCCACGGGTCGCCCGCGGCCCGCCCCGCAGCAGTCGGTTCCGCAGCAGGCGGCCCCGGCGGACAAGCCGGCCAGCGACTGGTTCGCGCCGCGCAAGTCCGGTGCGGGCAAGAGCGGTACGAGCGGCGGCTCCGGCAACGGAGCGGGTCCGGCGGGCGGTTCGGGACCCGTGGGCGGCGCTCCGGGAACGTCCGGTGCGCCCGGCCCGTCAGCACCGGCCGGCTCGCCCGGCACCTTCGGTGGCGGTGCGCGTCCGGGTGGACGTCCGGCCGGTGTGTCCGGCGGGATGAGCGTGACGGGTGGCGGCCCCCGGCCCGGTGGCCTCGGTGGTCCCGGTGGCACGAACGGTTCCGCACCCGGCGGTGGCAACGGCTCCGGACTCTCCGGCGCCACCGGCGGGCCGGTCGCGCCCGGACACGGCGGCGGCACCGGTTCCTTCGACGTGACCGAGGCACTGGCCGCCGGCCCGCTCGGCAGCGGCGGTACGCGTCCGGGCGCGGGCCCGGGTGCGGGCGGGAACGGCGGCGGCGAACCGCGCCTCGACGACCTGCCGTTCTTCACCGACGACGACCTCGAAGCGCGCAGCGGCCAGGCGGGACACCCCGGCCAGTCGCCGTACGGCGATCAGGGCGGACCCGGTGGTCCTGTCGGCCCCGGTGGTTTCGGTGGCCCCCCGACCGGCCCTGGCACCGGTCGGACCGGCCCGCTGGGCCTGCCGCCCGGCGGTGGCCCGCGCGGCCCCCACGGCGGCGGCCCGCACGGCGGCGGACTGGGCGACGACACCGCGAGCCTCACCCCGCAGTTCCCCGCCCCCGAACCCGGCGCCCCGGGCTACGGAGCCCGCCACGACAACGTCTCCGGGCAGACCGTCACCAGCGGCATCCCGGTCGTGTCGGCGAGCGCCGCCTTCGACGCGGGCTTCCCGGCCGACGGCCCCGGCACGCACACGCCGCCCAGGCAGCCCGAACCGGCCACCCCGCCCCCGGCGGCCTCCTCGAAGACACCGAAGAAGAAGGGCCGCAGCAAGCTGCCCCTGCTCGGCGGCGCCGTGATCCTGCTCGCCGGTGTCGCCTACGGCGGCGGTCTGCTGATGAACCACTCCGACGTGCCCAAGGGCACCACCGTGCTCGGCGTCGACATCGGCGGCGGCACCCGCGACGAGGCCGTGCAGACACTCGACAAGGCCCTCGCCGACCGGCTGAACGAACCGCTCAAGCTGGCCGTCGGCGACAAGACCGTCGAACTGGAGCCGGACAAGGCCGGACTCCAGCTCGACACCGACGCCACCATCGGCGCGGCGGCCCGGAGCGACTACAACCCGGTCTCCGTCATCGGCTCCCTCTTCGGCAACAGCCGCGTCGTGGACCCCGTCATCCCCGTCGACGAGGAGAAACTGCACGCCGCCCTGGAGACCGCGGGCGGCGGCTCCGGCAACGACGGCACGATCACGTTCGAGTCCGGCAAGGCCGTCGCCGTCTACGGCAAGCCCGGCGCGGGCATCGACGTCGACAAATCGGCCGAGGCGGTCGAGGAGGCGTACCGGACCCAGGTGGAGACCGGTTCCTCGTCCACGGTGAAGGTTCCGACCACCACTCAGGAACCCACGGTCTCCAAGGCCGAGGTCGACCGGATGATGAAGGAGTTCGCCCAGCCGGCGATGTCCGCCAACGTGACGGTGCAGACCGACGCGGAACACTCGGTGCCGATGAGTCCGCAGAAGTCGCTGTGGAAGTTCCTCAGGGTGGAGGCCGTCAACGGCAAGCTGGTCGACAAGCCCGACCTGAAGGCCCTGGAGGAGCTTTACGGCCAGGCGTTCGACGGTGTGCTCATCACCCGGGGCAACGGCGAGAAGACGCCTGTCACTTCCCAGGACGTCTATGTCGCCCTTCGCCAGGCGCTGACCAGCACGACCAACCGGGTCGCGGTCATCGAGACCGACCCGAGCTGAACCGGCACCGGCTCCTCCTCCTGATCCCCGCATGACATCCGTCATGCGGGGATCAGGACGCCCGGCACTGTCCTCCGGGCCCCGTACAGGTCACGATGGTCGCCAGACGGGGGAGCGGGTCATCGGCCCCACGCTCGCCGCCGCCGACGGCTCCACCAACGCGGAACCGGCCCTCTCCCTGCAGCTGGCCCAGGGCACGGTCCGCAACTACCTCTCCACCGCCATCCAGAAACTGGCCGTCCGCAACCGCGCGGAGGCGGCCCGGGTGGCCCGGGTGGCCAGGGAGCCAGGGTGGCCAGGGAGAAGGGCCGGCTGTAGTCCGGGGTCCGGGCCCTGGTGTCCGGGGCCGGGCCTGATGTCGCAGTCGCGCCGACCCGGACAGGGTCGGCGCGACCACGCTCCGTTCGTCCGGTGCGCCAGGGCGTCCGGCTCAGGTGTCCCCGCGCCGCACCGTGCACAGTGCCCAGATCATGACGCCGGAGAGGGCGATCATCACGACCGACCAGACCGGGGCGTACGGCAGGGACATGAAGTTGGCGATCATGATGAGCCCGCCGACCGCCACACCGGCCACCCGTGCCCACGTACTGGCCTGGAACAGCCCCACGCTGATGAGCACGGCCACCGCGCCCAGGATCAGGTGGATCCAGCCCCAGGACGTGAGGTCGAACTTGAAGACGTAGTTCTGCGTGGTCACGAAGACATCGTCCTGGGCGATCCCGGAGATGCCCCGGACGATGTTCAGGACTCCGGCGAGCATCAGCATGACGCCGCCGAAGACGGTCAGCCCGCCGGCCCACTCGCGCTTGGCGGAGGGACTGTGCGCACGTGCCTGTGTGTGATGGGCGTGAGCCGTAGCCATGTCGCCGCCCCTTTCGTTTGTCGTACAGGTTGCTCGTACTCGTTCGTCGTAGTCGTTCGGCGTATGGGTTCGTCGTGTGGGTGCGTGTGGTCAGTGGGTGTGTCCCGCGCCGTGGCCGCTCAGCACCAGTTCCTTGGCCCGGTCGAACTCCTCGTCGGTGAGGTCGCCGCGGGAGCGGATCTCGGACAGCCGGTGCAGTTCGTCGGCGGTGCCGGCCTGCCCGCCGGGGCTCGCCGCCGTCTCCCTGATGTAGCTGTCGAACGCCTTCTGCCGCGCACGGGCCTGCGTGATCTCCCGCCGGCCCATGTTCCGGCCGCGGGCCACGACGTAGACGAACACGCCGACGAACGGCAGCACGATGACGAAGATCAGCCACCCGGTCTTGGCCCAGCCGCCCAGCTCGTCGTCCCGGAAGAGGTCGGCGACGACCCGGAACAGCAGTACGAACCACATGACCCACAGGAACAGCAGCAGCATCGTCCAGAAGGCCCCGAGCAGGGGATAGTCGTACGCGAGGTAGGTCGCGGAGCTCATGGCTCTCCTTCGTCCGGAATCCGGCGCGGGTGGCGCGTGCCGTACCAGGCTGCCCCGGCCGCGGCCGTGCGGCCTCACCCCTGACGGGTGATCCCGGACGGACCGGGCCGCGGTGAGTTGGAGAGCGGACGTACGCCGAAGCCAGGAGGGCGGATCATGACCACACCGAGCGCCGTCTCCGCGACACTCCCACCGGCCGAGCGGATCGACCGGGGCCGGACGGCCCGCACCCGCGTGCTTCGCTCGGCGCACGGCCTGTTCGACCCCGGCCCCGACCGCTTCGACCCGGTCGACGTGCTCGCACACCAGTCGGCCGCGCGGGTACCCGAACTGGTCCCGATCCGGTACGGGCGCATGCTGGAATCGCCGTTCCGGTTCTACCGGGGAGCCGCCGCGATCATGGCGCCGACCTGGCGACACTGCCGCACACCGGACTCGAGGTACAACTGTGCGGCGACGCCCACCTGCTGAACTTCCGGCTGCTGGCCTCGCCGGAACGGCACCTCGTCTTCGACATCAACGACTTCGACGAGACCTTCCCCGGCCCCTTCGAATGGGACGTCAAACGCCTCGCCGCCAGCCTCGTCATCGCGGGCCGCGCCAACGGCTTCTCGACGCGGCGGCAGGACAAGGCGGTCACCACCTGCGTCCGGGCGTACCGCGCCCTCCCGGCCTTCGCCCAGGCCTACGCCGACCGCAACGAACGGGACTTCAAGAAGCTCGGGGCCGCCGTACGCTCGGGGCGGCTCACGGCCGAGAACCTCTGAGGGGGCGGCCGGGGGACGGCCCGGGGGACAGGGGTCCCGTGGACCGGCCGGGAGCGCGCGGGCAGACGAAAGCGGCGCTGTCAGGACCGGAGACCGGTCCTGACAGAGCCGCCCGCGGGTTCGTGCGCGCCTTCGCCCGCACCTCGCGTGGCCCGCTCAGTGAGCGGCGACGAGCACCACGGGCTCCTCGGCGTCCTCGGCCTGGGCGAGCATGTCCTTCGCTTCCTCGGCGCGGCCCTTGATGAAGACGGCGGAGGCCACGGCACCGAGGACGCACAGGACGCCGGTGACGGTGACGGCGGCGTGCAGACCGTTGACGAACGCCTGGCCACTGCCCTCGATGACGGCGGCCTTGATCTGCGCCGACATGTCACCGGAGACGGGGGCGATACCCATCGTGACGGCGTCCTCGGCCTGCTCCAGACCGTGCGCCAGGCCCGTCGGGACACCCGCGCCGGTCAGCTCGCCGAACAACGAGGAACCGACCTTGCCGGCGATCACGGTGATCAGCACCGAGGTACCGAGGGCGCCACCGATCTGCAGCATGGTCGACTGCAGGCCGGAGGCCACACCACCGTCCTTGACAGGCGCGTTGCCGATGATCGTGGCGGCGGTGGCCGGCAGCACGATGCCGACGCCCAGGCCGATCGCGATGAACGGCGGCCACATCGTCGCGTAGGACGAGTCGACGCTCCACGACAGCATGCCGAACATGCCGGCGCCCGAGAGGAGCAGGCCCAGCGGGATCGTGACCCGCGCGCCGAGGCGGGCGGTCAGCTGGGAACCGATCGGAGAGGCGAACAGCGACGCGATCGACATCGGAAGCGTGCTGATACCGGCCTCGACCGGCGTGTAGCCGCGCACGTTCTGCAGGTACAGCATGATGAAGAAGATGCCGCCGAGCATCACGAAGAAGTTCAGCAGGGTCATGACCGCACCGGTGGTCAGCGAGCGGTTGCGGAACAGGCGCATCGGCAGCAGCGGGTGCTCCTGCCGGGTCTCGTACCAGCCGAAGACGACCAGCAGCGCCAGACCCAGGACGAGGGCGCCAAGAGTGCCGGCGGAGGTCCAGCCCCACGTCTCGCCCTTGACGATGCCGAAGACGAGCGCGACCATGCCCGCCGCCAGCAGGACGACGCCGGGAATGTCGAAACGCTGCTGACCGCCGGAGTTCTTGGACTCGGCGAGCACCACCGCGCTGAACACCAGCGCGACGAGGCCGATCGGCACGTTCAGGAAGAAGACCGACTCCCAGTTGACGTGCTCGACGAGCAGACCGCCGATGATCGGGCCCAGCGACGTCGAAACGGCCGAGACCATGCCCCAGATGCCCACCGCGAGCCCGAACTTCTTCGGCGGGAAGACGGCGCGCAGGATGCCCAGGGTGTTGGGCATCAGGATGCCGCCCGCCACACCCTGCAGGGCACGGAAGGCGATGACGCCCTCGATGCTGCCGACCACGCCGATGGCGACCGAGGTGACGATGAACCCGCCGATGCCGGCGAGGTAGTAGAAGCGCCGGCCGAACCGGTCGCCGAGCTTGCCGCCGAGGATCATCGAGGCGGCGAGCGCGATCAGGTAGGAGTTGGTGACCCACTGCAGCTCAGCGGTGCTGGCGTCGAGGTCCTTGCCGATCGCCGGGTTGGCGATGGCGACGACGGAGCCGTCGAGCTGCACCATGAGCAGGCCGAACGACACGGCGATCAGCGCGAGCCAGGGATTGGCCCGGAAGCGCTCGAACTTCGACCGGGCGGCCGTGTCGGGAGCGGAGTGATCCACGGGTGTGGACGCCATGAAAGGAGCCACTTCTTTCTTTGAGGGGGACGGACGAACTGCACGGCGGGGCCGCGGTCCGGCAGCTGGCCCGGAACCCCCGCCCGCCCGGTCAGGGGCAGAGCGAGGCGCACGGGGCCGTGCCCAGGGCTGTCCGGTAACGACTGCCCGGGGAAAGGAGGAGGGGGTGGAGGCGCGGGACGCCGAACGAGCACCTCACCGTCGGTGCTTGCGCGATGCGCGATGCTTGCGCGATGCGCGATGCTTGCGCGATGCGCGAGCCGGTGACGCTCTCGTCAGCCGACTGCCGGGCGGAGGCTCCGGGCCAGCACTTTCAGCGCGCCGACAGCGGAACCCAGCGCGTCCAGCTCACCGTCGGTGAGGGACAGCATCGCCTGGCCGAGGTGACTCTCCTCGAGGGCGATGGCCTCGGCGATCCGCTGCCGCGAGGACTCCGTGAGGTGGAGGTGGGCGATCCGCTTGTCGACGCCGTCCTGCCGGCGCTCCAGCTCTCCCCGCTCGGTGAGCTGGGAGACCAGTGTGCTGACGTTGTTCGGCTTCATCAGCAGCGCCTCGGCCGCCTCACGGACCGTGGCGCCCTCATACTGTGCGACGAACCGCAGCAGTGCCAGCTGCCCCTCGGGCGGCTTCGGGTGCGGGTACTCACTCGCCACCCGCCGCTCCAGGGCCCGGTGCAGCGCGGGAAGGCACGCCGCGAGCTCGGAGCTCACGTGTGCGATGCGCTGGTCGGAGGCACTGTTGATGGACACCCGTAGATATTAGGTATCTAAAAATACCTATGTCAAACGAGGTGTGAGGGGGGTCTCACGGGGACTGCACAGCCGGGCTTTCGCCGGAGCGACGGGGCTTACGGGGCTTGCAGGGTTGAGGGGGCTTGTGGGGCTTGCGAGATCTGCAGGGCCTGCAGGGTCGACGGGGCCTGCGGGGTTGATGGGGCCTTGCGGGCCTTGCAGGGTCGACGGGGCCTGCGGGGTTGATGGGGTCTTGTAGGGCCTACGGGACCTACGGGGCCTACGGGGCCTACGGGACCTACGGGGCCTACGGGGCCTACGGGACCTACGGGGCCTGCGGGGCCTACGGGGCCTACGGGGCCTTGTGGGGTCGACGGGGTCTTGTGGGGCCTGCAAGGGTCTGTGGGGCTTGCGGGACGAGCCTCAGTTGAGCAGTGCCCGTGCCGCCCGTGCCTCGCCGCGGATCCGGTCCGCCGCCGGCTCGTCCACCGCTGCCACCACCTCGGCGTACGCCTCCAGCTCGTCCGCGCCCTCGAGGAAATCGCCGCGCCGCACCAGCAACCGGGCCCGTTCGTACCGCAGCTCCGCCGGCCGGGAGGGGAGCAGCAGGGACAGGTCCAGCGCCCATAGCGACACGTCCGAGCGCTCCGGGCGGGCCTCGGCCCACGCCCGGATGTTGTTCAGGACGCGCAGCACGACGTTCAGCGGATCGGCCGGTACCAGCATCGACGGCTCCAGCGGCGCCCCCGTCGCCCCGGCGACCAGTAGCTCCGTATCGGCCCCGGTCAGCACCCGGCCGCCCTCGAAGGGGTCGACGAGCACCTGCCGCTCCGGGACCGCCTCGCCCCGCGCCACGGCCTCCGCCGGCTTCGCCTCCGCCGTCGCACCGGCTTCCCCGAGGCCGACCACGAAGTGACCGGGCAGCCCGACCCCGTACACCGGTGCCCCCGCCCGCCGGGCGACCTCCAGCCACACCACCGACAGCAGGATCGGCAGCCCCCGCCGTCGCCGCAGCACCTCGTGCAGCAGCGACGACTCCAGACGCTGGTAGTCCCCCTGGGCGCCGTGGAAACCGCACCGCTCGCCCAGCAGTTCCCGCAGCGCCGACGCCCACGCGCGCGGAGTGCCGGGCCGGTAGGGGAGGCGGCCGGCCAGCGCGTCCAGCTCGATCTGCGCGGCGTCGATGCCCGCCTCGTCCAGCGTGCCGTCCGCCGCCGCACCGACCAGCAGGCACAGCGTGGCCAGATCCGGCCGCTCGGACCGGGCCTCCTCGGCGAACCGCCGCCGCAGTTCGGCGGAGCGTTCCGGAGGCGGGGGATGGGGGGAGCGCATGACCGGTTCGTGCCCTCTCACGGCGATCCGTCACCGGCCGGAGCCGACGACCGGGGCGCGCGGTAGTGGTGGTAGGAGTGGTGCGCGGCGAAACCCATCCTGCCGTACAGGGCGTGGGCCGCCGCGTTGTCGTCCTCGACCTGGAGCCAGGCGGCCGACGCGCCCTCCTCGAGCGCCCGCCGGGCCAGCGCGGCCATCACGGCGCTCGCCAGCCCGCGCCGCCGCAGCGCCGGATCCACCTCGACGGCGGCGAAACCGGCCCACCGGCCGTCCACGACACACCGCCCGATCGCGGCGGGAGCGGCGCCGCCCGGAGCACCGTCCCCGGGGCCGCCGTCCCCAGGGCCGGCGTCCCCGGGGCCGCCGTCCCCAGGGGTGGCGTCCCCGGGGACGCCACCCCCCGCCGGCACGGTCGCGAACCACACCGACGGGCCTTCCCCGCTCTCGGCTCGGCCCGAGCGGGGGGACCCCCCTCCCAGCACCTTCAGGGCGACCTCGCTCACGCCCCGGCGCTGATAACGCGCCAGCCACGCCTCGTCGGCCTCCCGGGACAGCAGGACGTCCACCCCGGCCGGTTCGCCGCCGGACGGCTCAGGTCCCGCGTCGGCGACCGGCGCGAGCCCGCCGACCCACAGCTCGGCGGTCACCTCCCGCACCCAGCCCCGCCGCTCCAGCTCCGCGCCCAGCGCCTCCTGCGTGCCCTCGGCACCGGTCGCCGTCTGCACGTAGGCGGGCAGCCCGCGTTCGGCGTACCAGCGGCATACGGTCGTCAGCGCCTCGTCCAGCGGTACGCCCGGGTCGCCGAGCGGCAGCACCGAGTTGGCCCGGCGGGTGAAGCCCACCCGCCGCTCGACGGCCGCCCTCAGCTCCCAGTCGCCCAGCCGCTCGCTCTCCACGGGCCGCCACGCCCGCGCGGCGACCCGCGCCAGCTCCTCGTAGGAAGCGGCCGGACCACGCCGGCGGGCCGGCGCGGACGGCACCACCTTGCCCGCGACCAGCGCGGATTCCCGGACGAGGACGCTCTCGCCGTTCTTCCGTGTGATCCGCAGCACGCCGTCGTCCCATGATGTGAGAACTCCGACCACGTCGGTGAACCTCCCACCCGGGGGACCATGTTCGATCAAGCTCCGTACGGAGACCCGTTTGCCCACGTCAGTAGTGGTGATACGGACCTCGAGACGCCCGGCGGCGGATATTTCCACAGGTCGGTACACCCCTCCTGTTCGGATCATGCCCAAGAACGGAGATACTAGGGGCGGGCATCGACGACGCCGCGCTCCCGCGCGCCAGGCGGCGGAGCCTGAAGAGGCCCGCCAGCGCCCTATCGAGGAGGAACGACAGCGTGACCTACGTCATCGCGCAGCCTTGTGTCGACGTGAAGGACAAGGCGTGCATCGAGGAGTGCCCGGTCGACTGCATCTACGAGGGCCAGCGGTCCTTGTACATCCACCCGGACGAATGCGTCGACTGCGGCGCCTGTGAACCGGTCTGCCCGGTCGAGGCCATCTTCTACGAGGACGACACTCCCGAGGAGTGGAAGGACTACTACAAGGCCAACGTCGAGTTCTTCGACGACCTCGGCTCGCCCGGCGGTGCCAGCAAGCTCGGGCTGATCGAGCGCGACCACCCGTTCATCGCCGCGCTGCCGCCGCAGGCGTAAGCACCCGGGCGGCCCGGAAGCGGCCCGCGCCCGCGCCGCCTCGGTCCCGTACGGCCTGATCGCCCCCGATCGGCGCCGTACGGGGCCGAGGCGTTTGCCGTACCGGCGTGTGCCGGCGTGTATCGAAGCGCACCGATGACAGCGCACGGATGAAAGTGAGCCAGTGACCGTGTCCGCAGTTTCCGAACGCTTGCCCACCTTCCCCTGGGACAAGCTCGAGCCGTACAAGAAGACGGCCGCCGCGCACCCCGACGGCATCGTCGACCTCTCCGTCGGCACCCCCGTCGACCCGGTCCCCGAGCCGATCCGCAAGGCCCTGACCGCCGCCGCGGACTCCCCGGGCTATCCCACGGTCTGGGGCACCCCGGAACTGCGTGACGCGCTCACCCGCTGGGTGGAGCGACGCCTGGGCGCCCGCGAGATGACCCACCACCATGTGCTGCCGGTCGTCGGCTCCAAGGAACTGGTCGCCTGGCTGCCCACCCAGCTGGGCCTCGGCCCCGGCGACCGGGTGGCGTACCCGCGCCTGGCCTATCCGACGTACGAGGTCGGCGCCCGCCTGGCCCGCGCGGAGTACGAGGCGTACGACGATCCGACCAAGCTGGACCCGACGGGTCTGAGGCTCCTCTGGCTGAACTCCCCGTCCAACCCCACGGGCCAGGTCCTCCCCAAGGCGGAGCTGACCCGGATCGTCGCCTGGGCCCGCGCGCACGGCGTCCTGGTCTTCTCCGACGAGTGCTACCTCGAACTGGGCTGGGACGCCGACCCGGTGTCGGTGCTGCACCCGGACGTCAACGGCGGCTCGTACGACGGCATCGTCGCCGTGCACTCGCTGTCCAAGCGGTCCAACCTCGCGGGCTACCGCGCCGCCTTCCTGGCCGGCGACCCGGCCGTCCTCGGCCCGCTGCTGCAGATCCGCAAGCACGGCGGCATGATGACCTCGGCGCCCACCCAGGCGGCCGTGGTGGCGGCCCTGGGCGACGACGAACACGTCCGCGTCCAGCGCGAGCGCTACACGGCCCGCCGCACCGCGCTGCGGATGGCCCTCCTGGGGCACGGCTTCCGCATCGAGCACAGCGAGGGCGGGCTCTACCTCTGGGCCACCCGCGACGAGTCCTGCTGGGACACCGTCGCCCGCCTCGCCGAGCTCGGCATCCTGGTCGCACCGGGCGACTTCTACGGCCCGGCCGGCGAGCGGTTCGTCCGCGTCGCCCTCACCGCCACGGACGAGCGGGTAAGGGCGGCGGTGGAACGCCTGAAGGCGTGACGCGAGGCAGTCGCACGGACGCCGACGGGGCCCGGGTTCTTCCTGGGCCCCGTCGGCATACATGGCGTACATGGCGTACATGGCGTACATGCGGTCCGGGCCGGCCGGGCCCGGACCCCCGTGGATCCGGACCCGGACCCGGACCCGGACCCGGTCGGGTCAGCCGAGCGGCAGCGCCGGGGCCGGGAGGGTCCGGGCGGTCGGCACGCCGTCCAGGGGGACGGCGTCGGTCGGCAACGTGCCCTCGGCGGCCTGGACCGCCACCGGCGCGGCCTGCCCGAGCGCCTGGCCGCCGGTGCCGCCCGCGGTCTCGGTGACGGCGTGCGCCGCGTCGTCCACGGTGCCGGTCGCGCCGGCCTGGTCCAGGGCGGTCAGACCGCCGACGTTCGGGGTGGCCGGCAGCCCGGGGGCCGCGGTGGCGGAACCGGCCGCACCGACCCCGGCGGCCGCTCCGGCGGCGACGAGCAGCGCGGCACGGGCGATCCGACGGGTCAGGGGGAGGGACATGGTGCTCCTTCGGCGGGAGAGAACGGTGAAACGTCCAGCCGAACCCGGCGGGTGGTCGGTCTCACGTCGATCTGGTCGATCTCCGGTCGTCGGCCTCCGGGCCCGGACGCAGTGACTACCGCTCGAAGGCCTGGAAGGTTGCGGTGGGGCGACGTAAAGAGTTGGCAACGGGTCGCATGATCGGGTACGCCGAAAAGCGGACGAACGGTATGTCGTTCGACGGGCTGCCGAATGGTTACAGCGCCCAAGCCCCAAGGAGCCCGGCGAAGCAGGGGCGAGAACGCGTAAACCCGCTCACCACGTCAACGCCCCGACCCTCGGAGCAACCTTCAAGGGTGAGTCGTCGGGCAACCGTGCGAGGGGCTGTACGGTCCACCGCGCGGCCTGCCGTGCGGGTTACTCCGCGGTCCGGATCACGACCGCGGAGTAACCCGCGCCGCCGTCCGCGCCCGCGGAGTTCTTGCCGTCCTCGTCGCCCTTGCCCTCGCCCTCGACCGGGGTCCACCGGCCGCCGTCGTCCCCGGCGGTCCACTCCCGCCCCGCGTACGACACCCGCTCCATGTGCAGCGCGGAGGCGTTGGCCACGGCCCAGTGCGCCAGCTGCCAGCCCTGAGCCCTGGCCTTCCGGCCCGGGTCCGCCTCGGTGGACACC
This sequence comes from Streptomyces sp. P9-A2, assembly GCF_036634175.1. NCBI lineage: Bacteria > Bacillati > Actinomycetota > Actinomycetes > Kitasatosporales > Streptomycetaceae > Streptomyces > Streptomyces sp. P9-A2. The sequence continues at coordinate 5,363,587 of NZ_JAZIFX010000001.1, forward strand.
GACAGCGTCATGGTCCGCCCGTCGGAGTCGGAACTGAAGCCGGTGCCGGAACCGGAGCCGGGGTCACCGTTCCGGGGGGTGGAGGGTACGGGGCTCGCCGCGTCGCCGACCTCGGCGCCGACCGGTTCCAGGGTGTCCCGCCCGAAGTCCCGGACCAGCGCGTCACGTACCGCGTCCGTCCCCGCCGCGCGGGTCGCCCCCGGACGGCCCGCGCAGGTCAGCGTGGCCTCCGAGTTGCCGGTCAGGGCGGCGGCCAGCAGGGTGGCGTCCGGCTCATGCTTGGCGTACGCCTGCGGGAAGCCGCTGAGCTGCACCCGCTGGGCGGCGACGGTGAGCGGCAGCCGGGTGTACCCCGGCACCTCCTCCAGCCCCTCGTAGAACTTCCCCGCGGAGTACGCCGGGTCCATGATCTCCTCCGGCGTGCCCCAGCCCTGCGAGGGGCGCTGCTGGAACAGGCCGAGCGAGTCACGGTCGCCGTAGTCGATGTTGCGCAGCGCCGATTCCTGGAGGGCCGTCGCCAGCGCGATCGCCACGGCCCGCTCGGGCAGGTCGCGGGCGGTGCCGACGGCGGTGATCGTCGCCGCGTTCACCGCCTGCTCGGGCGTGAACGCGTACGCGGCCCCGTCGTCCTTGCCGGACACGACCCGGCAACCCGGGCCGCTGGTGCCGCCCGTGTCGTACTGGACCACCAGATAACCGGCGATCCCGAGAAGTACCACGGAGGCCGTCCCGAAACGGAGGAAGCGGCCACGACGCCTGGAAGGAAGTGGTGACTCTGACACGCGTAACAAGGTACTGGAGAGTAGGAGCCGTGTGTTCCGGGTGTGGACAGTGGGCCCGGACCAGCGCGTTAGGGTCGTCGCCATGGCCGATACACCGCTTGACCTCACTCTGGACGCGGCACGCCTGACCGCGCGGCTCGTCGACTTCCCCTCCGTCAGCGGCACCGAGAAGCCGCTCGCCGACGCGATCGAATCCGCCCTGCGGCCCCTGCCGCACCTCACGGTCGACCGGTACGGCAACAACGTCGTGGCCCGTACGCACCTGGGACGCGAGGAGCGCGTGATCCTCGCCGGTCACATCGACACGGTCCCCATCGCGGACAACGTCCCCTCCCGGCTCGACGAGGACGGCGTGCTGTGGGGCTGCGGCACCAGCGACATGAAGGCGGGCGTGGCCGTACAGCTGCGCATCGCGGCCACCGTCCCCGCCCCCAACCGGGACCTCACCTTCGTCTTCTACGACAACGAGGAGGTCTCCGCGGACCTCAACGGCCTCAAGCACGTCGCCGAACAGCACCCCGACTGGCTGGAGGGTGACTTCGCGGTCCTCCTCGAGCCCACCGACGGCCAGGTCGAGGGCGGCTGCCAGGGCACGCTCCGGGTGCTGTTGAAGACCACCGGCGAGCGCGCCCACTCCGCGCGGAGCTGGATGGGCGCCAACGCGATCCACGCGGCATCCCCCGTCCTCGCCCGCCTCGCCTCCTACGAGCCGCGCCACCCGGTGATCGACGGTCTGGAGTACCGCGAGGGCCTGAACGCGGTGGGCATCTCCGGAGGCGTCGCCGGCAACGTCATCCCCGACGAGTGCGTCGTCGCCGTCAACTTCCGCTACGCCCCCGACCGCTCCGAGGCCGAGGCCCTCGCCCACGTCCGCGAGGTCTTCGCGGACTGCGGCGTGAGCGAGTTCGTCGTCGACGACCACAGCGGCGCGGCCCTGCCCGGCCTCTCCCACCCGGCGGCGGCCGCCTTCATCGAGGCGGTCGGCGGCACCCCCCAGCCCAAGTACGGCTGGACGGACGTCTCCCGCTTCTCGGCCCTCGGCATCCCGGCGGTCAACTACGGCCCCGGCAACCCGCACCTGGCGCACAAGCGGGACGAACGCGTCGAGACGGCGAAGATCCTCGCGGGGGAGGAGCGGCTGCGGTCCTGGCTGACCGCGTGAGCACACCACCCCGGCGGGGCGTTTGGAACGCTGTCCCGCGGACATGCTGACGTCCCCCGGACGTAACCCTCGTGGATCTACGCTGAGGTGGAATGACCTCTCCCCGTCCTCTCGGCGATCTCCCGAGCCGGGGAGACCGGAACGGAGGGAGCACATATGGCTACTGGCAACCCCGAGGGCAAGCAGGTTCCACCGGAGGAGCAGCGGCTGGGCCCGGTACTCCGCAGGCGGGGCCAGGTCCAGACGAGCACCACGGACCAGCGGCTGCTGGACGGGCGTGCCCCCTCGGACTGGGTGCACACCGACCCCTGGCGGGTGCTGCGCATCCAGTCGGAGTTCATCGAGGGGTTCGGCGCACTCGCCGAGCTGCCCCCCGCCATCAGCGTCTTCGGCTCGGCCCGCACACCGGCGACCTCGCCGGAGTACGACGCCGGCGTCCGGCTGGGCCGGGGCCTGGTCGAGGCGGGCTTCGCCGTCGTCACCGGCGGCGGCCCCGGCGCCATGGAGGCGGCCAACAAGGGCGCCTGCGAGGCCGACGGCGTCTCGGTCGGCCTCGGTATCGAGCTGCCCTTCGAGCAGGGGCTCAACAGCTACGTCGACATCGGCCTGAACTTCCGGTACTTCTTCGTCCGCAAGCTGATGTTCGTCAAGTACTCGCAGGGCTTCGTCGTCCTGCCCGGCGGCCTCGGCACCCTCGACGAACTCTTCGAGGCGCTGACCCTGGTCCAGACGCAGAAGATCACCCAGTTCCCCGTCGTCCTGTTCGGCACCGAGTACTGGGGCGGCCTGGTCGACTGGCTGCGCGGCACGGTCATCGCCCAGGGCAAGGCGGCCGAGAAGGACCTCCTCCTCTTCCACGTCACGGACGACGTGGACGAAGCGGTGTCCCTGGTGTCCAAGGAAGCGGGCCGCTGAGCAGGCGAGCCCTCCACGCCTTGCCCCGCCCTCACCCACTGACCGGCGCGTGGACCGGAGGCCTCCTCGACAGCCCCCTCCCGCCCTGCCGAGCGACACGTGGGCCCCGGGCGGCCGCCCCCCGGCCCCCCGGGGCCCCGCAGGACGACCGGAGGGGCCCCGGGGGGCCGGGGGAGGTACTTCTGATCCCTGCCGAGCGGCGTGCGGGCCGGGGCCTTTCCCGACCCACCGTGTGACGGTCCGGGCCCTGGGGTCACTTTTCGATCCACCGAGTCGGGCGGTGGGTGGGCACAGGGCGGGGTCCAGGGGCAGAGCCCCCGGCTGGGTGTGGGGCGGAGCCCCATGCCCGGGGTCCAGGGACGCCGGTCATGGAAACGGGCTCAGGGGCAGAACCGTCACCCGGGGCGGAGCCCTACGCGAGCCCCCGCCGGGCCACCGCAGGGGCACGGTGGCCCGCGATGGACGCCACCATGTCCAGCACCTGCCGCGTCTCCGCCACCTCGTGCACCCGGTACACCCGCGCCCCCAGCCACGCCGACACCGCGGTCGTCGCAAGCGTCCCCAGCACCCGCTCCTTGACCGGCCGGTCCAGGGTCTCCCCGACGAAGTCCTTGTTGGACAGGGACACCAGCACCGGCCACCCGGTGGCGACCATCTCGTCCAGCCGCCGCGTCGCCTCGAGACTGTGCCGGGTGTTCTTGCCGAAGTCGTGCCCGGGATCGATCATCACCGACTCCCGCGGCACGCCCAGGGACACCGCGCGCTCCGCCAGCCCCAGCGTCCGCTCGAGGATGTCGGCCATCACGTCCTCGTACTCCACCCGGTGCGGCCGGGTCCGTGGCAGTGCGCCTCCCGCGTGGGTGCACACCAGCCCCGTGCCGTACCGCGCGGCGACCTCCGCGAGCCGCGGATCGACCCCGCCCCAGGCATCGTTCAGGACGTCCGCCCCCACCTCGCACACGGCCTCGCCGATCTCGTGCCGCCAGGTGTCCACGCTGATCACGACGTCCGGGAAACGCCGCCGCACCTCGGCGACGAAACCGACCGTGCGTCGTGCCTCCTCCTCCGCGGAGACCTCCTCGCCCGGCCCGGCCTTCACCCCGCCGATGTCGATGATCGCGGCGCCCTCGGCCACCGCCTGCTCCACGCGCGTGAGCGCCGGTTCGTCGCGGAAGGTCGCGCCCCGGTCGTAGAAGGAGTCGGGGGTCCGGTTCACGATCGCCATGATCACCGGCTCGTGCGGTGCGAATTCCCGCCTGCCCAGCCTGAGCATCCCCAAAGACCTCTTCTCGTCGGTGCGGTCCGACGGCCGTCCCGGCCGCCTGTGACCCTGACTGTCAGACTCGCATGGCACGATCGGAGCCACACATCCGACTCCGGCTCGATCCAACCCTGGGGACCACAGCGATGGTTATGTTCCTGTTCCTGGTCGTCGCGCTCGCCGTCGTGGTCGCCGCGGTGACCCTCGCCGTGGTGGGCGGCGGCGAGAGCGGCCCGCTGCCCGACGCGGCCCCCGACCGGCTGAGGGACACCCTGCCGCTGGACCGCCCGGTCAGCCGCGCGGACGTGGACGGTCTTCGCTTTCCCCTCGCCGCGCGCGGCTACCGCATGGACGACGTGGACGACGCGCTGAGCCGCCTCGGCGCCGAGCTCGCCGAGCGCGACGCCCGGATCGCCGACCTGGAATCCGCGCTGGCCGGTGCCCGTGCCGTCGCGGCCCACCTCGCCCTGGACAAGCCCGCCGCGCGCCAGGAGGGCGACCAGCTGTGACCGACGGGGCCGCCCTCGCGGGTCCGGACGGCGCACCGCGCTGCCCCTGGGCCCTGTCCACCGAGGACTACATCGCCTACCACGACGAGGAGTGGGGCCGCCCGGTCCACGGGGACGACGCCCTGTTCGAGCGCCTCAGCCTGGAGGCCTTCCAGTCCGGCCTGTCGTGGATCACGATCCTGCGCCGCCGTCCGGGCTTCCGCAGCGCCTTCGCCGGCTTCCGGATCGCGGCCGTCGCGGAGTTCACCGACGCCGACCGGGAACGCCTGCTGGCCGACGCCGGCATCATCCGCAACCGCGCCAAGATCGACGCGACCCTGGGCAACGCACGCGTGCTGGCCGGGTGGGCGCCCGGCGACCTGGACGCCCTGATCTGGTCGCACGCACCCGACCCGGCAGGCCGCCCGGCACCGGTGACCCTCGCCGACGTGCCCGCGATCACACCCGAGTCGACGGCGCTGTCCAAGGCCCTGAAGAAGCAGGGCCTGCGCTTCGTCGGCCCGACCACGGCCTACGCGCTGATGCAGGCCTGCGGCCTGGTCGACGACCACCTGAAGGACTGCGCGGCCCGACAGCCCTGACCCCTCGAAGGCGAGCAGGCCACGCCGCAGACGGCCCCGGGCCTGTCGCCCGGGGCCTGCCCCTTCCGGATCTGCCGCTCCCGGGTCTGCCCCTTCCGGGTCTGCCCCTTCCGGGTCTGCCGCCCCGGGTCTGTCATTCCCGGACCTGTCGCCCCGGGCCCGTCGCTCCTGGATCTGCCACCCCCGGAGTCAGCGGCCCTGGTACTTCGGCTTCTCCTTGTTGACGAAGGCCTGCACGGCGATCGTGTGGTCCTCGGAGGCGCCCGCCCGGGTCTGGAGCTCGTCCTCCTTCTCCAGGGCCTCCTCCAGGGAGTGGGTGAGCCCGTACGCCACCGACTCCTTGAGTGCCGCGTACGCCACCGTGGGCCCCGCGGCCAGCGCCCGCGCCGTCTTCTCCGCCTCCGCGCGCAGTTCGGCGGCCGGGACCAGCCGGTTCGCGATCCCGAGGTCGTACGCCTCCTGGGCCGTGATGCTGCGGGGGAAGAGCAGCAGGTCGGTGGCGCGGCTCGGGCCGACGACCCGCGGCAGCGTCCAGGAGATACCGGAGTCCGCGGTCAGCGCGACCCCGGCGAACGACGTGTTGAACGCCGCCGTGTCGGCCACGATCCGGTAGTCCGCCGCCAGCGCGAAGCCGAAGCCCGCCCCGGCCGCCACCCCGTTCACCGCGGCGACCACCGGTTTCGCGGCCCCGGCGAGCGCCTTCACGATCGGGTTGTAGTGCTCGCGCACCGTACTCATCGTGCGCCCGCCGCCGTCCTCCCGGTCGGCGACCAGCAGCCCGATGTGCTCCTTGAGGTCCTGCCCGACGCAGAACGCCCGGTCGCCGGCGGCGGTCAGCAGTACGGCCCGCACACCCTCGTCGTCCGCGGCGGCCCGGACCGCGTCCCGGAGAGCGGCCTTCGCCGCCACGTTCAGCGCGTTCATCGCCTCCGGGCGGTTCAGCGTGATCGTCGCGAGTCCGTCGCTCACCTCGTAGAGCACGGTGTCGGCCATGGTGTATCCCTCCGCGTCGCGGCTCGTGGACCTACCCGTCAGTACGTCCCTGTGCAGGACAGCATGACGGAGATCGCCGGCGCCGGTGCGGAGCCCGTGTGTGACCTGCGTCAAAGAATTCCGGTCCGATTTTCTTAGGGGGAGTGGCGTAAGAGGGCGCAGTATCGCAGCCACATCGCCGAATTGAGTGGTTTTGCTCGCGCGCGTTGCCCAAGCGATGCCGACCGATGTTGGTCATCGGGTCCTGAGATGCGGGATAATGGCCTGGAAGCAATGTGTTCGATGCCGGTGGCGTGTGTCCTGCTTCAAGGACCGCAGGTGCCCTTCAGTGGGCCGTCGGCTAGACGGTTGAGCTGGGTTTCAGGAAGGGGAACGAGCATGGCGGCCATGAAGCCGCGGACGGGTGACGGCCCGCTCGAGGTGACCAAGGAGGGGCGGGGCATCGTCATGCGCGTTCCGCTCGAAGGCGGCGGGCGGCTCGTCGTCGAGCTGACCCCGGATGAGGCCGACGCGCTCGGCGATGCTCTCAAGAAGGTCGTCGGCTGACGCGCAAGCGACCCTACCCTTTCAGTTGCCCCGGTGCCGTATACGGCACCGGGGCAACTGTTTGCCCAGGTCGGAGCGGTGTCGGAGAGGTCCGCCACCGTTTCTCGTCCGATGCGCGTCCGGAGCCGTCCGCTACCGCTTCACCACGTGCGCTACCGCTTCACCACACAGAGCAGGCCGTCACCCACGGGCAGCAGGGACGACACCAGTTCCTGGCTCTCGCGCAGGGCCCGCACCAGTTCCCGCAGCCGCAGCACCTCGGTGGGCTGCGGACCGGAGTCCACCGTCCGGCCGCTCGCGAAGACCCCTTCGAAGGCGACCAGGCCTCCCGGGCGCAGCAGACGCAACGATTCCGCGAGATAGTCCTGGTACTCGAGCCGGTCCCCGTCGCAGAAGACGAGGTCGTAGCCGGAGTCCGCGAGGCGGGGCAGGACGTCCAACGCCCGTCCGGGGATGAAACGGGCCCTGTTGGCGGCGAAGCCCGCCGTGCGGAAGGCCTGACGGGCGGACTGCTGATGCTCCGGTTCCTGGTCGACCGTGGTCAGCACACCGTCCGGCCGCATCCCGTGCAGCAGGTGGATCCCGGAGACGCCGCAGCCGGTGCCGATCTCCGCGACCGCCTTGGCGTCCGCGGTGGCCGCGAGCAACCGCAGGGCCGCACCCGTACCGGGCGACACCGAGCGCAGCCCTGCCTCCTGGGCCCGGTCCCGGGCCCAGTGCAGCGCCTCGTCCTCGGCGACATAGGCGTCCGCGAACGCCCAGCTCGTCTGCCGGTTGGCGGTAATGGCCCTCTCCCGTCCCCGTGGTTGCCTCGGCGTGACTTTATCCGTTGACACCGGGAACCCACTGATGGGACCGGACGTTTACAGGGAAGAGCGAGCGGCGTGTGCCGTGGAGGGGGTGGGCGTATGAGCGGGAACACCGAGCAAGTGCTGACGCGGGCCCACGAGCCGTGGCAGCGCACATCAATTTCTCGTAAAACCGCTTATCCGGAGCTAACGGGCGAGGTGGCTATGGTAGGGGCTCCACTGGACACCACCAGAGCCGATAGGGGAGGTGCGGCTGCGCCTATGGATCGGGGAGGAGTGCTGAGGCGCTTCCTTGGATCGGCGGGCAGGCCGAAATCCGTGAACGACACCGCTGCTGACCACAGCCACGCCGCCGAGCCGGCCCAGACCGCGAGCTTCTCCACCGACGCGGACGGGCAGGCGTGGACTCCGCCCACGTGGGAGGAGATCGTCAGCACGCACAGCGGCCGGGTCTACCGGCTCGCCTACCGCCTCACCGGTAACCAGCACGACGCGGAGGACCTCACCCAGGAGGTCTTCGTCCGCGTCTTCCGCTCCCTGTCGACATACACACCGGGCACCTTCGAGGGCTGGCTGCACCGCATCACGACCAACCTCTTCCTGGACATGGTGCGCCGCAAGCAGCGCATCCGTTTCGACTCGCTGGGCGACGACGCGGCCGAGCGGCTCCCCAGCAAGGAGCCCACCCCCCAGCAGGTCTTCAACGACACTCACTTCGACGCGGACGTCCAGCAGGCCCTCGACACGCTCGCGCCCGAATTCCGCGCCGCGGTCGTCCTCTGCGACATCGAGGGACTGTCGTACGAGGAGATCGCCGCGACCCTCGGCGTCAAGCTCGGCACGGTCCGGTCCCGGATCCACCGCGGGCGCTCCCAGCTGCGCAAGGCCCTCGCTCACCGCTCGCCCCAGGCGCGCACGGAGCGCCGCTCCTTCGCGCCGCGTGTTCCCGCACTGGGAGGAGGGGGCGCGAGCACGTGAGCGGTTCACGTCCGAAACCTGCCGAAGGACACCTCGCAGAGGAGCACCTGGGAGACCGGCTTTCCGCCCTGGTGGACGGAGAGCTCGGTCATGACGCGCGCGAGCGCGTACTGGCGCACGTCGCCACCTGCGCGAAGTGCAAGTCGGAGCTGGACGCGCAGCGCCGCCTGAAGAACGTCTTCGCGCAAGCCGCGCCCCCGCCCCCGTCCGAGAGCTTCCTGGCCCGGCTCCAGGGTCTTCCGGCGGGCGGAGACCTCGGCGGCGGCTCGCCACTGGACGACGCAGGGCTGCCGGGCGACCTGTCCGTGCAGCTCGGTCGGCTGCCTGGACCCTTCGGGACCGGCGGTAGGCGCGGTGAGCGGTTCGAGTTCGCCTACACGCCCGCCCGGCGCCCCTCCTCCCTGCTCCCGTCTTCGTCGGACGCGGGGCCGGCGGACCGGGGCTTCCGTATCCATGAGGTCGGCCGGCACGAGCAGGACCGGTCCTCCTCGCGCGGGATGCGCTTCGCCGCCGCCGCGGCGGGAGCGGTGTCCCTCGCGGCGATCGCCCTCGGTGGTGTCGTCACCCTCACACCCGTCGACGCGGAGGTCCGCGGCTCGGGCAGCGGCAGCAATGTGACCCCGCTGCGCACCCAGGGCAGCGCAGCGGCGGCGACGCCCGATTCCCAGCGCCGCCGTGGCTCCGCCCCCCTGCTGGGCCAGTTGCAGGGCCAGAGCACACGGGGCGGAACCCCGGCCGTCCCGACCCAGGCGTCCGCGCCGCTGCTCCCGGGGGCCCCACCGTCCGCTCCCCGGGGGCACAGCCCCCTGGCGGCCACCCCCGTCACGGCCGACGCCGCCCCGATGGCTCCGCTGATACCGCCGTTGTCCCTGACCGAGTGGGAGACGACCCCGGGGCTCAGGACCCCCGGCGGCTTCCCCACCGCCGAGGCCTCGTCGTCCCCCAATACCCCCACTTCCTCCACGCCCTCCGGCGGCGCGACCGCGGCTCCCGCCCCGCCGCTTCCTCCCGCATGATCAGCAGACCGGTGCACCGGTCTGCGTACCGGCCTGCGCGCCGGTCTGTGTACCGCACCCGTCCGCTGCGCACGGGCGTGCGAACCTGATTGAATCCAGGTGGCGCGCCCGAGTCCATGGAGCCGGGTGCCGGACCAGGAGCTCCGAGCCGCGGAAGCGTACGGAGTCACCGATTCGACGATCTGCGGCCGGCTGTGGGGAGAGCATGAACGAGGGAAAGCCCCCGAAGGCGAGCCCATCGGGGGAGCAGGAACAGTCGGCCGAACCGGACCGGGACGGAGACTTCGAGCTGGAGCGACCCACGCCGCCGGGCGGCATCGCCGGCTCCGACGGCCCGGGCGGCGCGGACCTCACCGACGGTGCCGGTCCGGATCCCGCCCCGGTGGACGCACCGAAGGAAGCGGACTTCGAACTCGCCCGGCCCGCCGGGTCCTTGGCCGAAACCGAGGGTGACTACGAACTGCGCCGGCCCCTGAAGGTCGAGAGGACGGAAGCCGGCCTGCCCGCGGAAGGCGCCGCACCCGCGGGAGTTGTCGAGCCTCGCGAGTCCGACGTGGCCGCGGAGCCCGCAGGGTCCACGGATCCCGCGGAGTCCTCCGGGCGCTCCGGGTTCTCCGAGTCCGTCGTACCCGGGTCCGTCGTACCCGGTTCCTTCGGAGACCGGTCCGAGCAGCCCCGGCCGTTGCACGACCCCGACCCCTACAGCACCCCGCCGTACGGTGAGCCGGGGCCCTGGGCGCCCGCGCCCCCTGTTCAGCATCCGGCGGCAACTCCCGCGCAGGACACGTCGATTCCCGCTCCGGGAGCGTCCCCGACGGCGGGCACACTGCCGCACGGCATGCCCGTGCCCGGTGCGCCGGAAGCTGCTGCCGCTGCCACCGTCCCGCCCGCGCCCGGTGCCTCCGGACCGGGCGCCCCGGACGCGAGCCACCCCACACCCGCACCCGCGGTCGAACCCGCGCCCATGCTCCCGGCCCCGGGCGCTCCGGCAGTGGAGAGCCAGGCGCCGGCCGACCCCTGGCAGCGTTACGACCCCTGGGCCGCCGCCGCGGCGAGTACCCCGTTGCAGCAGATCGGGGGCGCGGTCGACACGGAGGACGGGCGGCGCAAGCGGGCCAGGAGGAAGCTCGTCGGCCTCATGCTGCTGGTCGCGCTCCTCTCGGGCAGCGTCGGCGGAATCGTCGGCACCCAGCTGGAACGCGGCGGCGGTGTGGGCGCCGTGGAACTCCCGCAGGCCGAGGAGGAACCCGCCGGGCGGGAACCCGGAAGCATCGCAGGGATCGCCGCGCAGGCCCTGCCCAGCGTCGTCACCCTGCACGTCAGCGGCGCGGCGTCGGCGGGCACCGGCACCGGATTCGTGCTCGACGGACGCGGACACATCCTCACCAACGACCACGTCGTGCAGCCCGCCGGACGCGACGGCGAGATCACCGTGACCTTCCACAGCGGCGACACCGCCGAGGCCACGGTCGTCGGCCGGGACAGCGGCTACGACCTCGCCGTGGTGAAGGTCAAGGGCGTCAGCGGGCTGGCTCCCCTGCCCCTCGGCAACTCGGACAACGTGCAGGTGGGCGACCCCGTCGTCGCCATCGGCGCCCCCTTCGACCTGGCCGGCACGGTCACCGCCGGCATCATCAGCGCGCGCGAACGCCCCATCACGGCGGGCGGCGGGCAGGGCGACGGCAGTGACGTGTCGTACGTCGACGCCCTGCAGACCGACGCGCCGATCAACCCCGGCAACTCCGGCGGCCCCCTGCTCGACGCCGAGGGCCGCGTGATCGGCATCAACTCCGCCATCCGCTCCGCAGCCGACGGCGGAGGTGACGCCGAGGGCGGCCAGGCCGGTTCCATAGGCCTCGGCTTCGCCATCCCGATCAACCAGGGCAAGCGCGTCGCCGAGGAGCTGATCAACAACGGCAGGGCGACCCACCCGGTGATCGGCATCACCCTGGACATGGACTACGCCGGCGACGGCGCCCAGGTCGGGACCGAGGGCAGCGACGGCGGGCCCCCGGTCGGCACCGGCGGGCCCGGGGACAAGGCCGGGATCAAGGCCGGCGACGTCATCACGAAGGTCGACGGGCAGCGCGTCCACTCCGGTGAGGAACTCATCGTCAAGACCCGCGCACACCGCCCCGGAGACCGGCTGGAGCTCACCCTGGAGCGGGACGGCAAGGAGCGGGAGGTCTCGCTGGTCCTCGGCTCCTCCGGCGGCGACTAGACATCGGTCGGCACGACGGCCGGGACGGCAGCGCGGGGACACGGGAGGCGTGGCAGGCACGGAAAGGCGAACAGCCGGCGAAGACCGTACCCGTCACGCATCCGGAGGCCCCGGCACAGTACCGGCCGTACGGGGAGGCCGGGTACCGTGGACCCGGCCCGGACCACGGAAGACCGCACGGATGCACGGACGCACGGACGCACTGACCGCCGAGGGCCGAGGGCCGAGGACATCGCAAGGAGCTTCAGGTGTTCAATGACATAGGACCGCTCGAGCTGGTGACGCTCGTCATCCTCGCCGTGCTCGTCTTCGGTCCGGACAAGCTCCCCAAGGTCATCCAGGACGTGACCAGGACGATCCGGAAGATCCGCGACTTCTCGGACAGCGCCAAGCAGGACATCCGCGAGGAACTGGGCCCGGAGTTCAAGGACTTCGAGTTCGAGGACCTCAACCCCAAGACGTTCATCCGCAAGCAGATGGACAACGACGACCTGGGGCTCAAGGAGATCCGCAGCGGCTTCGACCTGAAGAAGGAGATGGCCGAGGTCACGGACGCCGTCCAGGGCCGCGACCCCGAGTCCTCCGCATCTTCCCCGGCGTCCTCCGCATCCTCCTCGGCTTCCTCCGAGGGAGGCCGCCTCGATATGACGAAGAAGCCCGAGAAGACGGTCGCCGACGATCGTCCGCCCTTCGACTCGGATGCCACCTGAGCCTCGCCCGGCGCGGCCGCGGTCGGCTGCGTGGGGGCGTACGCCCCCATGTGTGTGACGCGTTTCATACTCCGCCGGAGCCCGCACGGCCCGAACCGGACGTCCAGGCGGCCCACGCGCCGGGCGGTCTCCCGGGCACGCACCCACGAGGTGGCTATGCTGCCCCAGTTGTTGTGCGGTCCGGACGAGTACGCCCGAAGGGGGGCGGGCCGCCCCCGGTCCGACGAGAGCGAGGAGGCGTCCGGACATGGAGACGACGAGTCGGGCAGTCGCGCAGGCGCCGGCCGCGGAGGACGGACGGCCGGCCCCCTCCGCCCGGCGTACGGTCGACGGCTACCTGAGCGCGCCCTTCCCGTGGTACGGCCTCGACGAGGCGTTCACGGGGCGGCGCTGGCTGATGCAGGTCGGCACCGCGGCGGACGGGTCCGTCGAGCACGGATCGATCGGGCACGGTGACGAGCCCTCGGTGCGCAGCGAGTACACGGCCCAGAGCGGCCAGGAGACCAAGGAGAAGTTCGCGGTCGCCGTGACGGTGGCCGCCCACCCGGTGCGCCGCAGCGCGGACGGCACCGGCCTGATGGAGGCCACCTCCGTGTCCTCCGCGGCCTGGCTCGCCGGAGTGGGGCTGCTGTCGTTCACCTGGCCGGGCCAGATGGACCACTCCCTGCGCGACGACTGGCTGGAGCAGCAGACGGAGACGGCCTGGGTGCTGGCGGACGACCTCGACGGACCGGACTGGTCGATGCTGTCCCTCCCCGTGGACGGGGTGCCGACGCCGTTCCACTACCGGGAGTCCGAGTTCGGCTGGGTGCTCGCGGGATCTACGCGGGCGGGCCTGCACGTCGGTGCGTACGGCCGGGGCATGAGCGCGTACGGCCTGGGCTTCGCCGTGGTCAAGGACATCACCGCCTACGCGTCCTGAGCGGGAGCGTACGGGCCGGGGGGAGCCATGCGGCTCGGGGGAGCATGCGGCCCGGTCCGAGCCGCGGAACGCGGTACCGCCGTCCCCGCACGGCGAAGGGCGCCGCCCCGAAGGACGGCGCCCCGGCCGGACGCGGCACAGCGGCTCTCAGGGCCCCGTACGGGCGCCTGGAGCGCTCAGAACTTGTTCCGGGGCGTGATGCCCAGCGCCAGGCCCGCCAGGCCGCGCTGACGCCCGCCGAGCTTGCCGGCGATCGAGCGGAGCGCCGAACCCGCGGGGGACTCCGGGTCGGACAGGACGACCGGCCGGCCCTCGTCGCCGCCCTCGCGCAGGCGCAGGTCGATGGGGATGGAACCGAGCACCGGGACGTTGGCCCCCGTGGTGCGGGTCAGGCCGTCGGCCACCGACTGGCCGCCACCGGTGCCGAAGACGTCGACCATCTCGTCGCAGTGCGGGCAGGGCAGACCGGACATGTTCTCGACCACGCCGACGATCTTCTGGTGGGTCTGCACGGCGATGGAGCCCGCACGCTCGGCCACCTCGGCCGCCGCCTGCTGAGGTGTGGTGACGACCAGGATCTCGGCGTTCGGCACGAGCTGCGCGACCGAGATCGCGATGTCACCGGTGCCCGGCGGCAGGTCGAGCAGCAGTACGTCCAGGTCGCCCCAGTACACGTCCGCCAGGAACTGCTGCAGCGCGCGGTGCAGCATCGGGCCGCGCCACACCACCGGCGCGTTGCCCGGGGTGAACATGCCGATGGAGATGACCTTCACGCCGTGCGCGGACGGCGGCATGATCATGTTCTCGACCTGGGTCGGACGTCCGTCGGCACCCAGCATGCGCGGCACCGAGTGACCGTAGATGTCGGCGTCCACGACGCCCACCTTCAGGCCGTCGGCCGCCATCGCCGCCGCCAGGTTCACCGTCACCGACGACTTGCCCACCCCGCCCTTGCCGGAGGCGACCGCGTACACCCGGGTCAGACTGCCCGGCTTCGCGAAGGGCACCTCGCGCTCGGCCTGGCCGCCGCGCAGGGCGTTCGCCAGCTCCTTGCGCTGCTCGTCGCTCATCACGTCCAGCGTGACGTCGACCCGCGTGACCCCTTCGACCCGGGAGACCGCGTCCGTCACCCGCTGTGTGATCGTGTCCCGCATCGGACAGCCGGAGACCGTCAGGTACACGGCGACCGCGACCGCTCCGTCCGCCCCGATCTCCACCGACTTGACCATCCCGAGTTCGGTGAGGGGCCGGTTGATCTCGGGGTCGTTCACTGTCGCCAGTGCCTCGCGCACCGCGTCTTCCGTAGCCATGGTGTCGATGGTACGGCGCCCCGCGCGTCCCCCGGTAAGCCCGCTACTGGTCGTCTGCGTCACGTCCCGGAGACCGTTGCGCCCGCATTGCCGCGATGGAGCCGTGGTGGTCCCGGTGTCCGTTCTGCCGTTCCTCGAGCTCCTTCATCATGTCCTGGAGCTCCGAGCGGATCCAGTCGCGCGTCGCGACCTCCCCCAGCCCGATCCGCAGGGCGGCGATCTCCCGCGTCAGATACTCGGTGTCCGCGATCACCCGCTCGTCCTGCTTGCGGTCCTGCTCCAGGTTGACCCGGTCACGGTCGTCCTGCCTGTTCTGCGCCAGCAGGATCAGCGGGGCGGCGTACGAGGCCTGGAGGGACAGCATCAGGGTCAGGAAGATGAACGGGTACTCGTCGAACCGCAGTTCCTCCGGCGCGGACACGTTCCACACCAGCCACACGATGATGACGACCGTCATCCAGACGATGAACCGGCCGGTCCCCAGGAAACGCGCGATCCGCTCCGACAGGCGTCCGAAGGCCTCCGGGTCCCACTCGGGCAGCAGCCGGCGCCTGGGCGGGCGCGGCTGGTCCAGCCGTGGCGTCCGCACGCGGCCGGCGGCCGTGGCGCCCGCCGGATGACGCTGCTCGCGCACGCCGTCGCGCTCAGGTGCCATCGGTCACCACCCCCTCCTCGTCGTCCCTGACGTCCGCACCATCGGTACCGTCCGCGTCGTCCGCGCCTCTCGTGCCCTCCGGGCCCCCGGCATCGTCCGGGGCTTCGTCGTTCAGATGGAACTCGGTCTCCCGCCAGTCGTCCGGCAGCATGTGGTCCAGTACGTCGTCGACCGTCACCGCGCCCAGCAGCGCTCCCGTCTCGTCGACCACGGGCGCCGCCACCATGTCGTACGCGGCGAAGAACCCGGCCACCACGGGCAGCGCCGCACCCGGCGCCAGCCACTGCAGATCCTCGTCGAGGATCGAGCCGACCAGCGTGTACGGGGGGTCGCGCAGCAGCCGCTGGAAGTGGACCGTGCCCAGGTACTTGCCGGTCGGGGTCTCCTCCGGCGGACGGCACACATAGATCTGGGCCGCGTGCGCCGGGGACAGGTCCGGGTTGCGGATGCGGGCCAGCGCGTCGGCGACGGTCGCGTCGGGCCTGAGCACGATCGGCTCGGTCGTCATCAGACCGCCCGCGGTGTGCTCCTCGTACGCCATCAGGCGCCGCATGTCGGCCGCGTCATCGGGCCGCATCAGGCTCAGCAGCCGCTCCTTGTCCTCCTCGGGCAGCTCGGAGAGCAGGTCGGCGGCGTCGTCCGGGTCCATGGCCTCCAGAACGTCCGCGGCGCGCTCCTCCTTCAGCTTGCCGAGGATCTCCACCTGGTCGTCCTCGGGCAACTCCTCCAGCACGTCCGCGAGGCGGTCGTCGTCCAGAGCGGCGGCCACCTCGGCGCGGCGCTTGGCGGAGAGGTGGTGCAGGACATTGGCCAGGTCGGCGGGGCGCAACTGCTCGAACGTGGCGAGCAGACTCTCGGCGCCCTGCCCCTGCTCCTCCAGCGAGAACCCGCTGACCGCCGACCACTCGACGGTCAGGGTTTCCCCCTTGCCCCGCCGAAACGTTCCACCCTTCTTGCCCTTGCGGACGAACACCCGGTCGATCACCCATCCCCGGCGGGCCGGCAGCTGATGCACCGACAGGTCCAGGACGGTGACCTCCTCACCGGTCTCCACGAGTGTCACCCTGCGGTCCAGGAGCTCGCCGAAGACGAGCCGTTCGGTGGGCCGCTGCTCGAAGCGCCGGACGTTGAGCACCCCGGTGGTGATGACCTGGCCGGACTGCACGGCGGTCACCCGGTTCATGGGTAGGAAGATGCGGCGCCGGCTGGGAAGTTCGACCACCAGACCGAGCAGTTTCGGCGGACGCCCGCCCACCCGCAGCATGACGACCATGTCGCGCACACGCCCCACCTGGTCGCCGGCCGGATCGAAGGCGGCGACGCCGGAGACGTGGGAGACGAAGAACCGGTGGGCGCCCGCTGCCATGCGGCGGCTCCTTTTCGTACGGGGCGGTGCTGCCGTGCGTGTGTGCTGCTGCTTGCTCAGGTCTTGCCGTGCCGTCCTGTCGTGCCCGTCCTGTCGTGCCGTGCCCGTCCTGTCTGTCGCTGCGCCGGTTGTCCGGATGCCCCGTTCGGGCGGCTTCAGGCTAGCCCGTCCCGATCAGCGATGCTCCCGCGGCCGGTCCGGACGGACTGCCTCCGACCGGCCGGTACGCCCCCGGTACTCTGCGGTACGCCGTTCAGGTCCCCGTCAGAGAGGCAGCGCAACCTGTGACTCCGATCTCCCCGGGCCGTTCCCGCACAGCCACGCTGGCGAGTGCCGTGTGTGTGCTGCTCGTGACCGGCATGGCGCTCACGGGATGCTCAGAGGAAGAAGACCCGGACAAGGGCACCAACGGCGTCGGCAGGCTGTCCGCCGCAGAGATCCAGAACAGGACACGGACGGCCGCCAAGTCGGTCGACACCGTGCGGCTGCACGGGAACGTCGTCACCAGCGGGCGTACGTACACGCTCGACATGCGGCTCAAGCCCGAGGGCGGCATCGGATCGGTCACCGCCGGAGGACAGACGTTCCGGTTGATGAAGGTCGACGACCAGCTCTTCCTGAAGGCCGACGCCAAGTTCTGGGGCCAGGCGGACGGCGGGGCCGGCAAGGACGGCGCGAAGGGCGGCGCGAAGGGCGAGGGCGGCGCGTCGGACGCGGCGGCGGCCGGCAAGCTCGCCGAGAAGTACGTGAAGGTACCGAAGGGCGACCCGTCGTACAAGAAGTTCATCGGGTTCGCGGACAAGGATGTCCTCCTCACCGGTCTGCTGACCCTGCACGGCACCCTCGCCACCGACGGCCACCACGAGCAGGGCGGCGTCCGCACCATCCGCATCACCGGCGACGAGGGTTCCGGCGGCACCCTGGACGTCTCCCTCGAGGGCAAGCCGTACCCGCTGCGCCTGGTGCGCGCCGGTAAGGCGGGCACCCTCACCTTCTCGGCCTGGGGCGCCGACTTCGCCCTGGAGCAACCGGCCAAGGACGAGACGCTGGACTACGAGGGCCAGCTCCCGACGTCGTAGCGGGACCGGGCGGAGTGACCGGGCGGAGCGAGCGGCTGGAGCGACCGGTCAGCCGTCGTAGCAGGACCGGGCGGAGCGAGCGACCGGTCAGCGGCGCTTCCCGCGCCCCGCCAGCAGCCGGGGCAGGCCCGCGGGGGCCGGGTGCCGGGTCGTCACCGGGGTCGGCAGGGGAGGCTCGGCCAGGGAACCTTCGGGCAGGGGTGCAGTCGCCCCGGTCGGCTCCAGGCGCAGCACCCGGCACTCACGCGCCCAGCGTTCCGTCATCGCCTCGCCGTCGGGCGCGTTGAGCCGCTTGCCCTTGAGTACGGCGACCGCCGCCTCCCACTCCTCGGACCCGGAGGGCAACTCCACGATCGTCGCGGCCCAGGTGACCAGCCGGCCGCCCTTGTCCTTGCTGCGCACCGTCACCTCGGCCGGCCCGCCGTCCGCCAGCCCCGGCAGCGGCTGCTCCCCGGGACCGTCGCCGACCAGGCACATCGCACCCTCGTGCCACACGTGCCACAGCGGCCGGGCCGGGCCCCCGGACCCCCGGACCCAGACGAGGCCGGACTTCTTGGTGGCCTCCTCGACGAGAGCCCGGTCGAACAGCGCACTGGTCGCACTTGTCATGGGGCCAGCCTATCCAGGACCCCCGAGCCGGACCCCCGAGCCGGATCCGGGATCCGGGGCCGAAATCCGGGGCCGGGGGCCGGTCCCGGAGTCCGCCCCGGCACCGACGCCGGCTCCCCGGCACCGACGCCGGCTCCCCGGCACCGACGCCGGCTCCCCGGCACCGACGCCGGCTCCCCGGCACCGACGCCGGCTCCCCGGCACCGACGCCGGCACCGGCACCGACGCCGGCACCGGCACCGGCACCGGCTCCGGGACCGGAGCCGGTGTCAGAGCCAGCCGTTGCGCTTCAGCATGCGGTGGATGCCCAGGCAGAGGGCCACGGTCACGCTGAGGATCACCGGGTAGCCGTACTTCCAGTGCGTCTCCGGCATGTAGTCGAAGTTCATGCCGTACACCCCGCAGACCATCGTCGGGACGGCGATGATGGCGGCCCACGAGGTGATCTTGCGCATGTCCTCGTTCTGCGCCACGGACGCCTGCGCGAGATTGGCCTGGAGGATGGAGTTGAGCAGCTCGTCGAAGCCGATCACCTGCTCGTGCACCCGGGCCACGTGGTCGGCGACGTCCCGGAAGTACTTCTGGATCTCCGGGTCGATCAGCCGCATCGGCCGCTCGCTCAGCAGCTGCATGGGCCGCAGCAGGGGTGACACCGCCCGCTTGAACTCCAGCACCTCTCGCTTGAGCTGGTAGATCCGTCCGGCGTCGGTGCCGCGCGGGGTGCCTCCCCGGCCCGGCGAGAACACCTCCGTCTCCACCTCGTCGATGTCGTCCTGCACCGCGTCGGCGACCGCGATGTAGCCGTCGACGACGTGGTCGGCGATGGCGTGCAGGACCGCCGAGGGCCCCTTGGCCAGCAGCTCGGGGTCCTCCTCGAGGCGGTGCCGCAGGCCCCGCAGGGAACCCTGGCCGCCGTGCCGGACGGTGATGAAGAAGTCCCGGCCGGTGAAGCACATCACCTCACCGGTCTCGACGACCTCGCTGCCGGAGTCGAGCCGGTCGTGGTCGAGGTAGTGGATGGTCTTGAAGACCGTGAAGAGCGAGTCGTCGTAGCGTTCCAGCTTGGGCCGCTGGTGGGCCTGCACGGCGTCCTCCACGGCCAGCGGGTGCAGTCCGAACTCGCGGGCGATACCGGCGAACTCGTCCTCGGTCGGCTCGTGCAGACCGATCCACACGAAGCCCGAGTCACGGCGCACCAGGCGCATCGCCTCCTGAGGAGTGAGCGGGCTCCCGGTCTCCACACGGCGGCCGTCGCGGTAGATGGCGCAGTCGACGACCGCGGTGGTCGTCGTCGGGTCACGGGTGGTGTCGTACGGGGCGCTGCTCTCCTTGCGCAGCGGGGCACGGGAGGGACGGACCACGGCGCGCAGGTCGCGGATCATCGACATGGCGGGCTCCTTCGCGAAACGGGCGACGAAAGGCGCCGGCGCAACGGGTGGAACCACCCGGAATGAGGACGTCCTGACCAGAGATGACCCGGCCTCCGGAAAAAGCCCGGGCAGGGGATGTTTGGCACGTCCACAAAGCGGGGAGCACCGCACCGTCGCGGTGGCGAGTCTCGTCGCTGATGCAGCTACTGGGGCAGATCAGTCGGAACGAAACGAAATGCTCTTCCGATGAAGGCGCGATGATGCGAGGTGGCAGCCGGAACGGAGCAGTTACATCAACGGGTGGAAGAGCGGGTGCTACTGCACGGTCGACTTCGGTCCATGCCAGCCCCACCTCCTCCGGCCGGTCCCTCGTAAGGGACGATCCTCATCCCTCGAGGGGATTCCCCCATAGAGGGAGTGTCATAGCGGTACCGGGGCTCAGGCGGACTCTCCCAGTGCCCTGAAAATGCCCTGCCGGGCCTGGGCGTTGCCTGGGGGGCCTGCTGCGTGCTGCCCCGAACCACCGGGCCAGACTAGCAGCCGCCCCCCTGTCAAGGTGCCGCTTCGCCTGCCGCCGATGAGTTCTATGCTCGCCGTATGGCAGATGTTCTTCCTCTGGTCGAAGCCCGGTTGGTCATGGCTCTGGGCGAACCGGACGCGCGCGCGGCGGTCACCTTTCTGGGTACGGACCGCGTCGAGGTGCTGCGCTTCCAGGAGGGCGACATCGTGCGCTACGCCACCCTCGGCATGTCCGCGCAGCCCATGGCCGACCCCACGGCGGTGATCGCGGATCCGGTCGCGGGCCCGCGCGCGGAGCTGGTGCTGTCGGTGCGCAGCGGTCTCGCCGACACCGACAAGGTGCTCCGCCCGCTCGCCGTGCTCGCCGCGTCCCCGCAGGTCGAGGGCGTGGTCGTGGCCCCCGGCGCCTCCCTCGACGTCGGTGAACCGCTGTGGCCCGGGGCCCCGTTCACCTCGGTGCTGGTCGCCGAGCCGGGCGGCCTGGTGGAGGACCTGGAGCTCGACGAGCCCATGGAGCCCGTACGGTTCCTGCCGCTGCTGCCCATGACGCCGAACGAGGCCGCCTGGAAGCGGGTGCACGGGGCCCAGGAGTTGCAGGAGCGCTGGCTGACCCGCGGAACGGACCTGAGGCACCCCACCCGAACCTCCGTCGCGCTGGACTGACGTGCTCCCCGCTGGGGTGACCGGCCGCCTGCCGGAGTGAGCAAGCTCACCTGTGCCGGTCCGTCAACGATGCGTCGGGGCAACTCGGTTGATGAGGACGGTGCCTGTCGAGGGTGGCCGGGCCGGTCGGTCGTGGCGGCGCGCACGTCACTGACACGGGCACCGGATGCACGGTGCCGTGACCCGAACCGGTCGGTGTGTACCGTTTCCGGCCCCCGGGTGACCGGTTCGGTCCGGACGGGTGATCGTCCTTGACGTGGAGGAGCGGGGGTAGGACCGTGGGGCCCTATGAGGGGCGAACCCAGTTGCCCGAAGTGTGGTGGCCGGGTCAGGGCTCCCGGCCTCTTCTCCGATGCCTGGCAGTGCGATGTGCACGGCATCGTGCATCCGGTCCAGCCCGTGATACCGCCGAGCGTCGAGGCACTCGACGTCGTCGTGCACCGTACCCGGGTACCGGTGTGGATGCCGTGGCCGCTGCCGGTGGGCTGGCTGTTCACCGGGGTGGCCAGCGCGGGCGACGACCGCGGCGGCGGCCGCGCCAGCGCCGTCGCGTGCACCGGACCCGGACCGCTCGGCGGCATGGGCGAGCTGATCCTCGTGGCCGAGGAACTCGGCGTCGGGCTCGGCGCCCGGTACGCGGGCGTCGACGGCCCGGACCCGGGGCCGTACTTGGACATCGAGAAGGCCGCCGAGACCAAGGTGCTGGCCGCCGGCCGCCCGACCCCGCTCTGGCGCGTCTCCGGGACACCGGACGACCGGGCCGTCTTCGCGGGCGAGGCGCTCGGGATGTGGCTGTGGGCGGTGCTGTGGCCCGAGCAGTCCGGGCTCCTGATGTACGAAGAGCTGGTCCTCACCGACCTCCGGGACGCCGGGGCCGAGTCGGAACTGGTGCCCTGCGGGGCGCTGTCGCCGCGGCTGATGGAGAGGCCGTGACGGGGGCGGCGAGAGGGGCGGCGAGAGGGGCGGCGTGCAGGGACGGCGCGGAGGGGCGGCGCGGAGCGCGCCCGCAGGGGCGCGGGCACGGGTATGGGCACGAGGTGCGCGTGCAGGGGACATGCGTGCACGCGGTATGTGTGCACGCGGTATGCGTGCAGGAGGTATGCGTGTAGGGGGTGCCGAGCGGGTTCGGGTGTGACGGAAGCGTGCGGAAGTGCGGTTATCCTGAGGCGTCCCCCGTCCGTCCGTCACCGCTTGGAGCAACACGTCGTGCGTATCGATCTGCACACCCACTCCACCGCGTCCGACGGTACGGACTCCCCGGCCGGCCTGGTCCGCGCGGCCGCGGCCGCCGGTCTCGACGTCGTCGCGCTGACCGACCACGACACCACCCGCGGCCACGCCGAGGCCCTCGCCGCGCTCCCCGACGGGCTCACGCTGGTGACCGGCGCCGAACTCTCCTGCCGCTACGACGGCACCGGCGTGCACATGCTGGCCTATCTCTTCGATCCCGAGGAACCGGCGTTGCTCGCCGAGCGCGAGCTGGTCCGGGACGACCGCGTGCCGCGAGCCCAGGGCATGATCGCCAAGCTGAACGGCCTGGGCGTGCCCGTCACCTGGGAGCAGGTCGCCCGGATCGCCGGCGACGGCTCGGTGGGCCGCCCGCACATCGCCACGGCACTCGTCGAGCTGGGCGTGGTGGAGACGGTGAACGACGCCTTCACCCGGGAGTGGCTGGCGGACGGCGGCCGGGCCCACATGGCGAAGCACGAGACCGACCCCTTCGAAGCGATCCGGCTGGTCAAGGGCGCGGGCGGGGTGGCGGTGTTCGCCCACCCGGCCGCGAGCAAGCGCGGCCGGACCGTACCGGAGTCCGCCATCGCGGAACTGGCCGAGGCCGGTCTCGACGGCATCGAGGTCGACCACATGGACCACGACCCCGACACCCGGGCGCGGCTGCGGGGCCTCGCGAAGGAACTGGGGCTGCTCGTGACCGGGTCCAGCGACTACCACGGCAGCCGGAAGAGCTGCGTGCCCGGCGAGTTCACCACTGACCCCGAGGTGTACGGCGAGATCACGCGCCGGGCGACCGGCGCGTTCCCCGTGCCGGGGGCCGGCGGCGCCTGAGCCGCCCGTACCTCCCGGGCCCGCCCCGCGCCGGGGCGGCGCCCGTTTTCCCCCTGAGCTTCCTCGTCGAGCACTCCTGAGCGCGCGCCTTCCCGAGTGCCGCCCGCTCGCTGCTCACCGCTCTCCCCTCACCCCACCCCTCGTTTCCCAGCAAGGCAGACATGTTCGACGTCGCCGTCTTCGGCTCCCTCTTCCTGACCCTCTTCGTCATCATGGATCCCCCCGGGATCACCCCGATCTTCCTGGCCCTGACCGCGGGCCGGCCCGCCCAGGTGCAGAAGCGGATGGCCTTCCAGGCCGTCTGCGTGGCCGGTGGGGTGATCGTCCTGTTCGGACTGATCGGGCAGCAGATCCTCGACTACCTGCATGTGTCCGTGCCCGCGCTGATGATCGCGGGCGGGCTGCTGCTCCTGCTGATCGCGCTCGACCTGCTCACCGGCAAGACCGACGAACCCCAGCAGACCAAGGACGTCAACGTCGCTCTGGTCCCGCTCGGTATGCCGCTGCTGGCCGGGCCCGGCGCGATCGTGTCGGTCATCCTCGCGGTGCAGAAGGCCGGCAGCACCTCGGCCCAGGTGTCGGTGTGGGCGGCGATCCTCGCCATCCACGTGGTGCTGTGGCTGGTGATGCGGTACTCGCTGCTGATCATCCGGGTCATCAAGGACGGTGGGGTGGTCCTGGTGACGCGGCTCGCGGGCATGATGCTCTCCGCGATCGCCGTACAGCAGATCATCAACGGGGTCACGCAGGTGATCCGGGGCAGCTGACCGCGCCCGCGCCCGTACCGCGCCCGCGCCCGTACCGCGCCCGCGTTCGTACCGCGCCCGCGCCCGTGTCCGCACCGCCTCCCGTAGGACGCACGGAGCCCCCGTACCCATCAGCGGTGCGGGGGCTTCGGAACAGGCGGTACAGGACCCGGTGTCCTGCGTTACGAGGCCGGCGTGTCGGCCGGGCGGATCCACAGGCGCTGCCCGATGGCGGCGGCCTGCTGCACAATGCTGTTAACAAGGGCGGCGTCCACGACGGTCGTGTCCACGGCGGTGCCGTCGACGTCGTCGAGTCGCATGATTTCGAAGCGCAAGGGCTTCTCCCTTCGTCTGGACATCCTCCTGAAGGAGAACTACTGGGTGGACGGCTACGGGCCGGACCGGTCCGTGCTCCATCAGTGATGAACGGCGCGCCTGCCGCAATCATTCCCTACGCTAAGGAAATTCTTCGATCGGCTAATTACTGACGGGTTGTTGACGGGCAAATGTTCCGGAGGAGACCGACCGGGACCGGTTGTGTTCGCACAGTGACCGCCGGGACAATGGAGACGATGAACGACGACCTGGCGGACCTGAACTCCCGTATCGACCGCACGAACGAGCTGCTCCAGCGCATGCTCGCCGAGGTGGCGAAGACGCCCTCCACGCACGCGATCTTCGTCGACGCGGGCTATCTGTACGCGGCGGCGGGGCGGCTGGTGGCCGGGACGGAGGACCGCCGGGCCTTCGACCTCGACGCCGAGGGACTCATCGACGCGCTCATCGACCGGGCCCGCACCATCTTCGCGGACAGCAGGCTGTTGCGCGTCTACTGGTACGACGGCGCCAGACGCCGCATCCACACCGCCGAGCAGCAGACCGTCGCGGAGCTCCCCGACGTCAAGGTCCGCCTCGGCAACCTCAACGCCAACAACCAGCAGAAGGGCGTCGACTCCCTGATCCGCTCCGACCTGGAGTCACTGGCCCGGCACCGTGCCATCAGCGACGCGGCTCTGCTGGGCGGCGACGAGGACCTGGTCTCGGCGGTCGAGGCCGCCCAGGGGTACGGCGCCCGCGTCCACCTCTGGGGCATCGAGGCGCCCGAGGGCCGCAATCAGGCCGAGCCCCTGCTCTGGGAGGTCGACAGCCAGCGCACCTTCGACCTCGACTTCTTCAAGCCGTACGTCTCCCGGCGCACGGCCCCCGGGTACGAACCGACGACAGGGCGGCCCGCCCGCGAGGACGTCCGCTTCGTCGGTGCCCGGATCGCCGCGAAGTGGCTCTCCGAACGCGGGCGGGACTCGCTGGTGGAACTGCTGCCCGGCCATCCCTACCTGCCCGGCTCGGTCGACCAGGACCTGCTGGTGGAGGCCGAGGGCCTCCTGCAGTACTCCCTGCGCGGCCAGGCCGACCTGCGACGCGCCCTGCGCGACGGCTTCTGGGACCACCTCCAGGCGCAGTACTAGGCGCAGTGCTAGGCGCAGTGCTAGGCGAGAGGGCCGGCGCCGGTGGTGGAGGTGGTGGCTGTTCCGGTGACGGTGGGGGTGCCGTTGTGGTGCCCCTGGAGGCCGTCCCAGAAGGTGGTGAGGGCATGCGCGGTGGCCTCGGGCCGTTCGGCGGCGGGGGAGTGCCCGGCGCCCACGACGACCGTGCGGTGCGCGTTCAGGCGTACGGCCATGGCGTCGAGGTCCGGCACCGGCCAGGTGTCGTCATGCGCACCCGACAGCACATGGAACGGCATTGGTACGGCGGCGAGTTCGGCGACCAGGTCCGGCTCTGCGCACAACTGTCGCCCAGTGGCAAGTAGTTGAGCGGGGCTGGTGCCCAACCAGCGTCGGCGCAGATGCTCCTGGCCGCCGAGCCCGCGCGCGGGTCCGCCGACCTCCTCCGGCGGGCCCAGGGCCAGGATCGCCTCCCAGCACTGCGCCGCCGTCATCCGGGAGAGCGCGTCCCGCAGCAACTTCACGCGCTGCTCCTGGGAGACGGAGATCCGGGCCGGGCCGGACGAGATCAGGGTGAGCGAACGGAAGGGGGAGTGGTCCTCGAGTACCGCCGCACGGGCGATCTGGCCACCCAGCGAGTGTCCGACCAGATGCAGCGGTACGTCCGTGCCGAGCGCCTCCGCCTGCGCGAGCACGTCCCGCGCCAACTGCGCCCGCGCGTAAACGGACTCGTCGTCCACGGGCCCGTCGGACTCGTACTGCCCCCGCCCGTCCACGGCGACGCTGCGGTACCCGCGAGCGGTGAGCGGCCCGTGCACCAGCGTGAAGTCCTCCTTGCTCCCCGTGAACCCGGGCAGCGACAACACGACCCCCTTCGGCTCGCCCCCGCCGGCCGGCGGCACGTCGACGACGGCGAACTCCCCACGGGAGGTGCGGAGCCGGTACGCCCGAGCGCCGGGCGGCGTCGCGGAGAGGAGAGAGGGCGAGGACGGGGGAGAGGGGGAAGGAGCAGGAGGGGAAGCGGGGGCGGCGTGGCTGGTCACGGGGCGAGACTAGCGGGCGCCGGGCCACGGACGGGGCGCCGGGTGACACCTGCCGGGGGACGCCGACGGCCCGGCCCCACCGATGGGGGACCGGGCCGTCGAACGGCGCCTCTGGCGCGGGTCAGGCCTCCGTGGAATCCGCGGAAACCGTCGCCGCGGCCTTGCGGGGACGGCGGACCCGAGGCTTGACCTCGGACGTCTCCGGCTCGGCCTCGGACGTGGTCTGTGCCGGGATGCCGGCCGTGTCCGCGGTGGCCTTGCGGACGCGGCGGCGGGGCTTGGCCTCGGTGGCCTCGACGACCTCGACGACCTCGGTGGCCCCGGCAGCCTCGGCGGCCTTGGCGGCCGCCGTCTTCCTGGTGCGCTTGGGCTTCGCCTCGGCCGTGGCGTCCACCGTGGCCTCCGGCTCCTGCACGGCGGTGGCCGCCTTACGGGTGCGGCGCGGCTTGGCCTCGATGGCCTCGACCGTGTCCACGGCCGTCTCCGCCTTGGCGGTGGCCTTGCGGGTGCGGCGCGGCTTGGTCGCCACGGTCTCCGCCGGCTCGGCCTCGGAAGCGGCCTGTGCCGGGATGCCTACGGCGGTCGCGGTGGCCTTGCGGGTGCGGCGACGGGGCGTGGTCTCCGCACCTTCGGCGGTGTCGAGCACGGCCTCGGCCGGGGCAGTCCCGGGAGCCTCGGCCACGCTCTTGCGGGTGCGGCGCGGCTTGGCCGGAGCCGGCTCCGGTACGGATTCGGCGGTCACCTCGACGGTGTCCACCACCGCTTCGGCGGCCGAAGGCGCGGTCGCGGCCGCGGACTTGCGGGTCCGGCGGCGACGCGGCTCGGCGGGTGCCTCGGGCTCCCCGGTCGCCGGGGCCGTCCCGGTCACGGTGGTGCTCTCGGCCGACGGGGCGACGGCGACCGCCACCGCCGCGTCGGCCTCGACCGGCGAACCGGCCGGTGCCGCGGTGTCGACGACTGCCGTCTCCGTGGACCTGCGGGAACGGCGGCGGCGCGGCCTCGACGGGGTCTCGGAGGTCTCCGGGTGCTCCAGAGCCTGCCCGGACACGCCCTCCGCCGTCGCGACGGAGGACTCGACAGCGGTCTCTGCGGACTCGACAGGCCCGGTGGAATCGATCGCGCTCACCGGAGCGGTCGTGGCCTCGGCCTGGGCTCCGCCGCGCATACGACGACGGCGACGCGGGGTGCGGGGAGCCGTACCGGCCTCCGCCTCACCGGTGTCCTCGACGGCCGGGGCCGCCGACTGCTGCGCCGGGTCGCTCAGCGGCGTACCACCACGCGTACGGCGACGGCGGCGCGGCGTACGGGCCGAACGCTCGTGGTCGACGGAACGGGAATCGGCCCGCTCGCCCCGGTCGGCCCGCTCGCCCCGGTCGGTCCGCTCACTGCGGCCACCCCGTCCGCGCGGGCCACCGCGGCCGCCCGGCTCGCCCAGGTCCTCCATCTCCTCCGCGTCGAGTCCGGCGCGGGTGCGCTCCGAGCGCGGCAGAACGCCCTTCGTACCCTCGGGGATGCCGAGGTCGGAGAACAGGTGCGGAGAGGTGGAGTACGTCTCCGGCGGGTTGCCGAAGCCCAGATCCAGTGCCTTGTTGATCAGCTGCCAGCGCGGGATGTCGTCCCAGTCGACCAGCGTGATCGCCGTACCCTTCGCCCCCGCGCGGCCGGTACGGCCGATGCGGTGCAGATACGTCTTCTCGTCCTCGGGGGACTGGTAGTTGATGACGTGCGTGACACCTTCGACGTCGATGCCGCGGGCGGCGACGTCGGTGCAGACGAGCACGTCCACCTTGCCGTTGCGGAAGGCGCGCAGCGCCTGCTCGCGGGCGCCCTGGCCGAGGTCGCCGTGGACCGCTCCGGAGGCGAAGCCACGCTGCTTGAGCTGGTCGGCGAGGTCGGCGGCGGTGCGCTTGGTGCGGCAGAAGACCATGACCAGGCCCCGGCCGTCCGCCTGGAGTATCCGCGAGACCAACTCGGGCTTGTCCATGTTGTGCGCGCGGTAGATGAACTGCGTGGTGTTCGCGACGGTCGCGCCCGCGTCGTCCGGCGAGGTGGCGCTGATGTGCGTGGGCTGCGACATGTAACGGCGGGCCAGTCCGATGACCGCGCCCGGCATCGTCGCCGAGAACAGCATGGTCTGGCGGCGGGCCGGAAGCAGGTTGATGATCTTCTCGACGTCGGGCAGGAAGCCCAGGTCGAGCATCTCGTCGGCCTCGTCGAGAACGAGGGCCTTGACGTCCTTCAGGTTCAGCTTCTTCTGCCCGGCCAGGTCGAGCAGCCGGCCCGGGGTGCCGACGATCACGTCGACGCCCTTCTTCAGGGCCTCGACCTGCGGCTCGTAGGCCCGGCCTCCGTAGATCGCGGTGACGCGGACATTGCGCACCTTGCCGGCGGTCAGCAGGTCGTTGGTGACCTGCGTGCACAGCTCGCGGGTGGGCACGACGACGAGCGCCTGCGGCGTGTCGGTGAGGTCCTCGGGCTTCGCGCGGCCCGCCTCCACGTCCGCGGGGACGGTCACACGCTCGATGAGCGGAAGACCGAAGCCCAGCGTCTTGCCGGTACCGGTCTTGGCCTGGCCGATGACGTCCGTGCCCGTCAGGGCCACGGGGAGCGTCATCTCCTGGATGGGGAAGGGGGTGATGATGCCGACGGCTTCAAGGGCTTCGGCGGTCTCGGGAAGAATCCCGAGCTCTCGGAACGTAGTCAGGGTGCTGCCTCTTCTGTGTACGCGGTGCGAGGCGAACGCGGGGGTCGTCTATGGACCGTGCCGGGGACGTCGGCTGCCTTACGGGAATGCCGTAGGGCACGGGACCACTGCCAACGCTCTAGCGCTCGTACCGCTGAGGGTCCCTCCGATCGTCGTACGCGATGTGCCGTACGGTCAGGGAGAGCGGTCGGGGCGGAGCCGATCGGGCCTCCGACCGGGCATCCTCATACATGCGCCCTGTCGACTACGTCAGAGTATTCGGCGGGCGCATTACCACCATACCCCGGATTCGCGCACACGCCATGGCCGATTTGGCCACGTAGTCGTCGTCACACGTGTTGACCAGTACCTTACGGCGCGCGACGAGCGGGCTATTGTGCGGATTATGACGAGCTCTGACAAGCCTGACCACGCCGCGGGCACAGCCGACACTCCCGCCGCGCCGACCGGCGTCGCCGCCATGGACTGGGCGGCCGCCGCCGCCGCCCCGCAGTACCGCGCCGCCGTCGTGGACCTGCTCGGCGCGCTCGCGTACGGGGAACTGGCGGCGTTCGAGCGGCTCGCGGACGACGCCAAGCTGGCCCCCACGCTGGAGGACAAGGCGGAGCTGGCGAAGATGGCGTCGGCCGAGTTCCACCACTTCGAGCGGCTGCGCGACCGCCTGGCCGGCATCGGCGAGGAGCCGACCGTCGCGATGGAGCCGTTCGTCGCCGCATACGAGGGCTTCCACAAGCAGACGGCGCCCTCCGACTGGCTCGAAGGACTCGTCAAGGCCTACGTCGGCGACTCGATCGCCAGTGACTTCTACCGGGAGGTCGCGGTCCGGCTGGACTCCGACACCCGCGCGCTGGTGCTGGCCGTGCTCGACGACACCGGGCACGGCGGGTTCGCCGTGGAGAAGGTGCGCGCGGCGATCGATGCGGACCCGCGGGTGGGCGGGCGGCTCGCCCTGTGGGCGCGTCGGCTGATGGGTGAGGCGCTGTCCCAGTCGCAGCGGGTGGTGGCCGACCGGGACGCGCTGTCGACGATGCTCGTCGGCGGAGTCGCG
Source organism: Streptomyces sp. P9-A2 (assembly GCF_036634175.1). Classification (NCBI taxonomy): domain Bacteria; kingdom Bacillati; phylum Actinomycetota; class Actinomycetes; order Kitasatosporales; family Streptomycetaceae; genus Streptomyces; species Streptomyces sp. P9-A2. Next base: position 5,393,610 of record NZ_JAZIFX010000001.1, read on the forward strand.
GACGGCTTCGACCTCGCCGAGGTCGGCCGGATGTTCTCCCGGATCACCGAGGCCCACACCAAGCGGATGGCGGCCCTGGGCCTGGCGGCCTGAGAGCCGCCCGGCTCCTCCCCGCCCCGCTTCCTCGGACGTCGGTGCCGATGGCCGGTCGGGCGGCCGGTCAGGCGGTGGCCGACCGGCCGCGGATTCTGCCCGCGGGGCGCAGCAGCAGGGACAGTGACGCCACGGAGAGGGTCGTCGCGCCGAACAGGGTCGCCGGCAGGTTGCCCGAGTCCATTGCGCCGTGCGTGAGGAAGGCGCCCAACAGTGCCCCGGCGACACCGGTCGACAGGACCAGGGTGCGGGCGGGGAGACGGTGCGGCAGGCGGCGCGTGGCCGTCCACGCCAGAGCCAGGCCGAGGATCACTGAACTGAGCGTTTCCAAGAGCATGTCGGGGTCCCTCCCACATGGCCGGCCTGCTCGCATCGGTCATAGCCCGTCCTACCCCTGACCTGCGGAATCCAATCCTCTCCCGGAGGGGTCCCGTGTCCCGGTCCTGCGGGCGGAGACGGTGGTGCGCGGTGGCGGAACGGCCGGGGGCGCGAAGGGGACGGCAGGGGAGGGAAGTCGAACGGAGCAGACGCGGAGAATCACGCGGAGGCACCGGCCGGGAGAGAGTCGGAGAGGGGAAGCCGGAGAGGGGAGCCGGAGCGACGGAGCGGCACGGGGCGGGGACGCGGAAGGGCCCGGCGGTTCGAGGTGCCGAACCGCCGGGCCCTTCCGTGTCTGCCGGTCGTTGCCTACAGCGCGCCGAAGCCCACCTTGCGCGGGGCCGGCTCGCCGATCTCGATGTACGCGAGACGGTCGGCCGGGACCAGGATCTTGCGACCGTGCTCGTCCACGAGGCTCAGCAGCTGAGCCTTCCCGGCCAGCGCCTCGGCCACCGCGCGCTCGACCTCCTCGGCGCTCTGACCGCTCTCCAGAACGATCTCGCGGGGCGCGTGCTGCACGCCGATCTTGACCTCCACGGCTATGTCCCTCCGACGGTCAGTGAAGTGCGCGGCCTTCCGCGCCGTACCCAGCACACATTAGCCCGGTGCGGGGACCCGCACGCTCAGCACCCGCAACGCCAGGAGCGAACAGCCGGCGGGAACACACGGCAGTCCCCGCCGGCTCGCACGCGCTGCCCGGCGCTGTCAGAACTACTGCTCGCTGCCGTGCAGCGGGAATCCGGCGATACCCCGCCAGGCCAGCGAGGTCAGCAGCTGGACCGCCTGGTCGCGCGGCACACTGCGGTCGCTGTGCAGCCAGGACCGTGCGACCACCTGGGCCAGCCCGCCCAGCCCCGAGGCGAGCAGCATCGACTCCTGGCGCGAGAGCCCGGTGTCCTCGGCGATGACGTCGCAGATCGCCTCGGCGCAGTCGTTGGTGACCCGGTCCACCCGCTCGCGCACGGCGGGCTCGTTCGTCAGGTCCGACTCGAAGACCAGACGGAAGGCACCACCGTCGTCCTCGACGTACGCGAAGTAGGCGTCCATGGTCGCCCGTACGCGCTGCTTGTTGTCGTGCGTCGACGCGAGCGCGTGGCGCACCGACTGGATCAGCGACTCGCAGTGCTGGTCCAGCAGTGCCAGATAAAGGTCGAGCTTGCCCGGGAAATGCTGGTAGAGCACCGGCTTGCTGACCCCCGCACGCTCGGCGATGTCGTCCATCGCCGCCGCGTGGTAACCCTGCGCGACGAACACTTCCTGGGCGGCGCCCAGGAGCTGGTTCCGTCGGGCACGGCGCGGCAGGCGTGTACCCCTCGGGCGCACGGTCTCTGTCTGCTCGATGGCTGTCACGCCGCCTCCCATTGTCGTCCACGTGCGGTGTGAGCCGCGCCGTCATCGTACTTTTCGGTAACCGTGCTGTGCGCGGTGAGAGCGCAGAATTTCACGGACCGGACGACGCCGAAATCCGTACGGACGGTTTCAAAAGCTGTCAGACGGGGCAAGGCGGCGCCTCGGTTCCGTATGTGCCCTTCTCGTGCGGGCACCCTTCGGCGGCCTCCCCGGCTCTCTCGTCACCGTCACCGGTAGTCGTCCTCGTCGAGGGAGACGATCCTGGCCTGCTCGACGAGGTCCGCCTCGTTGGCCCGGTCGATGTCGGCGCCGGCCAGAGAGTCGTCGCGGTCCGGGGTGAGGTCCGTGAGCTGTTCGGCCGTGTCGGCCTCCGGCGCCTCGACGTCGTACTCCGGGCTTTCGCGGGCGTCGTCGGTTTCCTCGAACGTCTCGGGATCGGTGGGGTCTGTGGCCATGGCTGGGCCCCTTCCTACGAACGTCCCCGGAGTTGTGCGGGGACCACATACGGGTGCCCTGGGTACGAGCCTAGGAGACACCCGATCCGAGCGCTATGCGATCCGCGACCGGGATGTGGCACGGTGCGCACACGGCGGGGCCGGCCTGTGACCCCCGACACAAAGGCCCTGGTGTGATCATCTCGTAACATTGCCGCATGTCTTCGACCGACCTGCCGTCCGTGCCGCCCGTGCCGCCCGCGACCGTGCTTCCCGAAGCGGACGCCGTGAGGGTCGCCGAGGGCGAGCGTCTCAGGTCGGTCGCGCTCCCGGGCGTCACCCTGTCCGTGCGGTCGAGACCGCCCACGCGCGAAGGGCTGCCGCCCGCGCTCCACATCCACGGCCTCGGTGGATCGTCGCAGAACTGGTCGGCGCTGATGCCCTTCCTGGAGGACGTGGTCCACAGCGAGGCCGTCGACCTTCCGGGCTTCGGCGACTCGCCGCCCCCGGACGACGGCGACTACTCGATCTCGGCGCACGCACGCGCGGTGATCCGTTGTCTCGACGCCGCAGGGCGCGGCCCCGTGCACCTCTTCGGCAATTCGCTCGGCGGCGCGGTCGCCACCCGCGTCGCCGCCGTACGCCCCGACCTCGTCCGCACGCTCACACTCGTGTCACCGGCCCTTCCCGAGCTGCGCGTGCAGCGCACCGCCGTGCCGACGGGACTGCTGGCGCTGCCCGGGGTGGCCCGGCTCTTCGACCGGCTCACCCGGGGATGGTCGGCGGAACAGCGCGTCCGGGGTGTCGTGGCGCTCTGCTACGGGGACCCCGGACAGGTGTCGCCGGAGGCGTTCCGCCACGCCGTGCAGGAGATGGAACGACGGCTGCGGCTGCCGTACTTCTGGGACGCCATGGCAGGTTCCGCGCGGGGGCTCGTCAACGCGTACACCCTCGGCGGCCAGCACGGGCTGTGGCGCCAGGCCGAGCGGGTGCTCGCGCCGACCCTGCTGCTGTACGGCGGCCGGGACCAGCTGGTCGGCTTCCGGATGGCAGGGCGCGCGGCCCGCGCGTTCCGTGACTCCAGACTGGTCACCCTGCCCGGTGCGGGGCATGTGGCGATGATGGAATACCCCGAGACGGTGGCGGCCGCGTTCCGTGAACTCCTTTTGGATACAACGAATTCGGCAGAGGAAGGGGATACCTTGGAGCTGGGCGCGAAGGGCGCTCCGGGCTCGGCCGCCGGTATCACCGCGGACGAGGCCGCCGACGGCGGGGCCACCGCCGAGAACATGAGGGGCTGAGGCGCGAGGTGGGACGCCACAGCCGTCGTGGACCCGCACCCAAGGGCGACGCCCGCCCGGCGCGGGGAACGACGCTCCCGGGGCAGGGGGCGACCTCCGGCGGAACCGGCGCGTACAGCCCGCCCGGCCCGTACAGCCCGCCCGGCTCACCCGGGCAGGGAGCACAGGGGGGCGGCCCGCCCGCGGGACCCGGAACCCCCGCCCATGGCGTGCCACGGTTTCCGGACGGCCGGTTCCCGGACGGGGCACCGGCGCGTGGAGTTCCCCGTCCGACCGACGGCACCCCCGCCCATGGCTTCCCCCGCCTGCCCGACGGCACCCCCGGGTACGGCGTACCGCGTGCCCGCGGCGGTGGCCATCCCGAGCAGCAGGAACCCGGCGGCGGCTGGGGCGAGTGGGGAGGACGGAGCGCGGGCGCAGGGTACGCCGGTCCGGCCGGCAAGGCGGCCGTACCCCTGCCGCGACAGCGCCAGGCGCCGCCCGAGGGACCGCGCGGGACACCGGGGCCGCGAGGGTGGCAGGCTCCGCGGCAGGACTATCTCGACGCCTTCGACGCGGGTGGCGACGGCTTCACTTCCCGCCTGCCCGCCGCGCCCCGCCCGGCCTCCGCCGCGGACTCCCCGCCCCCCGCGTACCCCGTACATCCCGCGGACCCCTACGACGCCGTCACCGAGTGGAACACCGCCTCGGCCGCACGCTTTCCGCCCGGCACCGACGCCGCCGTGCCACCCACCGGGGCGCCGGCGCAGACCAAGGGCGCCAAGGGGCGCACGTTCACCGGGATCGCGGCCGCCGCCGTCACCACCGTGCTGGCGGTCGTCGTGGCCGGCCAGGTCGCCGACGGAGGCGACGGTTCCGACGACCTCCAGGCGCGGTCCGCCCCCGAACAGGCGGCGCGCGACGCCCGGGACCCCGGCGCGAACGAGGGCGCGGGCGATGGGCAGAACACGTCTCCGGGCGACTCCCGCGCCGCCGGACCGCTGACGTACGCGCAGAAGATGGACGAGAAGTACCCGCTCAGCGCCACGGCCGAGGGCTCGGGGAAGTTCGACGCGGTCCCCGGCATCGCCGACGCGCCGGGCAAGGGGCAGAAGATCACCTATCGCGTGGACGTGGAGCGGGGGCTCGGTCTGGACGGCGCGCTCTTCGCCGAGGCGGTGCACAGGACCCTCAACGACAACCGCAGCTGGGCGCACAACGGCGCTCGCGCCTTCGAACGCATCCACTCCGGCACCCCCCGCTTCGTCATCACCCTCGCCAGTCCCGGGACGACCGCCGAGTGGTGCGCCAAGTCCGGCCTGGACACCACGGTCGACAACGTCTCCTGCGACTCGGCCGCCACCGAACGCGTCATGATCAACGCGTTCCGCTGGGCGCAGGGCGCCGAGACGTACGGCGACGAGATGTTCACCTACCGCCAGATGCTGATCAACCACGAGATCGGACACCGTCTCGGGTACAACCACCTCACCTGCGACAAGGACGGTGAGCTGGCTCCGGTCATGCAGCAGCAGACCAAGTTCCTCGGCCACGGCGGAATCAACTGCCTGCCCAACGCCTGGCCGTATCCGAAGGGCTGACGGACGCGTCGGTGCCGGCGCGGGGGACCGTGGGCGCCCGTGCCGCGTCCGACACCGTCCGCATGTTCGTCTGATCTCTTACGACCTCACCCGCGATGGCGAGCGGGCTCCCGACGTCCTGCGGCTTCGCCTCCGGCGTTGTCGTCGGTCGCGATGGCTCCGCCATCACTCCCTCCTCCGCCTCGGATGCGAAGCCGCAGGACGCCGCTCGCCGATCCACTCCCCATCGCGGGTGAGGTCGTTAGCGCGACCAAACGCGCCCCGCACCGGAAAGTTACGACCGTTCACCCCTTTTGGTGGTGCGACGGACAACCGTCCAGCACGCCACCACCTTGACCGTCTACGTTCGTCCCGCTGCGAGCCGCCGGGTCAACGGCGGCTCCCCATACGGGAGATCGGGGGTGCACTCGTGCGCATCGGACTGGTTACGGAGGGTGGCTATCCGTATGTGAGCGGTGACGCCGGACTCTGGTGCGACCGTCTCGTGCGCGGACTCGGGCACCACGAGTTCGACGTCTACGCGTTCAGTCGCAGCGAGGCCCAGGAGGACGACGGCTGGGTGGCGCTGCCGCCGCAGGTCGGACGGGTGCGTACCGCGCCGCTGTGGACGGCCGAGGACGACGGGGTGGTGTACGGCAGGCGCGCGCGCCGGCGCTTCGACGAGCACTACGGCGAACTCGCCGCCGTCCTCTGCGCGTCGGACCCCGCGACGGTGCCGGGCCTCTCGGCGGTGCCGGATTCCGCGCCGGCGCCGGACCTCGCGAGCCCCGACGCGGACCCCGGGAGGAAAGGGACGACCCGTGCCCCGGCCGAGGCGGACCGTTTCGCCGGAGCTCTGTACGGCCTCGCCGAACTCGCCCGCGACGAGGGCGGTCTCGCGGTCGCCCTCCGCTCCGAGACCGCCGTACGCGCTCTGGAGCGAGCCTGTCGTGCGCCCCGCGTGCTGCCCGCCGCGCGGGAGGCCCGGGTGGCGGACCTGCTGGCTGTGGCCGCGCACCTGCACGAGGCCCTGCGCCCCCTCTCGCTCGACTGGTACGAGGAGGACGGGCTCGGCGCGGTCGACCTGTGCCACGCCGCTTCCGGCGGCACGGCCGTCCTTCCGGGCCTGCTCGCGGGCCACTTCTTCGACGTCCCCCTGCTGGTGACCGAGTACGGCGTACGGCTGCGCACGCACTATCTGACCCGGCCGGACTCCCCGTCCGCCGTCCGGTCCCTCCTCGCGGCCTTCCACGGCCGGCTCGCCGCCGAGACCTACCGGCGGGCAGCTTTCATCACCTCGGGCAACACGCACACCCGCCGCTGGCAGGAGCGCTGCGGTGCCGACCGGGCGAAGGTCCGCACGATCCACCCCGGGCTGGACGCGGCGCCCTTCGCGGAAGTGGGCGAGTCCCCGGAGCGTGCCGATCCGCACACCCTCGTCTGGAGCGGCCGGGTGGAGCCCGCCAAGGACCTGGTCTCCCTGCTGCACGCGTTCGCCGTGATCCGCACGGCCGAGCCCGGGGCCCGCCTGCGGATCATCGGCGGCCCGGCCGGTCCCGAGGGTGCCGCCTACCTCGAGCACTGCAGAGAACTTGCCACGCGGCTCTTCCCTGACGGGTCCGGGACCCCGCACGCCGACGGCACCGGCCCGGTGTCCTTCGAGGAGATCGGCGGCCCGGGGCTCGCCGGCCCCGCCGACGTGTACGCCGCGGGCGCCGTGACCGTTCTGTCCAGCGTGGTCGAAGGCTTCCCCGTCGGACTCGTCGAGGCGATGCTCGCCGGCCGCGCGACGGTGTCGACGGACGTCGGCGCGGTGGTCGAGGTCATCGGCGGTACCGGACTCGTCGTACCGCCGCGCGATCCACGGGCGCTCGCCGAGGCGTGCGTGTCGTTGCTGCGTGACCCCGAGCGTCGCGCGCGCCTCGGCGCCGCCGCGCGCGCCCGCGCACTCGAACTGTTCACCGTCGAGCAGAACGTCGCCGCGTTCCACGACCTGTACCTGGAGACCGTCGCGCGCACCCCGGTCCGCCGCGTCCTCCTGAACGGCACGGGCGATCCCGTGCCCTTCGCCGCCCCGGTCGAGGCCCACGTACCCGGCCGCTGGGCCGACCCCGCCTCCCGCAAGCCGCCCCGCGCCGCCCCCGCCTGGGCCACGGACACGCCGGTACGGGCCGCCTGCCCCGCTCGGTCCGCCACCACCCGGCCCGTACCCTCTCCGGCTCGGCCGGCGACCAACCCGGTGCCGGGCGCGTCACCGGTCCCCACGACGGAGGCGGCACGATGACGGGCCTCGACGAACTGGACCGCGAGTCCGCGCGGCCCGGCGCCGGCCAAGGCGCCGCCGACCCCGTGAAGGCGCTGCTGCACCGCCATCGCGAGCTGTGCGAGCGCGCGGTGGACCCCCTGGAGATCGCGGCGGGCCTGGAGGCGCACGGCGTCACCGACCGGACCGCCGCGCGCTTCAAGCACCGGGACGTCTTCTCCCTCGCGGAGGAGCTGTACGCCCGGATCCCGCGCGACGGCGACACCCCCCGTCCCTCCGCCGCCACGACCGCCCCGGGGCTCCGCGCCGGCTGGATCGTTCTCACCCTGCTCCCCGGCGTCCTCGGCCTCGCGTCGGTGGCCGCCCTGCGCCTCACCCACGGCCAGAGCCGCTTCTACGCGGTCGCCGCGGGCGTTCTCGTCATCGCCCTGGCCATGTGCGCGGCCCTTCGACGCGGCAGCCCGCCCGGCACTCCGCCCGCGACCTCCACCCCGCCCACCAGGGGCACGGCGGCCTGGACCTGCTGGCTCATCGGCTACGCCCTCCTGGGCGACGGACTGCTCCACACCGCGCTCACCGGCGGCCCCGACAGCCCGCCCACCGGCGGCCCCGACGGCGACTGGGCGCTCGCCGTAGCCCCGGCCCTGGCCCTCACCCTGGCCTTCGCCCCCGGGGCCTGGAGCGCCCGGTTCTTCGCCGTACGGGCCCGCCGCAAGGTCGTGGCCAGCCGCGGCCTCGAAGACTTCGCCGACTCCGTGCGCCCCCTGCTGTTCGGATCCTTCGCCCTGTTCCTGTGCGCCCTGGCCGCTCTCTCCGCCCTCTGCGCCACGGCCCTGGACGAGCACTTCGTCCCTCACGAAGTGCTCACCCTGGGCGCCCTCCTCTTCCTGGCCCGCCTCCTCGCCCTCCACGGCTTCACCCACGCGCCGAAGGTGATCCTCGCGGCCACGGCCCTCGCCCAGACGGCGGCCCTGGCCACGGTCTTCGCGGCCCGTCTGCCCGGCTGCGGGGCGCTGGCCGCCCCCGTGGAAACCCTGGCCACCGCCTGGGACCCCGGTGGCGTGGCCACCCTCACCTGCGGCGCGGCCGCCCTGACCCTCCTGATCCACGCAGCCCGCACCCTCACCCGAGCCTCGGCCCACGCCCAGCCGGAGGCACCACCCCAAGGAGACCCCGCATGATCACCCGCCCAGCAGCCTCGGCCGTCACAGGAGCCACCCGATGAGAGTCCTGCTGATCGGAGCCAACGGGTACATCGGCCGCTTCGTCGCCGACCGTCTGCTCGCCGACCCGGCCGTCCAGCTCACCGTCCTCGGCCGCGGCGACGACGCCGACGTCCGCTTCGACCTCGCCACCGGCAGCCCCGGCGCACTCACCCGGTTCCTCGACGCCGTCCACCCCGGCGTCGTGGTCAACTGCGCCGGCACCACCCGCGGCGGAGCCCGCGACCTCACCCGGCACAACACCGTCGCCGTCGCCACCGTCTGCGAGGCCCTGCGCCGCAGCGGCTGCGGCGCCCGGCTCGTGCAGCTCGGCTGCAGTGCCGAATACGGACCCAGCCAGGCCAACTCCTCCACGGCGGAGGACGCGGTCCCCCGCCCCGGCGGCCCGTACGGCGTGAGCAAGCTCGCCGCGACCGAACTCGTCCTCGGCTCCGGCCTGGACGCCGTGGTCCTGCGGGTCTTCTCGCCCGCGGGGCCCGGCACCCCCGCCGGTTCGCCGCTCGGCCGCCTCGCCGAGGCCATGCGCCGCGCCATGCAGTCCGGCGACGGCGAACTGAAACTCGGCGGTCTCGGCGTCCAGCGCGACTTCGTCGACGTCCGGGACGTGGCCCGTGCCGTGCACGCGGCCTCGCTCTCCGCCGCGCAGGGGGTCATCAACATCGGTTCGGGCCGTGCCGTGCGGCTGAGGGACGCCGCCGCGGTACTCGCCCGCGTGGCCGGATACGGCGGCACCCTCCAGGAGCTCGACGGCCCGCCCGGCGCCCACGCCTCCCACGGCGGTCACCTCGGTCACACGGGGCACACCGCTCACACCGCCCACACCCCGCACCTCAGGTCGGCCATCGGACACCCTCGCGGCGAGTCCGACCCGCACGCGGCCTCGGTCGGGTTCCCGTACCCGGACGGCTGCGGCAACTGGCAGCAGGCGGACGTGCGCACCGCGCGCGACCGGCTCGGCTGGCGCCCCCGGATCAATCTCGAGGAATCCCTCGCCGACATCTGGATGGAGGCGGCATGTCGTATCTGATCAACCGGAGTCACCCGAGCGGTCCGGGCCGCCCGAGCGGTCCGGTTCATCCGAGCGGTCCGGTTCGTCCCGTCCGTCCGGCCGCCGCGGGCGACAGCAGGCCCGGTACCGGCACCGGTGGCCGTACCGGCTTCGGGGTGCCCGGTCTGGCGCACCCCCTTCTCGCCCCGGCCGAGTGGAACGGGCTCACCCGCGCGGGAGGTGCGAGCCCTCTGCACTGGGTCGTCCTGAACGTGGCCGACGGACCCGGAGTGCAACCCGACCCGAGCTGCCTGGAAGCGGCCGGCCGCCTGCGCAACGCCGGTGTCCGTATCCTGGGCCATCTCGACTCGGCATATGGCCTCCGGGACCTCGGCGAGCTGATCTCGGACGCGCACCGGTTCCTCGACTGGTACCAGGCCGACGGGTTCCTCCTGGACCGCTGCCCCGCGGACCGCGCCGCGCTCCCCGCGGTCCGGCGCGCGGTCCGTACCCTCCGGGTGATCCATGACGACGCCCACATCGTCCTCGGCCACGGGACCCACCCGCACCCCGGCCACGCCGACATCGCCGACCAACTGGTCACCTTCTCCGGCTCGTGGCACGACTACCGCTGGTCACAGGCGGCCGAGTGGACCGTCGACCACCCGCCCGAGCGCTTCTGCCACTTCGTCCACGGAGTGCCCCGGCCGCATCTGGGGGAGGCGCTGCGCATCGCCCGCTGGCAGGGTGCCGCGACCCTCTGGTTCACCGACCGCACCGACCGCGACAGCCGCATCGGCCCCTGGGAGCAGCTGCCCGGCTACTGGGACGGTGTCGTCTCGCAGGTCGGGACGGGTGTCTCGGAATGAAAAAGGCCATGGCACTGTTGGGGAGAAGAACAACCGTAGTGATTGACCGACCAACGGAGTCCCCGTGTCGTTGCCACCCCTGGTCGAGCCGGCCGCCGAGCTCACCGTAGACGAGGTCCGCAGGTACTCCCGCCACCTGATCATTCCCGATGTGGGGATGGCCGGGCAGAAGCGGCTGAAGAACGCCAAGGTGCTGTTCGTCGGCGCCGGTGGCCTGGGTTCGCCGGGGCTGATGTATCTGGCCGCGGCCGGCGTGGGCACGCTCGGCATCGTGGAGTTCGACGAGGTCGACGAGTCGAACCTGCAGCGGCAGGTCATCCACAGCCAGGCCGACATCGGCCGGCCCAAGGCCGAGTCCGCGCGCGACACGATCAAGGGCATCAACCCCTACGTGAACGTGGTCCTGCACGAGGAGCGCCTCGAGTCCGACAACGTGATGGGTATCTTCAGCGACTACGACCTCATCGTCGACGGCACGGACAACTTCGCGACCCGGTACCTGGTCAACGACGCGTGCGTGCTGCTGAACAAGCCCTACGTCTGGGGTTCGATCTACCGTTTCGACGGCCAGGCCTCCGTGTTCTGGTCCGAGCACGGCCCCTGCTACCGCTGCCTCTACCCGGAGCCCCCGCCCCCCGGCATGGTCCCCTCCTGCGCCGAGGGCGGCGTCCTGGGCGTGCTGTGCGCGTCCATCGGCTCCATCCAGGCCAACGAGGCCATCAAGCTTCTCGCCGGCATCGGTGAGCCGCTTCTCGGCCGCCTGATGATCTACGACGCCCTGGAGATGCAGTACCGCCAGGTCAAGGTCCGCAAGGACCCCGACTGCGCGATCTGCGGCGAGAACCCGACCGTCACCGAGCTCATCGACTACGAGGCCTTCTGCGGCGTCGTCTCCGAGGAGGCCCAGGCGGCGGCCGCCGACTCCACGATCACTCCCAAGCAGCTCAAGGAGTGGATCGACGAGGGCGAGAACATCGAGATCATCGACGTCCGGGAGCCGAACGAGTTCGAGATCGTCTCCATCCCCGGTGCCCGGCTGATCCCGAAGAACGAGTTCCTCATGGGCAGCGCCCTGGAGAGCCTCCCGCAGGACAAGAAGATCGTCCTGAACTGCAAGACGGGCGTCCGCAGTGCGGAAGTCCTCGCGGTCCTGAAGTCCGCGGGCTTCGCCGACGCCGTCCACGTCGGCGGCGGCGTGGTCGGCTGGGTCAACCAGATCGAACCGGCGAAGCCGATCTACTGACCGATCGGCCGGCCCCGGGTCGCCACCGCGATCCCGGGCGGGTCCCGGGCAGGTTCCGGGCGGGGGCTTCACGCATCACGGATGCGTGAAGCCCCCGCTGCCGTCAGGAGCAGACCTTGCCGTCCTTGGGCACCGTGCCGTCCAGCAGATACGCGTTCACGGTGGAGTCGACGCAGTCGCTCCCACTGCCGTACGCGCTATGGCCCTCGCCCTCCCAGGTGAGTACGACCCCCACGTCCTCGCCCAGCTCGTCCGCCATCCGCCGAGCGCCCTCGTACGGAGTGGCGGGATCGCCGGTGTTGCCGATCACCAGGACAGGAGCGGCACCCGGCGCGCTCACCTCCGGGGTGTCGTGCTGCCCGGGGACCGGCCAGTCGTGGCACCAGCCGGCCGTGTCCCAGCCGAGGAAGGGGCCGAACACCGGCGAGATCCGCTCGAACTCCGGCAGCAGCTCCTCGGTCTGGGCCGCGGTCATCCGCTGCTTGTCGTCCAGACACGATATGGCCCGCTGCGAGTGGGTCGTCGTACCGTACTTCCCCGACGCGTCCCGTTCGTTGTAGCCGTCGGCCAGCGCCAGCAGCTCCGAGCCGTCGCCCTCCTCGGCCGCCTCCAGCGCGCTGGTCAGTACCGGCCAGCCGTCCTTGCCGTACAGGGGGAGGACGATGCCGGTCAGTGCCAGCGACTGGGTCAGCTCCCGCCCCTTGGAGGACGTCGGCAGCGGCTCGGCGTCGATCCGGTCCAGCAGCTCCGCTATTTCACGCGAACCCCGCCCGGGGTCCCGGCCGGTGGACTTCAGATAGTTGTCCAGCGCGCGCTGGAATCCGCGGGTCTGGTTCTGGGCGTGCCCCACGGTGTCGGCGCTCGGGTCGACCACCGCGTCGAGGGTCAGCCGTCCCACCCTCTTCGGGAACAGATGGGCGTAGACGCCGCCGAGTTCGGTGCCGTAGGAGATGCCGAAGTAGTTGAGCCTGTCGTCGCCCACGGCCCGCCGGATGCGGTCCATGTCACGGGCGGTGTCGGTGGTCGACACATGGGCCAGCAGCTCGCCGGCCGACTCCTGGCAGCCCTTGCCGAAGTCCGCCGCGTCCGCGAGGTACGCCTGTTCCTCGGCCGGGGTGTCCGGGGTGGAGTCCACCGACTCGGCCGCCTGGGTCTCCTCGTCGTCCCGGCAGCGGATGCCCTCGCTGGCGGCCACCCCGCGCGGATCCCAGCTCACCAGGTCGTACCGCTCGCGCAGCTTCGAGGCGGTGGTGGCGTAGGAGGGCATCATGGACACGCCGGAGCCGCCGGGCCCGCCGAAGTTGAACAGCAGGGACCCGAGGCGGTCGTCCCCGGTGGCCTTCGCCCGGATCAGCGCCAGCTCGATCGTCCCGTCGTCCGGCTCCGACCAGTCCAGCGGCACCCGGAGTGTGCCGCACTGCCATTCCTCACCGGGCGCGGGTGTGTCCCCGGAGGCCTCGCAGCGACCCCAGTCGATCGCCGTCCCGCCACTCCTGTCGTGGTCGTCGGAGCCGCCACCGCTGCATGCTGCCGTCAGCAGCGCGGCACAGGCCGTCAGAGCCGTCCACCGTACGAAACGCGTCATGTGCCACATTCCCCTCGCGGGCCGTCCACACCGTGCGGCGGATGGCGGTCAGGCCATGGTAGGCAGGTCCCGGGTTCGCCGCGGAAGCCTGTGGATAACCCTCTGACCTGCTATTTTGTAGCTTTCACTGCGTGTTCGTGCCGCCTGCTCGCGCTGCCTGCCGCAGCTACAGCGCTCCCTTGCGGGTGAGGTGGTTGAAGGCCAGCCATCCCGGGAGCACCGGCAGCCACAGGGTCAGCAGCCGGAACAGCAGCACCGCCGGCGCGGCGACCTCGCTGGGCAGTCCGACCGCGATCAGACCGACCGTCAGGGTCGCCTCGACCGCTCCCACACCACCCGGGGTGGGGGCCGCCGACCCCAGCGCGTTGCCCGCGAGGAAGACCACTGCGACACCGGCCAGGCTGATCGACGTCGTCCCGTCGCCGAACGCCTGGACGGAGGCGTACAGGCACAGCACGAAACAGGCGGTCAGCAGCAGCATGCCGCCGATGCCGGTGACCAGCTTCTGCGGACGTTGCAGCACATCGAGCATCCGCGGCACGACGCCAGCGAAGAGCGACCGCACGCGGGTGAAGAGGAACTTCCGCAGGAACGGCACCGAGGTCACCACCAGCACCAGCACCGCCACCGTCAGCAGACCCGCGATGACCGTACGGGACGGCGACAGCGAGGGCGTCTTCTCGGTACCGGTCAGATAGCCGAACGCCAGCAGCATCAGGATGTGGCAGCCCAGCCCGAACAACTGGGACGCGCCGACACTCGCCACCGCGAGCCCCGGCCGCACCCCGGCCCGCTGGAGGAACCGGGTGTTCAGGGCGACCCCGCCCACCGCCGCCGGGGCGACGATCTTCACGAAGGAGCCGGCGACCTGCGCCGCCACCGTCCTGACGAACGGCACCCGCTCCGGCACGAACCCCAGCAGCGCCAGGGCGGCGGCGAAGTAGCTGGCGGCCGAGAACAGCACGGCCGCCGCCACCCAGCCCCACTCCGCGTTGGCGATCAGCGGCCCGAACTCGATGTGGGTGAGCTGCGTCAGCAGGAAGTACCCGCCGATGGCGCCGGCGATGAAACTGATCAGCGTGCGCGGACGCACCCGCTCGAGGCGGACCGGCTCGACCGGCGCCTGCGGCCTGATCCGCAGCACCTCGTGCCGGATCTGGGTGAGCAGGTCCTCCTCGCGGGCCTCCTCCAGCGCCTCGTCGATCGCCCGCTTCTCGGCCCGCTGTTCCGCGCGTACAGCCTTCTTGTCGGGCTTCCCGGCCGTCTTGTCGGGCTTTCCGGCCGTGGCGGGCCCGTCGGCCGAGGACTTCCCCGAGTGGTCCGCGGCCTGCTCCGCGCGCAGCTGCTTGGCCTGCCGGGAGGCCTCCAGGACCGCCTCACGCTCGCGCTCGGCCCGCTCCCGGGCGAGCCGGCGCAGCGTCGCGCGCGTGGAGCGGCTCAGCGCGATCGGCTGAAGCATCGGCAGACAGTCCGCCACGGCGTCGGGGCCGAGCACGCTCAGAGCCGAGGCCACCGCGCGCTCGGCGCCCACCCGCAGCCCCAGCGTCACCAGTAGCTGGGCGACGTCCATACGCAACAGCACTTCGCCGGCCGCGATCTCCCCGACCCGCAGATCGGTGAGGATCACCGTGCCGGAGGGATCCACCAGGATCGCGTCGCCGACCAGCCTGCGGTGCGCGATCCGGCGGGACTGCAACGCCTGCACCTGACGCCAGGTGTCGCGCAGCAGCGCGTCGGTGATCTCCTCGTCCGGCAGCGAGTCGAGGGTGCGCCCGCCACTGTGCTCGTAGACGAGCATCACCGCGTCGGGGCCGAGCTCGGACATCGCGATCAGCTTCGGCGCGTTGGCACCGGCCGCGATGGCCGCGTACGCCAGCAGCGCCTCCTGCTCGAGCGCCTGGCGCAGGGACTGGAGACTTCTGCGCGTGGCGAAGCCGCGCAGGGTCAGATTGCGCCACGCGCGGTAGAAGAATCCCTGTGCCTGCTGCTCGCGGTCGACCACGGTCACGTCCAGCGGTGGACCGTCCTCCAGGGTGACGAAGTACCGGCGGCCCCGGTCCCCGGCCTCGGCGGCGTCCGGTGCCTCCTGGCGGGACGCGCTCACCGGAAGGAAGCCGACGGTGCGCAGGCCCGCCATCAGGGTCTGTCCGGTGGGGCGCACATTGGGCGACCCGACCGCGTAGAGGGTGCCGTACGCGACGGTCCAGCCGAGCAGTACCGTCAGGATGACCGAGAACGGAGTCGTGTACCCGGTGACCAGCATCGAGAAGGCATCGAGGAGCAGCACGACCCACAGCACCGTGCGCCATCTGGGTCTGCGGGACATGCCGACGGCCGTCATGTAGGCGATGACGGGTGCCAGATAGCCGTGCACCGGATCGGTGAGGGAGTGGATGTCGCCGGGGGAGGGCTGGGTGAGCGCCTCCTGGATCGAACCGGGAGCCGCCCGGGCGACCCACAGATCGGTGGCGAGTGTCACTCCGTGCGCGAGGACGGCGGCGAGCACACCGTCGGCGATCCGCAGCCCGTCCCGTTTGATCAGCCGTTCGATGGCGAAGGCGACCGGCACGAGGAGGATCGCGATGCTGGAGGCCAGACCGGCGATCTTGATGAGCAGGTCGGGCGCCTGACCGGTGCCCTTGGTGATGTCCTGTTCCAGCCCCGACGTGGTGCCGTGGGCGAACGCGGCGATCGCCAGCAGCACCACGATGGCGAACACACCCACCAGGAGCCGCATGAGATCGGACGGACGGTGCACGCGCGCGGGGAGCAGGGGCTCGTCGCCCTCGACCTCCTCGATGCACGCCGGATCCGTGCCGTCCGTGCCGTCGGCGCGGTGGGCGTCCGGAGCAGCCTGCTTCCCGGTCGTCCCGGTGCCGGCGTCCTTGGTGTCGGCGGTCTGTGGATCGGTGCGACCGGTGTCCGGGTGCGACGGAGCGTCAGGGGTGCCCTCCGCGTCCCCGGGGTGCGCGCCCTGCTCCGTCATTGCCTCTTCTTGGTCTCGTATCACCAGTCACCGCCCGCACGATGGTGGCATGCCGCACCGCCGCACGCGGGCAGCAGGGTCGACGTGCGGGGTCGCACAGTCTGCCCGAAGTACGGTTCCCGGGCGAGGCGTATGTACGCCGCGGTGCGCGTCACATCGCCGGTCGCGTTGTCGGCGGGGTGGTGCAGTATGGGCCGGATGAGCCAGCAGCGCCTTCCGTCCGCCACCGGCCCGGAGCATGCGGGCACCCTGCCCGAGTACGCCGAGCGGGTCCTCGACGTGGCCGAGCGGATCCCGCCGGGCCGCGTCATGACGTACGGCGACGTGGCCGAATGGCTGGAGGAGGGCGGCCCCCGGCAGGTCGGGCGCGTGATGGCGCTCTACGGGGGAGCCGTCCCGTGGTGGCGGGTCGTCCGCGCGGACGGAGTGCTGTTGCCGGGCCACGAGCTGAGAGCCCTCGACCACTACCGCGCGGAGGGAACTCCCCTGAAGGAGGCGAGCCGGGCCGCCGATGGGCATCTGCCACGCCTCGAGATGAAGCGCGCGCGGTGGGACGGCGGCGGGCACGCGGACGCTGCCGGGCACGCGGACGCCGCCGGACACGTGAGGGGAGGCGGGCGCGCGGGAGGTCACCTCAGCGGGCTTCCGCCATCGGACGTACCGCCGTACGACCTGTGATCCGTGCGGGGGAAACGGGGCACGTCCGTGACATGACGTACGTTCGTGAGGCGGGTGACACGAGTGGCGCATGCGGCGGGAGGGAAGAAGCGGAAGTTCTGCTTCCATACTTTCTGTCGGCGTAGCGTCAACCGCAGGTGTCCCCCTCGACCCCGCGGCCACCGCCCCCCACACGCGGTGGAACGGCAACCAGCACACCCACCAGGACCGGCGAACCACGTGAGCTCCCCTTTCTCCACCAATGGCCTGTCGCACCCCCAGGTGCGGCGGGGGAACCGTGGCGTTCATCGACTGGTTCGTACCCCGCCGGCCCGTACATCCCTCCCTCGGCTGGACGCCGCACAACGCTCCGTGGTTGACCACAGGACCGGACCGATGCTCGTCCTCGCAGGTCCGGGCACCGGAAAGACGACCACACTGGTCGAGTCGGTGGCCGCGCGCATCGCCCGCGGGGGTGACCCCGAACGCATCCTCGTGCTGACGTTCAGCCGCAGGGCGGCGGTCGAGCTGCGCGACCGCATGGCCCTGCGCACAGGGGCCGCGCACGCGCCCCGGGCGACCACGTTCCACTCCCTGTGCTACGCCCTGGTCCGCGCCCACCAGGACAGCGACCTCTTCGTCGAGCCGCTGCGGCTGCTGTCTGGCCCCGAGCAGGACGTCACCGTCCGTGAGCTGCTCGCGGGCCAGGTCGACCTGGAACGCCTCGGCCTCGCGCATGTGCGCTGGCCGGACGAGCTGCGCGCCTGCCTGACCACCCGCGGCTTCGCCGACGAGGTCCGCGCGGTGCTCGCCCGCAGCCGCGAGCTGGGCCTCGCCCCCGACGCCCTGGACGCCTTCGCCCGCCGCATAGGACGCCCCGACTGGCGTGCCGCGTCCGCCTTCCTCGCCGAGTACCTCGACGTCCTCGACCTGCAGGGCGTCCTCGACTACGCCGAACTGGTCCACCGCGCGGTGCTCCTCGCCCGCCGCCCCGAGACCGCCCGGCAGCTCGCCGCGCGCTACGACGCCGTGTACGTGGACGAGTACCAGGACACCGACCCGGCGCAGATACGGCTACTGCAGGCACTGGCCGGCGGCGGCCGCACCCTGGTCGCCCTCGGCGACCCGGACCAGTCGATCTACGCCTTCCGGGGTGCGGACGTGAACGGCATCCTGGACTTCCCCGACGCGTTCCCCCGCGCGGACGGCCGACCGGCCCCGGTCGAGGTGCTGCGCGTCGCACGTCGCTCCGGCGCGGACCTGCTGGCCGCCACCCGCCTGATCACCCAGCGCATGCCCCTGTCCCGCCTGCCCGCCGAGAAGGTCCGCGCCCACCGGGAGCTCACCCCGGCACGGGGCGGCGGCCGGGCCGAGGCCTACACGTACCCGACCTCCGGCACGGAACTGGACAACATCGCCGACATCCTGCGCAGGGCCCACCTGGAGGACGGCGTCGCCTGGAACGACATGGCCGTCCTGGTGCGGGCCGGCTCCCGCACACTTCCCGTCGTCCGCCGAGCCCTCGCCTCGGCGGGCGTCCCGGTGGACGTCGACGGCAACGACCTTCCCCTGCGCCACGAACCGGCGGTGGCCCCGCTGCTCACGGCCCTGCGCGCGGTGGCGACGGCGGAGGCGGCCGACTGGCCGGAGCAGGAGACGGAGCAGGAGCCGCAGGCTCCGGGGAAGGGGGAGGGACAGGAACAGGACCAGGGGCAGAAACGGGAAGAGGAGCCGGAGCGACCCTGCTGGCTCGACACCGAGACCGCGCTCACCCTGCTCGCCTCCCCCCTCGCCGGCATGGACGCCGCCGACCTGCGCCGTCTCGGCCGGGCCCTGCGCGAGGAGGAGCGGGCCGCGGGCAACATGCTGCCGCCGCCCTCGGACGAACTCCTCGCGCGGGCGCTGGCCGAACCCGAGCGGCTGGTCGTGCACGACCCCGCCTACGCGCGCGGAGCCCAGCGGCTCGGCGCGCTGCTGCGCACGGCACGTGAGCGCCTGGCGAGCGGCGGCACCGCCGAGGAGGCGCTGTGGGACCTGTGGGACGGCACCCCTTGGCCCACGCGACTGGAACGCTCCGCCCACCGCGGTGGCGCGGCCGGACGCAATGCCGACCGGGACCTCGACGCGGTGTGCGCCCTGTTCGCGACCGCCACCCGCGCGGAGGAACGCACCGGAGGCCGCGGCGCCCTGAACTTCCTGGAGGAGATCGACGCCGAGGACATCGCCGCGGACACCCTCACCCGCCGCCCCGTACGCCCCGACGCCGTACGCCTGATGACCGCGCACCGCGCAAAGGGCCTGGAGTGGCGGCTGGTCGTCGTGGCCGGTGTCCAGGAGGGCCTGTGGCCGGACCTGCGCCGCCGCGGCTCCCTGCTGGAGGCCGACCGTATCGGCCGCGACGGGCTCGCCGAACCGCTCACCCCCGGCGCGCTCCTCGCCGAGGAACGCCGCCTGTTCTACGTCGCCGCCACCCGCGCGCGTGAACGGCTTGTCGTGACGGCCGTGAAGGCCCCCGCGGACGACGGCGACCAGCCCTCCCGCTTCCTGACCGAACTCGGCGTCGAGCCCAAGGACGTCACCGGGCGCCCGCGCCGTCCGCTGTCCGTCGCCGCGCTGGTCGCCGAACTGCGTGCCACCACCGTCGACCCGCGCGTCTCCGACACCCTCAGGGAGGCCGCCGCCCGCCGGCTCGCCCGGCTCGCCGCTCTCGCCGACGAGGACGGCCGCCCCCTGGTGCCGTCCGCCCACCCGTACCGCTGGTGGGGCATGTACGAACCCACCCGGAGCAAGGTGCCGCTGCGCAGCCGCGACCAGCCCGTCGTGCTCTCCGGCAGCGCCCTCGACCAGCTCGCCAACACCTGCGCCCTGCAGTGGTTCCTCGGCCGGGAGGTGAAGGCCGACGCCCCCGCGACCGCCGCCCAGGGCTTCGGCAACGTGGTGCACGTCCTCGCCGACGAGGTGGCCTCCGGGCACACCCCGGCCGACCTCGCCGTCCTCATGGAACGGCTCGACTCCGTGTGGAACGCACTCGCCTTCGACGCGCCCTGGAAGTCCCGGCAGGAGAAGCAGAACGCGCGCGTGGCACTCGAACGCTTCCTGAAGTGGCACGTCATGGACCGCGCCGGCCGCACCCCGGTGGCCAGCGAGCACGACTTCGACGTCCGGCTCGAAGCCGGCGACTACGAGGTCCGCATCCGTGGCCAGATGGACCGCGTCGAAGCCGACGGCGAGGGCCGCGCCTACGTCGTCGACTTCAAGACCGGCAAACACGCCCCCAGCTCCGCCGAGGTGGCCCGCCACCCCCAGCTCGCCGTCTACCAGCTCGCCGTACAGGAAGGCGCCGTCGACGAGGTGTTCGACGGCACCCGCCCCGAGACGGGTGGCGCCGAACTGGTCCAGCTGCGCCAGGCCGCCGCCAAAAGGGACGGCGGAGAGACCCTGCCCAAGGTGCAGGCCCAGGAGCCGCTGGAGGGGGAGCGGAGGGAGCAGGGGGAGTGGGTCGGCGACCTGCTCGCCACGGCCGCCGGAAAGGTCCTCGACGAACGCTTCACCCCGAGCGCGGGCCAGCACTGCACCCACTGCGCCTTCCGCGCCTCGTGCAGCGCCCGCCCCGAGGGCCGGCACGTGGTCGAGTGACCGGGACGGATGGGCGACGACCCCCGGGGAATCATCATGTGTACGCCCAACGGGTACGTGTCGGCGCAGCTGAGCAGCGCCGACCGGCCGGGGTTCGCCCCGGGCGACTGGTTCGACGGCACGACGGAGGAACACCGGTACGAGGCGAGCACGTACATCGCGTACTCCGGACCGTTCCACGTCGACGAGGAGGCAGGCACGCTCACCCATCGCGGCGGTGCCCACGACCTCGTGAGGCGCATGAGAGCGCGGTGCGCGACCCCGGAGGCACACGGCCTGACGGGGACATGCGGCCTGATGGTGCACACGGCCTGATGGTGCACACGGCCCGGGCGATGCGCCGGCGGCCGGCGTGACGCATCGCACCACCCGCGCCGACCTGCGGTTCTCCGGTCGCTGCGGGGCGGTACGGCCTTTTTGTCAGCGGCCGCCGCTAGCCTCTGCATGTGCATACGCGCATCAGCGATCCCGAGCAGCTCAAGGAGCTCCTCGGGATCCCTTTCACTCCCGAGCAGACGGCCTGCATCATCGCGCCGCCCGCTCCTCAGGTGATCGTGGCCGGAGCCGGCTCCGGCAAGACGACGGTGATGGCGGCGCGGGTGGTGTGGCTGGTCGGCACCGGCCAGGTCGCCCCGGAGCAGGTGCTCGGCCTCACCTTCACCAACAAGGCCGCCGGCGAACTCGCCGAACGCGTCCGCAAGGCGCTGATCAAGGCAGGCGTCACCGATCCGGACACCATCGACCCGGACAACCCGCCGGGCGAACCGGTGATCTCTACTTACCACGCTTTCGCGGGCCGCCTCCTGACCGACCACGGGCTGCGCCTCGGCCTCGAACCGACCTCCCGCCTCCTCGCCGACGCCACCCGCTACCAGCTCGCCGCACGGGTGCTGCGCGAGGCCCCCGGCCCCTACCCCGCCCTCACCCGTGCCTTCCCCGACCTGGTCGGGGACCTCCTCACCCTCGACGGCGAACTCTCCGAGCACCTCGTACGGCCCGAGGACCTGCGCGGCCATGACACCGAGCTGCTGCGCACCTTGGAGAACACCAAGCTCACCAACGCCGACCTGCGCAAAGTGCCCGAAGCGGCCGCCGCGCGGCGTGAACTCGCCGGCCTCGTCCTGCGCTACCGGGCCGCCAAACGCGAACGCGACCTGCTCGACTTCGGCGACCAGATCGCCCTCTCGGCCCAGCTCGCCCGGATCCCCGAGGTGGGCCGCGTCCTGCGCGACGAGTTCCGCGTGGTCCTCCTCGACGAGTACCAGGACACCTCGGTCGCCCAGCGCGTCCTCCTCGCCGGTCTGTTCGGCGGCGGCACCGGCCACCCGGTCACCGCCGTCGGCGACCCCTGCCAGGCGATCTACGGCTGGCGCGGCGCCTCCGTCGCGAACCTCGACGACTTCCCCGAACACTTCGCCCGGGCCGACGGCGGCCCCGCCACCCGCCAGTCGCTCAGCGAGAACCGCCGCAGCGGCGGCCGCCTGCTGGACCTCGCCAACGGCCTCGCCGAGCCCCTGCGAGCCATGCACGCGGGCGTGGAAGCCCTACGCCCGGCTCCGGGAGCCGAGCGGGACGGCACCGTCCGCTGCGCCCTGCTGCCCACCCACGCCGAGGAACTCGACTGGATCGCCGACTCCGTCGCCCACCTCGTACGCACCGGCAAGGAGCCCGGCGAGATCGCCGTCCTGTGCCGCACCGCGACCGACTTCGCCGAGATCCAGAGCGCCCTCGTCGCCCGGGACGTACCCGTCGAGGTCGTCGGCCTGTCCGGGCTGCTGCACCTGCCCGAGATCGCCGACCTGGTCGCCGTCTGCGAGGTCCTCCAGGACCCCGGCGCCAACGCCTCGCTCGTCCGTCTGCTGACCGGCCCCCGCTGGCGCATCGGCCCGCGCGATCTCGCCCTCCTCGGCCGCCGCGCTCGCCTGCTCGTGTCCCACGCGCGCGTGGACGGCGAGGACGACCCCGACCGCCGTCTCGCCGAGGCCGTCGAGGGCATCGACCCGTCCGAGGTGATCTCGCTCGCCGACGCCCTCGACACGTTCCTGGAGACCCCGCTGGACGGCCACGGGGACGATGACGGGCTGCCCTTCTCACCGGACGCGCGCGTGCGGTTCGCCCGGCTGGCCGCCGAACTGCGCGATCTGCGCCGCTCCCTGGCCGACCCGCTGATGGACGTCCTGCACCGCGTCCTCGCCGTCACCGGCCTGGAGATCGAACTGTCGGCGTCCCCACACGCCCTGGCCGCCCGCCGCCGCGAGACCCTCTCCAACTTCCTCGACATCGCCGCCTCCTTCGCCGCCGGGGACGCCGAGGCCGGCCTGCTCGCCTTCCTCGGCTTCCTGCGCACCGCCGCCCAGTACGAGAAGGGCCTCGACAACGCGCTGCCCGGCGGCGAGAACACCGTCAAGGTGCTCACCGCGCACAAGTCCAAGGGCCTGGAGTGGGATGTCGTGGTCGTCCCCGGACTGGTCACCGGCACCTTCCCCAGCGGTCAGGGCCGCGAGAAGTGGACCGCGCAGGGCAAGGTCCTGCCGCACGGGCTGCGCGGCGATGCCGACACCCTGCCCGACATCGAATCCTGGGACTCCCGGGGCCTGAAGGCCTTCCACGAGGCGATGAAGGACCACCAGCACACCGAGGAGCTCCGTCTCGGTTACGTCGCCTTCACCCGTCCCCGCTCGCTGCTGCTCGGCTCCGGCCACTGGTGGGGGGCCTCCCAGAAGAAGCCGCGCGGGCCGTCCGCGTTCCTCCGGGCCCTCCACGACCACTGCGCCGCCGGGTACGGCGAGATCGAGGCATGGGCGGACGAGCCCGCCGAGGACGACGAGAACCCCGCACTGAGCCGGGCCACCCAGGACCAGGTGTGGCCCCTCCCGCTGGACGACGAAGCCCTCGCCCGCCGCCGCGCCGCCGCCGACACCGTCCTGGCCCACCTCGAGAGCCTCGCCGGCCACCCCGACGATCTTCCCCCGGCCGTACACGCCCCGGACACGTACGACGACCCGGACTGGCCCCTGCCCCCGGACGACGAGGACCTGCTGCCCGAGGACGAGGGCCTCCCGCCCGACGACATCGACCCCTTCGCCGACGACGCGTCCGGCGGGGGCGACTGGGACTCCTGGACCGCCGACCGCCCCACCGGCAGTCTTCCGGCCGATCATTCCGTCGACCGCCGTTCCGTCGACCGCCGCCCCACCATCCCGCACCAAGCGACGGCCCCTGAGCCCACCGGGTCCCCCGGGTCCACCGACGCCCCGGAGCCCACCGGCCTCCCCGACGCCCCGGAGCCCGCCACGCCACGCCTCACGCCGGAGGAGGCCCGTACCGTCGCCTCCTGGGACCGCGACCTCGACGCCCTCACCGGCGAACTGCTGCGCGCCCGTGACAGCGTCACCGAGGTCCTGCTGCCCCCGTCGCTCACCGCCTCCCAGCTGCTGCGGCTGGCCGAGGACCCGGACGGCTTCGCACGGGAGCTGGCCCGTCCCATGCCCCGCCCGCCGCAGCCGGCCGCCCGCCGCGGTACCCGCTTCCACGCCTGGGTCGAGGCGCGCTTCGAGGAACTGACACTGCCCCTGCTCGAACCGGACGACCTTCCCGGCAGCGAGGCCGAGATCGCCGACGAGCAGGACCTCGCCGCCCTCAAGGAGGCCTTCGAACGCACCCCGTACGCCCACCGCACGCCCTACCGCGTGGAGACCCCCTTCCAGCTGGAGATCGCCGGCCGGGTCGTCCGTGGACGCATCGACGCCGTCTACCGGCAGGACGGCAGCGATGCGGGCGGGACCGGGGCCAGGGACAGCGACGGCGACAGTGCCGGAACCAGGGGCGGTACTGTCGCCGGCGCCGGGACGACGTACGAGATCGTCGACTGGAAGACCGGCCGAGGCCGCACCGCCGACCCGCTCCAGCTCGCCGTCTACCGGCTCGCCTGGGCCGAGCAGCAGGGCGTCCCCCCGGAGTCGGTCAGCGCCGCCTTCCTGTACGTACGCACCGGCGAGGTCGTACGCCCCGAGGCGTTGCCGGACCGCGCGGCCATCGAACGGCTGCTGCTGGAAGAACCGTCCGGTGAGATACCGCACTCCGAGGACACCCCCGCGGGCCGATAGGCTCGAGACCATGAGCCAGCCCGTTGACAGTGCCGTCAGCGCCGTCCGCACGTACATCGAACAGCACCGCGCCACCTTCCTCGACGACCTCGCCGAGTGGCTGCGCATCCCCTCGGTCTCGGCCCAGCCCGATCACGCACCCGACGTGCGCCGCAGCGCCGACTGGCTCGCCGCCGCACTCACCGCGACCGGCTTCCCGACCGCCGAGGTCTGGCCGACCCGGGGCGCCCCCGCCGTTTACGCCGAATGGCCCTCCTCCGACCCCGGGGCGCCCACCGTCCTGGTCTACGGCCACCACGACGTGCAGCCCGCCGCCCGGGAGGACGGCTGGCACAGCGAGCCCTTCGAACCCCTCGTCCGGGACAACCGGATGTACGCGCGCGGGGCGGCCGACGACAAGGGCCAGGTGTTCTTCCACACCCTCGGCGTCCGCGCCCACCTGGCCACGACCGGCCGCAGCGCCCCCGCAGTGCACCTGAAACTGCTGATCGAGGGCGAGGAGGAATCCGGCTCACCCCACTTCCGGACCCTCGTCGAGCGGCACGCGGACCGGCTCGCCGCCGACGTGGTGATCGTCTCCGACACCGGGATGTGGTCCGAGGACACCCCCACCGTGTGCACCGGCATGCGCGGCCTCGCCGAGTGCGAGATCCGCCTGCACGGCCCCGACCAGGACATCCACTCCGGTTCCTTCGGCGGCGCGGTGCCCAACCCGGCCACCGCCGTCGCCCGGCTGGTCGCCGCGCTGCACGACGAGCACGCGCGCGTGGCGGTCCCCGGCTTCTACGACGGCGTCGTCGAGCTCACCGACCGCGAACGCGAACTCTTCGCCGAGCTGCCCTTCGACGAGCGGGAGTGGCTGCGCGCCGCCTCCTCCCACGCGACCGGAGGCGAGGCCGGATACAGCACCCTGGAGCGCGTCTGGGCCCGCCCCACCGCGGAGGTCAACGGCATCGGCGGCGGCTACCAGGGCCCCGGCAGCAAGACGGTCATCCCGTCCTCCGCCATGGTCAAACTGTCCTTCCGGCTGGTCGCCGGACAGGACCCCGACCACATCGAGAAGGCCGTCCGCGACTGGGTGGCCGGACAGATCCCCGACGGCATCCGGTGCGAGATCGCCTTCAGTCCCGCCACCCGCCCGTGCCTGACCCCGCTGGACCACCCGGCCCTCAAGTCCGTGGCCCGCGCCATGGGCCGGGCTTTCGGCACACCCGTCCGCTTCACGCGCGAGGGCGGTTCCGGACCGGCCGCCGACCTCCAGGACGTGCTCGGCGCCCCCGTGCTCTTCCTTGGCATCTCCGTCCCGTCCGACGGATGGCACGCCCCCGACGAGAAGGTCGAACTGGACCTGCTCCTCAAGGGCGCCGAGGCCGCCGCACACCTCTGGGACGACCTCGCCGAGCACTGGCGGCACGTGCCCTGAACGCTCTCGGGCCGTCCGGCCCGGGCCGCCCGCGCGGGGCACACTGGAAGCACTCCGCCACCGCGCGCGCCTACGGGCCCGGTCGCGCCCGCCCGTACGACCCGCCGAACCGACCGCCGATCCCATCCGTTTCACCGGGGGAGTTGGAAGCACCCGTGACCACCTGGACCGACCACACCACCGACCGCCCCGTCTCGCTCACCGCCCCGAGCGGCATCAACCGCGCCGCCCACCACCGGCTCGACGAAGCATGGCTCGCGGCGGCCTGGAGCCACCCTTCGACGCGCTGCTTCGTGGTCTCCGGCGGCCAGGTCCTCATCGACGAGACGGCCGACGGCCGCACCGAACTCGTCATGACGCCCCCCTTCGAGGCACCGCTCACCGAAGCACACCGTTATTTCCTGGGCACCGACGAGGACGGCGTCAGCTACTTCGCCCTGCAGAAGGACGCCCTGCCCGGCCGCATGGACGACTCCGCCCGGCCGGCCGGCCTGCGCGAGGCGGGCTTGCTCCTGGCACCCCGCGACGCGGGTCTGATGGTGCACGCGGTCGCCCTGGAGAACTGGCAGCGGCTGCACCGCTTCTGCTCCCGCTGCGGAGAGCGCACCGTCATCGCCGCGGCCGGCCACATTCGCCGCTGCCCGGCCTGCGGCGCCGAGCATTATCCGCGCACCGACCCCGCGGTGATCATGTCCGTCGTCGACGACCAGGACCGCATCCTGCTCGGCCGCCAGGTCCACTGGCCCGAGGGCCGCTTCTCGACGCTCGCCGGCTTCGTCGAGCCGGGGGAGTCCATCGAGCAGTCGGTGCGACGCGAGGTCCACGAGGAGGTCGGCATCAGCGTCGGCGAGGTCGAGTACGTCGCCAGCCAGCCCTGGCCGTTCCCCTCCAGCCTCATGCTGGGCTTCGTCGCCCGCGCCACCTCGACCGAGATCGACGTCGACGGCGACGAGATCCACGAGGCCCGTTGGTTCTCCCGGGACCAACTGGGCGCCGCTTTCGAATCCGGCGAGATGCTCCCGCCCTACGGCATCTCGATCGCGGCCCGCCTGATCGAGCGCTGGTACGGCAAGCCCCTCCCGACCCGCACCACCTTCTGACCCGCGGCGCCTTCCGCGCCGTACCGCCTTCGCCCCGCGGTACCCGCCGTACAACGACGGAGCGGGGTGGGCGTCCCACGACCGGGCCTTGATCAGGCCCTCGGTCAGGAACGCCCACCCCGCTCCGGGGAACCGCTCGCTCAGACGCCGACCTTCTGCTTCACCTGCGCCAACGACGGGTTGGTGAGTGTCGAGCCGTCCTCGAAGAGGACGGTCGGGACCGTCTGTAAACTTCCCGCCAGTGAGGGCGGCCAGGGAGGGCCGCCCCCTGCAGGAGAGGGAAGAGCGTGAGCGAGAAGCCCAGGGCTCTTGGCGTCATCCGTCTGTCCGTTGGCAACGAGAACCAGACCGGCGAAGAGACGCAGCGCACGCGCATCAGCAAGCGGGCCGATGCCGAAGAGATGGAGTTGATCGACTTCGCGGTGGACATCGACGTATCCGCCTTGATCTCGCCGTGGATGCGTCCGTCCCTGGGGGACTGGCTCAACAACAAGAAGGATCAGTTCGACCACATCATCATTCTGAAGATCGACCGCATCGCTCGGTCGGTCCGGCACCTCTCGGACATCATCGAGTGGTGCGAGGCGAACGGTAAGGGCCTGATCTCCTGTGAAGAGGGGTTCGACCTCTCGAAGCCGTGGGGCAAGACGATCGCCAAGATCCTCGCCGTGGTCGCAGAGGCCGAACTCGACGCCATCAAGGCCCGCACCAAGGCGTCCCGGGAGACGATGCGTAAGGCCGGGCGCTGGCCCGGCGGTCTCGTCCCGTTCGGACGGAGAGCAGTCAAGGGGGAGGACGGCTTCACTCTGGAGCTGGACCCCAAGTACGGCCCTGTCCTCATCGAGATGATCCGACGGTTCATCGAGAAGCCGAGCTTCTCCGCCGTGGCCGACTGGCTCAACGACGAGGGAGTACCCACGGCCCAGGACATCGCTCGCATCCGTGCCGCAGCCGGTGCGAGTACTACCCGACTTGCCGACCCGAAGCCACGTGGAAGCCGGTGGACGGCCACCACGGTCCAGGCCGTACTCACCAGCCGATCACTCCTGGGGGAGTACGTACGGGCCAACGGCACCGTGGTGCGCAACGACGACGGCACGCCCGTCATGCGGTCGGAACCGGTGCTGAACGAGGAGGAGTGGGCGACCTTGTCCGAGGCCGCCGCCTCGGTCAAGTACAAGAAGCAGAAGGGCTCGACCTCTCCGACGGTAGGCATCACGTTCTGCATGTCGTGTGGCAGCCCGATCTACTACGTCAAGGGCAACCCGGCCAAGGGGCAGCGCGAGCGGTATCGCTGTCATGGCAACAAGAGCAAGGGCATCAAGGCGTGCCCGAAACAGACCTTCCTAGCCGACGACCTGTACCCGTGGCTGGAGTCAGCGCTCTTGGGGGAGATCGGGCACCTTGAGCGGATGGAGTCCAGCACGACCATCGATGACAGCCGTGCGGCGAAGCTGGCCGTCATCGACGGCAAGATGAACCAGCTACTCAAGGAACTTCAAGAAAGCGAGATCAGCGCCGTCGCGTACGCCTCCCGCGTCGCCGACCTCGCGCAGAAGAGAGAGAAAGTCACCAGCCAGGATGGACCGAAGCCGGTGACGGTATGGGTCGGCACGGGCGAGAGCTACGCGGAGTGGTGGCAGCGGTCCAACGTGAATGAGCGTCGGGAGTTCCTGAAGAAGCACAAGGTGAAGGCGTACTTCCGAACCGACGTACTTGCCATCGACCCAGGGGACCTGATCGACAACCTTCGGGTACAGGGTGTGCAGTGGAGAGATGTGCGCACGGCGCCGTCTCAGGTCGTGGAGCCGCTCGAAGCCTTCAAGCTTCCCGGATGGGTGCCCGTAGCAAAGCCGCCGTTGCTGACCGGTGCCGGGTCCGAGATCGTCAGCCGCTGGGAGGATTTCGAAGCGCAGCGCGCGGCACAGCAAGCGAAGGCTGGCGTTGATGGGGCAGATCGGAGCGAAGAGATTCTGTCCCTCGCCTGACAGTCGTCTAGTAGGGTTTTGTTAGGTTTGCCATAGTGCCTGGTGGGAGCGTTTCGTGGTGTCCTGTCTGGTGTGACACCTGAGGAGATGGAGACGGTCCGCCCGCGCCTGGAGGCGTTCGCGGCCCAGATGCTGGGCCCGCTGACCCGGCGGGACCAGCGGGCGAAGGGCGAGCTGTACCTGCGCGGGCTGATGCTGGACGGCAAGCGCAAGTCGATGCAGCCGATGGCCGAACGCCTGGGCGTGGACCACCAGCAGCTCCAGCAGTTCGTCTCCTCCTCCACCTGGGACTACACCAAGGTCCGTGAACGGCAGGCCCGTTGGGCGGCAGCGCACATCGGCCCGGAGGCGTACGCCATCGACGACGTCGGCTTCCCCAAGGACGGCTACGACTCCCCGGGGGTGGCCCGGATGTACTGCGGCGCGCTGGGCAAGCGCGGCAACTGCCAGATCGGGGTCAGCGTCAATCTGGTGTCCGACCGGGCCTCCTCGGCCGTCGACTGGCGCCTGTTTCTCCCCGAGAGCTGGGACGACACCCGGCAGGGCGAAGACGCGTTGCTGGCCGAGGCGATCCGCAGGCGACGGGTCAGGGCGGGTGTCCCCGAGGCTGAGCGGCACCGGGAGAAGTGGCGCCTGGCACTGGAGATGCTCGACGAAGTGCGCGAGGACTGGGAACTGCCGGACCTGCCGGTCGTCGCCGACGCCGGCTACGGGGATGCCACGGGCTTTCGCGAGGGGCTGACCGAGCGCGACCTGGCCTACGCCGTGGCGGTCAAGGGCACCACTACCGCTTACCCGGGTGACGCGGTCCCCGAGCGGGTGTCGTACTCCGGCCGGGGGCGCCCACCCGTCCCGGCCTACCCCCAGCCGCACACCACCTTGCGCCAACTCGCCCTGGATGCAGGAAGGTCGGTGGTGCGGACGGTGACCTGGCGCCAGGGCAGCAGGACCAGCAAGCACAACCCCCGCGCCGAGATGCGCTCGCGGTTCCTGGCGCTGCGGGTCCGCCCCGCCAACCGCACCATCCGCCGCTTCGCCGACGGCTCCCTGCCCGAGTGCTGGCTCCTGGCCGAGTGGCCACCGGGCTCCGCCGAGCCCACCGACTACTGGCTGTCCACCCTTCCCGCCGACACCCCCTTGCGTGACCTGGTCCGGATCGCCAAGATCCGATGGCGAGTTGAGCACGACTACCGTGAGCTCAAGGACGGTCTGGGGCTGGACCACTTCGAGGGGCGCAGCTTCCACGGCTGGCACCGGCACGTCACCCTGGCCGCCCTTGCCCAGGCCTTCTGCACCCTGCTGCGGCTCGACCCAAAAGTCCCTGCGCCGGCCTGACCCTCTACGCGGTCCTCCGCGAACTCCAGGCCCTCCTGGCCACCTGGACCGGCGCCTGCTCGATATGCGGCCAGCCTGCACCGACCCCAGAACCACACCACAGGACCTAACAAAGCCCTACTAGTGCTCTGACCGCATAGGTTCACCGGTTTGGTGTCTACGGGTTCTGCGCCGGTTCAGGGAGCGATCGGGGTCGCCCAGGTACGGAACAGCGTGAGGGTCTCGGTGAGGTTTCCGGGGCCGCACGCGGCGTGGAAGGTCCTCTCGGCGGTCCAGGCCCAGACTGAACCGCCCCGGGTTCGGTAGAGATCTCAGATTGTGGTGATGACCTGGGGTTTCGTGAGTTCGGTGTAGTAGTTGGCTTCGTATTCGACGGGCGGAATGTGGCCTATCTCGCCGTGGAGTCTTCGGTGGTTGTACCAGTCGACCCACTCGGCGGTGGCCAGCTCGACCTGGGAGAGCGTCTTCCAGGGCCGCCGGGGCTTGATCAACTCGGTTTTGAACAGGCCGATCGTGGACTCCATCAGGGCGTTGTCGTACGCGTCACCGACCGATCCGATGCTCGCCGCGATGCCGGCGGCGTCCAGGTGCTCGGCGAGCTTGAACGACGTGTATTGCGACCCGGCGTCCGAGTGATGGATCAACTCGCCCGGCTGAACCGGCTGTTTATCGCGGTCGCGTTGCCAGAGGGCCATCTCCAGGGCGTCCAGCACGAAGACGGTCTCCTTCACGGTGGCCGCGGACCAGCCGACGATCCGGCGGGAGAAGGTGTCCACGACGAACGCGACATAGACGGTCGCGGACCAGGTCTTCACATGGGTGAAGTCCGCCACCCAGCACCGGTTCGGAGCGACGGCGACGAAGTCGCGGTCGACCAGATCGGGGGCCCGCTGGACCTGTCCGCCGGGGATCGTGGTGATGACGCGTCTGCCGCGCACTGCCCCCTGGATCCCGAGCTCGCGCATCAGGCGCTCGACGGTGCAGCGAGCCACCGCATGTCCCTGCCGGTTCAGCTCGCGCCAGACCTTCCGGGCCCCGTAGACACGGTAGTTGGACGTGTGGACGTCCTGGATCCGCTCCTTGAGTTCTTCGTCGCGCAAGCGGCGGGCGGAGGGCGTTTCGAGGCGTTTCTTGTGGGCGTAGTACGTGGAAGGGGCGATCTTGCAGTCGTGCTCGGTGAGCGTCCTGCAGATCGGCTCGACCCCGCCGAAGCGGTCCCGGTGCTCGTCGATGAACGCTACGAGCGCGTGTGTGGCCGGTCGAGCTCGGCCGCGAAGAAACTCGCCGCGGCCTTGAGGATCTCGTTGGCCCGCTTCAGCTCGGCGTTCTCCTTCTTCAACGCCTTGAGCTGGGCGGACTCCTCCGTCGTCGTCCCCGGACGCTGCCCCGCGTCGATCTCGTGCTGCTTCACCCAGTTCCGCAGCGTCTCGCGGGACCCGATGCCGAGCTTGTCGGTGACCGCCTGCAGGGCGGCCGTCTCGTTCGGGTGGTCGTCGCGCACCTCGGCGACCATGCGCACCGCACGACGGCGCAGCTCAAGCGGGTAACGGGAGGGTCGTGCCATGACTCAATCCTTACATGGAATCGAGCCTCCACCTGACCCGGGGCGGTTCAGGTACGCCCCCTCTGTTTTCGACAGGGCGTAGGGGGACCGCTCGGACGGTGAGAACGGGGACCACTGTTTCGGCAACGAGATTGGGGACCACCCGGCCTGACCGGATGTGACATGCCGCTTTCGGCGTAATGAGGGGCTTGGGGCATCTGGCCGGTCACGCTGTGCGCGTTGATCAAGGTCGTGTCAGGAGACCTTTTCGTGTACAGATCGCGTGAGTGGATCTTCGAGCGGATCCGCCGGGACCGGCGGCTGGATCCGACGGTGTCGCAGCGGACGCTGGCCCGGCGCTACCGGGTGTCGCGCAAGACGGTCGTTAAGGCCCTGAACCATCCGGTGCCGCCGGTGCGGAAGCCACCTCCGCCCCGCGCGAGCGTGCTGGAGCCGGTGGAGGGCTTCATCGACGAGATGCTGCGGGAGGACGTCCGGGCGCCTCGCAAGCAGCGGCATACCATCGACCGCATCGTGCAGCGGCTGGCGGCGGAGCGGGGTTTCGAGCAGGCGTCGTACTCCACGGTCCGCGACTACGTGCGCAGGCGCCGGCCCGAGATCGAGCTTCAGGCCCGGGAGGGGCGGCGGTTCCTGGAGGGCACGGTGCCGCAGGCCAAGCGGCCCGGGGAGGAGGCCGAGGTCGACTTCGCGGACGTGTGGGTGGACCTGGCCGGGCAGCGCCGCAAGTGCGTGCTGTTCACGCTGCGGATGTCGTACTCGGGCAAGGCGGTCCACCGCGTCTACGCCACCGCCTCACAGGAAGCCTTCCTGGAAGGGCACGTGGAGGCGTTTTCCGTGCTGGGTGGGGTGCCCACCGTCCACATTCGGTATGACAACCTCAAGCCCGCGGTGAAGCAGGTGCTGTTCGGTCGCTCACGCACCGAGTCGGCCCGCTGGACCGCCTTTCGATCCTGGTACTCGTTCTCGCCCTTCTACTGCACCCCGGGAGAGGCCGGCGCCCACGAGAAGGGCGGGGTGGAACACGAGGGTGGCCGGTTCCGCCGTCGGCACCTGGTCCCGCCACCGGAGGCGGAGTCGCTGGCGGAGCTGAACGAGCGCCTGGCGGCGGTCGACGCCGAGGAGGACGCCCGCCACATCCACGGCCGCCCGACCTCGGTGGGCTTCGACTTCGAGCAGGAACGGCCGCTGCTGCATCCGTTGCCGGCGGACGAGTACGACACCGGGATCGACCTGACGCCGGTGGTGCACCGCAACGGCCGGGTCACCGTCCGCCAGTGCTACTACTCGGTGCCCGCCCGGTTCATCGGCGCCAAGGTGCGGGTGAGGCTGAGGGCGAACGAGGTGTGGATCTTCGACGGCCGCAACGTCGTCGCCCGCCATCCACGGCTGACCCGCCGCTACACCTACCACGACATCCTCGACCACTACCTGGAGATCCTGCTGGTCAAGCCCGGTGCGTTCGCCGGGGCGGCCGCGCTGGCGCAAGCCCGCGCGGAAGGGGTCTTCAGTAAGACGCACGAGGCGTTCTGGGCCGCGGCGAAGACCAGGTGCGGCGACCGCGAGGGCACCCGGATGCTGATCGAGGTGTTGTTGCTGCACCGGACTCTGCCCGCCGAGGCGGTCGTCGCCGGGATGACCACGGTGCTGAAGGTCGGCGCGGTCAGCACCGACCTGGTGGCCATCGAGGCCCGCAAGGCCCTGGAGAACGCCGAGGCCGAGCCGACCGACGATCCGCTCGACCAGGACGACGGCAACAGGGGCGGTGAGGACGCCGCCGGTGACGGCGCGAAGGTGCTCTCCCTGCACGCCAAGCGGCTGCCGCCGGACCTGCGGCCCGGGCTGCCGGACCTGAGCAAGTACGACCGGCTGCTGAAGCCGGTCACCCCCATGACGAGCACGGCGACGACACCAAGGAAGGGCACCAGCGCATGACCCCCACCAGCACCGCCGAGCCGCACGCGGCCGAGGTCCCGGCCACCCGGATGCCGCTGCCCGGCGACCCGGAGGACGCCGCGATCGACGAACTCTGCCGGGACCTCAGGTTGCCCGCCCTGCGCGAGCGGTTCGTCGAGGTGGCCACCACCGCCCGCCGCGAACAGCTGACCTACAAGCAGTTCCTGTTGGACCTGCTGCAGCTGGAGCGCGACGACCGGGAGCTCCGCCGCCAGCAGCGGCTGATCCGGGCCGCCCGCTTCCCCCGACCCAAGCGGCTGGAGGACTTCCGGTTCGAGAAGAACCCGCACGTCTCACCGGAGATCATCGGCGAGCTGAAGAACCCCGTCTGGGTCCAGGAGGGACGTCCCCTGGTCCTGATCGGCGACAGCGGCACGGGCAAGAGCCATCTGCTGATCGGGGTCGGCACCGCGATCGCCGAGGCCGGCCTGTCGGTCCGCTACACCACCACCGCGGCCCTGGTGAACGAGCTCGCCGAGGCCGCCACGGCCAAGCGCCTGTCCTCCGTGATCGCCCGCTACAGCAAGGTCGATCTTCTGTGCCTGGACGAGTTCGGCTACCTCGACCTGGACAAGAAGGGCGCCAAGCTGCTGTTCCAGATCTTCACCGAGCGGGAGGAGCGCAAGGCGACCGCGGTCGCCACCAACTCCCCCTTCGCTGAGTGGGACAAGATCTTCAACGAGCCCCGGCTCTGCGCGGCCGTCGCCGACCGGCTCACCTTCCGCTGCACGCTGATCCAGACCGGAACCGAGTCCTACCGCTTCCAGGCCACCGAGTCCGAACGGCAGAACACAGCGCGGTGAGCAGACGGGACTGATCCACGGCAGTGCCCCTCAGTAGGCTGAGGCGCTGAACAAAGGAGCGCCGCACATGAGTTTCCGCCTGAAGGCGATCACCCGCGAGGAGCACCTGGCCTTCGTTACGGCCCAGCCCTCGGCGAGTCACATGCAGGTTCCCTCCTGGGGGGATGTGAAGCCGGACTGGCGGGCGGAGAGTCTGGGCTGGTTCGACGGCAACGACCGTCTCGCCGGCGTGGGACTGGTGCTGTTCCGGCCCTTGCCGAAGCTCAAGCGGTACCTTGCATATCTGCCTGAAGGACCGGTGATTGACTGGGCTGCACCGGATCTTGAGCAGTGGCTGGAGCCGATGCTCGCCTATCTCAAGGCCCAGGGCGCGTTCTCGGTGAAGATGGGCCCGCCCGTCGTCGCCCGCCGCTGGAGTGCGGAGGCGGTCAAGGCTGCGATCGCCGATCCGCAGGCCAGGCGGCTGCGGGATGCCGAGGCCACCGCGCACGAGCCGCGGGCTTTCGACGTCGCAGACCGGCTTCGGCGGATGGGCTGGCAGCAGACCGAACCCGACAGCGAGGACGGCTTCGCCGCCGGTCAGCCGCGCTATGTCTTCCAAGTCCTGTTTGCCGGACGGTCGCTGGAGGATGTCCAGCGAGGCCTCAACCAACAGTGGCGCCGCAACATCAAGAAGGCAGAGAAAGCAGGTGTCAAGGTCGTCCTCGGCGGCTACGACGATCTGCCCGCCTTCTACGACCTCTACGTCGAGACCGCCGAACGCGACCGGTTCATCCCTCGCCCTCTGACCTACTTCCAGCGCATGTGGACCGCGCTCACGGCCGAGGACCCCAACCGCATGCGCCTCTACCTCGCCCACCACGAGGGTGAAGTGCTCGCGGCGGCGACGATGCTGACCGTCGGTGAGCACGTCTGGTACTCCTACGGTGCCTCCACCAGCCGAAAGCGCGAGGTCCAGCCGAACAACGCCATCCAGTGGCGGATGATGTCCGACGCCCATGAGCTCGGCGCGAGTATCTATGACTTCCGAGGCATCACCGACACCCTGGACGAGAGCAACCACCTGCTGGGCCTGCTCCGGTTCAAGGTCGGCACCGGCGGCCAGGCCGTGGAATACCTCGGTGAATGGGACTTCCCCCTCAACAAGTTCCTGCACAAGGCCCTCGACCTCTACATGTCCCGCCGCTGAGTTCGAAAGGCCGCAGAACTTCACAGCACCGTGATGGAGCCGGGTCCTCCAGTGCCATGCCTGTCAGGGACACAGCCCGAGAGGACCCGGGACCGCCAAGCTACCGGCACCCCGGCCACCAGGAACTCAGACACCCCGCGCCCTATCGCCACTGCGTCGGAAGTCACCCGATAGAGGTGGCTCCCGATCTCGTTGCCGATCATGGACCTGTGTCGCATCCATCCTCTTCACGGATGGAGCAACGTGGCTCTCGTTCCCGTTGCCGCAGCGGCTCCCGTTCACCCTGCCGAAAACACCCCCTCCGGTCACGTCGACCAGAGGGGGCGTGGTGCCTTGTGAGCTTCAGACGCCGAGCGCCTGCTTCACCTGGGCAAGACTCGGGTTGGTCATCACGACCTCAGAGCCACCGTTGGTGGGAACTACCTGAACCGTCGGGACCGTCTGGTTCCCGCCGTTCGCCTTCTCCACGAAAGCCGCGGAGTCCGGGTCCTGCTCGATGTTGATCTCGGTGTACGCGATGCCCTCGCGGTCCATCTGACCCTTCAGGCGGCGGCAGTATCCGCACCACGTGGTGCTGTACATCGTCACAGTGCCCGGCATGTCTCTCGTGCTCCTTCGGCGACTCGGGAAGTCCTCGTTGAGGGGAACGTACTTGAAAGCGCCACCATTCCCGAGGGCTGGGGCTGGGGCTGGGGCTGGGGCTGGGGCCGCCCGCCCGCGGGACGTGATGTCCGCCCCGTCCGCGTGACGTGATGCCTGCCGCATGCCTGCCGTACGAGGACGTGATGCCTGTCGCATCAGTACGACTGCGAGGGCACGCCTGTGGACAACCGGCTCAGCGGTCTCCGGTGACCTGGCAGCATGGCTGTGTGACAGCAGCAACGCACTCCCCTCTCTTTCCGCGGGTACCGGACTCGGCCGACGCGGTGCTCGAAGGGCTCGACCCCGAGCAGCGTGAGGTCGCCACCGCCCTGCACGGTCCGGTGTGTGTGCTGGCGGGTGCCGGCACCGGCAAGACCAGGGCGATCACCCACCGGATCGCCTACGGGGTGCGCGCCGGGATCCTCCAGCCCTCCAGCGTGCTCGCCGTCACCTTCACCAACCGCGCCGCCGGGGAGATGCGCGGGCGGCTGCGCCAGCTCGGCGCCGTGGGGGTCCAGGCCCGCACCTTCCACTCGGCGGCGCTCCGCCAGCTCCAGTACTTCTGGCCGAAAGCGGTCGGTGGCTCCCTGCCCCGGCTGGTCGACCGCAAGATCCAGCTCGTCGCCGACGCGGCCGCAGCCTGCCGCATCCGGCTCGACCGGGGCGAGCTGCGGGACGTCACCGCCGAGATCGAGTGGTCCAAGGTCACCCAGACCGTCCCGGCCGACTACCCGCCCGCCGCCGTCAAGGCCGGGCGTGAGGCGACCCGCGACCCCGCCGAGATCGCCCAGCTCTACGCCGCCTACGAGGACCTCAAGCGGGAGCGGGGGGTCATCGACTTCGAGGACGTGCTGCTGCTCACCGTGGCCGTGCTCCAGGACCGCCAGGACATCGCGGAACAGGTCCGGGCCCAGTACCAGCACTTCGTCGTCGACGAGTACCAGGACGTCAGCCCGCTCCAGCAGCGACTGCTGGAACTCTGGCTCGGCGACCGGGAGAACCTGTGCGTGGTCGGCGACGCCAGTCAGACGATCTACTCGTTCACGGGCGCAACGCCCGACCACCTGCTCGACTTCCGCACCAAGCACCCCGGTGCCACCGTCGTGAAACTGGTCCGCGACTACCGTTCGACCCCCCAGGTGGTCCGCCTCGCCAACGGGCTGCTCGCCCAGGCGCACGGCCGTGCCGCCGATCACCGGCTGGAACTCGTCTCCCAGCGCGGCCCGGGACCCGACCCCGTCTTCACCGAGTACACCGACGAACCCGCGGAGGCCGAGGGCGCCGCGCGCCGGATCGGTGAACTGATCGGTTCCGGTGTCCGGGCCAGTGAGATCGCCGTGCTGTTCCGCACGAACTCCCAGTCCGAGACCTACGAACAGGCCCTAGCGGACGCCGGAGTGCCGTATCAGCTGCGTGGCGCCGAGCGTTTCTTCGACCGTCCGGAAGTGCGCAAGGCGGGCAGTGCCCTGCGCGCGGCGGCTCGCTTCGGCGGCAACGACAGCCTCCTCGACGACGTGGTGGACCTGCCCTCCCAGGTGCGTGCCGTGTTGTCGGGCGAAGGCTGGACGGCGCAGCCGCCGGCGGGTTCGGGGGCGGTACGGGAGCGCTGGGAGTCCCTGGCCGCTCTGGTGAACCTCGCCCAGGACTTCGTCGCCGCGAAGCCGGGCGCCACCCTTGCCGATCTCGTCGCCGAACTCGATGAGCGGGCAGGTGCCCAGCACGCCCCGACCGTGCAGG
This sequence comes from Streptomyces sp. P9-A2, assembly GCF_036634175.1. Lineage (NCBI taxonomy): Bacteria > Bacillati > Actinomycetota > Actinomycetes > Kitasatosporales > Streptomycetaceae > Streptomyces > Streptomyces sp. P9-A2. The sequence goes on from NZ_JAZIFX010000001.1 coordinate 5,432,015, forward strand.
GCGTCACCCTCGCGTCGCTGCACTCGGCCAAGGGCCTGGAGTGGGACGTGGTCTTCCTGGTCGGTGTCGCCGAGGGCATGATGCCGATCACCTATGCGAAGACCGACGAACAGATCGAGGAGGAGCGCCGTCTCCTCTATGTAGGTGTCACCCGGGCACGGGAGCGGCTCCACGTCTCCTGGTCGCTCGCCCGCTCGCCCGGCGGGCGGGCGAACCGCCGGCCCAGCCGTTTCCTCGACGGGCTGCGTTCCGGTTCGCCGGCAGGCCGTGGCGGCGCGGTCGGCAGCGGAGCCACGGGGGGTGTGGAGCGTGGCGTGTCAGGGAGGGCGACCGCCGTCTCCGTGGCTCCGGAACCGAGACGCAGGCAGCGCAGCCCCGCCCGCTGCCGGGTCTGCGGCCGCACGTTGACGGACGCGGGCGAGATGAAACTGATGCGCTGCGAGGACTGCCCCTCCGACATGGACGAGGGCGTCTACGAGCGGTTGCACGACTGGCGTGGTGAGCAGGCGCGGCGCAGTGGGCAGCCCGCTTTCTGCGTCTTCACCGACAAGACGCTGATGGCCATCGCCGAGGCCGTTCCCGAGGACCCGCCGGGGCTCGCCCGCATCCCCGGGGTGGGCAAGCGCAAGCTGGACCGTTACGGGGCCGACGTACTGGCGATCTGCGCAGGCGGGGACGGAGCGCAGGGCAAAGATCAGGACTGATTCCAACTCGTCGAGAAAATAGTTTGCGCATGCCCCAGCAATCCCCATAGGTTCTTAGACACGAGAGCAGCGGCCTTCTCGGAGGCCCTGATTCCGTGCTGTACTTGCATATCCGTCGGACCGGCTGACCCCGGTCCCCCGATGCGCCGAGAGGAGGCGAGTCCCGTGATCAGCATCAACACCAGCTCCGTCGTCAAAATGACCGATCACTCGGCCGTCTCCCTGTGCATTCTCGGCGTCTCGAATCAGGGCACCGCTCTGTCCGGCATCCCTGCCGCACGTCCGGCGTCCTCCGTTGCTTCCGCGGGCCTTGTCGTCCGTGAGCGCGATGAGCGACCGATCAAGGCACTGGAAGCGGGAGAGGCACAGGCGAAGACCTATGCCTTTGCGGCGACCGGTGCCGGATTCCGGGAGCAGACGACGCAGCATCACCTGATGTGGGCCTTCCGTGGGCCAGAACCCTGGAGTGATCCAGCCTGATTCGATCAGGCCGGCGCCTTCAGGGCCGCGGAACCCCACCCGGGATCCGCGGCCCTTCTGTTTGTCCCCGAACGGGGACGGCGGACCGAAGCGCCTCGGGACAGGACAAGAACCCGGTACCAGCCGCCACCCGGCCCACCGGCCGGAAACGACCAGACGAGGAAGACGAACCGTGCAACTCGAAGCGCACGCCCCGTCCGTACCGCCTTCCGACACGATCCCCAAGCCCGGCTCCACGGAGGACCCGACCTTGACTCCGCTCACCGCGCTCACCGCGCTCGACGACGCCATCGAGAACCTCGGCGTACCCGTCCCCTGCCGTTCCTACGACCCGGAGGTCTTCTTCGCCGAGTCGCCGGCGGACGTCGAGTACGCCAAGTCCCTCTGCCGTACCTGTCCGCTGATGGAGGCATGCCTCGCCGGCGCCAAGGAGCGGCGTGAGCCGTGGGGCGTCTGGGGCGGCGAGCTGTTCGTCCAGGGCGTTGTTGTCGCCCGGAAGCGGCCGCGCGGCCGTCCGCGGAAGAACCCGGTCACAGCATGAACACCCCAGGAACGATCGACCGCCCCCTCACGCACGACCCCCAGAAGCAGGACCCGATGATGCCGACCGCCGACGAGCCCGCAGGCTCCGCGACCGAAGACTTCACCACCCGTGGTGCGAACGACTCGCGCCAGAACAGGACCCGTGAGATGCAACTCATTCCAGAAGCCCTGGCCCGTGCGCATATGCACGAGCGCCTGCGCGAGGCCGAGCGGGAGCGCCGGGCGGCACGCCTGGTGACCGCTCGCCGGATGCAGCGCCGCGCCGAGCGCGCCTCCCGGCGTGCCCGCCGCGCACTCGCCATGGCCGTCATGCAGTAACCGATCCAACCGATCGGGTCGATTCGGCCTTCGAGTCGATCCAGCCCGTCGTGGCTCTTCCATGGGGGCCAGTCCGTGCCGAACGGACCGGCCCCCACGGCACGTTGCGCCGAGCGAGCCATCCGGTACGGCGTTGTCGTCACCGGATGACGAGCCATTCCGAAGACGGTGACGGTGGCGGTGGCGGTGACGACCGCTCGGCCGCGGAACAGACGCCCCAGGCGTGCACCCGCTGTGGTGTGACGTCCGAGAGCCCGCTGCCGACCTGGACACTTTCAGTGGGGAACGGCATCCGGCGGTACTACCGCGAGGCCTGTTCCCGGCAGGGTCCAGGGGCGATCGAGGGCCGCCTGGACGCGCAGTGGTGGTGAACAGCGGGCGCGGTCCGGGGCGGTGTCTCTCACGCCTGCGCCGCCGACGCCTCCTCGGCCGGTTCGACCGCCTCGTCCCCGAGCGCCTCGTCCTCGGCGGTCACCGCCGAAGGCTTCCCCTTCGCGGGCTTCCGCTTCATGGACTTCCGTCCGGCGGGTTCCGCCTCCGAGGGCTCCTTCACCAGGATCTCGTCCACCGCTTGCCTCGGTACCAGTTCCCCTGCTCCTTCTGTTCCCCCTGTCGTCTCTGCCTCCGTTGTCCCTGGCTCCGCTTCTTCCGCCTCTTCCAGGACGAACCCCGGCAGCCACTCCCGCAGTTCGTCGCGCAGCCGTACCGTCCCGCCCAGCTGGCACAGCACGCCGATCGTGCTCAGGGTCACCCGGTGGATCAGCAGATACGCCGGGGGAAGATTGAGCTGCTTGGCCAGCTGGTAGGCGGGGGAACGAGGGTCGCCGATGCGGGCGGCCTGGCCGCGCATCCAGCCACGGGTGAACGTGAACGCCTCGGCCTGCGCCGGTTCGATGATCGGCAGGAGATACTCGAGGACCGCGTCGGGATCCAGCTCGATGGTCTCCCTGATGAACCCCTCCGCGCACAACATCGCGTAGACGGCCTCCGCCTCGCCGTCCAGCGTCATCCGCAGTGCCTCGCCGATGGGAGCGGGCAGCCCGCCCGGCAACCGGTCGACCGTGCCGAAGTCCAGCACACCCAGACGCCAGTCGTCCTCGCCGTCCGGGCCGCCGGGCAGCAGACGGAAGTTGCCCGGGTGCGGGTCGGCGTGCAGCAGTCCGGTGCGGGCCGGGCCGGAGAACAGGAAACGAGCGAGGAGCTGTCCGGCCCGGTCCCGCTGTCCCTCCGTACCGTCCGAGATGATCTCCGACAGCGGTACGCCGTCCATCCACTCGGTGACCAGCACCTGCTCACACTGGTGGACCACCGCCGGTACGACGACATCGGGGTCGTCCGTGAACTCCTCGGCGTGGGCCCGCTGGGACTGGGCCTCCAGGCCGTAGTCCAGTTCCTCCGCGACCCGGTCCTTGAGCTCCGTGATCAGCGGCTTGACATCCATTCCGGGAACCAGTGGGCCCAGCAGCCGGGCGAACCGGCTCAACTGGTTCAGGTCGGACAGCAAGGCCTCCCCGGCGCCCGGGTACTGCACCTTGACCGCCACCTCACGGCCGTCGTGCCACACCCCACGGTGCACCTGGCCGATGGAGGCCGCGGCGGACGGCTTGTCCTCGAACTCCAGGAACAGGTCGGGCCAGTCCTCGCCGAGCCGCTCCTCCAGCACCGCGTGCACGGTCCGGACCGGCATCGGAGGAGCCGCCTCCTGCAGTTTCGTCAGCGCCGCGCGGTAGGGTCCGGCGACCTCCTCCGGCAGGGCCGACTCGAAGACCGACAGGGCCTGGCCGAACTTCATCGCGCCGCCCTTGAGCTCGCCGAGCACCTTGAACAGCTGCTCCGCGGTGCGCTGCTGCAACTCGCGGCCGACGATCTCCGCGGACTCGCCCACGATTCGCTTGCCGAGCCCCCAGGTCGCCCGCCCGGCGAAGCCGAGCGGGAGCGCGGCCAGTTTGGCGGTCCTGGTGACAGCCTTCCGGGGAAGATCAGACATGAGCCCTCCAAGTCCCTGCCGGCCGCTCCGCGTCCGCCTGACGGCACAACTTCCTCGACGGCCCGTGCGAGCCCATTGTCTCGTGCGTCCGGCCGTGTTCGGCGGTGTGCTCCGGCTCCGTTTTCTCCGCGTTCCGGCCCGCCGCTCCGCACGGGCATCCGGGGTGCGCCCCGACCGGCCACGCATGCCAGTTCAGACCCGGGAGCGAAGCCTCCCAGCGGGCACCGGCACTGGACGGAACGTGGCCGTCCAGGAAGGCGAGCGTGTGGGCACCGGCCAGTCCGGCCACGGTCGCGGCCAGTGACAGATCGCAGGCTCCCACCCGGCGCTGCTGTCCGGAACGCCACTGGGCGACCATACGCGGCCAGGTCGGATCCCGGTCGGTCCTGTCTTCCTGGAGACAGCCCGCGCAGCCTGTCTCACCGGGCAGGACCAGCGGGCCGACGACGCCGGTTCCCTCCACCACACCGACGTAGAGGTGGGGTGTTCCCGAGGCCATCAGGGGCTCGGTCCCCGCCGGGTCCGGGGTGTGCACGGCGACGTCGTCCCGCGGGGCGAGGATCACCAGGGAGAAACCGGGAGCGCCCTCCTCCGGCGGGCACTGGGCGGTCCGGCGCGGCGACCGGTCCGGCGCGGCCCGGCGCACAGCACGGCGGGCCGCCTCGTGCCTGCGATCACCGACGGCTTCCGGGGGCAGTCCGCCCGGTGCGACGTCCCAGGGCTCGACCCGGCCGATGTCGCGGACGTCGACCTCACCCACGCCGGCCCCGGACAGCAGTGCCGCCAGCATCGAGCCCACCCGGCCCGCGCCTCTCACCTGCACCCGGGCTCCGCGGCGCGCCGCGAGCCGGCCGAGTGCGTCGCCCGGCGCGGAGGTGGTCAGGGCCAGCGAGGCCAGATCGGGGCGCAGCCGGTCGAGGACCTCCCGTTTCTCGCGCAGGGCGTCGGCGGCCGGGCCACCGCCCCGGGAGTCGTCGAGGAGCCCGGCCCGGGACAGCCGGGCCACGAGCCGGTCGACATGACCGTCGGGCAGATCCATCCGTCGGCCCTCCTCACGCAGGCGATCGAGCCCACGGGTGCCGTTGAGCAGATCGAGGAAGCTGCCCGTCGCCGTGTCCACCGGCCCCAGGGTCAACGCGTGCGCGGGTGTCATCCCGAACTGCACGGTGTTGAGGTCGCGCCAGCCGCGCCGGAGCGCCGGCTTCACCATCGGATGCATGTCAGGTCCCCCGCGTCTCCGTGAACGGCTGCCGCTCGAATGGCTGCCGTGGTACCGCCGCCCACCCGTGGGCCGGTCGACGGGTGCCAGCATGCCCGGATTCGGAGTGGCTTGCCTAAATTTATCCACAGGCAAGGTAATTAATCATACAAATCCGGCGCATGGCGGGGGGATCGATATCGAAGGGCCCCGGAGCCGGGACTTCCCCGTGTGCAGCGGGTAACGTCGGGGCGTGCCCGCCGACCCACTGCACAGCGCCCCACATCCTCAGCGCAGCACGACGAGTCAGCCGACGAGCGGCTCACGGGCGAGCGCGATCGAGGTCCGCAGGAGCGCCCGCCGGCGCAGAACGGTCTCCGCGTACCGCGAGGGCGATCGCACCGTGGTGCTCATTCCCGCCCGGATGTCCGAGGCGGAGGAGCAGCGCTGGGTGAACGTCATGCTCGACAAGCTGGCGGCCCAGGAGAGCAGGCGGGCACTCGGGGACACCGAACTGGCCGAGCGCGCCGAGCGACTGTCGGCCCAGTACTTCAACGGTCGGGCCCAGCCCCGCTCCGTACGCTGGGTGACCAACCAGAACACGCGCTGGGGTTCGTGCACGCCGTCCGAGGGCAGCATCCGCCTGTCGCACCGACTGCAGGGCATGCCCGAGTACGTGGTCGACTATGTCCTCTGCCACGAACTGGCTCACCTTCTCGTGCCCGGACACGGGCCCGGCTTCTGGCGTCTGCTGGAGGCGTATCCGAAGACGGAACGGGCCCGGGGCTACCTCGAAGGAGTGGTCGCGGCCGAGCGGTTGCCCCATCTGCCGGGGACCCGCAACGAGTGAACGCCGCCCGACGTGAGTACCCCGTAGAGGCACCCGCGCATTGTGTACCGGGTCTGTACCGACTTCATCCGATGTCCGGGTTTGCGGTTAGCCTGACGCGACGCACTCACATTCGGGATGGGGGACGGTCGTACGCATGGCCAGGGAATTCCAACGCGGCCACAAGGCCAGGATCAGTGACCTCACCGCGGGCACGGATCTGTACGTAGGCGTGCAGATCTCCGGCCCCGGGCTCACCTTCGACATCAGCTGCTTCGGTCTCGATGCCGATGAACGGCTTTCGGACGACCGGTACTTCATCTTCTTCAACCAGCCGAAGTCCCCCGAGGAGTCCCTTCAGCTGCTGGGCCCCCAGGCGGGCGACACGGAGTCCTTCCGCGTGACGCTGGACGGCATCCCGCAGCAGATCAGGAAGCTGTCCTTCACGGCGACGCTCGACGGCGCCGGGCAGATGTCCCAGATCGGCCCCGGATACATCCGCATCGTCGCGGGCGGCGAGGAAGTGGCCCGCTATCCCTTCAGCGGCTCGGAGTTCTCCACCGAGCGGGCGGTGATGCTGGGTGACTTCTACTTCAAGGACGTGTGGCGGTTCGCCGCTGTCGGACAGGGCTTCGACGGCGGGCTCGACGCGCTGCTGAAGAACTTCGGCGGTGAGGTGGCGGAGGAAGAGCCCACCGCCCCGCAGCAGCCGCAGCCGCAGGCGGGAGGTACTGCCCCGGGCTTCGCCCCGCCCGCTTTCGGTGTTCCCGGCACCCCCGCGCCGGCTCCCGCGCCCGCCCCGGCCCCTGCCCCCGCACCGGTTCCTCATCCCGCCGCGCAGGGGTTCGCCCCTCCGCCCGGCGCCACCCCGCCGGCCCCCGCGCCATCGGTACACGCCGCGCCGACGATCGTCGCGCCCTTGAACACTTCGCCCGGCGGTTCCCCGGTGCCGCCACCGTCCCCGGCGCCCGCCTTCGACCGGCCCGGTCAGCAGCCACCCGCCCCGAGCGCCCCGCCGCCCCCTGGCTACGGCGCGCAGCCGCACGCACCACATGCGCCGCCCGCCCCCGCCCCTCCGCCGGGGTACGGCCAGCCGATGCCTCCGCCGGGGTACGGCCAGCCGATGCCCCCGCCCGGGTACAGCCAGCAACCGCCACCCGGACAGACGCCTCCGGGGCAGATGCCGGGTCAGCCGGCTCCTTACGGGGCACCGCAGGGCGCACCCCAGGGAGTGCCGCAGAGCCCGGGTGTGCTCGGCGCGCTCCAGATGTTCAAGGAGACGCCCACCGGACAGCGCTGGACCCAGCAGAACCCGAAACTGGTCCGCGCCGACCTCGGCATGGGCGGACAGCCCGTGCTGGCCCGTCAGGGCAGCATGGTGCTCTACCAGGGCAAGGTCGACTTCAGCTACAAGGGCGCCGGGTTCAGCGGCCGGATCGTCGGCAACGCGACCGGCCAGGAGATGCAGCTGATGCGCTGCACGGGCCAGGGGCAGGTGTTCTTCGCCGAGGACGCCACGATGCTGCACCCGATCGAGCTTCAGGGAGACGCCGTGTGTGTCTCCGCCGAGAGCGTCCTCGCCTTCGACGAGAGCCTCCAGCACGAGGTCCGCCGCATCGAGGGACACGGCATCCCCGGCGGCGCGCTGTTCACGATGCAGTTCCAGGGGACCGGCACCATCGTCGTCAAGACGCACGGTGTGCCCGTGGTCCTGCCGGTGACACCCACCACGTTCGCCGACGCCAACGCCGTGGTCGCCTGGTCGGCCGCCTCCCAGGTGATCGTCTCCAGCCAGGTGCGGATGCGCCGCAACTCCTACCCCGGCGACACCGGGGAGAGCGTCAACCTCCAGTTCCGGGGCGCGCCCGGCAACTTCGTCGTCGTCCAGCCGTACGAGATCTGAGGGAGCCCGTCATGAACCAGCCACTCGCGGGCTACGCCCCCACGCCGGTCACCGCGCGCATGGAGAACCACGGCGATCACATGCTCAAGGTCGCCATGCAGACCGGGCACGACCTCCTCGCGCGCGTCGGGTCGATGATCGCCTACGAAGGGTTCATCCAGTACGAGCCCAACCCGCCGGCCGTGCGCCAGATCGCCCGGGACTGGGCCACCGGGGAGGGTGCCCCGCTGATGAAGTGCTCCGGCGACGGACTGCTCTACCTCGCCGACTACGGTGCGAACGTCGTCGTGCTCAACCTCGACGGCGAAGGCATCTCCGTCAACGCCACCAACCTGCTCGCCTTCGACGCCGGCCTGACCTGGGGCGTGGAGCGGGTGAAGGGCCTGGCGAAATTCGCCGGTCAGGGCCTGTGGAACACCAAAATCTCCGGGCAGGGCTGGGTCGCGCTGACCTCCCGGGGCAAGCCGATCGTCGTCGACTGCGGCGGTGGTGACGACGAGACGTACGTCGACCCGGACGCCCTGGTCGCCTGGTCCCCGAATCTCAAGGTGAAGGGCAAACGCAGCTTCCGGGCGCAGTCGTTGATCGGCCGCGGCAGCGGCGAGGCCTACCAGATGGCGTTCTCCGGTCAGGGCATCGTCGTCGTCCAGCCCAGTGAGGACAGCACCGACCGTCTCCGGGTCCGGGGCTGAGGGGAGCAACCACATCATGCAGAGCCCGCTTTTCGCCTTCAACGACCAGCAGACCCAGGAGCGCTGGAGCCTGCAGAACAAGCAGATGCTCCGGGTCGCTCTGGGAGGGCACGACGACATCCTCGCCCGCAAGGGCAGCATGATCGCCTACCAGGGACTCATCGAGTTCGACGCCGAGTACCAGAGCCGCGGCCAGGCGCGCAGCCGTTCGCGCACCGGCGAGGGACTGGACCTGATGCGCTGCCACGGGCAGGGCACGGTCTACCTCGCCAACCTCGCCCAGCACATCCACGTCATGGACGTGGATCACGAGGGGCTGACCGTCGACAGCAGCTACGTCCTGGCCATGGACTCCTCGCTGCATCACGAGGTCATCGCCGTCGACAGCCTGTACGGCGTCTCCGGCTCCGGGAAATACCAGCTCAACATCACCGGTCAGGGCAAGGTCGCCCTGATGACCTCCGGCATGCCGTTGCTGATGCAGGTGACACCGGACAAGTACGTCAACTGCGACGCCGACGCGATCGTCGCCTGGTCCACGGGGCTGCGCGTGCAGCTGCAGGCCCAGACGCACTCCTCCGGGGTGTGGCGGCGCCGCGGCAACACCGGCGAGGGCTGGGAACTCAGCTTCATGGGCAGCGGCTTCGCGCTCGTTCAGCCCAGCGAGCTGCTGCCGCCGCAGAACGCCCAGATCGGGTCCGGCATCGCCGCGCATTACGGCATGGGACAGCAGGGTGCCCGCGGACAGAACCAGGGCAACGTCTGGAGCTGAGCGGCGTCCGCAGACACAACGTGTGAGGGGCGCCCGCCGAGCCGGTCGCCCTTCACGCGGATCCGTAGAACAGCCGGGTGCCGGTCTTTTGCCCGTGTCCGTAGAAGAACAGGGTGCCGGCCGAGCCGCCCCCGCAGATCAGTCACCCAGCCGCGTCAGGGTCGCCTCCAGCAGGCGGACGACCGAGGTGTCCGCCACCTCCGCCGCCTCGTCGTACGGGAACCAGCGAAGGTCGAGCGACTCGTCGCTGATGGTGTGCGCGGCATCGGGAGCGGCCACTGCCGCGTACTGGACGTCGAAGTGCCAGTTGCAGGGTGAGGGGATCGCATGCCGGTCCAGGCGCACCGGCCCGCCCGCCAGGAGGGTCAGCCCCGCGACGCCCGACTCCTCGGTGGCCTCCCGCAGAGCCGCCGCCGTCAGCGACGGGTCGCCCGGCTCGCAGTGACCGCCCATCTGCAGCCACATCCGCAGCTTCCGGTGCAGGGTCAGCAGCACCCGGCCGCGCCCGGGGTCGACCACCAGGGCGCTGGCGGTGAGATGGCCCGCGTGGCAGGCCTTCCACATGCCGTCCGGATGCGCGGCGAGGTGGTCCAGGTAGGCCTGGCGCAGCTCCGGCTGGTCCTCGTACCCCTTGAGTACGAGAACCGCGTCGTCGTACAGACTCACTCGGCGCCGTCCCCCTTGCGGTCGTCGTCCTTGCCGTCGTCGTTCTTTCCCTCGCCGCCGTCCCCGGTGGTGTCCTCGTCCTTGCCCCGCTTGCCGAGGTCGTGCTTGCCGGCCGCCTCGCCGAGCATCTTGTCCAGCTCGGAGAAGTCGATCTGCTCGCGGTGCACGAAGCCGTCGGGGTCGTCCAGGTCGGTGGCCGTCGGCAGCATGTCCGGGTGGGCCCACAGGGCGTCCCGCCCGTCGACACCGCGCGCGTCCGTGAGCGAGGCCCACAACCGTGAGGCGTCGCGCAGCCGGCGAGGGCGCAGCTCCAGGCCGATCAGGGTGGCGAACGTCTGCTCCGCGGGGCCGCCCGAGGCGCGGCGACGGCGCAGCGTCTCGCGCAGCGCGTCCGCCGACGACAGGCGGGGCTTCGCCGCCGCGTGCACCACGGCGTCCACCCAGCCCTCGACGAGGGCCAGCGCCGTTTCGAGACGGGCCAGCGCCGCCTTCTGCTGCGGGGTGTCCTCCGGCTGGAACATGCCCTGCTGAAGAGCTTCCTGGAGCTGCTCCGGGTTCTGCGGGTCGAACTGGCCGACCACGTCCTCCAGCTTGGCGGTGTCGACCTTGATCCCGCGCGCATAACCGTCGACGGCACCGAACAGGTGCGAGCGCAGCCACGGCACATGTGCGAACAGGCGCTGATGGGCGGCCTCGCGCAGGGCGAGGTACAGCCGCACCTCCTCCTGTGCGACGCCCAGGTCCTTGCCGAACGCCGTGACGTTCACCGGCAGCAGCGCGGCCTTGCCCACCGGGCCGAGCGGCAGGCCGATGTCGGTGGAGCCGACGACCTCACCGGCCAGCACGCCGACCGCCTGGCCGATCTGTGTACCGAACATGGCGCCGCCCATCGAACGCATCATGCCGATCAGCGGGCCCGCCATGGCCTGCATCTCCTCCGGCAGCACGTCGCCCATCGCGGCGCCCACACGCTCGGCGACCGGGTCCACGAGTTCCTTCCACGCCGGCAGCGTGGCCTCGACCCACTCCGCGCGGCTCCAGGCCACTGAGGAGGCCGCACCGGACGGCAGCGAGGTGGCGTCGTCCAGCCACAGGTCGGCCAGCCGGACGGCCTCGTCGACGGCCCTGCGCTCGGCGGGGCCGACGCTCGCGTCCTTCGTGCCGTCGGCGGTGCCCTGGGACACCGTCTGGCGGGCGATCTGCTTGGCCATGTCCCAGTTCACCGGACCGCCCTCGTAGGAGAGCATCTGGCCGAGCTGCTGGAACGCGGCGCCCAGGTCGTTGGGGTTCAGGGAACCGAACATCGCGGCGAACGGGTTGTCCGCTCCGGGAGCGCCGAAGCCGCCGGCTCCGGGCATGCCGAAACCGAACGGGTTGGCCGGGTCCTGACCACCACCGCTCTGCTGGTCCTTCTTCTTGCCCTCGTCGCCGTCGTCCGGCTCCTCCGGCGGAAGGCCGAATCCGAATGGGGTGTCACTCACGGGATTCCTCGGCTGATAGGGCCACCGGTTCTTTCCGGCGGCACGGCTGCCCGACAACACCACCCAGCGTAGACACCTGAGGCGGTTCGAGCCTCGATGCTTCGCCGACAGAAAGCCTGCGGCAGGATGGATGCCACCTGGTACACATGCTTCGCATGCGCTCGTACTGAAGACAACCGCTGGAGACGCCCGGTGAGTTCCCCAGATCCACAGGTTCGCGCAGCGCGAAACCGGTCAACCCGCTCGTCGCCCGGGCGAGGGCCCGTCGTCGTGGTCACCGGCGCCGCCTGCGGGGTCGGCGCGCTGCTCACCGAGCGGCTCGCCGCCTCGGAGGAGATCAAGCAGGTCATCGCCATCGACGAGCGCCGCGGTGACTGCGCCGAGGCACAGTGGCACGTCCTGGACGTGCGGGATCCAGCCATCGCGGAACGACTGCGCGGGGCCGACGTCGTGGTGCATCTGGCGCTCGACCTCGACCTGGAGAGCGACGCCGCCGCCCGGACGGCCTACAACGTCCGCGGGACGCAGACCGTGCTGACCGCCGCCGCGGCGGCCGGAGTGCACCGGGTCGTGCTGTGCACCTCGACGATGGTCTACGGGGCGCTCCCGGACAACGAGCTGCCGCTGTCCGAGGACGCGGAGCTGCGGGCCACCGCCGAGGCCACGGGCGTGGGCGACCTCCTGGAGATCGAGCGACTCGCGCGCAGGGCACCCCGCGCGCACCCCGGGCTCAATGTCACGGTCGTACGGCCCGCTGTCCTCGTCGGCGGCACCGACACCGCGCTGACCAGGTATTTCGAGTCGCCCCGGCTGCTCGTGGTGGCCGGATCACGGCCCGCGTGGCAGTTCTGCCACGTCGACGATCTGTGCAGCGCCCTGGAGTACGCCGTCCGGGAGGAAGTCGACGGAGAGCTGGCCGTCGGGTGTGACGGATGGCTGGAGCAGGAGGAGGTCGAGGAGCTCAGCGGGATCCGGCGGATGGAGCTGCCGTCTGCGGTCGCGCTGGGCGCGGCGGCCCGGCTGCACCGGATCGGGCTCACCCCCTCCCCGGCCGGGGACCTGGCGTACACGATGCACCCCTGGGTGGTCAGCGGGAGCCGGCTGCACGACGCCGGGTGGCGTCCCGCCTACACCAACGAGCAGGTGCTGGCCGAGCTCCTGGAGGAGGTCTCCGGCCGGCACACGGTCGTCGGACGGCGGCTCGGACGCAAGGACGCGACGGCGGCGGGCGCCGCGGGAGCGACCGTGGCCCTGCTGGGCGCGGCCGCGGTGGTGCGGCGGGCGCGGAAGGCCCGGCGGCGGATCTGAGCACGGGGGCGGGACCCCTCGGCGACGGGACCGCTGTGGAGCCCCGGGGCCGCTTCCGCGCTGTCGTGGTCGTGGGGCACGATGGAGGACATGGCATCCACGAACGGTCATCCCGGTGAGCAGGCCGCGCAGGACCCGATCAAGCTGATCGCGATCCGGGACGCGCCGCTGTCCGTGGACGAGGTCTTCCGGGCCGTCGGCGACGACGCGGCCGGCGGGACGGCACTGTTCGTGGGGACCGTGCGTAATCACGACGGCGGGACCGACGTCGACGAGCTGGGGTATTCGTGTCACCCGAGTGCCGAGGACGAGATGCGGCGGATCGCCGAGAAGGTCGTCGCCGAGTACCCCGTGCGAGCGCTGGCGGCTGTGCACCGGGTGGGGGACCTCGAGGTCGGGGATCTCGCCGTCGTCGTCGGCGTGTCGTGCGCGCACCGGGGCGAGGCCTTCGAGGCCTGCCGGAAGCTGATCGACGACCTCAAGCACGAGGTGCCCATTTGGAAGCACCAGAAGTTCTCCGACGGTACAGAAGGATGGGTCGGCGCGTAGCGGCGTCGGTGGGGGGTGGTGGTCGGGCGACGGGAGGGCGGGTCGGCGCGTAGCGGCGTCGGTGGGGGGTGGTGGTCGGGCGGCGGGAGGGCGGGTCGGCGCGTAGCGGCGTCGTGGGGGACGGGTGGAGGGCCGCTGACCGGACGTCTTCGGAATCCGTCGTACCGCTCCGTGCCCGGACCTCTGTTCCCCGCTCCGCCCCGCTCCGCTTGCGTAACCGCACCCCGGGTATGAGCGTTGTCACTGCGGATGGTTAATCTGCTGATCAGTCAGTCGCGGACGCTCATGGGGATGGGAGGTCGGCATGGCGGCACTTGCCTGGTTGCTGATTCCGCTGATGGCCGCGGTCGGCGCGGGACTGTGGGGAAGCTGGGCCAATCGGACCCGCCGGGCGCGGAGCGACGGCCCCGAGCTCATCGGTTACGCCAGGTTCCGCGAGGCCATGGAGAGGCCTCGGCCCTCGGAGGAAGAGCGTCGGCCTTAGGGACGAAACAGCAGGTCACCCAGGTAGGACAGGGTCAGGGCTGCCCGGACGGGCGGCCCTGACAGTGCGCTGACAGGCCGGTCCCGTACTGTCGGTGCATGCCACGCCGCACCGCGACGATGCTCGCCTCCACCCTCATGCTGATCGTGCTTCTGTGCGCGGGTGTGTTCATCCCCGTGCCGTACGCGGAGATGTCCCCGGGGCCGACGGTGAACACTCTGGGCGACCACGACGGCGAGCCGGTGCTGCGGATCGACGGGCGCAAGACCTATCCGACCGACGGCCACCTCAACATGACCACGGTGCGGGTCACGAGCGCCGACTACCGGATGAACCTGGTCGAGGCCGTCTACGGATGGCTCGCACACGACAACAAGGTAGTGCCGCACGACACGCTCTACCCCGACGGCAAGACGGAGGAGCAGTCCACCCAGGAGAACGCCGAGGAGTTCAGCCAGTCCCAGGAGAGCGCCAAGGTCGCGGCCCTGAAGGAGCTCGACGTCCCGGTGAAGTCCTGGGTGATCGTCTCCACGGTCGTCAAGGACTCGCCCGCCGAGGGCAAGCTGCACGCCGGTGACGTGATCAGGAGCGTCGACGGCAGCGTGGTGCGCGAGCCGGCCGACGTCGCCGAGCTGGTGACCGAGCACAAACCCGGCGAGGACGTCGACTTCACGATCGTGCCCGCCAAGGAGCAGGCCGCCGCCGAGAAGGAGAACCGGGCACCGAAGCGGACCGAGAAGATCACGATCACCACCACGGCCTCCGACGACGCCGGGGACGAGCGCGCCGTCGTCGGGATCGCCGCCGGAACCGATCACACCTTCCCGTTCACCATCGACATCGAGCTCGCCGACGTCGGCGGACCGAGCGCCGGTCTGATGTTCGCGCTCGGCATCTACGACAAGCTCACCCCGGGCAGCCTGACCGGCGGCGAGTTCGTCGCCGGCACCGGCACCATCGACGACGCCGGCAAGGTCGGGCCGATCGGCGGGATCGAGATGAAGACGGTCGGCGCGCGTGCCAAGGGTGCCGAGTACTTCCTCACACCCGCCGACAACTGCGCGGCCGCCGCCGCGGACGCCCCCGAGGGCCTCACCCTCATCAAGGTGGACACCATCCGCGATGCCCTCGGCGCCCTGAAGGACCTCGACTCCGGCGACACCGCCGACCTGCCGACGTGCACGGCCTCCTGAGCGGCCGGACCGCTCGCCGCGGCTTCTGACGGCTACGCCTCGATACGCTCCGAGCTACACCTCGAACGTCGCTGTCAGGGCTTCTGCCAGGCCCGGTACCAGGGTGGATCCGGTGAGGACCTCCGTCGGTGAGTCCTTCGCCCGCAGCCGCAAGGCGGAATCGCGGGCACCGTCACGCAGCACCGCGACCGTCATGCGGACCTCCTGGCGCTCCGGGTGCTCAGCCACCCACGCCGCCAGCGCGGCCTCGTCCAGATCCTGCGGAACCTGGGCCTCCGCGGACGGCGGCAGCATCAGACGCTCCACGGTCAGGGCGCAGCCGGCCACCGAGTCGGGCCATGCGATGGTGCCCAGGAACTCGTCGAGCGGTTTGCCCGTTGGAATCGCGTCCTGCTCGATCGGAGTGAGGGCCGTTGTCTCCTGTTCGTCGCCCGGACCGAGCCGGTTCGCGAGGGAGGGCTGCTCGGCACGCAGCCGTGCGGTGTCTACGAGGGCGAAGAGACGGGCAGGCTGGTCCCAGCCGAGGCCGGAGACGTACTCGTCGATCTCGAGCACGGCCCGGGTGAGCGGGCTCGCCGCCATGGGTGTGTTGGACATGGTCACAATCCTCTCTCGTTGAGGGCCGAAATCGGGAACCGAGTAAAGGGTGAGTAAGTTGCATAGGTGTGGGCCCGTGAACAAGGGGGCCCACACACGGTCCACGAACCTCGCGGACCTGACGAATCGACACCGAACTTCGAGGTGCCTACCTTGGCTTTCCAGATGCCGGACCGTGGCGGAGGCCCGACAGGGCCACGGATGAGAGTGGGCCGCCCGTCCCGGCGGGTCCGGACCCTGCTCATGACATTGGGCGTCCTGGCCGTCCTCGGCATGGTGTTCACCATGTTCGCGGGGTTCTGGACCGACTGGCTGTGGTATCGCTCGGTCGACTATTCGTCGGTCTTCACCACCACGCTGTGGACCAAGATCGGACTTTTCTTCGTTTTCGGTCTGCTGATGGCCCTCGCGGTCGGTTTCAACATCTGGCTGGCTCACCGGATGAGGCCGCCGCTGAGCGCCATGTCGATGGAGCAGCAGAACCTCGACCGGTACCGGATGAGCATCGCCCCGTACAAGAAGTGGCTGCTTCTCGGTATCACCGCGCTGCTGGGGCTGATCGCCGGTGCCTCGGCCTCGGGCCAGTGGCGCACCTGGCTGATGTGGGTCAACGGTGTGCCGTTCGGCCAGAAGGACCCGCAGTTCAAGCTCGATGTCGCGTTCTACGCCTTCGACCTGCCCTGGTACCGGTTCCTGCTCGGGTTCGGCTTCGCGGCCACCGTCCTGTCGCTGATCGCCGCCGCACTCATCCACTACCTGTACGGCGGTCTGCGGGTCACCAGCCCCGGTGCGCGCGCCACGGCCGCTGCCACCGGGCATCTGTCGGTGCTCCTCGGCGTCTTCGTCACCCTGAAGGCGGTCGCGTACTGGCTCGACCGGTACGGCCTGGCGGTCAAGTCCAGCGACTTCAAGGCGACGGACAACTGGACCGGCCTGAGGTACGTCGACGCCAACGCCTATCTGCCGGCGAAGACGATCCTGTTCTGCATCGCCGTCATCTGCGCGCTGCTGTTCTTCGCCACCCTGTGGCGGCGCACCTGGCAGCTGCCCGTGATCGGCTTCGGCCTGATGGTGCTGTCGGCGATCCTCATCGGCGGTCTGTACCCGGCGATCGTGCAGAAGTTCCAGGTCCAGCCGAACGAACAGGCCAAGGAAGCGCCGTACGTCGAGAAGAACCTCAAGGCGACGCGTGAGGCCTACGGCATCGACGACGCCCAGGTCGACGAGTACCCGGGGACCAGCCAGACCGAGGACAAGACCAAGCTCCGGGACGATGTCTCCAAGACGGCGAGCATCCGGATCATGGACCCGAACATCGTCTCGCCGACGTTCCAGCAGCTCCAGCAGATCAGGAACTACTACGCGTTCCCGACCAACCTGGACGTGGACCGCTATCCCGACCCCAAGACCGGCGCGGAGCAGGACACCGTCATCGGTCTGCGCGAGATCAACCTCAACGGCATCCCGAAGCGGAACTGGATCAACGACCACTTCCGGTACACCCACGGATACGGTGCCGTTGCCGCCAAGGGCACCACCGCCGACGACGGCCGTCCGGTGTTCACGGAGTCCGACCTGCCGTCCAAGGGCGACCTCGGTACGTACGAGCAGCGCGTCTACTACGGCGAGCGGACGACGACGTACTCGATCGTCGGCGGTCCCCAGAAGGAGATCGACTACTCCGACGACAGCGGCGAGAAGACGACCAGCTACAAGGGCGACAGCGGGGTCAACCTCGCCAACCCGGTCAACCGGGCCGCCTATGCCGCGGCGTTCAGCGAGCCGCAGATCCTGTACTCCGGTGCCATCGGCGAGGGCTCGCGGATTCTGTACAACCGCACACCCAAGGAGCGTGTCGAGGCGGTCGCCCCGTGGCTGACCATCGACGGCGACGCCTACCCCGCGGTGGTGGACGGCCAGATCCAGTGGATCGTCGACGCCTACACGACCACCAACGGCTATCCGTACGCGTCGCGGACGACCCTCGGTGACACCACGGCCGACTCGCTGACCGCCACCAACGACAACCGCGCGGTGGTGGCCCAGGAGAACCGGGTCAACTACATCCGCAACTCGGTGAAGGCGACCGTCGACGCGTACAGCGGCAAGGTCAAGCTCTACCAGTGGGACACCAAGGATCCCGTCCTGAAGACGTGGATGAAGGCGTTCCCGGACACGGTGGAGCCGAGGAGCGAGATCTCCCAGGGCCTGATGGATCATCTGCGGTATCCGCAGGACCTGTTCAAGGTGCAGCGCGAACTGCTGACCCGCTACCACGTGAAGGACGCCACGACCTTCCTCAGTGGCAGCGAGGTGTGGCAGGTGCCGGCCGACCCGACGAACAAGACGGGCGACGCGGTGCCTCCGTACTACCAGAGCATGAAGATGCCCGACCAGAAGGAACAGGCCTTCTCGCTCACCACGACGTTCACTCCGAACGGCCGTGACAACCTCAGTGCGTTCATGGCGGTCGACGCCGAGGCGGGCAGTGAGGGATACGGCAAGATCAGAGTCCTGAAACTGCCGACGAGCACCACGGCCGCCGGACCCAAACAGGTCCAGAGCCAGTTCAACTCCGAACAGGACATCGCCGAGTCGATCAGGCTGCTGAGAGGTGGCGACTCCGAAGTCGAGTACGGCAACCTGCTGGCCGTCCCGCTCGACGGCGGACTGCTGTACGTGGAACCCGTCTACGTACGCGGTGGCGATCTCAAGTACCCGCTGCTGCGGAAGGTGCTGGTGACCTACGGAGGCCAGACCGCCTTCGAGGACACCCTGGAGCAGGCCCTCGACAAGGTCTTCGGAACCGAGGGTTCGGCCACCGAGCCACCGAAGAGCGAGGACGAAGGCACCACCAAGCCCCCGCCGTCCTCCGAGAACCCGACGGTCCAAGAGGCCCTGAACGACGCCCAGGAGGCCTTCGAGGCCGGCCAGAAAGCCCTGCAGAAGAACGACTGGGAAGCCTATGGCCAGGCACAGAAGGACCTCGAGAAGGCCTTGCGCAGGGCCGAGGAGGCCCAGTCCGGGGGCGGCGGAGGCGGCTCCGGTGCGGCGGACGGCAGCCCCAGCCCCAGCCCCGACCCCAGCCCGAGCAGTTAGCAGGTCGGCTGGTCAAAGGCCCACCTCGCGCCGTGGTAATGTTCTACACACAACGGCGCGGGGTGGAGCAGCTCGGTAGCTCGCTGGGCTCATAACCCAGAGGTCGCAGGTTCAAATCCTGTCCCCGCTACTGAAGTCGCGAAGTCGGCGACAGCAAAGGCCCGGATTCCTTGAGGAATCCGGGCCTTTGTGATGTGCGAACGCATGTGCCGGGACGTGTGACGGCCGCGCCGACGACGGGAGTTGGCGGATCTGTGTTTCACTTGTCTCTCTGTGGGCATGTCGACAAAACGCTGAAGTGACCTCACTGACTGCGGCATACCAGGTGTACCCAGGTTGCAGGTGGTGCGACGATGGATGTTATGGGGGACAGGACAACTCTGTTCGAGACAGGACGTATTGAGCGGCCCTCCCCTCGGGGGGAACCTCGCGACGAGACCGCGGAGGCCGCCGACGAGGCGGCCGAGGAGCTGCGCCGGCGGCTGGCTGCCGAGGCCGGCGACGTCGAGGCGATGAGCGTCCTCGGTGCCATGCTGCTGCGCCGCGGTGACCTTGCCGGAGCCGAACCCCATCTGCGCGCCGCCACCGCCGCGGGCGACCGTGCCGCCGCCAACAACCTGGGTGTCCTCCTGTTCCAGCGCGGCTACCCGGAGGAGGCCGCGGGATGGTGGCGGATCGCCGCCGTCGCCGGTTCGGCCCCGGCGGCGCACGCGCTCGGCCGGCACCACCGCGAGCGCGGCGACGAACCCGCCGCCGAGTACTGGCTGCGCCAGTCCGCGGAGCAGGACCACGCCTTGGGCGCCTACGCACTCGCCGACCTGCTGGAACACCGCGGGGACGCGGCCGGTGCCGAGCGCTGGATGCGGGCGGCCGCCGAGCGGGGACACCGGGAAGCGGCCTACCGGCTGGCGAGGACGCTGGACCGGAAGGCCGCACGGGAGACCGGCGAGGCCACCGTCCCGTTCCTGGAGGAGGCCGAGCAGTGGTACAGGCAGGCCGCCGCGCGGGGGCACCGCAGGGCCGCGCTGCACCTCGGCGCGATCCTGGAGAAGCACGGCGAACTCAAGGAGGCCGGCCGCTGGTACCTGATGTCCGCCAAGGACGGGGAGCCACGGGCGGCCTGTGCGCTCGGGTTCCTGCTGCGCGACGCCGGCGACACCGAGAACGCCGCCGTGTGGTGGCTGCGCGCCGCCCAGGACGGCGACGGCAACGCCGCCAACGCGCTGGGCGCCCTGCACGCCGAGCGCGGCGAGACCCAGACCGCCGAACGCTGGTACCGGGCCGCGATGGACGCGGGCGACGTCAATGGTGCGTACAACCTCGGGCTGCTCTGTGCCGAACAGGGCCGGACCCTGCCGGCCGAGCAGTGGTACCGCCGAGCCGCCTACGCAGGTCACCGCGAGGCGGCCAACGCGCTGGCGATCCTGCTGCTGACGGCCGGCGACGAGAAGGGTGCGGAGCCCTGGTTCTCCAAGGCGGCGGAGGCGGGCAGCGTGGACGCCGCCTTCAACCTCGGCATCCTGTACGCGGGCCGGGAGGAGGGGACGGCCGCGCTGCGCTGGTACGAGCGGGCGGCGGGTGCCGGGCACACGGAGGCCGCGCTCCAGGTCGGCATGGCCCGGCTGCGCGACGGGGACGAGGGCGAGGCGGAGCGGTTCCTGCGGTGCGCGGCGGGTGGGGGCAGCGCCGAGGCCGCCTACCGGCTGGCGGCCGTGCTGGACGCCCGTCGCCCGCCGGAGCCGGCGCATGAGCTGGGCGAGCCGGTGAACCGGCGCAGCGAGTGCGAGGAGTGGTACGAGCGCGCCGCCCTGCAGGGCCACCGGCGGGCACAGGTGCGGGTCGGCATGCTCGCCGCGGCCCGTGGCGACGTGGTCGAGGCGGCCCGCTGGTACCGGGAGGCGGCCGAGGCCGGCTCCCGCAACGGCGCGTTCAACCTGGGCCTGCTGCTGGCCCGGGAGGGCAGTGAGCCCGAGGCGGCCGTGTGGTGGGCCCGTGCGGCCGACGCCGGGCACGGGCGCGCCGCCCTGCGGCTCGCCCTGGTCTACGCGCGCCGGGGCGAACTGGCCGAGGGCCAGAGCTGGGCCGACCGCGCGGCGGTACTGGGCCCGGCGGCGGTGACGGAGCGCGCGATCCGCCTGCGCGACGCCCTTCGGGAGGAACTCTCCGCGTGACCCGTGACCCGTGACCAGTGACCAGGGCGGGGCCGGCCATGACGCCGGACCTCCGCCGGGTACGGGGCCGCCCCGGAAGGGATTTGCCTCCGTCCGCATCCTTGACGTAATGTTGCATTCATCGCCGCGGGGTGGAGCAGCTCGGTAGCTCGCTGGGCTCATAACCCAGAGGTCGCAGGTTCAAATCCTGTCCCCGCTACTGAAGGCCGAGGGCCGGAATCCGAAAGGGTTCCGGCCCTCGGCGCGTGCGCGCATCTATAGTTTCCGCGCATGCGCGCATCACGCGACGGAGCCCCCACACCATGGTGTGGGGGCTCCGTCGCGTGATGCGCGAAAGGGTGAGGGTGCTGCCGGATCCGCCGTCGTTACGCCGTCGCGCAGTTCGGGCAGACGCCGCGGTACGTCATCTCGACGCCCGAGATCGTGAAACCGAAGCGCTCCGTGTCGGGGAGGTCGGCCAGTGGGTTGCCGACCGGATGTACGTCACGGATGGCGCCGCACTGCCCGCACACCAGGTGGTGATGCGGCCGGTGGGCGTTCGGGTCGTAGCGCTTGGCCCGCTTGTCCGTGGAGACTTCCAGCACCTCGCCGATCGTGACCAGCTCACCCAGCGTGTTGTAGACGGTCGCACGGGAGATCTCGGGCAGCTTGGTGACGGCTCGGGCATGCACCTCGTCGGCCGTCAGGTGGACGTGATCGCCGTCGAGGACCTCGGCCACCACACGACGCTGCGCGGTCATCCGCCAGCCACGTCCGCGCAGTCGTTCCAGAAGGTCGCTCATGAACACCAGCCTAACAGCTAGGGGAAGACAGGTTCGAACGAGTGCGATTTTGGAGTCTTGCTTGAGTTAGACGTTGTCCATAACCTGGTGGGAGTCATCTCCGGGGTCACGCGCGGCGGTGTCGCCGAGCGCGCGATCGGCGACTTCCGTCAGGCGGACGAGGACTTCGGCAAGCGGCTGGAGGTCGCGGTCCAGGCCCTTCGCGGCTGATTCCAGCGCTGGACCGCTTGTCGTGGCGACGGGCCGGACTCCCCCACGGGAGTCCGGCCCGTTTCGTGTGCCGAGCAGGTCATGGTGCGGCGGTCACGCCGGTGTGTGCTGGGCGGCCTGTCGCCGTACGGGAACCCAGCAGCGGATGATGTCACGCACCGAGACGATGCCCACGGGCTCGCCCCGCTCCAGGACGATCAGATGACGGAAGCCGCCGTGGGTCATGGCCTGGGCGGCGTCCTCAAGCGTCCAGGAGGGTGTGGCGAAGACGACATCGGTGGTGGTGTGGGCGTGGGCGCGCTCGGAGTCCGGGTCCTGTCCCAGGCCCAGGGAGTTGAGGACGTCCCGTTCGGTCAGAATGCCGATGCCGGTGCCGTCGGGGTCGAGGACCACGGCCGCTCCGACGTGGCGGGCGGACATCAGGGCGGCGGCCTGGCGGAGGGTGTGGGCGGGGCCGATGGTGAGGACCACCGTGCTCATGGCGTCGCGGACGAGCATGGGATGGAGCCACCTCCTACCGGAAACCGTGCCGTCGGACGCCGGAGCGGTCCACTGGTTCACGGTTTCACAAGTTCACAAGTGGGTGTGTCTTCAGAGTCGCAGGCGAAGCCCGGGTCAACAAGAGGGCGTGTGCGGCGGATCGAGGGCGCGTGCGAGCCTCGCGCACGCCCTCGTACGTCCCGGGACCCCGGCAGTGCTGTCGTCGGTGCCCCCGACAACGCTAGTAACGCTGGTTGAGGTAGCCCAGCAGCTCGTCGTGCAGTAGGCCGTTCGAGGCGGCCGCGTTGCCGCTGTGCGGTCCGGGGTGACCGTCGAGTCCGGTGAAACTGCCGCCGGCCTCGGTGACGACGATCGAGGGGGCTGCCATGTCCCAGAGGGACAGCTCCGGCTCGGCGCACATGTCGACCGACCCCTCGGCGACCATCATGTACGGCCAGAAGTCGCCGTACGCGCGCGTACGCCACACCTCACGCGTGAGATCCAGGAAGCCGTCCAGGCGCCCCTGCCCCTCCCAGCCGCTGAGCGAGGAGTACGCGAACGAGGCGTCGGCGAGCTTGGAGACCCGGGAGACCTGGAGCCGGGAGGCCGAGGTCAGGCTGCGGCCGCTGTAGGCGCCGTGGCCCTTCGCCGCCCACCAGCGGCGGCCCAGCGCCGGAGCCGAGACGAGGCCGACGACGGGCTGGAAGCCCCCCTCGCCGGCCTCCATCAGGGAGATCAGCGTGGCCCAGACAGGGACGCCGCGCACGTAGTTCTTGGTGCCGTCGATCGGGTCGATCACCCAGCGCCGCGGTCCGGTGCCCTCCACCCCGTACTCCTCGCCGAGGACCGCGTCCCTCGGGCGGGCGCGCCTCAGGTGGCCTCGGACGACGTCCTCCGCGCCCTTGTCCGCCTCGGTCACCGGCGTCATGTCGGGTTTGGTCTCCACCTTGAGGTCGAGGGCCTTGAACCGGTCCATCGTCGCGGCGTCGGCGGCGTCCGCGAGAACGTGGGCGAGACGCAGGTCATCAAGGTAGTCGGGCATGCAACGAACCGTATCTGTCGAGGTGGGGCCAGGGCCACAGGGGGCTTTTGGCCCGTGCGCGGGCGGGAAGCCCGCACACCGCGCGGGCACCGGAACTCCGCACCCCACGCGAACCCTTGACAGCGCCCGACGGCGCGTCAAATCTGAAGCGCAGAGCCGCTCGCCCGCCCCGAGGGAGGCGTTGATGCCTGCAGCGCGGGAATCTCTGCTGGACGCCGCTTACACGGCCCTCGTGTACCGCCCGTGGTCCGCGGTACGGATGGTGGACGTGGCCGCGGCGGCCGGAGTGTCCCGGCAGACGCTCTACAACGAGTTCGGCAGCAAGGAGGGACTCGCCAGGGCCCTGGTCCGCAGGGAGATCGACGGCTACCTCACCGGTGTCGACCACGCCCTCACGGTCCACGGCGACCCCCGCGACCGGCTCGCGGCGACGGCCGAGTGGACAGCCGCCGCGGCCCGCCGCAACGCCCTCGTCCGGGCCATGCTCACAGGCTGCTGGAGCGAGCGCCTGCCCTCCCCGGCCCTGTCACCGGTCCGGTCCGGCTCCGCCGTCCCCGCCCAGCGCCGCGCCGACGGCCCGCTGCCCTCACCCGGCGACCTCGTCACCCTCGTCCGCGACCGCGCGGTGGCCGTCCTGACCGGCCCCGGTGTGCCAGGGGCGGCCGACACCGCGGAGCTGACCCGAGCCTGTGAACTGGTGGTGCGCCTCGCCCTGTCCTGCGTCGCCGCGCCACCGGCCGAGGGCGGTGTCGCCGACCTGGTCCGCGCTGCTTTGCACCATCAGCCGGTGCCGTAGCGTCCAGCGCTCACCAGCGCTCACCAGCGCTCACCAGCGCTTACCGGCGGGCAGCGCTCACCTGCGTCCCGCGCTCACTGCGCCGACCCCGACAGCTGCAGCCCGATCACGCCGACGATCACGAAGGTGATCGAGACGATCTTCAGCGTCGACACCAGGTCCCCCAGGAACACCATCCCGTAGATCGCCGTGCCCGCGGCCCCGATCCCCGTCCACACGGCGTACGCGGGCCCGACGTCCAGCTTCTTCAGGGCCAGAGTGAGCAGGCCGAAGCTGCCGAGCGCGAACACGCAGAAGGCGACCGTCGGCCAGAGCCGCGTGAAGCCGTGGGACAGCTTCAGGCACACGGCGAAACCGGTCTCGAGCAACCCGGCCACCACGACCAGCAGCCACGCCATGTGTCGTCCTCCCGTTGTCCCCACGCACAGTGACCGCTTTTACGCGCAGTGGCCGTTTCGCCGGGTTCGACGGCTTCGGATCCGGCTCGGTGCGATTATGCACTTACCGCCCGCGGGCCATGACAAACACGCGAGGGCCGACGATCCCGCGTCGCGGCCCGAGGGGCCCGGTCGCTCCCGGCCGCTCCGGGTCAGTCGCCTTCCGTGCGCTCCCGGGTCGACAGCAGCCGCCGCAGCGAGTACAGCCGCGCCGGGTCCGCGTGTCCCTCGGCGGCCCACGCGTCCAGCGCGCAGTCCGGTTCGTCGTGGCTGCACGCGCGGGGGCAGCCCTCCGTACCCGGCTCGAGGTCGGGGAAGGCGCGGATGACCCGCGACGGATCGACATGGGCGAGGCCGAACGACCGCAGACCGGGCGTGTCGACCACCCACCCCTCGGCGCCCGCCAGCGGCAGCGCCAGCGCGGACGTCGTCGTATGACGCCCCCGCCCCGTCACCGCGTTGACATGCCCGGTCGACCGCCGCCGCTCCTCGGGCACCAGCGCGTTCACCAGCGTCGTCTTGCCGACCCCGGAGTGCCCCACGAACGCCGTGACCCGGCCCGCCAGCTGCTTCCGCACCCGGTCGGCCGCCGTGCCGTTCTCCAGTTCCGCACGGCTGGTGACGACGTACGGGATACCCAGGTCGCCGTACAGCTCCAACAGCTTGTCCGGCGGCGCGAGGTCCGACTTCGTCAGGACGAGCAGCGGGGTCAGTCCGCCGTCGTACGCCGCGACCAGGCAGCGGTCGATCAGACGGGGGCGGGGCTCGGGGTCGGCGAGGGCGGTGACGACGGCCAACTGGCCGGCGTTGGCGACGACGACCCGCTCGTAGGGGTCGTCGTCGTCCGCGGTACGGCGCAGCACCGACGTCCGCTTCTCGATGCGGACGATCCGCGCGAGGGTGTCCTTCTGGCCGGACAGGTCTCCCACGATCGCCACCCGGTCGCCGACCACCGCCGCCTTGCGTCCCAGCTCACGGGCCTTCATGGCGAACACCGTGCGGTCCTCGACGAGGCAGGTCAGCCTGCCCCGGTCGACGGTGAGGACCATGCCCTCGGCGGCGTCCTCGTGCTTGGGCCGGATGTGGGTGCGCGGCCGGTTGCCCTTGCGGTTCGGGCGGGAGCGGATGTCGTCCTCGTCGGTGTGCTTGCCGTAGCGGCGCATCGTCTTGGTCCTAGGCCCCGAGCATCCCGGCCCACAGTTCGGGGAAGTCCGGGAGTGTCTTCGCCGTGGTCGCCACGTTCTCGATCCGCACGCCCTCCACCGCGAGGCCGATGACCGTGCCCGCGGTGGCCATGCGGTGGTCCTCGTAGGTGTGGAAGACGCCGCCGTGCAGCCGGCGCGGGCGGATGTGCAGGCCGTCGGCGGTCTCGGTGACGTCGCCGCCGAGTTCGTTGATCTCCTTGGTGAGCGCGGCCAGGCGGTCCGTCTCGTGCAGCCGGAGATGGGCCACATTGCGCAGCGTGGACGGAGAGTCCGCGAGCGCCGCGACGGCCGCGATGCCCGGCGTCAGCTCACCGACCTCACCGAGGTCCACGTCGATGCCGTGGACCGACCCCGAACCGGTGAACACCAGCCCCTGCTCGGTCAGCTCGCAGGAGCCACCCATCTCGGTGAAGATCTCCCGCAGCCGGTCGCCGGGCTGGGTGGTACGGGCCGGCCAGTCCGGGACGACGACCCGGCCGCCGGTCACCAGCGCCGCCGCCAGGAAGGGCTGGGCGTTGGACAGATCGGGCTCGATGGTGAGGTCCCGTCCGAGCAGGGCACCCGGGGTGACCCGCCAGACGTTGGGCTCGCCGCCCGACTCCGGGCTGTCCACCTGGGCGCCCACCGCGCGGAGCATGTCGACGGTCATCCGGATGTGCGGCAGGGAGGGGAGCGTCGCGCCGGTGTGCCGGACCTCGACGCCCTGGTTGAAACGCGGCGCGGACAGCAGCAGCGCGCTGACGAACTGCGACGACGAGGAGGCGTCCACCGACACGGTGCCGCCCTCCAGGGCACCGCCGCCGTGCACGGTCAGCGGCAGTGCGCCCCGGCCGTCGTCGTCGATCCGGGCACCGAGGTGACGCAGCGCGTCGATGACGCCGTTCAGCGGACGCTCGTACGACCGCGGGTCGCCGTCGAAACGGATGGGACCGTCGGCCAGGGCGGCGACCGGGGGGAGGAACCGCATCACCGTGCCGGCGTTGCCGACATCGACGGTGGCCGGTCCGCGCAGGCCGGTGGGCAGTACCCGCCACGCCTCACCGGTGCCGTCGGGGCCCACGCCCTCCTCGATCTCGATCCCCATGGCCCGCAGCGCGCCGGCCATCAGCAGTGTGTCGCGCGAGCGGAGCGGGCGGCGCAGCCAGCCGGGCTCGGAGGCGAGCGCGGCGAGCACGAGGGCGCGGTTGGTGACCGACTTCGACCCCGGCACATGGACCGTCGCGTCGACGGCTCCGCTCGCGTGCGGGGCGGGCCAGAGGGGGACGGGCGCGGAATTAGCGGTCATGTGCACCACTTTAGTGGCGGCCCGGTCCGCCGGGCGTGCCCGGGACCGCCCGGCGGACCGGACAGCCGGCCGTCGCCCTCCTGGCCGAGCCACTCCACCGGGTGTCCTCGGCGGAGTACGGGTGGAGTCCCGCGCGCGTGCATCCCTGTTGAGGTGTCAACAACCACCGTCCCCGGGTCACCCCCGCGGCGTCACAGCCCCAGCAGCCAGCGTCCTCCGCCGAGCAGCGAGCACAGCGACACCGCGTGGAACAGGAAGAACCACAGCCCCGCCGGTACGTGCGTCAGCCGGGACAACTGGTCCGCGTCCGAGTCGCCCGCGCCCCCGCGCGCCCGCTTGGCCTGGAGCTCGAACGCCGGGCGCACCCCGCCGAGCAGCAGGAACCACACCACGGCGTACGCGAACGCCGCTTGGACCTGCGGGCCGGCCAGCCAGGACACGAGGACGAACGTGCCGCCGGTGAGCAGCACCGTCAGCGCCCCGTACGCATTGCGGATCATCACCAGCATCGCCACGAGCAGCACCGTGGCCAGCCACAGCAGCAGCGTGATGCGCCCGGCGCCCAGCAGCGCCGCCCCGCCGAGGCCCAGCAGCGGGGGAGCGGTGTAGCCGGCCGCGGCGGTGAGGATCATGCCGATACCGGTCGGCTTGCCCCGGCTGACGGTCAGGCCGCTGGTGTCCGAGTGCAGGCGTATCCCCGTGAGGGTGCGGCCGGTGAGCAACGCCACGATCCCGTGGCCGCCCTCGTGGGCGATGGTGATGGCGTTGCGCGAGAGTCTCCACAGCCCGTGCGGCGTCACGACGACGAGCGCGGCGGCCAGGGTGGCGATCACCACCCACAGGTCGGGGTCGGGCTGGGTGCCCGTGACCTCGTCCCAGAGGGAGGCGAGCGAGGCGGATGCGGTGCTGTCCATGGTCGGCGGGGGCTCCTCGTGGTCGCGAACCGAGGGGGCGGCGCGAAGCGCCTCGTTGACAGGGGCGGTGGCCGGGAGACGGTTGGGCCTGGCAGTGTTGCACGTATGTGCGGACGTTATGCAGCGAGTCGCAGGCCCGAGGAGCTCGCGGAAGTCTTCGGGGCGGAGCGGTTGGAGCCGGAAGAGGTCCTGGAGCCCGATTACAACGTGGCGCCCACCAAAGAGGTCTTCGCCGTACTCGACCGTGCCCTGAGGGACACGGACGACCCGCGGCCGGTCCGGCAGCTGCGGAAGCTGAAGTGGGGCCTCGTGCCGTCCTGGGCCAAGACCCCCGAGGGCGGAGCCCGGATGATCAATGCCCGCGCGGAGACCGTCCACGAGAAGCCGTCCTTCCGTCGCGCCTTCGCCACCCGGCGCTGCGTCCTGCCCGCCGACGGCTACTACGAGTGGGTCACCGGCACGCAGGAGCGGGACCTCGAGGTCGAGGGCAAGCGGAAGCGTCCCCGCAAGCAGCCGTACTTCGTGACACCGGCCGACGGCTCGGTGTTCGCGATGGCGGGTCTGTACGAGTTCTGGCGGGACCGGACCCTGCCGGACGACCATCCGCGGGCCTGGTGGGCGACGTGCTCCGTCATCACCACCGAGGCGGAGACCACGCCGCTCGGGGCGGCGCCGGCGGACGGCCCGACGACTTTGGCCGACATCCACCCGCGGATGCCTCTGATGCTCACACCGGACCGCTGGGACGCCTGGCTCGACCCCGCCCGCACGGACACCGAGGAGCTGCGCGGACTGCTCGCACCGCCGCCCCCCGGGCTGATGCGTGCCTTCCCGGTCTCCACGGCGGTCAGCAACGTCCGCAACAACGGTCCGGACCTGCTGAAGGAACTGGAAGCACCGGAAGAGAGCACACTCTTCTGACGTGACGCATGTGAGGAACACGAAGAGCGCGAAGAGCGTGAAGGACACCCCCGCTGCCGCCGACACGGCGGAACCGTCGGCCGAGACCGTGGCGGCCGAGACCGTGGAGACGGACGCCGGCCCCGCCCGCATCACCTGGCACCCCGCCCGGACCGCCGCGCGCCTCGTCCTCGCGCTGGGTCACGGTGCCGGTGGCGGCATCGAGGCGCGGGACCTGAAGGCCCTGGCCACCGTGCTGCCCGCGCACGGTGTGACCGTGGCGCTGGTGGAGCAACCCTGGAGGGTGGCCGGCAAGAAGGTGGCCCCCGCGCCGAAGACCCTGGACACCGGCTGGCGCGGCCTCTGGCCCGCGCTGACCCAGCCGGGCCTGCCGGTGATCTCCGGCGGGCGCAGCGCGGGAGCCCGTGTCGCCTGCCGGACCGCCGGTGAACTGGGTGCTCATGCCGTGCTGGCCCTCGGCTTCCCCCTGCACCCGCCGGGCAGGCCCGAGAAGTCCCGCGCCGACGAGCTGCTCGGGGCCGGGGTGCCCACCCTCGTCGTACAGGGTGGCAACGACCCCTTCGGCAGGCCCGGCGAGTTCCCCGGGTACAGGAGGGGCCGCGCGATCGGGATGCCCCCAGGCGTTCGGCTCCGGGGGAGCATCGGTGCAAGGGCGGTGGCGGGAGACGGGTGGGCGTACGAACTGGTGGAGGTGGCGCACGGCGATCACGGCCTCGCCGTTCCCAAGCGGGCGGACATCACGCAGGAGGAGGCTCTGACGGTCGTCACGGACGCCGTCGTGCGGTGGGTCGGCTCCCTCCCGCAGTAGTGGGTCGCCTCTCTCCCCCGGCGGCGGCTGCCCGGCCCGCCCGGGTAAAGCTTCGGGAATGTTCGGATGCCCTCCGCTGTTGACGCCGACGTGTCCGCCGGTCTCCGGCACAGCCGTCGTAGTCGTAGGAGAGGAAGTCCGCCGCATGGGTTCGACCTTCTGCCCCAGCCGCAAGGGCCGCACCGACCTGGACTGGACGGTGCTGCACGCGGCCAGGACCGCCCCTCTTCGGGCGGCGGACGGACCGGATCGTCGTCTATCCTCCGATTCGAGTGAGGCCGTTCCCGGTCTCACGACAACGGAGGAGGTGGGTCCGGTTCCCGGTACCGACGCAGGGACCGATCACGGCCAGGCGGAGCAGCCCGAGGGCCAGGGCGACAAGCGGGCGGAATCGGCCGCCGAGCGCAGCGCGCGCTTCGAGCGGGACGCGCTCGAGTTCCTCGACCAGATGTACTCGGCCGCCCTGCGCATGACGCGCAACCCGGCGGACGCGGAGGACCTGGTCCAGGAGACGTACGCCAAGGCGTACGCGTCCTTCCACCAGTTCCGTGAGGGCACCAACCTCAAGGCGTGGCTGTACCGGATTCTCACCAACACGTTCATCAACTCGTACCGCAAGAAGCAGCGGGAACCGCAGCGCAGCGGGGCCGAGGAGATCGAGGACTGGCAGATCGCGCGTGCCGCGTCGCACATGTCGACCGGTCTGCGTTCCGCGGAGTCGCAGGCACTGGACCACCTTCCCGACTCGGACGTCAAGGAAGCGCTCCAGGCGATTCCCGAGGAGTTCCGCATCGCCGTGTACCTCGCGGATGTCGAGGGCTTTGCCTACAAGGAGATCGCCGACATCATGGGCACACCCATCGGTACCGTGATGTCCCGGCTGCACCGTGGCCGTCGTCAGCTGCGCGGCATGCTCGAGGACTACGCGCGCGAGCGCGGACTGGTTCCGGCGGGTGCCGGAGAGTCGAACGAAGCGAAAGGCTCGAGGTCATGAGCTGCGGAGAGCCGCACGAGACGGATTGCAGCGAAATCCTCGATCATCTCTACGAGTTCCTCGACCGTGAGATGCCGGATTCCGACTGCGCGAAGTTCGAGCACCACTTCGCGGAATGCTCGCCCTGCCTCGAGAAGTACGGGCTTGAGCAGGCGGTGAAGAAGCTGGTCAAGCGGTGCTGCGGGCAGGACGACGTGCCGAGCGACCTGCGCGCGAAGGTCATGGGCCGGATCGACGTGATCCGCTCGGGGCAGGCCGTTCCCGACCAGGACGTCGCTGTCTCCGAGACGGACGCACAGCCTCGGACCGCACAGCCTCGGACCGCACAGCCTCGGGCCGCACAGCCTCAGACCGCTCCGGCGCCGCAGGAGTCCTGAGCCTCTGAGCCTCTGAGTCCCGCTGTTCGAGCATCCTGCGAACAGTTGCCCCGGAAGGCACCCCCCCCGAAAGGGGAGCGCCGTCACTCGTACGTGCTAATCCACGGATCGTGGGCCCGTGGAGGCGCCGTTCGTTCCCCTAGGCTCCAGACCCTGACAGGCGGCAGGCCGAGCGCGGTCCGCACGGTCGGGGGAGGGGCTCATGGAGGCGTTACCGGTACGGGCCCGCATCTACGTGACCGGTGTCGCCGTGGCGGGCCTGCTCTGTCTGCTGCCGGCGGTGCCCCTGCCGTCGGCGCCGCTGCCACGGATATGGCCGCTGTCGGCCGCGGCCGGTCCGGATGCCCCCTGGGGGGCCGTCGCCTCGCTCGCCGTGCTGTACGTCGGCTGCGAACGCCTGGCCCGGTCCCGGCGCCTCGGTGCCCCGAACCCGGGCGGCACCTTCCACCCCGTACTGCTCGCCGCGGCCTTCCTGCTGCCGCCGTCCGCCGCCGCGCTGGTCGCGCTGCCCGGCGCGCTGCTCGCCCCCGTGGAGCAGCGGCCGTTCCTCGCGCGGCGGATCTGGCGGGCCGGACAACTGACCCTCGCCGTGTGGGCCGCGAGCCGGACGCACCTCGCGGCCGGCGGCCGGGGAGCGGTCGCGGACGGCGACGTCGCGGCGGCCCTGGGCGCGGCCGGGGCCTCGGTGCTGGTGTTCTGCCTGGTGCTCACGCTGCTGGACCGCGGCATCCTGGCGCTGGCGGGCGGCGTGCCGTTCCGGCGGGGGGACGGGAACCGGACGGCAGGTCCGGGGCCCCGGTGGACGGTCTGGCGGAGGACCCCGCGGGCAACCCGGCGGAAGATCCGGCAGACGACCTGGTGGCGGCTGTTCCTGCGGTCGCTCGCACCGGTCACCGTGCACGGACTCGCCGGACTGATGATGGCCCTGCTGTGGCGCAGCCCCTACGGGCCGGTGGCCGCGCTCCTCGTGCTGCTGCCGATGTGCGTCTCGTGGTGGGCGTTCGCCCAGTACCACCGGGAGCGGGCCGCCCATCAGGCGACGATCCGCGCGCTCGTGCAGGCCGTCGACATCAAGGACGGGTACACGCGCGGGCACAGCGAGCGGGTCGGTCAGGCCTCCACGATGATCGCGTGTGAGCTCGGCATGGACGACGAGCGGACCGAGGTGCTGCGCTTCGCGGGCATTCTGCACGACGTCGGCAAGCTCGGGGTGCCCACCCGGCTGCTCACCAAGGACGGGCCGCTGACCCCCGAGGAGCGGCGGGTGATCGAGTTGCACCCCGAGTACGGGCACGAGATGGTGCGCGGGATCTCCTTCCTGGGCGAGGCCCGCGCGGCGGTGCTGCACCATCACGAACGGCTGGACGGCAGCGGCTACCCCTACGGGCT
The DNA here is from genome assembly GCF_036634175.1 of Streptomyces sp. P9-A2. Taxonomy (NCBI): domain Bacteria; kingdom Bacillati; phylum Actinomycetota; class Actinomycetes; order Kitasatosporales; family Streptomycetaceae; genus Streptomyces; species Streptomyces sp. P9-A2. The sequence goes on from NZ_JAZIFX010000001.1 coordinate 5,464,629, forward strand.
GGCGGGCGGTCAGATTCCGGAGTCCGCGCGGGTGGTGGCGGTCGCCGACGCCTTCGACGCGATGACCTCCAACCGGTCCTACAGCAGGGCCCGGCCGGTGCCCGTGGCACTGGACGAGCTCCAGCGGTGTGCGGGCGACCACTTCGACCCGCGGATGGTGGAAGCGCTGGTACGGGCGATCGGCCGGGCCGGCTGGCATCCCGTGGTGACGGCCGAGGACGTCCGTCAGCCTCCCGGCCCTCCCATCCCTCCCGGCCCGCCTCCCGCCCCACCGGTCGCGGAGCCCGTCGACGAGCCGCTTGCCCACCGGGCCGCTCCGGTCGCCGATCCGCCCGGGGTACGCCGATGACCCTCCGGCCGCACGCCCTCGTGCACGCCTGCGCCGTCGCGCTCGCCGCCGGCTGTCTCGCCGCCACCCTGTGGCACGGCATCGCGGAACGCGGTGCCGCCCTCGCCTTCGGCGTCCTCGTCGCCCTCGGTGAACTCACCCGGCACCACGGACCGCGGCCCCGCGACGGACGGCAGCCCGGCGCAGGAGCGCCGCCGGCCGCCGGAACACAGCCCCGCGACGGACCGCGGATCCGGCAGGCCGCGCCGCTCGCCGCCGCCGGGTCACTGGCGTACGCGCTGCTCGGCGAGGCCGGCGGGCGGCCCAGCCACCACGGCGCGGCCCAGGTCGTCGCCGTGGTCCTCGCCGCCTCGCTGCTCGGCAGCGTGCCGCACATCGGGCGTGGGCGCGGCCCCACCCGCGACCGGCTGGCCCGCCGGACCCTCACCGTCGGGTTCGTCGCCGTGTGCTTCCAGCCGCTGTACGGCCGGGGGACGTTCGACGACTGGGGCGGCCACGCCCACGCGCTGCTGCTGCTCGCCCTGCTGTCGCTGTCCGCGCTGTGCGACGCCGTGCTCGCCGCCGTGCTGGCCCATTCCCGCACCGGCTGGCCCTTCCCCCCGGTACTGCGCGACGAACTGCGGGCGCTGCCCGGCATCGGGGCCGCGGTCGTCGCGACGGGCGCGGTGATGGCGCTCGGCGTCGCGGTCGTGGGGCTGTGGGCGCTGCCCCTGCTCTCCGTGCCCTTGCTGCTCGCGCAGTTGTCCTACCGGCGGTACGCGGCCGTCCGGGCCACCTACCGGCAGACCATCGCCTCCCTCGCGCGGGCCACCGAGATCGCCGGCTGCACCCCGGCCGGGCACGCCCGCAGGGTCGCCGACCTCAGCCGGTCGGTGGGCCGGGACCTGGGGCTGAGCGAGCCGGACCTGATGGTGCTGGAGTACGCGGCACTGATGCACGACATCGGCCAGCTCAGCCTTGTCGACCCGGTGCCGGCGGGCGCCACCGCCGCCCTGCCGGCCCCGGAACAGCGGCGGATCGCCCTGCTCGGTGGCGCCGTGGTCCGCCGGACCGGGGTGGACCCGAAGGTGGCCGGGATCGTGGAACGGCAGGCCGAACCCCACCAGGAGCAGCCGCTGGCCGCGCGGATCGTCCGGGTGGTGAACGCGTACGACGAGAAGTCCCGGGCAGGAGGCCCCGGCGGGCCCCTGACGGCACTGGAGGAACTGCGCCTCGGCACTGCCGGCGAGTACGCGCCCCAGGTCGTCGAATCCCTGGCCCGGGTGCTGTCCAGGGCAGCCGGGGCAAGGGCGCACGGAGACGGGTACGACGAGGCAGATGGCGGGTCGTGAGGCAGTGGGAGGCCGCCGGGGCAGAGCGGGGGCCGGAATGTGAGGATGAGGACGACCTGGGGAACAGGAGATGAGGACGCCTCGGGGGGACGCCGGGAGGAGGGGCGCGAGGACCGGCGCCCGAGCGCGGCGAGAGCCGCGAACGGGACGGTCTGACCCGGGCGGGTCCGGGGTAACCCATGGGTAATGAGCGACCTTCCAGCCGTACGTGGTTGGATGCGAAGGAGACGGTGTCCGGGGGCTAGGCCGCCCACCGCACAGAACTGGCAGGCGGGAATAGTGAGGATCTTCGGCAAGGGACGGAACAGGCCCTCCGCCTCCTGGCGGCAGGCCACCGACCGCGCGTTCACACTCATCGGCGACGGCCGTTACGAGGACGCGGGCGCGCTGCTCACCCGGGCCGCCGATCTGGAGCCCTGGCTGTCGGAGTCCTGGTTCAACCTCGCGCTGCTGCACAAGTTCCGGCACGACTGGGAGCAGGCGCGGGCGGCGGGCCTCAGGGCCGTGGCCCTGCTCGACCGGGACTCCGGGGCGCCGGACTGGTGGAACGTCGGCATCGCCGCCACCGCCCTGCAGGACTGGCCGCTGGCCCGCCGCGCCTGGCAGGCCTACGGGCTGAAGGTGCCCGGGAACCCCACCGACTCCGGCGAGCCGCTCGGCATGGATCTGGGCAGCGCGGCGGTACGGCTGTCCCCGGAGGGGGAGGCCGAGGTCGTCTGGGGACGGCGGCTCGACCCCGCCCGGATCGAGGTGCTGTCCATTCCGCTGCCGTCCTCCGGCCGCCGCTGGGGCGAGGTCGTCCTGCACGACGGGGTGCCGCACGGTGAGCGGAGCACGGCGGCCGGGCACACCTACCCGGTCTTCGACGAGATCGAGTTGTGGGCGCCCTCACCGGTGCCGACCTGGGTGGTCCTGCTGGAGGCCGCGAGCGAGGCCGACCGGGACGCTCTGGAGCAGCTGGCCGCGGACGCCGGGTTCGCCGCCGAGGACTGGTCGTCGTCGGTGCGGTTGCTGTGCCGGATGTGCTCGGAGTCCCGGATGCCGTCCGACGAGGGCGAGGGCGAGCATCTCGACCCGCACGACCACAGCGAGCCGGGACATCCCGGGCCGCTCGGCCACCGCACCGACGGGCAGTTGTGGGTGCCCGAGCGCGAGTGCGGACTCGCCGCGCCGCCCTCACTGGTCCGCGGCCTGCTGGACGGATGGGTCGCGGACAGTCCGGACTCGCGGGACTGGCGGGACCTCGAAGAGGTCTGCTAGGCCGTTTTCCGGGCCGGCCGTCGGCCAGGACCGGGGTCGGCCGTCGGGCAGGACGCGGGCAGGCCGTCGGGCAGGCCGTTCGCCGTACCCTGTAGCAGCACCACATCCCATGTTTTCCAGGAAGGCGTACGTCGGTCATGGCTCAGCAGGACACCGATCAGCAGCACGCGGGCGTGCTCCCCCTCGACGAGGAGGGGTACGTCATCGACACGGAGGGCTGCGCGGAGCGCGAGGCCGCCTGGGTCGAGCGCGGCACCTCGCGGCCGATCACCGTGGTCGGCAACCCGGTGCTGCACAAGGAGTGCCGGGACGTCACCGACTTCGGCCCGGACTTCCAGCAGCTGGTCGCGGACATGTTCGCCAGCCAGCGCACCGCCGAGGGCGTGGGCCTGGCCGCCAACCAGATCGGCGTCGACCTGAAGGTCTTCGTCTACGACTGCCCGGACGACGACGGCGCGCGCCACGTCGGCGTGGTCTGCAATCCCAAACCGGTCGAACTGCCCGCCGAGAAGCGCCGGCTGGACGACACCAACGAGGGATGCCTGTCCGTACCCACCGCGTACGCGCCGCTGGCCCGCCCCGACTACGCCGAGGTGACCGGTCAGGACGAGCTGGGCAACCCGGTCAAGGTGCGCGGCACCGGCTACTTCGCACGGTGTTTGCAGCACGAGACGGATCATCTCTACGGATACCTGTACATCGACCGGCTCTCCAAGCGGGAACGCAAGGACGCGCTGCGGCAGATGGCCGAGAACGAGCCGCGCTACCCCGTGGTCGCCAACGACTGACCTCGCGTCACCCTCATGACCACCGGGGTTCTTCGGTCCCCCTGGTCCGCAGAACTCCCTCGCGCACGGCGCCCGTTCCGGTAACCCCTCCGGAACGGGCGCCGTTCGTCTTTTCGTCAGGCGTTCGACTCCTCGACGGGCCGCCCGTGCGAAACCGGACACGCAAGGGGAGGTTCTCGGCGTCGCGGGGTAGTGAAAGAGGCAAACGCGTTCCCAGGAGGGTCAGTTGTAGTGCTGAATGGAGGGGTGGGAATACGCACGGGCGCGCGCCCGGTACGAGGGGAAGAGGCGCACGCCGACTGGCGGCTGAGAGGGGATTGTTCGTGCATGCTTTGTCACACGGCACCACATCGAAACCGACCACCATCGCAGTTCCACCGGCGCTGTCTCTTCCGGTGATCGAGGCGGCGTTTCCCCGGCAACTCCATCCGTATTGGCCGAAGCTCCAGGAGGAAACCCGTGCGTGGCTGCTCGAAAAGCGGCTCATGCCGGCGGACAAGGTGGAGGAATATGCCGATGGACTGTGCTACACGGACCTCATGGCGGGCTACTACACGGGTGCCGCCGACGAGGTCCTCCAGGCGATAGCGGACTACAGCGCGTGGTTCTTCGCCTGGGACGACCGGCACGACCGCGACATCGTGCACGGCCGCTCCGACGCCTGGCGGCGGCTGAAGGGCCACCTGCACACGGCCCTCGACGGTCCCACGGACCACCTGCGTCACAAGGATGCACTCGTGGCCGGGTTCGCGGACAGTGTGCGGCGGCTGTACTCGTTCCTTCCGGACACGTGGAACGCCCGGTTCGCCCGGCACTTCCACACGGTGATCGAGGCGTACGACCGGGAATTCCGCAATCGCACGGAGGGAATCGTCCCCACCGTCGAGGAGTATCTGGAACTGCGCCGGCTCACCTTCGCGCACTGGATCTGGACCGATCTCCTGGAGCCGAGCGCGGGTTGTGAACTTCCGGACTCCGTCAGGAAGAACCCGTCCTACCGGAAGGCGGCCCTGTTGAGTCAGGAATTCGCCGCCTGGTACAACGACCTCTGCTCGCTCCCGAAGGAATTGGCGGGCAACGAGGTGCACAATCTCGGAATCAGTCTCATCGTCCACGAAGGGCTGACCCTCGAAGAGGCGGTCGTCGATGTGAGGCACCGCGTCGAAAAATGCATCACCGAATTCATCGGCGCAGAACAGGAAGCCTTACGATTCGCCGACGGTCTCGACGACGGCACGGTAGGAGGAAAGGAACGGGGTGCGGCCGTGCGGGCCTGCCTCGGAAACATGCGGAACTGGTTCAGTTCCGTCTACTGGTTCCACCACGAATCCGGCCGGTACATGGTCGACAGCTGGGACGACCGGTCCACGCCCCCGTACGTCAACAACGAAGCGGCAGGTGAGAAATGACCGTCGAGTCGGTGGAACCCGGAGCGTCCGCGGCGACCGCGCTGCGCGAGCCGCCCTTGGCCGGCGGAGGTGTCCCCCTCCTCGGCCACGGCGTGAAGCTGGTGCGCGATCCGCTGGCCTTCATGGCCCAACTGCGCGATCACGGCGACGTCGTGCGTATCAAGCTCGGACCGAAGACGGTGTACGCCGTCACCACCCCCGCCCTCACCGGGGCGGTGGCGCTGAGCCCCGACTACATCATCGCCGGGCCGCTGTGGGAGTCCCTGGAGGACCTGCTCGGCGAGGAGGGCGTCGCCACCGCCAACGGCCCGCTGCACCGGCGTCAGCGCCGCACCATCCAGCCCGCGTTCCGGCTCGATGCGATCCCCGCGTACGGGCCGATCATGGCGGAGGAGTCGTACGCGCTGGTGGAGCGCTGGCGCTCCGGCGAGGTACTGGACGTCACGGCGGAGTCCTTCCGCGTGGCCGTCCGGATCGCTGCCCGCTGCCTGATGCGCGGCAGCTACATGGACGCCCGGACCGAGCGTATCTGCACCGACCTCGCCACGCTGTTCAGCGGTATGTACCAGCGCATGGTGATGCCGCTCGGACCGCTTTATAAGGTGCCGCTTCCGGCCAACCGCGAATTCAACCGGGCGCTGGCCGATCTGCACGTCCTGGTCGACGAGATCGTCGCCGACCGACGGGCAAGCGGTCAAAAACCGGACGATTTGCTGACGGCTTTGCTTGAGGCGAAGGACGAGAATGGAGAGTCCATAGGGGAACAGGAGATCCACGATCAGGTCATCGCCATCCTCACCCCTGGCAGCGAAACCATCGGCGCTACCGTCATGTCGCTCCTCCTGGTTCTCACCGAGCACCCGGAACTCGGCGACAAGATCCGCGACGAGGTGAAAACCGTCGTCGGTGACAGCCCCGTCGCATTCGAGGACGTCCGAAAGCTGACGTACACCGCGAATGTCGTCACCGAGACCCTGCGGCTGTATCCGGCCGTATGGATATTGACGCGCCGGGCGGTGGCCGACACGGAACTCGGCGGATACCGCATTCCCCGGGGGGCGGACCTCATCTACAGTCCGTACGCCATCCAGCGCGATGGGCGTTCGTACGAGCGGAACGAGGAGTTCGACCCGGACCGCTGGCTTCCGGAGCGGGCCAAGGATGTGCCCAGGTACGCGATGAGCCCGTTCAGCATGGGCAACCGGAAATGCCCCAGTGACCACTTCTCGATGGCCGAGCTCACGCTCATCACCGCGGCGGTCGCCTCCGCCTACCGGTTCGAGCACGCGCCCGGTTCCGACACCCGGCCCCGGATCGGCATCACCCTCAGGCCGCGCCGGCTGATGCTGCGGGCGCTGCCCCGCTGACCGGCCGCGCGGCGCACGTTCAGGCGGCTTCCGGGCCCCTGAACGTGCGCCGGTAGGCGTGCGGGGTCGTCCCCACGGCACGTACGAAGTGGTGGCGCAGCGCCGCCGCGTTGCCGAATCCCGTACGGCCCGCGACCGCGTCCACCGTCTCGTCGGTCCCCTCCAGCAGACGCTGGGCGAGCAGCACCCGCTGGCGCAGGATCCAGCGGTACGGCGTGGTGCCGGTCTCCTGCTGGAAGCGGCGGGCGAAGGTGCGCGGGGACATGTGGGCGCGGGCCGCGAGCTGCTCGACGGTCACCTCCTCGTCGAGGTGCCGCTCCATCCACACCAGCACCTCGGACACGGTGTCGCCGCCGGGCGGCGGCAGCGGGCGCTCGATGTACTGGGCCTGGCCCCCGTCGCGGTGCGGGGGTACCACCATGCGCCGGGCGATCCGGTTGGCGACCTCGGGGCCCTGCTCCTTGCGCACCAGATGCAGACAGGCGTCGATCCCGGCGGCGGTGCCCGCGGAGGTGATCACCGGGTCCTCGTCGACGTAGAGCACATCCGGTTCGACGGTCAGGTGGGGATACCTCCTGGTCAGCGCGTCCGCGTGCCGCCAGTGGGCGGCGGCGCGCCGGCCGTCGAGGAGGCCGGCGGCGGCGAGGACGAACACGCCGGAGCAGACGCTGAGCACCCTGGCCCCGCGGTCCACGCCCCGGCGCAGCGCGTCCAGCAGCTCGGGAGGGAAGTCCCGCGTCTCGTAGCACGACCCGGCGGGCACGGCGATGAGGTCCGCAGCCTCCAGCCGGTCCAGGCCGTGCTCGACCTGGATCGAGAAGCCCGTGTTGCTGCGCAGTGAGGGGCCTTCGGCGGAGGCGACCGCGAAGTCGTAGACGGGCAGGCCGTCGTCGCTGCGGTCGATGCCGAAGACCTCGCAGACGACGCCGAGTTCGAAGGGGTTCACACTGTCGAGCAGGACGGCGGCAACATTGCGGAGCATGGCTCCAGTGTGCCCCGGTGCTGGCAGTAAATCGAGGGTGCGCGGCAGTCCTGCCACTGTTCGGTAAGGAGTGTCCGGCGCGACAGTGGTGTCCATGGAGACGACACACGTGGAAGCGCTGATCGGAATGCTGACCGTTCTCGGACTGCTCGTCCTGATGGTCCTCCCCGCCGCCATCGGCATCGCGCACGAGCGGAGGATCGACCGACAGCTGAAGCGGGCCGGGACCGGCCACGCCGCAGCCGAGGGGCGCCACGCCCCCGCGGGGCCGTCCCGGCCGGAGCGGATCCCGGGGCCCTGCCCCGCGCGGAGTGCCACCCCGCACCGCACCGCACGCGCGGCGTGAGGTACGGGAACCGGCGGGGCCGCACCCGGCGGCCGGCCCGGGGAGAAGAGACCTCCCGGGCCGGACCGGGTTTAGAGCCAATGCCGCTGACTTAACGGCACGCGCAAGCCTTTGACCTGCGGTGATGTCCTCACTGACGGGCTCTGGAAGACTGCAAAGTCACCGGCATTGGGTCTAGAACTCCTCGTCCAGGTCGACCGTGCCCTCCACGGCGACCTGGTACGCGGACGGACGCCGCTCGAAGAAGTTCGTCAGCTCCTGGACCCCCTGGAGCTCCATGAACGAGAACGGGTTGTCCGAGCCGTACACCGGGGCGAAGCCCAGCCGGGTGAGCCGCTGGTCGGCCACGCACTCCAGGTACTGCCGCATCGACTCGGTGTTCATGCCCGGCAGCCCGTCACCGCACAGGTCGCGCCCGAACTGCAGCTCCGCCTCGACCGCCTCGCGCAGCATGTCCGTCACCTGCTGCTGAAGCTCGTCGTCGAACAGGTCCGGCTCCTCCTTACGGACGGTGTCGACCACGTCGAAGGCGAAGGACATGTGCATCGTCTCGTCCCGGAACACCCAGTTGGTGCCGGTCGCGAGACCGTGCAGCAGGCCCCGGCTGCGGAACCAGTACACGTAGGCGAACGCCCCGTAGAAGAACAGGCCCTCGATGCACGCGGCGAAGCAGATCAGGTTGAGGAGGAAGCGGCGGCGGTCGGCCCGCGTCTCCAGCCGGTCGAGCTTCTCCACCGAGTCCATCCACCTGAAGCAGAACTCGGCCTTCTCCCGGATGGACGGGATGTTCTCCACCGCCGCGAACGCGGCCGTCCGGTCCTCCGGATCGGGCAGGTAGGTGTCCAGCAGGGTCAGATAGAACTGGACGTGCACCGCCTCCTCGAAGAGCTGCCGCGACAGGTACAGCCGCGCCTCCGGGGAGTTGATGTGCTTGTAGAGGGTGAGCACCAGGTTGTTGGCCACGATCGAGTCGCCGGTGGCGAAGAAGGCCACCAGACGGCCGATCAGGTGCTGTTCGGCGGGGCTCATCTTCGCGAGGTCGGTGACGTCCGAGTGGAGGTCGACCTCCTCCACGGTCCAGGTGTTCTTGATCGCGTCCCGGTAGCGCTCGTAGAAGTCGGGGTACCGCATGGGGCGCAGGGTGAGTTCGAAGCCCGGGTCGAGCAGGTTCCGGGTACGGGGTGCGGTGGTCATTACTGGCAGGCCTCGCAGGACTCGGGGTTCTCAAGGGAGCAGGCGACGGCTTCGGGGTCGGCGGCCGACTGCGGGGTGGGGACAGGGGTGGGGACGGGGCCGGTGGCGGCAGCGGTCTGCGCCTGGGCCGCGCGGGCGATGCGGGTCGCCGGCCGGGAGCGCAGGTAGTACGTGGTCTTCAGGCCCCGCTTCCAGGCGTAGGCGTACATCGAGGAGAGCTTGCCGATGGTCGGCGTCTCCATGAACAGGTTCAGCGACTGCGACTGGTCCAGGAACGGGGTGCGGTCGGCGGCCATGTCGATCAGGGCGCGCTGCGGTACCTCCCACGCGGTGCGGTACAGGCCGCGCACCTCCTCGGGGATCCAGGTGAAGTCCTGCACCGAGCCGCCCGCCTCGCGCAGCGCCTCGCGGGTCCGCGCGTCCCACACGCCCAGCCGCTTCAGGTCGTTCACCAGATACGAGTTGACCTGGAGGAACTCGCCGGACAGCGTCTCGCGCTTGAACAGGTTGGACACCTGCGGCTCGATGCACTCGTACACGCCGGCGATGGACGCGATGGTGGCGGTCGGCGCGATCGCCAGCAGCAGCGAGTTGCGCATGCCGACGGAGGCGATACGTTCGCGCAGCGCCGCCCAGCGCTCGGGCCAGACGAGTTCGGTGTCGTAGTGGTCGGGGTGCAGCACGCCCCGGGCGGCGCGCGTCAGCTCCCAGGCCGGCAGGGGGCCGACGGGAGTCCCCGCTGCTCCGGAGCCCGCCCCGGAGTCCGCCTCGGAGTCCGTCGCGGGCGTTCGGGGGCGCGCGGCGAGGTCGGCGGAGGTCTCGTACGCGGCGAGCATGACGCGCTCGGCGATCCGGGTGGAGAGCCGCCGGGCCCCGGGGGAGTCGAAGGGCAGGCGCAGGGCGAAGAAGACGTCCTGGAGGCCCATCACCCCCAGCCCCACCGGGCGCCAGCGCGCGTTGGAACGGCCCGCCTGCTCGGTCGGGTAGAAGTTGATGTCCACGACCCGGTCGAGGAAGGTGACGGCCGTGCGCACGGTCTCGTCCAGCCGCTCCCAGTCCAGGTCACCGGCCGCCGGGTCGACGAGCGCGCCGAGGTTGACCGAGCCCAGGTTGCACACCGCTGTCTCCCCGTCGCTGGTGACCTCGAGGATCTCCGTGCACAGGTTGGAGGAGTGGACGACGTGGCCGGGCTCGGCGGTCTGGTTGGCGGTGCGGTTGGCGGCGTCCTTGAACGTCATCCAGCCGTTGCCGGTCTGGGCGAGGGTCCGCATCATGCGCCCGTACAGTTCCCGGGCGGGGATCGTCTTGCGCGCCAGGCCCGCGGCCTCGGCGGCCCGGTAGGCCGCGTCGAACTCCTCGCCCCACAGGTCGACCAGGTCCGGGACGTCGGACGGGGAGAACAGAGACCAGACGGCGTCGGTGTCGACCCGGCGCATGAACTCGTCCGGCACCCAGTGCGCGAGGTTCAGGTTGTGCGTACGGCGGGCGTCCTCACCGGTGTTGTCACGCAGCTCCAGGAACTCCTCGATGTCCGAGTGCCAGGTCTCCAGGTAGACCGCCGCCGCGCCCTTGCGCCGGCCGCCCTGGTTCACGGCGGCGACGGAGGCGTCCAGGGTCTTCAGGAACGGGACGATGCCGTTGGAGTGCCCGTTGGTGCCGCGGATCAGCGAGCCCCGGGAGCGGATGCGGGAGTAGGCCAGGCCGATGCCGCCGGCGTGCTTGGAGAGGCGGGCCACCTGGTGGTAGCGGTCGTAGAGGGAGTCCAGCTCGTCCTTGGGGGAGTCGAGGAGGTAGCAGGAGGACATCTGGGGGTGCCGGGTACCGGAGTTGAACAGGGTGGGGGAGGAGGGCAGGTACTCCAGGCGGCTCATCAGGCCGTACAGCGCGGCGACCTCGTCCACCGAGCGGGGGGTGCCGTCCTCGGCGAGACCGGCGGCGACCCGCAGCAGGAAGTGCTGCGGCGCCTCGAGGACCTTGCGGGTGACCGGATGCCGCAGCAGATAGCGGCTGTACAGGGTGCGCAGCCCGAAGTAGCCGAAGCGGTCGTCCGCGCGGGGGTCGATCAGCGCGTCCAGACGGTCCGGGTGCAGCCGGACGAACTCGGCGGTCCGGTCCGCGATGAGGCCCTCGCGGTGCCCGGCGGCGATCGACGAGGTGAACGACGTGACACCCTGCGAGGCGGCCTCGGCGTGGAGGCCGAGGGTCAGCAGCCGGGCGGCGAGCCGGGAGTAGACGGGGTCCTCGGAGATGAGCCCGGCCGCCGCCTCGGTGGCCAGCTCCCGCAGTTCGGCCTCGTCCGCACGGGCGGACCGGCCGCGCAGCGCGGCGGCGGCGACCCGGCCGGGGTCGGCGGCGGGGAGGTCGGCGGTCAGCCCGGTCAGGGTCCGCAGCAGCGCGGCACCGGGGCCGTCGTTCGCGTCGCTCATGTCGGTCACGGCGACCGCTGAAGCAGGATCGGCTGGCGCGATGGTCACGTGGGGCTCTCCCTCGCTCGGCACGGGGCCTCGGCGAGGGCAGGGGGCAGCACACGGGCACGCGAACGGGCCTCGCGTCCACCGGCCCATTCCGCGAGGCCCGGACGTCAGACACCCGGGCCGGACGGCCGGGCGCACTGTCGGCAGGTCCTCGGACTGAAGCCCGTGCGGGCACGCGGAAAACGCGAACACGCACAAGTACACCGTTGCGGGACAGTTCCGGATTCGCACCGGATTCCCCTGCGGCGACAGCGAGCATGAGCATACATCTTGTGCCGGGTGCTTTCGGCATGCCCATATCTTGTGTCTCGGTGGGTGCTGCGGCGTAGAGTCGGCGTGGTGTCAGAGCGTCAGCTCGTAGGTGAGCAGCGTGATGTCGTCCAGATGCGGAACAGGGTTCCGGTGCCGCCCGGGAGAGCGGACGAAACCGAGACGCTCGTAGACGCGGTGGGCCGCACGCATCGTCCGCCGGGTCGGCAGCACGATCCGTACGCACCCCTCCGTGGCCCGTGCCCGGTCGGCACAGGCGCGGACGAGCGCCTCCCCGACACCCCGGCGCCGGGCGGCGCGGGTGACCGCGAGCATCCGGATCTCCGCCTCGCCGGGTCCGGCGATGTCGGCCGTCGGCCCGCCGCGCGGTACGAGCGTCACCCCGACCGGCACTCTCCGCGCGTCGTTCGCCTCCGCTGTGCCGTCCGCCTCCGCCGCCGTGCCGTCCGCCGCCCGGTAAAGCGACCCGGTCCCCTCCACGGCGACCGGTACCTCGGCGGCCGCGGCCCGCCCGGCGACGTTCCTGAGCTCACTGAGGTACGCGTCGCTCTCCCCGAAGTCGAGCAGCCCGTCGCGCAGGTAGGCCTGCGCGGTGATCTCACCGAGCTCCTCGGACTCGTACGGCTCCACCGGCCGGATGACGATGTCCACGGGGCGAGTGTGCCCCACGGGTACGGCCACGGGCCGCCGGACGTCTCCGGCGGCCCGTTGCCGTACCCCACGTACCGCGTCAGTGCTTGCCGTCGGTGGTGGTGTCGGCCGCGTCGGTGGTGTCGGCCGTGTCCAGGGGCAGTTCGGTGCTGACGCCCGGATCGCCCGCGTCCGCCGTGTAGTCCTGCGGCCGGGTCTCGTCGATGCCCTCGGGCGCCTTGACGGCCTTCAGGACGAAGGTCAGGCCGATCGTGACCAGGGCGTTGAGCACGAAGGCGGTGAGGCCGATGTAGCCGATCTCGCCGATGCCCGGGATCTCGTCCGACGAACCGCCGAAGTGCTTCTGCGTCGGCGAGGCCACCCCGTACGCCGCGACCGTGCCGTAGACCATGCCGACCGCCCAGCCCGCGAGCAGCGCCCAGCGGTGGAACCAGCGGGTGAACAGGCCGCCCACCAGGGCGGGGAAGGTCTGCAGGATCCAGATGCCGCCAAGGAGCTGGAAGTTGATGGCGACCGTCTTGTCCATGGTGAGGACGAAGGCCAGCGCGCCGACCTTCACGAGCAGCGAGACCACCTTGGAGACCTTGGTCTCCTGCGCGGGTGTCGCGTCGGGCTTGATGAAGTCCTTGTAGATGTTGCGGGTGAACAGGTTCGCGGCCGCGATCGACATGATCGCCGCGGGCACCAGCGCCCCGATGCCGATGGCGGCGAAGGCCACGCCGGCGAACCAGGCCGGGAACATGTTCTCGAACAACTGCGGGATCGCCAGCTGCCCGTTGCTGACCTCGACCCCGGCCGCGATCGCCATGAAGCCGAGCAGTGCCAGCAGACCCAGCATCAGCGAGTACAGCGGCAGGAGCGTGGTGTTGCGGCGGATCACCTCACGGCTGCGCGAGGACAGCGTCGCGGTGATCGAGTGCGGGTACATGAACAGCGCGAGCGCCGAACCCAACGCCAGCGTGGCGTAGGTCCATTGCCCCGCCTCACCCGGGACCAGCGAACCGCGCGGCGCGCCCGTGGCCGGGTTGGTCTCGCTGTACGCCTCGCTCGCCCTGGCGAAGATGTCGTCGAAGCCGCCCAGCTTGATCGGGATGTAGATGATCGCCACCGCGATGACGAGGTAGATCAGCGTGTCCTTCACGAACGCGATCAGCGCGGGGGCCCGCAGGCCCGACGAGTACGTGTACGCCGCCAGCACACCGAAGGCGATCAGCAGCGGCAGGTCCTTGACGAACCAGTTGGTGTCCTCGCCGCCGCCGACGCCCATCACGTCCAGCACGGCCTGGATACCGACCAGCTGGAGCGCGATGTACGGCATCGTCGCCAGGATGCCGGTGACCGCCACCGCCAGCGACAGCCCCTTCGAGCCGAACCGGCCGCGCACGAAGTCGGACGTCGTCACATAGCCGTGCTTGTGCGACACCGACCACAGTCGGGGCAGGAAGGTGAAGATCAGCGGGTAGACGAGGATGGTGTACGGCACGGCGAAGAAGCCCGCCGCGCCCGCCGCGTAGATCGCCGCCGGTACGGCCACGAAGGTGTACGCGGTGTACAGGTCGCCGCCGAGCAGGAACCAGGTGACCCAGGTACCGAACGACCGTCCGCCCAGGCCCCATTCGTCGAGGCTGTGCTCGTTCGCCGCCTTGCGCCAGCGAGCGGCCAGAAAACCCATCGCCGTGACGAGGACGAAGAAGAAGATGAAGACGGCGAGGGCCACGCCGTTCACGCCGTCGTTCATCGCCGCGCACCGCCCTTCGCCGCCGCGCGGGCCCGCTGGTCACGCTGCCACAGCTTGTACGCGATCGCTGTCAGCGTGGCGGAGATCGGCACCCACAGCATCTGGTACCAGTAGAAGAACGGGATGCCGATGAAGGCGGGGTCGGTCTTCGCGTACGAGCCGACCCACAGCATGGCCACGAACGGTGCTAAAAGACAGACGCCGATGACGACGCGCGTGGGCGTCACCACCGGACCTCTGCTGGAATCTGGGGCTTGCGACATCGAACGACTCCGTCCCCTCGCTGATCGCCTGCGCTGCGCAAGGCGCAGGAAATCTAGGTCAGCGCCGGAGCAGGGCGGAACCCCTCGTGGGGATTGCGTACTTAAACTCCACGGAAGGCTGACCCGAGAGCGGTGGATTCTCCATCAACCGTCCGGCTTGTGCTGTTCCGCCCACGACCCGCCACCGCCTCCCCGGGCGCTCCGGGCTGCGGGGGCCGGCTGCGGGAACCGGCGGTGAGGTCCGGCGGTGGGTGGGGTCCGGCTTCGGGATCAGTCCTGCGGGCGCTTCAGCCGGGCCACGAACTTGTACCGGTCGCCCCGGTACACCGAGCGCACCCATTCCACCGGCTGCCCGGCCCGGTCCAGCGAGTGGCGGGAGAGCATCAGCATCGGCAGCCCCACATCGGTGCCGAGCAGGCCGGCCTCGCGCGGGGTGGCCAGGGAGGTCTCGATGGTCTCCTCGGCCTCCGCCAGATGGACGTCGTACACCTCGGCGAGCGCGGTGTAGAGGGAGGTGTACTTGACCAGGCTGCGGCGCAGCGCCGGGAAGCGCTTCGCGCTGAGATGGGTGGTCTCGATGGCCATCGGCTCGCCGTTCGCCATGCGCAGCCGTTCGATGCGCAGCACCCGCCCGCCGGCGGTGATGTCGAGCAGTGAGGCGAGCCCGTCGTCGGCGGTGATGTAGCCGACGTCCAGCAGTTGCGAGGTGGGTTCCAGACCTTGCGCCCGCATGTCCTCGGTGTACGAGGTGAGTTGCAGCGCCTGCGAGACCTTGGGCTTGGCGACGAAGGTGCCCTTGCCCTGGATGCGCTCCAGACGCCCCTCGACCACCAGCTCCTGGAGCGCCTGGCGCACGGTGGTGCGCGAGGTGTCGAACTCCGCCGCCAGGGTGCGCTCGGGCGGGACCGGGGTACCGGGGGGAGCCGTCTCCGTCATATCGAGCAGATGCTTCTTCAACCGGTAGTACTTGGGCACGCGCGCCGTACGGACCGTGGCCACGCCCTCGTTCTCCGTACTGCTGACGTCGGTGCTCATGCTCTGCCTTCCCGGCTCCGAGTGCCGAACGGCCGACACACCGTCGGCCCCGGCCCACATCGTGGCACGACCGCGGCCGGGGATGTTCCCCCGTACGCTCCGTGATCCCCTCTGTATACAGCCGAGCCGGGGGTTGGTCTAGTCCACAGTGGCCGCCCGGGGCGTGGCGGCCACGGGCGGCCCGGAACCGGGGAGCGGAGCGAGGAGTGCGCGGGGCCTCCGGTCAGATCCCCTGCCAGTCCGGCTTGCCGGCGTAGGTGTACCGGAAGTAGTCCGCGAACTTGAGCTTGGACGCGGCGGCCTCGTCGACGACGACCGTGGCGTGCGGGTGCAACTGCAGCGCGGACGCCGGGCACACCGCGGCCAGCGGACCCTCGACGGTCGCGGCGACCGCCTCCGCCTTGCCCTCACCGGTGGCGAGCAGGACCAGGTGGCGGGCCTCCAGGATGGTGCCGATGCCCTGGGTGATGACATGGTGCGGGACCTGGTCGACGTCGCCGCCGAAGAAGCGCGCGTTGTCCACCCGGGTCTGCTCGGTCAGCGTCTTGATCCGGGTGCGCGAGACGAGCGAGGAGCACGGCTCGTTGAACCCGATGTGCCCGTCCGTCCCGATGCCGAGCAGCTGCAGGTCGACGCCGCCGGCCTCGGCCAGCGCCCTGTCGTACGCCTCGCACGCGGCCCGTACGTCCTCGGACGTGCCGTCGGGGCCCATGAAGGCGTCCATGCCGATGCCGAGCGGCTCCAGGACCTCGCGCCGGAGCACCGAGCGGTAGGACTCCGGGTGGTCGGCGGGCAGTCCCACGTACTCGTCGAGCTGGGCGATCCTCGCCCGGGAGGTGTCCACAGCGCCGGAGCGCACCTGGGCCGTCAGTGCCTCGTAGACGGGCAGGGGCGTCGAGCCGGTGGCCACGCCGAGCAGGGCGTCGGGGGTGTGCCGCAGGAGATCCGCCATGGCCCCGGCGATGAGTGCGCCGCCGGCCTTGGCGTCCGGAACGATGACAACTTCCACGCTGAGCCTGCCGTTCTGGGAGGGGACTTGTCTGGGGCGGGCCCCGTAGGGGAGCGGGGCAGCCGTGTGGTTTAGACCAATTTCAATCTAACAGAGCGGAGAGTCCGCTCCCGGGCGAAGGCGGCGGCGTTTCCCGCGGGAGTCCGCTCCCGGCCCCCTCCCGGCCCCCTCCCGGCGTCCCGGTGCGGGGCGGTCGCGGCCCGCCGACCGGAATGACCATACGATCCCGTTCCCCGGCGCACGCTTGCGGGATAGGGTGCGTGGCGTGTGCCCGCTCACCCCTTGCCCCGCTCACTCGTTGTCCCGATGGTCGCGTGAGCATGCGATCACATGATCGCACGATCGCGTGATCGCGAAAAAAGACAACAATGAACAGTCTCCGACACGTGGACACGGGTAGTGGTCTAGTCCACAATGCGTAACAGTGCAGCGCACGCAAGCCTGCCTTCCCCGCACAGGAAGGCGGACCGAGGACCCGGAGCTCTCTGCCCTGACTGCCCCGGATCCTCATCCCTCGGCCGAACGGGACCGCACACCCCGCGGCCGATGTCGCTCCGGGCTGCGGTGCCGGGAGGGCTGAGGGTCCCTCTCAGGCGCCGCGGCCCGCGGGTGCTTCCGGGGTAGGGTGCGACGTCCCGGGTACGCTCGCTGACGTGCCCTCCATGAACGAACTCGTACACCAGCACACCGCTCTCGACGAATCCGATCTCGAGTGGCTCCATCTGCTGGTCTCGGAGTGGCAGCTGCTCTCCGACCTCTCCTTCGCCGACCTGGTCCTGTGGGTCCCCACCCGTGACGGCACCCGCTATGTCTCCGTCGCCCAGATGCGGCCCAACACCGGCCCGACCTCGTACCAGGACGACATGGTCGGCCATCTCGTCCCGCGCGGTCGCCGCCCCATGCTGGACGCGGCCCTGGACGAGGGGCGGATCGTGCGCGAGGGCGATCCGGAGTGGCGCGAGGAGGTGCCGGTACGCGTCGAGTCCATTCCCGTACGGCGGGAGGGCCGCG
This sequence comes from Streptomyces sp. P9-A2, assembly GCF_036634175.1. Taxonomy (NCBI): domain Bacteria; kingdom Bacillati; phylum Actinomycetota; class Actinomycetes; order Kitasatosporales; family Streptomycetaceae; genus Streptomyces; species Streptomyces sp. P9-A2. Next base: position 5,482,106 of record NZ_JAZIFX010000001.1, read on the forward strand.
TACTCGGGGTCATCGCGCGCAACACCAACCTGCTCACCGTGCGTACTCCCAGCCGGCTGGAGCTCACCTACCTTCAGAGCGCCTCCGACCTCGCGCAGATGATCGCGGCCGGTACCTTCCCGATCGCGAACCAGCAGCTCGACATGGACGCGCTGCCCCGTGTGGGGGACGGACTGATCCGGCTCGACGCCGAGGGGGTCGTCCAGTACGCCTCCCCGAACGCCCTGTCCGCCTACCACCGGATGGGTCTGGCGGCCGACCTGGTCGGCCACCATCTCGGCCGGACCACCGCCGAACTGGCGCCTTCCCGCGGGCCGGTGGACGAGGCGCTGGAGAAGGTCGCCAGCGGCTGGGCGCCGCGCGAGTTCGAGATCGAGGCGCCCGGCGGGGTGATCCAGTTCCGGGCGATCCCGCTCAAGCCGAAGGGAACCCGCATCGGTTCGCTGGTCCTGCTCCGGGACGTCACCGAACTTCGCCGCCGCGAACGGGAATTGATCACCAAGGACGCGACCATCCGGGAGATCCACCACCGGGTGAAGAACAACCTTCAGACGGTGGCGGCACTGTTGCGCCTCCAGGCCCGGCGGATCGGCTCCGAGCGCGGCCGCGCGGCGCTGGAGGAGGCGGTGCGCCGGGTCGGTTCCATCGCGATCGTGCACGAGACGCTCTCCCAGAACCTGGACGAGCGGGTGGAGTTCGACGAGATCGCCGACCGTGTCCTGGCGATGGTCGCCGAGATCTCACCGGGCAAGGTCACCGGCCGACGCACCGGCCGCTTCGGCATACTCGACGCGGAGGTCGCCACCCCGCTGTCGATGGTGCTGACGGAGGTCCTGCAGAACGCCCTGGAGCACGGCTTCCGCGAGGGCGACACCGGCACGGTCGAGGTGACCGCGGTTCGCGGCGGCACCACCAGGGAGGCTCGTCTGCTGGTCACCGTCCAGGACGACGGCGTCGGCCTGCCCGAGGACTTCGACCCGCACACCGCCGGCAACCTGGGGCTGCACATTGTACGGACCTTGGTCGAGGGTGAGCTGGGCGGCACTTTCGACATGGTGCCGGCCCCGGACGGGGGCGCGCGGGTGATCCTGGACGTGCCGGTGGCCATGGACAAGTAACGAAGAGTGACGGGCGCCAGTGACGTGGAGCGGCGAGGCGGGCCGCGGGCACGGGTGGGTGACGTGGGTCCGTGATGTCGGCGAGCAGCGAAGAGCCCCGGACGGTTACCCGTCCGGGGCTCTTGCTTGACTGATGGGTTCCCCTCCGGCTCGAGATGAGCCGGGACTCGGGGAGCACCGGGGAACTGCGTGCTGCGGCTCGGGGGCGGGAGATGCGTACGCGCTGTACGCGCCGCCAAGCTCAGGCTGTCAGCAGGGGTGGGTTGTCAGGCGGAGGCCTGACGGGCCCGGTTGCGGGCGGCGCGGCGCTTCATTGCGCGGCGCTCGTCCTCGCTGAGACCACCCCAGACGCCGGAGTCCTGACCGGACTCGAGTGCCCACTGAAGGCAGCTCTCGATCACCGGACAGCGACGGCAGACGGCCTTGGCTTCCTCGATCTGCAGCAGCGCAGGACCGGTGTTGCCGATGGGGAAGAAGAGCTCGGGGTCTTCCTCGCGGCAAACGGCGTTGTGACGCCAGTCCATGGCTGCTACCTCTCCTTGGTATGAACTACATGTGGCTTGTGAATGTGAACGCTTTCACGAATCCCTCAACAAGTGAAGGGCCGAACGCCAGGTTCCCTGGCGTGGTCCTTGGGATTGGAGAGGGGTTCCGGTGATCTGTGGAGGCCGGTGTTGCGGGCCGTCCCGATCGCCATGTAGAGACTCGCAAACCTCGGCGGCGGATACAACCCCTTCCGGAAAGTTTTTTTTGATTCATCGGTGTCGACTAGGTCACAGCCGTACTTCCATGGGGTGGATCCTGGCCTAAACGTTCGAGTGAAAGGACTTTAGCGTTTTCCGCTCACACAATCACACGCAGTGCGCGGCGAACGCCTGTGAACGTCACGCTGGTTCGCAGTCCGAGGTGGTCACCGTCCATCTGGAGGGGCAGTGGCACCTTCGAATGCAAGGTGAACTGGGTCAGATCGTGCCTCGCGGTCACATGTCTGCCCCGGGGTCCGCGCTCGGGGGACGAAGTGAGCAACTGGGTGCCATACCGGGCAAGGGCGGAGGCGGACAGCCGCTTCAGACCGAAGATGTCGAGGCCGGTATCGAACGAGGCCTTAGGTGACGCGTAGATCGGGCGATTGCCGAGAAACGTCCACGGGGAAGCGTTCGAAACTATGGAGAGCGCCAGATCCCTGACCGGGTCCTCGCCCGGCTGCTCGAGCGTTATCACGCCGTGCAGGCGGTGCGGCTCACCGATCAGCTGACGCGCGACCTGGCGCATGTACAGAGCGTGAGTGGACTTCTTGCCGCGCTCCCGGTGCTGTTCCACCCGGCCGACCACCCCGGCGTCGAAGCCCAGCCCCGCGTTGAAGGTGAACCAACGGGGTGGCACGCCTTCGTCGTCCGTTCCCGGTGTGCCCGACGTCAGGCCCAGGCCGACGGTGCGTTCGCGGCCCTCGCGCAGGGCGTCCAGCAGGGCACCGGTGGCCTCCACGGGGTGGTTGGGCAGGTCCAGAGCGCGGGCGAAGACATTGGTGGAGCCGCCGGGGACCACGGCGAGACCGGGCAGGTGCTCCGGGTCGGGGCCGGCGTGCAGCAGGCCGTTGACGACCTCGTTGACCGTGCCGTCGCCACCGAGAGCCACCACCAGGTCGATGTCGTCGCTCTCCGCCGCCTGCCGGCCCAGGTCGCGCGCGTGGCCGCGGTACTCGGTGGTGACCGCCTCCAGCTTCATCTCGCTGGCGAGGGCGTGGATCAGCACATCGCGCGTGCGCGCACTTGTGGTGGTTGCCGCCGGATTGACCACGAGAAGTGCACGCATGCGTTGCAGAGTACCTACTGAGTGGTACCGGGGCCCAGGCCGAGGTGAGGTCGGGAGCGGGGACAGGGCGGACCCGGAGACGCGATCAGCGACGGGTCCGGGACGAACCAGGACAGGGCCGGGGGGACCGGAGGCGGAGTCAGGGGCGGCGCACGGACGGAGGAGGGGCGTGAACCTCGGCACAGGGGCGCGCGAGGCGAGGGCTACCCTTCAGGGGTGAGCAGCGAGCAGACCCCCACCACCGCCCCGGCCCCCGCCGGCCCCCGCCCGCGCCGCCTGACGTACGCCGCGGGGCTCGCCGCCCTGGAAGGGCTGGCTCTGCTGATCGGCGGGGTCTGGATGCTGGTCTTCGGGCTCACGGGAGAACCGGACGGCCGGCAGCAGGCCGTCACCGGCGGAGTGACGCTCGCGGCCCTCGCCCTGCTGCCGCTGCTCGCCGCGCGCGGGCTGCTCGGCCGCCGCGGCTGGAGCCGCGGCCCGGCCGTCATCACCCAACTCCTGGCCCTGCCGGTGGCCTACAACCTGCTGCAGTCCGACAGCGTGGCCATCCCGGCGGGGATCGTGCTCGCGGTGGTGGCCGTCACGGCCCTGGTCCTGCTGCTGAATCCCGAGACGACCCGGGCCCTCGGTATCCGGGGACCCGGGAACGCCGAGAAGTAACGCCCCACGACCCGGGGCACGGTCCACGGCCCGGGCCGCCTTTCGGGACTCACTCCTCCACGAGCAGCTTCTCCCGCAACTGGGCCAGTGTGCGGGCCAGCAGCCGGGAGACGTGCATCTGGGAGATGCCCACCTCCTGGGCGATCTGCGACTGGGTCATGTTGCCGAAGAAGCGCAGCAGCAGAATCCGCTTCTCGCGCGGAGGCAGGTCCTCGAGCAGCGGCTTCAGCGACTCGCGGTACTCCACCCCCTCCAGCGCCTCGTCCTCCGAGCCCAGGGTGTCCGCGACCGCCGGGGACTCGTCGTCGGTGTCGGGAACGTCCAGGGACAGCGTGGAGTACGCGTTGGCGGACTCCAGGCCTTCCAGGACCTCCTCCTCGGAGATCGCCAGCTTCTCGGCGAGTTCGTGGACCGTGGGGGAGCGGCCGTGCTGCTGCGAGAGCTCGGCCGTCGCCGTCGTCAGCGCCAGCCGCAGCTCCTGCAGCCTGCGGGGGACGCGCACCGCCCAGCCCTTGTCGCGGAAGTGCCGTTTGATCTCGCCGACGACCGTCGGGGTCGCGTACGTCGAGAACTCCACGCCACGGTCCGGGTCGAAGCGGTCGACCGACTTGATCAGGCCGATGGTGGCGACCTGGGTGAGGTCGTCCAGCGGCTCCCCGCGGTTGCGGAAGCGGCGCGCGAGATGCTCGACGAGCGGCAGATGCATGCGGACCAGCCGGTTGCGCAGCTCCGCGTACTCCGCAGTGCCGTCCTGCAGCGTGCGCAGCTCGAGGAACAAGGCACGCGCCCCGCTGCGGTCCTGCGGGTCGCGCTGCGCGCCGTGCGTGCCCGGGGAGTCCGGCGTGCGCCGGGCGCCCTGTGCGCCCGGCGCACGCGGCACCTCGCCCTCGGCGTGTCGCTCGTGCTCGTTCATCGTCCCGCCCGTCGTCCTTCCCCGAGCGCTCGCCTCGTCCCCCGCCGCAGGCTCCGCACGCGCCCGGTCTCTCCCGTGGCCGGGGGAGGCACCGGGCCTGCTCCGCGCGGCGGCGTCGTGCTGCCCGCCGTCCGGAGCACCGGCCACCGCGGAGTCGTCCTCCGGATGCGGCCGGGCCTGTTCCGGGATGGCGTCGATGCCGTCGATGCCATCCGGAATCCGCTCGGCCGGCAGCTCGCGCGTGCCGCGTTCTTCGTCCCGCACCGGCCCGTCCTCGTTCCTCACGCCGGCCCGGGTCCCGCGCCGCGCTGTTTGTAGAGGCTGATCGAAACGGTTTTGTCCTCGTCCACGGCGGAGGAGACCTTGCCCGCGAGAGCGGACAGCACGGTCCACGCGAAGGTGTCACGCGCAGGGGCGTGGCCGTCCGTGGTGGGCGCCGAGACGGTGACCTCGAGCGAGTCGTCGACGAGGCGGAAGAAACAACTGAGCACCGAACCCGGCACGGCCTGCTGAAGCAGGATCGCGCAGGCCTCGTCGACCGCGATGCGCAGGTCCTCGATCTCGTCGAGGGTGAAGTCCAAACGGGCCGCGAGGCCGGCCGTGGCCGTACGCAGCACCGACAGGTAGGCACCCGCGGCCGGCAGCCGGACTTCCACGAAGTCCTGGGTCGCGGGCTCGCCTGCGATCTGGGACACCCTCACCTCCAAGGTGGTACAAGCGTTCAGGATCGGGGTCGCCCCCGGATAACGCGATACGTGGTTCAGCGGTGACGCTACCGCGCTCCGGATGGTCCTGTCCCCGGGACCCCGACCCGACGTGATTACCCATAGTAAATCTATGGATACGTTCCGTGGCTAGGGGTCTGCGGGCCCGAGTGGGAAGAGCGCGCCGGATTGACGTACCCAGACGTCAGACGGTCGAACCGTCCGGTACCGGAGTCCTCTCGGGGACACATCGGAAGACGTCCGGAAGCCCTTGCCCGCAGGCTCGCCCGCTCACGGAAAAGGGCGCCCGGTGACGACGGCCGCGACCGTGCTCCCGCGCGGGAACGCGTTTTCCTCCGCCAGGACGACAAGGGCGTAAAGCAACTTGGCGACATAGACACGTTCGACGGGTACGCCGTGACGGTGCTCGAAGTCAACGGCGAACGCGTCGAGTTCCGGGGTGGTCCGGGCGTAGCCGCCGAAGTGGAAGCGGTCGTCCAGGCTCCAGTCGCCGCGCGGACCGCCGAACGCCTCGGCCTGCAGTCCCCGTATCCCGGCGGCCAGGAAGCCGCCCTTGAGCACCGGAATGCCCAGCGCGCGCCCGTCCGGGCCGAGTCCGGAGGCCAGCCCGGCGAGCGTCCCGCCGGTGCCGCACGCCGTCGCGACCACGTCCGCCCGGCCGGCCAGTTCCTCCCCGAGTGCCTGGCAGCCGCGCACGGCGAGGGCGTTGCTGCCGCCCTCGGGGACGACGTACGCGTCCTCGGCGCCCGCCTCGCGCAGTACGGCCGCGAGGGTCGCCGGCGCGGTCTTGCCGCGGTAGGTCGCCCGGTCGACGAAGTGCAGCCGCATGCCGTCGGCCACGCACCGGGCCAGCGAGGCGTTGAGGGGGCGGCCGACGAGTTCCTCGCCGCGCACCACGCCGACCGTGGGCAGCCCCAGCAGCCGTCCGGCGGCGGCGGTGGCCCGCAGATGGTTGGAATAGGCGCCGCCGAAGGTGAGCACCGTCCGTCCGGCTGCCGCCGACAGGTTCGGTGCGAGTTTGCGCCACTTGTTCCCGATCAGTTCCGGGTGGATCAGATCGTCCCGCTTCAGTAGCAGCCGGACCCCGCGTCGCTCGAACCGTTCGTCCACGAGGTCCTGCACCGGCGAGGGCAGCCGGGGGCGCAGACCCGCGAGACCTCCGTGACCGGCGGGGGCGGCGAAGATCGCGGAGGCCGGGACGGCGGAGGCCGCGGGATCGGGGGAGGGACGGGTGTCCGGCATCGGGCCGGTGTCGGGATCGGGGGTGTCCGGGCTGGTCACGGGGTCATTGTCGCCCGGCGGGGGCGGTGGGTCGCCGAGCGGGTCGGACCGGGGAGCGAGCATGGCCGGATTTCGCCGTTGTCGACCCGGGTCCGGGCGAACGCGTGGCCGATGTGCGCCGTCAGCCCGGACTGCCGCTCGGGGCCGGCGTGCCGGTGTCAGGGGGCCCGGCGGGTGCGGATTCACCGGTGCCGGGGCGATGCCCGCGCCCTCGACGGCGGACGAGGCCGATCAGGGACGGGCCTCCCCCGAGGCACCACAGGGCGATCACCGGGTCGCAGATCGCGCAGCCCAGCGACGAGGTGTGGGCGAACGGGATGATGGGGTTGCCCTTGAGGTGGTGGACGACGTCCCACGCGGTGTGCAGCAGCCAGCCGATGCCGATGAACGTCCACGAGTCCAGGCCGCGGAACGCCATGTAGGTGATCAGCGCGGTGAAGGCGAACTCCCAGCCGCCCAGGCCGCCCCCGCTGAGGTAGGCGGCGCCCGCACCGGCGAGCATGACGGCGTTCAGGCGCCGCCGGTGCGGCTCGCGGACGAAGGACATCAGCAGTGCGTAGAGAACACCGATGACCACGGGGGCGACGTACTGCATGGCGGGGCCTTTGCCTGGGAGGACGTGGGACGACTCACCACGCTAGAAGCGTGTGCGCCGCGTCCCCAGGGGGCCGGGCGACAGTTTCCGACGGGTTGTCGCCGGTCCGGTCCCGGCCCTCCTCCTCCCGCACGCGTGTGGCCCGCGACGCCTTCTTCTTCGCCGTCGCCGCACCGCCCCTCCTCCCGCACGCGTGTGGCCCGCGGATGCCCGTGCCGCCCGCGCTTTCACACCACGGCCTCCTCTTCACACCACGGTCTCCTCCCGCCCGCGTGTGGGCCCGCGTGCGTCACTTGAGCCGGTCGCGGATCCGCTCCCGCATCGACGCCATCGTGAATCCGCGCGGGTCCACCTTTCCGGGCTGCCACTCCAGGTGCCCGATCACCGACCGCTCGTTCCAGCCGTGGCGGCGGCAGACCGCGGCGGCGGCTCTCTCGATTGCCTCCAACTGCGCCGCGGGCCAGGGATCCTTCCCGTCGCCCAGGTTCTCGCACTCGAAGCCGTAGAAGTACCGGTTGCCGTCGGTGTTCTGCTCGTTGTCCGCGGGCAGCCCCTTCTCCGCGATCACCGCGCGCAGGACGTCGTCGTCGCCCAGGCCGGCGTGGTTGGCGCGACCGTAGCCGACGAGGTGAACCCTGCCGTCCTTGGTGATGACGCCGTGGCACAGAGGCCCCGGCAGGCCCGAGTAGCCCTTGCGGCACAGGTCCACGGTCCGGGCACTGCCCTGGGTGACCGTGTGGTGGATCATCACGCCGTGCACCGGCCCCCAGGGACCCTTGTGATTGCGGTTGTGATCGCGCCAGTCGCCGACCTGGACGACCGTGAGACCCTCCGCCTTCAGAGTGCTCAGGAACGCGCTCGCGGACATGGGTGGGGCCATGAGCCGCGCCTCCTTCTCGCAGCGCGACGGCTACCGGTCGCAGCCGCCTCGTACCGGTGCTTGTACCTAAACGGAGCGAACGCAACCAATCGTTCGGTCCCTGTGCGAGCCGATCCGGACAATGTTCGGCCACGGGAGCGCCACTGAACGGAATCCCCATGAATGCCCACACAGGCGAAGATCCATTCCCGCTCATTCGGGTAATACCGCGGGCACGTTCCGTGAGGAAAGCTTTGTCGCGGAGACCGACGCCCGGCACGGATGGGCGCCGGTCACAACTGGGAGGGCAATTCTTTATGTCGGTAGGCGAAGAGGTCCGCACCGAGCAGACCCGGCAGCAGCAGAGCCTCGGCACGGCCGCGGCGCGGAACCTGGCCACCACCACCAAGTCCGTACCGCAGATGCAGGAGATCAGCTCGCGCTGGCTGCTGCGCATGCTGCCCTGGGCGGACGTGCAGGGCGGGACGTACCGGGTGAACCGTCGGTTGACGTACGCCGTCGGCGACGGACGCGTGACGTTCGTGAAGACCGGAGACCGCGTCGAGGTCATCCCGGCCGAGCTGGGCGAGCTGCCGGCCCTGCGGTCGTACGAGGACGAGGAGGTGCTCTCGGAGCTGGCCGCCCGCTGCCGGCAGCGGGAGATCGAGGCCGGCCAGGTGATCGCCCCGTTCGGCAGCCCGGCCGACGAAGTGTTCCTGCTGGCACACGGCCGGGTCGAGAAGGTGGGGACCGGCCCCTACGGCGACGACGAATCCCTCGGAGTCCTCGCCGACGGCGCCTACTTCGGCGACCAGGCGCTGCTGGACGAGGGCGCCATCTGGGAATACACCACCCGCACCCTGACCGCCTGCACCGTGCTCGTGCTGCCGCGTGACGCCGTCGAGCAGGTCGCCGAGCGGTCCGAGACCCTGCGCGGGCACCTCCAGCAGCAGCGCTCCATCCCCAGCCAACGCACCAACAAGTACGGCGAGAAGGAGATCGACCTCGCGGCCGACCACAGCGGAGAGCCGGACATCCCGCACACCTTCGTCGACTACGAGGCCCGGCCCCGCGAGTACGAACTGAGCGTCGCCCAGACCGTGCTGCGCATCCACTCACGCGTGGCCGACCTCTACAACCAGCCCATGAACCAGACGGAGCAGCAGATCAGGCTGACCGTCGAGGCGTTGAAGGAGCGCCAGGAGCACGAACTCGTCAACAACCGGAGTTTCGGCCTGCTGCACAACTGCGAGTACGACCAGCGGATCCAGCCGCACGACGGCGTACCCGCCCCCGACGACCTGGACGAACTGCTCAGCAGGCGGCGCGGCACCAAGCTGCTCCTCGCCCATCCGCGCGCGATCTCCGCCATCGGCCGCGAACTCAACAAACGGGGACTGGTCCCGGAGACCATCGACATGGCCGGCAACCGCATCCCCACCTGGCGGGGAGTGCCCATCTTCCCGTGCAACAAGATCCCGGTCACCGAAGAGCGTACGACCTCCATCATCGCCCTGCGCACCGGCGAGGAGGAGCAGGGCGTCATCGGCCTGCGGGCCTCCGGCATCCCCGACGAGATCGAGCCGAGCCTCTCCGTGCGGTTCATGGGCATCAACGAACAGGCCATCATCAAATACCTGGTCACGGCCTACTACTCGGCCGCGGTCCTGGTGCCGGACGCGCTCGGCGTCCTGGAGAACGTCGAGATCGGCCGCTGGCGGTGACCTCCAGGGATCTCTCGGCTCGCACGCCGTGTCCCCGCCCGTCCGGGCGGGGACACCCCGGGGGTACACGCGCGACGCCGGCGGAAGCGCCACCTCCGGTCATCCTCCGAGACGCGTCCAGAGGTGAGTTCATGACGGAGTCCATGGCCGGGCTCACGACGGAGACGGAGGACGGGCGCCCTCCCGTCGAGGGCCATGAGGCGACGACCGAGGGCCACGAGGCGACGCTTCTGCTCGAGCGGGCGCGGGCCGAGGTCGACCCGGTGCTCCGGGCCGCCATCGGCTCGCTGCCCGGCCCGCTGCGCCGGATCGCCCGCTACCACTTCGGCTGGGAGCACGCGGACGGGACTCCGGCCACCGGTGGTTCCGGCAAGGCGATCCGCCCCGCACTGGTTCTCGCCGCGGCCTGCGCCCTCGGCGGTCCCGCGGCACGGGCGACGGCCGTCCGCGCAGCCGCCGCGGTGGAACTGGTGCACAACTTCACGTTGCTGCACGACGACGTGATGGACCGGGACACCACCCGGCGCCACCGGCCCACCGCATGGACCGTGTTCGGCGATGCCGACGCGATCCTCGCAGGGGATGCCCTCCACGCCCTCGCCCTGCGGCTGCTCGCGCAGGACGCGCACCCGTCGGCCCCGGCCGCGGTGGCCCGGCTCGCGGACTGCGTTGTGGAACTGTGCGCCGGGCAGCAGGTGGACACAGCCATGGAAGGGCGCGCTCCCGACGAGGTCACCCTTGACGAGACGCTGGCCATGGCCGAGGCGAAAACGGGCGCGCTGCTCGGCTGCGCCTGCGCGCTCGGCGCGCTGTACGCGGATGCCGGGGCGGCGGACGTGGCAGCACTGGACGCGTTCGGCCGTGAGGCGGGGCTGGCCTTCCAGCTGATCGACGACGTGATCGGCATATGGGGAGATCCGCGCCGTACCGGCAAGCCCGCCGGCGCGGATCTGGCAGCCCGTAAGAAGTCTCTGCCGGTGGTTGCCGCGCTCACCTCCGGCACCCCGGCGGCGTCCGAACTCGCCGCGCTGTACGCGGCCCCGCACGCGGAGGAGGACCTGGAGCACATCGCCCTGACCGTGGAACGGGCGGGCGGCCGCGACTGGGCGCAGGCCCAGGCCGCCGACCGGATGGCCCGGGTGATGCAGGAGCTCGCCCGCGCGGTGGCGGACCCGGAGGCGGCGGGCGGACTGCTGGCCCTCGCCGAGTTCGTGACCCGGCGCACCACCTAGGCGGGACGGCCCGGGCCGCGGCGCCCCGCACTTCCCCATGGTGTGCGGGGCCCTGCGACGCCTTCTGCCTCTGCCCTGTCGCGGCAGGGCAGAGGGCTTCCGGCGGCCGGCCGTAGTCGTCCTCCCCTCGGGAGTCGTCGTCCCGATAGGGTCAACCCCCGTACGGTAGGCGAGGGTTGAGGCGGAGGGACGGACATGGGTGTGGCGATCCGGACGGCCGGGGACGGGGACCGTGAGCTGTTGGTCCGGCTCCTGGACGAGGCGTTCCAGGACGACCCGGTCAGTGGCTGGGTCTTCCCGGGCACGGAGTACCGCCGTACGACGCACCACAGGCTGATGGGAGCCTTCACCGACATCGTGCTCGCCGGGGGACGCATCGACGTCACGGAGGACGGCTCGGCGTGCGCGCTGTGGATGTCGATGCCGGCGGACGACCACGGCGCCGGGGACCCGGCGGACGACGAGGGGCCGGCGCAGGTGCGCCGGGCCGTCGACCCGGAGAACGAGAGGGTGGAGATGATCGGCCGGCTGACGGCGGACGTCCACCCCACCGGGCGGGCCCACGAGTACCTGTGGATGATCGGCGTGGCGCCCGGCCGTCAGGGCGAGGGGCTCGGTACCGCGCTCATCGGTTCGGTCCTCGACCGCTGCGACCGCGAGGGGCTGCCCGCCTATCTGGAGGCGAGCAGTGTCCGCAGCCGCCTGTTGTACGAACGCCTCGGTTTCGTCCCCGCCGGCGAGCCCCTGCCGCTCCCGGGCGGCCCTCACATGTGGCCGATGTGGCGCGAACCGTTCCCGGTCAGTGGGCAGGAGTGAGCCCTGAGCCCATTCCTGCTCACTGCGGACACCCCGAACGGTGTGGGGTGTCCTGGCGTCCTGGCCGCCCGTTCCAGCTTTGCTGGAGCAGCAGGTGAGAACCCCCGCACCCATGACCGGCCGACACCCCACCTGCCCACGCCCGAGTGGGCCCGGCTGAGCCCGAGCGGGCCGGTTTCCCGCCCTATCAGGGACGTTCGGCCCTGGCTGCCGGCGTGCGTCCCCGCTTCACTGGCCCTCGCGAGGACCGGTCGGCGAGGACTGTCAGGGGCGAGATGAGCACAACGGCGCGCGACAACCGGGCGGCAGGCGATCAGGCGCCGAGCGGTGGGGCGACGGGAGGCGGGGCAGCGGGAGGCGGGGCGGCGAAACGGGAGATCGCGGCGGTCGGGCACGCCGATCTGACCCCGCACGCACTCGCGCTGGTGGAGTCCGCGTTCCAGGAGCGGCTGAAGCAACTGGAGCAGCACGTCGAGCCGGGGCCGGTCATGGTGCGCTGCGGTGCGGGAGCACCGCTGGCGTTCGGCCGGGCGGCGAGTGCGTCGGGCCATCGCCTGGTCGTGGTCATCCCCACGCACAACGGTGTCCCCGCCATGCCGCCCCGGCGCGACCGGATGGCCACCGGTGAACTGCTGAACCTCGCCGACCAGGCGCGGCTCCTGTCGTACGACCCGAACCACCGGGATTCCTGCGTCGGCGCGGACGAGCGGATGATCGCCACCAGCGGCCTGCTCCTGGCGGTCTGGGACGGCTCCCCTTCCAACGGCCGTGACGCCACCGCCCACTTGGTGACGTACGCCCGAGCCCGGGGCATCCCCGTGGAGGTCGTGTGGCCCACGGGAGCCGAACGCGGGACGGGAGAGGCCATACCCGCCCCTTCCGCCGCCCTCCCCGTCAGAGGGCCCGCGGAACCGCCCGGCACGCACTGTTCCTGAGTCCGTTCCCCCACCCGTTTCTCCGCAGTCTCCGGCACGATCGTCGCCACGATCCGGTCCACGAATCCGTCCGGCACGCTCACCCCGGGCAGTACGCCGTCCAGGACGCCCGGCAGCGTCAGGTGCTCCAGGATCAGCCCGAGCATGGCCAGGTACAGCACCGCCACCGTCTCGTCGCCGCCCGGAAGCCCGGCGGTCCGCTGGAACTCCATGCCCTCCACGAGGTCGCCACGGACCGAGGGGCGGTGCAGGAGGCGAGCAGCCCGGGGCGCCGGGTGGCCTCCAGCCGCATCTCCAGCAGGGCCGGCCGGCCCGTGCGGTCACCGGTCGCACGCGCCATCAGGTCGTGCATGAACGCGGCGACGAGCGAGCGGTCCCGCGGCCGGGCCAACAGTTCGGCGACGACCGCGGGGCCGGGCGCGAGCCGTATGCGCAGCCCGGCGTCGATCTGGCGCAGCAGGTCACTCCGCCGAGAAGGCGCGGAATGGGATGGACATGGCTCGGTACCGTGACCGATGATCTCCGGCATGATCCGGTCCGCCACTGTGAAGGATGTCGCGGAGATCCGTGCGATGATCCGCGAACTCGCCGCGTACGAACGGGCTGTCGAGCAGGCCCGGGCGACCGAGGAGCAACTCCGCGAGGCGCTGTTCGGAGAACATCCCGCTGCTTTCGCACTGATCGCCGGTGACGACGAGACGGGCGAGGTCGTGGGCTACGCCCTGTGGTTCCCCCGCTTCTCGACCTGGACCGGCACGCGCGGCATGCACCTGGAGGACCTTTACGTCCGCCCGTCCGCCCGCGGCGGGGGACACGGCAAGGCGCTGCTCGCCTCCCTGGCCGTGATCTGTGAACAGAGGGGCTACGAGCGCTTCGAGTGGTGGGTCCTGGCCTGGAACGAGCCGACGATCGACTTCTACACGTCGCTCGGCGTGGAGTTCCTGGACGAGTGGAGGGTATGCCGGCTGAGCGGTGAGCCCCTCAGGGAACTTGCCGCCCAGGTCCCGGCCGCCCTCGACCGGACCTCGTCCCTGTAGGACGGGGATCACGCAACCTTCTGTCGCGGCAGTGAGCAAAGCCCACGGGACGCTGGAAAGGCTCGTGGCCGGACTGAACGGCCGGCAGGCCGCCCGGGCGGCTGTCGGCGTCGGCCGCGTTCCGCGGGCCCTTCGCTCAGCCGCTTGAGCGTGGGCCGGGGCATGGATCTGCGGGCGCGGGCGTCGGGCTGGTGCAGATCCGTCCTCGGCCACGCGTTCGCCGTCGTCGTTCGCCGTCGTCACACCGCGGATCCACGCGTATCCGGGGCCGGGCGAAGAAGACCGCACCCGGACCGTCAGGGACGCCGTTCTCGGCGGCCTGCGGGCCGGGTGCGGGCAGGTAGACCAGGCGATCGAAGAAACCGCAGGTCAATCGGCATGATCGGAGATCAAGCCTTCTTCGTCTCCCAGAAGATCTTGTCGATCTGGGCGATGTAGTCCAGCGCCTTCTGGCCGGTGGCCGGGTCGGTCGAGGCCTTGGCGGCCGACAGGGCCTTCAGGGTGTCGTTGACCAGCTGGTGCAGCTCCGGGTACTTCTCGAAGTGCGGGGGCTTGAAGTAGTCGCTCCACAGGACGGAGACGTGGTGCTTCGCCAGTTCGGCGCGCTGCTCCTTGATGACGGTGGCGCGGGCCTGGAAGTGAGGGTCGTCGTTGCCGGCCATCTTTTCCTGGACGGCCTTCACCGACTCTGCCTCGATGCGGGCCTGGGCCGGGTCGTACACGCCGCAGGGGAGGTCGCAGTGGGCACTGACCTTGACCTTGGGGGCAAACAGGCGGGAAAGCATGGAGCATCCTTCCTCGTGATCGTCTTCTCACAGGGGACATTACTCCGTGGAGGAGTGGATTTCGCGAGTGCCCCCGGGGGCTTAGGACAAAAGTCCGGGGTCAGACTGGGACTGGTGGAGGAAGAACCGGGGAGGTGCCGGGTGATGCCGGAGCTGTCGCAGGACGCCGAGCGGGCGGGGGCGCCGCTGCCCTTCGGGGTGGCCGAGGTGACGGGACCGTCCATGGTGCCCACGCTGTACCACGGGGACCGACTCCTGGTGCACTACGGGGCCAGGGTCGGGCCGGGGTGCGTCATCGTGCTGCGGCACCCGTTCCAGCAGGATCTGCTCGTGGTCAAACGGGCCGTAGAGCGGTGCGAGGGCGGCTGGTGGGTGCTGGGGGACAACCGGCACGCCGGCGGCGACAGCACCGACTACGGGGTGGTGCCCGACGAACTGGTGCTCGGCCGGGTCCGCCTGCGCTACCGGCCGCGCCCACCGGGTCAGCGGTCGCCGCTGGCCGTGGTGGGCTGGGCGCTTTCGGCGGCCCGGCCGGTGTTCTCCGTCCGCCCGGCCTCCAGGCGTTTGCGGGCGCGGTAGGCGGCCACGTTGGCGCGCGTGGCGCAGCGGTCCGAGCAGTAGCGCCGGGAGCGGTTGGTCGACGTGTCGAGATAGGCGTTGCGGCAGGGCGGCGCCTCGCACAGGCCGAGGCGGTCCACGCCGTGCTCGGTGAGGTGGAAGGCCAGGCCCATCGCGGCGATGGCGGCGTAGCCGGCGGTCGCGTTGGACGGATGGTCGGCCAGGTGCATGTGCCACAGCGGGCGGCCGTCGTCGTCGCGGAAGTCGTGTCCGGAGATCTGCGGGCTCACCGGGAACTCCAGCAGCAGCGAGTTCAACAGGTCGACGCCGAGCGTCTCGTCGCCCGCGTCCGCCGCCTCGAAGACCGCGCGCAGCCGGGCCCGGACGGAACGGAACCGGGTCACGTCCGCCTCGGTCGCGCGCCGTGCCGCGGACTGGTTGGCGCCGAACAGACCGCGGACGGAGTCCACCGAGGTCAGGGTGTCCGTGCCCCGGGCCGGTTCCTCGGTGTTGACGAGGCGCACGGCATAGTCCGAGTAATAGGCCAGCTGCACTTGTAGTCCTTACTTTGAAGGTCTATGGTCGTACCCGTGATCAAGTAACAGGCGATCACAGTTAAAGGGTATTACGTTTCGTGATGCGGGAGGGGCTTCACCATGACCGCGAACACCAGTACGCCCACGGTCGACTGGCAGACCTGGCAGGAGAGCTGGGACCGGCAGCAGGAGTGGTACATGCCCGACCGCGAGGAGCGGCTGCGGGTCATGCTCGACATGGTGGAGGCCGTCGTCGGCACCTCCCCGCGCGTCCTGGACCTCGCCTGCGGCACGGGGACCATCACCGCCCGGCTGCTCGCCCGGTTCCCGGACGCCACCAGCACCGGAGTCGACCTGGACCCGGCGCTGCTCACCATCGCCGAGGGCACCTTCGAGGGCGACGAGCGGGTCTCCCTCGTCACGGCCGACCTCAAGGACCCCGACTGGCCCGCCGGGCTTCCCCACGACTCCTACGACGCCGTACTGACCGCGACCGCCCTCCACTGGCTGCACAGCGAACCCCTCGCGGACCTCTACGGCCAGGTCGCGCGGCTGGTCCGCCCCGGCGGTGCCTTCATGAACGCGGACCGCATGATCGACGAGGCGACCCCCCGGATCAACGCGGCCGAGCGCGCCCGGCGTCACGCGCACATGGACCAGGCCAAGCGGAGCGGCGTCCTCGACTGGGCGGAATGGTGGGAGACCGCGGCCGCGGACCCCGTCCTCGCCGAGCCCACCGCCCGCCGCTTCGAGATCTACGGCGAGCACGCCGACGGCGACATGCCGTCCGCCGCATGGCAGGCCCGGGTGCTGCGCGAGAAGGGGTTCGCCGAGGCCCGCCCCGTGTGGTGCTCACCCTCGGACACCCTGTTGCTCGCGCTCAAGTGAGGCCGGCCGTCCACAGGGACCATATGGGCGGGGGCGGTACGGATGACCTCCGTACCGCCCCCGAGCCCTGAGCCCAGCACACCGCGTGCGATGTGCCCCGCGCGGTGTCAGAGCACCTTGGACAGGAACGACTTCGTCCGCTCGTGCTGCGGGTCGGTCAGCACGTCCCGCGGGAGGCCGGACTCGACCACCACGCCGCCGTCCATGAAGACCAGGCTGTCGCCCACCTCGCGGGCGAAGCCCATCTCGTGGGTGACGACGACCATCGTCATGCCCGACTCGGCCAGGTCGCGCATGACGTCGAGGACGTCACCGACGAGCTCCGGGTCGAGGGCAGAGGTCGGCTCGTCGAACAGCATCAGCTTCGGGTCCATGGCGAGCGCCCGCGCGATCGCCACCCGCTGCTGCTGGCCGCCGGAGAGCTGCGAGGGGTAGTTCCTGGCCTTGTCGGCCAGGCCCACGCGCTCCAGCAGCTGCCCCGCGCGCTCCCGGGCCTGCGCCCTGCTCACGCCCCGCACCTGCACCGGCGCCTCGATGACGTTCTCCAGCGCGGTCATGTGCGGGAACAGGTTGAAGCGCTGGAAGACCATGCCGATGTCCCGGCGCTTCAGCGCGACCTCGCCGTCCTTGAGCTCGTACAGCTTGTCGCCCTTCTGGCGGTAGCCGACCAGCTCCCCGTCGACGTACAGACGTCCCGCGTTGACCTTCTCGAGGTGGTTGATACACCTCAGGAAGGTGGACTTGCCGGAGCCGGAGGGGCCGATGAGGCAGAACACCTCGCCGGACTTCACCTCCAGGTCGATGCCCTTGAGGACCTCCACGGGACCGAAGGACTTGTGGACGCCCTCGGCCTTGACCATGGCGGGGGAGGACTGGTTCATACCGTGACTCCCTTCGGGCGGCGCGTGGGAAGCACCGCGGCCTTGAGACGCTGCAGCGGTGTCGGAGGCAGGGAATGGCTCGAACCGCGGGCGTAGTACCGCTCGACGTAGTACTGCCCGACGCTCAGGATCGAGGTCATGATCAGGTACCAGGCGGCGGCCAGGAAGTACATCTCCACCGGCGAGCCCGCGTTCTGGCCGATGTCCTGCGCCTCCTTGAAGAGGTCGTAGAACTGCACCGCCGAGACGAGCGAGGTCGTCTTCAGCATGTTGATCACTTCGTTGCCGGTCGGCGGCACGATGACGCGCATGGCCTGCGGGATGACGATCCGGCGGAGGGTCTTCGTGTGGCTCATGCCCAGGGCGTGCGACGCCTCGGTCTGTCCCTCGTCGACCGAGAGCAGGCCGGCGCGGCAGATCTCGGCCATGTAGGCGGCCTCGTTGAGCCCCAGGCCGAGCAGCGCCGCCAGCAGCGGCGTCATGAAGGACGACCAGTAGTCCTTGTAGAACGGGCCCATGTTGATGTACTCGAACACCAGGCCGAGGTTGAACCAGACGAAGAGCTGGACCAGGACCGGTGTGCCGCGGAAGAACCAGATGTAGAACCACGCGATCGACGACGTCACCGGGTTCTTCGACAGGCGCATCACGGCGAGCAGGATGCCTCCGGCGATGCCGATCACCATCGACAGCACCGTGAGGAGCAGGGTGTTCAGGACGCCGTCGATGATGCGGTCGTCGAAGAAGTACTCGGGGATCGCATCCCAGTTGATCTTGCCTTGGGCGAAGGCGTAGATGACCGAGCCCAGAAGGAAGAGCGCGACGGCCGCGGACACGTACCGCCCCGGGTGCCGGACCGGAACGGCCTTGATGGCCTCCGGCCCGGCGGGGGGCGTCGCGTCGGGGCCGGCCGTCTTGTTGACGTCAGCAGTCACGAATGGAGCCTTTCAGAGCCGCGTCGAACGGGCCGGTTCAGGAGCCGCCGTTGATCTTGGCCTCGGTGATCGCGCCGTCTTCGACGCCCCACTTCTCGACGATCTTCTTGTACTCGCCGCTGTCGATGACCGCCTGGACCGCCGCCTGCAGGGCGTCGCGCAGCTCGGTGTTGTCCTTGGCGACGGCGATGCCGTACGGGCCCGCCTCGACCTGGTCGCCGACGACCTCGAAGTACTCGCCGCCGCCGGAGTTCTTCACGGAGTACGCGGCGATCGGGAAGTCGGCGGAGACGACGTTCGCGCCCTTGGAGCGCATCCGGGTCTCGGCCTCGGGGTTGGTCGCGAAGTCCTCGATCTTCAGCGTCTTCTTGCCGTCCTCCACGCACTTCTTCGCCTGGTCCTTGGCGAGGTCGTGGGAGAAGGTGTTGCGCTGGACCGCCATGGTCTTGCCGCACAGGTCGTCCCAGGTCTTGATGCCCTGGTCGTCGCCCTTGTTGGTGTAGAGCGAAACGCCCGCTATGAAGTAGTCGACGAAGTCGACGCCGGCACCGACCTTCTTGCCGGTGTCGGCGTCGATGCCCTCCTGGCGGTCCTTGGTGTCGGTCATGGCCGACATCGCGATGTCGTAGCGCTTGGACGCGAGACCGCCCACGAGGGTGTCGAACGTGCCGTTCTGGAACTCGAACTTCACGCCGAGCTCCTTGCCCATGGCGTTCGCGAGGTCCGGGTCGATGCCGACCGTGTTGCCGGAGTCGTCCTTGAACTCGACCGGGGCGTACGCGATGTCCGAGCCGACCTTGATGACGCCCTTGTCGCGTATCGACTTGGGCAGCTTGTCGGCCAGCGGGGCGGTGCTGCTGGACGCGGTGTCGCCGCTGTCCGAGCCGTTGTCCTTGGTCTGGTCACCGCAGCCGGTGACGAGCAGGGAGCCTGCGACCGCGATCGCGCCCACCGCTGCCAGTCGGGACTTGGCGGCGAGGGAGCGACGGGTGATACGTGCGGTCATGGTGGTTCCTCCGGCGGAAGGGTGGGATGCCGATGGGGTCGGCCACTGCCGATGGGGATCGGCAGTGCCGCAGGTCGACGGGAGCACACGTCTTCGAGTGTCGCGACCTCGTGTGATTACCGCATCTTGCCATTCGGACTGCGCCGCTCAGAGGGCTCGCCATGTCAAAATCGGATAACAGGTGACGCTCGAACCGCACGCATCCGCTCCACCATGGCCGGACAGTCTGCGGGATTACGCCATTACGGCCGGAAGATCTCTGGCCGTAGAGGGAGTATGGAGCGGTCGGCCGCCGGACTTGCCGGACCTTGAGCACTTGCCGAGTGTTCGTCCGGGTCTTGTCCTGAAAACGGTCGATGGGTCCTGGCACCCGCGTGTGACCTATGCGTTATGGACTCGTCGCCGAAGGCGTCGGTCCGGTAAGAAGGTGCTTTACACCCCTCATCCGGGGATCTAGGGCGCGTGTGCGGCGCGCCCGTCGCGTCCGAGCCCGTCGCATCAACCCACCGGGCTCTGCGCGGTCCCGCCCGCTCCTCACCCGGAGCGGCAACCCTCAAACCATGATCGATTAAGGGGTACAACCAAGTGGCAGCGGAGATTGTGAATCCTCGCAGCGACAGCGAAGGCCGGACCGGTCATACCGAGCAGGACGGCGGGGCGGAGCCCCTCGAGTCCTTCGACCCGGCATTCGCGCTGCACCGCGGCGGCAAGATGGCTGTGCAAGCCACCGTGCCGCTCCGTGACCGGGACGACCTGTCCCTGGCGTACACACCCGGCGTCGCGAAAGTGTGCAGCGCGATCGCCGACCAGCCGGACCTCGTCCACGACTACACCTGGAAGTCCTCGGTCGTCGCCGTCGTCACCGACGGTACGGCCGTGCTGGGACTCGGTGACATCGGACCCGAGGCCTCCCTCCCGGTGATGGAGGGCAAGGCCATCCTCTTCAAGCAGTTCGGCGGCGTGGACGCGATTCCGCTCGCCCTGAACTGCACCGACGTGGACGAGATCATCGAGACCGTGGTCCGGCTCGCCCCGTCCTTCGGCGGCGTGAACCTGGAGGACATCTCGGCACCCCGGTGCTTCGAGATCGAACAGCGTCTGCAGGAACGGCTGGACATCCCGGTCTTCCACGACGACCAGCACGGCACCGCGATCGTGTCGCTGGCGGCGCTGCGGAACGCGGCGCGGCTGAGCGGGCGGACCCTGGGCGAACTGCGGGCCGTGATCTCGGGCGCCGGAGCGGCCGGTGTCGCCATCGCGAAGATGCTGGTCGAGGCCGGCGTCGGCGATGTCGCGGTGGCCGACCGCAAGGGCGTCGTCTCGCGGGACCGGGAGGACCTCACGCCGGTCAAGCGCGAACTGGCGGCGTTCACCAACAAGGCGGGTCTGTCCGGATCGCTCGAGGACGCGCTGGCCGGGGCCGACGTCTTCATCGGCGTCTCCGGCGGTACGGTGCCGGAGACGGCGGTGGCGTCGATGGCGAAGGGCGCCTTCGTCTTCGCCATGGCCAACCCGGAGCCCGAGGTGCACCCGGAGATCGCGCGCAAGTACGCGGCGGTCGTGGCCACCGGGCGGTCGGACTTCCCGAACCAGATCAACAACGTGCTGGCGTTCCCCGGAATCTTCGCCGGGGCGCTGCAGGTGCGGGCCTCGCGGATCACCGAGGGGATGAAGCTGGCGGCGGCAGAGGCGCTGGCGGCGGTGGTGGGGGACGATCTCGCGCCCGACTACGTCATCCCGTCCCCGTTCGACGAGCGGGTCGCGCCGGCGGTGACCGCGGCAGTCGCCGCGGCGGCCCGTGCGGAGGGCGTCGCCCGCCGCTGAGGCGCGCGAAGGTGTGCCGGAGTCGGCCTCGTCCTCGGGTGGACGGGGCCGACTCCTTTGTGGGGGCGCTCGCCGGGCGGGGGCGGGGGCGGGGGCGGGGGCGAGGGCTTGGCGCTTGAGGGCCGGGGCCGGGCGAGCTGTGCCGGGGCGCCGGGGCGGGCCGTGCCGGGGCACTTGGGCAAGAAGGCGTGTCTCACAGCGCCGCGTTGTTCCGTCAGAGGGACGGGCAACCTATCGTCAAGGTCATGTTCGCTGTCTACGCCGCCCGAATCGACCGTGACCAGCCGCTTTCCGGTCTGGAGCTGGGGGAGCGTCCGGCTCCCGAGGCTCGTCCCGGCTGGAGCACCGTGACCGTGAAGGCCGCCTCTCTCAATCACCATGACCTGTGGTCCCTGCGGGGCGTCGGCCTCCCGGAGGACCGGCTGCCGATGATCCTCGGCTGCGACGCCGCCGGGATCGACGAGGACGGCAACGAGGTCGTCCTGCACTCCGTGATCGGACAGACCGGCCACGGGGTGGGCCCCGGGGAGCCCCGGTCGATCCTGACGGAGCGCTATCCCGGCACGTTCGCCGAGCAGGTTGCCGTGCCCACCTGGAACGTCCTGCCCAAACCGAAGGAGCTGTCCTTCGAGGAGGCGGCCTGCCTGCCCACGGCCTGGCTGACCGCGTACCGGATGCTGTTCACCAACGCCGGGGTGCGACCCGGCGACTCCGTCCTGGTGCAGGGCGCCGGCGGGGGCGTCGCCACCGCCGCGATCGTGCTGGGCAGGGCCGCGGGACTGCGGGTGTTCACCACGAGCCGGGACGAGGCGAAGCGGAAGCGGGCCCTGGAACTGGGCGCGGTGGAGGCGCTGGAGCCCGGGGCACGGCTGCCGCAGCGGGTCGACGCGGTCATCGAGACGGTGGGAGCCGCGACCTGGTCCCACTCGGTGAAGTCGCTGCGGCCCGGCGGCACGCTGGTGATCTCCGGTGCCACCAGCGGTGACCGGCCCTCGCACGCCGAACTGACCCGGATCTTCTTCCTGGAACTCAAGGTCGTCGGGTCGACGATGGGCGGCAAGGACGAACTGGAGGACCTGCTCGCCTTCTGCGCCGCCGCCGGTGTGCGGCCCGTCATCGACGAGGTGCTGCCCATGGACCGGGCCCGGGAAGGGTTCGAGCGCATGGAGGCGGGCGAGCAGTTCGGGAAGATCGTGCTCACTGCTCCGTAACCGCGCGGCGGTACACCACTCGGTCCTGCCGTCTCTCGCGGTGGGGGTTCACGGCCGGCCCGGTTTCCGGGCCGGCCGTCTGCCTGTCCACCTGCCCGCTTGCCCGCTTGCCCGCTTGTCAATCAGGGTTGACGCGCGGCATATTGTCAACGTACGTTGACGGTATGACCGAAGCAACCGATCTTGCCGAGCGGGCGGGTGACCGTGATCCGCGGGTCGGCCTGCGGGCCGTCGCCGCGCTGCGCAGACTGCTGGAGCAGTTGGAGGCCGTGCAGGTGCGCAACGCGCGCAACCACGGCTGGTCGTGGCAGGAGATCGCCAACGAGCTCGGAGTGAGCAGGCAGGCCGCGCACAAGAAGTACGGGAGGCATTGATGTTCGAACGGTTCACGAAGGATGCCCGCGCCGTGGTGAAGGGGGCCGTCGAGCAGGCCGAGGAGGCCGGAGCGCGGTATGTCGGTGCCGACCATCTGCTGCTGGCCCTGATCGACCGGGAGGGCGGCCGGGCTTCGTTCGCGCTGGCCACTCTCGGACTCGCCGAGCGACGGGACTCGGTGCGGGCCGCGGTGGGGGAGGCGCGGCGGAGAGCCGGACTGACCCAGGCCGAGACCGACGCGCTGGCCGGGCTCGGCATCGATGTCACGGAGATCGTCGCCAGGGTGGAGGACGTGCACGGCCCCGGAGCCATGTCCCGCGACGGGAGAAGCGCCGGCCGGTGGCGCTCGGGGCACCGTCCCTTCACCCGGGAGGCCAAGGACGCCCTGGCGGGCGCCCTGCGGGTCGCCACCGACCGTCACGACCGACACATCGGCGACGAACACCTTCTGCTGGCCCTGACCGTCCGCCCCGGCGTTCCGGCAGAAGCTCTCGCGGATCACGGCGTCACGTACGAGTCCCTGACGAGGGTCCTGTACGGCGACGGGGAGGCCAAGGCGGGCTGAGCGGCCATCGGGTCCGGGCCGCCGGACTGTCGGGCCGCTGGATCTCCGGATTGTCGGGCCACTGGACCGTCGGACCGCCGGGCCCATCGGGGCCGGGCCGGCGGAGGGGTCCCGGCCGCCCGTCAGGACGCCGGCATGAGCCCGTCCACGAGTTCCGCCGTGGGCGGGTGGTGGCGGGCCGGAGAGCGTGGTGGAGCCGGCCGAGGTGTGCACCCGCATGGCGGCCGAGGTGGGCCGGGTCGCGTGCGGTCGCGGGCCGGGCGGGACCGGGCCTGCCGGGCACGGCCGGGGCCCGTCGGCGTCCGGCCGGTCCCGGTGATGCCCCGGCAGGCTTGCGGGAGATCCTTGTCAGGGCTTCGGGGCGTGCAGGAGGGCTCCGATCCGGGCTGCGGCCGTGGACAGGTGGCGGCGGGCTTCGCGGAGCTGGTCCGGGGTGACGCCGTGGTCGCGGGTCGCGTCGCGGATGTCGTCCCGGAAGCGGTCCAGCAGACGGTCCAGATCGCGCGCGGGGTCGCCGGTGGAGTCCTCCGTGGCGCCCTCGTGCGCCCAGTCCGGGGTGTAGTCGGCGGGGAAGTCCTCCGAGGTCCGGGAGTAGGACGGTCCGGGCTCCGGGGTGGCGCTCTCCGTGCCGGTACGGCCGAAGGTGAAGTCCTTGCCGAACTCGCCCACCTCCTTGACCAGCTCACCCAGGCCCTCACGCAGGCCCGTCGGCCAGTCGCCGCGTGAAAAGTGGTCCTGCATCTGCTCCTGGACCCGCCGGGCGATGCGCTGCACCTCCTCCTGGGCCTGGGCGGAGGCCCGGTCCTGGGCCTCCTTGGCCTGATGGCGGGCACGCTGCGCCTCGTCGCGGGCGCGGCGGCTCTCGTCCTTCGCGCGCCGGGCCTGTTCCTTCCACTCCTGCTTGGCGCGGCGCATCTCCTCCTTCGCGGCACGCCAGGCATCCTTCTCGCCGGGGCCCGTGAAATCGCCTGTCTCCGCATCGGCTTCGCCCGACGCCCCCGCGCCATGGCCGCCCTTGCGGGCCTGGCCGGCGGCGGCGCGCATCTCGCGGCGCAGGTCACCCGCCGCCCCGCGGACGTCGGCCCGGATCTCGGCGGCCAGCTCGGCGACCGACTCCCGGATCTCCAGCTCCAGGTCGATCAGTTCGCCGCTGCGGTCGGCCAGTTCGGCACGGCCGGCGTCCGTGATCGAGTACACCTTGCGGCCGCCCTCGCTGGTGTGGGTGACCAGGCCCTCCGCCTCCAGCTTGGCCAGGCGCGGGTAGACCGTGCCCGCCGAGGGCGCGTACAGCCCATGGAAGCGCTCCTCGAGCAGACGGATCACCTCGTAGCCGTGGCGCGGGGCCTCGTCCAGCAGCTTCAGCAGGTACAGGCGGAGGCGTCCGTGGGCGAAGACGGGAGGCATGTCAGAACACCTTCTTGTCGGTGGGGCCGTCGGGTGTGGCGTCGGGGTCCGGAGTGGGGACGGAATCGTCCCCCGGGTTGTCCCGTGGCCGGCTCCCGGGGCCGCCCGGGTCCGCAGGTCCCTCCATGGGTGTATCCGCGGGTGTGTCCGGTCCGCCTCCGGCGGCGGGCGGCGCGTCCCACGGCTCGCTCTCCTCCTCGTGGGGCGGGCGGCGCAGCAGGGCTATGGAGCCGGAGACGGTGGTGGCCCGCAGCTTGCCGGTGCCCGCGCCCAGCCGGCCGGTGATCTTGTGTGCGCCCCACTGGCCGTGAACCCGCAGGCCGTCGAAGGCGTTGGAGACGGCGCCGCTCGCCGTGTTGGCCTCGACCTCGGCATCCGCCGGATCGGGCAGCCGGATCGCGATCTCACCGGAGACGCTGGTCAGCCGGATATCGGTGGGACCGTCGGGAGCGAGGTCCACGATCATGGAGCCACTGACCGAGTCCGCGCGCACGGTGGAGCCGGAGCCGTCGACCACGGTGAGGTCGCCGGAGACGGAGTTGAAGCGGAGGTCGCCGGTGACGGACTGGGCCTCGATGTTCCCGGACACCGTGTCCGCGCGGACCGGGCCGGAGAGGGCGACCAGAGTCGCGTCGCCCGTGACGCCCTTCACCACGGTCGGCCCCTTGACCCCGGAGACGACGGCACCGGCGCCGACCACGCCCACCTCGACCCGCGTATGCGCCGGAACGGCCAGGGAGACCACCGCGCTGCGGCGCCAGCCCTTGCGGTCCAGCCACTTGAGGAAGCCCTTCCAGGGCAGGTCCTCATAGGCCACCGTGAGGACGCCGTCCCGCTGGGTCACCATCAGCGGCGGTCCCTCGGTCTCGGAGATCTCCAGCCGGGCGGAACCTTCGTCCGTGCCCACCACGTTCACCGTTCCGTTGACGATGCGGACGTGGAGCTCGGCCACCGGGTCGTCGAAAGTGAGCTTCTCGGGCCCCGAGACGGACCTTTCGAACATGGTGGAACCTCCTGGGACGGGCTGCCGGGACTGTCTTGTCTGACTGCCGGAGGGCGAAACGGCGGCACGAGGTGTGCGGCACATGGCCGCACACGTATCCCGACGCGCCATATCGCGTCTCACGTAATTCACGATATATCGCGGTCGATGAAAGTCAAGACACTCGTTCCGGTGACCAGTCGCCCTGCGTGTCGGGCGAATTGTCCTACGGTGTGACCATGTCGACGGAACCATCCCAGGTCGCCGGCCGGGCCCGTCCCGTACCGGGAGCCCTGCTGCTGTGCCGCGCGGAGCCCGGCTCCGTCGTTCCCGCCGCCCGGCTGCTGCACGAACGCATGCTGCTCGCCCGGGCCGGCGATGACTGGAGTGTGCTCGTCCCCGAGGGCGGGCCCTGGCGGTCCGGCACGGACCCGGTGGACCGGGTGGTCAACGGCTGGGCCGTCGCGCTCACCGTCGGCGTCTCCTGGCCGGTGCTGGCCCTGTGGTGGGACGGCGAACGGGCCGGGTTCACGCTCGCCATCGGCTTCCGCCACCCGGTCGGCTATGTGTGGCTGGCCGACGGCACACCGGCCGGCATGGAGGAGGCCATGCGCACCTTCGGGGGCCGGCTCGGCCTCGACCCGGTCCTGGACATGCAGGCCCTGGAAGAGCTGACCGAGCCCGATTCCGCCGCCGACGCCTTCGCGCGGCTGAGCGGAGTACTCGCCGTTCTCACTCGCGCGGGCGTATCCCTGCCCCCGGGACTCGTCCCCGGTGAGAACGCCGACGGACTGCTCGAAGCGGCCCGGCTCCAGCCGGACACCCGCCGGATCGAGGCGGACGGGAGCGGGGAGGAGAGCACGGCGGGCGAGAGGAGCGCTACGGGCGGGGGCGAGCGCGGGGGCCAGACCCGGGAACAGACCCGGGAACAGAAGCAGCGGAGGGAATACGGAGCGAGGGAGGCGGATCGGCCGGGGGGCGCCACCGGTGCCGGGCATCCCGTGCTGTGGCCCTCCCGCGCGGGCAGCCCGTCGTCCATGCCCGCCGTGCCCGTCCTGGCCCTCGTCCAGATGGCCGCGGGCCTGCCGCTGGCCGTCTGGGGCCTACGGCACCGCAGCGGCGGCTGGATCGTCGCGGGGACGCTCCTGCTGGCCCACGGCGCCCTCGCACTGGCGAGCCACACCCTCACCCACCCGCGCGACTGAACCCGCACGACAGGCGGCCTCGCGCGACTGGACCCGCACGCGCGGCGGGGGCGCACCCGCCCACGCGGCACGCTCGCCGGCCTCCTCCTACTCCTCGTCCTCGTCGTCGTCCAGCCGGGCCAGCCACGTTGCCAGGCGTTCCACCGGCACCTCGAAGTCGGGGTTGAGGTCGACGAACGTCCGCAACTGCTCGGCGAGCCACTCGAAGGTGACCTCCTCCTCGCCGCGCCGCTTCTCCAGTTCCTCGATGCCACGGTCCGTGAAGTACATGAGGACAAGAATATGTGGGCGCCGAACCGGGCCGAACCGGGCCGGACCGCGACGGAGCGTGAAAACGTGACCGGGCCGCACCCCCGGAGTGGGAATGCGGCCCGGTCACGCGGGACCCATGACGGCGTCGCTCGGAAGCACGTCGGGTGAAGACCCGTCGGGCAGAAGCCCGTCAGGCTTCGAAAGCCCGTCAGGCTTCGAACACCTCACGCACCAGCTGCTCCTGCTCGGCCTGGTGCCGCTTCGCGGAACCGACGGCCGGGGACGAGCCGTGCGGGCGCGAGATGCGGCGCAGACGCTCGCCGTGCGGGACGTCGGCGCCGACCGCCAGGTCGAGGTGGTCGATCAGGTTGAGCGCGATGAACGGCCAGGCACCCTGGTTCGCCGGCTCCTCCTGGGCCCACAGGTACTTCTCGGCGTTCGGGTACTTCTTGATCTCCGCCTGGAGCTCGGTACCCGGCAGCGGGTACAGGCGCTCGATGCGGAGGATCGCCGTGTCCGTCACGCCGCGCTTCTTCCGCTCGGCATCGAGGTCGTAGTAGACCTTGCCGGTGCAGAAGACGACCTTCTTGACCGCGGCCGGGTCGACCGAGTCGTCGCCGATGACCGGGCGGAACTGGCCCGTGGTGAACTCCTCCGCCTTCGAGGCCGCGGCCTTCAGCCGCAGCATCGACTTCGGGGTGAAGACGACCAGCGGCTTGTGGTGCGGGTTGTGCACCTGCCACCGCAGGAGGTGGAAGTAGTTCGACGGCGAGGTCGGCATCGCGACCGTCATGTTGTTCTGCGCGCAGAGCTGCAGGAACCGCTCCGGGCGGGCCGAGGAGTGGTCCGGGCCCTGGCCCTCGTAACCGTGCGGCAGGAGCAGGGTCACACCGGAGGTCTGGGCCCACTTCTGCTCGGCCGAGGAGATGAACTCGTCCACGACCGTCTGCGCGCCGTTGACGAAGTCACCGAACTGCGCCTCCCACATCACCAGCGCGTCGGGGCGGGCCAGCGAGTAGCCGTACTCGAAGCCCATCGCCGCGTACTCGGAGAGCAGGGAGTTGTAGACGTTGTACCGCGCCTGGTCCTCGGACAGGTACAGCAGCGGCGTGAACTCGGCTCCCGTCTCACGGTCGATGACGACCGCGTGGCGCTGGCCGAAGGTGCCGCGCTGCGAGTCCTGGCCGGCCAGCCGGACCGGCACACCCTCCAGGAGCAGCGAGCCGACCGCGAGGGTCTCGCCCATGCCCCAGTCGATCGTGCCGTCCTCGACCATCGCCGCCCGGCGCTGCAGCTGAGGCAGCAGACGCGGGTGGATGGTGACGTGGTCGGGGATGTTGACCTGCGACTCGGCGATCCGCTTGACGACCTCCGAGGTGACCGCCGTGTTCACGGCCACCGGGAACTGGGCCTGCGGCTCCGAGGGCTCGACGGCCATCGGCTGCGACGCCGCCTCGCGGACCTCGGTGAAGACCTTCTCCAGCTGGCCCTGGTAGTCCTGCAGCGCCTGTTCGGCCTCTTCCAGGGTGATGTCGCCGCGACCGATGAGGGACTCGGTGTACAGCTTGCGCACCGAGCGCTTCTTGTCGATCAGGTCGTACATCAGCGGCTGGGTGAACGCCGGGTTGTCCGACTCGTTGTGACCGCGGCGGCGGTAGCAGATGAGGTCGATCACCACGTCCTTGTTGAACGCCTGGCGGAACTCGAAGGCCAGCCGCGCGACGCGGACCACGGCCTCCGGGTCGTCGCCGTTCACGTGGAAGATCGGGGCCTCGATCATGCGGGCCACGTCCGTCGCGTACATCGACGAGCGCGAGGACTCGGGCGCGGCGGTGAAGCCGACCTGGTTGTTGATGACGACGTGGACCGTGCCGCCGGTGCGGTAGCCGCGCAGCTGCGACATGTTCAGGGTCTCGGCCACCACGCCCTGGCCCGCGAAGGCCGCGTCGCCGTGGATCGCCACCGGCAGGACGGTGAAGTCCGTGCCGCCCTTGTTGATGATGTCCTGCTTGGCGCGCGAGACGCCCTCCAGGACCGGGTCCACCGCCTCCAGGTGGGAGGGGTTGGCGACCAGGGAGACCTTGATCTGCTCGCCGTCGAGACCGGTGAAGGTGCCCTCGGCGCCCAGGTGGTACTTCACGTCGCCGGAGCCGTGCATCGACTTCGGGTCGAGGTTGCCCTCGAACTCGCGGAAGATCTGCGCGTACGACTTGCCCACGACGTTGGCCAGCACGTTCAGCCGGCCGCGGTGGGCCATGCCGATGACGACCTCGTCGAGACGGGACTCGGCGGCCGAGTCCAGCACGGCGTCGAGCAGCGGGATGACGGACTCGCCGCCCTCCAGGGAGAAGCGCTTCTGGCCGACGTACTTGGTCTGCAGGAAGGTCTCGAAGGCCTCCGCCGCGTTCAGCCGGCGCAGGATGCGCAGCTGCTCCTCGCGCTCCAGGTTGGAGTGCGAGCGCTCCACGCGGTCCTGGATCCACTTGCGCTGCTTCGGGTCCTGGATGTGCATGAACTCGATGCCGGTGGTGCGGCAGTACGAGTCGCGGAGCACACCGAGGATGTCGCGCAGCTTCATCAGGGTCTTGCCCGAGAAACCGCCGACCGCGAACTCGCGCTCCAGGTCCCACAGGGTGAGCCCGTGCTCGGTGATGTCCAGGTCGGGGTGCTTGCGCTGGCGGTACTCCAGCGGGTCGGTGTCGGCCATGACGTGGCCGCGGACCCGGTAGGAGTGGATCAGCTCGAAGACGCGGGCGGCCTTGGTGACGTCGTCGTCGTGGGACGCGTCGATGTCCTTGAGCCAGCGGACCGGCTCGTAGGGGATGCGCAGCGCCTCGAAGATGTCGTCGTAGAAGCCGTTCTCGCCGAGCAGCAGGTTCGCCACGGCACGCAGGAACTCGCCGGAGGCGGCACCCTGGATCACCCGGTGGTCGTAGGTCGACGTGAGCGTCATGACCTTCGAGATGCCGAGCTTGTTCAGGGTGTCCTGGCTGGTGCCCTGGAACTCCGCCGGGTAGTCCATGGAGCCGACGCCCAGGATCACCGACTGGTTCGGCATCAGGCGCGGCACGGAGTGGACGGTGCCGAGGCCGCCGGGGTTGGTCAGCGAGACCGTGACGCCCGTGAAGTCGGCCATCGTCAGCTTGTTGTCGCGGGCGCGACGGACGATGTCCTCGTAGGCCTGCCAGAACTCGAAGAAGTTCAGCGTCTCGGCCTTCTCGATGCCCGCGACGACCAGCTGGCGGTCGCCGTTCGGCTTGACCAGGTCGATGGCGAGGCCGAACTTGATGTGCTCCGGCTTCACCAGGGTGGGCTTGCCGTCCACCTTCGCGTAGTGCCAGTTCATCGACGGCATCGCCTTGATGGCCTGGACCATCGCGTAACCGATGAGGTGCGTGAAGGAGATCTTCCCGCCGCGGGCACGCTTGAGGTGGTTGTTGATGACGATGCGGTTGTCGAACAGCAGCTTCACCGGGAGCGCGCGCACGGACGTGGCCGTGGGCACCTCCAGGGAGGCGTCCATGTTCTTCGCGACGGCCGCGGACGGACCGCGCAGCGTCACCTGCTCGGTGCCCTGCTTGGCCCCGCCGGCGGGCTGCGCCTTGGGAGCCTGGGACTTCGCGGCGGCCGGCTGGGCGGCGGCCGGAGCGGCCTTCGCCGGAGCGGGCGCCGGGGCCTTCGCGGCCGGCTGGGCAGCCGGTGGTGCGGCGGCAGCCGGCGGCGCGGCGGCGGGCTGCGGGGCAGCGGGCGCGGGCGTGGCGGCGGGCCGGGCCGGAGTGACCGGCGCGGTCGTCGTCGTGCCGGCGGTCCCCGGCGCCGCGTTGTTCACCGGAGCCGAGGCCTGAGGGGCGCCCGGCTTGTAGTCGGCGAAGAAGTCCCACCAGGCCCGGTCGACCGAGTTCGGGTCCTGGAGGTACTGCTGGTAGATCTCGTCGACGAGCCATTCGTTGGCACCGAAGGCCGCGGCAGGGTTCTTGCCCGCGTGATCGGTGTCGGTCGAAATGCTCGAGTTACTGGGGGACTGTGGCGACACGGCGTCAACCGCCCTCTTCCGCTTCACAAAATGATGGACAGCGGAAATTAAGGCTACGCCTCCCCGACCGAGAAGGTCAGGCCGGACCCGTTCAACGTCGCGCAAGTCACATCTCGGAGGGTGTTTCGGCGCAGGAAATGGCGGGAAACAAACGTGGTTCCGCACGATCGGGGCGCATCGGGAACGGGTCGGCCGCGACCCGGCGCACTCGCTCCACGGGCCTGTGCTCGCATCCGAGCCTGATCACACGTGTCCATCGGCGCGAACGCGGCGCGAATACAGATGGATCTTGAGGCTCCGCTTGGCACCTTACGTCAACCTGCCGAGGGAGAGGCTCCCGGGAGAGTGATAAGAATTCGGCATCCTCGTTCGGATTCGGCCACACCGATCCGTCCGCCGTGGAGATCGACGGCCCAGCGGGCGATCGCCAGGCCGAGGCCGGTGCCCCCGTCACTGCCCGGACCGTGCGGCAGGTTGACGCTGCCGCGGTTGAACCGCTCGAAGACGCGATGCCACTCGGTCCGCGGAATGCCGGGCCCCTCGTCCAGGATCTCCAGCTGAAGCGAGTCCGGCTGCGGGCCGGGCCGTGCCTTGACCGTCACCCGGCCGTGCGGCGGGCTGTGCTTGACCGCGTTGTCGATGAGGTTGGCGACGACCTGGTGGATGCGCTCCGGGTCGACGTACGCGGTGAGCTCCGGCGGCCTGACGTCGAGACTCAGGTGGACGTCCGTGCGTGTATGGCCGCCGGAGCCGGTGGTCATGCCCGCGCGCGCGGAGGCGACCATGTTGGCCTCCTTGAGCACGCCGGACAGATACGGCCACACCTCGAACCGCTGCCGCCGCAGCGGGACGACCCCGTTGTCCAGGCGGGACAGGTCGAGGAGCGTCTCCACGAGACGCCCCAGCCGCTCGGTCTGCTTCAGCGCCGTGCGCATGGTCTCGGGGTCGGCCTCGGTGATGCCGTCGACGATGTTCTCCAGCACCGCGCGCAGACCCGCGATGGGGGTGCGCAGCTCGTGCGAGACGTTGGCCACCAGCTCCTTGCGCTGCTGGTCCTGGGCCTCCAGCTCGTCGGCCATGACATTGATGGTCTGGGCCAGGTCGCCCAGTTCGTCCCGGCGGTGCTCGCGCACCCGGCGCGTGTAGTCGCCGTGCGAGATGGACCGGGCCACCGCGTTCATGTCGTCCAGCGGCGCGGTGAGGGAGTGTGCCACGAACTGTGTGATGAGCAGGGTGGCGATCATCGAGAAGACCGTGATGAAGCGCAGTTCCGTCTTGGTCTGCACCGCGATCATCGACAGCCCGGTGGTGATCAGTACCGAGATGACGACCAGCGCACCCAGCTTGGTCTTGATGGAGAACGGGCGGACGCCGCCCCAGGGGCCGGGGTCCCCGGGGCCTCTCCGTGCGGCCGGCCCGTCGCTCATGGCGTCGGCGTCTCCAGGGCGTAGCCCACGCCGTGCACGGTACGGATGCGCTCGGCACCGATCTTCCGGCGCAGCGCCTTGATGTGGCTGTCGACGGTCCGGGTGCCGGAGGCGTCCGCCCAGTCCCAGACCTCGGCGAGCAGCTGCTCCCGGGAGAGCACCGCGCGGGGAGTGTTCGCCAGGCACACCAGGAGGTCGAACTCGGTGGGCGTCAGATGGACGTCCTCGCTGCGTACCCGCACCCTGCGCTGAGCGTGGTCGATCTCCAGTTCGCCCAGGCGCAGGATGCCGCTGCGCGGGGCGGAGGCCGCCAGGGCCGCCCGCTCCATGCGGCGCAGCAGCACATGCACGCGTGCCGCGAGTTCCCGCATGGAGAACGGCTTGGTCATGTAGTCGTCGGCGCCGACGCCCAGCCCGACCAGCATGTCGGTCTCGTCGTCGCGCGCGGTCAGCATCATCACCGGCACCGGCCGCTGGGCCTGTACGCGCCGGCAGACCTCCAGGCCGTCGAAGCCCGGCAGCATGATGTCGAGGATCAGCAGGTCGGGCTGCCAGGCCTCCGCCGTGTCGACGGCGGACGGACCGTCGCCCGCCGTCTGCACCAGGAATCCCTCGGCACGAAGGCGGGTCGCGATGGCGTCCACGATCGTCGCGTCGTCCTCGACCACCAGGACCCGGCGCTGTGCGCCCGGTGTGGCCGCCGCCGTGCCGTTGTGGGAGGTGTGTGTCTGCTCCATCGCCCGCCCCTGAAGTGTGCTTTCCGGAATCCGTGGGGTGAATCCGTCTCTGCGCATGACTGCGATTGACGCTTGAATGATCCGCGTCCGTGCAGCAGCGTACGGGGAGTCACCGCGGCTTTGCTATCCAGGGCGGACGCCGAGGTGAACGACGTCAGGAACGCCCCGGGCAACGGGGATCTCTTCGGTACGCACCTGTTGGAACCCGGCATTCCGCAGGGTTTCCTCAAAATCGGTGGACGGTCGGGCGGACCACACCGCGAGTACTCCGCCGGGGGTCAACACCCTCGCGCAGTCCCGGAGTCCGGCGGGGGAGTAGAGCCCGTCATTGCCCTCGGTGACGGTCCAGTCGGGGCCGTTGTCGATGTCGAGACACAGGGCGTCGAACGTGTCGGACGTCTTATGGACGTACGTCACCAGATCGACCTCGACGATCTTCGCGCGGGGGTCGGCGAGAGCACGCGCGGAAAGTTCGGCCAGGGGGCCCGCGCGGTGCCAGTCGATGACGGCGGGTTCGCGCTCCACCACCGTGATGCGGCCCCAGCGGGGTGCGGCGGCGGCGTGCGCGAGGGAGAAGCCGACGCCGAGTCCGCCGATGAGGACGTGCGGGTCCTGTCGCGGACCGCGCCCCGCACGAGTGTCGGCGGCGTCGAGCGCGCCCAGGGCGGCGTCGACCAGTCGGCGCTCCGAGCGGCCGTCGGAGGTGTCCATCAGGAAGCAGCCGTTCGCGATGATCTGCAGCAGGCCGCCGTGCCGGCGGAGCACCACCTCCCCGTACGGGCCCTCGCGGCGGTCCAGGACTTCGGGAATGTCGTAGGGGGTGGACATGCGTTCATCCTGGCAGCACTCCTCGTGCGGCGGGGCGCCCCCGTCGGTCCGGGGCGTTCCGGGCGGCGCCCGGCGGTCCCGGGGTGGCGGTCCCGGGCGGTGCTCGGCGGCCCCCGGGAGTCCGATGAGGTGCTCCTCGCTTCCCGGCCGCCGGACCGGATGCCGCCGGATGCCGCCGGGTGATCGCTGAGGGCGAACGCGATCGCACACGGCCCGGGAACAATCAAGGGCTCAGGACCATTGAGTCGGTATAACTCAACTTGACTGCCGAAGGGGAGATCATGGCTACTGAGTCCGCACCGCTCGCCCTGCCCGTGCTGCCGCTCGACGACGAGGTCGTGCTGCCCGGGATGGTGGTCCCGCTGGACCTGAGCGATTCCGAGGTGCGCGCCGCGGTGGAGGCCGCCCAGGCCGCCGCCACGTCGGAGCCGGGAAAGCCCAGGGTCCTGCTGGTGCCACGCATCGACGGGACCTACGCCGCCACCGGCGTCCTGGGCACGGTCGAACAGGTCGGCAGGCTGGCCGACGGCGACCCGGGCGCCCTGATCCGGGGCCGGGACCGGGTGCGGATCGGCGCCGGGACGACCGGGCCGGGTGCCGCGCTGTGGGTGGAGGGCACCCGGATCGACGAGACCGTGCCGGAGCCCGCCCCGAGTTCTTCACCTCGCTCGGACAAGGGAGCCCCCTATCCCGGCCAGGTGGCAGAACTGGTCACCGAGTACAAGGCACTCGCCACCGCCTGGCTGCGCAAGCGCGGCGCATGGCAGGTCGTCGACCGCGTCCAGGCCATCGACGACGTCTCCGCCCTCGCCGACAACTCCGGTTACTCACCGTTCCTGTCCACCGAACAGAAGCTGGCCCTGCTGGAGACCGCCGACCCGGTGGCCCGGCTGAAGCTCGCCACCCAGCAGCTGCGCGACCACCTCGCCGAACAGGACGT
This sequence comes from Streptomyces sp. P9-A2, assembly GCF_036634175.1. Lineage (NCBI taxonomy): Bacteria > Bacillati > Actinomycetota > Actinomycetes > Kitasatosporales > Streptomycetaceae > Streptomyces > Streptomyces sp. P9-A2. Next base: position 5,517,185 of record NZ_JAZIFX010000001.1, read on the forward strand.
CGCTGAGTCCATCGCCAAGGACGTCCAGGACGGTGTCGACAAACAGCAGCGCGAGTTCCTGCTGCGCCGCCAGCTGGAAGCCGTACGCAAGGAACTGCGCGAGCTGAACGGTGAACAGGAGGGCGAGGAATCCGACGACTACCGGAGCCGCGTCGAGGCCGCGGACCTGCCGGAGAAGGTGCGCGAGGCCGCGCTCAAGGAGGTCGACAAGCTGGAGCGCTCCTCCGACCAGTCGCCCGAGGGCTCGTGGATCCGCACCTGGCTCGACACGGTGCTCGAGATGCCGTGGAACGAGCGCACCGAGGACGCGTACGACATCCAGGGCGCCCGGGCCGTGCTCGACGCCGAGCACTCGGGCCTGACGGACGTGAAGGAGCGCATCACCGAGTACCTGGCGGTGCGCAAGCGGCGTGCCGAGCGCGGGCTCGGGGTCGTCGGCGGCCGCCGCGGCGGAGCCGTGCTCGCCCTCGTCGGCCCGCCCGGCGTCGGCAAGACGAGCCTCGGAGAATCCGTCGCCCACGCGATGGGCCGTAAGTTCGTCCGGGTCGCCCTCGGCGGCGTCCGCGACGAGGCCGAGATCCGCGGTCACCGGCGTACGTACGTCGGCGCGCTGCCCGGCCGGATCGTGCGGGCCGTCAAGGAGGCCGGGTCGATGAACCCGGTGGTGCTGCTCGACGAGATCGACAAGGTGGGGTCGGACTTCCGGGGCGACCCGTCCGCCGCCCTCCTCGAAGTGCTGGACCCGGCGCAGAACCACACCTTCCGCGACCACTACCTGGAGGTCGAGCTGGACCTCTCGGACGTCGTCTTCCTGGCCACCGCCAACGTCCTGGAAGCCATCCCGGAGGCGCTGGCGGACCGGATGGAGATCGTCCGCCTGGACGGCTACACCGAGGACGAGAAGGTCGTCATCGCACGCGACCACCTGCTCCCGCGCCAGCTGGAGCGCGCCGGGCTCGCCCCCGACGAGGTCACCCTCGAGGAGGGCGCGCTGCGCAGACTGGCCGGCGAGTACACACGCGAGGCGGGCGTCCGCACCCTGGAGCGGTCCATCGCGCGGCTGCTGCGCAAGGTCGCGGCCCAGCACGAACTGGGCGAGCGGGAACTGCCCCTCACCGTCGGGGACGGTGATCTGCGTGCTCTGATCGGACGGCCCCACCACGTGCCCGAGTCCGCTCAGGAACCGGCCGAGCGCCGCACCGCCGTCCCCGGTGTCGCCACCGGGCTCGCGGTGACCGGCGCCGGCGGTGACGTCCTCTATGTGGAGGCGTCCCTGGCCGACCCGGAGACGGGCGCCGCCGGACTGACCCTGACCGGTCAGCTGGGCGACGTGATGAAGGAGTCGGCGCAGATCGCGCTGAGCTTCCTGCGGTCCCACGGCGCCGAACTGGAGCTTCCGGTCGGCGACCTGAAGGAGCGGGGCGCGCACATCCACTTCCCGGCGGGCGCGGTGCCCAAGGACGGCCCGAGCGCCGGCGTCACGATGACCACCGCCCTGGCCTCGCTGCTCTCCGGCCGCCTGGTCCGTACGGACGTGGCGATGACCGGTGAGGTCTCGCTGACCGGCCGGGTGCTGCCGATCGGCGGGGTGAAGCAGAAGCTGCTCGCGGCGCACCGGGCGGGGATCACCACCGTGATCATCCCCAAGCGCAACGAGCCCGACCTGGACGACGTCCCCGCCCACGTGCTGGACGGGCTCGACGTCCACGCCGTGACCGACGTCCGCCAGGTCCTGGAGCTGGCGCTCTCGCCCGCGACGAACGGCGCGGCGCCGGAGGTTCCGGTGGCGGTGTGACGGCGTCACCGGACGGGCGGCGGCCCGGGAACCCCGTGAGGGAGGCCCGGGCCGCCGCCGTACGGGACCGGAGTCGGGCCGTACGAGACCGGGGCCGCCGCCGTACGGGACCGGGGCCGGCCGCACGGAACAGGAACCGGCTGGCGCGGGAACGCGCCGACTGGACGGCCGGGCGGGTGCGCGTGGTGCGCGGCGGCGGGCGCCTGGCCCGGACGCGGCACCAGCTGCCCGCCGCGCAGCTCACCGAGGCCCAGTGGCGTGCACGCTGGGAGGCGGCCCGCTGGTTTCTGCGGGCGGACGGGGAGAGCGGAAAACGCTACGGGAACGAGACGATCCGCATCGCGCCGGACGGCCAGGTGAGCATCCGGCTGCCCACCCCGCTCGCAGGCCTGGCCAATGCCCCGCACGGCCGGTACGTGCTCACCGGCCGGGCGGCCTTTGCGCACCGCGGGCCGCAGTGGGCGGACCGGGTGGCGGCGAACCGGGCCATTGCCTACCGCATCCACCACGACCCGGCCCGGGCCCGCTGGTATGTGACCGCCTCCTGGCAGACCCCCGCATCCCCGGCGGTGCCTCTGGCGGCGGCGCTCGCGCACGGGGTGATCGGGGTGGACACCAACGCCGACCACCTGGCCGCCTGGCGCCTGGACGTGCACGGCAACCCGACCGGCAGCCCGCGCCGCTTCTGCTTCGACCTGTCCGGCACCGCCGGCCACCGCGACGCCCAGCTCCGCCACGCCCTGACCCGGCTGCTCAACTGGGCCCGCAGCTGCGGGGTGCGGGCGATCGCGGTGGAGGATCTGGACTTCACCGCGGAGAAGACCCGCGAGAAACACGGTCGCAACAGGCGATTTCGGCATCTGGTCTCCGGTCTGCCCACCGGCCGGCTCCGCGCCCGCCTGGTTTCGATGGCCGACCGGACGGGGATCACCGTCGTCGCCGTGGATCCGGCCTACACCTCGAAGTGGGGCGCCCAGCACTGGCAGAAACCCCTGACCAGCAAGAACCGTAAAACCAGCCGATACGATGCCGCGAGCATCGCGATCGCACGACGCGCCCAGGGGTATCCCCTCCGGCGTCGGACGGCACCGCCCCGCACCCACCGGAGTGATGGATGCGGGCATCGGACCGTCCAGGCCGGACCGGATGCTCCCGGGCGTGAGGGACCCCGCCGCCGCCTTCCCGGACCACGGACACGATCCGTGCCGCCGGACGCGGAACGAACGCGGGCGACCAGGACACCCAACACCGTTCGGGGCGTCCGCAGCGAGCGGGAACGGGTCCAGGACCCACTCCCGCTCACTGACTAGGAACGGTTGCTGTAGTACGTCCCCTCCGTGGCCTTCACATAGGCCCACTTGACCCCGCTGCTCCACAGGGTCGGCCAGGCCACGTCGCCCTGGTGACTGGAGACGTCGACGCCCTCGGAGCGGGTGGCGCGGCCGGTGGGTGTGCCGCGGCCGACGCCGTCATGGGCGGCGACGCCCATGCCCATGTGGGCGGAGCCGCGCGGCGGGACGTCGAGTGCACCCCCGGCCGCCCCGGCCGCGGGGGTCGCACGGGGGAGGGAGAGGATCGCGAGCAGGACCGCCGCGACGGTGGTGAACGCGCCAAGACGGGTGGAGCCGGATCTGTGCACGGGCATGACGGATCTCCGGAGGTGCTCGGTGGGGAACCCACGGGAAACAGGAGGGCGACGCACACGGACCGCGACGCGGGACAGGCCACGGGCGAGGCGCCGGGGGCCGAAAGCCGTTGTCGGGCCATGCCTGCGAAATACTTGTGGAGCACCAGCGGCGTCGCCACTTGGCGGACACACGGACGACCGGTGAAACCGAGGCAGGGACTGACGTGCACGAAGGCGGAAACGGCGGCGGCGAGGACACCTCCTCCCAGGCGCTCGACAGCGGTGTGGACCAGCCTGGGTTTCTCGCCCTGGAACGGGAGTTGACGGTGCTGCTGCGCCGCGCCAGGGCCAGTCAGGGAGAGATGTCCCGCGCGGTCCATCCCGACCTGGAACCGTCCGCGTACGGGCTGCTCGTCCGTCTGGATGAGTGCGGCAAGCAGCGGGCCACCGAACTCGCCGCCTTCATCGGCGTCGGCAAGGCGACGATGTCGCGCCAGCTGCACGCCCTGGAGGAACTCGGGCTCGTCACCCGTGAACCGGATCCCGCCGACGGCCGCGCCTGGCTGGTCGCCCTCACCCCGGAGGGCCGGAGCCGGATGGGCAGGGTCCGCGAGGCCCGCCGCGAGCGCTACGCCCGCGGCCTCGCTGCCTGGGACCCCGACGAGGTCACGGAACTCGCGCGGCTGCTGCACCAGCTGAACCGGGGAATGGAGAAGTAGCGGGAGCCCTCGTGGGCCGCCTGGTTCCCGTGGGTCGTCCGGTTCCGGCAGGTCACCCCCGCTCGCGTGGGTCATCCGGTTCCCGCGGGTCGCTCGGCCGTCCGTCCGGCGGGAGCCGACGGTTCAGAACTCCACGTACACGACCGTCGCGTCGTCGTGTGTCTTGCTCCGGCCGAGCACCATCCGGTCCGTGTCCGCCCGCTCCAGGGCCCGGACGCGGTCCACCAGCGCCTGCGGCCCCTTCTTGCGGACGAGGGTGAGACAGTCCGCCCAGTCGCCCTCGCGGAACCTCTCCACCCAGCGGGTGGCCCCGTCCGTCAGCGCGGCCAGGGCGCGCACCTCGGCGCGCGGCAGCGTCCCCGTGACCGCGCGCACCGCGACCGACGGATCGGCCGCCGCGGTGAAGAAGCCGCCCTCCCTGTTGCGCAGGGTGGAGTCCACCAGCGTGTCCGTGGCCAGCGCCGAGCGGGGCAGCCGGGCCAGCCGGTCGTCCAGCAGTGCGGTGACCGTGCCGCCGGGGGACTCGACGAGCAGGGCCGAGTCGGAAAGGACCAGGTACTCGACCGACTCCGGTGACCAGCGCGCCAGCACCACCGTCGCCTGGGGCGTACGGGGGTGAGAAAGGTCACAGGTTTTCGCGTGTGCTTCGGCCGTACGGGAAACGGCCCGGGACAGCAGGTCCGCCAGGGGGACATCCTGGAGGGAAACGGTCAGTTCGGCCAGCGCCCCGCCGAGGCGCGCGGTGAACCAGGGGACCGAATGCCGGCACCCCGCGCCGTCCTGTGGTGGCGTGACTCCGTCCAGCAGGACCAGTGAACCGCCCTGCCCGGAGGCCGGAAGCCCGACGCTCGCGAAGTCCTCGTTGGGGCGGGCCGCGTCACTGGGCTCCGAGACAAGTTCCGTACGCATCCGG